>OY762290.1:125000-3673039 GCA_963665535.1 Christensenellaceae bacterium
CAGGATGTTGGCTTAGAAGCAGCCACTCATTTAAAGAGTGCGTAATAGCTCACTGGTCGAGTGAATGTGCGCCGAAAATGTACCGGGGCTAAACCACACACCGAAGTCTTGGGATTGCGTAAGCAATCGGTAGGGGAGCAACGAATACGGGCTGAAGCGGAATCGTGAGAGACCGTGGACTGTATTGGAGAGAGAATGCCGGCATGAGTAGCGAGAGCAAAGTGAGAATCTTTGCCGTCGAAAGCCTAAGGTTTCCTGAGGAAGGTTCGTCCTCTCAGGGTAAGTCGGGGCCTAAGCCGAGGACAAAAGTCGTAGGCGATGGACAACAGGTTGATATTCCTGTACCACGACAATTCGTTTGACTGACGCAGTGACACAGAAGGATAGACAGAGCGGGGCGATGGTAGACTCCGTCCAAGCGGTGAGGCTGGTGTGTAGTGAAGTACGCACACTAAGGCTGGGCCGTGATGGGGACCGAAAATAAGTAGGGAAGCTGTTGAATTCACGCTGGCAAGAAAAGCTGCTAAGGAGAATTGTGGTGCCCGTACCGCAAACCGACACAGGTGGGCGAGGAGAGAATCCTAAGACGAACGGGAGAACCCTTGTTAAGGAACTCGGCAAAATGACCCCGTAACTTCGGGATAAGGGGAGCCTCGAAAGAGGCCGCAGAGAATAGGCCCAAGCGACTGTTTAGCAAAAACACAGGTCTGTGCGAAGTAGAGATACGACGTATACGGGCTGACGCCTGCCCAGTGCCGGAAGGTTAAGGGGAAGTGTTAGGGTAACCGAAGCACGGAACTTAAGCCCCGGTGAACGGCGGCCGTAACTATAACGGTCCTAAGGTAGCGAAATTCCTTGTCGGGTAAGTTCCGACCCGCACGAATGGCGTAACGACTTGGGCACTGTCTCAACAAGGGACCCGGCGAAATTGTAGTATGTGTGAAGATGCACATTACCCGCGACTGGACGGAAAGACCCCGTAGAGCTTTACTGTAGCTTGGCATTGGATTTTGGTAACATATGCACAGAATAGGTGGGAGGCTTTGAAGCAGTGACTCCGGTCATTGTGGAGCCAACTTTGGGATACCACTCTTGTGTTACTGAGGTTCTAACGAACGGCCGTGATCCGGCGTTCGGACAGTGCCAGGTGGGCAGTTTGACTGGGGCGGTCGCCTCCGAAAGAGTAACGGAGGCGTTCAAAGGTTTCCTCAGAATGGTTGGAAACCATTCGCAGAGTGCAAAGGCAGAAGGGAGCCTGACTGCGAGACCGACAGGTCGAGCAGATACGAAAGTAGGACTTAGTGATCCGGCGGTATGAGAGTGGAATTGCCGTCGCTCAACGGATAAAAGCTACCTCGGGGATAACAGGCTTATCTCCCCCAAGAGTCCACATCGACGGGGAGGTTTGGCACCTCGATGTCGGCTCGTCGCATCCTGGGGCTGGATTAGGTCCCAAGGGTTTGGCTGTTCGCCAATTAAAGCGGCACGCGAGCTGGGTTCAGAACGTCGTGAGACAGTTCGGTCCCTATCCATCGTGGGCGCAGGAGATTTGAGAGGAGCTGTCCTTAGTACGAGAGGACCGGGATGGACGCACCAAGGGTGAATCAGTTGTCGTGCCAACGGCATAGCTGGGTAGCCACGTGCGGAGCGGATAAACGCTGAAGGCATCTAAGCGTGAAGCCGACCTCAAGATAAGATCTCCCATTCGGTTAACGAAGTAAGACCCCTTGTAGACCACAAGGTTGATAGGTCGGAGGTGGAAGCGTGGTAACACGTGAAGCTGACCGATACTAATCGGTCGAGGGCTTGATCAAAGTGAATTACGCTCTATGCAGTTTTCAAGGTGTTTACAAACACCACACCTTTCCGGTGGTTTAGCTGAAGGGTCCACCTGTTCCCATTCCGAACACAGAAGTTAAGCCTTCATACGCCGATGGTACTTGACTGGCGACGGTCCGGGAGAGTAGGTAGCCGCCGGGATCCAAAAACAGAACGTCCGCTAACGCGGACGTTCTGTTTTTCTATCTCTGCAATTATTTGCTCTCTCGTGCTTGAGCCGGATTGCGCGCAGCGCTTGACTTGCGACATGACGAAGCGGCGCGCTGCCGGTGGCAGAGTAAGCGCCGCGGAGGAACGGTGAGCAAGGAGCGGAAGGAGTGGGCTTCAGCCCCGGCGTACCGCGACTATTGCGAACCGAGCGGAGAGTAGGTAGCTGCCGGGATCCAAAAACAGAACGTCCGCTAACGCGGACGTTTTGTTTTTCTATCTCTGCAATTATTTGCTCTCCCGTGCTTGAGCCGGATAGCGCGCAGCGCTTGACTTGCGACATGACGAAGCGGCGCGCTGCCGGTGGCAGAGTAAGCGCCGCGGAGGAACGGTGAGCAAGGAGCGGAAGGAATGGGCTTCAGCCCCGACGTACCGCGACTATTGCGAACCGAGCGGAGAGTAGGTAGCTGCCGGGATCCAAAAACGGAACGTCCGCTAACGCGGACGTTCTGTTTTTCTATCTCTGCAATTATTTGCTCTCTCGTGCTTGAGCCGGATAGCGCGCAGCGCTTGACTTGCGACATGACGAAGCGGCGCGCTGCCGGTGGCAGAGCAAGCGCCGCGGAGGAACGGTGAGCAAGGAGCGGAGGGAGTGGGCTTCAGCCCCGACGTACCGCGACTATTGCGAACCGAGCGGAGAGTAGGTAGCCGCCGGGATCCAAAAACAGAACGTCCGCTAACGCGGACGTTCTGTTTTTCTATCGCTGCAATTATTTGCTCGCCCGTGCTTGAGCCGGATAGCGCGCAGCGCTTGACTTGCGACATGACGAAGCGGCGCGCTGCCGGTGGCAGAGCAAGCGCCGCGGAGGAACGGTGAGCAAGGAGCGGAAGGAGTGGGCTTCAGCCCAGACGTACCGCGACTATTGCGAACCGAGCGGGAGCCGAGCACCCGCTGTGCGGGATGAAGCGAGGCGAAGAAACGGTAAGCAGCGGAGTTCAAGAAAGCCGCTTGAGCGGCAACACAGAACGACGACTGCGCACCGAGCGGAGAGTAGGTAGCTGCCGGGATACAACAAAACAAAAGACCATGCTCCGCATGGTCTTTTGTTTTGTCTGCATATTGGTGATTATCTTCTCTCTCGTGGCTGTCCGTTAAGGGCGTTTTGACCCGCATGATGAACAGAATATATCGTCGATGCCCATCTGCTCTCTACACGAAGGACAGATCCAATGATCAACAATTTCCGATCCTGCCGTCGCCTCCAACTCAAGCTTTGGCTGCGCCGCGCCGCACATTGGACAAAACACAGCCTGACCGGCGATCTGCACGCCGCACTTAACACATTTCTTGCTGCCGCGCTGTTCAAGAATAGATGTATTTAACTCGTCAATTTCTGCTTCCAGCGCTCTGGCACGTTCGGCCAGTTTTGGAAATTCGCGCAACACCTGATCTGGATGCTTTACGTAGAACTGCTCGCCGATGTCAGCATAGATCACTTTGAGTTCGCGCGTTTTGTTTGATATCTCCGCGCTTTTACTGATGGTGCCGACGGCATCCGTGGTTTTCTTCCAGATATCTTGTCCGAAGCGGCCAATCTTCTTTCCGAAATCTTCCGCCATGATAGAATCCTCCATTTATAATGCGTTTTTTGATCGCTGATGACTCCTTGTCAAGTATCGAAGCAACAGCGATATGCCACTCTTTTTTTATACCAAATCATTGCAATCTCTGCAAGAGTTCAGTATAATATCCCTTGCGCGAGCATTCATGGAGGGTTGTCAGAGTGGTCGATCGTGCGGCACTCGAAATGCCGTGTCCCGAAAGGGACCCAGGGTTCGAATCCCTGGCCCTCCGCCATCGATACGCACTCTCATTCGTTGAGGATGAGGGTGCGTAATTTTTCATAAACGATGATCCTCTCTCAACCATTCATACATCATATCGTGTTTACCAGTTACGATCTTCTCACAGAGTGTAATAACGTGATATTCATATGAAGATACAATCGGACTACTTGCTTACAGGAGGCAAACTCAATGCAACCGGAAATTTATGAAGCGATTTGGGCATTGCGAAAAGAAAGCGATTCCGCATACTTGTCCTACATCGACAAGGACGGCTACCCGAATACGCGCGCGATGTTAATTTTGGAGCATGAGCATATCCACACACAATATCTTTCCACCAATACATCGTCCGGCAAGATTCCTGCACTACTGGTCAACCCGAAGGCTTCGCTTTACTATTGTAAACCGGATCATTTTCAAGCCGTCTTGTTTACTGGGGATGTTGAGGTGTGTACGGATGCAGCCACTAAGGAATTTCTGTGGCGAGATGGATTTGAGAAATACTATCCAAAAGGGGTCACAGACCCGGATTATTGCGTATTGAAGCTCCATGTACGATCGGGTAGCCATTATCACAGCCTCTGCAATACACAATTCGCACCCGATGAATTGGAATGATAGGAAAGAGATTGAATCGCGAAAGGAAGCACTCGTTTTGACGAAAAAACCATTTCAAGTACTGCTTTTCATTGGGTTGATCTTCGTTGCGATCAACCTGCGGGCGCCGATCACATCGGTTGGGCCGTTGGTGTCCACAATGAAAGGCGAACTCCCGTTTTCCAGCGGGGTATTCGGGCTTTTGACCACAATACCTTTGATCATGTTTGCCGTGCTTTCTCCATTTGTCCGGAGAATCTCCGACACTTTGGGCGCCGGAAAAGCGCTGCTTTATGCTGTAATCGCGATATTTCTAGGCGTAGCTTTGCGTTCCTACGCGGGGAATATCGGTTTGTTCGCGGGCACACTGCTGTTGGGTGCGGGTATCGCAATCGGAAACGTTCTTGTGCCGGGCATCATCAAGGCGCGTTTCCCCGACCGCATCGGCCTTGCCACAGGCGCGTTTACGATCTCTATGACGTCGTTTGCGGCAGTTTCCGCCGCGGTGAGCTACCCGCTCGCATCGCTGCCGAATATGGGCTGGCGAAACTCTCTCGCGGTCTGGATGGCGCTTGCGTTGGTTGGCATTCTAGTTTGGCTGCCGCAGAGATCGCTATCGATCTCGCAAGGCACTGCAAGGACGCCGCAAGCAGGAGAGGAATCACAAAAATCCGTTTGGCGGACTGGACTTGCTTGGTGGTTGACCATCCTCATGGGCGCACAGTCGTTTCTGTTTTATTTTTTCGCGGCTTGGCTGCCGAGTATTGCAATCTTCAAAGGACTCACGCCGGAGGCCGCGGGCTACATGGCGTTTGCGTTTCAGCTGATGACAATTCCAGCTGCGTTCGTGATTCCTACGATCGCGACGCGACTGAAAGATCAACGAGGGCTGATCTCGCTCGTCGCAATCCTGTATATCGCATCACTCTGCGGGCTTGCATTCGCGCATAGCACAGCACTGCTTACGGTCTGCGTGATGCTGTACGGTTTCTCAACAGGGTCTTGTTTCAATCTGTGCATGCTGCTGATCAGCTTACGCACCCGTTCCGCGGGCAGGGCGACGAGCCTCTCCGGCATGGTGCAGTCCTTGGGATACGGCTTCGGCGCGCTCGGTCCGATTCTTGGCGGCTGGTTCTTTGACTGGACAGGAAATTGGAACACCGCATTCGTATGCGTCGGTCTGCTGATCGTTGTCATATTCTTCTCCGGCAGACAGGCCGGAAGGAACCAATTCATTTGATTCAATCATAACTGTATATCATAAAACCGTCTGCTGAAAACAGGCGGTTTTTACGATTAAAAGGTCTTGTTGATTGAGTAGACCTGTGCATTCCGGGCCTTTCCGAAACAAATCGCATCGCTATTCCAATATTCAGTCATGCCGTTCGATTGGATCACTCGAGATCCGCGCCATGCGCGGCTACCGTAGCGGACACGGCAAACACACGCAAAGCACCAGCCTCCCGCAACGCTTGCGCGCAGGCAAGCAACGTGCTGTGGGTTGTGGTGACATCGTCAAGGAGCAGGATGGACAGTCCGGATGCCTTGGGATCCGCCTCGAACGCATGAGAAACGTTCTTTGCGCGTTCAAATGCATTGAGCGTGGTTTGGGATCGCGTGAACCGTGTGCGCCGTAATAGATTGTTTTGTTGTTTGAGGGAGAGTCTGCGGCACAGCTCTTGCGCGATCAGATCGCTTTGATTATAGGAGCGCAACCATCGTTTCATGGGATGCAGGGGTACAGGCACGATGCAGTCGATCCGCCAATCCGGCGGGAGCACAATCGATTCCGCGAAAAAGGGCGCGAGCCGAACCTGCGCTTGATATTTGAGCGCGCGAATCCCGTTTCTTGCGCCGCCTGCGTAACGATAGCCCGCGACGATGCCGTCCAGCCCTGGCGGACAGGCAAGCGCAGGCGCCGGCAAGAGGGACGCACGGCAATCCGCACAGAGAAAGCTTTTGTCGAGCAGCGTCTCGAGCCCGCAGAGCGCGCAGGCGACATCTTTAGGGTAGAGCGCATCCAACAGTTGATGCAGCAACGGAAGCGTGTGTATTTCGCTCATATGCCCAGCCCTTTGAGCTCACTGAGACGGTTGCACAGCGCGGTATAGCGGCGATCGGTCCGGTTGTTGTTGATCATGCTCATCAGCGCGTCCCTGCGACCGATGCAGACAACCTGCTTCTTTGCACGCGTGACCGCGGTATACAGCAGATTTCGGGTCATCATGGGGGAGGCCGCGCCAAACATGGGCAGGATTACGATGGGGAACTCGCTGCCTTGGCTTTTATGAATCGAAATGCAGTAGGCGAGCTCCAACTCATCGATATGTGTGAAGTCGAACACCGCGAGGCGCTCGTCGTCAAACACAACGCTCAGGGAACGCTCGTTCTCGTGGATCTGAAAGATGGTGCCAAGGTCGCCATTGAAGGCACCCGTTCCATCCTCTACGCCGCCGTTTGGCTGCGGCTTTCGCCATTCGACCTTATAGTTGTTCTTCATCTGCATGATGCGATCGCCTTCACGAAAGATGCTATCCCCGCTGATGTGCTCGTGCTTGTGCGGCTCAGGAGGATTGAGCGCCGCCTGCAATCGCGCGTTGATGTTGTATACGCCGAGCACGCCTTTCTTCATCGGCGCCAGAACCTGAACATCCAGAAGAGGCTCCCGCGTGGCGAGTATGAGACCCGGATGGGTGCAGACGTGCAGAATTCGCTCAAGGATGCGATCCTGCGAGGCGACATCTTCGAACAAAAAATCGCTCTCCGGTAAATCCAGAATCGGGGCAACGCCTTCATTGATGCGGTGCGCGTTGGTTACGATCATGCTCGACTGCGCCTGACGGAAGATTTCGTCCAAGCGAACAACGCGAATGGTACCGCTACTGATGATATCGCGCAGCACGTCGCCCGCGCCGACGGAGGGGAGCTGATCCGCATCCCCCACGAGGATGAGTCGCGTACCGATGGAGATCGCCTTTAAAAGTGCGTTCATCAGCATCGCGTCGACCATGCTCATCTCGTCCACGATGACCATATCGACATAGAGCGGATCGTCCGCGTTGCGTAAAAAGCCCTCGCCGGGGATGTATTCCAGCAGACGATGGATGGTCTTTGCCTCGTGTCCTGTGGCGTCGCTCATCCGCTTTGCGGCACGGCCTGTTGGTGCGGTGAGCGCAACCTCTAGCCCGATCTCTTCCATGATGGTGGTGATGAAGCGAATGATGGTCGTCTTTCCCGTGCCGGGGCCGCCGGTGATGACCAGCGCGCTTTCGCCCAGCGCCGCGAGCACCGCGTCGCGCTGCTGGCCTGAGAGTTCCAGCTTCTGTGCGGATTGAATCGCCGCAAAGTCAAAAAACGGATTTTCGACAAGCTTTTTTGAAAGATTAAGCAGTTTTTCCGCGATATACGACTCGATTCGGTCGAAATACGGCAAAAACACGGCTTCCGTTTCGCTGACGAATTGTTGCACCGCTTCGCCCTGCGCAAGCAAATTGTCGAGCGTGTCGATAAGCCGCTCTTCCGGCGCGCCCAGCAGCTTCACGGAATAATTCAGTAGCGAGGGCTTGGGCAGATAGGTGTGGCCATATTCATTTGCCGCAGTGGAGAGCGCATAAAGAAGCCCCGCGCGCAAACGGGATTCCGATTCGAAGGAAAAGCCCGCGACGTTTTGCGCGATCTTATCCGCCGTGACAAAGCCGATGCCATCTACGTCCTTGATGATTTGATAGGGATCCTCTTCGATCCGCGCAAGACACAGCTCACCGTAGATCTTGTAGAGTTTATATGCTTGGTTGACCGTCACGCCATATGGCTCCAACGCGAGCAGGATATCGCGCATCATGCGGTTTTCTGTATAGCTTGCGAGGATGATATCCCGCCGCTTTGCGCCGATACCGGAAATTTCGGATAGGCGAAGCGGGTCTTCGTCCAGCACGCTGAGGGTATCCATTCCAAACCGGGCGACGATGGCGCGCGCGGTTGCAGGGCCGACACCCTTGATCAACCCGCTGCCGAGATACGTTTCGATGGCGGAGAGCGTCGCGGGGGCGACGGTATGATAGGTAGCCGCCTTAAACTGGCTGCCGTATTTCGGGTGGGAAGCGTATTCGCCCGTGAGCTCGACCCGCTCACCGATGTTTGCCAGCGGCAGCGCGCCGACGACGGTGAGCTTCTCGCCCTCGTCCGGGCACAGCTCCAACACCGTCCAGCCGTTTTCGCTGTTTCGGTAGATGATAGAGTTGACGACGCCGGTAATCTCTGACATATCGTTTCCTGCCGTGAAAAATATTCTACGCTGTTTTTGTTATAGCGTGCTTAAATCGTTGCGTTGAAAAATAATCTGCGCTGTCTTTGATTGTAGCATGCTTGAATCGTTGTGTTGAAAAATACTCTGTGTAATCTTGCATTGTAGCATGCTTAAATCGTTGTGTTGAAAAATATTCTGCGCTGTCTTTGATTGTAGCATGCTAAATCGTAGTGGTGGAAAATATTCTGCGCTATTTTTTATTTTAGCATGCTTTCTCTCGCGCGGGAAAGCACACGCGCGAAAAAATGCCCTCGCGCAGTACGCGGGGGCATGGTTCCGTGTTCGTATCGTTGTGTTGAACGGCGCTTAGAAATCCAGCTTCGCTTCGATATAGGCACTCAGCTGGTCGATCGGCAGGCGAATCTGTTCCATCGTGTCGCGATCACGTACCGTCACGCAGCCGTCGGTCTCGCTCTCAAAGTCCACCGTCACGCAATACGGCGTGCCGATCTCGTCCTCACGGCGATAGCGCTTGCCGATGGAACCCGTCTCGTCAAAGTCGACCATGAATTTCTTCGCGAGCGTTTGATAGACAACCTGCGCCTGCTCGGAGAGCTTTTTGCTCAGCGGCAGCACAGCGCACTTAAACGGCGCAAGTGCGGGATGCAGATGCAGCACCGAGCGGACGTCGCCGCCCTCCAGCGCCTGCTCCTCGTATGCATTGCAGAGGAACGCGAGCGCGACGCGATCCGCGCCGAGAGACGGCTCCACGCAATAGGGAATGAACTTCTCATTGGTGTAGGGATCGAGATATTCAAAGTTTTCGCCGCTGTGGTCGGCGTGGCTCTTGAGGTCGAAATCCGTACGATCGGCAATCCCCCAAAGCTCACCCCAACCGAATGGGAACAAAAACTCGATATCTGTGGTGCCTTTGCTGTAGTGCGACAGCTCCTCCTGCTCGTGCTCGCGCAGGCGGATGCGATCATCCTGCATGCCGAGAGCCAGCAGGAACTTGTGGCAATAATCCTTCCAGAAGTGGTACCATTCCAGATCCGTGCCGGGCGTGCAGAAGAATTCCAGCTCCATCTGCTCAAACTCGCGGATGCGGAAGATGAAGTTGCCGGGAGTGATTTCATTTCGGAAGGATTTACCGATCTGCGCGATGCCGAACGGCAGCTTTTTACGCGTCGTACGCAGTACGTTTTTGAAGTTGACAAATATGCCCTGCGCGGTCTCCGGACGTAGATACAGCTCTGAGGCGGAATCCTCGGTTACACCCTGAAATGTTTTGAACATCAGGTTAAACTTGCGGATGCCGGTGAAGTCCGTCTTCCCGCATTCCGGGCAGACGATGTTGTTTTCTTTAATATAGGCTTCCATCTGCGCGTTCGTCCAGCCGTCGGGACGCACGTCTGTGAGGTTATGCTCCGCGATGTAGTCTTCGATGAGCTTATCCGCGCGAAAGCGCGCACGGCAGCTCTTGCAATCCATGAGCGGGTCGGAAAATCCGCCGACGTGTCCGCTTGCGACCCAAGTCTCGGGGTTCATCAGAATCGCCGCGTCCATTCCGACATTGTAGGGCGACTCCTGGACAAATTTTCTCCACCAGGCGCGCTTGATGTTATTCTTAAACTCTACGCCGAGCGGGCCGTAGTCCCAGCTGTTGGCGAGACCGCCATAGATCTCGCTGCCGGGGTAGACAAAGCCGCGCCCTTTGCAGAGCGAAACGATTTGATCCATCGTATACCAGGAAGGTTTTTCCGATTGCGCTGCCATGTTACAATATGCTCCTTATTCGTCAGTCAACGCATATTATCGCAGGAATACGGGAGTTTTGTCAAGGCGCGGCGGGGACAAGCATGCGCGAGTATTTGGCAGATGCACGTATGTGAAAAGCAGGAATATGCGTCGGATGGTCGAAAGAATAAAATGAGCCGCTATATGATCCGCGTTCGATGAAGATTTTGCTGCGTTGTGTGACAAAGTCATCGAACACAGGCGAATGCATATGGTAGCATGATAACAAACAAAAGGAGGATGGTTTCATGAATACCTATCGATTGAAAATTGAAGGCATGGGCTGCGCGCACTGCGTAAGCAAGGTGACGAGAATTCTCAATGAGTCTGGCTTTGAGGTCGTTTCTGTAGAGATGGGCGACGCAAAGATCAAGTCTGACATGAACCCCTCTACCGTGCTCAAGACGGCAGGCGTTGTGCTTGAGGACGAAGGATACATGCTCACCACCGTGCTCGCCGACTGATCAACAACGGCTTCGGAATCAAACGAGGCAGGGTTATCACATGGGACAAATACATACGGGTCATGTCGTAGTTGGCATGTCCGGCGGAGTCGATAGCGCCGTTGCCGCGCTGCTTTTAAAGCAGCAGGGGTACGACGTTGTTGGCGTGTTTATGAAAAACTGGGAAGAAGAGGACGACGAAACCGGGGTCTGTACCGCCGCGAGCGACTATGATGACGTCAAGAGCGTTTGCGCGGCAATCGGGATTCCCTACTACACGGTCAACTTTGCGCGGGAGTATCGCGAGCGGGTCTTCTCCTATTTTCTGGACGAATATGCGCGCGGCAGGACGCCGAATCCGGACGTGCTCTGTAATTGCGAGATCAAATTTCGCGCGTTTCTCGACTTCGCGGTGTCCACGGGCGCGGATTCCCTCGCGACGGGTCACTATGCGCGGCTGGACAAAAGCGATGGTGTCTCGCTCCTTCGCGCGCGCGATTTAGGCAAGGATCAAACCTATTTTCTCGCGGGATTGACGCAGGAACAGCTAAAGCACGCGATGTTCCCGATCAGAGAACTGCAAAAGGCGGAGGTGCGCAGGATTGCACAAGCATCCGGCCTCAGCAACGCCGCAAAAAAAGATTCAACGGGCATCTGCTTTATCGGCGAGCGCAACTTTAAGCAGTTTCTGATGCAGTATTTACCGGCTCAGCAGGGCGACATGGTGGACGAAACCGGCCGCGTGATCGCAAGACACGATGGATTGATGTATTATACGCTAGGCCAGCGTAAGGGGCTTGGCATCGGCGGGCGAAGCGAGGGCAGCGGCGAAAGCTGGTTTGTCATCGGCAAAGATTTAAAACGCAACCTGCTCATCGTACAACAGGGCGAGCAGGACGAGCTCTTCTCTCTCTCTCTCGATGCAGACAAGATCAACTGGATTGCGGGAACCCCGCCCGCGCGCGAATTCGCTTGTACCGCGAAGTTTCGCTATCGACAAGCGGATCAGCCTGTACGCTTGACGATCGACGGCACCGGAGCGAATGTTTTGTTTGACCAACCGCAGCGCGCGGTGACGCCGGGGCAATGGGTTGTGTTTTATCGGGGCGATGTGTGCCTTGGCGGCGGACCGATCGACCGGGTGGAACCGAAGAAGGCAATTCGCATCTGACACACGCTTGCAACGATCCAAACGCCGGAACATCCGGCGTTTTTTTGCAGGTCGGATCGCTTTGATTTTGCATAAAGGACACAATATGCGTCCGTGTGTGGTTTGCAATTTGAGGGATTGTTTTTTATAATAAGAATATATGGAACAAAACGGTCAGAGAATTCACCCGCGGGAGCGGTTGGATTGCGCAATTGAACTGCTAGGCGGCGCGCGCGTCGTTGCGGACGTGGGGTGTGACCACGGGCGGCTGAGCTGCGCGTTGATTCAACGAAACCTTGCGCAGCGCTGCATCGCAACCGATATCAGCGGGCCGAGCTTGCAAAAAGCAGAGCGCTTGATCTGCAAAATCGGCGCGGAGAATCGCATTGAGACGCGGTTGGGCGCAGGTCTTTCTACACTTGCCCCAGGCGAAGCGGACGCGATTGCAATCCTCGGCATGGGCGGCACGCTGATAGCGCAGATATTGGACGTGGATCCGCCGTTGATGGGAGCTACAAAGTGCGTCTTGCAGCCGATGCGCGCGGCGGAGGATCTGCGCAGATGGTTGTTTGAACGAAACTATCCCGTCGTCGAGGATCGCGTTGTATTCGATGCGGGGCGACACTATCAGGTTTTCTCGGTAGGTCAACCGTGCACAAAGACGCAACCTCTGCCGGAGGGCTGGCCGGAGGATTGTTTTTTTCTCGGCTATACGGCGTTTGCCAATCGTGAACCGATGCTGCGCCCGCTTGCGGAGCGGCTTCTTGCCACCGCGCGGCGCAAGCAAAAGACACAGCGCGCGCAGGCGCTGGACAGAACCGTGCAGCAGCTTGAACAGATTTTGAATCTTTGGGAGAAACGGGCATAAAGAGACAAGTTTAAAATTATTTGGAGAAACGGCGATAAAGATACAAGGTTTGAAGCATTGGGAGAAACGGGCATAAAGAGACAAGTTTTAGTCGTTAGGAGAGACAGGAATGAAGATTCAAGAATTTTGCACTGTGATGGATCGTGTCGCGCCAAAAGAGCTTGCGCTGGAGTTCGATAACCCGGGGCTCCTGGTTGAGCCGGATCATATGGAGATTTCACGCGTACTTGTCGCGCTGGATTGCACGACGGAGGTTGCGAAAGAAGCGGCACAATGGGGCGCGGATCTGGTTTTGACGCATCATCCGCTGTTCTTCCATCCGGTGAAGCACATGGCGTATCGTGATCCCGAAACAGCGGCAGCCTGCCTGCTTCTTCGGAACGGAATCGGGCTGTATGCGGCGCATACCAACTTGGACGCGGCGCACAATGGGGTGAACGACACGCTCTGCGCGTTGCTCGGGATCCAAGAGGCGATTCCGTTTGACGAGGGCATCGGCCGCGTCGGCACGCTGAGAGAAAAAGAGACGCTTGCCGCGTTCACAAAACGGGCTGAAACGCTCCTACAGACACGGGTGCTCGTTTCGGGTGACGCCGAACGACTTCTTTCCCGTGTTGCCGTCATGGGCGGCAGCGGAGGTAGCGCGGTTGCCGCGGCTGCGGCGCAGGGGGTGGATGTTCTCCTGACCGGGGAAGTGAAGTACTCCGATGCGCTGAACGCGCAGACACTGGGGCTGGGGCTTATCGTCGCCGGACACTACGAAACCGAGGTGGTTGTGCTCGAACCGTTGATCAAACGTTTACAGAACGATTGTTTTGGTGTACAATATCAGTTATCGCGCGTGGACGGGAGTCCGTTTGTGCGCCTTTGAGGAGGGAAATGCCGTGAGAAAGATGGAAGCATTATGGGCCTATCAGGAGGCAGAGGTAGCGAAGAACGCCGTGGAAAACGAAATTCGCTCTACGCCCGCAAGACTCCAGCTGAACAAGCTGCATAAGCAGCTCAAAAATCAGCAGGGTGTGATTGCGAAGCTCTCCGAGGACATCGAAACATACGAACAACAGCTTACAAAACTGACCGAGCATGTGAGCAAGCTTGAAGACCGTCTGCAGGTGGAGAGCGCGGAGCTCGTCACCATCAAGCAGGATGACGAGAGCACAGCGGAGGAGATGACAGAGCTCAAGGGCGATATCGAGCGGCTCAACCGTGAAGTATCCCAGGGCGTCCGCGAGGTAAAATCGCTGCTCTCGGAGATTGAAAAAGCGTCGGACGAGTATCAAACAACCGGACGCGCCGCGAACAAGGCGAAGAAGGAATATGACGTGATCCGCGTACAGTGTGAGGAAGAGCGGGTAGCGCGCCAGGGAGAGTTGGATCGTCATGACGAAAACCTGGCATCGCTGAGTAAAACCGTCGATCCCGCCTTGTTGGAACGATACAATCAGGTCAAGCAGCACCATGTGGTGCCGATTGCGAAGATCATCAACAGCAAGTGCGGTGGGTGCAATATGTCACTCCCGATGGTAATGCTGAAAAAGATTGCAACCACGGACGGAATCGTCGAATGCGAGAACTGCGGAAGGATCCTATATCATACGGGTGAGTAACCCGATGGATCCGAAACACGAGTAAGACTGGAAGCAGACGGTTTGTTTGACTTTGACAACTGAATCAAGAATTGAGTAAGAAAGGCGACCGCGCCCGTGCAAGCGGGTGAGGAAAGTCCGAGCACCACAGGGCAGAGTGCCGGGTAACACCCGGCGGAGGCGACTCCAGGGAAAGTGCAACAGAAAGAAACCGCCCGCGTTTGCGGGTAAGGATGGAAAGGCGAGGTAAGAGCTCACCCGTGCTCCGGCGACGGAAGCGCGCTGTAAACCCCACTTGGTGCAAGATTGGAATGGGAGCATTCAATAGCGGCCCGCTACGCTCCTGGGAATCGCATGAGCCTCTCGGCGACGATTGGCCTTAGATAGATGGTCGCACACGACAGAACTCGGCTTATTTCTTACTCAATACTATTTCTTTTGCGCGCAAGAGAATCTTTCACTCATTTATGAAATGGTTCAGAAGATGGTCGCACACGACAGAACTCGGCTTATTTCTTGCTCAATAATTTTCTGCTTTTTTCGAGGCGCGAGACTAGATCGGGTTGCACATTTTCGAAAGATCGTTCGGAAGATGGTCGCACACGACAGAACTCGGCTTATTTCTTGCTCAATAATTTTAGTTTATCTACTCTTTCCTGTTTCGCAGGAAAGATGTTTTTTGGGAGAAAAAGAGATGGAAACAAAGGTAACAACAACAAAACCGGCAGTACTCAGCGGCATTCAGCCGACAAGCGTACTCACCATAGGCAACTATTTCGGCGCGCTGAAGAATTACGTCGCTATGCAGGACGAATTCGACGCGTACTATATGGTCGCAAATCTTCACGCGCAGACAGTGAAGCAGGACCCGGCGGAGCTCCGCAGGCGCAGCATCGAAACCTTCGCGCTGTTTCTCGCCTGCGGCATCGACCCCAACCGCTCGACCATCTTCATCCAGAGTCATGTGCCGGAGCACACCCAACTCACGTGGGCGCTGATGTGCAACACCTATATGGGCGAACTCTCGCGTATGACGCAGTTTAAGGAAAAAAGCGCAAAGAACACGGAAAACATCAACGCCGGGCTCTTCACCTATCCTGTGCTGATGGCGGCAGATATCCTGATCTATCAGGCGAAATATATCCCCGTCGGAGCGGATCAAAAGCAGCATGTCGAGCTCACGCGCGACATCGCGATTCGCTTCAACAATATGTTTGGCGAAACATTTGTCATACCGGAGCCGTATATCCCGAAGATCGGTGCGCGGATTATGAGCCTGCAGGAGCCGGAGAAGAAGATGAGTAAATCCGACCCCAACCCGAACGGATACATCCGCATTCTCGACGAGCCGGACGCGATTGTGAAGAAACTCAAGCGCGCGGTGACCGACAGCGAAGGCGAGATTACCGATAACCCCGAACGCGCCGGTGTCTATAACCTGCTCTCGATCTACTCCGCGTGCACGAACGGCAGCCTTGAGGATTCCGCCGCGCACTTTGCCGGCAAAGGCTATGGCGATCTCAAGAGCGGCGTTGCCGAGGCGATCGTCGAGACGCTGCGTCCGATTCAGGCGGAATACACGCGTATGATGGCGGAGAAGGACTATCTCAACGAAACCATGAAACGCGGCGCGGAACGCGCATCTGCAACCGCCCGCAAGACCGTCAGCAAGGTCTACCGCAAGATGGGGTTCGATTCGTTCAAAGCATAGGCAAGAGCGCTAACACAAACCGACAAGCAACAAACGCCGCCTCCGACTGATCGGAAGCGGCGTTTTGATATGCGGAAAGATCGATTATGCGAGAAGCTTTTCGAGGGCCGCAAGCTTCGCGCAGGTGCAGAATACTTCCATAGCGGTCTTGACCTCGGAGAGCGGCGGATAGGAGGGTGCGATGCGAAGGTTGGTGTCCTCGGGGTCGACGCCGCCGGGATAGGTGGCTCCCGCGCCCGTGAGCGCAACGCCAACATCTTTGCAGAGGGAAACCACGCGCTTTGCCGTGCCCGGCATGAGGTTGACGCTTACAAAATATCCGCCTTTGGGACGATGCCAGCTCGCGATTCCGAGCGGATCGATCTCGGTTTCCAGCGCTTCGCATACGAGATCGAACTTCGGCTTCATGATCGCCGCGTGCTTTTTCATATGCGCATGGGTGTGCTCCGCGTCCCTGAGAAAGCGCACATGCATGAGCTCGTTGACTTTGTTCGGACCTATGGTCTGGAAGGTCATCAGCCCAAGCACATATTTGATATTTGCCACACTCGCCGCCATGCAGGAAACGCCGGCGCCCGCAAAGGTCACCTTGCTTGTGGAGGCAAACTCATAGACAAGATCGGGGTTTCCCGCCTCGCGGCATAGACCTATCATATCCGGGAAGGGAAGATCTTCACCCTCGAAGGTATGGATGCAATAGGCGTTGTCCCACATCAGCGCAAAGTCCGGCGCGGCGGGGCGAAGGGCGGCAATCCGCTGACAGGTTTCGAGCGGATAGACATAACCGTCCGGATTGGAGAATTTCGGCACGCACCACATACCCTTGACGGAGGCATCGCGCACAAGCTCCTCGACCAAGTCCATATCCGGCCCTTTTTCGTCCATCGGCACGGGTACAAGCTCCATGCCAAAGCTCTTGCTGACGTTGAAATGGCGATCGTAACCCGGGAAAGGGCAGAGGAACTTGACCTTCTCTTCCTTCGACCAGGGGCGGGCGCTGTTTTTGAGCCCGTGTGTGTATGCCTTTGCGATCAGGTCATACATCAGTTGCAGGCTTGCGTTGTTGCCAAGGATGACTTCTTCCGGCTGACAGAAGAGAAGATCCGCAAAGAGCTTGCGGCAGGACGGGAGCCCTGCCAGCTCGCCGTAATTGCGGGTGTCCATGCCGTCGAGATCAAATTCTCCGGCATCCAGCGTGCGGAACAGATCGTTCGACAACGCGAGCTGCGCGGTTTCGGGTTTGCCGCGGGTGAGGTTGAGGTTGAGTTTGTAACCGCGCAGTGCTTCATAGTTTTGCTGAACGCGGGATAACTCCACGCGGAGCGCCGCCTTGTCCAAATCCGAATAACGCATGGGCATACTTCCTTTCGAAATCAAGAGATAAAAACCGCCCGAAACCGTGTGTTCGCGGCTCGGGCGGCGAAGATGGTTTGTTTTTTATGCTACTTCAACCATCCGGCAAATGCAATTATTTTTTTCGCATGGCCATTAGATTTTTTTGCAACCTTATGCACAAAAACCTATTATGCTTTGCCCAATCGTTTCTTCATCGTGTTCTCGACGGCGTTGAGGATGTTTTCATACCCTGTGCAGCGGCAGAGATGGCCGGAGAGGAGCTTTCTCAGCTCGTCGCGCGTGTATTCCTTACCGGTTTCGAGCACTTCCACCGCGGTCATGATAAACCCCGGCGTGCAAAAACCGCACTGAACGGCAGCCTCATCCACAAAAGCCTGCTGAATGTCGGAAAGCTCTCCGTTCGGGCCAAGCAAGCTCTCCAGTGTGCGGATGTGCTTGCCTTCCGCCCAGACGGCGAGATAGATGCAGGAGTTGAAGCACTCCCCGTCGATGATGACGTTGCAAGCGCCGCATTCGCCAACCTCGCAACCCTTCTTGACCGAGGTGAGGCGATAATCGTTGCGCAGCATATCCGTCAACGAGGCGCGGACGTCCACATAGGTTTCGACGTCCTTGCCGTTGATGTTGCATTTCACGAGTTTCTTTTCCATATTAGAACGCACCTCCTGCGCGCTCGATGGCGGCACGTAAGCCGCGGCGCGCGGTCTCGCTGATGATCTGCTTGCGGAAGTCCGCGCTCGCGCGCCAACTGGTGCGCGGGTTTACGTCTGCCAGTACGGCATCTCCCAAGAGTCGGATGGTTGATTCGCTCACAGGCTGGCCGTTGATGGCGGCCTCTGCCGAGCGCGCGCGCATGGGCACCGGGCCCGCAACGCCATAGGAGATACGCATCCGCTGGATCGTTTTCTTGTCCGCGCTGAGTACGACGTTCACGGAGCAGCCGATGGTTGCGATGTCCATCGCGTTTCGCATTGCATATTTGATATAGTAGCCAAAGCAGTTTTCATAGCTCTCTTTGGGGATCAGGATCCCGGTGAGCAGCTCGCCCGGCGCAAGATCGACCTTGCCGACGCCCTTGTAAAAATCGTGAATACTGATTTTACGCATGCCGTCTTTTCCGGTGATCTCCAGCATCGCATCATATGCCACCTCGGTAGAGGCGGTGTCCGCGCTGGTCACGCCGTTACAGATGTTACCGCCGAGAGTGCCGATGCTTCTCAGCTGCGGGCCGCCTGCGGTATCCGCGGCTTCGCCAAGTACGGGCATATATTGCTGCAAGAGCGGGCTTTTCGTCGCGTGGGAAAAGCTCGTCATGGGACCTATGCGCAATGAACCGTCGGGATCCATGGTGACCTCGCGCAATTCATCGAGCTTAAAGAGGCTGATGAGCTCAGCGCCCGCGAGCTTGCCTTCGCGCATTTTGATGAGTACATCGCTGCCGCCCGCAATCAGAACGGCCGACGGATGCGCCTGCATGAGATCCACGGCGTTTTGCACGCTCGTCGCCTCATATAAAGCGGAAAAATCATACATAATCGTCAGCTCCTTCCATTACAGCAGACCTTCCTCTTTGAAACGCTCAAAGAGGATGTGCGGTGTCATCGGTGTTTGGTTGACCGCGACGCCCGTCGCGTTGAGAATCGCGTTGCGGATCGCGGGTGCGCCCGGGCAGGCGGGGGGTTCTCCGAGTGCCTTCGTGCCAAAGGGGCTTGTCGGCTCGAAATTTTCGACAAATTCGGCCTTGAGATCCGGATGATCCAACATCGTGCAGAGCTTGTAGTCGAGCAGATTATTGTTCAGCGGCTTGCCCGTCTTGGGGTCAAAGAGCAGCTGTTCGCCCATGCCATAGCCGATTGCCATACTCATGCCGCCGTGCACCTGCGCTTCTGCAAGCTGCGGATTGATCAAGCGACCGCAGTCATGGACATTGATCATACGAAGCAGTTTGACCTTGCACATAGGGATATCCACCTCGACCTCTGCAAAGCCGCATCCAAAGGAATAGGCGTTGCTCTTGATCTGCGTGGTGCCCTCCGCGCTGAACTGCTCCGCTTGCTCTGTCGAATACAGCGCGGTGGTGGCGAGCTCATCGATGTTCATCAGAAGCTCACCGCTCGCCTTGTCGATCACACGTCCGTCGACGATGTCAATCTCGTCTGCGGGTTTCCCCGTGAGATAGGAGGCATAATTGCGCAGCTTTTGTTTCAGCTGCGTGCCGATGTTGTGAATTGCAAATCCGGCAACATACGTCTGGCGCGAGGCATATGCGCTCGTACCAAACGGGGTGATATCCGTGTCCTGCGTGGAGACGACGTGCACCTTTTCCATCGGGAGGCCAACCGTGTCCGCAACCATCTGCGCAAACACCGTATCCGCGCCTTGCCCGATCTCGGTCTCCGCGATATACAGCTGCACCGAACCGTCCTGATTCATCACCATGCGGCAACTGGAAGCTTCCAGAGAAATCGGCCAGACGGCGGTGTTGTACCAGAAGATTGCCATACCAACGCCGCGACGGATGGGACCAGTCTGCTTTGCATACTCCGCATGCAGCCGGTCATAATCCAAATATGCCTTGCCTTTGGCGATGCATTGATTCAAGCTGTCGAAATAGTTACAGTTCTTCGAGAAGGAATCCACATAGCCAACCGGCATCATGTTCATTTGCCGGAGCTTGAGTGAATCGATGCCGAGCACCTTTGCCGCATCTTCCACGCTGCTTTCGATGGCGAACGATACCTGCGGGATGCCGTATGCACGCATGGCGCCGGCCGCGGGAAGGTTGGTAAACACGGTATAGGCGTCCACCTTGGTCGCCTTGTCGTCCACATAGATCTGCTTAAACGCGCCCGCACCTTTGGCGCAGATGCCGTGGCCGTGGCTCGCATATGCGCCCTGATTCGAATACGCCTCCATCTGCCGCGCGACAAAGCGCCCGTCGGGACGCGCATAGGTGACGATGTGGTAGCGAATGGCATGGCGCACGCGGTTGCTCACGAAGGTCTCTTCGCGGCTGACGTCAAGCTTGACGAGCCTTCCGCCGACTTGCTGGCTGCAATAACCGCAGAGCGGCTCATAGAGCGCGTCCTGCTTGTTGCCAAAGCCACCGCCGATGTAGGGCTTGATCAGGCGAACGCTGCCCCAGGGAAGACCCAGCGCCTGCCCGCAGATGCGGCGCACGATGTGCGGAATCTGCGTACTGGAGACGATGACGATCTTTCCAGCCTGCTCTTCGGCATAGCAGATGTGGTTTTCAATGTGGCAATGCTGAACAATGGGAGTGTCATACCAACCTTCGATCTTCACAAGACCGGGCTCTTGAATCGCCTCCGCAAAATTGCCGACTTCATAGCTGGTCTGCCCTAAAATATTATTTTTGAAGCGCTCGTGCAGCTGGGGCGCTCCGTCCTTCATCGCCTCCTGCACGTCCAACACAAAGGGGTATTCCTCATACTCCACCTTGAGCGCGCGCAAGCCCTGATCCGCGGCGACCTCGTCCTCCGCGATGACCACGGCGACATCGTCGCCATAGTATCGCACATGCTGGTTGAGCAAAAGGCGATCCGCGACGTCCTGATGATGCGGGTCGGTCGACCAAGGATGGCCCGCCGTAGGGAAGGGCAAATTCGGCACATCAAAACATGTCAACACCTTCACGACGCCGGAGATTTGTTTTGCGGCGCTGGTATCGATCGACTTGACCATGCCGTGGGCAATCGTCGAGTGATAGATTTTTACGATGAGTGCGCTCTTGTCAACCAGATCGTCCGCATAGCGGGCTCTGCCGGTGACCTTGTCGATCGCGTCAACACGCTTGACGCTTTTTCCAACTACCATAGTACCCTCCTGTGATTTGTGGCAAAACCAGCGGCATCGCTCCACACCGCCGGTGATGGATAAAAAGGGACGGATTCACGTCTGAATTGTGTTCAATTATCTTGGATATGCAGAGATAATCTTTGATAACAGTAACGTTTATTGAAACAACCTTATCTTACTCTATCGCAAGAAAAAAGAAATGGGGTTTCCCAAAATGCTACGAGAATATCACAGATTCAACAACATATAGTATAGGGAATGACTGGTTTTATGCTGTTGTTTTTCAAACACGTTTAAGGGTTGACTTTGTTGACGAACTCCATGGTTCGCACATCGAAAAGACCCATGTCGGTCAGGCGCACATCCGGTATGACCGGCAGCGCGATGAAGGAAAGCGTGATGAACGGATCGCTTTCTGTGTGGATGCCGAGTTGTTGCGCTGCGGCGAGCAGTTCCTTCTGGTGTTTGAGGATGCTCTCCAGCGGTGCGTCACTCATCAGCCCCGCAACGGAGAGGATGAGCTTTGCGAGCACTTCGCCATTGCTCACGACGACATAGCCGCCGCCGCATTCTTCCAGCACATCGACCGCCTGCAACATGTCCGCGTCGTTATCGCCCACGACCACGAGGTTGTGGGAATCGTGACCGACCGTGGTCGCAATTGCGCCGTTCTTGATCTCAAACCCGCGCAAAATACCCAAGCCGACTCTGCCGGAGGCGTGGTGCCGCTCCAGTACAGCGAGCTTTTGCAGCCCGTTTTTGGGTACAAACAGACCGTTTTCGGTGTAGACTTCTTCCACATCCAGCGCAGTAACGAGCTCTTTCGGAATCAGGCGGATGATGTTCGCCTTGCCAGTGATCGGCATTTTGAGAATATCCGGCTTGCGCGGGGCAAGGTGAACGCTGTTGTAGATCTTCGGGTCGGGCTTGATATGCGTATCGACGCTCGGCTCAAACACCTTGCCGTCGGTGATCACAAACTGCGGGTTGAAGTCGGTGAGGTTATCAAACAACACAAGATCCGCGCGATAGCCGGGAGCGACCGCGCCGTAGTGCCGTATGCCGTAGGTGTCTGCCGTATTGATGGTTGCCATCTGGATCGCCTTGATCGGCGGGATACCGTTTGCGACCGCGCGGCGCACGATATAGTTGATGTGCCCTTCCTCGCGAATGTCGGCGAGGTGCTTGTCGTCCGTGCAGAACGACATTCTGCGCGTTGGGAGGTTGTTTTCCGCGATCTGACGCATGATGCCCTCGACATTGCGATTGGCAGAGCCGATGCGCAGATGGATACGGAGACCTTTTCGAAGTTTCTCAAGTACCTCGTCATAGGTGATGCACTCATGATCGGTATACGGACCCGCGGTGATGTAGGCGTTTAGCGCGTCTCCGCTCAGTGTCGGCGCATGACCATCGATCGGATAATGGCGGAACAGATGGAGTTTATCGAGCATTTCGCCGTCGCCTTCCACCGTTGCGACATAGTCCATCACCTCGCCAAGACCCAACACGCGCGGGTGGCTGATGAAGGGTTCCAGGTCCCTTGCCGTCAATTTTGCGCCGCTGGTTTCAAACGCGGTCGCCGGGACGCAGGAGGGAACCATCATAAAAACGGAAAGGGGTAACCATTCCGTTTGATCGAGCATATATTGAATTCCGTCCGAACCGCATACGTTTGCGATCTCATGCGGGTCGGCGATGATGGAGGTGGTGCCTTTTTCGAGGATCACATTGGCAAAGCGGGAAGGATGCGCCATCGAAGATTCAATGTGTACATGGCCATCGATCAGTCCCGGGCAAAGATAGCCGCCCTTTGCATCGATCTCGACACGGCCGGAATAGGAGCCAACACCAATGATGATGCCGTCGCGCATTGCAACGTCGCCTTCTATGATTTCTTCTGTAAAAACATTGACGATTTTGGCGTTTTTGATGACCAGAGCAGCATTCCGATTGGCCGCATTCAGGATCGCGGCGCGCAGACGTGACTTTTGCATAATGCTCACCCACCTTTTTGTTAGTATAGCACAAAGATTGTTAGATGCAAATACTTTGCAGGAAGAAATTCCTGTGTTAGAATGGAAATAGATATTTTCTTTTGCAGCTTTTATTGTTTGTATCCTGCGTTTTTTCAAGAACGCAGCGCTTCACCCGTCCGACCGTTTCTCGATGATTTCAGAACAATTTTATGTTCTCACGGAGTTTCACAGGAGATTCACGAAGCTACACGGAGCACCACGGAGTTTCGCGGAGATCCACGGAGTTTACGGAGATCCACGGAGATTTACGGAGATTCAATGGTAGTAAGGAGGCGATCACCCTTATGCGAACCCTGATACAAAACGGAACGCTTGTGCGAAGCCAGGGCATCGAACAGGCGGACATCCTGATCGAAAACGGCTTTATCAAGCGCATTGCAGCAGGCATTTTGGAACCTGCGGACGAAGTCATCGATGCAGGCGGCAAGCTGGTCTTTGCGGGCTTCATCGACACGCATACGCACTTTGATCTCGATCTTGGTGTGACGGTGACCGCGGACAACTTCGAGACCGGTTCCCGCGCGGCCGTGCTCGGAGGCACGACGACCGTGCTGGATTTTGCGACCCAGGACCGCGGCATGACGATGCAGGACGCGCTCGACCTCTGGCACAAAAAAGCGGAGGGTTCCAGCTGTAACTACGGATTCCATATGGCGATTTCGGAATGGGACGGAGAGCGTGCCGCCGAGGTGGAGTATATGGTTGCGCAGGGGGTCACATCCTTCAAAATGTATATGGTGTATGACGCGATGCGCCTCAACGACGGCGAGATCTATGCCGCGCTGAAGCATATGGCGGCGTTGCACTGCATCAGCGGGATACACTGTGAAAACTATGATGTCCTCAATGAAAGAATTCATGAGCTGAACAGCGTTGGCATGCGCTCCCCGCTTGCGCACCCGCTCTCACGACCAAATGCCGTGGAGGCGGAGGCGGTCGCAAGGCTGATGCGTATCGGCCAACTCGCCAACGCGCCGGTTTGGGTGGTGCACCTCTCCACGCACGAAGGCTTGGAGGAGGCGCGCAGAGCAAGAGCGCGCGGGCAGGAAGTCTATCTGGAGACCTGTCCGCAATATCTGGTGCTGGACGATGCGCGCTATGGGGATCCCGACGCGGAGAAATTCATCATGTCCCCGCCACTGAGAAAACCCGCGGATCAGGACGCGTTGCTTGCCGCGATGGGTTCGGGTGAGATCGACGTCATCGGCACCGATCATTGCTCGTTTATGATGAGCCAGAAGGCACTGGGCGGCGGCGAATTCAGCAAGACGCCGAACGGCGGCGCTGGTGTACAAAACCGCGCGCAGTTGATCTACACCTACGCCGTGCGCACGGGGCGCATCACGCTCCAGCAGATGGCGGCGATGATGAGCGAAAACGCGGCGAAACTATTTGGTATGTATCCGCACCGCGGCGTGTTGCGGGAAGGCGCGGAGGCGGATCTTGCGATCTATGATCCCGCCGGAGAGAGCACGATCTCGTATCGCACCAACGCGCATCACTGCGACAACTCACCTTATGAAGGCATGAAGGTATTCGGCGGTGTATCGGATGTTCTCCTCGGCGGGCGGCATGTCGTCAAGGGCGGCAAACTCGTCGCGGAGGGCAAGGGGAGATTCGTCTTCCGCAAAGCCTCCGGCAGGTATCGCGCGTGAAACTGGGCTGCGTGCTGCTTGCTGCCGGCGCAGGCAGACGCTTTGGCGGCGGCAAACTGCTCCACAAGATCGACGGGGAGCCGATGATCGCGCGGGCCATGCGGCTCTATGCATCGAATTTTTTCGCGGCGCGCATTTGCGTGACAAGGGCGGAGGCACTCGAAATCCAGAAGTTTGCGTATGGCTGCGGCTTTCCGGTTGCGATCAATCCCGACCCTGATCGTGGCGTGGGCACCAGCGTCGCCATTGGAACCGAGGTCATTCTCGCGCGAGAACCAAAGCTGGACGGGATACTTTACGCGGTGGCGGACCAGCCGTATTTGACGCGTGAGAGCATTCAACGATTGGTGGGCGCGTTTGAAGCGTGTCCGACGCAGATTGTCTCGCTTTGCGCGGGTGAGATGCGCGGGAACCCGGCGATCTTCCCGGCGGAGTTTTATCCCGATTTGTGTGCACTCAAAGGAGACACCGGCGGAGGCGCGGTGATTCGCAAACATCCGGAGCGTGTGCAGCTCGTCGAAGTATTTACCGCACGGGAACTGGAAGACATCGACATAAACGAAACAGGAACGGTTGCGCGCCAATCAGAGGGCGATGCAGGCAAGGAAGAGACAACATGATGGAACGATCAAACGACTTGACATTGATCAAGGGACATATCATAGAAGCGAAGATTTTCGGCGACCCCGTCATTACGAAAGACGGTTATCTTGCGGTGAAGGACGGCGTCGTAGCGGGCGTTTATGCTGAGATTCCGGCTGATTATGCGGGCGCAACCCTCGTAGACTATTCCGGCAAGCTCATCTTGCAGGGATTTTCGGACATGCATTTGCACGCGCCGCAATATCCAATGCTCGGCATGGGCATGGATCTGCCGCTGATGGATTGGCTCAGCACGTATACGTTCAAAACCGAGGCGCGCTTTGCGGACAACGATTTTGCGCGGCAGGTCTATCGTCGCCTCGCCAATGAGCTCGTCAAAAACGGCACAACGCGCGTCTGCATTTATTCCTCCACGCACACAGACGCGACGCTGATCCTCATGGAGGAGCTGGAAAAAGCGGGCGTCGGCGGTTACGTCGGCAAGGTGAACATGGATCGCGCGAGCGGCGAATGCCAGGAGACGACCGAGGAGAGCAAGCGCGAGACCCTGCGTTGGCTGGACGAAAGCAGCCGCTTTACGCGCATTCGCCCGATTTTGACGCCGCGATTTACGCCCAGCTGCACCAACGAACTCATGGAGTGGCTCGGCAAAGTGGCAAAGGAGCGCGGCATTTTCGTGCAGTCCCACCTCAGCGAAAACAAACGCGAGATTGAGCTTGTTCACGAACTGCACCCCGACTGCGAGCAGTATTGGCAAACGTATGATAAGTTTAACCTCTGGACGGATCACACGATCATGGCGCACTGCGTGCATTCCGACGCGCGGGAGCAGCAGGCGATGATCGACCACAACGTGCTTTGTGTGCATTGTCCGGATTCCAACATCAACATCTGCAGCGGGTTTGCGCCCGTGCGGCAAATGATGGAGCGGGGCGTATGGGTTGCGTTGGGTTCTGATATTGCGGGCGGCGCGCAGCTTCCGATGTTGCAGGTGCTGAGCGGCTGTTTGCGTATGTCTAAGGCGCGTGCCATCGAAACCGAAGGCAAGGAGCCGTTTTTGACCGTAGGCGAAGCGTATTATCTGGCGACCAGCGCGGGCTCACGCTACTTTGGCGATGCGGACGGATTCGCGCCCGGCAACCCGCTCCATGCCGTCGTTCTGGACGACGAAACGCTGCCGCCAAACGCGCGGACGCTGACGATCAAGGAACGATTTGAGCGCGCGGTGTATCTATCGGACGATCGATGCGTTTTCGCGGTCTATGGCGGCGGGAGAAAGATCAAATAAACACAAAAGCAGCGGACAAATTTGCCGCTGCCTTTTTCTTTCAAACAAAGTGGGAACGCGAAACATGCGCGCTTGACCCCCAGATGAATCTATTCTATGCAAAAACATATAGAATTGCAAGTGATTCTATTACATCATTGTTTTGAATGGATATGATAGAATTCGTTCACAAGGATGACAGACCAAAGCCATCAATCCACGCTAAAATCTACGCAAAGAATAAAGGGAACGTCATTCTTGTATCGAATAATTAAACATAGGCAGAGTACAAAATAGTTTGCCGAAAAAGGAGTGGTATCATGCGTATCTCGATCACTGGCAAAAACCTAGAGATCTCCGATTACCTCAGCGACCTCGTCAACAAAAAGGTTGGCAAACTCGAACGGTTTTTCCCGCAGGACACGGAGGTGTTCGTCACCCTCGCCGTGGAAAAAAACCGCCACATTGTCGAGGTAACCATCCCCTATGACGGCGGCGTCATCCGCGGGGAAGAGATCACAGGCGACATGTACGCTTCCATCGACAACGTGCTCGACAAACTCGAAAAACAGATTACCCGCCACCGCACCAAACTCGAAAAATGCCTGCGTACCGGCGCATTCCGCGATATGGAAACGCAGTATATCTCCGAGGATGAGGCGGAGGAAGAAGGGCCGAAGATCGTTCGCGTCAAGCGCTTTGCGATCAAGCCCATGAACGAAGAGGAAGCGATGCTCCAGATCGAAATGGTTGGGCATTCATTCTACGTCTTCCTCAATTCGGACACAAACCAGATGAACGTGCTCTACAAACGAAAAGACGGCAACTACGGCCTGATCGAACCGGAAAACTAAGAAACAGAGCACGCGAGTCCACACGAAAAATCAACAGCCCGGCGCATGTGCGCCGGGCTGTATTGCTGCTTGCAAGGAAGCTTACTTCAGGTTTTCGGGGTTGAGGCAGAGAAGCTCCGGCAGGATGAACATACCGTCTTTCCGGATCAGCACATCGTCAAACCAAATCTCGCCGCCGCCGTATTCCGGCGTTTGAATCAGTACGATGTCCCAGTGTTGGCTCGACTTGTTGCCGTTGTTGCAGTCGTCATAGCAGCTGCCTGGCGTGAAGTGGATGCTGCCCGCGATCTTCTCGTCAAACAGCGTGTCCTTCATCGGGAACGTGATATACGGGTTGACTCCGATGGCAAACTCGCCGACATAGCGCGCGCCTTCGTCGATATCGAGTTGGTTGTTGATGCGTGCCGTGTCGTTCGCGGTAGCTTCTATGATCTTGCCGTCTTTGAACGTAAGCTTGATGTCCGTAAACGTAAAGCCCGCCTCCAGAGAAGGCGTATTGTAGGCGATCGTGCCGTTGACGCTGTACTTCACGGGTGCCGTGTAGACTTCGCCGTCGGGAATGTTCATATTGCCCGCACACTTGATGGCGGGGAGGCCCTTGATGGAGAACGTCAGGTCGGTGCCGGGTGCGACGAGGCGGACTTTATCCGTGCGCTCCATGAGCGCCTTGAGCGCGTCCATGGCACGATCCATCTTGCTGTAGTCGAGCGTGCAGACGCTGAAGTAATAGTCCTCAAACGCCTCGGTGCTCATGTCCGCAAGCTGCGCCATGCTCGGCGAAGGATAGCGGAGAATGACCCATTTCGTCTTTGGTACGCGGATGAGGCCGTGCACCGGCGTCCAGTAATACTTCATGTAGTCGTTGAATTTGTCGCCCGGCACGTCGGAGAATTCGCTCGCGTTCGTGCCGCCGCGGATACCGATGAACGCCTGCATCTGGGACATCATGGCGGCGTCCACCTTGGCTCGCGTCGTGAGCTGATCCGGCGTGCAGTGCATGATGATTTCGCGGTCGAGGTTCTTATCCTCCAGCCAGAGGAAGGGAACACCGCCTGCTTTGTACACTTCTTTGATCAATGCGCGGGTGAGGTCTTCGTTGCCGCCGATGCTCTGGATGAGCACGTTTTCGCCGGGCTTTACCGCGCAGGAAAAGTTGACCAGTCCATCGGCCAGCTTGAGGATTCTGGGATCAAACATGAGAGTGCCTCCTGATCTATCATTTCGCTGTTGATTTGTTTCGCTTCCGTATTTTGCGGGGGTGCATACCGCCCGCACATACACCTTATTATCGCATAAAGCATGCAAAAACGCCAGCGGTGACACCGGCGTTTGCTTGAAATATTTGCATAGTTTTTAATTTATGCGTTCACGTTATAGATCTTTTTAATGTGTTCGCCATTGGGGATCACGATGACGAATATGGAGAGTATTAGAATACACATGCAGCCAGCGACAACCCAACGGATGTCAAACATGTCTCCGATTGCGCCCGCGATGAGCTGGCCGCCAATGGTGCCGAGGATGCTCAGCATCTGGAACAGTCCGTTGAAACGACCGCGCATTTCGTCCGGCAGATAGTTCTGCGTGCCGGAGATGCGAATGTTGTAGCTCGTTACTCCGAACATGCCGTCGAAGAGCATGAAGAACAGCATCATCCAGAAGGGGAAGAAGAGATACGCTCCGTCGATGACGGAGATCGCGACATAGACGAATAATGCGATGTTATACTTTTTTGACGCGGGATAACGATAGAAGTAGTGCACCGACCCGCCGATCAATCGCCCGATGGTGTTTGCGCTCATGACAAGAGTATATTGCATCACACCGTCGACGAGTGTCAGGCTCTTGAAGTAGGGCAGCGCGAGCGTCATGCAGATTGAGCTTGTAAACATCATCACAAAGAAAAACCATGTAATTGCGTTCAGCCCGCGTTCTCGCCGGAGATACGCAAAGCCTTCCTTGAGATCGCGTACGAATTGGCTGCTGTTGAAGTGCTCCGCAGCTTTTGCGATGTGCGCCTCGATTGCTTTTATCTGCGTCTCTGCGATTGCGGCAGTGAGAAACGTCAGCGCGTTAAACAGAAACAGCGGCGCAAGCCCGATGGTCTTATAGCAAATGCCCGCAATGGGTACCATGATGGCATTGCTGAGCGGATAGATCAGACTTTCGATCGAATAGGCGCGCGTCATGTTTCCTTCTGCGATGAGCGTTGGATAGAAGCTTTCGTATGCCACGCTGTATACGCTGTCGATACCGCCTATGACCATCGACATCAAGAGATATGTGGTATAGTCAAAAAAACCCCTGAGCAGAAGCACGAAAAACACGGAGTACAGCGCGGCGGAAATAAAGTCCAGCGTATAGATCACGCGCTTTCTGGAAAAACGGTCGAGGTATGGCCCCGCGATCATCGGCAGGAAGATACGCGGCAGGCTATAGCATGTCATAAACAGCGCATAAAGCAGAACGGAGTCGGTTTTATCGAGCACTAGAAGACCGATGGCAAAGCCTGCCACCGCGTTTCCGAGCATTGAGACGACCGAACCGAGCGTCAGAATTGTAAAATCTCTTGTCCAGAGTTTGTTCTTTGGCGTTTCCATAATCGGCAATATATCATGTACGAGCATGGATTGTAAAGATGGTTCAAATCAGTATTTTTTAAGCGTATAAACAATTTCTTTATACAGATGAAGCATGTCACTGAAAACGGGGGATGTTCGGAATCATTCGCGCGTAATCCATGTGATTTTTCACACCAGATCCTGTATTTTGCCACGGGGTGCGGGTTGACGATCTGCATAGGTTCCACTATCATGAATGTACGGCTTGTATGGGATGCCGTATATGCGAGGGCAAAGCATTGCATAGTGCCAATCCAGACGGGAGGAACCTACTGGTATGATATCACAGCAAACAGCGCTCGCCGCTCTATGGGAAGCGCAGAAGAGCGGCGCGGATTACGCTGAACTTTTTTTAGAGGATAATGAGAGCACGCGCGTCGAAATGATTGACGGTAAGGTGGAGAGCGCAAACTATGCGCGCATCTCCGGCGCGGGCGTGCGCGTGCTCAAAGGCACGCAGAGCGCATACGCTTACTGCGCGGATATCGACGCGCATACATTGATCGAGACCGCACGCGCGGCCGCCGCGGCGCTTGGCGAAGCGCAACACACGCCGAATGGGGACGTGCGCTTTGCGGTCAAGGGATTCACTACCCCCGTGAAGCAGCGCTTTGATTCGATCGGCAATGCGGAACGCGTGGAGGTCATGCGGACAGGCGCGCGCGCGATGAAGGCCGAGTCTTCGGAAGTCACGCAGAGCGTGGTGCGCTATCTGGATCAGGTGCAGCGCGTGACCATTGTAAACTCCGAAGGATTATTTGTAACCGACGAGCGACCCAGAACGCGAATCTTCTTGCAGGCGGTTGCCATGAATGGAACCGAAGCGCAGACAGGCTACGAAGGCCCCGGCTGCTGCCGCGGGTTTGAGGCCTATCGCGAGGTCATCGATGTGGAACAACACGCAAAGGTCGCCGCGCATATGGCGGTGACCATGCTGCACGCGCCGGAGTGTCCGGCGGGCAATCTGCCCGTGGTGATCGACGGCGGATTTGGCGGCGTTATCTTCCACGAAGCCTGCGGGCATTCGCTGGAGGCGACGGCGGTTGGGCGCAACAACTCCGTATTCTGCGGAAAGCTGAACACGAAGATTGCGGCGGACTGCGTCAGCGCGGTCGACGACGGCACGATGCCCGGGGAATGGGGAACGATCAATGTGGACGACGAAGGCTGCGCGCCGCAACGGAATCTCTTAATCGAAAACGGCATACTCAAGGGATATTTGATCGACAAACTTGGCTCCCGCCGGATGGGAATGCCGAGCACAGGCTCCTCCCGCCGGCAGGGCTACATGTTTGCACCGACTTCCCGCATGACGAACACGTTCATCTGCGCGGGGAAGGACGACGAAGAGGAGATGATCTCCGGCATGGCGGAGGGCTTATATGCCAAGAAGATGGGCGGCGGCTCCGTCAACCCGCCGACGGGCGAATTCAACTTTTCCGTTGCGGAAGGCTATTGGGTGAAAAATGGCGCGATCGTTTCGCCCGTGCGGGGCGCGACGCTGATCGGAAAAGGCAGCGAAGTGCTGCTCAAAATCGATCGCGTGGGCAGGCATATGTGGATGGCGCCGGGTATGTGCGGCTCTCTTTCCGGCTCCGTGCCGACCAATGTCGGACAGCCGCGCATCCGCATTTCCGGCATGACCATCGGCGGCAAGGGAGGAGCAATCGAATGACGTATCAGGAATTTGCGGCGCGCGCAATGGAATACGCGGCGAAGATCGGATGCGCGTCCTCGGAGCTTTATTACGCGAGCGGAGAATCGTTTGAAGTCAACGCAAACGCGGGCGAAATCGACCGCTACAGCGTCAGCCGCGAGTCGGGTGTTTCGGTTCGCGTCTCCCTGAACGGACGAGAGGGCTATGCGTACACCGAACGGATCGACGAACCGGAGCGGCTCGTCGACCATGCGGCAGACAACGCCCGCTGCAGCGAGAGCGACGACGAGCACCCGATGCAGACAAAACAATCGTATCAGACGGTGACCCGCGCGGACAGCGCGCTCAAAAACAAGACGGAGAGCGAACGGATCGCGCTGGCAAAACGGCTCGAGGAGATCTGCCTCGCGCTCGACCCGCGCGTCAAGCGTGTGGTATACTGTACGGCAGGCTACGATTCCGGCGCGGTTATGCTGGAAAACACGCTGGGTCTTTCCGCGCAGCGCAGCACCAACAGCTCTTATCTATATGTCATGCCTTCCGTCGAGGATGGCGCGGAATTGCAGACGGGATTTGCGTTTCGCATGGGCGCGGACGCCGCGGATGCCGAGGGCTGCGCCAAAGAGGCGGTCGAGAATGCACTCGGCAAGCTTGGCGCGAGCCCTGTCGACTCCGGCTGCTATCGCGTTTTGCTTCAACCGTTTGCCGTGGGCGATCTGCTCGCTGCATTTGCGCCGATGTTTTCGGCGGATGAAGCGCAGAAGGGCTGCTCCCTGCTCGCGGGTAAAGAAGGGCAGACGATTGCAAATCCGCTCATCACACTTTGGGATGATCCGTTTGATCCGATCGCGCCCCGCGCGTTTGACGGCGAGGGTACGCCTTGTATCAGAAAAGCGGTGATCGAGCGCGGCGTGCTCAAGACGCTATTGCACAATCTCAAGACCGCGAAGAAAGCGGGGACACAGAGCACAGGCAACGCGAGCCGCAGGAGCGCGGCTTCGACGGTCGGGATTTCTCCAACGGTGTTTCGTCTGGAGGCGGGCGCGCAAAGCTTGGACGAATTGATCCAGGAACTGGATCACGGGCTAATGATCACCGAACTCGAAGGCCTCCACGCGGGCGTGGACGCAGTCTCCGGAGACTTTTCGCTCAAGGCAGCGGGCTTTCTTGTGGAGAACGGGGCGGTGGTACGCCCGGTGTCCAACATCACGGTTGCAGGCAACTTCGTAAGCCTGATGCAGGACGTTGTCGCTGTCGGAAGCGACTTGCGCTTCGGCATGCCGCAGGGAGGATACTTTGCTTCGCCAAGCATCCTCGTTTCCGGCCTCACGCTCGCCGGAAATTAACCGCAAAAATGCTCGATTTTCCCCAAAAAGTCTGGCGAAACAGAAATTATGGATTGACACGGCCCCTTTGGTGTGGTATCTTTTGAAGGTGCCCCGCAAAGGGGCTCGATTTATGATGTTTTAACCGAATGTACGGAGGGTTTTGACCATGGCAGCAGATGCACGCGTAAAGATCACCCTGGCCTGCACCGAGTGCAAGCAGAGGAACTACAACACCTACAAGAACAAAAAGAACGACCCTGAGAGACTCGAGTTCAGCAAGTATTGCCGTTTCTGCCGCAAGCATACCACGCATCGCGAATCCAAGTAACGGATACGCTGAAAGAGGAACGATATGGCACAGAATCTTACCACTCCCAAGAAGGATGTGAAGAGCGCGGACAAGAAGATCGCGAAGATCGACGCGCACGCTCACGCGCACAAGAAGCCGTTTTGGAGCATTGTCGCCCCGAAACTGCTGCTTCCCGCCGGCATTCTTCTCGCGGTAGGCGGGCTTTCCCTCGCCGCTTACAATACGATGCAGATCATCACGCCCTCCGAGACCTATGCGCTTTCGACGGGGCTGAAGATTGCAAGCGGATTGCTCGGCCTTCTCATGGCGCTCGCTGGCGTACTTGGCTTGTTCAGCAAAAAGGGCAGAACGCTCATGACGCTGGGCGCGCTCTCGGTCGTTTACGCTCTCGTGATTTTGACCGCGACCGCAAAGCTTGGCACGATCGCGCTCGTCTGTGGCATTGTTGCCACCGTGATCACGCTGTTCTACGTAATTGCCGTGGACGGCAAGCACGACGTCGGCCTGTTCCGCTTTCTGCGGGAGATGATCGGCGAAGTGAAGAAGCTCACCTGGCTTTCGGGCAAAGAGCTATTTAGCCACACGTTGGCAGTGGTCGTCTTTGTTCTGGCGATGGCGCTTCTCATCGGTGTCCTAGACTTCTCATTTTCCGGAGGTTTCGGCGCTTTAAGCAAAATTAAGATCGGGTAAGGAGTTATGAGCGTGCAGGAAGCAAAATGGTACGTGGTTCATACCTACTCGGGTTATGAGAACAAGGTCAAGGAAGACCTTGAAAAGTCCGTGGAAAACGCAGGGCTTCAGGAGATCATCCTTGAGGTGAAATACCCCACGGAGGAAACCATCGAAATTTTGCCCAACGGAAAACGCAAAGTAACCCAGAGAAAAGTATTTCCCGGATATGTCATGGTAAAAATGCTCGTGGACGTGATGGAAAAAGAGCGTCCCGCGGAGCAGGGTGGCGGCAAGTCGATCGATCTGGTGATGAATCCCCGCGCTTGGTACGTCGTGCGCAATACGCGCGGTGTGACCGGCTTTGTGGGTCCGGGCAGCAAGCCCGTGCCGCTCTCGGATGAGGAAGTCACCTCGATGGGCGTGGAGCGGATCCCGATCATGCTCAACATCGAAGTTGGCGAAACTGTCCGCGTCATCAATGGCCCGCTGGAGAACTTCACCGGTCGCGTCGAAGCACTCGACACCGAACGGCAGAAGATCAAGCTCACGGTGTCCATGTTCGGACGCGAGACGCCTGTCGAACTCGACTTTGTGCAGGTGCAAAGACTGTAACGCGTTGCAGTCTTTCTTATCCCTGAAAAGGGATGCACACGGAACTCGAATTCTTCAGGATCCAAGACTGTAACGGTCTTGATGGCTGCGCAAGCAGCAAACAATCATCTATTACGCTATATGCGTTTTTAGAACGTGGGAGGGGGAGGCACCCCGCTTACCACAACCAATTTACTGGAGGGAACTGCAATGGCAAAGAAAATCCAAGGCTATGTAAAGCTGCAAATTCCTGCGGCAAAAGCGACGCCCGCGCCGCCGGTCGGCCCCGCGCTGGGTCAACAGGGCGTCAACATCATGGCTTTCTGCAAAGAGTTCAATGAACGCACGCAGAAATCCGCCGGTCTGATCATCCCGGTCGTTATCACCGTGTATGCAGATCGTTCGTTCTCGTTTATCACCAAGACGCCTCCCGCTGCAATCCTGATCAAAAAGGCATGTGGCATTGAGAGCGCTTCCGGCGTGCCGAACAAGACGAAAGTTGCCACCATTTCCAAGGCTCAGGTGCGTGAAATCGCCGAGCTGAAGATGCCCGACCTAAACGCGGGCAGCGTGGAATCGGCAATGTCCATGGTTGCGGGCACCGCGCGCAGCATGGGCGTCATCGTCGGAGACTGAGGGGGAACGAGAATATGAAACACGGCAAGAATTATACCGAAAGCAAGAAGAGCATCGAAGCCCAGAAGCAGTATGATGTTCGTGAAGGCCTTGATCTCGTTCTGACCACCGCGAAAGCAAAGTTTGACGAGACCATTGAAGCATCCGTTCGCCTCGGCGTCGATCCCCGCCATGCTGACCAGCAGGTCCGCGGCGCGGTCGTCCTGCCGCACGGCACGGGCAAAAAGGTTCGCGTCCTCGTCTTCGCCAAGGCGGACAAAGCCCGCGAAGCACAGGAAGCCGGCGCCGACTATGTTGGCGACGAAGACCTCGTGAAGAAAATCCAGACCGAGAACTGGTTTGAGTTCGACGTTTGCGTCGCGACCCCGGATATGATGGGTGTCGTCGGTCGCATCGGTCGCGTGCTTGGCCCGAAAGGCCTCATGCCGAACCCGAAGAGCGGTACGGTCACCATGGACGTAGCCAAAGCCGTCGCCGACATCAAAGCCGGTAAGGTGGAGTATCGCGTCGACAAGACCAGCATCGTCCACTGCCCGATCGGCAAAGCGTCGTTCGGCGGAGACAAGCTGCAGGAGAACCTGACCACGCTGATGGACGCAATCGTCAAGGCGAAGCCGTCCGCCGCGAAGGGCACCTATCTCAAGAGCGTTGTCATCAGCGCTACGATGGGCCCGGGCGTCAAGTTCAACACCCTCAAGTTCTAAAGCCAGATTCGCACGGGAAGGCTCCCATTCGGAGCTTTCCCGTGTGATCTATCGATTCTTTTCGTTTCTGCAAAGAGTGTTGACACGACGCGTGTCGTATGATAAGATTCTCTGCGGTAACAACCAATCGCCCAAGACAGCCGGCAGCGGGAAACCGCATAAGTCCTGCCGAGGTGATGCGTACAACACTCAATATTGTTTGTATGTCATCCTTTCGTCTTGTTTTGGCGGAAGGATTTTTATTTTCCTTAACAAGAACAAGGAGGTGAAACAACTAGATGGCAAATGTTCAGAACGTAGAACGCAAAGCGGAGCAGGTTGCTTCTGTCGCGGAGAAGATCAAAAAGGCGCAGAGCATCGTCGTGTTCGACTATCGCGGAATCTCCGTTGCGGAGGATACCGAGCTGCGCGCAGAGATGCGCAAAGCGGGCGTGGAATATGCGGTTATCAAAAACCACATCATGGAGCGCGCGTGTGAAGCAAACAGCATCGACGCAAAGGAAACAGCTTTACTCAAAGGCCCCAGCGCTTTCGCGTTTGGTTATGACGACGTTGCGGCTCCGGCGCGCATCCTCAAAGCTTTCATCAAGAAAGCCAAGAAGTGCGAGCTCAAGGGCGGCTTCGTAGAAAAGAGCATTCTCAACGCGACCCAGGTAGAGGCGATTGCCGACCTGCCGAGCCGCGAGGTGATGATTGCGCGCATGCTGGGATCCATGATGTCCCCGATTTCCAAGTTCGCAATCGCGCTCAACGAGATCGCCAAGAAGCAAGGCGGAGCGGAAGCGTAAAGCGGACGTTCGCGTACTACCAACAACGACAAATATGCGGACCATCCGCAACAAAAATGTATGGAGGATATTATGGATAAGGAAAAATTGATCGCTGATATCAAAGCGATGTCCGTTCTGGAGCTCTTTGAGCTCGTCAAGGCCCTCGAAGAAGAGTTTGGTGTTTCCGCCGCCGCGAGCGCCGTTGCCGTCGCCGGCCCCGCCGCCGCTGCCGAAGAAGTTGAAGAAAAGACCGAGTTCGACGTCATCCTCAAGGATGTCGGCGCCGAGAAGATTAAAGTCATCAAGGTCGTCCGCGAACTCACCGGCCTCGGCCTCAAGGAAGCCAAAGACGTCGTCGATGGCGCACCGAGCAAAGTCAAGGAAGGCATCAACAAGGAAGACGCCGAGAAGATCGTTGCGGCGTTCAAAGAAGTTGGCGCTACCTGCGAAATCAAATAAGAGATTGTTCTCTTGCAAAGCAGCCCGGACAACCGGGCTGTTTTTTTACACATTTGGGTTCTATTTGTTTGGGTTTTTATGATGCGCTTCATGCTACCTCATGGAAACACCTTTGCGTTTACGGTCTTTTCCCGAATAAAGCATTCGAATTCTCCCGCTGTAGTATTTTCGAATTTGCTCTTGTCCAGAACGACCATCATCTTGCCATTGAAAAAAAGAACATAAAGCCTTCTCGACTGTTCCACCCGAATGATTTGATCGTAGTTGAACGAAAGCTCATCTTTCGACATGATAGAGACAGGCTCCATTCGATCATCAAAGAAACGAACCGTTTGCACCGGCACTTCGTGGTATAGGAGAATACACCGCGAGGCCATGAGTTTTGCTTTACTCCTGATCTGAAATATATATTTATAGAGGAGCACACCTAGTAAAACAAAAGCCATCAAAAGATAGAGGGGATCATACCATATGATATAGTAATAGATGCTGCCGGCTATGATACAAAGACTAATGATACTGAACAGGATCTTCTTTCGCTTAAAAAGTGCGAACATGGCCTCCTGCAAGTTCTCTTTACTGTACGCACAGGCATTGGTAAACAATGGTTCCATATTACCTCCGGAGATTCGCTTTTATAGTATCCTGCACTATTTTACTATATGGGTTCGTATTGAACAATAGATAGCCAAGCGATGGCAGTTATTTTACAGAATCGTCGTCAAGTCAACCACGTAAGATTGCCAATGATCCTCGTTTCATGATAAACTGACAGGAATGAAACGGTAACTTGATCTATTCATGATAGAACCGTGTTTTCATAGGAGTGATGTGACCATGATCATCGTCGGCATTTGCGGCGCAAGCGGCAGCGGAAAAAGCACCCTCGCCAAGCGCATCAAGGATTCGCTGGCTTGCAGTTGTACCATTATCGGGCAGGACTGCTACTATCGAAATTTTCCGGACAAGCCGTTTTCCGAGCGGGTGAAGCTCAACTACGACGAACCCAACATATTCGATTTTGACGAGCTGCTCGCCGATATCGACCTGCTGCAGAGTGGGCATCCCATCACGACCAAAGGGTATGACTATGTCAAGTACGAGCGAGCGGACACGCCGGATATTCGGATCGAACCGCCGGAAGTGTTGGTGCTCGAGGGGATCCACATGTTTTACGACAAACGCCTTTGTGAGCGGATGTCGCTGAAAGTTTATCTGCACGTGGATGTGGACATCTGTCTGTTAAGGCGCATCAAGCGGGACATCAAGACGCGCGGCAGATCCATCGACACGATTTCCGAGCAATATGTGGAGACCGTAAAACCCGTTTACGAGAAATACATCGCAAACTATATCAACGACGCGGACTTTGCCGTCATGCGCGGCGGGAAAAATAAGATGGCGATCGACGCCATCTCCGCGTACCTCACCACAAAGGTGCTTGCTGAACGGTTTATCGAGCCGGAATCCGGACAGAGCGAATCACAACAGCTTTGCGAAAGCACCGAAATTGAAGTGTAACACCAAAGACCACGGAAGGAGACCCCAGCCGATGGAACAGACACAAACGAACATGTCGCACACGCAGCACGATCATCAAGACACGCCGCGGCACGGCGCTGGGCGCGTGATTGTCTATTTTCTGTTTTTGATCATCCTGAACGTATTACTTGCGGTCTACTCACTGTACATGCTCGGCAAGGCGTTGGAATTCAATTGGTCGATCCTCCAGAGCGGCACGCTTCAGGTTATTTTGGAAAGCGCGTTCCAGCTGCTGCTGTTTTTCTCGCCCGTGATCCTCACGCTTCTTCTCAACCGTCTTCTCTACCGTGTGTTTCGAGGCCGGAGACGTTTCTTCCCGCGCGGGATTTGGTTTTTCGCGATGCTGGCGATGATTGTCGTGCAGATTGCGACCGTTGCGCTCATATTTGGATATGGCTACGTGGATGGGATCAATGGTCTCAACATCGAGCAGGTAAGCGTCTCACCAGTCGAATAGCGTACCGGCAACCTCGTCTAGAAACGATATGTGCAGGGGAATGCGAGCTCTCCTGCACATTTTATTCTTTTTGCATTCGCGTGCGCGGTATGTTACAATACTTTTACGATTACTTGACGGAGTTCCTGCATGAAATTACTTTTAAGCAATGATGATGGTGTGTTTTCCGGTGGCATTCGCGCGCTGGCGACCGAGCTCAACCGGCAGCATGAAGTTTTGGTTTCCGCACCGGATCGCGAACGAAGCGCGGTCAGCCGCGCGATGACGCTCAGTGAGCCGCTACGTGCGCACAAGACAAAGATCGAAGGATTGCCAGACGTGATGGCATACGCGGTGAGCGGAACGCCGGTGGATTGCGTTCGCCTCGCGTTGGGCAATCTTTTTCCCGCGCCGGACATGGTCGTATCGGGCATCAACCACGGGCCGAATCTCGGCACGGATGTGCTCTATAGCGGCACGGTTGCGGCAGCACACGAGGCAGCGCTGCTTGGCTATCAGGCGATCGCCATCTCCAACCTTTCCTATCCCGGCGAACACATGGAGACCGCGGCACGCATCGCAGCCCTCGCGGTGGACTATGTGAGCGCGCACCCGCTTCCGTTTGGAACGGTACTCAATATCAACGTTCCCGGAGTTCCGTATGAAGATTTGAAGGGGATCAAGCTCACGTCCCTCGCCGTCGAGCAATATGCACTGGAGTATATCGAGCGCAAGGATCCCTTTGGAAGAACGTACTATTGGTGTCCGCGCGGCTGCACCACCTGCTCGGAAGGACTGGATGTCGACGACCGTTGGGCGCGCGAAGGATACGTTACACTCACGCCGATCACTTATGACCTGACACAATATTCCCGCTTGGTGGAGATGGCAGACCACGATCTGAACTGGCTCGGCTAAACGAAAGCGCGGCAGCGCACCAATTTTGATTTGGGAGGAACAAGCGACAATGGACGCATTGTTTTCAATGATGGAAAAGCAGTATTCCACCTTTTCCAAGGGGCAACGGCGCATCGCGGAGTACATTTTCAACTCCTATGACGATGCCGCGTTCATGACCGCGGCCAAGCTTGGCGAACGCGTCGGCGTTTCGGAGTCCACCGTGGTACGCTTTGCCTATATGCTCGGATTGGACGGATATCCCGCCCTCCAGGAGTCTTTGCAGGATCTGATTCGCCATAGGCTGACCAGCGTGCAGCGGATTCGTCTTGCCGCAAATATTCCGCAGCAGGATGTATTGAAAACAGTGCTTTCCTCGGATATGAACAACATCCGCGCCACGATCGAAATGATCGACAATGAAAGCTTCGACGGCGCGATCAACGCAATCCTGCGCGCGCGCAGGATCTATGTGCTCGGCATTCGCAGCGCGATGTCGCTCGCGCAGTTTTTAACGTATTATCTGGACTATGTCTGCGACAACGTGATGTTTGTCAATGGCGCGGTGCAGGATATCCATGAGCGTATGCTTCGCGTGGACGCGACCGACGTCTGCTTCGGCATCAGTTTTCCGCGCTATAGCGCGCGCACCGTGGACGCGATGAAATACGCGAAGTCCAAAGGCGCGACGCTGATCGCTTTGACGGATATGCCGACGTCGCCTGTTGCGCGCATCTCCGATTTTACGCTCTGCGCGCGCAGCGATATGGCCTCGTTTGCAGATTCTCTCGTCGCGCCGCTGTCGCTGATCAATGCGATCATCGTCGCCATCGGGCACGCGCGAAAGGACGAGGCATATCAGCACCTCACGCAATTGGAAGAGGTTTGGTACGCAGAAGGCGTCTACCTCTCCGAGGCGGTCAAAGAGGAGCGTGCATGATCGTCTTCGTCATCGGCGGCGGGCCTTCCGGCATGCTTGCCGCGGCGAACGCCGCAAAAAACGGGCACCGAGTGACGCTGTTTGAGCGAAACGAAAAGCTCGGAAAAAAACTCTACATCACCGGAAAAGGCCGCTGCAACGTGACCAATATTGCCGAGCGGGATGCATTTTTTGAACGGGTGCTGCGGAATCCGCGCTTTCTCTACAGCGCGTTTTCACACTTTGACAACAAAGCTTTGATGGAGCGGTTGGAGCAGGCGGGCGTTCCGCTCAAGACAGAACGCGGGGGCCGCGTGTTTCCCGTCTCCGACAAGTCGAGCGACATCCTCCGCGCCTGTGAAGTGATTGTGCGCGCGTCGGGCGTTATCGTTCGTCTCAACACGCATGTGGACGAGGTTCTGACGCAAGGGAATAGAATTTCTGGAATTCGGATTGGGAACGAATCCCTTTCCTGCGATGCGGTTGTTGTTGCAACGGGCGGCATCTCGTATCCACAGACGGGATCAACAGGCGACGGATACGCGTTTGCGCGCGCAACCGGCCACGCGATCGAAGAGCCTGTGGCGTCGCTCGTGCCGCTTGTGACGGAGGAAAGCTGGCCTCGCGAGCTCGCGGGGCTGACGCTGAAGAATGTCACCCTTACCGCCGAGAAAAAGGGAAAAGAAGTATTCTCCGAGCTGGGCGAACTGCTATTTACACACTTTGGCATCTCCGGCCCGCTGGTACTCTCGCTCTCGGGTGTGATCGCGGGTCATCCAGCGGGAACACGCCTCATGATCGACCTCAAACCCGCGCTGACACGGGAGCAGCTGGACGCGCGTCTGTTGCGGGATCTTCAGGAAGGCGCAAGGCAGCAGGTCAAGACCGCGCTGCACGCGCTTTTGCCGCAGAGGCTTTTGGAGAGCGTTTTGGAACTCGCCGAAATCGACGGCGCGCTGCCGGTGGGTCAACTCGGTAAAACCCAACGATTACGCCTCGTGGAGACGCTCAAGACGCTCCCGCTTACGATTAGCGGCGCGCGCGGACTCAACGAAGCGGTGGTCACGCGCGGCGGCGTCAGCGTCAAGGACGTGAACGCGTCGACGATGGAGAGCAAGCGCATCAAGAACCTCTATTTTGCCGGAGAAGTGCTCGATCTCGACGCAACGACGGGCGGTTACAATCTCCAGATCGCCTGGTCGACAGGCGCATTGGCAGGAGACAGCATCTATGACGAGATCGAACCAACATCAGAAACGGGAGCGAACACATGAGCGAACACCTCAATATCGCAATCGATGGTCCATCCGGCGCCGGAAAATCGACGCTGGCGAAGGCGGTTGCAAACGCGCTGAAGATTCGATATCTCGACACGGGATCCATGTATCGCGCGATGGCGTTGTTTGCCATGCGACGCGGTGTAAGCGTCAGCGACGAAGCGGGCTTACAAACGATACTCGATGACGCGGATATTCGCGTAGAGTACGATGAACGCGGACAGCGCGTGCTGCTGGGCATCGAGGATGTCACGGAGTCTCTGCGTACGCAGGAGCTTGCGATGGGCGCGTCCACGGTTAGTGCGCATCCTTGCGTGCGGCAAAAGCTTGCGGAGCTGCAGCGGGAAGTCGGGCGCAAGTATGACGTGGTCATGGACGGCCGTGATATCACCACGAACGTTTTACCGCACACCAAGCATAAATTTTTCGTCACAGCCGATCCAGAGGTGCGCGCCGAACGGCGACTCAACGAGCTCCGCGCGCGCGGCAGCACGCAGGAGACGTATGAACAGGTGCTCGCGGACATCAAACTGCGCGATCACAACGACAGTTCGCGCGCCTATATGCCGCTTCGGCAAACCGAGGACGCGATGCGCATCGACACCAGCAACATGACCATCGACGAGGCGCTTTCGCTGCTGCTCAACACGATTGCGCAGCGACAAGACCGCTGATTCGAGTAGGATTGGCGACGGGGCGATCAGGCTGACGCGTCGCACTTTGCAAATGAAGCATAGAATAGGGAGCACGTGAACCATGCTTTATTTCCTGGTTAAGTATCTCTTAACACCGTTTTTCTGGCTTTTTTACCGGCCGATGGTCAAGAACCTCGGAAGGCTTTTCTTCCGTGGCCGCGGAATCCTGATCTCCAACCATTTTTCGCTTGGGGATCCCATCCGTCTTGCGATGGTTGCGCCGCGCCCGGTGCACTTTATGGCCAAACAGGAGCTATTTGATACGCCGATCAAGCGCTTTTTCCTCAAGGGACTGCTTGCTTTTCCGGTCTATCGGAAACAGGCGGACATGCTCTCATTAAAACAGGCGATGGGCGTGTTGGAACATGACCATATCTTTGGCATTTTTCCGGAAGGACGTCGCTCTCTCACGGGGGAACTGGATTCCTTTGAGAAGGGAGCGGCATTTCTTGCTCTGCGCTGCAATTCGCCGATCATCCCGATCTACGCCGACCCCAACTGGAAAAAGCGCGGGCGTGTTCGCATGATCATCGGAGTGCCGATCGATCCGAACGAAGTATCGAAAACCTATGCGGGGCGCGGGGTGGATGCCGTGACAGATGCGATTCGGGACAGCCTGCAATTACTCAAAAACGAACTGGAACGGTTGCCGTAACGCAGGCATGAAAGACGAGACATGAGGATTCTATTGGCAAAAAACAGCGGCTTCTGCTTCGGGGTGCGCCGCGCCGTCGAGATGGCGGAGCAGTGCGCGCAAGAGCGCGGCACCGTGTATACGTATGGAAACATCATCCACAACGACAGTGTCGTGCGCGAGCTCGCCGAAAAAGGCGTGCATTCCGTGGAAGATCTGACGAGCCTGAATGCGGGGGATACGTTGATTATCCGCGCACATGGCGCACCGCCTGCGGTCTATGAGGAATGCGAGGCGCGCGGCATCCGTTTGATCGACGCGACTTGCCCCTATGTCAAGCGGATCCACAAGATTGCGCAAAAGGCAGTCGGGGAAGGGCGCGTGGTGCTCATCGCGGGCAAAGCGAACCACCCGGAGGTGGTCGGCATCCGTGGCTGGGCGGGAGAACACGCCTATGTTCTGGAGGGGGAAGCGGATGTCGATCTGCTTCCAATGATCGAAAAAGCCGCTCTTGTCGCGCAGACCACGCTGCCGGAGGAAACGTTTGACGCGATCCAGCGCGCGCTGGAAAAACGACTGAACGAACCTGCGGCGCTCCAAATCCGCAACACCATCTGCGACACGACGCGAGACCGCCAAAGCGAGGCGGAGGCAATTTCCCGCCGCAGCACACGCATGTTGGTGCTTGGTTCCAAATCCAGCGCGAACACGCAAAAGCTTGTCGAAATATGCAAAAAGCACTGCAAAAATACGGAAAACATCGACTCTTGCGACAAACTTTTGCTTGATAAATTACCATCCGATGATATAATAGGTATTGTTGCGGGCGCATCGACGCCGGACCGGATGATTAGGGAGGTACTACAAGTAATGAGCGAACAGGAAAAAACGACGATCGAGACCATTGAAGCGGAAGCTCCCGCCGAGGAAGTCGTCGTGCCCCAGGTAACCGAAGAAGTCGTGGCGGCTGTGGAAGCGCCCAAAGCCACAGCGAAGGCGAAAGCCGAACCCAAACAGGAACACGAGGACAGTTCCGACTTTGCATCCGCGTTTGAAAAAACCATGACGCGTATTCATAACGGCCAAGTACTCGAAGGTACTGTCATCTCCGTTGTCGACGGCGAAGTTTTCGTCAACGTCGGCTACAAATCGGATGGCGTCATTCCCGTGGGTGAGCTCTCCAGCGACTCGGACGTAAAGGCCGAAGACCTGTTTAAGGAAGGCGATACCATCGAAGTCGAGGTCACCAAGGTGAACGACGGCGACGGCAACGTGCTCCTCTCCCGCAAAAACGTTGAAAGCAAGAAGCTCTGGGATGAACTGCTCAGTCAGGAAAACATCGAAGAGAAGATTTTTGACGCGGTCGGCAAAGAAGTTGTCAAGGGCGGCCTGATTGCGGACATCAGCGGCATCCGCGCGTTTGTTCCCGCATCGCAGGTTTCCACGAAGTATATTGAGAACCTCAGCGAGTTCGTTGGCAAGCCCATGAAGCTCAAGGTTCTGGAAGTTGATCGTCAGAGGAAGCGCATTGTTGCATCCCAGAAGCAGGTTCTGATTGCGGAAGCCGCAGCAGAAAAGCATGCGAAATGGGAACTGCTCGTCGTAGGCAGCAAGGTCAACGGCGTTGTGCGCAGAATCGCTGACTTTGGCGCGTTTGTGGACATCGGCGGGATCGACGGTCTCGTCCATGTGACCGACGCCGCTTGGGGCCGTGTGAAGCATCCTTCTGATGTGTTCACCATCAATCAGGAGATCGAAGTGCTCATCCTCAACGTTGATGTTGAAAAAGAGCGCGTCTCTCTTGGATACAAGCAGCTTCAGCCCAAGCCTTGGATGCTTGCCGGCGACAAGTATGCGGTTGGCTCCATTGTAGAGGGTAAAGTGGTTCGCATCGTTCCCTTTGGCGCATTTGTTGCGCTGGAGAGTACGATCGATGGCCTCATCCATATCTCGCAGGTTTCCGTCCATCGCATTGCGAAGGTCGAAGACGAGCTCAAGGTTGGCGATGTGGTTCGTTGCAAGGTTCTCGAGGTCAGCCCCGAAGCCAAGCGCATCAGCCTCAGCCGCAAGGAAGCGCTCCTCGAAGAGGATCCCGCGCTTGCCGAACAGCTTGCCGCCGAGAAAGCCGAACGCGACCGTCAGTATGCGGAGCGTCAGGAACAGCGTCAGCAGCAGCGTGATTCGCAGCAGAGCCAGCAAGCACAGCAGTCTCAGCCGCGCACGGATCGCCCTGAGCGCGCGCCGCGTTCCGCGAGCAGTGATCGTTCCTCCTCCAGAGACAGCGGTGACCGCCGCCGTCGCAACAATGAGGACGGCGATTATGAACTGCCGCCGGTGCAGGAAGCCAAGACGTCTCTGGCGTCTCTCTTCGAAGGCCTCAAGGTCGACGAGTAAGCAAAAGCATAATCAAGAACCACTCTTACGGGTGGTTCTTTTTTGCGGCTCTCCGTCAATCGTTGAGATAGAGCAGTAGACGAAGAGCTGATCTTTTTGATTTTGAAAAGTATTGTGGGGATTCCTTGCGATTGCTATACTGGGGTTATGCGAAATCGAACGAGAACAAGACTTGGCAAAAACGGCGAATGGATCCCACTACAGGCGATCAAATACGGACTTGCGGCGTTTGGCGGCTTTGCTGCGGACTACGCTGCATTGCTCGCGCTCAAAGAATGGGCGGGGTTGCATTATCTCGTTGCTGTACCGATTGCGTTTCTCATCGGGATCGCGGTCAACTATTTCATCGGTATCTGGGTTGTGTTCCGTCGTGGTTCGCTTTCACTCGGCAAGGAGCTGCTGCTTTTTTTGACCATATCGCTGCTGGCGCTTGGAATCACCGAAGGCGGCATGTTTCTCTTGACCGACCTCATGCGGGTGGATTACCGCGTCTCGCGCGTGATTGCGGGCATTGTGACGTATATGTTCAATTTCTTTTCGCGCAGATTTTTGCTCTATCGCTCCCGGAGTAAAGACCCAATGCAGCCGGACGCGGCAAAATAGAATCGATCGCAAAAGAAGACGGAAACGAGTTGAATCGCTTCCGTCTTTGTTCTGTTCAATTCGTCTGCCGCTTTGCCCCCATTAATAAAAGAGAGCCTTTGTTTTATTATAGGCGATGAATTATTCGGCCGGAACGGGGGAAGGTGACGGGGTTGGATCCGGAACCGGGGTCGGCGTCGGCATCGTGCCAACTTGCACTCTCCGCGGGTTGCCCGGATACGTATCTTCGTAAAGGAAGTTCTGCTCGGTTACCTCGCCGTTGACGTAATGATCAACATATGCCTGGACGACAAACTTGGAACGCGCTTCCGCAAGGACATGCTCCTCACCGACGAAGTACTTACTCGACTCGGTAGTGATGTCCTCTCCCGGAGGCTCTTCGGAGATGAGTACGGTGCGGGTTTTGTATTCGTGCCCTGCAGGCAGCGCCTCACCGTAGATGACGACCGTCAGATCCCGCTTACGACTCTTCGCCATCTTGTTGTTGGCGTAATACGCGTAGATATAGAGCGGATGATCGGATGTATTCTTAAATTGAAAATCGATGTGGCCGGTATCTACCGTAGCATCCAGACCCAAATCGACATAGGTTGAAGGAATGGAGTGCCGTTGACGCTCTACAATCTCGATATACGGGAACGCCCTGAGTACGGCGTTATACAGCGTTGTGCTCACCTGACAGACGCCGCCACCATACTGCTTCGTCAACGTGTCTCCGCCGAAGATGCCGTTTGCCATCTCCCAACCGTTTTTCTCGTTGCGATCACCAACAACTTTATTGAAACTCCACGTCTCGCCCGGTTTCAAAACATTTTTGTTGATACGATCGGCTGCCTTCTCGACGTTGAACGCGCGCTTCGGAATGGTAGCACGCTGGTCTTCCGTGTCCTCCGCGGTCCCTTTGTAATCGTAGGTGGTCGTAAATTTGCCAATCTCCGAGAAGTTGGCTTGAATGTCGGCAATCGACAGAGACGGCTGAATGCTCGTCAAAGTTGGCGTCAGCGTGGTCTGATATTGTCCGGCATCCATCGCCTGCTTGACCAACTCAATGGTAGAAGGGACGTCAAGGCCAAAGCCCGAGGTGCCTTCAATATATTGCGGGGTCGGCTTGCCGCTGCTGGAGAAGTCCATGACGACGCTCGCATCAACTGGCGGCTTGCTGGTTGTCTGGTTGATTTGGTCAATGCGGCTGGCAAGAGCTGCTTCATCAATGCTGATCTTCGTGTTGTAGCTCTGGTTCGCGCCACCGGTGAGGGCCTGCTCGATGACCTCGTTGAGGTTCGAGGACACGCTCATATCCGCGCCGGAGATATTCGCCTGAATTTCCTCGCTGGAGAGCGAGATGGAGATATTGGTCAGCAGATAGCTCTCATTGGATTCCAGCTGCGGACGAACTTCATCGATCGTCTTGCCGGAGACGTCCATGCCGTTGATAAATATGCCGTTTCGGAACTGTCCCGTCGCCAAATCCACCTCGGCAGGGCTCGAACAACTGTTGATGAGTACGACGATCGCAACAACGATCAGCGCGAGAAATGCAAGGCTCATCCCGCCAAGGATCAGTTTACGCTTGCGCGCTCTCGCTCGCTTTGCGCTTGCGCGCTTGGCAGAGGCTTGCGCGGCGCCGCGGTTGGGCGCTTGATAATATTCCACCTGTCCGCCGGATGACCGGGGGGCGCGATTAGCTGGACGCTCCGGGGAACGGCTCGCATTTGTCTGGTTAGATTTTGTTGTATCGGGCAATCCCGAGTATTTTTCGTACATGTCAGTCCTTATCGTTGTTGAGAAAATTTCACGCGGAATTTCTACACGTATTATGTATTATACACGTTTCCTGAAATACAGGCAATATCTTGTGGATCGAATCGCATCGAAACAACTAGAAAACAACAAGGAAAGCGTGAAAAAACGGTGGCATTTTCGGGAAGCTTCCTTCTCCGCAATCGATTCAAAACTTTCTCTTTCGATCGACTTAACATGCATGCAATCGAATTAAAATCTTCTTTTGCAACCGATTTTTACATGTTTGCAACCGAATAAAACATGGGTTGACTTTCGGAGGAATCGCGCTATAATATAAATGAACACGTTCAATTAAGGGAAGCGAGGCAGAGCAGAATGCGAAAAAAAGACCTGGAACTCCGGCGGACGCTGCTTTCGTGCGCTAACAGGATCGAATGTGCCGAAGGTGTGGACGCGATCAATATCCGAAGGCTAGCGGCGGAGGCAAATATTGCGGTAGGCACGGTATATAATTACTTTGAGAGCAAGCAGGAGGTTTTACTCTCCCTAACGGAAGCATATTGGCAGACCGCGCTGGAAGAGATGCAGGCGAGCGTTACGGCGGAGCGGTTTGGCGAGCAAGTGGCGCAAATTCTCGCGTTTTTGCGCGGGAAGATGAACGACTGCGCAGAGATCCTAATGCATAGCCTGCATGATGACGCACCGACGGGTAGAACGCGTATGGCGGAGATGCAACGTGTTCTTCGTCAGGCGCTCGTCGATCGATTGGACAGGGATTCGTCGATTCGGACGGAGATCTGGGGGTCCAGTTTCACAAAGGAAGCGTTCGCGGACTTTACGCTAGCAAATCTGATTTTGCTGTTGCAGCAGAAGGATAGCGACGCGAGCATGTTTTTCGAGATCATCAACAGAATTTTATATGAAGGAGAATAAGTATGGCACAAGCATTGGCGGAATCGATCTTTGACGCATTGTATCTGACGTTTGCGATCATTATCGGTATCTATCTGATTCAAAAAGGCGAAAAGGGTTCGCTCATTCAAAAATTCGGCATTATGGCGATCGTACTTGGCGCGGGCGACGCGTTCCACCTCGTCCCGCGGGCGGTCTCGCTCTGGACGACTGGACTGGAGGCAAATGCCGCGGCGCTCGGCATCGGAAAACTAATCACATCGATCACGATGACGATCTTTTATCTGATCCTCTACTACATCTGGCGCGAGCGGTATCACATCACTGGCAAACAGGGATTGAGCATTACTATGTGGGGGTTGAGTGCGGCGCGCGTTGCGCTCTGCGCATTCCCGCAAAACCAGTGGCTCAGTTTCGATCAACCGCTTCTTTGGGGGATTCTACGCAACATTCCGTTCGCAATCATGGGCGTGCTGCTCATCGTACTGTTCGCGCAGGAAGCAAAGCGAGCGAATGATCGCGTATTTCGCTTCATGTGGCTCGCCATCACGCTCTCGTTTCTGTTCTATATCCCCGTGGTGCTCTTTGCCGATCAATTCCCGATGATTGGCATGCTGATGATTCCTAAGACGCTTGCGTATGTGTGGGTGGTCGTGATGGGGCTACAGCTCTATCGCCAAACCCGGCAAGAAAAAAAGAAAGCTTAAGAAGGAGGAGAGATGGTATGATCAAACGGTTGTTCAACGCGGCGATTGTTTACGCGAGCCTTGCGCTTGCGGGCGGTGTATTCTATCGAGAGTTTACCAAGTATACGGAATTCACGGGCAAGACGAACCTTGCGTTTCTCCACACGCATTATTTCATGCTCGGCATGTTCTTTTTCCTCGCGCTCGCGCTTTTGGAGCGGGCTTTCGCCTTCTCCACACAGAAAGGCAGCAAGGGGTGGATCACGGTCTATCATGTGGGACTGAACATCACAACTGCGTGTCTGTTTCTGCGCGGACTTGCGCAGGCGACCGAGACGATGCTTTCGCCTGCGCTCAACGGATCCCTTTCCGGTGTTTCCGGCATCGGGCATACTCTCCTTGGTGCAAGTATCATTGCGCTGCTGATATTGATCCGCAGAAGCGCACAAGCCGAGCGGGAAACTACTTAACGGAATCTCGATTGAAAAGCGCGGCGCAACAGCCGCGTTTTTGTTTTTTCGCCGCGTTTGGTCGCAAAGATGAATGAGATGGAATTGAATTTCACACAAGTATTTCTTCGGTAACAAGGTGATATACTGTTTTTATTCCAACGAAAAGAGGATTGCGCGTGAAACGAAATATAGTCTGGATGTTACTGATCGTTCTCCTGTTTTCCGGCTGCGCAAAACCTGCGCCCGCGGAAGAGGAAGCAACCGCAGACGCGGTATCCGCCGCGACGATGGAACGATTTCGCGATGGTGAATTGCGTGAATACAACGGTGAAAAGCTTGACCCGGCCGTGGGCCCGCGCGACAACTCTATCAAAGGGGTGCAGTATGTCGATCTGGCCGACTACACGTTGACGATCGACGGCCTCGCGAATCAACCGCAGTCCTATACGTATGAGGACGTAACGAAAATGCCCAGCGACGAGCGGCTGCTGCGGTTGTACTGCGTGGAAGGATGGAATGCCAACATCCTCTGGAAAGGCGTCACCATGCAAGCCCTGCTTGCGTCGGCCGATCCCAAAGCGGAGGTAAACACCGTCATCTTCCATGCGGTCGACGGATATACAACATCGCTTCCGTTGCAGGAGATTCTCGACCAGAACCTCATCCTAGCGTATGACGCCAACGGAATTGCGCTTCCGCCGGAGATGGGTTTTCCATTCATTCTCGTCGCAGAGGAAAAGTGGGGCTACAAATGGGCGCGCTGGGTCAACCGTATCGAGCTTTCGTCGGATGCGTCCTACCAAGGATATTGGGAGAGCAACGGATACAGCAATGATGCAGATCTAGGCAAACCGTCGTTCTATTAAATTACAAATCGATATTACAAACAAGAAGAGAGCCGAAACTCACGGCTCTCTTCTGCGTTTATGCGTTCTTTTCAATAACCATCTATGAGTAAGAAGGCGAGAAAACCATTACCGCGCGATCAGTTGAGTTGATAGCTTGTCTCAACCGCAACATTGCCCTTGATCGCGATCCAGACCGGGGAAATGACCTCTGCCTGACGGAGCACGGTTTCGATCTCCTCGGCGGTAACATCGCTGGATTGAATCGCAACGTGAAACAGGATTTTTTTGAGAAACAGCGGCTGCTCATTCCGCTCGCCTTCCGCGCGGACGGAAAACCCGTTCACATGACGACCAAGGCGGAGCAGGAGACCGATGATCGCGGTGCTCACGCAGCCGGAGAAGGTCATTACGAGCGCTTCCAGCCCCGCGAAACCCTCACCGGAACCGAGCGGAGGCGTATAGTCAAACGGAATCATGAGCGCGGGGTGATCTTCGCTTGTGGCCTCAAAGTGAACATTTCCTGCGGTTCGCTTGAGCGTAATGACAATGTTTTCCATTGGGGTTCTCCTGTCAATTGGATTGCATTCGATGAAATGCGTTACCACTAGTGTACCGGAATGAAATAGATAGTCAAGTACTGATTACAGGCAAAGCAAAAAAACGATCCGTCATCTCGAAAGAAAACCGCTGCTCTTGCTTTCGGTCTGAATTGGTTAGAAGACCCATGTATTTAGGCAGCTGCTTGGTTCAATGGGATCCGGAAGCATCTAACCCTATTACTCAAGTAAAAACGCGTTATGTCCATGATTATCGAGATAGATTACAGTGCCGCGAGAGACGCGCTGCGATTGCCCGTTTGGGAACCGTTCGCCGTTGGATTTATATGTGCCGTTTCTGGAATAATCCATTACATAATAGCAATTTTCCTTCTGCGAAAAATAGATCTTCACGTGTACTCGACTAACCGAGGGTTGATCACTCGGGAAAATGATTTGACATTCGTTTGGACTGCGCCCAATGATCAGCTCAGAGATGCCGGACATATCAAAACGAGCGCCGGAAAAATAGCCGTTAGTCCCCATAAGAGCACCGTGGGTATTCGTCCTCACGTCTTGTCTGACCACAAGCTGTCCCACCCCAGACCCGATCGTTTTTTTCTCATACTCGGTATAGAATCCGGCAAATGTAACCCCTTTATATGGATTCACATAGAAGATACCGAGCAGTCCGCCTGTAAAAGAGTTCAACACATCCCAACCAATGAAACTCAAATCCAACACAAAAAGATCCCACTTGTGACCTTGAGTCATTCGAATGGACTCTTTGAGTGCTTGGCGCGCGTCAATTTCCGGGTGCTCGATCAGGATAAAAGGAGTCATACAATATGCGTATGATTTAATCGTGACAATAATTGTCCCTGCAAACGGGATTAATCCCCATAGGAACAGGAACAGCGCTCTCCACAGGTGCCCGCCAAAATTTCGTGCGAAGCGCACGCGAAAACCGATAAAAAGATCGCGAAGATCGATTCTGCCACGATCCCCGCGATAGATACGAATCGAATTATAGTAAACGCCGTAATTCAAGATCGGTGCAACAACAAAACTGATTGCAATGATCAATAAGCTGCTGAGCAATGCGGAGACAAGAACCCCAAAAACCGCCTGTGCAAGGCCAAGCATCGCCTGCGCATCGGAATAACCGCCAGAGACCCCATACATGAGTTCCTGCGCTATACTGCCGAGAGGATTCCCTCCGACTATACTTGCGATCAAGTAAGCCGCTCCAAGGATAACGCCATACAAAAACCAGTTTAGAATTGCAGAGGAACGATCTTTGCTGATTTCGGCCTTTGCCCTCTCTTTAATATCATACCTTGCCAACATGTATTGGTGCATAATGTGTTATCCTTTCCAATATCTTGTTGCCCAATTGCAGACGAATTTTATATGTTCAGAGATCAACAACCGGTAGAAAGTTCAACTTTAGGCGAAATATTCTTTCTTAATGCTTTATTTCGATTCTACAGCCCGTTTTCACCGACTTAGGCAACAGGTTAAATAACGAACTTACGCACTCTTCGGGGTGATATTCCTTTATCGAAACATTGATGCCTAGATTCGGGAAAAATCCCGACAGGGTAAACCCAAATCTTCCGTAACCGAACGCTTACATAATGAAGTACCAGCTAAAATACGAACGCATTAGCTGGTAAACCTTTTATTAATCGGTATTGTTTAACCCGAAGTCCTAACAAAAATTGTCTTTGTAACCTAGAAAATTCATGTTTCGCATATGCACATTATCCTGATCAAGCATTGAGGCGCATAAAAGTACACTGGAAAAATTACAAAGTCAATACACATGTATATACTACACGGAATCGTTATCTGAGTCAATTTGGAAACAGATTTTTTTGTGAAATCACACGTAGAAATAGGGGCGTCCGTGACAATCGAACGGATAATGCTCAATTTGGGTTTTCAACAGCAAGTCGATTTGTTTTTACTCAGCACAGGATATCTCAAACTCTTCTGATGACAGGTATCTCTGTGTTTCGTGCACACAGAAACAGAGAAGGAACCCCAACAGGAGTTCCTTCTCTAATTTGGTCTGGGTGAAAGGATTTGAACCTTCGCGGCCCGGAGCACGCGACCGCTACGCTCTGCTTGCGGTACCCGCGCGCTCGTTCGCGCCTGAAAAACGATCCACAGGATCCTTTTTCCCGCTGCGCGGCGGCACTCACCCCTTGAACCCTGGACGGGCTTCGACGCAAGCCGAAGATGTAAATCATCTTTCCAATATAGAAACAGAGAAGGAACCCCAACAAGAGTTCCTTCTCTATTTTGGTCTGGGTGAAAGGATTTGAACCTTCGCGGCCCGGAGCGCGCGACCACTGCGCGATGCTTGTGGTCCCCGCGCGCTCGTTCGTGCCTGAAAAACGATCCACAGGATCCTTTTTCCCGCTGCGCGGCGGCACTCACCCCTTGAACCCCGGACGGGCTTCGACGCAAGTCGAAGATGTAAATCATTTTTCCAATATAGAAACAGAGAAGGAACCCCAACAAGAGTTCCTTCTCTATTTTGGTCTGGGTGAAAGGATTTGAACCTTCGGCGGGCCGGAGCGCGCGACCACTGCGCGATGCTTGTGGTACCCGCGCGCTCGTTCGTGCCTGAAAAACGATCCACAGGATCCTTTTTCCCGCTGCGCGGCGGCACTCACCCCTTGAACCCCGGACGTGCTTCGACGCAAGCCGAAGATGTAAATCATCTTTCCAATATAGAAATAGAGAAGGAACCCCAACAGGAGTTCCTTCTCTATTTTGGTCTGGGTGAAAGGATTTGAACCTTCGGCCTCTTGAACCCCATTCAAGCACGCTACCAAACTGCGCTACACCCAGACGGCGTTGTTTATGATAGCATTTGGGAGGGTAAATGTCAACACTCTGGACGCTTCTTCCCGCGGAAATCTCGATAGAAATCCCGATTGAAATCACGATCGAAATCTTGGTAGAAATCTCGGTAGAACGCAAACGATTTTATGTTTGCGAGCCAGAGCAGATGTTTCGTCTTCACTCCGGAACGATTATGATTTTCAAAGACAAGGGTGCTTCACCGTGATATAATCAACCGGAAAATGTTGAAGCATTACAGAAAGAGAAACGACAGAATATGAAATTCTTTACACTATCTCCGGCGGAGCAAATTGCGTCCGTCATGCGCCGCGTGTATGACCGGGGGTTGACCACCGCGACCGGCGGCAACATCTCGATTCTTGACGAAAACGGCAATATTTGGATTACCCCCAAAGGTTTTGACAAAGGCAGCCTGACCGCGGAGGACATCGTCTGCGTTCACCCGGACGGCACCTATACCGGCAAGCACGCGCCTTCCAGCGAGATCTTTTTCCACCGCGCAACGTATCGCGCAAGGCCGGATTTCCGCGCCGTGGTGCATGCGCATCCCGTATTCTGCATCGCGTTTTCGCTCACGCGGACGATGCCGCGCGTCGACCTGCTGCCGGACACGCTCTCCCGCTGCAAAAACATGCGGCTCTCCAAATACGCCATGATGGGTAGCCCCGCGCTAGGCGAAAACATGTTTGCCGCGTTTTCCAAGGGCGCGGATGTCGTATTTTTAGAAAATCACGGCGTTTGCGTCGGCGGCGAACACCTGCTTGCCGCTTATCAACTGTTTGAGACCATCGAATACGCCGCGAAGCTCGATTTACTCTCGCGCAAGCTTTCAGCGCCTCACATGGTGACGCAGGAGCAGCTCTCGCTTTGGGATTCGCGCGTCGCGCCCGAAACACAGACGCAAGAACACCCCGCCTCCGAAAGAGAGCGCGAAGTCCGCGCGGAATTGCTGCAAAAATTGCGCCGCGGATGCGAGCACGCGCTGCTAATAGGCGCGTTCGGCGTTGCCAGCGCGCGGGTTGATGAGCGGTCGTTTCTCATCACGCCGGAAGGAATGGACAATGCACTCCTTGAGGAGGATGACCTTGTGTTCGTGTGCGACGGAAAATCGGAAGCGGGCAAGCAACCCGCGCGGGAAACCCCGCTCCACACGGAGATCTATAAACAACATGCTCCGATCAATGCCGTATTTTCCGCGGCTCCCGCGCATGTCGCCGCATTCATGAGCGCGGGAGCGCCGTTTGAAACATCTACCGTGCCGGAGAGTTATTATATGCTGCGCGCGGTTCCGAAATTTACATTGGCAGAATTCTGCCGCGCGCCAGAAAACGCGGCTGCGCGTTTTTCTTCCAAGACGCCTGTCGCGCTGTTTGAAAACAGCAGAATCGTGACCACGGGAGAGACACTGTTTACGGCGTTTGATCGGTTGGAGGTGGCAGAAGCGACCGCGGCTTCGATCTTGGTGGCGAGAGAGGCAGGGCGCGTGATCTTCCTCAGCGACGAGGAGATTCAGGCGTTAAAATCGACGTTTCATTTGGAATAGTTTGATACCGCAAATTGCAAACCTGCGGACGGGCGAAACCCGCCCGTTTTTTTATATGCTCCGAAGGATCGGGTTGCGCAGGCCAAACGGACGCTCATTTGGAACCACTTTGCATGAATCGCATGCTGTTCGACGAAGTATATATAAAAAAATTATTTGATTCTATACCACAAAATGAAAAATTCATGTAAAGTATAGAGAGCATTTGTGTTAAATTATAAATAGGTGAAAATTGGCATTTTGAGAGGGAGCACTCAATTTGAGGAGAATGGCTATAACATGACGATTTCATTTTCGGATTTTTTGACGCGATTTACCACTAACCCGGCACTGATGATTACGGTCGCGCTGACATTGGGCGTGATTCTCGTCAACGGTTGGACGGACGCGCCGAACGCGATTGCAACCTGTATTTCGACGCGTTCCATGAGCCCGCGTGCCGCGATTTTGATGGCGGCGGTGTTCAATTTTCTCGGTGTGTTTGTGATGACGCTGCTCAACGCGACCGTTGCGCAGACCATCTACAACATGGTGGATTTCGGCAGCAATGCGGCGGATGCGACAATCGCGCTCTGCGCTGGCATGTTTGCCATCGTGCTCTGGGCGACCATCGCCTGGTATTTCGGGATACCGACCAGCGAGAGCCATGCGCTCATCGCGGGAATCTCGGGTGCCGCGGTCGCAATTCAAAACGGCTTTGGCGGCATCAACGCTGCGGCATGGCTCAAGGTCATCTATGGCCTCGCGCTTTCTTCCGCACTTGGATTTGCGATGGGTTTTGGTGTTACCAAGCTCATGAGTTTTCTTTTTAAACGGGTGGAGCGCCGAAGAGCCGATTTATTCTTTAAACGGGGTCAAATCGTGGGGAGTGCGGCAATGGCTTTCATGCATGGCGCGCAGGATGGACAGAAGTTCATCGGCGTATTTCTGCTGGGCATATTCCTTGCGGGCGGACAAACGGATGTAAACACGTTTACGATTCCGATCTGGTTGATGATCCTCTGCTCGCTGGTTATGTCGTTTGGTACTTCGGTTGGTGGGCTTCGCATCATCAAAGCGGTCGGCATGGACATGGTGAAGCTGGAAAAGTATCAGGGATTTTCGGCGGATATCGCGGCGGCGGGCTGCTTGCTGCTTTCGTCCTTGACGGGTATCCCCGTGAGCACAACGCATACGAAAACCACCGCGATTATGGGCGCGGGCGCGAGCAAACGCCTTAGCTCCGTCAACATGGGTGTGGTCAAAGAGATGGTCTACGCGTGGGTGCTGACGTTCCCGTGCTGCGGACTGGTCGGGTTTTTAATGGTGAAGCTGTTCCTCGCGATCTTCTAAGTAAAAAACAGTTTTAACCGAAATGATTATGAGCGATTAAAGGAGTAACGTATATGAAAAAGCAACGCACCAACGAGTACTTTGAAGGATTTGTTCTTGGTATGGAGAGCGCCTGTAAGGCTGCGGAATATCTCGAACGATTGGTTGAGCACTATGATCCGGAAAAACTGGGCGAGCAGGTTGAGGAAATCCATGCGATTGAGCATGAGGCGGACTTAAACAAGCACTTGCTGATGCATAAACTCGCCAAGGAATTCATCACGCCCATCGAACGCGAGGATATTATCCTGCTTTTGCAACAGATTGATAACGTGACGGACTTCATCGAAGATGTCGTGCGCAAGATGTTCATGTACAATGCCAAGCACATGCGGGAGGAAGCGCAGGAGTTTGCGAAGATCATCAAGCAGTGTTGCTATGAATCGCGCGACGCGCTCAAAGAACTACCCGGCTTCCAGAAGAACAGCGACCGCTTGGCGAGCGCTATCGTGAAGGTCAACGACTATGAAGAGCAGGGCGATCGGCTGCACTGCGCCGCCATTCGCAGACTCTATTGCGAAAACGCGGAGTCTCAGGAACGCATCACCTGGACGAAACTATTCGACTGGATGGAAGCCTGCTGCGATGCGTGCGAAGATGTTATGGAGAGCGTGGAACTCGTCGTCATGAAGAACAGCTAATCGATAGAAGCAAATACTAAGCCCGAACGGTTTCATCCGCGCGGGCTTTTTTCGTTTACTAGTTGATCGATAGCAGCAAACACAAAGCCCGAACGGTTTCATCCGCACGGGTTTTTTTGATTATAAAAATATCTTCGGGTATTTACCGCAGACCAGACAACAACTGCTGCACCGTCAACTCCAGATGCATCCCGCGGGAGGCTTTTACGAGGAGGATGTCGCCTTCCCGAACCAACCCGGGCAGAACGGCTTGCAGCGCCTCCTGCGTTTCATAGTACTGCGTAGCACACAGCGGAACGGTTTGGGCGCCTTGAAACATAAATACGCTGTCCGTACCGACGCAAAGCAGCTGCTCGATGCCGAGAGAGGCCGCATAGCGGCCGACATTTTCGTGCAATTGAGGGGACGTTTCGCCCATCTCGCGCATATCGCCAAGAATCGCAACGCGTCTGCCTTCGCATTTGGCGAGCACATCCAGCGCGGCTTTCATCGAGGTCGGGTTTGCGTTATAAGTGTCGTCGATGACGGTATAGCCTTCCAGCTCATGCACATTCATGCGTCCAGGCAGCGGCTGATAGGTTGCGATTCCCGCCGCGATCTCCTCGAGCTGCATGCCGACAAGAATGCATACCGAAACAGCGGCGAGGGCGTTATAGACCGAGTGAAGACCCAGTGCGGGTATGTGGACGCGACATTCCTTTTCTGCATCGTTCACCGTGAAAGTCATGCCGCGCAAGAGCAGATCTTCAATCTGCGTTCCGCGCACCGTGCACGATTCGCTTAGCCCGTAGAGCAACGCCCCGGGGATTTCGCGGAGCATGTCGTCGTCGCCGTTGGCGACGACGCGGCCGCCCGCGCGCAGGAACGGGAGCATCTCTGTTTTGCCGCGGAAGATTCCCTCGCGCGAGCCGAAGTTTTCGATATGCGCAAGTCCTATGTTCGTAAAGAGGCAGTAGTCCGGCTGAACAAACGCCGCGATTCGTCCGATTTCTCCGAAATGATTGGTGCCCATTTCAACGACTGCGACCTCGTGCGCGTCTTCCAGCGTGAAGATCGTCAGCGCGGCGCCCGTCTCGTTGTTGAGGTTTCCCTGCGTTTTCATGACGCGGTATTTTGCGCCTAACGCCGCGGCCAGGATATCTTTCGTCGAGGTTTTGCCCGCGCTACCCGTCAGACCGATCACTGGGATCGAGAACTTATTCCGGTATCGCTTTGCAATGGCATGCATCGCCAGAAGTGTATCGGGTACGAGCAGGTATGGTTCCGCCTCCAGCCGCCGATCGGAAACGACGAGCGACGCGCCGTTTGCGCGCGCGGAGGGGATGAAGGCGTGTCCATCATGTTTTTCACCGAGGATCGCGATAAACAGCGAGCCGGGCTTGGCCTGCTTGCTGTCGATGACGATATCGCTTGCGACCTCACGCAGCAGAGCGGGATCACCAAAATAGACGCCGCCGCATGCTTCGGCAATCTCGGAAAACAAAAATGGTTTCATTCGTTCTCGTACCGTTTCAGCGAAAGGTTGACGATGGTTTCGCACAGCGCGGGGTAATCCAACCCGTCATGCTCCGCTTCCTGCGGCAGCAGACTCGTCGGCGTCATCCCCGGCAGCGTGTTCGCCTCCAGACAATAGGCTTCGCCCTCAGCCGTCAGGAGAAAGTCGATGCGGGCATAGACGCCGAGCTTGAGCGCGCGGAAGGCTCGAATCGCGAGCGCTTGGACGCGTTGCGTGAGCGCAGGAGAGATGCGGGCGGGGACGATTTCGTCCGTCCAGCCTTTTTGATATTTATGCTGATAGTCATAAAATCCATGCTTGGGCACAATCTCGATCAACGGAAGGGCGATGCAATCATCGCTGTTACCCAGCACGCCCGCGGAAAGTTCCATCCCTTGAATGAATTCTTCCACGATGAGCTCGTTTTCAAACGCGAAGCCCGCTTCGATGGCGCGGGAAAGCTCCGCCCGCTCGCGGACGATAACCACACCGATGCTGGAGCCGCCGCTGTTGGGCTTAACCACACAGGGAACGGGGAAATGCTCCGTGTCAAACGCAAACCCTTTACGCGCGACCGCCCAATTTGCGGTGCGGATTCCCTCACTGCGAAAGAGCGATTTGCTGACCGCTTTGTCCATCGCCAGTGCGCAGCCGATTGAAGGACTGCCCGTGTGCCGAACCCCGCAGAGATCAAAGAAGGACTGCAAGCTCCCGTTTTCACCAATGCCGCCGTGGAGCGCGAGAAACGCGAGATCCGCCGCGCGGCACAGCTCCAATACACCAGTACCGATCTCGCCGGAAAAGCCGCCGCGCCGTGCCTGACGAACTTGATCCAGATCCGGCGCTTGCTCGGGAACGGAAAAAGGCGGCAGCATCCCGCTGACGGCAAACGCTTGCTCGATCGGGTCGGGCAGGGAGTCGATGCCGAAAAACAGGTCGACCAGGATGGCGTGATGCCCTTTTTTGCGCAGGGCGTTGGTGACCATTGTGCCGGTGGAGAGAGAGACGTCGCGTTCCGGCGAGAGGCCGCCTGCGAGCACTACGATGTTCATATACGGTTTCCTTTCCGATGTGGAATCGGTGCGTCAAACGGAATTTCCGGTCAATCGGTAAAACCGTTCTTATGTTTATACCACGATTTTCAATTGAATTCAAGTCAGGCGGCGTTCTTTGCAAGCCATAGCGGCGTTCTTTGCAAGCGATAGCGTCGTTCTATGCATGCGATAGAAGATAGAAAAAGTCGGATAAAAGTTGGAGACGACTCGGGGTCATCGCGTGAGTTCGTGTCCCGAAGGCGCATGAACGGGAATCCCAGTTGGTTTTTTGAAGTGATCTCGCAACTCAGCGTGCGTGAGAATAATTTCTCCCAGTGGTAAAAATCACTGTGATTTCAGAATGTGAGGATATATAATAGTTGCATGAAGAAATATGTAACAAAGAAAATTATTGTATCCACAGCGATAGCCGCTGTGTTTTTCCTCTCTGCTTGCGGCATGGGGAATGATTCCATCACGTCCTCTTCCAGTGGCGCCGCTCCAAGCACAACATACAACGTGCCTGTGCTGCCGGACATCACGCATGACGATGTAACACTTGCGGACATGACGTATGAACGCCCGGACATTGCCGGGATGCAGGCGGCAATGGAAGACCTGCAGGATGGAATCAAGCAGGGTAAGGATGCCGCAGAGATGATCGCGAGCTATCAGACGCTGCAAGAACAATACAGTCACGCGGATTCGATGCTGTCGTTGGTTTACCTTCTGTATGCCTTTGATGTGACCGATGATTTTTATCGCGAAGAATATGCCTATTTGCAATCCTCGCTTACGGAGTTGGACGCAAACATGCAGGCGGTCTCTGCCGCGCTGTTCGAATCCTCGGGTGAAGCGCAAGAGCTGGCGAAGCAGTCGTTTGGTGAAGGCTATGTGGATGCGATCCTAAAGGACGATCTCTATGACGATTCTACGGTTCAAGACCTGCTGGATCAAGAGGAACAGTTGACGCTTGAATACGACAACCTGACCGCCACCTTCACGCTGCTCGACAACGGCACACGCTGGTCATACACCGATATTATGAACGATGTATCCTTAAGCACCGAGGAATACTATCGCCTCTACGACGCGTACTGCGCCGCGCTCAACGCGCAGGCGGGTGTTATCTTTCAAGAGCAGGTTTCGATTCGGACAGAAATCGCCTCCCGGTTGGGATATTCCAACTATGCGGCTTATTGCTATGATACCTATGGGCGGGACTATACGCCAGCAGACGCAAGAACGCTGCATGCCGCGGTCAAGCAATTCATCGCACCCGTGTTCATCAAAGCGAACAACAGAACCGACACGTCGGATCTTAGCGCGGCAAGTTTCGACGAGGACGCGTTTTTCAGCGCGCTCTCGTCCGTCGCAAACGAGTTTTCAGTTTTGCTTGCCGAACCCGTGACCTATATGCTGCAAAACCGGCTCTATGACGTGACCGACAGCGATGTGAAGATGGACTCCAGCTTTACGACCTATATCGCGGACTATCGCGCGCCTTTCATCTTCTCCGAATGGACAGGAAGTGCGGACAATATCGCAACCATGCTCCACGAGTTGGGGCACTTTACGAATTATTATCACAATGCGGAGATCGGATATTCTTCCGGGGATAGCTTGGATTTGGCAGAGGTGGACGCGCAGGCGCTCGTGCTGCTGTTGTTTGACGATTATGAGCAGTTCTATGGCGATTTGGCGGATCAGGCGCGCACAGCCGCGTTGGTTGACGCAATGTATGCGCTACTTTCCGGCTGTATGGAGGACGAATTCCAGCAGGACGTCTATGAAAACCCGGATATGACGTTGGAGGAGATGAACGCGCGTTACGCAACGCTGGCGGAGGAATATGGGCTTCAGGAGGTATATGGCTATCAGGGAACCGAATGGGTGCTGATTTCGCATACATTCCAGACACCGATGTACTATATCAGCTATGCAGCGAGCATGGTGCCCGCGCTGGAGCTGTTTGACCTCGCGCAGAGCGACAAAGACGCTGCCAAAGCTGCGTATTTTAACATTGTCATGCGAGAGCCCTATGAAGCGCTTGGCGATGTGCTCGCACGAAATGGGCTGGATCCAGTATTTTCACAAGAAACAATCGCGCAGATTGCGGATATTCTGAAGGAATATGTTCATTGAAAATTGGCTTGAATGAGCGACCTGCCTCCAAAAACGCGAGCACTCTCGCGTTTTTTGGTGTTCTGTCAATCGTTGGGCGGAGCGGTAGACGAAGAGGACTGTTTTTTGAAAAAAGCAGGAAAATATCGGTTATACGGAATAAATATGGACTATTGTACAAAAATTCGAGTATAATACAAAATAGCGCGTGCTTAAGCGCTTAAGAAACGACTAAATGGCGCAGAAACGCGCCGCAGAACGCGCAAGAAGCGTCATTCCCGGTAAATTACCGGAAAAACGCCGCAGTTCGGGCTTTTTTCTACGGGGTGCAGGGACGCGCGTGTCTTTTCATCCGAAATAAATTGTGTTATACTAGGACGCGATGCGAAAAAGAGAGGTTATTTCAGTGAAAATTGAGAACATCATGGAGAGCATAGAACTTGCGCTCAAGCAGAATCATCAGGTGTCGTTTCTGGACGCAACGACCGCGCAGCTGCATGATGCGTTATCCGGCGTGGTGATGGCAGCAATCGCCGAAAATTGGTACGAGAGTCGGCATGCGCATGAGCGCGTGCGTGAGGCGTACTATTTTAGCGCGGAATATCTGGTCGGGCGGACGGTCTACAACAATCTGTTCGTACTCGGCATCCTGGATGAGGTCAAGCGCGAGTTTGAAACGCGCGGGCTGGATATCGCGATGTTTGAGGATATCGAAGATGCGGCGCTCGGTAACGGCGGCTTAGGTCGGCTTGCGGCGTGTTTTCTCGATTCGGCGGCCTCCGAAAATCTTCCGCTGGACGGCTACGGGATCCGTTATAAATACGGTCTGTTCAAACAGAGCTTCAGCGATGGATTTCAGGTAGAGAGCGCGGACGATTGGCAGCGCTTTGGCGATCCCTGGAGCCGCAGGCGCGACACACACGAAATGCTCGTGCGCTTTGCGGATATGACCGTGCGCGCGGTGGCATACGATATGCCGATCCTCGGTTACGACACGGAAAACATCGGCACGCTGCGCCTCTGGCAGAGTGAGGCCGTTTCCGATTTTGATTTCAAACTCTTTAACGACCAGGAATACTCTCTTGCGGTGCTGGAGAAGAACGCGGTGGAGGACATCACCCGCGTGCTGTATCCCAACGATTCGACCGAAGCTGGAAAAAAACTGCGCCTCAAGCAGCAGTATTTTCTTTCCTCCGCAAGCTTACAGGATATCATCTTTCGCTTCAAACGTGAGAACCGCCCGATCGACAGCTTTGCCGAGCATGTGGCGATTCAGCTAAACGACACGCACCCGACCGTGAGCATTCCGGAATTGATCCGGCTGCTGATGAAAGAGGGCATTCCCTTTGACCGCGCGTTCGAAATCGCGGCAAAGACATTCTCCTACACGAATCACACGGTCATGGCGGAAGCGCTGGAAAAATGGGACGTCAATCTGTTTAAGTCCGTTTTGCCGGATGTATTTGATATCATCTACCAAATCAATGCCAAACTGTGCGGCGAATTGATGGCGCGCAAGCTTGATTGCTCGCGTATGTCCATCATTCAAGGGAAACTGATCCACATGGCCAACCTTGCGGTGTATTGCTCCCGCTATGTCAACGGCGTCGCGGCGCTCCACACCGAGATTCTGAAAAGCGATGTGCTCAAAGAGTGGTATGCGGCATTTCCGGAGAAATTCCAAAACAAGACGAACGGCATTACCCAGCGCCGCTGGCTTGGGCTGTGCAATCCGGAATTGTGCGACTTTCTTGACGCGCGCATCGGCAAAGGATATCTTTCCGATTTGGAGCAGATCGCTCAGCTGAAGGAGCATTTGTCCGATCGCGACGTCGAGCAATTCAATGAGATCAAGCGCATCAAAAAACAACAGCTCAGCCTCCTGATTCAGGAGAAAGAGGGCGTCTACCTTCCGCCGGATTTCCTTTTCGATGTGCAGGTCAAGCGCATGCACGAATACAAACGTCAGCTGCTGAATGCCTTTGGCATTCTCGACACGTATTTCGGGCTCAAGGACGGACGGATCAAGGACTTCACACCGACGGCATACATCTTCGGCGCAAAGGCCGCGCCGGGCTATATCCGCGCCAAGGCGATCATCAAGTATATCAACGAACTCGCCAAGCGGATCAATTCCGACCCCGACATGGCGGATAAGATGCGCGTTGTGTTCGTGCAGAACTACAACTGCTCCTATGCTGAGCACATCATTCCCGCAGCAGACGTTTCCGAGCAGATCTCTCCCGCGGGCACGGAAGCCAGCGGCACGGGCAACATGAAGCTGATGCTCAACGGTGCGGTGACCCTCGGTACGTTTGACGGCGCAAATGTAGAGATCGTCGAACAGGCGGGGCTGGAAAACAACTATATCTTCGGTGCGAGCGTCAAAGAACTCAATGAGCTGAAGCCGCGTTATAACGCAAAGTCGATCTACGACTATGAGCCGCGCGTGCGCCGTGTGGTGGATTCACTCATCGACGGCACGCTCAGCGACGACAACAGCGGCGCATTTGCGGATTTGCATCGTTCGCTGTTGTTCGGCTCCGATTGGTCCATGGCGGATCAATATTTCGTCCTGCAGGAGCTTCTTGCGTTCTGTCAGCGACGGGAGGACGTCAACCGCGACTATAAGGACCGTATGGCGTTCGGCAGAAAGTGCATGATGAACGTCGCAAGCAGTGCGAAATTCAGCTCCGACCGCACGATTCGCGAGTACGCCAACGACATCTGGCACATTGAGCCGCTGCCGCCACTGGAGAGCGCAAGGCTGTTTTAACCCGAATGAGTACGAACAAGTAAAGATAGTCGACCCAAAAACGAAACGCAACTAAAAAAGAAGTAGGAACAGGATTCCCGCTTCTTTTCTCATAGTCTACCGCTCCACCGTAACTATTGACGGGGAGCCTTTTCTTGTCGCTTGACTACCAAATCTCTTCGACGGATTTGGCGCCTGCTTCCGCGCCGAGACGCGCGCATTCTTCGGTTGAACAATTCAGGATGCAGCCGTGCGCCATTGCGGCGCCCATCGCCGCGCCCGCGCGCAAGGCATCCACAACCGAACTGGCCTGCGTCGGAATGACACCGCAGCCATCGCAATCCGACCAAAAGACGCCTTCTTCGGCGAGGTCGATGAACACGCGCTTGACGCCTTGCTCCAAGAACCAGTCCGAGGCGCGATAGATCCCGCGCAGCGTATCGCAAGATTTGCCGGAGAGGAAACCCGCCTCGAAGCGGTTTGGTTTGATCGCGTAGCATCTGCCGATCTGGTCGCCGATGCGCTTTGCTTTGGCGCAACTGACGGGATCATAGAACAGCGGCGCGGTTACGCTCTGGCAAAGAAAAGCAAGCGACTCCGGCGAAAGATTGCCGTCGAGTATGCACATCCGAGCGGCGTTGATCTGCGGCAGCAGCGCGCCGAGATAGTCCGGCGTGAGATGATCCAGCACGGACATATCGCTGATGCCGACGAGCATGTCTCCATCCTCGTCAAATATACCGATGTAGGTGCCCGTGTGTTCGCTGCCCGCGTACGTATGCGTCAGGGAAACACTCGCGTTGCGGCAGCTTTCGCGCACCATGCCCGCATGGAATCCGGAACCGATGGCGGTGACCAGCTCGGCATTGTATCCAAGCGCGGCCAGACGTTTGGCGAAATTGAGTCCAACGCCGCCGACGCGGATATTGACGCGGCCGAGATTGCTGTCCCGCTCGCGGCAGATGCTATCCGGCTTTCCGGTGATGTCAATGGCGGCGCCGCCGATGATATAGATTGATTCCATACTGAATGTTCCTCCGTAGATGCAGGCGGCAGAGTTTGCCGCTAAGCATGGGGCAGCGTGATTTCACGACCGCCGATGAAGATTTTTTCGATTCCCTGCGTCGGGGCATTTCCGCTTTTATAGGTCGCCATGTCACAAAAGCGATCAAGATCCAATAACAACACGTCCGCATCCAGACCATCCGCCACGCGTCCTTTGCTGGATAGCCCGAGAAACGCCGCAGCCTGACCGCTCATCTTATGAATCATGGCTTCCGGCGTGAGCAGCTTCTTTTGACGCACGAGCAGATCATAGGCGCGCGCGGTGCTGCCGAACGCTCGCGGATGCGGGTTGTCGCCCGCTTGACCGATCAATCCGTCGGTGCCGAGCACGCAGAGCGGATGCGTGAGAATCTGTGTCATGTCATCTTCGTTCATGTGAAAATAGATGCCCAAACCCAAGCCGTTGTTCCGTATCAGTATATCACAAAACGCGTCAAACGGTTCCATCCCGGCTTTTTCGGCATACTCTGTTACGAACATGCCTTCCGCACGGTGATCGACAGGACAGCTTGCCACGTAAACGCCGGAGAAGCCGCCACTGTTGTATACATAGTTGTCGTAATCGCTCGCGCGGTTCATTTCCGCGCGGATGATCTCGCGTTCGGTTGCGCTGTTCAGCGCAACCAGCAAGCCCGGCATGCCTTTTTCAAAATAGCGCGGGGGAATCGAAACGTTTAGTGAGGTGCAGCCCGCCGTATAGGGATAGCAGTCGATCATCGCGCGGAGACCGTCTTCCACCGCGCGGTCGAGCTGCGAAAGCATCGTGCGCGGTTTGCCCCAGTTTTGTCTGCCGGCAGCCTTCAGGTGCGACACGCAGAGAGGAACGTCCGCCTCCATGGCCAGCCGCATGCTTTCCGCGCGGGATTCTATCACGCGATCGCCCTCATTACGCGGGTGGTTGGCGTAAGCACCGCCTTCCTCATGCACGACCTGCAGGAGCGAGAGAATCTCGTCGTTTTGGGCATAACAGCACGGCGCGTAGACCTGTCCGGTCGAGAGACCCAGCGCACCTTGGCGGATACAGCGGCGCAGCATCCCTTTCATGCGATCGAGCTCTCCCGCATCCGGCTTGCGGTTTTCGTATCCCATCGCCCAGAGGCGAAGGGTACCGTGGCCGACGAAACAGCGCGTTGTGATCGGATTTTTTGTCTCTTCCAGCCAGCGGGAGAAGCCCGCCATGCTTCCGAGCAGGTTCAGATCATTCGGCAGATCGGGAAACGGCGCGATGCCGGAGACAAAGCGCGAGAACCTCGACCGATCTGCGTTGTTTGCCGGCACGAGCGAAACGCCGCATTGCCCCGCAATCTGCGTCGTGATGCCCTGACCGAGTTTGCTGCGGGTGGCATAGGGGCTTTGGAGTGTGAGGTCTCCATGGGAATGCGCGTCGAGGAAACCCGGCGTGAGCGCGCGCCCTTGCGCGTCGATCACCGTGTCCGCGGGTGGTTCTTCGCCCGCGCGAAAAACGAGCAAACGCCCATGCGCAAAGCCGACGTTCCCCGAAAATGGTGGCGCGCCGGTTCCGTCATAGATCGTGCAGTTTCGGATCAGATAATTCATTCTTTCACACGCTTTTCACTTACATAGGGAAAGGGCTTGAGTATGCGGCGCGAGCCGAACCCAAACCCTTCCACGCATCTTGAAAGAGAACTCAGTCCTTGATCAAACGGATTGTACCGATGAGCGGTAAGTCCTTGTCCTCTTTGTTCGCGACGTTGATGATGCCGATCAGCGAAAACGCAAAGCCTGCGAGGCCAAGCAGCGTGCTGAGGATATCATAGAGAATCGGAACCAAGGAGAAGACGGCAACCGCGACCACGACTATGATCTCCAGAAGCAGTAGGTTGATTCCGCGCACGCCATGCGCGCGCACGAATGGGGACTTGTCCTTGATCAGGAATGGAATCAGCGCGAGCCCACCGAGATAGGCGAGGATGCCAAGCCATACATCGTTCGAGCTGGCTGCGGTTGTACCTTGGACCGGTTCGCCGCAATTACCGCAGACCCGATCGCCACTGTTGAGCGAAGAGCCGCATTTGGAACAGAATGCCATATGTGTGTGCCTCCATTTTCTCTTGTTACTGTATGAGAAGCGGGAAGACCCGCATGCCGCAGCGTCAGTTGAGGTATTCGCTGAAAAGATCCATTGCGTTTCCGGTTGTGAGGAGTGCGACGAGCACAACGATATAAATCAAAACCACGATTCCCATCAGGAGCAGATAGGCGCGCGCGAGGTTGCGGCGGTTGAGGTTGGCCGCACCGCCGGATGCCCAGACGATTGTGATGATGAATCCCACAAACGGCAGCGCCATCAATAACATCGAGCCTACGAATCCCCAGCTGCTGAGCACCGCATAGGGCGAGCTTGCCATCGGGTCTTCGTTCACACGGCGCGAAGGTGGTGCTTCGTCATAGGCGGGTTGACCAAATTGGGTGACGGGCGCGCCGCAATTGGCGCAGGTGCGATCCAACCGGTAGACGGGTTTCCCGCAATTGTCACAAAATGCCATGAAACATCCTCCGTTTTCACTGTTGACAACAGAACGTGTCGCTTTATGTAAGTATAAAGTATGCTGTGCTCTCAGCGCAATACAGTTAGCAGGAACCCGACACAAAAAATCAGTTGTCGGGTTCCAATTGTGAAACGTGAATCGACGACTATGCGCGCAGCGGCGCGCCGTTTGCCTTGAGAGAATCGATGATCGCGTCCATCGCGCGCTTGATCTCCTCGTCCGAGAGGGTGTGATCGTCCGCACGGAGCGCGAAGGAGAACGCGAGGCTCTTCTTGCCGGAGGGGATTCCGATGCCCGCATAGGTGTCAAACAGCCGCACGTCGCTGATGAGTACGCCCGCGGGTGCATTCTCGATGATGCGCTTGAGCGCGGCGGACTCCAGCGAGGCATCAACGACGACGGCGAGGTCGCGATCCACAACGGGGAAGCGGGGAAGCGGCTCGAAGCGTTTCCCGATCGCGCGGCTTTTCGCAATCGCCGAAAAACGCAGTTCCGCAACATAGACTCTGCCGTCCGCCTTCCAGCTGTCCGCAACATCCGGGTGCACTTCGCCAAACACACCGAGGTACTCGCCGTCCGCAGAGACGATTTGCGCCGCCCTGCCGGGCTGGAGATAGCTTGCCGTACTGGTCTGGTACGTGACGTTTTTCACGCTCAGCACGCGGAAGAGTTCCTCGATCATCCCCTTGAGCAGATAGAAGTCCACACTTTCTCCGGCGAGCACAATGCCGACCTGCTTTCGTTCCTCGGGCAGATCCGCGCCGGTGTCCACATGCGTGTTGCCGACTTCAAAGAAGCGCAGATGTCCGCTCTTTCGGTTCGAATTGCGCACGAGGGAGTCCAGCATGCCGGGAATCAGCGTGGTACGCATCAGGCTTTGATCCTCACCAAACGGGTTTAGGATGCGCACGGCTTTTCGCAGCTCGCTCTCGGCCGGCAACAGCAGGGAATCGAACACGGACGGACTCGTGAAGTTGTAGTTATACATCTCGTAGAGTCCCAGTGAGACGAGCGCATCCTTCACCTTGTCCTCCAACAGGAAGAGGTCGTTGATGCGGCCGCGGAACGTATCCCCGCGCATGAGCGTGGGCATGATGTTATAGTAGCCGTAGATGCGCGCAATCTCTTCCGCGATATCCCAGTCCGCCTCAATACCGCTTTCGATATCCATGCGGAAATGCGGAATGGTCACATGCAGCCCGTCGCGTACGGGTCGGGAAGGGATGGAAATGGTCGCGAGCATCCGCGCCATCTCGCTTGCCGAAAGATCGAGCGAGAGCAGCGCGTTGATATGTCCGACATTGACGGTGATTTCACGCTCGGAGGGGGCTTCCTTTCGCACATCGATCATTTGACCCACAACCGTGCCCGCTTTGAGCTCGGCAACCAGCTCGATTGCGCGCTCCAACGCCAACTCCGCGCTTACGGGCTCAACGCCCTTGATGAAGCGGCTTGCGGCGTCGGTCACATGCTTGAGCTTTCTCGCCGTCGCGCGGATGTTGCTGCCCTTGAAGACGGCGGATTCAAACAGAACTGCCTTGGTCGCATCCGTAATCTCGGAATTGAGCCCACCCATCACGCCCGCGATGCCAACGCCGCGGCTTTCGTCTGCAATCAGGAGCATATCAGGCGTTACCGCGCGCTCGCGCTTATCCAGCGTGGTGACGATTTCGCCCTCTTGCGCGGTGCGCACGACGATGTGGCTGCCGTGGATGCAGGCGAGGTCAAACGCGTGCATGGGATGCCCATATTCCACCAGCACATAGTTCGTGATGTCCACAATGTTGTTGATCGGACGCAGACCGACGGATTTCAGCTTGCGCTGCATCCAGGCGGGGGAAGGTTCGATGACGATATCCTTGACGACACGCGCGGTATAGCGCGGGCAGAGGTCATAATTTTCAATCGTAACGTGCGCATAGTCCGCAGCGTTTCCCATGCCTTTGATCGGCTTGATCGAAGGCATGCGAACGCTTTGACCAAGCGCCGCGGCTGCTTCGCGGCACATGCCGAGAATGGAGATGCAGTCGGGTCGATTGGGTGTGAGCTCAAACTCAAAGATGTCGTCGTCAAACCCAATCGCTTCGTCAATCGGCTGACCCAGCGGATGATCCTCCTGCAAGATCAGGATTCCGTGCACTTCGCTGCCGGGATAGTCCGCGTTGCTCAAGCCCAACTCCGCGCCGGAGCAGAGCATGCCATAGCTCATCACGCCGCGCATATTGACGGCCTGCATTTCGCGCCCGCCGAGTTTGGAACCAACCACGGCGACGGGAACCAGCGCGCCGGAAAAGACGTTGTCCGCTCCCGTGACGATGGTTACGATCTCGCTGCCGATATCTACCTGACAGATGTTCAGGTGCTCGGAATTCTCATGCTTGACAACGGAGAGAACCCGCCCTGTGACCACGCCTTCGACACCCGCAAGCTCTTTTTCGACTCCCGCGCATTCAAATCCGCGCCACATCATCTTTTCGATGAATTCCGCGTTGGTTACGTTGAAATCAACATACTCACAAAGCCACTTCTTTGGCAATTTCATATTCGTTTTCCTCCCTTAGAACTGGCGCAGGAAGCGCGCGTCGTTTTCATACTCCAGCCGGATGTCATTGATGCCGAATTTCAGGTTCGCCATGCGGTCTACGCCGAGGCCGAATGCAAGCCCTGTCCAAACGTTCGGATCATAGCCGCAGTTTGCAATCTCGTGCGGATTGGTCACGCCGCAGCCCAAGATTTCGATCCAACCCGTGCCCTTACAGACGCGGCAGCCCTTGCCGCCGCAGATCGAGCAGGAGACATCCAGCTCCGCCGATGGCTCCGTAAACGGAAAATAGCTTGGACGAAGTCGGGTTTTGACATCTTCGCCAAAGACTGCGTGTACAAACGCGTCGAGGATACCCTTAAGATCGCCCAACGTCAAGCCTTTATCGACCACGAACCCTTCGATCTGATGAAACACAGGGGAGTGGCTCGCGTCCACTTCGTCCACACGAAATACGCGACCTGGCATCAGCAGCCGAAACGGGGGTGTGAGCGAGGTCAGCGCGCGGATCTCACACGGAGACGTGTGTGTACGCAGAACGACGTTTTCATTGATATAGAATGTGTCCTGCATGTCGCGCGCGGGGTGATCCTTCGGCAGATTCAAAAGCGTGAAGTTGTTGTCGTCCAGCTCGATCTCCGGGCCGTCGAACATTGAAAACCCCATGCCGACCAGCGCGTCGCGAATCTCTCGATACGTCTGTGTCATCGGGTGCAGGCGGCCGAGCGGGTTTGTCAGCTGCCCGGGGGCGGTGACATCCAGCGCTTCTGCCGCAAAACGGCGTTGCTTGGCAATTTTATCCATCGCCGCGCGTTTTTCCGCGACGACGGTTTCCAGCGCGGTCTTCACCTTGTTCGCAAATGCGCCGACGCTCGCGCGTTCCGCACTTTCAAGCTTGCCCATCGTGCGCAGAATCGTCGTCAGCGAGCCGTTTCTGCCGAGCACATCGACCAGCAGCTGCTCCAGCTCGTCGGATGATTGTACGGCTTTTAACTTCGCTTCGGCTTCCTCGCGCAGCTGCGCGAGAGACTCCATCATTCCCATTTTGTTCTCCTCCTTGTGTGGCGTACACTTTGACATTTTTTCGATAAAAAAACGCGCCCCATCCCAAAAGGGACGAATCGCGTCGTGGTACCACCCTCGTTTGCTCGCCCGGCGTTGCCGGGTTCAGCCTCGATTCCGCTGTATCGGGCGGGCCCGTTGCCGACTATTGAGCGCGCGCTGTTCACCGGCAAGGCTCCGGGGCGAACTTGATGTCCTGTTGTACGCATACCGCTTTCAGCCGGTGACGGTACTCTCTAGCGCGCCTTTCAAGGACTTTTCCCCTTCATGGCCTACTGTTTTTCTGTTATTCTATCACCGTGACGCGCGTTCCGTCAAGCAGGAGCGTGATTGTTCCGTCCTCGTCGGTTCGATAGACCGTGATGCCCCGATCGTGCAGACGATCCAGAAGTGCGTCATGTGGATGCCCGTAATCGTTATCCCGACCAACGCTGATGACGGCGATTGCGGGGGATACTGCATCCAGAAACGCCTCGAAGGTCGCATCGCTGGAGCCGTGATGGGCAACCTTCAGCACATCTGCACGAAAATAATGATCCGGCTGGGCTTTACGCGCAAGCTTTTCGGAGAGTTCCGTCGCGTCACCCGTGAGAAGCACGGCGGTGTTGCCGTAGGAGACGCGGATGATATAGCTCGTGTCGTTGAAATCCTGATAGATCGTATCATAGGGCGAGAGGATGCGTACCTCGACCGCATCGTCCCAAGGGATCATTGTATTTACGCCGGCCAGCGGGCTGTGCAGTTTTGCCGCGCTTTCGTTCAGCGCATCGCGCAAACGGAAATACGTTTCGCTGTCCGCATCAAACGGTGGATCGTAAAAGTCCGCGACGGGATAGGTGTCGATCACGGAGATCAGACCACCGATGTGGTCCGCATGCAGGTGCGACGCGACGACAACATCCAGCCCAACAACGCCAAGCGCGGTGAGATAGCGATCGATGACGGGAAACGAACTTTCGGGTCCACCATCCACCAGCATCGTTTTGCCGGAAGGGGAGCGCAGAAAAATGCTGTCCCCCTGCCCGACATCGAGAAACGAAACCAGAAGACCTGCCTCAACCGGAGGCAACTGCGCGCTGTTTTCCGCAGCTTCATCGGGTGAGGGCACGGTTTCGGCAACAGAAACGGCAGGCAGGTCGGAACTCGTCGAAGCCTGACTTGAGAACTGCTGATGCAGCAACGTAAACAGAATCGAAAGCACCACGATCAAAAGCATACACAAAGACGCGAGCGTGATGCGCTCTTTGCGTTTGGCTGCGCGTTCCTGCGGCGATTCCTTATCTACCCAATCGAGCGAGGACGGGCGCCCTGTACCCTTTGGCGGCTGTTTTAATTCCTGTTGCTTTTCCATAGAAGCGATTTTATCATATACGAAACCGGAAATACAGCGGCAGAAAAACGCCGCGTTTTGCGTTTTCCCCAGATAGGAGTTCGAATCGCAGGATTTCACGCACTCTTTCGCCACATGCCATGAAAAAAACGACATTTCTTCACAAGAATGCATCATTTCATCTTGACATTTCAAACGTTTCGAAGTAATATTCAAGTGTACTATAACGGATAGTACACTTATCCTCGCAAAGGAGGCAGTGCGATGTTCCAAATCGATCGATTCGGACGTACGCCGATCTATGAACAAATTATCGAACAGACGCAGCGGCTGATCGCTTCCGGCATCCTCAAAGAAGGCGATCAGCTTCCTTCCGTGCGCGTACTATCGCAAGAGCTTTCGGTCAATCCCAACACGCTGCAAAAGGCATACAGCGAGTTGGAGCGGCGCGGGCTATGCGTCAGCGCACCCGGCAACGGCAGGTTTGTAACCGCCGATGCGTGCCGGCTCGTGGGCGAAGGGGTGAAGGAGCGACTGGGCGAAATCCACCGCATAGCGGAAGAACTCCGTGCGGCGGGCATGCCGATTGAGCAGGTGCTTCAATCGGTCAACGCAGCTTATGGAAAGGAAATAGAGTCATGATAAAGGCGCGCAAACTGACCAAGCGCTTTGGAGAGGTAGAAGCGCTTCTCAACCTCAATTGCAACATTCCGCAGGGATGCATTTACGGTCTTGTCGGCGCAAACGGCGCGGGCAAGAGCACGTTTTTGCGGCTTTGCAACGGTGTTTATCGGCCGGATGAAGGACACATCTCCATCAACGGCGGCGAAGTGTTCGATAACCCTTCTGTAAAGGAGCATTGCGTCTTTGTACCGGACGAGCTCTATTTTCTGCCGCAGAGCAATCTAAACCGCATGGCTCTTTTGTATGAGTCCATGTATCCGCGCTTTTCGATGGAACGCTATGCAGATCTTTGCGCGGCGTTTAAGCTGGATCCCACGCGCTTGCTGAGCACGTTTTCCAAAGGCATGCGCAGACAGGCTGCGACCATTCTTGCGCTGAGTGCAATGACGGACTATGTGTTCTTCGACGAAACGTTCGATGGGCTTGATCCCGTCATGCGAAATCTCGTCAAGGGCATGTTGTATGACGACGTGCTGGAGCGCGGATGCACGGCGGTGGTGACGAGCCACAGTCTCCGGGAGCTGGAGGACACCTGCGATCAGCTTGCGCTGTTGTATCATGGCGGCATCGTGTTTGAAAGCGACGTGCAAAACCTCAAAACGTCTCTCTTCAAGGTGCAGGTCGCCTTTGGCGAAGAATATGACCGCGAGCGCTTTGCGGGCATGGAGATTCTCTCCTTCGTCAAGCAGGGTAGCGTGTCCAATCTGATTATCCGCGGCGACAGCGCGAAGGCAAAAGCCTCCATCGCAGCGCAGAATCCGCTTCTGTTGGAGATCCTTCCGCTGACGTTGGAAGAAGTATTTTTATATGAGATGGAGGCGCTCGGTTATTCCTTTGAGGCGCCTGCATTGAAAGGAGGCGAACGCGCATGAAGCCATATCTGGAGTCGATTCGTAAACTCGCGCGCGTGGGCTTGATTCTATTTGCGCTGAGTCTGGTGGCGAGCGCGGTGGTTACGATTCAATATTGCGCAGCGCCGTACCACTACAATGCGCCGAGCATCACGCAGATGTTCAGCCCGCTGATCGTTTTCATCTATTTGGGCGGCGTCGTGCTTGCGATGGATGGTTTCTCGTTCCTCAATAAGCGTTCGGACAGCGATTTTTACCACAGCTTGCCGGTCTCGCGCAAAAAGCTGTTCTGGGCGATCTCGCTCGCGGCGCTGACTTGGGTTGCCGCAACGGTTCTTGGAAGCGTGTTGGTTTCGATCATCATCCATTTACTGACCAAGACGCCTTTTGTGCAGCTCTATGCGCTTGTCGCGGTGCCGTTCTTCACGATTGCGACCATGATGGTGTTTTCTGCCTGCGCAATCGCGATGAGCCTCACAGGAACCGCGATTACGGGGCTTGGGCTGACGATTCTGGTGTTCGGGCTGCTTCGGTTTACACAGTTTACGATTGCGCGCGGCATCGTGGCAAACACGCAGATCATCGGTTGGCTGGATTTGCCCTGGCTTTTGACGCCGGTAACAAATATCGCGACCGGACAGATTGCGCAATTGTTGCGACCCATGCTGCGGCAGACGCTGTATTTGCCGGTCAACATGATTTACTCGGCGCTGGTTGCCGCGGCGGAGCTTGTCATCGCGCGCGTGCTGTTTTCCAGGCGGTCTTCCGAGCTTGCCGAGCATGGTACGCAGAGCGCCGGAATTCAGACCGCGTTTGCGTGCGCCGCCGTGGTGCCTGTCGTGATGCTGTTCTCGTCCGGTATCATTCGCCAGCATAACGTGAGCCTTCCGATCGTGATCGGCGTTGCCATCGGCATCTTTGTAATCTATCAGTTGATTGTTCTGCGCACCGCGCGAAAGGTACTGCTTTCGCTGCCCTGGGTGTTGCTTCCGCTCGCGCTTGGCGTAGCCGGATATTTCGGCACGACGGGGACGGCGCGTGCCATGCAAAACTATGTGCCCAACTCGCAGGATGTCGCCTATGTGCAGTTGGAGGGTTCCAGCCGCGGATCGGAAGTGATCACCTATCAGCAATATATGGTTTCTAAGGTGCGCTTCACCGATAGCGATATGCGCCAGTATGCCGTCGAAACCCTGCGCGATAATGTTGCAACCATACGTAAATCCGGATATCTCAGCTATTCGTACGATGTTCAGACCGGATATGTGTTGGCGACGGAGCCTGTCACGTTTGTACTAAAGGATGGCAGACGATTCAGCCGCGTATTGACATTCCTCAACCAAAATACGCTCAAATCGTATTGCGAGCAAAACAGTGAGTACCGCAGCGCCATCTGTGCGCTGCCGCCGCAGGACGCCGTGTGTTATCTGCAGGGGGTCGATCCATATCAGGACGATTTCCTGAACAACCGCAGAATGCTGGATTCGTTTTATGAAGAATTGCCATCCACGGGCTATCCCGCGAACGATTACTACCGGATGTATGACCCGACGATCCGATATGATGCCGACTTGGAACAGAATTACGGTGCGCTCTCGGTTTCGGGCTACGTTGGCATGACGCGTTTCTGGGACTATTACAATGTCCGCCTTGGGACACCGTTGGCGGCATCCGCTTGGATGCAATATCGAAACGAACACAGCAAGGGCGAATATCTGGATGTGATGCAGCAGATGATGGAACAGGCCGCTTCGCTTCAGGGTGAGATGGATTATTTCAACTTATCCTTGACAGTCTATAATGTGCCGATGTCAGACGGATCCAAGCAGATGATGTCGTTTTATTTCGATCGCTCTTTTGGCGAAAACATGATCGAAATGAAGGATCAGTTGCAGCCATATCTGAGCGAGCTAGCGAAAATTATGCTACGAAGCAAGCCAACCACAAACCCCAACGACTTCTGTGTCTATGCAACCTGGAGTGGCAGGGTGCTCAAAGCGGATGGCACATTCTATGGCGAGGACGTCATTGCCAATCAGCCGGTGACGAATGCGGATGGATCGTTTGTTTCCGGCGGGAGCGTATATTATGTGAGCGATGGAAATATCATTCGCGGCGGCCTCAGCGGTGCAATCACATCGTACAACCCCTGTTATCGGAGCTTTACTCCGCAGGATCAGGCACGCGTCATCGAGATCTTGCAGCAGTGGAAGTCGATGCAGGATCAGTATGAATACACCATCTACGGAAGCAAGCCGGAAGATGGCCCTGGAATCGGAATCGATTCGACAGTCAACGGCAACTAGACTGCGTTTGCGGTTGATGTTTCCGATGGATCATCAAAAAGCGAATGGATTGAAAAGATCCAACTGGAAGATGTTTCCAATGGTTCATCAAAAAGCGAATAGATCAAACACATCTTGCGGAGGCCGCGTGTAAAGAACACGCAACCTCCGCTTTATCTTCTCTGCGGCATTTCAAACTTGCTTGTGTACGCAAGCCGAACGCATGCCATGAATTGCGGGGTCGTATTTGCCTGCGCGCGTAATTGATGGTATATTGGCAGTAAAGAACGGTATCCGGGGGTTAGAAACGTGGCGGCATTGAGTACGCGGGAGAAAATATTGGAGGTTGCGGAGATGCGTTTCATCCAAAACGGCATCGAGAAAACGCAGATGATTGAGATCGCGCAAGGTTGTGAGATCAATCGCCGCACGCTATATCGCTATTTTGCCACCAAGGATCTGCTGGCGTTTGAGGTGGAAATGATCGTGATGGATCGCATTCAGCGATACATGGGCTCCCTCGTTTCCGCGCAAGAATTAGGCACGGGGGCGGAACATGTGCGTGCCTATTTCGCGCGGGTGGAGATGGCGCGCATCCAGGACTGGCTTCGCTATACGGCGGAATTTGACCGTTATTTTCAGAATGAATATCCGGACAGCGGGCTTACACGCAAATTTATCGAGGCAATCCGCCCGGAAAACGACCCACTGTTTCGGTTTATCGAAGAAGGGATTGCGGACGGTTCGATTTTGGCGGACGCTTCCGCACGGGAACTGTATCATTTCATCTCACAAAGCTTTTTCGCGCTATTCCAACGGCTGATTCTCCGCCGCAACCATCTTATGGAGGAGTATTGCGGCGCGGTCGACTTTGAGGACATGTTCCGAAAGGTCATGCTCCGGGCGATTGGTGCCTGAAAATATGTATCCATACATCTTGTATTCGACCAATCCATTCAAAAACGATCCCCATTTCTCATTAACAGATTCTATAGACTCTTACCAACAAATTTTCGAAAACTGTCAAAAACGGATTTTTAAAACCGCGTTGACAAACGGGATCCGACGGTATTATGATGATTTATATGCCACACGTGTGGCACGCGAATCGCACCGATCTGAACGCACGCAATCCGACCGTGCAACACAGCGCATCGAGGAGAGGATCAACATGAGAAACAAGCAATCCATCAATGACGGCTGGCTCTTTACGGAGCAGTTTCAAGAAGGGCAGGAGCTGGCGCAGGTTGACGAGCGGGCGTTTATTTCCGTCCGCATTCCGCACACGAGCAAGAAGCTTCCGCTCAATTACTTTGACGAGCGGGAGAGCCAGATTGTGAGCTGCTACCGCAGGCATATTTGCGTTGTTCCGCGCGCGAAAAGACGTGTCTTTTTGCACTTTGAGGGCGTGATGGCGGCGGCAAAGGTGTTTTTAAACGGTACTTTTATCATGGAGCACATCGGCGGGTTTACGCCGTTTACCTGCGAGCTGACGGGACTTGTCACCGGCGGGGATGATGTGATCGCGCTCGTGGTAGACGCGCGCGAGCGGGACGACATCCCGCCATTTGGATATGTGATCGACTACCTGACATACGGCGGAATCTATCGCGAGGTTTGGCTGGAGGAGACGGAAGAAATCCGCATTGCCAACACACAAGTGAAAACATGCCAATCCGCGGGAGAAGGGGCATCCTCCGCGCGCTGGACCGTGGAGACAGAACTATATTTAGAGAATCCCGGCAGAATCACACGCGCGGCGGAGCTAGTCTTTACACTGACCGGAGCGGACGGCAAAACGAGTCGGCATCTGGAGAACGTCTTACTGGATGGCGCTGAGGAGCAAACGATTTCGGCAACCTTTTTCGTGGAGAATGTACTGTGTTGGGACATCGACGCGCCGAATTTGTATGAACTTTCGGTCACGCTCTCGCCTATGGATCTTGCGGCGGATGAGGTTGTGTGTCGCTTTGGCTTCCGCACGGCGGAGTTTCGCGCGGACGGGTTTTTCCTCAATGAAAGGCGCATCAAGATCCGCGGGTTGAATCGACACCAAAGCTATCCCTATGTCGGATACGCTATGCCAAAGCGTGCGCAGGAGAACGACGCGGAATTGCTCAAGCGCGATCTCGGCGTCAATCTCGTCCGCACGAGCCATTATCCGCAATCCACACACTTTCTGAATCGCTGCGACGAGCTGGGACTCCTGGTGTTTGAGGAGATCCCGGGCTGGCAGCACATCGGCGACGCGGAATGGAAGAAAAATACACTGACGGGGTTGCAGGAAATGATCACACGGGACAGGAACCATCCAAGCATCGTGCTCTGGGGCGTGCGCATCAACGAATCTCCCGACGACGAAGCCTTCTACCGCGCGAGCAATGCTTTGGCACGGAAACTGGATGCGACACGCCAAACGGGCGGCGTGCGGAATTTTGAAAACAGCCAGTTTTTTGAGGATGTTTACACCTACAACGATTTTGTGCACAGCGGAAGCAATCGCGCACTGAAGCCGCGCAAAGAAGTAGTTCGCGCACGCGTGCCATATCTCGTCACCGAGCACAACGGACATATGTATCCGACCAAGAAGGTGGACTGCGAGGAGAAGCGTGTGGAACATGCGCTTCGACACCTGCGCGTACTGAACACCATGTATGGAGCTGCGGAAATCTCCGGCACGATCGGGTGGTGCATGAGTGATTACAACACGCACAAGGACTTCGGCAGCGGGGATAGAATTTGCTATCACGGCGTGACGGACTTGTTCCGTTTCCCGAAATTTGCGGCGGCGGCGTACCGCTCCCAGCAGGATGAGCCGCGCATGATGGAGGTTGCCTCTGGCATGAATCAGGGCGAGCGTGCAGGCTCGGATATGAGCGCTGTTCATGTCTTTACCAACTGCGATTCGGTTCGGCTCTATAAAAACGACGTATACATCGGCGAATATTTCCCGGATCGAGCTACGTTTCCGCATCTGCCACACCCGCCTGTGGTCATAAAGGACTTCATCGGCGAGCAGCTTGAAAAATGCGAAGGCTTCGCCAAAAAGGACGCGGAGCGGATCAAGCGTATCTTTGCCGCGATCCTCAAATATGGCGACAAATCGCTTCCGCTTCGATATAAGCTTTCGATGGGTTACAGTATGCTCAAGCTGCGGCTCTCCTATCCGGACGCGGTCAGCCTCTATTTGCGATATGTTGCGGGGTGGGGTACCGAAGCGACGGAGTTCGTGTTTGAAGGCTGCGTCAACGGTGCTGCGGCCATACAGGTCAAGCGCGGAGCTTCCGTGAGCGCGGGGCTTCGAATCAAGCCGGAAACGAATACGCTCTTGGAAGGCGACACTTACGACGTTTGCCGGATCGCAATCGAGCATGTCGATCAATTCGGCATGGTGCTGCCCTATTCGGCGGAATCGGTTCGGGTCAGCGTCTCCGGCGCGGGCGAACGCATCGGCCCGGAATTCATCTCGCTTGTTGGCGGTTCCTCGGCGGTTTGGGTCAAGTCGCAAGGGACGGGAGAAATTCTCGTCACCATCGAATCCCCGCGCTTTGCGGCGCAAACACTCCGGCTCGGCGTAACGCGGGAGTCATCAAAGTGAAACATCCATTTGCCGCGTTGAAACGGTATCTGCTTTGGCGCAACGATTGTCTGTGTAAGGCACCCTGTTTTCCGACTTGGTGCGACACGGGAAAAGCCCTCGAAGCAGGGCAAACGCGACACGGATGATTGCGCGAACAGACAGGCTTTGGTATAATGCATACAATTTATTTGGTAGGTGCATATGAAAATCAAAGCGTTTTTGAAATTGGTAGAGATTCAAACCAAGGTTGCGAGTGTGATTCCGTTTTTGCTCGCGCTGTTGTATGTGGTATATAGCGGCAGACAACTCAACATGCTCAATATGCTGATCCTGTTTTTTTCCATGTTGATTTTTGACATGACGGTCACCGCGCTCAACAATTATGCCGACCACAAGCGGGCGGTGAAGAAGCACGGCTATAATTATGAGGTTCACAACTCGATTGTGCAATATAACCTCAAACAGACGACGGTGCTGGCGGTCATCATCGTGATGAGCATTCTCTCTGCGGCGCTCGGGATTTTGCTTGTTTGCAGGACGAGTTGGATTACGCTGGTGCTCGGCGGTTTGTGCTTTGTGATCGGATTTGCATATTCCTTCGGGCCGTTGCCGATTTCGAGAACGCCGTTTGGAGAAGTCTTCTCCGGAGTTACGATGGGTGCAGGCATCCCGTTTATCACCTATTATGCCAACGTGTTCGATCAAAATGTGCTCGATGTGTCGGTTGGGCATCCAATGGTCACAATAGCATTTGACGCATATCAGATTGCGGGCATCCTACTGGTCTGCTTGCCCGCCGTATTTGGGATAGCAAACATCATGCTCGCCAACAACATCTGCGATATCGAGGACGATATGCAAAACAAGCGCTATACTCTGCCGATCGTCATCGGCAAGGATAAAGCGATCGTGCTATTAAAGGTGCTCTTCGCGCTGGGATATGTTGCAATTGTCGCGGCGGTCGCTCTGCAATCGCTTCCGCTGTATTCGCTGCTCGTCCTTCTCACCATCCTTCCGCTGAGCAAGAGCATGAAACACTTTGAAGCGAATCCGACGAAGAAGGATACGTTTGGCGCCATCGTTGGCGGGTTTGTAATGATGAATCTCGCGTTGATCATCACGATCGGTCTGGGCGTGCTCGACGCATCGTTCCTGCATTGGCTGGCGCTGTAATGCCCCAAGAAGGTGAAACGCGCTCTGGAAATTCAGATTAAATAGTTCCTCATCAACCATTTCCACCATGCTTAGACGCGATCAAACCGGCGCTCCGTCAATCGTTGACGTGGAGCTCTAAACGAAAAAACCCATCGATGCCATCGGGTGGATGGTTTCGATGGGTTTTCTGCTTTAGTAGAGATCCGATTTTTGATCTGTGATCGTATACCGGCTGATCAGATCGTCCTGAACCTTGTATCGATCTCGCAAGCCCTCGGTGAAGTAGATCTGATGATCCTTGGTGATCACAATCGCGTCAACACCCTCGATCGACTCCACAAGTGCGAGGCCTTTTTCAACGCCGAGCAGCAGGAAGGAGGTCGACAACCCGTCCGCGGTCTGTGAGTTTGCCGTCACGATGGTGACCTGCTTGATGTTTGTATCCGCCGGGAACCCTGTCTTTGGATTCAGAATATGATGGTATTTCTTTCCGTTATACTCAAAATACCGCTCATAGTCGCCGGAGGACACGACAGAGGTGTCGTCGATTTCGATGCTCATCAGATAGTCGCCGCGGGGACTGTCCGGGTCCTGTATGCCGATGACAAAGCTGCTTCCGTCCGGCTTGGAACCGAGGGCCAGCACATTTCCGCCGAGGTTGATCAACGCGCTGGTGACGCCCTTACTCAGCAGATAGTTCTTGATTTCATCCGCAATGGTGCCCTTTGCGATTGCGCCAAGGTTGACGATCATGCCTTTGTCCTGCAACAGGATTTGATTGTCATCCAGGAAATCGATTTTATGATAGTCGATCAACGGTAAAACAGCGGCAAGCTCCTCTTGGGAAGGGTAGTGCCCGTCGGGAGGATCGATTGCCCACAGCTTGATCAAAGGCCCTGCTGTGATATCGAACAATCCGTCCGTCAGCCCGCTAAAGAAGAGGGAATCGCGCAACACCCGATCGGTAAGCGCGTTGACCTGGGTGGGGAGGATGCCCGCGTTTTGATTGATACGATCCACATCACTGCCTTTGACATGCATGCTCAACATATTTTCGAGGGAACGAACCAGGTCAAAGGAATCATCAATCAGGCTGTCGCTCCCTTTGCGTTCATACGTGTAGATTTTGAGCTCGATCAGCGTATCCAACGCAAACGTTCTGCCGTCTAGGGTGGGTTGCGCCTTGGAACACGCGGCCAACAGCAACAAGGGGACGCACAGAAACAGCAGCATCCTTATGGGGGATAACAACTTTTTTCGCATTCAATTTTCCTTTTGTGTATTGATATTATAATACAGTTTTTGTGGTCTGCCGATTTCGCCGTAGTCCAGTTCGGTTTTCAACAAGCCGCTTTCATACATGCGGTTTAGATATTTCCGAACGGTGATGCTGGAGATGCCGGTCTTTTTGGCAATATCCGCGGCCGTAAACCCTTCCGTTTCGCTCGTGACAATACGCCGGACAAACGAAAAGGTTTCGTTGGAAATACCTTTTTTACAGTTGGAATCCGGGACAATCAGGACGTTCATCGTGACGCAGTGGTCAATTTCCTCCTGTGTCATATGTTTGTACTGTTGCAGGCACTCCCGTTTCGTCACGGCGCGCATGGCGGCCTCGCTGAAGCGCTTGCAGGAGCCGGGCTTGATGATGTAGTCGGAGACGCCATAGCTGAACGCTTCGGAAATATATTCAACGCTGGTCTCTGCAGAAAGCATGATCACACAAACGAAGATCTTTTCCGCACGAATCCGCTTTAAAAGATCCATGTTCGCCTCAGACGAATCAAGATCTAAAATCACGATTCCATAGGAAAACTTCTGGAGTTTCTCGATCGCCTGCTCGGCCATCGACGTGAAACCCACGGAAGAAAACGAATTCAGCTCGTGCAGGAACTGCACTTTCTCTTCTCGTGATGCTTCGATATCACTGACAACCAGACACTTCATGCGCGTGCTCCTATCGCAGATGCAAACTATTTCATAAACTCATTATATACATCGAAAAGCGCAATGCAACCACAGACGATGCAAATAAAACAAGGAAAGGCATAGCCGTTCGGCTATGCCTTTACGCTCGTTAGAAACAGATGGATTACTTGCCGAACGCTTGGTTGAACAAGGAGTAGAAGCCGATCGCATGGACGGAAACGCCCGCGATGCCATCCGCATAACCATCTGCATTGACGGCGAAAATGGTCTGGTTGTCGACGACGTACTGCTCAAGCAGTTCCGCCTGCTGATACCATTCCAGCGCGCTGCCCGCGGCGGTCATGCCATAGGCTTCTTTCAGCTGATCCTTGGACAAGGCTGTCGCTTTGTCGCCGTCAACGCTGAAATACTTTGCGTTGGAGTTATCGCCTTCTGCGACATACTCGTTTGAGTAAATTGCGTCATAGTTGGCAAAAACGATCGTGCCGTTCACAACGATAAACTCGGCGAGATCTTTCCAGCCCTGCTCGGACGGTTCACCTGCTGCGGTGACAACACGGGTTTCGCCATACTGGCCGGCCGCAACCGGTTCAGAGGCAAGCGCCTTGGCCGCGAGGGTAAAGAACTCGGAAACGTGGATGGAGACGCTTGCACCGGTGTCGGTGGTCAGCGCGGCGGTGTGTCCTTCTGCATCGCTGTAGAGGGATTCGAACTTCGCCGGATCCTGGTTTTTGACCAGCCAAGCTTCGGCTGCTTTGGCTTGCTCATACCACTGGGATTTTGCACCGGCATACGTGACCATGTCATATCCGCCGTTTTCCGAGATGACTTTCTTGTCACCCTGCGGAACGACGTTGGTGGCACTCCAATACGCTTCGGTGATCTTGCCTTTTTCGACCGTTACGACAACATAGGGACGCCAGTCGTTGCTGACTTCGCCGCTTGCGTAGTATACGCCATCCTTATATTTGCCAGCAGAACAGCCAGCAAACATGGAGACCATCAGTACGAGGGCAATCATGATAAACAATACTTTTTTCTTCATATACACTACCTCCAAATAACTGATACTAATATATCGCAAAGTGGGCAGTTTTAGCAATGAAAACTAAATAAAATGAGTTATGTAAATTAAGTAACGGAATCATATCGGTATTGTATGGATGGGAACGTATCCGCTGACCGATTCTCTTTTTATGATATTAGAGATTCGAATATCGGAAAACCGCGCCGATGGCAACCTGCCCTCTATCATCGACACAGTGGCAAAAGCAAGCGACAAAAGTGCAGAAACATGCGTAATTTCTCGCGTTGGGTTGGCAAATGGATCATATCTGAATTCGTGATCAATAGATGAAAAGCAACGATAAAATCAGTATATATTATCGATTTCCCGAATAAAGTTGGTAAATTGCGGTGTATGCCACTTGATAAATTCTCAACAATCGGTATAATAGATGCGTATTATACTATGCTAACGGTATGCCTTTGGACAATAGCATACGAACACGGCATGAAACTGCGCAACGGAAGGAAACGTATGAAAACAAGAATACTCATCATTGGTGGAAGTTATGCGGGCGTACAGGCGGGCAAAACTCTTCACAAAATCTTTCGTAAGAACGATGACGTAGAGATTACGCTGGTTGATAAGAATCCATTTCACACGCTGATGACAGAGCTGCACGAGGTTGCGGGTCATCGTACAGAGGCGGATTCCATTCGGATCGATTTACGAAAGATCTTTCGCGGACGCAAGGTTCGGGTCGTGACGGACGAAATCGTGCATTTCGACATCTGCAACAAGCTTGCGCAGGGCAAGACCAAAACGTATGAATTTGATTATCTGATCCTGGCAATCGGCAGCCAGCCGAATTTCTTCGGCGTGAACGGCGCAGCCGAACATTCGCACACGCTTTGGTCCTATCAAGATGCAATCGACCTGCGCGTACACATCGAAGATATGTTTGAGCGCGCCTCTTATGAAGAAGATCCTGCGGAGCGCAAGCGGCTTTTGACCTTCGCCGTCTGCGGCGGCGGGTTTACCGGCGTTGAGATGGTCGGCGAACTCGGTGAATCGAAGAAACACTTCTGCACGAAATACAATATCGATCCGGACGATGTGACGATCTATAACATTGAAGCGCTCGATCGCATTCTCGGGATGCTCAACAGCGACAAGCTCGTCAAGAAGATCGAGGATAAATACTTCAAGAAACTCGGCGTCACGCTCCTTAAGCGCTCCGCGATCGTCGATGTTAAGCCGGATTCGTTCACGCTTGCGGATGGAACGGTGATACCCAGCTATACGCTGATTTGGTCCGCGGGCATCAAATGCGTAGAAGGTGCGACGGATTTCCGGATCGACAAAGGCAAGGGATCGCGCATCTGCGTCAACGAATATATGCAGGGTCTGCAGGACGGCGAGCCGATCGACGGAATCTATGTCGCGGGCGACTGCGCATTTTATGAAGACGCAAAGGGATTCATGCCGCAGATCGTGCAGGCGGCCGAGCAATCCGCCCACACCGCCGCGCTGAACATTGCCGAGCAGATCAAGGGCACGAACAACTTTCATGTACACGAACAGAAGTACAACGGGTTCATGGTGTCCGTCGGCTCTCGTCGAGGCGTCGCGAACATCGGTTTCCTTGCGTCAGGATGGTTCGCCATCTTTGTCAAGCATTTTGTCAATGTGTACTACCAATTTATGGTTGCGGGATTCATGCAGGTCGCGAACTATCTGCGGCATGAAATCTTCCTGATCAAAAACAAACGCTCCTTTGTCGGCGGACATTTTGCAAAACGCAGCCCGAATTTCTGGATGGTTCCGTTCCGGATTTGGCTTGGGTTTATGTGGCTGACCGAAGGCGTCGTCAAGATTGCGGAGGGTTGGTTCAAGTCCCCGCAGGTCGTGAACACCGTAAACTATCTAGCCGGAAATGTTGCCACGCAGGCGCAGGCGGCTTCCGACGCAGTCAGTGCCGCAACCGGCACCGCGCAGGCGGCTGCCGATGCGGTCAGCGCAGCGACCGGCGCCGCACAGGGCGTTGCGGACGCGGTAACCGCGGTTTCCGGCGTCGTGACCGAGGCTGCCAACCAGGTCACTCAGGCGGCGATGAAGTTGCCGGGTATCTTCCAATGGGTTGTCGATCATAAGCCCGCCGGATATGGCAACGCGCTCATTGGCGCACCAAAATTCGTCGTTTGGATCATGAATCACTGGATTGCGCCGATCGAAGTACCTGTCCAGATTATGATGGTCATCATGGAAATCCTGATCGGACTTTGCTTCATGGGCGGGTTGTTCACCTTCCCGATGGCGCTCATCAGCATTGTAATGTCGGTTGCCATCGCCATGACGGGTATGGCGGACATCACGATGATGTGGTATTTCCTTGGCGGCATCGCTATCCTGATGGGTGCCGGCCGTACGTTCGGACTCGACTACTACGTCATACCGTGGCTGAAAAAGCGCTGGATCAAAACCAAGCTTGCCGGCAAGAGCTATCTGTATTATGACCATACCGATGACGAATAATCACGCGAATCAGCGATCCAGTATCCCTTCTTAGGAGGGATACTGGATTGTTTTGTCCCCTTGACCCGAATAAGTAAAGGAAAAAACGAAGCAACCATGAGCAACGATTGGATTGATTATCCAGATATGCAGTCTGAACTGGAAGCGGTCAGGCAGTTTATGCTCGACGCAATCTCAGACGCCATGCCTCTGGTGAAAGAACCTCTGAGCGAGGTCATTCAATCCGGAGGGAAGATGCTGAGACCCGCAATGGTGATTCTCGGCGCGAAGCTCGGCAAATACAAGAGCAGCCGCGTGATCCCGATTGCGGCATGCGTTGAACTATTACACACGGCAACCTTGATTCACGACGACATTATCGACGAAACGAAGCTGCGCAGGGGAATCGAAACCGTTCACAGCAAATACTCCAAAGAGGTCGCCGTACTGGTTGGCGATTATGTTTTTGCAAAAACGTTTGATATACTGGCCGGTGACTATCCCGCGGAGATGTTAAAAAAACTCTCCTACAGCATCATGAAGATCTGTGAAGGGGAGCTTTCACAGTATGCCAACCGCTACAGCGACGCCCTGGATCTGGATCAATATGTCGCGATCATCGCGGGGAAAACCGCGGCACTGTTTTCGATGAGCTTGTTTGCGGGCGCATATGAAGCCAAGCTGAACAACCAAACCCAGCGCGCGTTGATTCAGGCGGGCTATTGTATCGGCATGACATTCCAGATCATCGATGATTGTCTGGATTACCTGAGCAAGACTGCCACCATCGGAAAGAACGTCGCAAACGACATCAAGCAGGGTGATATGACGCTGCCGCTGCTTTTTGCGCTCCAGAAGGATTCTTCCGGCGTTTTGAAGAAGCTGGTCTTTGAGAGCAGCATGACGCAGGAAAACGTCGTGCAGATACAGGAGCTTGTGATTAAATACGGCGGCGTCGCCATGGCGGAGGAAAAGGCGAGAGAGTATGGGGCAGATGCATTAAAAGCGATCTCCAAACTCAAAAAATCGCAAAGCCGTGCCATTCTGGAATCGATGGTCGCATCGATCCTGCAATCGACCCGTTCATAATCCGATGGTTGCTTCGCGCGCGTGAAGCAGGCGTATGAAGTAATCTAGCGCTGCGACGCAAGATTCAAACGAAAAAAAGAGGGTGTCCCTTTCGATGGGGCACCCTCTTGTGATGCGAGGAGGTTCAATCGAGAATCGCATGGAGCGCAAACAGCGCACCGTCGATCTCTTTCGCCGTATTCGTACTGTTGAACGAAAAGCGAACGCTTCCCTGCGGAAAGGTGCCGTATGTCTTGTGCGCATTTGGCGCGCAATGTAAGCCGCAACGGGTGAAGATCTGGAATTTGCTCGCGAGGTGATCCGCAACCTCCGCGTTGTCGCAGAGCGCCGAAAAATCGACCGAGACCACGCCGACCTTGCGGGATGGATCTCGTGTGCCAAGGATGCGAATGCCCTCAAATGCATCCAACCCGTCCAGCAACCGCGTGAGCAGCGCTTCTTCTTGCAATTGCCTGGATTGCAAATCCACCTGCTCCAGCGCGCAGAGCGCGGCATGGAGCCCGTAGATGCCGGGCAGATTGGAGGTACCGCTTTCCAGACGATCCGGCATGTAGTGCGGCTGTACCTCCGTGTGCGAGTCGCTGCCGGTTCCGCCTGTGATCAAGGGATCGATCGCTTTCGCGCAGTCGGGCGACAGGAGCAGAGCGCCGATACCGCTCGGTCCGCGCAAGCCTTTGTGCGCGGGGACGCAAAGTGCGTCGATCTTCGCACGCGAAAGATCGATCAGTCGATGTCCGGCGGTTTGCGCGGCGTCCACGGCGAGAAACACGCCGCTTTCGCGGCAGAGCTCACCCGCGCGATCCACGGGCAGCACCGTGCCGCTGACGTTCGACGCGTGCGTCAGGATCATCAGACGCGTATTGGGTCGAATCATCCTGCGCGCGGCTTCCAGATCCAGCTCGTCGTCACCGGTCATTGGAATACGATCGAATGTGACGCCATGATCCAGCAACTGGGTCAGCGGGCGCATCACGCCGTTGTGCTCCAGCGGGCTGACCAGCGCATGATCGCCGGGATGAAGCAAGCCCTTGATGACGAGATTGAGCGAAAACGTTTGCCCGGGCGTGAAGATGACGTGCGTAGGATCGGGAAAACCAAACAGCGCACAGAGTTTTTCCCGCGTTTCCAGCACATGGATCGCGGCATCCGTTGCGGGCGCATATGTGGAGCGGTTGACATTGGCACAGATATCGTTGATGAAATGGCACATCGCCTCGCCAACGCCAGCGGCTTTTGGACGCGACGTCGCGGCTTGATCCAGATAGATCGGTTGATCGAAAGAAAATTGTTGAGACATTTTCGTTATCCTCGCTTGTATACAACGCTAACCTATGATACAGTATATCCGAACAAATGCGGGGATTCAAGATCAACCGCGAAATCAAAACGAAGCAGACGGAAATAAAGAGGGCATTTGCCAGAGGACGCGTCTCACGAAGCAATTCGTGCAGGGCTTGGTTTTGTGTTGCTTGATCTCAATCCGCGTTGATTGTTCGGGATCGAAAAATCATACAGGGATAAAGGAGAGACAAATGAAACAACGAAATCTTTGGGTCATTCTCACGGGCGTATTGATCGGCATCGCTGCTCTTGCGCTCACCGCGTTGGGCAACCCCGGCAACATGGGCTTTTGCATCGCGTGCTTCCTGCGGGACACATCCGGCGCGTTGAAGCTGCATTCGGCTGAGGTTGTACAGTATGTGCGTCCGGAGATCGTGGGGATGATTCTGGGCGCAATGATCGTCGCAATGTTCACCAAAGAGTTTAAGCCGCGCGGTGGTTCCTCGCCGATGCTGCGCTTCGTCATCGCGGTGGTCGTGATGGTCGGCGCTCTGATGTTCCTCGGCTGCCCGCTACGCATGATGCTCCGCCTCGGCGGTGGTGATCTCAACGCGCTGGTCGGCCTTGTCGGCTTCATCGCGGGAATCTACGTTGGAACGCTCTGGATGCGCGGCGGCTTCACGCTCAAGCGCGCATATGCCCAAAGTATGACGGAAGGCTTGGCAATACCGGCCATTGCCGCAAGCTTGATGGCGCTTTCCGTGTTGCTGCCGTCCCTGTTTGCCGCGAGCGTAAGCGGCCCGGGATCCATGCACGCGCCGATTCTCATCGCGCTAGTCGTGGGCCTCGTCGTCGGGGGACTTTGCCAGCGTTCACGCTTCTGCACCGCGGCAGCGAGCCGGGATGCAATCCTCTTCAAAGACTTCTCGATGCTCTGGGGCTTTGTCGCGGTGATCGTAACGACCATCGTCGGCAACTTGATCCTCGGGAAATTCCATCTTTCCTTTGCCGATCAACCGGTTGCGCATACGGACGGGATCTGGAACTTCCTTGGCATGGCGCTGGTCGGTTGGGGCAGCGTGTTGCTCGGCGGTTGCCCGCTGCGTCAACTGATTCTCGCGGGTGAGGGAAACTCCGACGCGGGCATCACGGTAACCGGCTTTGTCGTCGGCGCGGCGATCTGCCATAATTTCGGTCTCGCATCCTCCGCAAAAGGCCCGACGCCGAACGGTATGATCGCGGTCATCGCGGGATTTGTGATTTTGGCACTGATCGGACTTTTCAACCGCGAGAAAGCTTGAGAGAACAAACAGCATAATCGAGAATGCTTTAAAAACAGCACAGTCGAGGGAGCTAGAAAATAAAAACAGCACATTTGAAAGTGCTTTAGAAAAACAGCACAGTCGAGGGAGCTAGAAAACAAAAAACAGCACAGTTAAAAGTGCTTTAGAAAAAACAGCTCAGTCGAGAAAGGAATTAAATATGATGATCGTAGACGCAAGAGGGCTACTGTGCCCCGAACCCGTCGTGCGTACGCAGCGCGCGGTGAAGGACAACCTCGCGGAATTGACGGTTTTAGTCGACGCGGAGGCGGCGAAGGAGAACGTAACGCGCTTTGCCATCTCGCGTGGATATACCGTAGCCGTACAGCAGGAAGGCGCGGATTACACGCTAACACTAAACCGCACATGACAGACTATATCGCAACGTTCCACACGCATTTATCCGCCATGCGCACGTATCGCGCGTTGACGGCGGCGGGCGTTGCCGCGCGGCTTTCGCCCGTGCCTCGCTATTTGAGCGCGAGTTGCGGCACATGCGTGATCTATTGCGCAGAGCAGGCGTATCTTTCGTGTATGGATACGGATGTGGAGCGCGTGGTGGAACAGCTTGGAGAAGCAAACGCGTATCGGGAGCTGTTGAATCGCGCCTGATAAAACGCAGCACGAATGCGGAGCGCGGCGAAAAGCCGCGCTCCCTTTTTGTTCGCGATTGCAGAAGATCAAGCGATTGGGCAATCCGCAAATGCAGTTGTTCACACGCGTAAAATAGGGTATGATAATGGAGTAGTTTTTCTTATATATGGATCGAAAAAACGTTCAGGGGGTCTGAAATCATGAAGAAACGCGTTCGGCATGGGTTGATCCTGATCACCGTGCTTCTTTGCTGCCTGACGCTGGGCGCATATTCGCTCGCGGACGCGGGCAACTTCTCCGGCGGCTCCGATTGGGGCGGCGGCGGTTCTGATTGGGGCGGATCCAGCTGGGATTCCGGTTCCAGTTGGGATTCCGGATCCAGTTGGAGCAGTGGATCGACTTATGATAGTGGATCCTCTTCCGGCTCCGGTTCCGGCGATTCCCTCGGATGCCTCGGCGGGAATCTTTTTACGATTATCATCATCGTGATCGTGGTCATCACGATCCTGCGCTATCGGAAATCCGGCCAGCAGGGCGGCGGACAGAACGTCTATACCGCCGCGCAGGAAGAGCCCGGGCTTCCGCTGGATACGCTCAAACAGAAGGATCCGAACTTCAACGAACAGGCGCTGCTTGAGAAGATCGGGAACCAATACATCCAGATGCAAAACGCGTGGCAGAGCAAAGACTGGGAATCCATGCGCGCGATCATGACCGACGCGCTGTACAACCAGATGGCGCGGCAACTGCAGGCGCTCATCGACAACCAGCAAACCAACCATGTGGAACGCATCGCAGTCCTCGAATCCCGGATTACCCGCTACGCGATCGAGGGAGACAACGACGTCCTCGTCGTGCGGCTCTCGACGCGGATCACGGACTATACGACGGATGACCGCACGGGCAACACTATCAGCGGCAGCTCAACGCGCGAGTTGTTTATGGTGTATGACTGGAAGATGACTCGCCAGAAGGACAAAAAAACGCTCAATCAGCCGAGCGTCACGCAGATCAGTTGCCCGAACTGCGGCGCACCGCTGGATATCAACCACAGCGGAAAGTGCCCGTATTGCGGCACGATCGTTACACTCAAAGATCACGACTGGGCGCTCTCCGTCATCAAGGGAATCTCCCAGAGGACGGTCGGCAACTGATCAACTTTTACAAACTCGATTAACGAAAAACCGCCGCGGAACGATTGGTTCGCGGCGGTTTGTGTTTGTTATTCGTACGAATCCCATCGGGTGCTTTCAGAACGACTCACTTCGGGATGTTTCTCAAACGCTCACGGGGCTTGATTGGCGGCGATCCGCACAATCGCTTCATGCTCGGCATCCGGAATTCCGTTGACGCCGGTAAGCGAACCAGAGAAATAGAGCGAATAGTCCGGCAATGGCTGGTTCTCCAGACTTGGCGCCGCTTGTTGGATAGAGGCCGCGATTAAAATCCCATCGACGGCAATGACGACCGGTTGCTTTTCCGAGCTGCTCGCTGCGTAAAAGAAGCCGCGCAAGGTCGCGTTGTCCCAATCCAGCTCGGGACGCATCTTCGCGTGCGCGCCTACGGACACGCAGACCATATGCAGCGCGATGCCGGAATAGCAACTGGTCACATCGTAAGATTTCCCGGGTACAAGCTTTGATTGCACTTCTTCCCAGGGCATCAGCGTTCCATACGCAACCAGAAACCCCATCTGCGGGCCGCTTGCAAAGACGGTGGACACGGGCGAGGCCGCACGTGCATCGTTCGAGAAGAGCAGATCGCCCGCCGCATAGATCGTAACGCCGTTTCCTTCGGCAAATGCTGCGAGTGCGTCCGCATCCGTCTGTTCCCATCGTCCGTTGACGATGCCGGGCAGATAGCCAAGATCGCTCAAACGTGTTTCGACGCGAAGCACGGCATCCGAGCATTCACCGATTTGAAAGCGGGTGCTCAGCGCTAGCGCACGACCGGAGAGCGAAAAAGACAACACAAAAACAAGCGCCAACACAAGGGCGCGCCGGAAAATGAATTCAACTTTTCGGATGGAGCAAGGTTTCATAACGCTGAGAGTATAGCATAGTTTCCGGTGAATTTCCATGAACGGAATGTGAAAACCGCGTACGGTGGGTGTTCCCCGCAGGTGGAACGAAAAGAAACGGCAAACGAAACAGGTAAAACGAAGGAAGCAGGGCGGAAAACGAAAAAAACGTGGTACAATAGGATCAGAACGACAGCGAAAGGAGGCAAACAATATGCGATGTTCCTGCCAAAATTGCGGGGCATATATGGTTCAGGACGAAAAAGGAATTGGCAGCCGGTGCATCTGTCCGGAATGCTTTGCCACCTGTAACGCCTGCATGGGAACGCGGCAAACGCCGATGGATCCGGAATCGCTCAAATTCATGCTGCTTCAGCGGGAGCGGTACGACGCGGAGCACGAAACGGACGATTGAGTGAAAACTCAGGCTTGTAACTAAGAAGGAGAAGGCGAAAGCCTTCTCCTTTGTGCGTCTTATGCGGGCGGTGCGGTTGGTACCGGGGTATCGGCCGGCAGCGGTTCCGGTGTGTTATCGAAGGAGGAAGGCGACGGCATCTCCGCGCCGGGGCAGATCCAGATTTCACCCTGGAACGCCTTATAGGTCGAGACCGCAAGTTTCTCTTTTCTCACGAGCGTACCGGCCAGATAGAAATTCTTATAACTCTGGTAGACATATCCTTTTCTGGGCGTGACCGCGACATACGTTTCACCCGCGACCATCAAAGATCCATTCGCTTTTTCGGTGCCGACGGGAACCTCAATCTCGAGCGGCTCGCCGTCCGCGCTATTGGTGGAAACAAGCGAGCTGGTGAGCTTGATCTCATCGTATTCCGTCGTTGCAAATGGAATACCCCACACCTCAAATGTGAGCTTGTTGCTGCTGCTCGTATAGCCGACGATCAAGATATCCGAGGTGGTATTGTTCTTGAACTGGAAGTCGATGATATTGCCGACCGAATTAATCGTGGCATCCAAGCCTTCCTTGATATACGCGACCGGCATCGAGTGATTGCGGCGGAACACGATCTCCAGATCTCCCTTGACGACTGCATTATACAGAGTTGAGGAGAGCTGGCACACGCCGCCACCCGCCTGCGGCACGACCGCGCCGCTTTCGTAGGCGTTGGCCATCTTCCAACCGTTACCGGTACTGCGCACGCCGAGCGTATCGTTCATGGAAAAAACGTCTCCGGGTTTGAGTACGGTGTTGTTGACCAAACCCGCACCCTTACGCACATTGTATTTACGCTCGCTTGTGCTGGAAGAAAAGTCTGTGGTTGCGCTTGCACGCAGGACGAATTGTCCCTGCAGCGTGGCCGCGGTTAACGTCGGCTGAGTGGTGACGACCGGGATATTGATCGGGGTGGTCACGTTGTTGATGACGGCTTGCGAGATTAGATTGATCAACGCAGCCTGATCCACCACGGAACCGACGACCTCGTTCTGAATCTGCAGCACATGGGTTTTCTCGTCGATCCCTGTCACCTTCGCGTCCTGCGCGGGGACGTCGATCTGCGCCGCGATTTGCGAAACGGCGGCATTCAAGCTCGTCAAATCATAGCTGACCTGTAGCGTGAACGCACGCCCGTTGACACGGATATCCTCGACCTCGGCCATCATGCCCGTATAATCGATCGCGGTCTTGGCAAGATCCAACGCTTCTTTGAGCACGGCATCCGTATTGACGGAGCAGGGCATATTGCTTAAATCCAGCGGGAAGAGCTTGTTGTCAAAGACAAGCTGCATCACGCGCGAGGCGGTCAACGTCTGCTCTACCGGCGCGAGAGCCGTCCTTGCTTCGTCCGTGGACATGCCGCCGATCGAAACGCCGTTTACGCTGACGCCTTCGAGGAAGGTTGTCGAATGGACGATTGCCTGGAATTCCTGCTGCTCGAGTTCCTGCTGCGCGCGCGCAGCTTCCTCCGCGGCGATTTGAGCTGCGGCCTCCGCCGCGGCAATCTGCTGATTGCGCACGAACATGATGATAAAAAACGTGAGCAGAACAGCAAACACCGCGCCGAGAATGATGATCATGCGCTGCTGCTGTTTTCTCTTTTTACGCTTACGGGCAAGGGCGCTGCTGCTCTTCCGTTTTTTTGGCAGGCCGATATCTTGAATCGGCTCCAAAATCACTTCGGAAAAGGGCTCCTCCTGCGGTTGGGTCGGCTGGCGCCGGTTGTCCTCCATTCAAACTTCCTCCTGGACTCTAGGTAAGATTACTTTGTCTTGCGGAAACTTGCCGCACAAAACAAAGCGATGCGTATCTACGCAGAAACATCTTTTCCTATTGTAACGGATATGGCCTTTTTTTGCACCGATGGAAACACGCCGGAACCGAATTGTTACAGAATGTTCATCAGAAAGTTGCACGATTTCTGCTTTATTCCCGCGCACAGCCGCTGCTTTTTTGCGGCGGCTGTGCGCGGGCGTGAAACTATGGTAAAATAGCCGCATGGGAAAAAGTATGTCAAAACCGAAAAAGGCGACCGACACGGGACGCGCGCCGATGGATGCGGCGCTGCGCTATCTCGGCGGACGTGCGCGAACCGTGCGCGAGGTGGAGCGGCATCTGGACGCGTGCGAATACGGCGAAGTGGAAGTGTATGAAACCGTCGAACGTCTCAAAGAGCTGAATCTGCTTGACGATCTTGCGTATGCAAACGACTTTGTGCGCACACGGCTTGCGACAAAACCGATCAGCCGCGCGCATCTGCGCGAGCAGCTTCTTGCGCACGAAATCGAGGCGGGCGCGCTGGAGCAGGCACTCTTACAGGTGGACGAAGAGGCACAGGAGCGTTCCGCCGCAATGGTTGCGGAGAAATACGCGCGGCAATATGCGCGTCTGCCACAGCAGGAACGGGACGAGATGGTCATCCGCCGCTTGCTTTCGCGCGGGTATACGTATGATGAAGCACGAGCGGTCATGCGCGAGAGCACGGAGGATACCGACGCATGAAGCGCGTTGTTGGCGCGGAAGAGATGCGCGGCTATGAACAGGAACGCTTTGACGACGGGCGTGCACAGAGCCTTGCATGGATGGAGTGCGCGGCGCAGGGGGTAGACACGCTGCTCCATACGCGCTATCCGGAGTCGAGTGTACTCGTTTGTTGCGGCGGCGGCAATAATGGCGGAGACGGGTTTGCGCTGCTCCGATTGCTCACACAGCGCGGCGTCCGCTGCGCCGGAGCGCTGCTCACGCAGCACGAGAGACTGGCGGGCGACGCGCGAACGAATGATCTGCGCGCACAGGAGAGCGGTGTACGCTTTTTTGACGTGGTATCGGACGAGATTCTTGCGCAATATGATGTTTTGGTGGATGCGATCTTTGGCACGGGGCTTTCGCGCGCGGTTTCGGGCGCGTTTGCGATGGCGATTGAACGCATGAACGCAAGCGGGAAGCCTATTGTCGCGATCGACATTCCGTCCGGCGTCGATGCGACCAGCGGCGCGATTCTCGGCTGCGCAATTCGCGCGAGCGAGACGGTCACATTTCAGTTTTATAAGCGCGGGCAGCTGCTCTATCCCGGACGCGGATATTGCGGCGAGGTAATTCTGCATCCGCTCGCAGAAGAGACCGGGGAGACGGGGGATGTTTTTCTCTTTACTCGCGAGGACGCGGCACGGCTACTTCCGAGGCGTGCACAGGATTCACACAAGGGTTCAAACGGGCGCGCGCTTCTCTGCGTGGGGTCGCTTGCCTACACTGGTGCGGCCTTGCTGAGCACGGCGGCCTGCCTCAGAGCGGGGGCGGGATTGACGAGCGCCGCGATCCCCGGCGGGATCAAGCCCGCGTTCGCCGCCCTGCCGGAAGCGATGGCGACAGCGGTCAACGAGGGAGCCGATTGGGACGAAACCGCCTGCAAACAGGCGACACTGCTGCTGGAACGCAAAGACGCGGTCTGCGTGGGCTGCGGCGTCGGCACGGGAGAAATTCTACCGCTGATCGCCGCGATCCTGGAGACGCGTATGCCTGCTGTGTTGGACGCGGATGCGCTCAATCAACTCGCGCAAGCGCCGGGTTTTCGTGCGCGCCTGCACCCGAATGTGATCTTGACGCCGCATCCGATGGAAATGAGCCGGCTTTGCGGCGAACCGATCGAACAGATTCTCGCCGACCCGATTGAGATTGCGCGACGCTATGCGGCTAAGTGGAACTGCATTGTGCTGCTCAAGGGCGCGACGACTTGTATCTCTGGTGGCGCAACGGTGCGATTGAACACGAGCGGCAACGCGGGTCTTGCAAAAGGCGGCAGCGGGGATGTGCTGGCGGGACTCATAACGGGACTTATGGCACAGGGACTGTTGCCCTTCGATGCTGCGTCCTGCGGCGCATATTTGCTTGGCGTTTCGGCCGAACGCGCGCTGGAACTGTTGCGCGAACGCATGCTGGTGGCGCGGGATGTCATTTGCGCCGTCGAGCAAACGATCGAAGCATTCTAACGGTTTTTTTTCGTCACTTTCTGTTCAGAGGATGACGCAATACACAAACGAGGCGCCCGCGGTGAACGAGCGTCTCGTTATATAGTTTACCATTGTTGAGCAGGGGGGGAGCCCCAAAAAAGCAGTGAAACCGCTTCCAATCGATGCTATCAATCCTTCGTATAGACGCGCGGGACACGCTCCGAGAGGCTCAGCAAAATCTCATAGCTGATGGTACCCGCTTTATCCGCAAGCTCGTCCGCGGTGATTGCGTCATTGCCCTGCCTGCCGAGCAGCACGACATCGTCGCCGACGATCGCATCCGGCACATTGGTCAGATCGATCATCATTTGATCCATACAGATGGTGCCGATTTGCCGCGCGCGGATGCCACGAATCAATACATCCGCCTTGCTGGAAAGGCAGCGCTTATAACCGTCCCCATAGCCAACCGCGACGGTGCCGACGCGAAGATCGCACGGGGTTACAAACTTGAGTCCGTAACTGACGCCTTCTCCGGCAGGGATGGTCTTAATGTGCGTGATATATGCGTGCCAGCTCATGACGGGTCGCAGGTCGATGCCCTTGACCGCGTGACCCGCCGGATGACAGCCATACATCGCGATTCCACCGCGCACCATGTCGAACTGCGCCTCCGGAATATGGAGCGCCGCCGCACTATTGCTCGCGTGGAGGATTGGGTGCAGACCGTTTCGACTGCAGATTTCCACATAGCGGCGGAATCGCTCCGCCTGCAACAGCGTAAAAGAGGTATCCGCAAGTTCGGACACCGCAAAATGCGTGAACAGTCCGTCGAGCACGAGATTCGGACAGCTCTTGAGCAGGAGGATCGCTTCCGTAAAGGCGGCCTCGCTCGTAAAGCCGATACGGTTCATGCCCGTGTCCGCTTTGATGTGCACGCGGCATACCATGTTGAGCTTCGCCGCATGCGCCTGTAGAAGCTGCAGCGTCTCGATTGTAAACACGGTTGGCATCAGCGAATGGCGAATCACGTCGTCCATGTGGTCTTCGTCCGTAGCTCCTAGGAGCAATATAGGCGCCGTGATGCCGGCAAGACGCAGGCGGACGCCCTCCTCGGTGAACGCGACGCCAAGATAAGCCGCGCCGCTCTCAAGCGCGCAGTTTGCGACGGCTTCCATGCCGTGCCCATATGCGTTTGCTTTGACGACGGCGAGGTATTTCGTCTCCGGCTTGAGGCGGGAGCGAATCAGTTCGATGTTATGCTTGATGTTGGCGAGCGAAACAGATGCATAGGTGGAACGCATGGATTATGCCTCCCGCTTGAGCGTGTTGTGCACAATGGTGCCATTGATGAGCGTCAAGACGCAATGCGTGCGATAATCGAACGGATGCCCGTCAAACACCGCGATATCTGCGTCTTTTCCCGCTTCCAGCGTGCCGACGCGGTCAGAGATCCCGACGATTTCCGCGGCATAGCGCGTGATGGAGCGAAGCGCTGTTTCCTCGCTGAGACCTTCGCGCACGGCAATGCCCGCCTGCAAGGCGAGGAACTGGATCGGAATCACCGGATGATCGGTCATCATCGCAAACGGAATGCCCGCCTCCTCCAGAACGCGCGGCGCCGAGAAGGAGAGGTTTTTGAGTTCAATCTTACTGCGCTCGGAGAGCAGGGGACCTATGATGATGCCCGCGCCCTGTTCGAGCAAACGCTCCTTGAGCACGTCGGTAATCATGTACCCTTCCGTGCAATGGTCGATGGTAACTTTGAGGTTGAACTCTTTGGCGAGGCGAAGCCCGGTCAGGATATCGTCCGCGCGGTGGGCATGGATCTTTACGGTCAGATTGCGATTGATCACCGGCAGAAGCGCTTCCATCGCGATGTCGCGATCCGGCTTGTCTTCTTCTTTCTGCATGCCTTTCTGATATTCGATCGCATCGGTCATCGTGGCGCGAAACAACGAGGCAATCGCCATACGCGTGGTAGGGGCCACTTTCTTTTCCGCGTAGACGACCTTCGGGTTTTCGCCTGTTGCGGCTTTCATCGCGACCGGATCACGCAGTGTCATCTCCTCAATGCTTCTGCCGAAGGTTTTCAGCGCGGCAAACTGCCCGCCGATGACGTTTGCGCTGCCGGGGCCGGTGACCGCCGTGGTCACGCCCGCTTCCCGCGCTTCCTGAAAACAGTGATCAAACGGATTGAGCCCGTCCACCGCGCGCAGCTCCGGCGTGATGGGATCGGTCATCTCATTTCCGTCCGAGCCTTCTTCTCCCATACCGTCCTCCCACATGCCGATGTGGCAATGCGCGTCGATCAGCCCGGGCAACACAAACTTACCCGCAAGATCGATCACGTCCGCACCGGACGCGGAAAGATTTGCGCCAACAGCAACGATCTTGCCGTTGTCGAGCAGAAGATCGCCGGAGAACGCCTCCTGCGTCATGGTATGGATCAGGCCGTTTTTCAAAAGCAACATAACGAGTCTCCTCATACATGTGGTGATGCAAAGATGGACAGGTTTTCTTCGCGCAGGTTATTGTTCCGGCGCGCGGAAAACAAATCTATTCTACCACATCATACGATATTTGCATGCTTTTTTCAAACCTGAGCAGAATATTCACTTTATAGCCGGAAAAGACGGGTGGCTTTTTCGTCCCGCATGTGTACCAATATACGGTTGTGATTTGACCGGAAGAAACGCGTATGATACACTAATTTATTAGGTGCGAAATGTGCTTTTTTTCGCGATTCATTTCACGAGAAGCGAGCAGGTGCACCGAAAACAACAGGATGGAACGGAATATCGCTTTGGATCAAACAGAATTCAACCGTCTGCTCAGCCGCGTGGAGAAACCCGCGCGCTATATCGGCGGTGAGTGGAATAGCATCGTCAAGCAAGAGGCGGATATCCGCTTTGCGCTGCTGTTTCCTGACGTGTACGAGATCGGCATGTCGCACCTTGGATCGCGGATCCTCTACCATGCGCTCAACAGCGTAGAGGGCGTCGCATGTGAGCGCGCGTTTGCGCCGTGGCCGGATATGGAGCAGTTGCTCCGTGAAGAGCATATGCCGCTTTTTTCGCTGGAGACAAGGCGCCCGCTGAAAGAATTTGATATCATCGGTTTTGCGCTTCTCTATGAGATGTGCTATACCAACATCCTTCAGATGCTGGATCTTTCCGGAATCCCGCTGCTCGCCAAAGATCGCGCAGAAACCGATCCGCTGATTATTTGCGGCGGGCCCTGCGCCTGTAACCCCACGCCGGTTGCCGCGTTTATGGACGCGGTGCTCATCGGCGACGGCGAAGAGATGACCCCGGAGGTCACACGCACAGTGCTCGAGGCAAAACGTGCGGGCAAGAGCAAGGCGGAGCTTCTTCACTCGCTTTCTGCCATTCGCGGGGTGTATATCCCGTCCCTCAAGACGGAGGATACCTGCGTCGTGCGGCGGATTGTAAAAGATCTTGACGCGGCCGTGTTTACGGGCGAGCCGATCGTGCCGTATCTTGGGATTGTGCATGACCGCGTCGCGCTGGAAGTCATGCGCGGCTGCACGCGCGGCTGTCGCTTCTGCCAGGCGGGCTATATCTACCGCCCGATTCGAGAACGAAAAAGCGAGACGCTCATGGAACTTGCGCGCCAACAGATCGGCTGCACGGGATATGACGAAGTGTCCTTGTTGAGTTTGAGTACGGGCGATTATTCCGAGGTACATAAGCTCGTTCCCGACATCATTCGCGAGATGGAGGCGGGCAAGGTCTCCGTGTCTCTGCCTTCGCTCCGCGTGGACAGCGAGCTGGCAAACGATCTTTCCGTGATGCAGACCGTACGCAAGGCGGGGTTGACCTTTGCGCCCGAGGCGGGCACGCAGCGTCTGCGGGACGTGATCAACAAAAACGTCACGGAGGAGGACATTCTCCGCGCGACGCAGGACGCGTTTTCTGCGGGCTGGAGCAGTGTCAAGCTCTATTTCATGATTGGTCTGCCAACCGAGACGGACGAGGATATCCTCGGCATCGCACAGCTTGCGCGCAAGATCAGCTGGCAGTTTTACCAATTACCGAAAGAAGAGCGCGGCAAAGGTCTTCGCATGAACGTCAGCGTATCCACCTTTGTGCCGAAACCATTTACCGCATTTCAGTGGTATGCGCAGGTGTCGGCGGATGAAATCCGCCGCAAGCAGGAGCTGCTGCGCACATCCCTAAAGGGAATACGCGGGACGGAGCTAAACTGCCACTATTCGCTTCTCTCCGTGCTGGAGGCAGCGTTTTCGCGTGGGGATGAACGGCTTTCAGATGTGCTTCTGCGCGCCTATGCGCTCGGATGCCGATTTGACTCCTGGTCGGAACATTTTCAGAGCAAGGCGTGGTCGCAGGCATTTGCGGAATGCGGACTCAGCGAAGAAGCCTATGCACAGCGAGAGTATGCGCTTGAAGAAGCGCTGCCCTGGGACTTTGTCGATATGCTGGTGACCAAAGCGTATCTCAGCCGCGAATACAAGCGCGCACTGAGCGGCGAAACCACGCCGGACTGCCGCGAGAATTGTCACGGATGTTTTGGAGCGCGATACGAAACCGATTGCCTGCCAACCAGATAATCGATTAAATTTTCGCACAGGCGCAAGCCCATTTCCAGAAACAAGAATAAATTGCTGCTATGGAGCACATGATGAAACTGATTGCCGCCTATCAGAAAGGGAACGAGATCGCGATGATCTCGCATCTCGATATACAGCGTACACTCCAGCGCGCGTTTCGCAGAGCGAATCTACCGCTGCTCTATTCCAACGGGTTCAACCCGCATCCGCAGTTCTCCTTTGCGACGGCTGCCGCCACGGGGATGTCCAGCTGCTGCGAGTGGTTTGATGTCCAGCTCTCCGAGCAGATCGATCCGGATGAATTCATGCTTCGGGCGAACGCCGCGATGCCGCAGGGGATGCGGATTTCTTACGCATTTACGGCGCCGGAAGGATTCGGCTCACTTTCCGCAAAACTTCGCGCCGCGGAGTATCGCGTGCGCATTCAACTTAACGAGCCGGTTTCGCAAGAAACCCTGGCCAATACGCTCGAAGCGATGCTGACGGGCGAAATCATCATACAAAAACGGACGAAGGGCGGAATACGCCCAGTTGACATGCGTCCGTATATCCTGCGGGTCTCCGTGGAGCAGGTCGAGGGCGAACAAGCTGCCCTCCTCGTTCTAGGCAAGCTGCAAGCCGATGGCGGGCTGCGGGTCGATGCGTTCATCGACGCGCTGCTCGAACGTTTGGATGCGCATGGCGCGTACGAGATTCAACGTACGAACATGTTTTTTGCCGAAGATGGTCTGCTGCCGCATCTGCCCGTGGAATAGGAAAGAGAAGGGAAAAATGAATAAGGAAATCCTTGTGGACGCCAGCGGTGTGGCAACCCGCGTCGCGGTCGTCGAGGATGGCTCCCCTGTCGAGCTTTACGTCGAACAGGAGGGCTCGGAACGCCTCGTCGGCAACATCTACAACGGCAAGGTGCAGAACGTCCTGCCCGGCATGCAGGCAGCGTTCATCGACATCGGGCTTGAGCGCAATGCCTTCCTCTATGCGGGGGACATCGTGCTTTCGGACGATCCCGACGACATGATTGAGCAAATGCCGGAATCCAAGAACATCCGGGATTTGCTCAAACCGGGGCAGACGATCATGGTGCAGGTGGCAAAAGACCCCGTCGGCACCAAGGGCGCGCGCGTAACCACACACATCACGCTCGCGGGGCGCACGCTGGTTCTGATGCCGACGATGGATTACGTCGGCGTTTCGCGGCGGATCGACAAAGACGAAGAACGCCAGCGACTCAGAAAGATCATGACGGAGATCAAGCCCCCGTGTATGGGCGTGATCGTTCGAACCGCGTCGGCGGGCAAGACGAAACAGGACTTTTCCGAAGATCTCGAAAGTATCGTCAACCTCTATGCCGAGATCGAGAAGCGCGCCGCGGCGAAAAAAGCGCCCGCGATCCTGCACGCGGAGCAGAGTCTGCTTTTCCGCACTGCGCGCGATTTACTCATGAAAGACATCGATCGCGTGTTCGTCAACGATGTGGAGGCATATGACAAACTCCGCGAGATTGCGGACGTCATGGCGCCAAAGCTTAAGGCACGCATTCTGCTCAAAGAGAGTGAAGCGCTGTTTGACCGATATGATACCGAAAGCAAGATTGAAAAAGCGCTTGCCCGTAAAGTTTGGCTCAAAAGCGGTGGCTATGTGATCATCGACCGCACGGAAGCGCTGACGTCCATTGACGTCAACTCCGGCAAGTTCGTCGGCAAAGACAACCTGGAAAAGACGATCACCGCGGTCAACTGCGAGGCGGCAAAAGAGATTGCAAAGCAGCTGAGGCTGCGCGATATCGGCGGCATCATCATCATCGATTTTATCGACATGGAGAAGGAAGCGAATCGTTCGCTCGTGCTCGGCACGCTGAAGACCGCGCTGAGAGACGACCACACGCGCTCTCATGTGTTCGGCTTTACCCATCTCGGACTCGTTGAGATGACGCGCAAGAAAACCGGCAGGAGCATCTCCGACACCTTGCAGCAGATTTGTCCCTATTGCAACGGAGACGCGAAGGTGCTCGCGCCCGAAACGATGATCAACCGCATCCGTAAACAGACGTTGCAGGTCATCAAAGGCAGCAATAACAAACGGATCCTGATCGAGGCGCATCCGGACGTGGTCGCGGCGATGGAGCTAGCGGAACAGAAACACGGCTGCCTTTTCCCCTTGGAGGAAGGCGGAACGTATTACGCGCGCGCGATACCCACGCTGCATATTGAAAAATTCGCCGTCCGTCCGCTTTCCGAAAAGAAAGTGCCGGAGGCAAAAAAGGACTGTAAGATCATTCGCTGAGGGATTCGTGCAGACTTCTGCGCGATCCGCTTCCAAAGCCGCGCGTAAGATCGAAAGAGCCGCATAAAACGGCAGTTTTTTCGTTGACACGCGCATAGGGCTTGTGTTATGATCTTTCGGTGAGCCGCTCCGGGGCGGTATAAGCGCGCGGTTTTGATCCGCGCCACCGCGATTGGGCGAGTCTGGTAGGAGGAGGTGCAGTTATCGTGTATGCAATCATTCAAACCGGTGGTAAGCAGTATAAGGTAGAAGCAGGCGACCAGATTCTGGTTGAGTTGCTCGACGCCGATGTGAACGCCGAAGTCGATTTTGAAACGTTGCTCGTTGCGGATGACAGCGGCGTCAAGGTGGGGAAACCCGTTTTGAGCGGCGTTACGGTTCGCGGCAAAGTGCTCGAACACGGCAAAGGCAAAAAGGTCGTCGTTTTCAAGTATAAGCCGAAGAAAGACACCCGCACAAAGCGCGGCCATCGTCAGCCGTACACCAAAGTCGAGATTCTCTCGATCGGGTAAGGCGATATGGTTACCGTAACGATGCTTCAGCAAGGTGGGCGTACGATTGGGTTTGACTCGAACGGACATGCGAACCACGGCGAAGCGGGGGAGGACATCGTCTGCAGCGCGATTTCCGCGCTCACGCAGACATGTTGTCTCGGACTCGTTCAAGTCCTTGGTATGCAGGAGGGCAAAGACCTTGCCTGCTCCATCGATGAGGCGGAAGGAATACACTGTGTCCTTGCGGACGATACGCGCGGGGAGCGGTTGGATCGGGCGGAGCTTTTGTTTTTAACCATGGAAGCCGGCCTTCGTTCCATTCAAGAGTCGTATCGAAAATCGCTTAAAATACGACACAGGGAGGTGTAACGATATGTTCAAGATGAATCTGCAACTGTTTGCGCATAAAAAAGGCGTCGGTTCGTCCCGTAACGGCCGCGACAGCAATTCCAAGCGTCTCGGACCGAAGCGCGCGGACGGCCAGTTCGTGCTCGCGGGCAATATCCTTGTACGCCAGCGCGGCACGCATTTCCATCCCGGCACCAACGTTGGCATCGGCAAGGACGATACGCTCTTTGCTACCGTCGACGGCGTTGTTCGCTTCGAAACCAAGCACCTTGGCAAGAAGCAAGTCAGCGTGTACGAGGTCGCCGTAGGCGAATAATCAAGTGGTTTCCAAAAGAGGCAGGCGAAATTGATTCGTCTGTCTCTTTTTATGATCAAGACCAAGCACCTTGGCAAGAAGCAAGTCAGCGTGTACGAGGTCGCCGTAGGCGAATAATCAAGTGGTTTCCAAAAGAGGCAGGCGAAATTGATTCGTCTGTCTCTTTTTATGATCAAGACCAAGCACCTTGGCAAGAAGCAAGTCAGCGTGTACGAGGTCGCCGTAGGCGAATCAGTACGCCAATTCTAAGTAAGAGCTGGTGGTGCAAATCACCCGCTCTATTTGAGCCGATTCATAAAAAAAGCATATGTCTTCGCGAGTTTGCCACCGCACATTCCCAGAGAATTCACACCTGAGGCGTGGACAAGCCAAACGAAACAGCAGTACAATAGACGCGATAGCATCAAGATTGCGCGGAAGAATTCCGCGCTGCGGAGGATGGTTTGTATGATTACTAGAGACACAAAGGTTGGCGAACTGCTTAACAATCCCATCGCAAGGGATGTGCTGGCCCAACTAGTACAATATGCCGGCATCAACGAAAAGTTGGTGCTCAACCCCATCGTCAAGTCGCTGAAGATCTCTGCGATACCGAAATTTGCGGGTAAGGCAATGCCAGATGCGGATTACGTGATCGATACGATGATCGATCTGTTCAATCAGGAAGCGAACACAAAGCCGTTGAAGAAGTCCAACACGCCGATTTGGTGGAAGGAAGCGGTGGTATACCAGATCTATCCGCGCTCCTTTCAGGACGGCAACGGAGACGGCATCGGCGATCTTCGGGGCATCATCCAACGGCTCGATTATCTCAAAGAGCTGGGTGTCGATGCGATTTGGCTTTCGCCGATCTTCGATTCCCCAAACGACGACAACGGCTACGATGTGCGCGATTACCGCGCGATCATGACGGAGTTTGGAACAATGGCGGATGCGGAAGCGCTGATTGGCGAGATACATGCGCGCGGCATGCGCTTGATTCTCGATCTTGTGGTCAATCATACTTCCGACGAGCATGAATGGTTTGTCGACTCCGCGCAGAACCCGCAGGGCAAACACGGGGACTATTATATCTGGCGCAAACCAAAAAATGGCGGACAGCCGAACAATTGGCACAGCTTTTTCTCCGGATCCGCATGGGAAAAGGTCGATACACGGGATGAGGAATACCTACACCTGTTTTCGAAAAAGCAACCCGACCTGAACTGGGAAAACCCAGACGTGCGGGACGAAGTCTGCGCGATCATCGACTTCTGGCGCGCAAAGGGCGTCGATGGATTCCGGTTGGATGTAATCAACTACATCAGCAAAACGTCGCTCGCAGACGGCAGCGATACGCTGGGCGCGCTGTTGCAGTTCAACGGGATCGAACACTATTTTTATGGGAACCGGCTGCACGAATATCTCCGTGCGCTTAAGACGCGCGCCTTTGGCGATGCGTTTACGGTTGGAGAGACGCCGGGCACAGGACCCGAAATGAATAAGCTGCTCACCGCGGAGGAACGGGAGGAGCTGAGCACGGTGTTCAGCTTTGACCACCTTGAAAATCTCGGAAAAAACCGGTTTGACGATTACAGATACAATCTCAACCACCTCAAGAAGTGCCTCTGCCGTCTGGAAGGCGATTATGCGGACTATGCCTGGCCGAGCATTTTTGTGGAAAACCACGATAACCCGCGCATGGTCAGCAAGATCAATCCCGACGAGGAATATCGCGATGTTATCGCAAAGCTTATCGCCGTCGTGCTGCTCACCGCACGCGGCACGGTGTTTCTCTATCAGGGGCAGGAGCTGGGTTCGGTCAATGTCGATTTTCAGGATATGTCCGAGTTACGGGATATCGAGAGCATCAACAAATACAACGACCTGATCGCCTGCGGCAAGACGCCCGAAGCCGCCTGGCAAACCGTGCTGTGCGGCACGCGTGACCACAGCCGTACACCGATGCAATGGAGTGACGAGACGTTTGCCGGCTTCTCCGAACACGAGCCATGGATTCGTCTGGGCGACAAGGACAGCTGCAATGTGCGTGCGCAGCTTGCGGACGAGACGTCCGTCCTGCGCGCGTATCAGTCTCTGATCCGGTTGCGCAAGGATCATCCCGCGCTCGTCTACGGCACGTTCGAGCCGCACGAGAGCGCGAAGGACGAGGTGTTCTGCTATTATCGCGACAACGGCGCGGAACGCTTCTATATCGAGATGAATCTTTCTGCATGCAGCATTCGCCAACCGCAGACGAAAGGCGAGATGGAACTGATCTTTTCAAACTATATGGCGCAAGGTGACGGTCTACAACCGTACGAAGCGAATATTTACCGCGTGGAAAAGTGACGGGACGCAATGTAACGTTTTCGTGAATTGGGCGGGAAGCGACTTGTCTTCCCGCCATATTTTTACTACACTCAAGTTTAGGGATTTATATCGGGTTTGGATTCACTCGTTTGTTCCATCGTGCATTTCTCGCAGTCGTATGATCGCGGATCGTTGAAAAGAGGGTATATGAAAAAACGGATTACGCTCGTTTGGTTGGTAACGCTATTGCTGTGCGCGTCTTTGCTGCCGGTCTCTTTTGCACAGGCGCTGACGCTGAGTACGGGCGTGATCAACGCGGATGACGTTTCCCTTCGAAAGACTGCAAGCGCGAGCGGAAGCGTCATTACGCGCCTGGACGAGGGGACGGTTGTGAAAATTCTGGAGAGCAATGTGAACGCCGAGTGGTATCGCATTGAAACCGGAACGAGAACCGGCTATGTGAACCGAATCTATGTCGATATAGACGCTTCGTTACCGTCCTACCAGCTCGAATACACGGGTACGATCTTCAATGTGCAGCAGGATGCCAATGTACGCGCGGAACCCTCGCTGAAGGCGAAAAAGCTCGGCAAAGCGAACAAAGGGCAGACCTTTACGGTCACAAAGGCATACGCCAGCGGCGCATGGCATCAGATTGACTTCAACGGCGTTGCGGGGTATGTTTCGGCGGATTATCTGGATCTCACGGCCAAGGTAAGCAACGACTTACTCAGTGGGATCGACGTCAAGGGTGGCACGCTTTCGCCCGCGTTTTCTCCGACGGAGTATGGCTATGTTCTCACGGCAACGCAGGGTGAGATTGATATCAACGCCATAGCGAATGACGGCGTGAAGGTCAGCATCGGTAACACGGGCATACCGAGCGCGAAGTACACCATTAAATCCGGCAATAGTAAGACCATTCGAATCTCGGTTGGCGGGGTCGTGAAATATTCCATCTATCTTGTGCGCGATGTCCTGACCGTCGGCACATGGAATATCAAGCGGGGCAATGAAAATCTCGAATTGCAGGGCTGGCTGATTGCGGCACAGCGACCGGACATCCTCGGCGTACAAGAAGTCTACATCAACGAAAAAGAGAAAAAGAGTAATCTGCTCTCCGTTCGCACAAAGAATGCGCAATTTATCTCATTTGTAGAGACCATCGAGTATCCCTCCGGCGGACAGTACGGTATCGGACAGATTTCGAAATTCAAGCCGGAGAACCCAACCACAACGCTGCTCTCCAGCGAGGACAAAGAACAGCGATGCCTGCAAAAGGTGGAGTATGTGATCGACGGCAAGCGCGTCTCCGTCTATAACACGCACTTCTCCTATGAGTCCGCTAGTATCCGGAAAAAGCAGTTTTCCGAGGTGCTGGCTGTGATGGACGCGGACAAGAATCCATATAAGATTTTGACAGGCGACTTCAACGCCAAGGAGAGCGAGTTCTCCGGTTTCCTGAAAAAATATCGGGTTGTGAACACGAGCGCGACGAAGTTCTATAACTATTCCTATAAGGTGATCGATATGTCGCAGATCGACAACATCATCGTCTCCAAGAATATCACCGTGCTCAACGCGCGCGCTATCCCAACGGACTTCTCCGATCACTATCCGCTCTTTGCGTTTCTTTCTCTCAACTAACACAGATGCAAAGTAACAGGCTCCGCTGAATCAGCGGAGCCTGTTCAGTCCATCGACAAAGTCCTTTGTTCTTTGCCGATGGATTTTTTACTGTGTGAAGAAAATACCGCTACGCGTTATTTTCTGCAAATTCGGCGAATGAATCGCCGGATTTGAATAAAATTGGGGGATTTGTGAATCCCCCAATGCCCTGAAAGAGGTTTGCCGATACGCAAGGCCCCGCTAAATCAGCGGAGCCTGTTGGGTATTGGATGAAGTCATACGAGCGCGGTTCACTCAAACGTGATGTTGTTGACGTAACCATCGCGGGATTGAATCGCATTTCCCCCGTTGAAGGTCTTCATATCGTTCCCAAAGAGATGTTCGAGTCCGTACCAGCTATCGCCCGAGACGCATGTGACGCGATAGTACCCTGTTGGCAGATTGACTTTTGCGCTTTTTCCGCCGATTACGAATACACCAAGCTGGAGAGTGCCTTCTTCGCTCGTATCCTCTCCTGAGATGGCGTAGAAGCGCACATAGACGTATTTGCCGAGTGAGACACCGGCTTTTAGTACGATTTGGTTGCCGAGACTTTCCCCTTCCAGAGTACTTGCGTTGTCGGGAATGTCGAGCGGTTCGACCCGCCATTGCGCATCGACCACGTCGGATGCAGCTTGTTCCGCAAGCGATTTCTCTTCCGCAAGGAGGGCGGTAAGCCCGCCGTCGTCAAGCAGGGAGAAGAGCTGGTCGGCACTGTCAAACGAGACCTGAACGGTTGCGTCCTGCTGCGGCGCACCGGCAAGCGAGATCTCCTTCAAAGCTTCTGTGGTCAGTTCGACCACCCGCTCACTGCCATAGAACTTCTGGTTGAAGGAGGCGGCGTAAGCATCGCCAAGCGCGCCATAGACGAACGCAGGGGCGGGGTAGGAGAACGAAACGGAGTAGGTTCCGTCATCCAGCAGAGAAACCTCGTTGATTTTGATTGTTTCCGCATATTCTTTGCCGCCGAACGCGTCCGCCAGCAGCCCGGAAAGTGCGGACGCAACTTGCATGCGGCGATAATCACTCTGGTAAGTGTCGCCTTGCTGCAACAGATCCAACACCATAGTCTCGATGGTCTTTTGAATATCCAGCTTGCTTTGGCTGGTCATGTTTGCGGTCCACCTGCCTTGATCCAAATTGACCGAGAATGTCACCGGCAGCGTACGATAGGACGCAGCACCGTTTTGCATGACGTATTGTTCCAGTGCCTGACGAAGCGCAAGCGACGCCTCCTTTTCATATGCGTTCGCGCTGCGCGAGGAGACACTCGGCTCCGGCAAAGCAAAGCCGACTGTGGCAAGGTCGATCTTGGAATAGTCCGGGATGTCGACGGAGATGACGTAGTTGACGGATTTTGCAGAGGAGGATGTTTGCCCGGCTTGCGCGCGCACCTGATCTTTTAGGTTGCGCACTTCGATATAATAGTCGGAATACGCGACGACCGCTTCCGAAATCGCCTTTGTCTGCGCGCTTGCGCCGCAACCGGACAACAGCAGCAGGGCAAACAAAAACGCGAGGATGCCTGCGATTCTTTGGTATTTCGATCTCATAGAGGATGTCCTTTCAGACGGGTACAGTCGTGAATCCCAAGCGAATGTTACAAAAATAATCACATGCTCGCACTCGATTGATACTCTATTATTGTAACAGAAAAGCGCCTGATTCGTCAAACCAGAAGACGCGTGTTGCTTGATAACCACATACAAGAAAACCGAGCAGAACGGGCGGCGGGATGAAGAAAACTGAAACCATATTCGAGGAAAAAATAGAAACATTTCATATAGAAAAGAGAGAGCGGTTGAACCGCTCCCTCTTGCATGGAACCGAATTATTTCGCGTCGACCTTTGCCATGTGCGTGATGAGGTCGAGCACTTTGTTGGAATAACCCCACTCGTTGTCATACCAGGCGACGAGCTTGACGAAGTTGTCGTTCAGGCTGATGCCGGCTTTGGCGTCGAAGATCGACGTGCGCGGATCGGTGTAGAAGTCCGAAGAGACGACTTCGTCCTCGGTGTAGCCAAGGATGCCGGCCCATTCGGGCGCTTCGGAAGCGGCTTTCATGACGGCTTTGATTTCGTCATACTTGGCGCCCTTCTCCAGGCGGACGGTGAGGTCAACCACGGAGACGTCCGGCGTCGGAACGCGCAGGGACATACCGGTGAGCTTGCCGTTGAGGGAGGGGATGACTTTGCCGACTGCCTTTGCGGCGCCTGTGGAGCTGGGGATGATGTTGTGCGCTGCCGCACGTCCGCCGCGCCAGTCCTTCTTGGACGGGCCGTCAACGGTCTTCTGCGTCGCGGTGATGGAGTGGACGGTCGTCATGAGGCCTTCAACGATGCCGAAGTTGTCATGGATGACTTTCGCCAGAGGCGCTAAGCAGTTGGTGGTGCAGGACGCGTTGGAGACAACGGTCATGTCCTTGGTGTATTTGTCCTGATTGACGCCCATGACGAACATCGGGGCATCCGCCGAGGGAGCGGAGATGATGACCTTCTTGGCGCCGCCGGCAAAGTGAGCGCTCGCCTTGTCGATGGTGGTGAAAATACCGGTGGATTCTACGACGTATTCTGCGCCGCAATCTCTCCACGGGATTTCGTTTGCGTTCATGCAAGCATAAACTGCGGTTTCTTCGCCGTTGACGACCAGCTTGCCGTCCTTGATGGAGATGTCTCCTTTGAACTGACCGTGAACGGTGTCATAACGGAGCATGTAGACCATGTAGTCGAGATCGATGAACGGATCGTTCACGCCGACGACTTCGATTTCGGGGTTGGCTGCGGCTGCGCGGAATACCAGGCGGCCGATACGGCCAAAGCCATTGATGCCTACTTTAATTGCCATATCTATGTTCTCCTTTTTTTGATATACGATGTTAAGTGCGGGCCAACGAGCAAGCGCGTGCCGACGAAATCAGTCCTGCCTGCCGGAAAAGGAAGCGCGTAAAAACGTTTCATTTCACTCTGTAAGCCCAAAGTATTGTACAATATTTGCAGTATATCCGCAAGAAAAAACTTTCTCAGTCGGCCTAACAAAACGGATGCAACCGGATGTATATCAGTCACCCCGGATCGATTACGCAGGGCGCTTGATCAATCCAGATTGTGCTTTTCGGAGACGATGTAGAGCGGGCGACCTTTCAGCTCGTCATACATCCGTCCCAGATACATACCCTGCAGCCCCATGAAAAACAGGGTGAGACCTTGCAAAAACACGATACCGCAGACCGCCCAGAGCCAGGGGGCGACCACTGAGACAATCGCGAGTATGATCAGCGCGATAAGACCGAGACCGGAAAGCAGCATCAAAACAATGCCAAATGTCATCGGCAGCGTGAGAGGTTTGTCGGAAAACCCAGTGATGCCGTCGCTTGCTAAGCGCAGCATCTTCTTGAGCGTGTATTTCGTCTTACCCGCGAAGCGCTCCTGCCGTTCATATTCAAGAGGGACGGCTTGATAACCCATCCATGCGGACATGCCGCGCAAAAACCGGTTATGCTCGCGCATCTGTAGGAAGACATCAGCAACCGTACGACTGATCAAGCGGAAATCTCCCGTGTCGAGCGGGATGGGGTATGCGCTCATCCAGGAGAGCAAGCGATAGTAGAGACTTGCTGTGATCTTTTTGAAGATGGTTTCGCCCTTGCGTTTGACGCGTTTGCCGTAGACGATGTCCGCACCCGATTCCCAAAGACGCACCATCTCGGGGATCAATTCGGGAGGATCCTGTAAATCGACGTCGATGATGATCAGAGCGTCGCCCTTTGCCGCATCCATGCCGCAGGTGACGGCGAGCTGATGACCGAAATTTCGGGAGAACGAGAGCACTTTTACCTGCGGATGCGCACCAGCGAGCGCACGCAATTGATCCAGTGTGTGATCGCGACTGCCGTCGTTGACATAGATGATCTCATACGCATATCCAGTACTTTGCAAGGCGGTATCCATACGCGTAAACGAATCCTGAAGCACTTCTTCCTCGTTATAGACGGGGATGACAAGCGAAAGCAAGCCCTGTTTCGTCGAATCCATGGAAAACATCTCCTCCAGACAACGCTCTTTGCGGGCGGTGTATTGACTCCGGTTCCTTCTCAAGCTGTAGTATAGCGCATCGCGTGTACAAAGACAACCGAACGGCTCAGGTTTCGCTTTTTCGTCACGCGCTTGTCTGTTTTTTTGCGGTTTTGTCCGGTTTGCATGTTTTTACACCGGACGTCGGCAATTTTTCGTTGCAATTTGGTCGTCTTGTGATAAAATATGCATCGAAAGAATCGTACAAATGATCCATTCGATCAAGAAAAGGAGATAGTTCTTATGCCTATCGTAACCAGCAAGAAGATGTTTGCGGACGCATATGCCGGAGGCTATGCCATCGGCGCGTTCAACGTCAACAACATGGAGATCATTCAGGGCATCACCGAAGCCGCCAAGGAGCTCAAAGCTCCGCTGATTTTACAGGTCAGCTCCGGTGCGCGCAAATACGCCAACCACACCTACCTCATGAAACTCATTGAGGCCGCGTGCATTGAGACGGATCTGCCCATCTGCGTCCACCTCGACCACGGTGACTCGTTTGAACTCTGCAAAAGCTGCATCGACGGTGGATTCTCCTCCGTCATGATCGACGGATCGCACCACGGCTACGAAGACAACGTCAAGCTCACGCGTCAGGTCGTCGACTATGCGCATGACCACGGCGTCGTGGTCGAAGGCGAACTCGGCCGTCTCGAAGGCGTTGAGGACGATGTGAAGGTCGCCATGGGCGATGGCAGCTATACCGATCCCGATCAGGTGGAAGATTTCGTCAAGCGCACCGGCGTGGACTCGCTCGCCATCGCCATCGGAACCAGCCACGGCGCATTCAAATTCAAGCCCGGCACGACGCCGCAGCTGAGATTTGACATTCTCACCGAAGTGGAAAAGCGGCTGCCGCAGTTCCCGATCGTGCTTCATGGCGCTTCCAGCGTCATTCCTGAGTTTGTGAAGATGATCAACGAAAACGGCGGCAACATGCCGGACGCGATTGGCATCCCGGAAGACATGCTCCGCGAAGCCGCGCGCATGGCGGTCTGCAAAATCAACATCGACAGCGACCTTCGCCTTGCCATGACGGCGACGATTCGCAAATACTTCAACGACAACCCCGGTCATTTCGACCCGCGCCAGTATCTCGCCCCGGCGCGTACAGCGATCAAGAACATGGTCTCCCACAAGATCACGACCGTGCTCGGCTGCGACGGCAAAGCATAAGAAACAAGATAGCGTACATCAAGGGCACTCGCAAGGGTGCCTTTTTGATTGGTAAACATCGATCTTTCTGGAAACCGATCTGCCGTAACTCGACGGCGAAAACGGATACCGCCAGATCTGCAAAGCGTCCAATTTACCGTATCACGCGAAGTACCCGCGAAACAAGCCATTTCGCGGGTACATTGCTGTAATGATCTCAATTGTAAACTATCGCAAGAAGCGAATGGCGCTTCCTAAACGCGGCTGTTATTGCGCATAAGAGGCGATGTCCGCAGCCGAGCGAATGATGACGATGTCCCCGGCGGAAAGGCCGGACACAATCTCGATTAGTTTGCCATCTGAGATACCCAACTGGACGGGTACCTTCGTTTGCTGGTCATCAGAGAGCGTGACATAGCTCCCATCGCCGTCTTCTTGTACCGCTTCTACCGGCAGGATCAATACGCCTGCCTGCTGCTGGATGGTAATTTTTACGGTTCCGTTCAAACCGGATTTCAGCGATCCGTCATCCTCTACACGCAGCGTAACCGCATAGGTCGTAAATCCGTTCGCAACCTGTCCGACAGAGGACGTTTTGACAACCGTCGCATCAAACGTGTGATCCGGTATTCCGTCCAACTGAACGACTGCGGTTTGCCCTAGCACGATGCTGAAGATATCCAGTTCATCTACCGAGATCATGAACTCGAACTGCCCTTGCGGAAACAGATTCAGTAGCGTGGTTCCGATCGGATACGTGCCTTCCGGGAGAATAGACGCGATGATGCCGTCCTGCTCCGCAAGGATCGCGCCCTGCTCCTGCAGCGCTTTTGCGGCGGTGAGATCGGCCCGCGCCTGATCCAACTGTGTTTGTGCCGCCCGATAGGAATCGTCCATTTCCACATATTTCACACGCGCTACCGGAAGGAAGGCCATGATATAGTCGTTCACTTTGACCTTGACATCCGTAACGATCCCGCTATCGGCAGGAACTAGATAGGGGAGGTCAACTTGTGCTGTACCGCTGCCGACCAGCTCGTTGTTCTTGTAAACCTCCACGGTGCTGTTGATCAGCACTCTCTTGTCGGGGAAACTGACGGTGATTTCGTCGCCGGCAATCTTCGAAACATGTCCCGTAATACGATAATTACCGGAAACGACGGTGACTTCCTCGTTCGCCAATAGGCCACTGGCTTTGAACTGGACATTCATGAGCCCATCCACGGAGATGAGCGCGATACCGCCCTTTTCCGCGACAACCGCATCCACGGAATCACCAACCTGAATATAGACCTCTTTCACATAACCTGTGACGCCCGCAACCACCTTCTTGTCGCTGCGGAATGAGAGTGTCTGGCCTAGGAGCTGCTTCTCCAGCTGGGATTTTGTCGATTCCAGATTGGCAATGTTCGTGGAAAGAGCAGATGCATCATATTCTGCAATCCGATCGCCCGTCTTGACCGCATCGCCAACTTCTACAGCCACATCCGTGATTTTTACATTGGAGGTTGTTTTTTGCGCAACCGCATCCACGAATTGAAGCACGCCCGGCGCGGAAACGGTCTGCTCGATGTCGCCTGTTGTCACCTGCGCCGTTTGAAACGCAGAAACGTTTGAACCGTTTGCACGATTCGTTTCGGTACATCCAAATAGCGCAATGACACTGATCAGACTCAGCGCTATGACAAATCCTTTTTTCTTCATGTTCATCATCCTCCGCTTAGTTGAGTTCGATCGTCACGGTCGCGTTTGTGCCGATCAGGTTTTGCAAATCCACCACATCGGTGATCTGAATTTTCACTGGAATCAATTGCGTCACCTTTGTATAAGTGCCGCTGGTGCTAAAGCTCATCGTATTACCGGAGATGGCGGTTTGCGTCGTTCGATCGATTTCGCGCACAAATCCTTGAAACGTCTTGCCGGGATATGCGTCAAGCTTCAATTTGACGATTTGACCGACTTTGACTTTCGCAATATCGGTCTCCTCAACATTGGCCTGCACATAGATATCGGAGATATCTGCAACAACGGCGGCAACGGTTGTGGGCCCGACAAGCTGATTCACCGTCGCGTTGGCCTGTACGATCTCGCCGTCGATGGGGGAGCGCAGATAGCCGACATTGTCTACCTTACCGATAATTTCGTTGGATTTCACAGCGCTGCCGACATGAACGGTGAGCTTTGAGAGCTTTCCGTTGCCCGTTGGTGTGATCGCGTAGAATTTCGCCGTAACCTTTGCATTGTCGGTTGTGAGGCTGTTCGATGCGTTCCAGATGAAGTAGTAGCCGATTGCGCCTCCGATGATGATCAGCAGGGCCAAGATGCCAGCGAGCTTGACACCTAATTTCGATTTCTTTTTTCCGGTCTCTTCCGGCTGAGTTGGTTGATTCGTTTCCATATTTCACGTTTCCTTTCTACGCTTTAAATTGCGAGTTGTATAAATCGGCATAAAAGCCGTTTGCGGCAAGAAGCGCAAGGTGGGTTCCCTGCTCAACGATGTCACCATCCCGCATAACGAGGATCAAATCGGCATTTCGAATCGTGGACAACCGGTGCGCGATGATGAAGCTCGTTCTGCCCTGCATCAGGTGATCCATGGCGCTCTGAATCAGCATCTCTGTACGCGTGTCGACCGAACTGGTCGCTTCATCCAGAATCAAAATCTTGGGATTGGATAGCACGACGCGGGCAATCGTCAGCAACTGCTTTTGACCTTGCGAGAGATTGCTGGCTTCCTCGTTGAGCTCCATCTGATACCCGCCGGGTAGCGCCTGGATAAATTCATGACAGCGCGCGGCTTTGGCGGCCGCGATCACCTCGGCATCCGTCGCTCCAAAGGTGCCGTAACGGATGTTCTCCATCACGGTGCTGTTATAGAGCCATGTATCTTGCAGCACCATCCCAAAGTGCGCGCGCAAGTCGTTTCTGGTGTAGTTGTGGATATCAACACCGTCGATCAGAATTTGCCCGCTGTTGATGTCATAAAACCGCATCAGCAGTTTTACAATTGTAGTCTTTCCGGCGCCTGTCGGGCCGACGATTGCGATCTTTTGCCCAGGCTTGATCGTAGCGGAGAAATCCTTGATGATGATCTGCTCCGGATTGTATCCAAACCGCACGTTCTGGAAATGGACCGAACCCAAGGTAGCCATAGCGGTGTTCTCGGCTTGGGTGTCCGCCGACTCCTCCGCTTCGTTCAGGAACGTGAACACACGCTCTGCCGCGGCTGCCGTGGACTGCAGGGTGTTTGAGATGGACGAGAGCTGTGCGATTGGTTGCGTAAAGCTCCGCATGTATTGGACAAACGATTGGATATCACCGATTTCCACAACCTTTTTTACCGCAAGATATCCGCCCAATATGCACACAGCGACATAGCCAAGGTTTCCAACCGCATTCATCACCGGCATCATGATCCCGGTAAAAAACTGAGATTTCACGGCAACGGTACGAAGTTTGGCGTTCGTCTCCCCAAATGTTTTCAAGGACGATTCTTCGCCGTTGAAGGCTTGCACAATGTTGTGCCCGCTGTACATCTCCTCCACGTGCCCATTGAGTTCGCCAAGATGCTTTTGCTGCGCTGCAAAGAACACTTGAGATTTCTTCACGATCGCCATCACAATCCCCGCGGACAGCGGAAGAACGAACAAAGCGACCAGCGTCATGAGAACATTGATGGACAGCATCATCGCCAGCACACCCAATATCATGGTGGCGGACGTGATGAGCTGTGTTAAACTCTGGCTGAGCGACTGGTTGATCAAGTCGACATCGTTTGTGATGTAGCTGAGCACCTCGCCGTGGGTCTTGCTGTCGTAATACTTCAGCGGAAGCCGGTTCATCTTTGCGGAAATTGCCCGGCGCAGGTCGAAAGAAACGTTGTTGGATACTTTCGCCATGATGAAGCCTTGCAGGAAGGTACACAGGGCGGACAACAGATACAATCCGATCAGCCAGGCGATGATTTTGCCCATATAGGCAAAGTCCGTATAGAGGCCGGAGCCCGACGCATAGGCGAGCAGACCTTCGACAAGCTTGGTTGTCACCTTGCCCAAAAGCTTCGGGCCCACGATGGAAAAGACAGTGGACACAATCGCAATCAGCATCACCGCGATGATTGTCATTTTATACGGGGAAAGGTAGGTGATGAGGGTTTTCATGGTCTTTTTGAAGTCCTTCGGTTTTTCCGCAGGGCCCCGTCCCATCATACCCGGACCGCTCATTCCACCTGGCCGCTGCGGCATCGAGCCGCTGTTTGACGCTTTACTCTCACTCATTGTCTCAGTTCCTCCGCGCTCAACTGAGAAGATGCGATCTCATAGTAGATATCACAATTTCCAAGGAGCTCTTTGTGTGTTCCCACGCCGGCAATTTTACCCTGATCCAGCACAACAATCTGATCTGCGTGCATGATTGTACTCACACGCTGGGCAACGAGCAATATGGTACTTCCCTTCAACTCGCGGTTGATCGCTTCGCGCAGCTGCTGGTCTGTTTTGAGATCCAGCGCGGAGAAGGTGTCATCAAACACATAGATTGGGGCGTCTTTTGCCAAGGCACGCGCGATCGAGAGCCTTTGCTTCTGTCCGCCGGACACGTTGGTGCCGCCCTGAGAGATATGCGAGTCATACTGTTCCTCTTTTTCGACGATAAACTCCGTCGCTTGGGCAATTCTCGCTGCCGTTTCGATTTTTTCAAAGGGCATTGACGCATCGGAGTAGGCGAGATTTTGTGCGATTGTACCCGAGAACAGCAGACTCTTCTGCGGAACATATCCGATCTTTTCGCGCAGGTCATGCTTCGTGACGTCGCGGATATCCATGCCGGAGACGAGGATGGAGCCGCTCGTTACGTCATAAAACCGCATCAACAGGCTGACGATTGTCGTTTTCCCGGCGCCGGTGGCACCGATAAATGCTGTCGTTTGCCCAGGGCGAGCGGTGAAATTGATATTGGTCAGCACATTGTCCTCGCTGCCGGGGTACCGGAAAGTGACATCGTGAAACGCGATGACCGGCTGAAACGCGGCAGGGAACGATTCCGGATTGTTCTTGTCAAGAACGGTTTCCTCGCGGTTCATAACCTCCTGTACACGATTGGCGGAAACAACCGCGCGCGGGATGATGATGAACATCATCGCAAGGAACATGAAGGACATGATGATCTGCATGGCATACTGCATATAGGCCATCATACTTCCGATGTTCATGGAGAAGGAGGATACCGCATGCGAACCGATCCAAACGATAAACACGGTGGTAAGGTTCATGATCAGCATGATCAGCGGCATCATGCTCGCCATTGCGCGGTTCACAAACAAGCTGGTATCCGCTAAATTGCGATTGGCGGTATTGAACCGATTCTCTTCAAATTTCTGCGTGTTAAACGCGCGAATGACCAACAGACCCTCAAGGTTTTCGCGCGAAACCAAATTGAGGCGGTCAATCAGCTTCTGCATGCTCTGCATTTTCGGCATAACGACAACAAATGCAGCGATGATGACAACCAACATGCAAAGAATCGCAACTCCTATGATCCAAGTCATGGAAGTGCTCTCATCAAGCGCTTTGACGAGGCCGCCGATGCCAAGAATCGGTGCATAGAATACCATTCGAATCGACATGACCAGCAGCATTTGGATCTGCGTGATGTCGTTGGTCGTACGGGTGATCAGCGACGCGGTTGAAAAATGGTCAAACTCCGCATTGGAGAAAGATTGCACCTTGCTAAAGATGCCCATTCGCAAATCTGCGCCAACATTTGCGGCGACTTTTGCGGCGAAATACCCCATCGCGATGGAACAAGCGGTTCCCGCAAAGGAGACGAGCATCATCAATCCACCGGTGCGCCAAATATACGGGATATCGCCGTTCATGACTCCATTATTGATGATTTTTGACATATAGTCCGGGAGCGCTAAGTCGCTCTGCGCCTGAAGATACAGCAGAGCGATTGCTAAAAGGATATATCCCCAGTAAGCCTTCAGGGATTTCAACAGAGTTTTCAATGAAGCCTCCTATTAATAACAAGAAAATCTGGATGCGCGATGTTCATTGTTGGCGGGATTCTTTGGCTGGGTCATGGTTTCGCGGTAGATTTGTTGTTGCGTTCCTTTTGAACCTCCAAGTATGTGTCGATGAACTCATTGAGCAGATCAAACATTTGCTGGATTTTTGCCTCACCCATTTTTTGAGAGACGTCTTCCGCCATGGAATTGGCATACTTACTCATTTGTTTCAGGATCTGTTTGCCGCTGGGAGTAATCGTTACACACATACGTCGACGATCATTTGTGTCCAGCGTACGCTCGACATATCCTTTTTCAACCAGAGAGTCCAGCATTTGCGAGACTGCTGATTTCGTGATCTGCAATTCTTCCTGTATCTCCGTGTTGCCAATCCCCATACCGGAACACAAGGCAGAATGTTCGATTTTTCCCAACGCCCATAGTTCATTCATACGCAGATCGTAGCCAATTGGGAATTCGGCTCTTAATTTTTTCATACGGATGTTCATACGCATCCAATTGTGGATGATATTTGTCGCCATAATTTGATTCTCCTTGGTCTCCACAAAGGGGGAAGGATAATTGTTCAATCCTGAACAGTTCAGCTCTTAACAGTTCACCGGTGGACAGTATAGCATGAATCTATTTGTTTCACCATATGGAAATTGGAATAGTGCCAGAAATAATTGAATATAGCGCAGCGCAAAATGGCACAGCAAGAAAGCTGCTTCATTCTCGCTTTTACTTTCTCACTGACCGTTGGATACAGCCGATTCTTGTTGACGTTTTTTAAAGTGTATGGAGCTCATGATTTGCGTGTGCTCTTTTCGAAATTCATCTCAAAACAGCGTAAAATAGAACCGTTACAAACGCGATTCAGAAACAGCAGCCGTGTTCTTTGCGTTTTTTTCGGAGTCTTACTTGGTCTCTATGTATTTCGGTATAAAAAGAGGCTGTCCACTTCACGATTACGAAAAACCGTTTCATGACAACTTGTTTCTTGTAGTCAGTCTTCGTTGGTTTATGGACTGAATGATGTCGTGATTCTTACGCTTTCGAACGAACCACTTTTTCGGGAAAGGGTTGATTACCAACGAATGACAGCAAAACTTGCGTAGAAAAGTCAAGTGTCCTTTCGGCAGGCGATTCTATAGATTCCGAACAGAATCATGATGATTAGGCAATCGTAACGTAAAAACACTGCCCAGACCAACCGTACTTTCGACTAAAATCTCTCCGTTGTGCGCCTTGGCAATCGCCATCGCAATCGCAAGGCCGATGCCGCTGCCGCCGGTTTCACGGGCACGCGAAGGATCGGCGCGATAGAATCGCTCAAAGAGAAACGGAAGGTGCTCCTGCGCAATGCCACAACCCGTGTCCTCCACCCGCAGAATGGCGCGATTCCCTTGCACAGCGGTTTCGACTAATACCTTTCCGCCGGCGGGGGTGAATTTCAACGCGTTGTGGAGCAGGTTGATGAGCACTTGACCGATCTTGTCACGATCTGCAAGCACCAACGCCTGACTCCCGCAAGAAACAAGAGATACGCCTTTTTGCCGCGCGATGCCTTCAAAATTGCGAATGATTTGCGCGCTGAGTTCAGCGAGATCGAAAGACTCGACGCTCAGATGTAATGATTCGGATTCATAGCGTGAGAGTGCGCCGAGTTCGCTCACAAGCTTATTCAAGCGCAAAATTTCTTCGCGCAGGCTCGTTAAATGGACTTCATCCGCCGCCCAGATACCGTCCAGCATCGCCTCAACCGTGCTCTGCAACGTGGTCAGCGGGGTACGCAGCTCATGCGCCACGTCCGCAGTCATCCGCTTGCGAAGATTTTCCTGCGACTCAAGCGAGGCGGCAAGACTATTGACCGAATGCGAAAGCGCGATGAGTTCTGTCGTATTCTCCGTGTGGGTGATGCGATCGCTGTAGTTTCCGTCCGCAATTTTGCCCGTTACGGTAAGGACGTCCGAAATCGGTTTGCTCAGCCTGCGCGCAAGATAAGCGCCAAGCACTAAGCAAGCGCCCAAAGAAACGGCACCTGCAATCAGCAGGATTCGATTGAGATCGTTTAAAAATTGAAGATCGGTATCACTGAAATAGTAAGGCCCGTAGTAACCGATGGTGATCGTGCCGACGGTGCGGCCATCGACAACCGCGGGGAAATTTTGCTCCTCATAACCGCCCTGAAAGTTGGATCGGAAGGATTGCATGTTTTGAGCCATGTTCTCCAAAATCCGCAGACACATACCGTTGTTATGCACCCGCGTGTCCCAGACGACCTTGCCCGTTTCGTCCGTAACACGTAGGATTAAGCCATCGACGAGCAGCGCCATGCCGGTTTCATCAAGGTTCGCGGTATTCCAGGCTTCGTCGGCACGCGAATAAAGCGCGGTGATTTGGCCGACGGTCTTTTCGATGGTTTGATTTAGTCGCGTGAGCGCATAGTTTTCAAACTGCTTACCGAAGGAGACATTGGCAAATAAGCCGACAAACGCAAGGGATAACAGCGCGATCATCAGAAACGTGGCGGTTAGTTTGAGTCGCAACGAGATTGGTTTCATTTCACTCCTCCGCCAAAGCGATAACCGATGCCATGCACGGTGATCAGATAGCGCGGTTGCTTGGGATCCGGCTCAATTTTCTGCCGGAGGTTCTTCATATGTGTATCGATCACGCGGTCATAGCCTTCAAAGTCGTCTTTCAAAGCGAGACGAATCAAATCATCTCGGGTGTATGTTCTGCCTGGATGCGACGCAAGCGTGAATAGCAGGCTGTATTCGCTGGGTGTGAGCGTCACGGCGTTGCCTTCGCGGTAGACTGCGTGTCCCGCGGTGTCGATTGTGAGCCAGTCACTGTCAAACCGAAGCAGACCGGACGGGGACGCACCTGCGCGGCGAAGCACGGCATATACGCGCGCGACGACTTGACGCGGGCTGAAGGGCTTGATCACATAGTCATCCGCACCAATGGCGAGCCCCCCGAGAATCGACGCTTCTTCGGCTTTTGCAGTGAGCATGATGACCGGCGTATTGCCGCGCGCGCGGATTTCGCGGCAAACTTCTTCGCCGGAGCGCTTGGGCAGCATCAGATCCAGCAACACGAGAACAGGGGATAGCGACGCATGGAGGCGCAATGCCTCATCGCCGTCCGACGCGATTGCGACAGAAAACCCTTCGCGCTCAAGATACGATTTCAGCACATCGGCAATTTTTGCTTCATCCTCGACAACGAGAATCGTCTCTGCTGCTGCCATAGTACTCCTTTAAAAACTGCATTGGGCGCAGCTTTTTCTTCAGCATACGCCCAAAGCATGGGTTTGGCAATTAGGAGTCAAGGGAAAAGGGCTTGAGTAAAACATCAAAATCCTTGCCCGCGTCGTCCTTCATGGTCTTGAAGATCCAACCATCGATATGCTGCACATCGACGCCGAGATCCGCAAGCGGCTGCGCTGTAATCACGAACACGATGTCCTTTTCGTTGGTCGACTCGTCCTTCGCCCACTCAAACTTACCCGCGGGGAACTTGATGCCGTAGTGGTCGAGGTCCGCGTGATAGGTCAGAACACTCCGATCCGCCTTTGCGCTCTCAAAAAGCGCGGAGGTCACGCCCATCTGATCGCCGGAGCCCGCGCCAAAGTCGGCGACGAGATAGAGCGAGGTATCGTCTGCGCGGTAGCCCGCGCCGAGCATGGTGGGATCAAGTCCTGCGTCCACGAAAGGCTTCAGCGGGGTCTGTATTGCGAGATCCTCCGCGCCGGTCATGCTATAATCGTGGCTGACTTTCAACACGGTTTCTCCGTCCACGGTGAGATAGTAGTAGTGGTCTGCCTCTGTGTTGTTCGTTAGGATCGCCGGGAATTTCTCCACGATTTGATCCAGCGAGGAGGGACTATATTTGAGAATTACATCGGCAGAGGCGCAGCCGGTGAGGATCACAGCGACGAACGCAAGCGCAAGCGCGATGGGGATGATTTTCTTCATCGGAAGGAGTTCCTTTCTATTGATTGCCTTTTAAACGAAACCGCTTGAGTCGTAAGGCATTGCTCACGACAGAGACGGAGCTGAGCGCCATCGCGGCGCCCGCGAACACGGGGGTGAGTAGCGGGCCGCCGAAGGCGAAGAATACGCCTGCTGCAAACGGGATGCCGACGACATTATACGCAAATGCCCAGAAGAGATTTTGCCGGATGTTGCGGATCGTCGCTCTGGAGAGCGCGACAGCCGCGCTGACGGCGGAAAGGTCTCCGCGCATGAGCACCACGTCCGCAGACTCGACCGCGACGTCGGTTCCTGTGCCGATTGCCATACCGACATCCGCCTGCACGAGTGCGGGTGCGTCGTTGATGCCGTCGCCAACCATCGCGACGCGCTTGCCCTGCGATTGCAGCTTTTGAACCTCGTTCGCTTTGCCGTCCGGCAGCACATCTGAGAGTACATGATCGATGCCGACACTCTCGGCAACCGCTATTGCGGTCGCTGCGTTATCGCCCGTGAGCATATAGACCTCTAGCCCGAGTGACTTGAGCTGCTGAACAGCCACCCGGCTTGTGGGCTTGACTGCGTCCGCAGCCGCCATCAGGGAATACAGTGCGCTGTCGATGGCGATGTACATCAGCGTCTTGCCTGCGCCGGAGAGCTTGAGCGCATCTGCGGTCGAGCCGGAGATATCCACGTGATTCTCGGTGAGCAGCTTTGCGCTGCCCGCGAGCACTCGCCGGCCGTTGACCACGGCTTCGATGCCGCGGCCAGGAATCGCACGGAATTGCTCCGGTTCCACGAGCGCAAGATTTCGCGCTTGCGCCGCGCTGACAATTGCACGCGCAATCGGGTGCTCGGATCCACGTTCGGCAGATGCGGTCAGCGTCAGCACACTCGTTTCGTCTTCCATCGTGTAGCGGACGATGTCCGTCAGCTCCGGCTTGCCCTGCGTAATGGTGCCCGTTTTGTCAAGCACGACAGCGTTGATGCTATGCGTGGTTTCAAGTGCTTCGCCGCCTTTGATCAGTACGCCGAGCTCCGCGCCTTTGCCGGTGCCAACCATAATTGCGGTCGGCGTCGCAAGACCCAGCGCACAGGGGCAGGCGATGACGAGCACGGTGACGAAGATGTTGAGCACGAAGTTGAAGTCTTTTCCGACCAGCGCCCAAATGACCGCGGCAAGTACCGCGATGCCAAGTACGGCGGGTACAAAGTAGCCGGAGATGATGTCCGCAAGCTTCGCGATCGGAGCCTTCCTGCCCTGCGCTTCTTCGACCAGATGAATGATCTTGGAGAGCGCGGTGTCTTCTCCCACACGGGTGACGGTAAAATGCAGCAAGCCTTCGCCGTTGATGCTGCCACCGGTAACGGGGGAGCCGGGCTGTTTTTCCACGGGCAGCGATTCACCCGTGAGCATGCTCTCGTCCACGCTGGAGGCGCCGTCGAGCACAGTGCCATCGACGGGAATCGCCGCGCCGGGACGCACAAGAACGACATCGCCCACCGCAACTTCATCGAGCGCGACCGTCATCTCAACACCGTCTTTGACGATGACTGCGGTTTGCGGGCGGAGGTTCATGAGCTTCTTGATCGCTTCGGAGGTTTTGCTCTTGCTGACGGCTTCGAGGTATTTGCCGAGCATGACAAGCGTGATGACCACGGCCGCCGACTCAAAATAGAGATGCTGCGCGAAACCGAAGTCGCCAAGATAGATCAGCACGGTAGCATACACACCATAGAGGAATGCGCTGCCGGTACCAATCGCCACCAGGGTATCCATGTTCGGCGAACCTTTGATCAGCGTCTTGAAGCCGACACGGAAAAAGCGACCGCCTGCAAACAGTACGGGGATGGTCAGAAGCAGCTGTACCAGCGCAAAGACCAGCGGGAAGCTATGCGGATTCATGAACGCGGGCAGCGGCACGCCGAGCTTGGGGAACATATGCGCCATCGCGATATAGAGGATGGGCGCGGCAAACACAACCGCGGTGATCAGCCGGAAACGCATGAGCCGAAGTGCTTTTTCGCGTTTCTCCTGCTCGGCGTCGCGCGTGTCCTCGGTTGCGAGGTCGAGCGGAGTATAGCCGGCTTTTGTGATTGCTTCACGCACCTGGGTGAGCTTCACTTTGGTGGGATCATATGAAAAAGCTGCGCGATTGGTCGCGAGGTTGACGGAAGGCTCGCTCACGCCATCGAGCTTTTTCAGCGCGCGCTCCACGGCAGAGGAGCAGCTGGCGCAGGTCATGCCCTCGACACCGAGTTCGGCTCGTTTGAGCACTTGCGGCTGGACAAGTCCATAGCCCGCGCGATCTACAGCGGCCTGCAGCTTGCTAAAATCAACGATTTTCTCGTCAAAGGATACGTGCAGCGTCTCGGTCGCGAGGTTTACTTCCGCGCTGGCAACGCCTTCCATCTTGGCTACAGTGCGTTGCACGGCAGCCGAGCAGGCAGAGCATGTCATGCCGGTGACTTTGTAGGATTGTTCTTTCATAATGGTTCCTCCTTAGCCGCAGCAGCTACCCGTTGTTTTTGTCGGGTTGAGACCGGGTACGGCAGAATCAAGTGCCGGTGTCGTTTCGGTGGCGGGCGGGAGAGCGGCCTCCGGTTCGGTGAACAGATTATCCACCACGAGGATGCGACCGTCCAGCATGCCCATCCAGCAAGTGTATGAAATGAGCCCTGATTCGTTCGGTGTAAATTTTATCACATTATCGCCGGGTGTCAGTGCCTTTTTCACATCAAACGACGGGAACACCACGGTCTGGTTGCAGCCGGTGATCGAGCTTTCGTCCGCCATGATGGTCAGTTCCAACGGAATGCCCTTTTGCACGATGATGAACGGATAGACGGAGGGGTTCAGATTCGCCTGAATCTTCTGCACGTTGCCATCCAGCGTCGCGGGGAGATAGCCTTTGTCCAGCGCCTGCTGCAATAGGGAAGCGCTTTCTTTTTCCTGCACCGCTGCGGTTGCTGCCGGAGCCGCGTCCAGCGTGGTTGCGGAACGCACACCGGACAGCGAGAGCGCATTGCTCGCCATCACGACCGCGAAGAACACGACGAGGACGGCGCTCACCCGCTGGATCACATAAGCAAACTTACCCTTGAGCACGGAGAAAAGTGCGCCAGCGCCGAGCATCAACGGAACCGTACCGAGCGAGAAAAGGAACATCGACAGCGCGCCGGTAAGAACGGAACCTGTGGCAAGTGCGTAGAGCTGCATCGCCTGCAGGGGGCCGCAGGGCATGAACCCGTTGAGCAGCCCAATCACAAGCGGGCCTTTACCCGCGCCTTTTTTGTCGATTTTCGATGCGAGAAAGCGCGGCATCCGCGGGGTGAGCCACCACGGCAGCCAACCGAGCATGCTCAACCCCATCAGCAGCATGCCGACGGCGGCGAGTGCGAGCAGGATTGCCTTGACCGTTTCGCTCAGAAACAGTACGGATCCGATGCCTCCGACTATACCGCCGATGACGGTATAGGAGATCACACGGCCGAGGTTATACAGAATCGGGTTTCTCAATTTGTTTTTGATTTCGCCTTTTGCGCTGACGCTCTGGGAGAGGTTGATGCCGCCGCACATCGCAATGCAATGTACGCTGGTGAACAACCCAGTCACGAACAATGCCGCAAGGGAGATCGTGCTGTCGATTTTCGGGATATAGCCAAAGAAATCGAAGCCGACTGTGAATCGCAAGATGAAATAGAGCGATAGAATGATGAGTACGACAGGAACTACCTTGGAGATCGGTTGTGCGGTTTTGTCCGCGCCGACCACGCGATAGCCTTCGGCCGTGACGGCTTGGGTCACAGCGGAGACGAGACGCTCCTCTTCGATCACGTCAGAATCGTACGTGACTTCGAGACGTTTACCGGAAAAAGACGCGATCGCGCTGGTCACACCTTCGACTTTGCGTGCGGCTTTCGAGACGCGCATTTCACAATGCCCGCAGGTCATGCATGAAACGCGGAACACTCGCTTTTTATCCATATCCAAAATCCTTTCATCCATAAAACAGGCTACACGTAAACCACAGATTCTAAACTCTATGGTTGTTCTATGTCGATGATTATAGGGTACTTTTGTGAAGATTTTATGTAGACGCGTCTAGAGTGTGTTTCTAAAAGCACGACGGAACAGAGCCGGTGTTTTTTTCACCGCTTTTCTGTCACTGCGTCCTTGAAACAGCGCTGCTATTCCATACACCAGCATCTTTGGCTACAAGCTCCAGAAAAGGTTGTTATGGCAAGCCAAGTTTAGCCAAATCATCTTGATTGAGCCAAAGACATGAATTGTGCTATAATGACACGAAAAATTCAGTTTGCCGTATCGAATAGATTCGAATAGATTTCGAATTAAAAGCTTCAAAGAAGGAGCGTAAATCATGTCCTATTCCGTATTGTTATACCACGAAATCCGCGAAAGCGGGATGCTGCGCCCCGCGCAATCGTCCCCGATCGAGGTTGCGCAAGACTATCAGGATCAGCTGCCTGCGCCGCTGTTTATCACGCTGGAGCAGTTTGCCGAACAGATGGCATACTTGAACGAAAACAACTATCATACGCTGACGCTTTCGGAGATGGAACACTATCATTACGCAAACGCCAAGCTGCCGGAACACTCTGTGCTGCTGACATTTGACGATTGTTATCAATCGATCGGATTGTACGCTTATCCAATCTTAAAAAAATATGGCTTTCACGCAACCGTATTTGTCGTGACCGGATGGCTCAACGCACAACCGAAGCGCTTCACGCCGGATCGTTCCGTCTGCATGACGCAGGAAGAGCTTGCGCAGATGACAGACGTGTTTGAATACGCCAACCATACCGATTCGTTTCACACAAGACAGGACGAGGCAACCAGCAGAATGATGACGGCGAGCGACCAAGAGCTGATTGCGGATTTGAAACAGTGCAACGCGAATCCGCTGATTCAGACAAACGATGTTTTTGCGTATCCATTCGGCCTGTACTCAGCGCGAAATGTAACGCTGCTCCGCGAGTCTGGCTTCCGTCTGGCTTTTACGTGCGAGGCGGGCAGGAATAACGAAGAGACCGATCCGCTTTTGTTGAAGCGAAACGTGATTCCCTACAGGATGGATATGGAAACATTCCAGCTTGTTGCAGGATAAAAAAGAATCGAACGAAGGTAAACACGAATCATGATCAGGAGCAAAAATCGAATGAAGAAAACAGTTGCGATACTCGTTACACTGACCCTCACAATGGGGATGCTGCTTTCCGGCTGCGCGCAGAAGCCGGCCGAAGCGGAGACACCAAGCGTGCCGGACACAGCGGTCTCCGGCGAGGTTCTCACAATCGGAATTCTGCCCGCCGAGTCGGCAATCCCCATGATACTCGCTCTGGAGAAGGGCTTTTTTGAAGAAGCAGGCTTGCAGGTTGCGATCAAAGCGTTTTCCTCGCCAAACGATCGAAACGTTGCGGTGCAGGCAAATGAACTGGACGGCGTGATCGGGGACGTGATGACGGCCGCGACATTCGTCGACAAAGGAATTCCGATGAAGATCACTTCGGATATCAGCGAGGACTTCAAAATACTGTCCTCCCCGAATTCCGGCATCACGCGGATGGAGGATTTGGCGGGCAAGAAGATATCTCTCGTAAAGAACTTCATCCTGGAATACATCATGGACGCGTTTGCAGCAAAAAATGGATTTACCTATGAAATTGTGGAGATTCCTTCGTTTGCCGGCCGCGCGGAAGCATTGATGGCCGATCAAGTCGATGCCGTCGTCTTTACGGAACCGCAGGCGGGAATGCTGGCGCAACAGGGCGCGCATCTCCTCGGAAGCTCCAAAACCGCAGGGATAAAGGGCGGCGCACTTCTCTTTACGGAAGAAACCCTCCAAAACCGTCCCGCGGATATTCAAGCGTTTTATTCGGCTTACAACAAAGCGATTGACTACATGAACAGCACGGACGTGGCGCAATACAGCGAGATTCTTGCCAACTATCAGTTTCCGGCTGCGATCGGCGATTATCTTTCCGGCATGTACGGCACGTTTGCGCATGCCGGCGTGATCGCGCAAGATCAGTTTGACAGCATGATTTCTTGGACGAAAGACAAAGGGCTGATCAGCAAGATGTATTCCTATGATGGTCTGACCGATTTCTCTTATCTCCAATAAGCAAAGAATCAGAATCCCCCTTGGCATGCGTTTTCGACCGTTTAAGCCGGAGCGACATGAGAAGGGGGATTTTTATCCGTGCGACTTGTCCGCGTTTCGCTTTTGCCAAGGAACACAGACGGACTCTAATCGATCCAAAAGATAGAAGAGCAATATACCGATGAAGCCCAGCGCGAGAATACCGCTGAACATCTCTACATAGTCCATCTTGGTCCATGCGCTGAGGATGAAGTAACCAATCCCGAATTGCGTCGCGTAATTTTCCGCAAAAAAGAGAGAGGCAAGCGAGATGCCGATACTGATTCGCAAGCCGGAAAAGAGGGAGGGAAGGATGGCTGGAACGATCAGATATCGGTATTGTTGCCGTACGGGCATGCAGAAACTATTCATCACCTGAAAATATACGGGGTCGATCTGCGTCACACCATCCCGCACCGACAACATGATCTGAAATACGATGATAAAGATGATCAAGATGATCTTTGATGTATTGCCCAGCCCGAACAGGAGCATGAACACTGGAAGAAAGGCAATCTTCGGAATTGGATAAATGAAATACAATAAAGGCGAAAACAGGCGCTTCATTGTGTTGTTGACACCGAGTATCAGCCCGGCTGGAATTCCGAGAACAAGCGAGATTCCGACCGCGGCAGAAACCCGCAGGACGCTTGCCCCAGCATGCTTTAGCAAAATAAAAGGGATCGAGAAAAAGCAGATGATCGTATTCAGCGGAGACGGGATCGTATGCGTTTTCAACAACAGATGCAAGATCTGCCAGAGGAATAGAAAGCAAACAAACCCCATCAGTTGGCTGCTCAAGAGCCGCTTCAAATATCGTTTCATCATGGTTCAACTCTCAGAAGCTTTCGGATTTCTATAATTTCATCGTAAAACACAATCGATTCTCGCGGATTCTGAATGCCAAAGCAAGAGTTTTCGCGTATGGAGATCGTTCCGTCTTCGTTCAAAACAAGGATTGTCCGCCCAAGCAACACGGCTTCCTCAATATCGTGGGTCACGAACAACAAGGTTGACCCGCGTGCTTGCACTTGCGAAAGGATGAGAGATTGCAGGTCTTCCTTTGTCATGGCATCGAGCGCCGAAGTGGGCTCGTCCATCAAAAGCAGATCGGGATTGCTGATGAGCGTCCGCGCCAGAGCGACGCGCTGTTTCTCGCCTCCGCTCAATTGGTGCGGATATTTGTCCTTGTGTTGTTCCAAGTGTAGTTCAGTCAATACAGGCATCACCTGGTCGACGCGTTCTCGTTTTTTCCCATGCATCGAGAGCGGCATGGAAACCGCTTCCAAGACGGTTTGCCAGGGAAAGAGGCCGAGCTCCTGAAACAGAAATGCGGTTTGCTTTCTTGGCCCCGTGATCGGTTTGCCGTAGATCGAAACCAGCCCATGATCAGGCTTTAAGAAACCGGCGATGAGACGCAGCAGCGTGCTCTTGCCAATGCCGGATTTTCCGATCAAGGCATAGGTGCCGCCTTGCTCAAGCGCGAGCGAAATATCCCGGATCACAACCGTATCTCCGAACGAGAAAGAAACATGATCCAATTGAATATGATTCTGTTTTGTGCCGCCGCACTCCATATCGTTCGCCTCGCTCATTCCACCGCCTCACGAATACGGATCATTTTTCCGATCCGATCCGGCGCTTATACGCTCTTTGTCTGCCATAGATTGTAACATTGACGAGGGAAATAGGCAAAGGAAGCTTGACAGTTCTGGAAAAACGAAAACGGGAAGCAAGAACCGCGAAGTGCTGAATTCCGCCGCGTAGCTGCTACTCCACAATTAAAAAAATCGTTTCCGGGCAGCCTTTTGTTTTCAATACACCCGCGCGAAGTTTGAGAAGGAAGCTTGTTAGGAATGCATTACGTTGCCTGTTCTAACGCATCTAAAGGGATCCCTTTTGCATATTGGCTTTCGAGGAAAGCCTTTGCCGAAATAATTTGGTTTCTAGCGCTCTGTATGGGCACGCTGGCCATGCTGCTCAGCGACATCATCAATACGAATACGCTGGCGGCAACGCAGGAAGGCCACATGAAAGCATGATCAGCGCGGGCGCATTTGTCGCGTTGATTACGCTGGAAAAGAGACAATTCTCAATAAAACAGTCATGATGAATTCACTCTACTGCATCGACGGGTATTATCTTGTTAAGGAAGCGAGTCCGACCTCCGCAGGTAACAATGATTGGTTTGTTGATATGTTCATGGCGGAAGAGAAGATGAAAGCACGCGAACTAGACCGAAATGTTTACGCGTATAACGACGAGCTGGCGGAAAAAATAGCGCCAGACGAACAAGACATTGTGTTTTTGCCCTACCTCTGTGGGTCGAATTACAACCCGCGCGCAAAGGCTTGTCTGATTGGATTGGACAGCCACCATACGCGCGCGCAGATCATTCGCGCGGTATATGAGGGGATTGCATTTTGTCATCGGGTACATGTGGAGAAACTTCTCGCCAACCGCAGTAAGCCCATGGCGATTCGTCTTGCCGGCGGGGTTGTGAACTCCAGACTTTGGTCGCAGATTTTCGCGGATGTGTTCCGTCTTCCGATTGAGATTATCGAAACGAAAGAACTCGGCGCGCTTGGATGTGCGATGGCAGCCACGATCGCATCCAAACGATACAACTCATTTGCCGAGGCGGCGAAGAACATGGTGCGCGTGAAAGAAAAACTGCTGCCCGATGAAACAGCGGCAGAGATTTATGAGCAGAAGTATCTTCGATATGTAAAGGCATCCGAAGCATTGGAAACGCTCTGGACAAAAGAGTAAGCATGGCTCGTCCGTCAAAGAACAAGTTTATTGACAGGAAAACCTTTTTTGACTGTCGTCTTCTGGGCTTCCGTGCTTCAAGCATTCGAGCTTTTTTACATGCTGGGTTGTATCATGAAATTATCAACGGCATGGAATAGACATGCCGTTAAAATCAATTTGCGAACCAGTCTTGGGTTTATAAAAAGTGCATAAAAGAACACAGAGGGCGGGCAAGAGTTCATCCTCTTTTTACTGAAATACCGGAGTTGGGGTTGTCAAAGCGTAAGCAGGTGGTATAATGAGTTAGAGTAATCTAACCGGAGGAACACGGAATGCATAAACTTGAAAATCCCGCACGCTTGGCGGAGCTTTCCCCGCCGGAAACACTCGCAAGGCTTGGATTGCGCGAGGGCATGTTGTTTGCGGATATCGGCGCGGGAACGGGAATATTCACAACGGTAGCGGCGAAAATCACCCATGCGTCACTCTACGCAATCGATCCTTCCACAGGTATGCGGGAGATTCTGGAATCCAAGAAAAGCGCCCTTGCACTTGACAATGTTGAAATTTTTGCGGATGTTTCCGCTCTGCCGGAGCATAGCGTCGACCTTGCGCTGCTGTGCACCGTTCTGCATGAGATCGACGGGCAAGAGGCTTTTTTCAAACAGATTGCCGAGCGGCTCAAGCCCGAAGGCAAGCTCGCTGTGATTGAATTTCACAAGTCCGCTTCTCCATATGGTCCGCCGCTCTCGATTCGGCTCAGTCCGGAGGACACCGCGCATCTTGCGTCTGTCGCACAGCTCGTAGAATATGAGCGGTTTATCATCGGTGAGAATTACTATTGCGTTTGTTTTAGGCTGAAATAGGGTACGCTCTCTTCGTGCAAACGGAAATCCGCTACGAATGCTTGCGTACGCCGCGGAAACATCTAAAAAAGTTCGGAACCGCCACTAAAAATGGAATAAAGAGCGATTCAAAGGAGCTTCCCGCAATATGTTTTGCGGGGGGCTTTCGTTTCAAACCTGTCCCGTGACTTCACGAATCAAGACAAAATGTTTGCATTCATTTTACGCGTTGGCGGATAAAAGCGTATGACGCTTTATTCGCTTGGGGTAATGTGCGGCGCTCCATCGCACAGTCATCCGATTTTATTACTCATATCAAACGATACCAAACTCAAACGCGACAATCTTGTCCCGCACCAGTACACGCGCTGAGACGATGATCGGTAGTTTGCATAAAAATGGTGTGAATATCCAAAATTGGCGCATGAAGAAGGCGTTAAGAAATTACATCGTATGATAGATGACGACGATGAATTATATTTGATACGGGATTTCGTGAACTTTTATATAATATGAAAGAAAACACTTTTCAACGCGAGTAAAATGTGTCAAACTATGAATAATTACATTCCAATGCAACAAGCGATTTAAACGAGGTAATGAATGAGCTCAAAACGGCTTCTGGCAATTGTAATCTTGCTCGTTATGGCGACATCGACCACTTTGCTTCAGCATTCCTCCCTGGCAAGTAATGACACGGGGGATGCTTTTGTTGGAACAGAGACTGTTTCAGACAGTGATCCTTCTGCGACATCAAACGATATCACAGATGAGAATGCAACAGTCGAAGAGGAGAGTGCAACAACTGAAATACCGCAAGAGGAAGCCGCAAATCTAAGTGAGAACCCGTCAACGGACGCAACCGAACCAACCAACGAACCGCAAGGAACTGGTCTTGATTCGGAAGAAACAGACAACACAACCGCTAGCTTATTTCCATCCGATGCAAACTATACCATTGAAATTGATGGGTCTATCGACACCGCGAATGTTATGCTCGTTGCACGGCTGGAGGTAAGCGATGCCGATGGCAAATGGTCCGCTGTACCAGAACCGAATCCAGCAAATGGGGACTATACGATTGAGCTGACTCTAGATGCAAGCGGGTCTGGCAGCGGGAGCTTTTCACTTTCCGGGCTCTCTTCACAATACGATTACCGTGCGCGCATCATCGACGCGGTACTGCCAGAAGCTCACGCCGATTGGGACTCTGGTTTTTCTTATACGGATAGACAGATCGATGCGACAAACGGGGAAACGATTGTTCACTACACGTTGACGGCTCCCGCTGCGCCAGTGGTCGGGGAGAGCGCCTCGGTTTTTTCGAACAAAGACTTTTATTCTGTTGACATCAATGCTTCGAGCATACCTGCTGCGGGATTGGAACCAATTCGGGTTGCGCTGTATTCGAGCGAGGATGATGCAGAAGCGGCGATTGCCCAACTGACCCTCACAGCGGATGATACAGGCGTTGGTTCGGACCAATTCGCGCTGGAAGGATTGCCTTGTGATGCAAAATATACGGCAATACCGACGTATTATGGGGACGAAGCGCTCACGTTTGCATACGATGAGACCTTAGAGAAGGCGACTGCGACGTCGGGCGATCTTGTTTTTATACTGAATCGATCGGACTTAGGACTCCATATCACAATCGAATCCGCCTTGGCAACGGATGATACGTTGTCCTTATTTGGCGCACTCGATTTTTTACGGAGCGCTACTACGGAAACGACGTTGACCGCGTATGATACGGCGTACCAATTTGTACTGAATCTTTCGCTCAACGGCGCGGGCGAACTTCCCATCCCTGCAACGTTTATCATAACTGAGCATCCGGACACCGGTAGCTACTCCGTTGCGATGGACTCCTATAGCGATTTGCTACAAAGCGCTACCGGTTCCATCAACGGAACAACCCTCACATTGGCGCTCACAGTGTTAACGGGCGGAGAATCGCTCGTCTTTACACTGACGATGGATGTAGAGAGCCTGAATTATTCACTTGCCGCTTCCGGAGATTCATTTGCAACCACGATTACCAGCGGTGCAAGCGGCTTGTTTACTGACGAAGAGGCTGCAGCAACCGCAAGCGCTTCTGAGCAGACGGATTACTCGGTTACCGTGCTTTGGAACGACAATAAGGCGGCAGATCGCCCAACACCGGATTTGATACTCGCGGCTAACGGCACCGCCCTGAGCACACAGCCGACACCGACAAAAACGGTCGTAAGCTACAACGAGGACAGCTACACCTACAGCGATTTGCCGAAATACGAAAATGGCTCTATTGTGAATTACAGCATTTCACAGCAAGCGCTGAGCAATTATCTAACCACTGTGAGCGGCAATATCATTCAAAACACGCGCTCACAAACGATGAGTGTTCACCTGCAATGGAACGACGCTTCCACGAAAGCCGAAACGCGCCCGAGCGCCGACGACGCTGGGTTTATGGATCATTTTACCCTCAAGCGCAAGGCGCAAAGAACCGCCGCTGTGACGGAGGTTTTATCGTTTCCGAGCTTCAGTTTGAATTCGTCCGGAGATCTATGGACGTTTATCATCCCCAACTTGGCCTCCTTTGATCAGGACGGGTTTCCCTATGACTACATGATGGTACAGACGGATTTCTCATTGACGGACAATCCCCATGGAACCTACGTTACATCGGCAAAAAATGTTGGCGTTTACAACGGACAAACTTCGACGAACACCGCATATGACGGCGGAACGCTGATCAATACCATTTACGATCGAGTTGGCTTTACCTTCCACAACGAATGGGTGGACAATAGCGAGGTGAGCCCGCGCCCGGACGTGAAATATTACTTATATCGCTATCCAACCAACAGTTCGCAGGACTATCTTACGCTTGCCCCTGTTACGGGCCATGATAATATGTCGCTGAGTGATAAGAGTACCAGTGTTGACATCACATATGCGGCGGATGGTGTTTTGCCGCGCTATGATTTACTGGGAAATGAGTATATCTATTATATCCGTGTGATCATGCCCAATCCCGGCGATTATCAGATTCATATATCCAATCCGGATGACGAGCAGACTGATTTTCTGCTGCCAAACGGCACGGTAACCTATGTTCGGGAAGCGACAACAATCGCGAGCTATACCGTTTCGTGGATTGCCAAAGCGGTGCAGACCATGAAGGGCGGCGTTACCGTACAACTGCTAAGCCGCCTGAGTGCGGACACAACCGCCCCATGGACGGTGGTAGCAGGCGCGCAACAAACGCTGACGGGATTTCGTACGGAAACGATGACCTTATCCAACTCGTTTTCATCGCTGCCCAAGTATGATTCGCTTGGCGCGCGTATCCTCTATCGCGTTGAGGAAACGGGAGCGACGATCGATTCCACCGGCGGTGTTCCGACAGACAATATCGGAAGCGATAGCACATTCACCTCCGGGGAACATGCGTTTCTTGTCACACAGCCTACGGCAGGCGACAACACCAACACCATTTTTAACACGATAGTCGGCACAACGAAGCTAACCGTTCGTAAAATTTGGAACGAGCCGCTCGCAGACGGGATAACAGGGTCGATCAACGTTCGCTTACTGCAAAACGGCTCAAGCGGATGGTCTTCCGGTGCGATCGTATTGCCCGAGGGTTCGGAAGCGCTTGGAGGAAATAGCTTCGGACTCTCCGGCACTGGGAATTTCGAAAAGGTGTTTTCCAATCTGCCCCGATACGATTCTGAAGGGCGTGAGTATTCCTACACCGTGCTGGAAACGGCGGTCAACACACCGCTGGAGTACAACCTGAGCGATATTGTGTATTCGTATGATGCTGAGGATGATCCTGTTGCGACTATTTACAACACCAACCAATCCGGCGGAAGTCACCTTGTGTTCCGCGTCAACAAGATATGGTTGGATGATGGCGACTTGTTGCAGCGTGTTCCCGTTACCTTCTGGCTCTATTATCTCAATGACGACGGTACGACATATTCCCGTGTAGACGGGGTATCCCTAACACTCAGCGCCGCCGATGCATGGACGGGGTTGTTGCACTTTTCACCGAGCGGAGAATATGTCAATAGCTATGATCGATATATCGTCCGCGAGGTCACAAATGAGAACCTCACGCTTGCACAGAATGGCACGCAGGCGTATTTTGCCAGCGGCACAAGCGAAGCACAGACACTGACGCAAAAGTTTGTGGTCACGACGGAGAAAACCGGCGAGCACACATATGGCATCACAAACAGGCGCATCGGCAAGGTTCAAATCACCATTTCTAAAGAATGGGCATTTCAGGCGTTTGCAAGTGAGAATCCTATCGCAACATTTGGATTGTATGCCGACGGTGTTTTGATTGACGCGACAAAGACACTCTCCATGAGCGATCCTTTGGCGACGATTGTGTATGGCGACGCGGTTGGGCTGGAGAAATTTGACACGCAGGGTGAGATGATCAACTACACCGTGCGTGAGCTTGGCGTTACGGACTCCCTTGGCAACACCCTGAACCTTAAAACGGATGAGACCATCGTTTCCTCCATTACGCCCGGCACCTATACGCTTTCTAGCGATCTGTCGAAACCAGATACAATGGCATATACCTTCCATAACAGCTTGGGTGGCAATGGTTCCCTTCGCGTCAATATCATATGGCGCGATACCATTTTGGATGTGTCGACTCGCCCCGATATCCGTCTGCAACTCTATCGCACGACGGATCTTGACATGGACGAGCCGGAGTATGTTACTACCGTGAGGCTTTGGGACACCGATCACGAGGAGAACAGCTGGTATTGGACCTGCGATTTCGGCTCGTACCCGGCCTTTGACGGGGCAGGAAATCGATATTACTATTATACAAAGGCAATTGTGCTGCAAAGCTCGCGCTATTCTGTGAGCTACTTCAGCGACATCGACGGTGCGGATCCTGCCATAAATCCCGCTGGAACCGACACAAAATCGACGTTTTACCTCGGCGAGGGCGAAGCGTTTGATACCATATCCGCATATCTTAATTTTGACGGAACTCGAACAGGGGTAGTCATCCTTACGCTTTCAGACACACAGGATATCGTACGATACAAGATTTGGCGCAACTTGCCCAATTGGTTTTTGCAGAGCAGCTTGCCGACAACGTATTTTAAGCTTTACCGTACCCTGACGCCGCTAGAGCAGCTCGATGGCACATCCATCGTTGAGGCGGTGCAAAAGGATGGTGCGGATTGGATTGTTGCGCTCACGGAAAATGCATCCACTGCGGGATTCACGGGGCTTCCGGTTTACGACAAGTTCGGCTCACGATATTACTACTATGTTGAGGAAGTCAACGCAACCGGCTCGTTGTTTAACGTGGACTGGTACACTGTTTCCGATGATAAGGTTGCCGGAACTGTGACCAACACCTATGTCACCGGAAGCGAGGAAGCCCCCGTTGTCAGCGTTCGCATCGACAAAGAGTGGGACTTTGGCGGTGTCACGCTTCCGGCGGATCAAACCAACTATCCGGCAACGACCTATGATCTCCACCAGTATTGGGAAGAGTTGGATGGCATGCACGCGACAAATCTTGTGCATGATTCCATTGTAGCAACCGGCACAATTCCGTCCGGCGTCATCAGCGAACTGACAGACGGCACAGTTTCCAAAACGATTACAACAGATTCCGGCGGAAAACTACTGCCCATGTACACACCGGACGGGCAGAAATTTGTTTACTATGTCGTGGAGCGAAGCTTGACCGGATACACGACAACCTATACCGACGCAGTGAACGCTCGTAGTATGGTTGCGTTTGCAGAAGGGGAAACAGAAGGAGTTGCCGCAGTCACCAACACTTATCAGCCGGGTGTGTTGACCGCGAAGACCGCCACAAAGGTTTGGGACGATCAAAACAATCTCTACGGCACGCGTCCGCTGATTGCGAGCGCCGACAGCGCGATACAATACACACTCTGGCAAAAAGTCCAAGGCGGCGCTACTGCCACCGATATGGGGCTGACCGGCGTATGGACGCAGGATCCGGCAAATCCCAACCAATGGCTCTGCACATTCAGCGGGTCGTTTCCGACCTATACAACCCTCGGACAGAGCTATCAATACTTTGTCACGGAAACACTCAGCGGCAGTTACGCGGTGAACTACGCGCTCTCTTCCGGCTCGGGCACGCTCAAACTGACCAACAAGCTCAATCAGGTAAATGTGCAGCTCTCCAAATCATGGCGGGCAGCGCCGGAAGCGGGAGAGACGACGGGCGCGCTCTTGGATCAGGCGGAGTTGGAAGATCTTGCGGAGATCGGCGCCATGCCGGACTCTGTCATATTCAGCGTGTTGCAAATCAAAGACGGAGTGACCATATCCACCCAAGAGGTGGAGGTGTCCTGGAGTACGCTGCTGAACAGCGCGCTCAAGGGAAAACGATACGTATTGCTCTCCGGGTTGCCACAGTATTTTGCGGATGCCGCCAGTACGGCTGATGTGTATGTTTACGAGATTCAGGAAACCGCTATGGTCTATGACGGCGTTGAGAAAACCGTTCTAGATGCGGGCTTTACCGTAACGTCTGCGCTTGCGGAGGGTTCCAACACCATCACGGAGATCACCAACCAAATCGAGACGCAGAAACTCTACTTCGTGAAGGATTGGGTGGATGAAAACAATCGTGATGGCGTTCGTCCGTCCTCCATTGTTTTGACCGTGACCTCCGTCGAGAGCGGGGCAAGCGCTAGCGTAACCCTCAGCCCCAGCACAACGAGCTCTGACCCATCCACGGATGCAAGCAGGGTAGCAACCTCCACCGGTAACCGTTGGCGGGCGGAGATGACAGTTCCGCTTGCTTCGATGACATCAGGCTATACCGTTACCGAAAATAGTACGGCGCTTGCTACGCTTGGCTATTCGCCGGCATCCGGTGATCCGGTGATGATTTCCGATTCAGGTGAACATGCCAATTGGTGGGGCTTTACCAACACACGCTCAATCAAGACCATTGCCATGGAAGCCACTAAGGTGTGGGCAGGCGAATACACCTGGTCCTCGCTTACGCGCCCGGGCAACGTCAGCCTGCAATTGCAGTTTCGCTCCAAGGGCGCCACAACATGGACGAATCTTGGCGCCGCGATTACGCTTCCGCAGGATGGTCAGACATGGGCAAACGCGAAGGCAACATGGGAGAGCCTACCAGCGTATGCGGCAAAAACCGCCTATGATAACACCACAACGCTGCGCGAATACCGCGTTTTAGAGACGGTGCCCACAGGCTATACGGCGGCATACAGCAAGGCACTTATCGATGGCAGCGTGCCCGCGATGCCCGCCGTGCAGACATTGACGGTGACGAATACGCTAAAAATCGTTTCTGTTTCCGGCAAAAAGACATGGGTGGATCTCAGCGATCAATATAAGACGCGACCGAGCGGAATACTTCTTTCGCTGCTTGCCAATGGGAGCGTTCTCTCCGATTCTCTTACCCCGACCTGGGTAAAACCGGTCGGCTCTAGCGAATGGACTTATCAATATAGCAATCTGCCGCGCTATCTGGCGGGCAGCAGCACGCCGATTGTATACACCGTGGTAGAAACACCGGTTCGTGCCGATTATACGCCCGTTACGGCGACGACGGCCTTTGGCACGGTCAATGCATCGACGGGTGTCGTGACCGCCGCAAACTTTACCAATACACTCAGCACGGTATCCGTATCGGGTACGAAAACCTGGCTAGATGATTCAGATTACTATCGCATGCGGCCCGAAAGCATTACGCTAACGTTGCTTGCAGACGGGGCTGCGCTGGAAAACGCGCCCGATCCCGTGATTACGAAATCTGGCAATACGTGGAACTATGTGTTTTCCGACCTGCCGCGCTTCGTCGCGGGGACGTCAACGCCGATCGTGTATAGCGTAGAGGAGTCGGCGGTGCCCGGATATGACGCCGTAGACGGGAGCATTGCCTTCGGAACAGTCGACGAAGCGACCCGAAACGTCACGGGAGCGAACCTTACAAACGCGCTGATTACAATTGAGTTGAGCGGTACAAAAACTTGGGCAGACGATGAGAATTCATACTTAACGCGCCCGAGTATGGACGCAATGGAGTTGACGTTGTATGAAAACGGTGTGAGTATGAGCGTCAACTCCCACCAGCCAACGTTTGTTTGGAGTTCAACTCTCGAAAATGATGTTTGGAAGTTTAGCGCGAGCGACATACCAAAGTATCAAAAGGGAACGAACACGCTCGCGACGTATACGATTGCAGAAACGCCAGTGATTGGCTATACCGCAAGCTCGACGGAGCCTATAGCAGGAGCAGCGGACAAGGACGGTAACCTGTCGGGGTTTGACTGGGTGAATACTTTGCAGATCATCTCCATCAGCGGAACAAAACACTGGAGTGATCAGGACAATCGATTCCAGACCAGGCCGCAGGATGTTTCGTTGAAAATCTATGCCGACGGCGTAGAAATCAGCCCGCAGCCGGAAATACTCTGGCAAAAAACGAGTGATGCATGGACATACAACATCACCAAACTGCCGCGCTATCAGACTGGTTCGGAAGAAGAAATCGTTTATTCCGTCCGCGAAACACCCTCGCCGGATTATGTACTCACAAGCAGCGATCCGGTCTATGGCAGCGTTGATTCGCTTGGAAACATTACAAACGCGGACTTTTCGAATGTGCTCATTACCGTTTCGATCAGCGGAGCAAAATATTGGGAGGATCAGGAGAACCGTTATACAAACCGCCCGGACGATGTCACGCTCACACTGCTTGCGGGCGGAGTGGCTTTAACCACCGCGCCGCGGCCTTCCTGGGATAAGTTGAGTGAAGAGGATGTCTGGAAATATAGTTTTGAGAATCTGCCACGGTATCGGGCGGGCACCTCAACGCCGGTGGTCTACACGGTGCGTGAAACGCAAGTTGACGGTTATGCAGCCACGCAAGATCAGGCTGGCGTCGTTGACGCGACTACGGGCAATATCACGAAAGCGGACTTCACCAATCGCCTGCTTTATGAGCTGGAAATTGACAATGACACGCGCAATGCAGCCACCGGGAAAAGCGATGCAGGTGGATTTGTTGCCGTGAGTGGCACAACGAATGCGGTGAGAGACTTGGATCCATACAAAAATCAGGCGGTAAGTGTGTCTTGGGAAGCAGAGAATTTATGGAAGGATGCCACCACGTTTCGCGTGTATTATCTGCCACACGGCGCAGATGAAACGACCGGTTGGGAAACGATTACTGTATCCGGCGGTGACTTAACCGCGCTCAAAGGCATATCCTATTTTGCAAACGCGAAGCTCAAGAGCGAAGGTGGTCTGTCAACACTTACGCTTGCGGACGACTATCTGGATATGCCATATCAAACGCGTGTGGTGGTTACTTTTGTTCCAACGCTGGAGGTGCACAACACCACGAATCAACATATTGGCGGTACCGTTGCCATTGAAACACCGAACGCGATTCTCGATGGCCGCTATGTTGCGCTGATCACCTATGCGACCGCCGAAGATGGGTATGCGATTGATTTGTCGAAGCTCACACTGATCGTCCCAATAAACGGCGATGGAACGAACGTGAATGGCGTCGTCGGGCTGGGTTCGCTGATTCGTACCGCCCATGCGGCGGGCTCGGGAACCAGCGTACGCATCAGTCCGAATTCGGCAGGCAGATTCTCTGCAACGCAAAATTTGAATATTGGTGGCGCAAATCAGGACGTTACCTTTAGTGGCAAGGTAACCGTACTTTCGCTCGATAAAAACCAGAATGCGACAAAAATCTCAATCACACTGGATTCCTTGCCAGCACCGATTGACATTGGCATTCCGTTTGTACGATCCGATTCCATACCCTCGACAGGCGACCCGATTCTTGGAGTCGCTGCTGTGTTTGTTGTCAGTGGTCTCATGCTTGTTTTGATAGGAAAAAAGAGACGAAAGGTACATGCAAGTCGCGAATAGACAGCATAAAAATCACAATCATGCGTGCATGCTGACGCGGCCACAGAAAGAAGCGGCCGGCAAACACGGGGGAGGAGGGAAGTCATGACAAAGCGCAGCGCAAGCTGGATTCGGACATTTTGGTGGCTGTTTCTGGCTCTGTTTCTTGCAAGCGGGTGCTGGCTTACCTATTATCTGATCTCCTCATTGATTGGTGAACAAAAGATATCCACGATGGGGAAAGAAGTGACGAAGCTTCGGATTTCATCAAGTGCACAGCAGGAAGAAGCCACTTTTGCGGCAGAGAATGAACAAACACCATCTGTAACGATCGCAAACGACTATGAGACGGAAATGTTGTTGAAGTATTATCAAGATTTGGCGGCGATCAATCCGGATTTTGTCGGATGGGTGTCGATTGCGGATACGATTGTGGATTATCCCGTGATGTATTCACCCAGTGAACCGCGGCGATATCTTTATCGTGATTTTGATACAAATCGTTCGGCGGCAGGCATTCCGTTTCTTGACGCGCGATGCGACCCAACCAACTTGACCGAAAACAAGATAGTCTATGCGCATAACATGCGTTCCGGGCAGATGTTTGCGCAGTTGATTTCTTATCTGGAGCCGGAGTTTCTCAAAGCGCATCCAACCATCGGGTTTGACACGGTGACGCACAAAGGGGATTATACAGTGTTTGCGGTCATGCAGATCGACCTCGCGAATATGGATGATCCATCGATGCGATGTTACAGTCTGTTTGACACAGCCCAACAGCAGGATGTCGACGCTTTGAATGCGTATACGCTTGAATATGCCACCGTGCGAACGGGTGAAGTACAACGATATGATCGCGTCATCGCGCTGAGTACTTGTCAGCATTTGGGGAGCATTGACCGGCTTGTCGTTATGGCACGGCAGGAAGGAACATTGCCGGAGACTGCTGAGTAAGGCACAACGCTGGAAAAGATTGGGCGGAAAGAAGAGAGGGAGGCAAACGCGGCTGATTCAACACATCGATGACAGCACAGATCAACCGGCCTCCGTTGGCATTGATAGCTTTCACTACATCAATTGCATCGACATCCGCAATTGTTCAATTCGCAGAGAAGTTCAGCACAGGCAGCCCATTGGAATCAAATAGGATCACATGCTTCCAATCGAAATCGATACCGATTTGACGATCATCATACGTTTGCTCTAAATTGCCTCTTGCTATGATATTATTCTCACACCCGGGGACACAAAGAAAAACAAACACATCTGTGCCTGTATTTTCTATGAACTTCTGTTCAGCGTGCAGGTGGTTTTCGTCTGGATTTGACAGGAGGTTGATATATTCCGGTCGAATGCCAAGAAGAAGATGTTTACCAATCAGCTTTTTTTCAAACAGTGCTTGTCTGACCGTATTCGGAATCGGGATCTCCTGTGCGCCAAGATACAGATACAACACACCCTCGCGCGTTTCGAAACTGCAATTCATCAAGTTCATCTTTGGATTACCGATAAAGCCCGCGACAAAACTGTTGGCAGGTGAATGATATAGTCTCATCGGTGCGTCTGCTTGCTGAAGCACGCCATGATCCATAATAGCGATTTGAGTGGCCATGGTCATTGCTTCAATTTGATCATGCGTCACATAGATAAATGTGGCGGCAAGTTCCTTTTGTAGACGGGATAACTCCCTGCGCATTTGCGTGCGCAGGGCAGCGTCCAGATTGGCCAACGGTTCGTCGAAGAGAAAGACCTTCGGCCTGCGGACGATTGCACGCCCCAGCGCGACCCGCTGCCGCTCGCCACCGGAAAGCTCATGCGGCCTGCGCATGAGTAAATTCGAGATGCCGAGCAGTTCCGCAGCGGTATTTACACTTTGAGCGATTTCTGACTTGCTCTTTTTTTGCATTTTTAATCCGAAACCGATGTTGTCGAAAACAGACATATGCGGATAGATCGCATAATCCTGAAATACCATCGCCATGTCTCGGCTCTTAGGCGGGACATCGTTTATCTTCTGTCCATCCAGATAGATTTCCCCGCTGGTGATCTCCTCCAGCCCGGCGATGAGGCGAAGCGTTGTGGTCTTGCCGCAACCGGAAGGGCCTACGATCACCAGAAATTCCTTGTCCAAAACCACAAGATCCAGATTTTTGACCGCATCCGTTCCATTGAATTTTTTTGTTAACCCTTTGAGCACCAAATCGGGCATGACTTCACCCTCAATTTTTCCGTTATTGTTCCTTGAAGTATAGTTCCACCTTATCCGCCATGTTTTGCGCAGCAACCTCGGCGGACACTTCGTTTTTGAAATAGCGTGTGGCTTCTTTTATCACAATTAATTCCAGTGGCGAAAAACTGATCGGCGAAACTTTTCCAATCGAATCGAGCGTATCTGAAGTATTCCGAATTGCCTGGTCTACATCGATCGTCAGGTTGTAACCTTTGGCAATGTTCTTCATAAAGGAAGCAAGATTTTTTTCCGCGGCATTTCGATTGACCGGCATGTTCGCACTGGATTCCAGCATCTTGTCGGTCATCAGAAACTTGATAAACTTCCACGTAGTTGCTTTGGCTTTACTGGATGCATTGACGCATACGAGATCCGTCGGGGAGATTTTATTCGCCCTGTGATTGTCCGGCGCATCGGAAGGAATATCGTAGTAGTAGACCTCTGGATCGGCACGGATATTGGTCAGGGCGAGAATGTCTGCCCCATAGTTTTGCAAGAGTGCGGTGTAAAAAATCTCCGACTGATTTGCATCGGTATATTTGATACACAAACCCTGATCACTCCAGGACTTGCATTCCTTCAGAAGCTCAATCATTTCGGGCGAGTTCATATGCTGGGATTTCTTGCTTTCGTCGACAAAGTTTTGCGCGGTGTCTCTGTAGCGGCTGATAAACAGCATGAGATCGGTTTCCCCATATAAAACGCCGTTTCGGTTGACGTCCTTCAAGGTTTCAAAAAACTCTTTCCAAGTGAAATTGCGACCTTCGAGTTCAGGCACTTCGACTTTTGATCCCAGCGCATTGCAATTGAAAAACAGCGGGAACGCATACATCCCATTCGTTCCCATTTGGGATTGCAGGATCTTTATATAGTAGTCTTCCTTGGAAAACTCGGGATCCTGCGCCATCCAATCCGCCAAGTTGCAGAGCCGATGGTTTTGACCAATCGAATCAAAGTCAAAGTAGAATCCGATGAAGAGATCCGCGCCTTTGCCTGCGATCAATTCCGACGTAATGCGGTCGGTTGCTCCAATGATGGTATCAACAGCGTCATCCATCGCATAATCATTGATGAGATTGACTTTCACACCTGTTTCTTCTTCAAACCTTTTTGCAGCGTCTTTATAAAAACCAAAATAGTCGATCACCTCGATCGAAATTTCGCGTGCTCCGTCTTCGGAAGGCAGCGATGTCTTTGCTGCGCTGCCGTTACCGGAACCGCACCCGGTTATGAAAACAAGAATTGAGGTAACCAGACAGAATAGCTTTGCTTTTTTCATGTTCATCCTCCCAATCAATCCGCGGTGACTTTCACGCGCCCGCCAAACAACTCCTGATCGCTTTCGATTACGATCTGACTGTCCGCATAAAATTCCGCGTCGACGGCGACATATTTGCTATCCTGATCCAACACGGGAACGAACACTTTATAGAGACGGTACTCGTCTCCCAGCGGGCCTTTTAAGATTTCCACTCGGAACACAAAATTGCGGCCGCTTTCGGTGTGCAGCGCGCTCAGCGGCAGAATGACTTCGTAGGGGTTCGACATTTTCTTAAACTGAACTTTTGCAAGCTGGCCGGGTTGAATCATGGCAGAGGAATCGGTCAAAACTGCCAGCACGTCCATGCCGCCATTGGCGTTTGCCTTCACTTGACGAACCTGTGCATCGCACGATTGATTCAAGATCGGGATGTAGACGTTCAGCTTGTCACCCTCTTCAAACCAAGCCGCCTGGCCTTGCGTCACGGGGAGGGTCACCTGCAAGCCTTCGCCCGGCGCACCGATTGTAATGAGTGGTGTCGTGGCGTTTACCGTCATTCCGACCCGCGCCGCAAGAGACGTGACGACTCCGTCAACCGGGGCTGTCAAGATGGAATTGTCGATTTTTGATTGCATGTCGGCGATCTTCTGCTCAATGATCTGTAACGACAGCGCATAAGACGCTTTGGATATGTAACGCTTTGAATCGGAGAGCTGCTGCTTTTCCAGCTGAAGTTGCATCATCGCGCTTTCCAAAACGGTTGTGTCGAGCTTGATGAGCGCGTCGCCGATTTTGATTCGATCGCCTTCAACCACCAATACGTCCAACACCCTTTGTTCGGATGGCGCATACAGGTCGTATTCCTGCTTTGCGGAAATGATTGCCTCACCGGATAAAACATGCTCCAGCGAGCCGGAGATCGGGGTGGCCAGCTTGACCGAAGGCAGATTCAGATTATAGAGCGTTTTGGAAAAAAAGGTCAGAAGCATCACAACAATCAAGAAGATGATCGTTGCCACTACGCTCTTTTTCATAGGCTTTTTATTTGATTCCACTGAGTTTGATTCCCTCCATCAACTGTTTTTCACCGTTTAAGAAGATCAGCATCATGGGTACCATATAGACGACGGAAGCCGCAAACGCCATTTGAATGAATTGATTGAAATACACAAAATAAAGCGATAACGGCCATTTGTAAGCATCGGATAGGAAAAGCATCGGTTGCTCAACCATGTTCCAATTATCGATGAAACAGAGAATTGCAAGCGCTGTAATCGAGGTTTTGCTCAGCGGCACCATGATCGTGGAAAAAATCTGGATATGCCCCGCACCGTCCATTCTGGCCGCCTCCAGATAGCTTTTCGGGATTTGATCCATGTGCTGGCGGAGCAGAAAGACTCCGAAGGTGGAGAATATTCCAGGAAGTATGATGGAAAGCCGCGAGCCGATCAGACCCAAAGCATCCGCCGTCAGATAGGCGGGAACAAGCGTAACCTGAAAGGGGAGAAGCATAACCACAATATAGAGGAAGAAGAGCCACTCCTTCCATCTACTTCTCATCATGACAAACGCATACGCAGCCATTGCGCTCACAACCACTTGACCGATGACGATGGGAATGGTCAGCAACATGGAATTCCAGAAATAGGTCCAGTAATCATGATTTGCGATGAAAGCGTTCTCGTATTGTTCGAGTGTGACCTCACTTGGGATCAGTTTGATGGACTTGTCCGCTACATTTTGATTGGTATATTCTTTTACTTCCCAGCCGGGCATAAACGAGTCCAGAACCGTCACAACCATCGGAAATATCATTCCGATTGCAAGCACGGCGAGAATGATAAAGAGCAGCTTTCGTTTGATCCTACGCTTCATGTGCTCACCTGCCCAACCGCCGCTGCATGCTTCGGTTCAAGCGAAACATCGCAAACAGAGAAATAACAATGATCAATGTGATGAGAAAGGCGGCAGACGTCAAGCGAGAATAATCCGCGGCCTGAAACATATTGTTCATGTAGTGTTGCAGCATATAAACGCTTTGATCTGGGTAGGCACCTGTGATGAGATACATATCGCGAAACACTTTAAAGCAATTTACGATGGACAGCACGAGCACAAAGAAAATCGTCGGCCAAAGGCAGGGGATGGTAATCTCGTAGAACTTCTGGAAGCCGCCGGCCCCGTCCATGGATGCGGATTCATAATAACTGGTTGGGATTTCGCTCAAGCCCGCAAGGTAAAGAACCATCATATAGCCGAGGTTCTTCCAAAGGTAGATGAGTGCAACCACGAAAATCGCCCAACCACTGTGCAGGAAGTCTGTTGTGGGTACGCCGAGGATTCCCAATATGTGATTCATTGTACCGCCGGGCGCAAATAGAATCGACCAAAAGATCGCAACCGAGGCAACCGGCACAACGAGTGGGGAAATATATGCGAGACGAAAGATTTGACCCTGTTCGCCGATCGATTTTACAGCGATCGCAATCAGCAAGGGGATGATCAGGTTGAGTGGTATACACACCAACATGAACAGAAGCGTGTTTTTGAGCGCGAGCAGGAACGCTTCGTTTTGAAGCGTGTAGACAAAGTTATTCAGGCTAAATTCGCCGTTGACGTTGCAGGCGTAATAAAAGCTGCCGAGAAAAGGTACTAAAAAAAAAGACTAGAAAGCCGATCAGGCTCGGAAAAAGAAATACGGATACAGCCTTATCTTTCATTCGCATCAGGCTCCGTTTCGCATGGATTGACGTATATTGCAAGTATTATAGCATGAAATGTTTTGGTGTAAAGCAACAAAGTAGTGTCATTGCCGGTTTTAACACAAGATTTGATGATACAAAGATAACAAGTAGCGAACGGATCAAGTATTTGCGGGATATCATTCGGAAATGCAGCCCGTTCTCTCAATCGAACAGGATCCATTACGATTTTGGCGCACTTAATAGCTTCAACGGCTCGCTTTTTAAGTTGCCGTGGATTTGCACAAGAGATATTCCAAGCGCAAGGAGCACAACGCCCGCACCGCAGATCAAGGGAACGAGCGGGCTGACCATGCCTGTGACGAGGCTTGTTTGCTCTACGTTGGCGGCAGATTGTGCCCAGTTGCTGAATTCCGTACTGAACGAAACCGATTTGGATAGGGCAGAGAGCAGGCTCATGACAGCACCGGAGAGAGCATACCCCGAAGCACTGCCGATGAAACTGCCGAGTGTCACGATCGCGAGTACGCCGGTGAGCAGCGAGATGGTACAGGAGCGTTTCCCCATTCCAAGAGAGCGCTCGATCGCCGTTCGCCTTTTTTGTTTACCGATCAACAGGTTGCAGAAAAACAGGAGGATCAGTACGGTGACCAGAAACCCCGAAACCAATAAGGCAAAAGCGACTTGTTTGATCTGCGATAAACCTTCTTTGATCTGCGTGTAACCCTTGTCATAGATAGATATCTCTATGTGAGATCCGGCGCTATCCACGTCAGAAGCGCCATTCACCGCATACCATTTTTCCAGATAACGCTCGACGCTCCCGTTCGGAATCTGAAAAACAGTGTTGTACCCCTTCATTGGACCATAATCCAGAATGTTGTTCGCATCGCTGTTGTGAACGGAGGACGCCGGAATCACCACACCGTAACCGCCCATGTCGTATCCCTCGGAGCTGGATACCTGATTCATTTCGTTATAAATCCCGACCACGGTGTAATTGCTTTGCTCGAAGACATCGTAGCACTTACCCTGTGCGTTTAGAAGGTGGTTCGGATTTCCCACCGGCAGACCGTCCGGCGGGAAGTCGCGGCTGGCCGAGTCGCGATAGTCGGCATAGTAGAGTGAGATCGGCAAGGAATCACCAATCGAGTCATGATTCAGCTCCGCAAACTGCTGGCTAATCAGGCAGACGCGTTGCCCCTGATGATATTCCTCAGCCGAAATATCGCGGCCCTCCAGAATCGAGGAGTTCCCGTTGTAGAAGGACATGAGTAGCTGCGTATTGTCGGTGGGGATCACGGGATACGTGTGCTCTGCCAGATCCATCGCTTTCGCAAGTTCCAACCATCGCTGCCCGCTGGCCGTCTCGAAAAACCCTTCGGTTACCTCCTGATACGCGGTATCCAGAGGTTTTTCGTCCGGAATCAGCACCCCTTGCGGCGTATATTGGCTCGAGAGAACATAGCTTGTATCGAGCATACGAGGCGCATATTCGCCGAACATTGCGTCGACGCCGGTATGCGTCAGCATCCACTCCCGATGCGATGGCCTCAACTCCAGGGCCATCACATAAGTTTTTCCCGCGTAAAAAGTTGGTGGGTTGGCATTGTTGTGATCGCAGAACAATACGGTTTCCCATTCCCCAATCTCTCGTCCAGCGTTACCGTAGATCCCGTAGAGTTCCTTTAAAAGCTTCAACCGCACAGGGTGATCGGGGACACAGTCCTCAAGCGGCTGAACCACAACGATTGGAAACCGCGCCCGCGTCTGCGCGATCAGGCGGATATACGAGTTGTCAGGATATTTCAGATTCGGATCATACGCACCGTAATACGGCCTGTGCGTTGGGGGTATGATATAATCAGCTCCATCGAACAGCAATTCATCCGACGCAATGAACGCGTCGTACACAGGCGTCGAATAGGAGGTATATTTCTTCTTCTCGGCATCCCAGTAACGGGCCGTCTCATTTCTGTCCGGCGTTTGCGAAACAAGGCCGATGGTCACAAAGACCTCCGCAAGCCGCTTCATGTTTGCTTCCCCGATCAAATACAGCGCGACGCCCAGCGTCAGAAGAGACGCCGACAGACTGACCAGAACCAGAAAGAGTCCCGATCGCAGCGGCGTGCGCAGAATCTGCCGGATGCTGTTGGAGATTTCGCTCATGACCATTCTCTCCCGTTGGTCGCCCTCTCGCAGTTTCACGTTTTCAATTCTCCGTCCCGCATCCGATAGATGATGTCGGCTTGTTCATAGACGCTCGAATTATGGGTGATGACGATCACAAGATATCCTCTCTCGTGCGCCAACCCCTTCAGAATCTTTACGATCGTCTCCTCGTTGGTCGAATCGAGATTCCCCGTCGGCTCGTCCGCCAGCAGAATCCGCCCGCCCGCCGCCAACGCTCTTGCGATTGAAACCCGCTGCTGCTCTCCGCCGCTCATCATGACCGGAAACTGCCGAAAGATCTTTTCCTCCAACCCGACCTCGCGAATCAAGCGCTTTGCCGACGCTTCCGCTTCCGTTTTCTTTATGCTTAACAACTCCATTGGGTACATCACGTTCTCAAGTGCGGTCAGCAAAGGGAAAAGATTGAACGACTGATAGACCACCGAGGCTGTCTCCCTACGGTACCGATCTCGATCCATCGTACGGATCGGACACCCTTCCACAAGGATTTCACCGGAAGTGGGCAGATCCAACCCCGCAAGGAGCGACAGGAGTGTGCTTTTCCCGCTGCCCGAGGGTCCGATCACCGCGTAAAAGTTGCCCGCCTCGAAGCTACAATTCACGTGCTTGAGCGCCTCGATCGATTGGTACTTGCTTTGATAGACGTATCCGACATCGTTCACTTCCAGCATAATTTCCTCCCTAATCCAGTGCGGTCAACACCTGCATCACGCTAAACCTGCCTAACAAGTTCAGCGCAACCGCGGTGCCTGCCATGTAGACGACAAAGAATGGTAGGATGACCGCAAGCCCCAGCGCGATGTCCACTTCGGCAAAAAACGACGAGGCAACGACACCCGCCAAACTCCCGCTCAACTCCAGAACAGCGCTCTCGAAAAGCAACATGACAAAGCAGCTCCTCTGGCTGACGCCGAGCGAACGCATGATCGCGATCTCCGGTCGCCGGCTCTGTAGAAGCAGATAAGAAACAACAAAGCCCAAGAGCCCCACAATCAGGATAACAAACGGCATGATCATCCGCTGCAACGTTATGTTTTCTTTCAGGCGCGTCGCGGCCTTGATGAATGTCTCATCGTTCACCACGAGCGAGGTTCCGCGCTGCGTCGCGTTCGCCTGGGAGATTACCGGCATCAAACCGATCTTGTGCAGCTCCGCTTTGAAACGGTTTAGCTCCAACGGCTGCGCGACCTGAAAACGCGCGGAATCCGCGAAAAACAGGATCTCTTTCTGCGCAAATATCGCCCGCAGCCACGCAACGGGGAAGAGCACTTGCGCGGGTCTTGCGGTACTTTCGCTCGTCAACGGGTCAAAACTGCCGACAATATGCACCTCATACATGCCCAATCGATGGAACCGTTTCATCGCGTTGTCGTTTGGATATGTGATGTTAAACAAAGTCATCTGAACCTTGTCGCCGAGTGCGAGCCCAAAGTCGTCCAGCTCCTGCTTCCGCATGACGCACACAGGCTCCTTGCCTGCCAACAGCTCCGATCCATCGCCGTTTGCGAAGAGCACCTTTCCCGACGTCAACTCAGGATATGCCTCCGCCCGATTCACGCCGAGGCACAGCGGGAGCGTGAATGCCCCTGCATCCGTCGCCTCGTCCTCGGACATCTCGCCCAGGGTCGCCGCGAATTCCGCCGTGTAGTCCAGATCCGTCACATATGACGATTGATCCAACGCATCGATTACGCTCTCCCGAATCAGCATCCCCGATGAAAGCGTCCCGTTCAGATTATTGATTCGCGCCTCAATCGGAATTGACTCCGGCAGTGCTTCCAGCTGCCGCAGATTCGTCTCCAGCCCGCGAAAAAACAAAAACAAAAACACGACTATGAGCATACATGTGCTCACGGCTAACAAACTTTTCGTCCAATGCCTTCGAATATTCAGGATGGCTTTGCGGAAATGAAACATAGGTCACCGTCTTTTCGTAGATAGAGCCGTATCGAGCGTGTAGAAACGAAAGAATACACGTACCAGAACCTTTAACGCACATTATATCAAACACACACTGCATATACAACCATTAACTGTCAGTTATTTCAATCAACTTAAAATCCGATCATATCGTTCAAGGTGGATTTGTGTAAACTGATTCGTTTTCCGCTGGCCATTGAATCGCGTGTTCAGCAAACGCCTATGCGTATGACGAATACATAAGCGCTCGATTCAAATGCTCGATTGCGGTATCGTCAGATTTGAGGTGAACGGTCTTGATGCGGTCGATGATTCCACTCGACAACTTATGTAACATCGCTGTAGGAGGCGATAAATTGGCCATATAGTCGCGAACACCCATCGTGCTTCCCGTTTCTGAAAGCCCATTTTGTACCCCTAAAATTGAAAAAAGACACTTAATTTTGTGATAAAATAATCTTTGAACGATAGGATGGTTTTGTAAAGGGAAGTTATGAAGAACATATTCTTGATCGGCGGGACGATGGGTGTGGGGAAGACGACAACCTGCCAGATATTGAAGCGTAATTTGGATCACAGCGTCTTTTTGGATGGCGACTGGTGCTGGGACATGCATCCCTTTCAGGTAACCGAGGAAACCAAGAAGATGGTGATGGATAATATCTGTTTTCTCCTGAATCGTTTTATTCGGTGTTCTGCCTACGAAAGTATTGTGTTTTGCTGGGTTATGCACGAGCAAGCGATTATCGACGAAATCATTGCGCGTCTGGACTTATCCGATTGCGCATGCTTCCCGATTTCACTGATCTGTAGCAAGGAGGCATTACAAGCCCGATTACTGATGGATGTGAACGCAGGAATTCGAGACGAAGAAGTGATTGCACGAAGCACGGAGCGCATTCCGCTTTACGGAAAGCTTGCCACCTATAAAATCGATGTTTCAGACATCAGCCCGGAAGAAACGGCAGATTTCATCATTCGCGAATTCGTAAACCGGTAAGTTTTTCTCATTCAAAGTGGGCTACTCTTTGGGGGGGCACCTCCTATAGAACATTTTAAGGAGCATTGACATGATCTACACACCACAGACGAAACGCACGATTCTGTTTGCATATGACGCACATCGTGGACAATATGATAAATCCGGACTGCCATATATCACGCACCCGTTACACGTTGCGGAAACGATGGAGACGGAGGACGAATGTGTAGTTGCCCTTTTGCATGATGTATTGGAAGACACGGATATCACGATAGAAGACATGACAAGGGTTGGCGTATCGGCGCGGCAAATCGCAGCGCTACAGTTGCTCTGCCATGATGATTCCGTTCCCTACTTGGATTATGTTCAAGCAATCCGCGTGGATCCAATCGCCAGAAAAGTGAAGCTGGCTGATTTGCATCATAATTCCGATTTGACTCGATTGAACGTGGTTACGACACAGGATATGGAACGAGTTGAAAAATACAAACAGGCGATTGAAATGCTGTTGAAGGAATAACAGCGATAGATGAATGGCGTTCATTAAGAGACGACAAGGAATCGTTTCAACCCACCGACTGATTTTTTCGATGGGCTAAGCCCGCTTTACGGGTAGTCTTGACTTGCGTGGTGACGCAGCTGGGACGACCGGAGCGCGAGGTTTGGCTCATGCCGTTGGGTGCGCCTTTAAACCAGTGGGGGGTGTATCGGCAGTTTCATGGGTTGGCGAAGGTAAAGGTAAAGTATGCTATAGATGGTGTTATTCCTACTGGCATTTAATCTATGGTTCGCGCTGCATGAAGATGATGGGGGACAGAAAATAATCCTATTGATTATTAATTCCAGCGGAATTACACTGGTAAGCAGGTATACGTAAGTTTCAAAAATCGATCGATTGAGGAGCGCAATATATGAAGCTCACCGCTCGTTCTTCCGCGTTGATAATTACGATGATCATCGTTACGCTCAGTTTCGTTTCCTGCGCACCTACTAAGATTATTGAGCTTGTCAGTACACCGCAGCCTACGTCAACAATAACCACAACGCCGATCGTAACACCTACGCCAAATCCAACATTTACACCCATCCCGACTGATTCGCCAGTACCAGTAATCAGCGCAGATGAAGCGGTGATTATCAATCAACAAATCCAAGACTTTCTACAAAACAAAGGAATGTACAGCCAAGAAGATATTCAAAGCTACCTATACTCAGAAGGACATGCAAACGAAGATTTTTTCTACAAACTGGGAATTGTTTATGAAGCGGAGAGAAATTACTACCAGATACAAGGATGGTTGTTTGGGTATACGATGCAAGCAGATGATCTATTGTTAATCGTTGGATTTGACAGTAAAAACAACGATCGATTTGTGACCGCACTAAAAATCCCACTTTTTCATAAATGCATTAATAAGAAGGGCGCAGTCCTATTAACCTATCAGAACACATGGAGAAATCCCTCATATTTCCATTCTGGTGAAAATGTCTACGATTATGAAGAAATTGTTAGCCATTTAACCTTAAACCAGCCGTTTTTATTTAATTTCATCACGCTTCCATTGCCTAGTGATGAGGAAGCAAAAGAACAAGGGGGGGAACATTATATTGAATTGTATCATGAGGAAAATGACAATCGACAATATGTATATAATTTAGTGTCTCAACTTGAGCAAAACAACCAAACTGTGCATGTTCCTGCAAATGCCAAGAATTTTCCGATTAGTATGACTGATGAGGTTTCTGATCTGGTTGGGTTAGATAGATTAATGATTCCAACACTCGATGTTTTGGTTTGCATAGATGGTTGATAGAGATTATTTGAAGACAAAGAGTTTCATTAAGAAGCAAAAAGCAAACTCACCATATAGAACGGCCTTCGGGTCGTTTTTTTATGCCCAGGTATAGACCCCATAAGCCACGTTGCAGAACGCGGCTTCTTCTTTTGGAGTAGAACGATAAACGCACCTTGTCATGGTAGGATCCGCTCAACAACGCCAAAGCCGCACTTAAAAGTATGGAGCGTTCTCATCCTTGCGGCAGTTACAATTACTGGTAATTGAACAATTCAGCAAGGTATTGCAATCCATGGGATCAAACACTAAAATGAAACTGATGTCCGGTTTCGCATATCATGAAAAAACAGAAGTACCGTAGAATGGTGTCGCCCAACATGGAAAAACAGTAGCGGAAGGCAAAAAAGATCCACATCGTCTTTTGTTTGACGGAACTTTCGACTGGCATGTAACGATGGTGAAAATCGCTCAGTGCGGATATCGCGGGTCAATTTATCTGTAATAAAGAATCTCTGTTACGATGTCTATCCATAGAGGCTTTTCTCAGAAGCTTTTCTCAAAACCGTCCTTGAGCGAGGGCAAAAATGGAGAACCTACCGAAAATTTATCTCCAAAGCACGAAGAACGACTGAAACAAATCTAGCATAAAAGGGAACCAATTCATGGAACGAGGGGAAGATCTGTTCGAACGAAAAGCGGGAAGAGAACTGGCAAAGCTTCGCCTGTCTTCGTTCTGTGACCATTCGGAACGTGCATGGGCGCGCTGCGGTCATTCAGAGCACCTTGCAATCCTAACGTTTGGCAGCGCGGGCGATTGGTTTCTGGTCGGAAATTCCGACACGGATTTTACGATTTTAAGCGACGGCAGCGTCCCGAAGCAGGCGATGGATGAGTTGCAGGCGGTTCTCATGGAGGAGTTTCAAAACACGCCATGGAGTGTCAGCTTTAAATCCTGGGAACGAATAAAGGTTAACCCCATGGATCTGCTCAGCATACGGTTTATCTGCGGAAACCGCAGCTTATTCGAAGAGCGCGTCCTGCACGATCCCGCCGTTTCCAGCGTGATCTCAAAAGACGCGCTGCTTTCCATCCTTGCCGGAAACGACCTGCACCTGCAGTTCATGGCTTCCGACTTCTTCTCGCGCTTACTGCGGCTGTATCACACATCGAGTGAAATGCCGGTAGGAATCCGTTCTGGCGACGTGAAGTATTACTTGGGCGGCACGCGCTGCGCACAGGACATCTACATGATCGCGATGCTCTACTCGGAGAAGCTGTTCCTAACGGACACCTCGGTGGATACGCTCGTTGCGAACGGTCTTTTCACCAAGGACGATCAAATTGCGATGGACGCCGCGCTCGGCTTCTTGCTTGCGGCGAAAGACCTTTGCATCGAAGGAAACAATCTCTTTCATCCACGCAACTTGAGTCAAATCAGAGCTGCTTGGGGCGAGTCCGAAGAAGAAATTCAGCAGGAGTATGATCGCCAAACCGCAGTCTTGCAACGATTCAGCAAAAAAGCACACAAAGCATTGATCAAGGATTACCCACTGCACGATGGGATAATTGCGCGAGCAACGACTTCGCAGAGCGAGTTATCCGATCTCATCGACACGGATCGACTGGAAATCTGGAGAATTCTTGCGCTGCGAAGCGATCTGGATTCCGAAAATCGGGCGAAACTCACCCGCCGCATTCAAGAGCGGCAAACGCAGCATCCACATACTATGCTGGACGAGCTATTGTCGATGCTGCAATTCTCGCGCTCTGCGTCACAGCAAGGAGCGCCGCTTGCTGCCAAGAGTCCAATGGATGAAACGGATGCATGGATGACCGATGAAGTGGTTGCGTGCTTCGAACATACGCTGCAAAACAGAATCAATCAGCCAGACTTAATCCGGCTGTCAGTTCACAACAGCTTTTTGCGTCTGTTTCGATTCGGAAAGTATCCGGATCTGCCATGTTTTTATTCGGCTTATTTGGATCGGGTTCGAAAATTTTTCCATTGCCATACTGTTGACCCGGAAACGGCCGTTCAAATCGCGACAAACGCCTGCCGACAGATTGCCGACTCCGGTTTCTTTCATCCGGAACGTCTCATGCTGATTGAGCTGCATTTGACCAACCGCTGTAATCTAAGCTGCTCCTGGTGTACCTATCAAACAAGAGATGCAAGTCAATCCGTTCGAATGGAGGATTTGGAACGCATTCGGGAGTTTTCGCCTATCGAAATACTGATCGCAGGCGGGGGCGAACCGACGCTTTTTCGCGATGGCTCATTTGGCTTTCATGACGCCGTTTTGCGCCTGCGGGCACATGCGCCGGGTGCAAGAATACGGCTCATTACGAACGGCACCGTCATCCCGAGCGGCGAGTGGCAATCGAGCATCGACGAGATCAGCATTTCTCTGGACGAAGCGTCCGCGCAATCGTATCAAAAAAACAAAGGCCAGGATTTATTCGAAACAGTTTGGAAAAACATACAGCGGTATATCTTTGAAGGCCCGGTCTCGACGATTCGTGTCACGCAGATCTACGATCAGCAACGACTTTCGACAGGTATCCTCCTCGCAGAGCGCCTCTTTTCAGTATGGAGCAAGTTGGATTCGCACAGCGTGAAACGGCGCGCATTCCGCTTTCTGCTGTTCCCGATGGCGGACGACCGGAATTCGGGCGATCCATATGCGGCTTCCCTCTTCACAGCCCAAAGAAGGAAAGACTGGCTGGACGCGCTGCGAAACATCCGCAACGCGAATCCCGATTTCTATCGATTTTTAGAAAGCAACACCAATTTGACTACGCTCGCGCAAGAAAACCCTACGGCGCATCCTGCCGAACACTGCTGGCCGGTTGCGCAGTATGCGCTGCTCGGCGCGGATCGCAACCTTTACCCGTGCTTTGCCGCGTGTTCTAATTTCAAATCGACAAATATCGGGAGCATGGAATCAACGCTGGACGAACTGTTGAAACGGCGGGAAAGCCTCTTTTCCTGCCCGCCGCTGCAATGTCGCGCTGGGTGCCGCCCCGGATCGGTTTTTTACGGATTGCGGTCAAAAGAACATCATCTCGATCAAAAAAAACTGAATCTGCCTTTCATGCCGGAGCACAGACCCGAATCTCCGGTGATTGTACACGTATCCTATCAGGATCCGGAGCATTTGGCAGGCGGGCAGGGCTGGGCCGTGTATAACCTTTGCAAAGCGCAGGTCAAGCGTGGATCGCTCGTCTACTGGCTCTCTCCTTGCATCAAGCAAGAAAGCCCCGGCGAGTCTCTCTTCGAGAATGGTTTACTTCGAGTCGTAAAGATAAAATTCACCGACGAGACGGTAACGACTCTGTTTGGTGATGACGAAACATCGCAACAATTTCGGGAAGCCTTCGGCCGAAGTGCTTTGAAGACCATCCAAACGTATTTCCCGGCTTCTGATTGTGTGATTCATCTTCACGGGTTCATCCAGATACCACGCCTAGCGCTGGAACTGCGCAGTGAGGGATATCGGGTCGTCTCAACCTTTCATATGCTTCTTTCCAAAAGAATCGAACAGTTGCAAAACGACAAAACGGTCATTTCATACCTGAGAGAACGTGAAAAGGCCGCCATTGAAAGCAATTCGATCATCACAGTGCCTTCCAACGGAATGGTTGCGGAACTATTGGATGTTTCGCCGGGCTACAAAGGCCAAATCTGCACAATCGTAAATGGGATTGGCGAGGAACACTTTTCAATCCCGCTTCCCAAAACCCGCTCGAACGCGCCGGTGATTGTTTCTTATGGTCGAATCTCCCCCGAAAAAGGGTTTGACCTATTTATCGAAGCGGCAAAATCTGTTCTCTCACGTGCCAGCGAAGCGCAAAAGCTGCAACTTTACTTTCTAATCTTTGGCAACACAGATGATACAATTGCGGCAAGAAAGCGATATGCTGACTCGCTTTTGAGCAGCATTCAAGGCACTGCAATTCAGGCACTGTTCTCCGCGCGGGGTTTCGCCGGCCCGGAAAAAATCGCTCTGATCGATTCGGCGATGTTTGGCGTCGTACTTTCCCGTTACGAGCCGTTCGGAATGGTCATACCGGAGTTCCTGGTGCGCGGGAAACCCGTCATCGCAACCATGACGCCAGGCGCTGTCGACATTCTGCAAAGCCGACGGATTGGCAGAAACGACTTTGGCTATCTTGTGGAGCCTAATGCGGACTCTGTTGCGGACGCGATGGAGTGGATGCTTCGCCATCCAGCTGAAGTCGCGAACATGCAGGACAACGCGCTCGAACGATCCAAAGCGTACCATTGGGAAAAAAGCGCGGAGGCGTTCGACCGACTGTATTGGAAATGATCGGAAAAGAGGAGAGTACATGCCAAACGAGTATTTCGTGAAAAACGGTTGGCTCGGATCTACTTATCAAGGCGCATATTATTTTTACAACACTGTAGCCAAGGAGTTCGCTGTTTTTCGTTCGCGTGAGAACTGGAACGTGTATGCAGACACGATTCTTGCGCCGGTCAACACAGATCCATATCCCGATTTTATCGCGCAACCACAGTTTTCCGCAATCACGCTCACTACAAAATGCAACATGGAGTGCCCATATTGCTACGTAAAACCGGTTGGGGGAACCGGCGAAATGACGGCGGATCAGGCGCGCGAAGCGGTCGACGCGCTTGCGGAACAGGCGGATGGCGAACTCGTAATCTATGCCTGGGGCGGCGAACCAACACAGAATCCCGAAGCCCTGCTCGCCATGGTGCAGCAGGCACAGCGCTACCCCAACGTAAAGGTGTTGCTGATCTCAAACGGTGTGATGAATCGCGCCCTACTGGATAGGCTATTGTCATTTCGCAATTTGGTGTTCCAGATTTCCTTCGATGGACTGGCCGGCGAAAACAAGCAGAAGCGGTTGATCTCCAAGGGTGATTCGCTCAATCGAATGCTGAGTTCCATGGAGTCCATCTCACAGGTTTCCAAACGCGTTGCTCTTCGCGCAACCGTAACGCGCAGCAATATCGAAGAATTAGCGAGCTGTCTCGTCCCCACCGCGCAAAAGTTTACCAACCGAATCCTATTAGAACATTTACACACCTATAACGGTCGTGCCATCGCCATGCGAAACGAAGCGCCGGATGTTCAGGATTATACGAATCTCGTCTTCCGTTTGATCCCGTCCGCAGAAGAGCAGGGGATCCATATCAAGGTGCTTCCGCTCGATCATCTGCGCGCCGGCGGCCCGAACGACAGAATGAATTTTCTAAATATCCTGCCTGACGGTCAGATTACCGTGACCAACGCAATTATCCATTCTTCGCATGCGGATTTCCCCGCGCTGCGGATCGGTGCTGTTAACGGCGGTCATATCGTATTCGACCCTGAAGCGAATGCGCGCTTGACCGAACGGTACATGCACAATTATCGGCAGCAGTGCCAATCGTGCTTTGCGCGAACCATCTGCCACGGCAGCGTACAACGTTATCTTTTCATTACCCACGATGATTTGACGGAATGGGACGATTTGCGTTGTCAGTATTTTCAGGCAATCATCGCCCGCTGGATCGACGAAACCGTGATCAGCGTATGTCGGTTTATGGAACAACAGAATGTTGCCGAAGGGTTTGTGCGTCTGAATGCGCCTGCCGGAAAAATCCACTATCCCATGTTCGTCATGAAAGAGGGACTTTCTCTGTCCTATAGGCCATTTCTGTGATAAGCGGTCAATGTCCCTTACACATCATCGGCTCGGGGAGGGCGGGGGTGTTGCATCTCGAGGCGTATCTACGCATATGGGGAGCGGAGGCACTGCCGCAAATCCAGATTGTGATGGGTTCTTTTGTCCATCCGCAAATTCGTGTTCTTTCGGAGAGATATTCGGAAAAAATCCATTTGACAACCCTGCGGGAACTAACTCGCCAAAGGCAAATCGATTCCATTGTAGACATTTGCACGCCAACCGCGACACATCGATCCGTTTTGGAAGAATTGTTTGATTGCGGGTATGTGAAATTTCTCGTTGAAAAACCGCTCGTCACCGATGCAGCGGATCTTGCGCAAATTTGTTCGTTCCCGGTTCGCCTCGCACTGATGCAGAACTATCTGTTCTCCAGGGCGACTCAGCGCGTTCTTGATTTGGTACAATCCGGGGAGATCCATCCCGAATCCATGGTAAGCGTCTTTCATAAAGACCGCACAAGGGATTCGATTGCAATGCGGGGATTTCATGACGGGGTACCGCCGCATGCATTCACCATTGAACTCCCTCACCAATTATATCTAGCTACGGCTTTTCTGGGGCCCGCTCGTGTGGCTTCCGCATGTTCCAGCGATATGGTAGTGGAAGGAAGGGCTTTGCTCCATCACGGTGCGGGCATGATTCAACTCGAACATGGAGATACGGGCATGGTTCAATCCCGTAATCCATCCTCGTATCATTATTCCTGCTTGACTTCGGAGACTCCCGTTAGGCGTGTGCTTTTGACAGGCGACGGCGGGAAGACGCTTACAGTTGATTTCCCAACCAGCCGGAACGATTTAACGAGCCAAATTGAAATGAGAGACGGAACCGGCTTGGTCTACCGAGAGCGTTTCGAAGACGATGACATGATCAAAATCGCGTTGCAGCATCACTACCTCGCTCTTTCTCAGGACACGGACGATTCTCCAACTTGTCGATTTTATACGGAAAGAGACACAGACCTAGTCATAGAGGCGTTGCAAAGCGAGACAAAACTACGCCAAGGAGGCACTTCGCAATGGATACTTCCTCCTATCTAGCGCTGTTTACGCGATACGGAATTTCGCAAGAAGAGGCGCAACGGAGTTTAGAGCACATACTTGCCTTTGAAAGGTGGCTTGAAAAGCGCGGCAATTCGCTTGAAGGCCCCTCCATTCGAGAGATGCGAACGTACCTGAAACGACTAAATCGCAGGGACGAAAACCCGTGCGATGCTCTCGTGAGCTTGCTTTTTTATTATGAGAATTCCAACCGCGTTGATGTGGAGCTTTATCTGAGCAACATCGTGAACGGATCGGTGGGGATTGACGATATCCTTTCGCGCGTCGCCGAACTCGCTGGAGAAGAGACCGTCTGTGCCATCGAGCGGGGTGCGCCCCGACCGCCGCTTGGAACGGATCCGGCGCGGCTGCCCGCATATACCGCGCGCTTGATTCATCGCATGATGACATTGCTTTCGGAGCGCGACGTTCGCCGCGTCCTCGACGGTTTTCGCGAAGGGCTTGTTCCGCTTCGGTTTGAGAGCGATCGACAGCTCTATCTGGCAGCCGGTTCACTCGACGAATTTTTGCTTGCCAGCGCGCAGCAGGAGGCTCAAAAGTACATCGAATATCAACACTCCGGCTCGAAGTGGAGCGCAATGTTCTTTCCGGAAGAGTTTGTCAATCGAGCAGTTCAATTTCAGGAAATGCTATCTGCCGTCCACCGTGGCGATAAACTCTATATCACCCTTGCGCCATACCTGCCCTCATACTATTTTCGATCCAACACGCTTGAAAAAAGACGCTATTACGCGTGCAGAGATCCCTATGTGCGCGCATCGTTTTTAACAGGCAAACCGTCGATTCCTGTCATTTGGTGCGAGCGGTGCGTCAGCGACTGCCGCAGACAATATGAATATGCACTCGGAAGATCACTAAGCGCAGAGATTGTCGAATGTGCAATTCTCGGGGATACCTCCTGCCGCATTGCTGTTTCTTTGGAACCAGAATGATTTGCCAAACGAAAAGTCGTTTGTATACCGCGAACCCGATACCCAATCATACAACCTGCGTCTAGCTTTGGCGATTTTAGTAGTGGCGATTTAACATTAGCATGCACCCTGCAATCTGGAATGTAGTAAATAGAAACAGCGACCGAGGCAAAGAATGCGTGTGTTTCTAACGTTGTGGCATGCGCAAGAGTATAGTGAAGGCGCAAGACGGATGATCGTTGATTTTCTGATAAAGCACGCTTCTCCCGCAGGTGAATCCTAAGAAAGCAGAGAGTGAGAGTTTATGAGCACGATTGCAGAAACAAGCGAATTTTGCGCCGCGTGCGGCCGGCGAAGTAAACAGGGAAGACTTATGTCGTTCAGCACGTTTTCGGGGCCTGATCTCGATTTCCGTCCCGCCCAGATGCTGCGTTCTACGATGAGATACTGGATCATGGCATGCCCGCATTGCGGTTATGTCGCGGAGAATATCAGCAAGTGGCCCCGCGTCATGCATGTCACGTTGGAACGGCTTTACGAGGGAGCGAACAAGTCGCTTCCCGAGCTGGCATATCTGTTCCATAAGCGAGCTTTGCACTGTGCGCATCTGAAGGATTGTCGTGGTGCGATTCGTGCATACCTTTGCGCGGCATGGGTTTGTGACGATACCGGTGATGAAACACGAGCGAAGGAAATGCGCGTAAAATGCCTGGAATTCACGCAACGGAGGATGAAAAACTGCAAAAGGAGCGAATGGAATCATTACGCGATACTGATGGCAGATCTGCTTCGTCGCACAGAAGCCTTGCAAGGTTTGTTTTCGATAGACTGCTCAGACGAACACATGGAAGACGCTACGCGAAGAGTGATTGCATGTCAGCAGCAGCTTGCGCGGAATAACGATTTTGCGACCCACTGTTGTGACGAATTCGATCTCGAGATGGAATAGGAAGTCGCCATCAGGGCATCGGGGATCATTTGGATTACGGACATAACGACAGGTTGATCCCGCCCGAAACGGTTTGGCTTGAATGAAGGAGGCGTCATGGAAACAAAACCCGCTTTCCATCCTAGCAATTTCATGTTGATACCCACAGCGTCCTGTCAGGCGTCGTGCGTCTACTGCTTCGGCCCGAACCGTGGTGATTCGATGTCCAGGGATATCGTGGACAAGACGCTGGAGTTCATGGCCCGCATCGCACCCCGCGAAGGGCACGTGCACGTTACGTTCCACGGCGGGGAACCGTTGTTGGCGGGAATCGACTACTATGAATACATTTTACCGCGCCTGACGCATCTGTTTGGAAAACGTTTGCGGCTCTCGATGCAGACAAACCTTCTGGCGCTTGACGAGCAGATGGCCGAGATCATTCGATCCTGGAATATCCGTGTTGGTACCAGTGCGGATGGCGACGAGGCACTTTGCGACGCGCAACGCGGAAAGGGGTATGCAGCCGCAAACGAACGCGGACGCGCGCTGCTGAAACAAAAAGGAGTGGGTGTAGACCGGATCTGCACGCTGACGCATCAATCGGCAAACGAAGCACCGCGCGTATTTCGCTATTACGCTGGTGAGTCGCCGTTGACCGGACAGCCCTATTCGCTGCATGGCGCGGTGCAGCCGCTGGAACGCCCGAAAAGCGACACCGCCGTAACGGCAGCGGATATGGAGCATATCTTGCTGGATACGCTGGAATTGTACCGACGCAATCCGGAACAAACACGGGTATCTTCTCTTGACAGCATGGTAAAGGGGTGTTTCCTCAACGCGGGACAGCTCTGCACCTTCTCCGAATGTCTCGGGGCATTCGCTGCGATCGCACCGGATGGAGAGGTGTATTCCTGCCAACGGTTCTGCGGGTTCAAGCAATTCTCGCTTGGCAACGTGGAAGACGCACGCACGGAAGAAACAATCCTGCAAAGTTCAGCTTTTCAGATGCTACACTCAAAGCAGGAAAACGCGAAGAAAGCTTGCGATAACTGCAATCATTTCTCCTATTGTCACGGTGGGTGCCTGTACAACATGTTTGCATCGCAAAGCGAAAAGGATCCGTATTGCGAAGCCTACCGGGCCGTGTTTGACTTGATTTCGCGCGATATGGCGCGTGAGATGGGGGGGTTAATTTGCAAACAAATAGTCCCGGAAAACGCGCCACTGCTACAGATGGCGGGAGATCAACCTCATGCGTATGATGTCGCGAAAAACAAACAGCGCCTGCGGCAGATCATGAGCTGGGGCAAGTACCCTTATGGTGTTAACCAGTCGTTAAAGCGGTATAAGGAAAATCGTGTATCGACGCTGAACAAGCTCTATCTGCATGTCACATTCGATTGTCCGCTGCAATGCGACCATTGCTATGCCGCGGCTGGATCGGGAATGCCTGAAATGCCAGCCAACGAGGCGCTTTCCCTCGTCTGTGAAGCGCAGAGGGCATTGTTTTCCGCCGTCGTCATCACTGGCGGTGAGCCGCTGATTCACAGCGAACTGGATCTGCTTTTAGAAGGTCTCCGCGCGCTTGACCGGAAAGGAATGCGGCTCATCCTTCGCACGTCGTTGGGATTTCCCGTCGAAGACAACCGCCTCCGTGCGGTCTGCGAGGCATTCCCGGAGATCGTGGTCAGTATCGACGGCGACGAGGCCAGCCACGACCGGCGTCGCGGGAAAGGCCGATATGCACAAACCGTCGTCAATCTGGAGCGAATCAGAGATTTGGGGCTCATCGATCGGGTTGGCATCTGCGCTACGCTTCCCAGCATTCAGCGAGATGGCCCCGAAGGGCAGGCGGTGAGAGCGCTATGTACCCGTCTGGGGATCGTCAATATCCGCTTCCGCTCTGTATTGCCCTTAGGTCGGGCGGCGGATGCAACACCGGACGAGGATTTTTCCTGTATGGACGAGAGCGACGCAACCCACTCGATACAGCCGCACTTCAGCTGCGGGCTCGGACAAAATCTCTATGTGGAGCCAGATGGCGGCACATATCCTTGTTATGCGTGGTGCGGAAAAGATCATTACCTGGGCAACGTGATCCGGGACGGACTTAGGACGATATTGGACGGAACTGCCTTTCACGATCTATCACACCATGACGTGGACACCAACGAACAGTGTAAAAGTTGCGACGTACGCTACCTCTGCGGAGGCGTGTGCAAGGCATGGGCTCAAAACAAGAAGGATATCGACGGCGGCGGGATTGATTGCTTGAAGAGAAAAGAGCATTTCCTTTGTATTCTAGTGGAAATGGATCAGGAGGGTTGAAATATGGGTTTGTTCAAACCAAATTGGATGAGCAAAGACGAGAAAAAGGGACTTGCCGCCGCGACCGCGGCGCAGGACAAATGGACGCTTCTCGCGATCGCCTTCGAAACACCGCTTGAATCCGTGTGTTTGGCGGCACTCGACCGCATGGACGACAGGACGAAGGGCGAATTCGCGATCGGTTTCGAATTCGTGCAATGCTATTATGACAAGAAATATTCCGTATCAAACAGCTACTACTACTCAAATAAGCAGCTCGCCGAGCTAAAGGCGCTGAATCGTATGGCGGACCGAACAGAGATTGCCTTCATCGCAAATACACACTCGGACGAAAATCTGCGTAGAACGGCCTGTCATGAACTGGCGGGCGACGCAAGGTGGGCTAACATCGTGGAGAGCTATGGGGACGAGGCGGATGCGCTCTTGAGCATTCAGGCGGTCGACGATAACGAAATGCTAAAAAAACTGGCGCAGCACCGCAACGAGATTTTTGCGCTGTCCGCCGTGGAGCGTGTGCGCGACTGGCGGACGCTGCTGGACATCACCGACAGGTTTGGTCACAAAATAGATTTCATTCCGGAGATCGCAAGACAGCTGGCACGGATCATGACGAACGATTGGGATTCTCTGTTTCAATATATGGAAAAGCAAACGCTCGACAAGAAAACACAGCCTTTCTTCCTCCGGCAGGCGCTGGCCGCCGGGGAGGATTGCCCGGAATTTGTTCAACCGCTGCTGGAAGCCGGCAGCCTGATGGAAGCGCTGAAGCTGGGAAATCAAACCTTGGCTTGCATGGTGTTGAAGCAATTTCGGGAATTCAACAAAAAATCCCAGCAGGATATTCTGCTGGAAGCAATACGGCAAGCGCCGGAACGGCTCGATCTGATCGACACGATCGTTCATGATTTCACCTGTCGCAAAGAAATGTTTCTTTTTCTTGTGGCAGTAATACCCGTAGAGTTGCTGCTGCAATACATGCAGGGAGACTTGCTGAACAGCAGCGAGTTTCGTCAAGCCATGTACGTGCTTGAAAAACGCGAACAACCATACTGCGATGAGATCGCGCCTTTGTTGCGCAATGCAGACAAACGCACTTCCGTAGTGTTCTATCTAGCGGAAAAACGAGATAGAAGAGCGTTTGCGCCGTTGATAGAGATGCTTCAAAGCGAGAATGAGAACAATGTGATTAACGCCCTGACTAATTTCTTTCCCTGCCCCGAAACAGCGGACGCCCTGCTTGACCTGCTAAAACGCAACGATCGAGAGGTGTACTCGGTCGAGGCGGCGCTAAGGAAAATGTATCTGAAAAATCGCGATCTAGTCGGAGACCATATCAAATCCATGCCGCTGAGCCCATACAAGCGCAGTCATCACGACTTTGGCAGCGGAAGCTGTCACGATGATATTTCTGCCGTCACCTTTGATTTTCTCGATTAAGCAGCCGATCAATTGATTCCAGTTGTTCTTTCACAACTAGATCTCATATGCGAGCACATAATTCTGCGGAACTTCTTTCGCAACTCGGTATGGAAACGTTTCTTCTGTCACTCGACCGGCATGCGTACTCCTCAGGTTCTCAAGCGCATTATGTATTGCAATCCGCGAAAGCACCTCGTTGTCGGTCATTCGAAATATAGCGCTGATTCGAACATACGACGAAGAATCCCCGAATGTAATCTGCGGCAGGACGGATTCATGACGATATTGGACGGAACTGCCTTTCACGATCTATCGCACCATGACGTGGACACCAACGACCTGTGTAAAAGTTGCGACGTACGCTACCTCTGCGGAGGCGTGTGCAAGGCATGGGCTCAAAACAAGAAGGATATCGACGGCGGCGGGATTGACTGCGGTGCCCGAAGGGCAGCGTTCGCAATCGTGAAAGAATAGGTTGACCGTTAGGGCAAGAACACAAATGTTAAATCAGGAAGGGACAGCACAATGAGATCGTACATTTCAGGACATGAGAAAAAAGAAATAGTGAAAAGGGCGCTGGCTGCACTGGAGCGACTGAATCAGAACCAGCTTAGTCGTCAGACAATCAATAATCCATCGATAGAGGGTAGACCAGAAGTATTTAAAAAACTAAAAGATTCGTTTTTATTGGAAAAGGTTGCGCGCTCATTCCTTCATGATGGTATATCAGATGCCGTAATTGACCGACTCGACTATCAAAAGCTATTACATAAGCTTGTGAAACGTAAAAAGATTAGAAAGAACTCTGATCTGTATATCGAGATCGTGAAAATGCTGAAAGACCAGGAAGTGATTGCTCAGATTGCGAAAAAAGATACCGATTGGAGAGTACGCCAAATCGCGATCAGGAAACTGGAGAGTCAGGATGTTCTGGCCAAGTTCGCTCTGAGTGATGTTGATGCGGATATACGGAAAACTGCAGCAGAAACGCTGACTAACCAGGAGGTGCTGGCCATTGTTGCTCTGTGTGATCGTAGTACGGATGTGCGCAAGATCGCAGTAAACAAGCTGACTAGCCAGGAAGTTCTGGTCATGGTCACTCGGAACGATGTTGATGCGGATGTGCGTCTATCCGCGGTTAGAAAACTGGAGAATCAGGAAGCTCTGGCCAAGGTCGCTCTGTGCGATGCTAATGAGGATGTGCGCAAAACCGCAGTGGATGTGCTGACTAGCCAGGAAGTACTTGCTGAAGTCGTACTGTCTGGCAGATTTAAATCCTACCAATTAAATGGCGCACTTGGGAAAATCATAGACCAATCACTGCTTTTCAAGATAGCTCAAACGAGTAATGACCCCTACATCCGTAAACCTGCGACATGCAAACTTACATCCATGGATCAGCTTGAATCGATCGCACTCATGGATATGGATGAAATGGTAGCAGAAAAAGCGGTACGGCGGCTAGCCAGGACTGATGCGATTCGTACAATCGCACATAAAGCAAAATTGCCGAATGCTCGCTATTACGCACTTGATCAACTCGATTGGGAGGATATCGTCCAGCTTGGAGCGGAAGAAGCGCTTATGCCTTCCATCCTTGCTAGAGTTATGCATGAAAAAAAGCCAACTTACGAATCAATTCGCCCGTTGCTCAATCAAGAAGTAGTGGAAGAAATTTGTGCGCAAATGTGTGTGCGAAACAATGAAAGCATGGAGGACTGGGCTATTGGAATCGTAAAAGAAATATATATACAGCAACCGCAGTATCAGGATTGCATCGGGCGCGACAGGAACTGGCATCATGACGAAGGCGATCGTGATTGCAATACGCATAATGATAGAAGCTACCATTTTGATGCAGCGGAACTGTAACGTATGCCTTTAAAATGGTTTGTCGGCAAATAATGGATGCGCATGTGCTGATAAATTAATCTGGAAGATTCATTGTTCCGGCGATTTTGTTCCTCAAATCGGCAAAAAATCCACTCGGTTATATGTGCCGCATTATAGAAACACGCTCTAGTTATCCAGTATAAATGAAGCTGTCATATAATCCGAATGATTGCAGCCCGACCCAAAATCATGGTGGTATTGTTTTTTGTTATACCGGTAAATTCCTTTACTGTGTTTTTGAGAATGCTGGTACAGATATCGAAACAACTCATAGGCAGACTGGTAACCCGACTCCAACCCATATTCCAATAGACTTGTTAAATCATCAAGCGAGGCAACAAACGGAATAAGTTCCCAGCTCGCAAGTTGATAAATTCGATACATTGCATCAATGCACGTGTGATAGGACCAAAGTGTATGAATTGCAAGACATTGACGCGCAACTTCTTCCAGTTGAGTGTAATTCGTGATATAACGGATCGCTTTTTCGCATATTTCGCGCGAACCGCATTTCACCGCAACTCTGACCAGCGCAGCTTGATCCGTCAGACGATTTAACGCCTCCGAGTCAATACTATAATAATAATTACACACCAAATCTTCTAGTAACACTTGATCGTGTATCTTCAACGAGGCAAGTTCACTGGCCTTTGGGTACTCCCCTTCTTTGACAACTCTATACAGCAACGCTTCATCCGTCATGCGATTGACAGCCGCACTCCTCAGATCCTCAAGCTCATCCTGTATTGCGATCCGCGAAAGCACTTCGTTGTCGTTTATTCGAACGATAGCGCTGATTCGAACATACGGCGAAGAATCCCCAAATGCAATCTGCGTTAGGACGGATTCATCGGTTATCTTTTGAACAGCCGTGTTTCGGACGCTTTCATCCGCATCGTTTTGCGCGATTTTTGCGAGCGTATCCGGATCATTCAATCGCTGCGTCGCATCGGCACGTATCTCCGCATTTCGATCGGATAGCGCGATATGCGTCAGCACAGAAACATCGGTCACCCGTTTTTGCGCAGACATGCGAATACTGTCTTCCGCGTCATTTTGCGCGATTCTTGTGAGCGTTGCCGGATCGTCTATCTTCTCTGCCACATAGGCGCGTATCTCCGCGTTTCGGTCGTTCAATGCAACATGAATCCATGTTGGCGTATCCTTTACCCGCCTTGCCGCCGCAAAACGAACAGTGTCCGCCGTGTCGTTTCTTACAATTTGAATCAGCGTTTTCTGATCGGTCAGGTTTTTTGCTGCGGCGGCGCGGGCAATCGCAACCCCGCTCTGCAACGCAATTTTGATTAGCACACCCGAATCCTTGATTCGGTCGGTTGCTGCCTCGCGTGCGTGATCACAGGCCGCGCCGTTCGCTACCAGAATCAGGTTCTCCTGCTTGACCAGGTCACGCGCTGCCTTCACGCAGACATCTTCAAAGACACCATTGAGCGCAACTTCCAAATACTGGGCTTCCGCATTCAATCTGTGATACGCAATCTTGCGAACACTCTCTATGCTGGAGTGTTTTGCTAGCTCAAGAACCATGGGTAAGCTTGTAATCCGTTTTGCGGCTTGTTCAACTATATCGGGATTCGATGAGTTGTTTGTAACTTCAACAAGCATACTTTCTGTTCTAATATTCTTTAGAGCGGCATTGCTAATCACTTCCGATACAGTCTGGCACACAATCCGCAGGAGCGTCTTTTCATCAGTTACCCGTTGGATCGCCTCTAACCGCACGGAAGCCACTTCTTTTTCGTTTTGCGCAATTTGGGCAATCGTCTGCGGATTTGTCAGCTTTTTTAACGCGAGAATCCGTGTTTCCGGCCAGTACGCCTCTTTTGCCGCATGTTCAAGCTTTTTTTGGTTCGTCAATTCTTCGATTACTCGCTCCGCGTTATCACCGTACGGATTCCGCCATGGTGTAAAAAGTCCCATACCGCATTCTCCAATCCATTCCTTCGGTTCATGAATCCTCTGCAATTTCTTTACGAACAGAAACAAATTCGACTGAAAACATTGAAACACTTCGGTCTGCTGTTGGTAATGGTGTCTAGATACTTGCACCCTAGCTCCCGAAGAATTGCCACGTAAGCTGGCGACTTCACGAGTTCCCTCAATACTGATTCGTCAATATCATCTATCCGATTGGAACCGGAAGTATGCTTTATTATAACATATTGTTTGAACCATACTTTCTCAAATTGTATCATTTTTATAATCCGGTGGTGCAGAATGGCACACGCGTCTCTCGGCTATCTTTGGATCCGTTTGGCGGCGAAATCACTTCTGATTCTGCTACTCATATCCTTCGGAACACTGCGGATTACTCCTGATGTGGGCGTCTGCGAATTGGATAGCGCGCTTGTTCAATCTGGAACGCACTTGCTTTCTATTATTCTACACGATAGTATGTAACTTTATGAAGGGAACGGATAGCCGACATAGCCGTGACAATTCGGAGATTGCTGCGCCTGAATCGGAAGGGGAGCAAGCGCTTGATTCGCGGCTACCAAACCCGATCGCGTATTTCGGGTGTATCAGCCTGAGGCCGGAAAAAGCAACGTGACTGCTTACTATGCTTGAGCATATAACAGAATCCATTTCTTTGGAGGAAGCAATTTTCATGAATCAGAGATTTAAAAAATGGTATATCTTGGGAACAATATTCATTTTTGCAGGCATCATAATTGGCATTTTTATTGGTGTGAACAGGGGAAGAGATCCATTTGGTCCTGTAAAAGAGATGAGGGATTATATTGAAGATTATAAAGCTATTGTAATAAATGAGACGAGAAATGGGGCTCTCGTATATTCGGCTGGCAAAACAAACGATGGCAGCGATACTATGTACTTTGTTGATAGGGTGGAGAAAACACTGTTCGGTTACAAATGGCTTGGTGATGGTGGTCATGTGAATCATGAAACCGCAAAGCAAGCTGAAGAACTTGCTTTTTCCGCACAATTATTGAATGAAAATCAGAATATGACACCAACCGTATTTGGCATTCTTTCAGACGAAGAGATCAGCAACGTGACAGTTAGCACAAGCGAAGAACCATTGGACGCCACGATTTTTAACGGCAGAGATGCAGGAGAGAGATTGTATGCAGTGCAACTCCAAAATGACGATTGGAATGACCAACATTTTGTGTTTGCATTGACCTATAAAGACGGCAGCAAAGTAAACTATGCCGTTGCGGATGCTGAGAAAACCGGGTTTCTGCAAGGGAAACCGGTTTACTTTTACATCGCGAAAACTTTGGCCGAGCGGCAGATTCTCGGGGCGAGACCATTCCCGCAGCACACGGCTTATACCAAAGGCGTGATTAAACCGGATAGCGTTTCACAGGAACAGCTGGACAACGATGTGAGGCGTATTTACGACGAATGGAAAGAGCGATATTTAGTTCAATCCGAAAATCAACCCGATCAATACTATGTATTTTATAACAGGGAAGGAATGAATCAACTAATCGATGCTGTATCATGTTCGGAAGGGCATGGCTACGGCATGCTTTCCACGGTACTCATGGCCGGGTACGATGCCAAGGCAAAGGATACCTTCGACGGGCTCTACAATTTTTATAAAGCGCATCCCTGTATAACCGATCCGGCGTTGATGGGATGGCAACAAATAAAACAGGACAATGGCGATATTATCAATACGCCGCCCTATGAGAATGAAGATGGAAGCATTTCGGCCACAGACGGAGATATGGATATTGCCTATGCGCTGTTGCTGGCCGACAAACAGTGGGGGAGCAATGGAGAGATCAATTACATACAAGAAGCGAAGATCATGTTAAATGCAATCATGAAAAATGATGTAAATACAGAGGCATGGATTTTAAAATTGGGAAGTTGGGCGAACGATAGTGACCCAGCTTATGGTACGGGAACACGGTCTTCCGACTTCATGCTCAGCCATCTAAAAGCATTTCAAGCGGCAACGGGAGACCCGAACTGGGGGAAGGTAGCCGACAAAACGTATGCCATTATTGATTCTCTATCGAGCGATCAAAGTCCGGATACAGGACTTTTACCCGATTTCTCACTAGAAAAAGAGGGTAAATATGTTCCTTCCGATCCCAACTATTTGGAAGCTCCTTATGATGGAGTCTATTATTACAATTCCTGTAGAGTTCCTTGGCGGATACCGATTGATTATTTCATGAGCGGAGATTCGCGCGCCTTACAGCAGATTACAGCCCTGAACCAATGGATTCAAACGAGTTCGCAAGGAGAGCCGAGCAATATCAATGCGGGTTACAGGCTGGATGGATCGAAAATCGTTGAAGAAGAACAAAACGTAATGGTCTTTATTGCGCCTTTTGCAGTGAGCGCCATGGTCGATTCCGGCAATCAGGAGTGGCTGAATGTGTTATGGGATTATATGGTCTCTTCGCCTACCGATGAATGCACCTACTTTGACAACAGCATCCGACTCCTCGTCATGATTACCGTATCTGGAAACTGGTGGATGCCTTGAGTGAAGCAATGTTCATCATGATCCTGTGTATTTCCGTTCTGGGTGTTGATTTGGTTTGGCAATCCTCATGCAGCGATACAATACCGGAGCTTTTATGATACGCCGCTTGCATCTCAAGATACGACGATGCGTTCCAATCGTTTACCAAGGCGGCTTACTACTTCGTTGGAAATGGTGCCTGTCTGTTCGGTAAGATCACAGGCGGAAATCTCTTTGTCGCCGGATTTTCCGATGAGTACGGCGATATCGCCAATCAAACGATGCAGAGCACACTCGTATTCGCATCGATCAAAGCTGCAGATTTCTCGCTGCGCTATGGTCGCACTATACCCGGTATGATTCGGCCTGTGCGAAGGGCGTTTCGCGTTGCCGCTGAAACGGCTTGCAAAAGCCCTCTTGCTTCGCTTGCTCCATATGCTACCTGCGAGGACAAGCAGTAGAACGCTGGATCGTCATAAACGCCAATCCGCTCACGCCAGAAAATGATCCGGAGCATCATTTAGTCTGCAAAAAAGTCCAACGATTTGGACGATTTTGACAGACTGAAGGGGAGGCCAAGCCTCCCCCAAAGCAATCTATGCATTTTTCCGTGCGCTTTCGAATATAGATTTTAAGCGCGAGAGGTATATCAACCGGAAAGACTTTTTTAGCGCATTTCACACGCTTCAGCAATCGATGATAATTTGTCTTGGTCTGATGCACATGCAGAGAGCGTGCTATTGTTTCACCAGCGCATGCGCGACAAGGTTTGCGAGAGACTCGACCTTTAACCCCAAGTCATAGTGCTCGACCAGATCGGTGAGCTGGGAGTGGCAGTTTTCGCATATCGTGCAAATCATGCCTGCCCCAGAAGCCTTCACCTGCTCGGCTTTCACGCGGGACGACTTCATCCGGAATTCCATTTCACCCATCGCGACCAGACCGCCACCGCCGCCGCAGCACCAGTTCATTTCGCGGTTTGGCGTCATTTCCTTGAAGTCCGATGCGATCTGATGGATCACATAGCGCGGATCTTCATAAATTCCGCCATTGCGGGCAACCTGGCAAGGGTCATGATACGTCAACTTTTGCGCTATATTCTTTTCCGTGTGAATTTTTCCCTCTTTCAGGAACTGCGCAATCAACTCCACAAAAGCAACAACTTCAAACGGATGTTTCCCCGTTTGCTGTTTCATCACGCGGTATGCCGTGCCACATTCCACTATCGCGACTTGCTTGACGTTGAGTCGCTCCGCCTCGGAAATGATCCGTTGGGCGATCGCGTTCATTCTCTTTGGATCCCCCACAAACGCGCCGAAGTTCACAGCCTCAAAAGAGCTCAAAGTCCAGCTTGCGCCTGCGGCATTGAGAATTGCCGCAGCGGGGATGATGGAGTGTTTTGGCGAAAGAGCCACATATAGGATATCGGCGTTTTTGACATTGACGGGGATCGTCTTTTTCCCCGGTGCGGTCTTCCACAAAGCCTCAACCTCGGGCTCAATGTTCGAGATTGCCTCCTCAAAGCCCGCTCTGGTCGCCTCGGCATCCTCGCCTTTTGCGATCGACATGTCGGCAAGCATGGATAAAAGCTTTGGCTCTTTATCCGCGCCGACCAAAAGAAGCTTTGCGATGCCCATGATCATCTGCGTGTCGATGCCAAACGGGCAATACATCACGCAGCGACGGCATCCTGTGCAGGAATAGGCCGCGTCATAAAACCGATCCATCGTGACATCGTCAAGCTCGATGGTTTCCCCAAGCCACGGAGCAATTTTGCCCTGCAGCTTGAAATACTTGAGAAATACTTTTCGAACGATCTCGGATCTGCCGACAGAGGAATACCGCATCTCCGGCATGGAATTGTACACATGACAGGCTTCCACACATGCGCCACAGTGCGTACACGTCTCCAAATACAGCCTCATTGCTGAATGAAGCTTTGTTTCAAACAGGTTTTTCAGCATGGTCTGCGTAGCTGCATCCATTATTTACTTCCTCCTTAACAGATTGATGGGGTAGGACAAGAACGCGTGCATGATCTTGGAAAACGGCAGTATGATGAAGAACAGGTCTGCCAGCAGCACGTGAATCACAACGAAGTGATAATGTGAACCCGGCAGAACGGCCCGCGGATCGGCGAACGTGAACCGGGCAAGTCCTTGAAAATACAATGAAAAATCCTGCTTGGTCATGACAAACCCGTTTGGCGTCCAAGAATTGCCCCAGCTCATCAGGTCTCCGAACAAAAACAGGAACAGGATCAGGATCAGCAGCAGATAATCTGCGGGAACCGTGATTTCGCGAACAGGCGTACGAAACCTGCGGAACAGGAAGTACAGCAGAGGAACCGTGACACCCACGCCGACGAGTCCCGCGCCGATCATATGCCTGGAGCTTTCCGGAACGATGCTAATCGTCGGCAAGATATCCAGATGCCCCAGCAGCAGCAAGACCAGCGAGATATGGAAGACGACAAGGAATACCCAAAAGAGGGGCTTGTGGCGTCTTAATTGCGGCATGGCAAACGTATCGTTCAGCGCGCCGAGGCCAGCCGACTTGGAAGAAGGGTAGATCTTCAGCGAGTACGGCGGCGGCGGAGACCGGAAAATCTTGACGAGCTGCCAGACGATGCCGAGAATGCAGAACAAGACGGAGAAATACAACAACGGTACAACGATGGTGTATTCGATTGCATTCAAGAAAGGCGATGTTGCGGCAGCTGCGGCAGCGGTCGCACCGGAGGTTGCGTCGGCAGCAGCAGATGTAGCGGCTGAGGTCGCGTCCGCCCCTTCGGATAGGATCAAAGTCGCTTTTGACCAAAGCGAACTAACCGTCGATCCGGCCAAATGATACACCGCAGACGCGGCATGCGAAATCAATGTTCTAATCATTTTTATCCCCTTTAAAATAGACCCGGACGAGTCAGGCTCCTGGCAAAGCTAGAGCCTTTCTTTGTCGGGTCTTTGGATAAGATATGTTGTTTTTTCGCGTTAGTTACTTTTTACGCTTGACGTAAATGCGGATCAAACCGGGCTCTTGCTTGATTTCTACGATCTCGTGACCGGTGGTTTTTGCCCACGCCGGAAAGTCCGCGATCGAACCAGGGTCGGTCGTGTACACTTCAAGCACATCTCCGACAGCAACTTTGCCGATCTCCATGCTGATCTTGACAATCGGCATCGGGCAGGCCAGACCTTTGTAATCCAACGTTTTGACTGCGGTAATCTGTTCCATAATACTCTCCGTTCTGTTATGTTAGATAAAGAATTGCACGGCGGAATCTCTCGCGTCCGCCAGCATGGTTGCAACGCCGCAGACCTTCATATTGGGATAGTCGATCATTTCTTCGAACTTGAATCCCATCAGATCCATGGACATCTCGCAGATATTGATCTCGACGCCCAGCGCCGCTGCCGCCTCAAACAACTCGTCGAGATTGGCGACATGCTTTTTCGACATCAGGTCTTTCATCATGGCGGTGCCCATGCCTGCCATATTCATCTTGGAAAGAACGGACTTGTTGCGACCCTTGGGCAGCATGAAGCCAAACATTTTGGACATGAAGTTCTTGCCTTTGGCGAGCTTCTTCGGGTCGCGCAATGCGGCGGTGGCCCAGAATGTGAAAAACAGTGTGACTTTCATGCCCATGGCGGCCGCTCCGGTGGCGATGATCATCGCGGCGAGATGCTTGTCAAGATCGCCGGAGAAAACGATCATCAGCAGTTGGTTTTCCTGACCCTGCAGATCTTCGACTTTTTTCTTGAGCTCGAGAATTTCTTTTTCGATGTCCATTGTTGAAACCTTCCTTCATTTTTACAATTTAAAAATTACTACCAAAGACTATTCAGGATGTGATTTCAGGTATTCGACGATTAAAAGGCTCTGGATAGAAACGCCAACCAGGCAAACAGGACTCGCTTCACGATCATTGCAAATAATGAACCAACTTGAAGCAAAACTGCCGGGATGGATCCGATAGATTCCGTCTCTTCACGAAAGAAATGGTAATTGAATTTTTACACCTAACTTCGCAATTATATAGCTCTTAATTATTATGTCCGTGATTTAGTCACCAAAGAGGAGACCGAAAAACAGGAGAGGGCTGAAACTGAGATATGCTTCCAGTTGCAAACCGATTTTTGGGCAAATACAACCGATGCAAGGTGTAATTTGCGCCGTGCGAGCGAAACTCGTTGTAGTTCCATTGTTAACGTTGAATGCTGTTAAGAAACGACGAACCAGCATAAAACAAAACACACGAAATGGTATCACATTGCATGCATTTTTGGCTAAACCCTCACGAAGTGATTCAGTCGCGCGAATCATGGGGGGGTGGGTGCAGATGGGTGCAAAAAAACTTCTATTTTATTTCAATAGGAAGTTTTGAGACTACAAAAGATTACAGACGCCGAGATATCGAACTGTGTAATACAAGCATTGACAATGCTTGAACAGCTACTATAGAATTGATATGTAAGCAAATCTGTACTAAGAGTTTTCTTTCACACATCTATTATGTGCGTTTGAGGGAGTTACAAGTGAATAGTGTTGATATGCAGGCAGAAGAATCCATTGATTCTTCCATGCAAAGCAAATGGCAAAGACTGCTCGATCTAGCGATTGAGGCGATTGATGTTCCGATTGCTATAGTCACGCGTAATCATTCCGAAAATGACGAAATCCTTCTGCAAAGCGGTACTGAAAACAAAGTGTTCAGTCCGGGGGCGAAGGTTCTATTGAACACCGGTTACTATTTTGAAGCTATAGCGAAATCGAAGAAGGCTTTTGCCATTGAAGATGCATTATGTGACGAAAACTGGAAAAAGTCAAAAGGCGCCGCGCTGGGGTTCATTGCATTTATGGGATTTCCAATTCTTTGGCCTACAGGAGAATTATTCGGCACCATTTGCATGATGGATACGAAGTCGAGGCAATTTTCTGAATTCCAGCAAAAGCTGATAGGTGAAATTGCCGCGAGCATACAGGATGACCTGCATTATCAGATGCTTAAAAAAAACCAATTAGTTGCTAATGCAAAATTAGTCAGCATCGAGAAGGAATTGGGAGAAGAACGAGAGCGATTTGCCCAAACTTTTCAAACTTCAACCTCTGGAATCCTGATTACTTCGCTTGCTGATGGGACTATTTTAGCCGCGAATGATACATACCAGCGCCTTTTTGGATACGCTGATGATGAACTGATTGGAAAATCGGCATCAGAATTGAATATTTACATCAATCCAGCTGATAGAGAACATGTAATTGATAAACTACGAAAAGGCGAATCGGTGCGAGACTATGAGATGCCGCTTCGCGCAAAGAACGGAGAGATCAGGATCGTCCAAGGTTCAGTTCAACCAATTAGCCTTGGAGGTAAAAGCTGTCTGGTTACCTCGATCTATGACATCACGTCCCTAAGACATCTCGAGCATGAGTCAAAGCTGCTAAACGAGCGATATATGCTGGCTACACGCGCGGCACTGGCGGGCATCTGGGACTGGGACGTTGTAAATAATATTTTAGTCTGGGATAAACAAATGTACCGAATCTATGATGCGCCGCAGGAGGAGTTTGGCGGCGCCTATGAGGCATGGCTCGCGCGCATACATCCAGACGATCTGGAGAGAGCCGATTCCGAATCGAGAATGGCGCTGTCAGGAGAGAAGGAATACAACACAGAATTCCGGATTCGCACATCGGACGGAAGCACGCGGTATATCAAGGCATATGGTGACGTGATTCGTGACGCGATAGGCAGCCCGCTGCGCATGGTCGGTGTTAATTTTGATATTACTGACCGCAAAGACCTTGAACAAGATTTGTTTGAAAGCGAACAGAAATACAGAGATTTATTTAATCAAAACTCCGCTGTTCGAATCGTGATCGATGTCGATACCGGGAATCTGTACGATGTAAATCCCGCGGCATGCAGCTTCTACGGATACACACGCGAACAGCTTCTGAGTATGAATGTAACTGTGATCAATAGCATGCCTATTGATTTTGTACTGTCCATTCTGGATACGGCGTATCAGAAGAAGAAGAACTATTTTCAGGCAATGCACAGACGCTCGAACGGTGAAATGCGGGATGTTGAAATCTTTAACGGGCCGATCAACATCAATCAGCGGAGATATTTAAACTGCATCGTGCATGATATTACCGAACGAAAGAAAGTGGAAGAGAAGCTGATCGCCAGCGAGGCGAGATATCGAGAAATTTTTCACAATAGTGCAGCGGTTCAACTGGTTGTGGATGCACATAATTCCTCCATAGTCGATGCAAACCACGCTGCATGTGAATTTTATGGCTACACTCTGAAAGAAATCACGACCAAGACAGTTTTCGATATCAATCCCAACAGCAAGGAAGAAATTCGGAGGATTTTTCAAGAGTCTGCAAAACGAGGGTCAAATCACTTTGTAACACAGCATTTCCGTGCTGATCATTCTATTCGCGATGTCGAAATCTTTAACGGAAAGATATCCATTGATGGACGCGATTTGCTACATGTGATCATTTACGATATTACAGAAAGTACAAGAGCCATAACGGATCTGGAGAAGAGCGAACAGCGTTTCCGCCAGTTGATTGATAATTCACCTGACGGCATCGTCGTCGAAACAGACGGTCAGTTTGCATATGTGAATCAGAAGGCGCTTGACCTGTTCCGCGCACAAGACATTCAGGACTTGATTGGAATCTCGTTTGTTGACAGCTTCAAGCAGAACGAAAGGAAGCACATACAAGCTTTACTGGCGGAAATGAATGAAGGGAAAAAGTCGAGAATACTATGCGAGAAAACGATTCAGCGGCTGGATGGAATGCAGGTTGATGTTGAACTGTCCGCTGTGTCGTTTCGCTTCAATGAAAGGAATGGTTCACTCATATACTTGCGCGATATGACCGAGCGCAAGGAATTTGAGAAAGCAAAAGAGGAGATGGAGCTTCAGCTTCGCCAGAAGCAAAAGCTTGAGTCCATCGGCACCCTTGCCGGCGGCGTTGCGCACGAAATCAACAACCCAATCAACGGAATCATTAATTATGCGGAACTGATTGAAGACGGCAATATCACCGAAGAGCAGGTGAAGACCTTCAGCCAAGGGATAATTCACGAAGGCAAGCGCATCGCGGAGATCGTCAAAAACCTCTTAAGCTTCGCGCGACAGGAAAAGCAAACGCATAGTCCCGCACTGATTAGAGACATTATTGACCAATCGGTATCGCTGATGCGGGTTATGCTACGGCACGACCAGATTACGCTGGAGCTCGACATCCCTGAAAATTTACCCAGCATCAAGTGCCGCAGTCAGCAGATTCAGCAGGTGATCATGAACTTGCTCACAAACGCCAGGGACGCGCTGAACGCAAAGTATCCCGCCTATCACGCGGATAAGATCATTCGAATCGATTGCGTGATGTTCCAGCAAGACGGACGACGGTGGTTCCGAATCACTGTCCGTGATAACGGAACGGGGATTCCTTCAGAAATCATGGAGCGAATGTTCGACCCGTTCTTTACCACAAAACCACGCGATGAGGGAACAGGATTAGGACTTTCCATAAGTCATGGTATAGTCAAGGATCATCACGGGGAACTTTATTTTGAAACGGAACCGGGTCAGTATACGAAAGCGATTCTTATACTGCCCGTTGACAACGGATGGTCCGTTTAGACCTCAAGGAAGGAGATTGATTTATGCCGAATATTCTGATCGTTGACGATGAAACCAGCATACGAATTACACTTTGCGAATTCTTGAAACAAGAAGGGTATGAAGTGTTCACTGCCGAAAATGTACAGTCGGCCATGCAAAGTCTGAAGGAAAACGATGTCGACATCATACTTTCCGATATCATTATGCCGCAGGAATCGGGAATCACTCTGCTGAAATATGTGCACGAGGTCAGCCCGGATATCCGCGTTATCATGATGACCGGCGAGCCGACGGTCGATACCGCTGTCGAGGCGATCCGGCTGGGCGCGCATGATTATCTCACAAAGCCTGTTTACCGCAGCGCGCTCATCAAAGCGGTCGGGCATGCGATGAGGTTTAAAGAACTGATCGATGAAAAGCGGATTCTGGAGCTTCAGAATCAGGCACAGCGCGAAAATTTGGAACGGCTCGTGGATGAGCGAACCGGAAAGCTGCGTCATGCCATGCTGAATACGGCATATGCCACGGCGGCGATGATGGATTTGCGCGACCCGTATACAGCGGGACACCAGAGGCGCGTGGGCAGTCTGGCTCGAGCGATCGGCAAGGAACTGGGCCTCCCGGATGACACGGTCGAAGGCTTGCATATCGCCGGATGCATCCATGACATTGGGAAAATAACTGTTCCATTTGAGATTCTCACAAAGCCGGTTCAACTGTCTCGCAGTGAGTACGCAATCATTCAGGAGCACCCGAGAAAAGGCTATGAGGTGCTGAAGAGCTACGAGATGCCCTGGCCGATTGCAGAGATTGTATATCATCATCATGAAAGGTTGGACGGCAGTGGCTATCCGCAAGGACTGAAGGCGGATCAGATCGGGTTGGAGACACGCATTATCTCCGTTTCTGATGTCGTTGAGGCAATGTCGTCTCATAGACCCTATCGACCGAGTCTTGGGTTGGAATCCGCCCTCAATGAGATTTCAACAAACAATGGAAAACTATATGATCCTGCAGTGGTAGATGCCTGCCTGACACTGTTTAGGGAAAAAGGATACGCCCTTGACGAAGAATGAAAATAACCCTCTAACAAGGGAAACTTTAATATTTAACCTCATATCATAGTACGCGAGGAATTGGTCGAAATTGATATTGAGATCGTGTTGAACAAAATTCGGGGTTAATTATCCTGGCTTATGTTTTATTGCCTTGCGAGGTTGACTGAAAACGCAGTCACCCATTCACTTTCGCTCTTATAACGATCAAACACTAACTTCAAAATTTCATTGAAACAATTAAAAGGCTCTCCGTCAATAGTTGGGGTGAGCGGTAGATTAAGAGAAACAAAGGGAGCTGAGAGCGAGAGCGAACAGCTCCCTTAAACATTGCTGGTGCAGAGGATTCGAGTGCGGAAATTTCTGAAGCTACGGTAGCCGAACGCGATACGTTTGAGCACTTTTATCTTGTTATTGACTCCCTCTGTGAAGCCGTTGGAGTAAGGGCAATCGAACGCATTGAGGATATAGGGTTCCCAGTTTCGCAGCATCGTAAGGCATTTGGAAAAATCCGGGAGATCGGTAACGAAGGCATGAGCACGAAAGGTGCGGAGACGTTCGTTTGCCTGCAAGGAGTTGGACGAATCCATGAAGTCGTAGAATTTCTCTTTCAGCAGATATGCCTCCCGAAGGTCTCGGGACATCAACAGCATGCGTTCCACAGCGGCTTTATTCTCGGCAGATAGATCCCGCATATGTGCCAACAGGAGTTTTCTGCTGCGCTTAAAGTATTTACGCTGTTCGGGCAGTAACTTCGTCTGGACTCTCTTTCTCACGTTCTCTAGCGCCCAGGTGCAGTGGCGAACCACATGGAATCGGTCGATCACAATTTTCGCGTTTGGCAGCAGCCTTTTCGCAACAGCAAGGTATTCCTTGTTCATGTCCATCACGAAGTATTGCACCTGATTTCTGTTCGGAAAAGCCCGCAAATAGTCATAAATCTGCGCATGATAGCGCGTTGGAAGCACATCAACGATCTTCTTGTGAACAGGATCGGTCAGGATGCACTGAAATTTCCCATACTCGGTATTGCCGCGAAATTCGTCGATCGATAGCACTTTGGGTAGCAAAGCGGGTCTCCCAAATTCAAGCAAATTCATCCAGCGGCCAACGGAAGATTCGGAGACTCCGAGCGTGTTTGCAATCTCTTTTCGAGATTGCTTCTTTCGCAATTGATCGATTCCCAACGCTGCCAGTCGGTTGGTGATTCGGTGCCGCTTCGGCAATAAATAATTCCCTTCATAGAACCGTTTCCCGCAACAGGGGCAGCGATATCGTCGCTTACGGTACTGCCAAATCACGAGCTTGCCTTGAATCGGGCTGTCTTTCACACGCTGCAACCGGTAGTCATGAACCTGACTGCACGGTGTCCGGCATGCCGGACATTCCTGCGTTCGTGGCTTCATTCTCACCGTTAGAACGATCTCTTTTTCGTTCTGCTCTACTTTTTCAAAATCATAGGCTTCCATATCCAGCAATTCTGCGATAAGATGTGTTTGAAGCATAACCTTCTCCATTTCTCGTAGTGGTGTTGCAACCTTAATCTACAAGATTTGAAGCGATTATGCTTCTTCTTTTTTTGCCTTACCCCAATGTAAAGTGTAGAGCCAATTAAAATAGGCACACGAAGTGGTACCACTTCGTGTGCCCTTTTTGGCTAAACCCTTACAAGTGATACAATCGCGCGAATCGATGGGGGCGGCAGAGCTCATTAGAAATTATTTATCATCACAATAGAACATGATGGCACTGTAAATAAAATCACTTAAATCTTCATCACTAAATTGATTTATATAATTTTTGAATCTGCTATCAAACTTGTAAGCCTTTGCCATACATTTTAGTATTTCACTATCGCATACAAAAGAGCCTTGAAAGCTATCTGCCCATTGCTTGACAACAGACTGCACACTTTCTGAAGTAGGGGGTTCGTGTGTATGGCTGGCAAACAACGTAAATACTTTTCTCATATCTTCGTCAAATCTAGTAAATAACTTGTCTTTTTCTTCATCTGTTAATTGAGATATGTTTTTCTCAAATTCTTTATATTTTTCTGTTTCACCATAAGCAAATTTTGCTTCCCGCTGGTATTGCTCCTTTATAGGAAGAACACTTGTATCCTCAAAAACATCTAGATCAAATAAATCCTCACCGGACAAATAGCGTTCTAAGTTTGACATCATCTTTTCTAACTTTTGCTTTTTCCTTAACAAAATTTCATAATGATGTCCCAGTACCCTATTTTGTTCTTGCCTTGATAATTTCAAAATGTAGCATATATCTTTTAATGGTAAATTCATTTCTTTCAAAAACAAAATGATTTGTAATTTTGCAAGATCGTCCATGTTATATAGGCGATAACCACGGGAAGATAAACCCGTTGCTTTTAACAAACCTATTTCATCATAGTAGTGTAATGTTCTGCGTGTAATTCCTGTTATTTTCGTTATATCGTTTACCGTATAGTGTTGCTTTCGTATTTTGAGCACCTCCTGTTAAAACTGTACTTAACGCTTAATTTACTCCAAAATCTTCATCCCATCAATCCAATTTTCAACTTTTTTATCGTCAATATCTCCGGTTGACGCAAAGCCCGGTAACAATTTCAAGTTCGGAAATTCTTTAGCTATATTTACTTCTATTTGCCCAAATCCACCGCCTCCATGCGTACAAAATGGAATGATAGTTTTTCCGTCTAAATCAACGCTACGCAAGAAGCTCAGTATTGGTGGCGCAAAAGATTTGAACCAATTAGGAGTGCCTATAAAAATATACTCGTAATGGGTAACTGGCTCATTTCCAGACAGCAGCTTAGGGCAGTATCCACGTTCAACTTCGTTTCTCGCTTCCTTTGTTGCGCCATTGCAGGTAAACGAATAAGGTTTTTCCGGGATTAACTCCCTAATATCTCCATCTGTAATGATTGCAATATCCTCTGCCAAACGCCTTGTTGCATTTGAATAGGAATAATAGACAATGAGTGCTTTACTCATAATAGTTTCTCCAATTTTCTAATGATACTCTTAATTTTACTTTACTATAGTCTGTAACGTAACGTAACTGTCAACCCCTAAATTTTGCTTACCTATGGTTCCGATAAACGGCAAGCAGGGCAAGTGCATTGACACTTGCACATTTTTGAGATTTTCCCTAACTGGAAAACTCAAAAATTGCTTGTTGGGGAGTGCCATCCCCAAACCCTGCGAATTCAGGCCAACACGGCACAGAATTGTGGCGCTTTACTTCTTTGCTGCGTCATGCTGCAATCGCTTCATTAGCAAACAATCCGGAACGATTAACTGAGGTGGTGTGGGCTTGTATACTCGTGAACTTTGAACTCCTGCGCGTTTCCTCGATACTCCCGCGCGTAACTCCTAGGTGGGTGCAGAATTGTTACAAAACATCAAAACAAATCCATCTTTCAATAATTACAGCAAGCTAGCAGAAGATCGTGGACTCAAGAAAGCCATAACTTAGGGTTTTTGCATAAAAAAAGCACCCACGAATTGTATCATTTCGTGAGTGCTTAGCTGGCTAAACCCTCACGAAGTGATACTATCGCGCGATTTCATAGGGGTGGGTGCGGGGTAGGTGCAGGAGGGTGCAAGCCGGGGGTAAACAATCCTGTAAGTTTCGTTCTAATACGATTGATAAGAAAGGAAGCATATTTTTATTTTACGGTTTTCCATGCTTCGCTCAATAGATCGCAAAGATGAAACGCCCTTCATGCGATTTTCCCTTGTTTTCAACTTTGCTTCCGGCATACTCTGGTGACAAGAAACATCCTGTTATGTTGTTCTTTAGAAATCTTCCGCAAGAGATTGCGACAGAGACGTATGACGCTGAGAAAAACCCGGAGAATAACATTGACTGGCCTTGCGATCCCGCGCTACAATGAGGCACGAAGGCCCTACAAGTGTTGCGTGGTGAAAATCCGCTTCTCATTATGCGATTGTACGTTTCATTCAATCGACATGCTGTCCAAGTGTCAGATCCGCGCAACAGGTTCGGATCAAAGTATGAACAGGATTCGTTAAATATTATTGAGAGAAAGTTTACTCGATAGATTTACTCAAAACAGGATAGGAGATCATTGTGTTTAGAAGCCTTCTTGTGCAAATGCGGAAAAATCGTCCGATCATTACACTGACTCTTGTTCTCTCTTGCTTGCTTTCTACCATACCACAGTTCTTTTTACCGGATACATATAATTCACTTTCAGGACAATACCCGAGTTTGAAGCAGTTCTATTTTATTACGCTGCCTGCTTTTACACATTCGCCAGAGATGCTTGTGCGTCATTTGATCAGCAATTTACTGGTGTTTATATTATTCGGAAGTCTGATTGAAACACTGCTTGGTTCCGCGCGGCTTGCTCTAATTTCTCTTGTCACATTTATTTCAACTACGGGGATAGATTATTTACATACAAATTGGCCAACTCGTCTTGGAGGGGAATTTCATGGAGCCTCAGGGATTTGCTGGGGGTACCATATGTTTTTTGTTTTTGTTTTGATTATTCTTTTCGAAAAAGCAGGTAAGAAAGTTTTCAAAGACGTCTTTATTCTGGCGGCACTTGCGTTATGCGCATTTGATTTTGTTGGCATTCCGGTATTTGAGGTGGTTTTTTCGCAGCAAGGTTTCTTTCACAACTTTGGACAAACGCTGCATCTGGTATCGATGCTCAGTGTAACGCCTTTGATATTTGCGTGGAGAAAAGAGATAGAAAGCAATGTACAAAAGCTAATCTCGTTGCAACCGATCGAGTTCAAACGAGAAAAAGTTAGTTTTTCGCTTGCCGCGTTCTTTCTATTTATTCTCATGAACGCTTACGGAACTGTTAAGTTAATAACGATTTCGTGCCAATAGCGGGAAATGATTCGTCTGTTATCGAGAAAATGAATTCATTGGTCTGTGCGCAAGTCGCAATGCGTCGGGGCTGAAGCCCGCTCCTTTCGCTACCGCGCTGGGCTTACTCCGCCAAGCTGAATCCCGCACTGTGGGCGCTCGGCTCCGCAACAGTGAACAGCCGCAGATGTGGTAGTTTCAGGCAACTTCACTGCACCGAACCTGCAGTAAAACAAAAACAAAATGGGCACCTAATGGTACCCATTTGTTTTTGGCGAAACCCTCATGAAGTGATACAATCGCGCGAAACGCGATGGTGGGAGCAAATTAGTGAAGGTGGGTGCAAAATAAAGATCAAATGTGTTCGCGAGCAAAGCAAGAGAATCGGCGAGGTCTTGAATTGATGAATTTCGTGTTATGATTGCGTATTCACGCGATAAATTATCATATTCATTCAATTCTAATCAAAAATCATCACCGATCTTTGCACTTGATTCAAAAAGTATTATTGACGAATATCAACGATGATAAACCGTTTTTGATGCCAAAAGGTTCAAATAAGCATCAGGAAGAAGGTTTTTTTATTACAATTCTTGTTTTAGCTTGAAATCCTACCTCTTACTGGCTCCACTTTGGCGATTTGGGATTCTTGTGTGAAATGCTGGATTTAGGTACTGATTGGCACATTGCGTATATGAGTAAACATAATTATTGCTTCGGTAACCACATATCGTTACTCAGGTGAGAAAACTTATCTGTAAAAAATATTTCATGTCTCGTTTCACATGAACTTCACACAAGAGCTTTATCCTATGAATCGCAAGAAAACTTGCATTAAAAAATAGGAGAGGGGATTCTTAAGCAGATGCGTATATGCGCAAGAGCGCTACAAATTGGAATACCGCTAGCAATGCTGGCATTGATTTTTGCAGGCTGCGGGAGACGAGAGAGCCCAGACCGTGAGTCGGCATCGGAAATCGTCGTGTTTCAGATGGATATTCAGATGACGCAAAAACCGGAAGAGACATCTGCGGAGATCGAGAGCAAATCAATGGCAGAGCAAAATGCTAGGGCGAATATTGACGCGACTCCGACTGTGGCACCAAAGATCACGGGAAATTCTTCAATGGAGAATTCAACCTCGGATCCAGAGATCGACGCGCTAATGGATGACTTGGAAAGCATACTCAACGAACTGAACGCGACAATCAACATGACTGATCAGGATGCGTTGACCGATGCCACCCTCGCAACACTCGGAAAATGAAAGGAACGAACGATATGAAAAAGACATTGGTACTCATTTCAGCCATGCTCCTGCTGCTGATCCCGACTGTAGCGTTTGCGGAAGCCGAGGATGTAACCCCGACGCCTGCTCCCGCTACCGCGACGCCTACTCCTGCTGCCGCGACGCCTGTACCTTCGACTCGTCCAAAAACTACGTTGACACCGGAGCAAAAGGCGCTACGAGAAGAGATTGTGACGGACCGACAATCCCTCAAAACGTTGCAAACGCAGGCAAACACGTTGGCACAGGAGAACAAGAATCTTGGTCAACAGGTGAGAACCAGCTTGCAGGCAGTAAAAGCGGGCACGAAGCCCCCCACCTCGCCAGAACGCATCGCAGAACTGCTACAAACGCTTAAGGACTTAAGAGACTCGATTAAGGCGACGGATGGGCAGGTCCGTGAGAATGTGCAGTCTGCGCGGACGAGCATTACCGCAAAGGACTTTGCTGCAGCTAAAACGTCGCTCGATCAGGCGATCACCGTTCTGGAGTCAAGAATCGCCCTCAAGCAACAGGTCAACACCACGCTCAGGGAACTGGTCAGCCTGCTCGGATAAAGCAATAATTGTCCGAATGTAAGCTGTGAACCGGAAAAGCCTGCGAAACAATATCGCAGGTTTTTCCGCATATACCACAGCGGTAACGCTTGAGTCAGCGCGATGATGCAATTCAGGGAATACGCATCATATGCTATACTTATCGTATAAAAATGGCGGACTTTCAAGTAGAATTTCTTGGATGGATCACATATCGGAGGTGGACGCTATGCAAACTCGGGTATTGGTTGCGGACGATGATCCGGCACTGCGCGCGCTCATTTGTGACATCGTACGCCAACAGGGGTATGAGCCCATCGAAGCCGCTGACGGGAAGCAGGCAATCGATCGATTTTTTTCCAACGTGGAACCCGCGCTGGTGATTCTGGATGTGATGATGCCGATTTACGATGGTTGGGACGTGCTCAAGGAAATACGCGCTCACTCTGATGTGCCTGTCATGATGCTGACCGCGCTGGACGATGAACAGAGCGAGGTCACCGGGCTGAAGCACGGCGCGGATGACTATCTGGCTAAGCCGTTTCGCTACGCAGTGTTTGTAGCCCGGCTCGATGCACTCTTACGAAGAATAAATCGCGACTTTGCCGTTGCGCAGAAATTCGGCGAACTCGTCATCGAACCTGAAAAGCGGCGAGTAATGATCGCGGAGGATGAGATTATCCTTAGCAATAAGGAATTTTTGCTGTTGGCTCTGCTGACCCAAAATCGGGGCGTTGTGTTTTCTCGTGAGAGGCTTCTATCCAAGATTTGGGGATACGATTTTGAAGGCGACGAGCGGACGGTGGACACACACATCAAGACACTGCGACAAAAGCTTGCTTCGTGTGGCGGGATGATACAAACCGTACGCGGCGCGGGGTACCGATTTGAGGTGACACCATGAAGCTGACGATTCGCAAGAAGGTATTTCTGCTACTCAGCGGCTTTATCATGCTGCTTGTGTTGATCGGGCTTTTGTGCAACTTCCTCCTGCTACGGCAGTTCTATGTCGCGCGAAATGGGGTTCAGCTGCGCACGTTCGGCAACGAAATGGTGGCGATGTTACAACAATCGAGCGGGAATCTGAATGAGACGATTTCGCAGATCGATTGGGATAACAACGTAGGCATTCGTATTGTCGACGAAAACGGAGCGATACTGGCTTCCTCGTTTACCGGCAAGAAAAAAGCTGCTGCGTTAGCGGATGAAATTCGAACCATGATTTCGCAGGACAAAGACGGAAGGATTCAGTTTGAGCTCAATAAAGTCGTGACCGAAAACGGGAATCCGAACTTGGTACATATCCGCAAAATATCGGATGGGCAATATCTCGTGCTCAACAAGAGCATCAAGGGCATTGAGGAAAGCGCGGGTATCGCAAGTCGCTTTTATCTGATCGTCGGGGTAGGGTTGATTCTGCTTGGTGGCGGGGTGACGCTGCTGTTTTCCCGCGTGATCACAAAGCCGATCGTAGAGATGAGCCGCGTGACCGGGCGGATCGCTGAGTTGGATTTTTCGGAGCGGGTGCAGGTCGAGACCCATGACGAGCTTGGCGAGCTTGGCTCGAGTATCAATGAGATTTCGGAGAAACTCAGCCGGAGCATCGCTCGGCTCAAAGGTGATATTGCACGTAGAAAGCGGCTGGTGCGCGACCTCTCGCACGAATTAAAAACGCCGATTGCGGTGATCAAAGGCTACGCGGAGGGGTTACAGTACGGCGTTGCGCATGACGCAGAGCAAACCGCACGGTATTGCGCGGTCATCTCGGCTGAGTGCGACCGCATGGATGCGCAGATTCAGCAGCTTTTGGAACTCTCTCGGCTGGAAAACGAACAGTTGAAGCCGGTCTTGAGCGCGTTTTCCATCCGCAGGTTGTTTGATTCGCTCTCAGAGCGCTTTGCGCGGGAAGCGGAGCTGAAGAATGTTCGCCTTAGCTTTGAAGCGTCGGAGACGCTGACCATACTCGCCGATGAAAAAATGATCAGTCGAGCGATCGAAAACTTTCTGACCAACGCGCTGCGGCATACGCCTGAATCAGGCGAGATCTACGTGCGCGCAATTACGAAGGCCGCAAATATGCACATCTGCGTGTATAATTCCGGCTCGCATCTATCAAAGGAACAGTCGGAGCGCATCTGGGATGTGTTTTATACGTGCGAGAACGGCGACCGCGCGAACGGTCACGGGATCGGGCTTGCGATCGTCAAGTCGATCGCGCACCTGCACGGCGGCGGCGTTTCGGCAGAGAACCGGGCGGATGGCGTCGAATTTAGTTTACAATTGCCACTCTAGCGATTTCACCCGAATTTCACATGGATCTCGTACGCTATGCATGTGAGGACTACCCTTACAGGCATATTTCATGTCAGGAGGCAACTCAAATGAAACATCTCTTAATTTCACTCTTTGGGCTGACAACACTGATGCTCTTTGGATGCGGTGTAACGACAAAAGAATTGGCAGTACCGATTGCAACCCCGCAGGAATCTATTGTACAAACATCAGGAAATCCAGCTGTACAGCCAGCAGAGAAAATGTTCACCAGCACGAACGACGTTATAGCGAAAAAGAGCAAAGGCTCTCAGCCGTATTCCCTGGAGCAGGCGATCAGCGACAACGCGCAGTTACATACCATCGCGTTTTCCGCGCTTGCATTCATGACCGGAAACAGTGGAGCGGACAGCTTCTTTCCACCTGGAAAAGTTGCGGACTACTTCGGGTTTCAATATATGCGGGATGTGGATGTCGCCGGATACGGTCACAATACGCAGTTCCTCTCCCGAGTGGCAAACAACGTGCTGAGCATTCTTACGGACGAGCAGCTTGAGGCGCTACGAATGCTCGCAGCGGAACAGGCGCCGCTTTATGAAAGCTTTGCATATAACCGTTTCCCGTTGCTCTCGGCTTTTCGCGCCTCGTTGGAGGGGAACCTGCCGGATGGCGCGACGGCGCTGGATCAAGACCGCGTCGCAGCATATTGCGCAAGCCTTTATGATTTTGATGCGCAGCTGGCCTATCACCGCGCGCTTGTGGTCAGGGGAATCATTTCTTCCTTTACACCGGAGCAAATCGAGTATTTGTCCAAAATGTCGTTCGATGATTTTTCCACTTGGCCGGATGTTCCGGAAGATGAAGCACTGAAGCGTTCGCTGACGCAGACGGAGCATGTCGCGCTCATGACCTATGCCAGTGAGTTGTTCTCGTGGTATCGCGGGAGCCTGACATCTGACATCTACTTTTGCCCAGAACGGCACGGAACGTACTTCGGCGGGTTTTTCCTCAAGGACTACCCTGCGATGAACAATCCCGATTACTTCATCAGCACCTCAGTGACCGGTGACCTTGGCGTGATGCTTCTCGATACGCTGGATGCGGATCAGCGCAAGCTGATTGAAGACATCGTGGCGGAACAAAAACCGTACCTGACGGAAATCGTCGCGGTACGCGGCGAGATCTGCACGGCTCTTAGGGCTGCGATGAATGGAACCGTGCCGGATTGGGAGCAAGTTCAAACGCTGGTTCACCGGTATGGCGAACTGGACGGAACGATCTCCTGTCTGTATGCAACAAGGTTCACGACGGTCTATCAATCCTTGACCGAAGAGCAAAGAGCGCAGCTCGTCACGCTGCGGAACTTATCCGTGGTTCCGGATGGTGCCTATGCGTTTTCCGAACCGATTCCTTATCCTGCGCTGCCCAGCGTGAACTACCTCTTTGGCGTTGGAGAGATGCCGGCGGACGCGGGACAATACGCCGTGCCGGGCGGGTTCCTGCCGGATCGGCCAAAGGGGGAGTAGTCCATGCGAAACAGAATCCGATTGCTGGCAGTTGCGATTACTTTGCTTGCGGGGATGACTGCATGCACAACAACGAAATCAAGTATGACGGAGACTACGAAAGAAACAACAGCGAGCGTGACCGAACAGACCGCCAATCTGCAACCTGCGGAACAGGTCAGTGCGGCGGAAGTTATTGCCAATCCCGTCAGCGTCATTCTCGGTCGCCCTACAGTCAGCGAGGTAACGGCAAGCATACTCACAAACGTCAACGCGCAGGTGACGATCCAGTGGGGTGAGACCAGCGGTGTGTATACAAACAAGAGCGCTCAACTCGTCTGCGACGGCGTGCACCCATGCGTGTTTGTTCTGGATAACCTACGCGCCGACACGCGTTACTATTATCAGGTAGGATGGCAGGCGGACGGAAAAGGCCTGATATTACTGGAGAAAGCAAGTTTTCATACGGCGCGCACGGCAGGCGACACGTACAATTTTGTGATACAGTCCGACTCGCACCTGAAAAACAAAGCAGACGAGGACCTCTACGCGCAGTCGATGGCAAACATGGCTGCACTCCAGCCAGACTTTATATTCGATCTCGGGGATGCGTTCATCAACGATCTCGACAACAAGGGGTCACCCGCATCATACGAGACCATCGCGGAGAATTATCGTGCGCAGCTGCCTTGCTTTTCAATCGTCGCCAGAAGCGCGCCGCTGTTCCTAACCATCGGGAATCACGAAGGGGAGTACGGCGCAATCTTGAATGGAGCAGCGGACAATCTTGCCATCACCAGCACAAAGACACGGACGCTATATTATCCGAATCCCGTGCCGAACGCGTTCTATTCCGGCAACACCGAAACCGAAACGGGTCTAGGCGCGCCGGAGAACTATTATGCATTCATCTGGGGTGATGCGTTGTTTGTGTCCATCGATCCGTACCGCTACAGCACAATTGATCCATATAGCAAGGGAAGCGGCTGGGATTGGACGCTCGGTAAAACGCAGTATGACTGGTTCTGCAATACGTTGGAGAACAGCAGCGCGAAATTTAAGTTTGTGTTTTCGCATCATGCCATCGGCAATATGCGCGGCGGTGCGGAAATCGCGAAGCTTTACGAGTGGGGCGGATACGATAAAAACGGAACCTATCGTTTTGACGAGATGCGACCCGGTTGGGGGAAGCCGATTCAGCAGGTGATGGCAGACAGTCATGTGACGGTGTTCTTTCAGGGGCATGATCACCTCTTCGCGCGGGAAGTGGTAGATGGCGTCATCTACCAAACGCTGCCGAAACCTGCTGAACGGGAACCCGACGCGCAGAACAACTTCGGGTCTTATCCAAACGCTGATCTCTTAATGAACTCCGGCTTTCTAAACGTTACAGTTGCACCGGATTGCGTTACGATCGAATATAATCGAACCTACTTTGTCTCGGCCGAACCGCAGGAGGGGAACACGGGCGTTGTCTATCGATATGAGGTTGATAACGTGGGCAACATCACCGTGTTGCAGCCAAACAAGGATAATGTTTCGACCTATCCTACCGCCGTTAAGGGCGAAAAAACGGATAAGCAAGGAAACAACAAGAAGGAGAAAGTTACAACATCAACTGCCGCGTTGCCGGAAGCAACCCCGGCAACCGCTGCCGCGCAATCGCTTGAGTCTCCGACGGCGCTGACAGACGGCGCGTTTGCGTTTTGCCTGGAGGCAGACCCGCACTGGGACGATAAAGCCGACGCAACCTTGTTTCAGACGTTGATAGCGAAGATTGCGGAGTTGAAACCGTCGTTTCTGATCGATTTGGGTGATCTTTCAATGGCTGAGAAACTCTGCAAAACGAAGCAGGATGTTCAGGAACGCTATACATATGTCAAAGAGCAATTCCTGCCACTTGGGCAAATTCCGCTGCATTTGGTGCCCGGCAACCATGACGGTGAGACCGGTTGGAGCGGTGAAATGACACAGTGGGCGAGAGAAGCGCGGCTTACGCTGCTTCCACCCGACACACGGCTGGAGAACTATTCTGCGGGGACAACGGGCAACTTCTATGCGTTCACGCAGGGCGATGCGCTGTTTATCGTGCTTGACCCGTACACATTCACGACGGAACAGGTCGGCAAAAGCGGCAACGGCTGGGCCTCGACGCTCGGGGAAGATCAGTACCGCTGGCTGGAACAGACGCTGCAATTCTCTGACGCAAAGTGGAAGTTTGTGTTCATTCACAACCTCGTCGGCGGAATCGGTAAGGACCAGAGAGGTGGAGCTGAGGCAGCGCAATATTTCGAATGGGGTGGGCTAAGCGCCGACGGACCGGATCAGTTTGATCTGCAACGCATCGGCTGGGGGAAACCCATCCGGGAACTGCTTGCGGCATATGGCGTTAACGCAGTATTTCACGGCCACGATCACTTTTATGCGCATCAGGAAGATGGTGGAATCGTCTATCAACTTGTTCCGCAACCCGCAACCGTAGGCAACAGTGTGCGTAATGCTGCGGATTACGGCTATTTTTCCGGAACATTCCTACCATCACCCGGATTTCTGCGTGCAGTGGTTGCGCCGGAAAAGGTCACTGTGGAGTATTGGTTACAGCAGAAAGACGGCTCCTTTATCATCGCGGATGCGTATACGATTACGGATCTCTAAGCGGACAGGAACCAATCGAGGAAATAGAGCAACTGCTAAATAAAAGAAGGCACACGAAGTGATACAATCGCGCGATTACTTGGGGATGGGTGCAAAATTGCTGGGTGGGTGCAAATGAGATTAATGACGATCACGAGTAAACATATTTCCGCTTCTCAAACAAATCTATGGTGCGCTGAGCCAACGACCTCCGGGTTATGAGCGGTTATTATGAGAAGTATTGTATTGATATGCGTTAATAATTGGCGATAATCGCCATTCTTTATGGATAATTTGCAATGCATTTTTTACGATTATATATGCTTGCGACTTATCATTGATAGCGACAAACATCAGGTAAAGGGGTTTCACATAGTCATTGACATTTTAGCATTGGGATGTGCCGCTGTTTCTTTGATTTTGCAACTGCCTTATCGGATGAGGCTGGCGAGTTGAGCCGGAGTCGATATGAAGTTATATGATGTGAAAGTGATGAACGCATTTCATGATAAAAAATCAACCGCGATATCAACCATTTGGTTGATGCGCAACCGGATACAGAGCTGTATCATTGCACGCAGGAGATGAAAATATGGAACATTTGATTCAAGTAGAAAAATTGACCAAACGATTTCAGGAGCACGAGGTGCTTACCGGCATCAGCTTTGACGTGTATCCGGGGGAAGTGCTTTGCATTTTGGGACCGAACGGCGCAGGCAAGACGACGACGATCAACATTCTGACTGCCGCGCTCAAAAGTGACGGGGGTACCATCCTGTTTCAAGGTTCACCCATCGGAAAGCAGCTGCGCTCGTACAAGCAGTTGCTCGGCATAGTCCCGCAGGAGATCGCGCTGTATGAGGAACTCAGCGCGGAGCGAAACATCCGCTTTTTTGCGAGTCTCTATGGCCTGCATGGCGAGCGGCTCAACGCGGCGGTCGATTGGGCGCTCGCGTTTGCGGGGCTGGCAGACCGCAGAAAGGACGCGGTAAAGACCTTTTCCGGCGGCATGAAGCGACGGCTCAACATCGCCTGCGCGGTCGCGCATAAGCCAAAGCTTGTGATCATGGACGAGCCGACCGTGGGCATCGATCCGCAGAGCCGCAACTACATCCTCAAATCCATTCTGCAACTGCGTGACGAGGGCATGACCGTCATCTATACCACGCACTACATGGAAGAGGTGGAGGCAATCTCAAGCCGCATCATCATCATGGATCACGGCACGATCATAGCGACGGGCACCAAGGAAAGCCTGAAGGAGAGCATTGAGAACGAGAAGCGCTATATCATTGAGATTGAGGAGAACGGGAAGATCGCGCGCGAAGAATTCTTTGCGGTGGAGGGCGTCCGCACGGTGAAGATCGAGGGCAACACGATCGAGATCACGTCGCTCAAGGGCATTGAAAACCTGGATCGCATCATCGCGCTGCTGACGAACAAAGGTGAGATTATTCGAAACATCACGAGTGAAAACGCCAGTCTGGAAACGGTGTTTTTGAAGTTGACCGGGCGCAAGCTGCGGGATTAGGCGGAGGGAATATGCGAAAATTCGGTTCAATCCTGCGGATGGATCTTGAAAACATCATCAAAAACCCCGTTCTGATCGGCTATAATACCGTGTTTGCGTTTCTCTCGATCTGGATCATGGGGCTTTTAACCGGGGGCAACTATGCAAACAGCGCGGACGCCTACCGCTACTATGTGGTCACGATGATCATTTACGGCATGCTCAACGGCGCAATGACCGCATCCAACATCTTCATGGAACGGGATATCCGGCGGCCAAATCTGCGGATCATCTTTTCGCCGGCGGGCAGCTTTCCGATCTATTTTTCGAAGGCGCTTTCCTCGTTTTTGTTCGACTATGCCGCGCATTTGCTCGTGCTCGCCGTGGCTTGTCCGCTGTTTCAAGTGTCGTTGGGAACACACCCGGTTTACTTCCTGCTGCTGATGGCGCCGGTGGAGTTCGCCGCAGCCGCGCTGGGCACGCTGTTTTGCTGCATGCTGCATAGCGAGGAGTCGGCCAGCACGATATTGAGTTTGGCGATCAGCGTGCTCTGCATTCTGGGCGGGACCTTCTTCTCGCTGGACGGAATGGGCCCCGCTCTGGCATTCGTCTCCAAAATTTCTCCGGTCAAGTGGCTCAACGACGCGTTCTTTGCGATCAGCTGCGACGGGGATCTCCGGCTCTTCTGGCCGGTATTTCTGAGTGCCACCACAGCCTCTGCGCTGATGATTGCCGGGTGCCGCGTGTTCTTTCGAACGGAGGATTATCTATGAGTACCTTCTTTGCCGTCTTAAAGGCGAACTTTCTGCGCCTGCGTCCGCGCATTGGATCGATCCTCGTCTTCACCGTGTTTACGCTGATCTCCATTGCGTTTTCGGTTTATATCACAGGTTTGCAGGAGGTGAAGGCGCATATCGCGCTCGTCTCCAACGAAACCGTCAACGCAAGCGAACTGGAATCCCCGCAACTGGAGGTAAGCGTGGTTTCTCAGCGACCGCCGCTTTCCAGCCTCGTGATGAATCGATATGACGCGGTGGTGGAGCGGGACGAAAACAGATCGTATCAAATACAGACACTGCGCAACGAGAAGTATCAGCAGATGCTGGCAACCCTGCTGGAGCATCCGGATGCAGACGTGTCCTCCGCGTCGCCAGCGCGCGGAATCGGGGTGAACATCCTCGGGTTTATGATGATGTTCTTGCTGATGATCGTATTCTATGCCCAATTTGCATTTGCAGAGGACAAAGAGAAGGGGCAGCTATCACGAATTGCCGCAGCGCCGATCTCCTTTGGCTGGTATTTGGCTGCGCAGTATGCGTTTAGCCTGATTCTGCTCCTGCCGGAATACGCGATGCTGGCAATCATGAAGCTGCTGGGCTGGGACATCGGCTTAACGCTAATGCAATACGCGGGGCTGCTGCTGGCGCTTGCGATGCTTGGAATATCCTTTGCGCTGTTGCTCAACACGCTGTTTAAAAAACCCGACAACGCGAGCATGCTTGGCAATTCGGTCACCATATTGACGTCGCTCCTGGCGGGCTGCTTCTACTCCTTTGGCAAGGACAACGTTGTGATGGACAAGATCGTTCGCGTGATTCCGCAGAAGATGCTGCTGGATTTTACGGCGCATGTTCAGGCGGGAAACGCAGCGCAGCATCCGCTTGAGATCGTCTATGTCGTCGGGTTTACACTCGTGTTGTTTGTTGTGACCTATCAACTGCTGCGGCGCACCTATGTCAAGCGCGTGTAGTTTTCGCGCATGATATTCCGGCTTGCCTTGCAAAAGTAAACGGAATAGAATGAGGGAAACGATCAAAGGATGCTGGCTTTTATGGACGCGACGCTTGAGCCGCTGCTCTCGACAAAACTGAAGATTCCGTCACCGCGAAAGGATTATATCGTTCGCGGTGATTTATTTGAAAAAATTGCTAACTGTTCGGAGCTGAGCGCCGTTTTTATTCGCGGCGGTGCGGGAACGGGCAAAACCACACTGCTCTCTTCCTTTATTCAGGATACCGGGCTAAGCCCTGTTTGCTGGCTTTCGCTCGATGCATCCAACGTCAACGTATACTCCTTCTGGCTTTACTTTTCTGCCTCGGTGAGTGCGCTGCTGGAGGACGGGGACAGCCTGCTCAACCTTGTCCGTGCAAACCCCGGCGCCGCCAACCTGGAGGGTGTTTTGACGCTGCTTGCCGACCGGTTGGCTGGCGACGAGCACATCTATATGGTGCTGGACGACGTACATCGCATGAGCGACGAAGCCCTGCTAAAGTCGTTTGAGTTCTTTCTTGGCATCATGCCGAGCAATTTTCATCTGTTTATGCTCTCCCGTGAAGACCCGGCGGTCTATCTTGGCGCGCTGGCGGTGGCAGGGAGACTGCTTTTCATCGAAGGGCAGCAGATGCTGCTCTCCGGCGAGGAGGGCATGCGCTTTTTGACGCAGACGCTGCAATTGCAGCAGAGCGGAGAGGAGCTGGAACTGCTCAACACGTATGCGGAGGGATGGATCGGAGGATTGCAACTCGCCGTTGCGGCGGGAGCGGCAAAAGGAAACTCCGCATTCTTGCAACGTTCCGGCGGCGTTGCAACAGAGTATCTGAATCGTGAAGTCATGGAGGCGCTTACCGAAGAAGAGCAGTCTTTTCTGCTGAAAACGGGCATCTTTTGCAGTTTTGACGCGAAGTTGTGCAAAAACCTGATCGACGGGTTTTCGGAAGATGATTTTGCCAGAATGGTGGATGCGCTGATTCGAAAGAACTTATTTCTCATCTGCCTGGATGAGAAGGAGATGGTCTACCGTTACCACAACATACTATCCGACTATCTGGCAAAGCAGTTTGACCTCTTGCCGGAAGCCGAGCGAAAGAGAATTGTGCGAAAAGCAGCTCCCGTTTTCTTACAGCGAGGCGATGTAGAGGAAGCGCTTCGAATCTATCTGCTGGTGGATGACTACGAAAGCGTTTTGAGCGTTGCGCGCGGGATGGGTGATCGAATCGAGATATGGAGCTATCTCGATCAGGTTCCGCTGGAGATGCTTGCCGAGGCGCCGAGGCTTGCTACACAATGCTTTTTATACAACATCGGAAATCTCAACATCGGCCGTTGCCGAGCTTTGTATCAAACTTTGCGGCAAAAAGATAACCCGGAATTGAATCGGATTCTTTTGTTTGTAGAGCCATACATGAAACAACTGGATGGCGTTTTGCCGGATTATCATTTTGTGGAATTAGAGGTCATTGAAAAACTGCCGGTCGGAGATGTCACGAAAGCGATGCTGCTCATTGAGAACGCAACTGCGCTCATCGAGTCTATGGAGTATGCGCGAGCGGAGAAGAACATCGAACGGGCGATTCAGATCAACGCAAATTCGAATATTTTCATTTCGTTTTTTGCAACAACGAGCCTGGCACAGGTATATGAAGAGGTCGGGCGTCTCGAAGACAGCCTGCGATGCTACGAGAAATTGACAAGCGCGCTGCATGCTCCAAGCATCACGCTGGGCATTGCAGTGAACTACTATTTCGGGCTTGCGGGGGTTTACCTTCGTCGCATGGAGATCGACAAGGCCGGGCAGATAATCAGCGAAGTGGAAAAACGTATGGATGGCAATCAACAGCATTCAGATGTTTTGGACATGACAGCCGTGTATCATCGGGCAGAGATTCTGTTTTTGCGCGGGGCGGTCGACGCCGCTTCCGTCGTTGTAAATTCGATTCTTTCCGACTTCCCCGAGTTCCATGTTTTAAAGTTGGGCAGGCTGATACAGGAAATGTGTTGTGCAGGAACACTGCCGGACTCGCTGGCAAGACGCGTACTGGATGAGTTATCGAAGGCAGAACAGTATCGAGAGCAGCCTTTTTGGAAGATGCTGCACGCTCGGCTTTCTTACGCAAGCGGCGAGAAGGAAACGTCCATGCAGGAAGTGGATGAGGTGCTTAAGCTTGCCCGCATGAAGGGGAATCGGCTTCGTATGATCGAGGCGGATTTGCTGAAGATATGGATGATTTCCGGGCGCTCGAATGCGGATGACAGGCGGGAATCGCTGAATCTTCTGCGCGAGGCGATCCACGATGCGAGCGCGAACCGGATCATCATGCCGCTTTATTTGGAAAGGCGGACGATCATTCCGCTGCTGATGGAACTAGCCGCGCAAGCGAGCGGGAAACATGTGCTCCCAACGGAGGATGTCCGCTTACTAAATGAGTTGATCGCAATTTGCGCGGAACCAGCGTTGCAAAAGACGCCAAGCCTGCTTTCCGCGCGGGAGCTTGAGGTGCTGCGTGAACTGGCAGCCGGACTGACCAACAAAGAAATCGCGGCGAAGCTTTGCGTATCCAACGCAACGGTGAAGACGCATATCATCAATATCTTCGGCAAGCTCGGCGTATCATCCCGCCTGATGGCGGCGCGGGAGGCGCGAACCCGGGGCTTGATTTCGTAGAACGGTGCTTCCGGGCGCATCGGCTTGTCGATTCAAGCGTTCGTGCCTGACAAGCATCGAATCGTAAGCACCCAAGCTTCCACCATGTCGATGGGCGGCGAAAGCCGAGGTGCATTTTTTCAGAACTATTTTACGTTGAGCGTCTCATTCATACTCCCCATGCGATATCCCAACAAATCCAGCGACACATAGGCAAAGCCAAACGATTGGAACGCGGCGTAGACTTCTTTTGCGAAGGCGTCGTCCAGAAAACGGGCGCGATCCTCGGCGAGAACTTCGATGCGGGCGACGTCATCGTGGCAGCGGACGCGAAGCTGAGTAAAACCGCGTTCCAGCAGAAACTGTTCCGCGCGGTCGATGCGGTTGAGCTTTTCCTTTGTAATCGTCTGCCCATAGGGAAAGCGGGAAGCAAGGCAGGCAAGCGCGGGCTTATTCCACGTAGGCAAGCCCATCTCTTGAGAAAGCGCGCGGATATCGCCTTTGGTCATACCTGCCGCTTTGAGCGGACTGACGGCTCCTAACTCTTTGAGTGCGCGCATGCCGGGGCGATAGTCGTTCAAATCGTCCAAATTGGAACCATCGGCGACATTCGAGATATCAAGTTCATTTGCAATGGTGCGAATCTTACCAAACAGCTCCTTTTTGCAATGATAGCACCGATCCACGGGATTTTGCGCAAATCCCTCGATTTCGAGTTCTTCCGAGTCGATGACGATGTGCCGGATGCCGATTTGCTGTGCCAGCGCGACGGCTTCGCTGAACTCGCGTTCGGGATAGGTGGAGGAGCGCGCGGTCACGGCGACGGCATTGCCACCCAGCACATCCTGCGCAACTTTGGCGAGCAGGGTGCTGTCCGTGCCACCGGAAAACGCAACGACAAGGCTACCCATATCGCGGAGGATTTGATTCAGCGATTCTAATTTTTCGTGTTCGGTCATGTTTTTCTCCAATGTTGTTTTTCGATTAGTGTTCATCCGCTTGTTTGAGAATGAGCGTTGCCGCTTCAGCGAGCGTAATGCCCTTTGCTTGCGCGACGCGCGCGGCATCCTCGTATTCGACCTTTTGTTTTCGCACACCTTGGGCAAAGGATTCCTTCATATGCAGTTCGCCCCATTCGGAAGGGATTGTTCTGATTCTTCGATCGAGGGTGGTTCGCGTGCACCTGTGCTCACGTACGCCGAGGGTGGAGGTATGTCGCAGCATCATTGCAGCGACAGTCTGCGCATCTTCGGGGTTGCAGAGGCAGCAGAGCATTGTTCCGGGACGGCCTTTCTTCATGCCGATTGGTATGGTGAACACGTCGAGCACCGGCGCTTCCCAGAGCCGCTCGATGGCAAAGGAGATGGCTTCCGGGGTCATGTCGTCGAGGTTGCAGCAAAGTTCAGCAACAGAGTCGGCCTTGTCCGTTGTTTCGCCCAGCATGGCGCGGACGCAGTTTGCCTGCTCGAAATCCTTGGTTCCCATGCCGTAACCGATTGCTTGCGGGGTAAAGACAGGCTGGTGTTCAAACGAGCAAAAGTGCTTGAGCAGCGCGGCGCCGGTCGGAGTGCAAAGCTCGCCTTGAATCGCGCCGCCGTAGATCGGCACACCGCGCAGAAGCAGCGCGGCCGCGGGCGCGGGAACGGGCAATATGCCATGCGCGCAGCGGACGTGTCCTGCGCCGACATGCACGGGCGTGCAGAAGATCTGATCCGGCTTCAGCAAATCGATCAACAGGCAGGTCGCAACGATATCCGCAATCGCATCCAGCTCGCCGACCTCGTGAAAGTGAATCAGCTCGACCGGCTCTCCATGCGCCGCGCTTTCCGCATCCGCCAACATTTGGTAGACCGCCTGTGCGTGGATTTGGACGGTGGCGGGGATAGCGAGGTGCGAAATGATGTGATCGACACTGCGAAGCGATCTGCCGTGATGATGCGCGTGCTCGTGTGCGTGTTCGTGCGCGTGCTCGTGTGCGTGTTCGTGTGCTTCGCCCGCGTGATGATGCCCCTCGTGCACGGATTCTTCCTCATCATGGATGGTTACGTGAAACTTCGTGCCGAGAATACCACACTTTTTGCTAGGCTCAATCCGAACGATCACGCCCGGCAGGAGCGTGTTCATGATTTTCAGAAATTCGACTTTGGCTGGTTCCGGCAGGAGTTCATACAATGCCGCCGAGAGCATATCGCCGGCTGCGCCCATGCCGCAATCAAAACAGAGAATCTTCATGTGTTTCCCTCGCTCATATGGTTGATCATGCTGGCTAAATATCCCGCGCCAAAGCCGTTGTCGATGTTGACGACGCTGACGCCGCTTGCGCAGGAATTGAGCATGGAAAGCAACGCCGCAACACCGCCGAACGACGCGCCGTAGCCGACGCTGGTCGGCACCGCGATGACGGGGCAATCCACAAGCCCGCCGATCACGCTCGCCAGCGCGCCTTCCATTCCGGCAATCGCGATGACGACGCGCGCGCTCATGAGCGGTTCAAGGTTTGATAGCAGGCGGTGCAATCCCGCGACGCCGACATCGTAGAGCCGTACGACGCGGTTACCGAGCGCTTCCGCCGTGACCGCCGCTTCCTCCGCGACGGGGATATCGCTCGTGCCGCCGGTCGCAACGACGATCTGTCCCGCGGTAATCGGCGCTGGCATCTCGCCTATGACTCCGATTCTTGCGACGTCGAAGTATTGCAGATCGGTCTGCTTGTTTATCTCGTCCGCAGCCTCTTGCGCAATGCGCGTGACGAGCACGGATTCGGCACCCTGCGAAAGGAGCGATCCTGCGATTTTCACGATTTGATCCGGCGTTTTGCCAGAGCCGTAAAGGACCTCCGCCGCGCCTTGCCGCAGTGCGCGGTGATGATCGACTTTGGCAAAGCCGAGATCCTCGAACGGCGCGGTCTTCAGCTGAAGAACGGCGTCGTCTACACTGATTTTGCCGTCCCGAACCTGCTGGAGAAGTTGTTTTGCTTGGGCTTGATCCAAGGGGAACCTCCTGATGAGCAAATTATGTTTCGAAAAACAAGAAGATTCCGCCGAATGATTCAATCCGACGGAATCCTTCTTTTGGGTTACTTTTTCTTCGCAAAAGACGCTTTTACAACGCCTTTGGGGTCTTTGATCAGCAGTACGACGAGCCAAACGATGAGCCCGAGCGCGACGACGGAAAGACCAAGGTACAAATCGTTGACCATGTCCTCCAGCGCGGGCGCGAAAAACTCGGCCCTTAACTCGGCGTATTCAAAGATGGCATCGACAAACCACATGATCGACGCGCCCCAATACATAAAGCAGAGAAGCCCCAGCTTCATGTCGTCATGCGGCGCTTTTTTGTACCAGAGAACCGTGCAGATGATGGCGGCGAAAACCGTTGTTAATAGTGTCATGATTGTTTCCTCCTACTTTGTGACTGCGACGGGCTGGAGCGGACGCTTTTCCATCGCGCTGGAGACGAGAACCATACCCACCCAGACGGCGGTGACGAGGACAGCCATGGTAACGCCAACGGTGGACATCTCGTGCAGCATGACGGACGCATCCGCGGGATTGCTTGCGGCGGTCAGGAATGGGAACCACGGGACGACTTCGCCGTGCCAAACGTGCTCAAACGCGAGCAGAAACGCGCCGCCCCAAAGCAGGTTGGAAAGCCAACGCAGTTTTTTCGAGAAAGGAACCTTCTCCTCTGCGCTGCTCGAAGACGCGCCCGCTTCGCGCTTGAACTTCGGAAGTATTTTTGCTTCGTGTGCGAGCAAGATCTGCGTCGCGACGGTGACGATAACCGCCTCGGTTGCGGGAACAAGGAAACATGCCATACTCAAACCTCCAATGATGATTCTTTTTTTTATTTCGTCGATGAAAAACGCAAAAGCACACGACCTTCTTCTGAAAGTCGCATGCTTTTCATAAGCATTTTTCGTCGATTGATAAACGATACGGACGAGGGATTTCGATCCCTATCGCCGGCTACAGACCGGCTGGCAAATCTAGCCTAAACCAACGCAAATGAAATGTCAACCAGAAAAATGCAGAACATTGAGCGAAATATATCGTTCGCCTGTCCGCGTGAATGGACGGCTACAGTCGCGCCAATTCATCCAGCACGTACTGGATCAGGTTATAGATTGTTTGATTGTTACTGCCGGCAACCCATGTGTTGCAGCGATTCATGGGGATCAGCATGCGCTTTGCACGGCTCTGACCGACCGCGTTTGCCATTGTGGGCGTGATTTCGCCGCTGAGCGAGTCGGCAATTGCGATTCCGATGGGCCCTATGATCACGTCCGCCATACGGCAATTTACGATGATCGCGTTCTCACCGGTCGCGGCGTCGTCCGCTCCCGCTTTGAGCATGGTGGATGTCGCCGCGCTGTTGGTGCCGACTGCGGTGATGGTATGCGTCGGAAATTTTGCTTTAATCGCGGCGCGAGCTGCTTGCCGATTCAGCCGCCTTGGCCGTCGATGATGAGGATGTTCATGATTCTATTCACCTGTTATCAGAAATATAGATTATCGTACCCCGCTTTTCACAAAACTGCAATGGTTTTCTCTCAGGGCTTGCTCCGCGTCAGGTCATACATCAACGCGTTGACAATCGCCGCCGCAACGTTGCTGCCGCCTTTTCGTCCGCGCGCGATGATGCACGGAACATCGGTCTGACAGATCAGCTCCTTGGAGGCAATGACGTTGACAAACCCGACCGGAACGCCGATGATCAGCGCGGGCTGGAGCGCGTGCTCCGAGATCAGCTCATAAAGGCGGACGAGTACCGTCGGCGCGTTACCGATTGCGAAGATCAGAGCCCCGTGCTGCAATGCGGCCTTGTCCATCGATGCGCTGGCGCGGGTGGTACCGCGCTCCTTTGCGGCCTCGGCAACATCCGCATCCGCCATAAAACAGAGCGCATTGCCGTTGAGCTTGCTCAAAGCAGGCTTATTGATGCCGGATAGCGCCATATTGGTGTCCGTAATGATGGTAGCTCCGTTCTGTAACGCGCGTAAAGCGGCGGGAACCGCGCCATTTGAGAAATAGAGCGAGTCTGCATAGTCAAAATCCGCCGTCGTGTGGATCACGCGCTTGATGATCGAGGCATGTATAGGATCGAGTGGATGGGGAAGCTCCTGCTCGATCAACTCGAAACTTCTGCGCTCAATATCCTCCGGCAGGATGTTTTCCAGTTCGATCTTCATATGCTTTCCTTCAGAATTTGGTAGATCAGCTTCATGTTCAAATGCTCCCGCACACTGCTCGCTAGAAGATCGTATTGCGTTTCCCGATAGGCGGCAAAGACAAACGTGGGTGCTTCGAGCGAAACGCCTTTTTTTGCGGCAAGCGCGCCGAGAATCGCCTCCCGGCAGGCGGAGGAATCGAAAAATCCATGCAGGTAACTACCGTATACGTTGCTGCGCGCGCAACCGTCTGCTCTACCGTGATCGAGTTGAATGAATGCATGCGCATCCGGCGCAAGCGCCGTTTCACCCATGTGGATTTCATAGCCCTCGACGGAAGCGCCGACACACTCGCTCAATACGTCCTCGGCAAACTGAATGCGACCCATTGCGCGCGTGCGGTGCTTTTCCGCAGCAAATACGGTGGTGACCGGGAGCAGACCAAGCCCCGCCATCTCACCGCCGCCTTCGACGCCTTCCGGGTCAATTACACGCTCGCCCAGCATCTGGTAACCGCCGCAGATGCCGACGATCGGCGTTCCATTTGCGGCGAGTTTGAGGATAGCCGCCTCCATTCCGTTTTGCCGCAGGCACTTCAAGTCGGCAATCGTGCTCTTGGTACCGGGCAAAATGACGAGATCCGGTGAACCGAGCGCGCGCGGGGAAGAGACATATCGAACCCCGACGCCCGGTGTCGCTTCCAGCGCGGCAAAGTCCGTGAAGTTGGATAGATGCGGCAGGCGCACGACCGCGATATCCAAAAGAGAGGCGATCTGCTTGCGTTGCAACCGATCGGAAAGGCTGTCCTCGTCATCGATATCCACATCGAGCATTGGCAGAACGCCTGCAACGGGTTTGCGGATCAGGTCTTCAAGCTGCCGAAGTCCCGGTTCCAGCAAAGACACGTCTCCGCGAAACTTATTGATCACGAGCGCTTTGATCATCGCCTGTTCGTCTGGTTCGAGCAGGGCGACGGTGCCGAAAAGCTGCGCGAAGACGCCGCCGCGATCGATGTCACCGACGAGCAGCACGGGCGCTTTTGCCAGTTTCGCCATGCCCATGTTGACGAAATCGCCCTGCTTTAGGTTGATTTCCGCTGGACTGCCCGCGCCCTCGATTACGATGATGTCATACTCGGCGGCAAGAGAATCGTACGCTGCCATGATATCTGGAAGGAGCGTATGCTTCATCGCGTAGTATTCCGTCGCGGAGAAGTTTCCGCGCACCCTGCCGTTTACGATCACCTGTGAGCCCATGTTGGACACGGGCTTGAGCAAAACGGGGTTCATTCGAACGCTGGGTCCGATGCCCGCAGCCTCCGCCTGAACCACCTGCGCGCGACCCATCTCGAGCCCTTCGCGCGTAATGAAGGAGTTTAGCGCCATATTCTGGCTTTTGAACGGGGCAACGCGGAAGCCATCCTGCCGAAACACGCGGCAAAGACCCGCGCAAAGCAAACTCTTACCGGCGTTGGACATCGTGCCCTGCACCATGATTGCTTTAACCATGCAGCACCTCCTGAATTGCGTGTATCAGCGTGAAATTCTCCTCGTGCGTTCGAATACCGATTCGAATAAAGTGCTCATCCAAACCCGAGAAGCTTTCGCAGGAGCGGACATGGATTTGCTTTTGCAACAGCGCTCGATAGAGTGGTTGCGGGCTCTCAACCAACAAAAAATTACTCTGGCTGTCGGTTACGGACAACCCCAATTCGGTGAGCGCGCGGCATAGATAACCGCGCTCGGCTTCGATCAGCGGTTTCGTGCGCGCGTCCCAGTCTGGCGCAGAGAGCGTGGCAACCCCCGCAATCTGCGCGGCGCTGGACACGCTCCATTCCGGCCCGAAGGGTGCAACACGGCAGAGCAACGCTGGATTTCCGACAAGGTAGCCGAGGCGAAGCCCCGCCATGCCATAATACTTGGTGAACGCGCGGAGGAGGAGTAGATTGTTATAGTTCGAAATCGCAGGAACCAGCGACACGCCTCTCGTAAACTCCAAAAAGCATTCGTCAATAATCAGTATAATATGATACTTCTCGCATCGCTCTAGAATCGTATAGAGCAGAGGCGCATCGATGAGCCGACCCGTGGGATTGTTTGGATTGCAAAGGAACAGTAGATCGATCGAATCATCCAGCGCGCTCAAAATGTCGCAGGTCACAGCAAAGCCATCCTCTTTGCGCAGACGGTATTCGCGCACCGCGCCGCCGAAGAGTTGCATCGATCGATCGTATTCAGAGAACGTAGGCGCGAGGACAAGCGCGGTCTTTCCTGCGTACGCGGCGCAAATACGAAAGATCAGGTCGGTGGCGCCGTTTCCGCAAAGGAGCTGATCCATCCCAACGCCGAGCTTATGACATAGCGCAGTTCTTAGCGCTGTGCAGTCGCGATCGGGATAGGCGGTCATTTGTTCAAGCGAGTTGTGCAGGGCAGTGATTGTTTGCTTCGGCATGCCAAGCGGGTTGACGTTGACCGAAAAATCCAGACCGATTGGCCAATCAGTCTGTGTTTCGCCGCCGTGTTTATAACGCAGCATAGACGCACCCCCGAACCAACAGCGCGGCAAGAAACAGCAGGATGGATGTCGCATAGAGAATTTTATGGGAGCGAAGAACGTCCTCCGGCTCGATTGGGCGAAGATCGTCCCCGATGGTTGGCTTTTCGTGCAGCACGCCGCCATAAGATGCGTTTCCCGCGAGGCGCAGATGCAGCGCGCCAGCTACGACGGACTCCGTCTGCGCGGAGTTGGGGCTAGCATGCTTTCTGCGATCACGAACCCAGATACGATACGCACCCTTCGCGTCAAAGCCCGTGAGCCGAGCCGCAAGGATCATCGTTAGCGCGCAAAGTCGGGCGGGAAAAAAATTCAGCACGTCATCGAGCCGCGCGGCGCAGCGACCGAAATCGAGGTATTTCTCGTTTTTGTAGCCGATCATAGAGTCCATCGTATTGACCGCCTTATACAAGCAGCCAAGCGTGGCTCCACCGAGCATCAGATAAAACAGCGGTGCAGCGACACCGTCCGAAGCGTTCTCCGCAACGGTTTCTACAGCGGCGCGCGCAACGCCGGAGGCGTCCAGATCAGCCGTATCCCGCCCAACGATCATAGAAACGGCATTCTTCGCGGCGGGCAGATCGTTCGCTGTGAGCGCGGTATATACGCGATCACTTTCTACGCGGAGACTCTTTACCGCGAGCAGTTGCCAGATGAACAGCGTCTCCAGAACAAAATATGCCCAAACGGAGAGCCGCCATGCGCCAAACAGAAGCGCGGCGGGGATTCCGGCGCAGACAATCAGCGTGATTGCGACCAGAAGGAAGCCCGCGAGCCGCTTGCTTTGCATCGGATAGAGCACTCGCTCCAGCCACGCAATCAGCGCGCCAAACCCGCGGACGATATGCGGCCAGCCCTGCGGATCGCCAAGCAGCAGATCCAATCCAAATCCGAAACACAAAGCGAGCGTTGAAAAACCAATCATCATAAGCACCTGAAAATTCTAAGATAATATCGGAATGCTTCGCCGATATGCTGCTTTCTTAAGACAGGCTTCCGACCCAGACACCGAGGAGGATCATCAGTTCGCATAGTTGCTGGAAAAATCCGCAGGTGTCGCCGGTTACACCCCCAAACTGACGAAGCGCCATACCGCAATAGCAAATGAACACGGCAAGCGCAAAGACCACTGCGCATATGCCGGGGATGCCGCTGATGAAAACCATCGCACCCGCCGTAAGCAGCGCGACAAGCGCAAGAACAATTGTTGCAAGCCTTGTCTGCGCGGGCGCGGCTAAGGCGTGCAGCATGCCCTCTCTTCGCGCGTGCGGGAGCGTGAACGCGGATACGACGGTCAGTGCCCGCGATAGCACAAAACCGAGGCAGACCATAAAAGTAAGATTCCATTGAAACAGCGTGTGATACAAACCGAAGCTCAGCAGAAGATACACGCTCTGGTAGATGACCGCAAATGCGCCAACGTGCGGATCCTTTAAAATCGCGAGCTTTTTTTCGCGTTCCTGATGCGAAGCAAGCGCATCGACAGTGTCCATAAACCCGTCCATATGAATGCCGCCCGTCAACAACAAGGGTAGGACTGTGGCAACAGCGGCAAACAATACGGAATCCACGGTAAATAAACGGCAAAACCAATCCCAAAGAAACAGCGCAGCGCCGATGAGGAGACTCACGAGCGGCAGGAAACAGATGGAGTAGCGGAGGTTTTCTTCGCTCCATTCAAAGTGTGGCGCGGGGAGTATGCTATAGGTGCTAAACGCGATACAGATCGATTTTAGTAGGTGCACGGGAGTTCTCCTTTTCGCGGCATTGCGCTTCCGTCGATTAGCTCGACGACGTTTTCTGCTCTTTCAAACAGCGCGGCATTCAGTCGATCGAGCGATTCAATATACGCGCGCGTGTCTCCGACGTAGCGCGCGAGATCCAGCCCGATGATCGACACCACGATCAGCCGGCGACAGCGGCTCTCCAGCGCAAGGATATCGGAAAGCACCACTTCAACCGAGCCGCCGCGCGCAAAGATCTGGTTGGCAAGCAGATTGGAACCGTCTTCCAGCAGCACCGTTGCGTCTGGCGAAACGGGCGCGTCGCCAACGGAATACGACAATTCCAGCGTTTGAAACCCCATTCCTTCCCGCTGGCGACTGTGCTTCTCGATGCGCTCAATGCCCTCCGCGCCATACGGGATCATCGTTGCGATATAGTAGCGCGGATCATTTGTAAAACAGGCGATGGATTCCGCGTAGACGCTCTTCCCGCTTCCGTTTTCACCGAGGATGAGTGTGATCATGGTTGTCTCCGATACGCGTCTATGGATATATCCGTAAAGGTTGCGGCGTCTTGATAGACCGCTACCGCCATGTCAAGCAGCGGAAAAAGCGCGACGGCGCCCGTGCCTTCTCCAAGGCGCAGTTCCGCTCGTAGAATCGGTTCCTTTCCCAATGCGCGGCAAATCAGACGCGCGGCGGGTTCCGCACTCAGGTGCGACGGGATGATAGAGTCGCACACCGTCGGACAGAGCCGAACCGCGAGAAGCGCGGAAACAGCGGAGATCATGCCATCCATCACGACAGGTACCCGGTATTGCGCGCCGCCGAGAAACACACCCGTCATTGCGGCGATGTCAAACCCGCCGAGCTTACGGAGCACGTCGATTGGGTCGCGCGCATCCGGCGCATTGACGAGAATCGCCCGCTCAATCGCTGCGCGTTTCCGGGCGAGCCCCGCGTCATCCAGCCCCGCACCGCGACCGGATACGGTCTCTACGGATTCACCCAAAAGAACAGCTGCAACCGCGCTTGCCGTGGTGGTGTTTCCGATGCCGGCTTCTCCCGTGGCGATGAGCCGATAACCAGCTTCTTTTTTTTCCTTGACGAGCGAAATGCCGAGCTCTATGGCTTGGATAGCCGCCTCGCGCGACATAGCGGGGCCAAGGGAAATGTCGTTTGTACCAAAGGCGGTTTTTCGCGGGAGAAGGCCTTCTACGGTGTCGACCATACCCACGTCAACGGGAAACACATCCGCGCCGCAGCATTTCGCCATGGTGCATACGCCGGAGGTTCTATCAGCGAGCATATGCGCGATGGCGGTGGTCACCTCGGAGCCGCTTTGGGAGACGCGCTGAGACGTGACCCCGTTGTCCGCGCAAAATACGAGGACGCATTTCTTCGACAGGTCAAGTTCCGCGCTGCCGGTGATTGCAGAGATTTGCGCGAGCAGCGTTTCCAGCATACCAAGACTGCCGACGGGTTTTGCCACCCGGTCAAAGCGTGCAATGCACGTATCGTACGCACTACGGTCAATCGGCTGTATCTCGGCCAGTGTGGTTTGAAGCATAATCGATTGCCTTTCTCACAAATTGTTTTGCAAACGCGATGTTTGCCGGAAAGTACAGGTGCGGGAAGCCCGCGTATAGGCTAAGAGTATCGTGGATGCAATCCCAACTGCGCCCCGTCGGTTTTTGCGCTAAAAATCCGTCACCGCACGAGCCGCTTTCATAATAGTGAAACTCGTGTGCGCGGATGGAATCGCCCGCGCTGCAGAGCAGATTGTCGCGCTTGGCGGTGAGCGTGACATAGCCGAAACGCTGCAATTTCTCTGTATTATAGGCTTCGGCAGGAATGATGCCGACCATCGGCAAGCCGTCGAGTGAATCGTGAAGGTATAGAAACCCGCCGCATTCCGCAATGGTTGGAAGGCCTTGCGCGATCGCTTTTTTTACGGAAGCGCGCATCGATGCGTTGCTTGAGAGAAGTTCTTCATGTAACTCCGGATAGCCGCCGGGCAAGTACAATCCGTGAACACGCTCCGGCAGGGACGAATCGTGAAGCGGGCTGAAAAAACAGAGTTCCGCGCCGAGAGCGGACAAAGCTGCAAGATTTTCCTGATAGAGAAAACAAAATGCCTCATCTCGCGCGACGACGATGCGCGGTTTTCGTTCGGTCACGCGCGAAATTTTAATGGGTTCTGCTGGCAGTGCTGTCGCTTCCTTTGCGATGCGAAGAACTTGTTCCAGATCGACGTGTTCTTCCGCAAGCTGACCCAGCCGGCGGAGCTTCGACTGAAGATCGCTTACCTCGTCCGCTGTGACCAGCCCCAGATGGCGACTGCCAATGGCAAGAGACGCATCATACGGCAAACATCCAAGCGGCGTAACACCCGCTTCACGCGCAACCTTTGCAAGACCTTCATAGAGCATCGGCGAAACACCGTTGAAGATGATCCCACGGATGCCGCTGTCTGCGCGAAAGCGGGCGAACCCTTGCAGCAGCGCACCGGCGGAGGTATACATGCCTTTCGCGTTGACGATGAGGATGGTTGGCGTCTGCGTTATCCGCGCGATTTCATATGTGCTGGCGGTGCCTTCGGTGCCAATTCCGTCATAGTAGCCCATCACGCCTTCGATGACCCGCAGTGAATGCCCACCCACCGCAAGTTGAGCCTGAAGCAGGTGCTTCTCGCAAAAGAACGCGTCGAGATTTTCGGCGGGTAGATTCAGTACCGCGCGATGAAACATCAGGTCGATGTAGTCAGGTCCGCACTTGTAGGATGCGACATCAATTCCGCGTGCCGATAAGGCCGCGAGCAGCGCGCAGGTGACGGTTGTCTTGCCGCAGCCGGAGTGTGTTCCGGCGATCAGGACACGATCATGCATGGCCGCCTCCGCTGAGGATGAAGATCGGGTTTTGCGCGGTCATCATGTGCAGATCGCCGACGGCGTTTGCCCGCGCAACCGAGAGTTGAACGACCTCCGGCTCGATGCGAAAGGATCGAAACGCCGACAGCGCCGCGCTGATGCTTTCGATTGCGACGGCATTGACGACGACGCGAACAGCGGGATTTTTTGCAAATATCGCTTGAAAAATCTCCAGCATCTGCCCGCCGCTTCCACCGATGAACACCGCGTCCGGCGGGGGAAGTGTACTCAAAACATCCGGAGCACTGCCGCATACGGTTGTGAGGTTTCCGAGATGAAAACGCCTTGCGTTTTCCTCCGTGAGGCGAATTGTCTCCTCCTTGTGATCGATGGCGTACACGCGCCCGGCATAGGCCGCAAGCGCCATCTCGACGCTGACGGAACCCGTGCCGCAACCGATGTCATAGCAGACGGCATCCGGCTTGAGTGCGAGCCTGCTAAGCGATAGCGCGCGCACCTCCGATTTTGTCATCGGTACGCTGCCGCGCAGAAATAGATCGTCCGGCAAACCGGAGCGAACACGCGCGTCGAAGTCTGGGTTTTCAACGAACAACACACTCAGCGCGCCAAACGCCTGAGCCGGAAGATCCGCAATTGCCATTGTGCAGATTTGCTCGTCGGCAGAGCCAAGGTTCTCGCCAACGGTCGCTTGCAAATCGCCATAGCCTTTGTCGATGAGCCGCCCGGCAAGCGCGGGCAGATTACCGCCTGTGAGCGCAAAGGTTGATCGATTGCGCCGCACGGTATCGACAAGGTTTGCGTCTCTGCCGTGGCAGCTGATCAGCGCGGCATCCTGCCAGGGACGCTTGATCTTCGCGAAAAAGCAGGAGACAGAAGAGATTCCTGGCAACAGTGTAACGTCGCAGTTGGGGAGCGACTGGGCGAGCGCTTCCGCCGCGCTGAAAAAGCCGGGATCTCCCGAAACCAACACGGCAAAGCGCGTGAATTCGCTTTGCTCGATGAAGGACGATATCTCGTCCGGCGCATAGATCGCGGCGCAGGGCTTCGACAAAAAGGCGAAGGGTTCGAGCATGCGCGGTGCACCAAAGAGCACCTCTGCGTGCTCGATTGCGCTAAATCCCTCGCGCGTCGTCGTGCTTAGCCCCATTCCGATCCCTATAATCGTCACGCTTTTCATCGTGTTCCACCCTCGATTTGCTTGATTGCTTCTTCCAGACTTACGCCATCCTCGTCAACGGGTCGTGCAAGCACCGCCGTGATCATTCCGCAATCCTGAGCGGCAGTTATTTTTTCAAGAAAACCACCCGCAGCGCCAGACTCCTTGGTGACGAGAATCTGCGCATGCGCCGCGCGAAACATCGCGGCGTTGAGCTCCCTTGAGAACGGCCCTTGCATGCAGATCATGTGCGCGGGAGGATATCCCATCGCAACGCACTCGCGCAATCCCTCCGCAAACGGGAGGATGCGCAGCCAGACGCGGTGTTCAAACCCGCGAACGGCGGTCAGCGCGCGCGCCTCCTTTGCGCCAAGGCCGGAAAAGATCACGCCATCCGCCGTGTTGAGCCAATCGATCAAAGATGGCATATCGGAAAACGCTAGAACACCGTCTTGTGCGATCTGCGCTCGTTTGATGCGCAAATAGGGGGTATGCGCGCTCTCGCAGGCCGCGCGGAGATTTCGGCTCACGATGTCGGCATACGGATGTGTCGCGTCGATCACAAGCCGCGGGGACTGTTCCGCGAGGAGCAAACGCATGGCCAATTCGTCCAACCTGCCGGTGTGGACGTTGACACTGCCGCCCGCTGGCAGAATTGTTTCGCCGTATTCTGTTGCGACGCAGACGAGCGCCGAGATTCCCTTTTGCTGAAGATGCGAAACGAGTATTCGCGCTTCGCTCGTACCGCCGAACAACACGATTTCAGCCAATGCGATATCCCCTTGGCGTCACCATGCGACCGGAGACGACCTTCGTTTGGCTATTTCCGATCAACACGGTGGTGAACATGTCAACCTCGGTTTCCCGTAATTCCAACAGTGATAGGATGCGGCTTGTTTCGCCTGCGCGTCCGATGTTTTTTATGATGCCGCAGACGATGTCCGGCGATTGGTGCCGTAGCAGTATATCGCAGGCTTTTTGGAGATAATCCGCGCGTTTGATACTGGCGGGGTTATACAGTGCGATGCAGAAATCCGCCTCCGCCGCGTGGGATAGCCGCCGCTCGATCTGCTCCCAAGGCGTTAGGAGATCGGAAAGACTGATCACGGCGAAGTCGTGCGTCAGCGGCGCGCCCAACACAGCCGCGCCGGAGAGCGCCGAAGTGACGCCGGGTATGATTTCGATCGCAACATTGGGGTATTCCGGCGAGAGCTCCAGCGTGAGTCCAGCCATGCCGTAAACGCCAGCGTCGCCGCTGCAAACCAGCGCAACACAACGATCTTCGTTCGCAAGCCGCAGCGCCTCGCGACAGCGGTCTACCTCGTGCCGCATGGACGTGGTTACAATCGGTTTCTCTGGAAACAGTGGACGGACAAGCTCGATATAGGCGGTGTATCCAACGATGACGTCTGCGCGATTCATCGCTGCATGCGCCATAAGCGTCATTGCACTTTCGTTGCCGGGGCCGATTCCAACGACCAGCAATTGTTTCATAAGCCGCCTCCTTCCGAGAAATGAACGGTGTACGGCGCGATGGCGAGTGCCATTGTAACGCCATACTCCGCATTCTTTTGCGTTAACAGGGTTCCGCCGCTGCCGAGTACCGCGCTTCGTTCGCAGACGTTGTCCACGCCCGTAACCAATTTGACAAAGGCGGAACCGGAGAAATTGCCCGGCACAGCGGCAAGCTCCGCCGCCGAAAAGGTTTGGAACGGGAGCTTGTGGTTGCGGCAGAATGTAAGCAACCCCGGCTCGTTTGCTTTCAGGTCGATGCTGCAAACCTGCTTGATGGCGGCTGGATGGCAGCCCGCTTTCTTGAGCACGAGTTGATACGCGCTTTCCATCCTCTCTGCCGAAGTATCTTTCTTGCAGCCGATGCCCAGCGTAATCACGGGAGCAATCACCTTGAGCGCATCCGCCCGCCCGCGCGTGCGATAGGTGACAAGTATATCGTAGTCGGATTCGGCAGATGTGATATTCTGTGGCAGTGCGCCCTGAATGGGGAAGAAACTCTTGAGGGATACCGACTCTCCGGCCAATAGTCTTGCGGACACCCATTTGATCCGCTCCGGGTTTGCGATGGTCATCCCTTGGGCTTTTGCCCAACTGTCCACCGCAAAGACCCCATTTCGGTCGGTCGCGGTCGTGATCACCGGGATCGCTTGCACAAAGGAAGCAATGCGGGTCGTCAGTTCGTTTGCGCCGCCAAGATGACCGGAGAGAAGAGAGACACAGTAGGTTCCCGTCTCGTCGATCACCACCACGGCGGGGTCGCTCGTCTTGCCGGCCAAATGGGGCGCGATGGCGCGCACGGCGATGCCGCTAGCGCCGATGAAGATCAACGCGTCGTCAGATGAGAAATGCGCTTGCGTCCATTCTGCCAGCTCGCCGCTTTTGCAGCGGCTGCAAGTAGCATGATCACCCTGCTCAATCAAGTATCCGCTCAGTCGTTCGCCCAGTCGTTCACCCTGTTGCGTGAAGGAGATCATGCCAATGTTCATTCCGGGCGACCTTCCCGAAACGCGGTGGTGAACGCAGGATCGTAGAGCTTCGACAGCTCATATTGCGTGCCGAGGAAATTGCCGACCGTAATGAGCGCAAGATTGTTGATTCCGCTTTCCTCGGCGGTTTGATGCAGGGTGCCAACCGTACAGCGCAGTACGCGCTCATCCGGCCAGCTCGCCTTATAAACGATGGCGGCAGGGGTATCGGTAGCGTATCCACCGAGGAGCAGTTCATTTTGGAGCTGCTCTGTCATGCCTGCGCTGAGGAAGATGACCATGGTTGCACCGTGGGAAGCAAAGGAACGGATGCTTTCCCGCTCTGGTACGGCGGTACGCCCGGCCATGCGCGTGATGACAACGCTTTGTGAAACCTCCGGCAGAGTGTATTCCGCGCATAGAGCGGCGGCTGCCCCGCAAAAGCTTGATACGCCGGGGCAAACGTCGAACGAAATATCCAGTTTGTCGAGCGCGTCCATTTGCTCGCGAATCGCGCCGTAGATCGAAGGATCTCCCGTGTGCAGCCGGACGGTGGTTTTACCCTCGGCTTCCGCGCGCTGCATGCGTGCAATCACCTCATCCAGCGTCATGGTCGCGCTGTTATGGATTTCACAATCGCCCTTTGCTTGCGTGAGCATTGCGGGATTCACGAGAGAACCGGCGTAGATGATGACATCCGCTAGCTCGATCAAGCGCGCGCCGCGCAGCGTGATGAGGTCCGGCGCGCCGCAGCCCGCCCCAACAAAGTGAATCATAGAGTCCTCCAAATTTCGAGCAAATCGCCTGCGTTTTCGCTTTGGGTTAGGATGCCGCAGTGCGGGTCTGCATTGCTAAAGCAGACATAACCGATGCGGACAGAATCCGGCACACGGCGTGTAAGACAGGCTTCGATGCGATTTCCCAGAATTTTCATGCTTGGTTCAAGCAATCCTTCGCGATTGATCAGAGTAAGCGCGGCGTCCGTGGTCACGCACGAAAGCAGCCCGCTTAGCAGCGGAAGATTTGCGCCCGCTTGCAGCGCGCAGGCAATCAAGGTCTCGATGCGCCCGTCTCCGGCAGAGGAATGCGTGTTTGTCTGCCCTATGCCGAGCTTGACGAGTTTCCCGATATGCCCTACAAGAAGGATATCCGTAAACCCAAGCTCGACGGCAGAATCGATCGCGTCCCCGATGAAGTTGGAGCAGGATATCTGCGCTTTCAGAGAAAGAGAGAGGCGATCTTTGGCAAAATCAACGCCATAATTGCCCGGCGTAAGCAACACATGCGTGCTTCCGCTTTCTGAAAGCTGACTTAGCTCCAGCCGGATGGTATCGATCAGGGCGCGGTTGCTCATCGGTTCGACAATACCGGTTGTACCGATGATGGAAAGTCCGCCCACAATGCCAAGCTGAGGATTAAACGTGCGTTTTGCGAACGCTTCGCCCCCCGGTGCGGAGATGACAACGGAGATTCCATGAGAATAACCATACGCCATGCAAGCCTCGAGAACGGCAACCTCGATCATCCTTCGCGGAACGGAGTTGATCGCAGCCGCACCGACGGGTTGATCTAAGCCGGGTTTCGTGATGCGGCCGATACCGACGCCGCCGTCGATGGAAATGCCCTGCTCTATTCGACAGACTCGCGCGAAGATCAGCATACCGTTTGTCACGTCGGGGTCGTCTCCGCTGTCCTTCTGAATGGCGCATGAGACAAAATCCGCGTGAATTTCGGTTTGCTGGATACGCAATGCTAGTTGCTTTCCGCCGGGCAGCAGAAGATCAACCGATCCGATTGGCGCACCGCCGAGCAGCATCAACGCCGCGGCCTTTGCCGCCGCTGCCGCGCAGGAGCCGGTTGTGTAGCCGCAGCGCAGGAGCCGTCCGCCGATATTGCGTTTTTCGACCATAAAAAAACCTCCGACTACGGCCGGAGGTTGATTAAAAGACGAATTCCATCTTAAAATCATATCCTTCGGTGTCCGCAAAGGAATATGTAACATGGTAATCCGGCTATACGGTAACGTACTTGCGAGGGAATTTCACCCTGCTTCCCCATTTCAATTGTCAACACAATGATAGTTTCCCGCGCCTGATTTGTCAATGCCGGTACGATCGGGGTATGTGGTTGACAGTGGGTTAAATGTGGTGATATGCTCTCGCTAACAGAATACACGGGAACAGGTCATGGAAGTCGGGTGCAAACCCCGCGCAAGGCCGTTGCTGTAAATCGTCCCAATGCCGCAGCACAATGTCACTGGAGCTTTCTCCGGGAAGACGCTGCCGGAAGAAACGGGTTTCATCCGTTTCGGGCGATGAGTCAGAATACTTGCCTCGTTCCTTTCCGCAGGGATACCCCTGCGGCACATTCAGCTCTGCGGACTACCGGAGCAATGGGTGAGTGAGGCGCGCGCCTGCTTATTGATTGAGCCTATCTGCAGATTGATCTGTGGACAGGCTTTTTTTGCGCGCGAAAGGTTGCCTGAGCTCCAATTGGCGATTGCATGATTGGAGTTGTTGTTGTCCGCCGAAGGGTCGTTTTAATGATCGAACGGGATTATCGACTGAAATTGCTGTGATCCGCCGAAGAGCCACGCATGCGCTCGAACGGTGATGACATAGAAAAGATGACATAGAGAAAAAGGAGAGAAAGAGAAAATGAGAGTATTCAAATCAACGTTGGCGGCACTTCTCGCGCTCGCGATGGCGTTTGTCGCCATGGGATGCGCTAAAACCCCTGCCGCAACCCCCGCCGCGACCCCTGTCGCAACAGAAGCAGCAGCCGCTCCGGCGGCAACCGAGGCACCCGCATTGACCGATCAGGAAATTGCGGACAATGCTGCAAAACTGATCGACGCGATCTATGTGCAGCAGCGTACAAGCGAGACAGATGCGCAGTGCGCGGCGGCAAAGGCCGCCTGGGATGCGCTGAGCGACGCGCAAAAGGAACTGGTCTCCGGTGAATTTGCCGACCCGGACTACTTTGGACGCGATACGGGAGATGCATCGAAGGACGACCCGCTCAACGCGGATGGCATTGGCGAAAACGAGCTGCTCGTCGTGAGCTTCGGCACCTCCTTTAATGACAGCCGGGCCAAAGACGTCGGCGGCATTGAAAAGGCTCTTCAGGCGGCAAACCCCGACTGGTCGGTCAGAAGAGCCTTCACAGCGCAGATCATCATCAACCATGTAGCCGCGCGCGACGGCGAACAGATTGACAATGTTGAGCAGGCGCTTGCGCGCGCGGTTACCAACGGAGTAAAGCATCTTGTTGTGCAGCCCACGCACCTGATGCACGGCGCGGAGTATGACGAGCTGATCGCGGCTCTGGATCAATATCGCGACAAGTTTGAATCGGTTGCGGTCTCCGAACCGCTTCTGGGCGAGGTTGGAGCGGATGCAACCATGGTCAATGCGGACAAAGAAAACGTTGCCAAGTACATAACGGCTGCTGCTGTGGTCGCGTCCGGCTATGAAAGCCTCGAAGCCGCCGCAACGGACGGCGTTGCGTTTGTCTTTATGGGACATGGCACTTCTCACATGGCAAAAGTGACCTACAGCCAGATGCAGGCACAAATGCAGGCGCTGGGGTATCAAAATGTGTTCATCGGTACCGTGGAAGGCGAGCCGGAAGGCACCGCATGCGAAGCGGTGATCGCCGCCGTACATGCGGCGGGTTATACGAAGGTTGTTCTCCGTCCGCTGATGGTGGTTGCGGGTGATCATGCCAACAACGATATGGCGGGAACGGACACGGACTCCTGGAAGAGTATGTTCACCGCCTCCGGCAGCTTTGCGAGCGTGGATTGCCAGATCGAAGGCCTTGGCCGCATTCCGGAGATCCAGCAGATCTACGTGGCACATACCGCAGACGCCATCGGTAAATAATTACGATGTGTAGAATTCTGAACGCGAAAGCGACAATTCTGCTCTGGTTTGCCATTGCGCTGATGCTGCTCGTCGGCTGTGCGTCTCTTATAGCCGCACCGTCCGCAGGCGACGCGGTAGCGACAGAAACAGCGGCAACTGCGAGTCCGACGAGCGAACCGGTAACGACCCAAGCGCCGACAGCGGCGCTGGCGGACGGCGTTTACAGCGCGGACTTCACGACTGACAGTGGCATGTTTCACGTAAACGAAGCCAACAACGGCAAGGGCGTTTTGACCGTAAAGAATGGAGTCATGACGATCCACATCAGCCTGGCTTCGAAGAAGATCGTGAACCTGTTCGCCGGATCGGCGGAGGATGCCGCAAAGGATGGCGCCGCCATCCTGATGCCTACCGTGGATACGGTCACCTACAGCGACGGGACAACGGAAAAGACCAACGGCTTTGACGTTCCCGTGCCTGCGTTGAATGAGGAGTTTGCCCTCGCCCTCGTCGGAACAAAGGGGACATGGTACGACCATCTTGTCATGGTTTCCAATCCCGTTTTGACGAAATAACCCGAAAGCTTGAAAGATCTGTACATGCGGCATATTTGGCGCATGTACAGATCTTCGGCGCAAAGAGGACTTTATGAAAAAAAATATTATGCTTGTGCTCGCGTTGGCGTTGCTTCTTTCGGTTGCCTGTGCGCCCGTCAGCGGTGAACTGCGGGATGGACAATACACCATCGAAGTTGCGCTCTCGGGCGGTTCCGGCCGTGCCAGCGTTTCTTCTCCCGCAGAGGTGACACTGGCAAACGGCAAAATGACTGCCAGAATTATTTGGAGCAGTCCGAATTACGACTTGATGCTGGTTGACGGCGAAAAATATTTACCAATCAACAAGGATGGCAACTCCACCTTCGAGATTCCGGTTGCGGCATTGGATCAGGAGATTGTCGTCAGCGCGGAGACGACCGCGATGAGCCAGCCGCATGTGATTGACTACACGCTGCGCTTCGACTCCACAACACTGCGGGCGGTTGATGGCGGGATGATTTGGATCATAACAGGCGCGATCGTGCTTGTTGCGGTAGCTGCTGCCGTGATTTTGCGCAAGCGGAGGAAAAAGGTAGAACATGCGGCATAAAGGGTCTAGCTTACAAAAACGAGCGTTTGCCCTCTGCGTTCTGCTGGCTTTGACGCTCATACTTGGCGCATGCGGCGGCACGAGTGTCAGCGTTGGGTGGAGCGAAAGAGGCCTTGGCAACGGTTGGCAGCCGGAATCGCGTATGGAGCTTCTATATGCGAAGAATTTTTGCGTGGACTACTATGCGGGCGGCTATAAGCTCATCTCGCTTTCCGATGACAGCCGATTTTTGGTTGTACCGGAACATGCCGCTGTCCCGGAAGGAATCGATTCGGACATCGTGACGTTGTTTCAGCCGATCGACCACATCTATCTGGTTGCGACAGCCGCTATGTGCCTGTTTGACGCGCTGGATGCACTTCCCAGCATCGCAATGTCCGGCACACAAGCGGACGGCTGGTATATTGAGCATGCGAAACAGGCGATGGAGAACGGGAGCATTCGCTACGCTGGAAAGTACAGTAAACCGGACTATGAGCAAATCCTCGCCAGCGGCTGTAAACTTGCCATCGAGTCTACGATGATCAACCACACGCCCGATGTGAAAGAAAAACTGGAGGAACTGGGCATCCCCGTATTGGTGGAGCAGTCCAGCTATGAAACACATCCGTTGGGTCGGACGGAGTGGATCAAGCTATATGCCGCGCTATTGAACAAAGAAGCGGAGGCAAATCGCATTTTTGGCGAGCAAGTTGACTACTTAAATTCCGTTGCCAATCTTGAGAAGACGAATCAGACGGTCGCGTTTTTCTATATCAGTTCTTCCGGCTCGGCGATCGCTCGAAAATCGGGCGACTATGTCACCAAGATGATCGAGCTTGCGGGCGGAACCTATATCTTCGATCACCTCGGAGACCCGGAAACTGGAACGTCCACGGTGACGCTGGAGATGGAAGATTTTTATGCGACCGCGAAGGATGCGGATATCATCGTTTATAACGCGGCGATTGACGGCGGGGTTCGCACGATTGCGGAACTCGTTGCAAAAAATCCGCTGTTGGCGGATTTTAGGGCAGTGAAAAATGGCAACGTTTGGTGTACGACGAAAAATCTTTATCAGGAGACAACGCAGTTGGGACAGATGATCGCCGATCTCCACGCAATGCTGACGGATGAAGGAACGCTAACAAAGCTAACGTTTCTGTATCGACTGCAATAGCAAACAAATCGCAACCAGGGAGGAATCGAATGCCGGAACAAACAAAACGGCGCTATCGAATCGCCGTTACGTTCCTTATATTAATGATCCTGCTGCTTGTGCTGGTGGTTCTCAATATTTGTTTGGGTAGCTTTTCCGTGCCGGTACAGGAGGTTTGGAGCACGCTGATCGGTCGCGGCGGAGACGGGACGGCGCAGCGCATTCTGTGGCAGATTCGCTTACCGCGCATGATCGCGGGCGTGGTTCTCGGCGGGGCGCTGGCACTCTCCGGCTTTTTGTTGCAGACATTTTTCAACAACCCGATTGCGGGGCCGTTTGTGCTCGGTATCTCATCCGGCGCGAAGTTGACAGTCGCGATCACGATGATCTTGCTTCTGGGGAATTTCAGGGCGATGAATTCCGTGGTTCTGATTGGGTCGGCGTTTGTTGGCGCGATGATCACGACAGGCTTTGTCATCTTGATGGCGGGGCGCGTCAAGCGCACGTCAATGCTCATCGTCAGTGGTGTGATGGTTGGCTATATCTGCTCCGCAATCACCGATTTTATCATCACGTTTGCGGACGATTCCAATATTGTCAACCTGCACAATTGGTCACTCGGAAGTTTCTCCGGCATCTCCTGGAACGATGTCGGGATGATGACAATTGTAACGCTTATTACGTTTTTGCTGGTGTTTCTCATGTCGAAACCGATTGGCGCTTATCAACTGGGTGAGGCATATGCGCAGAACATGGGCGTAAACATCCGCTGGTTTCGGGTTTCGCTGATTTTGTTTTCGAGTATTCTCTCTGCTTGTGTGACAGCCTTTGCCGGGCCGATTTCGTTTGTTGGCATCGCGGTACCGCATTTAGTCAAGGCTACGCTGAAAACGGCCAAGCCAATTGTCGTGATTCCGGCATGCTTTCTTGGGGGCGCGATCTTCTGCCTTGCGTGCGATTTGCTTGCTCGAACCATGTTTGCGCCGACGGAGCTTTCAATTAGTTCCGTGACGGCGGTCTTCGGCGCGCCGGTGGTGCTCTATATCATGATGCGAAAGCGGAGGCCGGATGCAGCATGAGTGAAACATATTTCTTTCACACCGAGCAACTGACGGTTGGATATGACGGAAAGCCGTTGATCAAAGACATCCAGATTCGTCTGAACAAAGGTCAGATTCTGACGCTGATCGGGCCGAACGGCTCCGGTAAAACAACGATTTTAAAGAGCATCACCAAATATCTCAAGAGCCTCTACGGCACGGTTTATATCGACGGACGTGCGCTGGACGACATGACCAACCGCGACCTGTCGTATCGCTTGGCGGTTGTGCTGACGGAGCGGCCCAAGACGGACCTGATGACCTGCGAGGATGTGGTTGGAACCGGACGATATCCCTATACGGGCAGGCTCGGTATCCTATCGCAAAAGGATCATCAGCTCGTCCGCGAGGCGATGGAGCTGGTGGATGTCTGGGACTTGAGGAATCGTGACTATATGCAGCTTAGCGACGGTCAGCGGCAACGGGTAATGCTCGCGCGGGCAATCTGCCAGGAACCGCAGATCATTGTGCTGGACGAGCCCACTTCTTTCCTTGACATTCGCTATCAACTGGAGCTTCTGAACATTCTGCAAATGCTCGCAAAAAACCGATCGATTGCGGTGATTCTTTCGCTGCACGAGCTGGATCTGGCGCAGAAAGTTTCCGATATCGTTGTCTGCGTCAAAGGGGAACGGATCGCGCATTACGGCACGCCGCAGGAGATATTCCGGCGGGAGTTGATTGAATCTCTCTACGACCTGACCAACGGCAGTTACAACCCGATGTTTGGCAGTGTTGAAATGGCAAGACCCCAAGGCAAACCGCGGATATTCGTGATCGGGGGCGGAGGCGCGGGAATTGAGACCTACCGCACGCTGCAACAGAAAGACACGCCGTTTATCTGCGGTATCTTACATGAAAACGACCTCGATTACCCGGTTGCGAATGTGCTGGCGAGCGAGGTGATCGTTGAAAAAACATTTTCGCAAATCCGGCAAGAGACCTATCAGCGCGCGCTGGATGCACTTGCTTCCTGCGATATGGTGATTAATTGTCTTGAGCAATATGGCGAGATGAATGAAAAAAACCGGGAGTTGCTGCAAGCGGCGAACGTTCTTGGAATTCGGATAATCAGCAGCGCAAACGAACGATAGCAGAAGGAGAGCGCATGCAAAAAGGAAAACTCTACGGTGTGAGTGTTGGCCCGGGAGACCCGGAACTCATGACGCTCAAGGCAGTGCGCTGTGTGCAAAATTGCCCTGTGATTGCGGCTCCGCAGACAAACGAAAAGAAATCGCTTGCGCTGGCCATCGCTTCTGGCGCGGTTGATCTAGTGGGGAAGCAAATAGAATATCTGGACTTACCTATGACGCGGGATATAGAAGCACTTTCCGACAGCCATGCACGCGCAGCCAGTGGCATCGCGGCGCATCTGGACGAGGGAAGAGATGTCGCCATGCTCAATCTGGGCGATGCGTCGCTGTATAGTTCTTTTTCCTATCTGTGCCAAATCTTGCTTGCGCGTGGTTATGAGGTGGAGACGATACCGGGTGTCACCAGCTTTTGCGCTTGCGCGGCCACTCTCAATAGAAGCCTGACTGAAGCGGATCAACCGCTACATATTTTACCCCGTTCAATGGAAGATTTGGAACGTGCGCTCGATTTGCAGGGCGGCAAAGTTGTAATGAAAGTCGGGCGAGCACTGGCAGGGATCAAGCGCATGATAAAGTTGCACAACCTTAGCGCACGCGCGGTGGTGGTCGTGGATTGTGGGTTACCGACACAGAAGATCATACGCAATATCGACGACGTGGCGGGGGAGCACTATTTTGCGACGATTTTAGTAGCACCGTAAGCGAGAAAACGGAATCGCCAAACGAGCAGCGCGATACAATCTCATTTTCAATTGATTTTTATCTGGTAAAAGCAGATCGGTACAAACAATCAAGATGGCGGAGTAGTAATTTTGATGAGAATTGTAAAGTATAACCGATAAAAATGGATAGAGAACCAAGAAGAATATGAGTTGTTCCAATAACCTGCATCTATTGCGGTTTTTTTGTTTTTGGTCACTCATGCAAATCTGTAAAAGGTGATTTTACAACGTATCAGGGTTAGTGCCGTGAAAAGCAGAAAGGAATCAAGCTGCTCCCTGCCTCTGTGGAAGTTTCGGAGGAGAGTTTTTGAGAGTTCGCGCCAGAGCAGAGTTTGAATCCGAAGCCACCGGATTTATATCGAAAAACACACAAAAAGACAACGAAATAATATATTTTCACGAAAATGGAGGTTTTCTTTCCGGTTTTGGAAAGCTGGATTGTTTTGGTTATATAGGGGAGGAATATAGAACCTTTCAAAACTTCATATTGCGGAGGATCAAGCATGCTCTCTGAGCGAGAAAAGGCAGCCAGATGCGCGCAGTTTGATAGCTGTTGTCATACCATCCTCCGTATTGCGATTCGAAACTATAGCAAGCACAACGCTTACAAAGACAAACTCGAGATTTTGACGGACGATCCGGAATCGATGCTGGAGATCGAGCAATTTTCCGAAGACGAATGTCCGAGTAGCCACCTATATATCAGCTACTGCGGGAAGAAGTACCAACTTGATTATGAACCGCTTTACCTTGCAATGAGTACATTGGAGGAGCGCGAGCTTGGCGTCCTGATTCTTGACTATTGGCTGGAATGGAAGGATGCCCGAATCGCTCAGGCGCTTGGGGTTACGGATCGGACGGTTCGGAATATGCGAAGCCGTGCAATAGAGAAAATACGGAGGTGGTTCTCACTGACTCGCGGAATGCCGTAAGTGATATCTGCTGGAAAGGAAAACAAAGTTTCAAATCAACAAAAAAGCAGAAGGAGTGTATATGAGCTTATCCTCCATACTCCTGCGCGTAACTTCTAGGTGGGTGCAAATTTAGAACTTAGCAACAAAACTAACCCGGATTTCACAAATTACAACTCGTTAGCAGACCCCATGAACTCAAAAAAGCCATAACCTAGGGTTTTTTGCATAAAAAAAGTACCCACGAATTGTATTGTTTCGTGAGTACTTAGCTGAATAAACCCTCACGAAGTGATACAATCGCGCGATTGGTTGAGGGTGGGTGCAAATCTCCTTCCCTATAAAGAGGGGAGGCAGAAGCGGCCGATATCCGTGCAGAATATCAAATCCAATTATCGGAGAGTTGTTCATAAACCTGTTGTTTTTCCAATACAAGAAAAACTATTATGCTAAATTTATTCTATTGATCCGTTTGCCATTATGGTATCTGCCTGTTGCCGTGTGAGCATACCTTTTGTTACTTGCTGCTTTAAATACTTCTCAACTGTTTTTTTGCTTCTTCTGTCGAATCAAAGTGTCCCAAAGTCCACCGTAGAGCCATCGGGCATCGTGATCATTGTTGAACCGGCGGTGTTTGATGGTGATGTTTCCGGGCCGAATACACCAACAAGAGAACCGCCCTCTGAATTAGTAATGGGTTTTGTAAAGCGATATCCCTGTTTCATTAGGCCTAGATGTTCCTGCCACTCTCCATAAAGAGTATCAAGGTCTTGCTGTGTCCATTCGCGGCAAAAGTAATCACCATTCGCATCTTTATCATAAAATGATTTGTCACCAATATCTACAAGCTGTTGGTAGTCTGCTCGCTGCTGTTCCATCCACGTTTCAAATTCGCTGATTTTCCAAAATTCAAGGTTGTTGTCTTTTTCATCGCCCGGTATACTTTCCACCACATATGCATCATTAAACTCTGAGGCGGGGTTTTTTATCCCTGATCTGGGAGCACCGATACGGGCATTTGCTGGGAATGCATTTCCTAATATGCTCCCTGCAACAATGAAAAGTCCCAATAGTATAGATGCACGTTTCATAAATATGACCTCCATTATTTTTATTACACTCGTCTTGCGTGCAATAGTAAGATAACATCCGGGTATGGAGCGTATATGAAACGTAGGCGGAAATAGAAAATGCTCCCCAATTTTTCGGAGAGCATTTTTCGGCGCAGATATTTTATAGATGGATGGTAAAACGCATACCCAACGGTTCTTTGATTGGGCAGAAAGTATAAGGGCAGTTAAGTCTATCTAAAATTGAAGCTACGATATACAGACCAAGGCCATTACCGCCATCCCTGCGGTTACGGGCATAGTCCGGACGATAAAACGGCTCAAAAATACGCTTTAAGTGTTCTTCTAGAATAGGTTGACATTCATTTTCAACAACTAGATCACATCCAACGACGTAGACCAATATTGATTTACCGGGCGCAGTATAGGCAACAGCGTTTCCCAAAATATTGGAAAGAGCTTTTGAAAACATTTTAGGCGGTAAACATACAGAAAAATGATCGGGCAAATTTATTTTGAAAATTTGACCGTTCGCTTGCGCGATCAATTGATATTGGCCGCATAACTCAGTAAGGTATGTGGAAGCGTCGAAAGTCTGTGCTTGTTCATTCTCTAAGGGTACGCCTAATTTGGAGGTGTCCAAAATCTCGGAAATCATCTTGCCAAGCTGCTCAGCTTGCTCCTTGCATACCGGTAAATATGTTTCGTAGTCTTTGTATTTGCCCACCTCCATCATCATATTTTCAAGCATAGCATTGAGAGCAGTAACAGGGGTTTTCAGTTCGTGAGAAGCAACACGCAGAAAATCCACTTTCTGCCTTTCCGCTTCGCTCACAAGGTCTTTTTCTTTTTTCAGCTGGTGAATGGTTGACAGTAATTTTTGGTACAATTCATTGATCCCATTTGACAGCATTCCGATTTCATCATTGGAACGAATGCTGCATGTTGCATTTTTGTCCAAATTGGCCATGCGCGTTGTCGTTGCTAAAATATGCTGAATTGGTTTTGTAATTGCTCTTGAAAACAGAAACGCACACACAAGGGAAACAACAAAACAGACCGATATGGAGTATGGCAGTGAGCCTAGAACGGCATTTGTAATTGCTACGTTTCGTGGAATAGAAACCGGAGCTATCCCCGGTATATTCTCAACAATGATTGCCCCATCACTCGCCATAATTGGAGCAAGAAGATAAATCATTCCGCTTGCAAGAATTGTAATAGCCAGCATAAGCACCAATGTATAGAGAAAAATCTTAGGAAAAAGTTTCAATCGCTTCATTTGTCCACCTCATATTTGTAGCCGATCCCTTTGACTGTTACAATGCAATCAAGCCGCAATTTCTTTCGTAGATTTTTGATATAAGTGTCAATCGTTCTGTCAATAATCGGGCAGTCGTTGCCCCATAAATCGTCGAGTATTTGATTTCGAGTAAGCACCAAGCCTTTATGCTCTACAAGGAGTCTAAGCAAATCAATCTCCTTTGGTGTAATGTCGATTTTGCCTGCGAGGTCTTTTGCCGTGCACCCCGAAAAGTCTACCGTCACATCACCAAAGATCATAGTATCAAGGATAACCCCGTTTCCGCTTCTGCGTAAAAGTGCCGTAACACGCCTGCCAAGCAAAAGCATGGAAAAGGGTTTTGTAATATAATCATCCGCGTGTTCATCAAAACTTGTGACCTGTGTGTATTCGTCCGCAATAGCGGTAAGCATGAGAATGGGAATAGGACATTTCTGCCGTATTTCATGGAGCACGGCAAGCCCGGTCATTCTTGGAAGCATAATATCTAAGATAACAAGGTCAATATTTCCTTGATTAAAAAGTTGCAATGCTTCTACTCCATCATATGCAGCGATCATCTTGTGACCCGTAGATTTGAGATATTCGCAGATTGCTTCGTTCGTCTGTTTATCATCCTCAACAATAAGTAATGTAGCCATTGGAACACCTCCTCGATTGTAGTTTAGCAGGGTAATATGGAACGTATATGAAATTTACTGCTTTGGTTTACATCTTCCATCAATGGGCTTTTCCGCATTCTTTGGTATCAGCCGTAAACGGCTAAAACGGGCAATGCACGGCATTCTGGTTCCCTCACACAGTTTTTATATGCGCCGTTCTGAAATGCCCCATTTCTTTGCGGCTTCTGGCGCAGACAGATAATCCATATCGATCCATCCTTTCTGCGTTACCATATTCATTATATACGGATAGCCGAATACTTTCAGTACTGCCATTCTTGCTATTGCTATTTAGGTATCGCTAAACGGCAAGCAGGGCGACTGTGGTCACCGTTTCATATTTTTCGCAATTTCGCCTGCGATCAAACCATAAAAAGTTGCTTAAGGCACTCCTGAATCCAGTGACTTTAGGCCAGCTTGGCTCGGAATAATAACGCTTAATTCCTTTGCGTCATGTCGCTATCGCTCCATTAGCAAACGATCCAGAGCGATTAACTGGGGTGGTCTTGTATTCCCGTGAAATTTGAACTCCCGCGCGTTTCCTCAATACTCTCGCGCGTTTCCTCGGGGTGGGTGCAAATTTACTTACCATTTATGTCGGAAAGCATCATCGACCGATTTTCGCGCGACCCGTCAAAACTCTAAAGTCTGCAAAAGCCCACAAAGTCTGAGCTTTTCGCATAAAAAAAGCACTCACGAATTGTATCATTTCGTGAGTACTTAGTTGGCTAAACCCTCACGAAGTGATACAATCGCGCGAATCGAGGAAGGTGGGTGCAAAGTTGCTTGGGTGGGTGCAAACAGACAAAATGCGGAATGTGTTTAACAATCATCAATTGATAAATTATGTTTAGTCGAAATAGATAATATCTCCCGACTCACGTCCACCTTTGTATGGCTGATTGATTACGTTGCCTTGGAATATCATCACGGCAGTCGCTCCACCGTCAAAATTGTAGGCCTGTTTACAGCCGAGACTTTCAAACAAGGCGGACAACTCCGTTAAGTTCATGCCGATCGAATAATCTTTTTGTCTACCATCAACAATGACAAAACAATAATGTCCAGGCGCATAGTAGCCTATAGCGCTTCTCGGATGGCGATCCGTCAATGTTGAGTTGAACTCGGATAACTTCCCGCCATTCTCATCAAGTAAAGGTGGACCAAAGGACCAAGATTGCCAAATGCCACGAGATACAGCTTCGGTTAAGTTGAAATTCGCAGAACCATAGGTTTTCAATTCGCCATCGTTATATAAAACACAGACATCAGTATTGGGTACATCTCGAAATAGGGTACCGTTTCGAACAACGATACCTTGGCTTCGTGCGCTGTAGTAATCACCTGTTACGGCAAATATTGCTTTATTTTCATTGGCAGTTGTAAGTGGAAAATCATAGATGTTCTTGCCGTATTTCCCTTTGGCAAACGCGGTTTTTAAAGCATCGATGTTCTTTACGTAGATGTCAGCGACAAAGTAGGTAACACTGTTATCCTGAACACGATTGATCGCTATCCTTACGGTATCGGTTTGATAGCTATAAAGCGCATTTGCGCCAGTATCCACTGCAGGGAACACCGTGGAAAAATCACCCGGAACTGGTGTTGCTGAGGGTAAGGGTGTTGTTGATGAAGGATTCAATGACGAAGTTAACGTATCTGAAACAATCGGCGTAGGAGTAAAACTTGAATAGCGAGATGCATCGACAGGCTGCAGCTTACGAGGCAACACGTGATGGAATAATGCGAATATATTCAGGGCAATTCCGAAGATTATAATATCGCGAAGGATAACTTTTATAGCGTTAAATTTCTTCTTCGTTTTTCCATTTGTATGTTTGCGCTTGTATTCCATGTTAACCTCCAAAGATACTCATCATAGAATAGCATCGAAAAATGAGAATCATTGGGGAAGAAAATTAAAAATAGATGAGAATTACTAAGAAAACAAATAAGACTCCCTATAAGAGAGCCTTGTTCGCATAACTTTAAGTTATTTTGGTAGAATGACGGATACGGTCGTTCCGATTCCGGGTTTACTCTCCGCGGATAAATAGCCGTTGTGTGCTTGGGCAATTGCCAAAACAATGGAGAGGCCAAGACCCATACCGCCGGTTGCGCGCGCACGCGCCGGATCGACGCGATAAAACCGCTCAAAGATATGATCGCAGTGCTCGGTATCCATCCCGATGCCATCATCAGAAACGGATAGGACAATTTGTGAATCCTCGGGCACGAAACAAAGCTGGATTGTTCCATCTTTTGGCGTATATTTGACGCTGTTATCGATCAAAGCGTGCAACAGTTGCTTGATCATTGTCCTGTCTGCGGTAAGACTGTCATTTTCTGTGTCGAGGGATATCTGATAACTGTGCTCAGGATCGATCAGAGCTTGTTCTACCAAAAGTTCACTGAACAGTTCTCCAATTGAAAATGTGGAAACGCTCAATTGAGCCTGCATATTGTCGAAACGAGCGAGAAATAGCAAATTTTCAACGAGTTGATTCATATATGCAGTCTGCTTTTGCAGTGCCCGAATACTGTCATGCAAGACAGCCTTATCTTCGCTTCCCCAACGAGAGAGTAAATCCACATTGCCTTGCATGATCGCAAGAGGAGTACGTAGTTCATGGGACACGTCCGCAACAAATCGCCCCTGCTGCCGGTAAGCCGTCGATACACGCTCAAGCATGTTATTGATTGTGAGAGCCAGACTTTTCAATTCATCATCCGGTTCGGGCACTTCCAGACGCGCGTCAAGGTTGCTTCCTCCGATTTGATTGGTCGCCTCGATCATTTGACCGATTGGAGAAAGCATTCTTCTACTTGTAAAATTGCCAGCCCAAAGTGCCGCTAACGCACCGATCACATTCGCGCCGATGAGAAGGATTCCAAGCAATTGCAAAAATGCGGTTTCACTCTGAAGTTTTTGCACAATATAGAGAGTTCCATATACCACATCGTGTTCTCGAATTTGCTGAGATGAACAAAGCAGCATATGACCGGAACTAAAAATCATAATAGGGGAAGTGGCTGAAACGGGAAGATCCTTCTCGTTTATGGGAAAATTTAGTAATCGATTGACCATCGTTCCAGAATTGTCATAAACGAAAATTGAAAGATACTGGTCGTTATTCTGCTCTTCAATTATTTCCCGATTGGAGAGGGACTCATTTTCTTCAATCTCCTCAATCAAATGATCGCTCATCAATTCTGTCGTGATGGCAAGATTACTTGACTGTTTTTGAATCAAAAACTGGAAAGCGATGAAGAATACACCGATTGAGAGCACCATAAGAATCACAGCAAAAAGAAGCGTATAGACGCCCGTTATCCGATCAGAAAGCCTACTCTTTGCGTGTTTTATCCCGTAAAACATATCCAATCCCCCGTACGGTTTCAATAATCTTATTTTCATCCGAGTCGTGAATGCGATTTCTTACATAACGCACATAAACGTCGACAACATTACTATTCCCCGCATATTCATAACCCCATACGTGACAAAGGATCTGATCACGCGTCAATACAATATCTCGATTTCGAAGCAGATATTCGAGTAAATCGTACTGTGTTTTCGTCAGCTCGGTTATTTCACCAGCGCGCGTTACCTGACGGGAAGATGGGGTAAGCACTAAATCCCCAATGGACAAGGTTCCTTCCGAAAATGCCGGCGACGATGTGTCGGCGGTTCTGATCACCATGCGAATTCGCGCTAAAAGCTCTTCAATATGAAACGGTTTGGTAATATAATCGTTCGCTCCCATATCGAGACCGTTTACTTTCTCCATTACGGCATCTCGCGCAGTAACAAGGATCACGGGTACTGTGCTATCTTTCCTAAGCCGCCGCAAGACCTCCATTCCGTTCAATTCCGGGAGCATAACGTCTAAAAGTATCAGATCAAAATCTCCGGTTATTGCCTTCTCCAGGCCGGTTCGCCCGTTCATACAACTACTCACTGAATACCCTTCGTGTTGTAGTTCAAGCGTAAGAAATCGGACAATTTCGGCTTCGTCCTCTATCACTAGTATTTTCAATTCGCATGTCCTCCTTCGTCACGAAGTTTTTGAGCTTGTAATAACAATACATCTTTAAATTGATTATACGTGTTTATGGGAGAAGAAGCATTATGATTGCATGAGAATTTCTTGAGAATTTGAAAAGATGTGATTATCATCGAATTCTAATGTTGGTTTCGTTGGATTCTCATAACCGATGCTTATGATGTTTGAGCGAGGTGTTGATATGGAGAACTCACAATTTGACAGGAAAAACATACATTGGTCTGGCACACTCCTGATCGTTAGGGACTCATTGATTTTTCTTGCTTGCGTTTTGGTGATTTTGCTTATCTACATCGTTTCCCCACAAACGTTCAACTCTGCGGCCACGAGCAAGATGACCGCTTCATCGGATGTGAGTTTTCAGCCGCAGAACACGACCAACTCATCGATAACACAAACAGAAACACCGCAGAGTAGCACTACCTTGGCTGCGAGTGTGCCCACCGCTACGGAAACTCCAGCTCCAACGCCTGATCCTACACCGTCACCAACGCCGGATACACCAGCCTCGCATGGAGATTTCTCTGCAACATTTCCAGCGGATGACACGGGCGCGAGTGCCCTGTACAGCTATCAGGGAGAAACAACGAAAATCGCGATCAATAAAGTGCAAACAGATGGGGTAACCTACTTTGTTGCGGATGTTTGGATAAAAAACATTGATGCATTCCATGCTGCGCTGGCTAAAGGATCATTTGGTCGTGGAATTCATGAAATGCCTTTGAAAATTGCAAATGATAATCATGCGGTGTTTGCTGTATCGGGAGATTACTATGGTGCGCGTGAGCAGGGGGTCGTTGTGCGGGACGGAGTTCTATATCGAGATGTAATGGGCGACGATATTTGCCTTCTTAAAAGTGACGGAACGCTGAATATATATGAGAAAAGCGAGTTCAACACTCTCAGCATGCTGAATGATACGGTCTGGCAGGCGTGGGCGTTCGGGCCTGCGCTAGTTGAAAACGGCACGGTATGTGATACGTCGAGCAGCAAGATAAAGGTGAAGAACCCCCGCAGCGCGATCGGTTACTACGAACAGGGTCATTACTGCTTCATTGTTGTTGACGGGAGGCAAAGCGGGTACTCCGACGGAATGACGCTGGACGAGCTTGCCAATACGTTCGCTTCGCTAGGGTGCGTAACCGCTTATAATCTGGACGGCGGCGCGACCGCCATGATGGTATTTCAGGGCGCAGTCATCAGTCAGCCTACAAATGGCGGGCGCTCTTCGAGCGATATTATTTATTTCTGATTCAAAAGGTAGGGGGACTTGAATATTATGCAGGATAAACAACGCATCTGGGGTTTTTTTGCCCACTCAAGTATTATTATCGGGATGATGTTTGTCGTTTTCTTTGTCATTGATCGTTTTAATCCGGCAATGGAGTTTCTTACAAGCAGTTTAAGCAAATGGTTGATGTTTATTCTAGCGATATGCGCAATCATTACCGGCCTATATTCTGCGATATTTTTATTCCAGAAGCAGAAACGTCGTGATGAAAAGCGAAGCCAACCACAAGCCAGAATTACATATGAGAAAGAAAACACACCGCAACAGCGATTAGCGCAGCCATACTTTGATCCTCGCAATTATCCGCAACAGCGGCAATCGAATGGGTACGCTTCTCCAAAAGAGCACCAATCAACCCAAATGCGACAGATGAATGGGTACCCTCTAGAACATCCCGGATACTCTAGCGAACAATCAAAGACGGAGTACGAACGCAGGGACCCATATCATAGATAATCTGACAGGCAATTCAATTAATCGCCTGCCGGAGAAAGAAGTATAGATCCAATCAAGTTAGGAGTTATGATGCAAGACTGGCTGATTAGTGTCGTCAATCAATTTGGCTATTTGGGAATTGCGTTTTTAATACTGCTAGAAAACATATTTCCTCCCATCCCATCCGAGCTAATACTGACTTTTAGTGGATTTTTAACAACGATTAGCAATATGAATATTTGGATATCATCGCTCTCGGCAACCGTGGGATCCATGGCGGGAGCAATTCTATTGTACGGACTCGGAAGAGCTTTGCCACAGCGAAAAATTATACACTTTGCAAAAAAGCACCAGAAAATTCTTCGTCTGAAAGATTCCGATTTTAAGCGCTCTTCTGATTTGATGGCAAAACGGGGAGGTTCGGCAGTATTTCTATGTCGGTTTATTCCTGTCGTCCGTAGTTTGATTTCAATTCCAGCTGGCGCGGCGCGTATGCAACTATGGAAATTTTTACTTTACTCGACACTAGGAACGGTAATTTGGAATACGATATTAATCTGCCTCGGTGCCTTAGCGGGGAAGAACTGGCAAATAGTCACCGTATATTTCAATACATATTCCTATATGGTTGGTATAGCCGCAGCCTTGGTGGCAGGATTTTACATAATTCGTTATGCGATTAAGAAAAACAAAAAAGCGGAAATAGCAAAACAAAAAGAAGAAAGCGACGCAATTGTTCAGAGTGATTGAGAAATTACTATTAATTTCCAATCTGCCTAAAGCAACATATTCATTCAATTCTCATAGATGAAGCATATTATCTTCATTAAAGAAAGAGGAGGCATAAGCATGCTGGTTGCAGAACACGTTACAAAATTTTACCCGAATATCAAGGCACTGGATGATTTGTCACTTGAAGTACCGGACGGTGCGATTTTCGGATTTCTTGGGCATAATGGCGCGGGAAAAACAACAGCGCTGTCGATTTTCTCGACTTTGATTCTGCCTTCATCCGGTAACGTGATTATCCAAGGAATGGATGTCGTTAAAGACAATTTGAAAGTACGAGGCATTCTTGGTTACTTGCCGGAGAATGTTTCTTTATACGGAGAACTCACAGTGCGTGAAAACCTTCGCTTTTTGGGGCGATTGTCAGAGGTGCGAAAAGTTGATCAAGCGATTGACGAAACGCTTGAAATGCTGGGGTTCTCGCAATGGTCTGATAGTAAAGTAAAAGTATTGTCCAAAGGTATGCGACAAAGAGTTGGTATCGCACAGTCAATTTTGCATAAGCCGAAGATACTGTTTCTGGATGAACCGACTTCCGGGCTTGATCCTGAGGGGACCGCTGACATCCGCGATATCCTACTGCGAATCAACTCGGAACTCGGGACAACGATATTCATGAATACGCACATGCTGTCCGAAGTTACGAAGATCTGCACTGATATTGGGATTATCAGTCACGGCAGGCTTCTTCTTGCTGACACACTGAAAAACGTTGAAACACAATACAAGGATTGTAAATCGCTGGAAGAGATTTACTTCCGTATTGGGAATGGCGATGCGCAATGACGGGATTGAAGTATATTGCGGGCAAAGAACTTAAGGCGTCTTTTCGAAACAAGGAGTTTCTTCTGATCATTGCCGTGTTTATCGTGATGTCGATCGTGTCGGTATACATCGGTTCAACGACGAAAAACGCCGAACTGAAAGCATACGAAAGCATTGTTGCTACGGCGACTACAACAGGCACAGAAGTACCGACTGCCCCGGTAATATTTCCGCTTGCGATTCTAAAGAACCTTGTCGAATACGTTGTCATGATAGGCGCAGTTTTGGCGATTTTCTTGGGGTATGACGCGTTTCAGGGTGAAAGGCAGGGGGGCACCTTACGACTGATGCTCACCAAGCCAATTCCAAGAGAATCGATCATTTTGGGCAAATTGCTTGGCGCGGGGTTAATTATTGGGTTGTTGCTGACGGTGACGTTGCTTTTTAACATTGTGCTATTTGCATATTACACTGGAGTATTTCCTGATTTTGAAGAAACGCTCCGCGTCGTCGTCTTTCTACTGATCGCCTTCGCTTATATGATGAGCTTTTATGCGGGAGCTCTTTATGTATCTACGAAAACGCGCGAAAGCAGCTATGGATTTCTCCTGATGATGGTGGTTTGGATTTTCATCAGTTTTGTGATCCCGCAGTTAGCGGAATCTCAAAAGAGTTATGCCTATGCGATCAATAATATCGCGGGAACGATTGCACAGGTTCCGGGAGAAACCGTTTTGTCAAGTGCAATTGGCTGGCTGTCGCCTGCCGTGCAATTCAAATCCGTCGGCAGCGATCTTCTCCAGGCGGTCAGTGAAACAGCGACTATTCGCGTCGACCGCTTGCTGGTAGCGAACATTGCGAAAGTCATGTATCTGATTGTGCCGGGTGTAGTATTGACGCTCTTATCATTGCGGGAAGTTAAGAAAGAGGCGATATTATGATCGGAAAAAAACGGATGAAATGGCTTCTAACCTCGATCCTGTGTGCAGCTCTGCTAGGCGCGGTTTCCCCTTCCGCAGCAGACTCATCTCTTACAGTAACGAGTGCCGAAAAAACACTAAAGGTAGTCAGCGGTCAGTCGGTTGTGCTGCATATCGAAGTAACGAATTCCAGCAGTACGGAAATGACCAATATAAACGCTCAGATCGATTTACCATACAAATGGATCATTCAAAGCTTGGAGCCGGAGTCTCTTTCGCTGCTCCCCGGAGAATCGGGCGAGTTCTCAATTCAGCTTGCGGTGCCGTCATCTGAGAATGCGAGTACGCATACTTTAAATGTATCCTGCACGAGCGGAGATATCACGAGCGATAACATCAATATTCCGGTTGCGGTGGTGACTAATCCGTTGTTTGGATATATGATTTTGGGGAGCATTGCGTTGATGGTAGCTGCTACGATTCTCTATTTCCGCAGGGGCATAAGGAGGTAATCATGAGTTCGATTGTACGAAAAGAAATTAAAGACGCGCTGAATAGTAAACTGTATCTATTGATTACCGCGATGCTTATGATACTCGTAATCATTTCTGTGATTCTCGGGGCGCTTCAAGTAAAAGCAAATGTGGATGCATACAATCAGTCGGTCGAATTTCTAAAATCCATCGGAAAGGCAGAATTACCGGAAGCACCGAATCTGAATCCGCTTTCGGCACTGAAAAGTTACGTAAATTATATTGGAATACTTGGCGCATTAATTGCGATTGTGCAGGGGAATCAGGCTATCGCAAAAGACAAAAAAACTGGAACGATGCCCCTTATACTGACCAGGCACATCTATAGGGATCAATACCTGAGCGCGAAACTGATTGGTAATATGGTGCTTTTGCTGATTCTGTCCGTTTCGATTTTTATGATAACGCTGCTGTCCATGCTGCTGATCAGCCGTGCACCAATTACCGGGGATGATATTGCAAGGATGGGTGTATTCTGCATCATGTCATTTCTGTATATGGCGTTCTTCTTGACCTTATCCCTGTTTATGGCCGTACTGTCACGTAGTACGAAAAGGGCGCTTCTGATTACGGTGATTATTTGGCTTGTTATTTCGTTTATATTGCCGCAGATTGGCGACACGATGGATCTGGACAACCAGCTTCCGGGCGGATTCTTTTCATCGATGGGGATGAGCAAGGAAGAATCACAGAAAATACTGGATAAGTTCAGCATGTATGAGACGATTCGGGATGGGATTGAGGAACTGTCCCCTACAAAGCACTATGAACGCGTGAGCTTCGCTCTTCTCAACGTCAAACCGGGGTTTGAAAGCAATACCGCTTTGGAGGTATCAGCCATTAAATGGTTTGATATTGCGGGAATTTCCGCTCCCGGTATCATGCTGTGGCTAGGCGTATTCATGGTTTTTCTAAAACGAGAAGACATCAACGAAACACAAGGAGGTTATTGACATGAATAAATTAATCAAGAGGCGAATCTGGGTCATAATGATACTATGCGTTTTTGCCCTGAGCGGGTGTGCAGGCTCTACGACCGCGCCGTCGACAACAACAACTCCGGAAATTATATCGATGCAGCCTGATGATACAGGCACGGTTGTGAACATGACTGCCTCTCCGGACTCGGGAAAAACGCTGACCATAACTGCCGATGATCAAGATGGCGATGGAATTCCGGATGTTGTTGAGAAAACTTATGGCACCAATCCATATGCCGCTGACACAGATGGCGACGGCGTATATGACAAAACGGATGAGAAACCGGTATTTACAGATAATCCGATTCAAGAAACGTCAGCAACTGCGCTGCCAATTACGATTACGGATGCGCGTGTTGAGGATAATGCCACAGCGGATCATCTTGAGATCACAATGAAGAACACCGGTAGCTCTGACCTTGACGGATTTGATGTTTATTTCACGATTACGGATCATGTAACGGGAACCGCTGAAGCATATTACTTGGTTTTGACAGGATTGACCCTTGCTGCGGGAACGAGTGCTACGATCCACTTCGATAACGACGTTGCGCAGGCGAATCACTACTATGGCAATATGAACGGCCTTTACGGAACTTCCGCAAATGGCTTGACGTTCGATATTTTGCTGCACGCAGCGGGGTATCAGCCGATCAGCTTTACCGTCGAAAAAGCACAGGGAACCGCCGAAGTTGCAGATTAAAACATATGCTAGATGAAGTGATTTGATCAATATAACGGATTGGATATCACGAAACGAAATGTCAAACGGAACAAAGAAAGCCTCCCATAAGCAAGCTTTGCAGATGGGAGGCTTCACTATGTGTTATGCTGTAAGTTGCTACGAAGAGTTATCCCTCGTATTCGCCATCCTGCTCCGGAAGGATATTACCGGTTGTTGAATCGACCTTGACTTCAATCGACTTGCCGTCTTTTGTGCCAATCAATCCATAAACAGTTGTACCGTTTTCATTTTCCAGACCGTCGCTTACAAACGTATAACCAGCATACGCTTTTTCAGCAATGGCGAGAGCTTCTGCTTCGGTGATTTTCGCTGTTCCAGCAAGTGCGGCGTCTTCGGCGGCCTCTTCGGCCGGATCTTCTTGTTCTTCGGCATCCTCGGGCTCTTCAACATCGTTAGCCTCTTCGGTTTCCAAAACGTCGGCAGTTTCTTGCTCCGGTGCCTTTGCGACCTCGACGCTGGAAGATGCCATCTGCACTGTTACAGGGTTAGTCGCATTTGCAACTGGTGCTTGCGTGTCGGGAGACACGGCAAGTGCGACGCCGGCGATGCCTAGGCTCATTACAACTACTAAAACCAATGCAAGCCAGAATTTGTTTGATCTGTTTTTCTTTGACATAAAATTGCTCCTTTTTCAGCTATTGCGGGGGTATCCCGCTGATTGATTATCTTGCTTTGCTATTAAACACCAATTAAGAGTTGATTAGAACTTGTTCATAATCACATACATTCGATTCATGGGCGGTATAATTGATAATATAGAAACAGGAGATGAAAACACCATGCGCATATTGCTCGTAGAAGACAATAAGCCACTTATAAGAATTATTGAGAAAAGACTTTCTGAAGAAGGTTATAGCGTTGATTCGTGTGTGGACGGCGATGAAGGCGCAGGATTTGCAAATTCATATGATTATGATTTGGCGATTTTGGATATCATGCTTCCCAAAGTGAGTGGGCTGGAAATACTTAAAACAATCAAGACCAGGAATTCGTCAACACCGGTGTTGTTATTAACCGCGAAGGATTCTGTAAGCGACAAGGTGGCGGGATTGGACGCAGGTGCCGATGATTATCTTGTGAAACCGTTTGCGTTTGATGAACTTCTTGCAAGAATTCGCGCACTGTTGAGAAGACAAACCGACATAGAAAGCAGTGTGCTGTCAATTGCGGACTTGACGCTGGATCTGTTGACTCGGAAAGTACTGCGCGCCGCAAAGGAAATCACACTGACCGCCAAAGAATTTTCTTTGCTGGAATATATGTTGCGTAACAAGCAAAGAATATTAACACGCAGCCAGATTGCTGATCATGTATGGAATTACTCGTTTGACTCTGGAACAAATATTGTAGACGTGTATATTCGATACTTAAGGAGAAAAATCGACGATGGTGAACAGAATAAACTGATCCAAACGATTCGCGGTGTGGGGTATGCCCTTCGGGAGGAAGCATGAGAAATCTATCGATTCGCTTGAAAATGACTCTCTGGTTCGCCATATCTCTGCTGTTTGTCATGAGTGTGATGTATGTAGCAATCCACTTTGTGCTGAAAGAAACCATGATGAAAAACGCGGAGAGTATCGTGAAAGCATACAGCGCGCAAGCATCATCCTACATTGAGGCGGAAGATGGCGATATAAAGTTCGACGAAAACATGACGAACACGGAATCGGGGATTTACTATCAGATTTATAACGGCAGTAATCAAGCTGTGTATTCTTATGGCGATTTCGAAGACTTAAGTTCATTTACACCGAGTTTTAATCAGACTCAGGTCATATCCATTAAAGGAACCAACTGGATTATATATGATCAGAAGCTTCTGGAGGATAACAGCTCAATCGGTTGGATCCGATCGGTTAAATCTCTGGGGTATATCGATGAAACATCTAGAAACTTGTTTTTAATCTTCATTTGTCTGTGTCCTGTGTTTTTAGCGGTTGCATTATTGATCGGTTATTTTCTTGTACGCAGAACGCTTCAGCCTATCGATAAAATCACTACGACAGCTCGAATGATCGGCCGAGGTGATTTATCCCAAAGACTTAACATGAAAAACACTGGCGACGAAGTTGGGAGGTTAAGCACTACATTTGATGAAATGATTGAACGATTGGAAACTGCGTTTCTAGCAGAGAAGCAGTTTACCTCGGATGCTTCACATGAATTGAGAACGCCAGTCACCGTGATTACGGCATATGCAGAAAATGCAGTAGCCGAGGGCTCGTCGTTGGAAGGATACTCTCGCGCTATGGAAGTGATTTTAAAAGAGAGCAGAAAAATGAGCGCGACAATTTCAAGTTTGCTCATGCTGACGCGAGGCGATCAACGAAAATATCAGCCCAACTTGGAACTGCTCGATTTTGCTCAATTAGTAGGCGATGTTGCGGATGAGGTTAAGGTATCCGCAGAACAAAAGGGCGTTTCGATTTCTATGTTACCGCATACCCCGGCGTTCCTGATGCTTGATCAGACTTTGATTACAAATCTTCTCCTGAACCTGCTTGGAAACGCGGTGAAATACAATAATGACGGAGGACATGTTGAGATTTCACTTGTTGCAGAACGCCAAAATGCAGTTCTAATAATCAAGGATGATGGGATTGGAATTTCGAAAGAAGACTTGCCAAAGGTGTTCAACAGATTCTTTCGTTCCGAACATTCAGGCGATACAGAAGGTTCAGGTCTCGGGCTTGCAATCGCGAAGTGGATTGTAGACGTTCATCATGGTGATATCAGAATTGACAGCATCTTATCTGTTGGTACAACCGTAACTGTATGCTTTCCGTTATAATGAATTTGAGTCGATGCGCTAGTTTCTATTTCTAGTGCAGCACATTTCAATGCGGGGAGTGAAGGTAAAGTTTTCAACATTGAATGGAGAATCTAATATATTTATCATCGCACACTCATTTTTCACATCTATAATTCGGAATGATCTCAGAATGAGTCAATTCGAATGAGGGAGAAAGATATATGCGACAAGAAAAAATCAATTTAGAACCGAACTCTGTCAATTCAACAACAGAATTAATGTTGGGTCAGCGGATGCTGAACAAAGTTCCAGAGGTAACCATTTTTTTCTGGATCATAAAAGTTTTATGCACGACAGTTGGCGAAACGGCATCAGATTTTTTGAATGTCAATCTTGGTTTCGGACTTTCTGGAACGGCTATTATAGCTGGAATATTGCTTGCAATCGTTTTGTTTTTCCAGCTTAGGACCAAAAAATACGTACCAGCCATCTACTGGTTGGCTGTCGTATTAATCAGCATATTTGGCACACTTGTAACAGATATTATGACGGACAGCATCGGGGTTCCGTTGGAAGTTAGCACCATTGGATTTACAATCGCGCTCATGATTACGTTTGGCATCTGGTACGCCAGTGAGAAAACGCTCTCCATGCATTCCATTGATACGACGAAACGAGAAGTCTTTTATTGGCTTGCGATTTTATTCACGTTCGCTCTAGGCACTGCGTCCGGCGATCTCATGGCGGAGACCCTCGGTCTTGGCTATCTGGTTACAGGGTTAATCGTTGTTGCAATCGTTGTTGCTATTTCCATTGCCTGGAAGTTGGGACTTGATTCGGTACTCGGCTTCTGGATAGTTTACATCATGACCCGACCGCTTGGCGCGTCTCTTGGAGATTATCTCACACAGCCGCCGAAGTATAGCGGACTGGGATTGGGTGCAACCCTGACAACCGCGATCTTTTTAACCGCAATTCTCTTTACCGTGGTATTTCTGTCCATTACAAAATTGGATAGGAAGATGAATAAATCCAGCATACCGAAGATTCAAAAATATAAATATCGCTATTCTACGCTGATTCAGACGATGGCTGTTATAACCGTTCTGGCACTGGCGGGTGGGATTGGTTACTACTATCGACATGCACAGTTGGCAAGCATAGCTGCAACATCCACTACATCAGTTACTGCTGCTGATGCTATGGACGATTACAACAGTTTTATTAAAATTGAGCAAGACGCATTGCAATTTGTCAATGCAGGCGATTTTGTTAATGCTTCAGCAAGCGGCGATGATCTGGAGTATACATGGGATCAAGCGGCGGCAAAACTCCGTGCGAAAGATTCAGAGAAATGGGATACGGTCGACCAAACCATCGATAACGTGCTACGGCAAGTGCGCGCAGTAAACCCGGACAGCGTATCCTGCGTGTCGGCGCTTGAAGAATCCATAGCTGCAATGCAATAGCGGATAGTATAAAATGTGCAACGGATGTGATTAGTAAAGATTTTTATATGAAGTGTGCCAAAAAACGCCTCTTTCTGAACGGAAAGAGGCGTTTTTTTGATGTATTAACAACGCGAATGATTTAATTAGATTCCTGTAATCGAATGGCTACACCATACAGCTCGGAATTTATTAGGTATAGGATCTCTTGTACTCTACCGGTGATACGTATCCAAATACTCAATGAAAACGGATATTGTTGAACCATGAACGTTTTCACCTTTCTTATTTTTAACAAAGGGATACTACCATATCTTTTTGTACTGCTAAGTGCAGAGCCAATCCAAGACGTCAATTAATAATCCGTCTTTGATGGTCGACAGGCAACCTGACCGTAAATCTACTCCCTTTGCCAAGAGTGGATTCTAGTTCGATCATACCGCCGATTTTGCGCAAATTTTCCTTCACAATATAGAGACCGATTCCTTCGCCATCTGTGTTTAGGGCGTTGTTTCCCCGGAAATACGCATCGAATACTCGGGTTTGGTCTTCCTTTGCTATCCCGGCACCTGTGTCTTGAACACAGATAATGAGTTCCGCTCCGACCATCTGATACGAAACGGTCACGGTTCCGCCTGATTCTGTAAATTTGTAAGCGTTTGTTAGGAGATTATAGATTGCCTGACTTAGTTGATACGGATCGGTCTGTACCATAATTTTTTGATGACTTAGCACGTGTAAGGTGAGCGATTTCTTATCGAACTGCGCCTTAAGTCCTGCGACGATTTGCCGGATTAAGCCTGAAATTTCGACTGCAATGATCTGCGTATGGTCAATCTCTTTTTCTGCGTCGATCAACCCGCTCATATTGGTAATGATGGATGAGAGATTCTCAATCTGTGCTTCGCAGGTTTTTACCTCGTCTGGTGTGAACTGAATAACGCCGTCTTGAAACCCTTCCAGATGCGCGCGCAGAATCGTCAGCGGCGTTCTTGTCTGGTGTACGAGTTCGTCAATCAGTTTCTTTCGGCTGGTCTGCTTTAGCATTAATCGGGACTGGAGAGCTTCGAGGCTCTGCTGAATGGTTTTTATCTCCAGTACATTTGACTGAGGTGTGCGGCTCTCTCGTCCAAGATCGATATCGACCGCTTGTTGTGCAGTCAGCATCAGATCCTTACTCATTCGCTTGCTGATGAAATACCCTAGTACAAACGTCAGTGCAAAGACAATTCCAAATGAGAGAAGACTGTTTGTGATCAGTGATAACGAGAACCGCTGCGTTCCGATTGAATTACCAATAGAGCTGTATCGCGTGATCATCAGCTTGCCGATCAAGTTGTCATCTTTCTGAATATCAATCGAGTCAACTTCTTCTGCGGTCGTACTCAGCATCCGTTCGGTCATTCCGTTTCGCATCATACCCATCATTTGATGATTGGTGCCGCTGATGTCCGCAAGAAGCACCCCGTCAGCACGATACAGCCGGATGCGGGTGATGGGATCGCTCAAATGCGATGTAAGCTGCATTTCCAGTTGCTGGGACGTGTACTCGTTAGTAGACAGCGCTTCGGTTGAGAACTCTACAACCTGAGTCACGTGCGCTTTGTAATTTTCGGTTGAATAGTCAATAAAGTAACGATTGATTCGGACACTAAGCACGAGGGAGTTGACGATGACCGACAACGCGACTGAAATGACCAGCACAAGCATCCACTGCCGCTTGATTGTCATTGGTTCTTCCCTCCAAACTGATAACCTGCGCCGTATTTTGTCAAAAGGATCTGCGGATGGCGCGGATCCTTTTCGATTTTCTGACGGATATTCTTGATATAGCTGTCGATATTTCTATCGTATCCTTCATAGCCCTCGCCATAGGCTTGCTCAATCAGCTGTTCACGAGACATAACGTGACCCTGGTTGCGAAACAACGCGTGCAGGAGTTGATATTCCGCAGTCGTGATCGAGAGTTCCGCCTCGCCGCAATAGAGTTTCATACTGCCTGTGTGCAGACTTAGATCCTCGCAACGGTAGACGATTTCATCCGATTCGTGATAGACGCGCGACAGGAGCCTGCGGATGCGAAGCATGAGCTCCTTTGCACTGAAGGGTTTCACTACATAGTCGTCTACGCCCGTACGAAAGCCACGAACGCGGTCGATTTCGCCCTGCCTCGCAGTAAGCATAATGACGGGCAGCTCGGATAGTTTTCGAATCTCTTTGAGCACCTCGAAACCGTCGATTCCCGGCATCATAACGTCCAAAAGAACGAGGTGGACGGCGTGGCTGTTGAAGAGCGCCAGCGCTTCAAATCCGTCGTTTGCGGTTAACACCGCGTATCCTTCTTTCAAAAGATACTTTTCAACGATCGTTCTGATTTCCGGCTGATCTTCAACAACCAATATCTGATATCGCACCGTTCCACCTCGTTGTGTTTGAGAGCCTAGTCAGCGGTTATTTGCCGATGACATCCTTCATCATCATGTATTCTTCTTCCGTCAGCTCGCCTTTGATATAGCGAAGCTTCAGAGCTTCTGCCGTGCTGTCGCTCGCACCGTGATGCTTTTTCTTCGCGGTCAGGACGATGATAACGACAAGTGCCGCTACAAAGATTGCAGCAAGTGCAATCCATACACCGGGGTGCATATAGCCGAACCCTCGACAGAAACTACCCATACCACCGAAACCTCTTGTTAACATCATTGTAACATACCTCCTTAATTATTGATGACTTTCTGCATCTTTTTGTATTCTTCTTCCGTGATTTCCCCGTTGATGAATCGCTTTGTTAGGATATCCTCAGGGCACTCAGTAGGCTTGTGCCAATCGCTGAATCGTTTGCCGGGCTTTGCCACCAGCGCATAAATGACCAAGCCAATGAGTAGAAGCCAAATGAACATCATAATCTGTTACCGCCTTTCTGTATTAGTTCCAGTTGTAACCGCGCATCATGCCGTGACCAAAGTAATTGCTACTTGAATCGGTGCTGTTGTCTTGGTCATAAAAACCGCGCATCATGCCGCGACCATAGTAAGTGCTACTTGAATCAGTGCTGTCGTCCAGGTCATAGCAACCGTTCATCATGCCGTAACCATAGGCGCCGCCGTTTTCTGCATGGTAGGCTGCCATTTCATCGAGTTGCTGCAACTCTATCTGTGCTTGCTCAGCAGTCAAAAGACCATCTTGAACCATTTTGTTGATCGTTTCTTTTCCAAGATCGATCATCTTCTGGTGCGACTCTTGCAGGTCCGCCTGTTGCTGTTGAGTCAACTCCTGTCGATCCGCTGACCCGTTGTAATAAGCGCGAACATCTGCTCGAACTGGTGTGTTGACGACCAACGCATATGCGGCGATGGGTACGAGGGCCAGAACAACGATAGCGATGATGAGTAATGCCTTTCTCATGGTGTACCTCCTTTCCGTGAATGTATTCTGTATCTCCAAAATACAAGCAGATTATGGTTGAATTATGATTGTAGAGAAGGGGGGCTAGTCAGAAAAAGATTAAGCAATTGTTCGCCTAGAAAATGCAATCCTAGGTATTTGTTAATTTGTGAAGGCTTTACATTTCCGCGGTAATTATATAAAAAAATCAGGCACCCGCGTTCAATGCGGGTGTCTTCGTTTTTTTGAATTGATGCGAATCAACTTTGGAATCTAGATCTGATGAATCGCGAAGTGTAAATTCTCCAACAAAATATATTATTTCGAATTTACCGCATAACTTCTCGCTTTTTGAGCATTCGAACATTCGGTTGTATATATGGGCGTTTTAGGACTCGTTATAATCCTCCGTGGAAGTTTCGGAGGACGATGTTTGAGAGTTCGCGCCCGTGCAATGGTTGAATGCGAAACCGTTAGTTTTTTATCAAAAAAAGCACAAAAATACTTCGAAATAATATATTTTCGCAAAAATGGTCGTTTTGCTTCCGCTTTTGAAAAGTCAGATTGTTTTATTTATATAGGGGGAGAAGAGGCAAAACTCGGACTGCACCTTAAAAACCAAATATGGAGGACAAACCGTTGAACTGCGAGAGCGAACAGGCTGCCGCTGGCGCAATGTTTGATGCATTTTGCAAGGAGGTCCTCCGTAACACAGTTTTTAATTACAAACGGAAGATCAAGCGCCAGTCAAGTCGAGAAGTGATCACGCCGGATCCTGAACAATATATCTCTGCGCGGGATGCCGTCTTTGATGTATATGAAACGGATCATCTGGTTATCGAGTTTGAGGGAAGTATATATCCGTTGGACAATGAAAAGCTTTATCAGTCGATGCTAACATTGCCGAAGAATCTGCTGGGTGTATTGTTGCTCAAGTTCTGGCATGGTCAGAAAGACGCGATAATCGCGAGTCACTTTGGCGTTTCAACAAGAACGATTCGTCAATGGCGTAGTCTTGCGATCGCTGAAATTCGGAAGTGGTATCAAGAAAAGGAGGTTGAATTTAGCGACACCTCGTGAATTAAAAGAAGGGCTTCTTTCAAATCAGCCGATAGGAGAGATATGATTCTAAGTTTCGAGACAATTTGTGCCGCAGTAAAGGGAGATAAGGACGCAATAGAAGAAGTACTAAAGTACTACGATCCCTATATTGTAACAATGTGCACGTTCCAATCTAGGGATGAGGATGGATTTGAATACACGTACGTAGATCATGACGCTATCCAATTATTAAAAAAACGACTCGCTGAACAAATTCCAAAATGGAAGGAAATCTGCAAATGATACTTTTACCCGATCTGTTCGAATTCGCTTATGTGCCCAACTGGTTTGACCATCTGATAGCGCTGGCTGAGATGGCAGTGCCAGAATCATGGCGTTTTACAAATCCAAAAATACCACCGAGGAACACTGATACTCCGATCCTAGAGAAATATGTCAATTACGTTTTCAGGAAACAAATTATCGACTTCAACAATTTCAATTATGTGTCCAATCCAGAATATGGGGACAGAATTTTTTACATCAGAAATGAAAACGCATGTTTTAACACAGGCCTCTACACAAAGAACTACAAGAGCATCTTTGGATGTTTTACCCGAAATAAGCGTAAAGACGCGAAGCAAGACTGGCTATTCCGAGGGTTTTTTGACGATACTGCGCCCGATTTGAAGTTTGTGCAGCCATTGCCGGATAAGCCGGGATTGCTAGTGCCGATCATGGGCATGACTTACTTCCCCGTGTGGGACATCCGCGTCAATGTGAACCACATTCTGTGTGATCCCGACAACTTTGCGCGGCTGCCACTGGAAGTGCAGCGTGCGAAGAACTTGTCGCTTCTGCTTGAAACCGCCGTCGAACTTGCGCGGCGCAAAGCGTCGTTTGAACCCGGCATCGTTGTGCCACAGGGGTATCAGGGTAAGGTGCAGTTCTTACTTCCGCTTTGCTTGCTGGATTCTGAGCGCACAGACCTTGCCATGACGCTCACGCCCATGGACGGCTATTATCTCGGCCATACCTGCTTGACGCTGGAGATGGCTTATATGAACGCGCGACTGATCGGCAGACCGGTCGCTCCCTGGCTTCTGGAACTCGTGACCTGATTTTTCCGGCTGCCGCCCTCAGGGGTTAAGGATATAGCACATTAAAACTAAATAGGGCCTGGCGAGCGGCGCTTTTTGTGCCGTGCCGCCGGGTCCTTTTTTTCGTGCGCTCAAAAATGCGCCAATCGTCTGGCTCTGAACGAAAGGAGCCGGACAAATGGAACTGGTCAATATTAAGTATCGCTTTGCTGACGGGCACATTGAGGAATTGGAGGTGGAACAAGAGATCGCGGAGGCACTAAAAGAACTGGATCGGCAGGAGTACAACATCACACAAAAGGAGACGCGCCGCCACGTATCCTTTGACGTATCCGAGGAACTGTCGTGGTTGGCGGTTGATGATCAGAGACTAGCCCGAGTGCTTGATGGTGCAACAGAGGTAACTCGGCTGCATGCAGCGATATCCGAATTGAGCACCAGACAACAGACGCTGATTCGTGATTTGTTCTTTCATCGGAAAACACAGGCTGCAATCGCAGAACAGCTTGGAATTACACAGCAGGCTGTGAGTGATCAGTTGGCGACGATCATAAAAAAGTTGAAAAAACTTTTATGAGAATCCTTGTATTTTGCTTTTTTCGTGACCTACAGGTGAAGGGGTTATTTTTCGGAACCTTGACATCTGAATATCCGGTGGTCATGAGAAGCCCGTACAGTCGAGGATAACGTCCCAGAGTGCGGCCCGGCGGGATGCGGGGAGCGAAGAGCTGCGCGGCGAAGAGCCGATCATGATCACTGCCCATTCTCCGGGATAGAAGCGTCAAATAGGAGAAATATTTAAATCCGTACCCCTTCGGGAAGGGATCATGGAAAACAAGAAATTACATATGCCCATAAGAGCGCGTCCGTATGATCATCAACGACGCGCTTTTTCGTTTGCTTGCCAGATGTTTGGGCTGGCAGGACACGATCCGCCGACCAGCCGCGGAGTGGCGCTGCTCATGGAAATGGGAACCGGCAAAAGCCTGACCGCGATCGCGGTCGCCGGGCGACTGTTTCTCGAGAGTAAGGTCGAGAGAATGCTGATCGTCGCGCCATTGTCCATCCTAGGCGTTTGGCAGGAGGAGTTTCGAAAATTCGCTGATTTCGAGTACTCGCTCGTCATATTGAATGGCGGCGAATCCAAGAAAATCGAGAAACTGCGACAAATGCCGACATCGGGCTTGCAGGTGGCGGTCATCAACTATGAATCCGCGTGGCGGCTGGAAAAAGAGCTTACCGCATGGGACGCAGACCTGATCGTCTGCGACGAAGGGCACAAGATAAAAACGCACAACATCGCCGCGAGCAAGTGTATGCACCGTCTCGGCGCGAAAGCGCGGTATCGGATGCTGCTGACGGGAACGATCATCACGAACAAAGCGATCGACGTGTTCAGTCCGTACAAGTTCCTGAATCCAACGGTGTTCGGCAACAGCTTTTATGCTTTTCGCAACCGCTACTTCGACATGGTTGGGTATGGCAATCACACGCCAGTCCTTAAAGCAAACATGGCAGAGGAGCTTACGCGACGCATTCATAGCATCGCATTTCGTGCGACGAAGGCTGAGTGCCTCGATCTGCCGGAAACGACGGAGATTGTCCAGCGGGTCGAACTGGAGCAGCAGGCACGGAAACTGTATCAACAGCTGGTTCGGGACAGTTACACACAAATCAAGTGTGGCGAGATCACCACCGCAAACGTGCTAACCCGGTTGTTGCGACTCTCGCAACTGACTGGCGGGTTCTTGCGCGGGGATGAAACCGACCGCGTTGAACGCATTAGTTCCGCGAAACTGGACGCGCTATCGGACATCATCGACAGCGCGGCGCAGGAAGGCGGCAAGCTCGTGGTCATCGTACGGTTTCTGCCGGAGATTGACGCAATCACCGCCATGCTGGAACGGAAGTCGATCGGATACGCACTGATCACCGGCGCGGTGAAGGATCGCGATGAGCAGGTGCGTCGGTTTCAGGCGGATCCCGATGTGACCGTGTTCGTCGGTCAGATCGCGACGGCTGGGTTGGGCATCACGCTCACCGCCGCCGACAAGATGGTGTTCTACTCGCTGGATTACAGCATGTCGAACTTCGAGCAGGCGAAAGCACGCATCCACCGCGTCGGGCAACGGAATCCCTGCACCTATATCTACCTCGTTACCGCCGGCACCGTAGACGAGAAAGTGCTCCAGGCGCTGCGCGATAAAGCCGATTTGGCCAGAGTCCTGATCGATAAGTACTGGACAGGCAAGAACCCATTCGAGACACCCTGAAAGGAGTACATATGGAATCAAACGAACTGTTCGCGTTAGCGGATGAGCTGCGCGCATTGAAGGAAGCGAAGAAATACGCGGAGCAAGAGCTCAAAGAGATCACGGAAGAGATGGACCGCGTGGATGCCATCCTCGCGCAACGCATGGCGGATACCGAAACGCAGAACTTTACCCGTAATGGCACAATGTTCTGCCTAACCAGCACGACGCGGGCTTCGGCGGCTGCCGGGCGTAAGGATGAGTTATTCGCGGCGCTGCGGGAGGCGGGCTACGACGATCTCATATATGAGACCGTCAACGCCAATTCGCTCTCGGCGTTCGTGAAGGAACAGAGCATGGAGAACGGAGATACCCTGCCGCAATGGCTGGACGGACTCGTGACCGTGTTCGAGAAGACAACTGTTGGCGTGCGCAAAGCCGCCCGATAAGAGAAAGGAATTGGACAATATGACACAGGAAACAGGAATCGTAACAACCAACAACGCATTCGAGGAACTCGCCAACTTCAACCTGACAGACGCGATGTCACAGGAGCTCGAGGGGCTGAGCCTCTCGTTTGAGCGCATCAAGATTCCTTCGGCGGGTAGCACGGTTTTCGAGCTACCCGCCGTTGACGGCGGCGAACCAGAGACGGTAAAGGAATTCACCGGCGTGATTCTTTATCACCATCCGCTGTTCGCGTATTACCGGGACAAATACGCGGGAGGCAACGAACCGCCGGATTGCGGTAGCTTTGATGGCGTGACCGGTGAGGGTGATCCCGGCGGCGCATGCGCAAAGTGCAGATACAACCAATTCGGCTCGGGCGAAGGTGGTGGCAAAGCATGCAAGAACCGTCGCCGCATTTACATCCTGCGCGAGGGTGAGGTGTTTCCGGTTCTGCTTTCGCTGCCGACCGGCTCGCTGAAGGAGTTTACACGGTATATCCAGCGCCTCTTGAGCCGCGGCAAGAAATCGCTTGCCGTGGTGACGCGCTTTTCGCTCAAGAAGGCGGTGAACACGGGCGGCATCTCGTATTCGCAGGCACAGTTCAACGCCGAGCGCGTGTTGACCGAAGCCGAACTGGCGACGGTGTCGAATCTTGCCGGGCAGGTGAGGGAGTACGCCAAGCATGTCGGCGGGTACTCCGTCGATCTGGATGAGTTCGTTGAAGTGCCGACACCGTTTGATCCTGTGACAGGAGAGATCGTGGAATCTCAGAACTAATTGAATTGGCGGAGGGGCGGTGAAAACCGCTCCTTCGCTCAGAAAAGAAGGGAGTCAGCATATGAATGAATTACAAGTTTTTACGAATACAGAGTTCGGACCCGTGAGGACGCTGGAAGAAGACGGAATTGTTTTGTTTTGTGCCAAAGATGTTGCGGGGAACCTCGGGTATAACAATACTGCGGATGCCGTTTCGCGCCACTGCCCCTACATCGTGAAACGCGATGTAGGGGTGCAGACGGGTACGCTGGCAGATGGCGATCCCGCATACCAAATTCATAGCATGACGTTTATACCCGAATCCGACGTCTATCGCCTGATCATGCGAAGCAAACTGCCTGCAGCGCAGCGGTTCGAACGCTGGGTCGTAGAGGAAATTCTGCCAACAATTCGCAAGCATGGAATGTTCGCGACCGGCGAAACAATGGATGCGATCATTCGCGATCCGCAGTTCGGGATACGACTACTATCGGAACTGCAGGCTGAACGTAAGCAACGCAAGGTGATCGAACAGGAGAGTGAGCAGCACAAACAGATCATCAGCGAACTTGAACCAAAGGCGCGTTATTGCGATTTGGTGCTCAAGAGTAAGACGTTGGTGCCCGTCAGCATGATTGCGAAAGACTATGGACTCTCCGCGATCAAGTTTAACCTATTGCTGCATGAGCTAGGTGTTCAATATCGCATGGCCGAGACATGGCTGCTTTACCAGAAGTACGCCGATCAGGGGTATGCGCATTCGCAGACGCATGTATTGGACAATGGCACTACGATTATCACCACCTCTTGGACCCAGAAAGGACGCCTGTTCCTATACCAGCTATTAAATGAGCGGGCGGGCGTACTTCCCGTAATCGAAAGGGAGTACGGCATATGAGAAAGGTAATCGAACGCATCGATGCCCCTTTGCCCCAGAGCGTCCTTATGCAGCGAAAACTGACGGCTTTGTTCGGAGATAAAGACCTTCCGGTTCGGAAGGTCTTTGTATGTTCACCATATGCCGGATGCGTGAAAGAGAACGTCCATAACGCGCGCATGTATTCACGCTTCGTCTTTCTTTGCGGTTGTATGCCCATCACACCGCATCTCATGTTTCCTCGCTTTCTGGAGGACAAAGATCCCAAGGAACGGGATGCGGGGATCCAGATGGGGTTGATTCTTCTTGATTTCTGCAACGAGATATGGGTGTTCGGGCAACGGATCAGCAACGGCATGCGGCGTGAAATCGCGTTTGCGGAGTCGCGCGGCATCTTGGTGCGATATTTCTCTGATACCTGTCAGGAGGTGATCAAGCGTGGCAGAGGTTGATGTGTTCCCGCAAGAACTCGCCGAGCGGCGACAGTGGATCTGTTGGCGGCTGGAACCGAGCAACAAGGGCGACCGACCGAACAAAACGCCATACTCTCCGCACGCGAATCGCCGCGCTTCGTCCATCGACCCGGCAACATGGGGGACTCTTGCAGAAGCGAGAGCGGCGCGCGATCGGTATGGATATACCGGCCTTGGGTTCGTATTTACGAATGATGACGATTTCGTCGGCGTGGATATCGACCATTGCAGGAATAAGGAAACCGGCGCATTGAACGAGACCGCCGCTATGATCGTCGCCAAGGCATCGACGTATACGGAAATCAGTCCATCAGGCGAAGGGTTGCACCTGTTCTTTCACGGCAAAATACCAGAGGGAGGGAATAAGAACAGCGCAACGGGCGTTGAGATGTACGCATTCGGGCGCTATTTCACCATGACCGGAAACCGGCTCATAGATTTACCTCTGGAGGTGCGACAGGATGACGGCGTTCTTGCTTGGATTCACGCAGTGTATGTCAAAATGCCAAAGCAGGACAAACCAACGTCGGAACGGAAAGCGCCGAAAGAGCGGAAACAAAGAAAGCAAAGAGCGTCTGCAGCAACGTTATCCGACGAGGTGGTCCTGGAACGCGCGCTCGCGGCGGATAAGGAAGAGCGATTCTCAAAACTCTGGTCGGGACAATGGGAGAAGCAATACGCCAGTCAGTCCGAAGCGGATATGGCACTGTGCTGTAAACTCGCGTTTTGGACGGGAAAGAACCGTGATCAGATTGATCGGCTGTTTCGACAGAGCAAGCTGTTTCGGGAGAAATGGGATGAGCGGCACCATGCCAATGGTGCAACCTATGGCGAGGAGACGATTGGGAAAGCAGTCGATTTAGTAGAGGATTCGTATAACCCGGCCGCAGCCGCTCCGGTGTTCGAGTTTGAAGGCAGGTATTATCGCGCAAAGGGCGATGCCGTAACGCCGTTAACCAACTTTGTTGTGAAGCCTGTCGAAATGGTCGAATCCGACGAGGAAACCCAGCTAACCGCCGATCTGTTTACAGTGCGCAATGAAACATTCCGTCATTCGTTCCTAACAACCGACTTTACGAATCTGCAGCGCTTCAAATCCGCGCTGAACAAACGCACGATCGCGCTGAGCTATACCGGTTCGGAGGGTGATTTGGAACTATTGAAAGCGTTCTTGTATGAGTTGGAATGGAATCGAAAGAAAGGCGTGAAGACTTCCGGCTTGTATCGGCACGATAAGTGCTGGGTTTTTGTGATTGGGGATCAAGCGGCAGATGGTGAAGGAAACGCGGTCAATGGGTTGCAGCAGTTCGAACAGTACCGACAGAGCGGGCCGAGCATGCTGGATGTTCAACCGATCAGCGCGGAACAATTCATGGTACTCGGATCGTTGATCTTTAGCTACAACGAACCTGCTAAGACGGTCTCGGTGCTGGCGTGGTGCGCTGGATGTTTTCTCAAAGAACATTTCAAGAGTCGGAAGATCAAATATCCGCATCTGTTCCTGATCGGCGAGGCGGGGAGCGGGAAGAGCAACACGCTTGAGCGGATCATATTGCCGATCTTTTCCAAAGCACGTATAACCGCAGCGTCGCAGGTGACGAAGTTCACGCTCATGAAGGAGTCCGTCGCTTCCAACCTGATTCCGCAAGCATTGGACGAGTTTAAGCCTTCCAAGATCGATCGATCGACGCTCAGTGTGCTTCTGAACCACATGCGAAACGCATATGACGGCACAGATGGGGAGCGAGGCCGCGCGGACCAGACAACGACGAGATACACCCTTTGCGCTCCGCTTGTCGTCGCGGGTGAGGAATCGCCGGCCGAAGCTTCGATCAGAGAACGCAGCATGGAACTACTTTTCTCGAAGAAGGACCTCAAGCCGGATAAACATAGAAGGTCGTTTTCAAAATTGAGCGCCATGGCGGATGTTTTATCGGGGTTCGGGCGTGCGGTTTTAAATGTCGCTTTGCGCACCACCGCCGAGTGCGCTGAAACATGGTATCGCACCGCGTTGGAGGAGATCGACACGGAGCTTCCGTCGCGGGTTCGGAACAACATCGCGTGCTGCGTAGCAGGGTTGAACTTATTGGAAACACTCTGCGGATCGTATGGGTTAACTTGGGATCGGGTGTTCGAAATACCGATCAAGCGTTGCCAGACGTACCTTGAGTATGGCGCAAAGGAATATCTACTTGATGGAGGGAGCGCGAACAAAGGCATCATTGAGCAAACGCTTGAGGGAGTGGCGCGTATGGGACTGTACGCAAATGAATGGACGATCATGGAGAATCTGGATCATGTGGCGATCTACTTCAAGCTCTGCTACGACCGATACACGCAATACCGCCGAGATCACGCAATTGTGGGCGAGTGCCTGGAATACGCGCAGTTTCTGAAGCAACTGCGGCAATCCGATCTGTTCGTTGCGTATAAGCCGGTTCGAATCAGCGGGATGCTCAAACGGGCGTATGTGCTCGATTATGAAGAGATTCAGAAACGGTGCGACATCACAAGCTTTGATCCCACCACACCCGAGCCAATCAGTCCCTGGGAATAAGTTTTATGTTACTTGTTACTAAGTTACCTTCTTATTTAGAGCTACACGGAAAACATGTTTATTTTTCTCTCGCGTGCGCGCGCACGTGCGCGTATGCGCGTGTATAGTTCCAGACCTAGATGGGAAGGAGTAACACGTAACAGGTAACAGGAAGGAATGAAATGCTGGAAAAAGATATCACCGCAGCGATCATGCGGTTCTTAAGGATGGTTCCGCGCTGCTTTGCGTGGAAAGAACATGGCGGGATGTATGGGACGGCGGGTATCCCCGACGTGATCTGCTGTCTGGACGGCCGCTTCTTCGCCTTTGAGGTGAAGACACCGGACGGCGTTGTCACGAAGCTACAAGAGCGCACGATTCACAAAATCAAAGTCGCCGGTGGGCACGCGTATGTGGTTCGGTCGGTGGAGGATGTGAAAGCTGTGCTGTGGGCATATTCGGGAATTGACATTTGACAAGGAGGGTTCAGATGAGCACCAAGGATTACCTTTCGCAGGCATACCGGATCGACCAGCGGATCAACAGCAAGCTGGCGCAAGTAATGTCTCTGCGCGACCTTTTAGGTAAGGCGACCGGTACATTGTCCGGTACGCCGAAGGCGGCGACGCCCAACCCACACTCCATGGAGGATACCATCGCCAAGATGGTGGATCTGGAGAACGAGATCAACGAAGACATCGACGCGCTTGTCGATCTCAAGGCGGAGATTATGCGGCGCATCAAGCGCGTAGAGAACACGGAGTACCAGACGATACTGGAACTGCGGTACCTTTGCTTCAAGCGGTGGGAAGAAGTTTCTGTTGAGCTAGGGTATAGCATTCAGCATTTGTTCAGGCTCCACGATGAAGCGCTCGAAGCGGTCAGTTTTCCGTAAAGATGAGAGTAAATGTGATTGAATGAGAGTATCATCCTTTGATATTCTTATGATGTCGAAAAAGAAAGAGCTTCTGCGAACGAAACGCGGAGGCTCTTTTCTTTCCTTTGGAGGACTGTGATGCCAAAGAAACCCAAGCGTTCGTGCTCCTACCCGGGGTGCGGGAGGCTGACCGATGGTCAGTACTGCGACGAACATAGACACATCGCCGAACGACAGTACAACCGATACCTTCGCGATCCAGATACCAATAAACGTTACGGTCGCGTGTGGAAGAAAATCCGCGCGCGATTTTTATTGCTGCATCCTTTATGTGAGCAGTGCAGGAGCGAAGGCAGACTCACTGCCGCCGAGGAAGTGCATCACATCCTACCGCTGGCAAACAGTGGTACGAACGAGGAGGGCAACCTCATGGCGTTATGTAAGAGCTGCCATTCGAAGATTACTTTCGGAAGCTTCAATACAAGACAGAAATAGCACGCGAAATGACCCGGTGGGGGCAATTTTACCTCTGTGACCTTCTCAACTGGACAACGCGGTCGGGTCACGTACAAACTTTCGCGGTTTCAAGAGGTTGAATAGCCCTCTATTTTTTTGCAGGAGGAAACTCACATGCCAAACGGTCACGGCGGGTCGAGATTGGGCGCAGGACAGAAGAAGAAGCCGCTCGCGGACAAGATGCTCGACGGTAACCCCGGGAAGCGGAAGTTGACTGTTGTGGAGTTCCCCAGCACCGCCAATCTTTTAGGCAACGAAATGCCGCTGCCGAGAGAACTGCTTTCCGCGCGACAAAAGGATGGTCGCAACCTTGAAGCGGCCGAGATCTACGCGAACACATGGGACTGGCTCGACCAACGCGGCGCGGCTAGAATCGTTTCTCCGCAGTTGCTGGAACGGTACGCCATGAGCGCCGCGCGCTGGATTCAGTGCGAGGAAGCGGTCACGGAATACGGCTTCTTAGCGAAGCATCCGACCACCGGCAGTGCGATCCAGTCTCCGTATGTGGCAATGAGCCAGAATTACATGGCACAGACGAACCGGCTCTGGTACGAGATCTTCCAGATCGTCAAGGAAAACTGCGCGACCGACTACACGGGAACAAATCCTCAGGACGACGTTATGGAACGCCTGCTGACCGCGCGCAGGGGGAAGTAGCCATGGACGAGATACAAGCGTTCGTTCGCTCTTTGAAATACCACCGCCTGACAAGCCAGCAACGCAAGACTCTGCGCGGGCAAGCGTTAGCAGGGAATCTTCCAGCGGCAAAGTCGGGCTTACAAACCATACTCCTGAGAGGACATGCATATGAACATTCAAACGCTGCCGGTCGGTAAACTTGTTCCAGCGGATTACAATCCGCGCAAAGACCTGAAACCCGGCGACCCGGAATACGAGAAGCTGAAGCGTTCGATTGCGGAGTTCGGATATGTGGAGCCAGTGATTTGGAACAAGACCACCGGGAATGTTGTCGGAGGTCACCAGCGCTTAAAGGTGTTGATCGATACCGGTGTGACCGAGGTCGAATGCGTCGTTGTGGAAATGAGTGAGGAGAAAGAGAAAGCACTGAACATCGCGCTCAATAAAATCAGCGGCGAATGGGATAAAGAAAAGCTCTCTCTGCTGATCTCCGATCTGCAGCTTGTGGATTTCGACGTTTCGCTGACGGGCTTTGACGCGCCGGAGATCGACGCGTTGTTTAAGGACGCTCAGCGTGCCGGCGTTCAAGATGACAATTTCGACGTGGATGCCGCTCTCAAAGAACCGGCAATCACAAAGCCGGGTGACCTTTGGTTACTCGGCAAGCATAGGCTTGTCTGCGGCGACAGCACGAAGCGTGATGTGTTCGACCTTCTCATGGATGGCGGTCAAGCAAACCTCGTGATCACCGATCCCCCTTACAATGTGAATTATGAAGGCAGCGCGGGAAAGATCAAAAATGACAATATGACCGATGGCGCGTTCTATGATTTCCTGCTAGCTTCGTTTCAGAACATGGAAGCCTGCATGGCAAACGATGCTTCGATCTATGTGTTCCATGCGGATACGGAGGGCTTGAACTTCCGCAGAGCGTTCTCGGAAGCGGGTTTCTATCTCTCCGGCACATGTATTTGGAAAAAGCAATCTCTGGTGCTCGGACGGAGTCCATACCAATGGCGGCACGAACCGGTGTTGTTTGGATGGAAGAAAAAGGGTAAGCACGAATGGTACGCCGATCGTAAACAGACGACCATCTGGGAGTTCGACAAACCCAAACAGAACGCTGACCACCCGACCATGAAGCCAGTGGAATTACTGGCATATCCGATTCTGAATTCCAGCATGGCGAACTGCGTCGTACTTGACCCGTTCGGCGGCAGCGGCAGTACCCTGATCGCATGTGAACAGACCGATCGCGTCTGCCGCATGATCGAGTTGGACGAGAAGTACTGCGATGTGATCGTAAAACGGTACATCGAACAGGTTGGTGGTTCCAATCAGGTGATGCTTGTCAGGGGAGATGTAAAGATTCTGTACAATGACATTTCCCAAAACACAGATAATTAGCTTGATATTCACACCCGAAAGAGTGATATATGTGACTACCAAATCGGAAGGAAGGTATTCACAATGCAGATCAAGTACAACGTTACAGGGGACAGACGGAAGGCACTGGTCGCGGTTATGCGGGATGTGCTGCAGGACACAACGCGATACCTCGGCGCACCAAGCTTCGCGTTTCAGGTAGGGGCTTACACGGTCGACAAGAACGGCACGGTCATTTGCCCGGATGGCGCAGATGAGACACAAATTGAGATGCTGATCCGCGAACTGGCACACAACGGCTTCATTGGCGAACGGGTCGGCGAAGCGGCAAAGCCCGCTGAACCCAAAGTGGTCGAGCCGCATCAACTGAAAAAAGAAACACCTCACACTGTCGATCCCGACCGCCTCGCAGTCGAGCTGCCAAAGGATGGCATGACGCCGACCGCAATGGAGAACTTGCGGCGGCTGGTCGCGAGCAAGGCGATGCTACTCAAAAAGGCGCTCGGTACGGACAGCCTACCGATCACAGAACACTCTGACAGGATCGAGTTCGGGTGGTTCCGAACGACTGACGATCAGGCTGAGATCGCCGCCTACTACCAACTGGTACAGGGGCTTTGCGAACTGGCGCGCACACAAAAGCGCGTTAGCGCGACGGAACAGGAAGTCGAAAACGAGAAGTACGCCTTCCGCTGCTTCCTACTGCGGCTGGGGTTTATCGGTTCGGAGTACAAGGAATCACGAAAGATCCTGCTGAAAAATCTTTCTGGTAACGCGGCGTTTCGCACCACGCGGGAAGCGGGTGATGAAGAATGACAACCATTCATCCGGAGATGCTGAAACAGCTCAAAGAGCACTACGCACCCGGCACACGGGTGATGCTGATTCGCATGAGCGATCCTTATACCAACTTGCGACAGGGTGATCAGGGTACAGTAATAATGGTCGACGATATCGGGACGATTCATGTGAATTGGGATCGCGGCAGTATGCTCGGGATCATATTCGGCGAAGATGAGTGCCAGAGGATTGAGGAGAATGAGTAATCGTTTGTTTGCCGCCTATGGCGTCGGCTTGAATCGTAGCGAAATGGTGAAGCATTGTCCGACCGCGAAGCCGATTGGCACGACGGAGTTGAAGAATTTCAGGCTTGTGTTTCGCGGTGGCAACGCCTGCGCGGTTGCGACGATTGAAAAGTCGAAGGGTTCCAGTGTTCCCGCACTTCTTTGGGAAGTACCCTTGCAGGACGAAGCTTCGCTTGACCGCTGGATCGGGGTGCCAGATTTGTACCGAAAGGATACGGTAAAGGTACGCTTGAACGGTGCGGCGATGGAGGCTCTTGTGTACATCCTGATTGGCCACAAGCCACCAAACAAGCCGAGCGCCTTCTATTACAGTACGCTTCTGAAAGGATACAAAGCGGCTGGGTTTGATAAAGAGACTCTGAAAACAGCGACCATGAGAGTGTAGCAAACAAAATACTATCCATGAGTGGATAAGCTCCCGTGCAATGGGGGCTTGTCTTACTGTACAAATAGTGATATATAAAAACTATAATAGTAGTAACATAAAGTGTCCGATTCTCAATTGTGTTCTGACATACCGACTTGTAACCGACTTAGTAAAATGACTAATCTAGCATTTGATTCAGAGAACGCGGTAATATTTCGGTTCGGGAGGCCAATATGATGAGCCTATTGAAATTGAAACGAGCATCAATATGGACGGTCATTTTTGTTTTTATGCTTGCGCTAATCCCAGCTGGCGCGCATGCGGAAAACAGTAACGACGAGTGGAAAATTGTAGGACAAACAGGTGGAACAACCAAAGCGCTGTTGACGGAAGAGACGACGCTGTATGTCGGCTCCGGCCTGCACGTGCTAATACTGGATGTATCTTCTCCAGAGAAGATGCAAGTGCTCGGCACGAGTCCGTTGCTGCCTGATTTTGTTGAGAGTATCACTTCCGATGGCGCGGGTAGGCTCTACGTATCCTGCGGGCTAGGCGGATTGGTTGTGCTGGATGTGACAAATCCAAAGGAACCTCTACTGCTTGGTGTTTTGGATACACGCGGATATACGGAAAGCGTTACTTTACTTGATAATCTAGCGATAGTCGCGGATGGACCGCAGGGCGTGCAGATTATCGACGTTACGAACCCCGCGAAGATGAAGACACTTTCCGAGGCGTATCCGCTCGCGTATGCGTATGATGTTGCAATTTCGGACAAAATCGCATATGTTGCTGGCGGCGGAAGCGGTGTATTTACAGTCGATTTGACCAATCCTATAAAACCGGTTGAAGCCGGGCTAACGAGCTTGGATGGGTTCACATACGATTTAGAAATACTCAAAGGCAAGCTCTACGCAGCATGTGCCTGGGGTGGCATTGCAGTATTGGATCTGAAAGAACCGCTTGCACCGAAAAGCATAGCAACCGCGCAAACCAGCGGGTGGGCAATGGCGCTCAGTGCATTCGGAAATGATCTCTTGGTACTTGACGGCGCGGATGGCGTGATGGTATATGGAGCTGCTCCTACAATACCAGTGAGACTCTCGGCTTACACGTTGGGCGGATTTGTGCTCGACGGGGCTGTCAGTGGTACTACGGCATTTGTGCTTGATCGTGAAAAAGGACTACTGACGCTTGATCTCTCGAAGAAGACTAATCCTGATCTGATTTGTCGCTGGATGCCCTTGTTAGAAGGACGTAGGCTGACAATGCAGGATGGAGTCTGCTATGTTGCTGGTGGACTTTCGGGTATGCACGTATTCGATGTCGCCAACATAGCAAGTCCCAATGAGACGTATTGGTATGATACCGGTGGCGGGTACGCAAACAAGGTAATTCTCGCGGACAGCAAAGCATATCTAAGTACGCATCTTGCATCCAATGAGCCGCTCGTCATCTTTGATTCATCCAATCTGATTCAACCGAGAAAACTTGGATTCGTGCCGAATGACGAGGCGGTATTTAATACGGCGTTTCGTTCGATTTCGTATGCGGATGGGATGATCTATGTTCCGGGTGAATTTCACGATATGGCGGTAGATGTGCGTGATTCGGCGCATCCAACTGTAGTGAATAAAATTGGGATGGAGAATCCGGTCAACGGCGATTGCTCTGCGGGACTTTATATTTCAACTAGCAGTACGCAACTGCAATTAATTGACGTTACCGATCCGATGAACCTGCGATTGATCTCACAGTTGCAGAAAAACTCCAGTGGAGAAGCAATCCGTTTTATCAACCCGACAACTGTGATTACCTCTGCGGATCCAGGCATCTGGATTGTGGACGTTTCTGATCCTCGAAACCCGAAGAAAATCGCCGAATTTGCGATTCCTGGCGGAGTGATGGATATCTTTATCGATGGGACAACCGCGTATCTGTCGAACCTCGGCAACGGCATTCAGATCGTCGATCTTTCAGATTTGAACCATCCGGTTCAGAAGGACTCGTTTACGACGATCGGACTTGCATACGACTGTTACGCGAAAGACGGGCTAATCTATGTTGCCGACAGCTTTGCGGGGATGACCGTCTATCAAAAAGGAAACGCACAACCGAAGTCTAGTGATTCGGATGCGGCGAGTAGTGCTTCAAACGTGCTGTCGATCAAGACAGGAGAGGAACCTTATTCGCTGAACTTGATGACCTCCAATCAACCTACGCCTACCGAGGCGTTCAACTATAATGTCACCAGCGCTGCTGACAGCGGAGAAGGAACGCTACGCTACGCGCTGGAACACCTTGATCTGAACACTACGATCACATTTGATCCCACCGTTTTTCCCGTAGCCAAACCAGTCTCTATCGCGCTAGAATCGCCGTTGCCCGAAATTACATGGGATCACCTGACGATCGACGCGAGCAACGCAGGGGTCATCCTTGATGGAAGCAAACTCGAAAACGGAAACGGACTGACGATCTACTCCTTCTACAACAGGATTATGGGCTTGCAGATCGTGAATTTCCCGCAGCATGGGATTGATTTGCAAGGCGGCAGCAGCGTTGTGGGCGGTAATAGAAATGTAGGTAGTGGGTCATTGGGACAGGGAAACTTGCTGAGTGGCAATGGTTTGTATGGCATTCGCGTTGGTGGCTTTGATCAGACTGTACTCGGTAACTTTGTCGGCATCGATATCAGCGGAGAAAAAGCGATGCCGAATTATGACGGTATTTTTGTTGGAGAAGCGCTGCGAGTCACTATTGGAGGTACTGAACCCGGTGAAGGAAACGTCATCAGCGGGAATCAGTTTATCAATTTCGATAGCTGGGGTGACCAAACGCGAGTTATTGGCAACCTCATTGGCCTTAATGCTAAAGGAACGAAAGCTGTTGTGGGCGAGACTAGCAACAATGTCGTTCTCGAAAGCAATGTAATGAACAATATCGTTGGAGGCACAACACCCGGAGAACGCAATGTCATCTCTGGTGCAGGCATAGGCGTCGTATTCAGCGACCCCAACAGCTATTGCTGCTCGGTGATTGGTAACTACATCGGTACCGACATTACTGGGACAAAAGCGATTCCAAATCATGATGGTATTACGATGTGGACAAGCGGCAACCATCGCGTCGGCGGCACACGGGCGGGAGAAGCGAACCTTATCAGCGGCAATCTCAACGGCGTGCAGCTAAATGGTTACGGCGTGTCAGACAACATCGTTCTTGGTAATATCATAGGTTATGACGCAAACGGGAAACCTTTGCCGAATGAAACGCCAGTTTCGGTAAACATGGGACAGAAACACGCGATCATCGGCGGATATACGCAGCAAGAAGGCAACCGCATTTACGGCGGGTCGATCTCAATGCGCATCACCAATCGCGGCATACAGGCCTGCTATATCGCGGGTAACTATATCGACAACCCAAACGGCCTAGGGATTTACTTTGAGGATGGCGCGAACGATAACTTTGTGCAGGGAAATACGTTCGGTAAATCGCGGGGCAATATTCTCCGCGTGGACTTTGGTGATGGGAATATGCTGCGCTCAAACGCATTTGCAGGACAAAAGGCACAGGATATTATCCTGCTACTCGAGGGTGGAAATAGTGAGCTGGCAGCACCGACGATTACCTCGGCAATTGGGACGAATGTTTCAGGCAAAACCTGTGCATTTGGACGAGTAGAAGTCTACCTGTTTGAAAAGACAGGAATTACATCCATCGGATTTGTTCTGGCCGATCAAAGTGGGGCATTTTCCTTTAAAGGAAATGCGTCGTTGAGTGGAAAACAGTTAGTTTTGCTTGTAACCGATGTGCTGAGCAATACATCGATATTTTCGCAACCCTACACCGTTTCGTAACGAGTAGGAGACGGAATTCGTCTGATCATTTCCATTCAACGTGGGGCACCGTCGTCGCGACTGAGCGGTTTACGAAGCGGATGCGGCGGTTGCCCCAAGAACGACCGAAAAGCAAACCAAACCGAACACGGAGGCTCACGCGGGCTTCCGTGTTTTGCTATCAACCCTCAAAACAGATAAGTTCCTTACTCTAGACTATTACGAAAATATCTAGGATTTATTACAGAATTCACTTGCTATTCATCGCCCAAAGAGTGATAGATACACATGCAGAAAGGCAAACAACAAAGCACGGAGGGCAAAGCAATGTGGATTAAAGGGACGATTGACGGGTACAGCTTTTACATCAAGCAATACGACGAAGGCTCGGAGTACGGGATTTCAGGCGGACGGATTTCGAAGTTAGAGATTTGGAAAGACGGACAACTTTTTGTACAGTACGACAGAGGCTGGTCGAAGAAACCGAGCGGCGCACAGGTGAAGGCGGTCTACGAGCAGATCCTGAGAGAATACAACTAAATCGCACAGGCTACCCATGAGCTTCCTTGAGGAGGCTCTTTTTTATGCCTGCTGATTTGAAAGAGGCGGCTGTGGTTCGAAAACTGAAGAAATACACGCCGACTCCGTTTAAAGCAAAGGACTCGGTATATGACAAACAGGCGGCGGACAACGCCGTCTCTTTTATTGAGTGCCTTGCGCACACCAAGGGGACATGGGCTGGAAAGCCGTTCCTGCTCATAGACTGGCAGGAGCAGATCATCCGTGATGTGTTTGGAACACTGAAGTCCAGCGGATACCGACAATTCAACACGGCGTACATCGAAATACCAAAGAAGAATGGAAAGTCTGAGCTCGCCGCCGCAGTAGCACTGCTCCTGACGTGTGGTGACAACGAAGAGCGCGCAGAAGTGTATGGGTGTGCAGCCGACCGACAGCAAGCGTCGATAGTGTTCGAGGTCGCCAAGGACATGGTCACCATGTGCCCCGCGCTGGCAAAGCGCGTGAAGATCCTTGTGTCTCAGAAACGACTTGTGTACCTGCCGACAGGAAGCTACTATCAAGTGCTCAGCGCCGATGTCGCCAGTAAACACGGCTTCAATACGCATGGAGTCATCTTCGATGAGCTACACACCCAGCCGAACCGCCGACTCTTTGATGTTATGACCAAAGGCAGCGGTGACGCGCGCATGCAACCGCTGTACTTTCTGATCACTACAGCCGGGGACAACACAAACTCCATCTGCTGGGAAGTACATTCGAAGGCGAAGGACATCCTTGACGGCAGGAAGACAGACCCGACGTTTTATCCGGTCATCTACGGCACCGAGGAGAACGACTCCTGGACAGACCCGAAGGTATGGAAGAAAGCGAATCCGTCGCTCGGGATCACGGTGGGCATCGACAAGGTGAAAGCCGCGTGCGAAAGCGCACAACAGAACCCCGCCGAAGAGAATGCGTTTCGCCAGCTTCGATTGAACCAGTGGGTGAAGCAGGCGATCCGCTGGATGCCAATGGACATATGGGATAAATGCGCGTTTCCGGTTGATACCATATCGCTAGAAGGGCGTGTCTGCTACGGCGGTCTCGATCTTTCGTCCAGCACGGACATCACGGCGTTCGTTCTTGTTTTCCCACCACTGGATGAAACAGACAAATACGTTATTCTTCCATTTTTCTGGATTCCGGAGGAGAACATCGCCCTTCGTGTGCGGCGCGATCACGTGAATTACGACCTTTGGGAGAAACAGGGGTCCCTGTTGACCACCGAGGGGAACGTGGTGCATTACGGGTTCATCGAAACATTCATCGAGCAGCTCGGTAAAGTGTACAACATCCGCGAGATCGCGTTCGACCGTTGGGGCGCCGTGCAGATGGTACAGAACCTCGATGGCATGGGGTTCACGGTCATTCCGTTTGGGCAGGGGTTCAAGGATATGTCACCGCCGACGAAGGAGCTCATGAAGCTGACGCTGGAGCAGAGGATCGCGCACGGCGGTCAGCCGGTTTTGCGCTGGATGATGGATAACATCTACATCCGCACCGACCCGGCGGGGAACGTCAAGCCGGACAAAGAAAAAAGCACCGAGAAAATCGACGGTGCTGTAGCAACGATCATGGCGTTGGATCGAGCGTTGAGGAATGGCGGGAGCGAAGGCGAAAGCGTGTATGACACGAGAGGGCTATTGGTTTTCTAGTAATGCAGCAGAGATGAATTTATGATTCGGTTGCTGAGAGATGATTCTTCAGATTTTATCTCAGTTGGCAAATAGTGTTTTGGCATTAACGTGATATACTAAATCATAACGGATGCCGTTAAGAAATGGATCCAAAAAACACTATGCCATCAGGAGTGTGAAAGATGAAAAAGCTGATTAAAAACAACGTGTATTGGGTCGGGAAAACGGATTGGGAATTAGAATCTTTCCATGGAGCGGATTACACAATCAATCATGGTTCGAGCCAGAACGCCTATTTGATAACGGAAGAAAAAACAGTTTTGATCGATACGGTATGGATGCCACACGCGACTGAATTTGTGAAGAACCTGGCGATCGAAATCGATCTCGACAAGATCGATTTTATCGTCGTTAATCACGGCGAAATCGATCATAGCGGAGCATTACCGGCGCTGATGGAGAGAATTCCGAGTGTACCCATTTACTGCACCGCAAGCGCGATCAAATCACTGAACGGGCAGTATCATCATCCAGAATGGAATTACAATATCGTCAAAACCGGTGATTCCATTGACATTGGAAATGGTAAGAAACTTGTATTTGTAGAAATGAAAATGCTGCATTGGCCCGACAGCATGGCAACCTACTTGACGGGCGATAACATCCTGTTTTCCAACGATGCCTTTGGCCAGCATTTGGCCGTAGAGGAATTGTTCAACGATGCTGCGGACACCTGTCAACTTTGGGGAGAAGCGCTCAAATACTATGCCAACATTCTGACACCGTTCTCAATGCTGGTGAAACGGAAAATCGAAGAAGTCTTAGCGTTGAATCTCACGATTGATATCATCGCACCTAGCCATGGCGCGATTTGGCGTGAAAACCCATTAAGCATTATCGAGAAATACTATGAGTGGTCAAAGGACTATCAGGAAGATCAGATCACTATCGTGTACGACACCATGTGGGAAAGCACGATGCAACTCGCGCACAAAATCGGCAAAGAGATATCGCAGGTATCACCCACAACAAAAGTGAAGATTTTCAATGTATCGAAGACCAACAAGAATGATATTATGACAGAAGTCTTCAAGTCAAAAGCAATCGCTGTTGGCAGTCCGACGGTTGGCCAAAACATTCTGTCCTCGGTAGGTGGGTGGTTGGATTTCCTCAAAGAATTGAAATTCAAAAACAAGAAAGCGGCTGTCTTTGGATGTTACGGTTGGAGCGGGGAATCCACGAAAGTTCTGCGCGAGAGACTTTCAGAAGCCGGATTCGAAGTAGTAGAACCGGAGATCAAATGTAATTGGGTACCTGTTGAAGATGATCTTAGTAAAGCTACAGAAGTGGCAATTGCTTTATGCAAGTAATTCGGGCGATATAAGCAGAAACATTTCCGGTCAAATAGAAGGCATCTGTATTGTCGCAGATGTCTAGTCATTTAAGGCGTGAACGAGGACAAGAACTCGATTATTTGGATAAAGAAAAGGCACATCCGATTAAGGATGTGCCTTTTGAAATTACCTTTGGCTTCTGAAGCAATCGCTGCACATGACCGGACGGTCGGTGCGGGGCTGGAACGGAACCTGGCAGGCTCTGCCGCATTCCGAGCAAACTGCGTCATACATCTGGCGCGGTGCGTTGTCGCGGTATCCGCCATCGCGGGAACCGCCTCTGGGTGCGCCCTTACGAGCAACACGGCAGGATTTGCAACGCTGCGGTTCGTTCGTAAAACCTTTTTCGGCGAAAAACTCTTGTTCGTTGGCAGTAAAGGTGAATTCTTGTCCGCAATCTTTGCAGACGATGGTCTTGTCGCTGTACATCTAATACCTCAAATAAAATATTGTATGGTGCGAAAATACACCACACAAGTGCCACTGTACTGCATTTTTCCGGGCATGTCAATCAAATGTTCCATGGAGGAAACGCATGAATCCACTTCTAGCGATATTCCACTCCCGCGACAAGCCGAAAGACTCCCTCAACGGCAGCCGTTACAGCTTCTTTTTCGGAGGCACGTCGAGCGGGAAACCGGTGAATGAAACGACCGCAATGCAGATGACGGCGGTGTACTCCTGCGTGAGGATTCTGTCCGAAACCGTCGCGGGGTTGCCGCTGAACGTTTACCAGTACAACGATAGCGGCGGTAAAGAAAAAGCGTTCAAGCATCCGCTCTATCGGCTGCTGCATGACGAACCGAACCCCGAGATGACGAGCTTCGCGTTTCGGGAAACACTCATGAGCCATCTGCTCCTATGGGGTAATGCCTACGCGCAGATCATTCGAAACGCCAGAGGCGAGGTGATCGCGCTCTATCCGCTCATGCCGAGCAAAATGACAGTCGACCGTGATCAAAACGGTCGGCTTTTTTATTTGTATCAGCGTGGATCGGAGGATCCGACCACGCTCGGGAAATCGACACAGGTGACGCTTTCTCCTTCGGATGTGCTGCACATCCCCGGGCTCGGATTCGATGGCCTGATCGGCTACAGCCCGATCGCCATGGCAAAGAACGCAATCGGCCTTGCCATTGCGACGGAGGAGTACGGCGCGAAGTTCTTTGCGAACGGCGCGGCTCCGGCAGGCGTGTTGGAGCATCCCGGCACGATCAAAGATCCGCTACGGGTCAAGGAGAGCTGGAACACGGCGTATCAGGGCAGCGCGAATGCTCATAAGATTGCGGTGCTCGAAGAGGGCATGAAATATACGCCCATCGGGATCGCACCGGAACAAGCACAGTTTCTAGAAACCCGTAAGTTTCAGATCAACGAGATCGCGCGCATCTTCCGCGTGCCACCGCATATGCTGGCGGACTTGGAGAAATCGTCGTTCAGTAACATCGAACAACAGTCGCTGGAGTTTGTGAAATACACGCTCGATCCATGGGTCGTGCGCTGGGAACAGAGCATGTGCCGGGTGCTGTTCAGCGAGAGCGAAAAGCCGGAATACTTCATCCGGTTCAATGTAGACGGCCTTTTGCGCGGCGATTACGCCTCCCGCATGAGCGGGTATGCTACCGCGCGGCAGAACGGCTGGATGAGTGCGAACGACATCCGCGAACTGGAAAACCTCGATCGTATCGCGCCAGACCTTGGCGGTGATCTGTACTTGATCAACGGGGCGATGACGAAGCTGGAGGACGCGGGATTGTTCGCTGGAACACAATACAAGAAGGAGGATTCCGCTTGAACAGAAGGTTCTGGAACTGGGTGCGAAACGAGGACGGCACCCGAACATTGACACTGAACGGTACAATCGCCGAAGAGAGCTGGTTTGAAGACGACGTCACCCCAAGGATGTTCAGGGACGAACTGAACGCCGGGACGGGTGACGTTGTGATTTGGATCAACAGCCCGGGCGGCGACTGTGTAGCGGCGAGCCAGATCTACACCATGCTCATGGATTACAAGGGGCATATTACAGTTAAGATCGATGGCATTGCGGCAAGTGCCGCGTCGGTCATCGCCATGGCGGGTACAGAGGTACTCATGTCACCAACAAGCTTGCTCATGATCCATAATCCGTTGACAGTAGCCATAGGCGATAGCGAGGAAATGCAGAAAGCCATCGCCATGCTGGACGAGGTCAAGGAGAGCATCATCAACGCATACGAGCTGAAAACGGGCATGTCCCGCGCGAAGCTAGCGCACCTCATGGACGCGGAAACGTGGATGAACGCAAACAAGGCGATTGAACTTGGCTTTGTGGATGGTGTGCTGGCAGATGAAAAGAAGCAAGCGACGCGTGACGATGTGATGTTCAGCTTTTCCCGCCGCGCAGTCACCAACTCGCTGCTGAACAAAGTGCAGCGAAAGCAGGCAAGCAAGCCGCCTACTGCGGAGGAGACACCCGCTCAGACAACTGAACCAAGACACCCCGTGGAGCCGCTTTATCAGCGGCTCTCTTTGATTTCACACTGAGGAGGAAACGAATGAATACGATTTTACAACTGCGCGAAAATCGCGCGAAGAAATGGGACACCGCGAAGGCGTTTCTGGACGTCAAACGTGGTACTGACGGTCTGCTTTCCGCTGAGGATGCTGGCGCATACGAAAAGATGGAAGCCGAGGTTGTCGCACTCGGCAAAGAAGTGGAGCGACTTGAACGCCAGGCGGCGCTGGACGCAGAACTGAACAAGCCCACCGCCGATCCGCTGACCAGTAAACCTGCGCAACCAAATGCGGAGCAGAAGACTGGCCGCGCGACTACCGAGTACAAGAAAGCGTTCTGGAACGCGATTCGCTCAAAGAATCCCCGTACAGAGATTCTGAACGCGCTTCAGGAAGGCACCGACAGTGAGGGTGGATACCTGGTTCCCGATGAGTTCGAGCGCACACTGGTGCAGAAGCTGACCGAAGCGAACGTGCTGCGTCCGCTCTGTCATGTGATCCAGACCAGTTATGGCGATCGGAAGATTCCCGTGGTTGCGTCGAAGGGCACCGCAGACTGGGTCGACGAAGAGGGGACCTACCCGTTATCGGACGATTCCTTCTCGCAGGTCGTCCTTGGCGCGTACAAGCTCGCTACCATGATAAAGGTGTCCGAAGAACTGCTCTCGGACAGCATCTTTGACATCGAGGGATATGTGTCCGAGCAGTTCGGCAAGCGCATCGGCGACAAGGAAGAGGACGCGTTCCTCACCGGCAATGGTGTGAGCAAGCCCATCGGTATTCTGCACACAACTGGCGGGGCGGAAATCGGCGTGACTACCGCGGGCGCTTCCGCGATCACGGGTGATGAATTGATCGACCTCGTGTATTCGCTCCGAGCACCGTACCGCAAGGGCGCTGTGTTCGTGCTCAATGACACGACCGTGAAGCTCCTGCGCAAGCTCAAAGATGGCGATGGGCAGTATCTCTGGCGACCGGGCATTACGGAAAATGCGCCGGACACGATTCTCGGACATCGCATCGTGACCAGCGAGTTCATGCCTTCCGTCGCCGCGGGGAACAAATCCATCGCGTTCGGCGACTTCTCCTATTACTGGATTGCCGATCGTCAGGGTCGCACCTTCAAACGCCTGAACGAGCTGTACGCAACCACCGGTCAGGTCGGATTCCTTGCTTCCCAGCGTCTGGATGGCAAGCTGATTCTACCCGAAGCGATCAAAGTCCTGCAACAGAAGGCGTAGTGGAGGGCTAGATGGAGATTATGGATACCCCGGCGGGCGATGTGACCCGCAACTGTAAGAACTATCTCGCGGACGGTGGGGATCGACTGGTGATCGGCGGTACTCTGGAGGTTCTGGATACCGCCACCGTCACCGGCCTGCAATCGGGATATGCGACTGAGCAAACGGCTGGCAGCGTGTATCAAGCAGCAAATCAAGCTTCAAGTAATGCTTCGACCATCGCCGATTTGAAGAGTGACCTCAACGCATTACTGCAAAGGTTCAAGAACGCGGGTATCATGGCGGCTGACGAAGCGGGCGCTTCTTAATATAAAATGGCGACGCTTCTAAGTAAGGTCAAGGCAAACCTGATCCTGACACACGACGCGGATGACGAACTGCTTCAGCGGCTAATCGACGCCGCTGTGTCCTACGCCGAAAGCTACCAGCACCTGACCGCCGGAACATACGAAGTGGCGGGTATGCCGCCAACAACCGAGGCTGCGGTGATCATGCTGGCTTCCCATTTCTATGAGAGCCGGGACGGCAGCACGGGCGGGTTCTTCGCGGATAATGTGCAGGCGGGTCAGCAGACATGGGCTGTAGTAAACACACTTTTGCGCTTAGATCGGGATTGGAAGGTGGGTTCGTGAGCTATGGCAGAATGAACACGCTGATAACCATTGCGCGGGAAGTAGTGACAAAGGATGCTGAAGGATTCGCCTCAAAAGTAGATCAGGTGTTAGCTTCATCGTTTGCATATCGGGAAGGGCGGCACGGTTCCCAGAAATGGGTCAACCGTGCCGCTTTTTCGGAGGCAACGGATTTGTTCCGATTCAGAGTGATCCCGGGGCTGACCGTGACCACTGCGAATGTGATCCAATGCGGCGATGATCACTTCGAAATCACGTCCGTTGAGGATGTGAAAGGGCGAGGCATGTACATCGAGGTGTTGGCAAAGAAGGTGACGCCAGATGGCTAAGGTGAAGATCGAAATGCCGGATGAATTCCTGAACCAAATCGCCGGTATGGGCAACGCGCTCGACATGGCGATTCCCAAAGCGCTCGCGGCGGGCGGCAAGATCGTCATGGAGAAGATGAAATCGAATCTGCAAGCGGCGATCGGGCGTGGGACGAAATATAAATCCCGCTCGACCGGTAAGCTTGCTGCGGCGCTTGGTGTATCACCCGCAAAGCTGGATCGCGAAGGGAACCTCGACGTGAAGGTCGGCTTCTCAGAAGGGCGCGGCGACGTGAGCAACGCAATGCTCGCTAACATATTGGAATACGGAAAGCATGGTCAGCCACCGAAGCCATTTCTGAAGCAGACTAAGTCCTCAAGCCGGAAACCGTGCATTGAGGCGATGCAGGCGGTGTTGAAGGAGGAACTGGATATCCCGTGAGTATGTTAGAAGAACTGAATACGATCGTCGAGAGCGCCGGACTTCCTGTGGAGATCGGCGTTTTCTCTACCACCGCACCGGACGAGTACGTTGTGATCACGCCGATTTCGGAGCATTTCGAGCTGTTCTCGGACAATGCGCCGGGCATGAACATCGAGGAAGCGCGGCTGTTGCTCTTTTCGAAGGGCAACTATGGCGCGAAGAAACGGCACCTCGTTCGACTGCTGTTCACGGCGGGATTTCTGGTGTCCGAACGCCGCTATATCGGGCTGGAAGAGGACACAGGCTATCACCACTTTGCCATCGATGTGGCGAAGGAGTATATGGAGGAAGATTAGATGGCAACCATCGGATTGGATAAACTGTATTACGCGAAAATCACCGAGGGGACGAACGGCGACGAGACTTACGCCGCGCCCGTTTCGCTCGCCAAGGCGATGTCTGCGGAACTGAAGATCGATATCAACGAGGCGACGCTATATGCCGACGATGGCGCGGCCGAAGTGGTCAAGGAGTTCAAGAGTGGCACGCTGACGCTGGGCATAGACAACATCGGCGCGGCGGTGGCGAGCGATCTCACCGGGTCGCAGATTGATGATAACAAGGTTCTGGTGTCCCAGAGCGAGAACGGCGGGCAGCCGGTTGCAATCGGGTTCCGAGCGAAGAAGAGCAACGGCAAATACCGCTACTTCTGGCTTTACCGCGTCGTGTTCGGCATTCCCGCGACCAACCTACAGACGAAGGGCGACAACATCACGTTCTCGACCCCGTCGATCGAGGGAACGATCATCCGGCGCAATAAGCTGGACGGGCAAGGCAAGCATCCGTGGAAAGCGGAGGTCAACGAGGATGATACGAGCGTACCGGCAGCGACGATCTCGGGTTGGTACACGCAGGTCTACGAGCCGACATTTGCGGCGGAGGGTTAAAAGATGGAAAACGACAGAGGCGCTATGATCCAGATCGGCAATCGGGAGTATGAAATGCTTCTGACCACCCGCGCGACCAAAGAGATCGCGAAGCGTTATGGCGGTTTAGAGCACCTGGGCGACAAGCTCATGAAAGCGGAGAACTTTGAGCTTGCACTGGATGAAGTGGTCTGGCTGATCACGCTGCTCGCCAATCAGAGCACGCAAGTACACAATCTGCTCGATCCGGACGATAAGCGCGAGCTGTTGACCGAGGAAGCGGTCGAACTGCTCACCACGCCGCTGGATCTTTCGGGCTACAAGACCGCGATCATGGAAGCGATGATCAAGGGGACCAAACGCTATGTCGAGAGCGAGGAGGAACCCTCAAAAAACGTGCTGGTCGGGCAAGTGACGAAGAGCTGTTTGCCCGACTGATCTTCTACGGGGTGACACTGCTGGGACGGTCAGAGTGCGAGGTATGGCTCATGCCGCTTGGCGCTCTACTCGACCAGTGGGAGGTGTATCGGCAATTCCATGGACTGTCAGATGGCAAAAGCAAGCAGTTTATCGACAATATGATTGATTCGTGTCTATAAACGTTAGTATAAAGACTTGATTAATATTCAGGTACGCTTGTGCACATTTTAATTGTAACCGGTCGATGATTGTGCTAGACTGGCTCTATATTTTCGTTACGATGTTATAAATGAATGGAGCATAGAATGAAGCGGTTACGAAATACGTTTCTGGATTTAGCTATCCGAATGATCGGGTTTGGTCTTCTCATTGGTATCGTTTTTCCGTTCTTTATGATTCTTCTGGGCGTGCCCAAATCAATAGCATTCAGCGGATTGTTTCTTGCATCTTGCATCATTGCTGGGGTGCTGGTCGGGTTCGTCAATATTCTGATTTCGCGGATTACAGTTCGAAGCAAGCTTACAGTTTTGACGGGGAAAATGCGAGAAGTCAAGGATTCGATCATCATGATATCTGACAACGGCAGAATCGGTGATTGCAATCCAGAGCATTGCAGCATCCCCGTAGAAACGGATGATGAATTTGGTCAAAGCGCGACGGCGTTCAACGAATTAATTACGTCTTTTGCCGGGTCACTACGGATGCTTGACGACATCAAGACATTCACCGCGATATTTTCCAGCCAGCTGGATTTGCACGCGCTTTCTGAATATGCACTTGATCGCGTTCTGAATGGGACCGGCGCGGATGCTGGAGCGATTCTTCTTGAACAGGATGGCGAGATTTGCGTGTTGCAGTCGTTTGGTATTCGCGAAGCGAATTCACTTGCCAACGATCCCCACATTCTAAACACCTTTACAAAGGGTGAGTCATATATCATTTCGCACCCTGCGGAGATCATTGTAGAGAGTACACTGACGCAATTTCATCCAAAGGAAGTTATTGTTGAGCCGGTGAAGTTCAAAAATGTACCGATTGCTGTGATTCTGCTGGCAAAGGCGGAATCGTTCCAAGCCGATTACACAAAGCAATTATCGATCTTTACGCAAAGCCTTGCGGTTGCGCTGCATAACGCTCTGGAACATGAACAACTACAGAAACTTGCCGCTCTGGATCCGCTGACGGGCATCCTGAATCGCAGATTTGGCTTGGTTCGCTTGCATGAGGAATATTCGCGCTCAGTCCGCCGAGGGATACCCCTTGGCGTGTTGATGTTCGATATCGATCACTTCAAACAGGTGAACGATACATATGGTCATGTTGTTGGTGATCGTGTCCTTCGTAATATTACGGCAATGATTCGTCAGGGTATTCGTGAGGGCGATATTCTGCTGCGATATGGCGGAGAAGAATTCATGGTGATTTTGCCAGGAGCTTCCAAGGACGATGCGTTCACAATCGCGGAGCGAGTGCGGCACATCGTTCGTGACAACAAGACTACATATGGCGATAATCAGATTAGCGTAACGATCAGCGTTGGGCTTGATTCGATGCCGGAAACCACAATCAGCGGCGAACAGGAATTGATTGCGAACGCCGACGAAGCGCTTTATCGCTCGAAGAACTCTGGCAGGGATAAGGTGACGATTCACTAAATCTCAAACCAGTGTAGTTCTTTTATGAAACGACCTTCGGGTCGTTTTTTTGTGCTATTTATTTTGGAAAGTGGTTTTTAGGCAAGCGATTTTGGACTTATAATCGGAATTGAGGGCGAACAAGCTTCCGGAAAATCGCTTTCCGAGATCAAATTGACATGAAAGAGGAGCAACCTTTCGATTGCTCCCCTAAGGGTTTGGATCAGTTGTTGCTTTCCGGAACATGGAGAGGCATCTTTTGCGGTTTACTTTTTATATCCGCACTTGGGGCATGCACCGTTTTCGTTTAAAGCAATACCGCACAGCGGGCAACGGTCAATGGCGTTGTGAGTCTCAAATACTTCGGAAGCCGCGTTAACGCCGCTGGTGAAGGTCAGCTTGGCAATGTTCAGCTTGTCCTTCAGCAAATCATAAACAATCTTGATCATACCTTCAACGGTCATGGTCTCTTTGGTTACGACCAAACGGCATTCCGGATATGCGGTTGCAAGCTCGGTTTTAAAGGCGGGGCCCTTCATTTTATTGGTCGGGGCACCATCTTTAATGCCCTGTTTTTCATAAACGTCAAGGATTGCAGGTAAAAGGGGATCATCTTCGCGCAGGATCAGTGCATGGTCGAAGTTTCTCAGCACATCCCAAGCGGTCTTCTGGATTTCATTGCAGGGGAAAACCATATTGACACCGGTATTTACAGAATCTTCCACCTCGATCGTCAGAATGCCGGTGTGTCCATGTAAGTACTGAGCTTCGCCCTTGAATCCGTAGAATCTGTGTGCATACTGTAAGTCTAATGTAGTAATACTTCTCATGGTTTTTCTCCTTGTGTATATTATTTACGGGATGTTTCCATGCTCCCGTATGAGCACTAGATCACACTTTATCCGGAATATTCGACACTATGCCTTTGGGTTACGTTCGCATCCCGAGCAGATGCCTTTGAAAACAATATCATGCCCGGTAAATACGAAACCGTGTGTATCCTTGATGGATTTCTCCAAATCGGCTTTATATTCCATATCCACATCAAAAACACGGCCACACTTTACACATTTTGCATGATAATGATCGCTGCAGAGATGGTCAAATCGGTCAGCACTACCGGGGAACTCCCTTTTTCGTATTTCGCCTAAGTCGGATAACCGCTGCAGGTTCCGATACACGGTTCCTCTGCTGATATGGGGGTGTTCTTTCACGAGCGCATTATATACCTCATCTGCAGTCGCGTGACAACTCAACTTGTTGACGGCCTCAAGTACTAAAGCGCATTGAATAGTATTTCGTCTAATCATACAGCCATCCCTGTTTTAGTATAGAATCCTTAATAGGATAATATATCAATTAGGACAAAATGTCAATATTCGATGTAAATCAGTTAGTTCGTGTACCGAACTTACCGCAAATCTCTCCAACGGATGCAACTACAAATATTGGGTAAATCCAAGGCCGCTATGTATCCCTAACGGCTTTTGAGAACTGACATGCGTATATCGACGATTGAGTCGTTTTTTTATGCCCATTTTCTCTTAGGGAGGTGATGAAATGCCGTCCGATTTCGGACTCAAGATCGGGTTTGAGGGCGAAAAAGAGTTCAAGAAAGCCCTCTCTGAGATAAACCAGTCGTTCAAAGTTCTCGGGAGCGAGATGAACCTCGTCACCTCTCAGTTCGACAAGCAGGACAAATCGGTCGGCGCACTGACCGCCCGGAACCAAGTCCTGCGAAAAGAGATCGACGCTCAAAAAGATAAGGTTGAAACCCTCGAAGCCGCGTTGAAGAACGCGGCTTCTTCTTTTGGGGAGAACGATAAGCGCACACAAGCATGGCAGGTTCAGCTCAACAACGCCAAAGCCGCTCTCAACGGTATGGAGCGTGAATTGGGTGCAAACGAAACCGCGCTAGAAAGCACTGCGAATGATCTGGACTCTGCTGGCAAGCAAGCGGACGAGTTCGGCGACGAGATCAAGCAGTCCGCCGATCAGGCGGATGACGCGGGTGGGCGATTCGACAAGCTCGGTTCGGTTGTGAAGGGCATCGGCGTCGCGCTCGGCGCGGCCATGGTGGCAATCGGTACGGCGGCGGTGGCCGCTGGCAAAGCGCTGATCGATATGACCGTCAACACTGCGGCTTATGCCGACGAAATGTTGACTCAGAGTTCCATCACTGGCATGAGCGTGGAACGGCTCCAAGCCTATTCCTATGCCGCCGACCTTGTGGATGTGTCGCTGGAGACCATGACCGGCTCCATGGCGAAGAACGTGAAATCCATGTCCAATGCCGCTGGCGGGAGCGAGCAATTCGCCAAAGCTTACGATCGCCTCGGCGTATCGGTGACCAATGCGGACGGGACGCTTCGTAACAGCGAAGATGTTTACTGGGACTCCATCGACGCGCTCGGGCAGGTGGCGAACGAAACGGAACGCGACGCGCTCGCCATGCAGCTCTTTGGCAAGAGCGCGCAAGATCTGAATCCACTGATTGCGCAGGGAAGCGAAGGCATCGCGGCTCTGACCGACGAAGCCAAGCGCATGGGTGCGGTACTGAGCGAGGAGACGATCGAAAAGTTCGGCGCGTTCGACGATTCCGTACAGCGGCTTAAGCAAGGCTCAGAGGCGGCGCAGCGGGTAATGGGTACGGTTTTGCTCCCGCAGCTTCAGACGCTCGCGGATGATGGTGTTTCCCTACTTGGCGCTTTCACCTCGGGGCTTGCTGAGGCGGGTGGCGATTTCGACAAGATCACTGTCGTACTCGGCGAGACGGTCGGCGGAATCGCTAACCTGATTCTCGGTAGTTTGCCGCAGTTCGTACAGGTCGGTATGAGCATCGTGAGCGCGATTGGTGGCGCGCTGGCGGCGAATTTGCCGACATTGATCTCCGCCGCGTCTGGCATTGTCATGACGCTGCTGCAGGGTGTGATCACGGCGCTTCCGCAGTTTACGGACGGCGCGGTGCAACTGATCACCACACTCGCGCAGGGGATCGTCGACATGCTGCCTGCGTTGGTCGAAGCCGCGATTCAGATGATTGCGTCGCTCGTGCAGGGCATTGGAGAAGCGTTGCCGACTCTGATTCCGGCGATTATAGAGGCGGTGCTGCTGATCTGCGAAACACTGTTCGATAACATGGACAAGATACTGGATGCGGCGTTTTCGATCGTGAAGGGATTAGCAGAGGGCATCATCCGCGCGCTGCCTAAACTGATCGAGGCGTTACCGAAGCTTATCACAGGGATTATCAACTTCTTCATGCAGAATCTCCCGACCCTAATGGCGATGGGCATAGAGCTTACGGTTCAGCTCGCGATTGGATTGATCAAAGCACTTCCGCAGCTGATCGCTGCGCTGCCAAAGATCGTCTCCGCAATCCTGAACGGATTCGGACAATCGGTGTCCTCCGTCGTGGAGATCGGTAAGAACATCGTGAGCGGCTTGTGGGAAGGCATCAAGAGCATGGCCTCGTGGCTGGCGTCAAAAGTACGCGACTTTTTTTCCAACATCGTGAAAAGCGCAAAGAAAGCGCTCGGTATCTCGTCGCCTTCCAAGGTATTCGCCGGAATCGGTGAGAATATGGGGCAGGGCGTGGGTGTTGGATTTACCGATGCTATGGAGGATGTAAACGAGCAGATCCAGAGCGCGATCCCGACCAGCGTGGACGTCGGCGCGATCGATGTGCTGACGAATCTACCGAATAGCATTGGCATCGGCGGGACAAGCGATCTGTTATCGCAGAAACTGGACGTTCTGATCTCCGAGGTGCGGCGGTATCTGCCGCAACTCGCAGGCATGCAGTTGGTTGCGGACACGGGCGCGACTATCGGCTGGCTCGCGCCGGCTATGGACGACGCGCTCGGTGCGATACGCAGACGAAAGGAGCGGCTGACGTGAGCGATATCCGATTCGGAACGAAGTGGGCGCGCGCGGACTACGGTCTGATCGTCGCGCCCTACGCCATCCCTATGCCGGAACCGCAGACGAACTTCGTGGAGATCCCTGGGCGCGATGGCGCGCTCGATCTATCAGAAGCGTTTGGCACGGTCCGATATGCTGACCGGGTCATCCCGTTGACACTGTACTGCAGAGCGCCGTTTGATGTGCTGATCTCCTCGTTTGCGGCGGATGTGCACGGACGACGTATGAACGTGATTTTCGATCGCGACCCGACCTATTACTACGACGCACGGGTCACGCTTGAGGATGTCGAGCGTCATGCTGGCTATTGTGAACTGTCGCTGGAATGCCGAGCGAAGCCGTACAAGCTGGAGCACTTTGAGACGACGATTACGGTTCTTCCAACGGGCAACGCAACAGTGACGCTGACGAACACGCGCATGCCGCTCGTGCCGACGATCACTGTTTCCGCCGAGATGATGCTGGCGTATATGTTGAACGAGAAGGAATATACCGTCAACCTTTCAGCGGGCACGCACATGATTCCATCGCTGGTGCTCACGGAGGGGGATACGGTGATTGGAATCACTGGGACTGGGCGAATCACATTCACCTACCAAAAAGGAGCGCTCTGATGTACCGTATACTCTATGATTCGTATGTGCTTTATGATCCTCGTTTGCCGGATTTGTTCGTGTTCGAGCCGGATTTGACGCAGAAAAAGAACGAGCCGGGTGAACTGACGTTCACGATACCGAAGGAGCATCCGTACTATGGGGTATTGGAAAAGCTCAAGAGTCGCATCAAGGTCTATCGCGACGATACCCTGATCTGGGTGGGGCGTGCGATCGAGGACGAGTGCGATCTGTACGAAAACCGTAAGGTTGTGGTTGAAGGGACGTTGGCATTTTTACTGGATAGTATCCTTCGCCCATTTGCGCTGGATGGTACAGCGGCTGATGTCTGGCAATACATCCTGACCCAGCACAACGCGCAGGTGAATGCGCATCAGCGATTTGTCTTAGGGAACTGTAATCTTGTAGGTTCGGTCAGCATCGCGACAAAGGATTATCTGTCCGCTTGGCAGATCCTCAAGACCTCACTACTTGACACACTCGGTGGCTACTTGATTGCTCGTTTCGATGAAAACGAGAATCCGATTCTGGACTATCATGCCGACGTGCCGGACACATCAACACAAAAGATCGAATTCGGTGAAAACCTGATTGACCTCGTAATGAGTAAGAATGCATCTGAGACCTTTACCGCCTGCGTCCCGCTCGGTGCGGCGCTGCGGGATATAGATCCGGACTCGGAGAGTGAAGCGCGGCTCACGATAGCGAGTGTCAACGAAGGACAAGAATACATGATCGATTCAGCGCTTGCGGCAGATTATGGGGTGATCTTCGCGCCGTCTAGTTTGACCACATGGGATGAGATCATCGATCCAACCATTCTCGTGAATAAAGGTCGCGTTTGGCTGAGCGGCACTGGCGCACGATTCAAGCAGACGATCAAGCTCTCAGCGGTTGATCTGCACAACGCCGACGCGAACGTCGAGTCGTTTCACTTCTTGGATAAGGTGATCGTCTCCTGCGGCACGCTCTGCCCGGAAGAGACGTATGTGCTGTCCGAGTTGACGGTTCCGCTGAACAACCCGGCAAGCACCGGCATCGTGCTTGGGGATTCTCGACCGTCATTGATCGGTGAGGAGATTCGACAGAATACTTCGGTGAAAAACCGCGTCGCTTCGATCGAGTCTGATTATACGACGCACGGAGAGATCAAGGAAATCGTGCAGGAGCAGATCACGCAGAACACATCGATCCTGCAATCCGCGCAGCAGATTATCATGACCGCGCTAGAGGACTATGTCCGGACGCAAGATTTCATCGCGCTGCAGAATACGGTTCAGACCTCATTCTCCATTATGGCGGGAACAATCGAGGCGAACTTCACGGAAACAGCAAGCCGTATTTCGACGCTGAACGGTGAAACGTCGCAGCAATTCGAGTCCGTGCGCAGTTTCATCCGCTTGATATCGTCCGGCATCGTAATCGGAAAGAGCACGTCCGTAATCAAGCTCAAGTTGGAGAATGACGTTCTTTACTTCTTCTCTGGCAGCGAGGACAGCGTGACTACCGACAGTGCGATCGCTTACTTTTCTTCCGGCAAGCTGTATGTCAACGACGTACAGGTACTTTCATCGCTGCGAGTTGGCGGCTATGCATGGGTACCTGAGAGCGGAAACTTGAACTTCAAAAAGATCGCGGGGTGAGGATATGGCAAATTGGCCGTATGAGTCGATTCATGATGGATACACGATCGTAAACGGTTCTCTTTCTGGAACGGCGGCAAGTAAGATTTCTTGCTGGCTGGAGTACAAGATCATTTCGCAGTCAGCCGCCAGCAACGCATCAACCATCCGGTTCTATGTGTTTCTGGCGACCTCGGGAAACACTTCGCAGTACGACGTTTACTGCAACAATGTAGATTCGAATTCCCGTGGCGCGACGAGCGTATCTGTGGACGGAAGCGTGGTCTACAATCGCACGGGCAGAGGTTTCGCGATCTCGTGCATTCCTTACCGTGACGAATACATCACGCAGTATCAGGAACCATATGACACAGCGCTGGGCTATCAGTACCTCATGATCCTGACAGATAACGCGAGCACAGAGAGCGAAGCATATGGCGAATGTACGGTCACCCACAACTCGGATGGGACAAGGCAGACAACGATTTCATTCGTCGCGAACTGTACGTATTCGTCGGCGATCGGTTCGGTCAGCGGATCGCTGAGCATCACATTACCGGCAATTCCACGAGTCACTACTCCGAGCGTACCGAGCGTGACGCTTGGCAGCGCGGCAACGATTACGCTAACGCCAGCGTCAAGCGCGTTTCTACACACCCTGCGGGCGAGGTTTGGTTCGCGCGCGGAGACGACAATCGCAACTCAAACTTCGGCAACAAGCATTTCGTGGACGCCGCCGCTGGACGAAGCCAACGCTGCGCCGAATGCGACGAGCGTCGCAGGGACGCTATATTGCGATACCTACTCAAACGGAGTGCTCCTTGGCACAACGCAGGTAAGCATTAATGCCGCGATCCCAGCTTCTGTTGTGCCAACAGGATCGATCTGGTTCTCAGAGGCAGAGGAGGAGCTGGCAACACAATTTGGTTGCTTTGTTCAGCGAAAGAGCAAATTGAACGTCAGCATTTCCGCTTCCGGTGCATACGGCTCGTCGATCTCTTCGATCTCGACCACGGTAAACGGCGCGACGTATTCGGGCAACTCCTTCTCGACGAATGAACTGACAACCGCTGGAACGAATACGATCCGCGCGACGGTTACGGACAGTCGGGGACGAACTACTGTTCTGACAGGGACGTTCGAAGTAGTGGCGTATGATTCACCCTCCGTCAAGTCAGTTTCGGTCTTTCGGTGTGATGCAGCAGGCAACACCAGCAACACCGGAACCTATGCCATGGTTGCGGTTACCGTTTCTATCTCATCCGTCAACAACAAGAATACTCGTGTACTCAAGATCGGGTATAAGCGCAAGAGCGAAACGTATTATACGGATACAACTCTCACACTATCTGCCTATGCCGTAAATGGTTCATTCCGCATCGGCGGAAGCCTCTCGAATCAGTACACCTATGACATTCGCGTAACGCTCGGAGATTATTTCGGCGAAGCGTACGGATATATCGATCTCAGCACTGCGGAAGTCATCCTATCCGTGCGCAGCACCGGTATGGGACTGGCGGTTGGCAAGGTCGCCGAAGAGGACAGCTTTGATGTTGGTTGGCCGGCGCGGTTCCGAGAAAATGTGCAGTTTGACGATGGCGTAGCCTTTTTGAGCGTTCTGTGGCTGGCAAACCTGATCTTTCCAGTAGGAAGTATCCGCATGACGATATCTGCTACGGATGAAAGCACGTTCCTTGGTGGAACGTGGACAAGATGGGGTACAGGGCGGGTGCCGGTTGGCGTGAACGCCTCCGACACGAACTTCAACTCGGTGGAGAAAACAGGCGGTACGAGCACGCATACGCTCTCAGCAACAGAGATGCCATCGCACAGCCATTCGTTCAGTGGATCTGTAACGATCAACGCGAACGGTTCGCATGCACATCAGGCATCGTCTGGATCATATAGGGTCGGTAGCGGTTCAGGTTCTACTTATTACTATATGACCAATGGCGGCAGTTCTAGTGGACAGACAACGGGATCCGGCGGTTCGCATGACCACACGGGCTCCGTGTCCGGCTCAGTAGGTAGTAACGGTAGCGGCGCAGCGCACAACAACCTGCAGCCCTACATCACATGCTATTTCTGGAAGAGAACGGCGTAAGGCACAAGATAAATAGATAGGGCGCTCCTTTCGAAGCGCCCTGTTTTGCATGGTTAATGTGGTGAATAAAAGGGAGGAAGAAAAAGTTCAACGCGTTAAGACCATGCAAATTTCACACTTATAGCGTAACAGACATTTATGAACAGAGCAACCGAAAACAATGACGGATTTGAAAATATTGAGCCGTCAACTGGAGGGAAAATGGAATTCACTCGCAATTTGAAGAAAGGCACGTCCGGCGAGGACGTGCTTTTTTGTAAGCAAAGGCTCTTGGAGCATGGGTTTTATGGCGACCAAATTACAACGGTTAGCAAGAAGACATTCGGTGCGGACACGTTGGAGGCCGTGAAGCGGTTTCAGGCGCAAGCCGGGCTGACCGTCGACGGGGTCATAGGGAAGGAAACGTGGGCGGCGCTGTTCGGCGACACGGCAACAGAAGCGGAGCCGATCACAAAGGATACGGTATCGGACAAATCGACTGCGGTCTGCGCACTGGCGCTGACGCGAATCGGGGACCTGTATGTTTGGGGCGCATCCGGTATGACCGATCTGTCAAATTCAAAGATTCAAGCGATGGATGAGGAGTTCGCACGTGCGATCACATTCCGCGATAGCCAGTACAAGGCAGGGTTCGCCGACCTCATGGCGCATGATTGTTCCGGTTTCCTTTCCTGGCTCATGCGCGAGACGGGAATCTGGGATGATCGTAAGAATTGCGATGGGCTATGGGCGATGTGTGACGTGGTTGCGCGCAACGAACTGATCGCGGGCGATTTTCTGTTCCGCAACAGCACCACAAATGCAGAAGATGAAACGCATGTGGGGCTCTATCTGGGACGTGGCATGGTGATCCACGCAAAAGGCCGAGATGTTGGTGTCGTTGTGGAGGGAATCAATCAGGGCGGCAGCGGCTACTGGCACAAATGCGGTCGCTGCAAGCTCTTGAATCAATAGACGTGGGGGAACGGAGTTGGATTATATCGGAGAAATCATATCGGGCGTGTTTGCGCTGCTGGTTGTTTGGCTGGAAGTTCGAATGACGCGCGATCGAAAACAGGCGGAGAAGAGAGCTGCTATTCGCGCAAAGGAATCGAAGCTCGCTATGAAGATGCAGGATGCGGGTTTATCGCTTTCGTTAGCTACCTGTATCGCTGTTGAGCGTGGCGAAACAAACGGCGAGATGAAGACTGCGCGCGAAAAAGCGAAGACCGCCCAAGAAGAGTATGACGATTTTGTCCATGAGCTTGCCTCGGAGCAGGCTACATCAATCTAGGAGGAACTCAAATGAAAAAGAAACTGATTCTGGTCCTGATCGCGATCCTGTTGCTCGCACTGCCAGCCGTCGCGTTGGCAGACACAGGTGGAACCGCAGACGCAACCGTCGCCGACATCCTGATTGAGAACGCCGTGAACATTGCTGCGGCGTTTTTTGTTGCGCTGATCGGCGCATTCGGCGCGTGGCTGACCGCGAAGCTCGGAAAGGCGACCCAGCTCGATACCGTGAACCACGCGCAGCAGGAGCTGATCAAGCTCGCGCAGATCACGGTCGGCGAGCTGAAACAAACGGTTGTTGACGGCATGAAGGCCGCTCACAACGATGGCAAACTGACCAAAGAAGAGATCGCGCAGCTCGGTCAACTTCTCTACGAAAAGACCACCGCAAAGCTCTCCGCATCCGCGATGGATGTGCTGACCGCCGCGCAGGTGAATGTCTCCGCGTTGATCACAGGTACGGCGGAGCATCTGATTGCGGGAATAAAATAAACAACAACTGTATATCGGGGAAACGGGAGCGTCTTTCGAGGCGCTCCTTTTTTCGTTGGAGGAGATATGACGCAAAAGAATAGAGAAGAGATATTGCGCTTACGGTTCGAAGGGAAGAGTTATACCAAAATCGCGGATAATCTACGCATTTCGCGGAATACGGTGAAATCTATCTGCCTGAGAATGGGGATCCAGCCACCTGAAGCCGCCGATGAGAATCACGATGCTGATCATTGCAAACGATGTGGTGCGGTCCTTGTTCAGAATGCAACAGGAAAACGAAAACAGTTTTGCTCTGATTTGTGTCGCAGAGTCTGGTGGAAACAGCATCAAGACAATCGGAGTTTAAAGTCCGCTACCAAAGCAAAATGCGCTTTCTGCGGCCGTGTTTTCGAGGACTATGAAAAGAATCACAGAAAGTACTGCTGCCATGCCTGCTATGTACGTGCTCGCTTTGGGGATAAGAAAACACATGACAAACGAGCAGTTTGAACGGGAGTTGCGATATCGCGTTTCGATGGCAGTGGCTAATTGTATGCTGCGGAAAGGGCTGATTTCGCAGGCTGAACACGACGCCTTTCATGCTCTCATGATCGAAAAGCACCAACCTCCGATCGGGAACATCTTGCTGAAAACATCTGTTGATAAATCGCCGAGTGAGAGCTAATATGCCACATGATAGGAGCATAGGTATGAATCGAGTGATCCACATAGTACAGCCAACGATTCCGGCAATCCCGCAACGGATGCGGGTGGCCGCCTATGCTCGCGTTTCTAATGATAAAATGGCGATGGTTGAATCTCTGGCGGCTCAAGTCAGTTACTACAGCGCGCACATACAGAGAAACCCGCAATGGATCTACGTCGGGGTATATGCAGACGAGGGCCTATCAGGCACGAAAGACAATCGCCCGGAATTTCAGCGGTTGATTTCCGATTGCTATGCAGGAAAGATCGAAATGGTGATCACTAAATCGCTCAGCCGATTTTCGCGAAACACACTGGATACACTGAATATCCTACGTGAACTGAAACAAAGAGGCGTGGATGTGTTCTTTGAACGGGAGAACATCCACAGTAATTCAGGGGATGGCGAGCTGATGCTCACCATCCTCTCTTCATATGCACAGGAAGAAAGCCGATCCGCATCTGAGAATATCAAATGGCGGATTCGAAAGAAGTTTGAGCAAGGTGAAATCAGCGGCTGGTGTCAATTGTACGGGTATACGATACGGCACGGCAAGGTCACGATCGATGATTACAAAGCAGAGATCGTACGCAGAATTTTCTCAGAATACCTTGCCGGCGATAGCGCTACCGTGATCGCGAAACGGCTCCGTCTCGAGGGAATTCCCTGCGAACAAGGTGGACATTGGAAGCAATTTACGGTTTCAGAGATACTCAGGAATGAAAAGTATACCGGCAATCAACTACTGCAGAAGACGTTCACGAAAGACCATCTATCCAAACGCGCGAAAAAGAACCACGGCGAATTGCCGCTCTATCTGGTCGAGAACGCACATCCTCCGATCATTGATGCCGAGACTTATCAGCGCGCGATGAAGCGTATGGAGGGCAATCAGAAATCTGCTAAACGCCCTGAGCCGAAGATGGATGACCAGCTGTTTCGGCGCAAGATCATCTGCTCGCACTGCGGGAGGCACTTCATTCGGAAAAATACAAACGGAACTCCCGGGTACGTTTGTAGTACTTACTCGGCGGAAGGGAAGGACTTTTGCCTGAGTAAAAAAATACCAGAGATAACTCTGGTCGAATTTTCATTAAAAGCGCTGGAAATACACGAGTTTGATAAAGAACTCTTTAATAAAGAGATCGACCATATCGGTGCAAGATACCCTAACGACCTAACATTGGTATTTCGTGACGGTCATACCCGAGAGTATACATGGGAAGACCGATCCCGGGCGGAAAGCTGGACGGACGAAATGAAAAAGTCAGCTGCGGATAAAACCAGATCGAGAAAAAGGAGTAATATTCATGGAAGCCATCAAGAAAGTCACGAAGATTGATCGTGCAGTCGTTGCCAAAGCATCAGCGCATCAAGCGATTGCGAGCTTGCGTCGCGTTGCTGCGTATGCTCGAGTATCGACTGACAGTGACGAGCAATTCACGAGTTTTGAGGCGCAGGTAGATTACTATACTCGCCAGATCACCGCTAATGCGGATTGGGCTTTGGTCGAAGTGTATACGGACGAGGGCATCAGCGGAACGAATACGAAAAAGCGCGACGGGTTTAACCGCATGATCGCGGACGCATTAGTGGGGAAGATCGACCTGATCATAACGAAAAGCATCTCACGCTTTGCCAGAAATACGGTCGATACGCTGACTGCGGTTCGACAGCTGAAGGAGAAGGGTGTAGAGGTGTATTTCGAGAAGGAGAACATCTACACCATGGACTCCAAAGGCGAGCTACTTATCACGATCATGAGCTCGCTCGCGCAGGAAGAGAGCCGTTCGATCAGCGAGAACGTCGCTTGGGGCAAACGCGCAAAGTGCGAGGAGGGTAAGGTCTATCTTCCTTACAAACAGTTCCTCGGCTACGAGAAGGGCCCTGACGGGCTGCCGCAGATCGTAGAGGAACAGGCAAAGTCGGTACGGTTGATTTACGCGCTTTTTCTGGAAGGGCTTATGCCCTCCGGTATCGCAAAACGGCTGGAAGCCATGGGAAAATTATCTCCTGCAGGGAAAGCGCGCTGGCAGACAAGCACGGTGGAAAGTATCCTAAGGAACGAGAAGTATAAAGGTGACGCGCTGTTGCAGAAGACCTTTTGCGTTGACTTTTTGACAAAAAAGATGAAGCGCAACGAAGGCGAGCTGCCGCAATACTATGTGGAACAAAGCCACCCGGCGATCGTTTCTCCCGAGGTATTCGACGAAGTACAGCAGGAGTTAAAGCGCCGCCGCGAGGCACGATATGTGGGCAGAAGCGGCTGCTTTTCCAGCAAGATAGTTTGCGGTGAATGCGGTAGCTACTATGGCAGGAAGGTGTGGCATAGCAACGATAAATACCGCACCGTGATCTGGCGCTGCCAGCACAAATATGACAACGGCGAGCCATGCAAAACGCCGCACGTGACCGAAGATCAGATCAAGGCGGCGTTTGTAACTGAAATGAACCGGGTGATTGCGAATAAAGATCAGGTTCTTTCGGATATCAGCAAACTAATTACGACGCTAACCGACACGCGTAAGCTTGAAGAAATGGAAGCCGCTGCGGTTAAGAAACATGAAGCGGTGTCCGAATCGATGCGCAAGCTGGTGGACGACTACGCACGGGCGTTGATCGAACAGGCCGAATATGACGATCAATATGCGGAGCTCTTGGATCAAAGCCGTTTGCTTGAAGAACGGATTGCCCAGATCGGGGAGCAGCGGGAGCAACGGAAGGCTAGGAAGCGCGAGCTAGATGCGTTTTATAAGATGCTCAAGACGACTGGGCAGATTGCCGAGTTCGACGAGGAGCTGTGGAATAGGGCGGTGAAAAGTGTAATCGTTTCTTCGGAGGGTGAACTTGAGTTTTATCTGAGCATGGCGCTTTGAAAAACCCAAGTGAATACCATCTGGAAAGAGACACAGATTTGTGAAAATTACAGGAATTAAGTAAACAAAATCGTGTTTGCTTGCAATACCGAACTTGATCTCACTTCACGGGTCAGTCAAGAAAAAGACAGAATATTAATCATTCCGAAAGTCTATGCTAACCACCTTGTAAATTTCTAGATTATAGACTTTTTGCCAAAATGATATTTCACAATATCTAATTGCAAAATTTTGTGCAGTTCAAGTTTATATCAGTTGTAATAGTCGAAGGCTTCTTTTACTGATTCATAATCCCAGCAATACGTGCCATTTTCGTATTTGCACATTTTTCGATGGATACCATAACTTTTGATGCAAGTGGGGCATTTTGATTTATCCACAGTTGCAGCATAATATAGGACAATAATATCCAACCCATCCTTAACAGCCTTCTCACACTCGAATTCAATATAGCTACGATGATCAATTGAGTACCCTTTTGCACAAGCGCTTGTCCAGCTGTTGTAACTATTACAATATTGGCAACTTCCATTGCGAACTGTTGCTGTATTTGTTCCAACTATAAGCACAAAAGTTTTTGATGCATTCAATCTGGTTGATAATGATGCTTTTATATTACATTTCAGACTAGAATCCCGTGCTTGTGTCAAGTCATGTGCATCATTGAATGACAAACTCCATTTATTGCTGTCGTTCCATGTGTAAAGTCGATCTACAGCGGTCTTATCAGTATCCCAGTCAGCCGCTAAATATGTTTTTGTTCTATAAACCATATTCATTTCATCCCTTCACTATTTTTTTTGGTTAATTACAAGCGACTTTTATAAATAAATCCTTTGTGATTGTCCTATTTAGTTATATTAATTCTTCTTAGGACTCTAGATCCTTTAAACTCAATAAATTGATGCGTTCACTCTTTCTTTCAAATGCAATAATCTTTACTTTCGATGGGTATGTGAATTTTATACGGCTGACCTTGAAAGTCCAGATTATTAGTTCAAGTAGCTCTTGGTCTGAAATGTTTTCATACCCTTTGAAGCGGGTAATACCAGAACCCAATATTGGCAAGGCAATCGATCTACCTGCATAGACTCTATCGACTTCATTCCAAAAGTTTAATAGACAGGAAATATAGTCGATCATTTCAAGATAAGCTCGATTGTCTTTATCAAAGCGACTCAAAGCCGTAAGCAAGTAGTCATTCACTACGCAAATAGTGCCGAGTTTATATTTTGCGCTTTTACCCTGTGGCCGATGTTCGTTCTCGTAAAGGCAGGACTCACCTAGATGCGCGTCGGAGGATATGATAGCATCTAGCTCTGCGACTTTGCTTCTATAGAATTTTTCGATATACTGCCCGTTTAGCGATGCCGCAGAAATAATTCTGCCATCTACCAATGTGTCAAAATACTCGTTAAATCCAATCACTTTAAGATCGGCACACTCTTTGAAAATGTCGCCGAATTTTACTTCAATTTCGGAGGCATTGATTTTCAAGATTATACTTCGCCGCATTTTAGAGCCTATCCAAATAGCAAAATAAAGTACAACTAACAATGCGAGAACCACAATACCTATGCCAACCTTAAGTGTTTCATCAATGCTAACAAAAAGGAATATGATGGATGTTATCACGCTTATTGTGCTGAGAATTCCCAGAAATCGGTTTACAATTCTTTTATTAAATAACGAAATTTTCATTTAGCACCTCAAATCCTAAGACTCTTGTACACTTCATCCTTATAAACATATGCTCCTAATTTTTCATCAGCCTTATAACTTGCGTGTGATGAAGGCCAATTGTCAAAGGAATACTGCATGATACTTGCTTTAAAAGGTATGTGGATCGCTAAAGCATTAGACAGCAATGACGGACACATATCGCCGTCTTTTTGCCGAGATCCGTTAATGTATACAACAACAATCGGCAAACTCCGGCTCAATGCTTGTTCGATTTCCCATGGAATGAATTTTCGATTCCACTTTGTGCTTTCACCAACAAGAATCATGAACAATTTTGAATTATCAAATCGCACTCTTAACTGATTTTTAATTGAGTCTGTGAGACTAGTGTCCCTAGCAGTGTTTAAATCATGCGCATCATAGAATTCGAAGTTAATATTCTCATTTGCCTTCCACATTTGTAGTGTGCGGTAATACGACATATCAGTGTCGCCATCAAAAGCAATGTAGGTCTTATTTCTATAGGGCATAACAAGATCTCTCCTTTGCATATTTGTGTTCATACGTTGCTCTGTGTAGCGGGTGTTCAGCTAAAATTGAATGAGGACAGCATACGGTTTTTGCACCTTAGTTGAATTCTTTAAATAACTCTACAATCACACGAAACCCCTCACTAAATTTCTACAGCTTATTACCCTTTGTCGCTAATTATAGCAGACACTACACGACGATACAACTTCAAGCTGTCTATAAATGCGGGTCTGTTTCAATACGAACAAACGTACGTTGACAAAGCGGATTCAGTGGCGTTATAATGCCTGTAATAGAGAAAAGAGACAGTCGTCTGACTTTGGGGTTATATATTATATTGAGACATTTATAATTCTAATGTCCTGATAGCCAATAACAGTAAACTATCCCGATCGATCTATTCAAGAGTGCAGACTTTGGATGGTATGTTTCTTGTACCTAAACTTCTAAGAAGGAGTATACGTCTTGGATTTATCGATTTTACATGTAGACATGAATGCCTGTTATGCCAGTATTGAATGCTTATATGATCCTTCAATACGGGATAAACCTGTTGCTGTTGGCGGCGATGCGGAAGCTCGGCATGGGATTATACTAGCGAAGAACCAAATTGCGAAGAAATTTGGAGTGACCACCGGCGAAGCACTCTGGCAGGCAAAGCAGAAATGTCCGCAGCTTGTTATCATTAAGCCACATTATGACCGATATCTCCGATTCTCCGCCTTAGCGCGCCAGATCTATAACAGCTATACCGATCTGGTAGAATCGTTCGGGCTGGATGAATGTTGGTTGGACGTTTCGGGTAGTGTACATCTATTTGGCAATGCAGAATTTATTGCCGAGGAGATTAGGGAGAGGGTGAAACGTGAACTCGGTATAACCGTTTCAATCGGCGTCTCATATAATAAAGTGTTTGCTAAACTGGGGTCCGATCTCAAGAAGCCGGATGCTGTCAGCGTTCTGACTCGAGACAACTACCGTGAAAAGGTTTGGCCGCTTCCGGCATCAGATCTGCTGTACGTGGGGCGCGCGACAACCAGGAAGCTCTACAACCACGGAATAGAAACCATTGGTCAGCTTGCGAGTACGGATCCAGAACTGCTACAAGCGTGGTTTGGCAAGGTGGGAATGATTCTCTACTGGTTTGCTAACGGACTGGATAACTCGCCGGTTATGGCGGTTGGCGATGAGTCGATCATCAAGTCGATTGGCAATAGCACTACTACGCCGCGCGACCTTATGAATGAATTAGACGCAAAAATCGTGTTCTATATGCTTGCTGAAAGCGTCGCGGAGCGAATACGAGATCATGGGTTCCTTGCAAAGACTGTCCAAATCAGCGTTCGTGATAATGGTCTATTTTGGTTTCAAAAACAGATGAAGCTAGACGAGCCAACATGCCTTGCTAGCGAATTATGTGATACTGCCATGGAATTATTACGCATGAGCTATCGCTGGCAGAATCCGCTGCGCAGCATTGGCATCCGTGGTTGCGACCTGATTCCGGCAACAACACCCAAACAGCTCAAACTATTTGAAGACGAAGCGGAACGTGAAAAACTGGAGTTGTTGGAGCGCACGGTGGATGATATCAGGCGACGATTCGGACATTACGCCATCTACCGCGCCGTCGTAGAATTCGACTCGACACTCAAGCATATTAACCCCAAAGAGGATCATACGATCCATCCGATTGGATATTTCAAAGCGATCTGAGGCTTATTATGGCAAATGAAATTAAAAAAGAATATGTATCAATACTTGCACAGATTCATATAGATGGGGCCATTCAGCCACTTTGTGTATTGCTCGAAAATGGACGTAAATATGATATTGATGAAGTGAAAGATAAATGTAGGGCTGCCAGTCTCAAGGCAGGTGGCTGCGGCATTAGATACACTATTCGAATTGGCGCACGGGATACATATTTGTTTGATGAAGATGGAAGATGGTTCGTTGAAATGCGAGTGGGGTGAAGGCGGTTCAAATTGTGGGGGCATATTTACTACTCTGGGCGTTTGAGGAACGGATTGCAAATTTCAGTGTGCAGCGCGAGCAGAGGGAGGCAAGGAAACGCGAGCTGGATGCGATCCATAAAGTTCTGAAAGCGCCGGGACCGATAATAGAGTTCGGTGCGGAACTATGGAATGTAGCGGTAGAGAATGTGACAATTCGTTCTGACGGTCGACGCACATTTGAGCAAAAAGTGCAACTGAGTCAATTTTGGTGGGTTCTGAATCAAAAATTCGCTAAAGTAACGAATGAATAAATGCATCGATTTTCTTATGTGCGTTGCGGGAGAGGATATAATTCTATATAATCATAATGATGCAATAGTACAATTCATTTATGTATATGGAATTCATATGAAGTAGTTGGGAGAACCATCATGAACAAACAAAAGCTGGCATCAAAAATTTGGGAATCAGCCAACAAGATGCGCTCTAAAATTGAAGCGAACGAATATAAGGACTATATTCTTGGCTTCATTTTTTATAAGTTTCTCTCAGAAAAGGAAGTCGATTTTCTAAAAGGCGATGGCTGGACAGACGAAGAGCTGAAGAAGCTAGCTGAAGCAGATGAGGACACTGTCAAGTATTGCCAGCGCCAACTAGGCTATTTTATTGCGTATAATAATTTGTTCTCTACTTGGATTGAGAAGGGCACCGGCTTTGAAGTTGGTGACGTAAGAGATGCACTTTCTGCCTTTAGTCGATTGATAAGTGCTTCTCATAAAAAAGTATTCAACAAGATTTTTGATACATTGCAAACAGGATTAAGTAAGCTAGGTGATAGCGCTGGGTCGCAAACGAAAGCAATTAGCGGACTTCTTCAACTTATCAAGGCAATTCCTATGGATGGAAAGCAAGATTATGATGTGTTGGGGTTCATCTATGAATACCTGATCAGTAATTTTGCGGCAAATGCGGGCAAAAAAGCGGGTGAATTCTACACTCCACATGAAGTGTCTCTTCTTATGTCGGAAATCGTAGCGAATCACCTGAAAGACAGGGATAAGATTGAGATATGCGATCCAACGAGCGGTTCCGGCTCATTGCTCATAACAATAGGCAAAAGCGCATCAAAGTTTATCAACAACAAAGACAATATCAAGTATTATGCGCAGGAATGGAAAGAGAACACCTATAACCTAACCCGAATGAACTTGGTCATGCGCGGCATTCTTCCCGACAATATCGAGGCGCGCTGCGGGGATACGTTGGAGGAGGATTGGCCTTGGTTTGATGACGCAGACCCTGCAAGAACTTATAAACCGTTATATGTGGATGCTGTCGTGTCCAATCCACCGTACTCACAGCATTGGGATCCGTCTAACAAAGAAAATGACCCGCGTTATCATAATTTTGGTCTAGCGCCGAAGAGTAAGGCGGACTATGCATTTTTACTTCATGATTTGTATCACATTAAGCCCAATGGCATTATGACCATTGTTCTTCCGCATGGCGTCTTATTCCGTGGCGGTGAAGAAGGCGAAATTCGGAGAAAATTAATCGAGAAAAATCATATAGATGCGATCATAGGACTACCGGCTAATATCTTCTTTGGCACAGGAATCCCGACCATTATTATGGTGCTGAAGCAGAAGCGACCAAACACAGATGTTCTGATCATCGATGCTTCAAAGGGCTTTGCAAAGGTTGGGAAGACAAATAAGCTACAGGCTTCGGATATCAAAAGGATAGTCGATGCCCTAGCTGGACGAAAAACAATCGAGAATTTTTCTCGACTAGTAAAAAGGGATGAAATTCGTCAAAATGAGTACAATCTGAATATCCCCAGATATGTCGATTCCTCGGAGGATGGCGAAACCTGGGACATTTATGCCACTATGTTTGGCGGAATTCCGCATGCAGAAATTGATCAGTTAACCGAATATTGGACTGCGTTTCCACGGCTTCGTGAGATTCTGTTTACTGACGATGGAACACCATATTCCGCGTTGGCGGTTGCAGATGTAAAGGAAGCAATCACCACAAGCGATGATATAAAGGCCTTTGTGCATAATTTCGAAACTGCCTTTAATGGCTTTGATGCGTATTTAAAAGTCGAGTTGATTGATAAAATGCTCACAGTGAGTGTTTCTAACGAAGAACTTGCAATCAGCGATAGCATCTTTGAACGTATTTCGCCTCTTCCACTGGTAGACAAATATAAAGCATATCAATTACTGGACGACGAGTGGGTGAAAATCTCTATCGATCTTGAAATCATTCAGACAGAAGGGTTTGCCGCGACGAAACTTGTTGACCCGAATATGGTCTCCAAGAAAAAGGACGGCAATGACGAAGAAGTCCAAGACGGCTGGATTGGACACGTGATTCCGTTTGAACTGGTGCAAGCATCGCTGCTAAAGGATCAAGCCGAAGAAGTGAAGGCTAAGGAAAGGCGCTTAGACGATATTTCGGCAGAGTATTTGGAAGTCATCGATTCTCTATCTGAAGAAGACAGAGAAGGCGATTTCCTAAATGAAGACAAGACTGCCTTTGTAGCGGCAGGAGTGAGAGCGAAAGTCGCTGAGCTCTATGCGGATGTAGAATCGGAAGAATTGAGTGGATTGCATGGATACCTCGCGCTGTTGGATTCAAAAGCAGGCAAGGCAGATAAGTTGCATTTCGTTGCAGAACATAAGGGTGTCGATTGGTCAGCAGTTGAGTCCGATGGCGGGGTTTACGCAAAAGCGAAAGTGGCTGAGCGTATTAAGTTCCTACAGGCAAACTTTACTTTCCCGGAGGATTCCTTTGAGTCCAAAATGGTTCGTGTAGAAACGTTGATGGATGAGGAAAAAGAAGTGAAGCGGCAAGCAAAAGAGCTTTTCACCGCGTTACATAAAAAAACCAAGCAGACAATAGAGGGTCTTTCGGATGAGCAGGCGATAGAACTGCTTAAACTGAAATGGATTCATCCTTTGGTTGTTTCATTGCATGATATCCCCATGACGATTATCAACAATTTGGTAAAGTCTATCAAGACGTTGACAGAGAAGTATGCCACAACCTATCTAGAGCTGGAAAACAAGATTAGGGAGTCTGAAAAAGCACTCTCAGCGATAATAGACGAACTGGAAGGCGACGAATATGACATGGCGGGGTTATCGGAATTCAAGAAGCTACTGATGGGTGAATGATATGGAAGATGAAAGAACACCGGCTATTCGTTTCCGAAGATTTAGTGACCCATGGAGACAACAGAGAGTTGGTGATATTGTATCTGATATTCAGCGTCCTGCTAGTATCAAGGATGAGGAACTGTACCAACTTGTTACGGTTAAGCGTCGCAACGAGGGGGTGGTATCACGTGGCCTTCTCAAAGGGAAAGATATACTTGTTAAGAACTATTTCGAAGTTAGAGCAGGCGACTATATTGTTTCAAAGCGTCAAGTGATACATGGCGGGAATGGATTGGTGCCAGAAAATCTTGACAAATCGGTAGTTTCCAATGAGTACATGGTTGTCGTCAGCAACGATGCGATATCAGCGAAATTCTGGACTCTCATTTCAAAGCGGCGAGAAATGTATAAGATGTTTTTTCTTAGCTCATATGGCGTTGACGTTGAAAAAATGGTTTTCAATGTTGAGGACTGGAAGAGGCGCTTTCTCATAATTCCTGCTACAAGCGAACAGGATCAGATCAATGAATTACATGACCAACTCGACCATCTAATTGACCTCCATCAGCGCAAGTATGAGAAGCTCCAAAATCTCAAAAGTGCCATGCTGGAGAAAATGTTCCCAAAGCATGGCGCGGATGTGCCGGAAATCAGATTTCTGGGTTTTACTGAACCTTTGGAACAGCGTATGTTCGCAGATATGGTTACAAGGAACTCCGCAATGGCAGTATGCAGCAGCGAATTGCCCAGCATTGAATATGAGGATATTGTATCCGGCCAAGGCATTCTCAACAAAAACATTCGCGAGAAACAAATCATCAAAACGGGTATTCAATTTGAGCCTGGTGATGTTCTGTTTGGAAAGCTCCGTCCGTATCTGAAAAACTGGATTTTGTCTGATTTATCAGGTGTTGCGGTGGGTGACTTTTGGGTTTTGCACCCATCTGAGACAGACAGTAGATATTTGTATTATCTGATTCAAACACCTGATTTCCAAACGACGGCAAATCAATCCACAGGGACAAAAATGCCTCGCTCAGACTGGAATCTTGTATCAAATACTAAGTTTCTTCTACCAAGAGATGTTACTGAACAGCGCAAAATTGGAGCAACATTTCAGACTATAGACAACCTCATCAACCTTCATCAGAACGAGCTTGAGAAGCTGAGAAGCATCAAAAAATGTATGCTTGAAAGAATGTTTGTCTAAACAGGAGGCAGCACATGACGTTTGATAGAGAAACGGATTTTGAGAATGCGCTTATTAATCTGCTGTTCGAAAAGGGTTGGGAGTCAGAAGTCCTCAGATATAAAACCGAAGCCGAGCTGATCCAGAATTGGGCGGATATCCTCTTTGAAAACAATCGGGATATTGACCGCTTAAATGATGCGCCCCTGACGACTGGTGAAATGCAACAGATCATGGAACAGATCATTCGACTGCGAACACCCTTGAAACTGAATGGATTTATCAACGGCAAAACCGTTTCTATCAAACGCGACAACCCGGATGACGAACAACACCTTGGCAGAGAAATCAGCCTGAAAATTTACGACCGACAAGAGATCGCCGCTGGTCAAAGCCGCTATCAGATTGCACAGCAACCTAAATATGCCACGACAGGCCTTTACAATGACCGCAGGGGCGATTTCATGCTGCTCATCAATGGCATGCCTGTCATCCAAGTGGAGCTAAAGAAGAGTGGTGTCTCCGTAAGTCAGGCATGTTACCAGATTGAAAAATATTCTCACGAAAGTGTGTTCACGGGTCTATTCTCCTTGGTGCAGGTATTTGTCGCCATGGAACCCGAAGAGACAATCTATTTCGCAAATCCCGGCCCCGATGGCAAGTTTAATAAGGACTACTATTTCCATTGGGCAGATTTCAATAATGAACCGATGAATCATTGGCGCGATATTGCCTCCAATCTGATATCAATCCCAATGGCACATCAGCTGATTGGCTTTTATACGGTAGCAGATGACACCGACGGAATATTGAAAGTGATGAGAAGCTATCAATACTATGCCGCGAGTGCGATCTCTGACCGTGTCGCGCGAATCAAATGGGGTGAGCGCGATATATATGGCGGCTTCATCTGGCATACAACAGGTTCTGGCAAAACTTTGACGAGCTTCAAGTCTGCACAACTGATTGCAGATTCCAAAGATGCGGATAAAGTCGTCTTTTTAATGGATCGAGTGGAACTCGGTACGCAATCCTTACAGGATTACCGTGGCTTTGCCAATGATGCCGATTCCGTTCAAGCAACCGAAAACACCGACGTTCTTGTGTCAAAGCTCAAGAGCGAAAATCCGGCAAATACTTTGATCGTAACCTCGATTCAGAAAATGAGCAGAGTGGAAGAAGACAATGGCTACAATACGCATGATATTGAGATCATAAATCGTAAGCGAGTTGTATTCATTATCGATGAAGCACATCGTGATGTTTTTGGTGAAATGCTTCGCACGATTAAAGATACGTTTCCTAACGCCATTTTCTTTGGTTTTACAGGAACCCCTATTCACGAAGAAAATCAGAGACATATGAATACCACTTCAGATGTGTTTGGAAACGAACTGCACCGCTACAGCATCGCCGATGGTATCCGAGACAAGAACGTTCTCGGTTTTGACCCATATCAGATATGCACTTACAGAGATATTGATTTGAGGCGAGTCATTGCACTAGAGAAAGCTAAGGCAGCGACAGAAGAAGAAGCGCTTGCAGATCCGCGAAAGAAAGAAGCTTACTATTATTATCTCGATCACACGAAGGTGCCAATGGCCGGTTATAAGCAGAACGATGGCACCTATGTCAAAGGGATTGAGACCTTTATACCTTCAACGCAGTATGAGCGAGAAGAACACCAGAATGCGGTTGTACAAGATATCCTTGAGAATTGGACCATGCTGAGCCATGGCGGTAAGTTCCATGCTGTTTTTGCTACGAGCAGCATACCTGAGGCGATTGAATATTATCGCTTATTCAAGGCGCAGAATACAAAGATAAAAGTCGCTGCATTGTTTGATCCTAGCATTGATAACAATGGTTCCGGCATTTTTAAAGAAGACGCGATAGTAGAGATGCTAATTGATTACAATACCCGTTATACGCGAGATTTCGCTATGGCGACATATCCGACCTATAAGAAGGATGTTGCCTCGCGGTTAGCACATAAAAGGCCATACACCTCTATTGAGACCCAGCCTGATAAGCAGATTGATTTGCTCATCGTAGTCGATCAAATGCTCACGGGATTCGACTCTAAATGGATAAACACATTGTATTTGGATAAAGTTTTATCATATGAAAGATTGATTCAGGCGTTCTCTCGTACCAACAGACTATTTGGCTCCGAGAAACCGTTTGGCACGATTCGGTACTATCGCTATCCGCACTCGATGAAAAGAAACATTGAAGAGTCTTTTCGGCTGTATTCTGGTGACAGGCCACTCGGTTTGTTTGCTAATAAGCTAGAGAGAAACTTGGAAAAGATAAATGAAATTTTTGATGATATTTTTCTGCTTTTTCACTCTGCTGGAATTGATGCATTCGAAAAGCTGCCTGAGAGTAACATTGAAAAAGCAAGCTTTGCCAAGCTTTTTAAAAACTTCAATGCATACTTGGAAGCAGCAAAGATTCAAGGTTTTAATTGGGAAAAACGTTCATACGAGTTTACGCATTCAGACGGAATAAAGACCACCGTTGAGCTTCATCTGGATGAAACTACATACTTGATTCTCGCGCTTCGTTATAAAGAGCTTTTCAGCGGTTCGGGTACAGGCGGAGGATTTGATATTCCTTATGAGATTGATACGCACCTGACCGAAATCAATACAGGTGCAATCGATGCCGATTATATGAATTCGAGATTTGTGAAATACATCAAAGCTTTACAAGCGGGTGAAACGTCCGAGGAGGTACTGAACGAGTTACACAAATCATTTGCTACCCTGTCTCAAGCAGACCAGAAATTCGCAAACATCTTTCTCCGCGATGTTCAAAGAGGTGATGTAGTTGTCCAAGAAGGGAAGACGCTCCGGGACTATATCACGGAATATCAGACAAAAGCAAAGAACGATCAAATTCACAGGTTTGCTACTGCAATAGGTATCGATGAAGGCGCGCTTCGCAGCTTTATGCAGCTCCATGTGACGCAAGCAGATATAAATGCGTTTGGTCGGTTCGACCAGCTGAAGAATTCGATAAGTTGGCCAGCAGCAAAGGCTTATTTGGATCGATTTGAGTATGAGCCACTACCAGTGCACAGGATACGCATTAAGGTTGATACAATGCTTCGGCGGTTTGTTCTTGAAGACGGATTTGAGTTTGATGATATAATCGGCTGATCTGCGTCAATTCGACTATAATAAACAGCATCACACTAAAAAAGCCAGGATCAGATAATAATTCTCTTTAAGATATGCTGAAAAAACAAACGGTAATATTTTTCTAAGTGGGTCTACAATCGTAAGATTTTCAAACAATAATGCGTTTTCATGGTTATCAGTTTGATTCCTATACTCTCGCGCGTTTCCCCTATACTCCCGCGCGTTTCCTCAGGGGTGGGTGCAGATTTTCCTACTATCTATAACCGGAGACATAATCAACAGATTTTCGAAAGAATAATCAAAACAGCAAAAGCCAAAAAGTCCAGAAAGTCTGGGCTTTTCGCATAGAAAAAGTACCCACGAATTGTATCATTTCGTGAGTACTTAGCTGACCAGGTTAGGCTATTCTGGGCGGGATCAAAGATCTCGTTTTGCGCCGTAAATATAGGATTTTCTTGTCACAAAGCATAGGCTAAGTATTTCGGTCTAAAACATTAAGTAGGCTAAACGAAAAACAATCAGCTTTGTAATGATGAAAGAGAAGGGAATTCACCGATCTATTAATCACATGAGCATAATCTCAGGATTAGCTTGCCAGTTTAATCATGGTAATTTTCTTGCTTTAATTTGGACACCCATCAATCTAGCTCCGGTTTTTGATTCCATTGATACAAGGGCGGGCTCAGCTATTAAGACCTGATTCTCCTTCAGCACTGAAGTTTCATCATTTTTTCTGATCAACACTTCACCTTTGACAACATAAAACATGACATAAGTGTCCATTTGACATTCGGGGATTTTTCCACCAGCCTCTAGTACAATTACGCGCGCTTTGAAGAAATCATTCTGGTAAAAGACATTCACCTGTCTGTTTTCGTATCCTTGTGCTACTAAATCCATTAAATCGAATGTTTCCATTATTCTTCCCTCTTTTCAATCTACTATTCAGTTCATTTATGCAATTCATTATAGCTTCCTCATTGCATTATTCGGGTCTTGACCGTTTTTCTCCCAAATGAAATCACATGAAAGGGAAAATACAGAGTCGCAATCTATTTTCTATAGCGAATCGCACGAGTTGGACAAACTTGCTGGCAGTTCGTGCATTGATGGCATAGCGCAGTAGTTATAAACGCTTTTTTATCCTCATGATTTACGACAATTGCACTAGAGGGGCACACTTTCTCGCATTTCTTGCATCCAATGCAAGCCTGCGTCTCGACTTTCTCGGATATCTTGGCAAATCGGCCAAATACCTTCTGCAACGCGCCGAATGGGCAGATAAGATTATGGAACACTTCTGGCTTATATCTAAGAGTAACGAGAACGGATACGACCACCCAGAAAGGAAGGACCGGCAAGTCGCGATGCAGCACTTTTTTTGATACCATCATAACTACAATGCTGACAACGAGTGAGATCCACGTGAAGTATCCGCTTTTCAGCCACTTAGGCGCGTTTTCGGTTTGAAATTTCAGTTTTTTTGACAGCCACTCCACAGGTATCATCAGAGTATTCATTGGGCAAGCATATCCACAATAAACTCTGCCGAAAACGAGTGCGGCAATCAGGCTAACTCCAAATAAAGCCAGCCAAATGACAACCTTTCCGTTTGCAAGAAGGAACAAGAACAAAGCGAGAAATAGAACACGTACACTTGTAATAAGACATTTCATGATAGCAAAACCTCCTATTGATCTCATTTCATTATAGGGATAGAATAAAAAATATAGTGTTACCGATGTAACACTATTGGAGGTTACTATGAAAAACAGTCTGGAGCTATTAAAGCAGATTGACCTGGTAAAATCCTTCGACGCGAATCAACTCGAGTCATTATTGCAGGCAAAGGGCAACAAAGTGAATTCGTACGAAAAAAATAACATCGTCCACTTTGTTGGTGATATTTGCGAGAATCTTGAAATTATCCTATCAGGTGAAGTGGTAGTCGAGCGCATAGATGAGTCCGGCAAACTCATGACAATTGCGGAATTCTTTGATGGCGATATCCTCGGCGGCAATTTGCTATTCTCAAAAAACCCATATTATCCAATGACTGTAACCGCAAAGAAAGCAACCATCATACTAGAGATAAGCAAGAAACAGCTTTTTGAACTATTTGCTAGCAGCCTTGATTTTTTGAAAAGTTATCTTGAGTATATCTCTGATCATTCGGTCATTCTTGGGGATAGAATCAAGCATTATGTGAACCGAACAATACGCGAATGCATCATTAGTTACTTGAATTATGAAAGCAAGAAGCAGGAATCGAGTACGATAAAATTAGAAATCACGAAAAAAGCACTTGCTGAGAGGATTGGCGTGCAACGAACATCTCTCTCAAGAGAATTAACGAAAATGAGAGATGAAGGCCTGATAGATTTCGATTCTGAAAGTATCAAAGTATTATACACATCTGATGATCCCAAGATGATGACATAAATGCTTCTAGTTGTTATTGGAAATAGCATTCGCCGCGCTACCGAGAGAGCGCGAGTTGGAGACTCTAATCAACCAGTATTTAGAGATCATTCAAGAGATTCTAGAAGTCTTATTATTCGAATCCTTATGTGAATTAGCGCTGAATCTTGATTTTGATTTAGGAGAAAAGCATGAACCCCAGGACGTTTGAATTTGAAGCAGTGATTCGCAAAGTGGAAGATATTGATGGTGCATATATAGAAATTCCATTTGACGTGAAAATGGAATTCGGGAAAGGTAGGGTGCCAGTAACGGCCACCTTTGATGGAGAGCGTTATGAAGGCAGTCTTGTAAGAATGAAAACTCCATGTCATGTCATTGGAATTAAAAAAGAAATTCGAGCAAAAATCGGTAAGCAGCCCGGAGATGCTGTAAAAGTATCTATTGTAGAAAGAGCGAGGTGAAATCAAAATGTGGAAATGCCCAAAGTGCGGACGAGAGTTTGAAAACGAAAACCAGCAACACTACTGCGGAGAATCTCCCAAAACGGTTGAATCATATATTGCGGAGTACCCTCTTAGCATTCAGGAATATCTAAATCAGTTACGAAAAACCTTACTGGACACACTGCCGAACGCTCAGGAGCGTATCTCATGGAGCATGCCAACTTATTGGGACAAGCATAATATATTTCATTTTGCTGCATTCAAAAATCATATTGGCATTTATCCTGGGTCAGAGGCTATAGAACACTTTCCAGATCGTCTTGTGGATTACAAAACAAGCAAAGGCGCTATTCAATTACCATATAACAAGCCGCTTCCGCTTGATCTCCTTGCTGAGATAGCGAAATGGTGTTATCTTACGGGGAACCACCATTGATCGGTTTGAGTGTTGAGGATTGAAGATGCTTATGACAAACGAAAGAAAAGTTACGATTATTCCACCAAAACCCAAATATCATTACCGGGTTGGTATTTATTGTAGAGTGAGCAGCCGAAGCCAAGAACAACTGACTAGTTTGGCTACACAAGCTTCTTACCTTACAAGGTTAGTTGCAGCAAAACCGGGATGGATACTGTCTGATATTTATCTCGATATTAAATCCGGCTCAGAAGAGGCTGACCGTAACGAGTTCCAGCGGCTGCTCACAGATTGCCGAGCGGGGAAGATTGACGTTGTGCTTACAAAAAGTATCAGTCGCTTCGGAAGAAACACGGTCGAAACTTTAGCAACAATAAATGAGATGAGGGCAAAGAGAGTCGAGATTGTATTTGAGCTGGAAGAGATAAGCACGAATGACTCAGCAAGTCAACTTTACATCTCAATTCTTGAAGGTGTAGCTCAGGAAGAGAATTTAAATAGAAGCGAAAATATCCGCCTTGGTATTAAGCATAAAGTTGAGAATGGAACTGCGCGCATTTTCTTGAAAAGATGTTACGGTTACTTAAATGATGATAGCGGAGATTTGCGTATTAACGATATGGAGGCAGACGTTGTTCGAAGTATTTTTGATATGTATTTAGCAGGAAAGAGTATTATCGGTATCAAACGGGAACTTGAAAGAAGCAACATATTGTCACCGACGGGTAATAGCATATGGTGTAAACGAAGTATAGAAAACATATTGGCTAATGAGAAATATTCAGGGGATGTTTTAGTATTCAAGACATATTGTGAAGGCTTTCCTGAATCAAAGAGAAAAACAAATACAGACGGGAAACATGAGCAGTATATATCAATATCTAATAATCCAATGATTATATCAAAAGAAACATTTAAAGCAGCAAACGAAGAGAGAAATCGGCGAAGCAATGTATTTAAAACCGAAACGGGAAACAACAGAAAATCTACCCGGTATAGCTCGAAGAAAGTAGAAATCAAACAATAATAGCCTATTCTAAAATGCAACCATCACACATGGAGCAGGATAGGCAAAAACCGTATCAGAGATACCGCAAAAAACGGTAATATTTGAATATTCGGCTTTGAAGTACGATTTACTTGAATAATAAGGCATTTTTATGGATATCAGTCTCATTTCTATACTCTTGCGCGTTTCTGCTATACTCTCGCGCGTAACTCCTAGGTGGGTGCAGAATTGGTACAAAACATCAAAACTAACCAAGTTTTCAATATTTGCAGCAAGCGAACAGAAGACCGCGAACTCAAAAAAGCCCTAAGTTGGGGCTTTTTGCATAAAAAAAGTACCCACGAATTGTATCATTTCGTGAGTACTTAGCTGGCTCCCCCTGCTGGACTCGAACCAGCGACACTGCGGTTAACAGCCGCATGCTCTACCAACTGAGCTAAGGAGGAACGTTACTCGGAGATTTTACATGAATTCGACGACACTTGCAATGAACACCGCAGACGATGAGCGGCGGTTATGATAAAATATGCAACAAATTCGCATGTTATCTCCGAAATACTCGTCTTTGGTTGACGTTTTGAAGTTCGCTTACTATAATTATCACATGGATGAAAGCACCATCATCGATCTGCTCGCGATCGAAACCATCGCGCCAAAACGAAGGATTGCGCGCTCCCCAGGAGCGATTTATATCACTTTGATTGTGTTTATCATTGCCTGCATGTCGATCGGGAATTTGCTCTACGTAAAACTAAACATTCCGCGGTTGATCACGCAACCGATCGGATACATTTTTATTGCGATATGCGGATATTATCTGTATCGAAGGCACTTTCTGTGTTATCGATATACGTTGACGAATGAGACATTTGCAATCGAGCAAATTGGCGGCAACACAGGGCGAACCATAGCCGCGATTTCTGTCAACGAAATTACGAAAATTCAAGATAGAGGAACACGTCTTTCCGAACGGATAACAACGGCGCGCGCCGCACTGCCGCCGCTGAAACAAGCAACATGGATTGTAGCAGACATCGACGGAAAGAAGATTGCATATCTCGTCAGCATCAGTGAAGCATTTTCCGAAAAATTACAGGAAACAAGCATGATCCGTCCGGCGCAGAACCCGGCGGGATAAACAAGGCGCAAGTAATCTGGATTGCGCAGAAAGACGGATTGATACGTACATGGAGAAAACCCCTCCGCGTAAAAATGAATCATTGCAGGAGACGCTGGGCGCATATGAACGCGAGAACCCGGCGCGCTTTCATATGCCCGGACACAAGGGGAGAGGCCTTGCAGGATTCTGGCGGGAGGAGCTGCAACGTTGGGACGTGACCGAACTCAGCAACACCGACAACTTACACGCGCCGAGCGGAGCCATTGCAGCGGCACAAGTCGAGATGGCGCGCGCATACGGCGCGAAGGCTTCTTTTTTTGTGGTTAACGGGGGAACAAACGCTGTCCAGGCGATGATTCTCGCGCTGAGCCGTGACGACAAACTACTGCTCGCGCGGGATTGCCATCGCTCTGCGGTGAGCGGGGCTGCGCTGCGCGGAATCGAAACCTGCTATCTCTCTCCGCGCTATGATGCGGCGCGCGGGCTGCTCGGCATGGTGACGCCGGATGACCTTGACCAAGCACTGACAAAAAGCGGCGCAACTGCCACATTGATTACAACTCCGAATGCATATGGTCTTTGCGCTGATATCGAGGGGCTTTCTGCCATTGCGCACCGGCATGGCGCATTACTTTTAATCGACGGGGCTCACGGCGCGCACTATCCATTTTCAGACGCATTGCCGCGCGGACTGGGCGGGTATGCCGATCTGTTCGTTCATTCGCAACATAAAACGATGGATGCGTTGACGCAAACGGCGAGTCTGCACCTATGTGAATGCCGCATCTCAACAGAGCAACTGCAACGCGTGCTGGCAATGACTGAGACGACGAGCCCTTCCTATCTATTGATGGCTTCGCTCAGCTGGTCGGTCTACATGGCATATCGGCGGGATTGGTCGGGGCAGATTGCCCGTTGTCTTGCGCTGAATGAGAAAATTGAGGCCATCGATGGACTTTCGGTGTTTCGCGATCCTGTTGGGTTTGGTGTCTTTGAACGCGACAAGACGCGCCTGGTGATCGACGTATCGGCGCGCGGATACACCGGATATGAAGCACAAGCGGCATTGGAGCAGAAAAATATCTATATTGAGATGGCCGATCACTGGCGGCTGGTATTGATTACGTCACCGAACGACGATCCGGAATGGTATGACCGGCTGTTGCGCGCGTTGGTCGAACTGCCCAAACGCAAGCCAAAACGCGAAGGTGTTTCCGCCGAGAGCCATCATGATCTTGCCAACGAACAGCGCATGCGAATCCGCGAGGCAACGTTCGCCAAAACCATCGCAGTCCCACTGGCTGCGGCACAGGACAAGACCGCCGCAGAGGCCATCGGCATCTATCCGCCCGGTATCGCGCGCATCATGCCGGGCGAGGTGATCGACCAAAAGGCGATTGAGTATTTGACTGCGCAGGAGCGCGCGGGTGGCTCGCTTTTTGGTGTATATGAAGGACGGGTGTTTGTCGTCGATGAAACACGACCATTACTTAACGCGAAAGAAAAAGACGATTGACGGGGAAAACGTAAGGATGAATATGCAGAATCGACTGCTCGAAGCAATACAACAAGGCCGTGCGCCACACGCCATATTGATCTCAGGCCCCGAAGGGAGCGGCAGGCGCGAACTCGCACGCAGATGCGCCGCTTTCTTTTGCCTCGGCGAAGATGCGCCAAATCGACTGAGCAATTGCCCGAATTATTACGAAATTGGTGAAGACACGGTGAAAGTGGACGACATACGAACACTGTTGTCCTCCGCGGCAATGCAAGGCTTCAACGGCGGGCAGCGGGCATTCGTATTTGTCAACGCACAGCGCATGAGCACACAGATTCAAAACACCCTGCTCAAGACGCTGGAGGAACCGCATAGCGACACGATGTTGATCCTGACGGGTAATGAATTCGGACTATTGCCGACGATTCGTTCCCGCTGCGTGATCGAACGCCTCGGCGCAAGCAGCTTGGAAGAGACCACGCAAGCACTGCTGGCGGATGGCATGCTGGCGGCTGACGCTGCTTTTTTTGCGGGGCTTTCCGACGGCGTCATCAGCAGGGCACGTGCGTATGCAACGGACGAAGCCCGCGTGTTTCGCGCGGAAGCGATTGGGGTGCTTGAACGGGCGGTCTTTGCGTATGCGCCGTTTTCCGACGCGGCGGATCTCGTGACCACGCTCAGCGCCGAAACGGATGCTGATGGCGAGGCCGACGAAGAACCGAGAGCGAAAGGGACAAAAAAGAGAAAAAGAGGCGACTTGCAACTTGCACTGTCGCTTCTTACGATATTCATCAGCCTCCTTCAGGACGCGCTGAACGACGCGTTGAAGAGCCGCGCACCGCGCAACAGCGACCAGATGATTCTGATCCGCAACATTTCATCACGCTTTACAACTGCGCAGATACAAGGTATCATAGAAATGTTAAGCAGTTCGCAACAAAAGCTAACAGCCGGCGCTAACATTTATTTGACGCTCGACAGTGTGCTTGCGAACCTATTTGCAGACAAAGGACAATAACTACGATTGAATTTATCGTACCAGCGCGGGCTGAAGTTTCCGCGCGGATGTATTGAAGGAGCAAAGAACACATGAAAGTCATCGGCGTACGATTCAAATCGAGCGGACGCATCTATTATTTCGATCCGTTGGAGTTTGAGTTTCGCGAAGGCGACGGCGTCATCGTCGAAACCGCGCGCGGACAGGAATACGGCGAAGTGGCACAGATTGCCATGGATGTGGAAGAGACCGCGATTGTTTCCCCGCTCAAACCTGTGGTGCGGCCTGCGAGCGATCAGGACACCAGCATGCGCGAGCAAAACTGCGCAAAAGAAGGCGACGCATTCCGCGTTTGCCAACAGAAAATCGAACAGCATAAGCTGGATATGCGCCTCGTGAGCGCGGAGTATTCGTTTAACGGAAGCAAGCTCGTCTTCTATTTTACGGCGGATGAGCGGGTCGATTTTCGCGACCTTGTGAAAGACCTTGCATCCCAGTTTCGCACGCGGATCGAACTCAGGCAAATCGGTGTACGCGATGAGGCGAAGATGCTCGGCGGACTCGGCTCCTGCGGCAGGGTTGTTTGCTGCAAACAGTTTTTGGATGATTTTCATCCGGTGTCGATCAAGATGGCAAAAGAACAAAATCTCTCGCTCAGCCCGACGAAGATCAGCGGGCTTTGCGGAAGGCTCATGTGCTGCCTGCAATATGAGCAGAGCGGATATGAAGAGATGAAGCGGCGTATGCCGCACGTCAACCGTGAAATTCTCACGCCAAACGGCATTGGCATGGTCATTGACAACAACGTAATCACCGAGAAGACGAAAGTTCGCATCAACATGCCGGACGGAAGCATCGATCTGCGTGAGTTCCACTATACGCTGCTTGCCAAACCCGGCGAACCGCTGCCGCAGCAACCGCAGCAGGACGCACAAGACACGCAGAGCGCGCAGGCCGCCCCAACCGCGCCGAGACCGGAGCGAGAGCAGCCGGTTGCCACGAAACCCGCCACGGAAGCGACAGGCGGTCAGGAACGAAACCCCGACCATAAACGCCGCAGACGAGGCGGAAGGGGAAAAGGCCCGCGGCCAAACAGCGCAACCACCAACCAGGAAGCGGGGCAGCAACCGAATCAACAGCCGCAAAATTCGCGCCCGCAGGGACAACAACCGCAAGGACAGCAGCGCAAGCCGGAGGGACAACCGCGGCAGAACCAGCCACGCCCGCAGCGAGGACAGCAGCAGGCGCAGCCACGGCCGGAAGGCGCGCCGGAAGGCCAACGCAGCAACAACCGCAGACGACGCGGAGGCGCTAACCGGCCGCGTCCGGAAGGAACCACGCCGCAGAAGCAGGAATAAAACGCGACAAATATTCGCGCGATGCTGATTTTACGCGCAGGTGTGTTGACGAATCCCGACGCTGTGTTATAATGTTTACGAAATTTGGACACGGAGGAACAGACCATGGCATATAAAATTTCTGACGAATGCATCGCTTGTGGCGCTTGCGCGCCCGAGTGCCCCACCGAAGCAATCAGCGAAGGCGCTATCTACGTAATCGATGCGGACAAATGCATTGACTGCGGCAATTGCGCGGACGTTTGCCCAGTTGGCGCGCCGAAGCCCGAGTAACCAGCGACAAAAAAGCCCGAATGGCACATGCCATTCGGGCTTTTTCCTTTTTGGGGGAATACGTACGGGAGAATAAATCCTTCAACCACAACAGGCGGCAAACGGAAGATCATTGTACACGATGGGGAGCAGCACATCCGTCAACTGTTCGAAATCGGTTGAATCGGCTGTATAGAAGCTGTATCGCACGTCTTCATAAGCCCACTCCGCAAGCGCTCCGTGCGCTCCGCCATCGATCGTCTTCACGACTACGCTCACTTTGAAACCCGGACCTTCCAGATCAAGCGACTGCGGCAGTGGATCGAACGACTCATACACGCCTGAGATATCCTCCGCTGTGACCGCGCCGCGATAGGTGAAGGTTTCGCCATCGAGTGTAAACACAATCTGCGCAATCGTTCCGCCGATGATACTGTAGGTTGCTTGATCCGCCTGCTGATGGGGAGTAATGATAAACCCCAGATCGGAAAAATCGGCGGAACCATCCACTTCTACAATTGGATTTGGGAGCTGCGCTTGCTGCTGTGGGGTAACCTCCGGCATGACGGTTGCGGTTTGTGTTGGAATGTCAGCCTGTGTCTGATCGTCAATCGCTTTTTTGCACGAAGCGAACACGAAGACCAGCACAAGCGCGATGAGGATCGATAGGATTTTTTTCATGAGAGTTTCCTTTCGGACGATGCAATTTTGGCGTGCAGGCAAAATGCCAGCACCCATTCTCTATAAAACGGATTCATTATAACACAAGCACCCGGCTTCGAACGTGATGAACGCACACGATGAAACGGGTGCTTTTTATATTGTCTGATACCTATTGATAATTATAAGAAATTCACAAACCGCGATTTCTAATAATTTTTGATGCGGTTTGTCCATTACGATGATTGAGGCGGCGAAACGAGCCTCGACAATCGCCGCCACGCAAGAAAGGAGCACGAACGAATGGATTCGGCCAAGACAACAAACCTCAAGCGCGAAATGGAAGCGTATTTTGCCGCATGCGATGCGACGGCGGAGCGGGTTACCCTCAAAACCGGCGGGGTGACGATTCGACAAACGCCGTATACGCTTGCGGGCCTGAGTGAGCACCTTGCCAAACCGCAGGGCGAGATCCTCACAAAAGGTCGAAAGGGGGGAAGCGACAAGGAGGGCAGGCTATATGCCGACGCACTCCGCCGCATTGGGCGGTACATCGTGGAGCACGCTCTGCTGGGGGAACTCCAGTACAGCGTTGCCGCGAAACTGCTGGAAGAACTCGGAACCGGCGAAAAACTGCCGCCGAACGAGGAAGACCGCAGGATCGTCATCGTGCTGGAGGACAAGGAAGGCTGGGGTGAGTGATGTGGAATTCCAATTAAAGGGGTATCCAAATCCACGTCAACGGGAGTTCTTTGCCAGCAAGGCACGGCATACCGCATACGGCGGCGCGCGCGGCGGCGGTAAAAGCTGGGCTATGCGAAGAAAACTCGTATTGCTTGCCCTTGGCTATAATGGCCTCCAACTCCTTCTGCTCCGAAGAACGCTGTCGGAGCTGACCGAAAACCATGTGCGGGCGCTGCAGACGGAATTATCAGGGTTTGTAGACTACAACCAAACGCAACGCGTATTCACGTTTCCGAACGGCAGCCGCATCAAACTCGGTTATTGCGACAATGAGCAGGACGTATACCGCTATCAGGGGCAGGAATACGACGTGATCGGATTGGAGGAAGCGACCCAATTTACCGAGAGTCAGATGCAGTTCATCTCGACCTGCAACCGCTCGGTACGCACGGACTTCTCGCCGCGCATGTATTACACATGCAATCCCGGCGGCGTGGGGCACGCATGGGTCAAGCGCCTCTTCGTTGAGCGCCGATATCGCGGAAGCGAGCAGGCGAACGATTACGTTTTCATTCCGGCGCGCGTGACGGACAATCCGGTCCTGATGCGGGACAAATCCTACATCGTCACACTCGAAAACCTGCCGGAGCCGTTGAGACGCGCCCACCTGGACGGAGACTGGGACGTGCTGGCGGGGCAGTACTTCGGCGAGTTTTCGAGAGAACGGCACGTGATTGAGCCGTTCGAGATCCCAAAATCGTGGCGCAGGTTTCGTGCGATGGATTGGGGTTATAACGATCCCTGCGCGGTGCTTTGGTTTACCATATCGCCGGGCGGGCGGGTGTATGCCTATCGTGAATATTATGAACGCCGCGTGCTCTCCAGCGAGACAGCCCGGCGCATCCGTCAACTGACGGGAGAAGAAAAGATTGCATACACCGTCGCCTCGCCCGATGCCTGGCAAAACCGCGGCATGAGCGCAAGCGAAGAAGTCAGCGGCATGAGCATCGCGGAAGTGTTCGCCCACGGCGGTGTCCCGCTCCTGCGGGCGGACAACGCAAGGATTCCCGGTTGGCAGCGCGTCCGCGAACACCTCAGCGACGGGGACGACGGCCAGCCAAAGCTCGCGATTTTTCGCAATTGCGAAAATTTGATCCGTACGCTGCCCGCGCTGACGTTTGATGAGCATTTTGTGGAGGATGTCGGCGCGCATTGCGAGGATCACGCGCCGGAGGCGCTCCGCTACGGGCTGATGTCGAGGCCATCCGCCGCGAGCGAGCCGAAGAAACACAAGGCGCGCGTCTACGACCCGTTTGCATCCGGTGAGACGATTGCGGACGGATTTACCAGATTGTAAACGGGTATCACCCCAAGGAGGAAACAACCATGAAAGGAATCGATCAAGACCAGGCGAAGCGCGCGCTCTGCGAAAAGGCATACGGGCTTTTCCGCGAGTTTCGCGGCGCGTATGTCAGCGAATGGCAGCGGCTGGAAAACTGCGAACGGATGTACCGCGGAGATCACTGGCACGATGTGCCGCAGCTGGATCGTAACGAGCCGCGGCCTGTGACGCCGATCATCCAGAGCACGGTGGAAAACATCAAGGCCGAGCTTCTGGATCGCGTGCCGGAGGCGGTCATTCTACCGGAAAGCCCGAAGGACGGCGAGGTGGCGAAGGTGATCGAAGCCATTATCCGCCAGAATCACGACGCGGACGGGTACGTCAAGGAATACAGAAAGCTGGTGCATGACCTTCTCGTCGGCGGCTACTGCGTGCAGGAGACCGGTTATGACACAGCATTGAATGCGGGACTCGGCGGCGCTTTTATCCGCCATGTGGACACGAGGAGCATGCTGTTTGATCCGCTGACGACGGACGCGCAGGAAAGCCGCGCGGTATTCAAGATTTCGCTCAAGACGCGGGAATATATTCATAGTCGATTTCCCGCGGCGGTGCCGTTTCTCTCCGCTGACGCGTTAGGAACACCGGACGCGGTGGAGGACGGAATTTTGCACGGCGATCGCAGTGGAGCGATGCTCTTCCTCGAATACTGGTGGCGGGAATATGATGCGCAGACGGAGCGGGCGAGCGTACACATGGCGCAGATTGCGGGAAACGTTGTGCTCAACGACAGCAGGGACACAAAGCCCGAAGGACTGTTTGAGCACGGGATGTATCCGTTCTTAATCACGCCGATGTTTGTGCGAAAGGGCTCTTGCCTCGGCCTCGGGCTGGTAGACATGTTTGAAACCCAGCAGCGGTATGCGGACAAGCTCGATCAAATCGTGCTGAAAAACGCGCTGATGGCGAGCCACAACAAGCTCCTTGTCACCGAAGCGAGCGGATTTGACACCGAGGATTTGCGCGACTGGAGCCGGGAGGTTCACAGGGGCGAGAGCCTCAGCGGCGTGACATGGTTCTCGACACCGCCGCTGCCCGCCTACATCATCGGCTACATCGACAGCATCCGCGAGGGCATCAAAAAGGAAAGCGGCGCGAACGATTTTTCACGCGGGGCGACGACCGGCGGCGTGACCGCGGCTTCCGCGATTGCCGCCATGCAGGAGATGAGCAACAAGCGCGCACGAATGATGGCGCGGCTGCTGCACGAGAGCTTTCGGGACGCTGTGCGTCTCGAGATTGAAGTGGAACGGGAGTTTAACTTCTTTACGCGTCGTGTGAACGTTACCATCGACGGCGAGCTGCAGGAAAAGACGTTTGAGAGCGCGATGATGGTGCGAAAAGCATCGGGCAATGTCGTGCATCCGATCGAGTTTTACATCTCGGTCAAAGCGCAGCAAGAGACGAAATACTCCGCCATGAGCCAAAATGAGTTGGCGCTGAAGATGCTGCAAAGCGGCATGATGACGCCCGCGCAGGCTGTCGAACTCATGGTATTCGAGGGCAAGGATCAGCTGCTCAAGCAACTAAAGGAGCAAAGCGAGACAGCGGAAGCACTCGCAAACCAACAACAGGCTCTCCCGATACAAACGGGCGGAGCAAGGAGGAAGCAATGAAACCGATTCAAAACAGGATGCAGCAGCGGCTCAACACCGCAAACGGTAATTCTCCGGCAGGCGGCGCGGGAAGCGACCCGGAATTTGAAGCGCTCGTGGACGAACTCGCGACGTTGATTCAATCGGGGAAACTCCCCGAAAACTTCGACCTCGAGAACGCCGCAAACGACCCGGATCTGATTGCGCTGATGCGCGAATATGGCGCGGAAGCGGGGATTCGTATCTATGCAGCGCAGCAACGCGCACAGCAGGCAGAAGACAGCGCGATGGAGCGCATGAATGCCCGCGTGCGGGAGCGCGGCGCGTTGCCCAAGAGCACGCGCGGCGGCGGAGCGGCACCCGCCGCAACCAATTATCACGGCATGAGCAGCGATGCGTTTCGCTCTCTCATGCAGCAGATGAAGAAGACCGCACGCGACGGCGGCAAGACCAGACTTTAATCGACAGGAGGAACAAACATGAGCAACAGCAACACCACCATCAACACCGCGGGGACAACCTTCAGCAACAAGACGTTTTACGACCGCGCACTGCTCGAAATCGCGAAGACGCGACTCGTGCATGCAAGCTACGGCCAAAAGCGCAGCATCCCGCGCAACAGCGGCAAGCGCGTGGAATTCCGCAGGTATGAGCTTTTCACGCCGGACGCGAATGCGCTTGCTCTGGAGGAAGGCGTTACCCCCGCAGGCCAGAGCCTCGCGCAGAGCAAGATCGAAGCCGAGGTCAAGCAGTATGGCGCATATGTCGAGGTCAGCGACATGCTCGATCTGACCAGCTTTGATCCCGTACTTGCCGAGAGCACGGAACTGCTCGGTGAGCAGCTCGGCACCGTTGTGGAGTGGATCACGCGCGACGCGATGTGCGCGGGTACCAATGTTCAATACGCAAACGGAAAGACGAACCGTCTCTCCCTGGAAGCGGGCGATAAACTTACCGTCACCGAGATCCGCAAAGCGGTTCGTTCGCTGAAAAAGGCGAAGGCGCGGATGTTCAACAACATCGACGGCGGAACGGTTCGTAAACCGCACTTTGTCTGCATCTGCTCGCCGGACGCGACCTATGATCTCCAGAGCGACTCGCTCTGGCAGGACGTTTCGAAGTACTCCGATGTGGAGCAGATCTATTCCGGCGAGATCGGCAGACTGTTCGGCGTCGTTTTCGTCGAAAGCACGGAGGCAAAGGTCTTCAGCCAGAGCGTGCTCACTACGGTTGCCTCACATTCGGCCGGAAGCGCAGTTGTGACGCTCGCCGATCTGCCGGAAACCGCGGCGCTCTATCTCACAGCCGGTGTGAAAATCAAGATTGGATCGACGGAACACACCGTCGCTTCCGCAAACGCCGCGGCAAAGACCGTGACCCTCAGCGCGACGGTCGCGGGTGCGATTGGCGCAGGAACGGCCGTCTACAGCGAGGACGCGGGCAAAATCGACGCAGACACGAAGAAGGGGACGGACATCCACGCGACGCTCGTCTTCGGCGCGGACGCCTACGGCATCATCGACGTCGACGGCGAAGGCTGCCTGCAGACCATTGTAAAGCCCGTCGGCAGCGGCGGCGCTTCCGACCCGCTCGATCAGCGTGCGACAGTCGGGGCAAAGGTTGCGGCATACACGGCGAAAATTCTGAACAATCTCTGGATCGTGCGCGTTGAGCACGGCGTGAGCCTGTAACGCGCGAGAAAACCAAACGGGGAGGGCGGGAACGCTCTCCCCAAAATAAAAAAAGGAGGAAACAATTATGCAGTATATGACGGAGTCTCAGATCGACGGAATCGCAACTGAAACCGGAAAGGCTCTCGCAAAAGAGGACAAGGTTACCATCACCATTCAGCCGGAAAACGGGGAATCTCACTGGGAGGGTGGCATCAACGGTCATTTTTTCCGCATCCGTACCGGTGAAGCGGTGGATGTTCCGCAGAGCCTTGCCACGCTGATTGCCCAGAGCGCACAGGTGCGCTGTGAGAGTGAGGCACGCGTTCGCGCCTTCCGCAAGAGCGGCGGCAAAAAGGTTTCGTAAGGGAGGGAGCATGCATGACGCTCAAAGAACTGCTGACGGGCGCGCTTCTACAGCTCGACCGCGGAACCGATGCGCAAACCCTCGAAAGCTGGCGCGACAAGCTCACGCGATATCTCAACGACGCAATGATCGACCTCACGAGCGAACTGCAACCGCGCAGGAGCGACTCGCTGATGCTGACACGCGGCACACTCGATCTTTCCACCCTGCCGAGGAGCGCGGTCAAAGTGATTGCACTCTCGCGCGCGGACACGCGGCTGCCGTTTTATTACGGGGCAAGCACAGAGCAACTGCGCGTGCCCGCCGTTTCGGACGGCACGGTATTGGTCAGCTATCGATACATGCCGGTCCCGCTCAAAGTGGACACCGACACGCCGGATCTGCCGGAATGGTGCCACGGCGCGATGATTGGCTACGCGGTTGGCAGAGAACGAGCAAACGGAGATGCCGCGAGCATTGCCTCCGCGCGTGCCTGTTTTGAACTCTACAATGCGGCAAAGCGCATGATGCGCGCGCACCGCGGCGAACTCGACGCATATGCGATCGAAAACCGATAAAAGGAGGAGACGACGATGGCGCTGCGGCAATATCGCATTCCGGTGTTCTACGGGATCGCGCAGCATATCACGGAGAACCGACAGAACGACGGAGAGAGCCCGGATGCTTGCAATATGGACACGCAAGGCGGAAGACTCAGCGTCGCAAAAGGCTATGTGCGCGAAAACAACACGATGTTTCCCGCACCGCTTTCGGTACGAAGGCTGTATGTTTGGCGGCGGGCGAACGGACGCAAGCTGATGGTCGCGACGCAAAGCGAGCTCTTTGTACTCGACGAAGTGGCGCAGGAGTGGAGATCCATCTACGACTTTGGAACAAATGTCTCCGCCGCGCAATACGATTTTTTACCCGCCAAGATTGCCAGTACGGAATACTTGCTGATCGCAAACGGATCCGCGCGGATGGCGAAATGGGACGGGGAAAGCGAATCTGCGCAAGCGTTTGGCAGCGCGCAAGGGCTATCCGACATCGCGGTGAATTTTGTGGAGCTCTACTATGCGCGTCTCTTTGCCGCGGGAAACGCGGACAACCCAAGCAGGCTGTATTACAGCCAGGCGCCCGGGGACACGCGATCCATCGAACACTGGGCCAGCGCAGAGGAGAGCGAAAACGTCAGCGGCGGATTTGTCGAGGTCGGAACCGATTCTGATCCCATCACAGGCTTGTTTGCGCTGAGCAACCAATTGCTGATCTTTAAGCGTGACTCGCTCTATCGTTTGCTCGGCGATCGGCCGGGAAACTTTCGCATTCAGCCCGTCAACGGCACCATGCGTCAACCGGTGCACATCGCCTGCGTGCGTGTGGGCGACGTGCTATATTTTCTCACGGAAAGCGGCATGTACTATTTTGACGGGCAGGCGGTACAGCGAAAAGCGGACGCGGACAAGGTGCAACGCGTACTGATGCACGCAAATTTGGCAGACTGTATCGCAGCTGCATGCGGAGACAAGCTTTATTTCGCTTTTCGAGAATCACCAGACGAAGGGGTGAACGATGCGGTGCTGATCTATGATTTGGAGCGCGGAACGTATATGCTCCGCCGGGGTTTTTCGGCATGCGGTTTTTTCGCCGCGGGTGGAACGCTGTATCTTATGGACGGCAGAGGATATATCTGCCGATTTGAAGAGGGCGAAAGCTACGATGGCACGCGCATCGACGCATATTGGAAGACGCCGATGACAGATCTCGACAGCAAGGCAGTCAACAAACGGCTGGAAGAGCTGTATCTGCGTGGCAGCGGCGGTATCCTCTCGGTTGAGGCCGTGACGGAAAGCGGAACAGTCTACAACGAACGGCTGATGCCGGGCGAGAGCGAGCGCATCCTCGAACTTGGTCTCAACGGAGACGGGCGCGCGTTCCAGTTGGTGTTTCGAAATGTCAACGGGTCTCATTTCACGGTAGATGGCGGCGTAGAGCTCATCATGGACACGCAGCGACGCATACTATAACAAAAGGAGGTCAGAAACGGTGGCATTTGAAAAGACAGGTATGCAAGCGCTGTTTCCCGTGTATTTTTCCCGTAAATCGGGAGAAGATGCGACGGCCGAAGCATTTGACATCGCGGTTGCGCAAAACGAAGGCAACCTCAATCAAAACCTGGAGACGCTTTATCACAAACTGCTGGAGCTGGAGGATTACCTCTCCGTGGCAGAATAGCGAAAAAACGAAAGGAGAAACCATGGCAACAAAACCAGGATTATTACCCAAACGACCGGATCCGACCGAACGCTTCAAAATCGATTTCGATGCGGTCAAGCCTGTGCTAAAATTCGCCGATCCATACACTGGCGGCGGCGGAGGCGGAGAACCGAGCGTGAGCGACGAGGATGTGCTCAGCGGGTTCATCGACGAGATGTATGTGCGATTTGCGCCGCAAGAGGTGGCGTACGATGCAAGAAGCGAAGAGGAGATTCGCGCTTCCGTCACCGCGTGGCTCCGCCCGAGCTATGAACAAGCCATTGCAAAGCGGCAGGAGCAGACTCGCCAGAGCAAGGCAAACCTGGATGCGGACGCGATTGCGCGCGGCATGGGAGCCAGCACATATGTCACCGACGTGAAGAACAGGCAGCAAAACGCGGAGTCGGGTGACATCGCGGCTTTGGAGGCGGACTATGGCTCGATGCTGTCGAAGTATGTGCTCGACAGCGTTGACGGTGAAAGCGACCGCGCGCTGGAGGCGGCAACCTTCAACGCGGGTCAACGACAGACAGCGTATGACAAGGCTTATACAGCGGCGCTGTCTTTGTTTGAAGAATACAAGAAAAACGCAAAGAGCGGCAGAAGAGCTGGAACGCCGACGACCACACGGGAAAACTGTGAAGCGTTTCTTTCGCAGCTCAGCGGAGAAGAACGACGCGCGGTATACGAGGGAACGACAACGCAAGGCGCGCGCTATCGCGCGGAGCTTCTCGCCTCCGTCGGTACAACCGGCTATGTTCAACTGATAGGCAAATATCCCAGCAAACCATAACGCGACGAAAGCAAAAAAGGCATCATTCGCATTTGATTGGATGCGAAGCAAAAGCTAAACAACAAAAAAACGGCGGAATGTGAACGGATAAAATGCAGCATTTCGCTGTTTTTTATTTGCATGTTTTCACACGCGAATGGCGGAATACGTGTTTTGCGCGGATCATCCAGGACTTTGCGCGGATCAGTCAGGGTTGATAGAAGGGCATAAATGCATTATACTGACGTTGGAACATTTGATTCTGCATATCGAAAAATAGAATACATGGGGGTTACGTGTATGGAGTCTCAGCTGCATTTGATCTGGAACCCTGTTGCGGGAAACGGCGCGGCAATCGGCGCATATCAACTCGTTACGGATGCGCTCGCGGAGCGCGGAATCCCGTTTTCCGCTGAGAAGAGCGAATATGCGGGACATGCGACGGAACTGGCGAGGCAGGCCGCGGAGCAAGGCACGAAGAAGATCGTCGTACTTGGCGGAGACGGAACCATACGCGAGGTTGCAAGCGCCTTGATGAACACGGACGTGCAGCTTGGCATCATCTCCTGCGGCACGGGCAACGACATCATCCGCCCGCTGAAGATTCCCAAGGATCCACTCGCTGCGCTTGAAATCGTGCTCAATGGCGAAGCAAGACACATGGACGCCGCGATGGCAAACGATCTTCTGTATTTCAACGTGGCGGGATTTGGCTTTGACGTGGATGTTTTGCGCTATGTCGAAATCTATAAAAAACGGATGAAGAATGGCTCGATGGCATATCTGCGCGGACTTTTGACAGCACTCTTGCATCTGAATTCGCGCAAAACGAAGATCAGCTGGCCGGGCGGATCGATGGAAGCGGATGTGTTGATCATTGCCGCCGGGAACGGTACGCATTTTGGCGGCGGCATGATGGTCACGCCGAAGGCGGATCCGTTCGACGGTCTGCTGGACATTTGCGTCATCACGAACATCTCCAAACTGCGGGCGTATACGATCCTGCCGAAGTTTATGAAGGGCGAACACCTGAGCACAAAGTACGTTACGTACTTCAAAACGACCGAGCTCACGGCTGTTTGCGAACCCGCATCGTTGCTGGATGTGGATGGTGATATCCTGCCTGGAACACCGGTCACATTTAAGATTTTGCCCAAATCGCTCTGGGTAATTGCTCCGCAATAAGGCGAATTCGACGCCTGGCGGGACACAGAAAGTTTGCTTTACAGCGTCAGCAGGGGCTGATAGACTAAAGCGAAGCATAGGGGAACGAGTAAGAATGGCAACACAACAGGGTAGTCAGCGGCCATATGCGCCAATGAACGGCGCGGGCACGCAAACCCGCCGAAAAAAGAAAAAAAAGAAAAACAGAACGCTGATTTTTTCCGTGGTCACGCTCGGTATTCTTGGCATTGGCCTCGTGATTTTTCAGTTCATCTTCAATAAGCAAGAAGCAACGGTTTCCATGGACATCACGCCGATCTCCACGACATCCACCTACATCAATACGGGGGACGGGCTGCTGTATCAAACCGACGGACAGATTCATTTTTACCACCTGACGGACAGCAAGAAGAACTACACATACGGCATGGGCGCTTCGGACATTCGCATGTCTGGGAGCAAATCAATGACGGTTGTATTCAACCAGTCGCAGTTGCAGGTGGTTGGTGAGAAAACGCCTCTGTCGTTCACAGGCGTTGTGGAAGAAGTAGAGTGCGGCACAAAGCACCTCGCCGTATTACGCGCGGCAGATGACGGCACGGAGAGCGTGCTTGTCATTACGCGAGGCGGAGAACAGATTGACGAACTCAAGTACGCGGATCAGTGCATCATCGATTTCGGGTTTTATTCCATTGCAAATGAGATGCTTTGGATCGAAACGATCAACGTAAACACCGGAATGCCGATGACGACGATTTCCACGTATGACTTAGGCAAGAAGGAAGTAACGGGCATGATCCACGTGCAAAACCAGCTTGTCGACGAGATCTATATTACGCCCAACAGTATTTTTGTGGTCTGCACAAATCAGATCATCCGATATATTCACGAGGGAAACAAAGAGATTTACCGTACGACGATCTATGGCTACGAGGTTTTGGACTTCTCGTATTCTTCCGGCACACCGACGTTCTTGCTCACGACGCGTGGAGGAGACTTCCACACCGTGCGCATGCTGACGTTGGCGGAAGACGCAGCGCCCGCACCGGTTGAAACCACGCTACAGCTTCCGGCGGAAGGCGTAAGCGCGTTTATTATGGGGAGCAGGCTTTCGGTCGCTTCCCGCGAACAGCTGTTTACCTATACCATCAAGGGAAAGCTCTCCGCAACGGCAACGTTTGAGCAGCCGATCGATGCGGCGATCAAGTTGACTGACGCGAAGTTGCTGCTTTCCAGCAACGGAATGTATTATCTTGCGAATGCAGATTAACATGCACGCGCACACCGCGCGGATGAGGAAGGCAAACGCATGAACTTCATCGACATCGCAATTATATTGATATTGGCCATTACAATTCTCGGCGGTCTATACCGCGGGTTTGTGAATACGGCGCTCAATGTCTGCGCAACTGCGTTCTCCATTCTGTTTGGCAGGGTCTTGATTCCGATCGTATCCGGCATCGTCAAAGGCAACGCGGATCTTTTCCAGATGCTGCTCTATTATACGGAAGGCTCGGAGTATGTTGCGATTACAGATGTCGAACTCACGCGAGAGTCGATTTCGACGATCTCGTCCGATCAACTCCATACGGTGCTGACCAACGCGGGTATGCCGCTGCCGATGGATCGTTGCGTGCTGAAAAACATCGCGTCAGAAGCATTCAGCAAAAGCGGGATCACCACACTGGGCGACTATTTCAATCAGACAATCGTTTGCGTTGTCATCAATATTCTGGCGCTGTTGATTCTGTTTCTCATCTTGCGTCTGCTGGCTGGTTTCATCATCCGCGGGGTTGAGTTCGGTCGCGGCGGATATCCCGTGCTTTCACGTGGAGATAGCATCATTGGCGCAGGCGTAGGACTTATCCACGGAGTTTTGATGTTGTTTGTGATCTTCCTCATGGTTCCGGTCATGCTGACGGTTCTTCCAAAGCTTTATGAATTTTTGAGCGAATCCTTCTTTGGCGAGTTCTTCTACAAGGCGAATTTCTTGCTCGCGATCATTCCATCCACATAACATCGTTGGGGGCACACTCGAGCGGCATTGAGTTGAGACTTCTCCAGAGGAAACTCCTCCAGGTCACAGATTCGACGCGAAAGGCAGGTTTGGTTCTATGGTTCGTTTTTTGCGCAAATGGCTTGTGCCATCGCTTGCGGCGCTGCTGATAATCGGTATTGCGATTGCGTTCATACCCTTTTCCCGGCAGATGGAGACGCGGGCGAAAACGGAGCTGAAGCTCCTCATGGATCGGGCGTTTGCACGGATTACAGCCGAGGATCAACTCGCTGATCCGATGGTTGCGGCGCAGGAAGAGAATCTACTGAGCAAAGCTGCCGCTGTTTCGCGTTTTTTAACGCATGACGATACACTGCTGGCGAGCGATGCGTTGCTTGCACTGTGCGAGCAGCTATCAATCGATCGAATCGATGTCGCCGATGTCGAAGGCACGATCATCGCATCCTCGGATGCGGCGAGTATCGGTACGGCGCTCGGTAAGCAGGACGCATATGTTTGGACGATGGATGCTGCCGACGACGCGAGCGCTGCCATCGCGCGGCAGGACGAGACGGAACCAAGCAAGCTCTACGCCTGCGTCGGACGATCGGACATCGAAGGGTTTGTGCTGTTGACGCGCTTTGATGCGCATGTACAAAACGCTTTGATGCTCTCCAGTGCGGATTCGATTACAAGTGATATGCCATACGGCGGAGACGTGCTCTTCCCTGCGGAAGCTGGAGCGGATGGATTCTTTTATGAATCCGGCAATCTCTGCCTGCGGCGCACACAAGGGGACGTGACGCTGATTGCAGCACGGCCGACCACGGAGGTATATGCGGTTCGCAGCGCGGCGGTTCTTTCCTTTGGCGCGGCACTTGCCTGCATCATGATCTGCGGTGTTGCCGCGTATCTACTCCGTTTAGACCCGGTGACGAGTGACCAAGAAGAGATGGATGTGCTGGAATCCGCACAAACCGGTGAAGCAATGGATCAACCGCGGGAATTGGAAGCTGCGATGGAAATGGAAGAAGAACGCCCGCGCGAGAGAAGAAAACTCAAACAACCACGAAGGCAGATCGAGGAAGAAGCGCAGGCGGAGACGAAGACCGAGACAGAAGCACAGCCGGAACAGCAACAAGCGCATGCGCAAAGGCAGATTACGCGCGTGAAGAAACGGGCGTATGAGAATGGCTCCGGATCGGATCAGGATAACGAGGATGGATTCGAGAAGATCGTAGAGTAAGGCGACGAATCGACGAGGGATATCCTATTTTCAAACAAAAAGCCGCTCGATGATTTTCGGGCGGCTTTGCTGTTGCCTAGCAGAATGTTATTGTAGCTCTCCGTCAATAGTTGGGCTAGAGCGGTAGACTAAGAGCCGTTATTGTGCAAACGCGACGGAAAGGGTGACCTCTTTTGCGATCGACTGCACAATCGGCGTGAGCAGTTTTGTAACCTGCCCGAGTGCTGTTTCGTCGGCTTTTGCGAGCATGTCTGCGCTTGCAAGCTGTTCTTTCATCGCGTCTTGGATCGTTTGCTCCAGCAAATTCAACTGTTCGTTGGTCAGCTTGATTTCGCCAAACGCAAAAAGTGCTTTCTTTGTCTCTTCAAACTCGGTTTTTTCAACGTCTACCGTCACATAGGAAAGCACCGTGTGCGGTATTTGAATCGTAACCAATTGCTGCGCCTCGTCATACACGATATCCGCGGATGTAACTTTGGAAAGATCGACGGTATAGACTCCTGTACCAAAGGAACGAATGACCTGAGACTTTTCAAACAGCGCAAGGTTTGCCAGCGCTTGCGACACGCGCGTGGACACCTCGACATCCTGCTCCAACACGACAAAATCGCTTTTGGTTCGCGCTTCACCCAGAATCGCGTTGGAAAAGTCGATCTGGCTGTAGCCCATCACCTCATCCGGCAGCAAATCGGAAAGGGAATCCGGCACATCGATTTGAATGTCCGGCGTTAGCATATCTTTGATCTTCGGCAGCAGGAAGAGAACCGCAATTAAAATCGCGATTAGAACCAGACCGCGAAAAATCCACTTGAGGTGGTGGAGACGAAATTTTCCGCGCGGCCCGCGGTCTTCCCGCTCAATTTCTTCACGCTCCGTTCGGCGGCTTTTCTGCGCGGCCTCTGTGCGTATCGCAACAGAGCGCGCTTCATCCCGCAACTGATCCGCGTTCGGGCGGTTCTTTTCAGACATGCTGAAATCCCCCTCTCGTGACTTGGCGCATACGCCTATATCCTTAGTATAAAAACGATGCGATGCTGTGTCAACGCACGTGTGCAAACGCAACAGAACGTTTTCGCTGTCGACATGTTTGCGAATCGAAAATGATAGATTTGGTGCGAAGGAGGAAAGATAAAAGCTTTTAGGAAAAACGGCAGACAAAAGCTGCTCTTTCGATGAAAAACGGCAGACAAAAGCCGCTCTTACAATGAAAAACGGCAGACAAAAGCCGCTCTTTCGATGAAAAACGGCAGACAAAAGCCGCTCTTGCAATCGGAGCGGCTTTGCAATGTGATATCTGGTTTTACGCGGCTTGTTCTGCTTTTCGTCCGAGTTTTCCGAAGAACCGGAAGGTCATCGGCCAGAGCGCGCCGCCCACGAGCACCATCAGGAAATAGCGCACCGCATTGCCGGCATTATGCCCGCCGAAGAGAGCGAGCAGCGGAGATTTGGTCAGCGACTGGACGGCGACGACAACACCAAGCCCAAGCACGAGCTTGAGCAGCTGCGCCCACCAGACGGCTTTTTCAGAAAAACGGATGTACTTGCGTTCCAACCAGATTACTACGGCGAAGCCAACCGCACCGCCGACCATTTTATAGCCGGATTCGTTGCAAGCCAACGAGAATTGCGCAATCGCGTTTGCCGGCATCGGCACAAGCTCGATATAGAGGATCAACGCAACGCCGAGCGCGAGCAGGACACCGATCAAGGGCAGGAACCACTTCGGCTGATCCCATGCGCGGCGGAGGATCGGATACGCAACAGCGACCAGCAACAGCGCGATGCCGAGGGAGACCAGCACATCCGCCGGTGTATGCACGCCAAGATACATCCGCGAAAACGCGACAAGCAGCGTCAGTGCAACGCAGACGATTCGAACCCAGATCTCCTTTCGGGACCTTGCCACGCCGAGAAACATCCCCGCGGAATTTTGCGTGTGTCCGCTGGGGAAGGAGTATCCCGTCGCCTCCGCGCGGGCGCTCTCCACGATTGTGAAGTCTTTTTCAAGCACCCAAGGACGCGGCACGAGAAAAAGCAGCTTGAGAAACGTATTGATGATATTACCAAGAAAGCTCACATACAAGAGAAGATAGCCAGTCTTTTTATCGATGCACCAGAAGATACCAAGCGCGACGACCATGAAGATGGCCTCCTCGCCAAAGAACGTGAAGAACTGAAATACCGCGTCTAAGAACGGCGTGCGGATGGCTTCCAACAAACGTAAAAACTCCATGCGTGTCCCTCCCAAGCGAATGATATGATTTCCGCTCTCATCATACAGGATTCCATTGCGTTCGAGAAGACGAAATGAAATAAAAAAAGGCTCTACACTTTTTGAACTGAACCCCATTGATTAGACACAAATAAAAGCCCCTATCGCAGGAATACTCAAGATTGCATGAACTGGCGTCGTTTCTCTAGCGGCGTCAGTTTTGTTTTAAGCTGAATCCGCTCATGGTTGTAGAAGAATATGAAGTTGTCAATGAGTTGTCTTGCGTGAGCAATGGATTGCGGCTTGTGCCTTCTCAAGCATTCTGCCTTCAGAATACCGAAGAAGTTTTCAGCCATAGCATTATCATAGCAATTCCCCCTTCTTGACATTGAAGGCGTAATGCCATAGTCTCGTGTTAGGGCGAAGTATGCGTTTGAGGTATATTGAAACCCTTGGTCGCTGTGGAGCTGCAACTCTGCGGCGACCGCTTCTTTTACCTGCGCACTACGAACTGTCTGAAGAACAAGATTGATTGTCTGCTCCGTTCCAGTCTTGTACGCGACAATACTGTTGTCAAACAAGTCGCGAATGACCGAAAGATATAAGGTTCCTTGCTTCGTTCCAATGTACGAAATATCCGTTACCCACTTCTCGTTTGGACGATTCGCTGTGAAGTTGCGGTTGAGTAGATTCGGGTATCGATGCAGCTGATCCGACATTTGTTGGTACTTTCGTTTCCGCCGCACCTCAGAGAACAACCCGTATTTCTGCATGATGCGATAGATTCTCTTGTGGTTCACATGGCATCCCCGCCGATCAAGCCATAGCCCGATTCGCCGATAACCATATGTGCGATCTGTTTCCTCGCGGCATTGGCGGATAAGCTGCACAAGCCTATCATCCATCGTGTTTTCTTTTCTTCGCAGATATGCGTAATAACCGCTTCGCGAAACCTGAAAGAAGGAACACATGATTGCTACCGGATACTTATCTTGATATCTTCCAATCGCTGCAAACTTGATCTCTGGTCTCACATCCTTCCAGCAGCTTGAAGAAAAGACCGTAATAAGTCATTTTCCATCTCTAACTGCTTGATTCGTTGCTGATACTCCTCTTCCGCCGTGATTGGGCGCTTGCGTGGTCTGCCACGCTTGAGCGGTACTTTGTGTGGCTCGCGTTGCTTTCTATGATATCGTTCCAGTAACTTTTTGATTTGATCCATCGAGAACCCTAGCTCTTTAGCGATCATTCGATGCGTGTAACCGCTCTCTTTCATCTCTAAAACCTTTGGTAATATCTCTCTCCAATAATGTTTTCCCATACAAAAACCTCCTATCGCTTTATCCTACGATAGGAGGTGCTTTTTCTCAATGTCCGTTTTTCGGGGTTCAGTTCATTTACATTGGGGTAAGGCAAAAAAAGAAGAAGCATAATCGCTTCAAATCTTGTAGATTAAGGTTGCAACACCACTACGAGAAATGGAGAAGGTTATGCTTCAAACACATCTTATCGCAGAATTGCTGGATATGGAAGCCTATGATTTTGAAAAAGTAGAGCAGAACGAAAAAGAGATCGTTCTAACGGTGAGAATGAAGCCACGAACGCAGGAATGTCCGGCATGCCGGACACCGTGCAGTCAGGTTCATGACTACCGGTTGCAGCGTGTGAAAGACAGCCCGATTCAAGGCAAGCTCGTGATTTGGCAGTACCGTAAGCGACGATATCGCTGCCCCTGTTGCGGGAAACGGTTCTATGAAGGGAATTATTTATTGCCGAAGCGGCACCGAATCACCAACCGACTGGCAGCGTTGGGAATCGATCAATTGCGAAAGAAGCAATCTCGAAAAGAGATTGCAAACACGCTCGGAGTCTCCGAATCTTCCGTTGGCCGCTGGATGAATTTGCTTGAATTTGGGAGACCCGCTTTGCTGCCAAAAGTGCTTTCGATCGACGAATTTCGCGGCAATACCGAGTATGGAAAATTTCAGTGCATCCTGACCGATCCCGTTCACAAAAAGATTGTTGATGTGCTTCCAACGCGCTATCATGCGCAGATTTATGACTATTTGCGGGCTTTTCCGAACAGAAATCAGGTGCAATACTTCGTGATGGACATGAACAAGGAGTACCTTGTTGTTGCGAAAAGGCTGCTGCCAAACGCGAAAATTGTGATCGACCGATTCCATGTGGTTCGCCACTGCGCCTGGGCGCTAGAGAACGTGAGAAAGAGAGTCCAGACGAAGTTACTGCCCGAACAGCGTAAATACTTTAAGCGCAGCAGAAAACTCCTGTTGGCACATATGCGGGATCTATCTGCCGAGAATAAAGCCGCTGTGGAACGCATGCTGTTGATGTCCCGAGACCTTCGGGAGGCATATCTGCTGAAAGAGAAATTCTACGACTTCATGGATTCGTCCAACTCCTTGCAGGCAAACGAACGTCTCCGCACCTTTCGTGCTCATGCCTTCGTTACCGATCTCCCGGATTTTTCCAAATGCCTTACGATGCTGCGAAACTGGGAACCCTATATCCTCAATGCGTTCGATTGCCCTTACTCCAACGGCTTCACAGAGGGAGTCAATAACAAGATAAAAGTGCTCAAACGTATCGCGTTCGGCTACCGTAGCTTCAGAAATTTCCGCACTCGAATCCTCTGCACCAGCAATGTTTAAGGGAGCTGTTCGCTCTCGCTCTCAGCTCCCTTTGTTTCTCTTAATCTACCGCTCACCCCAACTATTGACGGAGAGCCTAAAAAAAGCGCTCGTTTAGCGGAGCGCGCGGAAGAAACGGGAAAGCATGGTTTTGCATTCGACTTCCAGAATGCCACCCCAGGTTTCGATACTGTGCAAAAAGCAATGATCCGTCAAATCCATCTTGGAGCCGCAGCAACCCGCAACCTCGTCAAACGCGCCGAAAACGAGCCTGCTGAGCTTTGCGTTGACGCAGGCGCCCGCGCACATCGCGCAGGGTTCGAGCGTGACATAGAGCGTGCACTCGTTCAAGCGAACGCCCAGCTGCGCCATGCCATCGCGCAGGCAGAGGATCTCCGCGTGCTGCGTTGCATCGTGGTCACGCACCACTCGATTGTGCGCGCGGGCGATCACAGTGCCATCCTTTACGAGCACCGCACCGACGGGCACCTCGCCCGCGTCAAACGCGAGCTGAGCCTGTTCCAGCGCAAGACGCAGATACGGTTCGAATACTTGCAGAGATTCTTTCATCGGCTGAGCACCTCTTGGGTATCAAAATCTTCATACTGCACGCGCTGGAGGCAGAGTCCGTGCGGCGGTGCGGTTGCGCCCGCGTCGTCCCGCAGGCCGCTTTGGAGCGCGCGGGCAATCGCGTCCTCCGGCAGTTTGCCGCCTCCGATTTCAAGCATGGTGCCGACGAGGATGCGCACCATGTTGTAGAGAAACCCGTTTGCGCTGACTTCGTAAAAACAAAAATGACCGTCTTGCGTCCATTCGCTCTTGTTTACCGTGCGCACTGTGTTTGTGATCTTGCAGTCCGCGCTCATAAACGCCTTAAAATCGTGTTCGCCGAGCGCATATTCCGCCGCGCGTTGCATGCGGGCAACATCCAATTTGGTGTGGACATGCAGTGCGGTGGTTCGCGCAAATACATCCGCGTGAAGTCCCGTTTGAACCATATAGCGATAGGTTTTTTTCTTCGCGGAGAAGCGCGCATGAAAGTCCGGCGGCGCTTCCTCACTATAGAGCACGCGGATGTCCCGCGGCAGACGCATGTTCAGCGCGATTGCGAATTTATCCGCCGGCATGCGCGCGTTTGTGTCAAAGTGCGCAACCTGTGCGCGCGCGTGCACGCCGCTGTCCGTGCGACCCGAACCATGCAGCTGTATGTGTTCGCCCGTGATCGCCTTTGCCGCCTCGTTGAGACGCTGCTGCACGGAAATACCGTTATCCTGCAGCTGCCAGCCGACGTAGTTTGTGCCATCGTACGAGACGACCAGGCGGATGCGGCGGCTCATAGCGGCAGCTTCTCCAACAGAAGAATGCCAGCGAGTATGGCCGTGAGCAACAGGGTTGCAAAGAGGTCGCGCGCGTGAAAATGCAGCTCGCGCATGCGTGTGCGCCCTTCGCCGCCATGATAGCAGCGGCTTTCCATCGCCATGGCGAGCTCATCTGCCCGCCGAAACGCCGAGACGAAAAGTGGGACAAGCACAGGGATCATACTCTTTGCGCGCTGAAAGATGTTTCCGCTTTCAAAATCCGCGCCGCGTGCCATCTGCGCCTTTTGGATGCGTTCTGTCTCCTCCAGCAGCGTTGGGATGAAACGCAGCGCGATGGTCATCATCATCGCGAGTTCGTGCGAAGGGAAACGCAGCTTGCGCAGCGGCGCCATCAGCTTCTCCAGCCCGTCCGTCAGCGCGATGGGGGAGGTGGTCAGCGTTAGAATCGATGTGCCCGCGACGAGCAGAATGAGCCGGAGTGTGATATAGACCGCCTGCTCGATCGCCTCCTGTGTGAGCTTGATGAATTTCCACTCAAATAAGACTGTCGTGCCCTGCGTGGCAAAGAGGTTGATGACGAACATGAACACGAGCAGCCACTTCATGGGTTTGAGCGCGGAGAAGAAATAGGAGGCGGGAACGCGTGCAAACAGGAAGATTGCAACGAGCAGCACGACGGGCAGCAGGAACACCAGCAGCGACTTCACCACGAATACGATCGCAATATACACCGCCATCAGGAGGATCTTGGTGCGCGGGTCGAGACGATGCACGATGCTATCGCCGGGTAGGTATTGTCCCAGAGAGATGTTAGCCACGGTTCCACCTCCCGATCAAATCCTGCGCGAGTTCGTCCATGCGGAAATAATCGCGCGAAATTTCGATTCCCTTGGCGCGCAGCGCGCGGACAAGCTGCGTGGCTTGCGGCAGATTCAATCCCATCTCCAACAGTGCCGCGCTTTGCGAGAATACCTGTTCCGGCGAATCAACCAGAAACAGCGTGCCTTGATCCAGCACGGCGATTCGATCCGCATACATGGCAACATCGTCCATCGAATGCGAAACCATGACGATGCCCGTTTGGAAATCATGGCGTAGGGACTCGATCAAAGAGAGAATCTCTCGCCGTCCGCGCGGATCGAGACCCGCCATCGGCTCGTCGAGCACGAGATACTTCGGACGCATGGCGAGGATGCCCGCAAGAGCCGCGCGGCGTTTTTCACCGCCGGAGAGCTCAAAGGGCGATTTTTCAGCGAATTCGGAAGGGTTTAACCCGACGAGACGAAGTGCTTCGTTGACGCGCGTCGCGATTTCCGGCGCGTCCAGACCCATATTCTTGGGCCCGAAGGCAACGTCGCGCTCTACGGTCTCTTCAAAGAGCTGGTATTCGGGATATTGAAACACCATACCCACGAGTGAGCGAATCTGTTTGCGGAGCTTTTTTTCGCGCGTATCGAGCCCGTCCACGAGAACGCTGCCCGCGGACGGCAGCAAGAGCCCGTTGAGGTGCTGAATCAGCGTGCTTTTGCCTGAGCCTGTGTGTCCGATGATGCCGAGGAATTCTCCGTCCCGGACCGTCAGCGACACATCCGCAAGCGCGGGATAGGCCAGCGCGCTTCCGGGCATATAGGTGTGGCTGAGTTGTGTGATTTCGATTGGCATGTCATATCCTTATCTATCTAACGCTAGGGTAAACGATGGTTCGTTTTTTATTTTGCGACGAACGCGCGGCCGAGCTCTTCCGCCAGCGAATCGCAGGTCATCGCTTCGTGCGTGATGGGCAGGCCCGCGGAGATCAGCTCGTCGCGCAGCTTGACAAACGCGGGAGCGTCAAGCCGACTTTCTTCCAACAGCGCGCGTTCGTTGAAGACTTCCTTTGGCGTGCCTTCCATGACGAGGCGACCTTCGGAGAGTACGAAGACGCGATCCGCGCCCAGCGCCTCCTCCATAAACTGTGTGATCATCACGACACTCATGCCGCGCGCGCGGTTGAGTTTTTTCACGGTGGAGAGCACTTCCTCGCGTCCGCGCGGATCCAGCATGGCGGTGGCTTCGTCCAGCACGAGCACCTCCGGCTGCATCGCAAGCAACCCGGCGATTGCGACGCGCTGTTTTTGTCCGCCGGAGAGCGCATGACTTGCTTTGTCCGCATAAGCGCTCATCTCAACATCCCGCAAGGCCTCGTCAACGCGCGCGCGGATCTCCGCCGGTGCCACGCCGAGGTTTTCAGGCCCGAAGCCTACGTCTTCCTCGACGATGGTGGTGACGAGTTGATTGTCCGGGTTTTGGAACACCATACCGACCCTGCGGCGAATTTCGAGCAGGTTCTTTTCATCCCGAGTATCCATGCCGTCGACGGTGACGCTGCCTTCCGCCGGGACAAGCAAGGCGTTGAGCATCTTGCAAAGCGTGCTCTTGCCGGAGCCGTTGTGGCCGACGATTGCGACCACTTCGCCTTTGCGAATTGTGAGGCTGATGTTTTTCAGCGCGGCTTTTTCCGCACCGACGTATTGAAACCCGACGTTGACGAGTTCGATTTGCGCGTTCGGGGTCATGCTTTTTCTCCTGTCCTGCCAAGAATGCGCGCGGTGTTCTTGTGGTGCGAACGCGCATTGTGATAAAATAAATTCCGAAAGACACAAAAATTGTGTGAAATTCGAGCAAAAGGGTAATTCAGTATAGCAAATAAAGCCGCATCTTACAAGGGCTAGCGCCCCGTTAGCGGCATCGGGCAGACTACGGCAAGGAGCGAAACCGTTATGAAAACTCTTTTAAAAAACGCGCGCTGCATCGTCACCTGTGACGATCGCGATTCGATTCTGCGCGGCGGAGACGTGCTGATGCAGGACGGCGTCATCGCCGCCATCGGCACGCTCGACCAAACGGGGGCGGACGAAGTGATCGACGCGAGCCGATTGATCCTCTACCCGGGGCTCATCAATACACACCATCACCTGTATCAATATTTCACGCGGAATCTGCGACACGTGCAGAATCTGGAGCTATTCGACTGGCTCACCGCACTCTATGACATCTGGGCGCACCTGAACGAGGACACTGTTCGGTTGAGCTCTCTTTCCGGCATGGGCGAACTGATGAAATATGGCTGTACGACGTGCTTTGATCACCACTATGTCTTTCCAAACGGCGCGGGAGATCTGCTTGCGGCGCAATTTTCCGCGGCAGAGGCGCTAGGTATGCGCATGGTGAGTTCGCGCGGGAGCATGAGCTTGTCCAGAAAGGACGGGGGACTGCCGCCGGACTCCGTCGTGCAGACCACGGAGGAGATTTTGCGCGACAGCAGAGCCGCCATTGAGCGCTACCACGACGCTTCGGATTTTTCGATGCGGCAGGTGGTGCTCGCGCCCTGCTCACCGTTTTCCGTGACGGCGGATTTGATGAAGGAGAGCGCGAAACTCGCGCGGAGCTATGGGGTACGCCTGCACACGCACCTTTGCGAAACCAAAGACGAGGAGCGCTTCACCGAAAACACACGAGGGATGCGCCCGCTTGCCTACATGGAGAGCGTGGATTTCGTCGGCAGCGATGTTTTCTATGCGCATGGCATCTATTTTAACGATCAGGAGCTGCAATTCCTCGCGGACACCGGCACGGGCGTTGCGCACTGCCCCTGCTCCAATATGAAGCTGAGCTCCGGCGTCGCGCGGATTCCCGATATGCTGCGGCTGGACGTTCCGGTTGGGCTCGCCGTCGACGGCAGCGCGAGCAATGATGCCTCCAACCTCATGGAGGAGATGCGCACGGCTTATCTGATGCATCGCCTGACGTATGGCGCAAAGGCGCCAAGCGGATACGACCTATTGAAAATGGCGACGCGCGGAAGCGCGCGACTCTTGGGACGCAAGAAACTCGGACAAATCGCGCAGGGATATGCGGCCGATCTGTTCGCAATTCGATATGACCGCCTTGAAATGTCCGGCGCGGAGCGCGACGAGGCGAATCTATTCGGCACGGTAGGATACCATCTGCCGGCGGACGCGGTCTGGGTCTGTGGCCGGATGACCGTGAAGGACGGCGCACTCTTGCGCATAGACGAGGAGAAAACAGCTGCACAGAGCAGGGCGGAGATCGACCGCTTGCTTCAATCCGCGGCTGTTTCATAAGGAGGATCACTTGGAAGACCTACAACAACCCAGAAGGAAGTTCACCGTGCGCGATCTGGCGCAGGGGGCAATCATCGCGGCGGTCTATGCGCTGCTGACGATCTTTTTCGCGCCGATTTCATCCGGCTTGATCCAATGCCGCGTATCGGAAGCCATGAGCATACTGCCATACTTCACATTTTCCGCTGTACCGGGCCTGTTTATCGGCTGCTTGCTTGGGAACCTTCTCACTGGCGCTCCAATCTACGATGTTCTGTTTGGCAGTCTCGCGACACTCATCGCGGCATTTATCACGTACCAGTTACGAAACCGCGTATCGAAATATCTCGCTCCGCTGCCATCGGTCTTGGTCAACGCGCTGGTGGTTGGTTGGCTGCTGGTGTATGTCTACGAAGTCGGCGTGAGTTTCTGGGTTGCGGCTGGATATGTCGCCATCGGGCAAGCAATCGCATGCTTTGTACTTGGGATTCCGTTGATGAAGCTGCTGGAGCGATTTCGCGGGAAACTCTTTGGGTAATGACGTTTCGAAAAAAATACGCATTCGGGGGAAGAACCCCCGTTTTTTTTTGAATTTTGTATATAATGATGCCATTGCGGTTTGGCATAGCTGCAATTTTGCAAGGAATCCTGCAATTTAATCGCATGAAATCGGTCAATTGAATTGTAAAATGAATGAAAATCCTGCATTTTATTCGATGACAGGAGATCGGTTTGATTGACAGTGCGTGCGTCTGGCGATATAATATCAGGTGGTAATCAATGGGTAACCCCGATTCCATACATATCTAAGGAGGCATCCACCAAATGGCAAAAACCATGACAATCGACGGTAATACCGCCGCGTCGCACGTTGCGTATGCATTTTCAGACGTAGCGGCGATCTACCCGATCACGCCGTCTTCCCCAATGGCGGAAGTTGCGGACGATTGGTCGGCAAACGGAAGAACCAACCTGTTCGGACAACAGGTCCGCGTCGCGGAAATGCAGAGTGAAGGCGGCGCCGCGGGTGCGGTGCACGGCTCCCTCAAAGCGGGCGCGCTGACCACAACATTCACCGCTTCTCAGGGTCTCTTGCTTATGATCCCGAACATGTACAAGATCTCCGGCGAACTCTTGCCGGGCGTGTTCCATGTCAGCGCACGTGCGCTTGCCGCGCATTCGCTGTCGATTTTTGGCGATCATTCGGACGTGATGAGCTGCCGCCAGACCGGTTTTGCCATGCTTGCCGCCGCCTCTGTTCAAGAGGTGATGGATCTCGCGCTTGTTTCGCATCTTTCCGCGATCAAGAGCAGCGTACCGTTCCTGCACTTCTTTGATGGATTCCGCACCTCCCATGAAGTCTCCAAAATTGAGACCATCGATTATGAAGACATGGGCAAGCTCCTCGATAAAGACGCGGTCAAAGCCTTCCGCGCCCGCGCACTCAACCCCGATCATCCGCATCAGGGCGGCACGGCGCAGAACCCGGACATCTACTTCCAGGGCCGCGAAGCAGCCAACAAGTATTATGACGCGGTGCCCGGAATCGTCGAGCATTACATGGGCGAAGTGGCGAAGATCACGGGTCGCACATACAATCTCTTTGACTATGTCGGCGCACCCGACGCGGAAACCGTGCTGGTCGTCATGGGCAGCGGCGCGGATGTCTCCGAAGAGACGATCGAATATCTCAACAAAAACGGCGCGAAGTTTGGCGTACTCAAGGTTCGCCTGTACCGCCCGTTCGTTGCGGCAAAATTTGTGGACGCGCTTCCCAAGAGCGTCAAGCGCCTCGCGGTGCTCGACCGCACCAAGGAGCCCGGCTCCCTCGGCGAACCGCTGTATCAGGATGTGCTCAACGCGCTGGTCGAGACCGGACACAAGGACATCGAGGTCGTCGGCGGACGTTATGGCCTTGGCAGCAAGGAATTCACCCCGTCCATGGTGAACGCTGTGCTGGAAAACGCGGAAGCCGCGCAGCCCAAGAACCACTTCACGGTCGGCATCGTCGATGACGTGACCAATACGTCGCTTACGATCTCCCGCCGGGTCAACGCCTCGCCGGAAGGCACCATCGCGTGCAAATTCTTCGGCCTCGGCGCGGACGGCACGGTCGGCGCAAACAAGAACTCCATCAAGATCATCGGCGATCATACGCCGCTGTACGTTCAGGGCTATTTTGCCTACGACTCCAAGAAGTCCGGCGGCTTTACCGTTTCGCATCTGCGCTTTGGTAAGAAGCCGATCCAGAGTCCGTATCTGATCGACCATGCGGATTTCATCGCCTGCCATAACTCCAGCTACGTCACCCGCTACGCCGTGGCGGAAGGCATCAAAGAGGGCGGCGTGTTTCTGCTTAACAGCCCGTGGTCCCTTGCGGAGATGGAATGCGAACTGCCTGCCTCCCTCAAGCGTACCATCGCAAAGAAAAAGATTCGCTTCTACAACATCGATGCGGTTAAGCTCGCGCGCGAAGTCGGCATGGGCGGACGCATCAATACGATCATGCAGAGCGCCTTCTTCAAGCTAGCGAATGTCATCCCTGTGGATGAAGCCATCGAGTACATGAAGGCCGCAGCGAAGAAGTCCTACGGTAAGAAGGGCGATGAAGTTGTCAAACAGAACTGGAATGCGATCGATCTTGGCGTCAATGCGCTGGAAGAAGTGAACTATCCGGAATCCTGGGCAACCGCAACCGATGGCGCCGTCGCTGTGAAGACCACGGACGACACATACTTTGCGGAGTTCATAGGGCCGGTGCTTGCACAGGAGGGCGATAACCTCCCCGTTTCCAAATTCACCCCGGACGGCACGGTTCCGACCGGTACCACCAAGTATGAAAAACGCGGCATCGCTGTTGACGTGCCCCGCTGGATCCCGGAAAACTGCATCCAGTGCAACCAGTGCGCATTGGCCTGCCCGCACGCGGTCATTCGCCCCGCACTTGTCAGCACGGAAGAAAAAGCAGCTGCTCCTGCCGGATTTGAAACCAAAAAGGCGCAGGGAAAGGGCTTTGAAGCCTACGAGTTCCGAATTCAGATCAGCCCCTGGGATTGCACCGGCTGCGGCAACTGCATCGACGTTTGCCCGGCAAAGGTCAAAGCGTTGGAGTTTAGACCGCTGGCGGACGCCGTGGAAAAAGAGGAAGAGAATTGGAACTTCTTTGCCGCACTTCCGGATAAAGATCTGGAGCTCAACACCTCCACCGTCAAGGGCAGCCAGTTCAAGAAGCCGCTCTTCGAGTTCAGCGGCGCTTGCGCGGGCTGCGGCGAAACGCCCTATGTCAAACTCATCACACAGCTGTATGGCGATCGCATGGTGATTGCAAACGCGACGGGCTGCTCCTCCATCTATGGCGGAAGCGCGCCGACGTGCCCCTATACCGTCAACGACAAGGGACAGGGTCCCGCATGGGCCAACTCGCTCTTTGAAGACAACGCGGAATTCGGCTTTGGCATGGTTCTCGCCAACACGCAGCGCCGCAACCGACTGATTGAGTTGGTGTCGAAGCTCATCGCGGCGGAATATACCACCGAAGAACTCCGCGCAGCAGCACAGAACTGGCTCGTCAACAAGGACGACGGCGCGGCGTCCCGCGCGGCGGCGGATCGTCTGATCGCTGCGGCACAGGACGGTGTTGACCTCTCCGGCACCGAATGGGAAGCGGAGTGGCTGAAGAACGGCAAGGTTTGCGAGTGTGAAGCTTGCCAGCTTGCCTGCGAACTGCTGGAAAGCAAAGACCTGCTCGTGAAACAGTCCATCTGGGTCATCGGTGGCGATGGTTGGGCGTATGACATCGGTTACGGCGGACTTGATCACGTGCTCGCCATGGACGAGGACATCAACGTGCTCGTGCTCGACACCGAGCTGTATTCCAACACGGGCGGACAGGCCAGCAAATCGACCCCGACGGGTTCCATCGCGAAGTTCGCGGCGGCCGGTAAGCGCACCAAGAAAAAAGACCTCGGCCTGATGGCGATGAGCTATGGCTACGTCTATGTTGCAAAGGTTGCCATGGGCGCAAACCCCAACCAGCTGATGAAGGCCGTCACCGAAGCGGAAGCCTACAAAGGGCCGAGCCTGATCATTGCCTACTCGCCGTGCATCAATCACGGTATCAATATGGGACACTCCCAGATTGAAGAGAAGAAGGCAGTCGAAGCTGGTTACTGGCCGCTGTATCGGTACAACCCCGATCTCGGCGAACAAGGCAAAAACCCCTTCACGCTGGATAGCAAAGACCCGACCGGTAACTTCAAGGAATTTATCACCAGCGAAGTGCGTTATGCATCGCTGAAAAAGACGTTCCCAACAGTTGCGGACGATCTGTTTAAGAGAGCAGAGAAGGAAGCCATGGACAAGATCGAATACTACAAGAAGCTCAACTCCATGGAGTAAGCGATTCATAGACCATCTAACAGCACGAGAGCCGCGGGGAAATCCGCGGCTCTCTTTCGTATGGTTCTCCGTCCATCTGGCTTTCCGTTAAGTGTTGGGATAGAGAGGTGGAGAATAAAAAAACGGCTCTTCGTCAAGCGTTGAGATGGAGCGTCAAAGCCCGTTCTACCAAACAAGTAATTGAACAAAATGTATAAAATTGAATTTCAATTGATGAAACTGCCACGTTCTCTTCACAAAGGTTTGAGGGTTGCTTAACACTAGATTGCTATAATGCTGGTAACTTCAAGAAAAGAGAAACGGGTATGGAACAGCTTGGCAGGGAAACAGTTGTTATTTGGGGAGATTCGCTTGCAAAAGGCGTGATCTGGAATGAAGCGCGCAGACGGCACGGGTATTCCAAAACGACTGCGGCAGATATAGTTTCAAAGCGGCTGGGCATTGAAATCATCAATCGCTCCAAGTTTGGGTGTACCGCGCCGGAAGGGCTGCATATCATGGAGCGGGACGTTGAAAGCGGCATCTGCGGCGATACCGCTCTAATTGAATTTGGCGGAAACGACTGCAACTTTGACTGGGCTGCGATCTCCGAACATCCGGAAGCGACGCATTTGCCCAACACATCTCCGGAAGAGTATCTTGTGTCGATGCGGGCAATGGTAAAGCAGCTGATGCGCCAGGGGATTCGCCCGATGCTGATGACTCTGCCGCCCATCGACGCGGAGAAGTATTTTCGATTTCTGGTTGGAGACAAACTCAATCGCGAAAACATCCTTCGCTGGCTTGGAGATGTTCAGCAAATCTATCGCTATCAAGAGATGTATTCTCTGATGGTGGAAAAACTGGCGCGAGAGCTATCGATTCGATTGATCGACCTTCGCTCGCGCTGCCTTGCGGAGCGAGGATTCTTTCGGGATATGCTTTGCGAAGACGGGTTGCATCTCACGGAGGAAGGGCAGCTATTTATCGGCGAACAAATTGCACAGCTCGTGCAGCAGGAACACAGGCAGATTGGATAGCTGCTAAATCAATACATTGAACTAAAAAAAGCTCCCGCAGTTTTTGCGGGAGCTTTGTTGGTTTGTGTCAGGATTCTGCAATGATGCACGAAACGCCTTTTGCCTCAACCTCTGAGGAGACCTCTATCGGCAAGGGTGCATCGCAGATGAGCATGTCGATGTCGGTTAGTGTTGCAAACGTAAACGGCAAAGATCGGCCAAGTTTGGAGTTATCCATCAGCATGACGACCTTCGCTGCCTTTGCAATCACCGCGCGCTTGAGCAGACTTTCACTCTGGCTGCCGCTGGTGAACCCTGTGCGGAGCGAAAAACCGGACGGGGACATCAGCGCAAGATCGATGTTGATGCTGGAGATAAACGTTTCCGCTTGTGCACCGGAGCAGGAGAGCGTGTTTTCGCTGATCTGCCCACCGGTTAAGAGTACGTCGCAGGTGTGCCGCTGGGAAAGCTCAATTGCGATATTCGCGCCGCTCGTGACGATGGTGTAGCGGTCATTGCCCATATGGTTGGCGAGGGTCATCAGCGTGCTGCCCGCATCGAGATAGACCGCGTGACCGGGTCGGATCAACTCCAGCGCGGCTTTCGCAATCGCGATCTTTTGCCGCGTATTTTCCCGCGCGCGCTTGCTGTATACGCCTTCGATCTGGAGCGCCGCCGTTTGCATGGAGATGACGCCGCCGTGCACGCGGCGAATATAGCCTTGTTCTTCCAGCTGTTTGAGGTCGCGCCAGATGGTCATGGAAGAATAGCCCTCATACAAGGACTGTAGCTCGGAGACGCTGACTTCACCGCGGGACTGGATGTAATCCCGTACCCTTGCAATTCGTTCGTTCATCATGATCGCAATCCTCCGTATAACACAATCATAACACGAATGTTAAGATGCAACAAGAATTGTTTTGCATTTCAAAGCAAATATAACAATATCATTAAGACAGTAATGCGTCGGTCGATCATCCGAAATAAAAAATCCCGCCGCGTGGCGGGGAAGACACAGCGCAAATGATTATTGCTCAAACCGTCTCAGAACTTCGGAAAGATTTGGCATCGCGGGAATTCCGCCGCGCCGCTCGACGCAGAGCGAAGCGGTCGCGTTGCCAAATCGCGCATAGTCTGCGGCATCCTCGATGGAAACCTGCTTAAGCGTTTTGCCGGATGTAAGGAAACGATAGAGAAACCCGCCGAAGAAGGAATCTCCCGCGCCGGTGGTGTCCACGGCGTTCGCGCGAAATCCCGCGACAAGCCTGCTTTCGTTACCGACTCGAACATAGGCACCCTCAGACCCCAGCGTGATCGCGACGATCTTGACACCCTGATCGAGTAATAAATCCGCAGCCTTTTCCGGATCCGTCTCGTTCGTGAGAAGAGGCAGCTCTACATCGGATATCTTGATGATGTCCGCGGTGGAGATCAAAGAGCGCATGAAACGGACGGCTTCGCTTTGACCACTCCAGAGGGACGCGCGATAGTTCGGGTCATACGAAATCACGGCCCCGGCGGCTTTTGCGATGTCGATCGCCTCATAGGTTGCGGAGCGGCTCGGTTCCTGCGTCAGCGAGAGCGAACCAGTATGGAATACACGCGTGCTCTGGAGCATTGCGCGGTCCAGTTCGTCTGCGCGAAGCTGGGTGTCTGCTCCGGGTTTTCGGGCAAACGAAAACTCCCGCTCGCCATTGGGCTTCAGCGCGACGAATGCAAGCGTGGTAAAGACATCCTCTGCTTCGATGAGCGCGTGCATATCGACACCGGCCTGTATCATCGCTTGTTTGAGAAATGCGCCATGCATATCACGACCGACTTTGCCGATAAAGCCTGTATGCGCACCACATTGTGAGGCCGCGCAGAGCAGGTTGGCCACCGCACCGCCGGCGTTTTGTTCAAACACTCGCTGTCCGGCGGGGGATATTCCGCATTCCGTGAAGTCGATCAATAGTTCGCCAAGAGAGACGATGTCATACATGGGAAGCGCTCCTTTGTCATTGTGTGATCACGCGCGATCGACATGATATGGATAAAGCAATCAACAAACGAGAAACAGAGGCGCAAGTGTCAATACTCGTCCGCACAATAGCAGTCGGTCTGCGGGAAGAATTCCTGAAACGGGAGATATCCGCAGAGAAACTGCATCAGTCGACCCGCACAGAGCGTGTCCGTCGCGGGCTCATCCGTGCGACTGCCCGAGCCGTCGAATACGCCGTTGTTCCAGGGCATCATGCCGTCGAGCACCTCGACACGGAGGGCGGTGTTTCCGCAGAGTTCCTGCAATAGGAAGGGGACATCGACGGGAATCATCACACCCCAAGGTTGCTGTTTGCCGGAGAGCTGCACGTCCGGCGGGAGCTTGATGACGCTGCCCTTTGGCAACCGCGTGAACATCTCACGATACGCTGCGAGAGAAACGGCGAGCGCCTCTTCGCAATAGAGCGTGCCGTCCTCTTCTTCGGAAGCAAACAGATATCCGTCTGTGACGCCACCAGTTTGATGCAGCAGGAACCGCGTCCCGTCGCAAGTCAGATCGTGCACCCGCTTTTGCATGTCAGAAAGCGAGCGAATCACGTTGCCGCTGTAATGCGCCGTCGCTTGTTCATAAACGCTGAGTATATCTCGCGTATCCGGCAGCGGGTCCCAGGCAACATGGGTGAGCAGTTCCGTTTCGCAAGTGTGAAACAGCGCGTCGTAGCACGGGAATTCGCCGACGGCGCGATAGATTGAAAAATGCGACGGCTTATGAAACGCGAGCGGGATCTTTCGCGCTCTGCATTCGGAAAACAGCGCAAAGAGGACGCGCTTCATCAGACCTTGCCCTTCATAGCCGGGCAGTGTCGCGACGCCGGAGATCATCATCGCGGGAAGCGAGATGTTTCGAATGCGCAACTGCATCGGTGCGCCGTGGAGAATACTGATGATACGTCCGTTTTCTTCCGCACAGAAGGACGTCTCCGGCGAGAACCGCTCGGCAAAAAACCAGTCGACAAAGGAAAGGGAGTCGTGAAAACGCAACTCCCAAAGTTCCCTTGCCTGCTGTTTGTCCTCCGCTGTAAGCGGTCGAATTGTGAACATACGCTCAGATGATGAATTTATCGTTCTTTTCGGGAATTGCGGCGAGCTCCGTGCGCTTCTCATCATAACCCTGTTTTCCAAGAAGCGCGTAGGTCGCTTTCTTTCCTTCTTCCACGCCCGGCTGGTCAAACGCGTTGATGTTGAGCAATTCGCCCGCAAACGCGGTCGCCATCTCGAACAGGAACAAGAGCTGACCAATCGTAAAGGCGTTGACTTCCGGCAGAAGAATCGTGTGATTGAGGTGCCCGCTCTTGCTGACGGCGTATTCTGTCGCCTTGAGCTCCGCCGCGATGAGTTCGTTTTGCGTGTGCCCGCAGAGGAAGGAGACGTCCGGCACGTCGAAGTAGCCGTCGCTGATCATCGTTTCGCAGCGATATTGATCGACCGCGAGGAAGGTCAGCACCTTATCAAACGGGCCTTCGGTATAGAGCTGCACCTGCGAGTGTTGATCGGTCACGCCAAGGCTCTTGACGGGCGTTTGTCCCGCGTTGATGATGTTGCCGTCCCAGTCGGTTTTCTTGCCGAGAGATTCCGCCCAAAGCTGTGCATACCAGTCCGCCATATAGCGAAGAGAATCCGCATACGGCATCATAACACTGATGTTGCAACCACGTTTCATGCTGGCGACTTGTAGCGTCGCGAGCATATAGGCTGGGTTTTTCCAGACGTCACGTTGACTGTCGCAAACCGCGTCCATAAACGCGGCGCCCGCGAGCAACTCGCGGATGTCGATGCCGCAGACGGCGGCTGCGAGCAGGCCGACGGGGCACAATTCGGAAAATCTGCCGCCTACGCCTTCGGGGATAAAATATGTCTTCAGGTTTTCCGCTTTGGCAATCTTGATCAGATTTCCTTTGTTTTCGTCCGTGGTGGCGATCAAATGCGTGCTGATATCCGCGCCGAGCTTTTCGTGCAACAACTGCGCGATGATGAGCAGCTGGCTCATGGTTTCGGATGTACCGCCGGATTTACTGACGACGTTGAAGCAAGTCTTCTCGACGTCGATCACGTCCAAGAGCGCCGCCATGCGCTCCGGATCGATATTGTCTTCCACAAAGAGGCGCGGGCCATTGCGTTTTTCGCGCGGCAAATCGTTGTAATGCAGGTGGTTGAGTGCCTGCTGTACCGCGATGGGACCCAGCGCGCTGCCGCCGATGCCAAGCACCACAAAATCATCGAACGTATCGCGAATCGTCGCCGCGTCCGCAAGGATGGTTTTGACGATCTCGTCCTGATTATAGGGCAGCTCGCGCCAGCGCATGATCGGACGCTTGGCGCGCATGCTCACAACGCTCGCGTCCAGCAGGGATTGCATACCCTCCAATTCGCGCCTATAGATGCCACGGTTGCCCAGTTGATCGGACATCATGTTGTTAAAATCGAGCTTAATTCGCATGGATTGACGCCAGGATTCGTCCAGATATCGTTCGTTCATTGAAATTTCCTCCCGTTGGTTCAGATGATGTTATCCTAAATTTCTAATTGTGCTTTGCGTCGAAAGGCCTTTTGCCAATGATTGTTTCATAAACCGTTCGTCGTTTTCTCGCCGGACATTTTTCCACATATTTTATCATGGATTGTGGCCCGCGAAAAGCGCATAACTGTAAACAAATAGCACGACAAAATTCATCGGGATCCGCTGCCATAGCTGGAGCGAGAGACGATCTCCTCCATACGCGCGAGGCTTTCGTAGAGCACGGGAATCTGCGTGTACATGTCGCTATATACCTCGATGAACGCTGGCCCCGAATAGCCTTTTTCGCCAAGCAGATTGAACATGGACACAAAGTCGTATTCTCCAAAGCCGGGCATATCGTACCGCACACCGCCGGATGGGAAACGCGTTGCGTCACACAGGTGGACGTTGACGATGTGTTCGCCTACCGCGCGGATAAAATCCATCGGATCAAAACCGCTGCGAATCGCTTGCTTGACGTCAAGGGTGTGTTTGATTTCCCCGTGTGTCAGCGCCTGCAGGTTTGCGCCAAACTCCGGCTCATTGAACACGCACCAACTGACATTTTCAAGCGTGAGTTGCAGACCATAGCTCTTTGCTCGCGCGGCAAGGTCGAGCAGAATGGGTGTAATGCGGTTGAGATCGATGTTTTTCACACCGCCGAAGAGTCTGGCGGGCCCATGCATCACATAACACGCGGCGCCAAGCCGCTTTCCCGCCGCCAATACGCGATCAAAGAGATCGATTGCGTCCTGCCTCTGGCGCGGATGGATGGAGAAGAGCTGTGGCTCAAACTGCATGCTCATGGGATGCACGCTGAAAACACGCAGATTGGTTGCTTCCAGTCTCTCCGCCAATCGCTCCACAAACGCGGTCTCATATTCCGAAAACGTGTTGAGAAACACTTCACAAACACGAACGTCATGCGCGCCGATGTCGGGTATGGCATCTTCTGTCTGCATTTTTTGGAAATAGCTCGCGGTCGAAAGTCCGATATTCATCTACACTAACCTCACACGGTATTGTACCATGCGACGCGTATTTACGCCAGAAAAAGAGAACAGGAATGAGCGTGCGCAAGTGTAGATTGCGCCACAATCCAGTGGTATAATCGCAACATGGCAAAACGAAGAAGAACAGATTCAGCTCGATTTAGCGCAGCGGGTATCGTCGCGCGGGTTGTCGCGGCAGCGGCGCTCATCCTCTTGGGTCTCAACTGGCCGCGTCTTCTCGCGGGGCAAAGCGCCTGGATGGAAACGCATTACAGTGAAGGGATCTATCCACCGATTCGGCGCGCGATTTCGTCACTGACCAGCGTGGTTCCGTTCTCAATTGCGGAATTCTTGCTGTATTTTCTTGCGGTCGGCGTGACTATACTGCTCATCGTGCGCTTGATCCAGCTGATCTTGCGCAAGATCAAACTTTCACGATTGCTCGCTACTCTCGCGTCGATCCTGCTTACATGCAGCATCGTGCTCAATCTGTTTTATGCGACCTGGGGGTTTAACTATTTCCGCGAGCCGCTTGCCCAGCGTATGGAGCTGAGCGTGACGACCCGATCGCTTGACGAGCTGGATGCGTTTGTGCGAAAGACAGCTGCAGAAGCGCGCACGCTGCGCGAGACGCTGCATGAAGACCAGAACGGCGTCTTCGCACCGCAGGAGAATAGAGACGTGCTCTTTGCGGAGCTGGTCAAGGCATATGCGGGGCTTTCGAAACGGCACCCAGTCATACCGACGGATACGACGCGCGCCAAACAAATTCTTTGGTCAACTGGACTTTCCTGGCAGGGAATCTCCGGGATCTATATCGGACTCACCGCGGAGCCGAATGTGAACGCGGATCAACCGCCGCTGCTTCTGTATCAGGCGGCGGCGCACGAGATGGCACACCAAACTGGCATCGCAAGCGAGAACGAAGCAGAACTGGTCGGATATCTCGCGTGTATACAATCGAACGATCCCGTTCTCCGCTATAGCGGGCTGGCTTATGCGCTGGTGGTCGCGGGGAATGCGCTGGCGGACGCGGACAGCGCGCGATATCTCGCCGCAACAGAGATGTATGGGGACGCAGTTTGGCGCGATTTCACCGCCTATAGCGCGTATTGGGATTCTTTCTCCGGCGATGTGCGAAAGAGCGCGGATCAGCGAAACGACGCATATCTCAAGCATAATTCGCAGCCGAGCGGAATACTAAGCTATGGAGAAGCGGTCGATCTTTTGCTTGCGTATGACGCGAAATATGGCGGTTTGTCGCCGATGCCTCAGGGATGAATCCGGCATAGTTCGAAAACGCTGCTTTATCCAAACAAAAAATTAGAAAGCATAAATATATTTCATATTTTGTCCGTTTTGGGTTTACAAACCGTACTTCTTGCTGTATGCTGATAAGGAAACAAGACATTTCTATCTTTATTATTTTTAGGAGTGAAATACATGATCGACCTGACGAAAAACCGCGAAGGCCTTCAGCACAGCATCGACAGAGCGCGTGAGAAGGGCATCATCATCCCGAAAATCTCCCAGATGCGCAACCCGGACTTGATTCCGGACAGCATCAAAGAGAAGCTGACGAATGTTGGTCTCTGGGACATCAACCCCCTGAACCTGTTTCGCATCAGCTGGCGCAACGAACCAAAGGAAGTCGGCGGTAAGTTCGGAGATGTGAACTTCATCGAGATTCCGTCCGCGCTTTCCGGCGTCAAGGCGCGCATCATTATCCTCACGGGCAAATGGTTCCCGACGGGCTGCCATAAAGTCGGCGCATCTTTTGGTTGCCTTGTGCCTCGCCTCGTGACGGGTCAGTTTGACCCCACCTATCACAAGGCAGTTTGGCCGAGCACCGGCAACTATTGCCGCGGCGGCGCGTACAATTCCGCGCTGCTTGCTTGCGACTCGATCGCGATTCTCCCCGCCGAGATGAGCAAAGAGCGCTTCGAATGGCTCAAGACCGTTGCGGGCGAAATCATTGCGACACCCGGCTGCGAGAGCAACGTAAAAGAGATCTTTGACAAAACCTGGGAGCTCAAGACCACCCGCAAGGACGTCATGATCTTCAACCAGTTTGAAGAGATGGGCAACTGCGTCTGGCATTATCAGGTCACGGGTAAAGCGATTGCGGATGCGTTTGAGTCCATCAAGCGCGAAGGCGACCGGTTTGCGGGCGCGGCCTTCACGAGCGGAAGCGCGGGCACCATGTCCGCGGGTGACTACCTGAAGGAAGTCTATCCTGCGAGCAAGCTGGCTGTCGGCGAAGCACTCCAGTGCCCGACACTGCTCAACAACGGCTTCGGCGGACACCGCATCGAAGGCATCGGCGACAAGCATGTGCCGTGGATCCACAACGTCAAAAATACCGATATGGTCATCGACATCGACGACGAAGACAGCCAGAAGCTGCTGCGCCTGTTCAATGATCCGGCTGGACGTAAATACCTTGTCGAAGAAGTCGGCGTTCCGGCGGACTTCATCGAAAAGCTTTCTCTGCTGGGCATCTCCGGTATCGCGAACATGCTCTGCTGCATCAAGATGGCGAAGTACTACGAGCTGACCGAGCACGATGTGCTGGCGACCGTCGCAACAGACTCCGGCGTGATGTACGGCAGCCGCATCGAAGAACTTGTTGAAGCAGACGGCGCATACAGCGAAGTCAAGGCAGCCGCCGACTACGCGGAGCATCTCCACGGCATCCGCACGGACGTCATGGAAGAGCTCACCTACGAAGGCCGCAAGCGCATCCACAACCTCAAGTACTATACTTGGGTGGAACAGCAGGGTAAAACCTACGAAGAGATCAATGCGCAGTGGTATGACGAGAACTACTGGACCGACATGCACGCGGAAGCAGCGCAGATCGACGCTCTCATCGACGAGTTCAACGCCGCAACCGGCCTCGTCAAATAAGCAAACGATCCGACGAAAGCAACTGATTAAGCCCCGCCATCCGGCGGGGCTTTTACTGTGCTACTCGTTACGATTCTCCGTTAATTGTTGGGTAGAGTAGTAGACTAAGAGAAATCAATAATTGGTTAAGGCGTAGGCGAAGTGGCAGCCACCACGGGCGCAAACGGCGTTTTGATCACAAGCGAGAACTCCATGCCCGTCACATCGATATCGGTGCTGATCTCGGCATAGATTGCGTTGGAGCCCGTTTGGAGCAGCGTCGTACCAAGGTTGTTGTGGATCTTGCCGATTCCGCAGATCTTGCCGTCCGCTGTCGTATAGACGATGTCAACCTCACCGTCGAGCGGTTGCGGATAGGCGTTGACGCAGATCCCGTCGAGGAAGGTTCCATCGTCATACTCATAGACCCGAAGCGCGCCAAACGAAAGATATTGCCAATAATGATTGTCGTCTTCGAGAATATTGCCAAGCGCGTCTGTTGCGACCGGCTCCGCGGTGATCTCTGCGCTGAACGCATCCGGCAAAGGGGTTGGCGTTGCGGCAGGCGTCGGCGTACCCGCAAGGACGGGGGTTGCGTCCTCACAGCCCGCGAACGCCAGCAGGAGCAGCACAGACAGAAGCAGCGCAAGTAAGCGCGAGCGCTTCATGCATGGTCTCCAACCGCGTCACGCAGCAGCTTTTGCTTGAGGTCGTAGAGTCGATCGGAAAGGTCGACCTTATACGTATGCGGCATCAGAAGACGCTTGTATTCGTCCCACATAGAGGCAAGCTCGCGTTGCGCATAGGCGGCGATGTCGTGAATATCCGGACACGCATATACTTGCTTTCCGTCGATAAAAATCGGCAGAAGCATCTCGCGCGCGGTAAAATTCGTCAGCGTCATGCGCTTATAGGTCTGAATCGGATCGAATATGCGAAGAGGTTTCGTGCAGTCGATTGTTTCATCGGCGAGCGCGATAAGATCCGCAACCGCCATGCCGTCTTTATCATAGAGACGAAAAACCTTTTTATAGCCTGGATTGGTTACTTTTGCGGGATTGTCGGAGATTTTGATCTTCGGCACTAACTCGCCGTTCACGATTTCTCCGCTCATCTTATAGACCCCGCCAAGCGCGGGATTGTTCTCGCTCGTAATGAGTCGCGTGCCAACACCCCAAACGCTGATGCGCGCGCCCTGCGTTTTAAGGTCGCGAATCACATATTCATCCAGATCGCTGCTGGCGGCGATGATCGCCTTTGGAAATCCGGCAGCGTCCAACATTGCACGCGCCTTTTTGCTCAGATACGCAAGGTCTCCGCTGTCGAGCCGGATGCCGACCGGTTCATGCCCGCTTTCGCGCATTTCTTTGAATACCGTGATGGCGTTCGGCACGCCGCTGCGGAGCGTATCGAACGTATCGACCAGCAGCAGACAGCTATCCGGAAACGTGCGCGCGTAGGCGCGGAACGCGGAAATTTCATCCGGGAAGCTCTGCACCCAGCTGTGCGCGTGCGTGCCGGAGACGGCAATGCCGAACATTTGGCCGGTGAGCACGTTGCTTGTCGCGTTGCAGCCGCCGATGATGGCGGCTCTTGCGCCGTAGATGGCGGCGTCCGCGCCTTGTGCGCGACGAAGCCCGAATTCCAACACGGAATCCCCCTGTGCGGAATAGCAGATCTGGCTTGCCTTGGTGGCAATCAACGTTTGGTGGTTGACAAACGTAAGGATCGCTGTTTCGATCAGCTGCGCCTCCATGATCGGCGCGCGGACACGCACAAGCGGCTCATAGGGAAAGACGACGGTACCCTCCGCCATGGCGTACAGATCGCCCGTAAAACGAAAAATTTTCAAATAATCGAGAAACGACTCGTCAAAGAGATGGAGCGAGCGCAGATATGCGATGTCTTCTTCGGAAAAGTGAATGTTGTTGATGTAGTCCACGACGCTCTCCGTGCCCGCCATGATGGCGTAGACAACGTCTTCTTTGGGACGGAAAAACAGATCGAAGATGCCTTCGTTTTTTTGCATGCCTTCCTTAAAGTATCCATACATCATGGTGAGTTGGTACAGGTCGGTCAGCATGGTTAGGTTTCGCATGGGAGAGTTCCTCCTTTTGTGGATCCGCGATACGCGGGAGAACCGGATTGATCGAATCAAACCGATTTACTTTATTATAGCGCGATTACGCGTGAGAAAAAAGAACGGCGTGTTGTGTTTTTTGAAAGAAACTGTGTTTTGGGATTGATCCAGTTGATTTTCTGAGGAAATCGGGCGTTTCTTTTCACCGGCGACAAACAGGAAAAAACCGTGAAAAACGAGCTTAAAAATTTGATCAAAACGGATTGACAATCACCCCTCCGACGGCTATACTTACATGGTGCGCGGCAGTGCTGGAATTGGCAGACAGGCACGTTTGAGGGGCGTGTGCGCGAGCGTATGGGTTCAAGTCCCATCTGCCGCACCAACAAAATGACCACCCAACCGGGTGGTCATTTTTCGTATCGTGTGAGACGGTCGCACATTTGAGGGGGAATTCACATGCAAAAGCAACACATCAAAATCGGGCATATTCCGGCTGTGATCTGGGGGGAACCGTCCGACCGCGTGTTTATCGCGGTTCACGGCGATCAGTCCAACAAAGAAGATCAGGTGATCGATGTTTTCGCACAGGAAGCGACGAAATATGACTACCAGGTGCTGAGCTTTGACTTGCCCGGGCACGGAGAACGAAAACAGGAATCCACGCCATGCCATGTGCAAATCTGCGTAAAAGAATTGACGGATGTGATGGCGTTTGCGCGCTCACAATTTGCGCAAATCAGCCTATTCGGTTGCAGCATGGGCGCATACTTCAGCATGCTTTCTTATCGGGATGAATCAATCAATCAAACGATTCTGCTCTCACCCGTTGTCGATATGAAGCGCATAATCGAGAACCTGATGATGTATGCACAGGTAACGCCGGAACAGCTGGAACGGGAGAAGGAGATCGTAACCCCGTTTAAAACGCTCTATTGGGACTATTACAAGTATGTTGTGGAGCATCCTGTGATTTGGGATAAGAAAACATCGCTGCTCTATGGCGCGAAGGATTTTCTCTGCGAATACGACTATGTGAAAGACTTCGCGGATCGTGTGCATGCGGATATGACGGTGTTTGATGAAGGCGAGCACTTCTTCCATGCGGATGAACAAATCGCGTTTTATAAGGATTGGTTAACGAAACAAATCGCGGATTAATAGAACAACCAACAGGAATGGAACGGAAGAGACTGAACGGTTCCTGTTTCTATTTCAACTTTCTTCTGGTATAATCTCTAAAAAATGCAGAATAGAGTCGCACCCAATGCAATTGTTCATCGTAGACGCATTTACCGACCAACTCTTCGGCGGAAATCAAGCCGGGGTTGTGTTGTTGCGTGATGGGCAATCGTACCCTGAGGACCAATTGATGCAGAAGATCGCGGCGGAGCTGAAGCACTCCGAGACGGCGTTTGTTAAGCGGATGGAGCACGACACGATCCAACTGCGCTATTTTACACCGGAGGGCGAAGTGCCGCTCTGCGGACACGCGACGATCTCCGCATTTCGCGTTCTGCGGGAACAGGGGATGATCGCCTGCGGTACGAATATTGTAAAAACGCAATCCGGCGACCTGCGCGTGAATGTCGAGCCGGATACAATTTGGCTTGAGATGCCTTGTGGAGAACTGGTGAAGGAGCTCAACGAAGAGGAAGCGGCGCGGGTTTATCACGCTTACGGGCTCACGTCTGCGGATCAGTTGGATGGCATGCAACCCAACATCGTCAAGGTCGGGCTAGCAGACATTCTGCTTCCCGTGAGCAGCAAGATTGCTCTGGATCATGCGGTTCAAGACCGCGAAGCGGTGATCGCGCTCTCGAAGGAATTCAACGTCACGGGTGTCCATCTGTATCACTGCCCGAAGAGCGAAACGCCCAACGCATATTGCAGAAACTTTGCACCGCTGTTTGGCATCGATGAAGAATCCGCAACCGGCACGTCGAACGCTTCTCTTTCGTACTACCTTCAAGAGTGTGGGCGATTGAAACCAAACGAAATCAACACATTTGTGCAAGGTGAAACGATGGGGAAGCCGTCCATGATTCTGAGCAGAGTGGATGAGTATGGTCGAATTTGGATCGGCGGAAACGCGGTGATTACGATCTCCGGGGATTTGCGCCTGTAGAGATAGAAAGAATCAAGCAGCACTGATATGGAATACTAGGAATCGGAGAAAAATATGTACGAACTGGTTCAGGTCACGGAAAACTGCTATTATATCCAAAGCCCCGCAAAAATCGGGCTTGTGAAGCTAGACGGAAACGATGTGTGTTTGATCGACAGCGGAAACGACAAGGAGACGGGACGCAAGATACGCCAGATATTGGACGCGAACGGATGGCGGTTGCGTGCCATCTACAACACGCACTCCAACGCCGACCATATCGGCGGTAACAAATACCTGCAAACGCAGACGGGGTGCGATATCTTTGCGCCCGGGATCGAGCGAGATTTTACGCAGCATCCCGTTCTGGAGCCCTCGTTTCTCTATGGCGGATTCCCGCCGCAAAGCCTGCGGCATAAGTTCTTACTGGCACAGGAGAGCGAAGCGGACGCGCTGACGCCGGAAGCGCTTCCTAAATGTTTAAGCACTTTGCCTCTGCCGGGGCACTTCTTTGACATGGTGGGATACCTCAGCACGGATGGCGTCGCATATCTTGCGGACTGCCTCTCCAGCGCGGAAACGCTGGAAAAATATCAGATCACATATGTGTATGATGTGGAATCCTATCTGCAAACGCTTGAAATGGTGAAGTCGCTCGAAGCAAATGTATTCATTCCGGCGCATGCGGCGGCTACGGATCAGATCCGTCCGCTTGCCCAGCAAAACATCGAAAAAGTGCATGAAATTGCGGAGACGATTTTGAGGGCCTGTGCCGTTCCGTTGACGTTTGAAACCATCCTGCAACAGCTGTTTCAAGCATTTGGACTTTCGATGAACTTTGAACAATACGTACTCGTTGGGAGTACGGTTCGTTCCTATCTCGCGTGGCTCCATAACACCGGGCGGATCGAATATGAATTTGTGCAAAACAGCATGCTATGGCGGGCGAAGCGCTGACGCTTTTACTTGTGTTACGCTCTTAAATTGTGTACAACAAAATAGACAAACAAATTTACTGCGACAGTGTATCCAACAATCTGAAATTAAATCAACAAATACATTATACTAACAGTTTAATCAACAATGTGATATGATATTGTCACAGAACAAAAATCTGTTTCCATATATAGTGATCTTGCAGACGCGAACATGGCCTTTGCCTGCAAGAGCGATCGCGCCGCCCGCTGGATGCTGGGCGGTGTTGTATTTTCCAAATGAGAGTTTGGGGGCTTGTGTCAACCGTAGGCAAGAAAGGAGCCGTTATGAAATCAAACAAACGATTCATGATCATAGCATTTGCTTTGGCTCTCGCCGTAATTGCGACGGGATGCAGTTTCAACTTCAGTACAGCCAAAATTGACGATGCCATAATGACCAACAGTGTAGATGCGGACGGCAAACCCGGAGAAGAGGTTGTATCCTTCTCTGCAGATGCTGCGATGTTGTATACCTCCGCAAAACTGCTCAGCGCGCCCGACAATACACAGATTCGAATCGTATGGACTTATGTGACCGGAAATCAGAACATGGGCGAAATTACGGTAGATAGCGGAACGATCTCGGACCGCTATATCTACTCGAATTATGAACCGACCGGGCTATTGCCTGAAGGAGACTATCAGGTTCAGTATTTTGTGGATACGCGCGAGGAGGCCGACGCTACCGTGAAATTCGTTGTCGTTGCGGCGGCTGCGAGTGCGGCGAATACCACGAGCGCTTATCTGGAAGACACGCATATGACGAGCAGTATTGATGCGAGCGGCATGCCCGTCGATTCAATTTCAACTGTTCCCGCGACCGGAACATGGTACATTTCGTCCGTTTTACGTAACACGCAGGCCAATACGATTCTGACCTATGTTTGGTATGATACCAACGGAAACGTGGTCGATTCCTTTGACCTCGATCCGCAGGGCGCGAGCGACGTTTACATCTTCGGTTCGTTTGAACTCACAAGCGTTGCGCCATCGGGACAATATCGAGTCGAGATTTACCTCAACGGTGAATCTGCTCCGGCGGCAACTGTCAATTTTAATGTGAAGTAATCTCCTGAGGGGGAACCCTCTGACAAATCAACCAATCACGCCGCAGACAAGACCGAACGGGTCAGCCTGCGGCGTTTTTGTGCGGCGAAACCGAAATTTTCGCGGGCGTGATTAGACAGCGCACAGGATAATATGGTATGATTCTGTATCGACAAAATGGAGAATAAACACGATGCATCCGACAGAAAAAGGACAGATGGCAAAGAAGGAATTTGAAGCTGGATATAACTGCGCGCAGGCGGTACTGCTCGCGTTTTGCGAGGAAACGGGGCTGACGCGGGAACAAGCCGCGCGCCTTGCCTCCACCTTTGGCGGAGGGATGGGTCGCATGCGCGAGGTTTGCGGCGCAGTGAGCGCCATGTTTATGATTGAAGGGCTTACGAACGGATACAGCGACCCGAAAGCCAAGGAAGAGAAAGCCGCGCTCTACGCGCGCGTACGAGCGCTTGCGGAACAATTCCGCGAAAAGAATCATTCCATCATTTGCCGGGATCTTTTAATCGACACAGAGACCACGTCCGGCGGAGAACCGGAGGCGCGGACGAAGGACTATTATGAACGGCGACCCTGCGGGTGCTATGTTGAGGATGCGGCGCGCATGATAGCGGAGGCGCTGAACGCCTGACGCGTCCTAGGAACCGACGAGTGGGAGGAGGCGCGATATGCCGATTTTTGCGCAAGGCGTGACGAAAAACAAGTTGACGATACTATATTATCTGCGCGCTTCTAAGGTGGATATCACGCGCGAGCAGCTCTATCGAGTCATGGTCGAAAATGACACGATGAGTTTTTTCGATTATCAAGCATGCATGCATGAGCTGGAAGAGGACGCGTTTATCGCAGCGCTTCCAAAAGCATTCGGGCAGGCGTATCGCCTCTCCGTACGCGGGGCGGATGTTCTGGAGCAGTTTGTTGAGAGCCTACCGGTGTCCTTGCGGGAACGTCTGGAACGCTATGCGAGCGAGCATCGGGAAGAGATGCTGCTGGAGACTCAAATTGTGTCGGATATGGAAGAATTGCCATCCGGCGGATATTTGGTGCATCTGCGCGCGCTCGAGAACAGCGCTGCGGTCATGGAGCTCACGCTCCGCGTCGCGACACGCGATATGGCGCAGCGCATGCGTGCCAACTGGGAGAAGGAGTCTGAGACGCTCTATGCCCAACTGCTTGCGACGCTGTTGAAAAGCGAAGAAGCACATTGACGTGTTTGCGAAATTTTGAACTGTCCTCTAAAATACTAGTAAAAAGCAGTCGAATGTAAGATCAAAAAATGAGCCGCGAGGCTCATTTTTGAGTTACGAGAGCAATTCTATAATTATCTGCCGCACCGTAGCGAATGGATCATCTTTGCGGGATCGCCTGCCTGAAATACCGCGCTTCCCGCGACGAGTACCGTCGCTCCCGCGTCGATGCAAAGCTGCGCTGTTTCGGGATTGATCCCGCCGTCGACCTCGATTTCGGTGGCGAGTCCGCGGCTATCAATCATCTGCCGCAGTTCTGCGATCTTATCCAGCGATTCCGGGATGAACTTTTGCCCGCCGTATCCGGGATTGACTGACATAACCAGCACGAGATCACAATATGGCAGGATCTCTTTAGCCGCAATCGCGGGTGTACCGGGGTTGAGGACAACGCCGGCTTTACGTCCCGCTTCGTGAATCTGCTGTAGCGCGCGGTGCAGGTGCTTTTCCGCTTCGACATGGATCGTGATGATATCCGCGCCCGCCTGAATAAACCAGGGGATGAAGCTTGCCGGGTTTTCCACCATCAAGTGCGCGTCAATCGGGAGCGTCGTCAGGGGACGGATGGAGGAGAGAACCGGCGGGCCAAACGAAAGATTTGGCACGAAATGGCCATCCATCACATCAAAATGAATCCAGTCGGCTGTCCAACTGGATAACGACGTGATGTCGCGTCCAAGATTGCCAAAGTCCGCCGCCAAAATGGAAGGCGCTATTTTGATCATCGTTGTGTACTCCTTTGATTATTGTGCAGAGTAAATCTAGGATAGAAGCTTTGAAGCTGCTCAATCATACCGGCGTTTGTGCTTTTCTTCAATCTCTTTTAAGATCTCCTGATAACGTACATAGCGAGCGAGAGTGAGCTTTCCAGAATCCAGCAACGTCTTGACCGCACAGTCCGGTTCCGCCATATGACGGCAGCCGGAGAAACGGCACCGAAGCGGGGCATCAGAAAATTCCGGATAACACGCATTGAGCGCATCCTGCGTAAGTTCGCTCATTTCAAAGAGCGAAAACCCCGGCGTATCCAGCACCGCGCCGCCGAGAAGCGGCCAAAGCTCCGCTTGTCGTGTCGTATGCCGTCCGCGATCCGTTCGCTTGGCGAGTTCCCCCGTCTCAAGATCGAGTTGAGGGAAGATTGCGTTCAGCAGCGAGGATTTTCCAACGGCGGACTGCCCGGCGAAACAGGATACGCGTCCAACCAGCGCGGTTTTCAGCGGCTCGATTCCTTCTCCCGTACGGGAGGAAACAAACAATGTGCGAAACGATTGATAATCTGTCGTGAAGTCATCGCGAATCTCCTGCTTCGTTTCGTCGATTTTGTTGAGCACGAGCAGGGGTTCGATGCGGAGTGTTTGCGCCTGAATCAATAGCTTATCCGCCAGTAGAAAATCCGGCTTGGGAACACTCGCGGAGAGCACGATGATTAAAAGATCGATATTCGCGACCGGGGGACGCAACAACGCGTTTGCGCGCGGGAGGATTTCGTCCATCGCGGCAAAACCTGTCTCCGGTATGGATATCTCAACCCGATCACCGACCATCGGGGTGATCCCTTCGTTGCGAAAGCGACCGCGCGCTTTGCAGCGCACCGTCTCGCCGCCCGTGAGCAGCACATCGTAAAATCCGCCGATGCCCCGGATGATCCTTCCCTGCATGATGCGTCAGGATCCTTTCGTCGCGAACGTGAAGTCTTGCTGCTTGACCACTGCGCCATCACTGAAGAGAATAACCTCGCGCGTGCCCTCGATGTCGGACGTGGCCGTAAACGAGACCGGAACTTTTTCGCCCTTTTCCAGCGTTGCCTCATAGAGGATGCGATAGTACGCAAGCCCGTTATATGTCTCCTGCACCGCGGCCATCACCTTTGTTCCGCTGCTTTCAATATTCAGATTAAACGCGATATCGGACGTATACGCATACGCCACCGTGCCGCATACCGTCAGTGTGACCGGCATCTCCGGCAACACCTGCGTGCCGGGGAGAGGATCCTGCAGATAGACAACGCCGTCTTCGACGATGTCGCTCTCCGCATAGCGCACAAAGATATTGTTGAAGGTCGCAAGCCGCAACTGATCCAGGATCAGATTCAGCGGAAGATCCATGGAATGCGGCATATCAAACGTCGTTTCCGAAGACGCGCTGATGACGATATCGATCACTTGCCCGTTGGTCGTCTCCGTTTCCGGCTGGAGCGATTGGTCGCATACGTAGCCAATCGCGGTTTCGGAGATGCGATAGCTCACGCTGCCAAGCACGAGTCCGGTCTCCTCCAGCGCATGGCGCGCTTCGTCCGGCGAAAGGCCGATGAGATTCGGCACCTTTGGCGCGGCTGGCCCGAGGCTGACAATGCCATAGATCGTGGTTCCACGCTTGGCTTTTACGCCACCTTCCGGCGATTGCAATATTACGTCCCCGCTGGCTACAGTATCACTGTTTTCGTAATCCTGAATCTCAAAGGTAAAGCCAAAGTTTGAGGCGCGAAGCTTGGATTCTTCGACAGAACGATCCACAAGAGTCGGAACCACTTCGAAATCGTCCGACTCGGTCTGGTAGACATCCCGTAAAACAAGGAACACACCGACAAGCGCCAGAATAAACACCGCGACGGTTAATCCGATCTTGAGCGCGCCATGCGGTTTTTTCTTTTGCGCGGGCTTTTTTTGCGACTGTGTTTTTTGCGCCGGGACATACCGCGCGAAATCTCCGGTCGGCTCCTTCAGGGCACGACGCAGATGCGCGCTCATCTCGTTTGCCGCGCCATAACGCCGGCTGACGTCCTTGTTGAGCGCGCGGAGGATGACGTCGTTGAGCGCGGGGGAGACTTTTGCGGAAAGCTCGATCGGCGGAACGGGGATATCGCTGATGTGCTTGAGCGCGATGGAGACGGAGGAATCTCCGTCAAACGGAACGCGTCCGGTCAGCATTTCATAGAGCATGATTCCGGCGGAATACAGATCGCTCCCTTCGGAAACTGGGAGTCCCTTTGCTTGCTCCGGTGAAAGATAGTGCACGGATCCGAGCACGGTAGAGCCCGCGAAGGTGACTGTGTTTGCGTCCACCTCGCGCGCGATGCCGAAATCCATGAGCTTGACTTTTCCGCTCTGCATGACGATTACGTTTTGCGGTTTCACGTCACGATGAATGATGCCCGCGGCATGTGCGGCATCCAGTGCGTCGAGCACCTGTACGACGAGCGCGACCGCGATGCGCGAAGGCATCGGCCCGTTTTCATCTATGATCTCCTTGAGCGTACGCCCATCGACAAATTCCAATACGATGTACGGCAGGCCGTCCGCCTCGCCAACATCAAACGCGCGCACGATATTTTCGTGCGAAAGATGCAAAACCGCGCGCGCTTCACGCTCAAAACGACGCAAAAACTCCGCGTCGTTGCGATATTCTTCCTTGAGAACCTTGATGGCGACAACCTTGCGGGAGCTTAAGTTGACCGCGCGATACACATGCGCCATACCGCCGGTACCGATGAGGTCGATGATGCGATATCGATGTCCAATGATGGTTCCCTGCGCTATCATACGGCATCACCCTCGTCAAATCGGATCAGGATGACGGTGATGTTGTCCGTACCGCCATTGTCCAGCGCGAGCTGAATCAGCAGCTCACACATGCTTTCCAAAGAGCGATTGGAGGAGAGCACGGTGATCAGATCATCTTCCTCCACCGCGCCGTGCAGCCCGTCCGAGCAGAGGACAAGGATATCGCCCGCGTGCCAGACACGTTCAAACAGATCGACGTCGACCGTCGGAGAGACGCCCATTGCGCGGGTAATGATATTGCGTTGCGGATGCACGCGCGCTTCCTCTTTTGTAATTGCGCCGGCAAGAACGAGCTGCTCTACGAGCGAATGATCGGTGGTAACGGTATCAAGAGAATGACCGTTGAAGTGATACATCCGGCTGTCGCCAACATTCGCGGCGATATATTCGTTTTTCAAAAGCAGCGCCGCAACCAGCGTCGTACCCATGCCACGGAGCGTGCGGTCTTGTTCCGCAGCGCGATAGATGCTGAAATTTGCGTGCTCGATCGACTGTCTCAGCAGCCCCAGTGCGCGTTCCGGCTCGACGTTTCTGTCGAATTGTGCGAGCTGATCGACGAGCATCTTGCTGGCAATCGATCCCGCCGCGTGCCCGCCCATCCCGTCCGCAACCGCGAACAGCATCGGAAAATCGTCCTGATTGGAGAGCAGATAGCTGTCCTCGTTGTGGGCGCGTGCGCCGATCTCAGTTTTCACTGCGAATTTCATGCAGAATCCTCCTGCGCAGCTGACCGCATGCGCCTTCTATGTCCGTGCCCATTTCGCGGCGAACGGTCGCCGAAATGTTTCGCTCCGCCAAACGTGCGGAGAATTGCTCGGCTTGCGCACGGGTCACGCCGGCAAGCCCGCGTTCCGGTACGGGGTTGAGGGGTATCAGGTTCACATGGCAAAGTATGCCACGCAATTTTTTTGCGAGCGCGTCTGCATCGGAAAGCGAAGAATTGACGCCGTCGATGAGCGCATATTCAAACACGACACGTCTGCCTGTTTGCAGCGCATAATGCTTTGCCGCGGCAATCACGCTGTCGATGGGGTAGACCTTGTTGACCGGCATCAGGGAAGAGCGGGTCTCGTCGTCGTGCGCGTGCAGCGAGATGGAAAGCGTGACATGCGGCGCGTCCGTTACAAATTGTGCGATCTTTGGTACGATTCCGCACGTGGAGAGCGAGATGTTTCGCGGACTGATACGAAGCCCGTCCTGATCGGTGACGCGGTTGAGAAACGCAACGACATTTTCATAATTATCCAGCGGTTCGCCGCTGCCCATCAGCACAATGTTGGTAACCGTTCGGTGTCCCGCTTCCGCTGGGGGTTCGTCTCGCTCAACCGCAAGGATCTGGCCGAGCATCTCGCCCGGACGCAGATTTCGCACGCAGCCGTCGAGGGTCGAGGCACAGAACTTACAGCCCATGTTGCATCCAATCTGGGTCGAGAGGCACAGCGTATTACCATAATGATATCGCATCAACACGCCTTCGACAAGGTTTTCATCCTCCAGACGAAACAGATACTTCACCGTACCGTCTTTTTCGGAGAAGAATTTCTGATGAATTGTCACACCGCCGCAGGGAATCTGCGCGAGTTTATCCCGTAATGGCGCGGGCAGATTGGTCATCTCCTGCGCGCGCGCGCCACGGTTGAGCCAGGTATAGACCTGACCCGCGCGGTACTTTGGCTCACCCCATTCGGACAAGAGGCGCTCTATTTCGGGTTTGGTCATGTCCGCTAGATACATCTTCTCATCCTCGCAATGTAGAATCCGTCGGTGTGGTGTTCGTGCGGCAGAAGTTGAATCTGACCATTGTTCGGAAGGGAAATTGGAATATCTTCCAACGCAAATGCGCGATGTTCCTGTAAAAATGCCGCCGTCTGTTCTTCGTTTTCTCTGCGCGAGATGGTGCATGTCGCATAGACGAGAACGCCGCCCGGTTTGACATATTCTGCACAGGTTGCAAGAATCGATCGTTGAATCTCGACCAGCGCCGTGATATCCGCGTCTGTTTTACTGTATCGGATATCCGGCTTGTCACTTAAAAGACCGAGTCCGCTGCAGGGCGCGTCAATCAAAACGCCATCGAACGAGGCTTGAAGCGCGGGATCGGATACCGATGCATCGTGACAAACGGTGTGCGCAGAAACATGCAGCCGCGCAAGCGTTTTGTCAAGCAGCTCTTTCCGGTGCGGGTGCAGTTCAAAGCACGTCAAGTCGATTTCATTTTGCGCGAGGCTCGAAAGATACGCGCTCTTACCGCCGGGGGCGGCGCAAGCATCTAAAACACGTTTTTTCCGCATGTCTCCGAGTGCGCGGCAGGCCAGCATCGCGCCTTCGCCCATCACGGTAAACGCTCCTTCCAGAAACAACGGATGCGCGGCGAGGTCAAATCCTCTCGCAAGGGACAAGGAGTTTTCGTCGAGTTGGTTGACCGTGCTTACTACGGGCAGCGCCGCTTGCAGAGCATCCCGCGAGAAGGGATATTGCGCGCGCACACTGACGGGAGAAGCGGGGCAGGACAACAGCGCCTCCGCCTGCACCTCACCGAAGCGATCGATCCATTCGCGTACGATCCATTCGGGATAGCTGTATTGCAGCGAAAGCCGCGCGGCAGGTTCCGCCGGAAACGCGGGAAGCGTGGTGCGGTTGCGGTCCACATTGCGCAAAACGGCGTTGACAAATCCGGAAAGACCTTCTTTCCCAACTTCCTTCACGAGCGAGACGCTTTCGCTGACCGCCGCGTGCGCGGGGGTTGAGAGGAACAGCAGCTCGCACACGCCGAGCCGCAGAATCCCGCGGATCACAGGCTTTTGCGTGCCCTTAACAAAGTGCGCAAGATAAAAATCGATGGTCAGAAGATGGTCGAGCGTATGGTAAACGAGCGCGGCGGCCAAGTTGGCCTCGCGCTCCGGCAGGGAAGACGTCAATTGTTTGACGCGAAGGTTTGCGTATGCTCCGCGATCCGTAATGTCGCAAAGCGCGTCCAGCGCCTGCCTGCGTGCGTTCAAATGAGCACCTTTCCTTCCAAAGCTTTTCCGGCGAGATAATCTTTCGCCGTCAGTCGTTTCCCGCCCGTCGCCTGTAGTTCGAGTATTTCGAGCCAACCATCGAGGCAACGCACAAACAGGCCGGACTTCGCGTTTCCTTTTAATATACCGATTGGCTCGTCCGCAAACGAAAGATCCGTACAGCGTGTCTTGTGGATTTTGATCGGTTCGCCATCCAGCAGCGCATATGCGCCCGGCCAGGGATTTGTTCCGCGGACTCGGTTGTGATTCGCACGGCAGGTTTGCAAAAAATCCAGCTTGCCATGTTCTTTTTTCAGCATGGGGCATTTTGTGGCCATATTTGGATCCTGCGGCGTGCGCACAAGTGTTCCCGCTTCCAGGGTGGCAATCGTCCGGCGAAGCGTATCCGCGCCGAGCAGCGCCATCCGCGTAAAAAGCTCGCCCGCCGTTTCGTCCGGGTCAATGGCGAGGCGGTCGGAGAAAAGAATATCGCCTGTGTCCATGCCGATATCCGTCATCATGGTTGTGATGCCTGTCTCGGTTTCGCCGTCGATGATCGCCCACTGAATCGGAGCCGCGCCGCGATACTTCGGCAGCAATGAGCCGTGCACGTTGATGCAGCCGAATTTCGGAATCGCTAGGTTTTCCGCAGAAAGAAGCTGACCAAAGGCAGCCGTCACCATCAAATCCGGCGCAAACGCGCGCAAGGACGCGACGCCTTCTGGGAGCCGGATTTTTTCAAACTGAAACACAGGGATGCCATTTGCAAGAGCGTATGCTTTTGTCGGCGGCGGAGTCAACTGCGCGTGCCGGCCAACGGGACGATCCGGCTGCGTAAACACCGCGAGCGTATGCCCGCCGTGATGCAGCAGCTCAAGCGATGGCAGCGCAAACTCCGGCGTACCGAGAAAGGCAATCCTCATCCCATGTTCTCCTCATCGTGCTCTTCTTCAAATCCTTCTGGCGGTTCGGTCTTTTTGGTGAGATAAACTACGCCGTCAAGGTGATCCAATTCGTGCTGCATGGCGCGCGCAAAAAAATCCGTGGTGTCGTAGGTGTGCTTCTCGCCCTTGCGATCATAGGCCTCGACGATGACATGATTCGCACGCTCGACATATCCGCTCTGTCCGGGGAACGAGAGGCATCCTTCGTAGCCGCCCTGACACCCTTCGGAAAGCGTGATGACGGGGTTGACAAGTTCGACTCTGCCTTCTCCCGCGTCGACAACGACTACACGGCGCAAAACACCGATTTGAGGCGCGGCGAGTCCCGCGCCGTTTGCCGCGTCCATGGTCTCGAACATGTCGTCGATCAACTGCGCAAGCCGCGCGTCAAACTTCTCGACCGGTTTGCAAATTTTATAGAGGCACGGATCATCGTCCGTGCGAATGGTTCGTAGTGCCATCTGTGATGATTCCTCCTTATTGAAACAATGGTATTGTACTAAAAATGGAACGCTGTGTAAAGGAAAGCACTGGTTGATCAAAATTCTATCATTGGTTTAGTCCGAAATATTAAAGTTGAGCGAAATTCTACTTTGGGTTGAGAAGAAATTCCAAACTCGAAAAACAATCTATGTTCAAGTTTTACGCGATATGCCATAATGAACCCATGAAAGAGAGGGAAAAAATCATGGAACAACAATCGATGGGGAAGCGCATCATGCAGCTTCGGAAAGAGAAGGGTTACACGCAGGAACAGCTTGCCGAAATGATGGGGGTCTCGGCGCAAGCGGTTAGCAAATGGGAGAACGATGTTTCCTGTCCGGATATTTCGATCCTACCGCAGCTCGCGGAACGACTCGGTGTAACGACGGATGAGTTGCTCGGCGTCAAGCCGATCGAACCCAAGGTCGTCATCGTGGACGCGCAAAAGAGCAAGCAAGACGGCGATGGATCGTTCTCCGTCTCCTGGGACGGCGGAAAAAACGCGAAGAAAGAGGGCATATGGTTTGCGATACTGATCATTGCACTGGGCGCGGCGTTTCTGGTTCAGCGCCTCCATCTTGTTTCCTTCGGGATCTGGAGCATCGTCTGGCCTGCAGTCATCATCGGAGTCGGCATTAGCTGGATGATCAAGCGGTTTTCATTCTTCGCGCTCGCGGTCGCGGGACTCGGAGTCTACTTCCTGCTCTTCAACTTGGAAGTGATTTCGCTTGTCTTGACCTGGGGCATCATCTGGCCGAGCCTCCTCGTGCTGCTCGGGCTGACGATCCTCTACGAAGCTCTGATTCCGCACAAGAATAAATGGTGCGGCGTGCATTTCAATGGAGACAAGAACAAACGCAGTCAATATCGCGAGGAGAACGGCTTTGTAAACTACGAGTGCTCTTTTTCAGAAGAGAATCGCAAAGTCGCAGTGGAAGATTTCCTTGGGGGAGACATCGATATCTCGTTTGGCAAGAGTGAGCTGGATCTTACCAACATCAAGCGCGTGAACCAGAACGCGAAGCTGGAAGTCGATGTGTCGTTTGCGACGTTCGATCTGATCGTACCCAAGACGATGCGCGTCTTCCTCAAGTCCGACAAATCATTCGGTTCGATCCAGATGACCGGTGAGCCGAACGCGGATGCGACGCTCGCGCTCACCGTAGACGGAGACGTCAGCTTTGGCACGATGAACATCTTCTACCGCTAACACAAAAGAGAGCCATAAAGCGCCGTGCGGAATTGAATCCGCGCGGCGCTTTGCTGTGATGCGTACATCGGGTCAAGCGGCAATCAGATCGTAGATCAACCGAACAAACAACAGTCCAAGCACCGTCAGCACAAAGGGTTTGACGATCTTTGCGCCGTTTTTGAGCAGTAACCCCGCGCCGATGAAATGTCCTGCAATTGCGAACACGGCGGAGATCAAACCGATGAGAATGATCGCTTGACCGTGTATCAGGAAGACGACGAGGCTACCAACATTGCTCGCCAGATTGGCAATCTTCACGTTGCCCGCTGCGAGGCGGACAGGGAGCTTCGCCAACTGCGTATAGGCGATCAGTAGAAACGTACCCGTGCCGGGACCATAAAAGCCATCATACATGCCGACGACCAACGCGGCGATGCAGATGACGAGAAGTTGCCGTCGTCTGCTCACGTGTTCCAGCTCCACAGCGGCAAGATCGCGCTTTTTGAGCACGACGAACGCTAACACAGGCACGAGCACCAACATGATGTATCGAATGGCATTGTCGTCGATCGCGAGGATCAGCTTTGCGCCCGCGACGGAGCCCAGCAGAGCCAATATGCCGGAGGGAAGAGCCGTTGGCCAATCCACGCATCCGTTTTTGATAAACCGTGCGGTAGAGGCGCAGGTGCCGATGCTGCTGGAAAGCTTATTGGTCGCAATCGCGTTGTGCGGCGGCAGGCCGGCCAGAAGATAGGCGGGCAGCGAGACGAGCCCGCCGCCGCCCGCGACGGCATCCAGAAGACTCGCCGCAAACACGAGCGGGCAGATGATCAGCAGAGACCAAACGTTGAGTATCATGCGAGCAAATGCCTCGCTTTGCAGTTGTTTGTTGCGTGCGGTTGAGCGTCCATCAATTTTGCTCCTTCTCCGCTTTCACTGGGCCAAGGGACTCCGCCGTGCGATCCTCGCAGAACTGTTGCGTATAGAGATCGTAATAATATCCGCGCTGGCGCAGCAACTCCTCATGGGTACCGCTTTCCTGAATCTTTCCACCGCGGATGACGAGGATCCGATCCGCCGTGCGAATGGTGGAAAGGCGGTGCGCAACGATGAAGCTTGTACGATCCTTGAGGATATGCGTGATCGCGTGCTGAATCAACTGCTCTGTTTCGGTGTCGATGGAGCTTGTTGCCTCATCGAGCACGAAGATGCGCGGGTCTTTCAGCACCACGCGGGCAAACGAGAGCAACTGCTTTTGTCCGGTCGAAAGACGCGCGCCACTCTCACCAATCTGCGTTTGATATCCCTTTTCCTGCTGTAGAATAAAAGGCTCCGCATGCACGAGCTGCGCCGCGCGGATGACATCCGCGTCGCTCGCGTCGGGTTTCCCGAAGCGGATGTTGTCCAGTATCGTGCCGGAAAACAGATGCGGCGTTTGCAGGACGTAGCCGAGGCTCGATTGGAGCCAGAGCTGCGAGCGATTCCGGTAATCGGTTCCGTCGATGCGGATTTCACCCTCCGTCGGTTCATAAAAGCGGCAGAGCAGATTGACGATCGTGCTCTTGCCCGCGCCTGTTTCGCCGACGAGCGCGATGGTTTGTCCGGTTTTGACGTCCAGCGAGAAATCGTCGAGCACGCGCTCACCGCTCTTATATTGGAAGGTTACATGGTCAAACGTGATGTTGCCTTCGATCGGTTCCCAGTTCTCCGGATGCGGTGTGAGAATGTCGCCATATTTTGCGAGCACTTCCGCGCTATCCGTGATGTCCGGCTGTGTGTCCATCAACGCCACGACGCGCTCGGCCGAGGCTTGCGAGCCCAGCATTTCCGCGAGGATGTTCGCTAGCTGCTGGATCGGATCGAACAGTTGCGTGCAATACGAGATGAACGCGACCAACGTGCCCGCCGTGAGTGCGCCGATGAGCGCGGTCTCGGGATGAATCACACCCTGTCCGCCAAGCGTAAGCGCAAGGCCGGTTCCGATTGCGCCAAGGGACATGATAATCGGAAAAAAGGAAGCGGAAACGAGTGCGCTCTTGATGCTCGCCTGTTTCATCTTTCCCGTGAGCTCGTTGAACTCATTGGCGTTCGCTTCTTCGCGCACAAGCGTCTTTGTGGTCACCGCGCCCATGATTCCTTCGTTGAAGGCGCCTGTGATGCGGGAGTTCAGCTTTCGCGCCTCGCGCTGATGCTTGAGCATGCTCTTTTGCAGGCGGATGCTGATATAGATCAACAGCGGCAGAACCGCGAGCGAGAGTAACGCGAGCTTCCAAGAGAGGACAAACATCGTCACAATACAGCCCAGAACAAACAGGAGCGACCAGAGCACATCGACCAGACTCCACGCGATCATATCTGAAAGACGCGAAATGTCGCTCATCATACGCGCCATGATGTAACCCACCGCGGTGCGATCATAAAACGAGAACGAAAGCTCCTGCAGCCGCAGGAACGCATCCTGCCGGATGTTATATGCAATCGCCATCTCCAAACTGCCGGCGAAGGTGATGAACGTGATTACGCCGGAGCTTTGCACGAGGATGATTGCCAGATAGAGTAGCGCAAACCGTCCGAGCCCTTCCGTTGTTTTCGGCACCACAAAGTGGTCGATGGCATAGCTCGTAAACAGCGGATATGCGATATCGATGGCAGCTACGGCGATGAGAGCCGTGATGACGGTAATAAGCAGCTTTTTGTGCTGGAGCGCGTAGGCATAGAGCTTTTTCCAGACGTTCCAGTCGATCTTTTTCGCTGCAAAATCTTGTTCTTCAATATACATTATGCTTCGCCTCCTTCCGAGACGGCGTCCTGAATCTCTGCAATGCGTCGATACAGGCCCTGCTGATGAATCAACTGTGCGTGCGTGCCTTGCTGGGTGATGCGTCCATCTTCCAGCACGAGGATGTTATCCGCTTCGCGCAGTGTGGTGATGCGGTGCGAGATCAGGAATGTAATGCCGTCCTGATTGAGCGCAAACAGCGAGCGGCGGATGGCAGCGTCGGTCTCGGAATCGACCGCGCTCATGGAGTCGTCAAAGATCAGGATCGGCGCGTTCTGCATGAGCGTGCGCGCAATCGCGACGCGCTGCTGCTGGCCGCCGGAGAGGGTGACCCCGCGTTCGCCGACGAGCGTTTCATAGCCCTGCTCGAAGTTTTCGATGACGTCGTGCACGCTGGCGGTTCTCGCCGCATGATACACGTCCTCCTCCGTGGAGCAGGGTGAGCAGATGCGAATATTCTCCATAATCGTACGGGAATAGAGGAACGGCTCCTGGAGCACGATTCCGATATTGCGCCGCAGGTGCCCGTGCTCAATGTCGTTGACGTCCGTGCCGGCGATGGTGATGCGTCCAGACGAACGCACATAGAGCCGCTGAAGCAGCTGCACGAGGCTCGTTTTGCCGGAGCCGGTTGCGCCGAGGATGGCGACGGTCTGTCCCGGCTTGGCGGTGAAGCTCACGCCGTCCAGCACATCATTGAATCGCTCATATCCGAAGCAGACATTTTCGAAAACGATATCTCCCGCCAGACTGGGGGTAAGCGCTTTCCCCGGTTCCTGTTCCACGGGAGAGGAGAGAATTTCATCCAACCTACCGAGTGAGACGCCGGCCTTGCCCATGTCCGCGAGGATTCTGCCGAGCTGGCGCACAGGCCAGGTCAGCATCGCGACATAGGTGGTGAACAATGCGACATTTCCGAGGGTGAATGTGCCTTGATACACACCGATGACACCCATACACAGCGACAACCCGATTTGGATATAGCTCACACTGTCTGAAAGACCCCAGTAAAAGCCCAGCAGCTTGATGAGCCGATAGGTCGTTTTGCGGTAGACCTCGTTGAGCTTGGAGAATTTGTCGATCTCGCTCTTCTGCTGACCAAACGCGCGGACAACCCGTACACCCGTCAGGTTTTCCTGCAACATGGTCGAGAGTTCACCTTCCGCTTCATCCGATCCTGTGAAGTAGATCTGCACGTACTTAAAATAAAAGAACGAACCGATCGTGAGGAACGGCAGAAACGCCAGCGAGATCAACGTCATCTTCACGTTGACGGAGAACATGACGACGGCCGCAAGACCGAACATTGCAAACGTACGCACGATCTCCATGAGCTGGAGATGCACAAAACGGCGCACGGTATCCACGTCCGAGGTGCAGCGCTGCACGAGGTCTCCCGTGCTCGCGTGCTTGTGGTAATCATACGGCACATCTTCCAGATGACGGTAAAGACGGTTTCGCAGTGTCGTCGCCATCCCTTCGGAAGCGAGGGCGATGCTTTTTCTGCGCGTATAGGTAAAGATGCAGTTCATGCCGGTAAAGAAAACCAACGCGATTCCGCAAAGAAAGAGGCTGTTTGCGAAATAGTCGCGCCCACCCAAAGACTCCACGATCGGCAGCAGAAACGCCGGCGTAGAGGTCGTGATGCCCTGAATGACATAGTCAAGCGTAAAACTCGTTACGTACGGTACGGCATAGGAAAACGCGGTTGCGAGAATAACGCTCAGCGCGGCAAACAAGATATGGTGGCGGTATCCGCGCATGAGCTCGGAGACGAGCTTCCAGTTTGTCCTTTTCCGTTCAGGTCTTTTTTGCTCCGTGTTTTCTGCTTGTGTTTTTTTCTCAGTCTTTCTATGGTCCGTGTTTTTGATTGGGATTTTTTTCTTGGTCTTTTGATTTTCATTCTTCTTCATAACATATCCTGTGGGTTTACCTCGACCATCGCAAACAATTCGTTTCGATGATCCGCGGCAACCGTATAAATCGTTTGGATCGCGCCGCTTAGTCGCGCCGTGCGCAGCAGCTTGATCAGTATTTGATAGCGATAGGCACGCTGTTTTCGCTTGATAGGGGCGGGGGATGCGCTGTAAAGCAGGATATCCCGCTCGCCTTCTTGACCGAGTCGCTCATCGAGCGCGTGCTTGAGCTGCTCCGCATAGGCGGAAACGCCCGCTTGCAGCGCAACGTCGTCGTCGGATGAAAACAGGATGCGAACGAACAGAGAAAACGGCGGAAAGATAGCCTTCTTTCGTTGTTCCAGTTCGTAGTGGTAGAAGCTCTTGTAGTCGTGCTCGCGCGCGTAGCGGATGGCGGGATGCGCGGGCGAATAGGTTTGGATCACCACTTTGCCCGGGAATTCGTCTCGCCCGGCACGCCCCGCAACCTGGGTCAGCAGTTGGAAGGTGCGCTCTGTGCTGCGATAGTCGGGAATCATCAGTGTCGCGTCCGCGGCGACCACGCCGACCAGCGTCACATTCGGAAAATCGTGGCCCTTGGCGATCATCTGCGTGCCAACGAGGAACTGCGCCTCGCCGCGCGCAAACGCGCCAAGCATCTGCTGCATCGTGTCCTTGGTGCGGATGGTGTCCGTGTCCATGCGAAGGGTAACGGCCTTCGGGAACAGATTGTTCAGCGCTTCCTCTACCTGCTCGGTGCCGATGCCGAAATACTTGATAAACGGCTTGCCGCACGCCGGGCAAACGGTGGGCAGGGGCTTGACCGCGCCGCAGAAATGACACCGCAACCGGTTTTCGCCTTTGTGATACGTCATGGAGATATCGCAATCGTCGCACATGACGACGTGCCCGCAGTTCCGGCAGGAGACGAAGGTGGAATACCCTCTGCGATTGATGAACAGCATCGCTTGTTGACCTTTTTCAAGGCACTCGCCCAGATATTGCGCGAGTTTGCCACTGAAGATGCCGTTGTTGCCTGCCTGAAACTCCTGCCGCATGTCGACGACCTCAACTTCGGGCAAGGGGCGGTTTTGAACGCGATTGGGAAGCTCGAGTAACGTATAGCGTCCCGATAGCGCACGATAATAGGAGAGAAGCGAGGGCGTCGCGCTGCCCAGAAGCAGCGGGCAGCCGAATTGCTTTGCACGATAGCTTGCAACATCCAGCGCGCCATAGCGCGGGACGGTTTCGCTTTGATAACTGCCTTCGTGTTCTTCGTCTACGATGATAAGACCAACGTTCTGCATTGGCGCGAATACCGCGCTGCGCGCGCCGACGGCGACCCGTGCCTTGCCGAGGCGGATCCTGCGCCATTCGTCGAAGCGTTCGCCTGCGGAAAGGCGGCTGTGCAGCACGGCGATCCCGTCCGAAAAACGCTCCTGAAAGAGTCCGACGGTCTGCGGCGTGAGGGAGATTTCAGGAACCAGCATAATCGCCTGCCGACCGGAAGCGAGGCAACGCTCAATGGCGCGCATGTAAACTTCCGTCTTTCCGCTGCCGGTGACGCCGTGCAGGAGCAGTGTGCCGGTTTTTTCATCCATCGCCTTTGTGATGACTTCGACCGCGCTGTGTTGGGCGGCGTTGAGCGTGACCAGCTTGTCCGCGCTCAGAGCGCTGATGTTTGGCCTACGGAAGGTGACGTGTCCGCCTTCCACCACATAGCCGCGCTTGACCAGCGCGGAGATCGCGCTTTGCGCGTCCGGCACATAGGCCAGCATGTCGGACACCGCCATCTCCAACGCACAGTTTTTCAGCGTCTCCAGCACTTCATATTGCTTTGGCGCGCGTGGTTTCCCGCTCTTGTCCAAAAGCGAGAGCAGTTGAGCGTCGACGGATTCCGGTTGCGCGAGCTGGATGGTGCGTTCGATCTTTTCTTTTACCTTGCCGCCGCGCATCTGTGCCGGAATCATCAGACGCAACGCATCGACAAGGAGGCAAAAATAGTTTTTCTGCATCCAATACGCGAGGTCGATCTGCTCCGGTGTGAGGATGGGGTAGGGTTCGATGACGCGCAATAGCGGCTTGAGTGCGACGGGGGATGGGGAGCCCTGCGGCTCCTCCGCGGCACGCGGTTCGCTCGCCTCCGCAACACGAATCACGAAGCCTTCCCGCTGGCGGTTGCCGCTGCCAAACGGCACGAGCACATGGCTCCCGGGAGAGACCGGCATGCCTTCTGGAATGAGATAGCTGTATAGCCGGTCTACGTTTGCGTGCGCAATGTCAATGATGACTTCACAGGTTTGCTCCATGCCGTTCACCCCCTTTTTTATGATTATTATAATCCGTTGATAATACGATTCGTCTTAAACATATCGGATTTGCCAAAACCGCAAATAGCCCGCAAGCGGGCCAGTGCAAGTCGAGACCACAAAGGAAGTAAGCCTTGCGGACTCGGCAAGAATTCATATCATGTCGTATAAAAACGGGAATGACGATCCCGTGTGAAAATCGGGCTTGTCAGTCCTGATAGAATTCCTTCGGAAATTCCAGATGCAGTTTACCTGTGTAGAGTTCGTCTACAGCGACGGAAACAGGCTTGCGCCCGTCGAGCTTATCCGGATCCGATTGCAATTGGCGCGCTCTCTGCGCAACGGCGGTCACCAGCATATACCGGCACCCCGCAATCTCGATCAGTTCGTTCAGCGGTAAGTTCATCATAATGCGCTCCTGCCTCCTCTTAGTTTTTCAATCAATTCAGCGTTTCTCGATACTCTGCAACGCTCGGCGACGATGATGTCTTCCGTACGCGCGATGGCGAGATCCAGAATATCGTTGACGACGACATAATCGTAACGATCCACCAGTTCCATTTCTTGATATGCCGTCTCAAAACGGCGCTCTATGGCTTCGGAACTTTCCGTTCCGCGATGGATGAGGCGGGATTTCAGTTCGCTCATCGACGGCGGGGCGATGAAGATCAGCACCGCGTCCGGATAAGCGGACTTGACACGCATAGCGCCCTGAACATCGATCTCAAGGATGACGCTGCGTCCTTCGGAGAGTTCCTGTTCGACAAAGCTCTTCGGCGTTCCATAATAATGCGTGTTGAACACCTTCATGTATTCTAGGAACGCGCCGTTGTTGATCATGTTCTGAAACTCTTCTTCCGACTTGAAGAAGTAATGCACACCGTCGATTTCTCCCGGGCGCGGTGCACGCGTCGTGGCGGAGACGGACATGCGGATGTCGTTGTTGCGTGAGATCAGCGAAAGATTGATGGTGCCTTTGCCTACGCCGGCCGGGCCGGAAATCACGAGCAAAAGGCCCTTTCTGTTTTGTTTCATGCGATGAATCTCCTCTCGTCGTCAGTCGTCGGCTTCGTCCGCTTTGGTGTCGAGCCGGTTTGCGATGGTCTCCGGCTGAATGGCGGAGAGTATCACGTGGTCGCTGTCCGTGATGACGACCGCGCGCGTACGCCGGCCGCAGGTTGCGTCGATGAGGCGCCCGCTTTCGCGTGCTTCCTGTACGATGCGCTTGATGGGCGCGGATTCCGGGCTGACGATCGCGATCAGACGATCTGCCGACACGATGTTGCCGAAACCGATATTCACAAGCCGCAGGTTCATCATAACGGGCTGCTCCTATACTAAAATCTTATTGACTCGAATCTTTAACCGATTCAATGGGCTATTCGATGTTTTGCACCTGTTCGCGGATTTTTTCGATCTCCGCCTTGCCGGTCAGCACGAGTTTTGTAAGCTCGCCGTCGTTGGCTTTGGAGCCGATGGTATTGAATTCGCGATTCATCTCCTGCACGACGAAATCCAGCTTCCTGCCTGCGGGCTCCGGATCGACAAGTAATCCGCGCAGCGCAGTGATATGGCTATGCAGCCGGGAGATTTCCTCGTCGATGCTCGCCTTGTCCGCAAAGAGGGCGACCTCGGTCGCCAGGCGCGCACGATCCACTTCCACATTGCCGAGTAGGTTTGCGATGCGCTCATTGAGCTTGACGCGATATTCTTCCACCACGATCGGCGCGCGAACGGCGATCTGGCTGGTGAGTGTTTCGATCGTATCCGCACAATTGCTGAGGTAAACGCAGAGGCGATCGCCTTCCTGCTGGCGCATGGTGAGCAGCGCTTCAATTGCGCCGCCAATTGCGCCCTGGAGCAGAGCGATCAACGCTTCTGAATCCTCATCCGCCTCGCGCACGCTGGAAACATCCGGCAAGCGAAGCGCCGCAGTGAGGGAGAGGTCGTCCCGCAGGGCGAGTGTTTCATTCGCCTGCCGTGCCGCCGCGACAAACGCGGCCAAAAGTGGCGCGTCGATTTCGACGCTTCTCGCGTCGCTGCGCAGGTTGCGATAGTTGACAAACACATCCACATGTCCGCGCGAAAGACGGGCGGACAGAGCGGAGCGGATCGGATCCTCCAAGAATGAGAGATGACGAGGCAGACGCATGCCAACGTCGAGGTAGCGATGGTTAACGCTCTTGAGCTCAACCGTCATCTCGCGCCCGTCGCTCGTGGCGTTTCCCTTGCCGTATCCGGTCATACTATACATCTGTTTGTCACCCCCAAGTCGCAATTATAAATTATAGCATGTGAAAGCGGTTCACACAAGCACGGAGACAGAACAAAGACAGAACAAAGACAGAACAAAGACAGAACAAAGACAGAACAAAGCCTATAAGAGACAGAATATCTACAGAACAAAGACGGATTCAAGATGGAACAGGATGTCAATCCGTAGAATATTCGTTTGGTTTCCCACCCAATCCTTGTGTCTATCCCTGCGGATACAGCCGATAGAGCTCGTCCGCGTGCGGCTCTTCGAGCACGGTTTTGTCGACAACGCTTGTATTTCCGGCGATGGCTCGCCCGATCACTGCGGCAGGAATGTTTGCCTCCGCGAGTGCGCGGCAGAGGCGGTCGCCGTCTTCACACGCGATGAGCAGGCTGCCGCTGCCGATGAGGCGCAGCGGATCGAGCGAGAGCGCGGTGCAGAGCGCGCGTGTCTCCTCCCGCACGGGAATCTTGGACGAGTCGATTTCAACCGCGCATGCGTTGGCAAAGCCAAGCTCCCAACTCGCGCCTAGAACGCCGCCTTCCGTGACGTCGTGCATAGCGGTCGCCCCATTGTGCATCGCAATCTTGCTTTCGAGGACAATGCTGAGCTGACCTGTGAGTGCGCGGGCGGAACGCAGAAGCTCCGCCGGAACGGAGGAAAGCCGATCCGCAAAATCCTCCGCAAGGATGGTCGTGCCTTCCACGGCAGCGTATTTCGTCATCACGATCTCGTCTCCGGGTCGCATACCGCGCAGCGTACGGTTGCGCGGTTGTCGTGCGATCACCGTCGCGCTCGTCACCGCGCGGGTAACGGCGTCCGTCACCTCCGTGTGACCGCCGAGAATATCGACCTGCGCGAGCTGCGCCGCCGCGGACAGATCGCCCGCAATCTGTGCAATCTGTTCCATCGTTCCACTGGGCGGCATGAGCAGCGTGACAAGAAGACCCACCGGCTCCGCGCCTGCGGCAGCCGCGTCGTTGCAGCTGACATGAACGGTCAGTCTCCCAAGATGGGAAACGCTTGCGGACGTGATGGGGTCGCAACTCAGCACTAGAAGGTCTCCGTTGAGATCGACCACGGCACAATCCTGCCCGATCGTAGGCGCGGTAAGAGACTCCGCACGGACGCGGCGGAATTGTTTGAGTACGAGACGATCCAGATCGTCGTTGTCGAGTTTTCCAAGTCTAAGCATGTATGTTCGGTTCTCCCAATCGGTTTAAAACAGTGTGACACTTGGTTCGGCGGATGCTGTGCGCGGAGGCTCCCCGATCAACGTAAGAAACTCCGCTTCGGTCAGCAGTGGCACGCCGAGTTCGCGCGCTTTGTCGAGCTTGCTGCCCGCGCTCTCGCCGTAGAGAACATAATCCGTCTTTTTGCTGACGCTGCCCGCGGCCTTCGCGCCGTTTTGTTCGATCAATGCCTCGGCCTCCCTGCGACCGAGTGTCGGGAGCGTGCCGGTAACGACGATCGTCATTCCCGCGATGGGCGAGGCGGCATTCGCTGCAAGCTCACTCTGCGGCGAGACGCCGTAGGCGAGGAGTTGATCGATCTGCGAAGAGATATTGACATCTCCGAAGAACGACAGGATACTTTCGGCAACGATTTCGCCGACGTCGGGGATCGCGAGGAGTTCTTCCCGCGTGGCGGCACGTACAGCTTCGAGCGTGCCAAATCGCTTTGCGAGGTCTTTTGCGGTCTTGCTCCCGACGTTTGGAATCCCAAGCGCGAAGAGAAAAGCGCCGAGCGGGCGTGTCTTGCTTTTCTCCATGGCAGCCAATAAATTCTGTGCTTTTTTTTCTCCAAAGCGGTCGAGCGCAACCAGCTGCTCGTGCGTGAGTGCGTAGAGCGCGGGGATGGAATTCACGCCGAGGGCTTCGATGAGCTGACCCGCGGTCTTGTCGCTGAAGCTTTCGATATCCATTGCGTCGCGCGAGGCATAGTGCGCAAGCCTGAGCGTAATCTGCGCGCGACAGGAGAGGGAGTTGGTACAGAAGAGATGCGCGCCGTTTTCTTCCACATGTGCGCCGCAGACGGGGCAACGGGTGGGTTTTTGGATCTCCTGCGTCGCCGTGTCGTCCGGTACCGCGCCGAGAATTTCCGGGATTACGTCGTTGCTCCTGCGGAGGAAGACCCTTGAGCCGATCTTCACGCGCTTGCGGCGAATGTCGTCAAAATTATTCAGCGTCGCGCGCTGGATGGTTGCGCCCGCGAGCTCGACGGGGGTGAGGTGCGCCAGCGGTGTGAGCTTGCCCGTTCTGCCAACCTCCCAGGTGACTTCCTCCACGACGGAGGTCGTCTCCTCGGCGGCAAACTTATACGCCATCGCCCAACGCGGGAATTTCTCGGTTGCACCGAGAGATTCACGCAGGGCGAAATCGGTGACCTTGATGACCATACCGTCGATCAAGAAATCGAGCGTGCCGCGCGTTTGTTCCGCGCGGTCGATTTCGCGCTTGAGCTCTTCGGCGGTGTGGCAATAGCGGATATACGGACTGACCGGAAAACCATTTTCGGCTAGAAACGCGAGCATGTCGCGCTGATTTGTTAGCGACTTGCCTTCAATATAGCCGACGTTATAGCAAAAGATATCGAGCTTTCGACTCGCGGTCACCTTCGGGTCGAGGTTTCTCAGCGCACCGGCTGCCGCGTTTCGTGCATTTTTCAGCGGTTCCTCGCTGGTTTTGTTGAGGGCTTCGAGCACGGACAGGCGCATGATGCATTCGCCTTGCACTTCCATCTTTCCTTTGAACGGGATTGTTCGCGGAATCGATTGAATGGTGAGCAGTTGCTGGTATACGCCGTCACCGGTAACGCCGTTGCCGCGCGTTGCGCCCTGCACAAACCGCCCGTCCTCATAGGTGAGGCAAACGGTGAGCCCATCAAACTTGTATTCCAATGCGAATTCGACGCCCTGGTCTTCCGAGGCTTTCCGCGCGCGGTTTGCCCAGTCGGACAATGCTTCTTCCGTGCGCACTTTGTCGAGGCTGTAGAGTCGTCCCAGATGCGTATGCGGCAAGAAACTAGTATTGGAAATCTCCGCTCCAACCTTATAAGTAAGGGAACCCTCTAAAACTAAGTTGTTCTTGATTTCAAGGTCGCTTAATTCGTCCATAAGCACGTCGAATTCATGATCCGTGATGATTGGATTACCTGAAGCGTAAGCATCATTGCAACGAATTAAAAAAGCTGTCAATTCTTCCTGACGGGTCATACCATCCGCCTCCAAAATTATCGAATAAGATGTATAGCGACGCATGTATCGTCGAGCATACTATAATCAGCCGTTTAAAACTTCAATCGGCGCAAATGCTGCGGCAAACTTCTTGTTGGTGCCGTTGTCAAATGCGATCTCTACGATAGAAGACGCGCTGGCGCCGTTGACCGCGAGCACGGTGCCGTCGCCAAAGGCTTTGTGGCGCACGCGTTGGCCGGGCGAATAGACGACGTCGCGCTCGGGAAGCTTCGACTCCGACTTGAATTGTTCCCGCTGGATCGCGTTCTGCGCGCCGCTGCTCTTGAGCGAATGCACAGAGATGCCGAACGCTTGCTGCGGCGGTGCGCTCTTGAGCTGCGGCTGCTTCGGCGCGGGCTTTGCGGAGGCGGGCAACGCCTCCTCCAGCTCGGTCAGGAAGCGGGACGGCATCGCGGGCGTAATTTTACCATAGAGCATGCGCTGTTTGGCTGTGGAGAGATAGAGCTTCTGCCGCGCGCGCGTGATGCCGACATAACAGAGCCTGCGCTCTTCCTCTAACTTCTCCGGCTCATAGATGCTCTGCATGGACGGAAACAGACCATCCTCCAGCCCGCAGAGGAACACGACGGGGAACTCCAATCCCTTTGCGCTGTGGAGCGTCATCATCGAGACGCGACCGTTTTCCTCGTCCACCGCGTCCGTCGCAGAAAACAGGGCGACGTTTTCGAGGAAAGCGGAGAGAACGTCTACCTTTGTTTCATCCATCGAATCCGTAAATTCCCGGATATAGCCGATGAACTCCTTGACGATATCCGCGCGCGCTTCGTAGTTTTCTTTTCGATCCGCCTGCAGGTAGGCATCGTATCCGATCGCTTGAAGCAGATATTCCACCACGTCCGGGAACGATTTCACGCCAAACTGCATGTAGACATCCGAAAGAAGCTCTGCAAATGCGCTGAATTTTTCCCGCGCGGCCTTGGCGAGGTCTCCGTCCTTGAGTTGCAGGATTGCGTGCAGCAGCGGCTGTGTGCGCGCGGAAGCAAACGCTTGCAGCGCATCGACCGAGCTGTCGCCGATGCCGCGGCGGGGGACGTTGATCACCCGTAAAAACGCCACGTCGTCCGCAGAGTTTTGCAGGAGTCGAAGATACGCCACGATGTCCTTGACCTCCGCCCGCTGGAAGAACGAAAGCCCACCGTAGACGCGATAGGGGATATCGTAGCTTTGCAGATACATTTCGATCACGCGGCTCTGCGCGTGCGTGCGGTAGAGAATCGCGTAATCGTTGTAGGTGCGATCACCGTAGCGCGCACCTTCGAGAATGCGGTTTGCGATCCGGTTTGCTTCGTCCCGCTCGTCCATGGCTTCGTATACATCGATGGGTTCGCCGCCCTTCGTGTTCGTCCAGAGCGCTTTTTTCTTGCGGGAGCGGTTGTTGGAGATGACGATGTTCGCGGCGTTTAAAATGACCTCTGTCGAGCGATAGTTCTGCTCGAGACGGATGACGACCGCGCCGGGAAAGTCCTTTTCGAACTCCAGAATATTGCGGATGTCCGCGCCGCGCCAGCCGTAGATGCTCTGGTCGTCGTCGCCTACCACGCAGAGGTTTCTGTGTTCGCTGGCGAGTTTCTTGACGATATGGTACTGCACGAGGTTCGTGTCCTGATACTCGTCCACAAGGATATAGTGGAACTTTTTTCGATATTTTTCGAGCACGTCTGGAAACTGCGTAAGCAGCTTCATCACCATCAGAAGCAGATCGTCAAAATCCAGCGCGTTACACTGTTTGAGCTGCTTTTGATAGGCCTGATAGGCCGCGACGACCTCTTTGGGCGCATAGCCTTCTTTTAAGTAGGCGAGCGCGTCAAGGCTCTGATTCTTCGCCTCGGAGATGCGGCTGCTGAGCTCGCGCGGGGTAAACACTTTCTCGTTGAGGTTCAGATCGCGGATGATCTTCTTGAGTAACGACTGCTGATCCGCATCGTCATAGATCACGAACGTGCGCTCGTAGCCGAGCTGCTCGATCTCGCTGCGTAAGATCCGCGCGCAGCAAGCATGAAACGTCATGACCCACATGTCGTTGACGCCGCTGCCGAGAAGGCTACCCACGCGCTCGCGCATTTCTCCCGCGGCTTTATTGGTAAACGTCAGCGCGAGGATGTTCCAGGGCGCGACGCCTTTTTCCTGAATCAGATACGCGATGCGATGCGTGAGCACGCGCGTTTTTCCGCTGCCCGCGCCCGCGAGGACGAGCAGTGGCCCTTCGGTCGTTTCCACAGCCTCTCGTTGATGGTCGTTGAGTATCGAAAGATCCATGCGATTCCCCCTGTCACTATTCGAGCTATTATATCATAGCCACGGGGCAGCATAAAACCCGCATCGACGAAAAACATGAAAAAATTCGAACAAGCGTTTGCATTTTTCTGATACTTTACGAAGCATGCATCATTCTGTTATAATCTGCCCATGAAATTGATCATTGCATCCAACAATGCGCACAAGATGCGCGAAATTTCGGAAATCCTCGGCACGGAGTTTCCGGATATGGTCACGCTCAAGCAGGCTGGGCTCAACATCGACGTGGTTGAGGACGGAGACACCTTTCAGGCAAACGCCATCAAAAAGGCGGAAGAGGTGCGCATCGCCTCGGGATATCCCGCCGCGCTTGCGGACGACAGCGGGCTGATTGTCGATGCGCTTGGCGGTGCGCCGGGCGTCTACAGCGCGCGCTATGCCGGAGAAGGACATGACGACGCGGAAAACAACGCAAAGCTTATGCGCGATATGGACGGCGTTCCGACTCAGCAGCGCACCTGCCGCTTTGCTTCCGCCGTCGCGCTCGCACGCGAGGGGAAAGAGACCATCTGTGTGATGGGATATGCGGAAGGGATTCTGCTCTCCAGCGCGCGCGGAGAAAACGGCTTTGGCTATGATCCCTACTTTTTCTATCCGCCGTTGAACAAATCCTTCGCCGAACTCAGCGCGGAGGAGAAGAACACGGTCAGCCACCGAAAGCACGCGCTGGAGGCGCTGCTGGATCGGCTGCGGCAGGAGAAGCGATGAAGCGTGTTGCGGTGTTTGCGGATTCGCACAATATGTTTTCACGTCTGCCATTGGCGATCGAACGGCTCGGAGAGGTCGATCTGCTCTTTCATCTGGGAGATTTCGCAATCGATGCGGAACGGATTGCCGCGGCGCTGGGTGATGTGCCGTATGTTGTGGTCAAGGGCAATAACGACAGCGGGAGCATATACCCCAAAAAACGGATCGAATTGGTCGAGGACGCCTGGATCATGCTGGTGCATGGGGATGGCTATCATACGATCTATCAAATGATCGACCAGGCACGGGAAAGCCGCTGTTCCGCCGTGTTGTTCGGGCACACACATGTGCCGCTGGTGCAGGCGGACGGGGAGTTGCTGATCGTCAATCCCGGCAGCATCTCGCTTCCGCGACAGGGAAGCAAGCCCACCTGCGCCTTATTGGAAGTGGAAGGCAAGGACGTCAACGTCAAGATGATCCAACTGATGTAATTTAAACAATCAAAAACAAAACCTCTTGCAAAAAAAATGCAGGAGGTTTTTCTGTATTAATGTTTTTGAGTGTTAAACCACTGGGATCTCTTCCGAGCTATCTTCGATGATCTCCTGTGAATAGTGCGAGAAATTCGGCATCTCGTCGACAGAATGAAGCCCGAATTGACGCAGAAATTGATCGGTGGTGCCAAACAGCGTCGGATGCCCGACAACGTCTTTGCGCCCGATTTCGACGATCAGGCCGAGTTTTGCCAGCTGCGTCACCGCATAATCACAGCGCACACCGCGTACACGCTCTACATCCGAGCGGGTGACGGGTTGGCGATAGGCAATCACCGCGAGGGTTTCAAGCAGGGACTGGGAGACGCTCTTCGTCTCGTCTGGATTGACGAGTTGCTTGACCTGCTCGATATAATCGCGGTTGCTGACGAGCTGCGCCGTGTCCGCCGTGACAAGCAACTGTATACCGCGGCCTTCGACACGATAGGAATATTCCATTTCAGAAAGCAGGTTTCGCATCTTTTGCATCGGAAGGTCCAGCACGCGCGCAAGCTCTGTGATCGCAACAGGATCACCCGCGACAAAGAGCATGCATTCGATTGGATGCCAGAGCGTTTGTTCGATCTTTCGTTCTTCCATCATTCCCTCGGTGATCAGTCTTCCGACTCGTCCATATATTCGTAGTTATCGTCGTCCAGCAGGAGCTTATCCGCACTGATACGGATCGGCGCGAACGGCGCCTTTTGCTTGAGCAGGATCTCGCCGCGCGCAATCATCTCCAGTAGCGCCATAAAGGTCGCGATGATCTCCGTACGCTCCGCGTCTTTGGTGAACAGTTCCTCAAACGAAACCGCGTGCTTGTCCGATAAAATCGTGCGGATCTTTGCCGTCTGCGACCGAACCGTGTATTGATCCGGATTCACATGCTGGGAGCGGATGACTTCCGGCTCGTCCTTTTTGCGGGACAGCATCTCCAGAAACGCAGCGAAGAGGCCGTCCATCGTCGCTCCGTCGAGCGCGACCTCCTTTGGGGGAAGCGGGATGTCTTCCGGCAGGCGGGTGCGGCTGTTCTTGGCGTCCTCAAAGAGCGTTTTGAGTCGCTCACTTGCTTCCTTGAACGCCTTATAGTCCTTCAATTGCCGGATTAAAAGCGTTTCGGGATCCTCCTCCGCTTCGTCCTCTTTCGGCGGGCGGGGCAGGAGCTGGCGGCTTTTGATGTATAGAAGCGTTGCCGCCATGGTCAGAAACTCGCTTGCGGTATCCATGTCCAGCTCGTCCAGCTGATTCATATAGGAAAGATACTGCGCTGTGATTTCGGAGACGAAAATGTCCTTGACGTCCACTTCGGCTTCTTCAATCAAATGCAGCAACAAGTCCAGTGGACCTTCAAACTGTTGGAGTTGCACGGTATATGGCATGCAGATTCCTTCTCGATGAATTTGCGCAGCATAAAGCCGCACGCGGGGGAAGGGGCTAGATCAGGTTGATCAACCAAGCGGCAACGGAGAAAAAACCGCTCGAAATTGCAGAGATCAAGATGCTCAGCACATAGGAAACCGCACCGATCAGCAATAGCCCAAGCAGGATAAACTGACCGTACTGCCGTAGAAACATAAACACGCGCGGTGCTTTTCGCATAAAGAGGCTTTCCGCCACATGCGAACCATCCAGCGGATAGATCGGCAGCAGGTTGAAAATCGCGAGTGCCAGATTGATCGTAATGATCGAACCGATGATGCTCATGAATGCTTCGTTTGTGCCAAGACCCCATTTGAGAATGCCAGCGACATAAACGAACGAAAACACAAACGCAACGACGAGATTTGTGAAAATCCCCGCGAGTGAAACGATGATGTCGTCGCGCTTATAGTTTTTAAAATTGCGCGGGTTGACCGGAACGGGTTTTGCCCAACCAAAGCCAACTAAAAGCAGCATCAAAAGGCCGATCGGATCGACATGCGCAATGGGATTGAGCGTCATACGCCCCATGTTGCGCGCCGTCGGGTCGCCGAGGCGGAAAGCCGAATAAGCGTGCGCCCATTCGTGAACCGTAAGACCAATGATGATCGCCGGCAGAACATAGAGGAACTGCAGCGGGTTTTGAAAGAGTTGTGCGATACGTGACAAAATCGCGTACTCCCTTCGTGTTATTCTTTTGCGGTGTTCCGAGACAAGACGAGTCTTGCCGGATCAATCGCTGACACAATTATACGCGAAGCGGAAACCGAACGCAATCAAGCCGGATGATGGCGCGGGATTTTCCACAGACTGTTCACAAAGATTTAGCGCATTAAGGAAATCCTGCCGCAATTCTACCGTTGCTCCGCGCGCTCGCGCAGCCGTTGTACAAATAGCGGCTCGCGCTTGATTAACCTTGTTCGCGTTGCTCCGCGCGCTCGCGCAGTCGTTGTACAAGTTGGGCATCCGGCGTGACATATGTTGTACGGTTGGTGGAGTAGACCACCATGCCGGGACGCGCACCAGACGGTTTTTTCACAAACTTTCGCGGCGTATAGTCGACCGGAACACCCGAAGACGCACGAGACTGCGAGTAATATGCCGCAAGGTTGGCCGCCTCGCGCAGCGTCGCTTCCGGCGGTTCGCCTTCCAGATCGATGATCACATGCGAACCGGGACGATTCTTCACGTGCAGCCAGACGTTCTCGGAACGCGCGGATTGCAGCGTGAGCGCGTCGTTCTGGCGATTGTTTTTGCCGACATAGATCGTGATTCCGTCGCTGGAGACAAAACGCAGCGGCGCGGAGGATTTGTTTGCGGGTTTTGCCGCCTGCGCCTTCTCGGGTCTCAGATAGCGCTCGCGAATCAATTCGTCCTTGATCTCGCTGAGTTCATAGAGCGTGTCGCATTGGTCGATGTTCTGGAGCTGCCCTTCGAGATACGAAATCTCCTCCGCCAATCCTTCAATTTGGCCTTCGGCATATGCTTTGCCGAGCTTGCCTTTGCGATATTGCTTGAAATACTTTTTCGCGTTTTCCTGCGCGCTCACAGATGGGTCAAGGGGAACGGCGCGCTTGGCGGGCGGGTCGGAACAATAATCGTCGACGATGAGTTCGCGCATGCCCGGCTTCGATAGATAGAGGTTTGCCAAGATAAGCTCGCCGTTGATGCGCGCGGTCTCATGCGCCTCGCTCTGCTGCGTCATGTCCCAAAACGCCGCATATTTATTCTGCGCACGGCTCAACGCTGTCGAAACCGTATGCCGCAATGCCGCGCCGTGTCTGCGGATTTTCACGACCTGGTCGCGATCCGCGTAGTAGCGATCCAGCGCTTCGCTCATGGTTTGCGCGGGTTCCACGCGCGCATACAGACCGGTTGGAACAAACGGCAGCGCGGCGACCGGTTCGCCTTCCGCGTTGAAGGCGACGCACGGCGCATAGGCGCCCGCTTTCATCGATTCCATCCGCGAAAGGAGAACGGAAGGGGAAGAGGACGCGGCGATCAATGCGGTTGCGGTTTGCTTGGAGATGCCGTCAAACGCGGCGGTCATCGCGCGCGCGGGATCCGCGGCGGAAAAGATCGCGTCATACGCCTCCTTCGGCGCGGAGAACGGATCCTGCTTGCCTAGCGAGGGGATCGGTTCATATGGAAACCCGGGCAGGAGGATGCGCGCGCCATCGTTACCCGCGGAAACGCGGCGCAGACAGTCGATCATCGCGCCCGTAGGCTCAAGCAAGATCAGATTCGCGTGTTTTCCGGTCAGCTCAATGATGAGCCGGAGCGCGACATCGTCAAACAGCTCGTTTCGAGCGAGGATGATCATCTCGCAGACACGATCTGCGCCAAGCTGACGGATGGAGCAGATGCGTCCGCCGATGAGTCTCCTACGCAGGAGCATGCAAAACGCGGGCGCTGTCATGGGGTTATCAAATGAGCGATTGGTGAGCTGGATGCGCCCGTTTTCCGGATGGATACTGACCAGCAAACGTAGGTTTGCGTTATTTGCCCGAACAACAAAGAGCAGCAAGTCCTTTTCGGGCTGCTGCACCTTGTCGATCTTTCCGCCGATCAGCGGCTGAAGTTCGTATATCACCGCGCTAAGCGCGATTCCGTCCATTGCCATGTATGATCGATTCTCCTATTGGTTTCGTCCCGATACGGCTCGAAGTGAAAACTATTCCGGCTTCTTGAGGCGGTCGAGAATCATCCGATATCCGCCCGCGCCATATTCCAGACAGCGGTTGACGCGGCTGATGGTCGCGCTAGAGGCGTTGAACCTGTGCGCGATATCCTGATAGGTAATGCCCGCGTCAAGCTGCCGCGCCACCTGCCAGCGCTGCGCTATGGCCTGCAACTCATTGATGGTGCACATATCTTCAAAAAAACGATAACATTCCGAAGGATCGCGCAGTGATAGAATCGCGTGAAACACGTCGTCCAATTCTTCGCTCTTTAGCCTGGATACATATGCGTCCATGCACGGACCACCTTTCGTTTCAAGCGTGTGCCTGTTCATCCAACCGTATGATACGCATCTATTCTATGCGCTTTCACACTGGAAAGCAAGAAAAAAGGGCATACCGTTTAGGTATACCCAAATCTGAAAACCGAACTGGGGTTACAGCGCCGCAGAGCGCTTTTTAGCCAATTGCGACTTTTTGTGGGCGGCAGCGTTCTTGTGGATCATGCCCTTTGCGGCAGCATGATCAACCGTGCTGACGGCCGTCAAATACGCTTTTTCGGTTGCGGCAGAGTCCCCGGCCTGCAGTGCTTCATCAAAGCGGCGGATAGTCGTCTTCATTTCGGACTTGGCCGCGCGATTATTCAGCGTCTGCTTCGCGGTGATTTTGACACGCTTCATGGCGGACTTGATGTTTGCCAAAACAATTCACCCCCTATTTCAGTCTCACATTTCATTCGAACAGAAGTCAGTTTAGCATACCACGGGGGATAATGCAAGCATAATATTGCGTTTTCGCCTGAAACCAAGGCAGAACGACGCATAAATCTTTACAAACGGACGCTATCCTATTAGAAAGACGATTTGTGTGATTTAGTCGCCGGAATATCAGCGCAGGTAAGGACATTTTCACATTTTCGTTGCATTTTCAAAGTTGACGCATGAAACAATCGTGGTATAATTGTTCTCGTGATTAGCACTCAACAAAAAAGAGTGCTAACAAAACAAAAGAGTTATTATAATACATAGGAGGCGTACACTCATATGAAACTGAAACCTTTGGCCGATCGCGTGGTTGTGATCAGCATTGAGAACGAAGAGGTTGTCAAGGGCGGCATCGTATTGCCGACCGCAGCAAAAGAAAAACCGCAGATGGCGGAAGTGATCTCTGTCGGCCCCGGCGGCGTCGTGGATGGCAAAGATGTCGTCATGTATGTCAAAGCAGGCGACAAGGTGATCTGCTCCAAATATGCAGGCACCGAAGTCAAGCTGGATGGCAAAGAGTACATGATCGTCCGTCAGAGCGATATTCTCGCGGTCGTAGAATAATCAGGAGGAAATGAACAATGGCTAAGCAATTAAAGTATGGCGAAGACGCACGCAGAGCGCTTCAGACCGGGTTGGACAAACTTGCCAACACCGTAAAAATCACCCTTGGGCCCAAGGGACGCAACGTCGTGCTGGATAAGAAATATGGCGCCCCGCTGATCACTAACGACGGCGTGACCATCGCAAAAGAGATCGAGCTGGATGACCCATTTGAAAACATGGGCGCGCAGCTGGTCAAAGAAGTCGCCACCAAGACCAACGATGTCGCGGGCGACGGCACCACCACGGCGACCCTGCTGGCGCAGGCAATCGTCCGCGAAGGCATGAAGAACGTCGCCGCAGGTGCAAACCCCATGGTCATTCGCCATGGCATCGAAGCCGCGGTCACCGTTGCCGTCGATGGACTCAAGGATTTGAGCAAGCCCGTTGGCAGCAAGAACGCCATTGCGCAGGTCGCCTCGATCTCCGCGGGCGACGAGACCGTTGGCAAGCTTATCTCGGACGCGATGGAGAAGGTCGGCAACGACGGCGTCATCACGGTGGAAGAGAGCAAGACCATGAAGACCGAGCTGAACATCGTCGAAGGTATGCAGTTTGACCGTGGCTACGCTTCCGCGTACATGGTTACCGATACCGAAAAGATGGAAGGCATTCTCGATAATCCCTACATCCTCATCACCGATAAAAAGATCGGCAACATTCAGGAGATCCTCCCGATTCTCCAGTTGATTGCCCAACAGAGCCGTTCGCTGATGATCATCGCGGAAGATGTAGAAGGCGAAGCGCTCACCACGCTCGTGCTCAACAAGCTCCGTGGCACGTTTAACTGCATCGCCGTCAAAGCCCCGGGCTTTGGTGACCGCAGAAAAGCCATGCTGCAGGACATCGCGGTTCTCACCGGCGGCGAAGTGATCTCCTCCGAAATCGGTCTCGATCTCAAGGAAACCCAGCTCAGCCAGCTCGGTACCGCCCGTCAGGTCAAGGTGGACAAGGACAACACGATCATCGTCGAAGGCGCAGGCAATGCCGAAGAGATCAAGGCGCGTGTTGCCGCCATCAAGGTACAGATCGGCGAGACGACGTCTGATTATGACAAAGAGAAGCTCCAGGAGCGTCTTGCCAAGCTCGCGGGCGGCGTTGCCGTCATCGCGGTTGGCGCGGCCACCGAAATCGAGATGAAGGAATTCAAGCTCCGCATCGAAGACGCGCTCTCCGCAACCCGCGCGGCTGTGGAAGAGGGCATCGTCCCCGGCGGCGGTGTGGCGCTGCTGAACGTGGCGGATCTCGTCAGAAAACTTGCCGAAAAATCGACAGGCGATTATAAGACCGGCGTCAACATCGTACTGCGCGCGCTGGAAGAACCGGTTCGCCAGATCGCGATCAACGCGGGCGTGGACGGCGCGGTCGTGGTGGAAAACATCCGCCGCGAGAACAAGCCCGGCTACGGCTACAACGCCGCGAGCGACACCTATGCGGTTCTTGCGGACGAGGGCATCATCGACCCGACGAAGGTCACCCGCAGCGCACTGCAGAATGCGGCTTCCGTCGCGGCGATGGTTCTCACCACCGAGAGCCTTGTCACCGATATCCCGACGCCTCCGGCTCCCGCCGCGGCACCCGGCCCGGATATGGGCGGCATGTACTAAGTCCAACAAAATAATTACCCGATAAGCATGAAAACGAGCCGTACGATATGTGCGGCTCGTTTCTGCGTTCGCTGTTTATCGCTTGATTACATTCATTTGACCAGCGGTTTGAGCAGCAAGACCGCTTTGTTCGGTAAGAAGCTACCGTAATTTGTCTCTTCCGGATTACTCGGCGGCGGGGAGGAAACGACGGTTCGGTGCCATGCGTTGCCTGTTGCAAGGTCGACGATGATCAGATGTGTCTCGACGCTGTATCCTTCCGTATAATAGGATTCTTCGCCATACTCGCGGGTCATAACATCCCGCTCCACGATGACCGCCACCCATGCGGCGCTTTCAAGCGAACCGTCCTGATAGATGCGTCCGTAGGGAATGCCATAGTAGTCCAGTCCTTGTGGTGAATCCGTCGTGGAGACGACAGTATCCGCCTCCGCGTAATTACCGTCGCCGGAAACGATCTCAACATAGAGCGGTCCCGTGATAGCGGGCGGCAAGCCTTCCGTACCGAATGTCTTGCCCGTTGCATCCAGATTGTCCTTGACTGCACTGACGGTTTCCTCCAGAGAACAGCCCGAATAGGGGCCAAGCTCGGTTTTAAGATGCGTGCGCAGCAGCTCGACCGCCGTCAACGGGCAGTAATCGCCATAGGTATCCTCCGCGTTTGTCGGGGGTGGGTTCGTCCGTTTTGCGGTCGCCTGGAAGATCCGACCGGTATACGTATCCACCGCGAGCACGCGCGTCTCTACCGAATAACCCCAGTCTTCATATTCTTTTTCGCCGTAGTAGCCTGTAATCACGTCGTATTCGTAGATATATACAACCCAAACGTGGTTTTGCGGCATGTCTTGCTGCCAGAGCAACGCGCGCGGGATGCCGTAAAATTCGCCCGGGTCGGCGTCCATACTGTCGGTTATAACATAGCCATCTCCTTCGAGATTCGTTGATGTTTCCGTAGCCATGCGCACATAAACCGCATCTCCCACCATCTCAGAGGGCAGCCCGGCCGTTGCGGAGACATTGCCCGAATTCTCATTTGCGGCGGACGCTGCCGCTTCCAGAGCATCCATCGTTGAACCGACGTCCAACCCGTAATATAACCCGTATGCGCCCTTTGCCAGACCGTTCAGCGTGATCAGGGTGGGAATGGAAAGTACCTGCCGATAGAGCTCCTGTGCTTCTTGCCCCGGCGAGAGCCAGAGATTCAGCGTCGCAAGCTTAGGCAGCGCGCTAAAGGTGTCGGCTTCAAACTCTACTGTCAGCTCATCACTTTCCGGCGAGCCAACCGAGAGGCTCGTGAGTTCCGGCAAAAGCTTCTCTTGCACGGTGCCGATCAGTGACGTGAACGTTGCGTAATCGCCCTCCACCGTTAGCGACTGCAAATGGGCCGGATAAGCAACCGTTTCGTTGAGATCTGTCTCGCAGAGCGTGAGCGAAGTGACGTCCGCAAAACCGGCTAGCCACTCGGCGTCGTCCGAATCCAGAATGGTCAAAATCAGTTCCGTTACGCCACGCATCGGCAGCACGGTTCCGCCCGCTGTCTGTTCCAGCATGAGCCGTGTGAGCTTGCCCGTCTCCGTCAGTGGGGACAGCGCGGCGAGCAGCGCACGATCCGTGCCGCTTTCGAGGCGGACGCGAACGCTGTCATGCGCTTCGTCATAGCTCACAAAATCTGCGTACGAACCAATCTGATAGTCCGCATTGTAGCAGGGGAATTGCGAGAACACCGCTCGAATCTGCGCGGCTGCATCCTTGGCAGTCACGGCGGAAAACACGTCCGCAGAGAGCGGAGTCAGCGGCATCTGCGTCGGCACGGGAGTTGGCTCAAACGTCGACTGTACCGTGACTTCCGGCGTCGGCGTCGGCGTTAGTCCGGCTGTCGCCTCTGCTGGGGCCGCTTTTTTCGCGCATCCAGCCGCTAACAGCACGACCAGGCATATGCAGGAAATGTAGATTGGACGTTTCATATGTTTTCCTCCTTCGATTGGATGTTCGTTGAGGCGCTTTGGAACCGACTCTTTTTATAAAGATTTGCATATGACGAGACAAATAGTTCCGCAATCCGTACGTATGATTTGTATATATTCACTATACGGCGGACTGCTTCATCTTTGGTGTGCAGGCAGCACACATCGTAAGTTTTTTTACAATCGAGTCTGGTTTCATGGTTTTAAGGTTGATAAAATAAGAAAGGCCACCCGTTTTTCGGGCGGCCTAGTGTGAAAAGGTATCTTTACGGCATCTGATAAACCGTCATAAACTCCGAGCCAAACGCCTCCTGTGAGACGACTTTCGTAAGTCCGCTCAGGTAGGCGTCCAGTCCGTATGCAAGAATCCACTGTTGGCGCGGTTCGAGGGTCTTGTCGCTGCAAATCTGGAGTCCGCGCGGGTTGATCATCAGATAATCTGCGCCGCGCGCAATCGTATAATAGCCGACAAACACAAGCCGCATGCGGGATTTATATTGTTCCGGCAGGATGTTATACGCTTTTTCCAGCCCGTCGCCCGTATACCAGTCGGCGGCGGTGACGCTGATCTGCTCGTCCGAATCCACGGTGTCGATCAACTTCATCAGCGTTTGCGCCTGCGAAACATTCCAGTAGTCGAGGTCGCATTTCGCGCCGGGATTGCTGCCCGCGAGCGCATTGTAATACACAAACTGAAACGGATGGCTCAGGATCACCATCACGAGCATCGCCAGAATCTGCGCGCCTACAGCGCCAACGGCGAGCCATTTCCACTTGCCCTTGATTCGATCGACCAGCGTTTTGAGGCCGTAAACCGCGAGCAGTAGCAGGATGCCATAGAGGAAATAGAAATGCCGCCAGCTGTCGTAGAGGATGGGCTGCGTGATCATCGCAAATCCAAGAAACATCCAAACAAACGCTAGCATCATCAGATAGTATTTCTGTTCATGCGCGAACAACGTGCTTGCTTTGCCGAAAAATGGACGGATCAGCGCAGTAACATTGCCGACAAGCATCAACGCGAGCACAAACAGCGGGGTCGTAATCGCGATCATGACCGGGATATAGTGCCAGGGAACCGGACGCTGCGCATGACCCAGATAGTATACATAGCCGGGCCAATCGGAGAAGTTGGAAGAGCGGGCATACACATACCGGAAGAATTGGAGAGGATCCTTCCAAAGACCCGGTGTCAGCATGGTATAAAATGCTGCAAACCCAAGCACGGCAAGAAGCCCAAGCAAGAACGTTCTCCGGCTCCATTCGCGCCGGACACACAGCGTGACGAGATACAAAACGCCGCATAGTCCAAAGAAAGCGAGACCGGAAACACGCATGTTTGTCGCAAGTGCGCCAAAGAGCGCAAACAGGAGCGCGGAGCAAACGTTGCGTTTCTCGACCAATTGGATCGTAAACCACAGACACCAGAGGATCATGACCATCGCCATGACGTCCTTGTTGTTATAGTGCGATTCGGCAAAAAATCGCGGGCTCAGATAGAGCAACAAGCCCGCAACGACGCCATATCTCCAATCTTTTGCCAGACAGGACGCAATCAGATAGATCGCAAGCACGCCTGTCATGAAGAGGAGGAACGTATAGCCGTGCCAGAGCAGCATGAGGTCACGACCGCCATCTTGCCCATAGTGAAAAAACAACGCGGGAGAGAAGAGATAGTAGACGGATTGACCATGGTCAATATCCACATTCTCGGAAGCATCCGGAAATTCGATTCCTGTTGATGATTGCGCGGGTTTTTGTTCCTCGCCAAGAATCAGTCCGGCATACTCCCGCACGTTGGTGCCAAGGGTGCGCATTTCGGTCAGCTCATCCCACGGCATGCCATAATCCGGCGTAACAGATAAGCCGACCGCGGTCATGAGCAGCAGCAGGACGATCAGGATCCAGTTGCGAAGGCGTGGTTTCTTCAAAGGCATGCGGAATTCTCCAATCCGTTCGAATCGGTTTATTCTTCAGCGGCGACGATGATACGATCGTCCAGCGAAAAACGTACGATTGCAGACTTCGGCGGGTTGATATGGATGCCGCCGGCGAATTCCACGCTCTCCGATTCCGCCGCGATTTTATAGCCGAATGCTGTTTCACCGGATCGGCGCGCCGCCTCGACCACATAGTAGAAAGGCATCGCTTCTCCGAGCGTGACGTATTGCGCGGCGGGCTTTAGATAGATCTCCGAGCCGTCCGCGTCAAAGATATCTTCAAACACCGCATTGAGTACGTTATTCTCGGAAACCTGCGCGATCAGCAGGCTGATGATCGTTTCGCTGACGATGAAATCATTGACCCGGGCAACCTGCGCGAGGCGGCGGTTGCGAATATCCAGCATCTCGCTGACAATGGAAAAGCGCTTCCCGCTGATCTCGGCGATGTTTCTCAGATGCAACAGGGTGATCAAAGTGTTTGCATCCGCTTTTTGAATCTCTTCCTGGCTGCGGTCGGAAAGCAGAATGATGTGCGGGAAATCGCTTTCCAGCAGCGCGTCGAGCGTTGCACGGCTTGTGATATCTTCTTCCACCAGTGCGAATGAAACGTGTTCAAATGTACGTTTCGCATGACTCAGCTCGCGCTTTGCTTCCGGCAGATCACTCGCAACCGTGATGATGGAACCGGGGGACACATAATGATCGAGCTCCTGCATGATGCGAAGCGCGTTTTCGTTCCAGCCAAGCAGCAGGATGTTCTCCGCTGCCGGCTTCGCGGCGGGCTCGCAGAACAGCAGACGCTCATCAAAAGTCGATATCGGGGCTCCGTTGAGCAGGAGTGTGTCATCATCGGCGGAGACCGCGATGATCTCGTCGCCGTTTGCAATCACGGTATCCATCGGCGGGTTGAGGCGCACGCCTGATTCGGACTTTAGGCCGATGACCGCAGAGGTTTCAAATAACGACAGCGCTTCGCCATACGTTTTTCCGACAAGTTGCGGGAATGCGCGCAGATAGACCTCGTCTCCGCCAAAGTCGAGCAGCTCGGTATATACAGCGGAGAGGCCGGACTGGCGGCAGGTCTGCGCGATGATGCGGGAGATGATGGCGTCTTCAAGAATGATCTCCGCCTGTCCGCGCGCCGCGATTTTTGCGACCTCGACATTCTTCGGCTCACGCAGAACGGCGACGATGTTATATGGCGTCGTGCGTTCGGTAGGCGAATTGATGAGCGCAAGCAGTGTTTTGATCACGTTTGCGTCGTCGCTTTCATTGATGATGATTGAACGCGCGGTGTGGAGACTCAACAACGCAAGATCGTTGAGATCGATTGCGCTGCCGTTTCGGGTGACGATGCGTGTCGTTTTCGTGTTCGGGATTCGGTTACGAATCGCCTCATCCATCTCCATCTTGTCGGTCGGGCTCATGATCACGATGCAAGCATTTTTTTGATTGCTGTTGGCTTCGATGAGTTCGGTAAGAATCGTGAAGATCTGACTGGACCAACCGAGGATGACGGTGTGGTTTTTTTCCACAACAGAAGAATGCCCCTTCTGGAGCGATTCCAGCTTAGACGAGATCCCGTTGGTCAGCAGACCGACGAGAATACTAAAGATGAATATGCCGCCGAGCGTGATGACAAACATCGCCGCGACAAACAGGAAGCTGCCTGTGTCGCCGCCCATCGTTCCTGGATCGAGTGAGCGCAGAACGCCCATCCAAAATAGGGTGAGGAACCCGGTGCCGTCGCCGGAGCCGGAGATCCAGACGACAAAAGAGACGAGCGTGATCATCAGCAGGGTCACGATTGCAAGGCTTGCAATCAACGCGCCTGTACCTTTGGACATGAGATTGTCAAAACGATATTTCAGTTTGCTTTTCATAGCGTCCTCGATTGTTTTTGATTTTGATTTCTGATACTACTTTATCCGAAAGCGCGACAATGTCAAACGAATTCTAGTCTTTGAACGAACTTAAATTAACAAATATGTTCAGTCCGATCCAAGCCCATACAAAAACCGATGATTTTAGACTTTTTCAACCTCTGGTCAGGTGCGCTCAACCGGATATGATGATATTGCATCGGTTGACTTCTCGAAAAAAAGGAGAGCGCATGAAAAAGGCGATAACCATCCTGTTTTGGTTCCTGAGTGTGTTTCTTGCGCTCATGGCGCTTGCGCTGCTTTCCGGTAGCGTGCTAACAGGCGCGATGCTGCTCGGCTGCGCAATCGTGATCCATCCGGTCTTTCTGCAGAAAGTTCCGTTGAAAAAAGGAACGACCGCGCTGCTCGCGATCGGGCTGTTCATCGGTGCGATTGCGGTATTCCCAAGCGCCGGCGCGCCAACGACCGAACAAAGCCAAGTGATTCCCCAAGCACGACAAGCGGCGCAAAGCAAAGAGGATGTATTACAAACGCCTCTGCGGGAGGTTTCTCTCGCCGATCGTACCATAACCGAAACAAACGCACCCACTATACCCGCGTCGGCAACGCCGAAAATCACAGTAACACCGAAGATCACCGCAACACCGACGATCACAGCAACGCCAAAGATCACCGCACCGCCGACACCGAGACCAACGATGACGCAAAAGCCGACAGAACAACCGACCGATACGCCGAAGCTGACGCCCGTGCCCCTAACGCGATCGGTAGGGATTACGATCATCGAGTATACGGATACGGTGCGGCGCGGAGCTTATGCGTCGATTCAAATCCAAGGCGTGCCGAACACGGACTATACCTGCGAGGTGGAGTATAAAACCACGATGTCCAATGCGGATGGTCTTGGCAAGAAGCGATCCGACGCAAACGGCAATGTCTCCTGGCGTTGGAAGGTCGGCCCACGCACATCGCTCGACTATATGCCGACGATCTATATCGACGGCGGCGGAGATTCGATCAGCGTGGAGTTTGATGTAACGGAATAATTCGGATCTATTTGATTCGTAGTTTTTAAATAGAAAAGTGCGCAAGATAGATCACCCCCAAAGCTACAGACTATCATGCTGTAGAACTTGGGGGGTAAGTTCGCTTTTTTTGTAATGCTTATAGCTTGCGGATAAAGATGTCGCTGTGCTCCAATAGGCTTTCTATCGTATCCAAGCCGAGTTGGTGCAGGAGCGCGATCACATAGGGGTTGTCGATTGGTGTATCATAGCTGGCCTCGGAACCATACCGAACCACATTTGCTCGCCCCTCTTCACGGGGGATGAGTGCCTTTGGCCCGCCAACGCAACCGCCGACGCAGCCCATGCCTTCGAAAAAGTTTGCGCCGCCGTTTCCTTCCAGAATGTCATTGAGCATTTGCTTGCAGGCGGGGACACCATCTGCATGGCGCGTTTTGACTGTGATCGGTTTCGAAGGGTGGATTCGCTGGACGGACGCGCGAACAGCCGCGCTGACGCCACCCGCGCCGGCATAAATTCTTCCGGCGCGAGAGGAATGGTCACGATCATCCTCCTCAAGGCTCGTAAGATCGATGCCCGCATAGTCAAACACATCTTGAATCTCCTGAAAGGTCAACACAAAGTCTGTTGAGTCGGAGATATCCGCCTCGCGTGCTTCCGCTTTCTTTGCGACGCAGGGCCCGATGAAGACCGAGACGGCATTCGGGTGTATCTTCTTGATCGAGCGCCCACAGGCGACCATAGGCGACACGGCAGCAGGCACATGCGGAATCAACTGCGCGTAGACCTTGCGAATCATGGCGATCCACATCGGACAGCAACAGCTCGTCAATTGATAATCCTTCTCGGTCTGTATGTTTTGATCGAACTCCAGCGCTTCCTTGAGCGTCAAGATATCAGCAAACAAAGCGACCTCAACCATGCCCGCAAAGCCGATTTTTTTAAATGCAGCGCGGAGCTTTCCGGGGGTGACCGCCTCGGAATACTGGTTGATGAACGCGGGCGCGATCATAGCATATACGGGCGCGGTCGCATTCCGCAGCGCATTGAGCGCCGGAAGAATGTCCCTGCTTTCCGTCAATTTCTTCGCATCGCAGCCGCGGATGCATTCTCCGCATCCAACGCAGCGCTTTGGATCGATCTGTACATTACCGTCCTCTACAAACAACGCGTCAAAATAGCAGCGCGCCCGGCAATGCTCCAACTGCTCGTTCTGACAGGTGCATGCTTCCGTCCGGATGACGACTGGATGGTTTTCCGGCCCCAGCAGGCACGAGAGATGATGGGGATCATACCCTTGCTGACGGACCAAGTCGAGTTCTTCCGGCAGAGTTCCGCAAACGCTGCTTTTCAAAAGACGGTTATAGAGTTCTTCAAACGTCATACGATCACCTCAAATCTGAATTTATAGTATCACGCTGGTGCGCTTGTTTCAAACGCAAATCACACAAACTTCATAAAAAACGTCTTGACAGAACAATAAATCGCGACTATACTGTGCATGCTGTATATGAACAGTAGACGGAGGGTGACGGATTGAACATCATCATCAGCAATGCAAGCAATCTGCCGATTTACGAGCAGATCTATACGCAAATGAAGAACGCCATTCTGCTGGGAGAATGGATGGAGGGGGATCTGCTTCCGTCGATCCGGCAGCTCGCAAAGGATCTGCGTATCAGCGTGATCACGACCAAACGCGCCTATGATGAACTGGAACGCGACGGGTTTCTCTATACCGTCGCGGGGAAAGGCAGCTATGTGGCCGCGCAGAATACCGGGATCATACGCGAAGGGCAACTCAAAGAAATTGAAGAACATATGCGCGAAATCTTGCGCCTTGCGCCTGCTTGCGCGCTCACCGCGCAGGAGCTGCAAGAGCAGTTTCGCGTGATCATAGAGGAGGAATACACAAAATGAACGCCATTGAACTACAACAAGTCAGCAAACGATACGAAGGATTTCTGCTCGATCAGGTGAGCTTTACCCTTCCGAGTGGTGCGATTCTGGGTCTTGTCGGTGAAAACGGCGCGGGCAAGAGCACGACCATCAAACTGATCATGAATGCAATCCGGCGGGATGTCGGAACGATCCGCGTACTGGGCGAAGACAACACCTCAAGGGCGTTTCAGGAGGTGAAGGAGGATATCGGTATTGTTCTGGACGAGGCGTATTTTCCGGAAGTGCTGACCGCGACGCAGGTGGGCGCCGTGATGAAGCATACCTACCGAAGATGGAACCAAGATGTCTATCAAAACCACCTGCATCAGCTCGATATCCCGCAAAAGAAGGCATTCCGCGAATTTTCCCGCGGCATGAAGATGAAGCTTGCAATCGCGGTTGCGTTGTCGCATCAGCCAAAGCTTTTAATCCTTGACGAAGCGACGAGTGGACTCGATCCTATGGTACGGGAAGAAATCCTCTCGTTGTTTAACGATTTTACGCGAGATGAGGAACATTCGATTTTGCTTTCCTCTCATATCGTGAGTGATTTAGAAAAGGTCTGTGATTATATCGCGTTTCTGCATAAGGGTGAGCTGATCCTATGCGAGGAGAAAGATCGTCTTCTTGAAATATATGCGATTGTCAGAACCTCGCAGACCGCGTTGGATCAGATTCCGGCAGAGGCGGTCGTATATCGCAAGGCGGGGCCGTACGGCGTCGAGGCATTGGTGAAAACAGAATACTTGTCACACGGAACACCGAAGGAATATACGACGCTGGAGGATATCATCCTGTTTCTTGCAAAGGGAGGCAAACAAGCATGAAAGGACTATTGCTCAAAGAATTTTATACGCTGTTAAAGCAGATGTATCTGTATTTGATTTTCATTGTCTTATTGTCTTTGATTCCTAAAATGAACCTGTTTCGGATTGCATCCGTCTATGCGGCAATGCTTCCGATTACGGTGATTGGGTTTGATGAGCGGAGCAAATGGGATCATCTTGCAATCATGATGCCGTATTCCAAGCGTGATCTTGTGATGAGCAAATATGTGATTGGGTATCTGGGGATTGCAGTTTGCAGCGTGATTTCGCTCATCATTCAGGCGGTTGTCGTCACAATCGCAAACCAACCCTTTACGGTGGAACTCGCTCTGACGATTGTATTGACTTCTTTTGCGGCGCTCGCCATTCTGGCGGTCAACCTACCGTTCATGTTCTGGCTTGGCGTAGAGCGCGGAAGGATTGTATTTATGGTGTTGATCGCCGTTACGGTGTTCCTCGGTATGATGAGCGCGGCGAACGCGAGCAAAGCGTTTGAGCTGGAAGGAGTTACACCCGCAATTCTGTTACTCGTAGGCGCGCTTGCCGCGCTTTTGCTCAACGTGCTCTCTGCGACGATTTCTCTCCGGCTCTATAACAGAAAGATGTCATAATATCCAGCTGCGTTTCGCATTATTTATATAGAAGAAATGGAAGTAAAAAATCGACCGCCATATAGAATAAATAGAAGCAAAAAGAGATCGCTCGACATATAGAATAAATAGAAGCAAAAAGAAATCACTCGGTATATAGAATAAATAGAAACGAAAAGAAATCACTCGGTATATAGAATAAATAGAAGCGAAGTCAAGACCACCCGTAAAACGGGTGGCTTGCTTTTGGCTATAAGCCCGTGGTGCCTACATGCGCCTCAAGGCGCTGCTCTCACGGTGTTCAAGCTACCATGTATCATCTTACTTTTTGCCCCTAAAGGGGCTCTTTGGTTTTAAACGGATCTGCGTACTCTTTCACACTTAGTTTGTCAATTGCTTGGTCGTGCTGTTCCTGTTCGCGGATATATTTCGCTATTGTAGCATCGTTTAGTCCAACCGTGCTAACATAGTAGCCCTCCGACCAGAAATGCCTGTTTCCAAACTTGTATTTCAGATTCGCATGTGCATCAAACATCATCAGCGCACTTTTCCCCTTTAAGTATCCCATAAAACTGGATATACTGATTTTTGGGGGAATACTGACCAGCATGTGTACATGATCCGACATCAGATGGCCTTCGTGTATTTCGATGCCTTTGTACTCACAGAGCTGCCTGAGTATTTTTCCGAGGCTTTCTCTGTATTGATTGTAGATGATCTTTCGTCTATACTTCGGAGTAAACACGATATGGTATTTGCACATCCATTTCGTGCGCGCTAAACTGTTTGCTTGTTTAGCCATAAGACCGCCTTTCTTACATGGTAGCTTGAACTCTTCCATTGTAAAAGAAAGGCGGTTTTATTGGTATAACCTCTGTCGCGCACCCGCATAGCGGGTGGTTTTGTGTTCCTCCCGCTTCGCGGTCGGAACGGACTGAAGTCACTAAAGAAATCGCCCGGCGCACGCCGGGCGATTTTCAGGGGAGTGGGTAGAGGTTGGGGTAGAGGTTTTAGGGTATGGGGAAGCTTATTCGTAATCTTCGTCTTGCAGCGCGTCATACCCTTCTTCGCCGGTACGCACTTTGATGACGTTTTCCACGTTGTAGATGAAGATCTTGCCGTCGCCATAGCTGCCGGTATAGAGGGCTTCCTGCACGGTCTTGATCAAGAGATCGACCGGGACTTTCGTGATGACGACGTCCACCTGCACCTTGGGCAGAAGCTTGGTTTCGACTTCTACGCCGCGATACTTTTGCGTGTGACCCTTCTGCATTCCGTAACCCAGCACATTGGTCACCGTGATTCCGGTGATGCCGATTTCGTCGAGCGCTTTTTGCAGACTCGCGAACTTATTCTGGTTGGTTACAATGGTGACCTTAGTGAGCTTCGCGCTGGGATGAGATTCGTCCCGAACGGGAATCGCAATGTGCGGAGGCACGCTGTTCTTGGTGCTGCTCACGGCGACGCCACCGATATCAATCGCGGGAACGGTGATCATGAAGTCCGCATAACTGCTCGCAAGGCCATGTTCCGGAAGATCCAGGCCCTGAATTTCTTCGTCCGCCGAAACGCGCAGACCGTTGATTTTCTTGATGACAAGGAACACGAGGGTCATCGTCACGGCGGTCCAGAGTGCAATTGCACCAACGCCGATCGCCTGTGTGCCAAGCTGCGTGAAACCGCCGCCATAGAACAAGCCCTTTGCACTCATGCCGGGTGCGGCGTCTGTTGCAAACAAGCCGACCGCGATGGTTCCCCAGAGACCATTGATTCCGTGCACCGCGACGGCGCCGACGGGGTCATCCACGTGAATTTTCAGATCGATCACTTCGACCGCCAGCACAACAAGGATACCGGCAACTGCGCCGATGATGGAAGCGCCGAGCGCATCGACATTCGCGCAGCCGGCAGTGATCGCCACGAGGCCGGCGAGAGAGCCGTTGAGGGACATAGAAACATCTGGTTTGCCGTTCTTGATCCAGGTGAAGCACATCGTGACAACGGTTGCAACACCGGGGGCGACGGTCGTGGTCAGGAAGATGGAACCGAGCTGTGCAACACTCAGCGCCGCGGCACCGTTGAAGCCATACCAGCCAAACCAGAGAATGAATACACCGAGCGCACCGAGCGTAATGGAATGCCCGGGAATTGCACGGGATGTCTTCTTACCTGTCTTTGCGTCTTTCACATATTTTCCAATGCGCGGGCCAAGGATGGCAGCGCCAATGAACGCCGTGATGCCGCCGACCATGTGGATCGCCGAAGAACCGGCAAAATCGATGTAACCCATGTTGAACAGCCAGCCTTGCGGGTTCCAAACCCAGCCGGCTTCGATCGGGTACACCACAAGGCTGATGATCGCGCTGTAGATGCAGTACGCGGAGAACTTTGTGCGCTCTGCCATTGCACCGGAGACGATCGTGGCCGCCGTTGCGCAGAACACGAGGTTGAAGACGAAACTGGAGAAGTTAAACTCCGCGAAGTTCGTGAAGATCTGGAAGTCGGGAACACCGATCACGCCGAAGAGATAGTTTTCGGACATCATCAAGCTGAACCCCAACAACACGAACACGACGGTGCCAATGCAAAAGTCCATGAGGTTTTTCATGATGATATTGCCCGCGTTTTTTGCGCGAGTGAATCCGGTTTCGACCATTGCAAAACCACCCTGCATGAAAAACACAAGTGCAGCACCGATCAAAAACCATACCGGAAATACTACGCCATTTACCGCATCCAGAATTTCTGACATACCTGTATCCTCCCAAAACAAAAATAAAATCAAGGGGCGCTGCCTGCGAGTACAGTCAGCGCCCTTGCTTGATCTTGGGTGTACTATAAAGTATGCAAAACCAAAAAGCAAGACATTTTTGGAAAATAGTTATAAATAATATATGAAATAGCGCATAAAGACGGATTTGTTGGTGTATTTCATCTTTCAATCGTCATCAAAGCGACAGAATGAACACGAATGAGATAAACTCATATACAATCCGTGCTGAGCAAACGCTTGACGTAAAAACTATAAGTTTCAAATTGCATATGTGGATTCAATATAATGCATAAAGACAAGCACGACATGCGTTGAACGCTTGTGATACATGTATTCATACAGAATAAAAATAGAAGATTGACAAATGATTCACTAGTGAATATAATACAGTAGTAGACAATAAGTTTATTTGTTGTTGCAGCCGTTTACGCGGTAGCATGAATGATAAACAATGCGAGGATTGCGGCATAGATTCCGGCAATCGTATGACAGAACCGAATGGGGGCGTGGGATGAACATTCAATATAAAAAAGGTGTATTAGAGCTTTGCGTTCTTTCGTTGCTTGCAAAAAAAGATTGGTACGGCTATGAAATCTCCGAATATCTTTCCCGAAAAATCGATATTGCGGATGGAACCGTTTATCCGATCCTGCGGAAGCTCAAAAGCGACGGACTCGTCACCACCTATCTTTCGGAAGAAAGCGGCGGACCACCTAGGAAATACTATTCTTTGACTGAGGCGGGCAGGGAGGCATATGCCTCCGATCGAAACGATTATTTGGCGTTTGCAAACATGGTTATGTCAATATTGGAGGATTAAAAAACATGACAAAACAGGATTATCTGAATGACTTGAAAGCGGAGCTGAGCAAAAACGCGGTGACCGACGCGGCGGAAGTGATCAGCGAATATGAACAACACTTTCTCTTTAAGCTTGCGGATGGATTTACGGAAGAGGAAATCGCAGCGAAGCTTGGCTCACCTGCCCAGATTGCGCTCCAATTCGCAGGGATTCCTTCGCAACGTGCGCGCAAGGGCGGAAAAAAAGCGCTTCTTGTGCTGTGGCTTTCTATCATCGGCGTATTTGAGCTGTTGCTCTATGGCGCGTTCTTTGTTTTTATTATTGGTTTATTTGCTGGTTCGCTTGTTCCGGCGGCGCTTGGCATTGAACTCCTTGCCGGTGTAAACTTCATGAACATTCTGCCGCCGATGCCGTATTGCGGCGCGATTCTGCTTGGCATCGCGCTGGTTGCACTGGGTGTCATGATAGCGCTTTTTGCATTCTATTGCATGGCTTATTTGCGCCAGATGATCCGCGCAAGCCTGCGCTGGAGAAGAAATTGGATGAACGACGAGGCACTGCCGCTGCTGCCGATGAGCCCTCAGCTTGCGCCGAAAACACGCCGCGTTCTGCGTACCATTTTGCTTTGGGCGGTATTGATCTTTGCGATGGCATTCATTGCGGGTTTTGTTGTGCTGGCTCTGTATACGCATTCGCTGGGATTCTGGCATGCGCTCGGCTGGTTTGGTTATCCCGCAACACTCGGTTGATCGATCGTTAGAAAGGCATTCATATGAAAACAGCGGTTATTACGGGAGCAAGTTCCGGCATCGGACTTGCAACCGCAGCGGAGCTCGCGCAAAAGGGCTATCGCATCATCGGAATTGGACACGACGAAGCGCGTTGTATGGCGGCCAGGGAGCAGATTATCGCGCGTGTTCCCGATGCGGAGGTTCTGTTTTTGAGCGGCGATCTTCTGCATCAGCGGGAGGTAGATCGCATTGGAAACGAAATCATCGAGATTCTGACTCGAACGAATGAAAACCGGCTGGAGGTCTTGATCAACAACGCGGGTTGCGTGCGCAGCTGGTACACAACAACAGAGGAAGGATACGAGCAGCAGTTTGCGCTCAACCACCTTGCCGCGTTTCTGCTGACCTACCGTCTGCTTCCGCAACTCAAGCGCGCGCAAGGACGCGTCATCCTGACGGGCAGCGAGAGCCACAAACACATGCGTATGCGTTGGGACGATTTGATGCTCACACGCGGATACAATCCGCTCACGGCATATAAGCAATCGAAACTCGCCAACATTCTCTTTGCGCGCGGACTGAACGAACGGTATCCGGGAGATGGAATCACCGCATACGTGGTCGATCCGGGGCTTGTTTGCACCGATATCGGCTGCAAAAATACGGGAGGAATGGTGGATTGGATCTGGAACATGCGCAAAAAGCACGGTGTGCAGCCGGAGATTCCGGCAAAAACCTATGCGTATCTATGCGAAACGAATCCGGCGCCGAGGGAGCTGTATTATCATCTTTGCAAACCGAATCGATACAGTAGCCAGGTGACGCGCGAGAACGCGAACAAGCTTTTTACCGTAAGCGAGAAACTCTGCGGGATAGAATACCCAGCCTGGATTCGTGTTTAATGGCTGGAATCCCCCTCTTTCAGACAACGAAAGGAGTTCTGTTATGAATGTGTTTATCACGGGCGCGAGTGGCGGCCTCGGTCGCGCGCTGGCAAACGAATGCGGAAAACGCGGTTATAATCTCTTTCTGAACGACATCAACGAACCGGGATTGAAATCCATCCAGCGCGGGCTGGAGCGGCAGTTTGGCGTGACGGTGACGACGGCCGCTTGCGACCTGACGCGCGAAGAGAGCGTTGAAGCGCTATTGCAGACGATTGACTCGCTCGGCATCCGCTTTGACATGCTCCTCAACGTGGCTGGTCTGGACTTCGAAGGCGGATTTTTGGAGCGTGAACGCAAGGATATTCTGCGCATCATCGCGCTCAACAATGAGGCGACGTTGCGTATCACCCACGCGATCTTGCGGCGCAGGCGGGAAGGGAATCCGTTCTACTTGCTGTTCACCTCAAGCCTTGCTAGCATGTATCCCATGCCACTCAAGGCGACGTATGCCGCATCCAAACGATTTTTGCTCGATATCGCGGTTGCGCTCCGCGAGGAACTCAAGGATCAACGCGTCCATGTGCTTGCGCTCTGCCCCGGCGGGCTTGCCACCACGCGGGAGGCCATGCGCGGCATTGCGGCGCAGGGATTTTGGGGCAGCGCCACCACAAACCCGCTGGAAATCGTCTCCGGTCAAACGATCCGGCGGTTGATCCAGCGCGGCGGAATCTATGTGCCCGGCGTGCTGAACCGTGTATTGACACTATTTGGAAAATTGATCCCGCGCAGATGGATCGCTGCGGCGATCTATCACCGATGGAACAAGGCGCAGCAGCAATGGAGCCCCGTGGAGTTTTCTTCCGGCAGCAGTGTGGAATAGAAGATCGTCTGTCTTTCTCGAATAAATGAGTCCGCAAGAAAGAAAGGGAGACAAGTGGAGAAGATCGAAATTCGGTTGATCTCACAGATATAAGATTCCGTAAGAAAGAAAGGGAAAATAAGTGGAAGAATTTGAAATTCGGCTGGAACAGCCGGAGGATTACTGCGCGGTAGAGCATCTCACGCGCGAGGCGTTTTGGAATCATCATGTGCCGGGATGTGACGAACACTATCTTGCGCATGTGTTGCGCGAAAGCGAATGTTTTGTGCCGGAGCTGGATTTTGTCGCAGTGCGAAATGGAGAAATTCTCGGCAACATCATGTATACCCGCACGAAGGTGTTCTGCGACAACGGGGAGAGCATCCCCGCGCTGAGCTTCGGACCGCTTTCCGTACATCCGCAATGGCAGGGGAAAGGTGTCGGCAGTGCGCTGGTGCGGCATTCGCTCCAGAAAGCAAGTGCGCTTGGCCATACGGCGGTGCTGATCTACGGCGATCCGGCATATTATTCCCGCCTCGGCTTCCTTGCGGCGGAAACATTTGGCATCGGAACCGCAGATGATTCCTATGCGGATGCGCTGCAAGCGCTGGAACTGGTTGCGGGTGTGCTGCGCGACAAGAGCGGTCGCTTCATGGAAGACCACGCATATGAGGTGGATGAAACCGCTTCTGCGGAATTTGACAAATCGTTTCCGCCAAAGGAAAAACGAGAAGGATTGCCATCCCAATTAAAATTTTTACAGCATGTTTCTATGCGCCGCCCACGCAAATCGTAACGCGCTGCCCGCGCAAATCGTGATTCGTCTTGCATTTGTGGTTGTGTTTCGAGTAGAATACAGCGTATGAAACTGCAACCGGAATGCGTCTCCTGCATCATCGCGCAGGTTGACAACGTAACCAATATGCTATCGCTTCCAGAAGAGAAGCGAAATGCTGCGATGGACGACACGCACGCGTATCTTTCGCGGGCTAACTATGAAGGCTGCACCCCTGAAACCATGGGCGAACTTTGGCAGATTTTGCTGAAACATGTTGGCGAGCGCGACCCGTATGCCGCGATCAAATCCCGCTGCAATCAGGAGGCAATGAAGATGCTGCCGGTAATCCGACAGAAGATCGCCCAAGTGAACGATCCGCTCAATATCGCGTTGAAATATGCGATTGCGGGAAATCTGATCGACTATGGTCTCGCAAAGCCGGTTTCGATCGAGGAGCAGAACGCGCAAATCGACGCGATTGCGAACACCGCGTTCTCCAGAGACGACAGCGAGAAGTTATTGGGCGCGATGGCGCGGGCAAAGACGATGCTCTACCTGGGTGACAACGCGGGCGAGATCGTGTTTGACAAGATCCTCATCGAGCAGATTCGGCGGCGGTTTCCCGCGCTTACGATCTCATTTGTGGTCAAAGGCTCCGCAGTACTCAACGACGTCACCCGCACGGACGCAGACGAGGTCGGGATGCAGGAGGTCGCGCGTGTGATCGACAACGGGGATGCTTCCCCCGGCACGGTTTTGGCGCGCACAAGCGAGACGTTCCAAAGGGCGTTTGCGGAGGCGGACGTGATCCTCTCCAAGGGTCAGGGCAATTTTGAAAGCCTCTGCGGCACCGAAAAAGAGAACCTCTTTTTTCTGTTTACGGCGAAGTGCGATACCGTTTGCGTCGAGGCGGGCGTTACGAAGCTCTCAATCGTCTGCATGGAGAATCCTGATCCTAACACAATATAACATCTGATATGTTGCTTCTGGACGCTTGCGAACCATTGCGAGCGTCTTTCTTTTACACAATATAACATCTGGCGTATTACCATTGGGCGATTGCAGATTGTTGCAAGCGTCTTTTTTTAGAATAGAGAGTTTCATGTAGCGTTTCGATCACGGGATTTCACTTATGCGGGAGAAATTCTATTGACAGCAAACCGCGCATGTTATAAAATAACATCATCAAGAAAATGTTTAACAAAATCATCTGATCAGGAGGCGGATTATGGCGACACCGGTCATCATGCCACGTCAAGGGCAGTCGGTTGAGAGCTGCATCATTACCGAATGGAAGAAGAAGGTAGGGGACAAGGTCTCTGCTGGAGACGTTCTCTTCTCTTATGAAACCGATAAGTCTACATTTGAAGAACAGGCAAAGGTCGACGGGACGCTGCTTGCCGTGTTTTATCACGCGGAGGACGATGTTCCTGTTTTGCTGAATGTCGCCGTCATCGGAACCCCCGGCGAATCCTTTGCCGAGTTTGCGCCAGACGGCGCGGCGGCAGCGCCCGCTGCGGAAGAAGCAAAACCCGTGATTGCGGCAGAAGTCGCGCCCGCCGCAGAGGCGACAGCCGCGCGCGCAGAGGGCGTATCCCCGCGCGCAAAGACCGCCGCAAAAAAGCTCGGCGTAGATCCTTCCGAGGCGGCGCCCACCGGCCCGCACGGCAGAGTGATCGAGCGGGATGTGCTCGCCCTCGCGAAAGAGAACCGCTTTGGCGGCGATGCCGTTTCCCTCGGCGAAATTTCCAGTTCCCCCGAAGCGAAACCGATTCAAACAGCGCCTGTGACACAGGCCGCGGAGTATGACGAGGTAAAACTGCCGAACCTCCGGCGTATGATCGCAAAGACGATGCACGACAGCCTTGCGGAAATGGCGCAATTGACACACAACACCAGCTTTGATGCGACAAAGATCCTTGCGTTCCGCGAGAGCCTCAAGGCCGCACCGGAAGGGATGGAGCTGCCGAAGGTCACGATCAACGACATCATCCTTTTTGCCGTGTCTCGCGTCTTAACAAAGCATGAGGGGCTCAACGCGCACATGCTTGGCGACAAGATTCGCTATTTCCACCATGTCAACCTCGGCATCGCAGTGGATACGCCGCGCGGGCTATTGGTTCCGACACTGTTTTCGGCGGAGACAAAAACACTCGGCCAGATTTCCGCGGAAGCAAAAATGCTCGCGAAATCCGCCGTCGACGGCAGCATCAATCCGGATCTCCTGCAGGGCGGTACGTTTACCATCAGCAACCTCGGTCTCTTTGGTATCGAGAGCTTTACGCCCGTCATCAACCCGCCGCAGGTTGCGCTGCTCGGCGTCTGCGCGATTTGTGAGCGGATCCGCACCGTGGAAGGACAGATCACGGCATATCCCGCGATGGGGCTATCGCTGACCTACGACCACCGCGCGGTGGACGGCGCGCCAGCCAGTCGCTTCCTGAAGGATCTTGTGACCGCACTGGAGCACTTTGATCTGCTCCTGATTGGATAAGGAGGACGCAAAGATGACGTATGATCTGATTGTTCTCGGCGGAGGTCCCGCCGGATATCTCGCAAGCGAACGCGCGGGCCACGCGGGTCTTTCCGTGCTTTGCATCGAGGAGCGCAACGTCGGCGGCGTCTGCCTCAACGAAGGCTGCATTCCGACCAAGACACTCCTGTATTCCGCAAAGATCTATGATAACGCCGCGCATGGCGAGAAATACGGCGTAAGCGTCGATGGCATCAAGATTGATCACGCGAAGGTCGTCGCCCGGAAAGATAAGGTCGTCAGGACGCTGGTCGCCGGTGTATCCTCCGCGCTCAAAGCAAACCATGTGACGGTTGTTTCCGCACGCGGTGTGATCACCGGAAAGAATGCCGAAGGATACACCGTGATCGCGAACGGAGAAACAGTTGTCGGCAAGCGCTTGCTGATCGCAACCGGTTCCTCTCCCGCTGTGCCGCCGATACCCGGATTGAAAGAGGGTCTTGCCGCCGGGTTTGTCTGCACCAACCGCGAAATCCTCGCGCTCAGCGAGAAACCGGATCGTCTTTGCGTGATCGGCGGCGGCGTGATTGGGCTGGAGCTGGCGAGCTATTTTACCTCGATCGGCTCGCAGGTGACAGTCGTCGAAATGCTCGACCACATCGCGGGTGAAAACGACGCGGAGCTGGTTTCCATTCTGAAAAAGAACTTCGAAAAACGCGGGGTAACATTCTATCTTTCCGCGAAAGTAACGGAAGTCACCGCAAACGCTGTGAAGTATGAAAAGGACGGCGTGGTCGGCGAGGTCGCCTGCGACAAGGTGCTCCTCTCCATCGGGCGGCGCGCCAACACGAACGGAATCGGGCTCGAGAGCATCCATGTGCTCACGGACCGCGGTGCGGTTGTGACCGACTCGCACATGAAGACCAACCAACCGGAGGTCTACGCGGCGGGCGACGTCAACGGTAAGTCGATGCTTGCGCATACGGCCTATCGAGAGGCGGAGGTTGCGGTCAACACCATGCTCGGTAAAAAGGACACGATGCGCTATGAAGCGGTGCCCGGCGTGCTATATACCAATCCGGAGCTCTCCGCCGTGGGTGAAACCGAGGCGAGCGCGAAGGCAAAGGGCTTGGATGCATCCTGCGTGAAGATTCCGATGCGATTTTCGGGACGGTATCTTGCGGAGAACGAAGGTGGAGACGGCATCATGAAGCTTGTGGTCAATAACCAGACCAAGCAGGTGCTCGGCGCACAGATGCTCAGCAATTATTCCAGCGAGTTTATCGTCACTGTCGGAACATTCATTGAGCTGGGACTTACGATCGACGAGATCAAGGAGATTGTTTTCCCGCATCCGACGGTATCCGAAATCATCCGCGAAGCGGTGTTTCAATATTAAATATTTGCTGTTTCAGCATAAGGAGATAGAGTATGGCAAAGCAAATCTTCATCGACCCTAACGTGGTCAGAAAGCCCGAGACGCTCACATTCCCGCCGATTCCCGTGAATCAATATCAAAAGACGGTCAAAGACGAAAAGAAAAACTTCACAAAAGAAGAGTTTTTGAACATCTACCGCGATATGGCCTATATCCGCGAGTTTGAGACGATGCTCAACCTCATCAAGACCACCAACGAATATTGCGGCGTGCAATACAACCACCCCGGCCCCGCGCATCTTGGCATCGGGCAGGAAGCCGCCTATGTCGGCGCGGCATATGAGCTCACGCTGGACGACTATACCTTTGGTTCGCATCGCAGCCACGGCGAAATTATCGCAAAGGGTCTGCGTTCGATCCAGATTCTCGACGACGCGAAGCTCATTGAGATCATGGAAAACTTCTTTGGCGGGCGTACCCTCTCCGTGGTGAAGGACAGCGGTAAAACGGTCAAGGAGGTCGCAATCAACTTCCTGCTCTACGGCATGATGTGCGAAACATTTGCGCGCAAAAACGGGTTCAACCAGGGACTCGGTGGCTCCATGCACGCGTTTTTCACGCCGTTTGGCATCTTCCCGAACAACGCGATCGTAGGCGGCAGCGGCAGCATCGCCCCGGGCGCCGCGCTGTATAAGCTCAGCAACAAGAAACCCGGCGTGGTCGTTTGCAACATTGGCGACGGCAGCGTTGCCTGTGGACCCGTGTGGGAAGGGCTCATGATCTCTTCCATGGATCAGGTTCGCACCCTTTGGGGCGAAAACGGCGGCGGCATGCCGATCATCTTCAACATCAACGATAACTTCTATGGCATGGGCGGCCAGACGCGCGGAGAAACCATGGGCTACGACATGGTCGCGCGCATCGCGGCAGGCGTAATGCCCTCCGCCATGCATGCCGAGCGCGTGGACGGCTTTAATCCGCTCGCCGTCATCGATGCCTATCGCAGGAAGATTCCCGTCGCAAAGGCGGAAGGCCCCGTGCTGCTTGATCTTGTGACCTACCGTTTCAGCGGACACAGCCCGTCCGACTCCAGCACCTACCGCACCAAAGAGGAGATCGAAGCATGGGAAGCGCAGGATTCGATCGCATCTTTCGGCAAGCAAATCGTCGAGGCGAAAATTGCAACGCAGGACGAGTTGGATACGATCTGGGCAACGATTAAGGACAACATGCTGCGCAACATGAAGCTTTCCATTGACGATACCGTATCCCCGCGGATCGATATCTACGGCGCGGAGAACGACTATATCGGAAACCTCATGTTCTCCAACAAGACGGTGCGCTCGTTTGATGAAACCAGAAAGCCGGATGTGCTGCTTCCGCGTGAAGAGTGTCCGCGCGTGCAGCTATTGAGCAAGCGTGCACGCTTTGGCCTCGAAGCGGACGGGAAGCCCGTCAGCAAAAACCGTGTCTATCAACTGCGGGATGGCATCGCGGAACCCATCATCAACAAATTCTACGAAGATCCTACACTCGTTGCGTTCGGCGAAGATGTGCGCGACTGGGGCGGCGCGTTTGCGGTCTATCGCGGCATGACGGAAGCGATCCCATACCACCGCTTATTCAACACGCCCATCGCAGAGGCGGGCATCGTTGGCGCTGCGATCGGATATGCCATGAGTGGCGGACGCGCGGTCGCCGAGTTGATGTATTGCGACTTCCTCGGAAGAGCGGGTGACGAAATCTTCAATCAGCTCTGCAAATGGCAGTCCATGAGCGCGGGTATGCTGAAGATGCCGGTCGTTCTGCGCATGAGCGTCGGCAGCAAATATGGCGCCCAGCACTCCCAGGACTGGAGCGCGTTGATGACGCATATCCCCGGCCTCAAAGTCGTATTTCCGGCGACGCCGTATGACGCCAAGGGGCTCATGCAGTCCGCGCTGAATGGCACCGACCCGGTCATCTTCCTTGAGAGCCAGCGCATCTATGACGTGGCGGAGCTTTTCCACAAAGAAGGCGTGCCGGAAGCGGAATATGAGATTCCGTTTGGCGAGCCGGACGTCAAGCGCGTAGGTAAGGACGTCACCATCCTAACGATTGGCGCGACGCTCTATCGCGTCACGAAAGCCGCGGACATCCTGCAAGCGAAATATGGCGTTTCGGCGGAGATCATCGACGCGCGTTCGCTCGTACCGTTCAATTATGAACCCGTGATCGAGAGCATCAAGAAGACCGGACGCATCGTCGTCACGGGTGACGCATGCGAGCGAAACAGCTTCATGCGAAACCTCGCGAGCAACATTGCGGAACTGGCGTTTGATTATTTGGATGCACCGCCCGTCGTTGTTGGCGCGAAGAACTGGATCACACCCGCGCATGAGCTGGAGGACGCATTCTTCCCGCAGCCGGAATGGATTGTGGACGCGATTCACGCGCGCATCCTGCCGCTGAACGGGCATGTCTGCAAGCACAACTTTACGGAATTGGAGCAAATTCGCGAAAATAAGCGCGGCATCTAAGGAATTGCGCAACACTTGGCGGCGAATATGATATAATATTCGTCGCCATCTCTTTATGATTTATATTTGATCCCATGCTTCACATCATCAGAAAGGACACAGATGACATGAGTACAATCGAGCAAAAAGCGATAACCACCATTCGGTTTCTTGCGGCGGAGGCCGTTCAAAAGGCAAACAGCGGACATCCGGGATTGCCGATTGGAGCTGCGCCTATGGCGCTGACGCTCTGGAAGCAAATGAGGCATGATCCCAAGGATGCGACATGGGCAGGCAGAGACCGTTTTGTGCTCTCCGCGGGTCATGCGTCGATGCTGGAATATGCGCTGTTGCACCTGTTTGGATATGGGCTATCGATCGAAGAGCTCAAAAACTTCCGCCAGTGGGGCAGCAAAACGCCGGGGCATCCGGAGTTTGGTCATACCGTAGGCGTAGAGACGACCACGGGGCCGCTGGGGCAGGGCATCGCAAATGCCGTTGGCCTTGCGATGGCGGAGGCACGCTTAGCTGCCGAATTCAACCGCGAAGGCTATCCCGTCGTGGACAATTTCACCTATGCGCTCACGGGAGACGGTTGCCTGATGGAAGGCGTCGCGTCGGAAGCGGCATCGCTCGCGGGTCATCTAGGTCTTGGCAAACTGATCCTTCTATATGATAGAAATGAGATCACCATCGAAGGCAATACGAGCCTTGCGTTCACCGAAGATGTCGGCAAGCGCTTTGAATCTTACGGTTGGACGGTACAATCTGTCGCCGACGGTGAGGATACGACATCTATCGGAACCGCGATTAACAACGCAAAGGCGGATACGACACACCCGTCGCTGATCATCATCCGCACAGAGATCGCCCACGGCACGCCGAAAGCGAACAAGGCAAGCGCGCACGGTGAACCGCTCGGCGCGGACGCGCTCAAGGCCATGCGCGAGTTTTATCAATGGAACGAAGAACCGTTTGCGGTGCCGGATGATGTAAAAACATATTTCGATGAACTGCAGAAAGGCTACAGTAGAGAGCACGCGGACTATAATGCGATGTTTGAGGCGTACAAGAAAGCCTATCCGGAACTCTATACGAAATGGCTTGCGTGGCACGAAAAGAAACTGCCGGACGCGCTAAAAGCTGATCCGCGTTTGTTTGCCTCGACCGAACCGAAAGCGACGCGCATCGTCAGCGGGGAGCTGCTCAACCTGATCGCCGAATATTCGCCGAACCTCTTTGGCGGTAGCGCGGATCTCGCGCCCTCCAACAAGACGGAGCTGAAGGGAAAAGGATTCTTCGACGCACAGGATCGAACGGGCGCAAACATTCACTTTGGGATTCGTGAGTTTGCGATGGCGGCAATCAGCAACGGTATTCAACTATACGGCGGTTTCCGCGCTTATTGCGCGACGTTCCTCGTGTTTACGGACTATCTCAAGCCTGCGCTGCGGCTTTCGTCGATCATGCACCAACCGGTGGTCTACGTCATGACGCACGACAGCATCGGCGTTGGCGAAGATGGCCCCACTCACCAGCCGATTGAGCACCTTGCCGCTCTGCGCGCGACGCCCGGCGTGATGGTATTCCGTCCGGCGGACGCGAAGGAGACGGCGTATAGCTACCTTGCGGCATTTGAGGCGCAAAACCCCTCCGTACTTGCACTCACGCGGCAGAATCTGCCGCAGTATGCGGAGACGGGCGAGGGCGCGTACAAAGGCGGCTATATTTTGAAAGACGCAAAAAAAGGCAAGCCGGATGTCATCCTGATGGCCAGCGGCAGTGAGGTAGAGCTCATCTACAAGGCTGCCGATGCACTGGAAGAGGAAGGGATCAAAACACGCGTCGTCTCCATGCCCTGCTTGGATCTCTTCGACGAGCAGGACGCAAGCTACAAAGAATCCGTGCTGCCCAGAAGCGTACGCGCGCGTGTTGCGGTGGAGGCGGGTTCCGCCTATAGCTGGGATCGCTACATTGGTTTGGACGGAGAAGCTGTCTGCATCGACCACTTCGGCGCATCGGCACCCGCTGGCATCCTTTTCAAGGAATTTGGCTTCACGGTCGAAAACGTGGTCGCCGCCGCAAAGGCAAGTCTGAATCGAATGGAAAACTGGAATAAACCCCTGAACAGCTAATCTGGTGTTCGGTACATTCGATTTCATCACAGCAAACGTCATACAGGAGGAACTGCCATTGAACCGATTTTTGAGCACGGACTGCGTCGATCCGTATGAAAACCTTGCGTTGGAAGAACTGCTGTTTGAAACGCAAGGTGCGGGGACGACCTTCTATCTCTGGCAAAACGAGCGCACGGTCGTCATCGGACGGAACCAAAACGCGTGGCGTGAATGCCGCGTGGAGTTGCTGGAAAGCGAAGACGGTAAGCTTGCGCGCCGTTCGTCCGGCGGAGGAGCGGTCTTCCACGATCTCGGCAATCTGAACTTCACGTTCCTGCTGCCCCGATCGGAATACAACCTCGTGCGACAGCTTAGCGTGATTCAAAAGGCCGCGGCAAAATTTGGCATCGACACTTCGTTTACGGGGCGCAATGATCTCGTGCTCACCCAAACCGGGGAGAAGTTCTCCGGCAACGCGTTTCGTTTCTCCAACGATGTGGCGCTCCACCACGGAACCATTCTGATCTCTGCGGATTTTTCTCGCCTTGGGCGTTATCTTGCGCCGTCACAGATGAAGCTGGATTCCAAAGGGGTTAAAAGCGTGGTCAGTCGTGTCACAAACCTCGGTCTGCACAACGCGGAATTGACGGTAGAAACGATGAAGCAGGCGCTGATGGAGGCGTTTGAGGCAGAATACGGCGCATATGAACCACACAGCTGGGCGCTGATCGACACGGAGAAACTCGCGCAAAAGCGGGACAAGTACGCCTCTTGGGACTGGAAGTTTGGTACGACGCCGTCGTTCAATGTTTCGCTGGAAAATCGATTCGACTTTGGCTGCCTGGAACTGCTTATGAACGTGAAAAATGGCGTTGTGGAATCGGCAACCTGCTATACAGACGCGATGGACGATACCCTGGCAAAACGTGTGGAGACGCTGTTGACCGGTTGCGCCTATGGCGGGGGCACGCTTTGCGAACGGCTGGAGCAATCAGGCAAAGCGGAGGAGAGCGCCATCGCCGCGTTCCTCGCACAGCAGACGTTCTGATTAAAACGCAATCTACAAATAAAGAGACTCGCCGCCAATTATGGGGGTGGAGCGATAGAACAAGAGAAAAGAGACGGGTCGACCCGTCTCTTTCTTCGTGTTTGCGATGATTATTGGAGGAGCGCCGTGATGTCGGTAAACGTGCTTGCTCCGCCCGTAACTTTGGGCAATTCACCATTCCATTTTTGCAGCAAGATATAGCGAATCAGAATATCGCTCAAGGACAGCGAAATCGTTTCGTTGCTGCTCGCGGTTGCGTCGGCAAGCAGTGTGATCTTGTCCGCCTCCGCTTGAGCCGCGATGATTTGCTTTTGTGCTTCCGTGTTGGCGATGACAAGCGCCTGTTCCTGCTCGGTGCGGGTCTTGATCAGGTTTTGCTCCGCAACCTGCTTTGCTTCAATCGCGCTGATGTACTCCTGGGAGAAGTCCCAGTTGATGATATTCAGGTCGTCGATGACAATGCCGTACTCGTTGAGCTTGGCGTTGAGGTTCTCATCAAGCAGGACGCTGACATCATTACGCTGGCTGACTAGCTGCTGCGCGGTATAGTTTGCGGTAACAGCCTTGAGTACTTCGTTGATGGCGGGCATCACCAGAATATCCTCATATCCGAGGCCAACCTGTTTGTAGATCTCCGCGCTCGCATTCTTGTTGATGTGATAGTTCACAGCGATGACGGAAGAGACGGTTTGCAGATCCTTACTGAATGCCTCTGTGGTGACTTCAGTCTTCACGATGCGGTTGTTGATCGTAATAACATTCTGTGCAAACGGAACCTTAAGGTGGATACCCTCCTGCATGACGATCGGGCTGACTCTGCCGAATGTGAGCACAACACCGGTTCGACCGGCTTCCACAACGACGATGCTGCCGCCGAGGATGATCAGCGCCAGAATGAGCACGATGGCGGAAGAGACAATTTTGCCGACCGCAATATTACCTGCTTTATCTCTGAACATAAACACTCCCTTTTTCTTTTGCTAGATTGATTCCGGCCATCAAAAACAGTGGGATGGTCTGAATGAGTTTATTATACCATGCGATGCATTGCGTTCAATGATTCCGATCACCCAAAATGCAATCTTGTTGTGAATTCGAATGGTGACCGTGTAACGCAAAGCGGCGGGGGATGAACCCCGCCGCTTAGGAATGAGGAAACAACAAGCCATAGCCTTTGGCTGTTTTCGATGAAGACAGCGGCGTAGATCTCGATCACAGAGTGCGCCGTGTCAGAGAAGGTCGATTTTGAATTGGGTTACTTTTTACTGTATGGCGTACCTTCCAGCGGGAGTTTCGTACGGAAGATCCCGTCTCGATGATAATACGCGAGCTGCACGGCGGGCGCAGTCGGGATCGAGCAGATCTCTCCGACACCCTTTGCACCGCAGGCAAGGCCATCCTTGGTGGATTTACCGATGATGACGGGGACGACATTCGGCGTCATGTTTGCCTTAAAGAGACCGAGCGTGCCAAATTTACGCATTGGTTTTCCGTTCTCCAACGGGAAATCTTCGCTCAGCGCATAGCCGAGGCTCATGACGACGCCGCCTTCGATCTGCCCTTCCAGCGAGATCGGATTGACCGCCTGACCAACATCGTGCGCGGCGGTGACGCAAGAGACGCGTCCCTCTTCGTCCAACTCGACCACCTGCGTGGCGTATCCATAGGCGATATGGGAGACGGGGTTTGCTTTGTCGGAACCCATAGAGTCCGTCTTGCCCTCGTATTCGCCTAAGAAGCTCTGTCCTTCCAGCGCGTCCAACGATCCTGCGGCGTCCATCGCTTCCTTAACCATCTTCGCCGCGCGAACAGCAGCCTCGCCCGTAAAGAGCGTCTGGCGCGAAGCGGTGGTGTTGCCGGAGTTTGGCGCGTTGGACGTATCCGGCACGTGATAGACGATTCGATCCAGCGGCAGCGCGGTGATCTCTTTGACGAACTGTGTTTGAACGGTGCCCATGCCTTGACCGATGCAGGCCGCGGAAGAATGTAAATGTAGTTTTCCGCCCACAACTTCGATTCGGCAGCGACCGACATCCGGCACGCCGACACCGAGGCCGCTGTTTTTAATCGCGCAGGCAATTCCTGCCTTCGGGTTGCGCTCGATGATCGGGCGGACGGCGTCCAGCGTCTCGATCAACGCGGTGGTTTCGTCGGCAATCTGTCCATTTGGCAAGATCTGCCCTGGACGAATGCCGTTGTGATAACGGAATTCAAACGGGGTCATGCCGACCTGTTCCGCGAGCTGGTTAAGATTGCACTCGGTTGCAAAGCAGCTCTGCGTGACGCCAAAGCCACGGAACGCGCCGCCGGGCGGATTGTTGGTGTAGTAGGCAAAGCCTTCGATATCTACATCCTGATAGTTATACGGGCCCGCCGCGTGCGTGCAGGCGCGCTGCAATACGGGGCCGCCGAGGGAGGCATAGGCGCCGCTGTCCGCGATGATGCGCGCGCGCATGGCGGTGAGTGTTCCGCTTTCGTCGCATGCGGTTGTGAAGTCCATCTCCATCGCGTGACGTTTGGGATGGATTTGTAGGCTTTCCGCGCGCGTAAAGCGTACTTTGACAGGACGCTTGAGAAGATAGCATGCGAGCGCCGCATGGTGCTGTACACTCATGTCCTCTTTGCCGCCGAAGCCGCCGCCGACCATCATCGCGGTTACGCGCACCAGTTCCGGCGGGAGACCTAGCATCATGGCGCACTCCTTGCGCGTTTGATACACGCCCTGATCGCCGGAGAAGATATGAACGCCTTCGCCTTCCAATTCTGCAACAGCGCACTCCGGCTCTAAAAACGCATGATCGGTAAATGGGACGCTGTAGTGGTTTGTGACCACGTGCGCGCTGTTTTTTATGATCTCGTCCGCATGACCGCGCTTGACGCACTGATAGGAGAGCAGGTTGTCCTTGCGCTCCAGATGCACCAGTTCAAAGCCGTCCTTTCGCGCGTCGTCCGCGGAGAGAACCGGCGTGAGCGGCTCGTATTCAACCCGAACCGCCGCCTTGCCCGCTTCGAGTGCGGCCGCGTTTCCCGCGACGACGAGGGCGATCGCATCGCCCAGAAAATGCGTGATGCTCCCAACGGGTATCATCACGTCATAGTCCTGAACGAGATGGCCGATCTTCTTTGTGCCCGGAACATCCTCCGCCGTAAAGACGGCGATCACACCTTCGATCGCTTTTGCAGCGGCGGTATCGATGGAGAGCACCTTTGCGCGCGGATATGCGCTTCTCACCGCGGAGGCAAGCAGCATGTCGGGTAGGTAAATATCATCCGCATACAGTGCGGTGCCGAGCGTTTTATCGACCACCTCGATGCGGCGGATGCTGTCGCCGACCGTGCCGGGCATCTCTGTTTCCGGTACCGCTGTGTTGTCCCGGAAAAGCATTGCGGACAAAAGCACGGCGTCTTCGATCTTTTTATACCCCGTGCAGCGGCAGATATTGTTTTTGATGGCTTCCTTGACGTCCGCGCGCGTGGGATCCGGATTTTTGTCGATCAAGCCTTTTGCGCTGATGACCATCCCCGGCGTGCAGAAGCCGCACTGTACCGCGCCGGAGACAGCAAACGCATAGGCGTAGACATCCCGTTCTCGCGGGGTAAGCCCCTCTACCGTAACGATCGTTTTTCCGTCGAGCTTATCGGTCTGCTGGATGCAGGCCTTGGTCGCCTTGCCATCGATGAGCACCATGCAGGTACCACAAGCGCCTTCCGAACAGCCGTTCTTGACGCTGGTTAGACGGAGCGTGTCCCGAAGGAAGGGGAGAAGTTTTTGGTTTTGGTCGACGGAAATCTGTAGTCCGTTGACGGTGAGAATCGCCATGAAAATCCCTCCAGACGAAGGTGGTCAAAATTACGCGGCAAGCGCCGCATGCTCAAACAGAAGAGCAAGGTGGGCATAGCCGCCGAATCCCTAAGAATCCGGCGGCTGAATGATGTTGTTGCTTAGAAGAGATAGCTATAGTCCCAGATGACCGCGTTGATGATTTTCTCGATGTCCGGATCGATCGCGTTGGTGCCTAGCTTGATGGTGGAGACACTGTCCAGACGGAGCTTGATCTTGCCGCCGCCGAGGACGAAGAATCCCTTGTTCTCACTCTCGTCGAACTCCTTCTCGGTCGAGAAGAACGTGAATTTTTCTTTGTATGGCGCGCTGTCATACGGGCAGAACACCGTGCAGTTGCCGCATTCGTTGCACATACGATCCACGTGGATAATCTGCGGCATAGCCATGCCGTCCACCTCGATGGCGATATTTGCGCGGTTCGGGCAAACCTGAACGCAGCATTCGCAGATGGTCGAGCAGGCGAGGCAACGCTCGGTTTCTCTGCCCGCGCTGTCATAGACCGCAAGCGATCCCTGCTTGGCGAGGCAGTTGCCGGAGCAAGCCTTGGCTTCTTCCGGAACGGTGACCGTATACGGGCCGACGATGACGTCCGCGACCTTCCGTGCGTCCGCGATGGCTTCCACGACTGTGGCGGGGCCGCGGTTCGCGTCGCCGATGACAAACACGTTTGCTTCGCTTGTCTCCAGCGTATTGGGGTTCACTTTCACAGCGCCGCGCTCGGTCAGCTGGATGCCGTTTTCCGTGAAGTCCGTTGCGACGACTTTTTCACCGATTGCGGAGATGAGAAGAGAGCAGGGGATTTCGACCAGCTCGTCTGTCTCGACGGAGGAAAGTCTGCCGCTTGCGTCGGGCTTACCGAGTACGCACTTTTTGCAGACGAGCTTGCCGTCCTTCAGCGCAACGGGGTTCAAGAGTTCCTTGAACTCCACGCCGTCTTCCATCGCGAGTTGCAGTTCTTCTTCGTCAGCCGGCATATAGCGCTGGGTACGGCGGTAGACGATGCTGCTGGAAACCACGCCCTTGATACGCTTTGCCGCTCTGGCCGCGTCCATCGCGGTGTTGCCGCCGCCGACGATGACGACATGCTCGCCGACGTCTTTGAGTGTTTCGCATTTGTATTGTTCCAAAAAGTCGAGCACGTTCAAGCTCTGGCCTTCGGAAAGCTTGAGATCGCCATGCGCCCAAGCGCCGGTGGCGAACACCACATGCGTGTAGCCAAGCTTCTTGAGCTCTGCAACGCTGGGCGCCGTGGTGTTGGTTTTGATCTGTGCACCCATAGCCTTTAGCAGGTCTACGTCGCGATCCATTCCGAAGTCGCCGATGCGGAAACCGGGGATGACGTAGCGCACGATACCGCCGAGCTCCGCGCGTTTTTCAAACACGGTTACCTTCGCGCCCTGACGACCGAGCAGGTAGCCCATCGCCATGCCGGCGGGACCGCCGCCGATGATGGCGACTGTTGCGTCGGACGTTCCGGTAGGCTTGAGTGAACCGATGAGACTGTCGAAGCCTTCGCGCGCGGCAAGAAGCTTTGCGTCGCGGATATGGACGTTTTCTTCGTAGAATCCGCGCGTGCATTTGTCCATGCAGCGGTGCGAGCAGATGCGTCCCGTGATGAAGGGTAGCGGGTTGCGTTCAAGGATGAGCGCAAGCGCTTCCGCGTATTTATGATCGCCGACAAGGCGGATGTATTCAGGGATATCCTGATTGATCGGGCAGCCGTGCTCGCACGGGGCAATGAAGCAGTTCGTCAACGGCACCTTGCTCTTGATCTTGCGAACGGGCAGGGGCTTGACGGGCTTGAGATGCCGTTCGTCTGTGCGCGCCGCGCGTGCAAGATAGGCGACCTTACCGACGGATACGCCATCAAACGGGCCGTATTCTTCCTTGACAAGTTTTTCCGCGATCTGCTTGCTGCGCTGATAGCCGCCAGGTTTGAGCAGCGTCGTGGCGATGGTGATCGGCCAGATGCCCGCGTCGAACAACTCCGTGATATTATAGAAGTCCGCACCGCCGGAGAAGGAGAGACGCATTCTGCCGTCGAACTCGCGGCTGATGCGGTGCGCAAGTTCGATGGTCAACGGATAGAGCGAACGCCCGCTCATATACATCTCGTTTCCGGGCAGCTCGTTTCTCGCGATGCCGACGGGGAAGGTGTTGGTCAGCTTGAGACCGAACTGCACCCCGTTTTCACAGGCGAGATCCAAAAGGCGCTTGAACATCGGAATCGCATCGCGATATTGCAGATCGTCGTTAAAATGGAAATCATCAAAGACGAGATAGTCATAGCCCATGTCGTCCATGGTCTTGCGCGCAAATTGATATCCTAAAAGGGTGGGGTTGCATTTGACGAAAGTGTTGAGACCTTTTTTGCGGATCAGATAGCTTGCAATACGCTCGATTTCCTGCGGCGGGCAGCCGTGGAGCGTCGAGAGCGTGATGGAGGAGCAGATATTTGGCGAGATAGCGTCGATGTATTTCGCATCCACCTTGGTGAAGCGCGAAAGGTTTGCCTTTGCCCAGGCTCTGCATTCGTCCCAGATTTGGGTTTCCGCGGCATTCTTCAAGCCTTCGATGAAAGAATCTATCTTCTCGCTCGTGATGCCTTCGAAATTATAGCCGACGCTCATATTGAACATGAAGCCGTCTGGACGGCCGAGGTCGAACTCCCAGCTGATCAGCTTCAACGCATACCAGGCTTTGACGTATTCGTCATACGCTTCCGGCACGCGAAGCTCCGTCGACCATTCGACGTTATAGCATTCGTCCTCCGCAAGGATGCACGGCTTAGAGACGGGCAGATCCTCACCGTCGAGCGTCTGCACGGTTTTCAGTTCGAAGAAACGGCAGCCCGCATAATAGGCCGCGACGAGGTTTTGCGTCAGCTGCGTCTGCGGGCCGGCGGCTGGCCCAAACGGCGTCTCGAGATGCTCGCCAAAGAGATCGAGCATCTTGCCCTTGGGCGCAACGTAGGGACGGCGAATGCCGAATACGCTGCCTTGCTTGCGCTCTTCCAAAATCCAATTCATCAATTCCCCAAAGGGAATGGGGGTCATACGGTCAGACATGGGGACGCCTCCTTATCACTCTATCATAATCGTTGATGGATCATTCGTTCCGTTGCCGTTCCAACAGGCTACAATCCGGCAAAAAATCAGCCGTTGATCGACTGCCAGAGCTTCGCCGCGCTCTTGCGGCATTCCTGCATGACGACTTTTTCATCCGCGACCAGCACCTTACGATCCTTCATCAGAACCTTGCCGTTGCAGACGGTGGTGACGACGCTGCGCCCGTTCATGCCAAAGAGGATATGGCCGTTGACGTTTCCGCCGTCCATCGGGGTAAGCGGGTCGTAGTCGGTGACGATTACGTCCGCGTAAGCGCCGGGTTTGAGCACACCGAGCGGTTTTTGGAAGAACCTACCTGCGATGCGCGGATTGTTCTCAAACAGCATCGTCGGGATCTCGCCCCACGCCACGGTCGGATCGCAAAGATTGTGCTTGTGGATGATGTTGCCGACCTTATAGCTTTCGATCATATCGTTCGTATAGCCATCGGTACCAAGGCCGAGGAGGATTCCCTCCTGAAACAGGCGGAGAACAGGGCCGCAGCCGACGGCATTCCCCATATTGGATTCGGGATTGTGCACGACCATCGTATCCGTTTCCTTCAGCAGCGCCATCTCGGCAGGGCTGACGTGGACGCAATGGATGGCTAGCGTCTTTTCGCCGAGGATGCCGTTTTCAAAGAGGCGTTCGACGATGCGCTTACCGTATTTTTTCAGTGAATCGATCTGATCGCCGGGGCCCTCGGCCACGTGGATGTGTGCGCCCGTGTAGTCCGGCGTGTGTTTTTTGCAAAGCGCGAGTGTATCATCCGAAAGGGTGAACGCCGCGTGGAGTCCCATCATGCCCTTGAGCATGTCGCTCTCATCCGCATTGGCTTTGAGGATCATCCGCTCGTTTTCCAGAACGGCTTCGGTCATCTTCGCCTTGCCGTCACGGTCGGAAACCTCATAGCAGAGGCTGGTGCGTACGCCGAGCTGTTTCGCAGCGTCTGCCATGGTGTCAAGGCTGCCGGGGATATCGTAGTAACTCGCGTGATGGTCAAATACCGTCGTCACGCCGTTTTTGATGCAGTCGAGGTAGACGGCCTGCGCGGAGAGGCTGTCGTTCTCTTTCGTGAGCAGGCGGTCGATCTTCCACCACATGCCTTCGAGGATATCGTTGAAATTGTGCGGATTATAATTTTGAATGGAAAGCCCGCGCGCGAACGCGCTGTAGATGTGATTATGGGTGTTGATCATGCCGGGCATGATCACGCCGCCGCTTGCATCGATAAACTCCGCATCCGTATATTTTTGACGAAGCGCGGCAGTTTCGCCGACTTGGACGATGAGGTTGCCTTCGATGGCGAGCGCTCCGTTTTCGATATATTTGCCTTGGTCACGTGTGGCGAGCCGTCCGTTTCCTATGACTAACATGGGTGTTCTCCCTTCATGATATGCAATTATAAGAATAAGAAACTGCAGAATGTCACGTTCATTATACTATATCGTTCAAATGCGGCGCAAGACGAGAGGGACAAAATATACAAAAATATTTCGGGCACAATAATTTTGTTCAGCAAAAATTTTTACTGTACAATTTGTAAAATTGCATGTATGATAAATGATATCTTATGGCATGTCCGCCACAAACAAGACGAAAAATTCGATCATTGGAGTGTTCTTATGAAGCGCGTTGCAGGCTATCGCTGTACAATTTGCGGAAAGGAATATCCGTTTGGCCCAGAATTGATGACCTGTCCCAGCTGCGGAGAAAAGGGTATTCTGGACATCGTATACGATTATACCGAAGTCAAATCGGTTCTGTCGAAAGAATCTCTTAAAAAAGACAACGATAACAGTATGTGGCGCTATCGTGCTCTGATGCCCATTCAGGGCGAAGGGCTTTCTGACTTTCTGCGCATCGGATGGACGCCGCTTTACCGCTCGCTGCGGCTTGGGCGGCAACTGGGACTGGAAACGCTCTACATCAAAGATGACGGCCTGAACCCCACCGGTTCGCTGAAAGATCGCGCGAGCGGAGTTGCCGTAGCAAAAGCCATCGAGCTTGGCTACGATACGATCAGCTGCTCCTCGACGGGGAACGCCGCGAGCTCCTGCGCCGGAAGCGCCGCACGTATGGGACTCAAGAGCGTAATCTTTGTGCCGGAGCGCGCGCCGATCGGTAAAGTCGCGCAACTGCTGATCTTTGGCGCAAACGTCGTCTCCGTCAAAGGGGACTATCGCCAGACGTTTGAACTCAGCAAGGCCGCGATCGAAAAATGGGGCTTCTATAACCGCAACGCGGGCATCAATCCCGTGATGACGGAGGGGAAGAAGACCGTAGCACTCGAGATCGCGGAGCAGCTCAATTGGAACCCGACTGACTGGGTTGCGATTTCCGTCGGAGACGGCTGCACCATCGGCGGTGTGTACAATGGCTTTTACGATCTGCTCCAACTGGGCATGATCGAACGGATACCGAAGATCCTCGGTGTACAGTCCACCGGCTGCTGCCCGTTTGTGGATGCACAGGCGAATGACGACATCTTGAAACCCACGCCGGAGAACACGATTGCGGACAGCATCGCGGTCGGTGTGCCGCGCAACCCGATCAAGGCACAACGTGCCGTTCGGGACAGCAACGGCGCTTGGATCGCGGTTTCCGACGAAGAGATTCTAGACGCGATGCGTCTCTTGGGTCGGACGGAAGGCGTGTTTGGTGAGCCGGCGGGCGTAACGGCAACGGCCGGGGTAAAGGTTGCGGTGCGCATGGGAATCATCAAGCCGCATGAAAGCGTTACGGTCGTGTCGACCGGCAGCGGGCTCAAGGATGTTAAGAATGCGATGGTAGCCGCAGGGGAACCATTTAAATGCGAACCGGATATCAAAGCGCTGGAGGCCAGCGGCAGAATTCATTAAAGTGGATTTCGCAGAAATAGAAGCAAGCTTAATTAAATATAATATGAAACTTTGGTTCAGACAATCTGAACTTAACCGCGAGAGCTAGCATAAGTAAAACAAAGAAAAACTGAATATTGGAAACGATGCCTGAAGGAACAGAGCGCCGAGTAAAATCGGTAAATCCTCCGTCAAAAACCATCAAAAAGTTGAACATTTTTGCCCTGACGCAATCAAATGTTGCGTATTGCGCAAAAATAGTTCTTCGAAAAGGTTGTTTCACCACAAAACAGGTGCTACAATAAATCAAAATTCTGTAGGAGGAAAACCATGAAAAAAATCATTGCTCTTCTGGCCGTCATGATGATGGTGTTCGCTCTGGCCGCCTGCGCCGCACCCGCGCCCGCACCCGCAGCCGAACCGGAAGCCGCCGCCACTGAAGCGCCCGCCGCAGAAGCGACGGAAGCCCCCGCCGCAGAACCGGCAGCGCCCGCAATCAAAATCGGCGTTATCCTCGTTGGCGATGAAAACGAAGGCTATACCTATGCGCACATCGAAGGTATCAAAGGTGCCATCGCAGCTCTGGGTATCTCTGAAGATCAGGTGATCTGGAAGTACACCATTCCTGAAGATGAAACCTGCTATGATACTGCTGTTGACCTCGCAGAACTTGGCTGCACGATCATCTTCTCCAACAGCTATTCGCATCAATCCTATATGGTTCAGGCTGCGGCAGAGTATCCCGACGTTCTCTTCTGCCCGGCAACTGGCGATACTGCTGCGGTCTGCGGACTGGACAACGTCGTCAATTTCTTCCCCTACACGTATGAGTCTCGCTATGTGTCCGGCGTCGTCGCTGGCATGAAGCTCAAGGAACTCATGGATGCAGGCAAAGTCACGGATCCCCATATTGGTTACGTTGGTGCGTACCCGTATGCAGAAGTGGTCAGCGGCTACACTGCGTTTTTCCTTGGGATCAAATCGATCGTGCCGGAAGCGCATATGGACGTTATTTATACCAGCAAATGGTTTGACATGACCTTGGAAGCAGAGGCTGCAAACACTCTGATGGCCATGGGTTGCGTCATTATTGGACAGCACGCAGACTCAACCGGTGCGCCTTCTGCCGTTCAGGCGAAACTCGCTGCCGGTGAAGTGGCGTACAGCGTTGGATACAACGTTGACATGCTCAAGGTTGCCCCGGATGCAGCTTTGACCAGCGCACAGAACAACTGGACCGTGCTCTACAAGGACATTCTCTCTGACTTTATGAGCGGTGCCCCGATGAAGCATGACTACTCTGGCGGTTACAACGAAGATGCCGTTCAGATTTCTGCCCTTGGCAATAGCTGCGCGGCAGGCACAGCGGAGAAGGTTGCCGAAGTCGTCGCTGGCCTCAAAGCCGGCACGCTGCACGTATTTGACGCTTCGATGTTCACCATTGGTGGCGCAGCGGTCACAACGGCTCCGTTTGACTTCTCGACCATGAATGCTGACTTCTCTGCAGTTCAGTATCAGGGCGCGACAGAAGAGTGCATCGCGGATGGTTACTTCCACGAGTCCGAATTCCGTAGCGCACCTTACTTCACTCTCCGTATTGACGGCATCACCGAACCGAGCAAAAACTAAGGTTCTTGGGCTGAAGGGGAAACGGAGATCCGTTTCCCCTTCACCTTATCCGGACACTGGCTCTCCTTCTCAATCGCGGGGAGTTGCGCGCTTAAAAAAGAAACACGAATGTGATAGAGAATCTCGATGGGGAGCGGCAAGGCTGCTCTCTTTTTGCGTATAGTCGAACAATTTTTTATTATTTCGCGATGAATCGTACGTTTCTGTTTACATTGTGTTCACCGGTATGCTAAAATATTTTCAGCAAGTCTTAATCTAATATAGAAGGGGTCAAGCATGTGGATAGTTCAATAGCGATCCGAATGGTCAACATCACCAAGACCTTCGGTGAGGTGATAGCGAACAACAAAGTTTGTCTTGACATCCAGCGAGGGGAAATTCTCTCCCTGCTCGGTGAAAACGGCAGCGGAAAAACCACGCTCATGAATATGCTGGCGGGTATTTATTTCCCCGATAGCGGCGAGATTACCATCAATGGCAAACCAGTCACCATCGCTTCTCCAAAGGACGCATTCGACCTGCATATCGGTATGATTCACCAGCACTTCAAGTTGGTAGACGTTTTAACAGCGGCAGAAAACATTATATTGGGATTGAACGAAACGACGGTTGTCGATCTCAAGCGCGTTCGTGAAGCGGTCAAACAGATTTGTGATCGTTATGGCTTTGTCGTCGACCCCAATAAAAAAGTGTACGACATGTCCGTTTCGGAAAAGCAGACGCTTGAAATCGTCAAGGTGCTTTATCGCGGCGCCGACATCTTAATTCTCGACGAGCCGACCGCCGTGCTCACACCGCAGGAAACGCAGAAACTCTTCTGCGTGATGCGCAATATGAAGGACGACGGGAAGTCGATCATCATCATCACGCACAAGCTGCATGAGGTGATGGAGATCTCTGACCGCGTCGCTGTGTTACGCAAAGGGCATTATATCGGCGATGTGCCGACCGCGGAGACCAACGCGATGAAACTCACAGAGATGATGGTCGGCAGAGCGGTTTCGCTGGATATCGGACGCTCGGAGCCAGTCGATCCGAAACCGCGGTTGATCGTGAAAAATCTCAATGTGTGCGACAAAGATGGCGTTGCGAAACTTTGCGACGTGAACTTTACCGCGTACAGCGGCGAAATTCTTGGCGTTGCCGGAATCTCTGGCAGCGGACAGAAAGAACTGCTGGAGGCGATTGCGGGCTTGCAAAATTGCCGCGATTGCAGCGTCATCGAATTCATCTCGGATGAAGGCGAAAAGAAGCTGATCTCCGGCATGCATCCGCTGGAGATCAAGCGCCTCGGTGTTGCGCTTGCGTTCGTTCCGGAAGACCGCCTCGGCATGGGGCTCGTCGGCAGTATGAACCTCACGGACAACATGATGCTCAGAAGTTACCGTGACGGCAAGGGCCCGATCGCAAACCGCAAAAACCCGAAGAAGCTTGCGGAAACCGTCGTGCGCGATTTGGAGGTTGTTACCCCAAGCATCAACACGCCTGTGCGTAGACTGTCCGGCGGAAACGTGCAAAAGGTGCTCGTCGGCCGCGAGATCTCCATGCAACCGAAGCTTCTCATGTCCGCCTACGCGGTACGCGGACTCGACATCAACACCTCTTATAATATCTATCATCTTTTAAGCGAACAAAAAGAGCGCGGTGCGTCCGTGATCTTCGTCGGCGAAGACCTCGATGTGCTGCTGGAGTTATGCGACCGGATTATGGTTCTGTGCTCCGGACATGTCAACGATATTGTTGATGCGCGCACGACTACGAAAGATGAAGTCGGATACCTGATGACGTATCTAAAGGACGGGGGGACGAATCGTGAGTAAACAAAAAGCCGTACATCATGAGCCATTCGTCAATATGTCAAAACGTGACGCATTGCCGCTCTGGAAATCATTCGCCATCCGTTTGGTTGGTTTAACGCTTGCGCTCGTTGTATGCGCGATCATCATATACGCACTGACGAAGCTCAACCCTGCAAAGGTGTATTTGGCGATGTTCAAAGGCGCTTTCGGCACGAACAAACGCATCTGGGTCACCATCCGCGATATCATGATGCTTCTGTGCATCTCGGTTGGACTTGCACCGGCATTCAAGATGCGTTTCTGGAACATCGGAGCAGAAGGTCAGGTTTTGGTCGGTGGTATTGTTGCCGCTGCTTGCATGATCTATTTAGGCAATTTATTACCACTGGTGCCTCTTTTGGTTGTGATGTTTGCTGGCAGTGTGGTGGCGGGCGGTGTTTGGGGTGCTATTCCGGCTTTGTTTAAAGCACGATGGAATGCGAACGAAACGCTCTTCACGTTGATGATGAATTATATCGCGATTCAGTTGACTTCGTTTTTTGTTGCACAATGGGAACACCCTTACGGAAGCAATACCGTTGGTATCATCAACCCGACTACGAAAGCAGGGTGGTTTCCGTCGGTTTTCGGTCAAGCTTATACGCTGAATATCATCATTGTATTAACGATTACAATCCTCATGTATGTTTATCTCAAATATACGAAGCAGGGATATGAGATAGCGGTTGTTGGTGAAAGCGAGAATACGGCAAGATATGCTGCGATCAATGTTCGCAAAGTCATCATTCGCTCGATGGTGATTTCCGGTGCGATTTGTGGCATCGCCGGGTTTCTTGCGGTAAGCGGGGCAAGCCACACGATATCGACCAGTACTGCGGGCGGACGCGGCTTTACAGCAATTATCATTGCATGGCTTGCAAGGTTCAATGGCTTTGTGATGATTCTAATTTCGGCGCTTATCGTTTTCTTGGAGCGAGGTGCAGTGGAGATTGCCTCGCAATTTCAACTCAACGATTATGTGTCGGAGATGATTACGGGAATCATACTGTTCTTTGTTCTTGGATGCGAGTTTTTTATTAACTACAAGTTAAGATTCCGTTCTGCTAAAATCAAGGAGGGCGAAAAATGACCGAGTTTATCGCTTTATTCCAAGCAGCGATCGTGTTTGGTACAATCATTATATACGGCGCCGTTGGTGAGATACTGACAGAAAAAACGGGCAATCTGAATCTCGGCGTACCTGGAGTTATGTATCTTGGCGGAATCGCCGGGCTCACAGGCGTATTCTTCTATGAGAACGCCGTTGCTGATCCAAGCGTATTTCTTTGTGTTGTGATTGCAACGGTTTGTGCCTTTGTAGCAGCTTCGCTCGGCGGACTGATTTATAGCTTCCTCACGATTACACTGCGCACAAATCAGAACGTAACAGGATTGACACTTACCATTTTTTCAGGTGGTGTCGCAAACTTCTTTGGCGGATCGTTGATGAAGTTTGCAGGCGGCGTGGGGCAGATTTCTGTTGCGACGACCAGCGCGGCTTTTCGCGCAACACAGCCCTTTACCGATAGCTTGGGAGTGATCGATAAGCTCTTTTTAAGCTATGGCTTCATGGTGTATTTTGCCATTGCGCTGGCTCTATTTGTTGGATGGTTTATTAACAAAACGAGTATCGGGCTCAATCTGCGTGCAGTTGGCGAAAATCCTGCAACTGCCGATGCGGCTGGTATCAACGTTACAAAGTACAAATACCTTGCTACTTGCATTGGGGCTGGTATTTCCGGCTTGGGTGGTCTTTATTACGTAATGGACTACACGAAAGGTACATGGGCAAACGATGGTGCGATAGAAGCCCTAGGCTGGCTGGCCGTTGCACTGGTTATCTTTGCCACATGGAAACCCAGGCGTTCCATTTGGGGTGCCTATCTTTTCGGCGCGTTGTATTGGTTATACTTCTACATCCCGGGGCTGACGAGAAGCTCGCAGGAAATCTTCAAGATGCTTCCCTATTTGGCGACGCTGTTTGTTTTGATTCTGGGTGCACTGCGCAAAAAGCGCGAAGATCAACCGCCGCATAGCCTCGGTATCGCGTATTTCCGCGAGGAGCGATAATCTAAAAAAAGAAGAATCTGTTATACAAACCCGTGCCGGGTAACCTGCACGGGTTTTCTGTTGGACGCGGATGACACGCTTTTGGCATCGAAACGAACGCATGGTGATTGATTCTCTCTCCATCAAAACATATATATAAAAATATATTTTGTTTCCTCAAATTTTTCGAGAATTCTATGTTGAATTGCGCTGACAGCGAGGATATAATGTAAAAGAACAGCTTTGTATCATATCATGAAAATATCTTTAGGAGTGTGCAGTATGAAATACGACCGTATCTACAATTTTTCTGCGGGACCCGCAACCATGCCTGTTGAAGTACTCGAAGAAGTCGCGGCCGAAATGCTGAACTACAAAGGCAGCGGCATGTGCGTCATGGAGATGTCCCACCGCTCGAAGGTCTACCAGACTATCATCGATGAAGCGGAAGCCGATCTGCGCGAGCTCATGAGCATCCCGAGCAACTACAAAGTGCTCTTCATTCAGGGTGGCGCAACGCTTCAGTTTGCGATGGTTCCCGCGAACCTGATGAAAAACGGCGTTGCGGACTATATCGTTACCGGCGCCTGGTCGAAAAAGGCCGCTGAAGAAGCCAAGAAATATGGCAAGGTCAACGTGATTGCAACCAGCAAGGATAAGAATTTCAGCTACGTTCCCGACGTGAGCGACCTCCCCATCAGCGAGGACGCAGACTATGTCTATATCTGCGAAAACGAAACCATCCATGGCACGACCTACGCGGAGTTACCGAACACCAAGGGCAAGATTCTGGTTTCCGATCAGTCTTCCATGTTTCTCAGCAAGCCCTGCAACGTCTCCGACTACGGCATGATCTATGCGGGTGTGCAGAAGAACGTCGGCCCCGCAGGTATGGTTGTCGTGATCATTCGTGAGGATTTGATCCGTACGGATCTGCCGGAATGGGTGCCTACCTACATGCGCTATGACATCCACGCGGAAAACGGCTCTATGTACAATACGCCGAACTGCTGGGCGATCTATGTTTGCGGAAAGGTGTTCAAGTACCTCAAGAAGATCGGTGGACTATCCGCCATGCAAGCAATCAATGAGGACAAAGCCAAAGTGCTCTACGATTTCCTCGATGCAAGCAAGATGTTCCGCGGCACGGTTGAGAAAAGATATCGCTCGCTGATGAACATCCCGTTCGTGACCGACGACGAAGCGCTCGACGCCAAGGTCTGCTCCGCGACGAAGGCTGCCGGATATGACAACCTCAAGGGTCACAAGAGCGTTGGCGGCCTACGCGCTTCAACCTACAACGCCATGCCCAAAGAGGGCGTAGTCGCTCTGGTCGACTTCCTCAAGAAGTTTGAAGCAGAGAACAAGTAATTTACTTGCAGAGGAGAAAGAGTATGATTAAAATTCTAGCCAGCGATGGCATGGAAAAGAGCGCGATTGCGGCGCTGCAGGCGAAGGGCTGTCAGGTAGACGTGAAGTTTTACGACCCCGATGCACTGTGCGAAGCAGTCCAGGAATATGACGTGCTCGTCGTTCGCAGCGCAACCAAGGTGCGCGAGCCGCAAATCAACGCGGCCTGCATGACCGGCAAGCTCAAGCTTGTCATTCGCGCGGGCGTTGGCATCGACAACATCGATAAAGTCTGCGCGGAAGGGCGCGGCATCTCCGTTTGCAACACACCCAAGGCGAGCTCGGACGCGGTTGCCGAACTGGCACTTGGGCATATGTTCTCCTGCGCGCGCTTCATCTCCGCGGCAGGGTACACCATGCGCGAAGGCAAATGGGAAAAGAAAGCCTATGAAGGCATTGAGCTGATGGGCAAGACTGTCGGTATCGTCGGCTACGGTCGCATCGGTCAGGCGTTGGGTCGCCGCTGCCAGGCGCTGGGCATGAAGGTTCTGGCGTACGACATCTACAAGGTGCCGGAGCTCGAATGTGAAACCATGCGTTATGTCGAGATCGACGAGTTGCTCAAGACCTCGGACATCATCTCGCTGCACGTTCCTTCGCTGCCCGGCCAGCCGCTGGTCAGCCGCGAAGCGCTCGCGCAGATGAAGGACGGCGTGATCATCGTCAATACCTCGCGCGGCACCAACGTCGACGAAGCGGCGCTGCTTGAAGCGCTCGAGAGCGGCAAGGTCTACGGCGCGGGTCTCGATGTGTTCGCCGAAGAACCGAGTAAGAACGAGGCGCTCTACAAGCACCCGCGCGTGAGCAGCACCCCGCACATCGGTGCCGCCACCCAAGAAGCGCAGGCAAGAATCGGCGTAGAGATCGTGGATTTGATCTCGAAGGCGTTTAATCTCTAAGGAAACGATTGTATTTGCAATCAGCCTCCGGCGAATGCCGGAGGCTGATTCTTGTCTCTCGAAAAATGCTGATTCATGTTTTAAAGCCACAACCACAAGATATAGTTGACAATCGCAATCATAATCCTATATTTTGTATCCATTTTGCAGATATTTTATGAAATCTTTCAAAACAATTAACATGTTTATGCGGGTTATGCAGCGACTATGCAATACCTGCTACAATGTTACTCTTGCAAGAACTGCAAAACAAGGCAGATTCGATACTGTTTTCATATTTGGTTACGTTTTCATGATACTTGTCCACATCCTGTCCACTGAATATATCAATATTTTGTATGCAGTATCGTCACTTGACACAAAATATGGCGGCGGCTACACTGATATTGCACACAAAAGAGGGGGTATGGGATATGTTTCAAATGATCATCAAGCGCGACGGGCATCAAGAACCGTTTGACCGTCTCAAAATAAAGAATGCTATCTGGAAGGCCGCACAGGCCGTTAATGGCACGGACGAGGAACGTTCCGAACGATTGGCGGACGAGGTTGTGAGCCTTGCTGAGAAGCGCTATGGCGACGCGACACCGGACGTAGAAGCCATCCAGGATCTTGTGGAGAAGGTGCTCATCGAGGCCGGCCACGCGAAGACCGCGAAGGCGTATATTCTCTATCGTGAAAAGCGGCGCGGCACACGCGAGATCAACGCGCTGATCGGCGCGACCATCGATATGTTTGGCGACTATCTCAACGACCGTGATTGGGGCGTGAAAGAGAACGCGAACATGCAGCGCAGCGTCAACGGCCTCAACAACTATGTCCGCGAGGCGTTCACGAAAAAGTATTGGCTCTATGAAATCTATCCCATCGATGTGTGCAAGGTACATGAAAGCGGAGATGCGCACATCCATGACCTTGGATTCTTCGGCCCATATTGCGCGGGCTGGGATCTTCGCCAACTGCTTTCGGATGGGTTTGGCGGCGTCGACGGGAAAGTGGAGAGCAAACCTGCAAAGCATCTGCGCTCATTTTTGGGCCAAATTGTCAACTCTACCTTCACGACGCAAGGGGAGACGGCGGGCGCGCAGGCTTGGAGCTCGTTTGATACCTATTGCGCGCCATTTGTCTATTATGACAAGATGACATTTGAGCAGGTCTGCCAGTGCTTGCAGGAGTTCGTGTTCAATATCAATGTGCCGACGCGCGTCGGTTTCCAGTGTCCGTTCTCCAACCTGACATTTGATATCCGTGTGCCCTCCATGCTGAAGGACGAGCCGGCTCTGGTTGGCGGACAGATGATGGACAAAACCTACGGCGATTTTCAGGAACAGATGGATCTGTTCAACCGCGCATTTTGCAAAGTTATGCTGGATGGCGACGCGAAAGGCCGCGTATTCACGTTCCCGATTCCGACCATTAACATCACGAAGGATTTTAACTGGTCAAGCCCTGTTGTGGACGATTTCATGCGGATCACCTGCAAATATGGCATTCCGTATTTTGCCAACTATGTCAACTCCGACCTGTCGCCTGAGGACGCGGTCTCGATGTGCTGCCGTCTCCGGATTGACAAGCGCGAGCTGAGAAAACGCGGCGGCGGACTCTTTGGCAGCAACCCCATGACCGGCAGCATCGGTGTATACAGCATCAATCTGCCGCGCATTGGATATCTCGCCAAATCGAAAGAAGACTTTTTTGAGCGGCTGGAAAAGATCACGACGCTGGGCAAGGTTAGCCTTGAAATCAAGCGCAAAATCATCGAAAAGCAGTCCGAGCAGGGGCTATATCCTTATTCGACGCACTATCTGCGCAATGTCAAGGAGCGCACAGGTGAATTCTGGACAAACCACTTCAATACCATAGGCCTTGTGGGCATGAACGAATGCTGCCTGAATTTCATCGGAAAAGACGTTGGCAGTCCGGAAGGGCTCGCGTTCTCGCTGGAAATCATGCACTATCTGCGCAAACTGATGGTGGAATTTCAGGAGGAGACCGGGCACAGCTACAATCTGGAAGCGACTCCGGCGGAAGGCACGAGCTATCGCCTCGCGAAGATCGACCATGAGAAATTTCCCGGCATCCTCCAGAGCGGCGTCGACGAGCCGATGTATTCCAACTCTTCGCAGCTTCCTGTCGGCTATACGGACGATGTGTTTGAATGCTGCGATTTGCAAGATGAGCTGCAATCGCTCTATACCGGCGGCACGGTGCAGCATCTCTACATCGGGGAGCGCATCGAAGACATCGAGACGGCAAAAACGTTGATTCAACGTGTGTTTGCCAAGTATAAGATGCCATATATCTCCATCACACCGACGTTCTCGATCTGTAAGGATCACGGCTATGTCGCGGGCGAGCACTTCACCTGTCCGACCTGCGGACAAAAGGCCGAAGTTTGGTCACGCGTGGTGGGATACCTTCGTCCCGTGCAGAACTATAACCCCGGGAAAAAAGAAGAATATTTGATGCGGAAGAAATTCGTCATCTGATTCAATCGCCAAACATTCAAGTCGTATGATTCGTTGGAGATGTGTGTTGCGCATATCTCCAACTTTTTTGACAGAGTATGTGATAGAATAGGAAAAGCAAACCATACGGAAGGATAACAATGCGCATGCTGATTGCCGGATTCCAAAAAACATCGTTCGTCGACTATCCAGGGCAGCCATGCGCAGTGGTTTTTACGCCCTACTGCAACATGAATTGCGTCTATTGCCACAATGTTTCTATCATCAAACACGATGCGCCGCTGATTTCAGAGGAGCCCGTTTTGGAATATTTGGAGAAGCGGGCGGGGCTTCTCAGTGCCGTCGTGATCTCAGGGGGCGAACCGACGCTGCAACAGAATCTGGAAGCGTTCATCCTCCGTGTGCGCACGCTTGGGTACAAGGTCAAGCTCGATACAAACGGAACCAAACCCGGTGTGTTGCTTGCGCTTCTCAGTAAGAACCTGCTCGACTATATCGCGATGGACGTCAAAGCGCCCGCCGAACGATATGACGAGATCGCTTGTGTGAATGTCGATCTGGACAGCATCCGAAAGAGCATTGCCGTCATTCGAAACAGCGGCATTCCGCATGAATTTCGCATGACGTTTGCGCCGCAACTGACGCGTGAAGACGCGCTGGAGACAGCGCGAATGGTGAAGGGGTGCGATCGGTTTTATCTGCAGCAATATCGACCGCGAAACGAGGAAGATCCCCTTGCGCACCCGCCGGGTGAGGTGTTGATGACGGGGGAAGCAATTGCCCGTGAAATCGGAAATTGTACCGTCCGAGGGCTTGGTCCGGAGCAGAAAGAAGGCTGACAGGAACTGGCGGAAAGAAAAGGTGCAATTATTGATCGCAAAAGGCAAAAAACGACAGAAATTGCGGCTATTCTACAGTATCGTCACATTTCAAGTGTTTGAACTATGGAACCATTTCGATTATAATAGAAAACATGAAGCATCATGATTCTTTGAAGAAAATGATCGTACTGATCATCGTAGCGAGTCTTGCACTCGGGCTCTTTGCCTGCTCGCAGACGTTGGATACGCTCAACGAAGCCGCCGAATCCGTGCCGACACCGGTACCGATTCCGACTGCCGAGCCGGTTATCTCGTATAGCGAGGCCACAACAATCCCGCTGCAGGATGAAAGCGTGATTCCGAATGGATATACGCGTGTAGAGACTGCGGACACGACAGTCTCGCTGTTTGTGTTTACGGGCAGTGACGGCGTTTTGCAATATCGTGTCTATGGCGGCTATAACAAGCTGATCGACGGCGCTGTGAGCGAATCGTTCAAAGGCTTTTATCCCTCTGATGAAACGGGAGCAATTCTTTCTCAAGCCGAAGCATTTGTCGACCCTGCCAGCGAGTCGTTTGGCGTTTGTACCATCGCGCCGCTGCCGGACACCCTTCGGCTGCGTACGAAGTACACCCTGTTGGAAAGCGGCGTGATCACGGGCGTCAACGGTGGAACGTTTGTCTATGGCGCGTTCAATGGCGGGGAAGGCGCGTTCTATCCCGCGGACTCCAGCGGAAAGATGATTCCCGGCGCGCTGCCGACGCAGGAGAAAATTGCGGTGCCTTCCTATACCCCGGATTCCGTACCGGCTGCGGACGGGGATCGCATGATCGTCACCTACATTGGCAGCCAGAGCGTGGTTGTCTATAAAGCGGTCGACGGGGAATGGACCGAAGAGCGGGTCATGATCTGCTCAACAGGACGTAGCAAAGACCTTACCCCACGCGGAACGTTCCATCTTGTTCGGCAATATCCCTACAAGAAGATGGGTGAAGTCCGCGGCGAAAATGTCTATTCTCAGTATGCCAGCCGTATTGTTGGCAGCTATCTGTTCCATTCCGTTCCGATCGGCGGCGAAAAGCGCAGCATACAGGAATATGGAAAGAAGCAGATGTTCATTAAATACTATGAATCGCTTGGTACGATTGCCTCCGGCGGATGTGTCCGACTTCGTTGTGCGGACGCGTATTGGATCTATATGAATCTATTGGTCGGAACGGAGATCATCATCACCGACGACTCGGGCCCGACACCGCCGCAGCCGCCACCGCTGATCTATGAAGAACCGTATATGGACGCCAAACACGAATACGGCTGGGATCCAAGCGATCCTGATCCGGAAAACCCCTATCATGCGGTCTATACACCGGAATTCGTTCTGGATGGTCCCGTGGTAGATAAGTCCAAAGAATGATCACAGAAGGCCGCCATCTCGGCGGTCTTTCTTGTGCGCAATATTTCTTGTCAGTAAAACGGTCATCAACGAAAAGAATGGGTAAACAAAAAACACAGGATCAAAACGAACCTGTGTTTTTTTGATGGCACCCAGTAGGGGAGTCGAACCCCTGTTCCCGCCGTGAGAGGGCGGTGTCCTAGGCCACTAGACGAACTGAGCGCGGCTGCAAGGGATATGATACCGAAATATCCGCTTGGTGTCAATAGAATATCCGAATAAATAATCCGTTCTTTTTTCAAGTGCTCATTTTCATTTTCGTTGCCATGTGATGGAGGACTTGATGATTACATCTGGCTTTGCTTGCCTCGCATATGGTGTTGATAGAGCTCTTCCGTGGCGAGCGCGATCTTGACGACGGAGAACGTGTCGATGAGTGGATAACAGTACCAAGTGTCCTCCAGCGTATTGAGATCTACACAATCGCCATACTTACCGAGATAATTCAGCTCGATATGGCAGGAGTACAGCGACGGCACAGGTTTTTCCATCTCAAAATCACCATATACCCCCGTTCCGCGCACATGAAAACCATCCATGCCGTGCGTGAGGATTCCGTCGCCAATGTGGATGTACCCGCTGGCATTTGGCAGCGACATCACGCGCACAGGCGACGAGAAGGAGTAGGTGCCCGTCTCTACTTCTCGGCGGACATTTTCCCGCTGCCACTCATACCAAGCAGGGATATGCGAAAATTCGGTTTCTCCGCTCACGGCGTGGAGGCTACCAAGCTCGTTCATCTCCCAGCGCTTTCCACAGGCTTTGCAAAACAGTTCGACGCCCTTGGAATCCATCTGGTTTTCCGCCTTACAATGCGGACATTGATAGAGTATCTTGTGCAGGCCGCTCGCGCGCTGCGAATAGGTCACGCGAATGCCGCGCGCACGCTGCCAAGCAAAATCATCATAGACAAAGGCTTCGTTGATTCTGCGGTTGACTTCCTCAGAGGAAGTTTTTGCGAGCTCATCTGCGGTAAAGAGGCAAGTAAGCTCCGCCTCGACCGGCTTCACGCCGCGATCCGTGAGATTCCAGACTGGTGCGTTCACGTGGTGCCCGTGCATGATGAGCGAAACCACGGGAACCTTCAAAAGCTTACAGAGCTTCCCCAACGATTCCGGCAGAACCGCATTGGTACCGCAGAGGGAATAGCGCGCCTCCGGGTAAAGCACCGCGATATCCCCGTTTTTCACCACGCGGCCAAGCTGGCGCACAAGAATCGCGTCATTGGTGAATTTTCTCTTGCAGATGCACCCAACGATGCGCAGCAGCCATTCCCGGCTGGCAAAGCCTGTTTTCGTCGGGCTCGTAAATCCATCGATGGCGACGACATAGTTCGCACGATGAGGAAAGATTGCAGCGGTCGTCACCTTGAAATCGAGAAACGCATTGTGGTTGCACAGCAGAATATAGGGCGGCTGGATGCCGTCCATATGAATCTTTTGAATGTTCGATTTGTGTTTCCAAACATCGGGATAGCTGATCGCCCAGGCGAGGGCGCGGAGTTTTTGCTTTTTCGGAAAAGCCAGCATGTCAAAGCGCGCAAACGTATCCTGCACGAAGTCTCCTTCTCGCGGACAACACTGCCGCGGGGGGAATGTTGGGCATCATTGCTCGTATCATAGACGAACATACGTTAGATTGTCAATTAAAACTGAATTGATCCGTGTGGTCTATGGGGACGCGAAATCAATGGATCGCTTAGAGTAGAGAGATTGCTTCTTCCATATCCACGACGCGCGCGAGGGGCGCGTGCCAGATCATACGCTCGTAAAAATGGATCAGTTTTTCGCCGGAGAGGAAAGGGTTTGCATAGGTCGTCGTCGCACCCGAAGGAATCACGACCTCATAGCCGAACTCAAAGGCGACCTTGACACTGGTGTCGACACAGTATTCCGTCTGCATGCCGCAGATGACAAGGCGCGTGATTCCATTGCCGGAGAGGTAGTCGTGTAGCCCCGTTTGGCGAAACGCGCTGCTAAAGCGTTTGTCAAACACGCGTTCAGTGGGAGTGGGCTGCAGCGAACGCTCCAGTTGCCAGCCTGGCGTACCATAGGCGAGCACATCGCCCGCTCCGCCATCGTGGCGCACGTAGATGACCTCGGTGCCGTTATGATGCGCGGCGTCTATGAGAAGCTTGAGATTGAGCAAGCATTCATCCATGCGTGCCGGGCGTTCGTCAATCATGGCTTGCTGTACGTCAATGACCAATAGCGCGGTTTTCATCCTTTGTTTCCTCCCGTGAACATCTGGTTGGATCAATCGTAGTTTTTTAACCGCTTACAAGCAGTTTTGCGCTCGAAAACGATTAGTCAATTTCGTCTTCGCGATATTCTTCCGAAACATGACGGGAATCACAAAACGGTTTGTTGCCGGACATGCCGCAACGGCAAAGCACGACGCGATTCCTGATCTCATAAACCGTGCCATCCGCAGAAGTGATCGGAATACCGCCCTTGACGAATATGCCGGCGCTGACGCGCTCTTCCGGATCCTGCAAAATCTCAATCGCAGGCTGATAGACCGGCTCGTGCTCCGTGCCGTCTTTTTCCACGGCGGTGAGTCGGCCGGCGGGGCATTCGTTTGCTGCAATGATTGCCTCAGCGTGGAGAAAATCGCTTGCGGAATCCTCGGCAAGCTCCCATGCGTCTCCACTGTCCCGATGACAAAACCGCGCGAACGCACAACGCCCGTCATCCAGCAGATCGATTCCCGTTCCGCTGATGCGTGCCGCGCGCAGGTGATAATCCGTCTTGCAAGCGGTCTCGGTTCCGTCAAACCGGGCGGCTACATGCGACCCGTCGCAAAACGGCGGGGTTTTCGTTTTTCCGCAACGGCAAAGCGAATAGGTGTCCTTTTGCGGCAGCGGACGTCCTTCTTCATAAACATAGCCATCGCCCTTGGGGACGATGACTTTTTCGGAAAGCGGAACGCTGCCGGAAACAACATACGGCCCGTCTTTCAAAATGCGAATGTGCGGTTCTTTTTTTTGCATCACAAAATCTTGTCCAATTCTTCGGTTTATGGTGTCATTACTCTTTATAGTATGCGCGATGAGACATTTTGTAAAGTTTTTGATTGCTTATAAATCATTGCGTAAAATGATTGCGTAAAAAACCGCTCCCGATGAAAATCGAGAGCGGTCAGTTTCGCGCACACTTAATCTTCTAAAAATCGAAGGAACGCATCCGCCTGCTTCTGCAGATAGGGCAGGCTCGTGCTGAGCTTGAGCTGACCGGATTCATCCGTCTGCTGGCCAATGTTAGGAATCGCAAGTCTCGGCAGATTCATTACACGAGCGTTGAGCATACTCAGGAGCATGACCAACAGGTCCTGCGCAATCAGCGTTCCGCCCATTCCAGTCGAAGTGCCACTGATCGCGACCGGCTTCTTGCCCAGCACCTGTCGCTCCTCTTTGCTGATCGGGCGGGAGAGCCAGTCGATCAAATTTTTTAACACACCGGGATAGGAGTGGTTGTATTCCGGTGTAAAGATCCAAACACCATCCGCGTTCTGAATCTGTTTACGCACACGACTTACCGCCTCCGGCGCAGGATACTCGATATCCTGATTGAGCAACGGAACATCGGCATACTCCATGAGTTCAAACACGGCTCGACCGGCGACAACCTCTTTGGCAGCCAGCGCGAGCTGACGATTGTAAGAATGTTCGCGAAGAGAACCAACGATCGCGACGATACGTTTTTGTTCCATAGAAGGACTCCTTCGTTTTGATTTTCCAACATGATTGTTCAAGCATTCGGATTAGTCTGGATAAACGATCCGTTTTAAAGCTTGCGACATAGTTTTCAAGTATTCGGATTAGTCTTGATAAACGAGCCGTTTTGCAGCTCCCGAAACGCGAGATCCAGTTCTTCCCGCGTGTTCATGACGATAGGCCCGCCCCAAGCGATGGGTTCGTGCTGTGCCTTGCCGGAGAACAGCAGGAAGCGAAGATCGCGATCCGGCGTCGCCTCGATCGCGACGCTGTCGCCCGCGCCGAAGAGAACCGCGGTTTTTTCCGGAATCAGGTGTGCGTCGATGACGGCGTCTCCAAGTATCAGGAACGCGAACACCGTCTCTTCCGGCTTGGCGGGCAGCGTGATCCGCTCGCCCTTTGGCAGCGAAACATCCAGAATCCCCGCTGGAATATGGCGCGGCAAAACGCCGTTGACACCGCCATACCCGCCGGAAAGCACCCGAACGGTAGCGCGGTCCGCTTCGATGATCGGAATCATATCCTGCGTGATGCCGAGATAGGCCGGCTGCGTCATCTTCTCTTTCTGCGGCAGATTCAGCCATAGCTGAAGCCCCAGCATCCGTTCGGAAGCAATCGGCATTTCCTGATGCAGAATACCGCTTCCCGCGGTCATCCATTGGCTTTCGCCGGATGCGATCACACCCTTGTTGCCGAGGCTGTCCATGTGCTCGATCCTTCCGCTAATGAGGTAGGTGATGGTCTCGATGCCACGATGCGGGTGCCAGGGAAATCCCGCGGTATAGTCCGCCGGATCGGTGGAATCAAACGAATCCAGCATCAAAAACGGGTCGAAATCGTACACATCGCGGTTGCCTAACACACGAACGAGCGACACGCCCGCGCCATCGATCGCGCGCTGTCCGCGCACCGTCTTCTGAATCTCCCGATGTTTCATCTTATTCACACTCCTTGCTCGGATTCATGCTCTGCCTTACACGGCTTTGTTATGGTTCGGTAGGGGTACAGAGATAACTCGTCATGCTCATCGATCCAAGCGTGCAGTCCGCGTTGATCACCTGAATCGCATCGTCCGCATCGCTTGCGCCTAGCGCATACAAAAGCGGCGCGAAATGATCCATTGAGGGAACGGACAGCTCCGCAGGTTCGCCAAGCCGATCATAGGCGATGATTTCCTCATATTGACGGTTCATGATAGCATGGTGTACATACTGATCAAACGTCTCCGCCCAGGGTTGACCGTCTTTCATGCGCCAATCCACCCGGGAGAGGTTATGCACGATGTTTCCGCTGGCGAAAATGAACACGCCTTCGTCCCGTAGCACGCGGAGCTTCTGACCGATGTCGTAATGTTCGGCGGGCGAGAGCATTGCGTTGATACTCAACTGAACAATCGGCACATCTGCCTTCGGGTACACGCGATTGAGTACCGACCATGTGCCGTGGTCGATGCCCCAATTGTTGTCGATGGTTACAAAGTCTCCAACCAACGCACGCGCACGGTGTGCCAAATCCGGCGAACCGGGGGCGGGATACTTGAGTTGATAGAGCTCTTCCGGAAAACCGTACATGTCATATATCATGTTGGGCATTGGAGAATCGTTCACTTTTGTGCCGCGCCCGAACCAATGCGCGGAGATTGAGAGAATTGCCTTTGGTTGGGGGAGAGTCTTTCCCAGCGCAATCCATGCGCGGGAATATTCATTATCTTCAATTGCATTCATCGGCGAACCATGTCCGATAAATAATACAGGCATTCGTTGATTCATCTGATTTACACCTCGTTTCAGATGCTGTGATGGTTATAGCGCAAAAACGTGATGTCTTTGCTGACCTAGTTGTGATTTTATACTATCCCGCAAAAGCAATCTTGTAAAGTGTATTTCGCACAGACCGGACGCGTCATATACAAACCGGATATTTTCTGATGAAAATGCTTGACAGCAATTCCATGGCATGATATAAATTGAACGATGATTCAATGAACGAACGATCAATGAATAGATTCTATGAAGACAGAATCGGAAGGAGGCGCTATGACGGTTCGGGATGATCAAAAAGAGAAGCGCAGACAGGAGATTCTATATGCCGGATTGAGTTTGTTCATACAAAAAGGATACTCCGGCACGACGATCAAAGATATAGCAGCCGCAGTTGGCATGAGCGTGGGGCTGATGTTTCATTATTTCGCTTCGAAGGAGGAGTTGTATCTGGAGCTGGTCAATCTGGGGATCGATGGGCCAATGAGCAGTGTGCAACCGACACAGCTGGAGCCGCTTCTGTTTTTTGAAGAGACAGCAAGACGAATATTGGACTACATCCAGACGCAACCCTTTGTCGCGAAAATGTTTGTGTTGATGCACCAGGCATATTACAGCGACGATGTGCCGGCAAGCGTCAAGCAACGGTTGATCGGGTTTGACGTCTATACGCCAACTGCGCAGATTGTCCGGCAAGGACAGCAAAACGGAACCATACGCGAGGGTGACCCGCTTGCGCTGTCTATCGCATATTGGAGCGCGATACAAGGTGTTGCCGAAACATTGGCCATGCAGATGCAATTGCCCTGTCCGAAAGGCGAGTGGATTGCGGATATCCTGCGGAAACAATAAAAAATCGTCTGCAAAGACGAATCGATGGGGGAAAATATGAAACAGATTGTCATCATCGGCGCGGGTCTCGCGGGCTTATCCGCGGGCATCTATGCGCGCCAGAGCGGCTTTGAAGTCACGATTTACGAAAGCCATACGATTCCGGGCGGCGCCTCAACCAGCTGGCGCAGAAAAGGATACTATTTTGAAGGCGGCCTGCAGTGGCTGACCGGATCTTCTCCAAAATCGCAGCTCTACAAGCTCTGGCGCGAGGTAGGGGCGCTGGACGATTCGGTAGCGGTGCATAACCGTGATCCATTCTTCATCTATGAGAAAGATAGTGAACAGGTCTGCTTGTATCGCGATATCAAAACGCTCCGTGCGCATCTGACGCAGATTTCGCCGGAGGATCGGAAATTGATCAACCAACTTTGCGCGGATGTAAAAAAGTTCACGAAGATGGAAATGCCTGTGATGGACTTGCCAAATCTAAAAGTGAAGAATCCGGTGAAGTTTCCGATTTCCATGCTCTTTGGAATGATTCCCGCCATGCCGCGCATGAAGTATTATCAGAATATGACGACGCGGGAATACAGCGAGAAGTTTAGAAGTCCGCTGCTTCGCAAACTGATCTGCAATATAATCGGGGATTCGTACAACGCTGTGGGTGTACTGTTTACTATTGCGACGCTTGCCGCGGGAGACGGGGGATATCCAGTCGGTGGGTCACTAGCGATGGCAAATCGCATGGCAAAACACTTCCTCTCGCTCGGCGGATCAATCGTCTACAAAACGCCTGTGGAGAAGGTCGCTGTGGAAAACGGTGTGGCAACCGGCGTTGTGATTGCGGGCGAAACCGTTGCGGTGGATGCGGTCATCGTCACGCGAGATACCCTGAGCGCGATCGACACTCTGTTTGACGAACCGATTCATGAGCCTTGGGCGGAGAAGATGCGCGCCGAAACAGTTCCGGAGCTGGATGTGTTCATTGGCCTCGGCGTGCAAGCGGATCTTTCGGATCTGCCAGCGAATTGCACCTTCCCGCTCGAGGAACCGATTCGCATCGGGGAACTCAGCTACGACAGCATAGGATACAATAATTATGCTGGATTTGCGGGGTATGCGCCGGAGGGATGCGCCGCGCTGACCACGGTACTGATCGGAGACAGCTACGATTTCTGGAAATCGTGCAAAGCAAACGGAACATATGAAGCGGAGAAGCAAAAGCTAGCGGAGCGTTTCATTTGCGAATTGGAGAAAAAGTATCCGCAGATCAAGGGTAAGGTCGTGGTTTGGGATGTCGCAACTCCTTTGACATATGAACGCTATCTCGGCTCCTATAAAGGAAGCTGGATGACGATTACGAAAAAAGGGCAAGCAAATACGCGATATCCCTGCAAACCGGAGAGCATCTCCAATCTTTACTTTGCGGGACAGCGTTTGATCACGCCCGGTGGATGCCCGGTTGCCCTCACGACAGGGCGCACGGCGGCACAGCACCTTTGCCTCGATACGGATACGGTGTTTCAGGGAAATCTTTGATGTAGCGATACATGGGGGGACAGCAAAGAGCGGGAGACGATCCCGCCCTTTTGCAATTTCTCTTCATTTAGCATCCAGAAGAATGGAGGGTGATATGTAATACGTATATGCGTTCGTCTCACAATAAGACTGAACATCCCTTAAAATCGCAGAGTCATTGTTCGCGTATTCCGTCAAAAACACATCCAAGCCCGCCGTCTTGCATCGCGCTAGATAGTCCTGATAATACGCCGTGCTGTCCGCATCCTGCCGAATCAGCCTGCCAGAATCAAAGTCGATATTCGTATACACACATTCCTGATTCACACCCGTGATGACCGGATTCGGTACGCCAGCATCCAACACAGCTTTGGAGACAAACACGTCTCCGCCGTTGATGAGTACGGGCTTTCCGTATTGCGCAAGCGTCCGTAAAATCGCGTTCAAGCCCTCGTATATCGCGTCCGATGGATAGAGATAGTAAACGTCCGCGTTGTCCAGGAAGAACCCGTCTACGCCTTTCTCCGCGAGTGATTTCGCCTCGCCTGCAACGAACGTCTGCCACTCTGTGCGCGAAACGTCGACCCAATATTCATCCGGCCAGTTGTCGTATGGGGAGAGGATGCAATCCTTCACGGAATCGTATCCTTCGCGAAATGTTTCGAGTGACCCGATGTTGAGATAGGTGTAAACTGCGGTTCCTTTTTCCTGAACCGTTGCGATTTCGTCTTTTGTGAAATATTGCGCGTCGATGACGACGGTTTTATAGTTGGTGAGGGTGGAGGCATCTTCGGGATTGAGGCCGAGGAGGACGGCGTAGGAGGATTGCGCTGGATCGGGCGAGCCGACGCATCCCGCGATTGTGAGCAACTGCGAGCATACAGAAAGAAGAATCAGGAGTTGTTTCATCGACCTCAACTTGATCATGTTCAATATTTTGTCTGGTCTTTTGTGTAATAGATTTGCCGCATGTTTTCGCCGAAGATGCCGACCTTTTCGGTGTCGGGATAAAAACAGACTTCGGGGTAATGGAACGTGTCGAAATCGAGATAGAGCAGCGGCTCGGTTTCGGAGAGATTCGTGAGCTGGTGTGCGCCCGTTTCGCCGGTCGGGAAGAAGATGGAGTCTCCGGCGGTGACTTCCTGCTCGCCTTCCGGCGTGCGGAGAAGTCCGCGGCCGTTGAGGATGAAGAAGCATTCCTCGTTGATCGAGTGGTAGTGGTAGGGGAAGCCTGCTTTCTTTGGCGGGAGCTTGATGAGCGCGGCAACGCAGCCGTTCGCTTCGGTTTTTGCGACAAGGTCGATTTTCTCGTAATCGTGCACGTCATGATCGGGTCTGCGCGTCCAGACGGCATCCGGAGAATTGGTGTGGCGGATGATGGGCATATATAAATTCTCTCCTTTAGTAATCAACCAACATACATTTGTCTAATTTTAACAAGAGATGTATAGAATAGATAGCATTTTTATAGTTCAAATGTAGATTTATCAATCATGCCTGTAATTAGTATGGATTTTCCTTAGCTGGTATGTTATATTTTGCGTATGATCAATAGGAGGAATAGTGGATGTATACTCCGGCAAAAGAGGTGTGCGAACCATTTATTTTGAAAAGAGAGCATATCGAACGATTGGTTGAAATTATTGAGTTGCGCGCACCGATGAGACAACCAGAAAATTACAAACCTCTCTTCAGATATGCTCGACTTGATGATTATGAGAGATCAACACATGATTTAAATGATGTTTTCAATGAAGACAATCATGGAGAAACCCGAATATCGAGACTTGAAATAACGAATAAGACATTTAAAGATGAAGATCACGAATGTGAATTGAATTACAAAATAACATTCACGAGTCTTGAAGACAAGACCGCATATGATTCCTATTTTGGGCGGTTTAAAAGTATTAAGTTTGAGGTCAGAGGCGAGAATCGAGACGAGTCCGAGCTTCTTTTTAATAATATTAACAAATATATATTTAATACGATTGTTACAAAGCAGTATAAAGGACTAGTACATTTCGTTCGAGCAATTAGATTTTCGAATATCATGCCCTTTATATTTCTACTTATGATAGCAACTCTCTTTTTTACATTTTACAGAACAATGAATTCTACTGTGCAGAACGAAATGCTATTAACTGCAATTGCCAGTTCTGATATTTCGGTAAAGCTGAACGCTATTCTGCAAAAATTATATGAGTCAAGCACTAGCGTCCATCTTGATCGATTTATGGGTATTAACATTGGGGTTGGGATACTAGTACTAGTAATTATTTCTATTTCAATGAGCGATAAAGCAAAAAGAAAATTCGCTTCAAATTTACCGTTTATATTTGCTTTCGGAATCTCTCCCGAAAATTACGAAACTAGATTCAGAAAATTCAAATGGTTTATCGGGATAGTTATAACTTTAATTCTTGGTGTAATCGGGAATTATATATATAATGCATTAACAAAATAAATCCGCTATAAAGGAAAAAGGCTCTCAAAATTGAGAGCCTTCTTTGGTGCAGGAAACAGGACTTGAACCTGCATGAGTGTGACCTCACACGGACCTGAACCGTGCGCGTCTGCCAATTCCGCCATTCCTGCAAGAGTAAAAAATTGGTGGATGGGGATGGATTCGAACCATCGAAGTCTACGACAACGGATTTACAGTCCGCTCCCTTTGGCCGCTCGGGAACCCATCCACGTAAAAGTGTGTGGAATCGGCTATTTGGTTTTCAAGGAAAACTTGGAGCTGGTGATGGGACTCGAACCCGCAACCTGCTGATTACAAATCAGCTGCTCTGCCAATTGAGCTACACCAGCCAGCAATCTGGTGCCTCAGAGTGGACTTGAACCACCGACACAGGGATTTTCAGTCCCTTGCTCTACCAGCTGAGCTACCGAGGCAAATAAAAGTGGCGACCCGGAGGGGGCTCGAACCCCTGACCTCCAGCGTGACAGGCTGGCGTACTAACCAACTGTACTACCGGGCCATAGTATCGTCTTTGCCAAGCGGCATCGCGAGCGGTGAATGGTGGGCCTTCAGGGACTCGAACCCCGGACCAACCGGTTATGAGCCGGCCGCTCTAACCAACTGAGCTAAAGGCCCAAGCGCCTGAAACAAGAATAATGGTGACCCCGAGGAGAATCGAACTCCTGTTACCGCCGTGAAAGGGCGGTGTCTTGACCGCTTGACCACGGGGCCACTACTGGTCGGGGTGAAAGGATTTGAACCTTCGGCCCCATGCTCCCAAAGCACGTGCGCTACCGGACTGCGCTACACCCCGAAGATGGCGCGCACCGCTTTTCGCGACTTTCATAATATACAACAAGCACATAAAATTGTCAACACGGAAAACACAAAATTCTTACATTCGCTCGGATAAATCATGCTATAATGGAGCAAGCTTAAATGGAGTGTACTAACATGGAATTAAAATCGCCTTTTTATAGCCAGCCGGATAGCGGCATGCGTCTATATTATATAGAAACATTTGGGTGCCAAATGAACGTGCGGGACAGTGAAACCGCAGCGGGTCTCTTGGAAACACTGCATTTTTCGCGCGGAGCGGACAAGGAAACCGCAAGCCTGATCCTCTTCAACACCTGCTGCGTACGGGATCATGCGGAGAAGCGCGTGTTCGGCAATATCGGCGCGCTGAAGGAACTCAAGGACGAAAATCCGAACCTCATCATCGGCGTTTTTGGCTGCATGATGCAACAGCAGGAGGTCGCCGAAAAACTGTATAAACGCTTTCCGTTCGTGGATATTGTGTTCGGCACCAACCTGCTTTCGCGTTTGCCAGCGTTTGTAGAGAGCGCGGAATCCGGCGCACGTACGCTCGCAATCGACGAGAACAATATTCAAATCGAAGACGGTCTTCCGAGTATTCGCACGGGGAAGATCAACGCGTTTATCAACATCAATTACGGGTGCGATAATTTTTGCACATACTGCATCGTGCCTTATGTGCGCGGACGGGAACGCTCCCGCGAGATGCACGCGGTGGTGGAGGAGGCAAAGACGCTCGTCGCACAAGGCTACAGCGAGATTACGCTGTTGGGGCAAAACGTCAACTCCTACGGCAAAGATTTGCAGGACGCGTCGTTTGCGAAGCTGCTTACTCTTGTGTCCTCTGTGGAGGGTCTCAAGCGCATTCGGTTTATGACCTCGCACCCGAAGGATCTGAGTGATGAAATGATTGCGGCGATGGCAAGTTTACCCAACGTTTGCCACCATGTGCATCTGCCGATGCAGAGCGGCTCGAACGCAATTTTGCAGAAAATGAACCGGAAATACACACGGGAACGGTATCTGGTAATCGTCGGGAAACTGCACGCCGCCATGCCGGATGTGGAGCTGACGACGGATATCATCGTTGGTTTTCCCGGCGAAACGGAGGAGGACTTCGCGCAAACGCTCGATTTGGTCGAGCAAGTGGGGTTTGCTTCCGCGTTTACCTTCAAGTATTCTCCGCGCAAGGGCACCCGCGCCGCAACGATGGACGATCAAGTGCCGGACGCGATCAAGCGCGAACGGTTGCATCGACTCAACGAATTGCAGGAGCGAAAATCCCGCGAGAACAACGAACAATACGTTGGAAAAACCGGCATCGTTCACGTCGAGGATTGCGACACGCGCAACGAACCCGTCTGCTATGGCAAGTTTTCCAACTTCAAGATGGTGTATGTTCCGGGCTCTCCGGATTGGATCGGACAGTATATTCCGGTCACGATCACCAACGTGCGCAAGAATTCACTCTATGGAACACGCACGGACGAACCAAACAATACAAAACGACCGAACTTCGGAGGAGAAACGATATGATCGAACAAGCGAGAGAACTCGGGTTGGCGCTTGCCAACTCTTGCGAATTTGTGCAGATGAAGCAAACGCAGGCGGACTTTGAACAGAATGAGGCGATTGCGCTGCTGATGCAGGAGCTCAATGAAAAACGGGACCGGCTCATCAGCATACTTGCCAGCGATGAGGAAGACGATTTGGAGGCAGTTTCGCTGACCAATGACATCGATCGGCTGGAAGCGCAACTCAAGGAAAGCCCGCTGTATAGCGCGCTGATCGACGCGCAAAACGCGTTTTCCGCCGTGCTCACCGCAGTAAATGACGAGATCAACGCCTGCATTGGTGCGGAAACGAGCACGACCCGCGGCTGTAGCGGGGATTGCGGCGGCTGCGGCGGCTGCAAGCACTGATCCAGACGAAGATTGTTGGGTTGCGCTTAAGCGCGTGATAACTTTCTTCTACATTGCACACGCACGACGGAGGAATGCATGCCTGCTTCGATGACGCCGATGATGCGGCAATATTTGGAACTCAAAGAAAAGTACAGCGATTGCCTGCTGTTTTTCCGGCTGGGTGATTTTTACGAGATGTTCTTTGAGGACGCGAAGACCGCCGCAAAGGAACTGGATCTTGTCCTCACCGGGCGCGACTGCGGACTCTCCGAGCGTGCGCCGATGTGCGGCGTTCCATATCATGCGCTGGACAACTACGTATCAAAGCTCATTGAAAAGGGTTACAAAGTCGCAATCTGCGAACAGATGGAAGACCCCGCTTTGGCAAAAGGACTCGTCGAGCGGGACGTAATCCGTATCATCACACCCGGTACGGTCATCGAAGACCGCATGCTGGAAGAAGGGCAGAACAGCTACATCGCGTCCATCTCGATGGGAGACAGCGTCATCGGGCTTGCGTATGCGGATGTTTCCACGGGAGAATTTTATCTGTTGCAACTCGACGGCAAACAACCCGCCGTCGCACTGTTAGACGAATTGGAGCGCATTCGCCCGCGTGAAATCATCGCGGAGCCATCGTTGTTCTTGCAGCAATTGCTCTCCAGACAGATTTCCTCCAGCTATTATTTAGAGCAATATGGCGCGAGCGCATTCTTGCCGGAAAACGCGCGGGAAATATTAAAGCGGCACTTTCGCGTTAGCTCGCTCTCCGGCTTTGGCGCGGAAGACGCGCCATATGCCGTCTCCGCCGCGGGCGCGTTGATGCGCTATCTGGACGAAACGCAGAAGAACGCATTGTCGCATATGCGCGGTATGCGTCTGCTCAATCGGAGCAGTTATCTCGTGCTGGACGCGACGACGCGCCGGAACCTCGAACTCACACAACCGCTGCGATTTGGCGGGAATAAGCGCAACACGCTGATCCATCTGCTCGACCATGCCAAAACCGGTATGGGCGGACGCATGCTGCGAGATTGGATCGATCGGCCGCTGCAATCGATACAGGAGATCGAGCGCAGGTTGGATGCCGTGTCTGTGCTCAAGGACGACATGACCCAACGCAAGCAAGTGCAGGAGCTTCTGCACGGCATGTACGATATCGAGCGGCTCTGTAGCAAAATAGTTTACGGTTCGGTCAACGCGCGGGACTGTATCGCCTTGATACAGACCATCGAACGGATTCCGATCATCAAAGAGGCATTGCGCGGAAACCAGAGCGCGGCGCTGAGTGAGATTTCGATCAAACTCGACGAGATGGAGGATATCTTCCGGCTTTTGCTTTCCGCGATCACGCAAGAACCGCCCGCTACCCTAAAGGACGGCGGATTCATCCGTGCAGGGTACAACGCGGAGGTAGACGAGCTGCGCGGCATCGCTGAAAACTCCCAGACATGGCTCGAAAGCTTCGAAGCTTCCCAGCGGGAAATGACGAAGATCAAATCCCTGCGCGTGAGCTATAACCGAGTCTTTGGGTATTATATTGAGGTTACGAAGTCCTACCTTGCGCAGGTGCCGTATGAATATGAACGAAAGCAAACCCTTGCGAACGCGGAACGGTTCGTTACCCCAGCGCTCAAGGAGATGGAACAGAAGATTCTTGGCGCCAAAGATCGTCTCGTCGTGTTGGAAACCGAACTGTTCGCTGGCATTCGGGAAATGTTGCTCGAATGCACCGGACGCCTTCAAACCAACGGCACCTTGATTGCGGAATTGGACGCATTCGTTTCCCTCGCGGAGGTGGCGAGCAACAACAGCTATTGCCGCCCGAAATGGAATCAGCAGGGCAGGATAAAGATCGTAAACGGTCGGCATCCCGTGATTGAGCACGCGATGAAGGAACCGTTTGTGCCGAACGATGTACTCTTAAACCGCACGGACGACCGATTATTGATCATCACGGGGCCAAACATGGCGGGCAAGAGCACCTATATGCGCCAGACCGCCCTGATTGCGCTGATGGCGCATGTCGGTTCCTTTGTGCCGGCGAGTGAGGCAGATTTATCCGTGGTCGACCGGATTTTCACCCGCATCGGTGCGAGTGACGATCTTTCCTCCGGACAGAGCACGTTTATGGTGGAGATGAGCGAGGTCGCGAATATTCTCCACAACGCGAGCGAAAACAGCCTGCTGATTCTCGATGAAATCGGAAGAGGCACGAGTACGTTTGATGGGCTCAGCATCGCCTGGTCGGTGCTGGAATACATTGCGGACGCGAAGAAATGCGGCGCAAAGGCGCTCTTCGCCACGCATTATCACGAGTTGACGGAGTTGGAAGGCGAGCTTTCCGGCGTGAAAAACTATCGCGTCACCGTACGAGAGATCGGCGAGGATATCGTGTTTTTACGAAAGATCGTGCGCGGCGGTGCGGATCAAAGCTTCGGCATTCAGGTGGCTCGCCTGGCGGGCCTGCCGGAAGTGGTGCTCACACGCGCAAAAGAGATCCTGGAGAAGCTGGAGTCGGCGGATATCGCCGCCAAACGCGAACCCGCAAAGATTGAAACCTGTGTGCAGCCCTCGCTGTTGGACGAGAGCGGGGAAGAGAGCGCCCTTCGTATCCTCCGGGAGATGGATGTCAATCATCTGACACCGCTGGATGCGCTCAATCAGCTATTTGCGCTGCACGCCATGCTCAAGCATCCATAACAAAACGGAGAAACTATGGCAAAGGTACACGTTCTACCACCCAGAATTGCAAACCAGATAGCCGCGGGCGAAGTCGTCGAGCGGCCGAGTTCAGTTGTCAAAGAGCTGGTAGAAAACGCGATCGACGCGGGAGCAACGGCGATTACCATCGAGATTGAAAACGGAGGCTTGGACAGCATCCGTATCATCGATAACGGAAGCGGAATCGCGGATGACGACTGCGAAACCGCGTTTTTACGACACGCAACCAGCAAGATTTCGACCGCAAATGATCTGTTTTCGATCCGTTCGCTCGGTTTTCGCGGGGAAGCGCTGGCGTCGATCGCGGCGGTTTCGCGCGTGACGCTCCAAACCCAGACGGAAGAGGATGAGCTTGGCACGCAGATTCGTTATGACGGCGGAGAGCTTCTCGAACACAAGCGCACCGCGGGCACGCGGGGGACGAGCATCGCGGTTTCGAACCTGTTTTACAACGTGCCTGCGCGGTTGAAATTCGTCAAAAGCGCGCGTGCCGAAAGCGCGGCGATTGGAGACTATATCGCGCGGTTGATCCTATCTGCGCCGCAGATCGCGGTGCATTACGTCAGCGGCGGGAAGACCGTCTACCGATCCTCCGGCAATGGCAACGCAAAGGATGCGCTCGTTTCCGTCTATGGCGTAAGCACAGAGCGGCAGATTTGTCCCGTCTCATTTGACGACGGCTATTTGAAGATCAGCGGCTTTGTCGGCGTGCCGGATCTCGCGCGCGCAAACCGCTCCGGACAAACGCTCCTACTCAACGGCAGAATCATCCGCTCCAACGCGTTGAGCAACGCGCTGTCGCGCTCGTTTGACACACGTGTGCTCATCGGACGGTTTCCGTTTGCGGTATTGTATCTGAACATCGCTTATGCGGAGGTGGACGTCAACGTGCATCCGGCAAAGCTGGAAGTCCGTTTTACCGACGAGCAGCGCGTCTCCCGCAGCGTTGTCGTCGCTTGCTCCGAAGCGTTGATTCGCAGCTATGTGCCAACGATTGAAATCCAGCGCGAAGAGCAGCCTGTTGAGCGTGCGTCCACGTTTGAGAGCCCGGAGGAAGTCCGCAGAATCGATCTGCGCAGACCGATCGATCCGCCGAGCGGATCGCTGCGCGAGGAGACGTATCTTAGTGCGCCGCGGATCCCGACCTACCGATTCCCTTCGCGAGAACCGGAGGATCGATCGCGCCCCGATCCGGTCTTTCTCTCGAAACCATCCGAGCCGCTTTCGGAACCGTTTCATATCATCGGCTGCGCATTTGATACGTATTGGTATGTGCAACAAGGCGAAAATGTCTATTGCATCGACCAGCACGCGGCGCATGAGCGATTATTGTATGATGCGTTGATGGCAAAAAGTGCGGCAATCGTATCACAAACGCTGTTTTTGCCTGAGGATGTGCGGCTTTTGCCTTCGGAATCCGATGTGTTTTTATCCTGCAAAACAGAGCTGGAACGCGTGGGGTTCGTGTTTTCTGACGCATCCGAGACAAGCGTAACCCTGCTCGCGGTGCCGCAAATCAAGGGCGTTGCGCTCAAGGCCGCGTTTCTGCACGATGTGTTAGAGTTTCTTGCGGGCACGGAACAAGCCCGCCCGAACGATTGGTTCCGCGATGCGCTCGCGCAATCGGCCTGTAAACACGCAGTCAAGGCCGGAGAGCGGCTCTCGCAGGAAGAGATTCGGGTGCTGCTGGAGCAAATCACCGAACGAGACACGTTGTTAACCTGCCCGCACGGGCGGCCGGTTGCGGTTCGGTTTACGAAGACCGACATCGAAAAGATGTTTAAGCGCGTGCTGTAAACCATATGGAAACAAAATCACAACGGCAACGGATCGTCTGCATCGTCGGCCCAACTGCCTGTCATAAAACAGAATTATCCATTGAACTTGCCAAGAGAATCGAGGGCGAAATCGTCTCCGCCGATTCGGTGCAGGTTTATATCGATCTGGACATCGGTTCCGCAAAACCTTCCGTGGAGGAACGGCAGGGGATTGTGCATCATTTGATCGACTGCCTTCCCATCGATACGCCGGAGTTTTCCGTCTCCATGTTTCGCTCGCTGGCTGTCTCCGCGATTGCGGAAATCTCCGCACGACACCATACACCGATCGTCGTCGGCGGCAGTGGACTCTATGTCAACGCGCTGACCTACCCGCTTGGGTTCGCAATCCCGCGAAACGACAGCATTCGGGAACGCATATCGATCGAATATGATCAAAACCCGCAGGCAGTGTATGATCGCCTGGAGCGAATCGACGCGCAGACTGCGACGAGACTTCACAGAAACGACAAGAAAAGGATCGTCCGCGCGCTGGAGGTGTTCGATTGCTCCGGCCAAGCGCTTTCGAGCTATGGCGCGGACTTTCAGAATTCCGCCGGAGAAGCGGCTTTGTTTGAACCGATGCTCGTTGGCCTGCAGATGGATCGCGCGCTATTATATGAGCGGATCAATCTGCGTGTGGATCAAATGATGGAGCATGGATTGCTTGAAGAGGCGAGGAGAATCTTTGAGGCAAAGCATGATCCGAATCTGCCTGCCATGCGATCCATCGGATATCAACAACTGTTTTCCTATTTTCGAGGGGAATGTACACTTGCGGATGCCGTCGAAACTATCAAGCTGGACACGCGCCATTTCTCCAAACGACAACTATCCTGGTTTCGACGCGACGAGCGGATCGTTTGGTATGATGTGACGCATTGGGACGATATGAAGAACGATTTGATCGTACAAATCGCGCAGAACGCGAAGGCTTGGATCGATAGAAAGCCGAGATGACGAAAGCAAGTAAGCATTTGAAGGATTGGATCGATAGAAAGCCGAGATGACGAAAACAAGTCATCATTTGAAGGATTGGATCGAAAGGAAACCGAAATGATCGAAATAAGCGACCGCGCAAGAGAATTGGTCTGGAGTGCGGAACGATATCTCACGGATGTGTTTCGTCGCGTGGACGCGGTGGAGATGGTCAATCAACAGCGTGTGCTGGAAGCCTTCTGGAAGGAACGCGTCAGCGCACGGCATTTCACGCCGACGACAGGCTATGGTTACGACGATATCGGCAGAGACACGCTGGATCGTGTGTTTGCGCACGCATTGATGGCGCAAAAGGCGCTTGTCCGCCCGCAGTTCGTCAATGGAACGCACGCGATCTTCACGGCGCTGGCAGGGCTTCTAGAGCCGGGGGACGCGATCCTCTCCATCACGGGAGAACCGTATGATACACTGCTCGAGGCGATCGGAGTACGCGGAGACGCGCCGAACTCTCTCAAACGGATGAATATTTCGTTTTCATCCCTTGCGCTGACGGAACAGGGACGAATCGATTTTGACGCGATTCGAAAGAGCGTGAATTCATCGATCAAGATCGTTTATGCGCAGCGTTCGCGCGGGTATGCCTGGCGCGAAGCGCTCACGATGGCGCAGATGAAGGATGCGTTTGATTTTGTGCGCGAACTGTTTCCAAACGCGATCATACTCGTGGACAACTGTTATGGCGAATTTGTGGAGGCGACGGAGCCGACCGCACAGGGCGCGGACATCATCGCGGGTTCGCTGATCAAAAACCCCGGCGGCGGGCTTGCGCCTACGGGCGGTTATATCGCCGGCAGGGAGGATCTGATCGAGCGCATCGCGCAGCGTATGACCGTACCCGGTATGGGTGCCGAGGTTGGCTCCTATGCGGGGGACTACCGATTATTCTATCAAGGATTATTTCTTGCTCCGCATGTGACGGCGCAGTGCGTCAAAGGAGCGGCGCTGTTTGCGCGTGTATTTGAACAAATGCACCTGTTGACGATGCCGCTGTATGACGCCATGCGTTCAGATATCATTCAAGCAGTGCAGTTCCCGGATGCGGCGTCATTGGTTGCGTTTTGCCGAAGCATACAAAAAGCGGCTCCGGTGGACAGCTTCGTGTCTCCGGAACCGTGGGATATGCCGGGTTATGAGGATCAGGTTGTGATGGCGGCTGGCGCATTTGTGCAGGGCGCAACCACGGAGCTCAGCGCGGACGGACCCATTCGCGCGCCGTACACCGCATATCTGCAAGGAGCGTTGACCTATGCGCACGCGCGTATCGCATGCATGCTCGCCAGCGACGAATTGATTCGACAGGGAATGTGATTCGCTAGATGGAGCGCAGAAGGCCGATGACTTTGCCGGAGATTTCCACCTCGTCAAACGAGACATAGATGGGTTCAAACAGGTCGTTTTCCGGTTGCAAACGGACGCGATCCTTTTCGCGGAAGAAGCGTTTGACCGTCGCACTCTCGCCCTGAACGCGGGCGACGACGATATCACCGTTTGTACAATTGCAGTTGTGATTGACCACAAGGATATCCCCGTCTCGAATGCCCGCATCCCGCATGCTTTCGCCGTCAACGCGGAGCATGTAAACCTCTTCCGGTTCTTTGCCGTGCATGAGAACATCCGGCAGAGGAAACGCGTCTTCGATGTTTTCCGCGGCGAGCATCGGAATGCCGGCGGCAACATGCCCGATCAACGGTACGGCGTATTGCTTTGCTTCCTTTTCGGGCAGATGGTCGGTGTTGATAAAGACCGCGCGCTGCTTGGATGGATCGCGCGTAATCATGCCCCGTTTTTCGAGGTTTCGAAGGTGCGTATGCACGGTTGCCGTCGACTTTAACCCGACGGCGGCGCAGATTTCCCGAACCGAAGGGGGATAGGCGTGTTCTTCGGTAAACGAAATCATATAGTCAAGGATCACCTGCTGGGGATCGGCGAGTTTCTTCATGGTGAATCAACAACCTCCATGTTCGAGATTTCGATTGACTGTAACGTGATTTTATCATATACTGCGAAATATTGCAAACATATGTTCGGAAGACTGGTGATTATTTTATGAAATACTGTATTTTACAGAAAGAAAAGGTTTGCAACGATTGTGGCGCGTGTGACGACCGCTGCGAACTGGATCCCAGCAAGATTTGCGACAATTGCTTCCGCTGTCTGGACGAGGAAACGCCTGCCTTTGCGCAGATTCCAATCGCCGGTGTTTTCCTGGGCGACGATTTTGTGCCGGAGCGAGAAGCGGAACCGTTCGAGATGGAGGACAGTTTCGTTCCGGATCTGTATGACGATTGGAAAGAGGATGCGATTGTACACGCAAAGACACTGCCGATGGCATATGGCGAACGCGTGCGGCGGACGCATGGTAAGCATTAATCGTCTCGAAGCCTGATCTTTTTTGCCGCGATGCGTTTGTGTTCCTCGCTTGTTGCCGCGTAGTGCTTTCGGGTGGTGTTGACGTCCTTGTGACCCAGTACATCGGCAACAAGATAGATATCCTCCGTCTCGTGATACAGCATCGTGCCATAAGTACTGCGGAGCTTGTGCGGCGTGATCTTTTTGAGCGGAGATGCAATTTTTGCGTATTTTTTGACCAGGAATTCGACCGAGCGCACGTTGATTCGCTTAAGCTGCATGGAAAGAAACAACGCGTGTTCGCTTCCAGACATCGTGCTTTGCTTTTCGCGCACGGCAAGATAGTCGTAAAGCGCTGCGTGTACCTCCGCGCCGAAATTTAGGATATCCTCGCTGCCGCCTTTTCGTGTGACGACAAACGCATCGTTGTCCAAGTCGATATCCTGTAAGTCGATCCCAACCAATTCGCTGATACGGATGCCGGTGCCGAGGAAGAGTGTTAAAATCGCAACGTCGCGCAGTTTGGTCGTCTCATGATAGGCTTTCTGCCGCTCGGTCAATCCGTCTCCGTGTTCAACGATATCTAAAAGATTGGCAACCTCGTTCGGTTCCAAACGAATGATCGCTTTTTCATTGAGCTTTGGGATATCGACAAGCGCCGCGACATTTGACGGCAAATATTCCTGTTTGTGCAAAAACTTAAAAAACGAGCGCAAGGAGGAGAGTTTTCTTGCTTTTGCGCGCTCCTGATTGATTCGTTCGCGTTCACCTTTTAAATAGAATGAAACTTCGGACAGATACAGCTCGATGTGATAGGCTTGAATTTTTTCCAGATCCCTTGCAGTGAGGGAGGGGATCTCTCTTCCCGGAAACAGGTCTTCCTGCCGCGTGGCAAACTGGAAGAAACCGGATAGATCCACCGCATACGCATAGCGCGTCAACACGGACGTCTGGCTGTCGATTGCGCGAAAAAACGAGCCGCAAAGCACCGGAAGATCGGCGAGCAATGCGCGAATCTTGAGGGTGTAATCCTTGTTGAGCGCCGCATGGTAGGCATTTGCCATCGAAATATCGCCTCGGAATCCTAATCATTCGATGCTTCTATTCTATCATAACTATTCGTTAAAGACAAGTTTAACGAATAGTTAGTGCTAAAAACATGGATTTACGGCTGTTGTCCGTTGGCCAGCGCCTGTTTGATCGCAAGACGCGCGAGCTCATCGCAACGATTGTTCAATGGATTGTCCGAATGACCCTTGACTTTGAGAAATTTGTAAGTGTGCGTATCCAGCGCGCTGAGCAACTCATGCCAGAGATCCTGATTTTCTACGTCTTTTTTTGCGGACGTTTTCCAGCCGTTGGCTTGCCAGTTGTTCAGCCAGTTTTGATGAAACGCGTTGCAAACATACGCACTGTCGGTATGAATCTGTATGCTGCACGCGGTTTTCAGCGCGCGCACGGCTTCAATCACCGCTTTGAGTTCCATACGGTTGTTCGTCGTCATCGGTTCGAAACCGGATAATTCTTTCTTTTGCGTCTGGTACATCAGGATCGCACCCCAGCCACCCGGACCCGGGTTGCCGGAGCACGCGCCGTCCGTATAGATGATAACTTCCTTCTTCATCTCTGCTCGCTTCAATTATATATAATATATTATTTACTCATGTGTTCGGATTTTTCGCGGCAGGCGTCCACGGCGGCGATCACCGCGCCACGAAACCCGTGTTTCTCCAGTGTTGCGACGGCTTCAATCGTCGTGCCGCCGGGTGAGCAGACACGATCCTTTAATTCGCCCGGATGTACGCCGGTTTCGGCAACCATCATTGCGGCTCCCTTCACCGTCTGCGCGGCAAGCTTGAGTGCGACGGGTCTTGGCAGGCCTGCCTTGACCCCGCCATCCGCCAGCGCTTCGATGAACAGATATACGTACGCGGGACCACTGCCGCTGACTGCGGTAACCGCATCCATGAGTTTGGGTTCCACGCTGATGACATCACCGACCGCGCCGAACAGCGTTTCCGCAAACACGCGCTCCTCCGACGTCAATGTATCGCCGGATTCGAATACGATCATTCCTTCGCCAATCATCGCGGGTGTATTCGGCATGACACGAAGTACACGCGTGGTGGCGGGTAGCGCGTTTTTCAGGCGCTCCCCTCCCCACCCCGCGGCGATTGATACAACGGCTTTGTTTGCGAAGCGATCAAACTGCTCTTCAAATAAATGCGTACATATGTTTGGTTTGACGGCGATCAGCAACAGGTCGCTTTGCTCGATCAAATCAGCCAGCGAGGCCGCGACATGGACGCCAAGATCGCGTTCTAATGCGCGGCACTTCTCCGCGTCAGGATCAAATATGGCGGTCTGCTCGCCGGAAGCGTACCCGCTTGAGAGGTATCCGCGGAGGATGGCCTCCCCCATGTTCCCCGCACCGATGACGCCGAAACGAATCACACTCGAACGCATATCATTTCTCCTTCTTTTTGCTTGATTATAGCAGAATACCGCTCGCATTGCGCATGTTTCTTGCGCAGAAGCTCTTCAAGCGAGCGTATCGAGGCGTTCGCGCAGCTTTGCGAGCATGTCTTCCGCTGCCGCGCGCTTCGTCTTTTCTTCGTCCACAACGCTTTGCGGCGCCTTTGCAAGGAAGCCTTCGTTGTTGAGCTTGGCGTTCGCGCGGGTGATGTCCCCGCTGACGCGCTCGATCTCTTTTTCGATGCGCGCGCGCTCTTTTTCGGGATCAATCAAGGTTGAAAGCGGAATGATCGCCTCCACGCCATCACAGACAATGTGTACATCGCTCTTGGGGATTTCTCCCGTCTCGGTGGAGACACTTGCGCCTTCCACACCGGCAAGCTTGGCGAGATAGCCGGTCATGCTCTGGTACGCTTCCGCATCGGCCTGATCGACCACGAGGCGCGCGCCAATTCTCTGTGCCGGCGGCACTTTCATCTCCGCACGCAGGTTTCGGATGGAGCGAACGAGCTCCATCATGCGCTCCATCCGCGCACAATCCGCGCCAAATACGTTGTATCGCTCGTCGATCTGCGGCCAATCGGAGAGCATGATCGTCGGCTCATCGGAGAGTCGAGTAAAGATCTCCTCTGTGATGAATGGCATGAACGGGTGCAACAGCTTCAGGCTCGTCTTGAGCACATGGATTAACACCGCGCTGACAGTTGCTTTCTCCGCCGCGCTTTCACCATAGAGGCGGGATTTCGCGATTTCGATGTACCAATCGCAGTATTCCGACCAAATGAAGTCATAGATCTTCTGCGCTGCCATGCCGAGCTCGTAGCCGTCGAGGTTTTTCGACACTTCGGCGATGATCTCGTTGAGGCGGTTTAGGATCCATTTGTCCGCGATTTCGAGCTGATCGGGCTGCGGGAGCGCACCTGCGTTCTCGTCTGTCCCCATCAGCACGAAGCGCGAGGCGTTGTAGATTTTGTTGCAGAAGTTGCGCGCGGCCTCCACCTTTTCCCAATAGAAACGCATGTCGTTGCCCGCGGAGTTCCCCGCAAGCAGCGAGAAGCGGAGCGAATCCGCGCCGTGTTTTTCGATGACTTCCAGCGGATCGATGCCGTTGCCGAGGGACTTGCTCATCTTTCTGCCCTGGCTGTCACGCATGATTCCGTGGACAAACACAGTCTCAAACGGGCGTTCGTGCATGACCTCGTAGCCAAACACGACCATACGCGCCACCCAGAAGAAGATGATGTCGTAACCCGTCACCAATGTGCTCGTCGGGTAAAAATAGCGCAGCTCGTCTGTCTCTTCGGGATATCCAAGCGTGGAGAATGGCCACATGCCGGAACTGAACCATGTATCGAGCACGTCCTCGTCCTGACGAAGCGGCGCGCCGCAATCGGGGCATTTGTCCGGCATCTGCTCGGAGACGACCATTTTGCCGCAAGCGTCGCAGTAATAAGCGGGAATCCGATGCCCCCACCAGAGCTGACGCGAGATGCACCAATCGCGGATGTTGTCCATCCAATTGAAATACGTTTTCTCAAACCGCTCCGGCACAAAGCGCACTTCTCCACTCCTGACGGCTTCGATGGCGGGCTTTGCGAGAGGCTTCATGTCCACAAACCACTGCTTGGAGACGATGGGCTCCACCGTGGAATGGCAGCGATAGCAGGTGCCGACATTGTGCGCATACGGCTCAATCTTGATGAGATTGCCGCTTTCTTCGAGCTCTTTGACGATTGCTTTGCGGCATTCGAACCGCTCCAGACCTTCAAACTTTCCGCCATTTTCGTTGATATATCCCGCGTCGGTATACACGCGAATCACCGGCAGATGCTGCCGCATGGCGACCTCGAAATCGTTCGGATCGTGCGCAGGCGTAATCTTCACAGCACCCGTGCCAAACTCCATCTCACAGTATTCGTCGCCCACGATCGGGATTTCGCGTCCAACGGCAGGCACGATTACGGTCTTGCCGATCAAATGCTGATAGCGCGGATCTTCGGGGTTAACGGCGACGCCGGTATCACCAAGCATCGTCTCAGGCCGCGTGGTTGCGACCGTGATGGAATAGCTGTGATCGGGCGCATCATACCGCACATGCCACAGATGGCTGTGCTGCTCTTCATATTCCACCTCGGCATCGGAAAGCGCGGTCTTACAATCCGGACACCAGTTGATGATGCGGTCACCCCGATAGATTAGACCCTTGTCATAGAGACTCACAAAGACCTTGGTGACTGCCTTGCTGCAACCTTCGTCCATCGTGAAGCGCTCTCGCTCCCAATCGCAGGAAGAGCCAAGATAGCGCAGTTGCTTGACGATTGTGGAGCCATATTCCTCCCGCCAAGCCCAAGCACGCTTTAAAAAGCCTTCACGGCCGATATCTTTTTTCGTGATACCTTCTTTTGCCATCTGCTCGACGATCTTGACCTCGGTCGCGATCGATGCATGATCCGTGCCCGGCATCCAAAGCGTTTCAAAACCGCACATACGCTTATAGCGGATCAAAACATCCTGAAGCGTTTCGTCTATGGCATGGCCCATGTGCAGTCTTCCTGTGATGTTGGGCGGCGGGATGACGATGGTATACGGCGGTTTACCCGTGTTGGGACGCGCGTGAAAATAGCCGCGCTCCTCCCAAGTTTTGTAGAGTGCGCTTTCCACGCGTGCGTGGTCGTAGGTTTTTTCCATTTCGGGGCGCATTGTGTTTCTCTCCCTGTTCTTTTCTATAATCCGTCGTTTCATAAATAAAAAACGTCCACTTCGCCAAAGGACGAAGCGGACGCTCGCGGTACCACCTTTGTTGAACACAGCGTGTGATTCATGCTGTATTCCTCTCAAGATTCCGTAACGTGGAACAGACGGGAAACGCTAACAGATCAGCCTCGCGTTTCCGGCTCCGATGCGACCTTCCGCGTTTCGTTTCGCAAACCGCCTCTCAGCCTGTGAGCGGTCTCTCTTTTTGCTTCGAATGCGCGTACTCCTCATCTTCATAGCCGATGAAATATCAATTGTCGTCAGTCTAGCCGATATCCGGCCATTTGTCAAGCCATTAAGCTGCGTCCTGCAACAGCGAGTCCGACCAGACACCCATCTTTTCCTTGATCAGGTCAAAGTTGCCCGGGCCAAGATCCAGATATGCCTTCAAAAACGCTGCCATATCGAACGATTCGTCGAGGTCGTCCTTTACTTCACGATAGAGCTGCGCAAGCTGCGCATATCCAATCGCGTAATTAAAGAAGTAATACGGTTGATCGATCACCGTGTCATAGAAGGTGGAGGTAAAATATTCGCCGTATTCGCCGTCAAGCCCCATTCCGGTGAGTGCGTTTTCGACGCCATCCTTGCTGTAGCCATAGTAGTTGACCAGTATGCTGATGATCGCAGGCAAAATCGTATTAAAGGCCTGGCCATAATCGAAGTAGAACCGAACCAGATCCTTATCATATCGACCTTGGTTTTCAACCGCGAGGAACTCGGCAAACTGCGCCCAACCCTCCGCATATCCGCTGAAGTTTGCCGCGCGCTGCATCAGCCCCAGAGAATCCATACTGCGCTGATAGACGTATTGGTACAAATGCCCCGGATACCCTTCATGCGCCAGCGTGAGCAGCAGCGTCTGATCTGCGGATGCGGTGTTGATGTAGATGATGTTGTCCTTCCAATCGTCCATTGCGGGGATGACGTACGCCGCGGGTGAGAACTGTCCCTGAAGCTCCTCCGGTACATCCGTCAGCGTTAGATTGTGCTCCGGAAGTTCGGGAAGTATGGGCTTGATGATCTCCTGGAGATAATCAAGATCCTGCTGCATATCGCCGCTGGTGAGATTGATCTCTGTTTCATAAAAGTCCGGGTTGTCATTCGAAATCCGCATAAAATCGTATAAGAGATAGTTCAGCTCCGTTTTGAGCATTTCCAGCGTTTCCTCAACGCTGAGGCTGTTGCAACCCGCGGACTGCATCGAATACTCAAAATAAGCCTTTTCTTCTTTGTTGTACGATGATGCTTCCTCATAGCTGCGGCAGTTCTTACGCAACTTCGCAAGACCGTCGTAAAGTGTTTGGTACGATTCGATGTATTCGTTTTGCAGGAGATTTCTATTTTTGCTTTTATACGTTTGCGCCTGATCCGCGCTCAACCCCGTGAGTTTATCGATTCCTTCATTAAACGTAACATACAAAAACGAGGTGTCCTTTGCGTCGATGATGGTCTGGCAATGTTCTAGAATCGCATCCAACGCGGGTTCGGTCATGAACCTGCCCAACTCCGCTCGTTTCTGCTCATAGGCAAGCACCTGCCCCATATAGCGCGGCATATCCGCGAGCAGCGCGAGATAGTCCTCCACGTCCTGGACGTTCTTGAGCTCAAATAGCGCAAACGACAGCGGCATATTGGAATGCAGTCCACTATACTCGGTCAACGGCTCATAGTAATAGGGAAAATCATCATCCGTCGTCAAGTCCGCCAGGATCTGATGCAACACATCATAGGAGAACTGGGATTCCGGCTTGATCTCCTCGCGATTGATGGCATCGAGTTGTTCCAGAAAACCAGTGGCTTTCAGCGCGATGCGTGCGCTGTCCTCTTCGTTGAACTCACCAAGCGTCATCGGAACGCTCGCGTGGTCGATGTTGTAGGATTTGGGATCGTCCACAAACATATGGAACGAATCACCGGAAAGCGTCGCATACCAGCGGAATATCTCCAAATCGAGCCCGTGGAAGGCTTCCTCCGCGGCTTCACTATAGGCAAACGTCGGTTCCGGCGTGGGGGTTGCCTCAGACGAAGACGGTTCCTGTGTATCATCGGATTCGATTGTGATCGGTTTTGTGTCAACATTGTCCGGCAGTTTGCATCCGGCAAACATGCTGAGTAGGAGCACACACGCCATCAGAAAGGCGATGAGCTTGCTCGATAGTTTCATGATCCTCTCCTTCATTGTCTTATTTTATAATTCATCGTCATACTATTCTTCTGTAATGAACTCTTTTTGTATGATTCTGTATTTTATTCTCAATTGTTTTTTACACTTCATACTTCATGATCACGGGGATCTTCGCTTTGAAACGTTTGGATGGTCTTAAAAACGCAAGCGACATCCTGCGTCTCCCCTGCTTTCTGGATCGCTTGATAAAAATAGTCCGGCAATGGCGCATAGAATATCATTGTATCGCCGGATCTTGGATGGCGAAACGTGAGTCGATAGCCATGCAGCGCCTGACCGAGCAGCCCGAACGGACGTTTTTCCCGACCATAGACGTCGTCTCCCGTCACCGGGTGCTGGATGCTTCTAAGATGCACGCGAATCTGGTGCGTTCTGCCCGTCTCCAGTTCGATTTGCAGCAAGGTATACTGTCCATATCGTTCCGCAACGTGCCAGTGTGTGACGGCGTCCCTGCCGCCCTGCACAATCGCCATACGCTTGCGATCGACCGGATGCCGCGCAAGAGGCGCGTCGATGGTGCCGGATTCCTCGCGGATGTTGCCGTCCACAAGCGCGACATAACTTCGTCTTGCGCTATGGTCGCGAAACTGGTCGCTCAATGCTTGATGGGTGACGTCGTTTTTCGCGACGACGAGCAATCCGGAGGTCATGCGGTCGATTCGGTGCACAATGCCGGGGCGCAGTTCCCCGCCGATGCCGGAAAGATCGCGAATATGGTACATCAGCGCGTTGACCAGCGTTCCGCTCTCGTGACCCGGTGCGGGATGCACCACCATGCCCTGCGGTTTGTTGATTACGAGCAGATCCGCGTCCTCATAGACAATATCGAGCGGGATATCCTCCGGCATCACATCGGTTTCTACGGGATCCGGATATGTGATATCGACCACGTCCCCTTCGGCCAGAATCGCGTTTGGTTTCACGACCTTGCCGTTGAGCAGAATCGCCCCGTCGCGAATCAATCGCTGCGCCTGGGTGCGCGAAAGGTCGGTCACTCCCGCGATCCACGCATCCAGCCGACCGGATACGCCGCAGAGAATGCGCTCCTGCTCAGGCATCGTTGGTGGCATCGGACGAAGCTTTGCTTTTTACGGCGGCATCGTCCGCTTTTTTTGCCTCTGGATTGTCTTTTTTGAACGAGACGCGTTCAAATAAGGAGCGATCCTTCAAAAACAGCGCGTCGATGACGAGAAACACACAACCAATGCTCAGCGCACTATCCGCAACATTGAACACTGGAAACGAAAACAACGGCGTAATATCGAGAAAATCACGCACATAGGACAGAAAGAGTCGATCGATAAAATTACCGACAGCGCCCGCGAACAGGAGCGCGAGCGTAACGCGCGAAAATGCGGTGATCTTCTTTCCGAAGCGAACCATCACAAAGACGAGCACCGCGGCGACGATGAGCGTCATCGGGATAAACAGCCAGCGAAATCCTTCCAGCATACCCCAAGCCGCGCCGGTATTGTGCACATTGGTCAACTGCAAAAGACCACTGATGACCGGCACACTGCTGCCGACAGGCGACAGATAGAGATGCACGAGATATTTTGAAACCTGGTCCAGCGCCAGCAATAAAACGACGATGATGAGTTCAAGCAAGGTAGTATCCTCCGATTGGTTTGATCTAGTATAGCACGCACGTTAACCGCCGACAACCGTCGCGGAGTGCTGATTGGTTGTAAAAAGATCGGGATAGAGCGTTGTATAGTTCTGATATGCGGCCATGACATCCTCATAATACCGCGCGGTGTCCTCAAACGGGATCGTGACAAGTATCCCGTTTTGTGAGAATCGGGTATCCGCGAGCCACTCTTTCACGCTCCCGTGCCCCGCGTTGTAGGCAGCGATGATCTCCATTATGCGCCCGTCAAAGCGACTGCTGAGAAAATTGAGATACCAGCAGCCATATTCGATGTTGGTCGCAGGATCGGTGAGCATATCGAGCGAATATGCGAGCTCCGGATCGATTTTGTGTCCAATCCATTCTCCCGTGTCCGGCATGATCTGCATGAGGCCGATTGCGCCCACGCGGCTGACCGCATTGGGATCGTTGCTGCTTTCGCAGCGTATGATCGACTGCACCAGATATGGATCGAGTTCGTATTGCTCCGCATATTGCGCGATGAGATCCGTATATGCCACGGGATAGTTGCGAAGGGCTTTTTCGTGCTGCGCGTTTTCGTAGAGCACATATCCGCCAAAGCCAGCGGCAAAAAGAACCAACAACGCACCAAGTACGAGGCTTGCAATCTGCATGGCGGAGAGACGTTTTTTGTTTTTTGCTCGTTTCCTAGCTTTGCTTTCACGCTTCGGGTTCTTCAAGCAAGCGCTCCTCCGGCAATCAGTTTCTGATAGAGCGAGTCAACTTGATGCAACAGCGCTTCTTCCGTGTCGTTGTTTTCCAAGATGGAATCCGCGAGTAAAAGCGCTTCTTTCTCCGGCAGTTGTGCGCGAATGCGGGCGATGATCTGTTCGCGCGGGAGTGCGTCCCGTTCCATCACGCGGCGGATGCGATTCTCTTCCCGACTGAAGACGACAATGTTGTGATCCATCGAAGCATGCATGCCGCTTTCAAACAGCAGCGGGACTTCGAACACCGCAAGATCGCCCGGCTTTCCCGTGCGCTCTTGTTTGGCGCGTGAGAAGAGTTCGTCGATCACATAGGGATGGATGATCTCGTTGAGTACGCGCCGGCTTGCCGCGTCGGCAAACACGATTTCGCCCAGACGTCTGCGGTCGATGGTAGCATCCGGACGTAAAATCTCCCGCCCGAAGGCCGCGACAACCGGCGCATAGCACGCGGCACCGGGATCCAGCGCGCAGCGAGAAATCTCATCCGCGTGATAAACCCTCGCGCCAAGAGCAGCGAATCGCTTTGCCACGGTGGTTTTGCCGGAACCGATCCCGCCCGTCAGCCCGATTTTCAGATAGTCAAATGCTTCCGTCATTTCGTTTCATACCAACTATGACCGACTTTGACATCCGCATCCAGCAGGACGGATAGCTTTGCAACCTGTTCCATACTTTCGTGCACGAGCGCTACGACCTCGTCCGCTTCCGCCACCGGGACATCGAAGATCAGTTCGTCGTGTACCTGCAATATGAGCTTGGTGCCCAGACCACGTTGCTCAAGCAACGAGCTGACCTTTACCATCGCGAGCTTGATGATGTCCGCCGCCGTACCCTGAATTGGCATATTCATCGCGACGCGTTCACCAAAGGAACGGGTGTTGTAGTTGGAGCTCTTGAGCTCCGGCAGGGCGCGTCTGCGCTCGAACATCGTTACAGCGTATCCAAGACGCTTCGCGTCCTCGACGCTCTGATCCAGATATGCCTTCACGCCCGGATAACGGTCGAAATAGAGTTTGATATATTCGCCCGCACGTTTGACGGGGATATCTAGATTTCGCGCAAGCCCAAAGTCGCTGATGCCGTACACGATGCCGAAATTAACCGCCTTTGCCGCACTGCGCAGTTCCTGTGTCACTTCTTCAAACGGCACGCGGAAGACCTCGCTGGCAGTCGTGCGGTGGATGTCTTTCCCGCTGTTGAAGGCGTGAATCATTCCCTCGTCGCCGCTGATGTGCGCGAGTAAGCGCAATTCGATCTGCGAATAGTCCGCGTCCACGAGCACATTGCCGGGAGAGGCGATGAACGCTTTACGGATCTCTCTGCCCTGCTGCGTGCGCACGGGGATGTTTTGCATATTCGGTTCCGTGCTGGAGATGCGTCCCGTTGCGGTGACGCATTGATTGAACTGCGTCCTAACACGGTCGTTCTCTTCGCTCACCACGTTCAGCAGACCATCGACAAACGTGCTCTTCAGTTTCGTTAGGAAACGATATTCCTGAATTTGATTGATTGCAGGGTGCTTGTCCGCGAGCGCGTCGAGCGTCTCCGCATCGGTGGAGAATCCGCTCTTGTTCTTGCGTCCCGTCGGTAGATTGAGCTTTTCAAACAACACCTCACCGAGTTGTTTGGGCGAGAGGATATTGAACGTTTCTCCTGTGGATTGATAGATCTCCCGTGCGAGCGCTTCGCTCTGCTCATTGAACTGCGCTTGCAGTTGTTTGAGTATCTCTCGATCCACGCGAAAGCCTTCGTGCTCCATCCCAAACAGCACGCGTGAAAGCGGCAGTTCCATTTCAAAATAGAGCTTGGTCATGTTTGCTTCTTCCAGTTCGCGGAGCATTTGCTCGCGCATGGAGAACAGCATAGCGGCGTTCGGTTTCTGGTTCGGGCAAAGGCGTTCGCTGAGTATGATCAAACTCGTCGCGGGACGCGTCGCGTCCAGCAGGTAGTCCGCAATCATCGCGTCAAACACGGTTGATTGGAGCGAGATGGAGAATTTTTCCAGCAGATGACGCAGACGCTTTGAGTCAAACACCAGCGTTTCTATGGCGGTATTTTCAAAAATCGAACGAAACGCACCGTAAAGCGCGGCTTCATCGATCGGCGTGCAGAACAAGTCCGCACCCTGCACGATCTCATAAAGGGTCCCGGGCGAGAATGCGAACTGAACCGTTTCCCCCGCTTCGATTGCAAAGCGGGATATGGGGTAAGCTGCTTGAATCGCTTCTCGAACGGCTTCGATCGTGTCCAGCTCCATACGTTGCGCTGCGGGAATCTGCGCGTTTGTGGCTGAAACGGGCGTGCTTTCCCCTCCTATGCGCGCGGCGAGACCGCGCATCTCCAACGCAAGAAGCCTTGTTTGCGCGCCGCCCATCGCTTCGGGACGAAAGACACAGTCCGCAATCGAAAGCGGAATCGGCGCTTCAGTGCAGATGGTTCCGATTTGATAGCTCATGCGCGCGCTCTCCGTGCCGGCCGCGATCTTTTCGCCGAGCTTCCCTTTCACTTCGGATGCGTGCGCGAGGACGTTTTCGAGCGTTCCGTATTCCTCCAGCAGCTTCATGGCGGTCTTTTCGCCTACGCCCTGTATCCCGGGAATATTGTCCGAATTGTCGCCCATGAGGCCTTTGAGGTCGCGCATGCGGTCGGGTTCGAGCCCGTATTGCTCCTTGAGCACGTCGCGGTCAAACTCCACCGTTTCGCTGATTCCTTTTTTGGTCATCAGAACGTGGGTATGCTCGCCAATGAGCTGCAGTGCGTCGCGATCTCCGGTCACCAAAAGTGCGTCGATTCCCTCGGCTTCGCACTTTTTTGCAAATGTGCCGAGGATATCGTCCGCTTCATAGCGCGGCGTTTCGCAAACGGCGATGCCCATCTCGCAAAGCAGTTCTTTTAAGAGCGGAAACTGTGTATGAAGATCCTCGTCCGTTTCCCTGCGACCTGCTTTATACGCTTCAAACTGCTCATGGCGAAAGGTCGGCCCGTGCATATCAAACGCGACGACCAGATAGTCCGGATTGCGTTCGATGAGCTTGAGCAGCATGCTCAAAAAACCATGCAATGCGCCGGTTGGAACTCCTGCGCGCGTGGTCATGGGTGGCAGCGCGTGATATGCGCGATGCATGAGGCTGTTTCCGTCGATGGCGATCAGCTGTTTCAAGCGGTACCTCCTGCGTGGTTGTTATAAGAATCGCGTTTTGTTCTTCCAGCATATGCGCATGTGCGCAAAATGCGAAGGCTTACCTCAATGATCAGCGGATGACGGCATAGACCATGGGCGCAACCTGTTCCGGCTTTTCGCCGATGCAAACCGCTTCCAGCATGGTATTCATCGCGTCCTGTAGATTCTTCTCGTCGTTGACATAGAGGGTGCAGAAGGCTTCTCCCGCCTCAATCCTGTCGCCGACACGTTTGTGCATGATGAGTCCAACCGCGGGATCGATCACGTCTTCTTTGGTTTCCCTGCCTGCGCCGAGCACCTGTGCGGCTTTGCCAATCAGCTCCGCCTGCATGCCCACGACCACGCCACCGCGCTTAGCTGTCACCGGGACAACGCGCTTGACCGCGCAAAGGCTGTCCATGCCGTCGAGCGTGAGCAGCGTCTCGTCGCCGCCGAGTTCGTGAATCATCGCGCGGAGTTTTTCCAATCCCGCGCCGCTGTCGATGGCGCTTTGGAGCATGGCGCGCGCTTCCGCATCGGTCTTTGCGAGCTTGGAGAGCAGCAACATCTGCGTGCCAAGAAGCAGGCACACCTCCAACAGCGGATCTCCTTGCGGCAGGCGTCCGCTGAGCAGCTGCACCGCCTCGCGAAACTCCAACGCGTTGCCGACTGAAAGCCCGAGCGGCTGGTTCATATCCGTCACGACGGCGACGACCTCACGTTTGAGGTGTTTGCCCATCTTGACCATGAGCTCGGCAAGGCGCTTTGCGTCTTCAACCGTCTTCATAAACGCGCCGCTGCCAACCTTGACATCCAGCACGATTGCGTCCGCGCCAGCGGCGAGTTTTTTACTCATGATGCTCGCGGCAATCAGCGGGACGCTCTGCACGGTTCCGGTTACGTCGCGCAGCGCATACATCTTTTTATCCGCAGGTACGAGATTTCCGGTTTGACCGATCACGCAGACGCCGGTCTTACGAACGATTGCTTTGAATCGATCGATCGGCTGGGCGATGTTGACCCCGGGGATGGATTCGAGCTTATCGAGCGTGCCGCCGGAGAATGCGAGCCCTCTGCCGGACATCTTTGCTACCGTTCCGCCGCAGGCCGCGACAAGCGGGGCGATCACCAGCGTGGTCGTGTCTCCAACGCCGCCGGACGAATGCTTATCCACCTTGATGCCGGGCAGATCGCTCAAATCGACGATATCGCCGGATTGCATCATGCTCAGCGTAAGATCCGCAGCTTCTCTCTCGTTCATATCGTTGAGCACGATGGCCATCATCAGCGCGGACATCTGATAGTCCGGAATTTCGCCGCTGACGAAACCATCCACAACGAATTGGATTTCATCGTGTGTCAATTCTTCCCGATTTACTTTCTTTTCGATGCTATCAACCATTCTCATAGGGCGTTTCCTCCAAATCCAATCGTTACATATCGCTGATGACCGTCTCCGGACGCACGGGCGGCGCGAACAACGGCGCGGGAGAGATCGGTGTGTTTTTGATGATAAGAAACAGCGCGTCCGCCGCCTCGTCAAAGGATGTCGTCTGAATCGGTACGAGCGGTTCGTCGTCGACCTTTGCAAAGAAACGTCCGTCGTCCGTAAACGCTAGAATGGCCGCGTGTTTTCGAAGCAATCGGCAATGGAACAGCAGCGCATCCGTCGTGGGGTCTTTCATGGAACCCGCATCGTCCAGCAGGCGCGTCAGCGCGATCAACCAGTCCGCTTTTGCCAAATGCCAGTTGAATTCGCACGCTTCCAGCACGGTCTCGATGCCGTTTCGATATTCCACACGCAGGCTGTTGCGTTGCGAAGCGGGAATACGCTTGCCCAGTACGGTGGCAAATCGTCCCTCCGGCACATCTTCCGGCAAAACACCCGATCCCGCTGCAACGATATATTCTGTGAAGCCCTTGTTCTGTGGCAGCGTGAGTGCTTGCTGTAGCGTTTCCGAAGAAAGCGCTTCCGACTCAAGGACGACCGTGCGATTGGGCAAGATGCCGTAACGTACCTCCTGCTGCTCCCCTGCGTCTGATTTTACGACGGCTTTCCCATATCTGCCGTTGTTGGAGCAGACGAGCGCGTCAATCGTGCCCTGTCCGCCGTCCGCGATCAGATGCGTGCGCAAGACCGCGTGCGGCAACATGCGCGAGGCGGAGCGGAGCATATGCCGCGCGGCATCCGCGGAGGTGAATTTCCCTGCCCAGGCATCCGGCGCAATCAAGATTCGCCTGCATTGTCCAGGCTTTTCACAGATCTGTGGCAAGGCTCCGCTTATTTTCATCGCGCCCAACTGCACGTCTCCGTCAAGAACGACGCCATCCGGCTGCACGCGACCAAGGTACTCCACCGTGCTGCATTTTTCCACGCGATTGTTTTGAATAAAAGGGCGATAGATGGTTAGATAGGAAAGCAAGACCGGCTTTTGACGCAATTGCGCAAAGAGAGCCTTGCCGACCTTGAGCGGTAAATTCGAAAACATACAGATATAAGCGGATTCGCTTTCGGCTGCTTCGACATCGTCCCATGCGCCAAAGAGCGTCGAGCCGACCACAAAGGTGATGGGCACTTCGGAAAAGGCGATGTTCCAGCAGTCTTCCGGCGTGAGTTTGGAATCACTCGTCATTGCGAAGCGAAGACCAAGCGAAAATTTGGAGTATTCCATACGTGATACCCTCCTTAGGCGGAGCGTCTCCACCCAGAGCAATTCTTCGGAGATTTCGGCAGAATCTAGTTTTCGAAAGGATCGGGCGTTTGTTATCCCGCGTCGTTTGCTAGTAAAGTTTGCAGATCCGCTTCCGCCCGCTCCCAGGCCGCATAGCAGGATTCTACCACGAGCCGCTGGGCATCCAAGCGCGCATAGGCGTCCTTTGCCGCTTCAAAATCGCTCGCAATCTGCGGATCAAAGGCTTTCTCTTCCAGCGTTTTGAGCGTCGCTTCTTCGGCGTGTACGCGCTCCTCCGCTTTTTTTAACACGGATTTTGCTTTCACCTGCGCGCTCTTTTTTTCTTTTGCCAGTTGGTAATCGTTTTTAGCAGCGGGTGCCTCCCGCTCTTTTGGCGCAATGCTTTCGGCAAGGAACTCTTTATACGCGTCCCAGTCGCCTTCGAATTCACGCATGCCGTCCTCATCCATGATGATGATGCGATCTGCGATTCTGTTTGCCAGATAGCGATCGTGGGTGACGATCAGCATCGTGCCGCCATATTCGCTCAACGCGCCTTCCAGCGCCTCACAAGACGGGATATCGAGGTGGTTTGTCGGTTCGTCCAGAAAGAGCACATTGCTGCCGTTGAGCATGAGCTTGAGCAGTTGGATTCGCGCATGCTCCCCGCCGGAGAGATCGCTCATGCGCTTGAACACATCGTCCCCGCGAAACAGAAACGAGCCCAACAGGTTTCGAAGCTGCTTGGTGTCATAACGCGGGAAGCTCGTGTTGAGTGCTTCGAGCACCGTGCTCGGATCGCTTTGCCGCACGGAGCCTTGCTCATAGTATCCAACGTGCACATTGGAGCCGAGTTTGAAGCTGCCTGTATCCGGCTCGATCTGATTGGTCAGAATCTTCAAAAGCGTGGTCTTGCCGCAACCATTCGCACCAAGCAGACAGATCTTTTCGTCCCTGCGAACCATTAAATCCAGATGTTGAAAGATCTCCCGCTCGCCAAATCGTTTGCCGAGGTCTTTGCAGACGATGATTTCGTTTGCCGTGAGCGCGTCCGCCTTGAGATGAAAATGAATCATATCCGGCGCGTCGTCCGGCTTCACGAGCGTAGTCTTGATGCGCTCGATTTGTTTCTCCTTGGATGCGATGGTGACATAATTGCGCGCCTGATTCCAGCGGCGCTGTTGCTCGATGATTCCTTCAATGCGCTTGATCTCACGCAACGTGTTTTGATATCTCCGCATGGCAAACGTGCGCTCGTCCATCTTCTTTTCCATGGATTGACTATAGTTGCCCGCGTATTGGTTCATTGCACCGTTCTCCAGTTCGAAGATACGGTTGCAGACCTTGTCCAGAAAATAGCGGTCGTGCGAAATCAGCACAAACGCACCGCGAAACGCGGACAAATACGATTCCAGCCATTCGAGCGATGCGATGTCGAGATGGTTGGTCGGTTCGTCCAGAAGGAGCAAATCCGCGTCCGACAACAATATTTTCGCAAGCGATGCTTTGCGCATCTGTCCGCCGCTCATGACACGGATCGGGCTTTCCAGCTGTTCTTCCCGAAAACCGAGGCCGAGCAAGGTGGAACGCGTCCGCGCGCGATAGGTCAACCCACCGCCCGCGGTGTAGCGATCCTGCAAGTCCGCCTGCCGCTTGATGAGCGACGCATTCGCTCCTTCGCGTTCGATTCGCTCCGCGATCTCGTGCAGCTCGCGCTCAATGTCCATCCATTTACCGGAAGCTTCCAGTACGGCGTCATAGAGCGTCTGCCCGGCACCCCAGATCGGGCTTTGATCCAGCATGGCGACCTGTGCGTTTTTGGAAACAGAAAGTTGGCCGCGCCCGTCGTGCGGCTCTTGCCCTGCTATCATGCGCATCAGTGTGCTCTTGCCGCAGCCGTTGATCCCCACGAGACCAACGTGATCCTGCTCCAACACATCAAATGCGATTTCTGAAAAGAGTGTTCTTTCTCCGAAGCTTTTTTCAAGCTCCTGCGCGTGAATCAACGACATTGTGTTTTCTCCAATAATTGACAGTTTATTTTACCATAGAGGCCATCTATTTGCAAAAGCGCGCAGAGCGGAATTCTGCAAACAAATCGTGTCTTATTTTGCTGAAGATTGTGGAATGTAAGGAAAAAGAGAAAAACGCGTTCCTATAAAGCAAACACTGCGAAGACGCGAATACAACAGATAGAGCAAAGTGTTTTTTTTAAAGTAAATATAGCGAAGACGCGAATACAACAGATAGAGCGACTTGTTTTAAACAAAGCAAACACAGCATAGACGAGCCGTTCAAAAAGTTGTTACATTTGCGGTTGCATGTTTTGAAAATGTTCAAATCAAATGCAAAAGAATTCGTTATAATAAGAGTGTATTGAAAAGAGCGTTCCTCTAGCCAATCGTGTGTCAGTAAAGCGAGGGTTTCGATTTGAACAGTCCCCGGTTGCCTTCCGGCAAACAAAAAAAACAGATTTTCCCTCCCTCCGCCCGAACATGGATCTTGTCCATCGCGGGTGGGTGTGTGATTGCGTTTCTTATCCTGCCGCTTGCGATCAATCATTTTTCCGGTGCGAACTCTGTTGCGCTGGAAGCGGAGCGCGTTGTGCTGGAAGCGACGCCGACTCCGATTCCATTCAGCGCGGAAGCACTCGTGCCAACATCCTGCGCACTGGACACGCCAAATCCTTCGATGAATGCGACACCCGGCGTGCAGGTGTCCCAGTTTACGCTGTTGCAGGAAAATGACGATTATCCGACCGTATCCCAATTACAAAACAGGCTGATGGAACTTGGCTACTTGGACTCGGACGAGCCGACCACCGTATTCAATGCGGCGACGAGTGTTGCCGTCTCGCTCTTTCAGCGGACGATCGACGAGAATATGGACGGCATCGCAACGGGCGAATTACAGGAACATCTCTTTAGTACGGAAGCAAAACCGTACGAGATCAAACTTGGCGACAGCGGAACAGATGTGGAGAGCATGCAGTCTCGCTTGAATGAGCTCGGTTACTACGCCGAAAAGATCAACGGATATTTTGGCGTAGCGACGGAAGAAGCGCTGCGTGCATTCCAGGCGAAGAACAAGATCGCCGAGGACAGTGTGTTCAATGTGCAGGATCGAGACCTGCTCTATTCGCCGGATGCGCGGCCCAAGATCGACCCGACGCCTACACCTTCGCCAAAGCCGACGCCGAAACCAACCAAGAAACCGACGACAACCAAAAAGCCAACGACGACCAAAGACCCGACGACGACCTCTTCCGGCGGCACAGCCACGGCGATTCCCGAAAATGAAAACACGCAAGCGCCGGAGACGACGGAAGCACCCGTTTTTGAGGACGTGAGCTATGAGGCCTCCTATAGCGCGGATGGACTCGTCTCCGTCGCCAGCGCGATGCTCGGCAGACCCTACTCCTGGTCGGAAGAAAGTCCGTCCAAGGGGTTCGACTGCTCCGGTCTTGTCTACTTTAGCCTCCGCACATGCGGGGTAAGCGTCAGCCGCTACAGCGCGTCGGGGTTCTCCTCCGTCAGCAAATGGGCGGAGATTACATCGATTGGAGACCTGCAAAAGGGCGATCTCTTGTTCTTCAAAAACGATACGTCGGATCGCGTGAGCCACACCGGAATTTATGCGGGGGGTGGCAGATTTGTCCATGCGTCCTCCAGCTCCGGCAAGGTGATCACCAGTTCGATTTCGACCGCCTACTGGACGCGCAACTTTGTCAACGGCAGGCGTGTGTTTTGATGGACAACTGTATGATATGCCCGCGTAAATGTGGCGCGGATCGATCGATTCAACGTGGACTTTGCGGCGCGGAAGCGTTGCCGCGGGTAGCGAAGATCATGTTGCATCACTGGGAGGAGCCTTTTATCAGCGGAGCGCGCGGCTCCGGCACCGTGTTTTTCTCCGGCTGTAATCTTGGCTGTGTGTATTGCCAGAATTACGAAATTCGCGACGGCGGCATCGGAGATGTCATGGATGCAGATTCGCTCGCAAGTGCGTATCTCTCGCTTCAGGAAAACGGCGCGCATAACATCAATCTCGTCACGGCGGCACCGTATGTGCCGGAAGTTGCGCAGAGCATCCGCCGCGCGAAGGATCGCGGGCTGATCATCCCTGTCGTGTACAATTCCAGCGGATATGAGTGCGTGGAAACGCTTCGTGAACTCGAAGGCTTGGTCGATCTCTATCTGCCGGATTGGAAATATGTCTCTCCCCTGCTTTCCGAGAAGTTTTCCAATGCCCCGGACTATGCAAGCATCACCTCGGCTGCGATTTTGGAAATGTTTCGTCAAGTGGGCGATTTGAGCTTGGATGAATCCGGCATTGCGCAGCGTGGTCTGGTCATTCGCCACCTCATTCTGCCGGGGTGTGTGGACGATTCGCGCAAGGTGCTCGACGAGATCGTCCGCTTGCTGCCGAAAAGCACATATGTCTCGATCATGAGCCAATATACACCGCAGGTCTATACAACAGAGTTCCCGCTTAACCGCAGAATCACACAGCGGGAATACGATCGGGTGATTTCGTATGCGCTGTCTCTCGGGCTCCACAATATCTTGTTACAAGAGCGTGATTCGGCAAAATCGATTTACACCCCACAATTCACAGATCAGATATAAAATTGACACAATTTACGCATAGATTTGCTTGCAATTGCATAATTCGGGTGATATACTCGAACCATAAAAGATCTCAAGTTTCCGTCCGTTATGTGTGTTTTTTCATTACCGATTTCCTCCTTAAAACCGCGTAACCGAACTACATCGTAACATCATAATCACTTTCTTGTGGATAGGGCACCATTAGAAAGGCTTAGCGGACGGAAAGTACAAAGGAGCCAAGAAATTGGCTCCTTGTCTATTTTTGGCTAGCAGTTCGAAACTGTCTCCACATTTCGGTTTTACTCTCCCACCAAGAAATTGGCTCCTTGTCTATGTTTTGGGGCAAGTAAATTTATAAGCACTCTTCACATTTGGGCTTTGATAGTCTTGATTGGCTCCTTGTCTATTTTTGGCTAGCAGTTCGAAACTGTCTCCACATTTCGGTTTTACTCTCCCACCAAGAAATTGGCTCCTTGTCTATGTTTTGGGGCAAGTAAATTTATAAGCACTCTTCACATTTGGGCTTTGATAGTCTTGATTGGCTCCTTGTCTATTTTTGGCTAGCAGTTCGAAACTGTCTCCACATTTCGGTTTTGATAATCAGGATTGGCTCCTTGTCTATTTCTAACGAGAAATGATAAGCAAAACGCAGGAAGCAACTCCTGCGTTTTTATTGGGTTTGGGCGAAGCCCCTCCCCCTTACCCTATCGCTGTAGATGCAGCATTGCCGCACCGACGATTCCCGCATCGTTCTTCATCTCCGCGGTAACAATCTTCGCGTGATTCTTAAAGAACGCATACTTGCTCGCGTATTCTCGAATCGGGGCGAGCAAAAACTCTCCATCGTTGCTGACGCCGCCGCCAAAGGCGATGATCTCGGGATCAAACAGCGCTATCGCGGTGCATGCAGTCGCGCCCAGATAATCCGTAAACTTGTGATACACTTCGCACGCCACAGGATCCCCTTCGCGCGCGCAATCCATGACGAGCTTTGCGTTGATCTTCGTGATGTCCCCCTGCGCACGCTGGAACATTGCGCTTTCATGATGCAGGTTCGCGGCCTTTCGTCCTTCGCGCACGAGCGCCGCCGCAGAGCAATACGATTCGATGCAACCTTTTTGCCCGCAGGTGCAGGGCTCTCCGCCAAAGAGCAGCACCGCATGCCCGAACTCAAACCCGTTCTTCTTTCCGCCAATGAATATTTTACCGTCCAGCACGAGTCCGCCGCCGATGCCGGTTCCGATCGTGATCAAGAGCCCGGACGAACAACCGCGAAACGCGCCGCCGTAATACTCCGCCAAAGCAGCGGCGTTTGCATCGTTTTCCACAAATACGGTGATTCCGGGGAAATCATCGCCAACAAGTTTACAGAGGGGAAAATCATGGTAGTCCAGATTGTGCGCGTCGATGACGACGCCGCGATCGTAATCGATACTGCCGGGAACGGCGAGGCCGATGGCGGCGATTTCCTCCGTCGCAAGATTGTTCTCCGCGATCAATCCGCCAACCAGTGTCCGAATCGTCGCAATGGAATCCAACGGATTGCCCGTATGCGGAAACGGGAGCGATTTTTTGCTGATCAACGTATAGTCTTTTCCGACCACGCCGGCTGCAATCTTGCTTCCACCGATATCTACGCCAATGCTGTACATGATACTATCCTCCTGAACGCTATACCGGCTGTGCCGGATGTTTATTTTGACAAGATATGCTCTTCGATGAATACAGCTACGCCGTCTTCCGCGCACGCGGGGACGATCAGATCGGCTGCGGCCTGCACCTCCGGCGCACCGTCCGCGACGCAAACGCCCAGCCCTGCCCATTCGATCATCTCTTGATCGAGAAAATTATCTCCAACGGCTGCCGTTTGCGCGCGCGAAATACCCAACATCGCGGAAAGCTCCTCAAGGGCAGTCGCCTTTGTCACGTCAAGCTTGTTGATTTCAATGAATCCGGGGCTGGAGCGCGATACTTGCGCGATTCCGGAAAATCTTTTTTTATATGTCTCAAAGAGCACACTCTCACGATCCAATGGCGCAAACGCAAGCACTTTGGGCACGTTGCGATACGTTTTGTTGAGAATATCCGGCTCGACGATAAAGTTCAGCTTGTGGCGGTTTACATACCCGCTTGCGACTTCACTCGCCTGTCCGCTGATGACGGTTTCGTCAAGGTAGATTTGCGCGGGAATGCCGATCTCTTTGGAATAAGCGAGCGCTTCGCGGATGACATCCGGCGGTATTTCGTGCAGCACAAGCGCGCGCTCCGAGTCGATATCCGCGATCATTGCCCCGCCGTACTGAATCGATGGGCCGTGCAGATCGAGCGTTTTCCAGATCGGACGGGTCGCGATTCTTCCCCTGCCCGTCGCCAGCACCACATAGATGCCGGAATCGATTGCACGCTGCACGGCGCGCCGGTTTCGCTCGCTGATGATTCCCGCGTGGTTGGTCAGCGTACCGTCGATGTCCAGCGCGATGAGCTTGATGTCCATTTTTTCTCCAACGATTCAATTTTATGCGTCTTTGGCTGGTGCAATCAGCGAATCTGTCCTGACCCGCGAATGGTGTATTTTACCGTAGTCAATTCGTCCAACCCCATCGGCCCCCTGGCATGCAGTTTTTGCGTGCTGATACCGATCTCCGCGCCAAAGCCGAACTCTTCGCCATCCGTAAAGCGCGTGGAGGCGTTGACGTAGACCGCGGCGGAATTGATCTCGTTCAGAAAGCGTTCGGCGGTATCATAGCGGCTGGTTACGATGGCGTCGCTATGGTGTGTGCCAAAGGTATTGATGTGCTCCACTGCCTCGTCAAAAGAATCGACCACTTTAATCGATAGAATCAGGTCGTCATATTCCGTTGCCCAGTCTTCCTCCGTGGCGTCGATTGCGCCGGGCATGAGCGCCTTAGCGCGCGCATCGCATCGAAGCTCTACCCCGCGCGCGGTCAGACGTTGCGCAATCTGCGGCAGACATGCGGTGGCGACGCGCTCGTGTACCAAAAGCGTTTCCGCGGCGTTGCAAACGGACGGACGCGAGCACTTCGCATTTTCAATGATCTCGGCGGCCATTTCAAGATCGCCCGTCTCGTCGATATAAACGTGACAAACACCGACGCCTGTTTCAATGACGGGAATGGTGGCCTGTTGCAGAACACTCTTAATCAAACCCGGACCCCCGCGCGGGATGAGTACGTCGATGAGGCCGTTGAGCTGCATCATCTCTTTTGCTGCCGCGCGGTCGGTGTCCCGCAGGAGTTGAATTGCGCCGTCGGGGATTCCGTTGCGTACGGCGGCATCGTTTAGCGTGTCGCAAATTATGGAGTTGCTCAAGAGCGCCTCGCTTCCGCCGCGCAGCACGCAGGCATTGCCGCTTTTGAGGCACAATGCGATCGCATCCGCGGTGACGTTCGGGCGCGCTTCGTAGATGATGCCGATGACGCCGATAGGCACACGTCGCTTTTCGATGCGCAAGCCATTGGGACGAACAAAGACGGCATCACTCTTCCCGATCGGGTCGGCAAGAAACGCGACCTTTCGCATGCCGTTCGACATGCCTTCGATGCGCTCCTGATCCAGCGTCAGTCGGTCGATGAAGGAAGACTTCACGCCGTGTTCTTTTGCGAGGCGTACATCTTCCTGATTTGCTTCTAAAATCGCAGGCACACTGGAAAGCAACGCGTCCGCCATGGCGTTGAGCGCGTCGTTCCTCGTCTTTGCGGAGGTGATGGCGAGCCTGCCGGAGGCTCCCTTTGCGCTCAGCGCGAGATCGCGAACAGACATGGGTGAATTCCCTCCAAACTTTCCACACATTATATCGTATATAGTTGAGAATCACAAGTTGAAAACGACCAACGCAAACGCAAGCGGTAAAGTGCTCGAAAAAAATGCTCAGAAAAAGTGCTCGAAAAAAGTGCTTGAAAAAAGTGATCGGAAAAAATGCTCAAAAAAAGTGCTCGGATGAATCTGCTTGACTTAGGCGTATTCATGAGATTATCTTAATGTGAACGGCATACGGAGGAATGATCATGCAGGCTTATCTGATCATGGACGGGGAATTTCTGACGCCCCGCCAACAAGAACTCAAGAAATTGCTGACGGATGATCTCACGAAAGCAGGATTTACTCTTGCGGAAAAGACAATTCAAACAAGCGAGCTCGCTTATTGTCGCGGCTGCTTTGACTGCTGGGTGAAAACACCCGGCGAATGCAGCATGCGAGACGGAATTGCAGAGATCAACCGAACCTGCATGACGAGCGACCTTGTAATCTACCTTTGCCCCGTCGTGTTCGGTCAGTTTTCCGCGAATATCAAAAGCGCCATCGACCGCTGGCTGCCGAACATGCTGCCGTTTTTCATCACGCGCAAGGACGGCTCCACCATGCATCCCCCACGCTATGCGGATTATCCCGCGCAAGTTTTCCTGGGCTATGGCGAGCATCTCTCCGAACGGGAGATGGCGCTCTTTACCGATATCAATCAAAAGCACAGGAGCAATGTTTCGGTTATCCTTGATCGCGGAGACGATGCGGAGATTGTCGCGGCTCTCAATGCTTGTCCACGCTGCCGTATGGGAGGTGCATTATGAGCGAACCGAGTCAAACCATTGTGTTTGTCAGCGCAAGTCCGAAGGTCGATCAAACAGGAGCAGTGTCCGCATTTTTAGCGCAACGCGGAATGAATGCTGTCTGCGACGAACCAATTCTCGCAAAAACCATCGATATGCGCCATGCGATGCTGCATCATCAAACCGAAGCCGCATATTCCGAAATGCAGGAAGCGGACGCTATAGTCTTCCTGATCCCGCTTTATTTCTTCTGTTTGCCCGCTATGTTGACGCGATTTTTACAGGATTTTGCGTGCCAATATCCCGCGTCCAATCGCGACTGCTCCGTATATGCCATCGTGAACTGCGGCTTTCCCGAACCGCAGATCAATGAGGAGGCTATACGCGTGATGGAATGTTTCACACTTCAGACGGGTAGATTGTTCCTCGGCGGCGTCATGGTTGGCGGCGGCGGCATGGTCTTTGCGGCAAAGGATGCGCCGTTCATGCGCCCGGTATTTGAGCAGATTGACCGGCTCTTTGCGCGCGTGCGGCAGGATGTAATCAGTGCGTCTAAAAGCGAACTAATCATCACGCAAGCAGCCCCAAAGTTCCCAAAGCGCCTGTATTTCTTCGGCGGCAACGCGGGATGGATCTCCACCGCGCGAAAGAACAACCTACGCAAACGAGATTTGTACCGAACACCGTATCAACGTTAATATGCAACGAGCCGCCGGATGATCCGGCGGCTCGTGTGTTTTTGGGTTGAAAGCGAGTGTTTTTTATAATTGTTTCTTCTCTTTGGAGAAGAATGCGCCGATTGCCATGATCACCATAAATACGATAAGATACCAGACCACCGCCATCTTGTGGGACACAATCGCCGCGTAGACCATAAACAGGCAGCCGAGCACGCCAAGCGACGGCATCAGGAAGCGCTTGGCGAAGCCAAGATCCTTTTGCTTGATCAAAAACGCGATGAACATCGGGATGTACATGGCATAAACGGTGATGATCGGCAACTCCGAAGAGTCAAACGAGAGCACACCGAACCAGGATTTTTCCACAAGGTTTGCGCCAAAGAAATACGCGAGCCAAACAACGCACAGAAGCAAGCCGAGCACAGACGAATTGGTCGCCATATTCGTTTTGGGGCTGACTTCCGAATAGATCTCCGGCTGCGGGCCAACCTTACGGGCGGCGAGCGAATAGAACCCGCGCGTGCAACCCATCATGAGGCCGTTGAGCGTGCCAAGGCAGGAAATGATGACGAATACGAACAGTAGTGTTCCCGCAACACTGGAGAACAAGGAAGAGAACGCGATTCTTGCGCCTTCCTGCCCGTTTGCCATGAGGGTTGCGTTCGGCACCACGCCCGCGAGACCGACATAGTACAGAATATAGACGACGATGACGATTGCGGCGCCCGCCACCAGAGCGATGGGCAGGTTTTTCTTCGCGTCGCGCAGCTCTGCGTTGATGCTGGTTGCGATGACCCAGCCTTCATATGCAAACGCGGTTGCGCAGACCGCCGTCAGGAGCGCGCTGCTCTTGGACGTCACTTCCGTGACCGCATTGGTGAAGTTTTGCACCGTCATGCCGCTGCTCAGGCCCACAATCAAACCGACCACACCCATCAGCAAAAGCGGAATGAGTTTGATGACGGTTGTCGTGACTTGGAACTTGCCCGCAAGTTTCGGCGAAAGCGCATTGATGGCATAGCTCGCGATGAGGAACACCGCCGAGAGAACCATGCACTCCGGCCCCGTGATTGACCAACCAAAGAGCACTGCGGTGTAGCGCGCGGAAACCCACGCAAGCACGCTCGTCAAAGTCGGATAATAGATAGTAGCGAAGAACCAGCCCATCATGTAGCCGTATTTTTTTCCGACTGTGACTTCGGAATAATCGACTACGCCGTTGACATATTCATACTTCGTTGCCATGACGGCAAAGACGTACGAACAGATCATCATGATGACACCGCCGATGATCCATGCAAGGATGCCCAGCGGCAGGTTCCCGCTGGTAACGCCCAGAATCTTCTCGGCCTTAAAGAATACACCGCTGCCGATGACGATACCCACGACCATCGATATAGCGGTGAACAGGCCATACTTCTTTTTCAGTTGTGTTTCCATTGCCCTATCCCCTCGTTTATTTGGTACAGTTTTGTTTTTCGCTCAACCCCGATACATTTATACAGTATGCAGGATTGGTTGTCAATAAACTTCATTCACATGCTTCTTATTTATTTATATTTATTTTTTCGTAAGCCGTTATGCGCCGGATCGACTTTCGATTGACGCTGTTTCCGGATAAAGCTAGAATGATTCTATACACGAACGATGCATACGAATACAATTCCAAACAATGCTTGATTGATGAAAGGACGCATATGATCGTTATCCAGGATCTGGTTTTCGCGCTGGAAACCGAACGCACGAGCTATCTGTTTCGCGTGACGCCGTTTCGGCACCTTGAGCATGTTTATTATGGAGCACGCATCCCGAACAACGAGATGGAACCACTGCTGACCAAGCGCAGCATCATGCATGGCAGCTCGATTGCGTATTCCACGGAGGATGAAGCCTATTGTCTCGATACGATTCCGCTCGAATGGTCCGGTACGGGGTGCGGGGACTATCGGCAGACGCCGCTTGAAGTCAAACTCGCAAACGGTACGTTTCGCACTGACTTTACCTACGACTCATATGAGGTTGTAAACGGTTGTGTACCGATGGATTCGTTGCCCACGGCATATGACGACACCAAAACGGCGGAAACGTTGATCGTCACCCTTGCCGATCCGGCGGGCGGATGCAAATTATTGCTCTACTATACCGTATTTCCCGCGGTCGATGTGATCTCGCGCCGGGCCGTATTGGTCAACACGGGCGAGAATGATCTTTCGATCCGCAGGATGATGAGCATGCAACTCGATATGGAGAATGAAGGCTTCTCGTTTGTCACCTTTGACGGCGCATGGGCAAAGGAAACGCACCGCCATGATCGCAAGCTGCAATATGGGCAATACATCAACTCCTCTGTGACGGGCGCATCCAGCAACCGCCACAATCCCGGGTTTTTGCTCTATGCGGACGGCGCGACGCAGTCCCACGGACACGTCTACGGCTTCAACCTCGTCTATAGCGGAAATCATATCGGTCTTGCGGAGCTTACGCCGTTTGACTTGGTTCGCGTGCAGCTCGGCATCCATCCAAGCTGCTTTGAATGGACGCTGTTTCCGGGCGCGCGCTTTGAAACCCCGGAAGCCGTCATGACCTTCTCCCCAGACGGCTTTAACGGCATGAGCGCGCAGTTTCACGACTTCGTTAACGCGCATATCGTCCGCGGAGAGTGGAAGGATAAGGAACGCCCCGTATTGATCAACAACTGGGAAGCTTGTTTTTTTCGCTTTACCCGGCGTAAGCTTCTTCGCCTTGCGCGGCAAGCAAGGCGGCTTGGCGTAGAATTGTTTGTACTCGACGACGGCTGGTTTGGAAAACGGAACGACGATCATGCCGGTCTAGGCGATTACGACGTAAACAAAAAAAAGCTGCCCCGGGGCATGAAGTCCTTTGCCGAAGAAATCCACGCGTTGGGTCTCCAATTCGGTTTGTGGTTTGAGCCGGAGATGGTGAATCCGGACAGCGATCTGTACCGTGCGCATCCGGACTATGCGGTCTCGACACCCGGCAGAACGCCGCTGCTCGGCAGAAATCAGCTTGTGCTCGATTTGTGCAACCCGAATGTGCGGGACTATATTGTCGAGAACGTCTCCCGCGTGCTGGACGACGCAAAGATCGACTATGTGAAATGGGACATGAACCGCCATATCTGCGACACATACTCCCCAACGCTTTCCAATCAAGGTGAGTTTATGCATCGCTATATCATTGGCCTTTACGATGTGCTCGCGCGGATCTTCCGCCCGCGTCCGCAGATCTTGCTGGAGTCCTGCTCCAGCGGCGGAAACCGGTTTGATCTGGGCATGCTCTGTTTCTCGCCGCAGATTTGGTCGAGCGACGATACGGACGCGATCGAGCGGCTCGCGATACAGGAAGGGTTGAGCTATCTCTACCCGCTTTCCGCGATGGGCGCGCACGTCTCCGCCTCACCAAACCAGCAGACGCTACGGCAGACTACGATCTCTACGCGATTCAATGTCGCAAGCTATGGCTGCCTCGGGTACGAGCTTGATTTGAAACACCTGACCATGCTGGAGCGAAAAGAGGTGCGTGAACAGATATCCTTTTATCTGGCGCACAGAAAAACGCTCCAATATGGCAGGTTCTTCCGGCACGACACACCAAAGGGAAATAAAATCTATTGGCAAACAGTTTCCCGCGATCAAACGCAGAGTGTCGCAGGCGTGTACCAGACGCAAACAAAAGCCGCGGATGGCAACGATATTCTCCCGCTGGCCGGCCTGTGTTTTGACAAGCGGTATCGAATCCAGACGAAGCCGCAGCGTGTGTTTCTCCGCCGGTTTGGCGGCCTGGTCAACCATCTTTTACCGGTCTCGATCAATCCAAACGGCGCGCTTTTTCGCTGGGCGGATCGGTTCTATGCGATGCGTGACAGCGTTGAAACCTACACCGCCAGCGGAGCGACGTTGTTACAGGGCGTGCATTTGAACAACCAATTTGTTGCGACAGGATACAACGAACGCATTCGCATGCTCGGCGATTTCGGCTCGAATCTTTATTCGATCGACGCGCTCGACGAAATCCGAAAGTAATTATACTTATAATACAAATTCTATTGCGAAAACGTAGAAAATAGGGTTAAATAAGCAGGATAGCGGCAAGCTGTTGTTCAACCAGCGAAATGCAGCGAGCTGCTTTTTTTGTTGCTTGACGAGTTCGGGCACGTTTGCTAGAATGAGAAAACTTTTTGTTCAAGGAGGTTCCTTTCGGATGCCGGATCAAAAAATACGACTTAGCGCGGATACCCCTTGCGATATCGGCGATGAATGTAAGGCGCGTTATCAGGTCTCTCTCCACCCTCTGCACATCATACTCGATGACAAGCAGTATACGGATGGATTCGATATCACCTCTCTGCAGCTGTACGAGGCCTGGTGGAACCACAAGCTTTTGCCTCGCACCGCAGCCATCAATCCGGAAGAATATGAACGCTATTTCGCGTCGTTTCTTGAACAGGGAAATACGGTCATTCACATCTCCCTCGGCTCCGGATTGTCCAGCTCCTACGCAAACGCGCAGATTGCGGCAAACGCGCTCAAGAGCAAAGGAAACGTGTATGTGATTGATTCGTGTTCGCTCTCCACCGGTTTTGGCTTGCTTGTGTGCGAAGCGGGCGAGCGCATCCAGGCAGGCATGCCAGCTAGTCAAATCGTGGACGAGGTCTCAAGACTCGCGCAGGATACACGCGCAAGCTTCGTCCTCGACACGCTGGAATTTATGCGCGCGGGCGGCCGCTGCTCCAGTATCGCGCAGATTGGCGCAGCGCTGATGAACCTCAAACCTACCATCATCGTGAAGAATGATCGCCAAGGCAGTATGATCGTCGGAAAGAAATATATGGGAAAGCTCGCGCCGTCCTTGATGAAATATGTCGATGATCAGCTCAAGGATCGGACGGATCTAGTTTTGGATCGCGCCTTTGTAACCCATTCAGGCATGGACGATCCGGAAATCATCGAGAAGGTTGTCGCGCGCATCCGCGAACTGCAACCGTTTCGTGAAATCTTCGTCACGCAGGCAAGTTGCACCGTAAGTTGTCACTGCGGACCAAACACGCTTGGCGTGCTGTTCCTCACGAAGCCCGGTTCTGTAGCGGCAAACTAACGATTCAGCAACACAAAAGGCGGCAAGAGATTGCCGTCTTTCTTTATTAATACTCAAATTGGTTCGGTAAGGAGCAGTCTAGAGATTGTCCCGCTCGATCATTTCCAGAAACAGCGCCGCAATCTGCGGGTCAAATTGTGTACCGGCATTTTTTCGGATCTCATCCATCGCGGCTTCCCGCGTAAGCGCCTTTCGGTAGACGCGGTCTTCCGTCATCGCATCATACGCATCCGCGACGGCGAGGATGCGGGAAAGCAGCGGAATCTGTTCTCCAGCGATTCGGTTGGGATACCCTGTTCCATCCCAGCGTTCGTGGTGCGTCAAGATCAAATCTGCAATCGCTGCAAAATCTGGAGAAGCCATCGCGATTCGATATCCGATTTCGGGATGCGTGCGCATCACAATCAGTTCTTCATCGTTCAATCGACCGGGTTTATTCAAAATCTGGTCACTGATGCCGATTTTACCAATATCGTGCAGATAGGCAAATAGCTTCAAGCGATCGATATCGTCATGCGAAAGATGAAGGCGTTCTCCGACAATCGCACACAAAGAGCCGATGCGCTCCGCATGCTCTTCTGTTTCAAAGCTGCGTTCAAACAGCGTCGCCATAATGGAAGACAAAACCGCATTGTGATGGCTTTTTTGATCAAAAAGCTTGCGGCGTGCCATGTTCGCCTCCGCATTTTTAACAACCTGCGAGAGGTCGTCCACCATGGACTCCTTTGTGCTTCCCCCGATGGAAAGGTTGATGATCATCGTGCGATCCTGCAATTGCGCATTATATACGTCAAACGCCTGCTTGAATGCCTCCATGCGCTCAGTGCATGCTTTCGCGTCCGTATTCGGCAACAATAACCCGAACTCATCACCGCCGATGCGCGCGACGATCTCATGTGGCAAAATGGTTGTCTTGATCACGGCGGCCGTGGTCTGGATCATTCGATCGCCCGCATCATATCCAAACGCATCGTTGATCAGCTTGAGGCCATTGATGTCGATAAAGATTACGGATAAAGGCATTGACGCGTTGGCATCCATAGTACGCTTTGCATTGTCATAATACTGACGATTGTGCAGCCCGGTCAGCTGATCATGGTTGCTCAAATACTGAATTTGAAGGAATTGAAGCTTGGATTTGGTGATGTCGATGATGATGCCTTCCAGAGCAACGACCTTGCCGGATTCGTCCGTGATGCCTTGATTGATGTCGAGTACCCATTTCCGCTCGCCCGACGCCGTCATAATTTCATACTCATATCGATTGACTTCACCAAGCGCTATGTGTTTCACACTATCTGCCCAGACAGGTTCCCGATACTCCGGGCAGATAATGTCGTTGAAGGACAGCACGCGGTTGTCGATCAATTCATCCGGTAGATATCCCGTCAATTCAAAACAGCCTGAGGAAGCGAAATAAATCGTCCAATCCCGGTCAAATGCGCAACGATACGCCATGCCTGGAAGGTTCGACAAGAACACGCTTTTGCTTCGCTCGCTTTCGCGCAGAGCTTCCATCGTCTTGCGCAAATCCGTCACATCAACGCCCGCAGAAAGCACGCCGGAGATTTCGCCGTTTACATCTCGCAGAACCGTATTGCGCCATTCGATCCTACGGATCTCACCGTGCGCGGTGCGGATCCCGTTTTCGTGGATGTCCGTTGGCAACAGACTGCCGTTATAGATTTGCTCCATTGTATCGTAAATGTCGGCTCTGTCTTCCTCCGGAACAAATTGTTCAATCCAGTGTTTTCCCTGAATCTCTTCTTTTGCTAGTCCAATGGTTTCGCAACCCGTCCGATTGATCATGCTGACTAACCCGTCACGGTCAAACGCAACGAACAACACCGCAGCGATGTCGAAATACGTTTTTGCGCGGTCACGCTCCTGAATCACGATGGCTTCCGTTTGTTTGCGTTGTGAGATGTCGCGTGATATTCCGCCGATGGCGCGCTTGTGATCCGTCATGTCAACCGGAAAGATAATGGTTTCGAAGTGCTTTCCATCGCTTTGGTCTTCGATGTAGAGCGGTTTGCCGCTGAGCAGAACGTTTCGATCCCGCGCTTCCCAAAGCGTCGCATCCGGCCCGGGTTTGATTTCACTCATTCGGTTCCCAATCAAAACGTCTTCTGTAAGACCGTAATATCGCTGCATCTTGGCATTGACCGCGATATAGCGAAGTGAGCTGTCTTTGAGATAGATAAGGTCATAGCTGGAGTTTAGCATCGACTTATAGATCGCTTCATTCTCCCGCGCGGCTTCCTGCGCCTTCACACGCTCGGTGATGTCCTGCAATGTGCCGAAAAGATATGGCATATCCGCATGTTTTTTTAACACAGTCTGCAGGCGAACATGTATGGTGCGTTCCGGCGCTTCCGCCTGCAAAACGCGGCATTCAAAACTGATATTGCTTGTGGAACGCGCCGCATTTTTTACAAGTTCAACGACGCGTTCACGGTCGTCCGTATGAACATGACGAAATAGGGATTCCTGATCGAGCGGAAATTGCGATTCGTCCAAATCCAGAATACGAATCGCTTCATCTGAAAATTGAAAAGCTTTGTTGTCTGCATCATAAGAGAAACTACCGATGTGCGCCAGACGCTGTGCTTCTTTCAGAGCGGCCTCGTTTATTTTGCGATCATTGCTTTCGCGGAGCACTTTTTGCAGATTGGTGAATACGAGTAAAAAAATGAGGATTGCGGTTGCCGTAACAAACCCCAATCCTTTGGAGATACTGATCATGAAGATTTCCGGACTCTCCGGATGAATATTTGAGACGACAAGTTCCGAACCGATGATCCAAATGTAGCCTGCAATTGCATAGACAGCCGTGATGAGGAGTGATCTGCCGAGTGCACTCCCTGATTGTATCACTTGTTTGTCATCGGATTGCTTCATTTGCCCCTCTCCGTAACGCATAACTTATTTCCGTCAATCCTGTGTGCAATTGTTTCATTGATAAGAGTATCATATCGTTTTCATACAACTTACGCAACGATTTTTTCGATTACAAGTCCAATTATATCTATAAAATAAGTGTTCAACCGCCGATATAGGTAAAACGCACATGCGTCTTTCCATCCCGCTCGACCAGTTCGTTCCACATGCTAGCCGGACGCACCCAAACGCCGTGCTCACCGTAGAGCGCGCGATAAACGACCATCGGCTCCAATGTTTCGGAGTGTTTGGCCAAATACAGAACTTCATACTCGTTTCCTTTGAAATGCCGATATCGACCAATTCGTATTTCATCCATTTGAAGCGCCCTCCCTTTTCATTTATGAGATAAATACCGCTTGAACAAGAACCATGTACAAAACGGTTCCGCAGCCGATGCTCAGCAGCACATTCTTGCGCCATAGATGCAGCACAACAATAAAAGCAATTGCGATCAACTCCGGCAACCCGTGCGGATAGGTGAAGATCGGAACACTTTTGAGACAATAGACCACCAACAGTCCCATCATGACAGGCGGCAAAACACGGCCAAGATAGACGACGACCTCCGGTGGTTTCTTCCCTTCCGGGAAGAGAAAGAATGGAGGGAAGCGCGTCGCCATTGCGCCGAGCGCTACCGCAAGCACGGTGAGGATGACTTGTACCGGCGTTAATTGCATAGCTTTTTCCTCCCCGCAAGCAATGAAACAAGAATGATCGCGAGTGCAGGCAAAACCATGTTTCCCGCGCCAAAGACAAGACGGGATAGCAAGGCGCAACCGATGCCGATGCCCCCCAGCAGCCAGTTTTCCCGTTTCTTCATCTGCTCCAAGAAGAGCACGACGAACAATGCAGTCAGCGCAAAATCGAGTCCCTTCATGTCAAACGGCATCCAGTTTCCGATAAGGCCACCGATAAATGTACCTACAACCCAATAGAGATAATCAAGCAGTGAGATACCCAAATAGAAATACTTTGGCTCGACGCCCTCCGGTGGGTTTACCGATGAGACAATCGAAAACGTCTCGTCACAGAGCGTATAGATCAAAAACGCCTTGACCTTGCCAAAGCCCTTGTATTTTTCCAGCATGGACAGACCATAGAACAGATGGCGCGCATTGACGAGAATGCTCAAGATCAACGCCTCCAATGGTTGAAACGCGGTGGTCAAGAGTGTGATTGCCACAAACTGCATGCTGCCGCAAAACGCGACCGCACTCATGAGCACCGACCACTGCGGGCCATAGCCTTTCTCCAACATCAGCATGCCGTAGGCGATCCCGAGTACGAGAAATCCCGCCAATACCGGCAGCGTATGCGGAAACGCCGCGGACAGCGCGCGCGCGAACGGATGTTTGTTCAGGGTCTCCATCGAATCCTTACCTCTTGTCTTTTTTCGCATTCGTCCAGATGCAAAACAGCCGACGGGTGATCGCCGCCGGTTGCCTTGCCAATGTTGTTTGACTTTGGTGCGTCAATTTCCGCTCATTCTTCGAGAATCGACGCGCCTTTTTGCAGCTGTGCCGCTGCCCATTCCACAAACTGTTTTGCCGCGCGCGGAGATCTTCCGCCAGCGCGAATCGCCCACTGTACCGCGCCGCGCTCCAATTGCTCCCGCTGAACATTGATCTGCTTTTCTTGCGCGATTGCGCACACAATGGCGAGATACTGCGCCTGATCGGGGGCGAAGAAATTCACCGTCTGATCAAAGCGATCGTATAAGGAGAGTTTTTCCTGCTTGGTGTCCCCGGCGTGCACGTCGTCCACATCCACACTGCGCTCCGAAAAAGTCTCTTTGACAAGATGCCTCCGGTTGCTTGTGGCATAGATACGGCAGTTCTCCGGCCGCGCGACAACGCCGCCTTCCAGAACGGACTTGAGCGCGGAGAAAGCCGCGTCATCCGCAGAGAACGACAGATCGTCGAGAAACAGAACAAAGCGCAAAGGTACATCGCGAAGATGCTCCATCATCGCAGGAAACTGCGGAATGCTCTCTTTTGTGACCTCGATGATGCGAAGTCCGCACTCCCGATACTCGTTTGCAAGCGCCTTGATTGTGCTGCTCTTCCCCGTGCCCCTGTCTCCATAGAGTAGGAGATTTCCGCCTCCGCGCTTCTCGACAAAATCTTTGGTGTTTGCCGCGACGAGTCCGCGCTCGTACTCATATGATTTCAAGTCGCTCAGTCGGATCGGGTCGGGCTGCTTGACGCCTATGAGTTGATGATCCCATCGGAACGCACCATATTCCGCAAACACACCATAGCCGTTTGCGCGATAGAATGTTTCCAGCGCAAGCAGCGTCTGCGTGGCGTCGTTTTGAAGGAGCAACCCACTGGTACGATACTCCGGCAAACGCGTGATCAATTCGTCGTTTTTTCCAGCGCTTTTTTTGCAGAACATACTTTTGAGTTGCGCCGCAGTAACGCTCGCAACAGAGACAATCGCTTCTAAATCAAACAATGCTGCTTGTCTGATTGCGAAATAGGACTCCCGCTTTGCTCCGTCTGCCGCCGCGCGCGAAAACGCGTTATTATCAAAGCGGACAAGACGTTCCAGATGCGCTGTGAAATCGAGTGAATCTTCCGCCTCGCTGAGGCTCTGCAGAAATGCGCCATAGTACGCGCAGAAAGCGGCGGCGTCCTCGCCTTGCGCGGCACGAAGCGCGCGCGCAAAGCGGGAAACCGTCTCATTCTCTAATATCGAACGGTAAACTGTCAGTGCATTCAGTTGTAGGCTTACCGTGCTAAGATCGCTCAATGTTTGCTCCTGTTCGTTACCCTTGCTTATTTCTTCAGGAAGGTCATCTGGCTTCTGAGCTGCTGACCCACCTTGACGAGCTGCGTATCTGCGCCCTGACGCTTCATGGCGTTGAAGTGCGGGCGACCCACGCGGTTTTCGAGAATCCAGTTGCGGGCAAACGTGCCGTCTTGAATCTCGGTGAGCACTTTCTTCATCTCTTTGCGCGTTTCCTCGGTGATGATGCGCTTGCCGGTGACATAATCGCCATATTCCGCCGTGTCGCTGATGGAATAACGCATGCGCTCAAATCCGCCGGCATAGATCAGATCGACGATCAGCTTCATCTCGTGGATGCATTCAAAGTATGCGTTCTCCGGCGCATAGCCCGCCGAGACCAGCGTCTCAAAACCGGCGAGCATGAGTTCCGTCACGCCGCCGCAAAGAACGGCCTGCTCACCGAAAAGATCAGTTTCCGTCTCTTCGCGGAAGGTGGTTTCTAAAATGCCTGCGCGCGCGCCGCCGATGCCCGCCGCATACGCAAGCGCCGTTTCTTTCGCCTTGCCGGTGAAGTCCTGATAGACGGCGATCAGGTTCGGAACGCCAGCGCCGCGCTGGTATTCACTGCGCACCGTGTGACCCGGGCCCTTGGGCGCGACCATGATGACGTCCACATTCGCGGGCGGCACGATTTGACCGTAATGGATATTGAAGCCGTGCGCAAAGACGAGCGTATTGCCTTCGACAAGTCCGTCCGCGATGCTGTCCAAATAAAGAGCCGCCTGCTTTTCGTCGTTGACGAGGATCATGACCACATCTGCAAGCTTTGCCGCATCTTTGGCGGTGTAGACTTTCAAGCCCGCTTCTTCGGCGGATTTCCAGGATTTGCTGCCCTGATAAAGACCGACGATGACGTTCACGCCGCTCTCTTTGAGGTTCAGCGCATGCGCGTGTCCCTGGCTGCCGTAGCCAATGATGGCGACGGTCTTGTTCTTGAGGTGTGCGAGATTACAGTCGCTTTCGTAATACATCTTAGCCATTGAATTCATCCTCCAAATTATTTGAATCTATTGCGGCTCATGCCGTGTTGCATCATGGAACTCTATTGAATCACTATAGTACGGCACTCGCCGTGAATCTCTTTGTAAATTAGTTCTGCTTAACCGCCATTACATGCGCGTTTTCGATTGCAATTGTGCCGGTACGAACTGTTTCTCGGATGCCATAGCGTTCCAGCATCTGCTCCAGCCTGCGTACCTGGTCGGACGAATCGGCGTATTCGACGATCAGCATCTCGTGGGAGACATCGATGACCTTCGCGCCGAAGATCTTCGTGATCTGCAACAGATCGGAACGATTGTCAGAGGTCGCGTTGACTTTCAGCAGAATGAGTTCGCGATTGATGAACTCGCCTTCGGTCAAAATCTTTACCTCGATGACGTCGATCAGCTTGCAGAGCTGCTTTTCGACTTGATCGAAGATCTCTTCGTCCCCGTCGACGACGATGGTCATGCGGGAGACATCGGGATCGCTCGTGGTTCCGACCGCGAGACTATGGATATTATACGCCCGACGCGAAAACAAACCAACGACCTTATACAAAATACCCGCGTGATTTTTCACGAGCACGGACATTGTCAGCTTCATGGGCTTCCCTTCCATAAAAACTCCTTCCTTACGCCGTCTCGATCATACGGCAAACGATATCACCCATCTGTTGGGTGCCGATCGATTCTTTACCTGCGGCGATATCCGCCGTACGCCAGCCCTCTTCCAGCGTGCGTTGAACTGCACGCTCGATGGCGTTTGCCGCCTCCTGCTGATTGAGTGAATAGCGCAGCAGCATCGCGCAGGAGAGAATCGTTGCAAGCGGATTTGCGCTGCCCGTTCCAGCGATATCCGGCGCGGAGCCATGGATCGGTTCATAGAGTCCGAGGGTGCCGTCGCCCAGTGAGGCGGAGGGCAGCATGCCGATGGAACCCGTGATCATGCTTGCTTCGTCGGAGAGGATATCGCCGAATATGTTGCTCGTGACCACGACGTCAAAGCGCGCGGGATTGCGTACGAGCTGCATAGCCGCGTTGTCGACCAGCATATCGTCATAGGCAACATCGGGATATTCTTTGGCGAGGCGATGCATCGTTTCGCGCCAGAGGCGGGAGCTTTCCAGCACGTTTGCCTTATCGACGCTCGTGAGTTTATTGCCGCGCTTTTTCGCGGCTTCAAAGCCGATTCTGCCGATGCGCTCGACCTCCATGACAGAGTAACGCTCGGTATCATACGCTTCTTCCCCGTGCTCGCCGCGGCTTCTGCCACGTTCACCGAAATAAATGCCGCCGGTCAGTTCGCGTACCATCAGGATATCGAGCCCGTTTTGTACGATCTCCGGTTTGAGCGGACAGGCGTCCTTCAAAGGATCAAACAGAACCGCGGGACGAAGGTTTGCGTAGAGCCCCAGCGCCGCGCGGATGCCGAGCAAACCCGCTTCCGGGCGAAGATGACCCGGCAGCGTGTCCCATTTCGGGCCGCCGACCGCACCAAGCAGCACCGCGCTGCTGGCTTTGCAGACACGAATCGTCTCCTCCGGCAGGGGCACGCCTGTTTCGTCGATCGCGCGACCGCCCATCAGCACATCGTGATAACTCAACGCAAAGCCGAACCGCTTTGCCGCAACGTTCAGCGCCTTGATGGCTTCCCCGACGATCTCGGGGCCGATGCCATCTCCGCGAATCACCGCAATATTATAGTTCATTGTGCGCCTCCTTACAGCTTTCCCGCTTTGATCGCGTTCATGAGACCGCCCGCGGAGATGATACCCTGGATGAACGACGGAAATGGTTCGCCCTGATAGCTCTCGTTGCGGGTGATGTTCATGATCATGCCTGTGTCGAAGTCCACGCTGACCTTATCGCCCGCCTGAATCTTCTCGCTCGCTTCCGCACATTCGACAATCGGAAGACCGATGTTGATCGCGTTGCGATAGAAAATGCGTGCAAATGTATGCGCGATCACACAGGAGATCCCGCTTTCCTTGATTGCAATCGGCGCATGCTCACGCGAGCTGCCGCAACCAAAGTTCTTACCACCGACCATGACGTCGCCCTGCTGGACACGCTTGGAGAAGTCCTTGTCGATGTCCTCCATGCAATGGCTTGCCAGTTCTTTCGGGTCCGAGGTGGTGAGATAACGCGCGGGGATGATCACATCCGTATCGATATTGTCGCCATATTTGATGGCGGTTCCAGTTGCCTTCATGCTTTGCCTCCTAACACGGATTCGGGGGTGACGAGTTTACCTGCGATGGCGGACGCCGCGGCGACCGCGGGAGAAGCGAGATAGACTTCCGAGCCCGTATGTCCCATGCGTCCGACAAAGTTGCGGTTGGTGGTTGCGACGGCGCGCTCGCCCTTTGCGAGGATGCCCATGTGCCCGCCGAGGCAGGGCCCGCAAGTGGGAGTGCTGACGGCGCAGCCTGCGTCGATGAAGATCTTCACGAGACCTTCTTCCATCGCTTGCAGCATGATCTTCTGCGTGGCGGGGATCACGATGCAGCGGACGTTTTCGTGTACCTGTCGCCCTTCAAAAATCTTTGCCGCCACACGAAGGTCTTCGATTCTGCCGTTTGTGCAGCTGCCAATGACCGCTTGGTCAATCGTGATTTCGCCGACTTCGGAGACGGGCTTTGCATTCTCCGGCAGGTGCGGCAGGGAGACCGTCGGCTCGATGGCGGAAAGATCAATCTCATAGGTCTTGGTATATTCCGCGTCCGCATCGGCTTGATAGACGCTCCATGCGGCGCACTTGTGTTCCTCGGCATACGCCGCGGTCTTCTCGTCGTATTCGAAAATGCCGTTCTTCGCGCCGGCTTCGATGGCCATATTCGCCATGCAGAGACGGTCTTCCATCGTAAGACTTTTCAGTCCCTCGCCCGTGAACTCCATGGATTGATACAACGCGCCGTCCACGCCGATCATACCGATGATCTGAAGAATCACGTCCTTGCCGGATACCCAAGGCTTGAGCTTGCCCTTAAGGACAAAGCGCATGGCGGTTGGCACCTTCAGCCAACAAAGTCCCGTCGCCATGCCCGCCGCCATATCTGTGCTTCCAACACCGGTGGAAAAAGCGCCCAGCGCGCCATAGGTGCAGGTGTGCGAATCTGCGCCGATGATCAGATCGCCGGGTTTGACGAGCCCCATTTCGGGCAGGAGCGCGTGCTCCACACCGACCTTACCGACGTCAAAGAAGTTTGTGATCTGATGCTTCTTTGCAAACGTGCGGACGACCTTGCACTGCTCGGCAGCCTTGATGTCCTTGTTTGGCGTGAAGTGATCCATCACAAGCGCGATCTTCTCGCGATCAAATACCGTCTCGATACCCGCCTTCTCAAACTCGATGATCGCAACAGGCGCCGTGATGTCGTTTCCGAGCACCAGATCGACCTTCGCGCGGATCAGTTGGCCTGCGCTAACGTGGTCGAGCCCCGCGTGGCTGGCCAGTATCTTCTGCGTCATTGTCATTCCCATAGTTGTTTGCTTGCTCCTCCCGCTTTGTGAAATTCTCTTTATGCTGCGTGCCGTTCACGCTTTACTGTTTTTTTACCGCAAACCTCACATAATTCGAGATATACGTGCGGTTCACGCTTAGTCGCGTTTATTATGCCTCATCCTGCGCTTTTTCGTAGATAAGGTTATTGATTGCGTTGATGTAAGCCAATATGCTTGCCTCAATCACATCCGTGCTTAGCCCATACCCTTTTGCGATCCATCCTTCGCTGCTGATCTTGACGCTGACTTCGCCCTGCGCGTCGCGCCCTTCCGTGACCGCGCCGATGGAGTATTCCTCCAGCTTGACCGCGCGTCCAACGATCTTGTTGATCGCGTTGAACGACGCTTCGATTGGCCCGAACCCGATTGCAACCTTCTCGACTCTGTTCCCATCCGTGCCTATAAGCGCGATGTTGGATGTCGGCGTAATCGTGTTGCCGGAGTTGATCACATATCGTTCCAGCGTAAAGCTTCTGGGGATCTCCTGCGCAAGCACGCTGCGTACCAGCGCTTCGATGTCACGGTCGGACACGGTCTTCTTCTTGTCTGCAAGATCCTTAAACCGCTTGAAGAGCGTGTTGGTTAAATCGAGATTCACGCTGTAGCCGAGTTCCCGCAGGCGGTCGTTGAATATGTGCCTTCCGGAATGCTTCCCAAGTACCAAACGATTGGTGGTCAATCCCACAGATTCCGGACGCATGGGTGCATAGATGGTTGCACCCGCGAGCCGTCCTTCGGGCAAAGACTCGCTTTCCTGTGCAAACGCGTTTTCGCCAACGACGGCTTTGTTTGGCTGAACCTTCACGCCAGTAATCGTGCTGAGCAACTTGCTGGTTTTATAGATCTGCGTGGCGTCCAGCGACGAATCGGCCTGAAAATACTCCGTGCGCGATTTCAGGCTCATCACGACCTCTTCCAAAGCGGCGTTGCCCGCGCGCTCCCCGATGCCGTTGATGGTACACTCCACCTGATCCGCACCCGCCAGAACCGCCGCGAGTGAATTGGCGACCGCGAGTCCTAGATCGTTGTGGCAATGACAGGAGAACACGACGTGTTCCGCGCCCTTTGCCGCCCCGCGAATCGAGCGAAACAGCGCACCGTACTCTTCCGGCAAGGCATATCCGGCGGAGTCGGGAAGATTGATCACGTTTGCGCCTGCGGCAATCGCCGCCTCGCATACGCGCAGGAGAAACGCGGGATCGCTCCTTGTCGCATCCTCTGCGGAGAACTCAACTTCCTCGCAGAGCTTCTTGGCATAACGAACCATTTCCGTCGTTTGCTCCAACACATCCGCGCGCGACTTTCGGAGCCGCTGCTCCAGAAAAACATCCGACGTGGGAATCAAAAGATGGATCCGCGGATGACGCGCATGACGAATCGCATCCCATGTGGTATCGATGTCCTTGACGAGCGCCCGGCACATACTGGCGACCCGCGCGGCGCGCAATTCCTTGGCAACCGCGCGAACCGAATTGAAATCGCTCTGCGATGCGGAGGCAATGCCCGCCTCAATGATGTCGACCCCAAGGGCTTCGAGTTGGCGCGCAATTTCAATCTTCTCTTTGGGGTTCATGCCGCAACCCGGGGATTGTTCCCCGTCCCGCAACGTGGTGTCAAACAGTTGGATCTGTCTCATGCGCGTTCCTCTTTCTGGTACGGCGCTACTTTACGACCGCTCCTTCCGAAGCGGAGGAAACCATGCGCTCATAGCGCGCAAGATATCCTTTCTTGATTTTCGGTTCGGGCGGCTGCCAGCTCTTTTTACGTTCAGCAAGTACTTCTTCGCTTACTCGAACATTGAGTGTGCCGGCGGGGATATCGATATCGATCCAATCGCCGTCCTGTATGAGCGCGATATTTCCGCCGCGCGCGGCCTCGGGAGACACATGCCCGATCGCGGCGCCTCGCGACGCACCGGAGAATCGTCCGTCCGTAATCAGCGCGACCGTGCTGTCGAGCCCCATGCCCGCGATTGCGGACGTTGGCCCAAGCATCTCTCGCATGCCCGGGCCGCCTTTGGGGCCCTCATAACGGATTACGACGACGTCGCCCGCCTCAATCTGCATGGCATAGATCGCCTGAATTGCCTGCTCCTCCGAGTCAAACACCTTGGCCTTGCCGCTGTGCTGCATCATGGTGTCCAGTACCGCCGCGCGCTTGACGACAGAGCCGTCCGGCGCGATATTGCCCTTGAGGATCTGGATGCCTCCTGTCTTGGAATATGGTTCTTTGCAGGAGCGGATGACGTTGCTGTTGCGAATCTTTGCATTCTCGACCGCTTCCGCCATCGATACGCCAAGCACGGTCATCGAGGAACCTTCGTAATACCCATTTTGAATCAACTCGTTGACGACGGCGGAAACGCCGCCCGCATGGTAGAGATCCTCCACATGATGCGGGCCGGAAGGTGCCAGACGGCAAAGGTTCGGCACCCGCGCGCTGATTTCATTGATCAAGTCAAGGTTCAGCGTCACACCCGCTTCGCGCGCGATGGCGGTCAGGTGCAGCACACTATTGGTAGAGCATCCCAACGCCATATCCACCGCGAGCGCGTTTGCAAACGCAGTTTCGGTGAGAATTTGCGAAGGACGGATGTCTTTTTTGACGAGCTCAACCACCTGCATGCCCGCGTGCTTTGCAAGGCGCAGCCGCTCCGCATAGACGGCGGGTATCGTACCATTGCCGGGCAACGCCATACCGATTGCCTCACTCAGGCAAGACATGGAGTTGGCCGTAAACATGCCGGAGCAGGAACCGCAGCCGGGGCAAGCATTGTTTTCGCAAAAGTCCAGTTCATCCTGCGTGGCTTTTCCGGCCTTGAACGCGCCGACCGCTTCAAACACGCTGTTGAGATCCATGCTTTTGCCGCCGCCCTGATAGGAAAGCATTGGCCCTGCCGTGACGAATACCGCGGGCAAATCGAGCCGCGCCGCAGCCATCAGCATACCGGGGATAATCTTATCGCATCCGGGCAGGAATACCATGCCGTCGAAACGGTGCGCTTCCGCCATAATTTCGCATTCGTCCGCGATGATTTCGCGGCTTGCGAGCGAATAATGCATGCCTTTGTGACCCATCGCAATGCCGTCACACACACCGATGGTTCCGAATTCGATTGGCGTGCCGCCCGCGATTCGGATCCCAGCCTTGACCGCCTCGGCGAGTTGGTCGAGATTGAAGTGTCCGGGTACGATCTCGTTTCTGGGGTTTGCAATGCCAATCAGCGGACGGTTGAGTTCTTCGTCCGTGTATCCCATGGCTTTAAACAAGGAACGATGCGGGGCGCGCTCCGCGTTCTTGGTGACTTCATCGCTACGCATATGCTCGTTTTCCCTTCTTATTTTTGCGTTTCCGGTTCATGCTCGTGGAGCACAAACTCTGTGATCGGTTTGCCCGGCGCGACCATTGGCGTAATTGTCTCATCGCAACCGATCCGGCAGTCGATGACGGCGGCTTCACCGGAAGCGGACGCTTCGGCAAACGCCGCGTCCAGCTGCTCCAGCGAGCAGACGGTGTATCCTTTGAGGCCGTATGCCTCCGCAAGCTTTGCAAAATCCGGCCCGCGGTCGAGATTGGTCTGCGAGTATCGCTTGCCGTAGAACACAGTTTGCCATTGGCGTACCATGCCCAGCACACCGTTGTTCATCACGATGATGATCACGGGTACACCATAGTGCTGCATCGTCGCAAGCTCGTTGCTGTTCATGCGGAAGCAGCCGTCGCCCGTAAAAAGCACCACTTTTGTATCCTGCTTGGCGATTGCGGCGCCCATCGCCGCGCCCGCGCCATAACCCATCGTACCAAATCCGCCGGATGTGATAAACGTGCCCGGCAGCTCATAATTATAGTAGCGTGCGGCCCACATCTGATGCTGACCGACATCGGTAACGACGATCGCATCCTTGGGCAAGTGCTGCTGCACCTGCGAGATGATTGCCTTGGGCGAAAAACCCGCATATTGGTGTGTGCCTACCGGAATCTTGAGTGTTTGGATCGCATGGAGCCACGTTTCACGTTCCGTGGTATCCATTGGCTCGGATTCCAGCAACTGTAATAACCGTTGCAGCACGAGCTTCACATCGCCTCTGACATGATGTGCGGTGCGGACATTTTTATTGATCTCCGCCGCGTCGATATCGATCTGCACGATCTTTGCGTTCTTGCAAAACTTGTTTACGTCGCCCGTCACGCGGTCGTTGAAACGGCTGCCGAGCGCGATGAACAGTTCGCTTTCGGAGACCGCGACGTTTGTTGCGCGCGTGCCGTGCATGCCGATCATACCGGTGAAGTTCGGGTGCGACGAGGGAATGCCACCTGTGCCCATCAACGTCGTTCCAACGGGCGCTTTGATGCGCTCGGACAGCTTTGTTACCTCTTCGCACGCGCCGGAGAGCAGCGCGCCGCCACCGCAGAGCAGGAACACCTTGCTGTTTTTACGAATCATGTCCGCAAGTGCAACGATAGATGCATCCGCCTCCGCATCCAACGGGGCGGCTTTTCGGGTGGTGTCGATCGGTACCGGCGTGTATTCAGCCGTCTCTGCGGTCACGTTTTTCGGGATGTCGACCAATACGGGGCCGGGGCGGCCTGTGCGCGCGATTTCGAACGCGTCCCGCAGGATTCCGGCGAGATCCTTTGCGTCCTTGACGATGAAATTGTGCTTTGTGATCGGCGTGGTGATGCCGGAGATGTCCGCCTCCTGAAAGCTATCTTTGCCGATCAGATTGACGTTGACATTGCCCGTGATGAATACAACCGGCACGCTGTCAAGATATGCCGTCGCGATTCCGGTGACGAGGTTTGTCGCCCCTGGGCCGGAGGTCGCGATGCAGACACCGACCTTACCGCTTACGCGGGCATAACCATCCGCCGCGTGGGACGCGCCCTGCTCGTGCGCGGTCAGGATATGATGGATTCGATCACTGCTTTTATACAGCTCGTCGTAAATATTGAGCACGGAGCCGCCCGGATACCCGAACACGGTGTCGACACCCTGCTCCACGAGACATTCGATTAAGATTTGTGCACCAGTGAGTTTCATATATCGTTACCCCTTTCGATCTCAGGTCAATTTCTTCAATAAGAACGGTGGATCATGCGCTCTCGCCCTGCGTTTGCAGCATGCTCGATTGTACGTTGGACTTGAGCAGCTTATATTCGATGGAATCCATCAGCGCGCGCGTGCTCGCCTGCATGATGTCCACCGCAACGCCGAGCGTTGTCCAATACTCGTGCCCGTCGGTGGATTCGATCAGCACGCGTACTTTTGCCGCGGTTGCGCTCTCGCTGTCCAACACACGTACCTTGTAATCCGTCAACCGGATTTCTCCGATTTCGGGATAAAATACCTCCAACGCTTTTCGCAATGCCGCATCGATGGCGTTGACCGGGCCAAGCCCCTCTGCGGCTGTGATCTCAAGTCGATCGCCGACCAATACTTTGATCGAGGCGAGCGAGGGTTTTTTACGTACTTCGGACTGCGGCTCGTCCACGACGCTAAGCATCTGTAATTCGAAGAATTTCGGACGTACGCCGAGGAGCTTTCGCACCTCCAGCTCAAAGGATGCTTCCGCGCCTTCAAACTGATAACCTTGGTGTTCCAGCTGCTTGACCATATCGATGATCAGGGTGGCTTCCGCGGAATCCTTCTTGATTTCAGGGTAGAACCCCTTTACCTTTTCAAGAATTGCGCTTCTGCCCGCAACTTCGGACATCATCACTCTTCTGCTGTTGCCGACCGCTTCGGGAGAGATATGCTCAAAGGTGTGCGAGTTTTTCATCACGCCGTCGACATGCATGCCGCCTTTGTGGGAAAACGCATTTGCGCCGACGTACGGCATGTTCTTTCCGACGCTGATGTTGGAGATATCCGCCACCTCGTGTACGATGCTGGTCAACCGTTCCAGCACTTCTTCCGGGACGCAATCGTATCCCAGCTTGAGTTGGAGGCTCGCCAACACGGTGGAAAGGTTTGCGTTTCCGCAGCGTTCGCCAAATCCCGCCAGCGTGCCCTGAACATGCGTGGCTCCCGCTGTAACCGCGAGCACGCTGTTTGCGGCGGCCATGCCCGCGTCGTCGTGCGCATGGATGCCGATCGCGACCGGAAAACGTTCCTTCACCAGCATCGTTACGCGCTGCACAACGTCCGGAAAGCTGCCGCCGTTCGTGTCGCAAAGGCAGAGACAGTCGGCGCCGCTCTCAAATGCCGCCTGAAGCGTATTCATCGCATAGTCGGGGTTTGCGCGATAGCCGTCAAAGAAATGCTCCGCATCGTAGACGACCTCCTTGCCCTGTGCTTTTAAAAAACGCACGGTGTCTCGAATCATCTCGAGATTTTCGGATAATTCCGCACGGAGGATGTCGGTGACATGAATATCCCAGGATTTGCCGAATATGGTGACGCATTCGGTGTTGGCGGAAAGCAGGGACTGGATGTTTGCGTCGTCCTTTGCGGCGATATGCTTCTTACGCGTGGCGCCAAAGGCGGTCACCTTCGCATGCTTGAGCGGATTTTTTTGGAGCAGTTCGAAGAACTCCATATCCTTGGGATTGGAGCCGGGGTTGCCCGCCTCGATATAGTCCACCTGGAGCTCGTCGAGAATGCGCGCAATCTTGATTTTATCCTGAACGGAAAAGGAGATGCCAACGCTCTGCGCACCGTCACGCAGCGTCGAATCCAGTAAAAAAACCTTGCTCATGTCCTTGCCTCCTGCAAAATCAACATTCGGTATCCCGATTTCGGGTATAAAAAATCCCCGTCTCTTACTTGAGACGGGGACGGATTCATCCTCGCGGTACCACTCAAATTGATCCCGTGTTCCCTTACGTATGTTGCGATACGCCGAAAACGCACTGATCCTCTTAAATCGGGTTCTATCAAACCCTGGCTGGTAACGGTGCCTGCCGTAATACGCTTACTATGCTTCGGCGTCTCTGCTCGGGAGGGATCCGCTGCCCGCGTCGCCACCGGTTTGCACCAAACACCGGCTCTCTAAAGACGAACTTGCGATCAGCATGTCTCTTTCATCGCATGTGTATATCTGAATTTTGAATAATATACCATATATTTTCTTGAGGTGTCAAGAGGTTTTTCTTACTTCGTATCAAATTCTGCATAATCTTTCACGCAGATCACCCACCATCTCTTCTTGCAAAAAATATATGCATGATTGGATTGCAGTTCTTATCAAACCGTCTCGACCTTGATCAGACTCGTATTGCCCGAAACTCCGCTGACCTGTCCGCCGGTGATGATGATATGATCGCCGCTTTGCAGGCCAAATAGTTTCTTCGCGGTCTCGGTCGCGTGATAGAAGAGCACGTCTGTCGAGGTAAACGTTCCGCTCATCACGGGGATAACCCCCCAGCTCAACGCAAGCTTATACCAGACCTTGCGGCTCGTGGTGAGGCCGATGATATCCATCGGCGGGCGGAAGCGCGAAATCATCCGCGCGGTGATGCCCGTCAGCGTACAGGCGACGATCACCTTTGCCTCAAGATCGATCGCCATCCCGCAGGTGGCGTGAGAGATCGCGTCAACAGTATTCTTAATATGAAACTCTGTATTACGGAAGCGCTTAATATAATGAATGTGTTTCTCCGTCTCCTCCGCAATCTTCGCCATGGTTGCGACGGACTCCACCGGATATTTCCCCGCAGCCGTCTCGCCGGAAAGCATGACCGCACTGGTTCCATCATAGACCGCATTGGCAACGTCCGAAATCTCCGCACGCGTCGGTCTTGGGTTGTGGATCATGCTTTCGAGCATCTCGGTCGCGGTAATGACGCGCTTGCCCAGCAGACGGCACTCGGTTACCAGATACTTCTGCACATACGGTAGCTCTTCAAACGGGATCTCTACGCCGAGATCTCCGCGGCCAATCATAATGCCTTCGCATTCCTCACAGATCTCGTGGATGTTGTTGATTCCGGTTCGATTCTCAATCTTGGCGATGATGGCGATGTCTTCCCCGCCATTCTCCTTTAAGAATGCCTTGAGATCGATCAGATCCTGTCGCGTGGAAACGAACGATGCCGCGATGTAGTCCACGCCGTTTTGAATGCCGAAGAGCAAGTCCGCTTTATCCTGCTCGCTCAAATACGCCTGACAGATGATCTTGTTCGGGAAACTCATACTTTTGCGATCGGAAAGCTCTCCGCCCACCAGGACGGTGCAGACCGCGTCCGTATCGGTGAGTTTGGTCACTTCGAAAATCAACAGACCGTTGTTGACCAGAATACGGTCGCCCACATCCAGCGAGCAGGCCAGCCCGGAGAAGTTGACCGAGACGCGATCCTTTGTGCCCGCAACGTCTTTGCCGGTAAAGGTAAACGTCTCCCCTTCCTGGAGCGTGATCTTGCCGTCTTTGAACGTTCTGATGCGGAATTCCGGCCCTTTCGTGTCCTGCATAATCGCGACGGGCATTTCCAGCTCCTCGCGAACTTTCTTGATCCTTTCGATGCGCACGCGATGCTCCTCATGAGAGCCGTGTGAAAAATTTAAGCGCGCTGTATTCATACCTGCGCGGCACATTGCGGTAAGCATTTCTTCCGATTCGCTCGCAGGGCCGATTGTGCAGACGATTTTGGTCTTCCTCATAATGACTTCTCCTCTTGCTTACGCTATTAAAAAACAATTTGTCTATCATACTACTTGAAATAGGCGTCATCAAGGTCGAAATTGTCAATTTTTCATGAATCGGATGGATTTCGCGTCGAATTATGAAGCTATTTATGCAAAAAAGCGCATTTCAGCGCTTTGTTTTTGATGATTATGCAGGATTTTCATTCATTTTTTCGTCCAGTGCGCGTTTGGTTTCATAGCCAAGCTCATAGTATTGATTCCCGTTGAACGAGAAAGGCTTGATCACGGAAAGCCCGACCTTCCGCGTATGCGCCTCGTAGGAGCGCGTATTCACCTGGTTGATGAATGTGATCAAAAACGGATAACGCACGCCCATTTGCCGCGCGGAATGCGCAAATAAGTTCTGCAACACGCCCTGTCCGCGGTAATCCATATGGATACAGACCGGGCCGTATTGATAGGAGTTTTCCGTTGTAAGCGCCTGTCCCAGAAATTCGGTATTCGGCAGGTCGGCTATCATATATTGAAACAGCGGCCACTTGCTCCAGAAGGCCCAAGAACCCGCCATTGCGTAAGCGACCACGCAATCTTGATCGCAAGCAAGCGAGATGCCGTCTTCCGTCTCAATGAGTTCCGTCAGCTGCTCTCTGGTAAAGAGCGTGGTAACAAAGCCGTTCTTCTTCTCTTCTTCCGAAAGGAACGAGACGTGATAGTGCTGCTGTAATTCTTCAATCTGTGGAATATCTGCAATTGTCGCGTTTCGATAGATCATCCGGCTCATCCCCCAATTGGTTTCATCTTGTAGATTCACGTTATCACGAACCCCAAAGCAAGTCAATCTACACGTATTCCAGATCAATGAAAATCGACTGACAAACACTTGTATCGTGATTACGATCGATCTGATGACATGCGTGTGGCATCTAAACAATTGCGGAAACGCAAAGATTCGTTATGGCACGATTGCTTACGGTCTCGACGAATGCGGGTTCACGATCCAAAACGTCGGCGCACAACCCATTCGTGTCAAGCTTGATTTGCGCCCCATCAAGCCAGCGCGACAAATCAAGCAAGACCCCGATGTTTCATTGGAAATCATCACTTTGGCTGCAAATGAGAGCACTTTGATTTCGCTTTTGTAAGAGGATCATTCCGCACAAAAATCGTTTTCCCGAATCAGCATCGAAAGCTGATGCACGCCGTCCGCATTCTGCTCCGGCGCTTGGTGTCCATAACCTAAAACGAGCATGTTTTCGTGCAATCCCTTGCGGATACAATGGGATTCCATCGTACGCAGGACGATGCCCCGTTCCCGACACGTCGAGGCAAACGATTCGTCAAATCGATACCCCTTGATCTCGACCGAAAGATGCAGACCCGCCTCGTCTCCGCAAACATTACAAGTTGATCCGAATTCGGCATACAGTGCGTCAACCAGCGCCTGCCTTCGTTTGGCATAACGATTTTTCATGGCCCGAATGTGACGATCAAACGCGCGAGAGCGGAGGAACTCCGCGAGTGCGGCCTGATCATAGATCGGGTTTTGTACGTCGTTGTGCGTCCTGAGAGAGCGCCAGGACGATTGCAACTCTTTGGGAAGCAGCGCAAAACCGATGCGAAGCGCGGGAAATATGCTTTTGCTGAATGTCCCAATATAGATGACACGTTGAGCGTCAAGCGTATACAACGGTGAAATAGGCGCACCGGAGAAGCGGAACTCGCTGTCATAGTCGTCCTCGACGATATAGATATTCCGCTCTCGCGCATATTGAATCAAGGACGCACGCCTTTTTGCGGGCAGAATTCCGCCGAGCGGAAACTGATGGGATGGCGTGACATAGATCATCCGCGCCTGCGCATTTGGATTGAGCAGCTCGGTTTGAATCCCATGATCGTCCGCCGGAACCGGAAGCATCGAGCAATGGCTGGCGACCAATGTATCATACAAGCCCTTATGGCAGGGATCTTCCAACATGACACACGCTCCGTTGTTGCAAAGCAGACCGGCTAGAAGTGTAAGCGCATGTGTTGCACCTGCTGTGATAAAGATGTCCTCCGCGCTGACGCAGATGCCGCGGCTGCGAGACAACCAACCGGCGATCTCAACCCGAAGCGGTTCATATCCTTCCGGCCCGGTGTAGCCCAGTTGCTCCGGTGCCAGCGCTTGTGCGCTGATGCGCATGGCTCGCTGCCATTGCATAAGTGGAAAGAGCGCGAGATCCGGCCGTCCTGTCGTAAAATCGGCAACGATGCGCGGTCTCTCTCGCGCAACATCGCGTTGTGCCAAAGGTTGAGCTGTCGGCATCGCGACGCCCTCGGCAACCACGCTCTGAGCGCCTTGTTTGCTCACCAGAAAACCCTCGGCGAGCAGCATATCATATACTTCCACGATCGTACTGCGCGAAACACCGAGATCGCCCGCCATCTGGCGCGTGGAAGCGAGTGCTTCGCCTTGCTTCAGCGCACCGCGCAGAATCTGTTCCTTCAGTTGCCGATATATCTGCTTTCGGATTGGTTCCGCGCTGAGTCGATCGAGTACAGGCATCATAGAATCATTGACTGGTATGGTAGTTTATCGCTTTGATTGGATCTTTTATAATACCAGCTCTCCGATTAGTATCGTAACAGAAAACGGTAAAAACGCAAGCGTATGTTCATGCGATCATGCGCAACATCCAATTTTGCTTATGACGATACGGAGGAAGCGATACAGCACAGAATGATAGATGAAACAAAAGCTGGGAAGCTCTATTTAACGGGAGCGTTTGCGCTCGCAGGGACAAGCGTTGTCTCCGCGCGGTTCGTCTCCGGTCGGCTTGGTGTCTTCACCATCGCCGCCGTCAGCATGGCGTTCGCTTTACTTCTTCTGGTTCCGCTCTGCGGCAGAAAACTACTCCACTCGTTGAAAACGATCACACTTCGTCAGGCGGCAACGGTTTGGATCGAAGCGTTTTTTGGCATGTTTCTGTTTCGCTTCCTGCTGCTCAACGGCGTTGCACGGACGAGCGTTTTAGAGGCGGGCATCCTAACGGGCGCAACACCGGCGATCACCGCACTGCTCGCATGGGCGTTTTTGCGCGAGACTGCAAAGATACGCACGCTTGGAGGGATTGTCTCAACCATCGTCGGCGTTCTGCTCGTGCAGGGCGTCGCAAAAAGCGGAGGCGGACTGCGCCTTTCGCACATCATCGGCAATCTGCTCGTCCTTGGTGCCGCCGCGAGTGAATCGATCTTCAACATCCTATGCCGCTCTTCCGCGGTCAAAAAAGCCGCGGCAGGAGATCCTCTGGATCCTTTGGTTCAGACTACATTGGTGACCTTGTCCGCGCTGCTGTTCTGCCTGATTCCTGCGGCGTTTGAGCAGCCGATTGCACGCCTTGGTCAGATCGGTCTCGTAGAATGGTTCGCCCTTCTGTGGTATGGATTCTTTGTTACCGCGCTGGCATATCTGTGCTGGTATGCAGGCATCAAACGCTGCGGGGCCTTTACCGTTGCCACCTTTACGGGATTGATGCCGTTGACGTCCATGGTGCTCTCCACGCTGCTGTTACGCGAGCCGACGGATTTGTTTCAATGGCTTGGCGGTTCCTGCGTGATTGCGGGAATGCTGCTGATCAGCGCAGGGAAGCCAAAGCAAGTATGCGCAAATTCAAATTGAGAAACTTCGCTTGCAACGAAAGCGCGTCCCCGCTATAGTGTTCCTGAGGGAAAACACACATGAATCAAACGCGCAACGCCACGCTGATCGGCTCGATTGCTATCCTGCTCTGGGGAATGCTCGCATTACTGACGTCGTATTGCGCGCGCATCCCCGCTTTTGAACTCACCGCAATTACGTTTCTAATCGCGTTCCTGATCGGGACAGTGTATTTCGTCCATACTGGATGCAATTGGCAACAGTTGCGTCAGCCGCTGTCTGTCTGGATCACGGGCATCGCGGGACTATTCGGGTATCACGCCCTGTATTTTGCCGCGATGCGGAGCGCACCGGCAATCGAAGTCAGCCTGATCGCCTATCTTTGGCCGATCCTGATCGTTGTTTTCTCTGCCTTCCTCCCGCAGGAACGATTGCGTTGGTTTCATCTGCTTGGCGCGGCACTGGGATTTGTCGGCGTTGGTATACTGTTCGTCTCAAAAGGCGCGTTTCATTTGGATCCTGCGTATACGCTCGGCTATGTATTCGCGATCCTATGCGCGCTCATCTGGTCGGGCTATTCCGTTGTCTCGCGGAAGCAAAAATCCGTACCGATGGTTCTGACCGGGGCGTTCTGCGGTGTGACAGCGCTGCTGTCGCTGATATGCCATCTGGCGTTTGAAGAGACGATTGTCCCGCGTGCGTCCGAATGGCTCCTGATTTTGGCACTTGGTATAGGCCCTGTCGGCATCGCGTTTTTTGCCTGGAATTACGGCATGAAACACGGAAACATCAAACTCCTCGGCACGCTGTCATATCTTGCGCCGCTGATCTCCGGCGCGCTGCTGGTTTGCTTTGGTCGGAGCGCATATAGCTGGCGGCTGCTGGCGGCGGGTGTGATGATCATGATTGGCGCCATGGTTTCGGCGTATGATACGTTGAACAAACGAAAGCAGATCGAGAGTAATTAGTCGTTATAGCAAAAGAGCGCCGTTCAAGCGCTCTTTGTTTTTGATGCTGGCAATACGAAAACCGTCATAACGGATACAAATCGTATCGATTATGACGGTTACGTGGCGGAGAAGGTGGGATTTGAACCCACGCACCGGTTACCCCAGTCTACTCCCTTAGCAGGGGAGCCCCTTACAGCCACTTGGGTACTTCTCCATATTCAATTTCTCCGTTATTGGCGGAGAGAGAGGGATTCGAACCCCCGGTGCCTTTCAGCATCACTGGTTTTCAAGACCAGCTCCATAAACCACTCGGACATCTCTCCAAGATTTGCACCTAGAGAAGTATAGCAAATTCACCGATCGATTGTCAACGTCTGAATGAAATCCGAATGAAACATGATTCTATTTAAATAGATCAAGACCAGAGAAAGACAGCGCAGAGATTTGGCGCAATTGTGAAACTCCGACAACGCTATGTGTATTTCGTTGCAGTAGCGGTCAATTCTCCCTATAATGAAAGTAAATAAGCGCGGATCCTATCCGCGTGACAGCGGAGGATAACGCAGTTCCATGCGAAAAACGATTACCATCATCGCAATTGCGATCTTATTGTTATCGATGCTTGCAGGCTGCAAAGCCAAGTCGACAACCATACTCAACACAGAATATAAAATTTTCTACGGCGGCAGTCAGATCGAAACCACCGTGCGTGAACTCAAGGTTGACGGCGGGAGAACCACCGCGCGCATCCGCTTTCTAAATCTGGGCTCAGAGGAACTCGGCTCGATCGAGGCTTTGGTCGAGTTTGTTGATGCAACGGGCGAAACCATCGCGTCCTATGTGGTTCAGGAGACGTTTGATACTCCGGTCGCCATCGGTGCGAGCTTCAGCGAAACGGCGGAATGTGACAGCGATTCGAAGATCAAAAGCGTCTATGTATCCGAATATATTCCGGAAGGCTGATGGATCACTCGTTCGGTGTTGATGTTTGCCTTTCTTGCCTGCGCATGCTGTAACACGCGTTTGATTTGATACCGCTTGCCGTCCTTGATGAAGTTTGCGCCCGTCTGTTTAAAGCGAAACGGTACGTTTGCTTCGATGCACTGTTTGCGAAGATCCAAAATCCAATCATAGTCGCATTCCCGTGCTTCCTCACCAGATTCCCCGCCGACCGTTACGCTTTCGACCCAGCAACCCAAATAGGCCGATAGATCGATTCGTTCCAGAAGCGGTTCGCACACGATCATCTTGTGTTGAATGGAAGCAGCTTGAAACACGGGAAGACGCTCGTCCGCTTTGGCTTGGTTTTCCACCGTGCAGCAGATCGAAACATTTGGATAACCCTCTCCCCAATCCTCTGGCAAACATTCCGCAAATCGCGTGATCCGTTTTGTGATAAAGAGAAACTCGCAATCGCTCCGCGCTTTCATCATGCGCCAGGCTTCATTTCTCCAGATATCGGCATCTGCCAGCAAGAAATCGGACGTAAAGCAAGTCCAGAAAAAACTCCCCGGCGGTATCTTATAGGAACCATCCCGCGCATGCGAAACAGGCAGATAGAAATTACTTGTCTTCCCCACCTGGTTTGCGTCCCTGCCGTGGCGGTTATCCCCACGATATACATAGCAATGCGCACAGCCGGCCGAGATTTTATGGCAGCCGTGCCAAGGGTTCCAGTTGACCCCGCCGCCGTACGATGTTGCTTTGATTCCTGAATCGCTCATACGATGTCCCGCTTCGTTGACAATGTTTCGTCTTGGCCACGCCGTCTGCCCGTTTGCTTTTGCGCCACGTTGGTTCACATTTGGTTTCATTGACAATCGTAACACCACCACAGTATAATCGGCAAGCTGAAAGGAGGGTGAACCATGAATGAATTCCTTCAGGCGATTGAAACATTCGCCAAAGGCACATCGATTTGGGTTTATCTCTTTATTTTCTTTGGAAAAATACTTGAGGTTTCATTTGGCACGCTCCGTATTGTTCTGATCAACCGCGGAGAGCGTACCGTCGGCGCGTTTATCGCGGTGATCGAAATCACGCTCTGGCTCGTAATCGCGAGCAGTGTGTTGACCGGATTTAAGGATGATTTCATCAAAGGAATCGTTTATGCGATCGCGTTCGCCTGCGGCAATTATATCGGAAGCTGGCTCGACGAGCTGTTTGCGTTCGGCCTAAGCTCCATGCAGGTTGTGCTGCCCGATCTTGCCTCCGCAAAAGAAGCGGAAGCCTGCCTCCGCGAAAAAGGCTTTGGCATGACGACCATCGATGTGCACGGGCGGGATAACGACCGCAGTATGCTGATCATGACCATGCAACGGAAACGTCTTCCGGAGGCGCTCGCAACGCTCGAGGAGCATTGTAACGGCGCTGTTGTGACGGTTTCGGATATCAAGACTCAGCGCGGCGGATATCTGGAACGCGCAATTCGCAGCGGTCAGCTCCGCAACGGAAAATAACCCGATTGTGTGACCGTCTTCGGGCGATTTTCGTCCGTCAAAACAAGTTTCCCCCTTGACTGTGCGATTGCCTTCGGGCGATTTTCGTCCGTCAAAACAAGTTTCTTTCACAGACTAGGACCGTCTTCGGGCGGTCTTTTTGTTCTCAGGACGTACCGAATTTCAGCGTTTTTGCGATTTTGAGGGAATACAATACGTGAAGCAACGATAGGTTTCTATCGTCAAGATCCAACCCAAACTGCTCTTTGATGCGCTGTAGCCGATATAAAAACGTGCTCCGATGGATGAACAGCGCACCGGCTGTTTGCACCGCGTTGAATCGATGCTCAACATAACTCGATGCGGTGACCAGATAGTCCGTGCCATGCTCCTTGTCATACTGCGCCAAGGCGAGCACCGAACGAAGACAGCGCAGTACATTTGGAATCTCCGCCTGCTTGCTTTGAATCAATTCGTCTTCAAAGAGATCTGAGCTAATCGCAATTCCTTCCCGGGACGCCGCGTAGTCTAGCACCCGTTTTGCCTGCTCCAACCGCTGCGGAAACAGCGAAAATCCCGAAAACGCATCAGATACACCGATCATGAGTGGATTCTCCCGCGTAAGCGTATGCAAGCAGGATCGAAACGACGTGTCGTTTGCCAGAGTCGTCGGCACAACCGCGCATAGATACGGCGTCATCACAAACGCGCAACTGCCTTCCAACGCGGCTTCCACGCGTTCACAAATCGCGTCCGCTTGCCTGGCGCGAAGATCTCCATTCTTGGGTTCTATGGCGAGAATTGCATACGCTTCGTCTTCCTTCCAACCAAGGCGGTCCAGCGCTTCGATCGCTTGCCGCTCCGGCGTCACCGCCTGAAGAAGTGCACGCAATCGTTCCGCGGCTTCGTTTTCCCGTCGCAAACGGCGTGCGCCCAAGCCGAGCGTGTGTTCCGAGAGCGTCAGGCGCAGGAATCCCGCGAGTGAATCTAAGACAATCTCGTCTGTTGCGTAGAGCGGTCGCTCGCTTGCAATGCACACCAGTGTAAAACGAATGGATCCACTTGCAAGATCGATCACCAGCATGTCCGGATCCGTTTTGCTTGCGATGCGCCGAATCCCTCCGCTTGTGTTTTCGCCGTTTGCTTGATCGCGTGCTTGCAAGATTGTCGTGTCGAAGATACGCGCGCTTTCGTCCGACTGCGCGAGAATATGCCCACGCTCATCCAGCAAAAAAACAGGGTTTTGAAGCATGTCGGATGCACGAAGCAAGAGCGTCTCCACGTCTTCCCCCGTCTCGGCCGCAATTCGGAGTCGTTGCGTCCAGTCATCCAGACGGTCAAATAACCGTTGAACGAAGTTCAGCACCACGCCTGCTTGTTCTCCATCCGGTAGAATGCATACATCGTTTTCGGCAAGAATCTCCGCGCGCGGCATTCCAATGCAAAGAAACAGCGGTTCGATCTGCGCCGCGCCAAGGTGAGCATCCAACTCCTCCTTCGTGCAGATGACGATGCGTTGCCCGGGCGATCTCCCGCCAACTTCAAACAGGAGCGGACGACCAACCAAAGTCTGGGGCGCGTGAATACTGCCTCCCATGTTTGGAAAACGATATCGCAACTCATTTCGAATGAACTCTTTTGGAATCATCTCACAAACCGTCCTTCCTACATAGTGTAGTATCATATGCTGAATTTGTCAAACATCTGTTGGATTTCGAAATGATATACAATCTGATATGATACTTAAAACATGATTTTTCTGCATAAATGCAGTCTGGAGAAAGCATATGATCGTCATTGGTGAAAAGTTAAACGGATTCATACCTTCTGTCGGAAAGGCGATTCGCGAACGGGATGAAGCATTTCTGCGAAATCTCGCGGCTCTGCAAGAAGACGCAGGAGCGGACTATCTGGATGTCTGCGCCGCGGTAGATGCGGAAGTCGAGGCGGATACGCTTTTGTGGCTCGCTCAACTCGCGGAAGATGCCTCGTCCCTGCCGCTTTGCATCGACTCCCCCAACCCGGCCGTGCTTGCGTTCGTGTTACCCAAATGTAAGCGTGCTGGCATCGTGAACTCCGTCTCAATGGAGAACGGTAAGATCGATACGATTTTCCCGTTGATTGCGAACACCGATTGGAAGGTCATCGCACTCACGTGCTCCAACGCAGGTGTGCCAGAGAGCGCGCAGGGACGGCTGGAGATATTCGAACAGATTCGCTCCGCCGCAAAGGATTACGGCATCGCGGAGAGTAGGCTTCTGATCGACCCGATCGTACATACGCTCTCGACGGACGAGCAATCGCTCTCAACTTTTGCCGCATGCGCGCGGGAGATTCGCGCGCGGTCCAAGGACATACATGTCGTCAGCGGATTGTCCAATATCTCCTTTGGTCTGCCCGCACGTTCGGTTATCAACCATGCGTTTCTGGTGCTCGCGATGTATGCGGGCATGAATGCCGCGATCATGGATGTGCTGGATCGCGAAATGGTTGGTCTCCTTTACGCTACAAACGCTCTGCTGGGGCAGGACGAATACTGCATGGATTACATCACGGCATATCGTGAAGGTCTCTTCGGTGCAAAAAAAGTTTGATGGCAACTGTGCATCTAACTTCCATACCCATTCAAAACAACAGGTGAAAAGAGAGCTTTATGACTAAAATTGAAGAGATTGCAAACGCAATCGAAACCGGGAAAGCAAAGATCATAGCCGACTTGGTTCAGTCCGCCATCGACGCGGGAGAAAATCCCATGGAGATTCTTAATAGCGGGATGGTCGACGCTATGAGCATCATCGGCGATCGATTCAGTCGGGGCGAAGCGTTTGTACCGGAGATGTTGATCTCCGCGCGGACGATGAAGAAAGGCGTCGAGGTTTTGAAGCCCTATTTGGCAAACGACGCGGCTACCAGTTTCGGCACCGCAATCATCGGCACCGTGCAGGGAGACATGCACGACATCGGTAAAAACCTCGTGGCGATGATGATCGAAAGCGCGGGATTCGAGGTTGTCGATCTGGAAGTCGATGTCCCTCTGGAGCGATTTGTGGAGGCGATACAATCCCACCAGAATGTCCGCATCGTTGCGCTCTCCACGCTGCTCACGACCACGATGCCCGCGATGAAGCAGATCGTCGCCGGTCTCAACGCGCTTGATAACCGCACATCGTTTCGCATCATGGTCGGCGGCGCGCCAATAACCGAGGATTTTGCGCGGCAAATCGGTGCGGACGGATACTCCCCGGATGCGGCTGCCGCAGCCACGCTTGCCAAATCTCTCGCACTGTAGAGGAAACGTTATGACCTGCCGCGTACGATTTTTGCCGGATCTCGTCGAATGCAGCGTTCCAAGCGGAACGCTTCTTTCCGACGCCGCAAAAACGGCGGGCGTCAGCATCGACTCCCCTTGCGGCGGAAACGGCACCTGCGGAAAATGCGCCGTGCTATTGCAAGCAACAGGCACGCAGGAGCGTGTACTTGCCTGCCAAACGCGCATCACGGAGGACTGCGTGGTTACGCTGCGCCAAACGGAACAGCTGGAGACGTTGCAGCAAGGAACGGAACGACAAGTGCCTTTTTCACCGTTTCCGGATGCGACTGTTCCGCCTTCGCAACCGTGTTTTGCCGCGTTTGATCTCGGAACCACCAGCATTGTCTGCTATCTATTGGACGGAACCACGGGAGAACAGCTCGCAACCGCCGGTATGCAAAACCCGCAATCTGCTTATGGCGCGGATGTCATCGCACGCGCAAACCATGTACTGACAAGCGAGCAACCGTCCGCTCTGCGCGAGAGTGCCATCCATGCGCTCAATGAGCTACTCGAGCGCACGACAGCCGACGCGGGACGTAAGCCCGATCAGGTCACGCTCGTCACGCTGGTTGGGAACACCGTCATGCACCACATTTTGCTCGGGCTTCCCTTGGAACAACTCGTTCGTGCGCCGTATATCCCATTCTCAACTGAAAAACAGATTCTGCGCGCAAGTTCCCTGCGTCTGAATGTCCATCCAAACGCTTCGCTATTCATTGCGCCCGTCATCGGCGGGTTTGTCGGCGCGGATACGGTTGCCTGCCTGAGCGCATGCGCGTTTGACGGGATCCAAACGCCAACGCTGCTTTTGGATATCGGCACAAACGGCGAGCTCGTCTGCACGAATGGCATGCGCCGCGTCTGCTGCTCGACCGCGGCCGGCCCTGCGTTTGAAGGCGCGAACCTCTCCTGCGGTATGCGTGCGGAACGCGGCGCGGTCGATCATGTTTGGATGCAGGACGGCAGCTTCATTTTTTCTACAATTGGCAACACACCCGCGCGCGGAATCTGTGGCAGCGGGCTGATCGACCTGGTCGCGCTCCTTGTACGCTTGGGCACAATCGACGAGACAGGGCGATTCCGTGAAGACGCGCCGTTATCGAATCGGCTGCTTTCACTTCCGGACGGTATGCGTGCGTTTGAGGTCGCAACCGGAGAGTGTCGCGTAACGCTTTCACAAAAGGATGTGCGCGAGTTGCAGCTTGGCAAAGCCGCCATTTTCGCGGGCATTCAAGTGATGCTTGACGCACTTTCGCTCCGGGAAGACCAGATCACCCGTGTTTTGCTCGCGGGGGCATTTGGCAGCCATCTTTCGCCGGATGCGCTCTGCGACATCGGTCTTCTGCCGGAGTCGTTCCGTGGGAAAATTGAAAGCATCGGCAACGCAGCGGGTGAAGGCGCAAAGCTCTACGCAAAAAACTACGCGCTATTTGAAGCAAGCGAGAAACTCGCGCGGGAGACGGAGTATATCGAGTTGACGCTCTCCCCTGCGTTTTCCGATGCTTACATCGACGCTCTGTCATTTCCAGAGCGATGAATTGCGCAACATAAAAGTTACTTACGGGAAGTTGAATCAAGAATCCGAGTCAAAAAGAAACGGAATTAACATATGAAGATCATCGACCGCATACAGTCCGGACTTACACTCTCTTTTGAAGTGTATCCACCCAAGGCGGACAAGCCGCTTGATCCGCTCCTGCAAACGCTGGATCGCCTCTATTCACTTGCGCCGGACTTCATCAGCTGCACGTTTGGCGCGATGGGCTCCAACAAAGGACGCAATCTGGAAGTTGTGCGCAGCATTCAGGCGAGCGGACAGTGCGAGGCGCTTTCACACTATACCTGTGTGGGAAACACCCGCGCGGATGTGCTCGCCGCGCTTTCAGATTATGCCGACGCTGGCGTTGAAAACCTGCTCGCGCTGCGTGGAGATTTTCCCGCGGGTGTTTCGGCGACGCAAGGTGAATTCGAGCACGCGAACGAGCTGATCGCGTTCATTCGCTCGCACACATCTCGCTTCTCTCTTGCCGCCGCGTGCTATCCGGAAAAACACTTGCTCGCGGAATCGATCGACGCGGACATCGATGCGCTGTTGAAAAAGCAGGACGCGGGAGCAGCGTTTTTGATGACGCAGCTGTGCTATAGCGTGGAAAACTATCTCAAGTTTATCGAGCGCGCAAGAAAGCGCGGTGTGTCATTGCCGATTGTCGCCGGCGTATTGCCGTTGTTGAAAAAGGATGGCCTTGTGCGCATGACGCTCAGCAATGGCTGCTCGATTCCTGCGGAGGTCGCAGCTCTAGTCGGGCGATATGGCGAAAGTGAAGAGAGTTTCCGCGCGGCTGGTCACGATTTTACCGTATCCCTTGTTCAACGTTTGATTCGCGAAGGCGCAAGCGGAATTCATCTGTATACGCTCAATCGATTTGAGGATGTGGCGGATCTCGTCTGTGACGCGGGTTTGCGCGAAAAGACGGTTTCACAAGATAACGCTTTTAGTTTGAATCACAATACGCTATAATCATTGCATTCCACGCAATCTGCGCGGAAGAAAAACGGAAGTAGAGTAGATATTGCGCGTTAAGTGGCAGATGGATGGGAAGTCGCCTCTGCACGAAAAGCGTCATCGCGCTTGCGGTGCAATATCGCGTCCGCTACTGCACCAAAACGGGAATAATCCTCTTTTTTGAGGCGATCCTGCATTTTGTGCAGCGCAAGCAAAAGGAGGAATTGCATATGAAATCGATCACACCAAAACGTCTGTCATTACTTGCGATGTTCATCGCGCTCCAAATCATTCTCTCGAAATTGTTGATGCTTCAGGTTGCGCCGTCTGTTCGCCTCAGCATAGACAGCGTGCCGATTTTACTTGCCGGTCTCTGGTTCGGGCCGATTGCGGGCGGCCTCGTCGGCGCGCTTGCGGATTTTCTTGGCACAATTCTCCTCCCCACCGCCGGTGCATATTTCCCGCCGCTGACCATCGCCTTCTTTCTGACCGGCTTGAGCGCAGGGTTGCTTTCCAAAGTTATTCGCGTCAAACAACCGCTGATTCGCATTGCGATCATCGTGATCGTGTCCGAATTCGTTGGTTCCTATCTCTTCAAGAGCTTCGCGCTTTCCCTTCTGATCGGCATTCCGTTTACGGGCTTGCTCGCGCTTCGCGCGCTGCCCGTGTCGATCGTCATGATCGTAAACACCGCGCTCGTTGCGCTTCTGGATCGCACACTCGGCGAGAAAGCGAAGCAAACAACGCAAGGCGTGCGGAACGAAGGATCGCCGGATGCGACTTTTCGTCCAATGTCGTATGAAGAAGCGCTGGACTACATCCATCATGTAACGTGGCGCGGCAGCCGGCTGGGTCTGGAGCGCACGCGTGAGCTGCTAGAGCGCATCGGAAACCCGCACCAGAAGCTCAAGTTCGTCCACGTCGCCGGAACCAACGGAAAAGGCTCCACCTGCGCGATGCTTGCAAAGACGCTCTCCCTTGCGGGTTATCGCACAGGGTTATACATCTCTCCGTTTATCAATCGATTCAACGAGCGCATGCAGATCGATGGCGTCTCCATCGGCGATGATACGCTTGCCGAAATCACCGCCTCGATCCGGCCGCACGCGGAAGCAATGGCGGATCATCCGACCGAATTTGAGCTGATTACCGTCATCGCATTTGAATATTTTTTACGCGAAAAAGCAGATATCGTCGTGCTGGAGGTTGGCTTGGGCGGTGCGCTCGATTCCACCAACGTCATCGACACGCCGGAACTCGCGGTGATCACCAACATCGGGCTCGATCACACACGCGAATTAGGCGAAACCATCGCGCAGATTGCGTCAGCCAAAGCAGGCATCATCAAACCCGGCGGAGACGTGTTGATCTATGATCAAAACCCGGAGGCGGACGCGGTTTTCGAAGAAGCGTGCCGCGAGCACGGAGCTAATCTGCACGTCACCGACCACAGCCGCATTTCAAACATCTCCGTTTCGCTCAGCGCGCTGACGTTTGACTGCGCGCCATATGGAACGCTGCAATGCGGACTGCTTGGCACCTACCAGGCGAAGAACGCCGCGGTCGCGATCACAGCGATCGAATGCCTGCAAGCAAAGGGCTGGAACATCACCCCGGAGCAGTTGAAAGCCGGTTTGCGCTCTGTGCGCTGGCCTGCGCGGTTTGAATTGCTTCGAGACAACCCTGTCTTCCTCGCGGACGGCGGACATAATCCGCAGGGAATCCGCGCAGTTGCAGAAAGTCTCAACGCGCACTTTCCCGCGCGGAAGATCACCTTCCTGCTCGGCGTCATGGCGGACAAGGAGATCGCGCAGATGATCGAGCTGCTGATTCCGCTTGCAAAGGAATTTGTCACCGTTACGCCGCAAAATCCCCGCGCACTGAGTTCGGATGTGCTCGCCGCGATGTTGATCGAGCGCGGGCAAACCGCCGTCTCCTGCGGTAGTGTTGAGGAAAGCGTACGCGTTTCGATCGAGCGCGCCGGTGCGGGCGGCATCGTCTGCGCGGTTGGCTCGCTCTATCTGCTCGGCGACGTACGCGCGGCACTCGGCATTCAATAAACACCCAAATGGAGGAACACATGGCATTTCGCAACCAGACCATCGATGAATTTATGCAGGAACTCTCTTCCAAAGCGCCGATTCCCGGCGGCGGCGGCGCGAGTGCGCTCGTAGGCGGGCTCGCCGCGGCGCTCACGCACATGGTCGCGATGCTCACGCTCGGCAAACCCAAATATGCCGCCGTCGAGGAGGAAATGAACGCTCTTCTTCACGAGACCGAATCGCTGACGAATCGATTCCTTGCGCTTATGGACGAAGACGCCGCGGCCTTTGAGCCGCTTGCGCAGGCATATCGCCTCCCCAAAGAAACCGAGACGGATCGTGCGGAAAAGACCCTTCGCATGGAAGTCGCGCTCAAGAGCGCGGTACAGCCGCCGCTGAAGATCATGGAAACCTGCGTATCCGCGCTGCCGTTGATTGCGCTCTGTGCCGAAAAGGGAAGCGTGGTAGCCGTTAGCGATGCGGGCGTTGCCGCCGCGCTCTGCCGCGCCGCGCTGGAAGGAGCATGCCTGAATGTGTTGATCAACACGCAGACCATGCAGGACAGATCTTACGCGGCGTCGCTCAATCAACGCGCGAGAGAACTGCTCCAAGTCGGCGGCAAAGATGCGGACGTCATCTTCCGCGCAGTCTATGCGCGCCTCGATTCATAATCACCCGAACACAACCGTTCCCCACGCTCAAAAATTGACGATGTCGGAAGGAACTTATATGGAGATTTGCATTCTCAACGGCAGTCCCCGTCTGCACGGAAATACAGCGGAACTCGAAAAACCATTTCTAGAGGAGCTTGCGTCATCCGGCGCGGTGCTGAATCACTTCAAGATCGCGAAAATGAACGTCGCTTCCTGCAAGGGATGCTATCATTGTCAGGATGTGTCGGACGAATATGGTTGCATCCAGCAGGACGACATGCACACCATCGCGGCATCCATTCAAAAAAGCGATCTTATCGTGCTCGTCACCCCGATCTATACGTGGTTTTGCACCACTGAACTCAAGGCCGTGCTCGATCGTTTCTATGGGCTCGCGAAGTTCTATCGCTCCGCCAAAGGCAATTTTGTTGAAGGCAAACGAATCGCGATTCTTGCCACGCATGGTTATGACGCGGCATATGCGGCGGATCCGTTCGTCATCGGAATTCAACGCATGTGTGAGCATTATCATATGCGCTATGATGGCATGTATTCCGTGCGGGACGTCGATGATCTTGCATCGTTCCAGACAAAGCAGGCCGTCAACGGCGCAAAGGAATTCGCGCAGTATCTTCTAAACCAGAAATCATAACAGCCACCTTACGCCAACATGCAAAGAGAACGACAGACAAGAAGAAAGCAGGAAGCCATGGCAGCGCCGAAGAACGACAATGTCAAACAGCAAATTCTTGATGCAGCCATCGCGCTGTTTCAAGAGCGGCACGACGTCTCGCTCGCCGAGATCGCTTCGGCTGCGCATGTCAGTAAAGGCACTCTGTTTTACCATTATCGCAGCAAGGCGGAAATCTATCTCGACCTTGGGGAGCGCTACTGGACTAGGCTTTCAGAAGATCTCCTCGCATGGTTGGATAATCGGGAGAAGGACACTTCCCTGCCCCGTCTGGTGCGATATACGTTTATCCGAGGCGCCTTTGACGAAAGCGGGCAGTTGCGGCTTCGCTTGTTTGTGGAATCGATCTCGGGTGAAGAAGAAAGCCTGATTCGCGAACGGCTCAACGAACAATATGCCCACTTTAAAAACATACTCAAATCCCGCATTCTGGAGCGCGCACCGGGGTCGGATGGCGAGCAACTCGCCTGGCTTCTGCTGACGCTGGTAGATGGTTTAATGATCCAGGGCACCATGCAAAATGAGAGTATGGATCTCAACGCCTTTATCGAATGGATGGCAAAAAACTTTCATAAACTAATCTGATCATGCTGCTTCCCTGCAATCTGCTCTACGCGCCATCTGGCGCGTTTTTTATTTCTTTCTTCTTTCGCATGTGATGGATTTGTATATTCTTTCGGGATACTTGACAAACAATTTGCTGCGTGATACGCTCGATATGTTGAGTCGGTCGTTCGACCGACTCATGGATGCACATCACCGATCCATGGGAGCGAAACACAATGTCGTACTGCAAACGTATCAATCGAATGCTATTCTCCCGCTTTGGCGGGCGTGTAACCGCGCGCGAAAAGGACCGCGTACTCTATCTGGAGGGCGAGCTGGAGGATTGGGACGATATCGTTGCCGCAGGGCTATTGTCGGTCAATCGCAGAAAGTACGACGGACTTGTCAACAACATCCGCTTTACCGGCGGCGAAATTCCACCGATGCGCCTGCCAATGACACAGGATCATACGCTGGAGGGCGCTTCGCCGGATGTGCTCGTCATCGGCGGCGGCATCGTCGGATGTGCAATCGCGCGCGAATGCGCACGATACGACATGCGCATTCTGCTTGTCGAAAAGGAACACGACATCGCGATGCAGACCACGAGCCGGAATGACGGCATGGTGCATCCCGGCATTGACCTGATCCCCGGTCAAATCAAACGGCGCTATAACATGCGCGGGAATCGCATGTATGAGCAAATCTGTGACGAACTGGATGTCCCCTTCCGTCGATCTGGACAGTATATCTGCTTCCACGAAAAAAAGCTCGCGCTGGCTGCGTTCTTCGGACAATTTTACTATCAAATCCTAGGACTAAAGGTTAAATATCTCAATCGAAAAGCATTCTTTTCGCGCGAGCCAAACATGAACCCCGCGATCCGCGCGGCACTCTTCTTCCCCACGGCCGGTGTTGTGTCTCCCTACGGGCTTGCCATCGCTTACGCGGAAAACGCCGTGGATAACGGCGCGCAGATCTCCCTTGATACCGCTGTGCTCGGCATGCGCGTAGAAGATGGCACGGTCGTCTCCGTACAGACCAATCGCGGAACGATCTACCCGAAAGTCGTGATCAATGCGGCGGGCGTATTTGCCGACGATGTGGCGAAGATGGCGCAGGATCGTTTTTTCTCCATCCATCCACGCAAGGGTACCAATACGATACTGGATTTGAAGGCCTCCACACGCATGAACACAATCGTTTCTTCCTTTGGCACTTCCTCCACAAAAAAACGCCACACGAAAGGCGGCGGACTCGTGAAAACCATCGACAATAACACGTTGGTAGGGCCGGACGCGGTTGAGACGTATCGCAAAGAAGACTATTCGACGAATGCCTCCAATGTTTCTTTCGTATTTTCGAAGCAGAGTGCGACCGATCCCGCGATCCATATGCGCGACGCGATTACCTATTTTTCAGGCGTGCGCGCCGCAACCTATGAGGAAGACTTCATCATCCGCAAAGGAAAATGGACAAAGAACATCGTTCATGCGGCAGGCATCCAGTCTCCGGGTTTAACGGCGGCACCCGCCATCGCGCAGGATGTGAGCAAAATGGCGGTCGAGATCCTGCAAACGACGCGTGTGGTCGAACCTAATCGAACGTTTCATCCCACTCGAAAGGGCATCGTCCGCGCAAATGAGTTGGACGATTCGGCGCGTGATGCACTGATTCGCGAACGAGCGGACTATGGCGAGATCGTCTGCCGCTGCGAACAGATCAGCCGTGGAGAGATTGTAGACGCGCTTCATCGCAGTGTGCCCTGCGACACGCTGGACGGCATCCGCCGCCGTGTGCGCCCGGGCGGCGGTCGCTGTCAAGGCGGGTTCTGCGGGCCGTTGGTTTTGCAGATCATCGCGAGTGAGCTAGAAAAACCGCTTGAAGCAATCGAAAAAAGCGCACCGGGCGGCGAGCTCCTGTTTGGCAACATCAAGGAGGTGACGCCGAAATGACGCAAGAGCTTCTGTATGATGTGATCGTCATCGGCGCGGGCCCCGCCGGCCTTGCCGCCGCGCTGGCTGCCGACCGCGCGGGCGCAAAAACGCTTCTGATCGAGCGCGAGGCGCGCCCCGGCGGCATTCTCAAGCAATGCATTCACGATGGCTTTGGCGTCGTGCGCTTCGGCGAAAAACTCACCGGGCCGGAATACGCAGAGCGGTTCATCGAACAATTGCCGCAAAGCGGAGTCACCCTCTGGACGCTTTCTTTTGTCAGCGATATTGCGCGCGAACAGAACGACAGCATCCTTCGCGTCATCACACGCGAAGGAATGAAGCACGTACGCACGCACGCGCTCGTGTTTGCAACCGGGTGCAGGGAACGCACCTCCCGACAAATCGGCGTACATGGTCGCCACTGCGCGGGCGTCTTCACCGCAGGAACCGCGCAATACTATACCAACATCCTCGGGAAAATGCCCACAAAGCGCTGCGTCATCCTCGGCAGCGGCGACATCGGGCTCATCATGGCACGCAGACTCACGCTGGAAGGTGCGCAAGTCGTCGGAGTATATGAAGCGAAGCCGACACCGAGTGGTTTGACGCGAAACGTTAGCCAATGCCTTTGGGATTTTGACATTCCCCTCCAGACAAGCAAGACCGTTACTCGCGTCTTTGGCGACGCACGGCTATCCGCTGTAGAGATTGCAAGCGTTGATGCGTGTCTTTGTCCCATTGCGGGAACAGAGGAAATCATCCCGTGCGACGCGCTGATCCTCTCCGTCGGGTTAATTCCCGAAAACGAGCTCGCGGAATCCATCGGTGTTCCGATCGATTCCAAGACGAAAGGCGCACTGGTTGACGAGCAAAACGAAACCCTGCTTGGCGGAATATTCGCCTGTGGCAATGCGCTGCATGTCAACGATCTTGTGGACTATGTCTCCGAAAGCGGAGAGATCGCGGGAAAAGCCGCAGCAGAGCGCGGACAAAAGATGCGCAATCGCATCCCGGTCGAGTCGGATAGCACCCTTCTTTATGTCGTTCCGCAGCGAATCAATCGTGCGAGCGAAACACATGAACGCGTCTTCTTCTTCCGCACCGCAAAGGATATGGATCGTGCAACATTGAGCGTTACGAAAGCCGGAAAAACGCTTTACACCAAAGCATTCAAGCATCTCCGCCCGCCGGAGATGGAGCGGCTGCCGATTGTCCTTAAGCCAGAGCAATTGACCGGAAATGAACCCCTGCGTTTTCATCTGGAGGAGCAAACGGATGAATGATTTACAACAAAACAATTCCGCAACAGAAACCGTCTGCATCGTCTGCCCGAACGGCTGCCGCGTCCGTTGCGAGTCGATCGAAGGATCGCTCGTTTGTACTGGACAAGCCTGCAAACGAGGAGAAGCATATGCACTCGCCGAGCGGACTCGCCCGATGCGCACATTGACCACGAGCGTAAGAACGGTCTTTTCCGACGCCCCTGTCGTCAGCGTACGCACCAGCGGTGAAATCGAAAAAGGCCGTCTGCGCGATGCGATGGAAGCCCTGCGCGAGGTCGTCGTTGATCGTCGTGTGTCGATCGGAGAAATCGTAGCGGCCAACATCTGTAATACCGGCGTCAATATCATCTGTACCAGCAATCGACTCGTCAACCACGCTTAAACAGCACCGAAAGGAGCATACAACGATGTCTCACCCGTACAAAGGATTTGAACCCAAGTGGGTCAAAGGTGAATTCCCCGCAGATAGCTACCGCTCCATCTTCAAATGGGGCGCGCCACTTGAGATCAAGCCGCCCAAAGAATCGCTCTACAAGCTGATGAAGGAAAAGTTCCATTTGAGCGACGCTGACTTTAAGTCTTATCGCGAAGAGATCGGTTTTGATCATGTTGTGTTTGACCTCCCGATCCATCTGACGCAGCGAGATCTGAACGCGTTTGCCAGCATTGTCGGCAAAGACTATGTGCGCACAGACGATTATGCCCGCCTTTCCGTTGCCTATGGCAAAACGATGTATGATGTGCTGCGCCTGCGCAACAAGATCGTCGAAAACGTACCGGATGCGGTATTGTACCCCGACACGAAAGAGCAGATTGAACAGATCGTCGCGTATTGCGCCGCGCAGAAGATCCCCGTCTATGTCTATGGCGGCGGGTCGTCCGTCACGCGCGGGGTCGAATGCGTCAAGGGTGGTATTTCGCTCGATCTGCGCCTGCGCTTCAATAAAGTCGTTGCGTTCAACGAAGTCGACCAAACGATCACGGTTGAAGCGGGCATGAGCGGACCGAAGCTCGAAGAAACACTCAACAACGCCAAAGAACTCTTTGGTGCAAAACGTGCCTACACTTGCGGTCATTTTCCGCAGAGCTTCGAATACTCCTCCGTCGGCGGCTGGGTGGTCACGCGCGGCGCAGGGCAGAATTCGACCTACTACGGTTGCATTTCGGATCTTGTCATGGCGCAGGAATATGCAACCCCTATCGGCAACATCAAAACCGACGGCTACCCGCGCAAAGCAACCGGAAGTGATCTGGGTCAGATCCTGATGGGCAGCGAGGGTGCCTATGGCGTGCTCACGCATGTGACGCTCAAGGTGTTTCGTCATATGCCGCAGACGATCCGGCGGTTCTCCTATATGTTCCGGGACTGGGAGACGGCGCAGGCGGCGGCACGCGAAATCATGCAGAGTGAAGCAGGCTATCCTTCCGTCTTCCGGCTGTCCGATCCGGAAGAGACCAGCATGATGCTGCATCAATACAGCGTCTTGGATACGCCACTGAAACATCTGTTTCGCCTGCGTCATTTTCAGGACAACGAGATGTGTCTCTTCCTTGGTTTCACCAACGGAGAAAACGGTTTTTCGCGTAACGTCGCGAAAAACGTGCATCGCGTTGCGAGACGATTCGGCGGCATGAGCTTGACGGGATATGTCACGCGCAGCTGGGAAAAGGGACGCTTCAACGACCCCTGTATGCGCGATACCATTCAGGATTTCGGCTTAGTCATCGACACAATGGAATGCTCCGTCAACTGGAGCAACATGACAAAGGTACACAGGGACGTTCGCGCATACTGCAAATCCAGGCCGGACACGATCTGCATGACGCATATGTCGCATGTTTATCCGCAGGGCGCAAACCTTTACTTTATCTTTCTGATCAAGGAAAGCGATCCTGAGGCTTTTAAGGCGTATCACGCGGGAATTCTTTCGGCGATTCAACAATCGGGCGCGGCGCTGAGCCATCATCACGGCATCGGCAAAATGTTCGCTCCCTGGTTGGAAGGTGCGCTGGGCAGAAATGAATATGCTGTGCTGCGCGCGCTGAAGCAGCATTTTGACCCGGACAATATCATGAACCCCGGCGGAACCCTCGGCTTTGATCTCAGAGAAGACGAAAAACAATTTCCAGCGCGATAATCACTCTGCCCCGCTTCGTCGCGGGGCATTCTGATTTGTTTGTTCTAATCCGCTCAGATTGCGTAGCGAACCAAATTGTGATACAGTCAAGTTGATTCAGATAAAAACCAATACATGCAGATCAAAGGAGATCGGTCATGCCATATTTCATCACGGACGCATGCAATGGTTGTACGGCTTGCGCGCGGCAGTGCCCTGTCCTCGCTATTGATGGGATTGCGAAAGAGCGGCATACGGTCAATATCCGCCGCTGTGTTTCCTGTGGTGTATGCGGACGAATCTGCCCGAAAAATGCGATTCTCGACGGACACGGCAACCTCTGCAAAAGCGTGCCAAGGACGCAATGGGAAAAGCCCGTTGTGGATGCAAAGTTATGCAGCGCGTGCGGCATCTGCGTGACATGGTGCCGCGCGGAAGCGCTCCGGATTTCTTTGCCCGCGTTTCATGGAGACATCCATGTATTTGCCGAGCTGTATCAGCCGAACAAATGCGTTTCCTGTGGGCTCTGCGAGGAACACTGCCCGATCGGCGCCATTGTACTGCCGGAGGTACGCGTATGAAAACGCCAGTCTATGCGATCATCGACCTAAAAAGCCGCACCAGCAAGCGTTATGAGATTGATATGGCGACGTATAAGCAATATATCGGAGGAAAGACACTCGGCGCTCGACTGCTTTATGATTTAACTCCCGCAGGAGTCGATCCGCTGGGGGAAGACGCGGTCGTCATCATCAACACGAGCCCCGCAAACGGCACAGGTGCGCCCTGCTCCAGCCGCTTTAATATGACGTTTAAAAACGTGCTCACAGGCGGAATTGCAAGCAGCAACTGCGGCGGGCAGTTCGGCGTGATGATGAAACGCGCGGGCTATGACGGGATCATCCTGCGCGGGCAGAGCGAAACGCCCTGCGTGATCTCAATCCTTGACAAAACGATTGCGATTCAGGACGCGGGCGAACTTTGGGGCAAGGACACGGAAGAGACACAGGCAGCCTATCCAAAGATCTATGGGAAGCTCGTCATCGGCCCCGCCGGCGAGCATCTCGTCCGCTACGCCGCGGCCGTCTCCGGCGAACGGGTTGCGGGCAGATGCGGCGCGGGCGCCGTTCTCGGCGCGAAAAAGGTCAAGGCCATCGTCGCCTACGGCACGCAGAGTCCCGCCGTTCACAACCCTGAGAAGTTCGCAAAATACGTCAAAAAATGGGTCTCGTTTTTGCGCAATCACCCTATGACTGGCGAAGCATTGCCGAACTATGGCAGCGCGGGTCTCGTCAGCAAAGCGAATGCAACAAACGCGCTACCCGCGCATAACTTCAAATACGGCCATTCAAAAGAGGCACACGCAGTCAGCGGCGAGACGCTTGCAGACAAATACTTGGTGCGCAACAGCTCGTGCATCTCCTGCCCCATCCGTTGCGAACGGCGCGTCCGGGTCGACGGAAAAGAGGTCAAAGGGCCGGAATATGAAACCTGCGGCCTGTTTGGCCCGAACATTGATTCGGACAGTATGGAGCAGGTGATCCGTCTAAATTACCAATGCGATCTACTGGGCATGGACACCATTTCTCTCGCCTCAACGATCGCTTTTGCGATGGAGCTCAAAGAAAATGGAGTCGCGGACTTTGGCGTATCCTTTGATCGATCGGGTGAGCTCGAACCCATTGTCGAGCAAATCGCGCGACGCGAAGGCATCTTTAGCGAGCTTGCCAACGGTTCCAAGTGGCTCAGTGAGCGGTATGGCGGCAAGGACTACGCTATGCACAGCAAGGGCCTCGAGATGGCGAGTTACGAGCCACGCAGATCGGTTGGGATGGGACTCGGATACGCGACCAGCAACCGCGGCGGATGCCATCTCAACGGTGGTTATCTCGCCCTCTTGGAGTCGGTCGGCGTGTTGTCGATGGACGCGCTATCCACCGCGGCGAAACCCGCTTTTACCGCATTCTTTCAAAATGCGCTCGAGGCAATCTCCGCATCCGGTTTTTGTCTCTTCTCCGCGCAGTCGTTCATCCCTTCGGTTTTATTCAAGCTTGGTCCGCATCACGCGGTGACGCGTGCGGTCGGAACAATCGCCACCCATCTCGGTTTCGGCGTGCGCGCGCTTCTTTGGATGCTCCCGATCTTGCGCTTCAACAGCGTGTATCTTTTCCCGCACGCGGAAACACTTCGGCTGATTACGGGTTTCCCGTTCTATACCGGTTCATTTGTGCGCCTCGGCGAACGCGGCTATACCATGGAGCGGCTCTATAACCTCCGGGAAGGATTGACAAAACACGACGACTCCCTGCCGGATCGCTTGACAAAAACGCCGCAGGATTCTAAAAATCCGAAAACCATCGTCAATCTCGAAAAAATGCTGCCTGTCTATTATCGTGTGCGCGGCTGGAACCCGAACGGAGAACCGACAAAGCGCACGCTGAAAAAACTGGGGATTCGGATATGATCACACTTCGATACTATGCGCCGCTGCGCGGCATCGTAAAAAAAGAATCGGAAGAAGCGGAGCTGCACTCCGTCAAAGACACGCTTGCCTATCTCGAACAAACCTACGGCAAAGAGGCGCTTCGTTGCGCAAAGAGCGCGCTCATCGTGGTCAACGATGTCAGCATCGCTCAATATCAAGGCATGAAAACGCCGCTTAACGACGGGGACGTGATTGGATTTCTCCCCGTGTGCGGCGGCGGTTGAAGTCGGCATTCGGTTTTCCGGAAGCGATCCGCATCGGGTCGCTTTTTTGTTACGGTTCGGGTGTTGTTTCCGGCTCCATGCTCGGATCCGGCGTTGGCGCGGGTGTGAAGAGCCTCCATTCCTGCGTGTCACATTGTCCTTTATTGCTCTCCCCGCGCGAGAGTACGCGCCCATCCGCCGTCACAGCGACGATGTGCGTTGCGCTCGCGGAGATCGAGATGACATTTCGCCAGTCCGAAACATCCGGCAGGTGCGCAAACGAAAACGCGCGCGAATGAACCAGGCCCTTGTCGTCCAACGCAAATACGCCGTTTGGCGTACAATCGATCGCAAGAATATTCTGAAACTCCGTGACATCCAGCCCGTTTGCGACAACGGTTCCGTCCGCCTTCAGACCTGCGCTGTTTGCCGTCGCCGCGTCAAGCGCAACAAGATCGTAATATTCGCTCGTGACCAATTCTTCCGCCGTCGTGAGCGGTTGTCCGTTCTCCATCACGCCACACAACGCATAATCGCCGATCGACAACGCGCTGATCTCGCGCCAACGAAGCGAGTCCCAGTTTTGATATCCGGTCGACAAAATTTTCCCGTCGCGCGTGATGGCAACGGTATTATATGTACCCGCATAGACGGAAACAACGTTTGTCCATTGTCCGACATCGCACTGATGATACGTATTCATTCCGGCAGCGACAACCGTTCCGTCCATGCGTAGCCCAACGGAATGATAGGCACCCGCCGCGATAGACACAATATTTGTCCACTCCGTGGTATTACACTGACCCTCCAAATTGGAGCCGGCTGCAAGCACCGTTCCGTCTTCCATCCGTGCGATGGTATGCTGATATCCGGTTGCGATCACGCCGACAGGGAGTGCTTCCCGTGCGGTCTTTAGCCGCGCCCGTTCGGCAAGCTGTTCCTCGCTCAATCCAACCAGAAGCGAGACGAGCTCGCCCGCACCGTCACTTTGTGAGAGCTCGGCCGCGGCCTGCTCTGCATATTCTTCCGCGTTTTCATAGCTTCCGAGCGAATAGAAAAGCCGCATGGCCTCTTCATATTTGTCGTTGTCCATGCATTCGATTGCGTAGGTATAGAGACACTCGTCGCTCTTCTGCGCGGAATCCAGGTAATCGCCAAGCGCGCCATAGGTTTCGCTCGCCTCCAGATAGTCTCCGTCCGACTCGTAGCCTTGCGCAAGCAGATATCCGTTTTTTTGCAGCCCGCCGTCTGCGCCGGGATAATCCCCGGCTGCCTCATAGAACGGGATTGCTTCCGTAATTTTGCCGCTTCGCAGATAGGATTCGGCGAGCGTGTAATAGAGTTTTTTTTGCAGTAAGTCTTTCGATGCGGTGTCTTCCATCGAGCGAATCAGTTGATCCGCCTCCGTAAAACGCGACTGCGCGATCAGAACGGACGCATACGCTTCCTTAACCGCTCCCATATTGCGATATGCGAGAAACCCAAGCGCGGCGAGGAGCAGCACCGCTATGCCGGAGAAAACCAGCGCACGGCGAACAAATCTATGATCTGCGGCGATGGCAGCGGAACCGACCGGCTCCCCTTCCGTGCTCCAGATATGTGTGGTATTGTCGCGCATTTTTGCGGAATGATCCAATTGCTTTTTGCTGCCGTTCTCTTCGCTCATGCAATCACTTTCTGTTCCATTTGGATCCTGTTTCCCGGTTATTCTTCGGTTCATTCTCTTTCGCTTTAAAACATTAGTTAATATTCAGCGGCATCAGCAGATTCACGAAGGGCGACGCAATCCCGTCGGACTCAGACAGTATGATGAAGATATCGGAAATGCCGAGTATTCGAACCGAATCCCGCACGCCTACACGCGCACGCTCACGTGAGTAGTAGTTGTCGCGGAAATCGACCATGTACACATTGTCATAATACGGGAGTAAAAATGGCGCGATGCTGTTGCCGAACGAATCACAAATCATGAGCATGTTTCGCCCGGTGTGATATCCGCCCACCACGACGCGATAAGGTCCGGCCGTCCCACCGAGAAAGACGAGATAGCTGTTCTTAGTCTCGTCGATTACCGGCAATGGGATTCGATTGATCGCATTGACGACGACGAAAGACTGCGTGGGAAGGAGCGGATAGAAAACCTCGATCTGATCCACTACATCCTTGAGCTTCGCGTTTCTCTCGCGCAGATAGATCGATCCCAGAAAGCCGTCTATCGTCTTTGTCGAATAGTCACTCAACGGAATCGTCTGATGTCCCATGCGCTTGAGCATCTCGTCTGCCGCGAGATATGCTCCGCGCGCTGTCCAGTGGTGATCCGTGCGGAAATAGAGATATTCTCCGTTGAGGATATGGTCTTGCAGGATGTCATACGCATTGTAGAGCACAACATTATCAGAGACAAGCGGCTGCAATGCGGCTTCCGCTTCGCTTGTCCATCCGCTCTCCGTGTCCAAATGCAGCGCGAGTTTATTTGCGGTCTGCGCGCGCGGCGCAAGCAACACATGTACCTTTCCGCCCACGGGCAGCAGCGCCGCATACAGATTGAAAACCTCCGCGGCTTTTTCCAGGTTCTTTTTGTCATAGGTCAATAGCGCGGTGCGAGTCCCGTCCTTGTGATTGAGCCAAATCGAGGCAGTGTCACCGCTTGGCACAACCTGCGCGGTTTGCGTGTCGTTCGGTTCAACTGTCGGCTGATCTTCTTTCGCAACAGTTGAAGCCTCGGAAACGGTCTCCTCCGGCTGCTCTTGAGCGGAAGGTTCCGGAACGAAGACCTCCTGCCCTTCTACCTCCAGCAATTCGGAGACTGTGATGGAAGAAAACACGTGTTTCAAAGCGTTTGCGCGATCCACCAACTCCGAGCGAAGAAAGAACTGATCCGTCAGGAAGCTTTCGAACTGCTCGCTGATCTCGCCTTTTTTCATGCTTTCGAGTGAAAATGACGGCATGCCCGAGAGCATGCGATTCTCCTGCTCCGAGACCATTGACTCGCGATTGGCAAAGAGCATCATACACACACCAAGCACGCCGCAGAGGATCAACCACCACAGCGTGACAAGAAACGAGAGTTTTCTGCTCATACCGATGCTCCTCCTCAACGAACCACGCAAAACGATCGTGTCATACACAAATCACTTGCGGTTAAAACCGAAAATACAGAAACGGATTATAGCTGTTTGAAACCAAGTTCACGATACAGAACACCACGCCCAGCGTCAACAGCAAAACGGAGATCAACTGCACGGGGCGCTGTATACGAATGTGCTTCTGTATGAGTTTTTCAGCAGCGGGCAGAATCGGGATACTCAGAATTCCGGCGACCAACGGGAACACTGTATAGGTTCGCAGAACTCGAAGTGTGTCCGCATCCATCCAGCCGACGAAGGACAGCGAACCGTTTTGGATGGTTATGCCAAGCATTGCAAGCAGTTGACGCGCGCAGTCTGCAAGGTTTGTCTGATAGAACAGCACCCAGCCAAACAGGACCGCAAGGAGCGTCAGAAATATCCCGAGGAAGCGCGGTGTGCGCTCCGTCGCGTGTTTCAAAACGCCGTGTTCCAGTGCGATCAATACCCCGTAATACACGCCCCAAAGCACAAAATTCCAGCTTGCACCGTGCCAGAGCCCGGTCAGCGCCCACACGATAAACAGGTTCAAAGTCGTGCGATATTTCCCTTTTCGGCTGCCGCCCAGCGGAAAATAGACATATTCGCGGAAAAATTGACCCAGCGAAATATGCCACCTGCGCCAAAATTCGGAGACGGAGCGCGAAATATAGGGATAGCGGAAGTTTTCCTGATAGCGAAACCCGAGCACGCGACCCAGCCCAATTGCCATATCGGAATATGCGGAAAAATCAAAATAAATCTGAAGCGCGAAAATCACACTTGTGAGCCATCCGGCGGAGACTGAGACGCCCGCATCCGGCATGGAAGAAAGCATCTCGCCAAGAATATTGGCAACCAGAACCTTCTTGCATAGACCGACCGCAAAACGCCGCATCCCGCCGGTAAAGTCATCCAGCGAGACGTTCCGATCGGTCAGTTCATACTCTATGTCCGCATACTGCACGATCGGCCCCGCAATCAGCTGCGGGAAGCAGGAAACATACAGTAAAAGCCATGCGTAGTTTTTTTGTACGCACACATTTCCACGATAGGCATCCACCGCATAGGTAAGCGCCTGAAATGTGAAGAACGAAATCCCGATGGGAAGCCGTGGCGTTTCCATGACGGCGTTTGACCCGAATAAAGAAAGAATTTGATTTCCAAAGAACGCAGCATATTTAAAGTAGATCAGCGCGGACAAGGAGATTGCAATCGTTAGAAAATAAAAGATCCGTTTGAATACAATGTTTTTCGCCGCGCTGAATGCAAGCGTTCCCGCGTAAACGACAAACGTCACAAACGCCATGACAACCACAAATACGGGTTCACCCCACGCGTAAAAAATCAGTGATGCGATCAACAGCACCACGTTTTTTAGGCGTACACCGCGACAAGCGAAATAAACCGCCAGTACAACAGGTAAAAACAATAATAAAAATGTAAGGCTTGAAAACACCATGCCAGTATTATAGCATGATTCCGTAATTTGGAAAGATGGTTTTCGATTGGATCAAGAAAAAACATACATGATTTTTCAATGAAATACACGTCGCTTTTTACTTGACATTTTCGGCATGTTATAATGGCAGAGAAACCAAATCAGGAGCGCGAACATGCAGGAACAAAAACCAAAAAAACGTAAATCGATCTGGATCATCATTGGAGGACTGTTGCTCGTTATCTGCACTGCAGTGGTCTGTCTTCTCTTGCGAGCCTCCGCGGAGAATCCCGTACGTGATATGACATTTGAGCAATGTCTCGCCTACACGACACACGATATGCCGGATGCTAAGATCGGCGTGGTGATCCTCCAAAACGGAGAATCGAACATTTCGTTTTACGGAAATAACGCGCAGCGTATCCCGTATGATTCCTACGCGTTCGAAATCGGATCCCTGAGTAAAACGTTCACCGCGGCGATGATTTTACGCGCGGAGAAGGAAGGCACTCTTCAATTGTCGGATTCGATCAGCCGCTTCCTCAAGCTGCCGGAACAAGCCTATTACCCGACGATCGAGCGACTGCTGACACACCAATCGGGCTACCAAAGCTTTTATCTGGAGAAACCAATGGTCGGCAACTTTCTTTCCGGCAGGAATAGTTTTTACGGGGTAACGCGCGGCATGCTGCTTCGAAGGATCGGGCGCGTGCAGCTTCGAGATCGCGCATATCCATTCGAGTATTCAAATTTCGGGTATTCCGTGTTGGGATATCTTCTGGAAGAGCTGTATCAAACAAGCTATACGGATCTTGTGAACGCATTTGCACAGCAGGAACTCGGCATGCAGCATACCTATGTATCCGGTGAGGAACCGATCCCCGATGGCTGGGATTGGGCGCCGGACGACGCATATTTACCCGCCGGCGGTCTGATTTCGACCGCGGACGATATGGCGATCTATGCGCGCGCGCTTTTATGCGGTCAACCCGAATACCTGCTTCACATGAAGGATCCGCTTGCGAACATCAGCGCCACAACAGAGCGTCTTTCCAGCCTCGGTATGCGTATGGATTCCGCCGGCGCATCCTGGATGTTGGACGATGCGCACGGCATCGTTTGGCACAACGGCGGTACAAGCCATTATTCTTCCTATCTGGGTTTTGACCCCGTTCGCCAGATTGCGGTCGTGATCCTCACAAATCTTTCGCCGGATTATCGCATCCCCGCGACGGTACTTGGCGCAAAGCTGCTGCTTGAGTTGCAACAGCAGGCGGGATGACATGCGATCAGGAGATCGATTCAAACACAGCATTCCGAACCTCTTGACCGTATTGCGTATGGCACTTGCGGTTTCGCTTTTGTTTCTTCCGCTGCTCTCAGGATGGTTCCTGCTCGTCTACCTTCTGGCTGGCATCAGCGACGTCCTGGACGGGTTTCTCGCGCGGCGTTGGGGGTCAACCAGCCGCTTGGGCGCCGGGCTGGACAGTGCGGCAGATTTTCTGCTCTGCGGCGTGCTGCTCTTTCTCTTTCTGCCTGCGTATCATTGGCCGGTATGGGCGCTCGTTTGGGTAGGCGCGATCGCACTGCTGCGATTGATCGCCCTTTCTACATGCTACTTCAAATTCCATCAACTCGCGTTCTTGCACACATACGCAAACAAAGCAACAGGGTTTCTGCTGCTTTGCTTTCCTTTTCTGTTCTGGCTTCTTGGGCTAGATCGAACGGCGGTTTTTCTCTGCGCGCTGGCAACCGTGTCCGCCGCGGAAGAACTGCTTATCCTTCTTACTTCCGACACACTCCGGCTTAACCAACCGACAATCTTCTCAAAATAAACATTTGTTATAATTGAGATCATTCCACGCATAAAAGAAAAACCCGAAAGCGTGTTGCCTTCAGGCTTGTATATGCTGCCGATTGTGTTGTTGATTTGATCCATGTTCTAGGCATACGTTCTTCAACCGATCCTTTATTAGTTCAGATCGATCAATTTTGCGGTGATGCCGTCGAGTGCGTTGAGTTCTTTGACCAGCTGTTCGATCTCCTCTTTCGCGCCGTATGGCTGGAGGATGATCATTCCGTCGGTTGCGCAGAGGTCTTCGCTGACTTCGTGCAGACCAAGGCGGGCTTTAATCTTGCAGCCGTTTTCGGTCAATACCTTTTGAAGTGCCGCGGCGTTGCCGATCCTGTTGTCCATGCGGATTCCAATGACGTAGTAGTAGGACATATGTTCCTCCATTAAGATACTATTACGGATGAACGCATTTATATCGCCTTGTCATGCCGAATCGGCACGATGTGATCCAGTTGATCCTGAATTCGTTCACGCGCAATCTCCGTGTCATATTTGTTTTGAACGCGTAACCAATATCCGCTCGACAGGAGAAAATATTTACAGAGGCGCAAATCCGTGTCCGCAGTGATCGCACGTTTCCCAGCGACAATATCGCCGATGCGCTGCGCGGGAACGCCGATTTCTTTCGCGATCCGATACTTCGTGATGCCAAGAGGAAGTAAGAATTCTTCGTTCAGCAGCTCGCCCGGCGTTACAGGTGCGATTTTGTTCAATCGTTCCATCTTTTATTCAACTCCCCCCTTCTCAGTGATAGTCACAAATTTCAACTTTGGCTGCGCCCCGCGTTGTCCAAACAAAGCAAATGCGGTATTGATCGTTGATTCGAATGGAATACTGTCCCATTCGATCACCTTTCAATTGCTCCAGATGGTTTCCAGGCGGAATTTTTAGATCATCAAGCGTATCTGACACATCCAGTTGAACAAGTTTTCGCAAAGCAACACGTTCAATTTGCGCAAAGCGCGTTACGCGCTGTAGATGCGCCAATCGCTCCGTATCCTTGTCCGCAAATGAAACAATCATAGATCAATAATAACGCCTCGCGTTAATAGTGTCAAGAGAATATACATGGTCCTGAATCCCTGAATGGTTCCTCACTCCCACTCAATCGTTCCCGGCGGCTTGCTGGTGATGTCGTAGACCACACGGTTCACGTGCGGCACCTCGCCGATGATTCGTTCGCTGATTCGCCGGAGCACCGGATACGGAATCTCCGCCCACTCCACGGTCATCGCGTCGGTGGAGGTCACCGCGCGCACGCCGATGATATAATCATACGTGCGCTGGTCGCCCATAACGCCGACCGTACGCATACCGGTAAACACGGTGAAATATTGCCAGATGGCTTTCTCCAGCCCGGCGGTCTTGACTTCTTCGCGGAAGATCGCGTCACTTCGGCGCAGGATGGCGAGTTTGTCTTCCGTCACATCGCCCAGTACGCGAATCGCGAGTCCGGGTCCCGGGAACGGCTGACGCCAAACGAGCTCATGCGGAATGCCAAGCGATTCGCCCAGCGCGCGCACCTCGTCCTTAAACAGCATTCGCAGCGGCTCGACCAAACCGATAAAGCCGATGTCCTTAGGCAACCCACCGACGTTGTGATGGCTTTTGATCGTGCTCGCGCTGCTCGTTCCGCTTTCGATAACGTCGGGATAGATCGTACCTTGCAGTAGGAATTCCGCACCGCCGAGCTTCTTCGATTCTTCCTCAAACACACGGATGAACTCTTCGCCGATGATCTTGCGTTTTCTCTCCGGCTCCACAACGCCCGCAAGCTTACTTAAAAATCGCTCCCGCGCGTCCACTTTGATGATGTTGAGTGAAAGCGTATCGTGATATACCTGCATGACCTGCTCGGCTTCGTTTTCGCGTAAGAGGCCGTGGTCAACGAAGATGCACGTCATCTGGCTGCCGACCGCCTCGTGCACGAGCACACTCGCAACGGACGAATCCACCCCGCCGGACAGCGCACCGATCACGCGCTTGTCGCCCACCTGCGCGCGGATGCCGGCAATCAGCTCGTCTTTTAGGTTTGCCGCGCTGTAATCGCAGCGCAGGTTACAGACGCTCTTGAGAAAGTTCTCGAAGAGTTTCTGCCCGTTTTTCGTATGAGTCACTTCAGCGTGAAACTGAATGCCGTACACCTTACGCGCTTCATCCGCAAACGCCGCAACCGGGCAAGCATCCGTTGAAGCGATCGCAATGAATCCCTCCGGCGCGCGCGTGACGGAGTCGTTATGATTCATCCATACGACATCGCCAAGCCCAGCAAACAGCGGATGAGCGGTGCATTGAATCTTCGTGTGCCCATATTCGCGTATCGGCGCAGAGGCAATCTCTCCGCCAAACACTTTCGCGATATATTGCATGCCGTAACAGATGCCTAGCACCGGCACGCCGAGCGAGAACACCGCGTTGTCGCATGCTTTTGCACCCGCTTCATAGGCGCTGTCCGGTCCTCCGGTCATGATGATCGCGCTGAGCGACTCGCCTTTGATGCGTTCGATTGGCGCGTCGTGCGGAATCAGCTCGCTATACACGCCCGCTTCGCGCACTCTGCGCGCGATAAGCTGGTTATATTGTCCGCCAAAGTCGAGGACTACGATACGTTCACGCATAGCTTACTCCCCGCGGAAAACGACGCCGTTTTCATCCGCGCGCTCAATGATCGCAAGCGATTCCAAATGCACGCCCGCGTCACGCAAGCGCTGCCCACCTGGTTGGAATCCTTTTTCAATTGCAACCCCGATGCCCAGCAGATCCGCGCCCGCTTCCTCAACGATCTCAACCAATCCGCGCAACGCTTCGCCGTTTGCCAGAAAATCATCTACGATAAACACTTTGTCGGTGGAGCTGAGCCATTGGCTCGCCACGATCAGCGTTACCTGCTTTTTATACGTGTAGGAATAGATATCGCTCTTGTAGAGCCCGCCTTCAATGTTATCCGACTTTGCTTTTTTCGCGAACACAAGAGGCACGCCGAACTCCTCCGCGCAGAGGGTCGCAAGCGCAATGCCGGAGGCTTCGACCGTCAACACTGCCGTCAGCCCCGTTAAATCAAAAAGCTTTTTGAATTCCTTCGCCATGTCGCGCATCAGCGCTGTATCCACGCGGTGGTTCAAAAAGCCATCTACCTTTATGATGTTTCCCGGAAGCACACGCCCTTCGGCGCGAATTCGATCCTGCAACTGCTTCATCCTGCACCAACTCCCATCCATACCAAATAATGCGTCCATTATCGCGCAAAACGCGAAAGGAATCAAGTTTTTGCGTGAAAATATTCGTGCACGCAATCACGCGTAGTTTACTATAGTTCATCTGCGTGACGAAGAACTCCATCACACGGCAACAAGAAACGCCGCAGGGAAGCTTCCTTGCGGCGTAAGAAACACGATTCTTTTTAGTTGAGCGAATCCTTGAGCGCTTTGCCAGCCTTAAAGGTGGGCAGCTTGGACGCCGGGATATCGATCTCCTTGCGGGTCTGCGGATTGTGGCCTTTGCGGGCGGGGCGAACCTTCGCCTCAAAGGTACCAAAGCCAACGATGGAAACCTTGTCGCCAGCCTTCAGGGACTCTTCGACGGCACTCAGAAAAGCGACAACCGCTTTCTCAGCGTCCTTCTTCGAGAGTTCACTCTTCTCCGCGACGGCCGCGATTAAATCGGTTTTATTCATTGTAAAATAACCTCCATGAATTTTTCGTTGCTGGAACATTGTATCAATCTTGGCGGCGAATGGCAAGCCTTAAATTGTGAATTTATTCCGTAATTCGGCACTTTTTGGCTTCATCCCAGAGCCGATCCTGCTCGGAAAAGGTCAGTTCTTTGAGTTCTTTTCCGCGCGATTTCGCGAGAGATTCCATGTGTTCAAAGCGTCCAATAAACTTGTCCGTCGCTTGCATCAATAAAAATTCCGGCTCGAGTTTCAAAAGCCGAGCAACATTGACCACCGCAAACAGCAGATCGCCCATCTCTTCTTCAATATGGCTCCCCTGCTCCATCGCCTGACGCAGTTCTTCCGTTTCTTCCGAGATTTTATAGAATGCCTGCTGCGCGTTTGCCCAATCAAACCCAACGTCCGCGGCCTTCTTCTGCACCTTTCTGCTGCGCAATAACGCGGGGAAACTCTTTGGTATGCTTTTGAGCACCTCCGTTTGCGACGTTTGCTTCCGTTGGGACATCTTCAGCGCGTCCCAATTCTTCAGCACCTCGTCTGAGCCGTCGACTCGGATGTTTCCGAACACATGCGGATGGCGGTAAATCAGCTTCTCGACCAGTTCCGTGCAAGCATCCCGCGCGGTAAACGCGCGTTGCTCTTCCGCAATTGCCGCATGCAGCGCGAACTGCAAGAGCACATCCCCCATCTCCTCGCAGATATGTGCATCGTCGTCTTCGTCGATTGCGTCGATGAGTTCATAGCTCTCTTCCAGAAGCGCGTTTTTTAAGGATTGATGCGTTTGTTCACGATCCCAGGGGCATCCGTTCGGCGCGCGAAGACGGCGGACGATGCGCATCACGTCGTCAAACCCGTGTCGCGTGCGCATTTCATATGCAGATTTTGGCACATGCAGAATCGTCGTTGCGTCATAGTTCGTCTGTCGGTCAAGATCACATAGCTTGATCTCTCGCTGTGCATATGCGCCATTTGAACCGATAGACGCGAGCGTGACCAACCATTCGTCCGGAAAAAACTCGCTCAAAAAGAGCTTGACTTCCCCCGCTGTAATACGAGTGTCGATCTCTTCTACTACAAAGTTTTGTTCTGGATCCAACTGTTGCGGCAGATCATGCGCGGAAATGCTGACCGCGGGCTCCCGCGAAGGGAACGCCGCGACAGCCGCGCAGATATACGGCAGCACCTCTACGCGATGGTTCGCGCGTTTCGCCGCAGCCTGAATAACGGGTAACTGACTGTTTTGAATGCTTCCTGTCGCGACATAAATGCAGCTCTGAGCGCTGCAAAGACGGTCCGCAATCGCCTCGTTTAACGAATCAAAATCCTCCGACGAGTCGAATAAATCATCCATCGGAAGCGCATCAATCCGACAATCGGATAAAAAATCTGCGGAGGGATGCAGTCTTGTCTGCACAAATACTGGCAGTCCGCTCTTCAGTGTCATTTCCTGTGCGAGCGTGAGCGCCACCGGTGCCTGCAGAATTACGATGGTGATGGTATGCATGCGTTGCCTTTCTAGGTGCTTTTGTTATTTCCTGCGAAATTGAAGCTTCGCCAAAAGGGAGCCGCCGGGAATCAGCGCCAAGTCGTCTTGCGTGAACATCTGCATCCAGAGCGCGCAGATCAGATAGAGCGAAACGCCGACGAGAATCGCAACCGCGGTTGAGATCGTGTTGGACGAGATTCTCGCGTGGATGAATGCATAGCTGAAATAAGCGGCTCCGCCCATGATGAGTGCTGCGACCAGCGGTTTGATGAACGTATCGAGCACGTTTAGTTTCAGCTTTGTGAATCGAATCAGATAGATTGCATCCAGAACGCCGGCGACCGTATAGCACGCTGTGGTCGAAATCGCGGCGCCTTGGATCTCGATGGCGGGATTACGCATCAGCGTCATCATCAGCACAACTTTGACAACACCGCCAATAAACAGATTGATCACGGGGATGTGCTGCTTGCCCGCGCCTTGCAAAATGCCGGTGAGTGTTTGCACAAGAGAAAGAAAGATGACACCGGCCGCGGAAGTGCGCATCAGCGCACTTGCGATGGAAAGCCGTTCCGCGTCAATGGTGTACAGCAGATCGATCACAGGTGCGGAGAGAGCGAACAATCCAACCGCGCAGGGAATTCCGATGAACATGGCGAGCTTGATCCCCATTGCGGAGACGGTATGGATCGTCTTTGTGTCCTTTGACGTTCGCGCCGCAGAGATTGCGGGAACCAGACTCATCGCCAACGCAATGGTCAATACCGCGGGCATGTTGATAATGTTCGTCACATTACTTCTGAGGGCGACAAAGCGCATCGCGGATTCCTCCGCGGTAAAGCCGATGCTCAAAAGCGTATTATTGATCAAAGACGCGTCCACGATCCCCATAATCGGCATGATGGATGCGCCGATGGTCACGGGGATTGCGATTGAGAGCAAGCCGCGAATGATTCCCCGATCACCGGCTGCTTCCTGCTCGGGGTTACTTGTCAACTCAAGATTCCGTTTGCGGAAGAGATAGAACGCGCCAACGACGATCAGCGCCAGAAACTCGGAGATCGTTACGCCGGCGACCGCGCCCATCGCGCCATATTCCAGCCCGCGCGGCATCCAGCGCGCCGCGAGATAGAGACCGATGGCAAGCTTTCCCGCCTGCTCGGCAAGCTGGGACATCGCTGTGCCCGTCATCTGTTGCAGCCCTTGGAGATAGCCACGATAGGAACACATCACAGAGACGATCAACAGCGCCGGAGACATCATGCGAAACGAGGGCGCCGCGAGCGGGCCTACGGTTGAGCGCGCGAGAATATCCGCGCCGAAAAACATCATCGCGGTCGTGACCACGCCGATGATGGTGAGCAGACGTTGCGATTTACGGAATACGAGCTTTGCGCCTGCGATATCTCCAATTGCCGCACGTTCTGCAACCATGCGAGAAATTGCGGTCGGTAACCCTGCCGAACTGATGACGAGCAGTGTCGAATAATATGGATATACTGCCTCGTAATACTGCATGCCATCGCCGAGCATATTGTAGAGCGGAATGCGGAAAAACGCGCCGATGACCTTACAAACCAGACCGGCTACGCCGAGTATGACTGCGCCTTTTACGAAAGACTTCTTTTCGTTTTTTGCCATGTTACCTTTTCCTTTGTCGCGCGTTGCGCCACGATGGCGGTATTATACCATCTTTACCGCAGTATGTCATCCTGAACGAGGCGCTCTTACGGGCGGCGTATTCTTGCGTGCAAGGCGATCTCGACAAATAAAGGGAGCATTGGTATAATGAATCCATAGAAACATGGAGGTAACAGCAATGGGTTTATTATCCGCAGCCACCGGCGCAATCAGCGGCGTACTGGCCGATCAATGGAGAGAGTATTTTTACTGTGAAGCCATGGGTGCTGATGTTCTCGTCAGCAAAGGGCAAAAGCGCGTCAACGAGAAGCGCAGCTCCAACACCAAAGCTTCCGACAACATTATTTCGAATGGTTCCATCGTCGCAGTGAACGACGGACAATTTATGATGATCGTCGAACAAGGGAAAGTCGTGGACTTTACCGCGGAATCCGGCGAGTATGTGTACGACAAATCCAGCGAGCCTTCCCTGTTTTACGGCGGTTTCGGCAAGGGAATTTTGGAATCGCTCAAGATCATCGGTCGCCGCTTTACGTTCGGCGGAGACACGGCGAAAGATCAACGCGTCTATTTCTTCAACACCAAAGAAATCCTCGGCAATAAATATGGTACACCGACGCCCGTCCCCTTCCGTGTAGTCGATAAGAACGTCGGTTTGGACATCGATATTGCGATCCGTTGCTATGGCGAATATTCCTATAAGTTTGTCGATCCGATCTTGTTTTACAAAAACATCTGCGGCAACGTGGAGAGTGACTATCGCAGAGATGAGATTGACAGCCAGCTCAGGAGCGAACTGTTAACCGCATTACAGCCGGCTTTCGCAAAGATCAGCGAGATGGGGCTGCGCTACAGCGCATTGCCCGGTCACGCAAAAGAGATTGCAAACGCCCTCAACGCAGAGCTCTCTGCCGACTGGAAGGAGCTGCGCGGAATCGAAATCGCCTCCTTTGGCGTCAGCTCCGTCACTGCCTCGCCGGAGGATGAAGAGCGCATCAAGCAGCTGCAGCAGGCGGCGGCGCTCAAGGATCCAACCATGGCGGCAGCCGTACTCGCAAGCGCGCAGGCGCAGGCGATGCAGGACGCTGCGAAAAACGAAAACGGTGCGTTTATGGCCTTTGCCGGCATGAATGCGGCGGCCAACGCGGGCGGAACCAGTGCCGCGACTCTCTTCGGCATGGGACAACAGCAGCAGGCGCAACAGGCAGCCAGCGGCTGGACTTGCGCAAAGTGCGGACAGACGGGCAACACCGGAAAGTTCTGCTCCAACTGCGGCGCGCCAAAACCGGATGCGGGCTGGACGTGCGCCAAGTGCGGACAGACAGGCAACACCGGAAAGTTCTGCTCCAACTGCGGCGCGGGCAAACCGGAATAAAAAATGGCTCTGCTTCAATCGTTGAGGTAAAGCAGCGGTTCAGAGAAACAAAGGGAGCTGAGAGCGAAAGCGAACGGCTCCCTTAAACAATCAACATAAGAAAAAGACCACCCGTTTGGATGGTCTTTTACTTTGGCAGGGGCACTAGGACTCGAACCTAGAAAGACGGTTTTGGAGACCGTTGTGATGCCATTTCACCATGCCCCTAATTTGGTCAGCAAGCGTATTATAGCAAAACGCCCAACCGATTGTCAAACAAATTGAACAATATAGTCCCGCAGATTTTGATACGCAATCCGGTACACGTCTGCTTCCGAAAATCCGCGCTTCAATAGCGCGTCAAACAATGCGGGAAAATCACGACTCGTTCTAAAATCCTTGGGATATTGTTGCATGCCGTCGAGGTCTGAACCGATCGCGCAGCATCCGATGCCGCCGATCTCCACCACGCGGCAGATATGGCGGACGATGTCGTCGATGCGCGCCTCGCTGCTTTTTGTCAGCTGCTGATAATAGAAATTGATGCCGACCGTGCCGCCCTGTCTCGCAATCTCGCGAATCTGCTCGTCGTTGAGCGAACGCGGATGCTCATGCATGGCGCGCGCGTTGGAATGCGAAGCAAACACAGGGCGCGTTGCACGTGCAAGCACCTGCTCGATGCCGCGATCGCTCAAATGGGACACATCAATCGCCACGCCGAGCGCGCACATTTCGTCGATGATATCGCGTCCGATCGCGCTAAGGCCCTTGTTGCCGCGACCCATTGCCGCGCCCGCAAGCTCGTTATTTTCATTCCATGTGAGTGTCATCGCGCGCACGCCGAGGCGATACAGCACGTGTAAGATCGCCATGCTACCGTCTACCGCTTCCCCGCCTTCAACGGCGAGCACGGTTGCAATCGTTCCGCCCTCAGGCTGAAACTCCCGCGTCAAGGGCACAAGCTCCTTGTTCGCCGCCAGCATGCGATCGTATGCGTCGATCATCGCGAGGCACTGATGCAGCGCGGGCGCCGCAAGTACAGTATCAATCCAGCAAGCGAAAAACTGAAGTGCAACACCACCGCTGAGCAGATCATCCAACCGGATTGCTTGCTCACGCTTGGGGTTTCTCAGATCATAACCGGACTGTACCGCGCCGTATAGATAGTCGCAATGCCCATCCGCAACAGGAAACATAGGGCTCCTCCGTGTCTTTGCTGTTTGTTGAATCAAAAGACTTGTTTCTTTGAACATGTGTTTAGTGTGAAGGGTAACAACCTGTCAACAAACGGGGCATGGCGAACCATGCCCCGATTTGTATGCATTTTTCTTACTTTGCGTAGTCGACCGTACGCGTTTCGCGAATGACGCTGACCTTGATCTGGCCAGGGTACTCGAGTTCGCCCTCGATGCGCTTGGCGATTTCTTTTGCCAAGATCACCGTATCGCTGTCGTTGACGCGATCGGGTTTGACGATGATGCGAATTTCGCGACCCGCCTGAATGGCGAAGGACGTATCCACACCTTCAAACGAGTTGGCGATCTCTTCGAGTTTTTCCAGACGCTTGATATAGCTTTCGAGCGTCTCGCGCCGCGCGCCGGGGCGGGCAGCGGAGATCGCGTCGGCGGCCTGTACAAGGATCGCCTCGACGGTTTGGGGCTCCACGTCGCCGTGGTGCGCCATGATCGCATGGATGATTGCATTGTTCTCGCGGAATTTCTTTGCGAGATCTGCGCCGATCTGCGCATGGGATCCTTCGACCTCATGGTCGATGGATTTACCGAGGTCATGCAGCAGGCCAGCGCGTTTGGCAAGCGCTACATTTGCGCCGAGCTCCGACGCCATGATGCCCGCCAGGTGCGCAACCTCGATCGAGTGCTTGAGCACGTTTTGACCATAGCTTGTGCGGTACTTCATGCGGCCAAGGTAGCGCACGATCTCATGATGCAGACCGTTGACGCCGACCTCAAGAACGGCGGCCTCGCCCGCTTCGCGAATGGCCGTGTCGACCTCTTTGCGGGCCTTTTCGACCATCTCTTCAATGCGTGTGGGATGGATGCGCCCGTCGAGAATCAGTTTTTCGAGCGCGATGCGCGCCACCTCGCGGCGGACAGGATCGAAGCTCGAAAGAATGACCGCTTCCGGCGTGTCGTCGATGATGAGGTCTACGCCCGTCGCCGTTTCCAGCGCGCGGATGTTGCGGCCCTCGCGGCCGATGATGCGACCCTTCATGTCGTCATTCGGCAATGCGACGACGGAGACGGTTGCTTCCGCAACGTGATCCGCGGCGCAGCGCTGAATCGCCAGAGTGATGATGTTTCTTGCGCGTTTGTCCGCTTCTTCTTTGGTCTTGGACTCGATGTCGCGGATGAGGATCGCAGCCTCATGTCGGGTTTCCCGCTCCACATTGGCAAGCAACATGTTGCGGGCGTCTTCCATGGAGAGACTCGAAATCTTTTCCAACTCGCGGATCTGCTGTTCGTGGAGCGCCTTGACGGATGCTTCCACGCCGTCGATCTCCGCCTCGCGGTTTGCGATGGCAAGCTCGCGCTTGTCAAGCGAGTCTGTTTTCTTATCGAGAATCTCCTCTCTCTGAAAAATACGCCTTTCGTTTCTTTGAATCTCTCCGCGGCGCTCGCGGTTTTCTCTTTCCGCTTCGGAGCGAATTTTAAATACTTCTTCTTTCGCCTCTAAGACCTTTTCCTTTTTGATCTCTTCGGCTTTGCGCTGGGCATCGTCATAGAGCTTTTTTACGGCGTCCTCCGCCTTTGCCACCTTTGCCTCCGCAACATTGCGGCGGTAAGCATATCCAACGAGGAAACCGGAGAGCAGCGCCAGGATGCCGATGACTGGGTAGAGCCACCACATATGATGTTTCTCCGATCTATAAAAAATGTAACCGCACATCTCTGCACGGTCACTTCATAATCTTCCAGTGATTTGAGCCAATTGCACGTTGCGCCCCAGCTTCAAACAAACAATCTATTATGAACACACCATAAGAGTGCAGGATTACCTGAAAAGTATATATCAGGCGTTGTTGTGCGTCAAGCAAATTTGACAATATATGGGGGTTTATAGGCATTTATCGCATGAAATCTTCTCGTTTTGGGGGTATGCATACTTGTTTTTTACGACAAATCTTAAAACAGATCGGCTATCTATGCGCAACGGTTGTTCAGAAGAGCGAAATCTGCGCGGTCTTCTCCATGCCTTCGAAACACCCGCACTTCTCCATTGCCGTAACGACCGCGCTGTTTGCTTTGGTCAGCGCACGAAACTCATCAATCGTATGAAACACCTTGTCCTTGCGATTTTCCACCATGGAGACCGCGGCGTTCGTCCCCAAACCCGGAATCGCGTTAAACGGGGGCCGGATTGCTCCATGCTCAATTAAAAACTTCGTCGCGTCGGATTTGTAGATATCGACCGGTAACAGTTCGATACCGCGTAAATTCATTTCGTATACGACTTCCAGAATCGTGACGATATCCTTTGTTCGCCCTTTTTCGGAATCCGCCATCTTTGCCTGCGCGCGCTCCAACTCGCGTATCGTCTCCAATACGCGCTCTGCCCCGCCTGCCGCAAGCGAAACATCGAACAAATCCGCACGTACGGTAAAATAGACGCTGTAAAACTCCAGCGGATAATGCACCTTATAGTATGCCACGCGAAAGCTCATCATCGTATATGCCACGGCGTGCCCGCGCGGGAACATGTATTTGATCTTCTTGCAGGAGTCGATATACCAGGCCGGAATCTCATTGTCCAGCAGCTTTTGTTCCATCTCCGGCTTGAGTCCCTTGCCCTTTCGAACGGATTCCATGATCTTGAACGAACTGGATGCGTCAACGCCGTGTAGAATCAAATAGTTCATAATGTCGTCGCGCGTGCAGATGACTTCGTTAAGTTTCGCGATTTTGTTGTTGACAAGCGGCTCCGCGTTGCCGAGCCAAACGTCTGTTCCATGCGTTAATCCGGAGATGCGAACCAGTTCCTCCATCGTGGAGGGCTGTGTCGCGTTCAGCACCCCGCGCACGAAGCCCGTACCGAATTCCGGCGTGCCTAGAGTGCCGACGGTGCAATCGATTGCGGAAAGGTCGACCTTGAGCGAATCGCTCGCCACATAGATCCGCATGGTATCCGGATCATCCAGCGGAATGCTGACAGGATCAAGCCCCGTGAGATCCTTGAGCATCTTGAGCGCGGTGGGATCGTCGTGACCGAGGATGTCGAGCTTTACCAAGCGGTCGTCCATCGCATGGAAATCGAAATGAGTCGTGATCGTGTTCTTGTTGGATTTGTCGGCCGGATACTGGATTGGCGTATAGTCGAGGATGTCGTCCTCTTTGGGCACGATGACGATGCCGCCGGGGTGCTGTCCCGTGGTGACCTTGACGTCCTGACAACCCGCCACGATGCGCTCCCGCTCCGCCTTTTTCAAGACCTTTCCCGTCTTTTCCTCATATTGCCGCACATAATCAAACGCCGTGCGTTCCGCAACGCCGCTGATCGTTCCCGCGCGAAACGCGTGCCCGCGACCGAACATCTCTTCCACATATTTATGCGCGGTGGATTGATATTCGCCGGAGAAGTTCAGGTCGATATCCGGTGTTTTATCTCCGTCAAAGCCCAGAAACACCTCAAACGGGATATCAAAGCCCATCTTACTGTATCGTGTGCCGCAGACAGGGCAGTCCTTGTTTGGCATATCGATTCCGCAAAAGTATTGCAATCGGTCTATTTCAAAATCGCTGTGCTTACAGTTCGGGCAGACATAGTGCGGCTGCAGCGGGTTGACCTCCGTGATGCCCGACATAGTCGCAACAAACGAGGAGCCGACCGAACCACGGGAGCCGACCAGATATCCGTCCGAATTGCTCTTGAAAACAAGCCGCTGGGCCATGAGATAGAGCGACGCAAAACCGTTGCCGATGATGGACTTCAGCTCGCGGTCAAGACGTGCCTGAACCACTTCCGGCAGCGGATCGCCATAGATTTCGTGTGCTTTCCCGAGCGCCATATCGCGTAAAATGTCCTCTGCATGTTCGATCGTCGGCGCGTGGGTTCCGTCCGGAAACGGCTTGAGCAAATCAATTCGGTCGGCGATGCGGTTCGGCTCGTCCACCACGACACGCATGGCGGTCTCCTCGCCCAGATAAGCGAACTCGTCCAGCATCTCCTTTGTCGTTTTGTAATAGAGCGGCGCTTGAAAGGCCGCGTCCGCAAAGCCGTTTTTCGTGAGGATGACCTCGCGGTAGATCGCGTCCTCCGGGTCGAGGAAATGCACGTCTCCCGTCGCGACGACGGGAATGCCGAGTCGGTCGCCCAAATCTACGATTGCACGATTGATCTCAAGGATGCGTTCATCCGTCGCTTTTTCTTCGCGTACCAGAAACGCATTGTTGCAGCGCGGCTGAATCTCGAGAAAATCGTATGTCTTCGCAAGATAGGTGATTCGTTCTTCGCCGGCGTCGTTCAGGATCGCCTGATACAGTTCTCCTGCCTCGCAGGCGGAGCCGAGGATCAGCCCCTCGCGGTAGAGCGAAAGCAGGCTAAACGGTATGATCGGGTTGTAGTGAAAGTGATCCAAGTGCGCATAGCTGACGATGCGATAGAGGTTTTTCATGCCCGCCTGCGTCTTGGCAAGGAGGATAATATGGTTGGTTGCGGAGCGCTTCTTGCCGCGCTCCTGCTTGGTCTCTTCCGAGCGAACGGGCAACTGATCCAAGCCCAAATCGGCTAACTTTTGCAGTAGCTTTTGGAAGATTTCCCCTGTTGCCGCCGCATCGTCCGTCGCACGATGGTGAGACTCAAGCACGACGCCCAGCGCCTCGCAGAGCGTATCGAGCTTATGATTGATTAAATCATGCATGAGATAGCGCGAGAGCATCAATGTATCGGCATAGTTGTTTGTAAACAGTAGGTTGAATCGCGCCGCGTGATGGCGGACAAAGCTCATGTCAAACTCCGCATTGTGCGCAACAAGGCAGCAACCCTCGCAGAAGGCGTGAAATTGTGTGAGCACCTCGCGCGTATTCGGCGCACCCTGCAGCATCTCGGTCGTGATTCCGGTGAGTGTAACGATATTGGTCGGAACCACCACACCATCGTTGACAAACGTTTGAAAACGTTCGACAATCACGCCGTCTTTGAGCTTGACCGCGCCGATTTCGATGATCTCGCATTGCTCCGGCTTGAGTCCCGTGGTCTCGAGGTCAAACACGACGAAGGTCTGTTCCATCGATATAAGCTCCGATTCGCGCAGAAGATATCCTTCAACGCCGAAGATCGGCTTTACGCCCGCTTTTTTCGCGGCTTTTGCCGCGGCGGGAAACGCCTGCACCACGCCATGATCAGTGATGGCGAGCGCCTTGTGTCCAAATCGTTTCGCGGTTTCAAATGCCGCGCCGACCTCCGTGATACCGTCCTGCATGGACATACGCGTATGCAGATGCAGTTCCACGCGCTTGACGTCACTCTCATCCTGCCGAAGCGTGCCCGGAACCAAACAGATGCTGTTTGCATAAAACATCAGTTCACCCGTGATCTGCGACTCTCGGCAAACGCCGTGCGCCAGAACGCGGTCATTCTTCTTTTTGGCGGTCTCAAACTCCGCCATAATACTTGCCTTCTGCTCTTCATTGTCAAGCAAAAGCGAACAGTAGATCGTGTCCGTACCGTCAGTGATCGATACATCCAGCGGAAAACTTACGGCGTCTTTCCTGCGTTTGTTTTTAAACGACTTTCGTTCATTGATCGACACTACCGTGCCTTCGATGATACAGGCTTCCTTGCCGTTTTTGAGTGTACGGATCGGCGCAGACTTCCCGCTCGGCACAAATCCGCCATAGATCGAACGCTTGCCGGAAGGCGTTGTGCCGGGACGCAGGCCGGGCTGCGGCGCGGCAGCCTGCGCCACCTCCTGTTGGGCTTCCAGCTCCTGCACATCTGCATCGCTGTGCCATTCGACGCGCACGCGTGTACCGCCCAGACGTTCTTCCAGCAAATCTTTCAGGTTTTGTGTGCGTTCAAACGCAGGCTCCCGCTGGCAACGAAAAAAGACCGTCAGCATATTCTGCTCACGGCTCAAGACAACGTTCTCCAGCTGGATGGAATCATCCGATATGCCGACGCGTGCCAGCGTGGCAAACAGTTCCTCCTGCAACGCTCCAACTCCTCCTGTGCTTTGTGTTCTACATTTTGTTGAGATTATTTCGGGCGAGCATCTCGCTTGCGCGGGCAATCAATCGCTCGACGACTTCCTCCGCCGCGCCATGGAATACCTGCTCCCCTTTTTCAAAGAGGATGCCATTTCCGTCTCCAAACGCAACGCCGATGTCCGCGTCCCGCGCTTCGCCCGGCCCATTGACCGCGCAGCCCATGACGGCAATCTTGAGGTATCCCTGTTTGTGCGGAAGGCGGGTGTTGACTGCCTCCACCATCTTCATGACGTCTACGCGTGTTCTGCCGCAGGTCGGGCAGCTTACAAGTTCGATATCGTCCCACAGAAGACCAACGGCGCGAAGAATCTTGAGCCCAGTTTCCACCTCGTGCACGGGATCGTCCGTCAACGAAACGCGGATCGTGTCCCCGATGCCATCCAGCAGAAGTGAACCGATTCCAGCCGCGGACTTGATGATGCCGCTTGCAACATCGCCAGTCTCCGTGACGCCGACATGCAGCGGATAGTCGACCCGTTTTGCGATTGCGCGGTATGCATCGACGGTATCGCGGACATTGGACGCCTTGAGCGAGAGGATGATGTCCGTAAAGCCCTCACGCTCCAACAGAGAAACGTGTTTGAGCGCGCTTTCAATCATTGCTTCCGTGGTTGCCCCGCCGTATTTTTGCCGCAACACAGGTTCGATCGACCCCGCGTTGACGCCGATGCGAATGGGCGTATGGTGCGTCTTTGCGCAGTCCACCACCGCACGTACGCGTGCTTCGTCGCCGATGTTGCCGGGATTCAAGCGGAGCTTGTCCGCGCCATGTTCCATGGCTGCAATCGCGAGGCGATAATCAAAATGAATATCCGCGACGATCGGAATCCGAATGCGGTCTTTGATCTGCCGGAGTGCTTTTGCGCACGCTATATCGTAGACCGAGGAACGCACAATGTTGCATCCCGCCTCCGTCAGCCGCTCGATTTGCGCAACCGTAGCTTCGACATCCCGCGTGTCCGTGTTCGTCATGGACTGCACCGAAACCGGCGCACCGCCGCCGACGGGGATTCCGCCGACGAGGATTTTCTTGGTCAAGTTTGACACGAAAGGACTCCTTCGCTTAGCTATCTGTTCACCAACTATGTGTTAACTGATCGAGCCGTTGATCAGATTGGATACGTCGTTAAACGTCAGGAAAATAATCAGTCCGAACAGAAGGATCAATCCGATGAAATGGATCATGCCTTCCTTTTCGCGGGAAATCGCCTTGCCGCGAATTGCCTCGATGATCATGAACACGAGTCTGCCGCCGTCCATTGCGGGAATCGGCAAGAGATTCATAATGCCAAGGCTCGCGCTGATGAGCACCAGCTGTCTAAGCACAGTCTCCCCGCTGGAGCGCACCGCTTCGCTGATGATCGCCACGATTGCGACCGGGCCAGCGGCGTCCGAACTGCTTGCATTGCCCTGCAACGCACGCCCTAGAAATCGGAATGTTTCCACCATCGTCGCGGACACATAGTTGACGGAACGAAGCGCGCTTTCACCCACGGCAAATTTCATGCGCTCCGCCGTAATCGTAACACCGATGAGGTTCATTCCCTGCTCTTTGTTATAAATATTCTGAAGAGTGAGCTCTTTTTCTGAGCCGTCACGCATGACGATCATCTTCATACTGTCTGTTTGCACCGCGCGGATCATATCGACTGTCTGGAAATAAAACTGAACCGGTTTTCCGTCGATCTGCGTGATGACATCGCCGGGCAGCACACCGGCTGCCTCCGCGGGCGAGCTCTGGTTGACCTCATAGATGGCGGGCATATAGTCGCCAAACGCGCTCAATGTCACAAACGCAAGCAGAATCGCAAACACGAGGTTTGTCAGCGGGCCTGCGATTACGACGACGATCCGCTTCCACACCTTTTGCGCATTAAAGCTTTTTTCGTTGACGACATTCTCGTCCTCGCCTTCAAAGCGGCACATGCCACCGATGGGAAACGCGCGCAGCGAGAATTCTGTTCCGTGTTTGTCCTTCTTTTTCAGCAGCTTCGGACCCATGCCGATGGAGAATTCGAGTATCGAAAACCCGAGCGCACGCCCCGCGAGATAATGCCCAAGCTCGTGAATCATCACAAGCAACGACAGCAGCGCGAGCGCCGCGATGATGGAGATTGCCGTGGTCAATGCCGGTTCCGCCTTTCCTGACTGACGCGATCGATCGCAAAAGTTGCGTCTTTGCGCGCCAGACGATCCGTTTCCATAATCTCCTCCAGCGAAAAAAGCGCCTTTGGAGAGTGCTGATTCAGAGTATAGTCTACCACCCGCTCGATGTCCAGAAAGCCGATGCGCCCGCTACAAAATGCTTCCACCGCCGCCTCATTTGCGCCATTATACGTCAAAGGATAGGACAGACCATTTCGCAGTGCGGCAAAAGCCATGGTCAACGAAAGAAACCGTTCCGGATCAGGCTTGTGAAAGCTCAGCGGCTGTTCCAAATCCAAGCGCAACGTAGCGCACGAGGAATTGACGCGATCCGGGTAGGTAATCGCATATTGGATCGGCAATCGCATGTCTGGTTTGCTCATGTTCGCCATGCAGGTTCCGTCCTGATAGCGCACCATCGAGTGCACGATCGATTGCGGATGGATCAATACCTCGATCTTCTCCGCGGGTAAATCAAACAGATAAGCGGCCTCAATCACCTCAAGACCCTTGTTGAACAGTGTCGCAGAGTCGATGGTGATCTTTCTGCCCATATTCCAGGTTGGGTGTGCAAGTGCCTGATTTGGTGTGATATCCGTGAGCTCGTCACGGCGTTTTTTCCAAAATGGGCCGCCGGAAGCGGTTAATACCAAAGATTCGACCTCGTCCTTTTTGCCGTTTTGCAGGCATTGGAAGATTGCGCTCTGCTCGCTGTCCACGGGTAAAATCTCGCCGTGATACTCCAGCAGAATCCGATCGATCAGCCCTTTGCCGCAGACGATGCTTTCTTTGTTGGCGAGAGCGACACGTTTCCCCGCCTTGAGTGACGCGACAAGCGGCGCAAGCGCCGCAAAGCCGCTGACGCCGTTGACGACGACATCCGCTTCCTGCATGGCGGCGAGCCGTTCCGTTGCGCCGGCTCCCATGATCGCCTCGGTTCCTCCAGGAAGAAGCGCGGCGTCAAACACGGTCTCGCAGGCAACCACACGCGGATGATACATTTGTGCCTGCGCAATCATGGCCGACACATCGCGATTTGCCGCAATTCCAAAAAGCGTCATCTCGTCCGGATGAGACGCAACGACGTCCAGCGATTGTTTCCCAATTGAGCCCGTGCAACCTAGCACAGAGATAAACTTACTCATATCGATCCTATTTGGTCCTCTATCGAAAAGAACCTGGTTAAATTTAAAATACGGAGAGCTTCTGCATGATCAAAAACACGCATAGCACGAGCGGTGTGCAAAACATGATGCTGTCGATGCGGTCGATGATCCCGCCATGTCCCGGGAACACACTGGAAAAATCTTTGACGCCCGCCCAGCGCTTCAAGAGCGACGCAAAGAGATCTCCAAACTGCGAAAACAGGCCGCAGCCAAGTCCCAACAGCACGAGGACGAGCAGATTTACATTCGCGCCCCAGAACCGCTGAAGATAAAACATGCCAAACCCGAACGCAGTGCCGCCAATCAGCGCAAAAACAGCGCCCTCCACCGTCTTCTTTGGGCTAATGGTCGGGCAAAGCTTGTGTTTGCCGAGGAATGTCCCGCCAAAATAAGCAAAGGTGTCCGAGCACTCCGGCGCTGCATACGCCATGCCCGCCGCCACGAGCGCGATCGGTCTGCCGAAGCTAAAGTAGACCAGCATCATGCACATCAAAAACAGCGTAGGATAATTCAAAATAAACAACGACGGAATGATGTCGTTGGTCGTATGCCGCTTTGTAAAGAGCGACCACATCATCGTCGTCATCACCGTAGCCAAATAAAAGATAAACATCGGGAGCATGCCAAGATAGAAATAGATAAACGGATACCCGATTGCGAACACATATGTTGGGATCAGAATCGGGTCATAGCTTTTTTTGCGAAACGTCTGCCCCATCTCAAAGATTGCGGCAAGTGAAAACAGCGCCAGCACGCTCAGCAGCAAAAACCCGCCGAAAAACAGCACGACGATCAGCAACAATACGAGCAGAACGCCTACGATGATCCTTGTCTTCATCCGTTCTCCTCCAGACCGCCAAAGCGGCGGGAGCGTCCCTGATATGCGCGGAGTGCGGAAAGATACGCTTCATCTGAAAAGTCAGGCCAATATTCCGCCGGAAACAGGAATTCCGCATACGAAATCTGATACAGCAAAAAGTTTGAGATGCGCTGTTCGCCGCTCGTGCGGATCAGGAGATCCACCTCCGGCTGACCGGCTGTATAGAGGTATGCTTCAAAGTGTTCCGTTGAAATCTCGCTTTTGCCTTCGGCGAGTGCCTGCCGCATGGCGAGGTTTGCCGCGCGTAAAATCTCCGCCCGGCTTCCATAGTTGAGGGCAATGTTCAAGCTGAGTCCCGTATTGTTTTCCGTTCGTTTCATGGCGCGTTCGATCACACCGCGAACGGTCGGAGTGAAATCCTCATACGCGCCGATGATGCGAATGCGCACATTGTTTGCGAACAGTTCGTCGATCTCTTTGGTGAAGTATTCGATCAGCAGCGCCATCAGTGTGCCGACTTCATCGGAAGGCCGCTTCCAGTTCTCGGTCGAAAACGCATAGAGCGTCAACGCGCGGATGCCAAGATCGGAGGACATGCGAATGATTCCGCGGAGACGATCGACCCCCGCGCGGTGTCCCGCGCTGCGCGAGAGTTTTCGCGCCTTCGCCCAGCGCCCGTTTCCATCCATGATGACCGCGACGTGTTTCGGGAGGGATTCCCTGTTGAGCCCGAACGCGCGAATTTCTTCATCGGTATAGTTTGCCATATGCCCCCGTTACAGATTGAGGTGCAGCGCGATAGCACCCTGCACCTCTTTTTGTGTTTCGCTCATTATATTTTTCTGATGATCCGGCTGATTCAATAGATCCGCCTGATTCGCGTTACGTCTGCGCTTCCTCCGGCTTGGTTTTGAATACGGCATAAACCAACTCCGCGTGCGTTTCGTTCCGCATCGTCTGCCGGATCACGCGCGCGTCTGTTCCGCCTTCAACGCCCTTCTTGCTGCGTGTTTCGATCCATTCGACCGACACATTTGCTTGCTCCAAGAGTGACTTCGCGCGCGCAAGAGGCAACCCAACCACGCGGATCAAACGACAAGAATCTCCTTTTCCTTTGCGGCGAGGATGGTATCGATCTCTTTGATCAGATCATCCGTCAGCTTTTGTACTTTATCATCCAGAGACTTGCGGTCGTCTTCCGTTATGAGCTTGTCTTTCTCTTCTTTCTTAATCTGCTCGTTCGCATCTCTGCGAATGGCGCGGATTGCGACCTTGCTCTCTTCGCCCTTTTTCTTGACGACCTTGACAAGTTCCTTCCTGCGCTCTTCGTTCAGTTCCGGAAAGAGCAGACGAATGACTTTGCCGTCGTTGGAGGGATTGATACCAAGATCGGATTTTTGAATCGCCTTTTCTACGAGGGGAATCGCCTTGTTGTCCCACAATGAAATGAGCAGCATCCGCGGTTCCGGCGTGGAGACGTTGCCGAGCTGTTGAATCGGCGTCGGCGTTCCGTAATAGTCTACCAGTATGCGGTCGAGCAATTGCGCGTTCGCGCGTCCGGCACGAAGGCCGCCAAGCTCCGACTTGAGCACGGAAATGGTCTTGTGCATCCGTTCTTTTGTGATTTCAATGATATCGCTTGCCATGTTCCATTCCTCCTGTACAAGGTTTATTCTACTATAACAGATATGCTTGATTCAAGCCCGATCTTTTTGACGCGAGTCGATTCGAAACAGAATTCCAAAAACAAACCGCCTGAGGCAGCGATTCTTTCGCCGCGTTCAGGCGGAAACTGCGCGCGGATTACGCTTTTGCGACGATATGTGTCCCGATCGTGTCGTCCTCGAAGATCTGTTCAATCTGATCCAGCGCAAACGCGCGAATCGGGATATTCTGCTCTTTACAGAGCGTGATTGCCGTCAGATCCGTCGCGCGAAGATTTTCCGCGACCACGCGATCATACGTGATTGTATGATAGCGAACGGCGTGCGGGTCGAGCTTTGGATCCGCGGAATAGATCGCATCGATGTTTTTGGCAAGCAGCAGCGCATCCGCGCCGATTTCTGCCGCGCGCAGCGCCGCGGCTGTATCGGTCGAAAAAAACGGGCATCCGCTTCCGCATGCAAAGACTACGACCTTGCCCTCGTCAAGCGCGCGTCTCGCGCTCCTAGCGGAAAACGGCTCACAGAAGCGATCCATATCCACCGCGGACTGCACCACGCATGGCACGCCCGCCTGCTCCAACGCGTCTTGTAACGCAAGCGAGTTGATTGCAGTCGCAAGCATACCCATATGATCCGCGCGGTTGCGCTCCATGCCCTCTGCGCTTCTGCCGCGCATAATGTTACCGCCGCCGACGACGATGCCGATCTGTACGCCCTTTTGGCGCACGGCTTTGATCTTCTCTACCGTGCTGAGTACGGTTTCCCGGCAAATGACGGATTGCGCGGAGGAGAGCGCTTCCCCGCTGATTTTGAGCAATACGCGATGATACATGGTGCTTTTCTCGCCTTTCGATGATATTTCCGGAGGAATGAACCCCAAGCGGGAATATTCTATACCCGAATGGTATTTTTGCTTAAAAAAAGGAACACGTTGCCGTGTTCCTTTGTGGCACTTATGCTTTGGTTTGGCTCATGACTTCTTCTGCAAAGTTATTCTCACGCTTCTGCAGTCCCTCACCCATCTCGTAGCGGGTGAAGCGCTTGACGCTGATCTTTGCGCCAAGATCCTTGGAAGCGTTCTCCAGCACCTGCGTGATCGAGAATGCGGTGTCCTTGACGAACAGCTGCTCGAGCAGGCAGATCTCTTTGTAGAACTTCTCAATACGACCAGTGAGCATCTTCTCGATGACGGCGGCGGGTTTGGGCTTTTCTTCGTTCATCGCGATGTTGCGGTTGATTTCCTTCTCATGCTCGAGCTCCGCTTCCGGCACTTCTTCGCGCTTGAGGTAGGTCGGGCGCGCAGCCGCGATATGCATCGCGATGTCGTGCGCAACCTGCTTGAGTTCTGCGGTGTCCTTCAGGCTTACCGGCGCGTCCAGATCGACCAGAACACCGATTCGTCCGCCGAGGTGGATGTAGGTATCCACAACGCCTTCAAAGCGGCTGAATCTGCGAATGCTGATCTTTTCGCCAATCTTGGCGACCATCTCGTTGAGCGTATCGCTGACGGTGAGGCCCGGCGCGTAGAACGCGTCCTGCGCCATCAGTTCGTCTACGTCCGCGGGGTTGGTCTTGCCAACCTGCTCGGCGAGCTTATCGACATATGCGTGGAAATCGTCCGTCTTGGCGACGAAGTCGGTTTCGCAGTTGACCTCAATGATCACGCCGACGCCGCATTCGCTGCACAGATAGCTGCTCACGATGCCTTCCGCTGCAATGCGGCTGGCCTTCTTCGCGGCTGCGGCAAGACCCTTCTCGCGCAGATAGTCTTTGGCTTTTTCAAAGTCGCCTTCACACTCGGTGAGCGCCTTTTTGCAATCCATCATGCCGGCCTGCGTCAGTTCGCGCAGCGCCATTACGTCCTTTGCTGTAAACATGGTGTGTGTTCTCCTTCGCTGAAGCGTTACTCGTTGACTTCTACTTCTTCTACTTCTTCACTCGCCGTCGCGGGTACGTCGGTCATCTGCTCGCCTTGGCGGCCTTCGATGACGGCGTCTGCAATCTTGGCGGTGATGAGCTTGACTGCGCGGATCGCGTCGTCGTTGCCCGGAATCGGGTAATCGATCTCGTCCGGATCGCAGTTGGTGTCGATAATGGCGACGATCGGAATCTTGAGCGTACGCGCTTCAGCGATTGCGATGTGCTCCTTGCGCGGGTCTACGACGAACAGCGCGCTGGGCAGCTTCTTCATCTCTTTGATGCCGCCGAGGTTTTTGATGAGCTTTTCCTGCTCGCCGCGCAGTTGGATGACTTCCTTCTTGGGCAGCAGCTCAAAATCGCCATTGGCTTCCATCGTTTCGATCTGGCGCAGACGCGCGATGCGACCCTGGATGGTCTTGAAGTTTGTAAGCATGCCGCCGAGCCAACGCTGGTTGACATAGTACATGTCGCAACGCTTTGCTTCCTGCTCGATGGACTCCTGCGCCTGCTTTTTGGTGCCGACAAACAGAACAGACTGATTATTTTCGGCAACGCTGCGCACGAAATTATAAGCCTCTTCAATCTTTTTTACGGTTTTCTGCAGGTCAATGATGTAGATGCCGTTGCGTTCCGTAAAGATGTATTCCTTCATCTTCGGGTTCCAGCGGCGGGTCTGATGGCCGAAATGAACACCGGCCTCCAATAGTTGCTTCATGGAAATCACGGACATGATAAGTAACCTCCTCGTTCTTTTCTTCCCGGTGTTTCTCTTTCCCCGGTAACCTGCAGAAATCTACAGGCACGAGCCGCGGAATCCGCACCGGTGCGTGATACCTCGAGAATTATAGCACAGACGATTTTGCCGATGCAAGAAAAATCATACGAACATGTAAGTAAATCCGCCGTTTTCGGGCTTCTTCACGCATTCTTCGCAATTGAGGCGCTTATTCGTCGTCGTTATCATCCCCGTCCGCCATCTCGTCAAAGAGTTCAATGAACTCATTGAACACTTCATCCAGCAGAACAGGGTTGTCGATGGTGACGAAATTTTCTCCACCTTTGTCCTTCACGACCTCTAAAAGCACGACCTCGTCGTCTTCGACGTTTTCGACTTTATCGATCGGCAGGAGCGCGGCATAGCGTTTTCCTTCGTAGTCAAACGTCATCACGAGGTCAAATTTCACGTTGTTTCCGCTTTCATCGACCAGTTCGATGACGGTGTTTTGCTCTTCCATACCCCTCCTGCTTTCTTTTGTCGTGCGTGTGTTGTCGTTACGTGTTGCCGTGTGCGTCCAGATAGCCTTGCAAAATCACGACGGCCGCAACTTTGTCGATCACCTGCTTGCGTTTTTCGCGGCTGACATCGGCTTCGATCAGGACGCGACGTGCGCTTGCGGTCGTGAGCCGTTCGTCCTGAAAGGCATGCGCACCGTCCCATTTCGCCAGCACAGCATCCGCAAACTCGCGCGTAATCTGCGCCTGGAATCCATAGCTGCCATCCATGTTGCGCGGAAGGCCAAACACAAGCTTCACGGGCTTATAGCCGTTTGCCAGTTTGATCAGGTGTTCAACATCTTGGTTGATGTCGTCCGTACGATGATAGGTTTCGATGCCCTGCGCCGTGATGCCAAGCGGATCACTAACGGCGACGCCAATGCGCTTTTCGCCAATATCGAAAGCAAGAATACGAAGCATGCTCTATTTCTTCCCTTCTACATATGCGCGAACCAGCTCTTCGAGCAACTCGTCACGCTCGATACGGGAGATCAGATAGCGCGCGTTGTTATGACTCGTAATATAGGTGGGATCCCCCGAAAGCAGGTAGCCCACGATCTGATTGACGGGATCGTATCCCTTTTCCCGCATTGCGCCATACACATTCAAGAGCGTGTCGCGCGGGCTGCGCTTTTCCCTGGGCAATTCAAATTGCTGTGTGTCTCTTTTATCATCCATTGGTGTTCACCTCGAACTTACTTGATTCGATCGATTGATCTTCTTTATTGTGATTACAATCAAACAAGAGTCATCGCTTTATTGGGATTATACCAAAAATGCGCTCAAGAGACCAGCACTTTTCCCCACATTTGCCGAGTTTGCCGTTCGTTCACATTGTGTCCTTGTGCTGTTCAAGGATTCCTTAGTGCACAAAAGCGCCTGCTGAATCAGCAGGCGCTCCGGTTGTTTGCGTTTGATGTTATTTGACGACTTCCTGCGTCATCTCGTTTTCGACGCCGGCGTCTTCTACCTGCGCGATTGCGCCGCGTGCAAAGACGAGCTTCACTTTGTCGGGACCAACGAGCAGAATGACGGTGTCGTCCTTGATGGTGGAGATGGTGCCGTAGATGCCGCCGATGGTGCGGATACGATCGCCCGGCTTCAGACTGCCAAGCATATCCTTGACCTTCTTATCGCGGCGGCGCTGCGGGATGATCATGATGGCGAACATCGCGACCATGAGAAGAATCAAAATACCATATTGGCTGAAAAAGGTGGAGAGACCCGCGGTGAAATTGCTGTCCATATTTTAAAATACCTATGCCCTTCTATTCAAAGTCAAATTTAGTCTAACGTATCGCGCAAATTACGTCAAGACTTACGATTGTGTCAATTGTGCAAAACACACATTCCTATGCGGTTTTTGCCCTTTTTGTGAAAATAAATAGAAAAAGAAGCGGGATACCGCCTCTTTTCCAGAAAATCGCGAACGACTACTTCGCTCCATCGCGCTTTTTCATATAGTCTTCGATTGCTGCCTTGACGGCCTCTTCCGCGAGAACGCTGCAATGAATTTTCGCAGGCGGCAGCCCTTCAAGCGCTTCCACGACCGCCGCATTGGTGATCTTCAGTGCGTCGTCTACGCTCTTGCCCTTGATCATCTCGGTCGCCATCGAGCTGGTCGCGACGGCGGCTCCGCAGCCGAAGGTTTTAAACTTCACATCGCGGATGATCTCCTGATCGTCGATGTCGAGGAAAATCTGCATGATATCGCCGCACTTCGCGTTGCCGACGGTACCGACACCGCTTGCTCCGTCGATTTCGCCGACATTCCTCGGATTCTTAAAGTGATCCATTACTTTTTCGGTATACATAAATCCTGTCTCCTTATTTTTGTCTGGCGCAGGCGGGTTCCGTCGCGTCGGTCTTTATCCTGTTATTTGCTTACTTCTGTTTCGGATACAACGGGGACATATCACGCAGCCGCTGAATGATCTGCGGCAGAAGATCCAACACATAATCGATCTCTTCCTCGGTCGTAAACTCCGAAAGCGTAAGCCGCAAAGAACCGTGCGCGATTTCGTGCGGAAGTCCCATCGCGAGCAATACATGCGAAGGATCGAGCGATCCACTCGTGCAAGCGGAGCCGCTGGATGCCGCAATCCCGTTGATATCCAGCATCAGTAGAATGCTCTCGCCTTCGATATACCGAATACTGTAGTTGACGTTGTTCGGCAAGCGCAGCGTCGGGTGACCATTGAGCTTCACGTCGGGTATGCGCGCGGCAATGCCGTTGAGCAGTTTGTCCCGCAGTGCGCCAATGTGGATGGCATTCTCCGCCATATGCTCGTTTGCGAGCTTCAGCGCGGTCGCAAGTCCAACGATGCCGGGCACGTTTTCCGTGCCAGCGCGGCGTTTCTTTTCCTGTCCGCCGCCGATGATCAGTGAAGGGATGCGAACGCCTTTGCGGATATAGAGTACGCCGACGCCTTTCGGCCCGTGGAACTTGTGCGCCGAGATGGACAAAAGGTCGATGTTCATCTTGACTACGTCGATCGGAACATGTCCCGTAGCCTGTACCGCGTCGGTGTGAAACAGTACGCCTTTGTCACGGCAGATTTTGCCGATCTCTGCAATCGGGTTGATCGAACCGACTTCATTGTTGGCGAACATGATCGAGACGAGCACGGTATCCTCCCGCAGGGCGGAAACGACGCTCTCCGTGCTGACAATCGCATATTCGTCCACGGGAAGGATGGTCAAATCAATCAAGCCTTCGCGTTCCATGGCTTGCAGCGTATAAAGCACCGCATGATGCTCTACCGCAGAGGTGATCACATGCTTGCCCTTCTTCTTGTTTGCGGCAACCGCGCCGCGTAGCGCCATGTTGTCGCTTTCCGATCCGCCGCCGGTAAAGACGATTTCATCGGGCTTTGCGCCAATGACAGCCGCGACATCCCTTCGCGCGCTGTCGAGCAGCTGCTCCGCTTCCCGCGCAAACTCGTGCAGGCTGGAAGGGTTGCCATAGTAGGTGGTAAATGCGGGAATCATCGCGTCTACGACCTCTTTGCGCACCATGGTCGTCGCAGCGTTATCGAGATAAACCTTCATAGTTCCGTCCTTCTTTATGATCACATTCTGAGAAAATCAATTCTCAAACTTATAAACTCATTCGCACATATTTTTGCATGGGATACCGCGCGCTTTTTGCTGAACATAATCATCCGCAAGCTCGCGCACCGTCGTGCGCTCCAGTACGTCGTTGATCCGTGTCTGAAGCTTCAAAAAAAGCGGACGTGCCGAACAAGAGCATGCACTGGTGCAGTTGTGGTGCAGCGTCCCGACGCAGTCGACAATCGCGGTGGAACCTTCCAGCAGGTTTAGCACGCGCTGTACGCTCAGCTCCGCAGGATCACTCGTCAACGCATATCCGCCCTGTGCTCCGCGCACAGTTTCCACGACGTCCCCTTTTTTCAGTTCGCGCAGGAGCTGCTCCAGATAGCCTTCTGAGATCCCCTGCGACCCAGCCAAAACAGGAAGAGAGACCGGCCCTGTGCCATATGCAATGGCCAGGTCGATCACCGCCTTGAGTCCGTATCGGCTACGCGTCGAGAGTTTCATGGCATTCCTTTCAAACGTTCCATTGGCATTCCCTAGTAATTTGGTCGCCTTACGGAGAAAGGATAGCATTTCACTAGGCTTTTGTCAAGCGTACAGTTCTCTAACCGGGGATTTTTCTTTTGCCGAAATTACCTATGCTCTTTGCTCCAGGTTGAGAAGTGTTCGTTTCGTTTCTGTTCCATACGCATAACCCGTGAGCGCGCCGCCCGCGCCAACAACACGATGACAAGGCACCGCGATCATGATCGGGTTTTTGTTGCAAGCCATCCCCACCGCGCGGGAACCCTTGGGATTATCGATCCGTTTCGCAATCTCTCCATAGGTCTTCGTTTCCCCAAACGGAATCTCCAAAAGAGCCGCCCAGACACTCTTTTGAAACGGCGTTCCCTGCGCGCGCACTGGAAAGGTGAAGATTTCCCGGGTTCCGGCAAAGTATTCTTCCAGCTCACGTGCGGCTTTTGTAAGAACGGGCACCGATTCTTCCGCTCGTGACAACATCACTTCCCTTGCATCGTCGAGTCCGATGGAGCAAATCGCGCCATCGCTTTCGGCGATTACAAGTAGACCAATCGGGGATTTCACCGTGATTCGATGTTCAGAAATACTGCCGTTCTGTTCGCTTTTCTTTGTCTGTTGCAAGCGTGTTCCCTCCCCGTTCCCATGCCATGTGTTTCTTTTTATTATAACCGATGTGTGGTATACTGGGCAAAACAACGAGATAAAAGAATTTGCAAGAGAAGAACCACACCATCAGTCGCTTGAAAGGACGGATCAACCATGGAAGACGCGCTGGAAAAGCTTGCTCTGGAAACAGTGGAATCGCCCGAAAAAGACGAAGTGAAGGCAGAGTCTTTTGAAGTGATCGACTATGTGCGCGAGCTTTTTCTGAATTCCGAAGAGCAGAAGAAACTGGAAAAGAAAAAAATCCGGCTCCTGCGCATCTGTGTCGCGCTATTTGGCGTGATCTCCCTCGTCGTCATCGTGAGTGCTGCGGTTCTCGTGCCCTCGCTGCTTCAAGCCGTTACGGAAGCGAACAGCGCGATCCAAACCGTGCAGCAGATCGATGTGAAAGCCATTACGACGAACATCGACGCGCTGGCCTTGCAGGCGACCGATACGTTTGAATCCGTCGGCGAAGCGGTCAGTGTGCTCAACGCGCTGGATATGGAATCGCTCAACGCCACAATTGCAGAGTTGAAAACCGGAGTCGAATCTTTTTCGAAGCTGGACGTGCAAAAGCTCAACGATGCGATTGAAAACCTGAACGCCACCGTAGAACCGCTTGCAAAGTTCTTTGGCAAAAAATAAACCACGCATCCCGCGGGCAGCGTATGCCCGCTTTTTCATGCGCTTGTGCGCGTCATTGGTCTATACTGTCATGTAAAATGTTTCTTGAATAAGGAGCGGTGTCCGATATGTCGGAAGTTTTGTCTGTACTCTATGTCGCGCTCTTTGCCGCATCCGGCATCGGGCTGAGTCGTCTTTTGTTCGATCGAGAGAAGCCATTGGTGCGCATCTGGCTCGGGCTTGCGTTCGGCATGGCGATGCTGATCTGGCTGCCCGCGCTGTTTTCGTTCGTGCTGGGATTCTATCTGCCCGCCCAAATATTGGGGTTGCTGGTCGCCTGTCTGGTTGGCGCGGCGGGGTTTTTCTTCTCACGAAAGAAATCTATGCTCGTCACACCCTGGAAAGCGGAGATCCCGTTTTTTGTGGCGGGCGGCGTGCTGCTGGTCGTAAGCATCGTGCTGCTCTCGACGCATACGATCGTGCCGCGGGACGGCGCGCTGTATGTCGGGCAGTCCACCTATGGAGATCTTGCGATGCACCTAGGCTTCATCTCCAGCATTGCGACGCAGGGCACCTTCCCGCCAATGTATTCAATCTGCCCGGACATGCCGGTCAACTATCCATTCCTCAGCGAAAGCGTGGGTTCGACGATCTATCTGCTCGGCACCAGCCTGCGCTTTGCTACCATGTTAACTGCGGGATACGCGCTGTTGCTCGTCATCACTGGCGTATATTGCTTCTTTGAAGAATGGCTTCAGGAGTCGCGCAAGTCCGTCTTTGCGATGCTGCTGTTCTTCGTCGGAGGCGGATTTGGATTCTGGTACTTCTTTGATCTGCTTAAAGCTAACCCCGGAAACCTCTCCCGCCTCTTCACCGCGTTTTATGAAACACCGACCAACTTTGTTCCAAACGGCCTTCGCTGGGTCAATCCGATTGCGGACATGATGATTCCCCAGCGTGCGCTGCTCTTTGGTTGGTCGCTCCTGTTTCCCTGCCTCTTCTTGCTGCATCGCGGCGCCATCAAGCGCGACACGCGCGTATTCGCCACTCTGGGTGTGCTTGCGGGTACGCTGCCGCTGATCCATACCCATTCGTTCTTAGCGCTTGGCATCATCAGCGGATTTTATCTGATCCGATCCTTGTTCAAAAACGAAGGAAAGGCGCAATGGATCGGCTTTGCAAAGTATCTCGGCATCGTGCTGTTGCTCGCACTGCCGCAGCTCATCGTCTTCACTTTTCGGCAGTCCGGCGGATTTTTGAAGTTCCATTTCAACTGGGCAAATGAATCGGACAACTATTTCTGGTTCTACATCAAGAACTTCGGGCTGATCGCGTTGCTTGCTCCCGTCGCGTTTCTTGCGGCAAACAAGGAAGAAAAAGGCGTGGTTGGCGGAGCAATCCTGATTTGGTTGATCGCAGAGTGCATCCTATTCCAGCCCAATCCTTACGACAACAACAAGCTGCTCTTTATCGCGTTCTTGTATGCGTGCGGTCTGGTCGGCGGCTGGCTTTTTGACGCGAAAGATCGCCTAATGCGCGGAGCCGTGCGAAACCGCGCAAGCGTTGCCCTGCTTTCCGCCATGGTCTGCGTCACGCTCTTCCTTTCGGGCGCTCTCACGCTCGGGCGGGAATATGTCTCGGAATATCAATTGATCGATTCGGATCAGGTTGCCGCGGCGGACTATGTGAAAGAAAGCACCGAACCGGATGCGACATTCTTAACGTACAACAACCATAACAACTGCATCGCCGCACTGACCGGCCGGAATATCGTCTGTGGCTCCGGTTCCTATCTCTACTTCCACGGCGTGGATTATTCTGCGCGTGAAGAGGCGCTTGCGTTGCTGTATGAAAATCCGTCGGTCTATTTCAGCACATATACGAAGCGATATAACATCGACTATGTGTTCATCGGTTCCAGCGAACTGGCGAACTATCAGGTTGATCTCGCCTATTTTGCGACTAATCTCGACGTGTTTTACCAAAATGGAACAGTAACAATCTATCGCGTACGCTCTTAAACAGATAAAAAAATTGAACAAAAAAAGAACCTTCGATTTCTCCCGCATTCGATGGATAGGTGGAGAAACCGGAGGTTCTGTTTCTGTGTCTGCTCAGGTATCGATCCGCGTCAGTTCAGAAATGTTTTTGTTGCGGTAGACCAGGTCGTCCCGCCGCGTAAACCCGCGCTTTTCCCAGAATGCATTTCCCGTTTCGTTGGTGGGAAACACGACCAGCGCCACCTTGTGAATGCCTTCCTCGTGCAGCGCCTCCATCGCACGCCCGACAAGAACGGAACCGATTCCGGCATTTCTGTGGGTGGGCGTAACCGCCGTGTGATAAATAAATCCCCTGCGTCCATCGTGCCCGGCGAGGATGACGCCGAGAATCGCTCCCTCTTCCTCCGCTACAAAGCAGCTACCCGGATTGCGCCGCAGATAGCGGGCAATGCCCTCGCGGGAATCGTCCAATGTATTCAATCCCATCCCCGGCGTGTTGACCCAGAGCTGGAACACGCCATCATAATCGTCCGGCGTCATGTTACGAATCTGCATACGATTCCTCATTTTGTGTAAATCGCAATGCGGCTGTCGTTTTGTGACAGCCGCCTGTTTTTTATGCCATCATGCTTTCCGCTGCATGAATTCTGCCCAGCCTGCCATCAGCGCGCCGATCCCGGTGATGATCGCCAGAATCGCGCCAACGATACGATAGCTCTCCGCCGTGTTGGTCATGATGTATTGATACATCCCTGTGTCCAGCGTGCTGTTTTTGATCAGCTCTGCGTTTGCGGTCGAAAGCCCGATCGTTGCCGACGTCAACACAAGCAGTAAGCCGAGCACGAACAGGAGCACCAGAACCACCATCATACCTACATAGGTTTTTTGGGGATCTGATTTTTGATCCATAAACATTTCCATACTTTGACTCCTCCATATGATTTTCAAATTGATGAGCAAACGATGTATGATACAAGCTGTAATTCAATCATCCAATCCCATCAATAGTCGATATACGGGCTTGAGCAATTGAAACCCTTCGATAATTTCGTTTGCAATTTCCGGCGAAAGCGTCTTGGCGAGATTGGGCGAAGAGAAGCAGAACGACAACCCTTTTCGGTTCAAGTATGGCAGCACGCCTTCCGGCGCATCCGTGATCTTCGGGCGCTTATAGAGATCCCCGACGACCGCGAAGCGCTCGACAAACGCAGGATCATTGACCAGAGAGAGAAACCTCTGCGGCTTTGCCAGGATATGCGGGCGTATCTCGCGCATCAACGCGGGGTTTGCGCCATACATACCCATACCGTAGCCATATCCTTCCCGCTCAAACTCCGCATAAACGACCAGGCTCTCGCTGAGCATGCCGCCCGGCCTGCGGAATCCCAACCAAGCATGATCGCGAAACATCGTCTTATCGCGCGAAAATCGCGTGTCCCTGCGAATCCGCGAGATGACGGTTGACGGACGGACGTTGAACGCGGGGTCAATCTCCTGCGCAGCGGGCGTGATTGCAAGCGCGAGCTCTTTGAGAGGCTCGTATACATTCTTTTTATAGCGTTCCTTGTTTGCCTCGTAAAACGAAGCTTCGTTTTGAAACGCAATTTCCCAGAAGAACTGGTATGTATCTTCATTCAATCCCTGAAACACGGTGTCACTCCTCGTCGTCATCGACGTTGTATGGGTTCTTTTGAATGCGCGTGACCGTTGGCTTGTTCGCCGGTTGTGGTTTCGGTTGTCTTTTATAGTCAAACACGCGTGGTGCGCCCGCCGCTTGTGGCTGTTGCTTTTGCTGTGGCGGCTCCGCATGGCGGGGAGGCTGTTGCGGCTGCTGCGGTTGCGGTACTTGTTGTTTGATTGGTTCGCTGGCGGGGCGGTAGGCCGCCTCGCTCTGTGCTGGGGTATATCGTGTCCGTGCGGTCTCGACCAAGCGCTGCGCAAGTTGCTCGGTAGATGCCGGCTCAACCTCCGCGCGTGGCGGTGAGGCGAAAATGACTTGCGGCTGCTCGGATGGTCTCACCGGCGCAGGCAGCCGGATCGGCTCCTGCTTAGGCGGCGTCACATCCTCTTCCCGGATTGCGAACATGCGCTGTGTATAACGAATTTCTTCGGGATCCGGCGCGTCATGATAGTTTGGTTTCGTCGAGCGGTTCGTTTTGAGGGGTTCGAAATCATCCTCCTCGTCCGCAACCCAACTATGCGGTGTGCGCGCGCGTTCCATCGCGGTCAACGCAACCAATACGATGACAGCCAGCACCATCAAAACGCCCAGCGCAATCAGCATGGTCATCACCCCATTGTTGATGCCGTTGAAGATGGTAAACTTTCCTCCTACGGTCTGTTCCGGCGTGGGTGTAGCGGGGGCTGCCGTTTCAGTGCCATACGCTACGGGCATGACACAGCTTGCCAGCGAGCGGTTTGATCCGGTCGGGTCATATCCCTTCACCGTGATATTCAGGTTCCGTGGGGAGCCCAACTGCACCTCCAAATCAAACGACGTTTCTCCGGCGGGCAGTATTTCATAGTCTTTCATCACGCCGATGGTTGTTTCCGAAATCGTGATGTTTGTCAGCTCCACAGAGCTGTGGTTTGTGATGATAATCCGCGTGCTGACTTTCCCGCGCTCCTGCGTCCATGGTGTAATGGTCTCCGCGCGGACGGAAACATTGATCTGCGATGCATCCACATAAGGGTATACCTCGTAGATGTCCGCGGGATTGAGTACATATGGTTGCGCAAAAGGATCGGTTCCCGTGAGCGTAAACTGCACGTTGCGCAGCGGCTCCGTCATCAGCGGCACGACGACATAGGAAAGGCTCCTGTTCTCGCCGGGCGCGAGGTTAAAGGGCGCATCATTCACCAGATTTGACCGTTCGTCCATTAGTGTGATGTTGCTGATTGCCTGTGTGCCGGTGTTCGTCACATCAAGCGTGAAGGTCACGCCCGTGGAGGTCGGCGTTCCGGCCGTAACGCGCAAATCGAGCTGAATCAACACCATCGTGAGCTCCAACGGCTCAAGCGAAGAAAACGTTTTGGATTTTCCGTTGACCGTATAGGTTACGATCGGCGTACTCGTTACACTCTCGTCTCCCATCACATATGGAAAGTCGTAGGAGGTTGCGCGGCTTGCGCGGAGTGTTTCGTTTTGAAAAATCGGTAGATCGCTGATGTTTTCGTCGATCAACATGACGTCCGTCATGTCAAACTTAGTCGTGTTTTTAATGGTATAGGTGACCACCACTTTTTCACCGGGCTTCGCGTTGGTCTTGTCCGCCGTGCGCGTCACGGAAATGATCGGATTCTCCGCTTGTGCAATGGTATACTGCGCCTCCTGACTCATCGGCTCACCGTTTCGCGTCCATGTGATGAGAAACGTGATGGGTTTGCCAAGCTGGCTTTGCGTGACTGCGAGGTTGAGCGTGATATCCCGCGCGCTGCCGCTTGGTGGAATCTGCGCGCCGTGCAGAACGTCATAGATCGTGCCATTGTAGGTGATCGCGACTTCCGACATGGGATAGTCCGCGTTATAGTTTGCAATTTCAAACGTGAATGTCACGTTTCCGGTATCCGTCAGCTCCGTTGGGCTTGCGGTGATGTTGATGCGCGCCTCTTCCGCATGTGCTATGGCGGGAAAGGAAAACAAGCAACCGAACGCGAATGCCGCGCCGAGCAGTATGGTCAAAAACGCTGTTGCGTGTTTGCTTCGCATCATTCCCCTTCTCCTACTGGTTATCACGTATTCAGATATGGATGCCAGTTGCTGGTTATCCCTCTTTTTTACTTTGGGGATGCATCTGCTTCCAGTGAACATCCGAGTAACACAATCTGCGCGCTGCCGTCGGTTTTTTCGATCATCTTGGCGATCATCGTTTCACTTTCCGTTTTCGGCAGCAGTAGCGTGAGCACGACCTGCTCCGAAAACGCGGTCTCGCAGGGATATCCGCTCTGCCGGATCATCGGCTCAAGCTGGTGATAGGATGCATATGAAAGCGTCACCATAATCCGAACGCACACGCGCATCGAAACCACATCCGCGTGTTCCAACGCCTCGCTTGCTGTCTTTCCATACGCGCGGACAAGACCGCCGGTTCCCAGCAATACGCCGCCAAAGTATCGAACCACCGCGCACAGCACATCCTCAACGCCTGCACCGGCGAGGACGCTCAAAATCGGTGCGCCCGCTGTGCCGGATGGTTCTCCGTCGTCCGATGAGCGCGTGATGCCGCTTTCATGCAGACGAAAGGCATAGCAGCAGTGCCGCGCGTCATAGTGCTTCTTGCGAAGCAGTGCCAGCGTTTCCTGTACCTCAAGCTCGCTCGAAACCGGAATACAGTAGCCGAGAAAGCGGGATTTGCTGATTACAATCTCGCTTTCTCCTGCTTTTCGAATCGTTTGATACGGTTTTAGGCCTTGCGAATCCGGCAATAGCTCTTCTTCCCTTTCCGCAGGATGACGCCGTCGCCTTCGATCTGCTCCGGCGTGAGCGCGGCGCTCAGTGAGACAACCTTTTCGTCCCCAAGAAATACGCCGCCGCCTTCGATGAGCCTGCGCGCGTCGCTCTTGCTGACAGCGAGTTTGCTCAGCACCAGTAGGTCGGGTAGACGCAGCCCGCTTTCCGCAACCATCTCCGGCGTCAGCTCGCAGGAAGGGATCTTGCTCAAATCCGTTCCGCCGGCAAACAAGCCCTCTGCGGACGTCTGGGCGATTTTCGCCTCCTCCTCGCCGTGTACCTGTGCGGTGAGCGTGTAGGCAAGCACGCGCTTGGCTTCGTTGATCTGTTCGCCGGGCAACGATGCCAAACGGTTGACCTCGTCCATCGGGAGGAAGGTCAAAAGCGAAAGGCACATTTTAACGTCCTGATCGCCTACGTTACGCCAGTATTGATAGAAATCAAACACGGTGCATTTTTCTTTGTCGAGCCAAATCGCGCCTTTTTCGGTTTTCCCCATCTTTTTGCCGTCGCTTGTCGTCAAGAGCGCGGTGGTCAGGGCAAAGGCAGGCTTCTGCTCTTTTTTACGGATCAGATCCGCGCCGCCAAGGATATTGCTCCATTGATCGTCCCCGCCCATCTGCAAGACGCAGTCGTGGCGACGGTGAAGCTCCAGAAAATCGTAACCCTGCATGAGCATGTAACCCATCTCAAAAAACGTCAAACCGCGCTCCAGGCGGTTTTTGTAGCAGTCCGCGGCGAGCATACGGTTGACCGAGAAGTGCACACCAATATCGCGCATGAAGTCCAGAAAGTTGAGCGGGTAGAGCCAATCACCATTGTAGACAATCTGCGCACCGCCTTCGGAAAAGTCCAGCAGTCGCGACATCTGCTTTTGAAAGCAGGCAGCGTTATGGGAGAGCTGCTCGCGGCTCATGAGCGTGCGCATATCTGTCTTGCCGGAAGGATCGCCGATGAACGCGGTGCCGTTCCCCAGCAGTGCAATGGGCTTATGTCCCGCGCGCTGCATGTGCGCCATGGACATCAACTGTACGTAATGACCGATGTGCAGGCTGTCCGCCGTCGGATCAAATCCGATATAAAACGCGACTTTTTCTTTGCCGAGCAGCTCGCGCAGTTCTTCGGGATGAGAGCACTGCTTCAAAAAGCCGCGTTCTTCCAGTACATCGTATACATTGCGTTCCATTGTGGGTTTCCTCCGTGTTTGTTACATCTTCCTTCATTTGCGCACGAAACCAACCCGCTTGTGCGCTCAACCAAATATACCACGAAAAAAGAGAAGAAACAATGCGGCGTGCACGGTTTCTTCGCTCTCTTTTGGCTTGTTTTCAACTCGTTATTCGTTTGTTCACACTTGAACGGATAATGCCACGCTGAAGCGAAACACGGCAAATTCGCCTTCGTTCGTTGCTTCAATCGTCTCGCCCAAATGGAATAGAATCTCCTGTACAATCGCAAGTCCAAGCCCTGTTCCGTTGTTGGAATGCGCGGTGTCCGCCTTATAGAATCGCTCAAACAGATGCGGTACATGCTCCTCGGGAATATGTCCCGTGTTCATCACGGCAACAATCGCGTGCGTTTGGTCTGCGGACAATTGCACATTCAATATAATTTTCCCGTCGTCAGACGCGAACTTGATCGCATTGTCGATCAAAGCGATGAGCGCCTGCTCAATGCGGTCGCTGTTGGAGTGCACCAGCAGAGGCTTTTCGCACTCCCACCGTTCCTCGATAGGAATGCCGCTATAGGAAGCGGCAAGCCGCATTTGTTCCAGGACTTCACTGATCATGCCGTCCAGGTGAAAATCGCCCTTCTCCAGCGCAATCGAGCCGGATTGCAGACGAGAGAGCTCCAATAAATCGTTGATCAACCGACTTAAGCGCAACGACTCTCGCAAGATGTAGCCATAGTAGCGTGTGCGGTCTTCTTCCTGCTTCACGAGGCCATCGTTGAGCGCCTCCGCCAGACTGCGGATGGAAGCAATGGGCGTGCGCAGCTCGTGGCTGACATTTGCGACATAATCCCGCCTCGTCTGCTCCAGCCGTTCTGCCGCGGTTACGTCCTGCGCGACGATGACCGTCCCTGGCGCGAGCTCGCTCGTCTCCTGCGAGCGTGAGACGATAAGAAGAAGCTTGCGCTCGCCGATTTCGAGCGTTAGCGATTTTGACTCGCCTGTGTTCTGCACTTCGTCGCAAAGCGGCAGCGCGGGCGCGAGCACGCGCGTAAGGTCATCCTCCGTGCAAGCCCCCAGCAGGATGCAGGCAGCCTGATTCTGATAGATGATCGACCGATCCGCTTCCAACGCGACCACGCCTTCATGGAGCCCATCCAGTATGACATGCAGACGGTTCCGTGCGAGGATCAGGTTGCTGATGTTTTGTTGCAGCTGTTTTGAAAGATGGTTCAGCGCAACGCCAAGTTGCCCGATCTCATCGTCCCTGCTCTCGTCCGCGCGAATGTTGAAGTTGCCGCTCGCCATTGCGGCGGAAGCGCGCGTCATCGTGCGAATCGGTTTTGCCATGCGACGTGAGATGAAATAGGCCGGGATGACCATGCCCACGGATGCAACCAGCGAACTGAGCATCAGCGCGCGCACAAAGCTCATCAGAGAACTGTAAACCTCAAAGGAAGGCCGCGTCATCAAAATCGCGCCCGTGACCCGCTCCAGATTATCCACGACAGGCACGCCGACGACAACGCCGTCCGCCGAGCGCCATTTCGTCGAAACCAACTGTTCTCCGCTCTTTACCACTTGCGCGCCGTAGTCAAGGATTGATTGATTGATATGCGAGTCGAGGCTGCCGGCTTCGATCGTATAGGCGATCAATGTCGCGTCTTGATCAAAGATATAAACGCGCGTACCCTGCTGATTCTTTAAGGTAAAATCAAGGAAAGAATCATACGAGATCTGTCCGGACTGCAGCCGTGTCGCAAGACGGGAGACCGACTCTGCGCGTGGGATCATCTCATCGGCAATGCGCCGCGCGTGCACGCTCGCGCCCGTGAGCAAATAGACCAATACCGCGATGACGGATGTGAGAACGCATCCGAAGATCAGGTAAAAGAGAAACTTTTCGAATATCGAGCCGCTTTTTTCCGTTTGCGCGGTTTCTTGGCGCAGGAACATGTGATTTTTCATGTCGTTCAACCGTGCGGATGCAGCCGCGCAGGATTATGTCTTTGTTGCTTCATGACTCGCTCGCGCCGAATTTATAACCGACGCCATACACGGTTCGGATGCCCCAGCTCAATCCCTCGTCGGGGATCTTTTGCCGAATGCGTTTGATCTGCGTGTCCACCGCGCGCGTGTCGCCAAAATAATCATATCCCCATATTTTGGAGAGAATCTGCTCGCGGTCAAAGACGCGGCCGGGATGTGACGCAAGAAGATAGAGAATCTCGACTTCCTTCGGCGTAAATTCAACCGGTTTTCCTTTGATCTTCACCTCATAGTTGTTGAGGCTGATCTCCAGGTCTTCCAAGCGGATGGTCTTCCCCTCTGTCTCCGGCTCGGCGGAGATTCGACGAAGCACCGCCTTGATGCGGGCGATGAGTTCGCGCGCGGAGAATGGTTTTACGATATAATCATCCGCGCCGATCTCCAGCCCGACCACGCGGTCGATCTCTTCTCCCTTTGCGGTAAGCATAATGATCGGAACCGAACTTTTCTGTCGAATTTCACGGCAGGCGTCCATGCCGTTTTTCTCCGGCATCATCAGATCCATCAGGATCAGATCGGGCGCTTCGCTCTCCGCCATCTTGACCGCCTGCACGCCGTTGTAGGCGGACGCATGGGAGAACCCCTCGCTCTCCAAATAGACGCCGAGGGACTCGTGGATGATCGGTTGATCGTCACAAATCAAAATGTGCGCGTTCTTTTGCATGGCAGTACCTCCTGTTTGCTTTGATTATAGTATGCGTTTTGCCACAATTCAACACAACAAGACAGGATGTCGGAATTGTACACGATTCGTACACGATCGAATGCATTTTTCCGCTTTTCAATCGTTTTTTCGCAGCTTTGTCACGGAAAACGCAGAAAAAAAGCGGCTTCTTTTTTAAAGCCGCCAGTAAACTCTATTTTCGCTTTTCGCTCTTGTCGCGGGAATGGCGGTTGCGCTCATCGCTCTTTCCGCTCTTCTTGTCGCTCTGCTTTTTGGGCAGCACCTCGTATGGCGCGTCCTGCATGTTTCTTGCGCTGGTGTTGACGAATTCCGGCGCATCATCGTGGATGACCACAGCACCGACCGGTCCCAACGCAATCGCATTACTGATGTAGTTCTTCAGCGTAAAATGGAATCCCGTACCCATTCCGGGCGTGCTTTCCACATAGATGTTTTCGCCAAGTTTGTCGATGATCTGTTTTGCGATGGAAAGCCCAAGCCCCGTCCCGCCTTCCTTACGAGATCTATCCGTTTTAAAAAACCGCTCAAACACATGCGGAAGGTCTTCCGGCGCGATGCCGCAGCCGGTATCGGAAACCGAAACCAGAATGCGTTCGCCCTTCGTCTGCGCGGCGGAAATCGTGATGCTGCCGCCCTCCGGCGTATAGCGCATCGCGTTGTCGATCAGGATAACCAGCAGCTGCTCGACGCGGTCTTCGTCCGTCATCGCAAACGGTATTTCATCCAGATCGAGCTTGAGTGCGATGCCGCGCTGCGCCGCTTCGTTGGCGTAGTTCTGCCGCGTGTCCTGCAAAAGCTCCGTGAGGTTGACCGCGTGCAGCTCCATATGCTCCGTGCCGGATTGCAGGCGCGAAAGCTCCAGCATATCGGTGATCAAACGCGAAAGTCGAATCACCTCGCGCAGCATGATGCGATAATACCGTTGCCGCGTCTCTTCGTCCGTAATCATGCCATCGCTCAACGGTTCCAACAGTCCGCGAACGGCGGTCAGCGGTGTACGAAGTTCATGGCTGACGTTTGCGACGTAGTCCCTGCGCGTCTTTTCCAGACGTTCCAGATCGGTTACGTCCTTAAAGAGACCAACGACGCCCGTGCATTCGCCCGCCTCGTCCGTCACCGGGACGATGGTGATCCAGAGCGCGCGCTCGTTTGGAAGCGTATAATGCAAGCTTGCGGGCTCCTGCGAATCATAGACCGACCGGAAAAGTTCCCAGATCGATTCATCCGGAACGAGATCCATCGGAACCTTGACCTCGACCGAGCCGAACATTTTCATCAGTGCGGGATTGTAATGCGTCAGACAACCGATGTTGTCGATCGCCGCGACGCCGTCCGTAAAGCTGGAAAGCAGTTGGTTGAGCTGTCGCTTCTCGCTTTGCAATTGATAGATCGTCTGCGCGAGGTTGTCGCAAAGCGTATTGAGCGCGCGCGCAAGAATCCCAATCTCGCCGGACACTCTCTCGTTTGCGCGGACGTTGAATTTTCCTTTGGACATCTCTATGGCCGCGTTACTCATATCGTGCAAAGGCTTACTCAAGCGGTTTGTGCTGAACGCAACCAGAAGCATAACCACCGGCATGATCGCAAAGATCGTACCTGTAAGTACATTGTTGAGTTGGTTAAACGCGCTTTGTATCCGCTGAATCTGCTTGATGACGAGGATTGCGCCCGTGACATAGCCGTGCGAATCACGCACAGGAATACCGACAGAAACCGCAGACTCTCCATTGAGAAGCTTCAGATCATTGTTCTCCACCGTTTGGCCGCGCAGGATGTTCTGAATCTCCGCGCGATAGTATTCGCCGAAATCCTGCATCTCAACCGTGCTACCGTTGTTGCGCACTATAAACGGTTTCCCCAGTTCGTCCGCGATCATAATTGCGGACTCGCTCGCGAGTGTCTGTTTCTCGATGAAGCGCTGGAAGGCTTCCTCGTTCATGTTGCCGTTCTTATACTCTTCGAATACTTGTCGCGTGACCTCGGCTTCCGGCTCAAGGTTTGCCATCTCGATGGAGACATAGGTGTTTTTTCCGACATACGTATAAGCCGCCAGCAAAATAACATTCGCCAGCAGCAAAGCAATGATGGAAACGATTAAAATTCGCCAGTAAAAGACGCTACGCATGAATCAGTACAGCGTTATTCGGTTTCAAACTTGTAGCCGACCCCGTAGATGGTCTTGATGCTCCAGCCAAGGCCTGTGGAATCCAGCTTCGCGCGAATGCGCTTGATGTGTGTGTCTACCGTGCGCGTTTCGCCCGCAAAGTCATATCCCCAGACGCGGGAAAGCAGCTGTTCGCGTGTAAACACCTGCCCCGGATTCGACGCGAGCATATGCAGAATTTCAATCTCTTTGGGCGTGCAGATCACCGCCTGATTGCGCAGGGTGACCGTATAGCTCTTGAGGTCGATCGTCAGCCCGTTGTAGGTGATGACGCTTGTGTCACTCTTCGGCTGCTCGCTCGCGCGGCGGAGCACCGCCTTGATGCGTGCGACGACTTCCCGCGGGCTAAACGGCTTGACGATATAATCGTCCGCGCCGAGCTCAAGACCAACGATGCGGTCGATCTCCTCTCCCTTTGCGGTGAGCATCAGGATCGGCAGCTGCGAAGTCTTGCGGATCTCGCGGCAGACCTCGATGCCGCTCATCTTCGGCATCATGATATCCAGCACGCAGAGCACAACTTCCGGCGTGATGCTTTCAATCGCAGATACACCGTCAAATGCATCTACAACCTCAAATCCCTCCGCCTTCAGATAAATGCCCAGCGCCTCATGTACGACCTGATCGTCGTCTGCGATTAATACCTTCTGCGCCATAGTTAGCTCCTTGTGTTTATGATCAATTCTGTTGTTGAGTATACCATAAAAAGACGTGCAGCGTATAGTATTGTCCCGAAGCGTATCATTCGCTGTATGTCTGCACGATTTCGCCGACATAAGCCGCGTCCTGTTCCATCGTTTCAACCAGCGCGCGGTTATAGATGCCGCTCGCAGGATGGTAGAGCGGAATCAACGAAAACGTCACACCGCCGATCGTAAGTGGATGAACCGTTCCATGTGCCGTGCCAATCGTGGGTGGTTTCTCTCCTGCGAGCGCATACACCGCTTTGAGCGGCGTATTGCCGAGCGTGAGAATCAATTTCGGGCACAGATGCAAAATCTCCGTCTGGAGTAACGGCAGTGCGGCCTTGACCTCGGACGGCAGCGGTGTTCGGTTCCGTGTGCTTTTTGGGGAACGCACGACGGGGCGATACTTGACCACATTTGTGATGAAGGCGTCCGCCCGCATCACACCAAAGCGGCAAAAGAGCGCATCGAGCTGTTTGCCCGCCTTGCCAACAAACGGATGACCGAGCTTCGTTTCCTCTGCCCCCGGCGCTTCGCCGATCAGCAGGATCGTACTGCCCGGCCGGCCTTCGCCAAACACAGGATTGTGATATTCCCCCTGCGGTTGATCACACGCGGCGAGTGAGAATAGACGCGCCCGCTCTTTCGTGTATGCTTCTTCCAGCGCACATTTGCCGACGGGTTCTTCCTGCATCGTATTTCTTAACCTCCGTTGCCGTTTTGCGTCTGCTGCGCCATGTAGTCCTGCAGCGCGATGTAATCTGCTTTGAGCTTCTGATACAGCGGTTCAATCTCCGAATATTGATACCCGCTGAGCGCGACTTCCAAGGTTGCCATATCGTCCTTGAGTGTGTTGCTCATCTCCTGCGGAACGCTGCTGGCGTTGTTGAGGTAGTCCGTCACCTCTTGAATGAGGTCCTGAGACTGTGTCTTGAGCGCGAAGATGGAGAGCGATCCATCCGCATGCACGGTGCAGGTCTTCATGCTGTCGATGAATTCATCCGTTGTCAGCTCCGTACGCACCGCGTTCGGCAGTGCCTTGAGCAGATATTCGTCGTCAAACTGATACAGCGGGTTGTCCGGGCGAATGAGCACATAACTCACCTGCGAAACCGACTCTGCAGGACAGAATTCCGTAGCAATCGCACCCTCGGCTGAACAAATGCTGAGTGTCACATGCATGTTGCAGTATTCCGTCGGCGCTTTTTCCGCGAGGAACCATTCGGTGACCGGCTTGTGTTCTTCGTCATTTTTACAGGCATCCGTCGCAAGCAGGCCCGAAACCGGACAGATCGTACGTTTGACCAAGCCGAGCGAGGTCGGATCCGCGTCGATGATGGGTTTGTCCTCCAGCCCTTCGTGAATCTTCGCCATATATGCCTGCCAGAGCGGCGCCGCTTCATTTCCGCCGGAAGAACCTTTTTTCAGTTTGTTTGCGGGGTAATCGTGCCCAACCCAAAGGGTAGAGACATAATACGGCGTCATGCCTGCGAAATAGACGCTGGCATAGTCGGAGTTGGTTCCCGTTTTTCCGGCGACAGTGATGTCGTCAATCTTTGCTTTGGTGCCTGTTCCGGTTTTTACCGCGTCGGTCATCATGTCCACCAGCAGCCAGGCGGTACTTTGCTGGAACACACGATGGGTGTCACGTACCTCATCCGCGTCCAATATCACATTGCCTTCGGCATCCAGCACCTTTGTGAACGATAGCGGTTCCTGATAGACGCCCTCGTTTGCGATGGTCGCATAAGCCGCCGCCATTTGGATCGGCGTAAGTCCCGACGTGCCAAGCGCAAGGCCTGCGCCGTCAACGTTGATCTTATTTTCGGTTGCGCCGAGCGCGTAGAGGTATTGCGCCGCAATGGCAGGCGTGACGTCGTCCATCAGTACGTGCGATGCGGGCACGTTGAGCGAGCTCACGAGCGCGCGGCGGAACGTCACCGGTCCATACCGCGAGTCGAGTCCACCGGAGGGATAACCCTTCTCGGTATTCCAGCCGGCGATTGGCCCGTCCATGTTATAGGTGATGCTCCCCGGTGAATAGCCGAGATCGAGCGCAGGACCGTAGACCGCAAGCGGCTTGATGGAAGATCCCACCTCGGTGTAACTCTGTGACGCACGGTTGATGCCCTTGCGAACGGTCGGTTCGTTTCGGCCGCCGATGATGGCGCGAAGCTCGCCCGTACGGAAGTCCATCACAACCGCGGCAGCCTGCGGCTCAACGGTTTCAATGACGGTGCCGTCCTCTTTCGTCTCAACCATCAGAGATTTGGACGTATCCGCAAGCGAAGGATAGTTCTCCCATCCACTCAGCGTGTCCTGAACATCCTTCTGGATCGTTGGGTCGACAGTCGTGTAGATCTGATATCCGCTTGTGCGCAGTTCGTTTTCCACCGCGCTGCGGTTGGCGGAGGTGTTGCTCAGTCCACGCTTCTCGAGTAGATGCGTAACGACGTCGCTGATGGCATATTCGACAAAATACGCCATGTCATACATCTGCTTTTGCTCGCTGACTTGCACGATGGAAAGTTGTTCGGTCAGCGCCGTATTGTACTGTTCCTTTGTGATGAAGCCCGCCTGATACATTCGCGAGAGCACCTGATTCGTGCGCTCGTCGGTAACTTCCATCTTGTCGCGCTGATACATGTTCCTGCGCGGGTCATATCGATACGGCGCCTGCGTGAGTCCGGCAAGCATCGCGCATTCACGTACGGTCAGTTCGGAGAGCTCCTTGCCGAAATAATCCTTTGCTCCGCTCTTGACGCCATAGTTGCTTTCCCCAAGGTCAACGTCGTTGAGATACGCTTCCAGAATCGTGTCTTTGTCAATCAGTGTTTCAAGTTCCAGCGCAAGATATGCTTCCTGAATCTTTCGCTTATAGTTTCTCTGCGCGCCGAGCACTTTGTTTTTGATCAGCTGCTGGGTGATCGTGCTGCCGCCGGAGGAGTTGCTGTTGCCAAGGATCTCCAAGGCAGCGGAAAACAGCCGCTTAAAGTCCACGCCGCTGTGCTTGTAAAAACGCACGTCCTCCACAGAGATAAACGCGTTTTTCAGCATATCGGGAATGTTCTCGATATCCACCCAGTCGCGATACTCCACATCCGCAATCGAGCTGATGAGGTTTCCGTTCTTGTCGTACAGATAGCTGGTATAGTCCGAAATCGTTAATTGCGCGACATCCAGCGTCGGCGTCGTCTCCACATATGCCTTCACAACGCCGAGCAAGAGCCCCATGCCGATGAAGCCCACAACGATAAACGCCAACACCGTCATCTTCAGCGACGTAAACACGACGCCGAGCAAAAACGAATGCGGCTTTTTGCGCTCTGAGAAGAGCGGTTGATTTTCTTCGTGAATCTGTTTGGATTTTTCCGTGTCGTTCTGTTCCAGTCGAAAGAACGGATTGCTGTTTGTCATCAATTATTTCACCTTATCAGAAGTCGTGGCTATTATAGCATAGCGCGCCGTTGGCATGCATGAATGCCGCAAAAAGTTCATACTTTCCCGCGATTTGGCTGCATAAATGCTCATTTTTCTTGTCGGTGGTGTCGGTTCTTTGCGGTTTATCGTTCGTGTGCAGCTCCTCCAATCGCCTTCTTCTTGCGCTCTTGCGCCGCGAAAAACATTGCTCGAATTCTGAAATTGAGTCTTTACAAACTTCCGGCTTTCCACTATAATAGCACTTGCGTCTGGGGCTTTAGCGAAGTTGGCTATCGCGCTACACTGGCAGTGTAGAGATCACCGGTTCGAATCCGGTAAGCTCCACCAGATTAAAGAACGTCCCGATTCGGGGCGTTTTTTTCTATCCCGCATTGAGCGCGTCGTATCGCTTGGCGCGGAGGGAAGCACACTCGGTAACGCTTATTCCCTTTGGCAGGAGTTGTGTAACGATCTTCGACGCATGATATCGCGGACATCGTCATCACTGGTTTTCTATTTCTATTGCTTCTAGTGATTCTCACATAGAATCTTATTGTAACAATCCAAATTTTGCTTATAATATGTCGCATTATTGCGGTTTTTTTCGTATGTGTTTTTTTGAAATACTATTTGCGAAAAATTGAATTGAATGGTAATATGTGCGCATAAACAGTAGATCAAAGAAAGGAGTCAAACAAGATGCCATCGAAAAGGAACCGTCAAAATGAATGTGAAATCGATTTGATCAGTAAATTGATGGATCAAATCCCACCCGAGCAACCGATCGACGTGCTCCGTGTGATGATTCAGAACAGCATGAAGGAATTCTCCAAGCGTGCAAAGCGATACCGCGTCTGGTATTACATCACCAAATTCACCAGCTTTGTTGCTCCTCTCGTCATTACAACAATTACCTCACTTCCAATCCATGACCAGAAGATCTACATCGTGCTTCTTTCTCTTTTGGCCTCACTTGCGGTTGGCATTTCCGGCATGGGCATGTTCCATGACAACTGGATTCGCAACCGATACTATTGTGAGCAGCTCAAGTACGAGGTCATGCAATATGCCAGCGACACCGAGGAATATGACGGCAAGAACGACGACGACAAGCTCGACCTACTGGGCAAGCGAATCCACAGTATCCTGAAAAGCGAAAACCGTGAATGGAGAGAGACAGCGGAGCGTGAGTATAACGCGGCGACAACCGCGGCGGCAGCGGATGCCTCAAACAAGCGAAACCAGCAGCAAAACAATAGCAATACATAAACATCTCGAAACGAAAAGAAACTTCCCTTCTCTTCCGAACCAGTCGAAAGATGCGGGGAAGTTTTTTGTTGATCGAACACAGTTTGAAACCAATATGCGCTTAGGCTAACATACGACTATTTATGCATTGTGCTGTAGCGCACAGCAAGCCTTCTGGCTCTGCGGTGCATCGTGAGCATCACGCGGGAATGCAGCGTAATCTCGCTGAGTTCTTCGCCGCGCACCAGAACGTATAGCTGGCAGCCGACCTTGATGAGTATCTTGTCAAACAGCGGTTCCCCCGCCATCGCGTCAAAAGAAGCTTGCACGCGCTGCAAGTCTTCTCTTTCCAAGCCTGTCGTCTCGCTGAAGACATAGAGCCAGTTTTCACGGCAGAGGCGGTATTCTTTGAGCGCTTTCGTTTTGTCCTCGATTCGCTCGATGATTCGACCGATATGCATTTCCTTCACATCCCGCGGCAGCTCGAAAATGCTTTCTTTTTCCCCGTCCTCCGTGCCGTTTGCGATTGGCTCGTCACACGCACAATCCGCGAGAATGATCTGCTCGACGGCTTCGCCTGGCATTTCATCGCCAAATTGGCGGTTCATGTCCGCTTCCTGCTGCGCCCATTCTTCGATCGCCGCTCGCGTTACTTCCATACCAATTTCGCCGCGCTTGCTGATAAAGTCCGGGCGTTCGCTTTTCACGAGTCGCATCGGCCAAAGCCTCATGGCGCGTTCGGCGTGGAGTTTGGCGTAGTATTCGACGTATAATTTAGAGGGGTCCACTGATTTTCTCCTTGTGAAATTACCTGTATTATACATGAGAATTCTGATTCGTAAAGAATATTATGTATTTGCGCATGATTTTTTATCAAGCATTTATAACAAGCTGCTGATATTACCGCAAGAAGAGTATCTGAAAGGCGCGCCCCTCGGCGCGCCCAATTCGTTCTCTTACCCTAATTTCGTTGCTGCGGCAGTCACTTTGCAATAATAATCCAGCACCTCTAGAATATGCGCTTTCTTTTCAGGCTCAACAGCCACTTCCATCATTTTCTTCAGGATATTGATCGATTGCACATCATTCAAGTATCTCAGCAGCCCGCTGCCCCAAAATGGCAGTTCCGGCTTGGACTTGTTTTTGTGGAAGTCCCAGAAATGAACGTTCTGCGCCTCTTCCGGCGTCAGATCAATTCTGAATTTCGGGTGCGCGTGCACGTTTCCCTCGACATTTTCATCTCCGACCTCAACCTCACTGATGACAAACGCCGCGAAAATTTTACGTTCAACTTCGAGCTCGCTTGCCTGCTTTGTCGTGAGGACGCAGAGCCGGTTGACGCGCGCATTCGTCATCTTGATCGGTTTGCCACCTTTCTTCTCGCTCTGGTGCCGTCCGGCTGACGCAACCCAGTCGCGCAGCAACCTGCTCTCGTAGCAGATAAAATTGCCTGCGCTGTTCTTTTGTTCGAGTTCTTTCCGGTCGATTTCGCCGTTTTTGTAACGTTTGCATTCGCAGGTGCTTGCGCTGCACCAGGGTCGCTTGATGACCGATACGTTTTGATGCAGCACTTCATCGCTGCAAACGCCTTTGTATCCAAATACGGTTTCCGTTTTTCCGCCGTCACAATAGTTGCATTTGATCGCGATGTTGCTGTTGTCCCGAATCTTTTTCTCCCGTTTCGCTTTGTCCGGCTTGTTATCCGGAACCGGTGCAAAGCGGCTTTCAAACTCACTCATCCGTTCTTCTTTTTGTCTGTTTATAAAGTAATTCTCGTTCTCACACAATTCTTGAATATCATGCTCAAGAGTCGAATCCTGAATGGTCATCATTTCGTTGAAGATAGACGGGAATGAGAACTTCATCTGCTTCTCGCCAAATTGAATTGTAATGATTTTATCGGAGTGAGCAACGACGCGTCCGTCGCCTAAGCTTTTGTGAATGACCGCTTTTCCAATTAAGTTCAAAAGATCGCACCTGCATTTTCTATCATATTTCAAACGCGCACCATCCGGCACCCTTATATCATACTTTATTTTAGCGCACAAATGGGGAAGATTTGAAAATAGCTTTGCTTTTCATAGAGGTTTTCTTTAGCAAGTAACAGATGATCTGTGAAAACACCCTGGTTTAACCTCAAAGGACTTGAATTAAGAGATATCTAAAGGCGCACCTCGCGGTGCGCCCATTTCAGCCCTGCTTATTGATACAGCGGAAACCGTTTGCAGATTTCCAGCACTTCTGCTTTGACAGACGGCACAGCCGCTTCGCCTTCCTTGATGATTTTCGCGATCAAATTGCCAATCTGCCGCATCTCCGGCTCCTTCATGCCCCGCGTGGTTGCGGCGGGCGAGCCGAGCCGCAAACCGCTTGTCTCGAGCTTGTTTCGCGTGTCAAACGGAATCGCGTTTTTGTTTGCGGTGATGTTGGCGGAATCCAGCAACACCTGAACACGCAAGCCCGTGACGTCCAATTCACGTAGATCGACAAGCATCAGGTGATTGTCCGTGCCGCCGGAGAAGATTTTAAGCCCGTTGTCCTGCAATGTCCGTGCGAGCTCTGCCGCATTCAACACAACCTGACGCTGATAGGTTTTAAACGCAGGCTGCATCGCCTCCAGGAAACAGATCGCCTTGGCCGCGATGACATGCATCAAGGGACCGCCCTGCATGCCCGGAAACACCGCTTTGTCCACCTTTGCCGCAAACTCCTCCTTGCAGAGGATCAGACCGCCACGCGCGCCTCGCAGGGTCTTGTGCGTGGTGGACGTGACGATGTCCGCATACGGAAAGGGATTGGGATGCTCTCCCGTCGCAATCAGACCGGAGATATGCGCCATATCCACCATGAAGTACGCGTCAACGTCTTTGGCAATCTTCCCGAATCGTTCAAAATCGATGATGCGCGAATAAGCACTGGCGCCCGCGACGATCAGTTTCGGCATGTGCTCATGCGCAAGCCGCTCCAGTTCCTCATAGTCGATATATCCCGTGTCTTCGCGCACACCGTATTGTACAAAGTGATAAAGCCTACCGCTTTCGTTGACCTTGTGTCCATGGGTCAGGTGACCGCCGTGGTTGAGGTTCATCGCGAGCACGGTGTCTCCCGGCTGAATCAGCGCCTGATAGGCGGCGAGATTTGCCTGCGCGCCCGCATGCGGCTGCACATTCGCGTGTTCCGCACTGAAGAGTTTTTTTGCGCGGTCAATCGCGATGGTCTCCACCATATCCACATACTCGCAACCACCATAATAGCGTTTGCCGGGATATCCTTCCGCATACTTGTTGGTCAGCGGGCTGCCCATGGCGGCGAGCACGGCGGGAGACACGAAATTCTCCGAGGCGATAAGCTCGATGTGGTCGCGCTGACGGCCGAGTTCCAGCGCCATTGCTTGGCCGATTTCGGGGTCAAACTGTGAAATAAAGGCGTATGACTCTGCGTAATTCATGATGGCTGTTTCCTGTTCCTCGTTTTATTTTCGCTCAAGCCGCCGCGTTGATCGGGCGCGGCGGCGGACGATTCTCCAATCTGTATTGCGCGTTTCAAGGAAGTGGTATTATTCCCAGTCTTCCAAAATGCGCGTCATCCGCGGCTGAAAGCGCTTGCTTTTGGCGCTGCGCTTTTCAATGATGCGCAGGATGAGATATCCGATACCGCAAGCGCCGATTCCGAGGGCGAGCCCTGCCCAGTCCGCATAGCGGCTGCCAAGAAGCACACCGCCGATGAGCAGCAGCAGCGGCACGGCATAGGCAAGCAAACTCGCCTGCACCACGCGCTTCGGTGAAAGATCGACCGCAACGCGATCCCCTTCCTTTGCGCCGAGTGTATTGGGCAGCGAGATCTCCATCTCGCTTTCGCCAACCGTCAGGCACGCCCCGCAGTGCGCGCAGGCGGAGCCGCGCAGGAAATGAATCCGCGCGGTTCCGTCCGTAATTGCGCTTACAATGCCAATGTGGTCAGTGCTCTCCAAGTCGTTAGTCCTCCATCTTGGTGCAAGCGATATTCAGCTCAAGAAGCTGTTTGTCGTCTACAAAGTCCGGAGCCCCGGTCATCGGGCAGGAGGCGTTTTGCACCTTCGGGAACGCGATGACGTCGCGAATGCTCGGCGAACCCGTGATGAGCATCGCGAGGCGATCGAGGCCATATGCCATTCCGCCGTGCGGCGGCGGGCCAAAGCGGAACGCATCCATCAGGAACCCGAAACGATATTCCGCCTGCTCGTCTGTAAAACCGAGATTGCGGAACATCTTCTTTTGCAGCTCCTGCGAGTGGATACGAATCGAACCACCGCCGATCTCCACGCCGTTGAGCACGATGTCGTACGCCTTGGCGCGAACATTGCCGGGATCTGTATCGAGCTTTGCCAAATCCTCGTCCATCGGGCTTGTGAATGGGTGATGCATCGCGCTGAAGCGCTTCTCCTCTTCGTCCCACTCAAGGAGCGGGAATTCGGTCACCCAAAGCAGGTTGAACGTGTCTTTTGGAATCAGATCGAGCTTTTCCGCGAGCTTGAGGCGCAGCGCGCCGAGAGAAGCAAACACGGTCTTGTTCACATCCGCAACGATAAACAGCACGTCGCCCTGCTCGAAGTTTGCGGCCTTGCGAACCGCCGCAATCTCTTCCTCGGTCAGGAATTTCAGCACCGGCGAGGCGAGGCCTTCCGCCTTGTCATTCATCCAGATGAGTCCCTTGGCGCGATAGGTCTTGACAAACTCGCCCATCGCGTCCAGTTCCTTGCGCGAAAAATGTTCACTCGCGCCCTTTGCGTTGACCGCGCGTATACTCCCGCCGTTTGCAAGAGCGGTCTGGAACACGGAAAACTCGCTGTTTTGGAAGATCTCACTCAGGTCGACCAGTTCCATCCCGAATCGGGTATCCGGCTTATCGGAACCATAGCGCGCCATCGCATCCGCGTATTTGAGGCGCGGCAGCGGAAGCTCGATATCGACATTCAGTGTATCTTTGAAGAGGCGCTTGAGGAATCCTTCGTTGACGCTCTGCACGTCGACTTCTTCGACAAACGACATTTCGATGTCGATCTGCGTGAAGTCCGGCTGACGATCCGCTCTGAGGTCCTCGTCGCGGAAGCATCGGGCGATCTGAAAATAGCGGTCATATCCCGCAAGCATCAGAAGCTGCTTGAACAGCTGCGGGCTCTGCGGGAGAGCAAAGAACTTGCCGGGGTGCACGCGGCTTGGCACAAGATAGTCCCGCGCGCCTTCCGGCGTGCTCTTGGTCAAGATCGGCGTTTCGATCTCCAGGAAGTTCTGTGAATCGAAGTATTCCCGCGCGACAAAAGCAATCTTGTGCCGCATGATGAGATTTTTCTGCATCGCGGGACGCCTCAGATCAAGATAGCGATACTTCAGGCGCAGCAGCTCGTTGGCCTTGCAATCGTCGGTGATCTCAAACGGTGTGGTTTCGCTCTTGCTGAGGATTTTGAATTCGCTCACGAGCACTTCGAGTTCGCCCGTCGGCATGTTCTTGTTGACCATGTCTCCGGTGCGGAGCACGAGCTGCCCGCGCACAGCAAGCACAAATTCCGAACGGATTGTGCAGGCGCGCGTGAAGTCCGCCTCGCTGAGTGTGTTGCTGTTGAAGACGATCTGCATCAGCCCCGTACGATCCCGCATCTGCACGAAGACCAGCGCGCCAAGGTCACGGCGCACATTCGCCCAGCCCATCAGTATGACTTCCTTGCCGACGTCCGCTTTGGTGAAGTTGCCGCAATAGTTCGTTCGTTTCCAGCCGCCCAATAATTCGCTCATATTTGTTCGCTCCTCATGCCATCAATTTGTGAATACTCTCCGCGTTCAACGCGGTTATGGTCTCTTGTCCGTCGCTCATGCGCTTGAGCCTTGCTTCGCCCTTTGACAGCTCGTCATCACCGAGCACGAGCACAAACCGCGCGCCGACCTTGTCGGCATATTTAAGCTGCGCCTTCACGCTCCTGCCAATATGGTCGATCTCGACCGGAATCCCGCGCAAGCGCAACGCGTTGGCCAGCAGGAACGCCCGCTCCTGCGCTTCCTCGCCCATGGAAGCGATGTAGAGTTCATACCGCAAGGGTTTCTCGATCGTGTAGCCGGTGTTCTCCAGCACGAGGAGCAGACGCTCCATGCCGAGGCCGAAGCCAACCGCAGGCGTGTGCGGGCCGCCGATCTCTTCCACAAGTCCGTCATAACGTCCGCCGCCGCAAACTGCGCTCTGGGAGCCGATGCTGTCGCTCGTAATTTCAAATACGGTCTTGGTGTAGTAGTCCAGTCCGCGCACAAGCCGCGGATCGATGACATAGTTGATTCCCATGCCGTCTAAGAGTCGCAGCAATTGCGTCTGGTGGTCGCGGCAATCGTCGCAGAGATAGTCGCTGATGATCGGGGCTGCGTTTGCGACCTTTTGGCAACTTTCGACTTTGCAATCCAGCACGCGAAGCGGGTTCTGCTCGAGGCGAACTTTACACGTTTCGCAAAGCTCGTCCACATGCCCGCGCAGATAACCCTTGAGCGCCTCGTGATACTGCGGGCGGCACTTGGGATCGCCGATGCTGTTGAGCCGTACGGTCAAGCCGCCGCAGCCGAGGCTTTTGAGCAGCTCTGTCGCCACCGCGATGCACTCCGCGTCCGCGGTGGGCTTGGAAGCGCCAAAGAACTCCACGCCAAACTGGTGGTGCTCGCGCAATCTTCCCGCCTGCGGGCGCTCATAACGAAACGTCGGGCTGTAGAGATAAAACATCTTTGTCGGCTGCGTTTCGCCAAAGAGATTGTTCTCCACATACATCCGCACAACACCCGCCGTGCCTTCCGGCTTGAGTGTGACGGAGCGTTCGCCCTTGTCGAGAAACGTATACATCTCTTTTTGCACGATGTCCGTCGTTTCCCCTACACCACGCAAAAACAACTCCGTATGTTCAAAGACCGGCGTGCGTGTCTCCAGAAAACCATATTTTTTCACGATCTCCCGAATCCGCGCTTCCAAAAACTGCCATTGGTAGCTTTGTTCCGGGAGGATATCCCTTGTCCCCTTTGGGGCTTTATAGGTTGCCATAACCGTCCTCCGTGTCTCCATAACCTCTATTTTTGCCTCTATTATACCAGAAAACGGTATAAAAAAAGCAGGTTCCAATCCTCTAGGGACGGGAAACCCGCGGTGCCACCCTGATTGAACGAACCGGCAGTCATCGCCCGTTCCTTCCGCTCATGTTCCGTTAACGCCGGAGATACGTCGCGGCTTACTGCGGATTGTTCCGCCCTTTGGCCGCGCGGTTCGCGGGTGCCGTTCATCCGACGCTCGTTTGCGAAGCTTTCACCAGGCGCTTCCCTCTCTTTTGCGATGTCGTGCGGATTACTCTCCCGTTCTTAACCTGTTTCCTGCCTATTATAACGACGCCGCGATTGGCTGTCAATCGTTTCAGCGCCTGTTTCCCGCAAAAACGCAGGAAAAGCGCACGGTTTTATCGAAAAAAGGCCTCTTTATCCTCGATCAGGCGATCCAGTTTGACGAGATATGTCGGTACATCCTTTGGGCTCGGCAATCGTTCAATCCGGTTCTGACCGGAGAAAACGCGCTTGGTCATCGTGCCCGCGCCGTGGGAAAGAATGCTCGCGGTCTCCTCCATCATATCGATGTTGTAGATGCATTCGCTCCCCGGCAGTGCGTATCCGACGTTTTCCAGATTCCCCGACATATACTTCTGCCGATACATGTAGTAGGGATTCATACCCAGACGTTCCGCGCAGTCTGCGCCGAGGCGCGTCATGCGCTCCGCCGTGTCCGCGCCGGTGAGCGCGTGCTCATCAAGCTCCTTCTTCAAGTTCGAGGAACGTTTGATCGCGAGCGAGTGCACGGTTAGATTGTCCGGCTTTAAATCGAGAATCGCCTCGCAGGTTGCGCGCATGTCCGCTTCCGTTTCGCCGGGCAATCCTGCGATGAGGTCCATATTGATCGAATCAAAGCCGATTTCACGCGCAAGCTCGTACACGCGGACGATATCCTCATGCGTATGACTTCTTCCGACTCTGCGGAGGGTTTCGTCGTTCATCGTCTGAGGATTGATCGAGATGCGCCCGATGCCATGCTGCTTGAGCACAAGGAGCTTTTCGCGGTCGATGGTGTCCGGTCTCCCGGCTTCCACCGTTGCTTCCGCGCCAAAGCCGCCGTATTGCGCGCGGATAAACGAAAGCAGATCGTCCAATTGATCCGCGCTGAGCACCGTCGGCGTACCGCCGCCCATGTAGAACGAGCGGACAGAGAGTCCCCGTTCTCGTGTGAGCGCGGCGCCAGCCGCGATATCGCGTTTTAGCGCAAGTAGATATTGCGTGAGGCGATCGCTCTTTCCCAACACCTCACTGGGAAACGAACAGTAAAGGCACTTGGTTTTGCAAAATGGGATGCCGACGTAGACATCGATCTCGTTTGCCGCAACGGAGCGGATGAATGGCGCCTGTACGGCGCAGATTCGTGCGGCAAGCGCTGTCTTCTCTGGCGAAACATCGAACACATCCTCAAAGCTCTCGCGTGCTGCGGTTTCGCCGCTCACTAGCGTCTGTTCCCGGAAGAGTTTCGTCGGGCGGATGCCGGTCAGCGAGCCCCACGGCGTCGCCACATCGGGAAACATGCGCTTGAGCAGATGATAACACGCGAGCTTGAGCGCGCGTTTTTCGCGCTTTTTTTGTTCCAAATTGGACACGGTTTTAGAAAGCTCGAACGATTCCACTGCTTCCAGATCGTCCGATTTTGCCACAGCCGTATAACGCGTGCCCTGTTGTAGAAGTGTTACTTCAAAGATTCGCTCGGCGGACGCGGGATCGATCTCCTCCAATAGCACAATCTCCGCCAAACCAAGAAAGAGCCGAATCTCTTCGGCGATGTCGTTGCGATATTCCGTTCGGTTGGTAGCAATTGCAATCATATTCAAACTCTACCAGCCGCGCCTGCGTCCCATCTCCACAAAGGGGTTGTTGTCGCGCTCGTGTTGCAGCGTGGTGTCTTCCTCGTGACCGCAATAGACGTCAAAATCGCCCTCCAACGGGAAGAGCTTGTCCGCGATGGAATGATAGAGTTCTTTTTCGCTGCCGCCGGGAAAATCCGTTCTGCCGGAGCCTTCCAGAAAGAGCGTATCGCCGACGAAGAGCTTCCTCTCGCTTTTCAGCGCGTAGCACACGCCGCCTTTTGTGTGCCCCGGCGTATGGATTACGTCCAACGCTAAACCCGCAAGACGGAGCGTTTCGCCGCCTTTGAGCAGCACATCCGGCTCCACCGGCTTTACGAGTCCTCCCGTAAGCACCGCGAGGCTCATGCGATTGCTCTTGAGCATGCCTGCGTCCGCTTCATGGATATATATCTTTGCTCCGAAGGTTTCCTGCAGCGCGCGCACGCCACCGATATGGTCAAAATGCCCGTGCGTCAGCAGCACCGCAACGCAGGTGCGTTTGTCCGCTTCCAACGCGTCCAATGCGGGTTGTGCCTCACCTGGGTCGATGACGATGGTATCCGCCGTGTCGTCCGCGCCAAGCAGATAGAGATGCTCGTCCAGCGCGCCGCTAGTGATCTGTCGAAAATACATCGTTTCTCCCTTTTCATGATTCTATGATGTACAAAAGATTCGCTTAAAACAGCTTTTTGGAGTCCAAAAGGATTGTATGCGGGCCGTCATTGATCAGCTTCACCTGCATGTTTGCCTGAAACACGCCGCATTGAACGGGCACGCTCTCAGAAATCTTAGCGATTGCGGCTTCATAGAGCGGGATCGCCTGTTCCGGCCGCGCGGCTTTGGAATAACCCGGTCGTCTGCCTTTTCTTGCGTCCGCGCAGAGCGTGAATTGGGAAATCAGCAGTACGCTTCCGCCAACATCGGTCACGGAAAGGTTCGGGATTTCGTTTTCGTCGTCAAAGACGCGAAGCCCTGTCACCTTGTCGCAAATGTAGACGAGATCCGTGTTGTCGTCGCCCTCCTCGATGCCGATCAGTACGACAAGACCGCGCCCGATCTCGCCGACAATTCTTCCTTCCACCTCGACCGATGCGCCCGTGGTGCGCTGTACAACGGCTCTCATATAAAATGATTGGCTCCCGTCTATCGATTCATGCGATATACATCGCTGACGCACTTGAGTTTCTTGAGATTCCGTATGATGACGTTGAGCTGCTCCGTGTTTGCGACCTCGAACGTCATCTCGATGATGTATCGATCATCCGCCACGGGCTTGCCGCTGATGGACTGAATGCTCACGTTCAAACTCGAAATCTGCTGCGAAATGGACGAGAGCGTTCCGGGACGATTATCGCCCTCAATTTGAAGCGACGCATTGAACGCACTCTTGGTGTTGATCGCCCACTCCACTTCGATGATACGATCCAGATCGCTCTGGAGATTCGCCACGTTCGGGCAGCTCGCCCGATGGACGGAGACGCCTCTGCCGCGTGTGACATAGCCAATGATCGGATCGCCGGGCAATGGGTTGCAGCAGTTGCCGAAGCGCACCGCCATGCCGGGGTCTCCTTTTACGATGATGCCGTTGACCGGCACATGCGTCTTGGTCGGCTCGTCCGCATCCCCGTGGCGTATCTTTTCGGCAATCTCGGCCGCTTTGTCATCCTTTTTCTTGAGCTCCAGCAGCTTGTGGATCACCTGGTTTGCGGACATACCGCCAAAACCAACCGCGGCATAGATATCATCGATCGAGCTGACGTTCAGCCGTTCGATCAAGGGGTTCACGAACTCTGGCTTGGTCAAATCGCTGATCACAAGATTCTGTCGCTTTGCGGTGTCTTCCATCGTCTCGCGTCCACGAATGATGTTCCCTTCGCGGTTCTCTTTCTTAAACCACTGGCGGATCTTATTGCGCGCGGCTTGCGTTTTGACGATCTTGAGCCAGTCAAGACTTGGCCCCTGTTGGTTGTTGGAGGTCACAATTTCGACCACGTCGTTGGTCTTGAGCTTATAGTCCAGCCGCACAAGCGCGCCGTTGATGCGCGCGCCTTGCGTATGGTGTCCGATGTTCGTATGGATGCGATAGGCGAAATCCAGCGGTGTGGAACCGCGCGGCAGGTCGATGATCTCTCCTTTGGGTGTAAGCACAAAGACATACTCACCGAGAAAATCCTTCATGATGCTCTCGACGAATTCCTTGCTGTCCTCGGTCGTGTCCCGCGCCTCAATGACCTGTCTCAACCAGCTGGTCTTTCGATCCAACAGGCTCTGAACGTTTCGCCCTTCTTTGTACATCCAGTGCGCGGCGATGCCGTATTCCGCCGTCTTGTGCATCTCCTTGGTGCGAATCTGCACCTCGAAGGGAATGCCGTTTGACGCGAGCAAGGTCGTATGCAGCGAGCGATACATATTGGGTTTTGGCGTTGCGATATAATCTTTAAATCTACCCGGCAGCGGCTTCCAGCCCGCGTGGATTACACCGAGCGCCGCATAGCAGTCGTTGACGGAATCCACGATGACCCGAATGGCGATCAGGTCGTAGATCTCCGCAATGCTGCTGTTTTGCCGCTGCATTTTTTTATAAACGCTATAGAGATGCTTGGGTCTTCCGCTGATGGTGGATTCGATTCCAGCCGCGGAGAGTTCCTCTTTGATGACGCGTTTTGCGGTGTCCAGCGTTTCCTGCCGCTCCGCTTGCTTTTCGCGGAACTGCCGGCTGATATCCGCATATTCCTCGGGCATCAGATACATAAAAGAAAGGTCTTCCAACTCGCCCTTGATGGCGCCCATGCCGAAGCGGTGCGCGAGGGGAGCGTAGACCTCCAACGTTTCTTTTGCTTTTCGCATGCGTTTGTAAGGGTTACAGTATGCCAACGTTCGCATGTTATGCAGGCGATCCGCGAGTTTGATGATCACGACGCGTACATCCGCCGCAATCGCAAGAAAGAGCTTTCGAAGATTTTCCGATTGCTCCTGTTTTTTTGTAATATACGTCTGCTGTCCGCTCTTGGTCAGCTTGGTGACGCCGTCGACAAGCTTCGCGATCTCCTCGCCAAACTTTGCCTCGATAACCGCTACTGTGATATTGTCTCCGTCTTCCACTACATCGTGTAAGACAGCCGCCGTGACACTGGAGGCATCCATGCCCATGTCCATGACGAGGCGCGAAACTTCAAGCGGATGCACCACATATGGCTCGCCGGACTCGCGCAGCTGTGTCGAGTGCGTTTGATAGGCAAAATCAACTGCGCGCTGAAAGACCTCCGTTTGTTCCGGAGTGTATTTTTTAGAAAACTCCTGCACCAGTTCCTGCATATCCATCGAAACGCACCTCCTCCCGCCGAAGAATACTCATAGCGGGTACTTCCCGTTGCGTCGGGAATTAGGCAATAGGATACCGCCTTTCCCCTTCGCAAGTCAACCACTGCAAGAAATATTTCAAAATTTTGCTTAATATCGTCGATTATTTACCGATTGAGCAGCAAAATGAGCGAATCCCTGCAGAAGTAGAAAAAATCAACGGCGAGCCGTTGATCTTTCCTGTAATCCGTCTTTTCTTAATATTGTAACACGGACTGCACATCATAACCGTTCAGTGGAGTGCGTCCGTCAAATTCAGAACTCAGCTCGATCGCAAACCGAAGGCCTACCACTTCGCCGCCCGCTTGCTCTACGAGCTTCACGGTCGCCAGCGCGGTGCCACCGGTCGCCAACAGGTCGTCCACGATAACCACCTTTTGACCCGGTTGAATCGAATCGGTGTGAATTTCAAGTACATCCGAGCCATATTCCAGACCGTATTCATACCGCATGGTTTTGCATGGAAGTTTCCCCGGTTTGCGCGCAAGAATAAACCCCGCTCCGAGCGCATAGGCAAGCGCCGCGCCGATCACAAACCCCCGGGCTTCCGGGCCGACCACAAGATCCACTTTGCGATCCCGCAGGGAATCCGCAATGGTTTCGATCAGAGTGTGGTAGCCTTCTTTATCTTTGAGCAGCGTGGTGATGTCGCGGAATAAAACGCCCTTAATCGGGAAATCCGGTATGCTGCGAATCTTCTCTTTTAGATCCATGGTGCGCCTCCTAACGATCGTTTAACATTCGGTAGAGCGGGCTTTCTCCAAGCGTGCGAGGCGTGCACCCGCTGTTTTGGAAAATCAACCCCGTGTCCGGATCATAGTCAAAAAACGTAAGCTGGGCAAAAACGCAAAGCGCCAGCAACTCCTCGTTCTGTAACGCGCGAATGAGCGCGAGAAGCGTAATGGAGCCGTCGCTCAACGCGCTTTGCAACCTTCGATAGTGTTTTCGCATGCTTGCGTCATCCAGTTCCGCCTGAAATCGACCATCATACGAACCATACCATTCGGCTAAATGCTCTTCCGAACAGTCTTCATTATACAGTCTCCGATGAAAAAAAGCATTAAAAAACGCAATTTTTTCTTCCGATGCATTCGCGCAGATCCAGAAAAGTTCGACGCTTTCCATGCCGCGATATTCGTTGATCGTTGGTCGCGCGAGAAGATCCCAATCCGAGGCGGTGTTCAGCGGTTCGAGCAAATCGCTCTTTCCAAATGCGATCACGCGCATGACCTGATCGCGTTGTACCACGCTCGCGCAGAAATGCTTGTCGTCTTTTCCGATTGCACGCAAGGACGCGAATCGTACGCCATTGACGCGAAACACGGGTTCTGCGTTTTTCTCGCCAAATGGTGCAAGCAGACGCAGTTCTTTGACGCGCTGTGCGTTAAGCTCACTGAGCAAGACCGTTTCGTCATAATAAAACGCGGGATAAAAGTCTTCCGGCTGATAGCTTTCCTCAATGTGTTGTTCAAACGCCAACCGGAATGTCTCATATTGTTCTTTTGTGATCGTGACGCCCGCTGCGCGCGCATGGCCGCCAAAGCGCACAAACATCTTGGAAAACAAACTGAGATTTTCAAACAGATCGATCCCGGCGATGCTGCGTCCAGAGCCGGTCAACAAGCCGTTTTGATCCGCAAACAGGATTACGGGCAGATGATACCGCTCGCAAAGCCGCGAAGCCACAATCCCGATTACACCCGCGTTCCAGCTTTCGTGCGCGAGCAGAATCGCCCGTCCGATCGTTCCGCGGGCTTGAATCATCCGCTCCGCCTCTTCGAGGATTTCGTTCTCCGTGTCGCGTCTGCGCTGGTTGTATTCATTCAATGTCGCCGCGATCTCGTCCGCGCGCGCCATCTCCTCGCCCAATAGCAATTCAACCGCTTCCAGCGCAGTCGCCATCCGCCCCGCCGCGTTGAGGCGCGGGGCAATCATGAACGAAACCGTCATCTCGTCTACGCGTGTCTGCTGAAACCCCGCCGCCCGCAAAAGGGAAGAAAGTCCCTGAATCAACGGAATATGGCGAAGACCGAGAGCGACGATAACGCGGTTTTCACCCGTGAGCGGTACGACATCAGCGATGGTAGCGACCGCGGCGAGCGCAAGCTCCTCCGGTGCGTATGCGCCATCGTTGAGCGCCTGAATGAGCTTGAGCGCAACGCCTGCACCACACAAATAACGGTTGGGATAACTCGCGTCCTTGCGGGATGCTGCGACGACTGCTATGCATTTGGGAATCGTCTTACCAACGCTGTGGTGATCCGTCACGATCACGTCGATCCCGAGCGCCTCGCACAGCGCGATCTCGTCAAACGCGGAAACGCCGTTGTCGACGGTAACGATCAAACCAACACCGCGCTCGTGCAGCGTCCGCACCGCGTCCGGAGACATGCCATAGCCTTCACTGTGCCGGTGTGGAATGTAATATTCAACGATTGCGTTCATTTTTCGCAGGCGCTGCACCAGCATCGCCGTCGAACAAACACCGTCCGCATCATAGTCACCAAACACGCAGATGCGTTCCCGCTTCTCGATGGCGAGGCGGATGCGATCCGCAGCCACGCGCATATCCGGCAGCAGAAACGGATCGAGCAGATCACCCTCACTCGGTTTTAAGAACCGACGCGCCTCCTCCAGGGATGAAACGCCGCGGCGAATCAGCGCCCGCGCAATGAGCCGCGAGCATTGAAACGCCTCTGCGATTGTTTCGACGAGCGCCGGATCGCAAAGAATCGGCTCACGCGCGATTAATCGGTTGTTCATCGTTCCGAAAGATAGATCCCGATGGCACATTCGATGCGCTTTTTCATCAGGCTACAGCTGATTTCATGCGGGTGATCCAACGCGCCGCCATAGAGTACGGCGTTTGCCATACATCCGCCGCTGCAATAGTATTTTGCCCAGCAGTTTCTGCAAGTGTCTTTCGTGCAGACGTTGCACCCTAAAAAAGCCTCTTGCAGGTCGCGTCTGAGCACAGGATTGTTCAGTGTGCCGAGTTGATAATCCCGCATGCCGACAAACTGATGGCAAGGGTAGATGTCACCCTCTGGCGTGACGGCAACGTATTCCGTGCCCGCGCCGCAGCCGGTGATCCGCTTTCGAAGGCATGGGCCGCCGTCCGGATCAAACATGAAGTGAAAAAAGTTATACCACGTCCCGGGCTGCTTGCGTGCTTCGATGTAGTGCGCAGCCAAGGCGTCATATTCCTGCTCGATGGTTGCGATATGCTCTGGCAGAATGCTATACGGGCTGTCTTGCGGCAGCACGACGGGCTCGATCGAGATCTGATCGAACCCATATCCGATCAGAGCCTTCACATCCTCCAGAAAATCGAGGTTTTCGCGGGTGAATGTGCCTCGGATATAGTATTCCTTCTCACCGCGACCGTCGACGAGCTTCTTTGCGTTGTTCAAAATAATATCAAACGAGCCCTTGCCGTTGACGGTTGGACGCAGCGCATCGTGAATCTCTTTCCGTCCGTCAAGGCTGATGACGACATTGTGCATCTCGCGATTGATGAAGTCGATCTTCTCCTCGTCGAGCGCCACGCAATTGGTCGTAATCGTGAAATGTATGATTTTGTTATGCGTCCGCTCCAGCTCGCGCCCGTAGGCGACGAGTTGTTTGCAAACGTCCCAGTTCATCAGCGGTTCACCGCCGAAAAGATCTACCTCCAGATGTTTACGCGTGCCGCTGCGCTCCATCAAAAGGTCGAGCGCACGCTTCCCTGTCTCAAACGACATCAGCATGCGTTCACCGTGAAAATCTCCGGTGGCTGCAAAGCAATAACGGCAACGAAGGTTGCAGTCGTGCGCTACATGCAGGCACATGGATTTGATCGCGCTCCCGCCGAGGATTTCCGGCGCCGTCGGCGTCTCGGTCCCAAACGAGCCGTTGTCTTTGAGTTCTTCCAGATCGCTGAGCACTTCTGATACAGTCCGCGCGTCTATGCCCGCCGAAAGCGGGTCTTCCCCGCGTTCCAGCGCGGAAACGACGGCAAACGCCGCGTCGTCCACGGTATGAATCGCGCCGCTCTCGACATCGAGCAGTACATTGTGATGTTGAAACTTGAACGAATGGATCAATCGAGTTCTCCTTGTGATTTGCCGGATTATTTCAAGAGACAAAAAAAGGCCGAAATTGGCCTTCCTTTGCGGATCGGCTGATCAAAGATAGCCTACAAATTACTTTTCTTCCTTCGCGCACTTCTGGTTGGCAACTGTGCAGGACGTTTTGCATGCCGACTGGCAGCTCGCCTGGCACTCGCCGCACGCGGTGTCTTTGCCCGCTTTGATGCAGGGCTTCTGGATGGTCTCTACGTGCTTCATAGCTGAATTCCTCCGAAATGTATCTCTCTTTGGCGATTATACACGATTTCCGCTTACAGCGCAAGCGCGGCTGTATCGCGCGCGATGGTCATCTCTTCGTCCGTCGGGATCACATAGACATGCACTTTGCTAGTGGGTTTTGTGATCTCCAGATCGGTGGCTCTCGGGCAGGAGCGGTTGAATTCCCAGTCCATGTCCATTCCGAGGAATTCAAGTCCCTGGAGAATCATCTCGCGAATAAAGCAGTCGTTTTCCGCGACGCCCGCCGTCATCACGATCGCATCCACTCCGCCGAGCGTCGCCGCATAGGAGCCGATATACTGGCGCACTTTATAGCAGAACATCTTGCGCGCGAGTGCCGCGCGCTCATTCCCCTGACTGGTTGCTGCGGCGAGATCGCGAAAATCACTGCTGACGCCGGAAACGCCGAGCATGCCGCTTTTCTTATTCATATAGGTATCGATGTCCTGCGCGCTCATGCCGGTTCGTCCCATGAGATACGGAATGATAGCCGGATCGATGCTGCCGCAGCGCGTGCCCATCGGTACGCCTTCCAGCGGCGTAAGCCCCATGGACGTATCCACACATTTGCCGCCCTTGACGGCGGACAGGCTGGAGCCGTTGCCAAGATGACAGGTAATCACGCGGGTGTCTTCTTTTTTCATGCCGAGAGCGACAAGCTTCTTGACTGCCTGTCTGGAAACATACCGGTGCGACGTGCCGTGGAACCCATAGCGGCGCACCTTATGCTCGGTATATGCCTCATACGGCAACGCATACATATACGCTTCCGCGGGCATCGTTTGTCCCCACGCGGTGTCAAATACGGCAACCATCGGCACACCCGGCATGGCAGCCATGCAGCCACGAATCCCCATGAGGTTCGCGGGGTTGTGCAGAGGTCCCAGCGGAATGCACTCCTCGATGGCTTTCAACACCTGATCATCGATCAATACCGGCTCGGAATATTTTTCACCGCCGTGCAGTACGCGGTGTCCCACCGCGCGAATGCTGCTCATGTCTTTGATGACGCCAACCTTTGCATCCGTCAGCACTTCCAAGACGAGCTTGATCGCGTCTTCATGTGTTTTCATCGGGCTTTCTTTTTCCAGAGATTGTCCGCTTTCAGACTTATAGCTCAGAACCGATTTCGCGATGCCGATGCGTTCGCAGATGCCCTTTGCGATGATCTGTTCCTGGTCGATATCGATCAGCTGATATTTCAGCGAAGAGCTTCCTGCGTTGATTACGAGAATGTTGGTCATGTTGGTCGGTTCTCCTTACGAATTTTGTGCCTGAACGGCGGTGATTGCGACGACGGAAACGATGTCCTCCACGCTGCAACCGCGCGAGAGGTCATTGATGGGAGAGCGGAATCCTTGGCAGATCGGGCCGATTGCATCGGCTCCTGCCAGGCGCTGTACGAGTTTGTAACCGATGTTGCCTGCCTGCAGATCGGGGAAGATCATCACGTTCGCCTTGCCTGCGACGGGACTGCCCGGACACTTGAGCTGGCCAACCTTTGGCACGAGGGCGGCATCCGCCTGTAGCTCGCCGTCAACATTCAGCTCCGGCGCGAGTTCGTGGACGATGCGCGTGGCCTCAACCACCTTATCGACAAGCTCGTGCTTTGCGCTGCCCTTTGTGGAAAACGAAAGCATAGCGACGCGCGGCTCCATGCCGCACAGGCATTGCGCTGTCTGCGCGGAGCTGATCGCAATCGCGGCGAGTTGTTCGGCGGAGGGATTCGGATTCACGGCGCAGTCGCCGAAAATCATCATGCCGTCGTCTCCATACGCTTTGTTCGTCAGTTCCATGATGAAACAGCTGGACACAACCGAGATGCCTTTTGCCATCTTGATGATTTGCAGCCCCGGACGGAGCGTATCTCCCGTGGTGCTGATCGCGCCTGCGACCATGCCGTCTGCGCGGCCCTTTTTGATCATCATCGCGGCGAAGAACTTGGTGTCCTTCATCATCTTTTCCGCGCCTTCGGGCGTCATCCCCTTGTCTTTGCGCATTTCGTAATATTCCGAAACATACGCGGGGAAATCCGCGTCCTTTTCCGGATCGACAAGAGAAACGCCGTCGAGTGATACGTTGAATTTCTCGGCTGTTGCCTGAATTTCATCCGTGTTCCCGAGCAGCGTTACTTCGGCAATTCCTTCTGCTTTGATCAAAGCCACCGCTTGTACGGTGCGTTCCTCTGATCCTTCCGGTAGGAGAATATGTTTTTTGTGCATCTTGGCTTTTACCTTGATCGTATCCATCAAAGCCATGTTGTATCCGCGCCTCCATTTACATCTTGTTTCGTGCCGTTTGTCAATCGAACATTTAATGTTCGTTTCTACCATTTTTCTTACATTTTGTTGTCAACCGCTAGAGTATACCACAATCATATCCAAAATGGTATACTTGTCATACGAAAAAATCAGTGTTTCAGCGGAGAAAAACAAACATGCGCGTCGTGGGAATCATCGCGGAGTACAATCCGCTCCATAACGGACATATCTATCATCTGGAGCGCGCAAAGGCGCTTTCGGAGGCGGATTTCTGCGTCGTCGTCCTCTCCGGCAACTTTGTGCAGCGGGGCGAAGCCGCATGCACCGACAAATTTTCGCGCGCGACTTGGGCGCTCCGCGCCGGGGCGGATCTCGTGCTGGAACTGCCAAGCGTCTATGCGGTCGCCCCCGCGGAACGATTTGCCGCAGGCAGTGTCCGCACCCTGAACGCAACCGGCGTGGTTACCGACCTCGCCTTTGGTTGCGAGGCGCCGGATCTTCGTACCCTCTATCAAATATCCGACATTATCGCGACCGAACCACCCGCCTTACAGGAGGCGATTAAAAAACATCTCTCCATGGGAAAGAGCTATCCGCGCGCACGATTCGACGCATTGGGCGAATACGGTGTGCCAAAGAGCATGCTCGCCGCCATCGCACAACCGAACAACATCCTTGCGGTGGAGTATCTGAGTGCGCTTCGCCAATATGCCAATACCATCGAGCCCCTGCCCATCGAACGCGTCGGGACCGATTACCACAGCGAAGAGATCGTTGGCGGGTTTGCGAGCGCGACCGCGATTCGTAAGGCCATCATCGAGGGCAGAAGCGAAATTTTGAACACGATGCCAAACTTTGTCGGAGGACCCCTGCTTTACGATGATCAGTTCATCATCCCGCAAGAAGCGCTCAGCGATGTGATGCTCTACGCAATCCGCCGGATGTCGGTTGCAGAGCTCGCGGCCTTGCCGGATGTCGCGGAAGGATTTGAAAACGTGCTGTATCGCAGTGTGCGGGAGTCCCGTACGCTAACCGAGTTTTACGAGCGGATCAAGACCAAGCGCTACACGCTTGCGCGATGCAAACGCATCGTCGTCAGCGCACTGTTGGGCATCTCCGCGGAACAGGTTCGAAGGTTGACCCACAGCCGCGAGAGCAGCTATCTCAAGGTACTCGGTTTTCGCAGGCAGGCGCGCGCGCTCATCAGCGAAATTGCAAAACAAAAGACCGCGCCGATGATCCTGCGCAACAGCGATCTGGATGATTGCCCTGCGCATGTGCGGGAAAACGTGGAAACCGATATGCTCAGCACCGATATTTTACGCTATGTGACGCCGCAGGAGATCCGCCGTGATCTTGGCGGTGCGGTCATCCTCTGACGAACACAAATCTTTGACATTCTTTGTTAAATAGTAACAAAAGCGCGCACGTTTTTATCGTGCGCGTTTGTTTTTTATGCAAGATCTAACATGATTCATACATTTCCGCATTATTTGGAACGTTCCGTTGAACATGTGCTTTTATCCGCCGATCATCTTTCGGATTTCAGGAAGCGCCGCATTGACCGCGCGTCTGCCTTCGTCAATCGTTGCGCCCGCCTGATCGGTTTGAAATCTGCCCTGCACAAACAAAACTTCCGGCACGAGCATAATGTCCGCTTCCTGTCTGCGATATTTGGTCAGCTCCCATTGCATGATTGAAATCGTGTGGTTCAATATGGAATACGCCCCCATATCCGAAACATCCTTGATGTCTCCGTGATAGCCGACGTCCACGCCGATGACGACATCCATACCATGATCGCGCAGGGTTTTGCAGGGTACACGCTCCAACACGCCGCCATCGATATATGTCTTGCCATTGAGTTTGACGGGCTCAAAGAACGCTGGCATTGACATGCTCGCGCGGATGCTCTCATGGAGAGGCCCTTCTTCCAGCACATCCAGCTTGCTCGCCTCCGCATCCACCGCCACACAGCAAAACGGTGTCTTCGTCTCGGCGAAGGTTTTATCGTGCGTAAGCACGCGCACAAGCTCCTGCAAGCGTTCGCCTTTCAGTACGCCACCCGCAAGCGGAAGCTTGACGTCGAGATAATCATACAGCTTGATCGACTGAATGAACTTTTCAAGCATATAGAGGTCTGTTCCGACGCAGTAGATTCCGCCGATGATCGCGCCCATACTGCTACCCGAGATCATGTCGATCTTGATTCCAGCTTCATCGAGTGCTTGCAATACACCGATGTGTGCAAATCCTTTTGCACTGCCCGCACCGAGCGCGAGTCCGACTTTTTTTCTCATCTAGTTTACCGTCCTAATTCCCGAATGGCCGACTCAAAGTCGCACTGACCGCGCCGAGAGCAAGTCCGACTTTTTCTCATAGATACCGTCCCTAATTTCCGAATGCCCGGCTCAAAACTGCGCTGAGCGCAAAAAACTGCTTCCTCCGGCTGTGAAAACGAGCCGGAAAAAATTCTCCGGCTCGCATGGATGGACTTAGTAGTCTTCTTCCTCGTCCTCGTCGTCCTTAGATTCGATGAATTCGATCAGACGCTTGCGCGGTTTCTTCTCTTTCGGTTCTTTTACCGGCTTGGGCGCTTCTTCCCAATCCTCGTCCTCTTCTTCATCCTCATCGTCATCCTCCGCTTCCAGCAGACGGGAGAACAAGCCCTTTTTCTTCGGCGGCGCTTCTTCCACGCGCGCTTCTCTGCGACGGGGTGCTTCCTCAATCTCCTCCGCACGCGCCGGACGACTCACAGGACGCGCGAACTGGCGCGTTGCACTCGGGTCTTCCTCCACCGCATAGCGATCAGGCGCCGCGTGCTGTGCGCGTGCTTGACGCGGCGGTTCACTATAGGCCGGCTCCTGATAGCGCGGCGGTTCCGCATAGACGGGTTCCTGATAGCGCGGCGCTTCGGCAGGTGCGCTCTGGGAGGGCATATACTGCGCTTGCGCGGCATACTGCGGCTCTGGCACGCGAACCGGCGCGGGAGTAGCGACGGGCACATGAACCGGCGTGGAGATGTCATCTACGCCGAGCTCCTTGCGGTTTGCTTCGATCATCTGATGATATTCGGCGAGGTAGCGCTGCAGATCCACGAGGATCTCATCCGCATACTTGCGCGCGCCGTTGTAAATCGCGGTTGCGTTCTCTTCCGCTTCGGCTGCAATGCCGCTTGCGCGGGTGAACGCTTCTTTATAGACTTCGCTCTCGCCCACGCGGTGGTCAAACTCAGCCTGCGCGTCCGCGCGGATGCTATCCGCCTGCGCCTGCGATTGACCGAGGATTGTATCCGCTTCCTGATGCGCCTGTTCGACGATTTCCATCGCGTTTTCTTTTGCATCCGCAATGGTGTTCTCCGCCTCGGAGAGAATTCCCGTCGCACGGCGGATATCCTCCGGAATGACGACCTTCAGGTCCTCCAGCAGATCCAGCAAGCGATCCACCTCGACAACACGCTTGTTCGTGCCGCCGAACTTGGAACGCGGGCTCTCCTCCAGCTCTTGCTTGATGCGGTTTATAATGCTGAAAATTTTCATGGTTTGTGCGCTGCTCATGGTTTTTTTAACCTTTCTGCAATGATATTCTGAATACTATCCGGTACGAGTCCATTGATATTTCCGCCCATGGAACCGATCTCCCGCACGGCGCTGGAGCTCAGGAACGAATGTTCCGGCCGCGCCATGAAATAGACCGTATCCACATCCGGCGCGAGGTGGAGGTTGAGCGCATTGATTTGAAACTCATACTCGAAGTCCATCGTTGCGCGCAAACCGCGGATGACATAATCCGCGCCGATCGAATGCGCATAATCCACCAGAAGTCCATCAAAGTGTGTGACGACGACGTTCTGCATGCCCTCCGCTTTTACCATGCGCGAGATCAGATCTACGCGCTCCTCGACGGAGAAAACAGGGTGCTTGGATGCGTTGTTCAGCACGCTGACATACACGCGCTCAAACATCGCGATCGCTCGCTCCAGCACATCGTGATGGCCGATGGTAAACGGATCAAAGCTACCGGGATATACACAGGTTCGCATGGTCGCCTGTCCTTTCCCTATACGCGGTCTATTCCGGCCGCGCTTCGTCGGTTCCTCGTTCAAAAATCGAAACGGCGCAGCTGCCATATCGCTTGGTCTGTAGGAGCTTTGCCTGGTTGGGTTCAAAATGAGGCGGCAGATTTGCCGCGTGTTCGATGATGACGCGGCCATGTGCGTTCAACAGCCCAAGCGCAACTATCTGCTCCGCCGCGCGTTGTGCGCTGCCGTTTTGATAAGGAGCATCGAGAAACACAAAGTCAAATCGATCTCCCTGCCGCGCGAGATCTTGCAGACAGACCGCATAATCCTTGCAGGTCACCTGCACGATGGAGTCGAGTTGCAACAGTCGCGCGCTCAGCTGAATCTGCGCCGCGCATTCCCGATTGTAATCGTTACAGATCACCCTCGCGGCTCCTCTGGATGCCGCCTCAAGGCCGAGATTACCGGAGCCGGAAAAAAGATCCAGCACATGACTTTCGGGAATATCGAACTGAAGAGAGCCGAACACCGCTTCCTTGACGCGATCCAGCGTCGGGCGCGTGTCCATGCCCTTCGGCGCGTCAAATTTTCGTCCGCGCGCCGTACCCGCGATGATTCTCAATCGATCCTCCCGTTGCCGTTCAGCGCAAAGAGCGCAGATGGTGCCGATCGCTTCGCAGAAAAATCCACAATGCGTTACTATAGTATAGCATCGCGACTACATTGGCACAAGAAAAAATCCGAAACCTGCGCGTTCCGGGATTGTTAAGAAAGAGAGGCGCAGCGCTGTCGCAGTTTGATCAGAAACCATACAGGATCGGGCAGATGCCCGCCTGCACAAACAGTTTGATCAAAAATCCGGCAAAATTGGGCCGATGCCCGCCTGCACAAACAGTTTAATCAAAAATCCGGTAAAATTGGACCGATGCCCGCCTGCACAAATAGATCATAGGGATTGACATATTTCCCCTCCGGCGTGACCAGCCCCAGATGCAGGTGATATGCCGCGCTGTTGCCCGTACTGCCCACGATGCCGATCTGCTGTCCTTGGGTGACCGTGTCCCCTTCTTTGACAAATTTGCTCAATTCGAACATGTGATAGTAATGATACACATATCCATACGGGTCTTCGATCATCACATAGTAGCCGGGAATCGGAAGAAAGCCTACATATTTGACAACGCCATCCGTCACGGAGAGAATCGGCGTTTTCGAACGGCGCTTGATATCCGTCCCCATATGCAAGCGTGTCCGTCGCGAACGCGGATCATACCATCCGTTCTTGATCAGTCCGCCCGGAACCGGATGAATAATCGTTGCAAGATACTCCTTGGGGAATTGATAGTCTTCCACGGGCGCCACGCTGCCATCGTCCCGATAGACCGTGTTGAAATAGTCCAGCGCGAGTATGGCTTCCACCAATTGCTCATGTGTACCGGCGCCCGCGAGTTCTGCAAACGTTGGGTTCGGCCAGTTGAGCTGCACGCCGGTAAAAGCGTTTCCGCCCCGCTCTACGGCGAGTTTATCCGCGATCGCATCCGTCATGCGCTCTCCAAAGACATAGTACAACGCAGCGCATTCGCGCCAGTTCAACCGCATACGCGGTTGCCCCTCGGCGGAAAGCAGAATCTTAGACGCGCGGAACTCCTGACTGATGCTGCGCACGCATTCGGCGGAGGAGGATTGAATCGAGCAATTGAGCGCATCCGCCAGTGCGGCAAAGGCGGAGACATTCTGTGCGTAGCTGTCATAGACCGTGGGTTCAAACGACGCGAGCGTTGCGTTCCATGCTGTCCAATCGGGATGCAGCCGCGTTTTCATCAACCGTTCCGCTGCCTGAAACACGTTGTAGACAAGAACGTTCTTCGTCGTTTTCTCGCTTTGGCTCGTGCTGGAGATGAATCCCGCCTCCCAGCGGAGCATCTCCGCCGCAAACGCCGCGGAATCGTCGGGACGGGTGTTGGCGCCAAAGCATGCTTCGCATAAGATCCCTATGGCTTTTGATGGCTCCGGTGTGGGTTCCGGTACAGGTGTTGCCGCCGCGTGCGACATGCGAATAGAAGCTGTCGATGCCACAAATAGCACCGACAGCATAATTACAAATTTAATTACTTTCCGTTTGCTCCCCATTACCAGCCTGTAGGTGGAATCGTAGGTTCAGGCGTGATTTCTATGATAGGAGTTGGATCTCCGCCCGGAGCAGGCGTCGTGCCCGGCGCCGGTGTGTCCTCATCGCCTTCCCCAAGATCCGGCAATGGCGCGGGCTGATACTTGTATTCCAGAACGTGCAGCACGTCCTCGATCTTCCAGTTATCTGTCCACGGTGCTTCGCCCGCCTTCAGGCGAACACCATCGATCGATTTCGGAAGGATCAGCTGTGCGCGGATCGATCCTGTGACGGTATCCGTCGGGTCTCCGTTGCGGATTTCGCAGGAGGTTCCGTAGCCGATGTTATACCACATCCAGCGCGCGTCCGGCACCGTCAAGCGGATGCAGGCGTGGCTCGCTTTTGAGCCGAGATCGTCGTAGGACTCCTTCACCAGCGAGCTCAAATCCCTTGCCTTATCATAAAGAATCGAGTGGAAATATGTCCGGCTGTGGATCAGCGTTAGATACTGCGCGGCTTCCAGATTGACAAACTGATAGAAGCGCTCTTTCGGAATTCCAATCTGCCAGATGCCGCTTGTGGTCTCGTGTCCATATTCTTTGTTCGGGTTGCCCGTGGAGCAGAGCATATAGCGCACGGGCTGCTCCAGATCAGGCTTGCCTAGCTTTGTTCCGTCGTCGATGCGTTTGTAGACCAGAACCACCTGCCACTGCTTATCGACGATGATATAATACGTCTTCGGGTCCGGGAATCCGTCCTTGAGCAGCTCTTTTCCTTTTTGGCTCATGTCGTCCAGACTTCCGACCAACTCTTCATACGTCATGCTGACCGTTGGCGCAAAGTGCGAAAACGGCAGCGGCGTCGGTGTGGGCTCCGGCGTCGCGGTGGGAGAAGGCATGTCGCCAAAATCATCGCTGTTGAGATCCACAACCTCCATGCTGACGACGACAGGTTCCGGCGTTGGCGTCGGCTCCGGCGGCAGCGCGGCTTCGCCGCAGCCTGATACAAAAAGAGCGGCAATCATAAGACACGCAATCAGCAGCGTCTTGATGAGATGTCGTCCTATGGGCATAATCGTAACCTCTTCACTCATGAAATTGATTGAATACGCGTTTCTGCTTCGGTTGACGCGCGGTTTTCACCGCGATGAAACGATGCAAATGTGATTCAAATCGCGAGTATTGTACCACACGGCGGCATTGGTTTTGACCCGTATGATAGAAAGTTCACAATTTTTCCCGATTGCGTTCGCTTCCTGCTAGTTTGGTTCCTCAGCGCCTTGCGTGTGCTGCATCGGCGTGCGGAGGCTTTCCAGCATGCCAAGCGCCTTGGCTCCGAATTCAAGCGAATTCTCCGTGTACGCGCTCAGCGCGCGAAACATCTCGCCGCGCACGGAATCGGAAAGCTTCACGCGATCCATCTCCGCGTCCTCCATCAGTAGCATGCGCCGCATTCCCTCCAGAGCGGTTTTGCTCACCGGTTCACCATACTGCACGCAGGCGCCGCAAACTGCGCCCCCGCGCGGGGAAAAACGAACGATCGCGTCCGCGCGGATATCCCGCCCGCATTGCGCGCAGGTCGTGATGGATGGGCGATAGCCGATGGTATTCAGAAACCGAATCAGGAAACAGCAGAACAAGTCCTGCGGATTGGATGTGCCGTAGGCTAAAAATGACAGCGTGTGGTATAAAAGCGAAAAGAGCGCCTCATTCGGTTCGTTTTCCGGCGCGGCGTCATGACAAAGCCGCAGAATGACAGAACCGAAGGAGTATCGCTCATAGTCCTCGCGAATCGGATAAAACGACTCCCGTACCTCGCAGGCGTTGACGGTTGCGCGTTCTTTTCCGGTAAAGATTTCAAACTGTCCGAATACGAACGGCTGGCAGGCGTTGACCAGAGGGCTCTGCGGCTTGCGGCAGCCGCGCGCCTTCGCGTCCAGTCGTCCGTACTGAATGGTGAAGATGCTGAGTATGCGGTCACTCTCGCGATAGTTTGCGTATCGCGTGACGATTCCTTCCGCGCAGATGACCGGCATACAATGTTCCTCGCTATCTTCTGCTTACTCGTACCCGAGCTCGTGCAGCATGCCCGGACGATTGCGCCAATCTTCCTTGATCTTGACCCAAAGCTGCAGATTGACCGGGCAGCCAAGCATCCACTCGATGTCCTTGCGGGAATCCTGCCCGATTCGTTTGAGCATAGAACCGCCTTTGCCGATGATGATGCCTTTGTGGGACTCCCGTTCGCAATAGATCGTCGCATACACATCCATCATGTCGCGGTCTTCCCTGCGCTCCATCTTATCCACACCGACGCCAACGCCGTGCGGAACCTCTTCCCGCAGGAGAAGCAGCGCTTTTTCGCGGATGAGTTCACCTACGATGATGCTCTCCGGCTGGTCGGTCACCATGTCGTCCGGGAAATATTGCGGGCCCGGCACAAGATAGGTGTTCAATGCGCGTTCCAGCTCCTCAATGCCTTTCCCGCTGGTCGCGGATCCGCGCAGGATCTGCTTGATGAATCCCTGCTGCTCCAGCACCTCCAGCGCTTCGTTCGCCTGACCAAGGCTCGCCACATCGGTCTTGTTGATGAATGCGATCACGGGTGCTTTCGCGTGGCTGAGTTTTTCAAGAATCGCCGCGTCCCGCTCGCGTACGCCCTGCTCCGCATCCGCAACGAAGAGAATCGCCTCCACTTCGTTGATTGCGTCGTAGGCGACTTTCTGCATGTATTCACCGAGCTTGTTTTTGGGGTTTGTGACGCCCGGTGTGTCGAGGAAGACCATCTGATAATCGGGTCGGGACAGCACGCCGGTGATCTTATTGCGCGTGGTCTGTGCGCGGTCGGAAACAATCGCGATCTTTTGGCCGATGAGCTTGTTGAGCAGCGTCGATTTACCGACGTTCGGGCACCCGATGATGGAAATGAAACCGGAACGAAATACGCTCATAGCAAATCCTCAGGGCCAAACGAATGCGGGAGCAGCTCGCCCAGCGTAGACTCGATATAGTTCCGTTTTGCGTCCGCGAACACGACGGGCATATCTTCCTGACAAAACTCCCGCAGTACCTGCCGGCAAACACCGCAGGGAGCAGCGGGATTCTTGCCGGAGCAGACGATCACAATGCCGGAAAACGCGCGCTCGCCTTCAGAGACGGCCTTAAACATCGCCGTGCGTTCCGCGCAGTTGGTCGGCGTATAGGATGCGCTTTCAATATTGCAGCCCAAATAATACTTTCCGCTTTCGCTCTTGAGGCAGGCGCCCACCTGAAAATGTGAATATGGCGTATACGCCCGCGCCATTGCCTCATAGGCAAGATCGAGCATGTGTTCCCGTTCCATTGCGTCCAGTTGATTCATCGCGTATACCCCAGTTCGTTTAAGATTTCATCCTGTCGCGCCAGCATGGTTTTTTCGTCTTGCGCTTCCATGTGGTCGTATCCGAGCAGGTGCAGCGCGCCATGCACGGCAAGAAACGCCAACTCGCGCGAAAGCGAATGCCCGTATTCCTTCGCCTGCTCCTCGGCGCGTTCCAAACAGATCGCGATATCGCCCAGATATCCGTCCGGCGGGCAGAGGATCGCGTCCCCTTCCCACGCGGGAAACGTTAAAACGTCCGTCACGCGGTCGATGTTTCGAAAGCCCGCGTTGAGCCGCAAAATCTCCTCCGCGTCGGTAATCAGCACGCAGACGCCGCCGCTCGCGCCTTCGCGCGCCAGCGCGCGCTCCACGACGCTGCGGATCAGCGATTCCGCGTTCTCCGGCAGACAGTCCAGTTCGGTTTGTACGTCGATCATGACATCGCCTCCAGCGCGGGATAGCGGATACGTTCGTGCATCAGCCCCGTCAGCGTCACGAGGAAACTCTTCTCGATCTGGTGGATCTCACCCAACGTCAGCGGACACATCTTCAGCTGTCCGTCGTCCATTTTGCCCTGGATGATTTTGCGTACCATCTCCGCAATCTCTTCCCGCGTGGGTTCGCTCATGGAGCGTACGGCAGCCTCGCAGCTGTCTGCCAGCATCACAATCGCGCTCTCCTTCGTGCCGGGAAGATTCCCTTGATAGCGGAACAAGCGCTCGATAACCGGCTCTCCGTCCTGCGTCTGCTTCTGCTTTGCTTGGAAATAGAAGTATGTCACAAGCGTTGTGCCGTGATGTTCGGAGACAATCCGCTTCACTTCGGACGGCATACGGTAGCGTGAAAGATACGCCATCGCGTCTTTTTGGTGCGCGATGATAAAGCCCGCGCTCTCCTCCGGCTGCAGCGTGTCGTGGATGTTATGTCCGTTCTGGTTTTCTTTAAAATAGAGCGGACGGCGCAGTTTGCCGACATCGTGATACATCGCGCCCGTCCGGGCGAGCAGCGCGTTTGCGCCAATCGTTTCCGCAGCACCTTCCGCAAGGGACGCGACCATCATGCTGTGGTGATACGTTCCGGGCGCCGACGTCATCATCTTTTTCAGCAGCGGGTGGTTGGTGTTTGCGAGTTCGTGCAGCCGCGCGGGGGTGACGATATCGAATAGATTTTCCCAAAGGCTCAGCATGCCCACGCAGAAAACCGAGAGAATCAGAGCGGAAGCCATCTGTAAGCCCGCGTAAATCAGCGCCGTGTTCCAGTTGTAGTCCAGGATCAGGCCGCCCGCGATCACGACCACCGCGCCCGCAACACCACCCATCGATCCTGCGGCGATCAGCGTGCCGCGTTTTTTGCTTCGGTCGGCAATCAGCATCACCATCTGTCCGGAGATCAACGTCGCCGCCATCGCCAGAATGGAATCAGCACCAAACAGGGTTGATCCGCTGCCGCCCGCAAGAAGTGAAAACGCGAGTGCGAACGTGATGTTGACCGCATCCGCCGTTTTTCGCGAAACGAGCAGCGTGGTCAGGAGTACCCCGAATACAGCAGGATTCACACGCGGATCGATGAGATAGCAGACCCATTCCAATGTGATGGTCAGCCACAAAATCAGCGCAAGGATTGTCATCTGTTTGTTGGATGAGAATGTTTCCCGTTCAAACGCGGACAAGTACAATCCAAGCATGCCAAACACGCAGAAAAGATATAGAATCGTACCGGGAGTGAGTTGGCTTGCCGCTTCCGCGCCCTTGACGAGATCGAGCGAGAGCAGCATATCGTATTGCTCCTGCGTGACACGCTGCCCTGCCTCTACAATCGTCGCACCCCGCGCGATATAGATCGGCTCCACCGCGTCGGCGGCTTTTGCCTGCGCGCGCGTGGTTTCGACGGAGTTGACGACGTTTGTCGGCAGCAGGTACGCGTCATATACCATCTCGCCCATCGCCTTTAACCAAACGGAGAGCGAAGAGATCTTGAGTTCCTTGTTGATTCGCGCAAGTGTCTTGACCTGATCCGCTTCGGAAACGCCGGCGCGGAGTTCCTTGGTCAACGTATCCATCACGAGCTTTTTCAGATCGCCCATCTCGTCATCCGTCGCATCCAGCAGCGCGTATCCAAGCGCGGTATCGGAAATCCGCACGGGAAGCTTGACCAGCATCGCCATCAAATCGTTGGTCGAGATGACCTCCTGCCAGCTGCGCGCGTCGATATTATCCGCATCCCCGTCCGCAACGGGGGCTGCGTTTTCCGCACGCATGGTTATTGCGGCGTTACGGAAACTGTTGAGCGCGGAAAAGAAGCTTTGTGCGTTGGAGATCAGCGTGCCTGCAAGCTTATCATCCACAGCGTATACGGGAGAAACGTTGTTGCGCGCGGCTTGCCGCAGCGCCTCCGTATTCACCCCGTCTTCAACCATGCGCGGCGCGGTGATCGCCTCCGACGCGGGCGAATCGACCGAAACGTCATATCGCTTTGGCGTCAACGAGGTGATACTCACCAGGCAGGCGATCGCGAAGGAAATCGCGAGCACGATGACACCGTATAGGCGGGACTTCGGCTTGACGACGTTCTTTTTCTTCTTGGGTTGTGTGGATTTTTGCGTTTCAGACACGATCTTCTCGTCCTCATTCATTCAGGATAGGCCGCGTATTGCGCAGCCGGGCGATTAGGCGCGCTTTGGCTTTTCAAACTTTTCATATGCGCAAATGATGCGCTGTACGAGTTCATGACGCACGACGTCCTTGTGTGTCAGGTGAATGATCTTGATGCCTTCCACACCTTCCAGCACCTTGGCTGCCTGCACAAGTCCGCTGACTTTCTCGTGTGGGAGGTCGATCTGGGTCACATCCCCCGTCACCACCACGCGGGACCCTTCGCCGATTCGGGTCAAAAACATCTTCATCTGTTCGGTGGAGCAGTTTTGTGCCTCATCGAGTATGATATAGGCGTTGTTGAGTGTGCGTCCGCGCATATAGGCAAGCGGGGCAACTTCGATTGCGCCGCGATCATAGAGCGCCTTGTAGCTCTCCAGCCCAAGAAACTCCTGCAGCGCGTCATACAGCGGCCGCAGATACGGATCGACCTTGCTCTGGAGGTCGCCGGGCAGGAAGCCGAGCTTCTCGCCTGCTTCTACCGCCGGACGCGTCAGTATAATGCGCTCAACGTCTTTGTTTTTAAACGCCTGCACCGCCATCGCGACGGCAAGATAGGTCTTGCCGGTTCCCGCGGGGCCGATGCCAAAGACCAGCTCAAATTCCTTGAGCGCCTGAATATATCTCTTTTGGCCGAGGGTTTTGCACTTGATCTGGCGACCTTTTTGCGTAATTGCGATCACGTCGCCCATGATCTTCTCGATCATGTCCGCGTTTCCCTCTTTGGCGAGATCGACGGCATAGCGGATACGGCTTCGGTTGATCTTCTCGCCACGCCGCTGCATCTCCAGCATTTTTTCAATCACGATTCGAGCAAGATTTGCGCCTTCCGACTCACCCGTGATGCGGATGCCGTGCTCTTCCGCGTTGATATGCGCACCGGTTTCGTCTTCCAAAACGCCGATATTCTCGTCAAAAACACCGAACAATCCAAGAAGCTCGTCAACGTTTTCCAGCGGGATAGAAAGCATAACCCGCTCTGTTTCCTGTGTCAAGCAGCGCTCTCCTTTGTTGATGAAATGTTTCCAAACCAACGCGTTCGCGGTGTTTTTATCCCGCATTTCGCTTGGTAATTGACCGTATCACTTATACGCGATTATAACACAAGCACTCTGAAAAAACCACGAAGAACGCGCCCCGCGTTGTAATCGGCGCGATTTGTCGTGTAAAATTTTACTGATCCTATCTGAAAGATCAAAAAACCCGCCGTGTTCGATTACGACGGGCTCAGCATTCGATTATGACGTGATTTGCGTGTCAACCCTCGCTGGTTGTCGGCGCCGGTTCCTGCTCCTTCGGCGGGTGCTTTTCGCTCCAGCGATCCATAAAGAACGATCCCGCAAATCCCGCGAGGGCGGCAAGGATGCAGAATGCGATCTCACCAATCCCTGTAAACGACAACGGGATGATCGGCAGTGTAGACGCAATGACAAAGCCGATTACACAATAGAATGCAATGCCATAATGCTTGTCGAAGAGATGATTGACGAGCCGCGCCAACAGAACCACGGTTCCGATGATCCCGATTGCAAACGGAAACAGCACGTTGACGTCCAGCGCGGCAATTCCCGCGGACATCGGCTGATAGAGTCCCAGAAACATCAAAAGTGAAGACGAGCTCATGCCCGGCACGATCAGGCTGATGCCCCAGAGCGCGCCGCAGAAGATATACCACCCGAACGACGGGGTTACCGCTGTGGAGGTGCTGAATTTCAGGGTGTAGAAGAACGCAAGCAGTGCCAGCGTACTGACCGCGAGCGCAATCCACATGGCCTTGCTTCTGCCGTTCTTTGCTCCTTCGCGGAAAAGGTTGGGGAATGTACCGATGATCAAACCGACAAACAGACTGACAATGACAGCGGCGTTGAGCGATAAAAGCTGAGCGATCAGCCCCGCGAGACCGATAAACCCAGCGGCCCACCCAATTGCGATCGGGATAAACATCCGCCAATAGATCTTTACATTTTGAAACGGATGCGCTAGCACCGCCATCATTGGCCGATAGATGCCAAATACAACGCACAACACACCGCCGGAGATACCGGGCAGGATTGCGCCCGCGCCGATGATCGCTCCCTGAATGATGCGTACGATGAATTTACGAATGGATGAGATCGCGGTTGGTTTGGTTTGTTCCATTGCTTGTGCCTTCCCCGGATGCAACAGCCACTTTGCTGAATACGCGATTGTGCGGTATTACATCGTGTGAAATTTTCATATTAATTTAGTATATACTAGAATTGTATCGTTCGGCAACCTGCACCGGTCAACTTCATATAACGTTCACCTTTCGAAGGCGCCGTCATTGCGCATTGATATAACCGGACGCGCTTGCGCGGGCGCGAATTCATGTGATATAATGCCTTGATTTAGACAATGGGGAGGTTTGGTTTTGTTTACAGCAAACGGGTTTTACTCGCAACTTCACGGCAGCTATCTCTTCTACGAAGTCGGAAAACGCGCGGCCGCATTCGCCAAAGCACATCCCGAAGCGCAGATCATCCGCATGGGCATCGGCGACGTCACGCGCCCATTGGTTCCCGCTGTTGTGGAGGCAATGCACAAAGCAGTCGACGATATGTCTCGCGCCGAAACCTTCCACGGTTACGGCCCGGACTTTGGATATGAGTTCTTACGCGAGGCGATTCTCCGCCGGGATTATACCGCGCGCGGGGTCGCGCTCGATCTCGACGAAATCTTCGTTTCTGACGGCGCAAAATGCGACGTAGGTAACATTCAGGAGCTCTTTTCGCAGGACTGCGTGGTCGCGGTGACCGACCCCGTCTATCCGGTCTATGTGGACACGAATGTCATGAGCGGTCGCGGCGGTAACTTCGATGAGCAAAAAGGCGGCTATCAAAAGATCGTCTACATGCCGGGTTCCGAGGAAAACGGCTTTGTCGCGTCCCTGCCCAAAGAACGGGTCGACGTGATGTACCTCTGCTTCCCGAACAATCCCACGGGTGTTACGCTCACCCGCGAGCAGCTCAAGGTCTATGTCGACTATGCCCGCGCGAACAAAACGCTGATTCTCTACGATTCCGCATACGAAAGCTACATTTCCGAACCCAATATCCCGCACAGCATCTATGAAGTGGAAGACGCGAAGGAATGCGCCATCGAGTTTCGATCCATGTCCAAGACCGCCGGCTTTACCGGCACGCGCTGCGCATATACCGTCGTACCCAAAGCGCTCGTCTATCAGGACAGCTTTGGCAACGAGGTGCATCTAAGAGATCTCTGGGCTCGTCGTGTTTCGACCAAATTTAACGGAGTCTCCTACATCACCCAGCGCGGTGCGGAAGCCGCCTATAGCCCCGAAGGCAACGCGCAGATCATGGACGTCGTCGCGGACTACATGGAAAACGCGAGAATCATCCGCGAAGGCTTGCAGAAGGCCGGCTACACCGTCTTTGGCGGCATCAACGCGCCTTATATCTGGCTCAAAGTTCCGCACGGCGACAGCTGGCGCTTCTATGATGAACTTCTGAGCCAATACCACATCATCGGCACACCCGGCGAAGGATTTGGAGCCGCTGGCGAAGGATTTTTCCGCATGACCGCGTTTGCCACGCGCGAAAACACGATAGAAGCCATGCGGCGCATTCAGAAAGGTTCGCTATGACGAAGATCATCGCCTTCGAGGGCATCGACGGAACGGGCAAAACCGTGCAGCTCCAGCGGCTCTATGAGCGGCTGACGGCAAGCGGTCGACTTCGTGTGAAGACGCTCTCGTTTCCGATGTATGATACCTTCTTTGGTTCGGAGTGTGGCAGACTCCTTTCCGGCAGCGGCGGCGTGCGGGCAAACGAGGTGGATGGCAAGAGCATGGCACTGTGGTATGCGTTGGATCGCTTTGAGGCGTTTCAGACGTTTGATTATTCCGATGCGGATGTGCTGCTCATCAATCGTTACCTCCTCAGCAACGCCGTCTATCAGTCCGTTCGCGACCGCGACCTCGGCAAACCGGATCTGCTGGAATTTGTGATTGAACTGGAATATGAGCATTTCAAGATCCCCCATGCGGATGCGCATATCGTCCTCGACATGAAACCCGAAAACGCCTACGAGAACGTCGGCAAAAAAGGCTTTCGAGATTATGTCGGCGACCAGCCGGATATCTACGAAGCCCTGCCGGATATTCAGAAGCGCGCGCGGCAAAAGTACATGGAGTATGCAAAGCGCATGCCCGGCATCCACATCATCCCGTGTATGGAGCAAAATAAGCTCAAAAGCATAGAGACAATTGGCCAATTAATCGATGCAGAGTTGGCGGAGTTGTTGCAGAAATAATGCAAGACGGTTTGCATCCATCCATTTCATCAGAGAATTCTGCGAGGTAGAGTTTGATGTTTCCTGTTGTAATCAATAGTGTAACCGTCGATTGTCTGTATCCCGAATCACTCGCAGATTTCTATAGAGACCTACTTGGTTGGGAAACAGTGTTTGAGTCGAATGATTTTGTCAGCTTGTCAGCGCCCGGTTTCCCTGTGCGGCTGGGCTTTCAACTCAACGAGGACTATATCCAGCCGGTTTGGCCGGAACAGGCAGGAAAGCAGCAACAAATGGAGCACCTAGACTTTAAAGCCGCAAGCAGGGAAGAAATGCAAGCGCTCGTGCAGCATGCATTAACTTGCGGAGCGCGCATCGCAGATGACCAGTTTTCGAAAGACTGGGTTGTGATGATCGATCCGGAAGGACATCCCTTTTGCATAGATACATTATAAAACGGAGGTAAACAACATGCGTAAAATTGGTATTCTCACGGGCGGCGGAGACTGCCCCGGTCTGAACGCAGTTATCCGTGGCGTCGTCGAAGAGTGCGCGCAGGCGGGTATCGAAGTCTACGGCTTCTCGGCAGGCTGGCGCGGCGCGCTGACCGGCGAAGGCCGCTGGCTCACCCTCAAGGATGTGGAAGGCCTTCAGACCAAGGGCGGCACGATCCTCGAAAGCAGCCGCACCAACGTCATGAAGGAAGAGAATGGTCCCGAGCGCGTTCGTAAAACGCTCGATAGCCTTGGCCTAGAGGGCATGGTCGCCATCGGCGGCGACGACACGCTGGGCGTTGCCAACAAGCTCACGAAAATGGGCATGAAGATGATTGGCGTACCGAAAACCATCGACAACGATCTCTCCTGCACCGACTACACGTTTGGCTTTGATACCGCGAGCAATATCGCCATGGAGTGCATCGATCGCCTCCACACCACCGCTGCTTCCCACGCGCGCTGCTTTGTCGTCGAGTGCATGGGCCGCCATACCGGCTGGATCGCCGTTCAGGCTGGCCTCGCGGCAGACGCGAACCTGATCCTGATCCCGGAATTCCCGAAGACCTTCGATGAAATCATGCAGGTCATCCGTTCCCGCTACATCAAAGGCCAACGCCACACGATCATCGCGGTTGCGGAAGGTTTTGAGCTCAAAGGCGAATCGCAGGACAACGTCGGTCTTGACGCGTTTGGCAACAAGCTCCTTCTCGAAAAAGAAGTCGCAAAGACGCTTGCGGATCGCATTGAGAAAGCCATGCGCACGGACTCCTCCCTCGATGAAAAGCGCAAGTATTTCGAGTGCCGCTCGGTTGTGCTGGGTCATATCCAGCGCGGCGGGTCTCCCTCGTGCTTCGATCGCGTGCTCGGAACGCGCCTTGGCTTCAAGGCGGGCGAACTCGTCGTCTCCGAACAGTACGGCAACATGGTGGCTCTCCAGGGCACAGCGATCGTCACCGCCGATCTCGACAAGGCCGTCACCGAACGCAAAGAAGTGGATTTGGACTTCTACAAGTCCGTTTCGATCCTCTTCAAATAAGCATCGTACCACTCAACACACACAAAGCGGGCGGGGATTTCCCCGTCCGCTTTTGATTGCAGAAAAGCGCTCTGTTATCTGACCAGCATGGAGGAGACTTGTTTTCTGCCCTGCGCGCCAAAGGAATGCGACTCTTTTCTCTCCAAGTCAAACAGCAAAAGCCCCGTTCGATGGCGCGGCAGTTCGCATTGCAAAACGCCGTCTTCGTCGATTGCAGCGCTCGGCGCGGTTTGAAAACTGGCGCAGGAGTTGACGCTGACGAGAGGAAAAACATTTTCCACCGCGCGCGTGCGAAGATGCGAAAGAATCAAATCATAGCGTTCTTTTGAATCTTCCTGGGATTGATCGCAAAACAGCACCACCGCGCAATCCGTCTGCTGGCGGAATAGCTCGCGAAAATATTCGGGAAAGCGAATCTCATAACAAATCCGCACGCCAATGCGGTATCCGTCGATTTCAACAATGCCGCTCTCGTCAGCTCCCGGCGAAAAATGATCGGCATCCCACCCCCAGAGCGCACGTTTGCGATAGAGCGTTTTCGCAGGCTCACCGGGTGAGAAGAGCAGGACGCTGTTGTAGCAGATTTCGCCCACTCGCTCAACCGTCCCGCATAGAATGGAGATGTCATATGCGGCAGAAAGTTCTTCTATTTCACAAATCCCATCTTGCGCAGCTGCAAAATCGATCTCTTTGATCATCTTTGGATCATCGCCGGGATATCCTGTCAGTGCACACTCCGGCAACAACAGCAGTTTTGCTCGTTTTGCGGCGGCTTCCGTGATCGCTGTTTTGATAAATCCAAGGTTCTCAAGAGCATTGCCACAAAGCGGAAACTGATAAGCACTGATGATCATGCGCTCCCCTGTCTTTCGTCCGCGTCGTGCTCCAGCACGCGCTTGAACTGCGTTTCGTACAGTTCACGATACACGCCTTCCCTCTCCAGCAACTCCTCGTGCGTGCCCTGCTCCGCAATCACGCCGTCCTTCACCACGAGGATGCGATCGGCGGCAAGCACGGTCGAGAGCCTGTGCGCAATCACGATGCTGGTGCGCCCCGCCATCACGGATTCCAGCGCGTTTTGAATCGCGTTTTCCGAGATCGAGTCCAGCGAGCTTGTCGCCTCATCCAGAACAAGAATCTTCGGGTCTTTCAGCACCACGCGTGCAAGAGAAATCCGCTGTTTTTCCCCGCCGCTGAGCTTGAGACCGCGGTTTCCAACCATAGCGTCGTACCCCATCTCCTGCGAGACGATGAAATCGTGGATGTTCGCGAGCTTGCAGGCGGTTTCGAGCTCCTCCTGCGTCGCTTCCTGCTTGGCGTAAAGCAGGTTTTCGCGAATTGTACCATTGAAGAGATACGCGTCCTGCGTCACCACACCGATGTTCTTGCGCAGGTAGGTAAGATCAAAATCCCGCACATCTGTTCCCGCAATGCGTACTTCTCCCGCGTTCACGTCATAGAGGCGCAATAGAAGGTTGACGATGGTCGACTTGCCGGAGCCGGAGGGGCCGACGATTGCGTACATGCTGCCGGAGGGAATCGAAAAGTTAATATCCTTGAGAATCGGCTCTTTTTGTTCATACGAAAACGTCACATGCGAATATTCCACATCGGTTCGCGCCAAGTCCGGCTTGACCGCGTTCGGCTTGCTCTTGATCGTGACTTCCTTATCGTAATAGTCGAAGATTCGTGTGAAAAGCGCGAGCGAGCGCGTGAAGTCGACGCTCAGGTTGAGCAGCGAGTTGACCGGCCCGTAGAGGCGATTGACCAGCGCAATCATCGCCGTGATGGTACCGATGGTCAGCGTTTTGTCGCCTTGCGAGATGATCAGCCAGCCGCCCGTGAAGTAGATCAATAGCGGGCCGATTTGAGAAAGCGTGCCGATGATCATCAAAAACCACTTTCCGCTGCGCTGTTCCTTCAGTGAAAGCCTTGTTACGCTGTCGTTCACGCTGACGAAGCGGTCATATTCCGATTTTTCACGCGTGAAGAGCTTCATCAGCATGGAGCCGGATACGCTCAGTGTCTCGGTGATCAGCTGATTCATCTTGTCACGCTCGTTTTGCACATCCGTGAGCAGCTTCCAACGGGTTTTTCCAACGGTTCGCGCGGGAATCAGTGTCATAGGAATAATCGCGATGCCCACAAGCGCCATCTTCCAGTTCATGGTAAACAGCGCGGTCAGCGTCGCAATCATCACCGCAATGTTGGACACGGATGTGGTGAGCGTATTGGTAATGACGGTGCCGACGCCGCTGATATCGCTCTCCATACGGGTTAAGATGTCGCCCTGTTTTTCGTTGGTATAAAAACTATGCGGCATCTGTTGCAGATGCTGATACATCTGGTTTTGCATGTCAAATATAATCCGCTGCGAGATCCAGGAGTTGATGTAGCTTTGCAGAACCCCGATCGCCTGCGATGCCGTCAGCGTCACAAGCGCGAGCAGCAAGAGCTGAATGAGTAACTGCATGTTTTTGCCGACCAGCGCTTGATCGACGATGCGACCTGTGATGATGGACGGAAAGAGTCCAATCACCGCGCTGATCAGGATTGCGAGGAAGACAAACACAAACTGCACGCGGTAAGGCTTGAGATACAATAAAATCCGAAGCAGCATCGCGCGGTCAAGCTTCGGTCTGTTCTTCTTCTCTTCATCGGTCAGGTATCCGCGCGGGCCTCCGCCTAAGCCCCTGCCGCCCATTCCCATACCCTGCGCCATGTTTTACTCCTTGTTGACCCCGCTCAGTTCCCCTGCAGCCGCTTCACCCGCTGCGCCACCGCTTTGCCCGTCGGCGTAGTGGCTAATCCACCGCGTGCGGTTTCACGATATTCCACGCGGATATCCTTGCCGACCGCGTACATGGCCGAAACGACCTCGTCAAACGGAATCAAGCTCGTAATTCCCGCAAGCGCCATATCTGCGCAGAGCATGGCGTTCACCGCGCCCAGCGCGTTTCGCTTGATACACGGGCACTCGACCAGACCCGCCACAGGATCGCAAATCAATCCCATCACGTTCTTCATCGCCATCGCTGCCGCGTCAAGCGCCTGTATCGGCGCCCCGCCGCTGATTTCGACGAGCGAGGCTGCCGTCATGGATGCGGCGACGCCCGTCTCCGCCTGGCATCCGCCGCCCGCGCCGGAAATCGTCGCGTTTTTTGCGAAAATTAGTCCAATCGCGCCTGCGGTAAAGAGACCTTCGATCAAGGTCTCGTCCGACCAGCCGCGTTGTCGTCCCGCTTCGATCAATGCGCCCGCGAGGATGCCGCTGGCCCCTGCCGTTGGCGCCGCAACGATGCGTCCCATCGAAGCATTCACCTCGACAACCGCCATCGATGAAGCCGCCGCACGACAGGCGGTATAGCCGGAAAACGGATTGTGCTTGCCATATTTGAATAGCTTCATCGCCTCGCCGCCGGAGAGTCCGCTCACGGACTCCACCTTGCTGTTGAGCCCACGCTCGACAGAGGCGCGCATCACGTCGAGGTTTTTTTGCATTTCGTCGATGATCTCGGCACGCGGTTTGTCGCTGAGCTTTTCCTCGCGGCGAATCATCGCCTCATAGATCGGAATATCGTTTTCCTGACAATAGCGTCGTAAGGATTCTCCATTTCCAAACGCATCGGATAACAGCATCGTTTTCTCCCTCCTTACACCGCGAAAAGCTTGTTGATTCCATCACATAGGCGAACAATCATATCCTGCATGTCCTGTGTGACGGGCTGATCGGTCTCAATGGTCATGTATGCATCCTCGCCCTTTCCGTGGCGAAATACGCGCATAAACGCGATATTCACACTCAACTGCGCAAGCACGTGTGAAACCTCGGCGATCACGCCGGGTTTATCGTTGTGCTGAATGATCAGCGTCGGGTACTCGCCGGAGAACTCGACCGCAAGGCCGTTGATCTCAGAGATGCGGATGTTGCCGCCGCCGACCGACTCGCCGACCACGTCCGTCACCTGCCCCGTGGAACCGGTGATGACGATGCGCGCCGTATTCGGGTGTTTGGGCGGCTCGTCTGAAAATTCAACCGAAACCGGCACTCCCATTTCGCGTGCTACCGTGAAGGCTTCCTTGATGCGCGGATCGTCGGGATCCATACCCAGTGCGCCCGCAACAAGCGCCTTGTCCGTTCCGTGGCCCTTGCCCGTTTCGGCAAACGAACCATACAGCGTGAACGCAGCTTCCGCTACGTCTCCGCCTGCGATCTTTCGCGCGATGTGCGCAAGTCGCACCGCGCCCGCCGTATGGGAACTGCTTGGCCCCGTCATGCGAGGGCCAATGATATCAAATACCGAAAAGTCTTCCATGATTTTCTTGCTCCGTAATCAATACATTTATTATCATCACTGTAAAAAAGAACCGGCGCATCATATGTATGACACGCCGGTCGAAGGAATTGCCGCGCACCCGAACTTTGACAAACACGCCTCCGGGCGACGCTCCGACAGGTAGCTCCTTTCAGGCTGCTCCGCGGCACATCGCGTTTTCCGCTAAATGCTGCTTCCGTCAGGACCTGACATGGTTCACGGCCTGCGATTGCACGGGACCCGACGCTCAACACCCCTTATCGGGATCTGATCCCACAGGCGCTTGCCGGGGAACGGGATTTCTGCCCTGCTGTAGCGGATTGCAGGTAGAGGGCACCGCTAACTCCCCGCTTAGCGCGGCAAACTGCTTTACGAGATGATTGTATCATATCGTGCATAGAAAGCCAAACGAATTTTGAGGCGCGCATATGAAAGGAATGCAAAAAAATGGCACGTGCGGATTATTGGCGCAGTTGCTCCAGCGCATAGTTCGCCGCAACGCGTACGCCTTCCCGCTCGTCCTTCGTCCACGGCTCGATCAAAGGGATCAAGTCCGTTCTGCACTGCTTTGCCGCGATGACGCACGCATGCTGGATGATCCTTCCCTGTTTGTTGAGGTTTTTGCCGACGATGGCGAGAACGGGCTTGATGTGCCCCGCCAGGATCTCCTCCAACCGGAACGCGTCCGGCATTTCATCGATCGGTTCGATTCCCGCATTATACGGGCAAATCTTCTGGCATAGCTCGCAGCCGAGCATGCAGGTCATCGCATCCATGACCCAGTGTTCCATCGGGTCTCCACCCATGTAGGCACGTGCACAGGCTCTGAAATCGTAGCCATTGTCGCCGATGGCTCCGCTCGGACAGATTTTTTCGCAGGCGTGGCAGCCGTTGCAGCGGGTGGGCGCGGACGTTTGCACTGGCGTATACGTAGGCTCGGGCAAACCAGCCGCAAGAGTTTGCACCGCATAGCGCGTTCCAAATCCGGGAATATAGGTTAGCCCGTTCTTGAGCGGCGTTCCGGTGCCGGATCGCGTCAGCAGTTCGCGAATCGGCACATAGGCGCGTTCAGCCTGTATGCCTATTGCGCGCAATTGCTCCATTAAACGATTCGAAGCGTGATATGCCGCGTTGCTGGAAGGATAGTTCCCCGAAACGGGAATTGCATCCACAAATGGATGATAGGGATAGATGAGCGCAAGGATTGCGTTTGCCCAAGGCGCAGATTTGTTGACGTCCGCCGTTAGGTCGTTTGCCGCCGAATGCAAAGCGCCGTCTGCTAAACGGCGCTCATAGTGAATAAACTCCTTGGTTGTGAACACGAAGCACGCGGCAAACCCATGCTCTTTTGCAAGCGCTTCCAGATTCATATGCGCGTCCTCTCACAAAAACGTTTTGGATAGTATAGCACATTCGGAACGCTTTGAAATCAATCGGGTTTGATTATGCCTTTTGCTGTTGTAGCATTTCCTTTGTCTTCATGAGGCGCGTGAGGTTCCCGCGCTCGTTCTCGTCAAGCTTCATCTGGATGCGACGGATGGTCTCCGTGATCTGCGGAATCATGACATACTCCAGTGCGTTGACCCTGCGACGTGTTTTTTCAATCTCGTCCGCGAGTCTGCCGCAGGCTTTCTCAATCTCCGCAAGCTGCACCAGAAGCGGAAGAACCTCCGCCAGAAGCTGCACCGATAGATCCAGATCCGCGCTTGTGGTCGCAAATCCGTATGGATACGTAAACCCCTCCTGCGCGGAAATTCCGATCTTTGGCACCTGAATGGAGAGCACCTGCTGAATGCCCGCGGTGACCTCCGCCGCGCGTGCGGGATACATCAGCGCTTCTTCGATCTCCGCGCCGCTCATTGAGGCACGCGCAAGCACAAAGCTCTTCATCGCGCGGGAGAGCTTCTCCTCTACCTCCGCGCGCAGGGCCTTGTTTTGCCTTGCGAATTCGATGAAACGGCGAACGAGTTCGTCCCGCTTGTCCTTCATCATTTTATGTCCGCGCACAGCAACCTTTTTGCGTTTCTTAAGGTTGCTGAGCTCCATGCGGGTTGGTTTTACCTGGATCGCGGCCATCGGCTACGCCTCCTTGGGGTAATACTTCTCGATGAACACATCCTTGATGCGTTTGAGTTCCGATTTGGGCAGGATACCCAGCAGCTTCCAGCCAATATTCAGCGTCTCTTCAATCGTACGGTTTGCATAATAGCCCTGGGACACATATTCCTGTTCAAACGCATCCGCAAACTTTGCGTAGAGCTTGTCCACGTCGCTCAGCGCGGCGTCGCCGAGGATGACGGCGAGCTCTTTTGCATCCTTGCCGCGCGAATAAGCGGAGAACAGCTGGTTCATCGTGTCCGCGTGGTCTTCGCGCGTCTTCCCTTTGCCGATGCCCTTGTCCTTGAGGCGCGACAGAGAAGGAAGCACGTTGATCGGCGGCGTTAAGCCTTTGCGATACAGCTCGCGCGAGAGAATGATCTGTCCTTCCGTGATATAGCCGGTCAGGTCGGGGATCGGATGCGTGACGTCATCTTCCGGCATGGAAAGAATCGGGATCATCGTGATCGATCCCGCATTGTCGCGGATTCGGCCCGCGCGCTCATACATGCTCGCAAGGTCGGTATACAGATAGCCGGGATATCCGCGGCGTCCGGGGACTTCCTTGCGCGCGGCGGAAACCTCGCGCAGCGCTTCCGCATAATTTGTGATATCCGTGATAATGACCAACACATGCATGCCAAGCTCGTAAGCCAGATATTCCGCGGCGGTGATCGCCATGCGCGGGGTCGCGATGCGCTCGATGGCCGGGTCGTTCGCGAGATTGATGAACGTAACCGTTTTCTCGATTGCGCCGGTCTTCCGAAAATCATTGATGAAGAAGTCAGCTTCTTCAAACGTGATGCCGACCGCGGCGAACACGACGGCAAATTTCTCATCCGAACCAAGCACTTTTGCCTGACGCGCAATCTGCGCGGCAAGGTTTGCGTGCGGCAGACCAGAGCCGGAAAACACCGGCAGCTTCTGCCCGCGTACCAGCGTATTGAGTCCATCGATCGCGGAGATACCCGTCTGGATGAACTCGCTCGGGTAATCACGCGCGGTGGGGTTCATCGGCGTGCCGTTGATATTGAGGTGCTTTTCGGGGATCAGCGCGGGCCCTTTGTCGATGGGTTTGCCCATGCCGTCGAAGATGCGGCCAAGCATATCGGGAGCCACATCCAGCTCGATGCTCTTGCCGAGGAATCGTGCCTTCGAGGTGCTAATCTGTAAGCCCTGCGAGCCTTCGAAGAGCTGCAACAGCGCCTTGTCATGGTCGATCTCCAGAACGCGACCACGGCGGATACTGCCGTCCCGCTGTTCGATCTCGACGAGTTCGTCATATTTTACGCCCGAAACTTGCTCCACGAGCATCAGAGGACCTACGACTTCGCTTATGGTCTTGTATTCCTTACGCATGCTGTTCGCCACCTTCCGTCAGCGCACGGATCTGATCGCTCATATCCTTCATAAGCGCATCATACTGTGCTTGTACCTCATCCTCCGGCACATATTTGAGACGTCCGATCTTCTCGCGCACAGGCAGGCGCACGAGCTTGCTAAACGAAGCATCCTCCTGCAAAGCGACAAGGCTCTTTTCGTAGAACGAGAGAATCGCCTTGAGGAGCAGATATTGCTTCTTCGGCGAGGAGTAGGTGTCCACCTCATGGTATGCGTTTTGATGCAGATAATCCTCGCGGATGCTGCGCGTGCATTCCAACGTCAGCCGATCACGGAACGACAGCGCGTCGATGCCGACGAGGCGGACGATTTCGTCCAGCTCGCTTTCCTCTTGCAGCAGCGCCATGGTCTTTTGCACCAGTGCGGACCATTCGGGAGAGACATTCTCGTTAAACCAGCCTTCAAGCCGGTCGAGATAAAGAGAATAGCTCTGCAACCAGTCGATCGCGGGGAAATGGCGCGCATAGGCGAGTTTGCTCGAAAGTCCCCAGAATACCTTGACGATTCGAAGGGTCGCCTGAGAAACAGGTTCCGAGATATCGCCACCCGGAGGGGAAACTGCGCCAATGGCGGAAACCGCACCCTCGCGTCCTTCGCTGCCCAGTGCCTTGACCGCGCCCGCGCGCTCATAAAACTCCGCAAGGCGGCTGGATAGATAAGCGGGATATCCTTCCTCGCCGGGCATTTCTTCGAGGCGTCCGCTCATTTCGCGCAACGCTTCCGCCCAGCGCGAGGTTGAGTCCGCCATGATGGCAACCTTATAACCCATATCACGGAAGTATTCCGCAATCGTAATTCCGGTATAGATCGAAGCTTCACGCGCGGCAACCGGCATATCGGAGGTATTCGCGATCAATACCGTACGCTTCATCAGCGAAAGGCCCGTGCGCGGATCCTTTAGCTCCGGGAACTCCATGAGCACGTCCGTCATCTCGTTTCCGCGCTCGCCGCAGCCGACGTAGACGATGATGTCCGCATCCGCCCACTTGGCGAGCTGGTGCTGGACAACCGTCTTGCCGCTGCCGAAAGGTCCCGGAACAGCCGCCGTACCGCCTTTCGCGACGGGAAAGAGCGTATCGATGACGCGCTGGCCGGTGATCATCGGCTCACGCGGGGAGATCTTTTCCGCATACGGGCGGCCTTTTCGAACCGGCCACTTTTGCAGCATGGGGATTTCTACGATAGAGCCGTCCGCTTTTTCAATCTTCGCAATCGGCGTGACGATATTCGCCTCGCCTTCAAAGATCCAGACAAGCTTGCCGGACAGCGTCGGCGGAACCATCACGCGATGCAAAACCGCCTCGGTCTCCTGCACGGTGCCGAGAACGTCGCCACCCGTAAGCTGGTCTCCGACCGCTGCGACAGCCTTGAACGCCCAAAGCTTATCATGGCTCAACGCGTCGACCATGATACCGCGTGTGATGCGGTCTCCCGCCTGTTCGCGGATCAGGTTCAGCGGACGCTGAATCCCGTCGTAGATAGACTCGATCAGCCCCGGAGCAAGCTCAACGGAGAGCGGCGCGCCCGTCGTCTCGACGGGTTCGCCCGGCCCGATGCCGCCTGTTTCTTCATATACTTGAATGGAGGCCTGATCGCCGCGCAGCTCAATAACCTCTCCGATCAATTGCTTTTCGGAAACGCGAACAACGTCATACATCTGTACGTCCGCCATGCCGCTGGCTACGATGAGCGGTCCCGAGACCTTGATGATCGTTCCTTGCATGCTGTTTGCCCTTTCGTTCTGTCAAAAAAGTGTATTCCCGTGCGTGTGCCGTGCGGATCGTTCCGCGGCAGCGCGTATCTTATGGTTGAAAGAATAAATCCGCTCCGTTTTACGTTCCGCGCATCTTGAAGATCAATCCTCGATGCGGCAGATTGTGGATCAAGTGTTTGAGAGGATATCCATGCCGACCGCTTTTTCCACGTTTTGCCGGAGCATCTTCTCGCCGAGTCCGCGCGAGCCCTGATTGTCGGGAATCGGGATAATGGCGGGATAAGCCTGTCCCTTATATTCCTCGATGGTCTCCGCACAGGCGGTAAAAAGTTTTTCGGTCACAAACACGGCGGCATAGCCTTCTCGTGCGAGGCGATGGAGCGTGCGGTTCGCCCGCTCTCCCTCATCCTCAAAAAATACATCCAACCCGACCGCTTTAAACAGCAAAACCGAGTCGCGCGCGCCGATGACGCCAATCTTAGCCATAGAGTTCCCTGAGCCTTTCTGCGATGACCGTATCATCCAGCCCGTTCCGTTTCACGGTCAGGATCAACCGCACGGCCTTCGCTTCACGATCCCGTGCGAGGAAGTATCCAACCACGGGGAAGATCGTCATCACCTCGTGACGATGTGCATTGACGAGTGAAATCAGGTAATCGTCGCGTGATTTTTCAAGCGCCGCTATGTTTCCGGAGACGAGCATCTGGTTCAAGCCGTTCTGGATTGCGCTCTTTGCGACGCTGCCGGAAATCGCGCGCGTCAGCGTCTCGGCGGAGAGCTCGAACGCGTTCACGAGCGCGGTGCTCGAAACTCCCGCGTTCGGCAGCAGCACTTCTTTAAGGTCTTCGCGCTGCGCACCCATCGCGCGCATGCGAAGAAAGGTAATGACATTGTTAAAATCACACAGAGCAGAAAAATACTGATGCACAAACGGTTCTTTTGTGCGCATAGAAGCCTGAAGACAATGCGCATGATAGCCATAGTCGGCATAAACGCTCACAAGTTGCGGCTCCTGCGCAATCTTGAGTTTGGCCTCGAGACGAACCATCGCATCGCGCATCTCGTCCGGCAGCAGGTCATATTTTGCTTCGTTGACCATATCGCCGAGCTGCTCACGCGTAAAGAGCCCGCCTTCGAGCCAAGTAATCTCTGTTGTGTTCAGCAGCCGCGCTTTGACGAGCGACTTGAGGTTATGCGCATCCGTTTGCAGCAAAAACAAATCCGTCAGGGCGGAATCCGGCGTCAAATCACGGATCGTTTGCGCGGTTTGCTTGCGCACGGATTCAATCATGCGCTCCGTATCCTCGCCTGTCGCGTCCGGCAGATTGCCATACTTCGCGTCGGACAGCATTCTCAGCGCGTCCTCCAACGAACCTTCCGCCATACGGCGGACGGCGTCTCTGCCAAAGAGCGACTTTTCCAGCGCGCTGATGCGCGCGCAGGCGTAGGCGTAGCTTGGCTGTGGCATGAAACCCTCCCTCCGCTCAGTCGAACAGTAGCTGATAGACCGCAGTTTCTTCCGCTTCCCGCACGGTTGCGAGCAGCGAGCGGAATGAGCAGTCCTTCTCATATCCGCTGCCGAGCAGGATGAAACCGCCGTCGATCGCCGCGTGGTCCGCGGAAAGCGTCAACTTCTTCTCCGGCATCGTCGCAATCAGCGAAGCCAGCGCCGCACGATCCGCAGACGCGGGCAGAACTGTTTCTCCGCCTTCCGCCTGCTCGTGCAGCATGCGGGCGCAGACGTCCTTGCGCTGCTCCGCTTTGAGCGATTGCATCGCTTCATACGCGCGCAAAAAGGCCGCGTCAATCACAACGCGTTTCTTTCGCAATGCGTCCTTCTTTCCGTCCAGAGACGCGCGTGTTTGATAGCCGCCGACCAAGCTTTTACGCGCGGTCTCTTTCTGGCTCTCTAGCTCTGCGCGGCGCGCGGAAAGGGATTTCTCACTCTCCCGCAGGATACCGGAGGCGATTGCTTCCGCTTCCTCAAGGGTGGTGCGCGCTTCCTGCTGCGCTTCAAGTATGATGCGCTCGGCGAGCTTATTGGTTCCGGAGATGGTAACTGTTGCCATTGGCTGCTCCTTATCTGGTTAAAAAACGATTGTTTACGCTACCTTTACGCCGTTAACGAGCAGGAAGGAGATCAGCAGCGACAGAACGGCATACGTTTCGACCATGACGGTCATCAGCATTGCTTTGCCTTGCTCTTCCGGTTTTTTTGCAACGAGGTTGATGCCGGAAACGGCAACTTTACCCTGCGCGATTGCGGAAAGCAGACCGCCGAAGGCAATCGGGATTGCCGCGAGAAACAGGCTCAAGCCAGCGGTTGCGCTGATTGCCGAGGCGCCGGAGAGAAGACCCGCTTTGGATGCGATAACAAAAGCGATCAGCAAGCCGTAGATGCCCTGCGTACCGGGCAGAAGCTGCAAGAGCAGGCAGGAGCCGAAGCGATCCGGATCTTCCGATACCACGCCCGCGCTTGCTTGTCCGGCCAATCCAACGCCGATTGCGCTGCCAACGCCCGCCATAACCGCCGCCATTGCGGCACCCGCCGCTGCAAAGATAGTTCCCCATTGAAGATCCATAGTGAAATTGCCTCCTTCATCATATGTGGATGATGTTTCTATTTGTTTTATCCGATACCCGGTGTTGTCTGGTTGCGATGTGCGCCGTATTACTCGGTGCGAGCCGCCTGTCCGTCTGTCACGCGGATATGCTTGGTTTGATACGTCAGCGGGTGGAATGTGCGTCCACCCGGCTCATAAAATTTTCCGTAGAACTCTACGTATTGCAGCCTTGCGCAGTGCACGAATGCGCCGAGCGTATTGATCGCAATATTGAACCCGTGGAGAGCCACGAGCAGCACACATGCAACGGCTATGCCCAATATCCGAAGCACAAGAATGGGAGATCGCATCAGCATCAGGCACAATTCGTTGAAAACGGAAGCGATGACACCCGTCGCAATACCCAACGCAAAGAGTCTTGCGTAGGACAGGATGTCGGAAAGATAACCCGTCACCTGATACAGTTCGCCAAGGCCGGAAAGAGTACGCATCACCGGATTCTTGTTTTCGCGTCCTTTGAAGAGAAGAATCAGGAGCGCGCCGAGGCCAGCCATGCCAATGCCAATCTGCGCTACAACAGCCGGAATACCCTGCACGGCGGAGGGAACCGCATACACGATCAGACCCACCACGATCAGCATCCAGGACAAGCTGTCAAAGATCGCGGTTTGCCAATCTCCACGCGAGAACGCGAGCTTCATCTTCAGCACAACGCCAAAGAGAATATGCAATACGCCAAGGCCGAAGCAGAGGATCAGCATACCGATCGGATTGCTCATCGGATCGACAAAGAGGGGAAACAGATTGTTCGTGCCGAGGAGTACGTCGAAATCCATACCGAATATCGTACCGACCAGCACACCCCAAACGATGGTTGAGATGCCACCCCAGAACAGGACACGCGCAAATCCGCCGCTCATACCGGTTGGTTTCTTGATCATGATGAAAATCGCCGTCAAAATGGAGAGTACGATACCATATCCGGTGTCGCTGAGCATCAAGCCAAAGAGCAGGACGTAAAACGGCGCCATATACGGCGTTGCGTCAATTCCGTTGGGATCCGGTCGTGAATAGAGATTCGTCACCTGTTCAAACGGGGTCACAAACGGCTTGTTCTCGACATAGGACGGGGCGATTTCGCCCTCCTGAGGCAAACGTACGTCGAAGTAATAGGCATCCGTAACCGATTGAATCGCGCTTTCTACCGCTTCTGCGCGGTCGGAAGGCAACCAGCCTTCAAGCTGGAATGTCGCCGCGGAACGTACGAGTTCCGCCGCTGCCAGCGCGCGATCCCGCTCGATCACCGCCGCGTCGAACGCGCCTTCAATCAACGCGTCCTGTCCGCTTGCGGACTCGCACAGCGCCGTCTCCAGTTCGACTTTTTTTGCGTTGAGCATGCGGTTCTTCTCGGAGAGTTCCTCCATCGCCTGCGCCGGCGTACCGGGCATCTTGGGGAAGACATAGTCCGTCCAATCGAGCGACTTGAGAAAATTCGAAACGCTTTTCGCTTCGTCCAGCGGGCAGGCGATGACGCACGTACGCAGGAGCCCTTCGTTGAAGAGCTGATACTCTGCCGTGGAGTCGATCTCTTGCAGTTTTTCCACGTCGGACGACGCGATCATGCCCGTGAAATATTTGACATGTTTGCTGATTGTATATGTCTGCATATCCGCAGGAAACGCAGACCAAGGGCGCAACGCCGCAATCAATGTTTCATTCTTGTCGATCTCCGTCTTGACGGATGCAAGTTCGCGGTTTAGGGTGCTGAGCCGTTCGGAAAGCGCGACCGCTCCCGGCAGCATGGAAAAAAGCTTTTCCGCCTTCGCCTCCACTGGAGGAGCGAAAAAGCTCTTCTTTGGTGCATATGGGTGTACGGTGTGGAGCGCATCTTTCAGCTGCTGAAGCCGCGCCTGCGCGCGCTCCAGCGCAACCTGCGCACCGTTGTCCTGTCCGCTGGATATGATCTCAACCGCGCGCGTCGCTTGCAGCGCGTTCAGAATTGCCGTCTCGTCCGCTTTGTGCGCAACGAGCGTCATACGCTTCATCGAAACGATCATGCCGTTTTTGTCACCTTATGTAAGAGATAGTCCACCGCCTTATCGAGCTTACCACTCGCCGTCAGGCAGGTTGCATCCGCTTCGCGTTCCATCTTGGCGAGCAACTCGTTTGCGAGATGCTCTCCCTCCTGTTTCGCCGTCTCGAGTTGCGCAAGAAGCGTCGCCCTCGCGTCGTTTTCCAACTTTGCGAGCGCTTCCTCCGCGTCCTGCTTTGCCTTGAGCGTCAGCTCGCGCGCTTGCAGGGCGGCGTTTTGACGGATCTCATCCGCCTGCTGTTCCGCTGTGGCAATTTCTTCGATAACCGATCGCATGGAAGTCCTCCGAAGTATCAATCGAATTGTGTAGCAAAGTCATTTAGATCTACAATATAAAATTTTAACATAGATCGTTCCAATTATGGAATAGATTTCAGTGAAATAATTCACAAGCAATCTCCGTATTCCAACCATATTGGATCGATTATATATTGTTTCAGTGGAATGCGAAAGAAAACGCAGGCACACGGGCGGTTGTTGACCCTCCATATGCCTGCTGATGATCCGTTTTTGACTCAAGCCTTATTTTGTCCCAAAGAGGCGATCGCCCGCGTCCCCGAGTCCGGGCACGATATAGCCGTGCTCGTTCAGCTTTTCATCGATATGCGCAACGTAGATATCTACGTCCGGATGCGCGGCTTTCATTGCAGCGAGGCCTTCGGGCGCTGCGATCAAGCTCACAAAGCGAATGCTGGTCACCTTGTTTTCTTTCAGGATATGGATCGCTTCAATGCCGGAGTTACCGGTTGCGAGCATCGGATCGACGATGATCGTTTCGCGCTCCGCGATGTCCTGCGGCAGCTTGCAATAGTATCCCGTCGGCATCAGCGTATCGGGGTTGCGATAGAGGCCGATGTGACCAACCTTCGCGTTGGGAATCAGGCTCATGATGCCATCCGCCATGCCGAGACCCGCGCGGAGAATCGGAATCACCGCGATCTTCTCATTGGCGAGCGTCTGAACGGTAGTTTTGCAGATCGGTGTTTCGATTTCAATCTCTTTCAGCTCCAGATCGCGCGTGACCTCGTAAGCCATGAGCATGGCCAGCTCATAGACGAGCTCCCGGAACGCTTTGCAGCCGGTGTCTTTGTCGCGCAGGAGCGAAAGCTTATGCTGCACGAGCGGGTGATCGATGGTAATAACTTTGGACATTGGTTGAGCCTCCTTAGTGCGTTTTTTCGTAAGCGGATATTTTATCTATTCTGCGCTGATGCCGCTCGCCATGCGAAAACGGTTCTTGCAGCCAGATATCGAGGATGCCTTTTGCGCGAACTTCTGTCGTAACGTTCGCGCCGAGTGCAATCATGTTGGTGTCGTTGTGTTCGCGCGTCATCTTCGCAGAATATTCATCCGTAACCAGCGCGCAGCGGATGCCCTGCACCTTGTTTGCGGCGATGCTGACGCCGATGCCGGTCGTGCAGATCACAATGCCGCGTTCAAATTCGCCGGCGGCGACACCTTGCGCAACCGGAAAAACGTAGTCGGGATAATCAATGCTGTTTTTATCAAAGGAACCAAAGTCCGTAACCTCATGTCCCTCTTCACGCAGATACGCCACGAGCGCTTCCTTCAGATCAAAGCCGCCGTGATCGCAGCCAATCGCTAATTTCATACCGTTTCTTGTCCTCTCTCTCCCGATGAATCTATCTACTAAAACTCAAGTCGTCTTTTGTTAGGAAACCGCATTGGATGACGCGTCGATCACATGAAACCCCGCTGCGCGCAGCAAACGGTTCATATAGGCTAGCCCTTCATCCTCCGCGGGTATTCCCTCGGCGAGGATGTAGTCCGACCTCGTGTCCATCTCCCGCAACGCGGAAAACAGGTTTGCACAGAGCGTGATCGGCTCATTGCGATCTCCCAACACAAGCAATCGCTTGTTGCGGAAATACCCTCGTGTCTGTTCCGTCGCCGCAATTTCCGGCGTCTTCCCCTGCGCTTCCGCTTCCCGATAGAGAATGTTGATGCGCTTGGCTGCCTGTTCCGGGGTTCCGATTACAACAACGACTTCGGCGGCAGGCGAATAATGCTGATACTTCATACCCGGAGAAGCGGCGATCTCGCCGTCCTTCATCGGTCGAAGGATGCTCTCACTGATGTGTACCTCACCGATGAGCGCCGAAAGCATCTCGCGCGTAATCGCGCCCGGGCGAAGAATGGTCGGCTCTCCAACCAAAGAGAGCACCGTGGATTCCACGCCGTATTTGCACGGGCCGCCGTCGAGGATCAACGGAATCCTGCCGTTCATGTCGTCTAGGACGTGTTGCGCGGTGGTCGGGCTCGGTCTGCCGGAGCGGTTCGCGCTCGGCGCCGCAATCGGTACGCCCGCTTTTGCAATCAAGGCACGCGCGGTCTTGTTCTGCGGGACGCGCACAGCAACCGTATCGAGCCCCGCCGTGACTTCATCCGGCACGATATCGCTCTTGGGACCAACCAGTGTCAGCGGTCCCGGCCAGAAGGTATCCATCAAAATCTGCGCCTGCTTCGGCATCCGATTCCAAAGTTTGCGAATATCGCTCTTTTTGGCGATGTGCTCAATCAACGGATTGTCCGCGGGTCTGCCCTTCGCCGCAAAAATCTTCGCAACTGCTTCTCCGTTGAGCCCATCCGCTCCAAGGCCATAGACCGTCTCGGTCGGGAAGGCGACAAGCTCTCCCGCCTGGATGAGCTTTGCTCCTTGAATCGTTCCCGCTTCTTCCTGCCTGATTGTGTTGATCACCTGTGTATCAAACGCGCCTGCTGCTTCCCGTTCCTGTTTCATATCAATCCGACTCTCCGGAGAGCAGTTCACTGCGTTCGGCAACGATCAACGCGTCCAGCATTTCGTCCATCTCTCCATCCAGAAACGCCTCCAGCTTATACAGCGTCAGGCCGATGCGATGATCGGTCACTCTGGCCTGCGGAAAATTGTAGGTACGGATCCGCTCGCTGCGATCGCCCGAACCGACCTGGCTCTTGCGCGCGCCCGCGCGTTCCGCCTGCTGTTGGTTGTGATAGAAATCGTACAGGCGGCTTTTGAGAACACGCATTGCCTGCTCTTTGTTCTTCAGCTGGGATTTTTCATCCTGGCAGGAGACGACCATGCCGGTCGGCAGGTGCGTAATTCGAATGGCGCTTTCGGTCTTGTTGACGTGCTGTCCGCCAGCGCCGCTACTGCGAAACGTATCGATCCTTAGATCGGTGTCCTTGATGTCGATCTGTACGTCGTCCACCTCCGGCAGCACGGCGACCGTTGCCGCGCTGGTGTGGATGCGTCCCTGCGACTCCGTCTCCGGTACGCGCTGGACGCGGTGTACGCCGCTTTCAAACTTGAGTCTGCTGAACGCGCCGCGCTTGCCGCCGATGGAGAGCACAACTTCCTTAACGCCGCCCATCTCGGTCATGTTGTTGGAAAGATATTCTACCTTATAGCCGTTGCGCTCGGCATAGCGCAGATACATGCGCAAAAGATCCGCGCCAAAGAGGGAGGCTTCGTCTCCGCCCGTTCCCGCGCGAATTTCGAGGATGACATCGCGTTCGTCGTTCGGATCCTTCGGCAAGAGTAAGACGTGAAGCTGCGCATCGAATGCTGTTCGTTTTTCCTCCAGCTCCTCAATCTCCGCGCGGACGAGCTCCTTCATCTCGCTTTCGAGCCGCTCGCCCAACATCGCCTTGCAATTCTCCAGTGCACCCAAGACCTCTTGATATTCGCCAAACGCCGCGACAATCTCCTCCAAAGAGGAGCGTTCCTTCACCAGTTCGCGCCAGGCGTCTCGATCTGCCAATGCGTCCGGCTCCGCGAGCTTCTCCGAGAGAAAGTCAAAGCGTAATTTAATCCCTTGTAGTTTATCGATCATTGCCCCTCCGGTGTTCGGGCCATCTTTTCGCTCCGGCCCATATCCGCGCAAAAAAACGCACGGGGGTATCCAAAACCCATTTGTAAAAAATGGATGGCACTGCTATTTTGACTCTACGATGAGTACGCGCGGGTTTCCGCCCAGATCATGGAGTACGGATGTTTTCGCGGTGAACAGCGCGGAAGCGGATTCTGCCTGTGTGCTGCCGATCTCAAGCAGCAGCGCGCCGTTTTCATTGAGATACGCGGAATAATCCCAAGCGATTTTGCGATAGAAATCCAGTCCGTCACCGCCGCCATAGAGCGCGATACTTGGTTCAAACGTCAACTCTTTTTGCATAGATTGCATGTCTTGAAGCGTCAGGTACGGCGGATTGCAGACGATCAGATCATATCGATTTGGAATGGAACCAAATAGATCGCTCTGAATAAACGCAATCGAAACCTCATTCAGCTCCGCGTTTTCGCGAGCCAGTTCCAGAGCCTCGTGGCTGATGTCCGACGCACTCACGCGGATGGACGTATTCTTCGCAATCGTGATTCCGACACAGCCGGATCCCGTGCAGAGATCCAGACAGGATTGATATCCGCGTTCCTGAATGAATCGAATCGCAGTTTCCGTGAGGAGTTCCGTGTCCTGTCTTGGAATCAGCGCGCGTGCGTCGACATAAAACGGCAGACCCATAAATTCCCATTCGCCGAGGATGTATTGCATCGGCTCGCCGGTTAGTCTGCGCTCCAGCAATTCTCCGATGATCGCAATCTGATCCTGCGTGGCCTGCATCGAGGCATGTATGATAATTGCGGCAGGCTCTACGCCAATGACCGCCGCGACGAGCCACTTCGCCTGCTGAAGCGCCTCTTCCCCTGCAACGGGTTCCAGACGAATCTTGCAAAGGCGAATCAGTTCGGATACCGCCATCGTCATTTGGATTCAGACTCCTTGTTTGTTTCGACTTCCGGTTCCATCGCGGGTTCTCCTGCGTCCGTATCCGGTAAAACGCCATCGTTGATCGCAAGGTTAAATGCGGCGATTGCGACTTCGATCATCGCGGGTTCCGGCTCGCGCGTTGTCAGGTATTGGAGCCCCAACCCCGGCGCACGGATGATTCGCGCCCAAATCGAATCGGAAGCCGCAGCAACCTTGAGCACTTCGTAGGCAAGCCCCGCGACGAGCGGTAAAAAGACGATTCGAGTAAGCACGCGTAAGAACAGGTTTTCCGCATATGGCAGCATCGCAAAAAACAAAATGGAAACCGCCATCACAAGGAAGAGATAATTTGTTCCGCAACGCGCATGTAGGCGCGAATACTCCATCGCGCTTTCCGGCGTCAGCGGCGCGTCATGTTCATAGCAGGCGATGGTCTTGTGTTCCGCGCCGTGATACATATAGACGCGGCGGATATCCTTCATCAGCGAGATTGTCGTGATATAGGCAAGGAATATAATCAGACGAACAAATCCTTCCACAAGGCTTCTCCAGATACGTGGAGATCCCTCCGGCCAATGGATCAATTGTGTTGCAAGGGACGGAAGCAACACAAACAGGCCGATTGCGAGCGCGGCCGCGAAGATGACCGCAACAATGATCGCAATATCCATAACGTCTTTTCCGGTCTTTTTCGCAAGCCATTTTTCAAAGCGGGTTGGCTCTTCCTCGATGGCTTCGCCATAGAGCTCCGCCGAGCGCGTCATCATCTTCATACCCGTCGAGAGCGAATCAACAAACGCTACCACGCCGCGCACCACAGGCCACTTGAGAATCGGGTTTTTATTCGCTTCCTTTTTGGGCGTATATTCCGTCTCGATGCTGCCGTCCGCTTTGCGTACAGCGAGCGCGATCCCGCCGCTCATGGTGCGCATCATCACACCTTCCATGACAGCCTGGCCGCCAACCGAGCATCGTTTCATCTATTCTGTTCCCCTTTTTGCATTCATGCGTGAGACAATCCCGTTTCGGACAGCGTCCTGCATGTTTGGATTATTCTATCATACGTGGCATAGGCGGGCAAGAAAAAACCTCCCCCTATACAGGGAAGGTTTTTACGCTTCTTACAGACCGTAACGCTTTTTGAAACGGTCAACACGTCCGCCGCTATCCACAAGCTTTTGTTTGCCGGTGTAAAACGGATGGCACTTGCTGCAAATTTCGACAGACAGTTCCTCTTTCGTGGAACCGGTCTTGAAGGTTTCGCCGCAAGCACAGCGAACCTGAGATTCGCCATATTTCGGATGGATATCCTTCTTCATGCTTGATCACTCCTTTAAAACACTACCAAAAAACAGTATAGCGTTCGTTCTTCAAAAAATCAATAGTTTTTCGAATATATTGCACGCTCTTGGGTATAACACGTTATATGAGCGTGTTATTTCCCGAAGCGACTGGTTGACATGGTGGTGTAGCCATCCTTTTCATACATGCTAACCCAATCCTTGAGGCGCTGGAGGAATTCCTCATTGTTGTTGGTCTTTTCCAACATGCTGATCAGATGCTCCGTCACGTCCGCCGTGTTCCCGCCTGCGAGAACGCGCCGAATGGTGCGCACCGCGTCGAGTTCCTCCGTTGAAAGCAGCAGGTCTTCCCTGCGCGTGCCGGACTTGTAGATATCGATGGCCGGGAAAATACGGCGTTCGCTGAGCTTGCGATCCAAGTGGATTTCCATATTGCCCGTGCCCTTGAATTCCTCATAAACCATATCGTCCATGCGGCTGCCCGTCTCGGTCAGCGCGGTGGCGATCACGGTGAGGCTGCCGCCGTTTTCAATCTTACGCGCGGCGCCAAAGAACCGCTTTGGCTTATGCAGCGCGCCCGGATCCATACCGCCGGAGAGTGTGCGCCCTGTCGGCGGAATCGTCAGGTTATAGGCACGCGCAAGCCGCGTCAGGCTGTCCATGAGTATGACAACGTCTTTGCCCATCTCGACGAGACGCATCGCGCGCTCCTGTACCATCTCCGCCACGCGGGTATGGTGCTCCGGCAGTTCATCAAACGTGGAATACAGCACTTCGCCCTTGATGGAACGCTGCATGTCCGTGACTTCTTCCGGCCGCTCGTCAATGAGCAATACAATCAAATGCGAGTCGGGGTAATTCTTCGAAATCCCGTTGGCAATGCTCTTAAGCAGCGTCGTCTTTCCCGCTTTGGGTTGGGAGACGATCATCGCGCGCTGTCCTTTTCCGACGGGTGCAATCAGATCGATCAAGCGGATTGCAAGGCTGTTTGAGCCAGGCAGCTCCAACGTATAACGCTCGAACGGAAACACCGGAACGAGCTCTTCATAGGGTTTGCGCTCAACAATGCTCTCGGGCGACTCGCCGTTGACCGCCGTGATATAGAGCAGCGCCAGAAAACGTTCGCCCTCTTTGGAGGGACGCGTTTTGCCTGTCACCATATCGCCGGTGCGCAGCCCGAATCTGCGAATCTGCGCGATGGAAACATAGACGTCATGCTGGCCGGAGAGATAGTTTTCGCTGCGCAGGAAGCCATAGCCATCCGGCAGAACCTCCAGCACGCCTTCTGCGTCTCCGCAATCTCCGGTCTGAAGAATTTCGGGAACAGCAGGATTGCTGGTGCCATAATCTTTGTTGTAATATCCTTCAGGGTTCCGCTGACGGAACGCGCGGTCGCCCTCTAAGCCGGCTTGTTCCGCGCCGAAGCCCGCCGCATTGAATCCCGGCTGGTATGTGGGCTGTTGATATCCCTGTTGATATGCATTGGGTTGTTGGTAGGAGGGTTGCTGTTGGAAGGAGTTTTGTTGGAAGTTGTTGCGCTGGTATCCGCCCTGTTGGTATCCACCTTGCTGATAACCGCTTTGCTGCTGATAGTTCTGCTGATAGCTTCCTTGCGGCTGATATTGCCTTCTTTGGTATCCACCTTGCTGTTGGCGGTTATCATAATACGGCTTGTTCTGCTGATATGGACGCGGCGCATAGCCGGATCTGCGGTATCCGTCGCTGTCCGTCTGGGGCATGGACATATCGCCGTTTGGGGGAATCTGCTCGGTCGGTTGTGCGCCAAAGGAAGCTTCCTGCGCTTCCGCTTCGCCCTCCTGTGCCTCGGTATCCCCTGTTGGCACATAATCGGAAGGCACAATGCCTCCCCCCATAATGATTTCAACAAGCTCGCTTTTTCGATATTTTGTTAAGGATTTTACACCCTGAAGTTTTGCGATTTCACGCAAATCTCCAAGGCTCTTCGCCTCCAACTGTTCCTTGTTCAACTGTAAACTCCTCTCTACGGTAAGACCTTCTACCTGTTAACGAAATCAAGAAGCTGATTCGATGTGACCTCTTGGATGAAGAAATCATATCGTTGGGTCGTGTTTTTGTCAATACGCGCCACTCTTTTTTCACAACGCACGCCGCTTTTATGCTGTTTGATCGCATATCAGTCGCTTTTTACTGTTGTACGATTCAATTCTTGCGCAAAGCCGTCCCCGTCACCGCGCAAAACAAGCAATGCCAGCGCGAGAAACAATGTTCGCATGAATCAGAATGAGTCTATCAAGATCTTGTTCGGATCGCATGCGGGCTCGATCAAATCCTGATCAGCCATGATTTTGTTTGGATCATATGATCTTGTTCGGATCGTATATGGACACGGTCAAGTTCTGATCAACAATGATTTAGTTCGGATCATAGATCCAAGTAAGCAGGTTTCGCCAAATACATATTCTCATTTTGATATTGGGATAGTATATGTTTTTCCCCGCATTCCGTCAATCATCATTTTCCTGTAACCAAATTGAAAACCTATTGTGCCTTCCCTTTTATTTTTGGAAAAATTGTGCTAAGATACACACCATGGCAAATAAACCACCCGAAAAAGCAGAACGGAATGATCGAACCGAACGGTTTGAGCGCGTACGCGCTGGATTTCGCATCCGGCCGCGTTACCTCATACTCTTCTTTATTTTAACCTTTTTCGTGCTGGGCGGCGTCTATCTCTCCCAGCGAACAAAGTTGACGACGATCGCCGATGATAAGATTACGCTGCAAACAGAGCTCGATGCGGACAAAGTCGAGGAAGAGCGCCTGGAGCGCATGCTCGAATATATGCAAACCACGGACTATATGATTCAATACGCCCGCGAAAAACTGGGCTATGTGTTTAAGGACGACTGGAAGTTTTACGACGACTCCGATGAGGTGAAGGTCACGCCGAAGATGGCGGAAACGCCCGCACCGCCGCCCGCGCTGACAACGCCTACCATGAAGCCGACCCCGACCCCTTCACCGCTGCCGACCACTGCGCCCGGCACGACGGTTGTTACCATGGCGCCCGTGAAACCATGAAGCTGCTCTTGTTTGACATCGGCAGCAATTCCGTACGCACCCTGCGCGTAACGCAGGGCGCCGATTCCCTGCCACAGTTTTCGGGCAAACGCGTGTATACCACACGCCTCGCGGAAGGGCTCGCGGATACCGGTTCCCTTTCCAAATCTCGTATGCTGCAATCCCTGCTCGTGATTCGTTCGCTGCATGGCGAACACGCGGCGCAGGGATTTTCTTCGTATGCCTATGCGACCAGCGCGGTGCGCGACGCAAAAAATGGCAGGTCGTTTATCGATTCTGTCGAGGAGATCATCGGCAAAGATCACGCGCGCATCCTCTCCGGCACGGAGGAGGCAATGTTCGCGCAGTTGGGCGCAAACCCGGAAGGCGGCAGGACGATGATCGACATCGGCGGCGGCAGCACGCAGGTCATCCGTCCGGATTCCCGCGAGAGCTGGCCGATCGGCTGCGTCCGCGCGAAAGATCTTGCCCCCTATTCGGGGCTTAGCGAGATCGTCGACGCGCTCTACCCCATCTTGGCCGGTTTATTCGGGCCCCCTGCGCTGGACGAGCGGCCGGATCGGCCCATTCTATCCAGTGAACGACAGGTTGCCCAGGAGGCACTGCTCGGCGTTGGCGGCACCATTACCTCTCTTGCGGTGCTCTGCGAAGGGAAGGATGCGTTCACACCTTGGGTGGGTGAAAAACGAATCGATCTATTCGCACTGCGCGCAGTGCTGCACTCGCTCGACAGCATGGGCGATGCGGAGCGCGCAAAGATTCCGCTATTGAAAGACCGGCACGATGTGATCCTCCATGGCGGCGTTATCTTGCAATACCTGATGGAACGTCTGCATTGTACACGAATCGGCGCGACGCTCTCGGACGGGTTGGACGGATACGCGCTCCATCTGCTTAAAACACTCCAGTAAGCATTTTTTAACAAGCAAAACGGCACTCTTCCCAGAGCGCCGTTTTGTGTTGAACCGTTTGTTTTTATTTTGGCATGGGCGTCGTTTCCGGCAGCGGCGTCGGAGAAACGCCGACCACATCGTCGAAATCCATCTCCGTCTTATTGCCGATGACGATCGTGATATCCAGATATGCGCCGTCACGATAGACCTTGATCTGGAGTTCATCGCCGATCATGCAGCCCAGTACGATGCCGACCAGCTGCTGGTGGGTGCTGATCGCCGTCCCATTCGCTTCGGTGATGATATCCCCTGCCAGCACACCCGCGAGATCCGCAGGTCTACCCTTTACAACACTTTCCACATACGCGCCGATGGGAATTTCCAGTTCCTGCGCAACCGCCGCATCCACAGTGCTGACCGTTACCCCGATGCCGGGTCGCTCAATGAATCCCTTGGTGATCAGCACCTTCATGATCTTCTGCACCTGATTGATGGGCAGCGCAAACCCGATTCCTTCCGCACTGACCGCATTGCCCAATTCGTCATATCCCGCAGTGATCGTCTTCGCGCTGTTGATGCCGACGACTTCACCGTTGAGGTTGATCAAGGGGCCTCCGCTGTTGCCGAAGTTGATCGCAGCGTCTGTTTGCAGATAGGTATTGGTATAGTTATCGATCGTCACCTCGCGCTTGGTCGCGCTGACGATGCCAAACGTGATCGTGTTTGCCAGTTCATCGGTGGAGAGCGGGTTGCCGATGGCGAGCACATATTCTCCCACACGCACCGCGTCGGAATCGCCGAGCTTTAGTGGTTGCAATTGCGCGCCTTCTACCTTGAGCACCGCAATGTCGGTTTCCGTGTCGGAACCGATCACCGTTGCATCGCGTTCTTCCTCCTCGCCAAACACCTTGACGGTGACCTTGTGCGCGCCGTCGACAACATGCGCATTGGTCAGGATATACCCTTCGCTCGATACAACAAATCCAGTGCCGCTGCCGTAGAGCTGATCAATTGAGCCGCCTTTTTCGGTCTGCACCTGTACATAGTTGAGCACGCCGACGACGCCGGGTGAGACCGCGTCATAGATATCCGGGATGGGGTTATCGACCATACCGGGCAGCATTGGAGCAATTCCGTCCAGATCCGGCATCATCCGGGCCTGATCGGGTACCATGGGCGTGGCCGTCGGTTGCGGGGTTGCCGTCGCCTCCTGGCTGCTTGTCGGTGGCACGATCCCGTCATCGCTCGCCTGCGGAGAGGGCGTTGCAGCGATTATGAACTCATCCGGGTTCACGTTGCCAAAAAGTCTTGGCCACAAGAGACCAGTTATGAGGAGCGCCAGCAATACGATGACGATCGTGATTACAACGCCCGCAAAGACATTGCCGCCTCGATCTTCATGATCTTTCTTATATCTTGGATCCGATGTGTAATATCCGTTATGTTCCATATTTTTTTCCTCCATCTGTGATTGAGCGTTTCGGGACTGGTGCGCGTTTGAGCGTAAACGTAAACGTGCTGCCTTTCCCTTTTGCGCTTTTGAGTGTGATCGTCTGATTGTGCTGGTCGATGATACGCTTCACGATGGAAAGGCCGAGGCCTGTTCCGCTTTGCTTGCTGGGTGTGTGCGCTTTTTCGACTTTATAGAAGCGATCAAACACATGCGGGATGTCTTCTTCCGGAATACCTTGGCCGGAGTCTTGAATGCTGACGTAGATTTCGCGCCGCATGGCATAGGTCGCGATTCTCAATTTGGTGTTGTCCGGCGAGTATTTGACCGCGTTATCGATGATGTTTCGAAGCACCTGCGAGATCTGCGCGCTATCCGCCTCCACATAATATTGCTCTTGTGCGAATTTGACGTCGACCTCCATCTGGTGCTCGTAGATGCGTGCTTCGAACGTTATGAGTGTTCTGCGAATCAGTTCGTTGATGTCGAAAATTTCGAGCTTCAATGCGGTCTTTCCGCTTTCAATACGCGCAAGGTCTAATAGATCGTTGACCATGCCCGCCATGCGCCGCGTTTCGGATAGAACGATGCAGATGTACTTATCGTGCTCCTCCGGCCCGATTGTGCCGTCCTGCATAGCCTCCAGAAAGCCTTTCATGCTGGTCAGCGGGCTCCTGAGTTCGTGGCTGACGTTTGCGACAAAGCTCCTGCGCGTCGCTTCCAGATCTTTGAGCTGATCGGCCATGTTGTTGAAGCTCACCGCAAGCTGCGTTGCTTCATCCAGACTGCTGATCGGAATACGGATGTTGTAGTCGCCCTTGGAATATTTCTGTACAATCTCGTTGATCTCCATAAACGGACGTGTGAGGCGCGATGTGGTATAGTATACCGCAATGACAGAGATCAATACCGCGATCAGAGAAACGAGAATCACTTCCGCAAACGCCATGCCCACCGCACCGAGCGCCTCGGTGATATCGATGTAGAATCGCACGACATGCGTCGCGACGCCTTCCGTTATCACCGGCTTTGTGCCGGCAAGCATTTGAAAATTCCCCTTGATTTGCGTAAAACGCACGCTGCTCGCGTCCAAATCTGAGACGGCGTTCAGCATGCGTGATATCTCTTCCTCCGAATAGCGAACGTTCATCACTTCGTCCCACTTGGAACCGGAGGCATATTGCGCCATGGCGCCGTCCACGGAGATGATCTGAATCAATCCGTCGTAGTGCCTTGCGATTGTGTTGAGTTCCAAAATCGCTGCGTTTTCACCCGCGATGGAGCTCTTTGTGTTAAAGTACAGTTCGGTAACAATGCTGATCTCATTTGCGATATTCTGCTTTTCCTGCCGAATGACAAAGCCGGACATCAAAGCCCCGACGATCAAGCCGGAAAGAAGCAGCAGCCCGAGCGTAACGCCCATATAGGTTGCCAACATTCGGGAAAAGAGCGTTCTGAGAAAGTCTTTGCGCATCTTACCGCATCACTTCTGTTCGAATTTATATCCAACGCCCCATACGGTGCGGAGCTCCCATTCATGATCATCGCCAAGTTTTTCACGGATACGCTTGACGTGCACATCCACCGTGCGAGAATCACCGAAGAAATCAAACCCCCATACCTGCTCTAACAGCTGTTCTCTGGTGAACACCTTGCCCGTATGGCTCGCGAGGAAATACAGCAGTTCAATCTCTTTGGGAGGCATTTCCAGCTGTCGTCCATCCAGCGTGACCGCATAGTTTTCCAGCGAAACGGTCAGTCCCGGCAGCGAGATCGTCCGAGCGGGTTCGCTCGGCGTGCTGCGGCGCAAGACCGCCTTGATGCGCGCGATCAGCTCCTTTGCATCGAAAGGCTTGCTGATATAGTCGTCCGCGCCGAGTTCCAGCCCCTGCACGCGGTCGCCCGTATCGCCTTTTGCGGTGAGCATGATAACCGGGGTCTCGCTCTCCATCCGGATATCGTGAAGAACCGCCCAACCGTCGCGTCCGGGCAGCATGATATCCAGTACGACAAGCGAAGGCTTCGTCTCGTGGAATGCCGCCATTGCGGATGTGCCGTCCGCGCAGGTGTATACCTGATATCCAGCCTTTTTTAGATATAGTTCGATGATGGCGAGAATATTTCTGTCGTCATCAATGACCAGAATGGTATTGTTCTCCATCCGATCACCTCCGTACTTGATAGGAAAAATGCGAGTAAATTTTTTCTTCTCTCACATTTGGGTAAAGTATAACAGAGATTATTGACTTTGTCCAACACGGCTGTAAATTGTCACACAAACGCCGCAAGCGGTCGTGCTTAGCGGCGTTTGTATATACGTTGATCGTGTGTGTGCCCCGTTTTTTAACCGGATTATGACTTCAGCGTAACCACCGTTACCCCTGCGTCGCCTTCGCCATATGCGCCGATGCGAAAGGTTTTCACGCGCGGATGGTTCTTGAGATATTGCTGCACCCCGCTGCGGAGCGCGCCTGTGCCTTTGCCATGTACGACAAAGAATTCATGCACGCCGGTGATCAGCGCGTTGTCGATGAAGCGATCCAGTTCCAGGCACGCGTCGTCCACCATGCTCCCCCTAAGATCAATCGAAAGCGCGATGCCGCGATCCTGTGCAATCGACACCTTTGCCGCGGTCTGCTGCGGTTTCTTTTTCTGTTCGACAGGACGGATGTCATTCAGCGGAATGCTGAGCTTCATTACCCCCGCCTGCACAAGCACCTCACCTTTTACGTCCGCCGGTTTGAGTACCGTCGCCTCCTGCCCAAGCGTGATGAGCTTCACCCGTTCGCCCGGGTGGACGCTCGTGGGCGCGACGCCTGCGGTGTCGCGCTGCACCGCTTGCTCATAGAGGCGCTCCTCCGTCTTTCGCATCGCATCGCGGGAGGTTTGCACCGCGCGTTCCAGCTGCTTTTGGTCGATGTTTTCGATCGAGCGAAGCTGAACGATGAGTTTCTCCATGTCCTGACGCGTCTCCTGCACCATCCTGCGCGCGTCGTCGCGCGCTTTTTGCCGCAAAAGGGTCTTTTCGTCCTCAAGCTTCTTTTTCTCTTTCTCCAGCTCGCTCTTGATCTTTTCCGTCTCGATTCGGGTTTTATAGATCGCCTCTTTGTCGTTCTCGGCGGTTCTTCTGGCCTGCTCCGCTTCGGAAAGAACGCTCTCAAACGCAACATCCTTTTTCTGTAAGAAATCCTGCGCGCGTGTAATCACAAAGTCGCTCAAACCCAACCTGCGGGAGATCTCAAACGCGTTGCTCCTGCCCGGGATGCCGATGAAGAGCCGATAGGTCGGACAGAGACGATCCACATCAAATTCCATCGAGGCGTTCTGCATGCCCGCGTGCATCAGTGCAAATGCTTTTATCTCGCTGTAGTGCGTGGTTGCGACGCAGAGCGTCTTGCGCTCGTAGAGGCTCTCCAGGATCGCCTGCGCAAGCGCCGCGCCCTCGACGGGGTCTGTTCCCGCACCAAGTTCGTCCAGCAGCACGAGCGAGCGAGCGTCCGCCTCCGCGAGGATGCGCACGGTATTGGTCATGTGCGAGGAAAAGGTGGAGAGCGATTGTTCAATCGACTGCTCGTCGCCAATATCCGCATAAACGCGTTCAAAGGTCGAAAGCTCCGTCCCCTCGTCTGCGGGGATGAACATGCCGCTCATCGCCATCAGCGTAAACAAACCGACCGTCTTGAGGGTTACCGTCTTTCCGCCCGTGTTTGGGCCTGTGATGATCAGCGTGCGAAATGTTTCGCCGAGCCAGATATCGACGGGCACGACGTGATCCTTCGCAATCAACGGATGACGTCCGCGTACGATGCGGATGCGCCCTTCTTCGTTGAGATTCGGGCGCACGGCGCGCAGATCCCGTGCCATCACCGCACGGGCGAAGATGACATCCAGCGCGCCCATGACGTTGCAGCTCGTGTGAATTTCGTCCGCAAAGGGAGCTACCATCGCGGTCAATCCCGATAGGATGCGTTCGATCTCGTTTTTTTCCTCAATATTCAACCGCTTGTTTTCATTGCCTAGCTCTACCACAGCGGAAGGTTCGATGAACAGCGTTGCGCCGCTGCTGCTTTGGTCGTGCACTAGTCCCGGCACCTGAGAGCGACACTCCGCTTTCACAGGCAGCACGTAGCGCCCGTTTCGGATTGTGATGACCGCCTCTTGCAGATATTTTTGCGTGGTCTGGCTCTTGAGCATGCCGTTGAGTTTCTCGCGCACGCGTTCGCCAACGATCTTGATCTGCCTGCGGATACGGCTGAGTTCCGGCGATGCATTGTCCGAAATCTCCTCTTCACCCAAAATGCAGCGGGCAATTTCTTCCTCCACCGATCGATGTGAGCTGAGCCGATTGGCGAGGTTGCAGAGCAGACTGGTTTCGTCACCCGTCTGCAAAATCTCCTTTGCTTCCCGCGCGGCGCGCATCGCCTGCGCGATGGCAAGCAATTCCCGTGTGCTCAAGAATAAGGTGGCGTGCATTCTCCCGACGAGATCCCTTACGTCGGGAAAACCGGAGATTGGCGTTCTTCCGGTGCGTGTATAGATGCTCTCCGCTTCCCAGGTCTGCTCCTGCAGCGTCTCCGCCTCTTTCAGTGCCGTCGCCGGACGCAGTTTTTCCGCGAACTCCAACCCTATTTCGCTTGCCAGATGCTGCTTTAAAATAGAAAGAATTTTATCGTATTCCAGCGTGATATATGTCTTTTCCAGTATCATATTTTCCTCGATCCAGTCAAAAAGTTGTCCTAATCATCATAATAAATCGTTTCAAGTGAATAAAATAGCCTCGTCATATAAATTTGCAACGGAAGAAACCATATCCGCCGCAAAACAGAAGAAAAGCCCCGTCTCGATCATCGTGACGGGGCAAACATACACTCGTTTCAGCGAATCTCTTTGAGATACTCGCCAATACGCCGCATCGCTTCTTCGATGTGTTCCATCGAAGTGGCGTAGCAGCAACGAATATGCCCCTCTCCCGCCGCGCCAAATGCGCTGCCGGGAACGGTGACCACCTTTTTGCTCGCGAGCAGTCCATCGCAGAATTGCTCGCTCATCATACCCGTCGTACGAATCGACGGGAACACATAGAACGCACCCTCCGGCTCGTTGCAATCCAATCCTAACGAATTGAATGCATCGATGATATACCGGCGGCGGGATTCATATTCGCGGATCATGTATGTCGTGTCCGCAAAATCATCCTGAAAGCCGTCTTCCAACGCGGCGATACCGGCCCACTGTGCGGGTGTCGGCGCGCAGAGCATCATGAGCTGATGCACCTTGCGCATGGCGGCAATCAGGTCCGCAGGGCCCGCGGCATAGCCAAGACGCCAGCCTGTCATAGAAAACGCCTTGCTAAAGCCGTTGAGCACGATCGTCCGCTCCCGCATACCGGGCAATGCGGCAAACGAGACGTGTTTTTTGCCGTTGAAGGTCAGCTCCGCATAGATCTCATCCGTCACCACGAGGATATCTGTCCCGCGAACGAGATCCGCAATCGCTTCCAAGTCGCTTTTTTCCATGATCGCACCCGTCGGATTCGTCGGGAACGCGATCAAAATCGCCTTCGTTTTCGGTGTGATGGCGGCCTTGACCGCTTCCGCGCTGAGGCGGAACTTATCTTCATGTCGCGTCACGACAGGAACCGCCTTGCCGCCCGCGAGTTCGATCGATGGCGCATAGGAAACATAGCACGGCTCGTGATAGATCACCTCGTCGCCGGGGTTGAGAATCGAGCGCATGGCAAGATCGATCGCCTGGCTTGCGCCGACGGTGATGAGCACGTTGTCGATGGACTCGTACCCACTGATATCGTATTTTTCCGAAAGGAAGCGCAGGATCAATTCGCGCAGGTGCGGATCGCCAGAGTTGGACGAATACGGCACACGCTCGGTCTTGAGCCGCTCTGCGACATATTTACGGATGCGATCCGGCGTCGGAAAGTCCGGTTCGCCAACACCAAGGCTGATATGTGAATCATCCAACAGGTCGAAATATTTCCGAATGCCCGAGGGCGGAATGCGGCGCACACAATCTGAAAGCAAGCTCTGATAATCCATAGACACCCCTGTAAGATCTATATTCCGGCACATTCGCTCGTGTACCGTCGATTTTTTACGAGAATATTCCTACTATAACATGAACAGAAAATGCCGTCAAACACATTTGCGCGGCAAAATGAATCGATTTACGGTCTTCATCCGGTCATGATTTTCTTGATTTTAAGGAGTCGATATCAGTTCATCGCAATATCGCCGAACAGGGTCTTGTATCGCTCGCTTGCGAGTTCGATGAGCCGCGCGCTTTCTTCCCCGCCCGCCGCGAGGATTTCCTTTGCGGCTTTGGACGTTTCCTCCAGCAGCTTTGCGTCCATCGCGGCGAAAAGAGCCCCGTCCTCGCCGTGCTGACGAGTGCCGATGAAATCGCCCGGCCCACGCAGGAGCAAGTCCTTCTGCGCGATTTCAAATCCGTCGTTGGTCTGCGTCATGGTCAGCATGCGTTCGTTTTCCTGTTGGCTTTCCACCCCATAGAGCAGGAAGCAATACGCCTGCCTTGCGCTTCTGCCGACCCTGCCGCGCAATTGATGCAATTGAGAAAGACCAAACCGCTCTGCGCCCTCGACAACCATGATACAGGCATTTGGTACATGCACGCCAACCTCGATGACCGTTGTCGTAACCAAAACATCGGTTTCGCCGGCACGAAACGCGCGCATGACGCGCTCTTTCTCCGCTTCCTTCATCTGGCCGTGTAGTTTCCCGATCCGGGTCTGCGGCAGTTTGTGTTTCAGCTCTGCATAGAGCGCGTCCACATTCGGACATTCGATCGTGTCGCTTTGCTCAATTGCGGGACAGACGACATAGCTCTGCACGCCTTCTTTTGCCTGCGTCGCAAGATACGTATACATATCCTCCCGCTTGCTTGCGGGTATGATGCTGGTTTTAATCGGCTTTCGTCCCGGCGGCAGCTCATCGATTACGGAAATGTCCAGATCGCCATAGAGAATCAACGCGAGCGTGCGCGGAATCGGCGTCGCGCTCATGACGAGCATATCGGGGCGCACGCCCTTTTCAAGCATCGCCGCACGCTGGCGCACGCCAAAGCGATGCTGCTCGTCCGTGACGATGCAGCCAAGATCGTAGAAACGAACATCGCCGGAAAGGAGCGCGTGCGTGCCGATCACGAACAGCGCGCTGCCATCCGCAATTTTTGCCAGAACCTCGTCGCGCTGTTTCTTCTTCATGCTGCCCTTGAGCAGGACGACCGTATCCCCGAATATTTCGTAAAAATTTTGCGCGTGTTGCTCGGCGAGAATCTCTGTTGGCGCGAGCAGCGCGCCCTGCTTTCCGTTTCCCGCCGCAACGCAGAGCGCATACATGGCAACCGCCGTCTTGCCGGAGCCCACGTCGCCCTGGAGCAGACGATTCATCGGCACGCTTGCGCGCATATCGATCGAGATTTCTTCCATCACACGCAATTGCGCCAGAGTTGGTTGAAAGGAAAGTTTTGCAAGAAAACGGTCCCGTACGCCGCTGGTATCAAACGAAAACCCGTTCTGGCGCAATCGTTCCGACTTTTGCAATTCCACTAGGATAAAATAGAGAAGCGTATTTTCAAAATCGAGCCTGCGGCGGGCGAGCTCCAGCGCCTCACGGCTAAAAGGAAAATGCGCGTGCCGCAGCGCGAGTGCGAGCGGAACGAGCGAATACCTTTCCAGGATCGCTCTCGGCAGCGGTTCAAAAATCTGATTCCAAACGCTCTCCAGCGCTGCCAGAATGCTGTCCCGCCAAGCGCGCTGGTTGACGCCCTTCACGGTCGGATACACAGGCACGATGCCCGGGAGCGCCTGCGAGAGCGACGGATTCAACAGCGATATGCCGTTCTTTTTCAAGACGCGACCGCTGGCGTAGACCACTTCACCAATTTGAAGTTGTGCGCTGCGATACGGCTGATTGAACCATTTGAGCGTGATTCTGCCTGTTTCGTCTTGCGCGGGCGCGGAGAGCATGGTCATCCCCTTGTTGCGAAAAAAGCGCGTCGATCCGCTGATGCGCACCTGAACAGCGGCATTTTGTCCGTTGACAAGTTGGGAGACCGGCGTGGCTTTCGTATAATCCAGATAGTCCCGCGGCAAACGAAAGAGAATGTCCCGCACGGAAAAAACGCCGAGCTGCGCAAACAGCTCCGCACGCTTGGGCCCGATTCCTTTTACGCTTGTCAGCGCGTCATCCAGCATATCGTTCCTCCACTTCGGGAAGATGATCGGTTCAAAAAGGCCGACGACGGAAACACGTCGTTCCGCCGCCGGCTGGTTGTTTCGCTAATCGCGTAAGAAAATAGATTATTGTACCGCGACGTAGTAGTAATACAGCGGTTGTCCACCCGCGAGTACCATAAACTCTGCGTTTTCAAACTCCTCCTGGAGTTTGTCCGCGATCGCCTGCGCGTCTTCTTCCGTTTGACCTTCACCAAAGTAAAGCGTTACGGTGCAAGCATCGTCCCCGCGCTCGGTTATCATTTTACGCACGAGATCGCACGTTGCGTCCGAAACTGTCTTGCCGGAAACCGCGAGATGGTTGTTCACAAGACCGATCATGTCGCCCTTTTGAACGGTGTTTCCTTCAAACTTCGTATCGCGCACGGCGTAGGTGACAGAACCGCTGATGACATCCTCAAGCGCTTCCTTCATGGCTTCTTCATTTTCCGCGATGCTCGCATCCTTGGAATACGCCATGCAGGCCGCGATGCCCTGCGGAATCGTCTTGGTCGGGATCAATACGACGCCTTTTTGCGTCAACTCGCTCGCCTGCTGTGCGGCGAGGATGATGTTGGAGTTGTTGGGAAGCACAAACACATTTCTCGCGTTGATCTTGTTGATCGCGGACGCGATGGCATCGATGCTGGGATTCATGGTCTGTCCGCCGGAGATCAGCGCGTCGACCGCGAGTGCGCGGAAGAGTTCGTCGATCCCTTCGCCGGTGCTGACCGCAAGAAGACCGAATTCCTTCTCGTTTTTCTTACGCTCCGCCATGAGTTCGCGATTCTGCTCGCGCATGTTTTCGATCTTGAGCTTGTCCAATTCTCCCAAACGCAGCGCCATCTGCAGCACCTTGCCAGGCGAGTTGGAGTGCACATGCACCTTGATCATGTCCGCGTCATTTGCAACAACGACGGAATCCCCAAGGCGCTCCAGATGATTGCGGAAGCTCTCGATCTCCTTTTCATCGGTCTCCGGCGAGAGATGAATGATGAAAAATTCCGTGCAATACCCGTACGTAATGTTTTCGCCGGAGAAGCTGTCCATGTTCAGGGTTTCCTGCGTTGGCTGCATGGAGACCAGCTCTTCATAGCTTTCGATCTCCTCGCCATCGAGTGAGAGCTTAAAGCCCTTATAGATCGTGAGCAACCCTTTGCCGCCGGAATCGACCACACCCGCTTCTTTGAGCACGGGCAGGAGATTTGGCGTGTCCGCAAGCGCTTTTTCACCGCTCGTGAGCATTTCATCCATCAAGCGATAGACGTTTGCCCCCTGCTGCTGCAGCGTTGCAACGTTTTCCGCAATTACGCGGGAAACGGTCAGGATCGTGCCTTCCTTGGGCTTCATGACGGCTTTGTACGCCGCCTCGGTGCCTTTGGTCAAGGCGGAGGATAGCAACTCCGCGTCGACAAACTCAGCGCCCTTGAACGCGCGGGAAAATCCACGAAAGAGCTGCGAGAGGATTACGCCGCTGTTACCGCGCGCGCCCTTGAGCGCGCCCATGCTCAGCGCATCCGCAACCTGCGTCGCGGTTGCGTTTTCCGGCAATGTGCGGATTTCATGCACCGCACTCTGCATCGTCATAGACATATTCGTGCCCGTGTCTCCATCGGGGACAGGGAACACATTCAAAGCGTCTATCGTCGCTTTGTTCTTCTCCAGCAGCGCAGCGCCAGCGATAATCATATCGCGCAGCTGTGCGCCGCCGATCTTCATGTTTTTATCCAATTTACCCTCCGAAATGTTCGGATCCCAAGAGCCGAACCGTGTTATACGCGAATGTTTTCAACGTGGACATTGACGGCGTGAACCGTAATGCCAGTCATCTCTTCCACCCGATACTTCACATTGCTCTTAGCATTCTGCGCCACAGCGGGCAAAGATACGCCATACTCGAGCGTGACATACAGATCGATATCAATCACGTCGGGTGAAACAACCGTAACCTTGACGCCGCGACGCATGTTATCTTTCCCGAACAGTTCGATAAACGAATCACTTGCCTTCTTCGCGTTCATGCCGACGATGCCGACATTCTCAACAGCCGCATAACCGGCGATGCTGGCGATCAGGTCGTCCGCGATGGTGATCTTTCCTAGGGGTGTTGCCATTTCTGCTGCCATACGTTACGCCTCCTTCTCTTTATGTTTTTATTTTATACCAAGCGCACAAATCCTCGCAACCGCGTAACCGGCCTCCACGGGGAATGCGCAAGGCGTTGTTGTAGCCTGCGTGTGAACATTCTGCGGCATAGGAACGCGTCGTTATTCTTCCTCATCCTCCGGCAGAATTCCGTTGTGAAAAAATTCCTGAACATCGTCGTTGTCGTCGAGCTTTTCGAGGAATCGTTCGACCTTTTCGACCGTCTCAAGATCCGTGATGCCGACGGTATTTTGAGGGATCATCTGCACTTCCGCCGAGATGAACTCATAGCCCGCGGCCTCGAGTGTCTCGCGCACACGCGAAAACTCCAGCGGATCGGTGTAGATTTCAAACGCGTCGTCCTGCGCCACGAAATCTGCGGCGCCCGCGTCCAGCGCCTGCATCATGACTTCGTCCTCATCCATCAGCGCGGTTCGCTCGATGACGATGACGCCCTTCTTATCAAACATCCAGCCAACACAGCCACTGTTTCCGAGGTTTCCGCCGCTCTTGTCAAATATATGGCGCATCTCCGCCGCGGTGCGGTTTCTGTTGTCGGTCACGACCTCTACGATGATCGCCATGTTGCCAGGGCCATAGCCTTCGTAAACGATCTCCTCGTAGTTCACGGAAGATCCTTCTCCCGCTGCCTTTTTAATCGAGCGCGCGATGTTGTCGTTGGGCATGTTGTTTGCCTTGGCTTTTGCGATAACGTCGCGCAGCTTATTGTTGTTGACGGGATCTGCGCCGCCTTCTTTGACCGCGATTGCGATCTCTCGGCCGATCTTTGTGAAGATCTTGCCGCGCTGGGAATCGGTCTTTTCTTTTTTATTCTTAATGTTTGCCCACTTGGAATGTCCTGACATATGTCCTCCTATTTGCCCTTCCACTATTCTAAATCCGTGAGAATATTTCCCCGCGAATCAAAATCCTACTTTTGCTGTCTGATTGCCGCATACGTTCTCTTGATGGACTGTAAGTCCGCCCAGACGTCTTTTTTCTTTGTCTCGTCGCGCAGGAGAGCCGCCGGATGATAGGTCGGCAGAAACAGCGTCCCGTTCTTCTCCATCCACTGCCCGCGTACCCGCGTAATCTTCGCTTCCGGAGCATAAACATGCCTGGTCGCGGTGGCGCCGAGGCACACGACGATCTTGGGCCGAATCAGCGCATATTGCATCCTAAGGACACGCAGACAGGCCTGTGCTTCTTCATCCAGCGGGGTTCGATTTCCCGGCGGACGGCATTTGACAACGTTGGTAATATACAGTTCTTCGCGCGTGATGTCAATCGCTGAAAACATTTTATCCAGCAATTGTCCCGCTTTTCCGACGAATGGACGCCCTAATCTGTCCTCATCCGCACCCGGACCTTCGCCGACGAGCATGATATCCGCGCTTGTGTTGCCTTCACCAAGGACGATGCTGTGCCGTTGTTCGCAGAGCTTACAGCGGCGGCAATCCGCGATTTCCTGCTCGATCAATGACCAGCTGAGTTCCGGCATATCGCATATCTCCCGTCCGGACGCGATGGATCAAACGTGTTCCGCGGCGTCCTCATCGAGCATAAAGATCGCGTTTTGATGCAGTTGGAGAAAGCTCGCGGGTACATTCGGCAGAACGGGGCCGGAGATGACCAGCGGCGCGATTCGGCTGAGATCGTAGCCGGAAAGAATCGCGATGACGCGCTTTGCCGCCATGATGGTCGAGATACCGACCGTGACGACTCTGCCGTCATCGGTTCGCTCGACGTGTGTCACCGGGGCAAGCTCCGCGTTTGGCATGTTGCAGGCGATCCTGCCATCCGCACCGATGGAGCAGACCACGGTATCCAGCCCGCCAACATCGAGAATCGCGTTTTCATAGTTGTTGCACAATACGCTCCAATCCCGCGTTTGGGCGCAGGGAGCATAGATGTTTTCCGGCAGGATATTGACCCGATCATAGAGCATGTTGTGCATGAGGGTCTCGTCGGTCACGTCGCCATCCTGACGAACGTGTTCAAACAAGTTGAACGCGCGCACGCTTGCCCAGTCTAAGAGTCCATCGCTCGTCATACCCGCAATCTTGCGATATGCGGACGCTAGCTGCGCGCTGCAATCAAGGCCGAGCGCACTGTTCGGCTTTTCGATGATGCACCCCGCGAGCAGCGTTGCCAACGCTTGACTTAGCGTATCGCTGTCACGATAGACGAGGACGCTCATTTCAGCTCTCCCATCGCTTCTACCGCGTTGAGAAACAGCAACACATCGCCATAGACCTCGCAACGGTTGATCTCGTTGAGCATCTCATGCCGTCCGCCCTCATAGAGCTTGAGCTCCGCTTCATGCCCGGTCTTTTTGAGCCACGCGTGTACCTGCTTGACCCCCTTGCCTTTTCCGCCGACGGGATCCATCGCGCCGGAAAACACAAGAATCGGTTTCTTTGGGACGCGTGCCGCCCATTTTTCGTTGGAGATCTCCGTTAATCCTGTGAACACGTCATACATAGCCCACGCGGTAAACGGGAAGCCGCAGTTTTCGTCCGCAACGTAAGCGTCCACCTTGGCTTCGTCGCGCGAGAGCCAGTCGTTTTCGGTGCGGTTCGGCTTAAACGCATTGTTATAGGAGCCAAAGCTCATATTAAACAGCGTGATGCTCGGCAACTTGCCGCCGGTCTTCTTGATCTCACGCTTTGCGATCCATTTGCCGATGGCAAGAACGGGGTTTGCGCCCGCCGTGCCGGAGAAGATAAACGCTTCAAAATCGTCGCCGTTGCGACCCGCATAGGCACGCGCGAGGAAGGAACCCATCGAATGCCCAAACAGGATGAATGGAATGGCGGGATAGTCCTTTTTCACGAGCTCGTACAGGGTGCGCATATCCGATACCACCGCGTCCCAGCCATTCTTTTCGCCGAAATAACCCTTCGGCATGCCGGCAGCGATGCTTTTACCGTGGCTTACGATGTCGTTCCCGTAGACGAGAACGCCGTTTTCCGCTAAAAACGAAGCGAATTCATCATAGCGGTCGATATGCTCCGCCATGCCGTGCGTGATCTGTAGCGCGGCGTGCGGATCTTCCGGCACCCACATGCGGTAACGAATATCGCACAGTCCGGTTGCGGAGGGAAATCGTTTCTCGCGAAGAGTGAACTTCATACGCCAAACCTCCCTGACAATAATAAAAAAGTATACCACCTTCCGGCGGAATACTCAATATTTCAATCGGAGTTGAATCTGTATTTGCCGTATTTTGCACCCCGCTCGCTTAAAATAAAATCCGACTGTATGTTTTTCTCTGCTTACGGAAACGAAATTTTACAGGTTGCATTCAAAAATCAACTCACTGCCTTCCAAGTCGGTTTGCATAAAGCCAAGTTTCTTGAGAAGCTGAATGGAAGCGTTGTTCTCTGCCTCCACCCCGGCCTTCACAAGACGCAAGCCATCCTGTTTCAGTTGCAGAATCAGTTGCGTCACAACCTCAAATGCAAGTCCTTGCCGCGCAAATTGCGGCGCAATCGTATAACCAATCCAACAAGCGTTTTTCTCCAGCTTCAGATACAGATCTCCAATCAACGCTCCGGTTTGTTTATAGACAACCGCTAGTTGAACGCCATCAGAAAACTTTGGCTGCTTCAGCAGCTCAGCTTTGTATTCCAGATATTTCTTGCCCTTAAAGCCCTGAAACTGCATCCAGTCAAGATTGTTTCGATACGACATAAACGCTTCTATGTCGTTTTCCTCAAACGGGCGTATGTGGCAGCGTTCGGTTTCAAATGTAATCGACATACACGGCTCCAATCGGAAAGCATGAACGTATTATAGCAGATTAGTCGATCACAATCTCGCAGTATTTCCCGAACAGCTCCGCTTCCGAGTCGTCATGCGTGATCACGAGGATTGGTACCTTTGCCTCCAGCATCGCGTTTGCTGCGATGCGCTTGTTCTCCTCGTCCAATCCTGTGAACGGCTCGTCGAGAAACAGAATATCTCCGCCATAAGCCAGCGCCCGCGCGATTGCAACACGCCGCTTCATTCCGCCGGAAAGCTCGCGTGGAAGCAATCGCATGCTTTCACCCAGACCGAGTTTCCGCAATGCTTCGCCCGCCCGTGTTTCGTCGGATCCCAACGACGCGTTTTCGAGCGCACTGCTCCATGGCAGCAAGCGATCTTCCTGAAAAACAACAGCGGGGCTTCGATCCGATATCCCCAATACCTCGCCCGTGTCGGGTTTTTCCAATCCCAGCAGGAGACGAAACAGCGTGGTCTTGCCCGCGCCGGATTGTCCGCGGATCACCGTTACACCACACAGCGGAATTTTGGCGGAAAGATCGTTGAGCACCTTGTGTCCGCCAAATGCTTTAGAAATGTGGTTTACTCGAATCATGTCATGCATCACGTCGAATCCTCCGCATTCCCCGAATCAGCAACCATTCCAACAGCATGGACAGCGCAACAATCATCAGCGTCCACGCAAACAGATCGACCGTCTCGATCCGCAGCTTGGATTGATAAAGCATGTATCCGATCGATTGTCTCGGCAGCGCGATGATCTCCGCCGCAACGCCGGATTTCCACGCGAACCCAAGCGACGTGGTGCACGCCGCCAGAAACTGCGGCAACACAGACGGCACATAGATTTTTTTCACGATCTGCCAGCGACTAAGTCCGTATAGCTTTCCCATCTCGACAAGCCGAACGTCGGTTTGCAGGATCGCCTCCGCCGTAGCCGACCAGACCAATGGTACAACCATCAGGAAGCTGATGAACAGCGGCACTAGATCAGAGGACAGCCATAAGAGCGCGAGGAGAATAAACGACGTCACGGGAGACGCCTTCACGACCGCGCGCAGAGGCGCAAGCAGCGCCTCTGCAAAGTGTGAGCGCGAGGTGAGCACCGCAAGCAGTACGCCAACCAAAACACCCAGCAGATAGCCGCTCATGATGCGCAGCAGCGTCAGCCCCGCAAAGAGCCAACTCTCCCCTTTAATCAGCAGCGCAACAAAGCGTGCTATTGTAGAAAGCGGAGAAGGAAGCAGGAGCTCCTTGCCGACAAGGAGACTCCCCGCTTCCCAAACCGCGAGATAGATGAGCGCGATCAGCGCTGTTTGCAGCAGCTTTCGCTTACTTGGCATACAGATCGTCGCCCGGCAGTTTGCCGCCGACTGACTTCGGATTTGCGGTAAAGAGCACACTCAAAGCAGCTGACGCGGCGCTCTTTGCTTCTTCGCCTGTGATGCTGACGATGTAGCTGCGCGGAATCGCCTGCTTTGCAATCGCCGCCGAGCCAACGATGCCGAGATCCGCAATCTTCTGCGCGGCGTCATCAGAGGTGTTGACCTTTTCGACCGACGCTGCGTAGTCCGCAAGGAACGCCTTCACTTGATCGGGGTGCTCGTTGTAGAATGTGCGGCTTGCGATATACACGCCCATGACAAGCTTTGTACCGGAGGCGTCCTCCCAGGCTGTGTTGAGATCCAGCGCTACACGAACAGCAGGATTTTTCACCATCACGGCGGAGACGAACGGTTCCGGCAGCAGCGCAATCTGCGCTTCGCCGGAGGCAACCATCGCGGCCAAAGCCGTATGCTCGCCAACATATTTTACCGTTACCTGATCGGTCAGGCCGTTTTGCGCCAGCAGGTAGTCTAACACATATTGCGGGGTTGCGCCCTCGCCACTGGCATAGATGGTCTTGCCCGCGAGGTCGGAAAGCGATTGAATCGTTTCGCCGTTTTCAACGATGTAGAGCACGCCGAGCGTATCCAGATTCAGCAACACAACGTTACCCTCGGTCTTGTTGTAGAGCACTGCGGCGAGGTTGAGCGGAACCGCGGCGATGTCGATCTCGCCATTGACGAATTTGCCGACGACGACATCCGGCGCGTCCTGCAGTTCCACATTGTATTTTTCGGTGTCATCCATCAGATAGCTGATGCCCATGCCGGTCGGTCCCTTGAGGGCCGCGATTTGAACGGGCTCAGCGGGCGCTTTTGCGCAACCCACGGCAAACAACAGGACCACAAGGGTCAGCAAGGCAAGTAGTTTCTTCATTCATTTTCTCCTTTTGGCAAGCGGAATGCCCGCCCATGCCGTTCTATTTTTCCTTCGGAAACCAGTTTATCCATCGCGCGGTAGAGTGTCGTCCGGCTGATGCGAAGCGCGTCCGCGAGATGCGTCACGCTCCATTCCGATTCGTACAGCCCGTTTTCCGCGCGGGTTTTGATGTAGTTGAATACGCGATCCTCCACACTCTGCGGCAAAAAGCCGTCCAACCGTCCGCTTAAGAAGCGGATGCGCGCGGTAAGATAGCGCAGATAATTCTCCGTCACGCAAAAATCGCTTTGCATCATGTTCCTGAGCGCAGCTTCCGATATAAGCAGCACCCAGGTGCTTTCGCTTGCCGCAACGCGGGCAACATACGCCTCCTCGTCGTGAAAGAGCGACGCGGCGCCGAAGAGATCCGCCTGCTTGAGGATGCTCATCGGCATACAGCCATCCTCACTTTCTTTCGTAACCACGCATGCGCCAAAGAGAATCACACCGAGCGCGCGCTCGTTATCCGTGCGGTCAAAGATCACCTGATCCTTCTCGTAGTGCTCCACCCGCACGCCGCTTGTTGAAAGAAGCGCGCAGATATCCGTCTGCGATATCCCGGCAAAAAGAAACGTCCTTTCCGCGAGCGCTGCATATGCGGTTGGCTGGATTGATCGACTCATTGTTTCCCTCGCGTATCGGTTTCTTTCGTGATTTCTAAAGTACTAATTGCTATATTTATCATTTATGTTTCATATGGTACATTTTATCAGGTCTTCAGAATTTGTCAATCCGGTATTCAAAGATCGATTGAACGAAATTTTACACGAAATCAACGTCCGTGTTTGTGTTTCGTTTCCGCCTATGATATATTGATCCATAGAATATTCTGCCCAAAAGGAGCGACGAACGATGAAACTAATCTCGTGGAATGTCAACGGGCTTCGCGCCTGTATCACAAAAGGGTTTTATGATTTTGTCAGCGAACAGCAGCCGGACATCCTTGCCCTTCAGGAAACAAAAATGCAGCCGGAACAGTTTGATGGCGCAATCGAAGGCTACCAAATCTACTGGAACAGTGCGGAAAAAAAAGGATATTCTGGGACGGCAACGTTTGTAAAAAATGAACCGCTGCGCATCACCAACGGCATCGGACTACCGGAACACGACCACGAGGGTCGCGTGATCACGCTGGAATACCCGGATTTCTACTTTGTTACGGTCTATACCCCAAACTCGCAAAATGAGCTGAAGCGTCTCGATTACCGCATGACGTGGGAAGACGCGTTCCTCGCCTTTTTAAAGGAATTGGATGCAAAAAAACCCGTCGTTTTGTGCGGAGATCTCAACGTAGCGCACAAGGAAATCGACCTTAGACATCCAAAATCAAACCGCAAAAACGCAGGCTTTTCCGATGAGGAACGCTCCTGCATGACGCGACTGCTCGAAAACGGCTTCGTCGATACCTTCCGCTATTTTTACCCGGACAAGACCGAGGCATACAGCTGGTGGAGCTATCTTGGCAACGCGCGCGCGAGCAACTCCGGTTGGCGCATCGACTATTTCGTCGTCTCCGAACGCTTCATCGGGCGTGTGAAGGATAGCTTTATCCTAAGCGATGTGCTGGGCAGCGACCATTGCCCCGTCATGATCACCATCACCGACTAAAAAATTCACCAGACACTGGAGAAACTATGATCATACTCGCGTCCTCTTCCCCGCGCAGGCGGGAACTCCTGTCCATGATCGGACTGCAATTCACCATCGAAACCTCCGGCGAAGAAGAGATTCAGCCGCACGGCCTCTCGCCTGCCGATTTTGTGAAAACCCTCGCGCTGCAAAAAGCGGAGCCCGTCGCGCGGTTGCACCCGCAGGACTGTGTCATCGGCGCCGACACCATCGTCTATTTGGAAGGCGATATCCTCGGAAAACCACACACACCGGAGCGCGCGAAGACATTTTTAACGCGCATGCAGGGCAAGAGCCACGTGGTCTACACCGGTGTTGCCGTACTCAAGAATGGCAAATCGGATGTACGGCACTGCGAAACACGCGTGACCTTCGCGTCCATGACGGAGCGCGAGATCGACGATTATGTCGCGACCGGAGAACCGCTGGACAAAGCGGGCGCCTACGGTGTACAAGGGCCGGGCGGGATATTTGTCGAGCGGGTGGAAGGCAACTATTTCAATGTGATCGGGCTGCCGTTGCCGCTGCTCTACAAGATGCTCGTCGCGGCTGGCGAGGTTGTCATCTGAGTTTGCTGGATTCGGAAAATGAAACAGATATGAATCAAATCATCGAAGAAAAACTGAAGCTTCTCCCTTCCTCGCCCGGCGTGTACAAGATGTTCAACGCCGCGGGCGAGGTGATTTACGTGGGAAAAGCCATCTCGCTCAAAAACCGCGTACGGCAATATTTTCAGTCCTCGAAAAATCATCTGCCGAAGGTCACAGCCATGGTTCGGCAGATTGCGGACTTTGAATATATCCGTGTTGCGAACGAGACCGAGGCGTTTTCTCTTGAATCAAACCTGATCAAGGAATTTAAACCGAAATATAACATCCTCCTCAAGGACGATAAGCATTTCCCCTACATTCGCGTCGATCTCAAGCAGGATTTCCCGCGTCTGGACGTCGTACGCCGCGTGAAGAAGGACGGCGCGAAATATCTCGGCCCCTTCCTCTCCGGCTTGCTCCTGCGGGATGGGCTTGCGCTTGTGCGCGAACAGTACCCCATCCGTCAATGCAAAAAGGATATTGCGCGTATGATCGCGCGGCGAGAACGGCCTTGCCTGCTCTATCACATCGGCAAATGCTGCGCGCCGTGCTCCGGCGATGTTTCGCGCGCGGACTATCATAAGCTAGTCGATGAGGTGCTTTCATTCCTCTCCGGCAATACGTCCGAGATTTTACGTTCGCTGCAGGAGCAGATGAGCGCCGCAGCCGAATCGATGGACTTTGAGCGCGCGGCGATCCTCCGCGACCGCATCCGCGCCATCGAAAGCCTCAACGAAAAACAGGCGGTTATCGCCACTACAAACACCATGCTGGACGTGTTCGCCCTCGCAAGGCTCGAAACAAACGCGCTGGTGTTCGCCCTCTTTGTGCGAAACGGGAAAGTGATCGGTACCGAAAAATTTCGGATGGACGCGGACACGGAGGAAGAAGATGCGGATATCCTCTCCGCGTTTCTTTCCCAGTATTATGCGGAATCTGCCTCGTTTGTGCCGGAAGTGTTGTTGTATCAGGACGCGGCGGACATGGAGACCATCTCGAGCTGGCTCAGCGAGCTTGCAAAGCGAAAGGTTGAGGTACACCGCCCGCAGCGCGGCGAGAAACGGAAGTTGACAGAGATGGCATATCGAAACTGCCTCGATGTGCTGGAAAAAGACGCTTCCCTCCAGAAACGCGCTTGGGAACGAGGCGAAGGCGCGCTGACGCAGCTTTCCGCCATCCTAGGCTTGGAGACGGTTCCCTCCCGCATTGAATGCTTCGATAACTCACATATTCAGGGGCGCGATACGGTTTCCTCCATGGTTGTCTTTACCGATGGTCAGCCGGACAAGAGCGCGTATCGTCGTTTTCGTATCCGCGCGGAAGCAGGCGGCAATGACCTCATCGCCATGCGCGAGGCGCTCACACGCAGGTTTCAGAAAGCATGCGACAACGATGCGGGATTCCTTCCGATTCCCGATCTATTGGTGATGGATGGCGGGCCTGCGCAGCTACAGGTCGCGCTTGAAGTTTTGGAGGAGTTTTCCCTCGACTTTATCCCGACGGTGGGTTTGGCTGAACTCAGCGAAACCATCTATCTCCCCGGCGAGCCGATGCCAATCCAGCTCCCGCGCAACTCCGCGCCGCAGCACCTCATCGAGCGTCTGCGGGACGAGGCGCACCGCTTCGCAATTAACTATCACCGAAATGTCCACAACCGAAACGCACTGTATTCCGTGCTGGACAGTATTCCCGGCGTGGGAGACAAGCGTAAACGCGCGTTATTCGACGCATTCATGACGATTGAAGCCATCAAGATCGCCTCACAGGAAGAATTGAACGCGGTACCGCAAATCGACGCGCGCACGGCAGAATCCGTGTTTCGCTATTTTCACCCGGAGAAAACCGGGCAAGCGTCCGATTCGATAGAATTGGATCAGCAGGCATAAAATCGATACATAGTACAAAAAAGCGCACCGCCAAGTGCGCCTTTATTTTATAAAAAATCAGCCATCTACGATCTTGCCGACAATCGGCAATCCTTCCAGATTCTTCACGCCGTGGGGCGACTTGTTCTTGATGATGTCCGTCAAATCGTTGCCGGCGGAATAGCCATTGTGCTCCCCGTTTTTCCATTTTGCAACGTTTGTGACGTCGTAGATGATGCCGTCTACTGCGACATAGGCAGGATTTCCGTTCTTGCCATCATACTGCTTGAGTTGATCCAGCGTGAGCTCCAAGGTGCCGTTTGCCGCTGCATCGACACTCGCGGCATCATTTGTCGCCGCATCAGTGGATGCGCTTGCCGCAGTTTGATCGCTAGCAACTGTCGCGTCGCTTCCCGTGCCTGCCGCGCACCCTGTTACAAACAGAGCGAGCGCCAGCATACTGATCGTTATCGTTAAAAATCGTTTCATCTATTCCACAACCTTTCAATTTCTTTTTTATTGAAGTTAGTATCTTCTAACCACATACTATCAAAAAAGTCGATCGCATGCAACCGACTTTTCATTGTTGATCGTGACAAAATCACCGCTTTGTCCAATCCTACGATTTAAAATGCGCAATCAGCCAACCAATTTGCCAACGATCGGAATCCCTTCGAGCATCGCAACCCCGTGCGGCGATTTATTTTTAATCGCATCGGTCAAATCTTTCCCCGCAGAATACCCTTCATGCGAGCCGTTTTTCCAGTGTCGATCATTCGTGACGTCATAGAGTATGCCATCCACCGCAATATAGGCGGGGTTTCCGTTCTTGCCATCGTATTGCTTGAGCTGCTCCAGCGTGAGTTGCAATGTTCCGTTTGCGGCAGAGGGTGTGTCAAGCGGTGTCGCAGTCGGCGCCATGGTGGGCGGCGCGATCGTCGGCGTCAATTCCGGCGCGAGTGTGTCATTTGGCACGGCGGTTATGATTGCAACCGCTTGCATGGGTTCCGGCGTTTCCGCAGCGGCAACCTCCGCAACGGCGCATCCTGTGCTCAGCACGCCGACTGCAAGCAGGCTCATCAGGGTGATTATCCATCGTTTCATATATGTTTTCGTCCTTCCGAATATCAATCGGTATCATTTCACTTGAAATTACAAGCACAACATAACACAGATATCGAACGAAAACAATTCAACCGCGCCCGATTATAGTGACGAAGTCACATGGTTGGTTTCACAATCACGCCTTCATGTGTTCTGCGATCTCCTCTACCAGCACTTTGAGGTTCTCCGGCGCGGGTATGAGATAAGAACGCTCTTCGGTCTCAAGCTTGAGTGAGGGCGCAAGATGCTTTCGTGTAATTGAGACATCCTCGATGCTGACCGAACGAACGGCATCATATGAGATTGAAAACCGCTCTCCGGGTTCGTTGGTTGCCGGATGCGGTAAGGACAAGCCGGAAATCCCCGCATCATCGAGCGTAACAAAGACGCATGACAGCCGTCGTTTGGTCGCGAGTGCGGTGAAGCAGCCAAAGCTTAAATACAGAACCATCGCTGCACTTACAATCATCAGTAGCTCCGGCTGTAATTCAGAAAGAAGCGCACCCGACCCATCCACACTTCGTTTGGCATTGATCCAATACAGCGCAATGATGCCAATGATGACCGCGACGTTACCCCAAGCCATGAAATCCAAAAGGCTTGTCGCTCGACGATCCACTTTCACATTTGTCCTCTGCATCGTGTGTTCCCTTCCATGAATACTGTTGAAAAATGGAAACAGAGGGCGGGAAACCCCGCCCTCCCAACGTGTCAAAAAAGCTCCGGGAATGTTAAGGGCCGAAGCCCTTAACCCATCCGTTCCGGCTGCGCCGGTTGAACTGGTGCAACGGATCGCCCCGCAGGGGCGGTTTCTCTGTGCTCTTTGCCGCCCGTGAGTCCGAAGGACGAGAGGCAAAGAGTGGTTATCCCGTCAAAAAACATGTTTTTGACGACCAGAGAGGGCGGGAAACCCCGCCCTCCGCTGAAAAGTACTGCTTATTCTTCCTCTTCTTCTTCCTTCTTCGCCGACTCGATGATCTTCTTGGCGATGTTGCCGGGGACGTCCTCATAACGGACGAACTCGCTTGTGAAGGAACCGCGGGACTGCGTCATGCTGCGCAGATCCGTCGCATACTTGAACATCTCGGAGAGCGGGGCTTCCGCGACGACAACAGTGCCGCCATCTACGGGATTCATGCCCAGCATGCGTCCGCGGCGGGAGGAGAGATCTCCACTGATCGCGCCGACGTAATCGCTCGGTACGAAGATTTCGTAGCGGTAGATTGGCTCGATCAGCGTCGGGTTCGCCTTCACACAGGCCGCTTTGTAGGAAAGACGGGCGGCGGATTTGAACGCGACTTCTTTGGAATCGACGGGGTGATATTTTCCGTCATAGAGCGTGGCTTTGATGCCAACCATCGGATAGCCTGCAAGCACGCCACGCACGAGCGCTTCTTTGAGGCCCTTTTCAACGGCGGGAATGAATTCACGGGGAACCACGCCGCCGACGATGGCGTTGACAAACTCATACTCGACACCTTCGGGAGCCGGCTCAAAGCGCATCTGGACAACGCCGTACTGGCCGCTGCCGCCGGACTGTTTTTTGTGCTTGCCTTCGGCTTCCGCCATGGTGTGGATGGTTTCACGATATGGAATGCGTGGATCGGAGAGCTGTGCTTCGACATTGCTCTTGTTTTTAAGCTTGCCGCAGACGACTTCGATGTGCATTTCGCCCAAGCCCTGAATCAGCACGTCGCCGGTTTCCGCGTTCTTCTCGATCCGAATGGTCGGATCTTCTTCCGTGATGCGGTTGAGACCGGAGATGACCTTGTCGTCCTCGCCCTGTTTCTTCGCGGTGACCGCAAGGGAGATCGCGGGTTTCGGAAACTCGATTTCGTCAAATACAATGGGATCGGTTGCGTCGCAAAGCGTATCGCCCGTTGCGGTATACTGCATCTTCGGCACCACGCCAATGTCGCCCGCGTGCAGTTTCTCAATGGGATACGTTTTTTTGCCGCGCATCATGGCCGGAGCCGTGGGCTTTTCCGCCTTCTCGGCGTTGGCGTTGAAAAGCGGAACGCTGATGTCCAGCGTGCCACGATAAACCTTGACGATCGAGTACTTCCCAAACTGGTCAAACGTGGTCTTGATGACCTGGGAAGCAAATTTGCCATTCTGCTTGACGACGACATCCGCCCCTGTCTTCAGGCTTTTCGCATTCGGCGCTTGTGCCAAATCCGCGGAAGGCAGGTAGTTCACGATCATGTCGAGAAGCGTTGCAACGCCGATGTTCTGCGCCGCAGAGACGCAGGCAACGGGTGTGACCACGCCGGTCTGCACGCCGACGGAGAGGCCTTTGAGCATCTCTTCACGGCTGAGCTCGAATGTTTCGAGATATTTCTCCATCAGTTCTTCATCCGCTTCCGCGGCTGCTTCCGTGAGTTTTTCAAAATAAGACTGCGCTTGGCTCTCCATCGCGGCGGGAATGCTGATTTCCTTCTCGCCTTTTCCGTCGAAGAGTTTCGCCGTCATGTTCACTACGTCCACATAGCCCTTGAACACACCGCCTTCGATGATCGGCAGCTGCATCGGAACCACGCTGGGTCCAAACTTCGCGTTGATATCGCCCATAACCTTCTCGAAGTTCGCGTTTTCACGATCGAGCTGGTTGATGACGATCATGCGCGCTTTGTGTGTTTTCTCACACATTGCCATGGCTTTCTCCGCGCCGACGACCGGGCCGGAGACCGCGCTGATGACGACCAGCGCGCTATCCGCAAACGTCATAGCTGCGGTGACTTCGCCATAAAAATCGAAGAAACCCGGCGCGTCGATGATGTTGATCTTCGAATTCTTCCATTCCAAAGGCGCAAGGGCGACGTTGATGGAAATGCCGCGGGCGATCTCCTCGGGATCAAAGTCGGTGGTCGTGGTGCCGTTTTCAACCTTGCCCAGGCGGTCAATTACCCCGGCATTGAACAGCATAGCCTCGCTCAGCGTGGTTTTACCCTCGCCGCCATGCCCGAAAACGCCAATATTTCGAATGTCTTTCGCGGTGAATTCCTTCATTTTGGTTCCCCCTGTAGATGATTTGAACGCGTTTTTCGCGTATGTTCAATCCGCTTGATACGGATACACTTCCAACAATCAGGGATATCAGATTTGCAAGACGCCGGGAAAATGTCGCGCCACATGTTATTTTATCAGCTTCAAAACGCCTTGTAAACCACGAATTTTCCATGGTTTCGCAGGCAAATCAACCTTGCATCAAACGTTCCAGCTTTCCAGATACGTCGCTTGCTCGTCCGTCAGCGTGTCGATTTGAATTCCTAGCGCGGCGAGTTTGCGCATAGCGACCTCACGGTCGATCTCTTTGGGCACCGCATAAAGCTTTGGCTCTAACTGGCCGCGATGATCCGCCACATAACGCGCACAGAGTGCTTGTATACCGAAGCTCATGTCCATGATCTCGGCGGGGTGTCCGTCGCCCGCGGCGAGATTGACCAATCGGCCCTCGCCGATGACGTTGATCCAACGCCCGTTCGGCAGCTCAAAGCCGACGATATTCTTGCGCATCTCCTTTTGATCGATTGCGAGTTCGGCGAGGCGGTGCACATTGACCTCCACGTCGAAATGCCCGGCATTTGTCAGGATCGCGCCGTCTTTCATGCGGAGAAACTCAGGCTCGTCGATGACTTTGATATCACCCGTAACGGTGACAAACACATCGCCAAGCTTCGCGGCGTCGATCATCGGCATCACGGCAAACCCGTCCATGACCGCCTCGATCGCCTTGATGGGATCGACCTCCGTAACGATCACGGAAGCGCCAAGCCCCTTTGCGCGCATGGCGACGCCTTTGCCGCACCAGCCATACCCCGCGACGACGACGGTCTTGCCCGCAATCACGAGATTAGTTGTGTGGTCAATGCTGTCAAATACGCTTTGCCCGGTACCGTAGCGGTTGTCAAAGAGGTGTTTGCAGTCCGCATTGTTGACCGCAAACATCGGGAAACGCAGTTCCTTGGATTTGTCCATCGCAACAAGCCGAACGATCCCCGTCGTGGTCTCTTCGCACCCGCCGAGTATTTTCCCAATCAGCTGTGGGAATTTCGTATGGATCGCGTGCACAAGATCGCCGCCGTCGTCGATGATGATATCCGGCTCTGCCATCAGCACGCTCTCAATGCACTCCTCATAGACCGCTTTTGAAGCGCCATGAATTGCGAACACGTGAATGCCGCCCGCGGCAAGCGCCGCGACCACGTCATCCTGCGTGGAGAGCGGGTTGCTCCCCGTCACATACATCTGTGCGCCGCCTGCGGCGAGTACGCGGCACAGGTATGCGGTCTTTGCTTCCAAGTGAATGGAAAGCGCAATCTTAAGACCCGAAAATGGCTGGTCTTGTTCAAACGACGCGCGGATGCCATTCAGGATCGGCATGTTGCGTCGCACCCACTCGATTTTCTGTTCGCCTGCTGGCGCGAGGGAAGAATCAGCTATGCGGTTCATTGGAAAGAATCTCCTTGTCTGTTCAAATCACAACTGTGTTGAATGCTTCGTGTGTCTAGCGGTTTGCCGTCTTCGGCAGCTGTGCCTGCTGCGAAAATGCCGCAATCGCGGCCTGCAGCTGGACATCCTGCGCGGGATCCAGCATGTCGATGGCTGTATTTTTAAGCTCTTCCGGCAGATCGACGACGATATCCGGCGTGATGCCGATCCCATGGATGCAAACGCCGTTTGGCGTATAATACGCATCCGTCGTCATCTTCGCCCAGCCCATGTTTCCGCTCAGGTGGAAAAAGCTCTGCACGATTCCTTTGCCAAACGTCTGGGTACCGACGATTGTCGCGAGGGAATAATCCTTCAGCGCGCCGGTCAGAAGCTCGCTTGCGGAGGCAGAATTGCCGTTGACCAGAACTACGAGCTGCATCGGAACCTGATTCTCTCCTAAGGATTTGTATACGTCCTCGTCGCCGTTCTTTGCGCGGATGCTCACAATGACCTTGTCTTTGGGAATCAGCTGATAAGCGACGTTGAGCACTTCGTTCAGCCCGCCGCCGGGATTGTCTCTCAGATCGATGATCAGGTTTTGCACACCCTGTTTCTGGAGCGTGTCCACCGCGTTTTGAAAATCGGTAGCGACGCTTCCATTGAACTCCGATATGCGCACATAGCCGATGTTCCCGCCGATCACACGCTGTGTCACGCGGACAATATGCACCGTGGCGCGCTGCACGCGGACGGTGGACTCCACCCCGTCGCGCAGATACGTGATCTCGTCCGGTACGGCTTCATCCTTCGAAAAAAAGTCGATCACCTCGTTGAGGCTCTTTTCGGCCGTTGTTTTCCCGTTTACCGTTGTGATGATATCCCCTTGCCGAATGCCTGCAAGATCGGCGGGCGCTCCGGTGTAGACGCTGACGACTTCTGCGCCGACTTCATCCGGCACCTGAATGCTGATGCCGATGCCGACATAATCCCCGGCATTGTCGGAAAGCAGCGTTTGATACTCTTCCTCCGTAAAATATTGCGCATAGGGATCATCCAGTTGATTGATCATCCCGCGCATCGCCGCATCCAGCAGCTTATCATTATCCAGTTCCTTGTCATCATAAAAATAGTACTGGGACTGGATTGTGGACGCCAACTCATCCAAAGCGGCAAACGAATCTGTTTGCGGCTCTTCCCGGTGCACCAAAAGAAATACCAGCGAGAGGGAAAGAACCAGCACGACGGCAAAGCAAATAATGATGGAGATGACGGAGGTATCGGGTCTTTTTTCGTTCGTAATAATCGCTTCTTTCTATATGCCGCTGTGTTCCACGCGGCTGAGCGGCGCATTCTGCGCCGGTGTGCGTTAAGCTTTTTCCACGATGGGGCGCAGGACGCGCTCTGGCATGTCGCTTAACGCGCAGACATCATGGTGCCGCTCGGGTTTTCCAAGCAATTCCAGCATGGCTTTCGGGATCTGTGCGCCAGTGCGTGCAAACAGCCGCTCGGCGTTCATAAAGTCATCGTTGCACGGTTGTTCAAACGCGCCTAGCACATCGCTCGCAAATTTATACGGGTTCGCTGTCGAGAGCAGCACCGTCGTGGTTTCATCACCCGTACGTTGTACGTAGCGCTCATAGACGCACTGCGCCACTGCGGTATGCGGATCCATGAGGTAGCCTGTCTGGTCGAAGATGCGCTTGATGGTAGCCAAGGTATCTTCCTCCGTGCACCAGCCTGCGGAGAACGTCTTTTTCAGTTCGTCCACCGCCCGTTGCGGGAGTGCATACATGCCCTTTTCCTTGAGCCCACTCATCCATTGGCGCACGAGTGCATCGTCACGATCCGCCAACTCAAAGAGCAGACGTTCCAGGTTGGAAGAGATCAGGATATCGATCGAACAGCTCATGCTCTGATAGAACGGGCGGTTATCGTCATAGACGCCGCTTTCGAAAAAGTCGGTCAGCACATTGTTGCGATTGGACGCGCAGATGAGCTTATTGACCGGCAACCCCATTTTTCTGGCATATTCTCCCGCGAGGATATCGCCGAAGTTGCCCGTAGGCACGCAGAAGTTGACCTTCTCGCCGGGCTGAATCTCGCCGCGCGCAAGCAATTGCTGATAGCTCGTGAAATAATACACGATCTGCGGCAAAAGTCTGCCGAAATTGATCGAGTTCGCGCTCGAAAGCCGCCAACCGTGCTGCGCAAGCCTAGTTGCGATCTCTTGTGACGCAAAGATTTGCTTAACCCCCGTCTGTGCGTCGTCAAAATTTCCATAAACGGCGCAGACGTCGACATTTTCGCCTTCCTGCGTGACCATCTGGAGTCGCTGTGCTTCGCTGACCCCGCCATGCGGATAGAAAACCAGCACGCGCGTGCCCTCGACATCGCGAAATCCTTCCAGCGCGGCCTTTCCGGTGTCACCGGAAGTTGCGACGAGGATATAGACCTGCTTGGTCTCCCCCGTCTGCCGCAATGAGCCGCGCATCAGATGCGGCAGCATCTGTAACGCAACGTCCTTGAACGCCATCGTCGGCCCGTGCCAAAGCTCCAGCACGTGTTCCCGTGCGGAAAGCTTGACGAGCGGAGTTACGTCCGCATGCGAAAAGCTTTTGTATGCGGCGGAAATCATCTGTTCGAGTTCGACGGAATCGGTCTCAGGCAGATATGCCTGCATGACGCGGTGCGCGGTTGCCAAATAGCCGCCGCGCACGTCGTTGTTCCATTCAATTGTGGGATACGATTCGGGTACATACAGTCCGCCGGAGGGGCTGATGCCGCGCACAATCGCTTCCGCAGCGGATACGGGATCACCGCCTCGCGTGCTCAGGTAACGCATAGGTGTCTTTTTATTCCTTTTATATTTAGTTCATTTCTTATGTGGAAACACAGCAATATCGTCAGTCAGTTTTGGAAGACAGATGTATAACGTTCGTACTCGCATTGCGCTTTACGCAAAACGAGTGCTTTCTTCGCTTACAGCAGGTACTCCTTCATATACGTAGGGACGGTCTCTTTGCTGCCGGTTATGCTCATAATCACACTGAGGCTGTTCTTTTCCGAAAACTTCTTCAGATCGTCAAACAGTCCTTCCAGAGAATCGAGTTCATGTCCGATGATGCTCAGCAGGCCATCGATATAGATGGTCTCTAAATCAAAATCACTCGCCGCAAGACCGCAAAGGAAACCATAAAGCATTTTCGGGGTTACAATGCCGTATTCCGTTGCGTTGATGAAGCGAGCTTTTCTGGAGAGGTCGTAGATATAACTTGTGTCGTCGTCAATGAAGATCGTGTTGCCTTTTGCCGTCAGGACGGACTTGTTTGCCATTTCGAGAATCTGCTTTGTCTTTCCTGTGCCCTTTTCGCCGAAGATGACTCCAATCAAAGCCGTGGCCCTCCTTGTGCTTTTTTTCATTATAAGCCCTGCGCGGTTGCATACGCAAGCGATTCAATCAAGTTTCACACCTGCTAGGATAAGAGACACGAACAATCCATGCTTTCGCCATAAACCAAACATAGAATCACCCGCACTTCAGAAGTACGGGTGTAAAAAGATCTATGCTTTTTTACTGCCGGATTACGCCTGTTTTTGATGTTATTTCGCAGAGAACTAAAGCACGCTGCGGATGATTTCATCCACCAACTTCGAGAATTTTTCAGAGGCAGTCGCCGCCGTCTCCTGCACCTCTTCATGGCTCAACGGCAGATTGAGAATTCCAGCTGCCATGTTGGTAATCAACGAAATACCGATGGTCTGCATGCCGCAATGTGCGGCAGTAATCGCCTCCGGCACGGTGGACATCCCCACGGCGGAAGCGCCGACGGTGCGGGCAAACACAATCTCCGCCGGGGATTCAAACGTAGGTCCGGAGAACATCATATAGACGCCCTCGCGCAACTTCACACCTGCCGTCATGGCAGCCGTCCGCACCTTCTCACGCAGAGCGCGGTCGTAAACATTGGTTTGGTCCGGAAAACGCGGGCCAAAGCTCTCGTCATTCGGCCCGATCAAGGGATGCGAGCCGGAGAAGTTGATGTGATCGGAGATCAGCATGAGATCCCCGGGCAAAAAGTCCAGATTGACACCGCCCGCGGCGTTGGTAAGCAGCAGTTTCTCTACGCCGAGTCGCTTCATCACCCGTACGGCAAGTGCAATCTGCGACTGCGGATATCCTTCATAGTAATGAAACCTGCCCTGCATGCAGATAACCGTTTTACCAAAGAGTTCACCGATCACAAACCTGCCCTTGTGTCCTTCCACGCGGGACTGCGGGAACCCCGGCAGGTCGCTGTATGCGACAAAACGTTTGTTTTCAATCTTCTCCGCATATTCGCCGAGTCCGGAGCCCAAGATCAGCCCGATCTTGCAGTTCCCGCCGCAGAGCGGGGAAAGGATCTCTACCGCGCGTTCGATCGTTTCATTCATGCGTTATGCCTCATAGATCTCGTTGAGGAAGGAAGTGCCGACGTTCCAGGCTTCTCCCGCAAGATAGTCCAGAACTGTTGCTCCGATATCCGCAAACGTCTTTCTCGTACCGAGGTTGACGTTGGCTTTCACGTGCTTGCCTGCGACCACAAGCGGAATATACTCGCGCGAATGATCCGTGCTCGGCGTGGTGGGGTCGCAGCCATGATCCGCTGAAATCATCAGAATATCGTCCTCGCGCATGGCGGAAAGAATCCGCGGCAGCGCCGCATCAAACGTCTCCAGTGCCGTGGCGTAGCCTTCCACATCGTTTCTGTGACCATAGAGCATATCAAAATCGACCAGATTCGTGAAGATAAAATCCCCCGTGCCCCCCGTGAGGAAGCGAACCGTAGCGTCGATTCCGGTGTGGTTGTTCTTCGTGTGGTCAACCGTGCTTACGCCGCGATGGCAGAAGATATCCTCGATCTTGCCGATGCCGACCACATCCATTCCCCGCTTGACCAGCGCATCCAGCACCGTGTCGGTAAACGGTTCCACCGCATAGTCTTTGCGGTTTTCCGTGCGTTTATATGCACCGCTCGTGCCTTCAAACGGGCGGGCAATCACGCGGCCGACAAGGAAGTTGTCGTCGTTGAGCAGTTCACGCGCGATCTCGCAAATGCGATAGAGCTCCGGCAGCGGAATAACGCCCTCGTGCGCGGCGATTTGGAACACGCTGTCGGCCGACGTATACACGATCGGTTTGCCGGTTTTAACGTGCTCATCCCCCAAGCGGGAGATGATCTCTGTGCCGCTGGCAACCTCGTTGCCAAGTGTTCCTCTGCCAATCTTTGCCTCAAACTCGCGCAAAAATGCTTCGGGAAATCCCTTTGGATATGTCTTAAACGCCTGCTTGAGCGGCAGCCCTGCCATCTCCCAGTGTCCGCAGGTGGTATCCTTTGCCTTTGTCAGTTCCGCCAGGCGACCATATGCGCCCTTTGGTGTCAACCCCAAAGAATCCAGACGGCTGTTTTCGATTGCGGCAAGGCCAAGTGCTGTCATGTTCGGCAGATCCAGCCTCCCGCGCACCTTGCGAATATTGCCGAGCGTATGGGAACCGACATCGCCAAACTCCGCCGCATCCGGCTGCTCGCCAATGCCGACGCTGTCGAGGACAATCACGATTGCACGCTTTTTTCCGTTTGTTTGTATCAACATGTTGTTCACCTCATATCAGATTATCGATGATTCATTCACTTGAATTGCATTAGATGAAATCACTTCATCCATGTATTAGTTTAGTCTGAATTCATTCCCGCGTCAATCCGGCTGGGTGACTCGATCACGCTCTCGCGTTGCGCGATCCCGAATTCTTTCGACACATCCAAAAAGAAAAACGCACCGTTCGCACGGCGCACTTATTCGGCGTTGTTCACACATCAATGTTTGAGATAGGTCAAAGCGCGCTGCGCCATCATGGCAACGAACTCCAAATTGCTTGGCTTCCCCTTGTAGTCCTGCATCGTATAGCCAAAATACTCGCGAATGGTATCCGAGTTTCCGCGCGTCCAGGCGATCTCGATCGCGTTTCGCACCGCGTGCTCCACCAGCGGCGGACGCGTGTTGTAGATTTTCGCTACGGTTGGATAGATGTCGTTTGTGATGCTCAAATCCACGGGAGACTCGCACATGGCATAGATGCGAATCGCATCGCGCAGATAGTAATATCCCTTCAAGTGTGCGGGCACGCCGATGGCGCGGATTCCGGCCGCAATCTGGCTTTCCAGAATATCGACAACATCGTCCGCCTTCTCCGTCTCGCGTTCATATAAGCGGATGAATTCCAACACGCGAAGCTGCACCAGCTCGTACTTTAACGGTTTGGTGAAGCAATAGATCACGCGGTCTTTGATGATTTGCAGCAGCCGATCATCCGCAAGCGCGGTGGTTACAAACACCAGCGGCCGCCTGTCCTCGCTCAATTTTCCGATAAAATCCAGCACGCAGATGCCGTCCAGATCCTGTAAAAAAAGATCCAGAATCAAAAGATCTACGTCGCGCGAAAAGATCGTGTCGATTGCGTCGCGACCCGTGAATACGCTCGGAAGCAGGCGAATGTCTTCCAGTACCTGAAAGGCCGCCTCAATTCCTTTCGCATCCGCGACGTTGTTGCTTGCAATCAGCAGATTCTTCTTCATCCATACTCCCGGGGTTCGTGCACACTAACACATAGAATCGTTCGTGACAATGCAACTCATACGAACGGTTGTTTTTCATTACATCAAAAGACTTAAAAAGTCTTACTAGAATATTTTACGCATAGCTTCTTCGGCTGCGTCGATGAGCTGCTGCGCATGCTCGCGCGCAACCGTGTCCGCGCTGCCGCTGCCCATAATACGCGCGATCTCGCCGGCGCGTTGTTCCGGCGTGAGCAAAACAGCGTTGGAGCGCGTGTGTTCGCCCGTCTCTTCTTTGTAGACCAAATACTGCTGGTTTGCATACGCGGCAATCTGGGGCAGATGCGTGATGCAAAGCACCTGATGATTGTTCGCAATCTGTCGCATCTTTACCGCGACCGCGGTGCCAATCTGTCCGCTGATGCCGCTGTCGATCTCGTCAAACACCATCGTCGGAATGCCATCCAGATCGGCAAGCACGCTTTTGAATGAGAGCATGATGCGGGAAAGCTCGCCGCCGGAGGCGACCTTACTCAGTGGTTTCACCGGTTCTCCGCGGTTGGTGGAGAGCAAAAACTCCACATCGTCGGTACCGTTGGCGGAAGGGATTTCACCGGATAGCGTTTCAAACTTTGCGGAAAAGGCCGCGTGCGGCATGCCAAGATCACTGAGCTCCGGCAACAGCCTTGCGCTCATGCGTTCCGCCGCAGACTTACGCAGTTGCGACAGCGTCTGGCTCAATGCTTCATATTCGCGTTTTGTATCGTCGTAATCGGCGGTAAGCTGTTCCCTGCGTTCCTCCGCATTTTCGATCAATTCCAATTCGGCAGCGCCCTTTTCACGATAGGCCAGAATCTCCGCGATGTTCGCGCCATACTTGCGCTTGAGCTGTGCTAGAAGCTCCAGCCGGGATTCGATGTCGTCCAGCATGCCGGGTTCAAACGAGAATTCGCTTCTGTAATCTCGAAGTGTGTAGCTTGCGTCTTCCAGATCATAATAGATCGCATGGAGCTTGTCCGAGAGCTGTTGGTAATCAGCGCTTAGGTGCGCGATGCCATCCAGCATGTGGAGAGCCACGCTGAATGAAGACAGCGCGCCACCGCTTTCTCCCTCGTCCCCGCTGAGCGCGTCATTTGCGCCCGCGAGGCCTTCCATCACCGCCTGCGCGTTTTGCAGAAGACCGCGCTGTTCTTCGAGCTGTTCTTCCTCGCCTTCGGTGAGGCTTGCTGCGTCGATTTCTTTGATCTGATAGGACAGAAGATCAATTCTTCTGGCTCGCTCTTGCTCATTATATTGCGCGGCATGCAAGAGCCTTTTTGCCTCTGTCGCTTTCTGGTACGCCTCGGCCACGCGAGTTTTGATCTCCAGCGCGTCTTTTCCGGCAAACCGGTCGAGAAGGCTGATGTGCCGTTTTTCATCCAGCAATGATTGATGCGCGTGCTGGCCGTGGATATCCACCAATGCGTCGCCGATGAGTTTGAGCACGCCCGTGTTGATCAACGTGCCGTTCGCGCGGCAAATATTTTTTCCGCTGGATGAAAACTCACGATAGAGCGTAAGTTCGTTGTCTTCACAATCGATCCCCTGCTCCGCGAGCGTTTCCATCACCGGCTCGCCCGCAGTAAGGGAAAACGTCGCTTCCACGCTCGCCTTCTCTTCGCCGGACTTGATGAGCTCACGGCTCGCGCGTTCGCCCAGCACAAAATTGAGCGCTTCAATAATAATGGATTTTCCTGCGCCGGTTTCACCCGTCAGCACGGAAAACCCACCGAAAAACGCGATCGATTGCTGATCGATCAGCGCAATATTATGGATGGATACCTGTTTGAGCAAAGATGACGCCCTCCTGTTTTATGAGCATCTTCGTTTTGTTCGCAATCGCAACCTGCAGTTCGTATAAGCAACTTCGTATTGTAAGCAACCTTAACTTGCAGTTCAATCGTGTTAACCCGAGGGTGTAACCGTGTTTTTGCGCTCACAGTGAGAGCCTCCTGTCTATCTCGGGAGGCTGGCGGAGCACAAACGGTTACAAGATCAGGCGATTATTTCAGCATCTTTTGAAACTTCTTGATGATGTCGCCAACGCTCTTTGCATCCCGCACGGCGATAAAAATCGTATTATCGCCCGCAATAGAGCCAAGAATGTCCGGCCATTTGAGCGTATCGACCGCTTCCGCCGCGGCATTTGCGCTGCCAGCGATGGTTTTGATCACGATCATGTTGCCCGCGCTGGTCACCGAAAGCACGCAGTTGCTGAACATGCGGATAAAGCGCTCTTGCAGATCCGCCTCCGCTTTTTCAACCGTTGCATAACGATAACGCCCCTCCGGCGTGAGCACCTTGATGAGCCGAAGCTCTTTGATGTCGCGCGAGACAGTCGCTTGCGTGACGGAAAAACCATGGTCGCGCAGTTTTCCGGCGAGCTCTTCCTGCGTTTCAATGTTTTCCGAAGCGATAAGTTTGGAAATCATATCATGTCGTTTTGCTTTCATGTTTCAATCCCCAATATCAATAGTATGATGAGTGCGAGTACGGTAAAATCGTGCGTTGGTCGGGATATGCCAGCGAATCGTTTTGAGTTATATGAATGCCGCGCAGTGTCCGCGGCACAGCGTCCCGGGATGGTATGCGTCAGGTGAGCTTCTGCCGGATGAGTTCGAAGACGTTTTGCTCCTGAAAACGAATGAAACGGACGCGTTGATTGGAGCGCGTCACCGTGATGCGATCGTCCGGATTGACGCGGCTGAGGCGGATGCCGTCCCCCGCTACAAATCCCTCGCCATTGACTTGAAACGTCCAGATGGCGTCCGGCGCAGACACAATCGGTCGAATGTGCAGCGTATGCGAGCAAACCGCGGTAACGATGATGCTGTCGAGCGACTGCGTGACCACAGGGCCACCCGCCGAAAGATTGTATGCCGTGCTGCCGGTCGGCGTGCTGGCGATGATACCGTCCGAAAAAACGGAGCCAACCGTCTGCCCATCGCAAAACATATCGATATGGATCGTGCCGGAAAACGACTGCTTCGCGATCAAAATATCGTTCAGACAACTTGCAAAGGGCGTATCGTTGATGCTGCAAAACAGCGTCATGCGCTCTTCCACCCGATAATTCCCGCGCTGGATGTTTTCGATCGCTTCCGGGAATGCATCGAGCGCGATCTCGCTTAAAAACCCGATTCGACCCAGATTCACGCCGAGCAGCGGAATGTCCATCTGCGCTGCCGCGGAAGCAAACCGAAGCAACGTTCCGTCCCCGCCAATCACAACCAAAAGCTGCGGCGCGCGCTGCTCCATGCGCAGATCCTCCGCGCAGTCGATGAGAACCGCCTCTTCGCCCAGCGCTCTTGCCTGCTGCATCAAGCGGACACGAAATTCGGCGATGCCATCCTTTTCGAGATTCCCCGCAAAGCCGATTTTCATCGTTTTCGCTCCAAAAAAGAGTATGTGCACATATTATACGGCCTCGTTTATAAAAATACAAGAGAAATTATGAATATGTATGCTTTATATACACGTGGTGTGCGCGTCCTGAACCACCGAAACGGCTGTGTTATGGTCTATTTCTGTTACCTCAATATTTTTATGTATGCATTTTTCCAAGAATACGAGAAATTCGATGTTCCCCTTCGGGCCGCGAATGGGTGAATATGACAGCCCGCTTACACAAAATCCGGCCGTTTGTGAGACGCCGAGAATGCGTTCAATCACCTCGATATGCGTGCCCTGATCCGAGACGACGCCGTGCTTGCCAACCTTGTTCTTTCCCGCTTCAAACTGTGGTTTGATGAGTGCTACGACCTGCCCGTTTTCTTTCAAGCAAGAGTACAGTGGCGGTAGAATTTTATCCAGCGAAATGAACGAAACGTCGATTGACGCAAACTCCAGCCCGTCTCCAAACCACGCGGGCTCCATAAATCGTGCATTGGTTCGCTCCATAACGGTCACCCGCGCGTCACTTCGGAGTTTCCAGTCCAGCTGGCCGTAGCCCACGTCGATCGCGAACACCTTCCGGGCGCCTTTTTGGAGCATACAGTCCGTAAAACCGCCCGTGGAAGCGCCAATATCCGCGCAAACTTTACCATCGAGTGTGATGGGAAATGTCTCCATCGCCTTTTGCAGCTTATAGCCGCCGCGGCTGACAAACGGGCACGTATCCCCGCGTACGATGATGTTCGCATCGTCCGTGACAAACTGCCCCGCCTTCTCCGCTTTGACTTCGCCCAGATACACCTGTCCCGCGAGCACGAGCGCATGTGCCTCTTCACGGCTTTTTGCGAGACCGCGCTCAAAGAGCGCAACGTCGAGGCGTGTCTTCATGCCCAACCCTCCGTAAGATGCCCTTCCAGAACCTCCGCGGTCAGCGCGCAAAATTGCCGCTGGTGGTTGACGCATGCCTGCGAAACTGGATCGTTCGGCACACACATGCGCGCCACACGGATGGGCGACAACGCGGCGCTGACATGCAGACCGAGGCAATCCACACCTTCTTCCATCACGACAACACGTTTCGCGGTCTTTTGAACTTCGGCAAGCATGCTTTCGTCCATCGGCATCACCGTGCGCGCGTTGATCAGGCCGACACCGAGCCTGCGACAGACGGGAATCGCGAGCGCGACCATCGATCCGGTCGCAATCACGGTTCGCTCCCCAATCGGTTGCAGAACTTCCCATACGCCTTTTTCGACCGGCTGCGCGGAAACGGCCTGCATCAGGCTTCCGCGCGGATAGCGTACCGCGGCAGGTTCCCCGCGCGAAATCGCAAGCTCCAGCATGTGCACGAGCTCCTGCTGCGTCGCGGGAGAATAGATTGTCATATTCGGCATCGTCGAAAGAAACGCCATATCATATACACCCTGATGCGTTTCGCCGTCGTCACCGACGAGTCCTGCGCGATCCACCGCAAGAACGACCGGCAGCTTCTGCAGACAGATGTCGTGCAAAATCTGATCATATCCACGCTGTAAAAATGTCGAATAAATCGCAACCACGGGCTTGATCCCGCCAGCAGCCATTCCGGCCGCCATCGTCAGCGCGTGCTCTTCCGCGATTCCGACATCGAAAAATCGATTGGAATAACGTCCCGCAAACTCTGTCAATCCGGTACCGATCGGCATGGCGGCAGAAATAGCCACGATCAGCGGATCTTTTTGCGCAAGCGCGAGCATCGTGTCGCCAAACACGCTGGAGTTACTCTTCTTCAGCGCGCTTTCGATATCTCCCGTGTCGATGGAAAACGGCGCGACACCGTGGAACTTCTCAGGATTGCGCTCGGAGAACGCATATCCTTTTCCTTTTTGCGTCACGCAATGTACGATCACCGGGACATGCAACTCTTTTGCGCGGGTAAACATCCGCGTCAGTAAGCCAATGTCATGCCCGTCGATCGGTCCTAAATAGAGAAAACCCAGATCCTCAAACAATCGCTTGGGCATTAAAAAGCTCTTGATGCGATTTTTGAAGTTTTCCATGTGTCGTGAGAGCCAGCGACCAAGCAGCCCCGTATCCAGCGCGCGCACCAGCCTGCGCTTGAAACGGACGTACCATGCACTGGAGCGCATGTTCACGAGCATGCGATGTAATGCGCCGACATTGGGCGAAATCGACATCTCGTTGTCGTTGAGAATGACGACCAGCGGCACATCTGCCTGTCCCGCGTCGTTGAGCCCTTCAAACGCGAGACCGCCTGTGAGCGCGCCGTCGCCAACCAATGCAATTGCGGTGCCCTGTTCACCAAGCAGCTTTTTTGCGCGTGCCATCCCGAGCGCGGCGGAGATCGCCGTGGAGGCATGGCCGGTGTTGAAGTGGTCGTGCACGCTCTCTTCGCGTTTGGGGAAGCCGGAAATGCCGTCTTCCTGGCGAAGCGTACAGAACGCCTCCCGTCTGCCCGTGATGATCTTGTGCGCGTATGCCTGATGTCCCACATCGAAAATGATCCGATCTTCGGGGCTGTTGAACGCGCGATGCATGGCGATCGTCAACTCTACCGCGCCGAGGCTGGAGGCGAGATGCCCGCCGCAGCGCGCGATGTTTTCGATCATATACTGGCGCATCTGCGCCGCAAGCGCGGGCAGTTCACCATCCTTGAGTTGTTTGAAGTCCTCCAGGGAGTTGACTTTGTTGAGTACCGGATAACGATCCATTGTTCTATTCGTTCTTTCTGCCAAACATTTTTGCATTATGATTTTCGCGTCAGCGTGTAGCTTATGAGTTCCGTGAAGAATGTTGTGTCTTCGCCGACCTGAAGCACCGCATCGCGCGCTTCGCGCGCATAGGCCTTCGCATACTCCTTCGAACGCTCCAATCCATAGACGCTGACAAACGTCGTCTTCCCGTCCTGCGCATCTTTTCCGACCGATTTTCCGAGTACGGACGCTTCTCCTTCCACATCCAGAATGTCATCCGTAATTTGGAAGAGCATGCCGTATGCGTCCGCAAAACGAACCAGTGCCTCGCGCTGCTCGCTGTTCGCGTGTGCGCAAGCCGCGCCGGCGAGTACCGCCGCGCGAAAAAGCGCGCCCGTCTTGTACTCCTGCAACTGCCGCAGAAGGGACTCGTCCCCGCCGCTGTTCACGTCCAGGCTCTGCCCCATCACCATTTCGAACGCACCCTTGGAGACCGCCGTGAGGGCGTCCGCATGCCCGCAAAGCGAGAGCGCATAGAACGCGAGCGATAATAGCCCGTCGCCCGCGAGAATCGCGTTGGCTTCCCCAAATGCTTTGTGATTGCTCGGTTTGCCGCGCCGCATGTCGTCGTTGTCCATCGCGGGCAGATCGTCATGAATCAGGGAATAGGTGTGAATCATCTCCAGCGCGCAAGCGGCATACAGCGCGTCCTGCTCTTTACCGCCGCAGAGTTCGCAGGCCGCCATACACAGCGCGGGACGAATCCGTTTCCCGCCGGAAAACACGCTATATGCCATGCTCTCCTGCAAGATCGGCGCGCGATCGCTCTGCGCGAGCAGCTCCCCAAGCGTTTGCTCTGTCCATTCGGAATACTGCGTCAACCGCTCACTCAGCATCATGCTTCACCTCAGCCGCACCATTTAGCCGTGTGATGACCGCCTCGTATACATCCAGTTGGAGCTCGCAGGCTTTGACGAGTGTCATGCCTTCTTCATAGAGGCGAATCATCTCATCCAGAGAGCCTTCCGCGCCCTCCAGTTTTGCAACGATATCCGAAAGCTTCTGCATGGTTTCTTCAAACCGTACCGATTGCTCCATTTGTTTCCCTCCCGCGATTGTCCTCATTCTTGGTTTGAAACCCGTTCAATCTTCGCGCCGGCCGTGCCGTCATGCATGCGGATGTTGACTGCATCGCCGGGCTGCATCGCCCCTACGCCGCCAAGCGCGTGCCCGTTCGTATCCGAAAGTATTGCATATCCGCGCTCTAAAACCGCCGAAGGATCCAGCGCGTTCATTTGCGCGAGCAGACGCTGTAGTTCCGCTTTGGCGGCGTTCATCTGCTCCCGAACACCTCGATATGCTCGCTCGCGCACGCCGTCGAGTGTTTGTCTCTCGCTCAGCAGCCTGTTTTCCAACAGGCGAAAGGCTTTTGCCGAGGCAAAGAGGCGGACGCTGGCGCGCATACGTTCCATTCTCGCGTTCAACGCGCGGCGCATGCGCTCGCTCTGCATGCGAATCGCTTCGTAACAGGCTTCCATCTCCGGCACGCAGAGCTCCGCCGCGGCGGAGGGCGTCGGCGCACGCAAGTCGGCCACAAAATCTGCAATGGTGAAATCCGTTTCATGTCCAACGGCGCTGACGATCGGAATATCGCTCCTATAGATCGCCTCCGCAACCAACGGCTCGTTGAACGCCCAAAGATCCTCCATGCTTCCGCCGCCCCGGCCGACGATGAGTACATCCGCGGCGTGTTTGCGGTTCATCTCATCGATCGCTTCCGCGATCTCTTCCGCAGCTCCCGCGCCCTGGACACGAACACTTGCGACGACCACCGGCATACGCGGAAATCTGCGATGGATGATATTGAGAATATCCTGCAAGGCAGCGCCTGTCCCGCTGGTAACAACGCCGACTCTGCGCGGTAAAAACGGGATTATTTTTTTGCGATCCGGCGAAAACCAGCCGCGCTCTTCGAGCTCTTTTTTCAGCGCCAGAAAGCGCAGATACAGCTCGCCTTCTCCGCTTTTCTTCAGATAATTGGCATAGAGCTGAAACGATCCGTCCTTTTCATAGAGCGAGGCCTTGCCGTAAAGGAGCACCTGCATGCCGTCCTGCGGCTGGAAATTGAGCCGTATCGCCTGTTGGCGGAACATCACGCAGCGCACAAGGGCGCTTTCATCCTTGAGAGAAAAATACAGGTGTCCGGAGGAATGCCGCTTAAAGCCGCTGATCTCTCCGCTGACGCGGACGTCGTTCAATACAGGATCGCCCGAAAGCACAAGCGACACATATTCGTTCAGCTCGCTTACGCGAAACACAGGCGTCAATGCCTGCTCCATGCCGCTCACCTCCCGTCGTTTGTTTCTTTACTTATCGGATGCGCGATGATCAGAACCATAGAGGTCCCGCGCAAGCAAAGCAGTCCCCACGGCGTTATCCGATGAAAGCCCGCCCTGCGCGTAGGAAAGCGGTTGCCGGAGTCGTTGTTTCAGAAGTTCACGCAACAGTAGGCTCCCCGAAACGCCGCCGGAAAGTAGTGCTGTCGTGCATCCGGTTTCGGCAAACGCGTTTGCGAGCAATTTTTCCATCGTTCGTGCGAGGCAGTCGTAGACGGCAAACGCAACAGCGGACGGCTCCATGCCATCTTCGATCAGCCGCTGTGCCTTGGTTTCCTGTCCGGAAAACGAACAGTCAAGACCCTTGACGCTCGCGGGCAGCTTGATGGAGCGATTTCCCGCCGTTCTCGCAAGCGCTTCCAACGAAACCCCGCTTGGAAACGGCAACCCCAGGCGCACGCCGACGCGATCGACAAATTGTCCCGCGTGAAGGTCACTGCATCCACCGATCCGAACGATCTCACCGATCAGGTCGTTTTCCCGCTGCACCAAGAGCAGATCCGTCGTCCCGCCGGAAAGGTGCATTGCAAGAAACGGGGACTTGAATCCGATTCCCTCATGACCCAGCAGCGCAGCGCGGACGTGCCCCGCCTGATGTGTCGTCTCATACAGCGGTACACCGAGCGAAGAAGCCAGCGTGACCGCGGCGAGCTTCCCCGCGAGGAATACGGGCATATAGGATTCCTCGGCGCTAGTCGGCTTTATACTCACTGCAACGGCGCAAACAGCCGTACGGTCGATCGTATGCAGGAGTTCTTCCATCAGCGGCGGCAGGTTTCGCACATGCTGAAACACCGCGTCGCTCTGCCGAAGCCCCCGTTCGCCCAACGCCACAGAAAGCATCGTTCTCCGCTCGAAAACGATGCCTTCGCTAGAAACACAAGATACGGACGTCGTATAATTGCTGGTATCGACGCCGAGAAACAATTCGCTCACGGAGAGACGAGCTCCTTTGCGACGCTGCCGAGGATACCGTTGACAAACGCATAGGAGCGTTCCCCGCCATATCTCTTGGCGAGCTCAACCGCTTCGTTGATGGCGGCGCCAGTCGGCACATCTTCCTTTCGGTAGAGCATTTCGTAGATGGCAACGCGTAAAATGCTGAGATCCACCCGCGCGATGCGGTCGATCGTCCAATCCTTTGCATAGCGGCTTACGAACTCGTCGATCTGCGTCGTATGCGCAAGCACGCCTTCCAACATCTGGCTGACATAAAGCAGATCCTCCCCGTCCAGCGTGCCGAGCAGCTCAGCCTTCTCGCAGACGTGTTCGGGGGTGTCTTCTCCGCCCAGCAGATTGGAAAAGTGCATCATCATTGCGACTTCGCGCGCGGTGGTTCTGCTCATGCTTGATCGAATTCCAGTCTATTTGATAGATTTGACTCCGTCCGGAACGCCACGATACGGATTTCCGGCAAGGTCATATTCAAGATTTATTTTTTTGAAAACAGTTTGTCAAAAAACGCTTTGATGCCCTCCGGCCCGCTCTGATCGAGCAAATAGCCGATCAGGAAACATAAGGCGAGGATGAGAAAAAGCACAATCGTGCGCCAAAACCCGATTGTAAAGAAGAGAATCGACAGCACAAGCCCCAGCAGCACAAAGAGCGCCGTGAACTTATGGCTTTTCAAAAACTCGAGAAAAGCATCCATTGTTCTTTCCTCAATCCACGCGGGAAACGGAAGCTGTCGCGGCGACAGGCGCCGCGCTCTCAACCAGAACACCGATCTCGTTGACCTGGATGCCAGTAAGAGACTCTACGTTTTCCTTTAGTGACTTTTGCAGCTCGCTCGATAGTGTGACCACGTCCGTATCGGGAAGCACACACAGGCGGATGCCGACAGTGACGCCGGTCTCCGTCGATTGCAAGGTGGTGTGCACATCCTTCACGCGCGAAATCGCGCGGCAGTGCTTCTGAATCATACTGTCGATGGCTTCAAGCGAGATAAACGTGCCGCCGAGTTCCGTCTGACGCATCAGCGCGGAAGCGGGTCGAATATCTCCGTGTTTCGCTCTGCCGGCAAACAGCAGCTTGACGCTAATCAACAGGAGTAACACCCCGGAACCGGCAAGGATCCATGCGTTCTCCGGGATCGCATAAAACAGAGAGATAAAGTTTGCGACCATTTCCTCCGGAATGACTTTTGTTGCAATGCCAAACAGCACAAACGCCACGAGAATGGCTGCGACAAGCAGGATTCCCAACAGGAGACGGTCGAAGAATTTGAGTTTCATACCTATAAACCCCTTTTCGTACGCCGCGCGTTCGCGCGCGGACTTACCCATCGATGACCCGTTTGTTCGCATGATCATGCGCGCTCCGTAAAACGGGCGGAATCCGTTCCGCCCGTCTACGGGTCACTTTTTTAAAAATCGTTATTTCACGCGCGGCGGTTCGGGTTCTACGATCTCCGCGGTGACTGCCTGCGTTTCTTTTTCTTTTGCTTTTTCTTTGCGTTTCGCGGCGCGGGTGGAGCCTTCGCTCGTTTCAAACACGACGCTCTGCACGAAGATGTTAATCTCCACCACATGTAAGCCCGTCATGGTTTCAATCGCGCTCTTGACAGCCGCTTGGATTCTCTCGCAGACTTCCTTGATCTTGTAGCCATACACGATACTGACGGAAACGTCAACCGCGGCCTCTTCCTGACCGACCTCGACCTTCACGCCCTTGGTCATATTCTTCTTGCCAAGCATCTCGGTGATGCCTTCTACCATTCCGCCATTGAGTGCGGAAACGCCTTCAACATCGGATACCGCGAGTGACGCGATGGTCGCAACAACCTCGTCCGCAAAAACAATGCGTCCGCCCTCGGATTCCTTCTTAGAAATTTCAGCCTTTGAAACTTCGGTGCCGGCCTTTTTTTCTTCAGACATATGCACACCTCCATTCTTCATTATAAAAAATTATATCGCAAGCGGGGGGTTCTGTAAATATGCAATAGGTCCGCCATGTTACCCACGCGTGAACGCTTTGCGTCGTATTGATGGCATTTACGCGGATACAGCCGCTTTCCCGTCAATCATTTCATATTATGCCGTTTCTTGAGCCGTTCAAGATTCCTATGCACGTACGGCAATCGCGCCTTGCAAGTATACGCAGGATCCTGTATAAAAGCAATCCCTTTTTCGTATGTATCCGCTGGAAGACGCATTCGTTTCCTAAGAATTCACTTGCAAATTACCCCGTTGTGCACAAACCGTGGCGCGATTGTATATTTGTATACAAACGCTTGTGTTTTGAAGCCGAAAACGCTACACTAAGTACAGGAATTGAGAGCGACAATTCCTTTTTTCCATCGAATTGCGTCCATATCATTGGCGCGAAAGAGAGAGACATGAACGGACTGTATGACAATAAAGACTACGGCTCCCTATCCGAAAAAGTGTACCGTTTTCTGCGGGATGGAATTGCCGAAGGACGTTATCAAACGGGCGACTGCCTGATAGAAATGAAGATTGCAGAGGAGTTGGGTGTGAGCCGAACGCCCGTGCGCGAAGCGCTGAAGCAATTGGAGCTGGAGGATCTTGTCTCCTCCCATCCCAACCGCGGCGTGGTTGTAAAAAGTCTTACCAGCGAAGATTTGCAGGATGTTTCCACCATCCGTCACCTACTCGAAGGGCAGGCAGCATATTGGGCCGCGCAACGCGTAACGGAAGAACAACTCAATGAGCTCAAAGAAGTTGTGGAGCTCATGGAGTTTTATACGTCAAAAAACGATATTTCGCATCTCGTCGCGCTTGACACGCGATTCCACGAGCTGGTTTATGAAGCTAGCGGCAGCCGCACGATCCGGCACATCTTGGCCTCGCTGCACCACAACATTCGAAAAGCGCGGCAAAGCTCTCTTACCCTGCCTGATCGCGCGCCGAATTCACTTGCAGAGCATTTGAGCATCTATCATGCCATTGAACAAAGAAATGCGGACGACGCAAAAAAATACATGGAAGCCCACGTCGCCATCGCGGCGGGAAACCGGATGAGCGAATAGCAAATCCTGCCTCCCGCTTTTTTCTTACGCACCCTCATTCTACGCAACGCGGGAGGATATCGATATGCAAATTGAATGTGCGGGCGAACGACACCCAAATGGCGGGCCGGGCGAGTTTGTTCTTTCTCGCGCGGAGGATGCACTCAAAACGCTTCTCGCGAACTATGCCGGTCGCGTTCAGCTCGTCTATCTCGATCCGCCCTTTGGCACGGGAGACACGTTTCACAGTAAGATCGGGGTCGGTCACACAAAGCTTACGCTTCCGGTCTATGCGGACGATATGGAGGAAGCGGACTACCTTGTCTGGATGCGAACCATTCTTTCCGGTGCGCGGGAGCTGTTGACTCCGAGCGGATCGCTCTATCTGCACATCGACTATCGCATGAGTGCAAAGCTCCGTCTGATGCTGGACGAGCTCTTTGGCGCGCAGAATTTCATGAATGAAATCGCCTGGTGCTATAAATCCGGCGGCAGGGCGACGCGATATTTTCCGCGCAAGCACGACACGATTCTATTCTATCGAAAGAGTGCGAAGGTGTTTTTCGACATCAACGCGGTCAGTCGCCCGCGTGGCTCGGAAAAGCGCAATCATATGAAGCGCTTCATCGACGAGGACGGACGAATCTGCTTTACCATTCGCTCCGCAGGAAAACTCTATACATATTATGAAAATACACCCGTTTTCCCAAGCGACGTTTGGGACGATATTGAACACTTGCAGCAGAAGGACAGCGAGCGCGTCGGCTACGCAACCCAAAAGCCAGAAGCGCTGCTCAACCGCATGATTTTGGCCTCCACGAGTCCGGGTGATTTGGTTTGCGACCTGTTTTCCGGCAGCGGCACAACCGCAGCCGCCGCAAGCAAGCTCAACAGACGCTTCCTCGTGGTCGATTGTTCGCCCATCGCGCTCTATACCCTGCGCGCGCGGCAGTTGAAGTCCGCAAGTGCGCATTCGATTTTGGAGACTGACAGCGAGCTTTGTCTGCGCTATCCGGCAGCCATCCAAGATGTTCAGGTGACGGCGACGATTGTCACCCAACACGGCAAGCGCATGGTTGCGCTTGAGGCGGCATCGTTTCATCCGGCTTATCCGCTCGTATATGCGGCGGTGGGCTCGATCACAGACGGTTTGTTTTCGCCTTTCAGAACCGATTGCCGCCCAACGCTTCCGCTGTATTTGCCGATTGGCGAGCTGGAGCACCCCGTTTTGCATGTGACCGACGCGGCTGGTCAGTATGCTTTCTTTGAACTGTAATGACCAGGCTATTAACCGATTAGAAAAGATTTTTAACAGGAAATCCGCCCCGCGTCACGCTACTGCGTCCATATTTTGTCGATACTATCGTCTGAAACCTCAATCGATTTTTATGTGTTATTCCTATCAAATTCAATGGCTTTACAGTTCACTTCATCATAAGTTCACGTTTTAGCCCGTTGGAACGATGGCAATTCTCGGTTCAATTTAGTATGATTCAATTGATGAATAACGAAATAGTACAAACCGCGCCACAAAAACCGGCGCAAGAAAACAGCAAAGACAAAAAATCCAGCAAGCGCCTGCGCGTCGTCAGCATGGTGCTGATGGTTGCGTTGATCGGTGTTACGCTCTACGTGATCTTCAAAGATACGTCGCTGAGCGATTTCTGGTCCGCCGTGCAAACCGCCGATCCGCTCTGGCTGCTTGCCGCACTCGGCGCTTCACTCTTTGCTTCGCTGATGTTTGGCGTCGCACTGCATCTCGCTTTGCGCACGCTCTACGGCAAACCGATTTCGTTCCTGCGCAACATCGGCTTTGGCTACATCGGTCAATACTATACCGCGGTTACCCCTGCGGGAATGGCGGGTCAACCGATGCAGCTATACTACATGCTCGCCTATGGCGTAGAGGTTTCCTATGCGTCGCTTGCGCTGCTGTTGGTCAACGCGGCGCATCAGCTGGTTGTGTTGCTGATTCCAACCGTTCTTTTCCCGTTTCGCGCGGGCTTGATCCTCGATAACCTCGGCGGTTTCCTTTGGCTCTTTTTGCTGGGGTCGCTGATCAACATCGGGCTGATTCTCTTCCTGCTGTTTGCGATGTTTTCCAAAAACTTCGCGGGTCGGATCGTGCACGGCGTGATCGCACTGCTGAGTAAACTGCATATTGTCAAGCACCCCGAGCGTATCGAGCAGCGCGTTTCCGAGCAAATCACGCTCTATCAGAAGGGCGCGGAAGTATTTAAGGCACACAAGTGGTTGCTCTTTGGCGAATTGTTCTCCTATCTACTGCTCCTCGGTTCGCAGTTTGTCATCCCATATTTTGTCTACCGCGCGTTTCATCTTTCGGGGTTTGGAATGCTTGATTTTATCGCGCTGCAATCGGTTCTCTATCTCGCGGTTTGCTTTTTGCCAATCCCCGGCTCCACCGGCGCGAGCGAGAGCGGGTTTGTGAAGATCTTCCGCGTGCTGTTTCATAGTGCGCTGATCGTGCCCGCCATGCTGCTTTCCCGCGTGGCAAGCTTTTACTTTATTCTGGTTATCAGCGGCGCGGTCTCGCTTGCGATGCACCTCGTGCTCTCTCGCCGACAGAAGCGTATGCAAAAACCGCCAGAAGCCGAGATCCCAGCCGAGTAAGTACGGCACGGAACAAAATGCGGCAAGATTAAAAGAACCTCCCAGACTCGTGCTGAGAGGTTCTGCTTTTTGTCAATTGTTGCGATCAGCTGATCTTCAGGCAGACAATCTGCGGGCCCTTTCCGCTGCCGCCCTTGCCGCGTGTCCCGACGACGAGGAGGTTGTTGAACACCGCTGGTGTGGAGTCGATCCGGCTGCCGATGTCGATGGTGTTGAGCATGATACTGCTCGAAGCGTCATACATGGTGATATAGCCGCCTCGGTCGCACTGGATCAGATACGCCTTACCCTGCGCGTCGTAAACCACGACCGGACTTGCCCAATAGTCATTCGTCTGCTCGATTGACCAGATGATGTTGCCCGTCGCTTTGTCATAAGCCACGATCCGGCCGCCGAGCGTATAGGTTCCGCCCGCGTTCGGTTGCGGCAGCGTCTCCCCCTGCTCTTGCGCCTCTGCGGTTTCGCCTTCGGCAACTTCTTCGGGATCCGGCGTCTCGCTGCTTTGGGTCGCCACCGCCCCGTTGGACTGCGCAGCAAGGCTGAAGGAATAGATCACGAGATTGCTGATCTGTCCGCGTCCGACATGCGGCGTCGAGACGATGCCGCCGCTTGCGCTTGCGTCACCCGTGGAACAGATCCACCGCTTTTCCCAGACGATCGCTCCGGTGAGTCCGTTGATCTTGCGCTGATAGCTGTACCCAAAACCTTCCGGCAGATCGCTGCCTTTCGAGCGCGTCTGCGAGCCGGTATACAGATAGATCGTGCTGTCGTCATAGCTTTCATCGATGACGACGGAAGAATCACTCTCGTCCGTGACGTCCACCACGTATTTGATTGCGAGGGTGTTGAGGTCGACGCACTGCAATCTTCCGCCGTTGTCCGTAAAGAACGCAAAATTGCGGAAGACCGAAACAGAGCTTTCAATGCCATACCAGCGCGAGCCCGGCGTGTCGTCGCGGGAATAGCCGGAGGCTTCATAGCGGGATTTTATCAGCCCGTCGGGCTTGATCGAGACCGTGCCCGCCGAAGCGTCAAACTGCGCATTGAGCTTCACGGTGTAGAAAATTCCGTTCTCGCCGCCATAGATCAGCGTATCGTTCGCGATCAAAGGGCTGCCGTCATACGCCTGCCATGTGCGACGGGAAAACCAATCAAACCCGCCGAACTGTTCCAACTGCTCGCCGGAGATCAAAGAATACACGCGCACGTAAGCGGAGGGGTTGCCCTGATCATTTTTGGAAGGGATCCCCTGGCCGACGTATAAAAGCGGATAGCCGCGCGGGTCGACGCAGGCGGTGCCCTTCTGCACGACACCTGTACCCTCCTGCATGACGCTGGTATTGATCGGATCCCGTGTGGGATTTCCCGACTCCAGATCGTAAAAGTAGATGTTCCCGTCCATCGTGGGATAGATCACCTCGGTCAACGGCGCCGCTGCATCCTTAAAACTCTGCTTTACATTCATGACCGCGACGGTCTCCACCGGCCACTGTACGATCAGCGGCTGACCCGTCCAACCCGTTCCGCTCCATGTGTCGATCGCGCCGATGGTCTTTGTCCAGCTTTCGCGCAGGCGCTTATCGGAGATTGTAACGGTGCCATAGGTGAATGAGTTTCGGTAGTTGTTGCCGCCGAATGTCGTGATGCCCGGCAAAACGCTATACTCCATATCGCGCCCGAAGACGAGCGGATCACTGCGCGAAAAGCTCGAAACATCCTTCTTGTTCACCTGGATGGCGTTGGAAAATCCAAATTGAGACGGATTCGCGCTGTCCACGCGGTTGATGCTGATATCGTCCGGCAGGGCGGGCTTGGGCGTTGCGGTCGGCGCAGGCGCCATAGTTGGCACAGGGGTCGCCTCGAGCAACTCCTTTTTGTCGTTTTGCACCTTATTCACAAGCAGCAGCACGATGATAATCGTGCCGAGCGCCACGAACAGGATTAGAAAGAATCGCGGCTGCATGCGAACACGTCTTTTTCTTCTCTTCGCCATTCTTCTCACTCCTTTGTGTCAATCATTCCCGTCGTTCAGCTGATCTTGACACCCCATATCTTCATGCCGCGGGTGCCGAAGACAATCATGTTTCCATAGACCGCGGGGCTGGCTTCAATGTTCTTCTCCGCGTCAAACGTGCTGAGCAGAGTCCCTGTCTTTCCGTCGAGCAAGAATACCTTTCCGCCCGTGTCGCTTCCTTCGCAGACTACGATGTAGGCGTTGCCGTTTGCGTCATAGACCGCCACGGGAGAGCTCCATGTGTATTTTTCCATCGGGAACGTCCAGCGAACGGAGCCATCCGACTTGCTCAGCGCGAGCAGTACGCCGTCGTCCTTGTTCGGCGTACGGGAAAAGGGTACGATCACCAGATCTGAGATGCTCTTTTGCCCAAGCAATGCCGTTGCTTGCACTCCGCCGGAGACATGATCTTTGGTGTTGACGTTCTCGGTGTGCTTCCAGACAATTTCGCCGGTCACCGCGTTCACTTTATAGAAGGAAACACTTCCCTTCATATCTGTGTCCGCCGTGAAATGCAGCGAGGCTCCGATATAGATATACGCGGTTCGGTTGGCAAAATCCGTCTCCAGCACGGGCGAACCGTTCGTATCGTCCTGAATATCCTGTGCCCAGACGAGCGACATCGTGTTGAGGTTGATGCACTGCAGGAAGCCGTCGTTCGTGCCAAGATATCCAAATTCGCCAAGTGTTGCGATGCTGGTTTCGTACCCAAGCCAATACTTATTCTTGGATGTATTGGTGCTTTCGGGATACGTCGAGCGCGTGCCCGCATAACGCATTTTGACCGTGTCGCTTGGGTTCATGCTCAGTTGCCCGGTGGCTTCGTCGAACACGGTATTGAGCTTGATCGTATAGAGTATCCCGTTTTCACCGGGATAGATCAGCGTGTCCGTCTCCGCGTCGACCAGCGGGGAGCTATCGTACGCGTGCCAATCACGCAGCGCGAACGCGTCATTTTGCTTGCCAAATTCATAGAGCCGCGTGAAATCGATCAACGAATACGCCATCGCGCGGGACTTCATCGAATCGGACGTATACATATCTCCCGAACCGAGATACAGGATCGGATATCCGCGCGGATCCAGCGCACCGGCGCCCTTGAACGGCATACCGATGTTGAGCTTGTCGCGCGTTTGTTTGCCGGTCTCCAAATCGAGGAAGTAGACGTTGCCGTCCATGGTCGCAAGAATGACCTCGACCAGGCCGGGCGTTTGCTTGGCCCAATCATACATATTCATGAGCTGCTTGATGTTTTCCGGCCATTGTACGATCAGCGGCTGACCGACCCAGCCGCTTCCGGTCCAGGTCTGTTCGGTCGGCCCGCCGACATCGCTGCGCGGCAACTCGCCCGTTTCAATCTTCCAAGCCTCGGAAAGTTTCTTCTGGCTCACGCTCGCGGTGCCGTATGCCGCGCTGTCACGATAGTTGCTGCCGCGGAAGGTGATGATCCCCGTCGCGTTCGTATATGGCACATCCGGCAGGAATTCGATCTTTTCCAGCCGTTGGTAGGAATCGACCTTCGTACCGTTATCTTCTACGGCAGTCGTCAGGCCGTATACGCTCGGTTGCGTGCTGTCCACCGCGTGCGGAATCTCATACGGCGGCGTTGGAGAAGGCGTCGGCGTCGGCGTCGGCGTCGGCGTCGGGGACGGCGTCGGCGTTTTAAACAGCTCATCAAACAAACCCGGCTTTTGATTTGCCTCGACGGACTGCGGGTTCTTACTGCTGCCAAAGGCATTGATGCCGACGACGATCATTGCGATGATCACCACGGTGATTGAGAGAATAAAAAACGCCCTTGGTTGAATGCGAAGACGATAACGCCGTTTCTTTTTTTTCTTTTTTGGCGCCCCAGACGAGCCGGAGCCATATCCCCTGCTGCCGCCGGAACCGGAGGATGCGCCGGAGCGTGTTGTGCCATAAGGGCTGCCGCCGGAGGAACTGCTTCTGCCGGAAGAGGATCCGCTGCGATCATATCCGCCGTATTGCCCTGAAGTTGAAGCACTCCTAGTCTGCGGATCTCTGCTGCGCGAGTAGTCGCCATTCTGTCCTGTCGGTGAAGCGCTCCTGCTCTGCGGATCCCTGCTGCGCGTGTAGTCGCCGTTCTGTCCTGTCGGCGCGGCGCTCCTGCTCTGCGGATCCCTGCTGCGCGGGTAGTCGCCATATTGTCCGGCGGAAGAGCTGCTTCTCGGAGTTGACGCACCGCTGCGATCATATCCGCCGGTTCGTTCGGGCGCGCCGGATCTGTTCTGCGTTCCCCCGCGTTCATAACCGCTATATTGCCCCGCATTGGTTCCGCGCCCGCCTTGCGTGCCGCCGTTGTCTTCGTTGCGCCCGGAGGAGGTACCCTGTCCCGCGCCGGAAGATGCGCCGCCAGAGCCGGAACCATATCTGGTTTGGCTTGTGCCGCGCCGCTCGCCGCCCGGGTATTCGTTGTATCGATCGTTGTCCATGTTTCCTCCTCTTTGCAACTACGCCGCGCGCGTATCACTGGAGATCATAATCTAGATTATTATAGCACCCATAAGGGTGCATTTTGTTGTTATATTGTAAACAGTTCACCCTTTCGACACAAAATGTGGTGATATTTCACCGTACAAGAACCACTTTGACAGCGGGATCAGCGCACATTTCGTCTCTGAACCTTGTCGGTTTTGTGCGAAAAAGGATACCGCGGGCAACGGTATCCTTTGCGATCTGTGCAATCATAAACCCCGGTTTATTCGGTTTTATTCCCACCGAAAACCCCCGAGAAGAAATTCCCGATTGCGGAGAAAAAGCCTTTGACGTCGTTGAATACCTTGCTCGTGACTTCGCCCACCTGATTGGCGGTCTGCGCGGCTTTCGCGATGCCGACCAGCTGCTCCTGCAACTCTTGGGCGTCCAAGCCTTCGAGCTTGCGCACAAGAGAGAGCACCTGCTCCACCTGCGCACTGGTCAAAGAAACGTTATACAGGGTGGCAAGATTCTTGATCTCCGTTCGCACCTCGTCGTCCGTCATGCCCTGTGTTTTGTCGAGCATGTTCTTGAGCTCGTTGATCATCTGCGTCGCGTCTTCGCTGCCGATGTATTCCGCGAGTTCGCCGGTTATGACAAGCTCCTCGGCCCCTGCGGATTTCGCAAGGCTCGAGAGCGGATTCCCTGTGATATCCTCATAGGCTTTGTAAGCACCCGTCAAAGCGCCCGTGCCGGAAACCGGGAACGGTGCGCTCACGATCACTTGTGCATCCGAAATACCGGCTGTCGTGAGTGCGTTCTTGTACATATCTTCCGTGCAATAGTTGATGTTATGGATCTCCACGCTCATGCCGGAGCCAGCAGGCAACGTTTTGATATAGATGCAGGAAAGCGCGACGCTACCGATCTTCCCGTCGGGCACAAGGCCTTCCAGATAGCTGCGCTCTTCTTTGTTTGTAACCTTCAATTCGGTCACAGAGCCTTCGTCAATTCCAAAATCGGCGTAAACTGCTTCCCGTTGACGATCGGTCAGATCCGCACCCATCGTGATGCGCTCCTGTCCGTCCTCGTCGGCAAGCGCCGCCGGAATAAAAAGCGTGAAGCCAACCGCAAGGGCAAGCGCCGCCGCTAAAATTCGTTTCATGGATATCCCTCCTTCCTGTAACGCCGAAAGTATAGCATACCCCCTCACGATCGTCGATGTTCTTTCGTGAATCTTTTCGTGTTTGCCATGTTTTGTTTTTAATTTTCACAATGTAACAACCAAAGACTTTTGATCATCGCTTTTTTTTGTTTTTCTCGCGCTGATGAGTTGTTGTTCATCATTCGACCCGAACTCTGTCAATCAAATCATAAAAAGCGCTTCCCAGTTCGGAAACGCTTTGTAAAAAGCAATCACAACATGTGTCTGCGTGGACGAACTTTTATCATTCGTTACGCTTGTAAAGTCGATGCATTCGATGGCTCTTCTGATGCCCCCTTTACGGAAAGGACTGCCGGTTTCTTCATATAGAACTTGGAATCAACAAGCGCAAATCCGTGACGTGCGTAGAGCCCGTGCGCGTCGCGCGTTGCTAGCAGTCCGCTCAAACCCTGCAAGCGTTCATCGCTAAGAATGGTCTCAATCAGTGCTTTGCCCAAGCCGAGGCGCCGAAATCGTTCGTCAACGATTACATCCGCAAGCCAAAATATGGTTGCATAATCTGTCACGCACCGCGCGAAACCGATCTGCTCTCCGGCCCGATAGATACCAAAACAGAAAGAGTGTTCGATAGATTTTTTAATGGTCTCATGATCCCTGTCCGCTGCCCAGTAGGATTTGGAAAGCATCTTATAAACCCGCTCCGGTTGGAGGAGCTGTTTATCGTCGCTGATGTAGAATTCGCCCAATTGTTGTTCCATGTTGCTTCATCCGTTCGTGCGTTGCAGCCGTATACGGCGCAAGAAATCAGTATTTACACGCAGAGATTTGCGATGTCATCGATGATCTTCTGATTTCGAACGGCATCTTCCTCATCCTTGAGGTTGTGATTTACCCCCTCGACAATGTGGCAGACTATGTTGCGCGGCTCGCAGAAACTCTGTAGTGCGCGCCCGGTCAAGAAACGATCCTGCGTTCCGAGTACCATCGCAATCACGCGCGATTCCGGTTGAATCAGCATCAGCGTTTTGTTCAGCGGAGTAAGGTACACTTGGCGCGGTTTCAGGCTGCTGTCCTGCTCAAACTGGGCGGCGAGGATCGTCCCCAAGCTTTTTGAAATAAAAACAACGTCGTCATAGTCCGAAAATACAATGTGGGAAAGCTGACGTTTCACCGCGCGCTGCGCGACCGCAACCGCCTCCTCTAGGGACTCGATCTCCCGAAACGGAATGTGTGAAAAGTCAAGCCGAACAACATCATACCCGCGCGCAGTGAAGTCTCTCGCTAAGCGTTCAAAGAGCGCCTCCTTGCAGGTAAACCCCGTGCCGGGAAAGCAGATGGCAATCCCAGGTTTCATGTTTTTCTCCCCTTTTCAAAATCCCTGTGTGCAGTTCCCCTACCTATAACACTTTTTATGAGTGTATCATGCAAATTACGCACGCGCAAGAGCACGAAAACTGCCAAACGTTACACCCGTGTTAACGAGCTGCAACATTGCGCAAAAGCCTATGGATAAGGGGCTTTTTCGCTCGCGTCTTGCATCGATTTACCCCGCGGTTTTCAGATCCAGTTTTCGAGCGAAATTTCATATAAAATATGAAAAACACATTGACATTTCGTATGCAATTTGGTTTAATTCCGTTTAGTGACTGTAAACAGGAAGTTTAGAGGTGGTAGACTCAATGGAGATCGGCGTCAAGATCAAGCAGCTCCGCTTGCAGCGCGGTTTGACGCAGGAAGAGCTTGCGGCACGCACCGAGCTGACCAAGGGATTTATCTCACAATTGGAGCGGGATTTGACCTCTCCTTCCATCGCCACGCTCATGGACATCCTCGCGGCGCTCGGAACCGACATCGCGGGGTTTTTTCGCGAATCGCAGGAGGAGCCGGTCGTCTACAGCGCGGACGACATGTTCGTAAAGGAAGAAGCGGACGGGTATACCATCCAGTGGCTGGTCACCAACGCGCAAAAAAACGCGCTGGAACCGATCCTCGTCACCATCCCGGCCGGCGTCAGCGGCGTGGAGGATGACCCTCACGAAGGCGAAGAGTTCGGATATGTGCTCAGCGGCAGCGTTACGCTCGTCGTCGGCAGCAACCGATATCGAATCAAAAAAGGCGGTAGCTTTTATTTTCACCCGACTCGCGTCCACTATCTGCTCAACAGCGGAAAAATGGAAGCGCGCGTGCTCTGGGTCAGCACACCGCCGAGTTTCTAGCAATCCCAATCGAAAATCAGGATATTCGCAAACCGAAACGGCGTGTTAAGGCAGGTTCGCGCCGTATGATTCTAAAGGAGTTAGCACATGAAGGACAAACACCTCATCGAACTGGTTGACGTTTCGAAGGCATACGGCGGTGACGTTGCGCTTTCGCATGTCGATCTTTATATCAAAGACGGCGAGTTTTTAACGTTGCTTGGCCCATCCGGTTGTGGCAAGACGACCATGCTTCGGCTGATCGCAGGATTCATCATGCCGGACGACGGACGCATCGAGATGGACGGCGTAGATATCGCAAACACACCGCCGTATCTGCGCAAGGTAAATACCGTCTTCCAGAAATACGCATTGTTTCCGCATCTCAACGTCGCGGATAATATTGCCTTCGGGCTGAAGCTTCGAAATGTCGACAAGAACACGATCAAGCAAAAGGTCGAGGCTATGCTGGAGCTTGTGAATCTCAAAGGGTACGGCAGCCGTTATGTCGAGCAGCTCTCCGGAGGCCAGCAGCAACGCGTCGCAATCGCGCGCGCGCTGGTCAACGAACCGCAGGTACTGCTCCTCGACGAACCGCTCGGCGCGCTGGATCTCAAGCTTCGCAAGGAGATGCAGGTCGAGCTGAAAAATATGCAGCAGCGTCTCGGTATCACGTTCATCTATGTCACACACGATCAGGAAGAGGCGCTGACGATGAGCGATACCATCGTCGTGCTCAAGGATGGTGTGATCCAGCAGATCGGTACGCCGACGGACATCTACAACGAACCCAAGAATCCGTTTGTGGCGGACTTCATCGGGGAGAGCAATATCATCCCCGGCATCATGTTGCAGGACTTTAAAGTGCGCATGAACGGCGTGGTTTACGACTGCGTCGATAAAGGCTTTGGAAAAAACACCGAGGTGGACGTTGTCGTTCGCCCAGAGGATATCGACATCATTCCCGCGGACAAGGCGCGCGTAAGCGGTAAAGCCGTTTCCGTCGTGTTCATGGGTGTGCATTATGAGGTGGACGTCGACTGCGGCGGCTACGAGTGGGTCATTCAAACCACGGATTATGTGGAACGCGGCCAGGTTGTCGGAATCTCGATCCCGCCGGATGCGATCCATATCATGAAAAAAACGCAACAGACAAACTTCTTCGACGCGGTGGCTTTTCCGGACGATGGCGAGGTGGAATTCCTCGGCACGCGCTTTGCCTGCGCCGGATTGGAAAGCTTTGAAACCAAGGACGATGTACTCGTCGCCATCGCCCCGTCCGACGTGCGTCTTGTGCCGCCGGAAGAGAGCGAACTCACCGGCGTCGTGCGCGCCTGCATGTTCCTGGGCACGCACTATGAGGTCACCATCGGCTGTGGCGAGGAAGACTGGATCGCCTATTCGGCGGAATACATGGAATCCGGCGAAGAAATCGGTCTCGCAGTGCCCGCAGACAAGATCGCGGTGAGCGCAAATGAAGCAAACTAAGACGATCAAATTGAATCTTGCAAAGGGTATGCGTGTACGCAGAAGTGTATTCGCCTATCCGTATGTCGTATGGATGGCGGTCTTCATTCTTTCGCCCATGCTGCTCATTCTCTACTATGCGTTTACGAATGACGGCGGCGTAACGATCGAAAACATTCTCCAAGCAGCCAGCTGGGATAACCTTCGGGTTCTTGCGGATTCCGTACGGTTTGCGTTGTATACCACCCTCCTGTGCCTGTTGCTTGGATATCCGGTTGCCTATCTGTTATCTCAGATGAAGAAACCGACCGCAGCGCTTTTATCCGTGTTTTTCATCGTACCGATGTGGATGAACTTCCTGCTGCGAACCTATGCATGGAAGGTGCTGCTCAGCGCGTTTACGAAGATTCTCTATACCGAAAGCGCGGTGCTGCTGGGTATGGTCTATAACTTCCTGCCGTTTATGATCCTACCGATCTATACGACGCTGATCAAGCTCGACAAGAGCTATATCGAAGCCGCGGCAGATCTCGGCGCGAACCCGACCAAGACATTCCTCAAGGTGGTGCTCCCGCTCTCCATGGCGGGCATCATCTCCGGCATCACGATGGTGTTTATTCCGAGCACGACGACCTTTGCCATCTCGCAATTGCTCGGCGGTGGCAAGACAATGCTCTACGGCGATCTGATCTACATGAAGTTTATCACGGAGCAATCCTGGAACACCGGCAGCGCGCTTTCCATCATCCTGCTCGTGTTCGTGCTTGTTTCCATGACGTTCATGAAGAAAGCCGAGCGGAAAACCAGCGACGAAGGAGGCGGAAGACTATGGTAACCCGCCTGAAAAAGTTTTTCTCCGGCACGTATTTGGGTCTCATGCTCGTGTTTCTCTATGCGCCGATCCTGATCTTGATCGTGTACTCCTTTAACCAGAGTAAGACGCTCGGCAACTGGACGGGATTTACGTTCGACTGGTACGCGCAGCTCTTCCGTACGCCGGAGATTACAGACGCGCTGGCTGTCACCCTTTCTGTTGCCGCAATCTCGTCGATCGTTGCGACAGTGCTCGGCACCCTCGCCGCCATCGGACTCCACGCGATGAAGCGGCGCGATCGCATGCTGCTGGAGAATATTTCGCAGCTGCCGATGGTCAACCCCGATCTGGTCACCGGTATCTCGCTGATGCTGCTGTTCCTGTTCGTGGGGCTGAGAAACGGATACTCGCGCCTCTTAATTGCGCATATCACCTTCAACCTGCCTTACGTGATCTTCTCCGTGCTGCCGAAACTCCGACAGAGTTCGGATCTGCTCTACGAGGCGGCGCTGGATCTCGGCTGCACGCCGATGCAGGCGATCCAGAAGGTGGTCATACCGGACATCATGCCCGGCATCGTCTCGGGATTGATTATGGCGTTCACACTCTCGTTGGACGATTTTGTGATCAGCTTCTTTGCCGGAAACGGTGTGGATAATCTTTCGATGTATATCTACGCCTCCGCGCGCAGAGGCGTGAACCCCGCGCTTTCAACCATCATCTTCGTTCCGGTGGTCACGCTGCTGCTCATCGTCAACCTCAAGAGTATTCGCGAGGAGAGAAACGCGGAAGTGCAGAGCAAGAAAGTCGGCATGAAACGATAAAGCTTTCCCTTGCCGTCAATCGGCAGTTGCAAAGATAACACCGTTACCATTTCACTAGGAGGAAATAGACATGAAAATCTGGAAAACAATCATCTGCATGGTGCTTGCCCTGGCACTGTCGCTTTCGCTTTTCGCCTGCGGCGGTAGCAACAAGGTAACGCTGAACGTCCTCAATTGGGGCGATTATATCGACCCGGAACTGCTTCGTCAGTTTGAAGACGAAACCGGCATCTCGGTCAAGTATACGACCATGACCAGCAACGAGGAGATGCTCGTCAAACTTGCATCTAAGGACAACATCTACGACGTTTGCTTCCCTTCGGATTATCTGATCGAGAAGCTTGTGGCAGACGATCTGCTCTACGCCATCAACAAGGCGAATATCCCGAACCTGAGCAATATCGACCCGCGTTTTCTGGATCTTTCGTTTGATCCGGGCAACACCTACAGCGTGCCGTATATGTGGGGCACGGTCGGCATTCTCTACAACACCACCATGGTGAGCGATCCCGTTGACAGCTGGAACATCCTTTGGAATGAGAAGTATGCGGGCGAGATCCTGATGTATGACAGCATGCGCGACACCATCGGCATCACCCTCAAGAAGCTCGGCTACGACATCAACACCCGCAATGAAGCGGATATCCTCGCCGCGCAGGAAGCGCTGATTGCGCAAAAACCGCTCGTACGCGCATACCTCACTGACGATATCAAGATGGAGCTGATCAACGGCAGCGCGGCGATGGGCATTGTCTATTCCGGAGACGCGGTTTACTGCATCTCGGAAAACCCGGATCTTGCTTACGCCGTGCCGAAAGAGGGCAGCAACGTCTGGTTTGATAATATCATCATTCCCAAAACCTCCACGCACACCGCGGAAGCGGAGCAGTTCATCAACTTCCTTTGCGATGCGAAGGTTGCCGCGCAGAACTCGGACTACATCGGCTTCTCAACGCCGAATGCAGCAGGATTGGCGCTCATGGACCCCGCTTATGCCGCAGACCCGACCTATAATCCCCCGCAGGACGTGCTGGATCGCTGCCAGATCTTCCAGGATCTTGGCGATTTTGTCAAGGTGTTCTCGGATGCATGGACGAAGGTAAAGGCTGCGTAGGCACGCAAGATACACAAAGAGCGGATCGCATTCGATCCGCTCTTTTTGATTGGCTAATTCCTGAGATTCGGCTATTTCCCACCTTTTGCAAGCTCGTCCACGGCGATGGCTTCGAGCTCTTCATTGCTCATCACAGTCGTGCGGCAGGCTTCATAAAGCATGTCGATGCGATCCTTGATGGCGGAGACCACCGGGCTGCGCTTGTCGATCTCCACGCCCATATGCGTGTTGAGCCAATAGGCGATGCCCGCTGTGCCGCTGTGTGCGTCCACCATGACCTCGGCGGGGCGGTTGAGGATCTTGCCGGTGTTGAAGATGCTGTAGATGCGCTCGTCCTTGAGAAGACCGTCCGCGTGGATGCCCGCGCGCGTGCTGTTGAAGTTTTTACCTACAAACGGCGTCATCGGCGGAATCTCGTAGCCGATTTCTTTTTCGAAATAGTCCGCGATTTCGGTGATGACTTCGAGGTTCATCCCATCCGTGTCTCCGCGGAGCGAGCAATATTCCATGACCATGCCTTCCAGCGGGCAGTTACCCGTGCGCTCGCCAATGCCGAGGAGCGAGCAGTTCGCGGCGGAAGCACCGTAGAGCCACGCGGCGGCGGCATTCGACACCGCCTTATAAAAGTCGTTGTGTCCGTGCCATTCCAGAAGCGAACTCGGCACGTTGCCATAATGCCGCAGGCCGTAGATGATGCCAGGCACGCTGCGCGGCATGCTAGCGCCAGGATATGCAACGCCGAGACCGAGTGTATCACAGCAGCGAATCTTGATCGGGATTCCCGCTTCTTCCGAAAGGCCAGCCAGCGCATGCGCAAACGGTACGACAAAGCCGTAGAAGTCTGCGCGTGTGATATCCTCAAAGTGGCAGCGCGGTACGATCCCGCGATCCAGCGCCATCTTGACCACGCCAAGATACTTGTCCATCGCCTGCTTGCGGGTTAGGTTCATCTTGTGGAAAATATGATAATCCGAGCAAGAGACAAGGATACCCGTCTCGCGAACGCCAAGCTCCTTGACAAGGTTAAAGTCCCCTTCCGTCGCGCGGATCCATGTCGTGATCTCCGGGAAGCGATAACCCCTGTCCCGGCACATCTCCAGCGCCTGACGGTCCTGCTGGCTGTAAACAAAAAACTCGCTCTGGCGGATGAGTCCGTTCGGGCCGCCGAGCTCGTGCATCATGTCAAACAAACGCAGGATCTGCTCCGGCGCAAACGGCGCGCGGGACTGTTGACCATCGCGGAAGGTAGTATCCGTAATCCAGATATCCTTCGGCATGCGCATTGGCACAAGGCGTTGGTTGAACGCGATCTTCGGGATTTCGTCAAAATTAAAGATCTCCGGGAACAGGTTCGCTTCCGGTACATCCTGCACATCGTACTCATAATAGTTCTCGCGCAGTAAGTTCGTGTGGTCATCAAAAACGATCTTGCTCATTGTTCCCCTCCTCATAGCATGCTTGCATGCTTGTATACAATAATTTATCGATTATTATATCAGCGCTCAAACAGTGCGTCAAGGCAAAAAAGCCTGTTTTTTCGCGTTTATGCGGATAAAATGTATATACGAACATATGAAATCATATATAATCCTGTTTTTCATTGACAACGCACCCTTCCCGTCCTCCGTTGCGTAACTTGCGCACACAACACGGAGCGAATGCTCTTGATTTTCAAAACCGGTATGATACCATCAAATTAGAATCATTCATAGGAGGAAAACACTATGTCAAAATATGTCGACGGATTTATCCTTGTCATACCAAAAGACAAGACGGAAGAGTATAAAAAAATGGCCGAGATGGGCCGAGACTCTTGGCTCAAACACGGCGCATTGGAATATTATGAAACGCGTGGAGACGACCTGAACCCCATGGTGATGGGAGACATGAAAACCCGCGCTTTTGCGGAGATGGCCGGAGCCACGGACAATGATACCGTCTGGTTGTCGTTTATCGTCTTCAAGTCCAAGGAGCACAGAGACGAGGTCAACGCCAAGGTCAACGAAGAGATGAGTCAACTGGGTGACCAGTCGGTCTTCACAATGCCCTTTGACATGGCGAAGATGGCGTATGGTGGCTTTTCGGTAGAAGTCGAGGGCTAAAGCGGCTCTCCGTCAGTAGTTGTGGTGGAGCGGTAGCCAAAGAGCCATATTATGCTTATTGAATCAGTCCTCGCAAGAGCAACGCGAGGATCAAGGCTATCGCGACCACCCCGCCATACACAAGCCAAACCTTTTTCTTGATCCGCTGTTCCTTGTTCGCCTCCGGCGTTGCTGGTGCCTCCGTCGTCACGGCGCCTTCCATCGCATCCAGCGCGCGGTCGAAAATGGAGCGCTTCTGTCCCGTTTCCTGCGCTTGATCGTCCTGTGCCGGGCTTTGCGATCGATTCTGCGGCGCACTCTTACGCGGCTGCGGCAGTTCGCTCACGAGATCCTCCTGTGTGACGTCCGGGCAAATCGCGCCGATCTCCACACATGCCAACGCATGACGATATTCAAACACGTTGGAGATGCGGCGATATCCCGATGGATTGGTTGTCTGCCAAAGAAACTCAAAAAACTGCGGCGGAATACTTGCGTGCGGTTGAATCCCGTCCCCGAATACCGCAAGTCCGGTCATCGACTCATAGAGCGTCTTTCCGGTTGCCGCGATATCGATCCACGGTTCGGTGTCGTCGACTTCCTGCCGCGCGCGGAGCCCTGCTTTTGCCGCGCCGAAGTCGATCAGTTTAACCGTTCCGTCCGTACACAGGAAGATCGAGCGCGCGTTGATGTCATAATGCAGAGAATTCAGGCTGTGCACGACGAGCATCGCATCCGCGAGCGACGCCGCGATAAACATTGCTTCGTCGGGAAACAGCTTTCGTTTGCGTAGCTTTAAATATCGTTCGAGCGTGATCCCCTGCAGGTGCTCCATGATGGCATAGGACGTGCCATTTTCAAAAAACGCAGTGTACACCGTAACAAGGTTCTCGCTGCCCTTTGCGTCCGTCAGTGCCAAATGCTGACGATAGAACATTTCGCTGCCGAGAAAAAACAATGCCCCGCACGCTTTGTTTTTCGGCGTCAGCGCGTTTCCCTGCTCCGCGCGCACCGCAAGCGCATAGGGAAAGTATTCTTTGATGACAATACGCGTGCCGGTCTTTTCGTCGTGCCCGTAATACGTGATGCCATATGTGCCGCGCCCCAGCACGCCCTCGATTGCATACCGCCGATGCAGCAGCGTGCCCATCGGCAGCAGTTCGGCTGGTTCCAGTTCCTCCGACATGAGTTGGATCATGGTCTCGTCTTGTTCCCCTTTACTCCCTGATATCCCCTATTATGATAATTACTCTAAATAATCTTTGGTTTCGATCAATACCCGACCGCGTTGGCAAAACAGAAGCAACTCACAATATGATTACTCTGCGCAATCTTTGGTTGCGATCAATATCCGACCGCGTTGGCAAACAATAGCAAAGCGCATGTCAGCGCAAGTACGGCCAGCTGAATCTTCGCACTCCAGCGAAACCATTTACCGTATCCGATCCCGACAATACCGAGCGAGATCAACAGCACAGGATTGGTTGGATAAAACACATTGGAGAACCCGTCTCCAAAGGCGTACGCCAGCACCGCAATCTGCCGTGAAATCCCGGAAAGATCCGCAATCGGGGCAATCAGCGGCATGAGTAAAAACGCTTTTGCCGATCCGCTGGATATAAACAGCTCCAGCACGAGCGCCAGCGCATAGATCATCAGCACCACGACTCCGCTGCTCGCGTTTTGCGTGAGCTGCACGGTCTGATACAGTATCGTATCCAGTATCTTGGACTCGGTCATCGTGTAGCGAATCGAATTCGCCATGAGGATCAATAGTACGGCGGGCAGGATATTGACCATACCCTTGCCGAATGATTTGAGATAGGCCCGCCCCCGCATTCCGGATACAATCGAAGAAACCGTGCCCGCGATGAGAAAGATCAGCGCGATCAGCGGCATGATGATGTCCTGCAAAAACGGCACGAAGCTGGAACACAGTATCAGAAGGATTCCTGCGCCAAGCACAGCGGCGAACCAGAGCAGCGCGCAGTCTTTGTTCTTATCCTGCACATAGTCGGTGCGAAGCGACGCCCATCGATCCGACATCGCAGGGTCATAGATCATGCTCCGCGCTGGATTTTTTTCGATTTTCTTGGCATACGGAACCAGGAACGCGATCAAAAGCCCGTAGATGAGTACAAATGTCACAAGTCGCATCCAGATGCCGGAGAACATCGGCAGCCCTACGAGTTGTTGTGCGACGCCGACCGTAAACGGATTAACGACGCCGGTGCTGAAGCCGAATCCTACCGCAAGAAGGCTCATGCCGAGTCCGACGAGCGCATCCCACCCGAGCGAATAAGCAAGCGCCACCGCGATCGGCACCAGCGGCACACACTCTTCAAACGAGCCGACGAACGCGCCGAGGCTCATGAAAAACAGCGAAACAAGCAGGAGCAACCGATACTTCCGTGTCTCAAACATGCGATAGACTCGGTTGAACATATAGGAAAGCACGCCGCATTCATCCAGCGCGTTGAACGCGCCACCGATGACCAGCAGGAACGCGATGATCGCAATCACCGTGCCGGAGCCGGTGGCGCCGAGCGCGAGAAACGGCGAGAGCAGCCATTTCCAGAATGAGATCCCGCCGGAAACGCTCTGATAGGTCCCCGCAACGATGGACTCTTTTCCCTCGACGACCACGCGCTGATATTCGCCTGCGGGCAACACAATCGTCAACGCATAGGTCAGCGCCATCAGGAGAAAGAGAATGATCAGCGCCGCGATAAACGAGCGCGTGCCAACGTTGAAGAGCCGCTTCGTCTGTTTCTCCATGCATCCAACCCCCGTATCATACAAACATCCGAACAGGAATCCTCATCTTTGGATACCACCGAACGGATTTATTCAGACAGTATACCATAGCGGTGTTGTCTGCGCACCGTTTTTTCACGCGTAGATCAAAAACACGCCACGTTTTGTCTTTGCAAGCAATATCACTTTTGCTATAATGAACCTGCGTGAGGGAGTAGTTGGCGCGGTGCATGACCGCGTTCCAAGTCAACATGGTAGCACGACGCGAAGGCGCGTCTGGCTTGGATGAAATAGCGAGACTCATGTACGGAAGCTTGTTTGCCGTACATGAGTTTTTTATTTACGTCAACACTCGCATGCAATTCTTGTGACCGCGCCAAGGCAGTTTGTTTGCCGTGGATGTTTTTTTGATTTGCGTCAACACTCGCATGCAATTTTTGTGTCCGCACCAAGTCCGTTTATTTACGTCAACACTCGCATATGGTTATTTTGACCACAGCAAGCATGAAAGGATCATCGAACATGCAGCAGTATCTACTCGATTCCAAGTCCGCTCTCCTCTCCGTCTCCTCTCACGAAGACGGTCTATCCGCCATAGAAGCGCAGAAACGGCTGTGCGACAACGGCCCGAACAAACTCGCCGAGGGCAAGAAAACGCCGATGATCGTACGCTTTCTTGAGCAGATGAAGGATCCGATGATCCTGATCCTGTTGGCTGCCGCGCTTGTTTCCGGCATCACAGCCGCGATTGAGCACGAAAGTTTTGCGGATGTCATCATCATCCTCGCGGTGGTCCTCATCAACGCGGTGCTTGGCGTCCTGCAGGAGAGCAAGGCGGAAAAAGCGATTGAAGCACTGCAAAAAATGGCTGCCGCCACGTGCCGCGTGCTGCGTGACGGGCAGATTGTGCGCGTCAAGACGGAAGAGCTCGTCGTTGGAGACATCATTCTGCTGGAGGCGGGAGACGCGGTTCCGGCAGACGGTCGCATTCTCGAAAGCGCGAGCATGCAGATCGAAGAGGCTGCCCTGACGGGCGAAAGCCTGCCAGCCAACAAGATGATTGAGATGCTCTCCCTTGGGGATGCGAAGGATATCCCGCTTGGCGATCGTAAAAATATGGTCTATATGGGTAGTACGGTCGTCTATGGCCGCGGGAAAGCCGTCGTCATTGCAACGGGTATGCAGACCGAAATGGGCAAAATTGCGGATGCGCTCGCGCAAGCGGAGGACAGCCAGACCCCGCTCCAGCGGAAGTTGACCCAACTTTCGAAAATCCTCACCTGGCTTGTGCTTGCCATTTGCGTGGTCATCTTCGGTGTAAATATCCTTCGGTTTCACGGCACGGGCGAGGGATACATCCTCGATTCCTTTTTAATCGCGGTCTCGCTCGCCGTTGCCGCAATTCCCGAAGGGCTCGCCGCCGTAGTCACCATCGTGCTTTCGATCGGTGTGACCAACATGAGCCGCCGCAACGCCATCATCCGCAGACTGACCGCGGTGGAAACGCTCGGCTGCGCGCAGATCATCTGCTCGGACAAGACAGGCACGCTCACGCAAAACAAAATGACCGTCGTGGAGGATTATGCGGACGATGTGTCGCTTCTTGCCAAAGCCATGGCGTTGTGCAGCGACGCAGAGCTGGATGAAACCAACAGCGCCATCGGCGAACCCACGGAATGCGCGCTCGTCAACTTTGCATTCGAGAAATCTCTTCTCAAGCCCGCGCTGAAAGTGCAGGAGCCGCGCGTCGACGAGGCGCCGTTTGACAGCATGCGAAAGATGATGTCCACCGTACACGAAACGCCGGATGGATTCGTGCAGTATACCAAAGGCGCGCCGGACGAGGTTCTAAAAAAATGCACTGCCTATTGGAAAGACGGCAAGGCGCATCCGCTGACGCAGGATGTATACGCCGAAATCCTCTCTGCCAACAAGGCAATGGCGGATAAGGCCCTCCGCGTGCTCTGCGGCGCGATGCGTATTCACGCGGTCAAGCCCGCGGACAACTCGCCTGCCGCGCTGGAGCAGGAGCTCGTCTTCCTCGGCCTTGTCGGCATGATCGATCCCGTACGTCCGGAAGTCATCGGCGCGATCTCGCAGTGCCGTTCCGCAGGCATTCGCCCGATCATGATCACGGGCGATCATCGCGACACGGCGGCTGCCATCGCGCTCACGCTCGGCATCATATCGGATGCGTCCGAAGCGATCACGGGCGCGCAGCTGGACGAGATCGACGACGAAACATTTGAAAAAACCGTCGGCAATTACAGCGTTTATGCGCGCGTGCAACCGGAGCATAAGGTGCGCATCGTCAACGCCTGGCGCAAAAACGGTTTTATCACAGCCATGACGGGCGATGGCGTGAATGACGCGCCAAGCATCAAGAGCGCGGACATCGGCATCGGCATGGGTATTACGGGAACGGACGTCACGAAGAACGTTGCGGATATGGTGCTTGCGGACGATAACTTTGCGACCATCGTCGGCGCCGTGCAGGAAGGCCGCCGTATTTACGATAACATCCGTAAGTCGATCCAGTTCCTGCTCTCCTCAAACATGAGCGAGGTGCTGAGCATCTTTTTTGCGACGCTGCTGGGCTTCGTCATCCTCAAACCCGTGCATCTGCTCTGGATCAACCTGATTACCGATTCCCTCCCCGCCCTCGCGCTCGGTACGGAAGCCTGCGAGCATAACCTGATGCAAAGACCCCCGCGTGACCCCAAGGACGGCGTATTTGCGGGCGGCATCGGGTTTGACGTCGCCTATCAAGGCTTCCTTGTTACGCTGTTGACCATGGCCGCATTCTTCGTTGGCGAACGGATGCAAAACGGCGCTTGGGCAATTGCAAACAGCACGGATGGAACAACGATGGCATTTCTGACCTTGAGCATGGCGGAAATCTTCCATAGCTTCAATATGCGTTCCCAGCGGCAGAGCGTCTTCACCATGAAATGCCACAACCTCTATCTCTGGGGTGCCGCCGGACTCTCGCTCGTGCTCACGCTCGTGGTGCTGTATGTGCCCTTCCTGCAAAAGGCGTTCAGCTTTGAACACATCAGCATTCTGGAATACGGCATCGCTCTTGCCCTTGCGTTCCTGATCATCCCGTTGGTCGAGCTTGTCAAGGCGATCCAACGAGCTACCTCCAAGCAAAAAGCATCCAACTAATCTCCCAACAATCGAAACCGAGCGCACCTTCGCAGGTGCGCTCGTCTGTTATACTTGGTTCTTTTACGGAACAATCACCGCATCGAATAAAATGACATGTCCGTGCCGGAATCGCGCACGAGCACGTCGTTGCGGGAGCGTGCGATCAAGAATCCAACATAAAAATCCCCCGCCGCTCCGGAAAGATTGACGATTTGAATGATGTAAAGATCCCAAAATGCAGTCTCGTAAAACGCCGCGGTCAATACAGCGAGAACAAGGCCCAGCAGCACCACCGGCGCAAACGCGATGATGAGATATTGCGTGCGGTTGAAGAGCGCGTCGCTGCCGGCAAATGCATAAAGCCCGGTGAACCCATAACGTGGCTTTTTCCCCGAAAACGCCTTCATGAACACACCGTGGATCAACTCGTGCAGGATCATGTAGAGAACCGTACCGATCGTGATCACGATCATGCTTACGATGGTATGGATACCGATCTCGATCTCGTGAAACGGCGGACAAAACACAAATCCGAGTGCGCCGACCAAACCCGCAATCAGAAATGCAAATAGATTCACCAGCACCGCTTCCCTGCGGTTTCGCATCAGGTCAACGTGACGCACCTCGCGATATCCGTTCGGTAGAGATGTCATTTCGCGTCTCCGATCTTTTCCTGGTTTCGCCAATAGCGGCTGCCGTCGCGTAAACGCATGAGCCATTCGCTCTCCACCATGCCGCGCCGTATGACAAACAGATCTCCAAACGTATGCCAGCTGGCGAGGATCGCATTCACCTCATGCTCGGAATACTCACGCCCCGGCTCAAATTTCTCCGCAAGATAGGAAAAAACCTCCTCGCGCGGCGATTGTTTCGCAGGCCATTGTTTGAGTTTGCCGTCTTCGTCTAAGAATCGTTCAATCCCTTGCGCCATCTTGCGCCACCTCCGGTGCTTCCGTGCGGAACGATGTTCCGCGCGTCTTTCTCGTTTTGTCCGTTCTGTTCGTCTGCTTGATTCATTCGCTTGTGTGTTCGGGTGTTTTCTTGTTCGTCTGTTCTATGTTCTCATACTCTGTCGAAAATTTCAACCATACGTTCGTATTCCTAAGTCTACGTGTCATAGATGTCGCCGCATGCGCACAAAACACTGCCATTCTTCGCGCATTTGTCGTTTCTGCGTTTTCGAAACCGCGTCCTCTGTGCTATACTGATATTGGATAAAGGCGTTGCAATCAAAAAAACCATCTATGCGATCGGAGGGAAAAATTATGAAACTCCTCTTTGCTATCGTTCAAAACGACGATCAAAAATCGTTGACCTATGCGCTGACCGACAAAAGCATCAACGTTACACGAATCGCCAGCACAGGCGGATTTCTCCGCGGTGGCAATTCGACGCTGATGATCGGCATAGACGCGGATCGTCTCGAGGAGACGCTGGAGATCATCAGCGAACACTCCCGCCGCAGAACCGTAATCACTGTGCCCGCCTCCGGTATTCCGCATAGTATTGACAGCGCAGCGATGCCGATGAGTGTCACCGTCGGCGGCGCAACCGTCTTTGTGCTGGACGTCGAACAAACTTTTAAGTATTAATGGATCCCCCCCCGGATTCGCCTTGCGCGAATCACAAGCGCACACTCTTTTTTCCCTCGAATCCGCATCACGCAATGCGCTGGAGCAATCTTGCGGCGTGTGCGCATTCGCCTTCTGTGAATCAGGAGAATAACTTCAAAACGATACTGGAATAACGTCATCTATGGAAAATCAACCGGCTGTTTCACGGCCGATGTTCACAAATGCTGCCTTACGGCAGCTCATCATCCCGCTGATTCTGGAGCAATTGCTGGCAATGACGGTCGGACTTGCCGCCGTCGTCATGATTACAAAGGTAGGCGAGGCGGCTGTCTCCGGCGTTTCTTTGGTCGATTCGCTGAACGTGCTCATCATCAGCATTCTCTCCGCGCTCTGCACCGGCGGCGCGGTTGTTTGTGCGCAATACATCGGGCGGCAAGAACCGCAGAATGCGCGAACCTCCGCGCGTCAGCTCGTCTATATCTCGCTGATCTTTTCGACCGTGGTCGGAGCTATCCTGCTCTGCGCACCAAGCTTTTTCATCCGTCTGATCTTTGGCGCGGTGGATCCAAGCGTTGCCGAGAGTGCGCGGATGTATCTGATCTTCAGCGCGATCTCTTTTCCGTTTCTCGCGCTGTATAACGCCTGCGCCGCGCTTTTTCGCGCCATGGGCAATTCGCGCGTTTCGCTCTATGTTTCCCTTGTGATGAACCTGGTCAACGTATCGTTAAACGCGCTCTTGATCTACGGGCTTTCGTATGGCGTGCTCGGTGTAAGTATCGCAACCGCCGCCTCGCGTGCGGTCGCGGCACTTTTGATGCTCCTTCTCATTCGCAGCAAAAGCAACGTCATCTATCTTCGAAATCTGTTTCCCATTCGGTTTGAACGCAATATGGTGCGAAGCATCCTCTCCATCGGCGTACCAAACGGTCTGGAAAACGGCATGTTCAACTTTGGAAAACTTCTGGTGCAGACGCTTGTGGCTTGGCTCGGCACCTCTGCCATCGCCGCAAACGCCATCGTCGGCAGTATTTTCAACATCACAATCGTGCCCGGCATGGGCATGAGTCTCGCGATTTTGACGGTCGTCGGCCAGTGCATCGGCGCGGGCGACTATCCGCAAGCCGTCCGGTATGCAAAAAAACTGATGCTGATTACGTATCTCGCCATGATCGCGGTCAATTTGCCAATCCTGCTCTTCTCCAATCAAGTGCTCAGTTGGTTTTCCCTCAGCGCGGAGGCGACGCAAATCGCGGTGATGGTGTTGCCGACGCTCGCGATCTCCTGCTGCGTTATTTGGCCGCTCTCCTTCGCTTTCCCGAATGTTTTGCGCGCTGCCGGTGACGCGAAGTATACGATGATCGTTTCCGCCTCTACGATGTGGATCGTGCGCTTTGGGCTGAGCTATCTGCTGATCAAGCAGTTTGGCTTTGGGCTGGAGGGCGTTTGGTATTGTATGATGATCGATTGGTTGGCCCGTTCCGTGTTTTTCTTTCTGCGCTATCGCAGCGGGAAATGGAAGACAAAGACCGTGCTTCGTTGATCCCCGATTGATCGATCGAAAGGAGCCGTTTTGGTCGAGCTGTATGCCGCAGATATCCGTCAAATCGCGCCGCGCGCGCAGGATTTGATCGCACTACTGGATGCGGAGCGTCAGAGTCGTGTGCGCGCCTTTGGCGAGTCACGCAGCGCGCTCCTTACACTGGCCGCGGGGCTGTTGCTGTACGCGGTGTTTGGCCAAACGCGCGGTAGATTTGAGCGTGGCAATCGTGGTAAGCCGCATCTTGCGGATCACGCGCCGTTTAACATCACGCATGCGGGAGATTATGCCGTGCTCGCGCTCTCCGCTCAAAGCGTCGGCGTCGATCTGGAGCGCTTCCGTCCGCTCGATTGGCGGAGAATTACGGAACGCTTCTTTCATCCCGAAGAACGCGCCTTCCTTTTGCACTCCAGCGAACCAGAGCGGGATTTCTTTCGCATTTGGACGCTCAAGGAGAGTTATCTGAAGGCGGAAGGAACCGGTTTTTCTGTCTCCCCTGCGAGCTTTGCCGTGATTCCCGTCGGGGAATCGTCCGCGGTCTTTTCCGGCGAGACGGACTATTGCTTCACACGATTGGAAGCATTCCCCGACTATTGCCTCAGCATCTGTTCTCTGGAGCGCGCAGTGGCAGATCACGTCGTCCTGAAAGAGTTTTGAAGTCAACCTTCGCGAAACCGCAAATATGCCGCCCGAACCATCGGACGGCATATTTGTTTGTGCAATGTGTTATTCCGCTGCGATCGTGTTCTTTTTGATTCGTTCAATCCAGCTTTCACCGACGCCGAGGATCAGCCCCTCGACATCCACCGAGGCTGCGCTGAGCAGCGCATAGGCGGGTGCGGAAAGCTTCTCCACGGTTTTGTCAAGCAGCTTCGCGCGAAGCCCCGCAATCTCCTGCACGGTCAGCTTGCCATCTGCGTTTGCCGCCTTCAGCTCGCCGACCATCGTCTGCTGCAATTCGCCGACGGTGATCTTCGCCGCGCGCATGAGTTCTTTTTGTGCGTCATTGATGTTTTTCAGGTTTGCGTTCTTCGCCAATTGCAGCGTCAAATACGTGCCAAGCACGCCAATCAGCGTAATCAGCAGCGTCGCCGCAACCTGTAGTCCATAGTTCATCAGCAGTTCCATCTGTGTATTCTCCTTTTCAATAAATCCATTCCGTTTACGTTTCTTCCATCACGCGGATGCGCGCTTCATGGTCGCTGATCTGCGCGGTGTGTTCCTGCTCGCGCGACCAAAGGTGTTCGTGTGCCTTTCGGTTGCTGGCGACAAGGCATTCGGTGTTTTTTTCCAGATGCTCAATCGTTGTCGTCAGCCGCGCAATCGCCTGCGCAAGCTTCATCATCGGCGCGAGTACTGCGGTAAACAGCGCGACCAGCGCCGCGATAACGCCCACGACGTCCCATTCCTGCATATGCCTTCCTCCTAGTACCAGTTTGGTCGAAGAAAGCCAGTCCATGCGCCAAAGCGATCCTCCCTGCGCCTGACAAAGTTCCAGCCGCGCCTGCCAGAGATCCGCGTGAGTTGGCAGCCGTAGGCCCCGCCCATCCATTCCACCGCGTATCCACCGCCGGCATAGAGTCCGACATGTCCGCTTTTGTGCAGCAAGTCCGCCGGTTGTAGCGCTTCCTGATCGATACGTTTGACCGACCTGTTCGCCGCAAACCCGTCCGCCGCGAGATCGAACGTTGGCTTCACAACCCCCGCGTGCCGCAGGAGTCCGACGACCCCGCCGGAGCAGTCCGCACCTGTGATCGCGGGGTTTTCCCGCACCGCTTGTTCCATCATCTCCTGTCTGCCGCCGTCGTAAAACTCCGGCTGGCGGAGCGCACCACTTTGTATGCGCTCAATCGTAATCACGTTTGGCAAGAGATCTTTGTTATAGAGGTTTCCGCCGCGAATATAGAGGCTCGTGGGATACGCGCGCGGCTGCGTCGCGTCAAAGGCAAACTGAAGCGCATCCAGTACAATCATCCGTCGCGTTTCACTTGCGTTTTCCAGCGCGGCGGAGAGCGCGTCCCATGCATTCTTGCCAATCTGCGGCAGCTCTGCGTTTGTTGATCCGACTTCGCTCACCGTTTCTTCCGGAAACAGTGCGGCGTAGGTCAACGGGCCCACGATTCCGTCCGCGTTCAGCGCATGCGCGCATTGAAACGCTTTCACGGCGGCCAGCGTATCCTTGCCAAATGCGCTGGAGTTCAGCGCGGTAATCTGCGGAGGATAGCAGCCGAGCGCAAACAACCGTTGTTTGACGCGTATCACATCTTCCCCTGCGCTGCCCGGGCGGAGTGTTCTATTCAGCGGCATCGCGCGCCTCCATTCCCGCCATCCCTCCCGAAGGATGCGCAAAAGAATCGCTCGCTTCCGTTTTGGACGCCCGGTTTTGGCGTCCGCTTGAACTCGTTCCACAAAAAAACTGGCATCGGTCTCCTCTTTCGGGGTATCCGATACCAGTTTGCATGAAAGTAACTCGAATTTTTTTGATAATTCCAATCCGTCGCGATTGTAAGAATCCCTACGCCGTTTTTTCGGCTATTCGCCTGAAGATTCCGTCAGAGGAAAGCGGAAATAGCAGTGCGTGTCATGCTCGCCAAGGCGATAGAGCGAACTGTAGCTCGGCGGCACGCGTGTTTCCAGCAGTGTCCCCTGTAGTGCTTCGAGCGTTCGGCGGGATGGGATATTGTCCGCGCGGCAAGAGATGATCACATATGGCATCCTGTGCGCACGGGCAATCATAAAGACGAGCCTGCACGCTTTCCCGGCATACCCATGTCCGCGAAACTCTTCCTTTATGTGATAACCAATATTACCGCCGAAGTATAGGTTGCGCACATAACCCAGCCGAAGATCGATTTCTCCAACCGTTTCCCCGTCAATTTCGCGAATGATATCAAAACGATAAGCGGGCACATACCCCTTCGTTTCGTCCGCGTCGGAAATTGAGGAAATCCGCAGTGTGATCTCGCCATCCGACGGCATCTGTATCCCAAGCTTCGGCTCGGTGTCGGGGAACAAGTCGCAGCCTTCCTCCCAGTCCTTGCAAACGTCCACCCAGCCGCATGCGGCGCTGTAACGAAGCAGCTCATCGTTGGTAACTTCCATGGCGCTGTTTGCGCTGCCGCAGGCGGGAAACACCGTCGCAAACCGCTCGAGCGAGTGATCCAGATAGACCGGAGTTCCCTCCGGCAACGCAAACGGGCAGACCCCGCCAATCTCGCTTCCGGTCATCCTGAGGACTTCCTCCGGCGTAAGCATCTTCGCTTTTGTCCCAAACTGGTCCTTAAACTTGTGGTTATCCACGCGCGCGTCGCCGGCGGCGACAAGAAGCACGCAGCCTTCTCCAAGCGCGAACGAGAGCGTCTTTGCGATGCGCGCGGGGCGCACGCCAAGCGTCTGCGCGGCGAGTTCCACCGTTGCGGAGCTGGTTTCAAACTCCCAGACGCGTTGTTCCAAATTCTTCTCCCGAAAATATGCTTTTACCCGTTCAATCGACATGTCTTTTCCCTTCTTTTGTTCTCTCTTTCCTGCACAAAACAAAAATCGGCGTTTCGTCTATCGTAAAGACTTCCACGCCGATTTTCAAGTGCTATCTTGTAGAAAATTTGAACCGATTGATTATGCGGTTGGCAACGCGTATTTTTCAGAGTATTCTTTCACGAGTGCCGTAAACTCCTGGTTGCCGTCCGCGGCTTTGACCGATTGCAGGTAACTGTGCATATCAAAGGTTTCATTCTTGGTTTGAATCAATGTAGCCGCAATATTGGAGCAGTGGTCGGATACGCGTTCCATGTTCGTCAACAAATCCGATAGCACAAATCCGAGTTCAATCGTGCAAACGCCTTCCTTGAGGCGAATGACATGCCGTGCGCGGATCTCCGCCTGGATCGCATCGATGACTTCTTCGAGCGGCTCGACCATTCGCGCTTCGTCAAAATCTTCGTTGAGAAACGCGTCGACGGCATTGTTGATGATCTCGCTCAGCGCATTGATAAACACGCGAATCTCCGCCTTTGCCGCGTCGGAAAACGAAATCTTCTTGTCGTGCATCTCCTGTGCAACTTCCGTGAGGTTCACCGCATGGTCGCTGATGCGCTCAAAGTCTCCGATCATATGCAGGAACATACCGATTTCGTTGCTGTCCTTCTCCATCAGCTGGCGCGTGCTGAGCTGTACGAGATAGGTGCCGAGACGATCTTCGTACTTGTCGATCTCGTCCTCGTTGGCGACAACCAGCGTAATTTTCTTCGCGTCAAACTTTTCAATCGTCTCCAGCGCAAGCAGCAACGTATCGCGTGAAAGTGTCGCCATACGGGAGATGACATTTCTGCATTGTTCCAACGCAAACGATGGCAGATCCAGAAAACGTTCGTCCAGCGGCCATTCCTCTTCCTTTGTTTTCTGATCCCGTATCGTGAGCGTTGCGAGCTTGACGAGAAATCCCGACGCAGGCAGCAGGAGCGCAGTGGTGAGAAGATTGAATGCCGTATGAATGATCGCGATATGTGCGGGATCGAGCACATCGTCGAGGAACGAAAAACGGAAAAATGCGTTGAGCGTATAGAACAATACAAGGAAGATGATCGTACCGATGATGTTGAAATACAGATGCACCATCGCGGTGCGTTTCGCGTTCTTGCCGGCTCCAATGCAGGAGAGCAATGCGGTGACGCAAGTGCCGATATTCTGACCTAATATGATCGGAATCGCGATTCCGTAGGTTACCCCGCCCGTGAGCGACAGTGCCTGTAGAATGCCGACCGATGCGGAGGAGCTTTGAATGATGCCGGTGATGACAGCGCCCGTCAATACGCCAAGTATTGGATTGCTGAAGCGTGTCATGATGCTCACAAACCCAGGCATATCCGCGAGCGGTTTGACCGCGGTGGACATGATTTGCATACCGGTCATCAGCACCGCAAAGCCGCAGAGCACACCGCCGATGGTCTTCTGCTTTTGCTTTTTGGAGAACATCGCCATGATAACGCCGATGACAGCTAAAACGGGCGTAAACGATGTGGGCTTTAGCAGCTGTACCAATATGGAAGAACCCTGCAATCCTGTCAGGCTCAGAATCCATGCGGTCGCAGTCGTTCCGATATTTGCGCCCATGATGATGCCAACCGCTTGATTGAGCGTCATAATGCCGCCGTTGACAAAGCCTACCGTCATGACGGTCGTCGCTGATGAACTCTGGATGATGGCGGTGGCTACCGTTCCCAGAAGCAACGCCTTCCATTTGCTGCTCGTCGAGCGTTCCAATGCGCGCTCAAGCACGCCGCCGGACATGCTCTCAAGCGAGGTGCTCATCAAGTGCATTCCATATAGAAAAAGCGCTAAACCTCCAAACATCGATAATAAGTCAAAAACCGTCATGCATAGACCTCCTATTATTTCCCATAAAAATGATCATATCAAACTTGATCATAAATTGATAGTTTTGCACCTTCGGAATTCAAAACTTTACATCGATTTGATTTTTCCGTGTTAAACGTCCAGTCGTTATTGCTTTGTGTGTCAAAAAAAGACGAGCGGCAAACTGCGCCGCCCGTCTTGTATGTTGCGTTGAAGGTTCTACTTGCCCTGTTACGATTTGTCCGCTACGCTTCCCGCAGATTGGCGGATTCGTTCAAAGAATGTAAAATACTTTCTCCCGCAATACGGCGTCTTTGCCGCGCGGAGTTCATAGGACTGTCCGTTAACGGAGAACATCATCTTGTACACGCCCATCAACGCCATGCTGCTGACATCCTTGAGCGGAAACTGATGACTGCCAACGCGGAGTGTGCTCTTGCTGATGGAGAGCGTTGCGATCTCAAGCACACGATCCTTGTGTCCGGCGCCGACGGAAATCAGCTTGACGTCCTCGTCGGAATAGGCAATTTCTTCGTCCTTCAGCGAGGACGCGTATTCGATGATGCGCCGATCCTGCCAAAAATCCCAGTCGCGCACCGTCGTAAAAGCCGGTTCCGGATCACTCGGCTCCACCTTTTCAAAAAACCCGGTCTCCGTAAATCGAACGCGCAGACCGCATCTGCAAGAAAACACGTCTCCCTCACTGTGCAGCGTACCCGTCTTTCCGCACTTTGGGCAGAAATAGATCGCGTTTTCCAGTCCCTTTGCGAGATCCTTGCCTTTATACCGATACGGCTTTGTCATCTGCCGGTCAAATGCGTCCTCCATGATGTCTTCACGGATGCGCTCGTTGACCTCTTCCGGCGTCATCTGCTTGAGCTGCTCCGGTGAATACACGTTGACCACATAGCCGCGCATGAACCCTTTTCGCGTGGTTTTGCTCCAACGCGGCGTGGTGAGATATCCGCCCTCCAGCCGATAGGTCACAAGCGACGCGCCGGTCGCCTTGGCAAGCTTCCCCGTCGCGGGAAAGATCGGGCCCGTCACTCCATTATAGGATCGATTCCCCTCCGCAAACACGCACACGTTTGTGTTGCGTTTGATCGCGCGGATGACATTGAGCGCGGCGGTCGCATCCGTCATGCCTTTCACCCGAGCAATCGGCGCAAAGAAATAGACGAGTAGTTTGGAGAGAAATCCTTTGCGGAACACATGCTCGCTTGAGACAAAATACATATGCTCCGAAAAACTCATCGCAAGCAGCGCAGGATCGAGATCCCCGTTGTGGTTTGCGGTGATCAGAAACGGCCCCTTGCCCAAAGTCGCTTTCTCCGGATGGAACCCGTATATGTTTCGAAGAATGCCGCCGAGTGTTACCATGCAAAAGCGAAATACACGTTTGTGCCGCGCGAGCGCCTGTTCCATTCCATCACCGCCTTTTGTTCATTGCTTCGATTATACCGCAGGCGGTTCCCGTGCCGCAAGCAAACTACACTTGTATTGGTTTTGCATTCGTTTTGATCTGCTTAACCAAGGGTTTCTGCTTTCGTTTCGCTCTGCGCCTGCGCTTGCGTTTCCGGCTGTGTCTTGGTTTTGATCTCTTCGAGCATCGTCTCCGCCGCTTCCGTCTGTCGAATCGCGTCCGAGAGCCGCGCGTTGACAGCGCGAACGCGCGCTTGATCCATCTTATCCACCGCTCGATCATAAGAGACAAATCCGTTCGTCTCCTGTTCTACATCGGATAACTGCGTGTAGATCGAGGCGGAGAGGCCTTTTGCCTTCGCAGGAATCACTGTGCGCGTATAGAGCGACTCAAACGCTGCCGTCAGCGCTTCCGTGCTTATAAACCGCTTATATCCAAATTCCTTTTGCGAGAAGCTGTGCTCCGCAAGATGCAGGTTGTATCCGCCAAACTCGCTGAGAACCACCGCACGCCCATACAAGTCTTTTTGATATCGATATGGTTTATAGTAGACATGGAGGCTCTTTACGTCTCCGCCCTTTTGATCGTGCCATCCGCTCGCGTGGTCGATGGTGCGCGTGCCGTCCAACGCGCGAATCGCGTCTACAGCCTTGTTTGCGTCAAACTGACCCCAACCTTCGTTGAACGGAACCCACATCGCGACGCACGGGCTGTTGTACAAAAGCATGACTGTTTCGTTGAGTTCACGGATATACGCCTCTCGTCCGCGCACTTCTTCTCGCGCGAAATAGGCATAGTCGCTGTCTTTGTGGGCGTTACCAAACACAAGCGGCAGCGTGATGGATGCCGTACCGTATGTTCCGCCGCCGTTGACCATGTCCTGCCAAACGAGCATGCCCAGCCGGTCGCAATGATAATACCAGCGCAGCGGCTCGATCTTGATGTGTTTGCGAAGCGTGTTGAAGCCGAGCGCCTTCATCTTCTCGATGTCAAACACCAGTGCCTCGTCGCTCGGCGCGGTATACAGTCCGTCCGGCCAATATCCTTGATCGAGCACGCCGTTGTGGAAATACGGAGCGTTGTTTAAAAACAGACGCGGCGTACCCGTTTCATCCTGCTCGAGCGAAAACTTTCGCATGGCAAAATAGCTCTCCACAAAATCCCGCTCGAATCGCATGGAAAATTCATAGAGAAACGGATGTTCCGGACTCCAGGGCGAAACGTCTTCGATCGAAAGACGCAGCGGTGTACCGCTGACAAACACCGTCTCGTTGCCGACAAGATCGATCACGCCCGCGCCGCCGCAGTTGGTCCAAACCGTTAACTCTACCGCGCTCTCGTCCAATAGCGGCGTGATCACCACCGTCTCGATGCGGCGCTTCGGCGCGCGCTCCAGCCAAACCGTCTGCCAGATTCCGCTCTGCGGCGTATACCAAATGCCGCCGGGCTTGCTGCTCTGTTTCCCACGCGACCAACAAGCGCTGTCCGTCTCGTCCCGCACACGCACAACCAGCTCGTTTTGTATGCCGTTGAGGAACGTCTCGCTGAGGGAGATGGAAAACGGAAGATAACCGCCTGCGTGATGCGCAATTGTCACGCCGTTGAGCCGCACCTCCGCAAATTGATCCACCGCACCAAAGTGCAAAATCAAATCCTCGGTGTTTGGATCGTATCCCAATGGAGACTCGATCTGCCTGCGATACCAGAGGCATTCGTTGGGCTTGAGCGTCCGCCCGACGCCGGACAGCGCACTCTCCGGCGAAAACGGTACGAGGATTGTGCCTTCAAAGCGTTCCGGCGGCGTCTGCAATGTCACCGCGCTGATGGCATAATCCCATGCGCCATTGAGAATTTCGCAGTTGTTTCTGCGAAATTGCGGACGCGGATACTCCGGCAGAATGTGATTCGGATCGAGCGCTTGTCCCCATTGTGTCAGCATATTCGTGCTCCTTTTTGTCCCGGAACTATCGGGTTGTTTCGTTTGCGTGTAAGGTCTGCTCACCCGCGCGCACAATCGATTTATCGATGTCGATCACGGCAAAGCAGTTTCCTTCCAGCGTGTGAATTCGCGCGGAGATCGCTTGTTTTACCGTTTCGTCCGCCATCGGAAACTCGAACGGCACCACAACGTCAAATACGAGATTTGTGTGCGTTTTTCCCGCAACGACGCGGAAATCATGCAGCGTCAGCCGCGTGTCAATCTCGCGCAGAATCAAGACCGTCTCCGCGCGGAGGCGGTTCGTTTCGGCGTTATTGGTCTCTACCGGATCCATATGGATCACCGCTTCACATCCGCATTCGTGGCGCAGCTGCTTTTCCAGGTTGTCAATCGTGTCGTGCAGCGAAATCATGTCCCCATCCGCGCGAACTTCTGCATGCAGGGAAATCATCCGCCGTCCGGGACCGTAGTCATGCACGACAAGATCATGCACGCCGATCACGTCATCCTGCTCCAGCACAATTCGTTCGATTTTTTCGACAAACTCCTGTGCTGGTGGCTGCCCAAGCAGCGGACTGATCGTCTCCTTCGCCGCACGTATGCCCGTATAGATGATAAACAGCGCGACGAGTAGACCCGCGTATCCGTCGATCAATAGTCCCGTCCATTTACCGATCAGCATCGAAAGCAGTACGACGGACGTTGCGGTCACATCGGAAAAGCTGTCCATCGCCGTGGCGCGCATCGCCGAGGAATCGATCTTTTTGCCGATCCCGCGATTATAAAAAAACATATACAACTTGGTCAGGATCGACACGATCAACACCCCCAGCGCGAGCAGAGAAAACGTCACGCTGGAAGGATGCAGAATTTTATCGACTGAGGTCTTGGCCAGCTCAAATCCCATCAATAGTATCGCCATCGACACGATTAAGCCCGAGATGTATTCAAACCGACCATGGCCAAAGGGGTGCTCTTTGTCCGCCTTTGTCTCCGAAAGGCGGAATCCGACGAGCGTGATGGCAGAACTGCCTGCGTCGGAGAGGTTGTTGAATGCGTCTGCCGTGATGCCGATGCTGCCGGTCAGCATTCCCGCAATCAATTTGCCTGCGAACAACAGGATATTGAAAACAATGCCCACCGCTCCGCAAAGCATTCCGTAGCGCAACCGTACGGCAGGTAAGGTATAGTTTTGATTGTCCCGAATCAGTAACCGAGAAAGAAGGGTGATCATGACTTCCTCCAGCGTGCGTTTGTAGCTCGCATCTGCGAAAAAAGTTCAGAAATGCGACGGCATATCGCTTCATATGCCGCCGCATTGTTCAACTGTGCTTGGAACGTTGTAAGGTTCGGGTTTTATTCGACGACGACTTCGGAATCCGCGTTTTTCTTAACGCTCTCGATGCCGCCGATGGCGGAAGCCTTTGCCGAATACCCTTCGGATGCGAGGATCGGTTCGCCATTCTTCGCGCGAAGACGGAAACGGAATTCTCCCGCTTTGTCTTTATACAGCTCGAAAACCGGGTTTGTCATGTTCTTCCAGCCTTCGACGGTCTGATCTTCCATTTGCGCGATTGGCGCATTCTTCTTTATGCTCTCAATGCCGTTCTTTGCGGCAGCTTCGGAGGAATATACTTCGGACTTGCCAATGGGTTCGCCGTTGGCCGCCTTGAGTACAAAATAAGGTCCTGTTTTGCCTTGTTTGATGACATATTTGCCCATTGCATTCAGCCTCCGTTTCTTGTTACCATACCACTTTTGCGGGTAAAAAGCAAGCGACCTCAATCACAGTGGAAACGAAGTCAAGATTGTTCACAATCCTTCTTGTCGGGGTTGTTTTCCCGCGTCACCCTGCGCGGTAGCGCGTCGCCGTTTCACCTGCCGGAAACAGAACACAAGATGTTGTGGCGTTCATATTCTTCAAACCATATTTGAACAAACTTTGAACAAAAACGAGAAATATCCTACGCTGTATGGTAGAAAACACTTGCCTTTTCCCATTTCATTCGGTATGATTGCCATAAGGCGTACAGCCGAAGTGCGTACCGTTTTATCCGTAACATTTTCAATCGGGGTGCATCACGATGACCATGACCGAAAAACTCGACATACTCATGTCTGAAAAGGGCATCAATAAATCACAATTGTCCCGTCTTTCGGGTATCCCTTATATGACGATTGTCAATTTTTATGAAAAAGGGACCGAGAATATCAAACGTTCGACGTTGATCAAGCTCTCCCGTTTCTTTGAGGTTACGGTGGATTATATGATCATCGATGAAGAAACGCGCCGCGCGTATCCGAGCGTGTCGCCAAAATCCGGCCAAATCACAGCGCTGCCAACCTCGATCATCAAGCCGCGCGTCTACCGCAGCGTCAAGGGCTTTCCCCTGCTCGACGAGCAGAACGTCGCCTGTTACGACGAGGTGCCTCAGAGCATCCGTTGCGATTTTACGATGCGCTTTTCCGGCGACAGCATGAAGAAGCTGAATATCAACGATGGCGATATCGTCTATGCCAGCATGATGGAAGACGTACGCAGCCACGAGGTCGCTGTGGTTCTGCTCGATGGCGGACTGACGCTGCGCAGGGTGTATAAAAACGAGAACCAGATCGTTTTGATGGCGGAAAATCCCGCCTATGCGCCCGTCGTACTGCGCGCGGGCTCAAACGTCCGCATCCTCGGCAAGGCCGTCGCCTTTCTCAATCCAAACGCTTCTGCAAATCCTTTTTCTTCATAACGTCTCTAGTCGCGCAAAAACCCGCACTGCGGGTTTTTTTTGCGCGTTTTTTTGTGATTGAGCATCGATCAATCGAATGATTTTATTGAAATCTACGCCTGTACGGTCGCGATTTTCTTTTCATTCACGCCGCGAATCAACAGCCAGAATAAAAACGCAAACTCCGCGATTGTGCCGGGCAGGAGCAGCAGGGTTGTGATCGTTTCGTTGTCGAGTAAAAAATGCGACGCGACGGAGAGCAGACCGCAGACCGCTTCGATCAGGAACAGCACGCCGAACACCTTCGGGATAAATTTCGAGCGACAGATGAGTTGACCCAGCGGCAGCACCCAGAGCGCAAAGAATACTTGGCCGATCATGTAACCGTTCTGATAGGCAGTGAAGCTTATGCCGGAAAGCACATTGAGCTGTGTAAGGTTCAGTGCACCCTCTTGCGTGGTCGCATAGACGAGCGGCATATATTCATTGAGTACGTTCATCAGCAGGATTACGCTTCCGCATGTCGCAAAAAGAACCATCAGCCGTGCCTTATTCTCGTCCACATCACGCAGGAGGCGATAAAGCATGATCGCCGTGAGTAGATACGCCAGCGACATGACGATATCGCTCAAGATTCCCGCGCGAAAGAGCAGCGTATGTTGCAGGATTTGCGCGGTGGTTCCTGTTGTGTCGTTTGTAAAGATCTGTTGCCGGAAGAACAATTCCGCAAACAAGCCGGCGACGACCATCAGCAGGAAGTACAGTCCCGCCGTTCGCGCGATTTTTTTCGTTGGTTTCATATTGAATTCCTTCTTTCTGTATATCTTCTAAATTCGTTTGATTTTATGCAATGCGTCATGAAGCACTTTGCGTCGGTTCCGACCACTTTTTCGCGTAAAACACGAGGAATCCGAGGCAAATCAGCTCCATCAGGGCAAAAAAAATATAGTGGGGTGTCGCGGATCCGCCAGCCGTGATGTATATCGCGGTGATTCCGGCGGCGATATAGGTCAACGTTCGGACGATTTTTCGTTTGAGCGTGCGCGATAGAATGATCATCGCGATCGGTATTTCATGCACGAGGGCAAAGGCAAACATAAACCATGGAGTCACCAGAATCGATTCTTCCCCCGCCGCACCGAGCATAAACGAGAAGACATCCGCCGACAGAATGTTGATGAGCACAACGACCCATAGCGTGGAAAGTAGCGCGCGCGTCGGCTCCGCTGCAATTGAATTGACTTGTTTCATTGTTCGTAATAACCCTTTCTTTTTATTTTTTAGGCAAGTTTTATGTTGGTAATCGTTTTTTTTGCACTACTGTTTCGGAATCTTCAAGTCACTTTACCGAATGAGTAAGTGAGTGTCGAAGGCGCAAGCAGCGAGCCTATACCCATCGCGCGACCGCCGATGGTCGTAAGGATAAACAGCATCCCCGAAAATGAAATGGATCTTACCTCTGTCTCAATTATCCCCCCTCTTTTTGTTATACCTGGAAAAGCGCAGTATCTGCACTATTCTCCTTTTCTCTCGTGGCTGAACACATCCGTAATCGGTACCCCGAAAGCATCCGCAATGCGGAATGCCAGCTCCAGAGACGGCGCATATTTCCCCGCCTCAACCGCAAGGATGGTCTGCCGCGAAACCCCCGCTTTCTCGGCAAGCTCTTGCTGTGTCATCTCGTTTGCGAAGAATCGCAGCGTACGAATATTGTTCGTAATCTCTAATTTTTCCGGCATAAAATCTCCCTCTTTCGTGCTGTCGTTTTCTTCATTCTCTTTGCCCCGCACAGGTTATTCATTCAGATCGTTTGATTCGCTCTTCGCGTTTGACTTAACGAATCCCCCTGCGATAATAGCGAATTTGCATGATTGCTTCCACAAAACTGCCCACCCATGTCGATAGGAAGAGGATATTCAAGAGCGCCACGCCGGATGCACCAAATGCAATCGCGATCAATCCTGCCGCAAACCCTGCCCCCATGATCGAATATCCGATTCGGTTTGCTTTGAGCTCGATGAGTTGATCCATCTCATCTTCGACCATCTCTCGCTCAATCGACTGCTCAATCTTTTTGTCGTCGATGCTTTCGCATTTGAGTTTCTGCTGCACGGCCTTCGCCACCGCAAGCAGAATGTGGAACACGATCTGGACGATGATCAGCGCAACGATTCCGATGCCGATGAACACCAAGATCGTCCTTGCCCAAAATTGCAAATCGTTCGCGTGTTCCATTCCTGCCTTGCCCAGAGCATAGATGCCATATGCGGCAAGAATCAGCACGCCGATCGTCATGGACACAATCGTTTTCTTTTCTTGATAGGACATGGTTTTTCTCCTTTTCATGTACGTTATACTTTACATCTAGTAAAATACACCACGCTTTACATGATGTCAAGTATTTTTTACATTATGTTAAATATATTATTTCTATACGATTGCGCATATAAAAAAGACCCGCGATTTCGCTCGCAGGTCTGGCTTATGCTGTTGCTATTTTTTCCCGTTTCCGCGGGTAGCGTTCTTTTTCGTGGAGCGGCCATCCGCCCCTTCACCGAGGGTTTCCGCGAACTGCTCCAGAATCCGGCGCTGTTCATCGCTCAGGTGTTTGGGCACCTCGACCGTTACGGTGACCAGCAGGTCGCCTTTTCCGCTTGCGTTGAGGCGCTGGATGCCCTGATCGCGCAGACGATAGGTCGAGCCTGTCTGTGTTCCGGCAGGAATTTGGTACTTGACGCTCTCTTTCAGCGTCGGCACCGTCAGGCTGCCGCCAAGTGCCGCCATGGTGTAAGAGATCGGTATCTCCAGATAGAGATCAAATCCCTTCCGAACGAACTGTTTGTGCGTGCGAACGCTGATGGTGACATACAGGTCTCCATTCGGGCCGCCTCTGTGCCCCGCGCTGCCCATGCCGCGCAGGCAGAGGCTCTGACCGTTGTCGATGCCAGCGGGAATCTTCACCGTCTTTTTCAGGTTTCTGCGGACGCGTCCCGTGCCGCGGCAGTCCGGGCAGGGATCCGCAATCACTTTGCCGGTACCCTTGCAGTTCGAGCAGGGGCGCGTGGACGTAAAGGATCCCAGAATCGTGCTCTGCTGCGTGCGCACCTGTCCCGTGCCGTTGCAGGTCTTGCAGGTCACCGGTTCCGTCCCCGGTTTCGCGCCGGAACCATGGCATGTTTCGCAGGCTTCTTCGCGCGGGATGGTGATTTCCTTCTCCACGCCAAACGCCGCTTCTTCAAACGTAATCGTCAGGTTATAGCGCAAGTCGTCGCCCGGTACCGGGCCGTTTCGCGTCTGCCCGCCGCCGAATCCGCCGAAGCCTCCGCCAAACATCTGACCCAGTATATCGCCAAAGTCGCCAAACCCGCCGAATCCGCCGCCCGAGAACGGGTCTTGCCCGCCCATGCTGGGGTCGAATGCCGCGTGGCCATACTGGTCATACTTTGCGCGCTTGTCCGCGTCAGAGAGGATCTCCGCCGCCTCATTCAATTCTTTAAACTGCGCTTCCTTGGCCTTGTCGCCCGGATGCAGGTCGGGGTGGCACTCCTTCGCTTTCTTGCGGAACGCGCTTTTAATCTCACTCTCCGTCGCGGTTTTACTCACACCCAATATCTCGTAATAATCGCGTTTATCTGCCAACGCCCGTCACCTCACACGCAGAAAGCGCTGTTTGATGAATCGCTTTCTGTTTCAATCTTTTTTCGGTTTCATGTTTCCGACAAGGAGGCGCAAGCCTTTGTTGCGCCTCCCTGCCGTATGATTGATCTGTTACATTATGCTCGCGCGCGATTACTTGTTGTCGTCGACAACTTCGTAATCCGCATCGACCACGTTGTCTTTGCCCGCGCTTGCGTCATTGGCGCCCTGTGCGTTGGGGTCATATCCCGCGCCGCCTGCCTGCTGCTGCGCCTGCTCGTAGACCTTGCCAAAGACGCTGTAACTGATTTCGGTGAGACTCTCCGTCGCGGTCTTGATCATCTCCACGTCGCCGCCTTCAATCGTCTTCTTGAGGTCGGCAATCGCTTTTTCAACCTGTTCTTTGCCGGAAGCGTCGATCTTGTCGCCCATTTCCTTCAAGCTGCGCTCGGTGGTGTAGATCAGTTGATCCGCGTGGTTTTTGGTCTCAACCTCGTCCTTGCGCTTCTTGTCTTCGTCCGCAAACTTCTCGGAGTCCGCAACCGCACGCTTGATCTCGTCCTCGTTGAGGTTGCTCGAAGCGGTGATGGTCACGTTCTGCTGGTTGCCCGTACCGAGGTCTTTCGCGGTGACGTGGACGATGCCGTTTGCGTCGATGTCAAACGAGACCTCGATCTGCGGCACGCCTCGGGGAGCGGGCGCGATGCCCGTGAGCTGGAATCTGCCGAGGGTCTTGTTGCCCTGTACCATGCCGCGTTCGCCCTGAAGCACGTGGACTTCCACGCTGGTCTGGCCGTCCGCCGCGGTGGAGAAGATTTGGCTCTTCTTCGTGGGGATGGTGGTGTTGCGCTCAATGAGCTTCGTGAACACGCCGCCGACGGTCTCGATGCCGAGGGACAACGGGGTGACGTCCAGAAGCAGGATGTCTTTCACTTCGCCGCCGAGCACGCCGCCCTGAATGGAAGCGCCGATGGCGACGCATTCGTCGGGGTTGATGCCCTTGAACGGTTCTTTGCCGGTAATCTTTTTGACCACATCCTGTACGAGCGGGATGCGGGAAGAGCCGCCGACGAGGATGACCTTGTCCACCTGCGATGCGGAGAGGCCGGAATCGCTGAGGCACTTCTGCATCAGGGTTTTGGTCTGTTCCACAAGGTCGTTGATCAGCTCGTTGAACTTTGCGCGGGTGATGGTGATGTCGAGGTGCTTCGGCCCCGACTTGTCCATCGTGATGAACGGTAAGTTGATCGTGGTCTGCGCGACGCCGGAGAGGTCGATCTTCGCTTTCTCCGCGGCTTCCTTCAGGCGCTGAAGCGCCATCTTGTCCTGACGCAGGTCGATGCCGTTGTTCTTTTTGAAATCATCCGCGATATAGTCCATGATCAGTTGATCAAAGTCGTCGCCACCGAGACGGTTGTTGCCCGCGGTTGCGAGAACCTGGAACACGCCGTCGCCGATTTCGAGGATGGAAACGTCAAACGTGCCGCCGCCGAGATCGTAAACCAGAATCTTCTGATTGTTCTCTTTGTCCATGCCGTAGGCAAGCGCTGCCGCCGTCGGCTCGTTGATGATGCGAAGCACTTCAAGACCCGCGATGCGACCCGCGTCCTTCGTTGCCTGGCGCTGGCTGTCCGTGAAATATGCCGGAACGGTGATGACCGCCTGCGTGACGGTCTCGCCAAGGTAGGCTTCCGCGTCGGTCTTGAGCTTTTGCAGGATCATTCCGGAGATTTCCTGCGGAGTGTAGTCTTTTCCTTCGATGTGCACCTTGCGGGAGGTTCCCATGTCACGCTTGATCGACGCAATGGTGCGATCCGGGTTCGTGATGGCTTGGCGCTTGGCAATGTTGCCAACCATGCGCTCGCCGTCTTTAAACGCAACCACGGAAGGCGTGGTGCGCATGCCTTCGGAGTTGGGGATGACGACAGGTTCGCCGCCTTCGAGGAAAGCGACGCAGGAATTCGTTGTGCCAAGATCGATGCCGATAATTTTGCCCATAAATAATATCCTCCAAGTATTCTATCAATATTTATTTCAAATCTTGCTGGAGCGTTTGACTCCAACATACTGATCCAAAATCAAAAATTTCGTTTTGTTTTATTCCGCAACCTTCACCATGCAGTGGCGGATGATGCGGTCTCCCATCCGGTAACCCTTTTGGAATACCACGACGATCTGCCCGCTCTCCTTGCCCTCCACCTTTTCGCGCATGACGGCTTCATGCTTGGAAGGATCAAAGATGCAATCGCTCTCAACCTCTTCCAACCCTAGCTTTTTGAGGGAATCGAGCATTTGCCGCTGCACCATGGCGATTCCTTCGCGAAGGCTCGCGTTTTCCGGTGTGATCGCGTCCAGCGCGCGCTCAAGATTGTCCAACGCGGGAAGGAGTTCCTTCACCGTGTCCCGCTTGCCCTCTTCGTAGCTGTCAAGGCGGATGCTGACATTTCTGCGACGGTAGTTGTCAAAGTCTGCCTGAATGCGCTGAAGGAGACCGATTGTTTCGTCTTTCTCCTTGGTAATCGACTCAATGTGCGCCTTCGCCGCCGCAAATTCCTCTGCCGTGAGGGTATAGGACTCCTGCTCGGCAGCGGTCTCGTTCAGAACTGCCGCTTCGGTTTCAGGGGCTGCTGCGCCCGCCTTTGTCGTTTCGTCAACGGTTTCGTGTTTGTCAGTCTTCTTGGTCAATGTTCCAGTCTCCTTGTTCCTTCTCGCTTTGCGGCAAATGCGCATTGCGTGTACTTATTTGTCGTCCTGATCCACGCTGAGCATCTCGGAGAGACTTCTGCGCATATATTCGAGGACGGAGATCACTTTGCCGTAATTCATGCGGGTGGGGCCGATGATACCGAAGGATCCTAGCGGTTCCTCGCCGACCTGATAGGTGGCGGTGACGATGCTGCAATCCTTGAACATCTCATCCTCGTTCTCATTGCCGATCGTGATGGAAAACTCCAGCTTGTTGGCGCGTTTGAGCATTTCGTAGAGCATGCTCCTGCCTTCGACCGCGGCGAGGAACGATTTTGCCTTGTTCATGTCCGCATATTCGGGGTAGTGCAGCATGTTTGTTGCACCCGAAAGCTGCATATTCGGCGAATCAGGCGCCATCTTGCGCTCAACCGCTTCCATCACGGAGCAGAGGAACGCGCGCCGCTCGAAGAGCTCTCCGCTCATCTCATTGGCGATTTGCTCGCCGATGTGATCCATCCGGCAGTCATAGAACCGTTCGGTCAAAAGCCGAGAAATTCTCTCTAACTCGCCGGTGCGGATATCATCCGGCACGCGGATAATCGCGTCTCTGGCAAATCCCGTGGTGGTGACGATAACCACCAGCGCGCGTCCTTCGCGCAGAGGAACGAGCTGTATATGCCGCAGACGATTGGCGGCGAGCATGGGCGGCATCACCATCGCGGTGTAGTTTGTCACCGCGGAGAGCGCCTGCGCCGTCTGCTTCATCACGGACTCGACTTCATCCAGCTTTGCGCTCAAATGGGCGCGAATCAGCTTGATCTCGTCATCCGTCAGCGCTGCCTTTTGCATCATCTGGTCGACGTAGAGCCGATATGCCTTGTCCGAAGGCACACGCCCGGCAGACGTATGCGGCTGCTCTAAGTAACCCAGTTCTTCAAGGTCGGCCATCTCGTTTCGGATGGTCGCGCTCGAAAGATTGAACTCCTCATGCTTGCTGATCGCGCGGGAGCCGACCGGAGACGCGGACAGAATATATTCGTCGATGATCGCTTTGAGGATACCGAGCTTTCTCGCATCCAGTTCCATCTGCCGCCGCCTCCTTTCGAAAAAAGTCCTGCTCGCAATATGCAGCAGTCTGTTCTTTGCAATCGTTTTCTTGTTGTTAGCACTCTATTTTGTCGAGTGCTAACCCATGAGAAAAATTTAGCACTTACGCGATTTGGTGTCAAGTAAGTGCTGTATCAAAAATGTGACATTCCAGTGAATTCACCCTTGCCGGGTTCTGTAACGTGCTTTCCAAAACACAAGTCGATCATTTGTTGTTTACCCGTGTGTAAATCCGTAAAATCTACATGAAAAACCCGAGTGCTTCGTTTTGCAGATCCAGCCCTTTGCGGTTGAGTACGATTGCGTTTTCTGTCTCGATCACCCAGCTGCGTTTGCGGAGTTTTTCCATCGCGAGGGGGTATGCTTCCACGACGTCTATCCCGAATCGAGCGAAAAACACGGCGCGATCAACCCCGCGTACAAGCCGAAGCCCAAGCATCACGCACTCGAACATTTCGTCTCTGGGTGTTAGGTGGATCGTCTCCGCAAGCGGGCGCTTGTTTCGCGAGAGTAGTCGGTAGTATTCATCCAGCGTGTCGACGTTTGCAAATCGTGTCCAGCGCTTTTGCCGCACGGCGGCGTGCGCTGCGATACCGAACCCCAAGTATTCGCCGTTGTGCCAATAGTTGAGATTGTGCCTGCATTCGTAGCCGTCCCGCGCGAAGTTGCTGATCTCATAGCGGTGATAACCCCGCTGTTCCAGCAGGTCGATACCCGCGTCCTGCATGTCCGCGACGAGATCTTCGTCCGGCGGCGTCACTTCCCCACGTTCGACACGATCAAACAGAGGCGTGTGCTCCTCCAGAATCAGTGAATAGGCGGAGATATGCTCCACGCCAAGATCGCAGACCGTCTTGAGCGATTCAAGATAATGCGCCAGTGTTTGATTCGGCAATCCATGCATCAGATCGACATTGATGTTGGTAAATCCGGCGGAACGCGCTTGCCGGAATGTTTCTTCAAACTGCGCAAACGTGTGAATCCGCCCGATTTCACGCAGCAGCGAGTCGTGCGTGCTCTGGAGTCCAATCGAGAGGCGATTCATTCCGGCGTTCCGGTAGTCTGCGAGTTTCTCCGGCGTAACAGTGCCGGGATTGCATTCCATCGAAATCTCCGCGTTTTTGCGGATCGAAAAATGTGCAACGAGCGAATCCATGATGCGCTGCATCTGATCGCCGGACAAAAGAGACGGCGTTCCCCCGCCGAAAAATACCGTGTCAAACGCGGCGGGGTAATCCCCGCCGCGCGCAACAAGCTCCACTTCGGTTAGCAACGCGGTCACATACGTCTCCGGCACGCTGCCTTCGGCAAACGAGACGAAGTCGCAATAGGCGCACTTTCTCACGCAGAACGGAATATGCAGATAGATACCCGCCATCGCTAGTTGATCCGCAACACGCTCATAAACGCGTCGCTCGGCAGCGAAACGGTGCCGACTTGGCGCATGCGCTTCTTGCCCTCTTTTTGCTTTTCCAATAGTTTCTTTTTGCGCGTGATGTCGCCGCCATAACATTTGGCGAGAACGTCCTTGCGCACGGCGCGCACGGTTTCACGCGCGATGATCTTTCCGCCGATGGCGGCCTGTACGGGGATTTCAAACTGTTGCCGCGGAATGACTTCGCAGAGCTTTTCCGCTACGGCTCGGCCTTTTGCATAGGCGCGGTCACGGTGTACAATCGTGCTCAGCGCGTCGCAAATGTCTCCGTTGAGCAGGAAATCAAGCTTGACCAGATCACTCTTTTCATAGCCCTTGAGCTCGTAGTCAAAGGAGGCATATCCCCTGCTGCGGCTCTTGAGCTGGTCAAAGAAGTCATAGATGATCTCGTTGAGCGGCAGCACATAGTGGATGCGCACGCGCGATTCTTCGATGTAGTTCATGTCCATAAATATGCCGCGCCGTTCCTGGCAGAGCTCCATGAGCGCACCGACATATTCCGAAGGCGTCATGATCGTCGCGTTCACGACGGGCTCTTCCAGCTGCTCAATCTCCGTTACCGATGGCAGGTTGGAGGGGTTGTCGATCAGCTCTTCTTCGCCGGTCATGCGCTTGATCTTGTAGATGACGCTTGGCGCGGTGGTGACCAGATCAAGGTCAAACTCGCGCTCCAGCCGTTCCTGAATGATCTCCATATGGAGCAATCCAAGGAAACCGCAACGGAAGCCATAGCCCAGCGCATTGCTCGACTCCTGTTCGTAGGAGAGCGAAGCGTCGTTGAGCTTGAGTTTGTCCAGCGCGTCCCTGAGGTCGCCATATTGCGCGCCGTCCGCCGGATAGATTCCGCAGAAAACCATCGGGTTTGCCTGCTTATATCCCGGCAGCGGCTTACTTGCGGGGTGTTCCGCGGAGGTGATCGTGTCGCCGACCTTTGTCTCCGCAACGCTCTTGATCGAGGCCGCGATGTATCCAACCTCGCCTGCGGTGAGTTCGTCCACGGGCATGGGCGCGGGCGTAAACACGCCTACCTCCGTGACCTCAAACTCGTGCCCCGTCGCCATAGAGCGGATGCGCACACCCGCCTTGACCGTACCGTCAAACACGCGCACATAGGAGAGCGCGCCTTTGTAGTTGTCGTAGTAACAGTCGAACACCAGCGCGGTCAGCGGCGCCTCGGGGTCTCCCACGGGCGGCGGAACGGTGTTGACCACGGCTGTAAGTACTTGATCGACATTCAGCCCGCTTTTTGCGGAAATCTTCGGTGCGGAGTGCGCCTCGATCCCGATGACATCCTCAATCTCCTGCGCGGTTCGCTCCGGCTCCGCACTCGGCAGATCGATCTTGTTGATGACCGGCACGACCGCAAGACCGCCGTCCACCGCAAGATAGACGTTCGCCAGCGTTTGCGCTTCGATTCCCTGCGTCGCGTCCACGACGAGCACCGCGCCTTCGCAGGCCGCAAGCGCGCGGCTGACTTCGTAGTTAAAGTCGACATGACCCGGCGTGTCGATCAGGTTAAACATATAACGTTTGCCGTCGGTATGCGTATAGAACATCCGCACCGCCGAGGATTTGATCGTGATGCCTCGCTCGCGCTCGATGTCCATCGAGTCGAGCAATTGCTCCGACATATCGCGTGCGGCGACGGTATCCGTTTGCTCCATCATGCGATCGGCCAGCGTAGACTTTCCGTGGTCGATGTGCGCGATGATGGAAAAATTGCGAATCAATTCATTGGGGTATGCCATATGGTTCCCTCCCGTATTTCGGGTTTCATCATACTGTATCTTTGTGCGGAATGCAAGAATGAACCTCGTCTAAGCCGTCTGCTGCTCCGCGCGAAAACGGCGGCGCATCTTGCGCCGCCGTCCATACGTATCGACAAACCTTATCGGGGGGTATGGGGGATTCGCAAATCCCCCATTTTCAATCAAATCCGGCGATTCATTCGCCGAATTTGTAGAAAATGCCGCGAAAGCGGTGTTTTTTCGCACAGTAACAATCCATCGGCAAAGGACGAAGGACTTTGTCGATGGACTAAAACGGCGGCGCATCTTGCGCCGCCGTCCAGCGTGCTTCGCTATACAATTGGCCTTCTTGCGACTACGAAGGTCTTGCGCCAATAGCTCGTCTTCGCACCGCGGCGGACGACCTTTCCGTTTGCGGACGATGCATCAATCATCTCCCCGCCGCCGATGTAGATGCCGACGTGGCCGATCGTGCTGCCGTCTTCCGATTTGAAGAAGAGCAGATCGCCTCGCTGTACGTTGTCCAGATCGGATACCTTTGTCCAACTCGTGGTTTTGCTCAATCCCGCTGCGTTGAGTCGGCGCGTGTAGACGTTTGCCTGCCTCAGACAATAGACCACAAGTCCGGAGCAGTCGAAGGAATCCGGCCCGCTCTTGCCAAGAATGTATGGATCTCCCAGCTGCTTTTTCGCAGCAGAGATGAGTTTGTCGATGCGCCCTTCCGAGGAAGATGCCCGTGCAAGCGCCGCCTGTTTCTTTTTCTCTGCGATGATCTCCTGCTCCTTTGTATAGGAGACGCGTGCATCCGGGGAGTTGATGGCTTCCAGCGTCTTCTCGCCTGCCTTGCCGTCCTTGCTCAGATGGTTGCGATTTTGAAATTTTATAACGGCTTCCACCGTGTCTGTACCGTAGTAGCCCGTCACCTGATTGCTTTCCAGATATCCAAGCTCCACCAGCTGCTCCTGGAAGGATTCGATATCGTCGCCTTCCGCGCCTTCATACATCACGTACGGTTTGGCTTCCTCGGAATAGATGAGTTGAATCGTCTCCGCGCCGCAGATGCCGTCCTGTTGCAGCTCGTGCTGCCGTTGGAAGAGCTTGACCGCTTCTTTGGTCGCGTGTCCAAAGTAGCTCGTCGGTTCGTCGATGGCGAGATAGTTGAGATCCATGAGCCGCTTTTGCAGCGCCATGACGTCCTCGCCTTCCGCGCCTTTCTCAATCCGCACTTCCGGTGTGGGGCTCGGTGTGGGCTCCGGCGTCTCGCTCGTTGCAATCGTCGGTATGGGTGTCGCCATCGCGAGCTCCGCGGCGAGCGCTTCCGCGCGTTTATTCCGCGTGCCGGACACAGCGATGATCACAATCAGGCAAATAATGACAAACGCGCCCGCGCCGGAAAGAAAGATGCGCAGCGGTTTCTCAAGATTGAAAAAGTGATGGAATACACGTTGAAACCAGTTTGAGATACCCTTGCCGAAGAGATAGATCGCGCGCAGCACTCGCTTGAGCCAAGCCATGAAGCGCTGTTTGGGCGTTTTTTTCTTGACGGGTTTCTTGCTCGAGCGGATATTTTTGTCAGAGCCGTTTCCGTTGCCGCTTCCGTTGCCATTGCCGCCGGATCCGTTGCCGCCCTTTCCGCCTCCGCTTGCTCTTGCGGCGGAACCGCTCGCGTTGCGTTCGGTTGCGGTTTGATAGGGTGCGGCGCTGTTTCCGCTTTTTTTCGCGTCATATGCGCGGTTCGGCTGGGTACCGTTTGCGCTTCGGTCCGTCCTGTTTTCGTATCCCGCCCTGCTCGTGCCCGGGTTGTTGACAGCGCCTGCCCCGCTCTTGGCCGAGCCGTTTGCGCCTGCGTTATAGTTTGTGCGATAGGTCTGTGCGTTCGGATTGTTTTGCGCTCGCACGTCATATGTTTGCGGCGGTCGATTTGTCTGTGGATAACCAGATCCACTCATCGTGCCATTTTGTCTTTGCCCACCCGTCTGCGGTGTGGAATCATACGTTGTCCGATACGATCCCTGCCCGTACCCGCTCTTTCCAAACGAAGCATCTGCGCGTGAATATCCGCCCGCGCCATACGGGCGCGGTTCACTTGTCTGCGCTCTACCGGAAAAAGATCCGTTGCCGTAAAGCCCCGAATCCGCTGCCGATCGCTTGTCTGGGAGTGAGCCAAAGTTGTTTGTATTCATTGCGTTCTCCTAAGATGAAATTCTATGGAAAGCGCGTCCAATTTGCAATAGCAAACTAAATATTGTAATACATTGTTCAATATTTACCTGTGTCCTACAACATATGGTGTTAAATTGATCCTTTGCATACACACGAAGAATCGAAATATGAACGCAACAAGGCTTTTCTTACACGCGTCGGCGCTGCCTTCGCGCAATAAAAACAACGCGCGTTTGGTTTCCCATACACGCGTTGTTCCGTCATTTGTATTCAGTCTTATTTTGCGCGGTGCGCCGTGGCGTCAGATGTGCGTTTCCCTTGACGCGACCGCCGCCTGCATGATCTCTTTTGCTGTCGTCTGCGCGTTGTCCACGCGTACAAACGGCATGCCGTTCGGCACAAACTGTTCCCGCTGCGATTCGGTCAGCCGGTCAAACGCGCCGTTGTCGTCCACGGCAACAATCCGCGCCATGATGCCCTGCACCGAGAGCATATCTCCCGCCTTGAGGATCAATTGCGCTTCCGTACGCGAAGCGACCAGCACCACATCCGGGCCATTTTTCGGCTCGCGCAGAATCTCCGCACAGATAGGCAGCGCACCACTCTCGCGCGAAAACAGCTTGGTTTTGAAAAGCATCACGCCAAGTATGGTCGCAACCGATGCGCCGACGATACACTGCATCGTGTTGAACGGGATGTTGACTATCGCTCCCGCGGTGCCGTAGAGCAACGTTTCATATAGGAAATAGCCCGCCGGCACGATCAGCGCCGCAAGATAAAGCGAGACATAGCGAATCTTCTTCTGCGTTTTGACAAACAGTAACCCGGCGACCAGCGCAACAAGACCCTTGATCACGAATGTCGCGGGCGCATAGACGGTATAGCCCAGCAGCACATCGGCAAGTGCAGACGCGGCGCCCGCGCAAAGCGCGCCCCACCCGCCGCCGAGCAGCATTCCTGCGAGCAAAACGCCCGCATCGCCAAGGTTGATATAGCCAAGCCCACCCGGCATCGGTATCGACACCAGCGCGGTCAGCAGCAGAATGCTTGCCGCAAGCACGCCGGCGGTCGTCAACCGCCGAATGGATTGCGCCTGTTTGGTTTGCATGTTGGTTTACCTCCGTCTTTCCATCTGGCACGCAAAAAATTATTATCTTCTTCTGTCGCCGGAGCAGGATCCTGTGTTTTGCTTAATGATCGTGTAGAATGGCTTTTTTCTATTATAAAATCTCTGCGCCAAAACGCAATCCGTACGTTGTATGACAGCCAATGCAATGGCTTTTTTCTATTATAAAATCTCTGCGCCAAAACGCAATCCGTACGTTGTATGATTGCCAATGCAATGGCTTTTTTCTATTATAAACGCTCTGCGTTAAAACGCAATCTGTATGTTACCCGTGTTTCACAGTCTGATCAGAGGTGTTTGCTTCCGTCTGCGCGTCCGTGCTCCCGTTATCCGCGGATGATTCGGCTCCCAAATCGCGTTCTGCCTTGGTCTTCCTCAAACTGAGCATGACGCCGAAGATGACGATTGCCCCGCCGATGATCTTTCGCAATGTCACCTGCTCACCCAACAGCAGCCAGGAGAAGAACACACCGATGATTGGCATGAGATTGAGCATTGAGGTGACGGTGCTCGGCGTCATCGTCTTTAGCCCGCGGTTGTATAGCTGGTATGCGATGACCGAGCAGAACACACCGAGGAACATCATCATCGAAAACGAGAGCAACGTTGGCTGCTGCCACTGCGTGCGCTCCAGCAGAGCCAGCGGCAGAAGAAAGATCGTTCCAAAGAGCGTTGTATAAAACAGCAGTGTGATTGGCGGATAATGATTGACCACTTTCCGCATCATGAAATTATAGACGGCCCAGGCGACACCGGCGATAATCAGCAGAAGGATTCCCAGCAGTTCGCCTTCTACGCGAGCTTCCGATTTTACATAGGATAGGATGACCACGCCGACGATTGCGATCAGTATCGCGACGATCTTGATCGCGTTGAGCTTTTTTTTATAGATCAGGCTTTCCATCAGCAGCGTAATGACCGGGTACGAAGCGATGATCAGCGTCGCGCTGGAGGCGGACGTCCACTGCATCGCGATGTTTTGCAGCACGGCATAGAGCATGATTCCGGTCAATCCGCAGATTGCGACCGCGAGGATATCCTTCTTTTGGATGCGAACGCGGTTTTGCGGCAGCAGCGTCAGCACACCAAGGATCAGCGTTGCGACGACGAAACGAACCACCGCGAGCGTCAGCGGCGGGTACGTGGTATAAGCAAACTTGATGGCGACAAAGGAGGATCCCCATAGAACGAGCGCGCCAAGTACCGAGAGAATAGATGCCGCGTTGGATTGCTTTTGCTCAGACACAGTCGTGTTCCCCTAACATTGATTTCCCTAAAAAAAAGGCTCCGCTGACACGGCGGCGGTCAAGTTACCTTATTCCTTTTCTTCCGGAATGTCAAGAATTGTATATGATATATGCATGAATATCTTGCACAATATTGCCTTGTTTGAACAGAATTGTTTCGATCTGGTTTCCGAAAGACGAAACCCGTATAATGAGTTTGCAAAAGATTGGATTGTCGACATTACTGTTGGGAGAACATGTCATGCAAAAACTGCGAAAAACGCTCGGCAACTTTGATTGCCAGCAAATCCGCTCCCTTGCGCGGCTTGCCGAAACGCAGAGCAAGCGCACGTTATGCCTCTGGAGCATCAATTATGCCGAGGCGTACCTTCTGCCTGTGTTTGAACGGGCGTTTCCGGACGACATGCGTCCGCGGGAAGCGCTGATAAATTCGCGCGGTTGGTTGGAAGGCCGGGTTAAGTTTGCGGACGCAAAAGATACCAATAACGGCGCGCACAACGCCGCAACCGCCGCGGAGGGATACCCGGTAGCGCAGGCCGCGGCACGCGCAATCGCGCACGCGTCGCTCACCATCCACGTCTCCGCGCACTGTATGGGCATCGCGTTCTACGGTTCTGCGGCACTCGCCTATACTCAATTGGGTCTCGGCGCAGCGCAGGAAGAATATCTTGTTGTTGCACAGCAGGCGTGGTCGGAGATGGAGGATGCTTTGCGTAAAATAGCGGTTGAAAACGAACCGAATCCGGCACGGCTCGATTGGAATTTCTGGAACAGCAGGGTTCGTTAAAACAATTTTCGTATATAAAAAGAGCAACTCCCCCGAAAGAGAGCTGCTCATTTTTATGTCGCTTGCTTTTGTCGCTTGCTTTTTTGCTTAGTTCAGTTGCTTACTTCGCCTGTGCGATGGCAACCGCGACGGCGACCGTAGCGCCCACCATCGGGTTGTTGCCCATGCCGATGAGACCCATCATCTCGACGTGCGCCGGAACGGACGAGGAGCCCGCGAACTGCGCGTCGGAGTGCATACGACCCATCGTATCGGTCATGCCATAGGAAGCGGGACCCGCCGCCATGTTGTCCGGATGCAGGGTGCGGCCCGTGCCGCCTCCGCTCGCCACGGAGAAATACTTCTTGCCGTGCTCGATGCACCACTTCTTGTAGGTGCCCGCAACGGGATGCTGGAAGCGCGTCGGGTTCGTGGAGTTGCCGGTGATGGAAACGTCCACGTTCTCATGCCGCATGATGGCGACGCCTTCGTTGACGTCGTCCGCGCCATAGCAGCGAACCTTTGCGCGGTCGCCGTCGGAGAAGGCCTTCGTCTTCGTAATATTCAGCTTGCCGGTGTAGTAGTCATATTCCGTCTCAAGATAGGTGAATCCGTTGATACGGGAGATGACATACGCCGCGTCCTTGCCAAGGCCGTTGAGGATGACCTGCAGCGGCTTCGTGCGGACTTTGTTGGCGGTCTTGGCGATGCCGATTGCGCCTTCCGCCGCGGCGAAGCTCTCGTGTCCCGCGAGGAAGCAGAAGCAGTTGGTCTCTTCGCGCAGGAGCATGGCGGCAAGGTTGCCGTGGCCTAAGCCGACTTCGCGCTGATCCGCAACCGAACCGGGAATGCAGAACGACTGAAGACCTAAGCCGATGGCTTCCGCCGCTTTGTCTGCGGTGGTAGCGCCGGTCTTGATGGCGATTGCCGCGCCAACGGCGTATGCCCAGCAGGCGTTGTCAAACGCGATCATCTGGATGCCGCGCACGATGGAAAACACATCGATGCCCTTGGCATCGCAGATGGCTTTCGCGTCATCGATGCCGTTGATGCCGTACTTCGCCAGTTCCGCGTTGATCTTATCGATTCTTCTTTCGTAACCTTCAAAAATAGCCATAGCTGCCTCCTTACGCTTTCCGCGGGTCGATAACCTTGGCGGCCTGGTCGAAACGCCCGTAGGTTCCGATATTCTTCTCGTACGCTTCCTTCGGATCAACGCCCTTCTTGATCGCGTCCATCATCTTGCCGAGGCTGACGAACTTGTAGCCGATGATCTCGCCGCCTTCGTCCAGCGCGATGCCGATGACATAGCCTTCCGCCATCTCCAGATAGCGCGGGCCCTTGGCGAGCGTGCCATACATGGTGCCGATCTGCGAACGCAGGCCTTTGCCGAGGTCTTCGAGGCCGGCGCCGATGGGCAGACCGTCATCAGAGAACGCGCTCTGCGTGCGTCCGTAGACGATCTGCAAAAACAGCTCGCGCATGGCGGTGTTGATTGCGTCGCAAACGAGGTCGCTGTTGAGCGCTTCCAGAATGGTCTTGCCCGGCAGGATTTCCGCAGCCATAGCGGCGGAGTGCGTCATGCCGCTGCAGCCGATGGTCTCGACCAGCGCTTCTTCGATGACGCCTTTTTTCACGTTGAGCGTGAGCTTGCAGGCGCCCTGTTGCGGCGCGCACCAGCCGATGCCGTGTGTGAGACCGCTGATGTCGGTGATCTGTTTTGCCTTGACCCACTTGCCCTCTTCGGGAATCGGAGCGGGATCATGCTTTGCGCCCTTGAGGACGCAGGTCATTTCTTCCACTTCACTGGAATAATGCATGTGTGAAGTTCCTCCTTGTCATGCTAAAGAATACCCAGATTCATTCAGGCTACAGTATAACAAATCGAATTCGATCTTTCAATATGCGAGGATCGAATAGAATCTTATTTAATTAACGTATTAGTCTAGATAACACAATTGTTGTACAATTAAGTTATATGATTGGAGGTATTAGTAATGTCACAAGTCTATCTAACCATGGAACAACTGAGAACTAGTAACCCCGTTATTCGATTTACTGCGAGATTTCTTACAGATATGTTTCGGCAATTTCAAAACGGAATCAATTCTGATTTCGAGACTTTATTACGAATCAGAAGCCAAAGACGAATTCAACCCCCATTTGTCAATTATCTTGCTTTGGCGGAAAATCTGGAAGTTGAGTTTCATTATGGATTCACTCGGCATAATCTGGGCCCAATGTTGGGATGTCTTCTTCGAGCCTCGCTACATGATCTTCGAACTGAAATCGGAGCCTCACTGCCAATCACCGCGCTTGTTGTTTTATGCGAACGGCGAATTCCGAGTGAACAGTACTTCAGAAACTTCATAGAATACCCAAATGATCTAACAAATATTGAGATGCAAGTTTTTCATGCCAATCATCTTTCACAACTTAATGCATTTAATAATTGGGGCACTTATTTGGAGGCCATAAGAACCCTCTTCCCTGATTGAATAAATGTATCAGGAACGTTCCTACTTAACTAGTGTAGAAACTACTCCCCGCAAGTTTCATATGGTATACTTGTTTCAGCCGTTAGGATTTGGGGGACACTCTATTGCGATATTTCTTTGCGGGGCTGCTCGCGCTCGACGTCGCGGCGCATCTCTACGCGTGCGTTAATCGGAACATGCTCATGCTCCGGCGCGTCAGCAAGTGCCTGCTGATGCCGCTGCTTGCCTCGTGCTATATGCTGTTTGCGCAAGAGCCTTCTCCGCTTGTGATCGCCGCAATTCTTTTCGGCTTCGCGGGGGATCTTTTGCTCCTGTTTCGTCCGCGCAGATGGGCGTTCCCTGCGGGCATTTTCGCCTTTGCAATCGGACATGCTTTTTACATCATCAGCTTTGCCAAGCGCATTACGACAGCGCCGCCGTGGTACACGTTTGCGCTCTGCGCGCTTCTCACCTTCGCCTGCGCCTATACCCTGACGCGCTATCTTTGGAAAGGGTTGCCGAAAAAGCTCCGCCTGCCGAGCTTCGTTTATATGCTGGTCATCGGTTCTATGGCGTCCTTTGCGGCTCTCTTTGCGCTCTATGGCGGCACGGCGCACCGCTGGCTTGCGGCTCTTGGCGGACTATTTTTTGTTCTCTCCGATACGACGCTGTCCATCGATGCGTTTCATCATCCCATTCGTCACAGGAGCATCCTTGTGATGAGCACCTATATCGCGGCGCAGACGCTCATCGTCTCCGCGCTCGCGTTCTCCTGATCCAGCTTTCGCGAAAGGAACCGCTATGACAACCGACATCCTACTTTTAATCATCTCCCTCGCCGTCTTTGTCGCGATGATCGTATTGATCCTCTACAGCATTCGCCGCCAGCAGACGCTGCACGACGCTATGCAGGATGACCTGAACCGCGCGCTATCGGAATTACGGCGTGAACTCGGCGAAGGGGTACAGTCCAACGTTTCCCATCTCGGGCGTATGATTCTTGAACAGCAGCGCAATTCGGACGCGCAGGGTGAGACCCGCTTCAAAACATTTGAACTCGGCAATGAGCAGCGCCTGAAGTCCTTCGAATTCAACAACGAGCAAAAGCTCGAAGCCATCCGCCAGACGGTGGAGCGGCGCCTCGTCAGCATGCAGACCGACAACGCGCAAAAGCTGGAGGAGATGCGAAAGACAGTCGACGACAAGCTCCAGCAGACGCTGGAATCGAAGATCGCGCAGTCGTTCAAGCTCGTCAACGAACGCCTTGAGCAGGTCTATAAAGGACTCGGCGAAATGCAGACGCTCGCGGCAGGCGTTGGCGACCTGAAAAAGGTGCTCTCAAACGTAAAGACGCGCGGCATGCTCGGCGAAATCCAATTGGGCGCCATCCTGGAAGAGATTCTTGCGCCAGAGCAATACGTCACAAACGCGGTCACGAAGATTGGCAGTTCGGAACGCGTAGAATACGCCGTCAAGCTGCCAACCGACGACGGCGCGGCGGTCTACCTTCCCATCGACTCGAAGTTTCCGGCCGATCTGTATTCCAATCTGCAGGACGCCTATGAAGCGGGCGCGCCGGAAGCCATCACAGCGTCGATTCTCCTTTTGACACAGCGCATCAAGCAGGAAGCGGCAAAAATTCGCGATAAGTATATCGACCCGCCGAACACGACCGATTTTGCGATCATGTTCCTCCCGTTTGAAGGGCTGTATGCCGAGGTGGTGAATCGTGGTCTGGTGGAGGATCTTCAGCGCAGCTATCATGTGAATATCGCGGGGCCCTCGACCATGGCCGCGCTGCTCAATAGTTTGCAGATGGGGTTCCGTTCGTTCGCGATTCAGAAGCGCAGTAGTGAGGTGTGGCGCGTGCTTGGCGCGGTCAAGACAGAGTTCCAGAAGTTTTCCAATGTGCTTGCAAGCTCCCGCAAACGCTTGCAACAGGTCGACGACGAGCTGGAGCAACTCATCGGCACCCGTACGCGCGCCATCACGCGAAATCTTCGCGCAGTGGAGCAGCTGGATGAACGCAGCTCAACGCTGGTGATCGGCGCTCTTGCCGAGGGAGACGCGGAGGAAGGCGAAGGCGAAGGCGAAACAACCGACTGAGCGTCATCAGGACAGATTCTCGAAGGCTCAAACACAGAAAAATGTATACACAAAAGCGGAGTTGCCCGAAACGACAACTCCGCTTTTTTGTATGATTTGTACGTCAAGATTGACACCAAAGTTTACTTGTCTACTGCCCGGTGCTTGCAGCAGCCGCCGCACGCACAGGTCTCCTCCCTGCTGTCGCAGAGGGTATAGTCCCCGCCACGAATGACAAGCCCTTTTGCGTTGACAAGTACGTCCGCAAGTTTTTTGCGTGCGTCGTTATAGATGCCCTGCACGGTCGTCCGCGCGACATTCATCTGCAAGGCGCATTCCTCCTGCGTAAAACCCATCAGGTCGATGAGACGAATGGTTTCATATTCGTCCACGCTCATCACAATGCTCGCCTCAGGCGCGCGTTCGCCTGTGGGCCCAAACGATGCGCTCCAGGGCAGGCAACAGACTCTGCGGCATTTTCTTGGCCTTGGCATTTCGAAGCTTCCTCACTGTTCCGCGTTGGCCCACCGCGCGAAACATCCGCTTGCCAATCGCTAAACACAGTTTACTATTCTGGTTCTCCATCGTCAATCCATCTGGCATTTTCTGGCCTGACCAGAAAAAAGTTTACAAACAGATGTGTGCCTTCCGCTCACTTTTAGGGCTACCCAGAAAAGAGTTAACAAACAACTGTGTGGCAGCCGCTCATTTTAAGACCTGGCCAGAAAAAGCCAAATACAGCTGTGTGGCAGCCGCTCATTTTAAGAGTTGGCCAGAAAAAGCCAAATACAACTGTGTGGCAGCCGCTCATTTTAAGACCTGACCAGAAAAAGCCAAATACAGCTGTGTGGCAGCCGCGCGCTTTAAGATTCGCTTTTCTCGTGTTTGCAGCAGCCACCTGCGTGATGTTCGCCGTGATGCCGGTGTTTTTCGCCGTTTTGGCAGCATTTGCTCTCGTCTTCGCCATGGTTACGGTTTTGGTTTTTGCAACCGCAGCCGCCCCCTTTGTGTTCGCCCTCTTTGCAGCAGCCCTTTGCGGGGCCGGTTCCGTCATGGTTTGGCATTTCGTGTTCCTCCGTTTATTATTGACATATGTCATAATTGGCAGTATATCACGTTTTCGTCATATGTCAATAACTAACAAAAAGATGCTGCCCGCCTCGTTTCGTTGTTTGCGTTACGATGGTTTGTGCAGCGTGTAAAACGCCTTCATCTCTTTCTTGGTCGCCTCGTCGAGGTGGTGCCAGCGCACGCCGCGAATCGCGCCTTCCAGCGCGCAGAGGCGCATATAGCAGGCGGAAGGATCGATCGCGGCGATTTTGAGCCATGCTTCTCTGCTTCCCGCCTGCTTCAACGCTTCGATGGTCGGTATTCCAACCTCGTTGAGCTGCGCTTCCAGCTTGACCGCAATATTCGGTAGTTTTTGCAGTTCTCCCATCATTTTTCTCCTCAACGCAAATCAATCCAGTATCGTTCTAAAGTAGCGTCATCCCGCTCGCAATACACCGTCTTGTCATACACACCACCGCAGGAGAGAATCGTCTTCCTGCTTGCTTCGTTTTCCGCCAGACAGGTGATGAGCACTTGACCAAGTCCGAATGAGCGGCACTTCTCCAAGCATTCTTTTAGCATCCGCCCGGCATATCCTTTTCTTCGCTCGTCCGGATGAACCGAATAGCCGATGTTCCCGCCGAATTCGAGCAAAAAATCGTTGAACTCGTGCCGGAACTGGATCATGCCTACGATATGATGATCCCTTTCCCGTAAGAAAACGAACTGTTCGGACGGCACCCAGAAAGAAGGTGTCGTTTCGCGGTGTTCCGCCGCGCGGCAAAACTCGACCCATTCCTGCGGGTCTTCCATCCGGCGAAGCGGGCCAGAGCCATCCATGCTATCCCCCGCGTCCAAAAACGCCGCGCGATAGGATGCGATCTCGTCCAGCATTGTTTCGTCGGGTTTGATTAAAATGCAATTGTCGTAATTCTTATCCATGGTTGTGCTCCAGATAAACGGAACCTAAAAACAAGGGTGTTTCTTGTGTAATCAATTTTGGAAACGCCGCCCGAACTTCTTTCGGCAGCAAATTGATGTGCGGCACTTCCTCTGCCGAAATCCACTCGATCGCAACCTGTAGATCGTCCGTTTCTGTCGGCTCCACGCGATCCGTTGTCGTCAGGCGACAGAGAAAGAGATGCAGCATCTTGTGCGCATATTGCAGGTAGCGTTCGCGGATGATCGGATCCAGACAAATCTCCTCCATGAGCGCAACAAAGCGCACAGGCTCCACCGTATATCCCGTCTCCTCCAAGCATTCCCGTTGGATCGCCTCCGCCAGGGATTCAAACTGCTCCTGTCCGCCGCCGGGCAGAGAATAATATTCACCGTTGTTCACGTCTCTGCATCGGTTGAGGAGAACGTTTCCCTCGTGCAAGATAATCGCTTTGACCGTGCTTCGTACGTTCATATGGATCCCTTATCTGTTTGTTTTGTTAAATTCGCGTGTCTCGCACATAGGATAGATATCGTGTCCCCTGAAACGTCAGGCTGCCTTTGTCGCCTTCGGTCAGCAGCCCAAACTCCGTATCCTGAACGTGGAATTCCATCCGATCCCCGCTTTGCACTTCAAACGTGATGTAATAGCTGGTAGACGAATATCCCATATTCATGTTGTCGTTCACCATGTTCCCTTGGTGATGATAGCTCACGTCCGAGCGCTTGGCAACGACCTTAGCTTCCACCGTCAACACGGGAGAATCGTTGTTTTTCTTCCACCTCTGCGCGCCCTTTACAACATTGATGACAATGATGACAAAAACGAAGGTGAACATAACGAAAAACAGAATCGGAACGATTGTAAACATTTGATTGAACCCGCCGAATGAATCAAAAAACATCGTGTAACCTCTGTCGTCTATTCTTTACAGTACAAAGCCGGAGATGATCCGGCAGATGCCGGAGACATCCGCGCGGCTGACAAACTCAAAGCGTACATGCCCCATGCCGGCAAACCACAAATCCAGCTCGCTGTCCAGATCGAGTATGCCCGCGGTCTCTACGGAAAACGCCTGAATCTTACTGTAGGGCAGCGATGTGAAGTCCTTCTTCTTTCCGGTGATGCCCTGCACATTGATTGCGAAGATGCGCTTGTTGGTGAAAACGACGCCGTCCCGCACGGTCTGAAACGAGCAGAGGATCTCTTCACCCGAAATAAACATCGGCTGAATGATTCCGGAAAACGTATTGTCCGCGACTGGGCGCAGTTTGAGAAACGTTGCGTTCTGAAAATCGATCATGCAAAATCTCCTCTGTCATTCTATCTACTGTATCATACCCGACATGGTGCAAAAAAAGAACCCGAAATCGGATTCTTTTTTTTGATTTCACCAGTATTTCACAGCGAGCGATACTTTTTCAACACCTGGATGTTGAGCACGAAGAACAGCACTGTAAAGCCGAGCATGATCAGAAGATCCCCCAATACATCCTGAAATCCCGCCCCGCGAAGCATGACGTTCCGCAGCGCATCCGCGCCGTAGGTCAGCGGAAAGATGTTGGCGAGATACTGCACCCACTGCGGCGTTTCCCGCAGGCTGATGAGCCCGCAAAACATCATCTGCGGGATGATCACGATCGGGATAAACTGAAACAACTGGAACTCATTCCGCGCAAACGCCGAAAACAGCGTGCCCATCGCCAGTGACGTTCCCGCGATGGTGAGATTGATGAGCATCACAAGCGGCACGTTGGTTCCGGTGTGAATCCGCAGCACATAGGTCAGGAACAGCTGGATCACGACGGTTTGCAGCGCGGCAAACACACCAAATCCGAGGAAATATCCCGCGACAAGCTGACTGCGCCGCAGCGAGGAAACCAAGATGCGATCCAGCGTTCCGCTGATGCGTTCGCGCAGAAACGCGATTCCCGCGAGGAGGAACACGAGGAAAAAGATGATAAAGCCCATCATGCTCGCGGCGAGGAAATCGAACTGGTCGTAATCCTCTGAGCCGTGGTAATATTCCGCATCCGGCAGCTGCATCATGCCCTCTGCCAAGGACGCAAACTGCGGCGGCATCCCGGCAAACTTTTTCTCCTGTGCATACTGCATGAATGCGCGCTTGGACAGCGCGGTCAGCGACGGATCGGAGCCTTCCACGACGAAGCGGTCGCCCGCAATATAGCCGTCACTCTTGCCGTCTTCCAGCCGGTCGATTGCTTGCTGCTCGGTCGAAACCAGCGTCACAACCGCGATGTCCTGCATGGTTTCGGATGCTTCGTAATCCTCGGAGACGATGTCGATCTTTGCAACTGATACGCCATTGCCAAGGAGGAAATATAGAAGGGACATGATCAGCATCGGTGCAATCAGCATAACCACCAGCGTACGCTTGTCTCCCGCGATCTGGCGGATCAACCGACCCGCAATCACGAATATTTTCATACTTCGCCTCCCGTTGTTTCCGTCCGGTTTGCCGAGGCGATGTATGCTGCCTCCAGCGTGCCCTGCTTCGTGCGTGTCTTTAACTCCTGCGGTGTTCCGTTTTCCAGGATGATGCCGGAACGAATCAGGATCAGACGGTCGCATTTTTCCGCCTCGTCCATCACGTGCGTGGTGACGATGATCGATCGACCAAGCTGCTTGAGCCTGCGAAACTCCTCCCAGAATAATTCACGCAGCACGGGATCGATCCCGACTGTCGGTTCGTCGAGCACGATCACGTCCGGATCCCCGATCAGCGCCGCGGTCAACGAAAGCCGCCGCTTCATACCGCCGGAATAATTGACGACCTTCTTGTTCTCGTCTCGATCCAATTCGACGAGCTTGAGAAGCGCGTGCGCCTGCGCGGTTGCCGCGTGCTTCTGGATTCCTTTGAGCTGCGCGAAGAACACCAGATTCTGTAAGCCCGTCAGGTCTTCATAGAGCGCATCCTGTTGCGCCATGTATCCGATTTGATCCATCCGCCGCAGGTTTGGCATGCGTGTGCCGCAAATGCTGACGTCCCCGCCGTCGAGCTTGAGCGTGCCCAGAAGGCACTTGACAAGCGTCGTTTTTCCCGCGCCGGAAGGCCCGAGCACGCCAAGGATTTCGCCTTCTTCCAGCGATACGTCCACGCCGTTGAGCACTTCCTCGCTGCCAAATCGCTTACGGATTCCGTTTGCCGTTATGGTTTGCATACCCCGCTCCATCCCTTCATCGCATACTGTAAAAATTCGCGCACATCGCGCTCGGTATCGCGTTTTTCGCTGCCGTTGAACATGCTGTATGACAGGATAAACCCAATCATCTGCTGCATCACAAGCCGGGAGGACAGCGCGCTGTCCAATTCCCCGCGCCCTTTTCCGTACTCCACCACCTTGGAAACATACTGCTCGATCATCGGTAGTATACTCGTCTGAAATTGATGGAGCAGCGGCGCTCTGTGGATCAGCTCCGGAAGAACGGACTTGATGAATCGTCCGTTGTCGCGAATCATCCTGATGCGGTCGGTCAGAATATCAAACCAGATTTCCTCCACGGAGTCGGTTTCGTGCGCGCGAATGATCCGTTCGATCGGCTCGCTGATGCGCGGCATCATCACGCGGATGAGCAGCGGCACCATGCGCTCAAGGATCGCGTTTTTGGTTGGAAAATATCGGAAGATCGTCCCTTCCGCGATTCCCGCGCGCTCGGCAATCTCGCGCGTTCGCGTCGCCTCAAACCCCTTTTCGGAGAAGATATTGATCGCGGCGTTGATGATGCGTATCTCTTTATCGGGAGAAGATTCCGTGAAATCTTCCAGCACCTCCTGAATGTCGTAGCTGTCTTCCTTCATCCGTTGTGCCTCCTATCATTATTCCTAATAAATACGAGTGACCGCTCACTCATTATAACGCGCAAAAAAAGCATGTCAATCATAACATGCTTTTTTCGTACAACTCTTGCACACTCGATGGCGTTGAGGTTAGAACACAAGTAGGTAGATCTGATTCTCCGCATCATAACAAAAGCCGCAAGAGTTCAGAACGCCGCAGGAAGCTTTGTTGTCCGGTTCCGGTTGTACAATCACGCGGCTTGCATCCGGTTCCGTTCTGATTCTTTCCAACAGCGCGAGGATCATTTGCTTTCCATATCCCTTGCCGAGAAACGCCTTGTCGCCGATCATGTAGTCGATACTGTAGGTTCCGGAAAGCGGCGTATTGCCGTGCCAGTCCTCCCCGCTCAACCAATATGGATAATATTGGCCAAACCCGATCGCCTTACCTTCGCTCTCGGCGATCCAGTGTCGCACAAACGCAAATTCGCCGTCCTGTTGTTCCACCTCTGCGATCCAGTCTTCCGGTTCGGAATACCACGCGGCTACATGGGGCAGAAACAGCCACTCGCGAAAGCGGGCAAGGTCTGCTTGTATCATCGGTCTTAATGAAATCGAAACAGTCAAATCTTGTCTCCTCTGCTTGGTTTTACAAGCAGTATAGCAGACAAGCGCGTCGCGATACAACAAAACGATCAGTTCACGGGCGCGATGTCGAGGAACTTCACACCCTTGTTCTTGTCCTCCATGCGGCTCAATGACCATTCGTTTTTGAAGAGCACCACGGGGCGCTGATACTGATCCTCCAGCAGCAGCGTATCCGTATATGCGAGCATGTCTTTGTTGAACTGCTCCGTGACGATCCAGCGCGCGAGCTGGTATGGCAGATTGCGGATTTTGATTTCGACGTTATATTCGTTCTTCAGGCGGTATTCAAGCACCTCAAACTGGAGCGCGCCCGCTACTCCAATCGTGAAGCGCTCCACACCCAGATCCGGTTGTTTGAAGACCTGTATCGCGCCCTCTTCCGATATCTGCTTGATACCCTTGAGAAACTGTTTGCGCTTGCCGGAATCCACCGCATTCACCTCCGCAAAATGCTCGGAGGGGAACATCGGTATCCCTTCGAATTTGAACGCATTTTTGCCGCCGCAGAGCGTATCCCCGATCAAGAAACAACCGGGATCGAACACGCCGATGATATCCCCCGCATATGCTTCTTCGACGCTGATGCGCTCTTGCGCCAAAAACTGCTGGGACTGCGCGAGGCGAAGGGTCTTGTTCGTACGCTGGTGTACGACCTCCATGCCCTTTTCAAACTTGCCGGAGCAGATGCGCAGAAAGGCAATTCTGTCGCGGTGCGCGGGATCCATGTTCGCTTGAATCTTGAAAATGAAGCCGGAGAAATCTTCGCTGTCCGGGTCCACGCTGCCGTTGCTGTGGCGCTTAGCATAAGGCGAGGGTGCCATCTCGATGAATGCCTCCAGAAACGGGCGCACGCCAAAGTTGGTCATCGCGCTGCCGTAGAACATCGGCGTGAGTTCCCCCGCGCGCACTTTCTCCATGTCCAGTTCGTCGCCTGCGATCTCCAGAAGCTCAATCTCTTCCATGAGATGGTTGTAGAGATAGTCGCCGAGAATCTCGCGAAAGCGCGGATCGCTGGCATCCCCTTCGTCCGAAACCGTCTCCTCTTGTCCGTGGCTCCCGCCGGCGAAGAGTTCAATTCGCTTCGTCCTGCGGTCGTAAACGCCGCGGAAATCTCCGTCGACGCCGATCGGCCAGTTCATCGGATACGCGCGGATGCCGAGTGTCGCCTCGATTTCCTCCATCAGCGCAAGCGGGTTTTTGCAATATCGATCCAGCTTGTTGACAAATGTAAAGATCGGTATCCCGAACATGCGGCATACGTGGAATAGCTTCTTGGTCTGCTCTTCAACACCCTTTGCGCCGTCAATGAGCATCACCGCGCTGTCCGCCGCGGTCAGGGTGCGGTAGGTGTCCTCGCTGAAGTCCTGGTGTCCCGGTGTGTCGAGAATGTTGATGCGATAACCGTCGTAATCGAAATTCAACACGCTGGAGGTAACGGAGATACCTCTTTGTTTCTCGATCTCCATCCAGTCCGAGACGGCATATTTGCTCGCCTTTCTGCCTTTCACCGTCCCCGCGAGGCGAATCGCCCCGCCGAAGAGCAGCAGCTTTTCGGTGAGCGTGGTTTTGCCCGCGTCAGGGTGCGAAATAATCGCAAATGTCTTTCTGCGGTTGACTTCCTTTGTTAAACTTTCCATGGTATTCAATCCCTGTCTGGCGAATGATCGCCTGTCCACAGATGTACTGTCTGTTATCGTTCTGTTTGAAAGTAATAATCCGTCAGGATAAACATACTACATATTTCGAATAAGCCCTTCGTCAAAAAAAGAGCCCCGCCTTATTCAGACGGGGGTTCTATGCTTGGTGGAGCATGGGGGATTCGAACCCCCGACCTCAACATTGCGAACGTTGCGCGCTACCAACTGTGCTAATGCCCCAAGCCGCTTGATTATGATACAACAGACCCTATCAAAATGCAAGAGCTTTTCGCCAAATTTTTTACTCCGTTTTCCCGATTTTTTTGCTTCATTTTACGATTTGGGGCGGGTAAATTCTGCCTGCGGGTTGGTAGATTTCGCGCACAATCCGGACTCGGATTTATGCCTTCGTGCCGGAATCCTCCTACGGTTTACTCTCCGGTATAACGACAGGTTGCGATGGCGGAGCAATGCTTGCGGCGGACTCCGTCTGCGCAAGAGCAGCCGGTTTCTTTTCGCTTCGCTTGATGAGAGCCGCCAACAGATAGAGGAACGGGAGAATCATCACCGCGATATTCTTCCAATAGGTACCAAACGGCAACCCCGCCAGCAGATTGATCGCGAGCGGAACGGCGGATATTGCGAGCAGTACAAGCCCCAGGATGCGACAGCGCTTGAGTTGGCGGCTGACGAGGCCGAAGATGCCCGCGACAAAGCCGAGTACGCCACCGATGATCCAAAACACCGCGTCGGTCACCCCCGCGAATGTCAGTCGAACATCCGCTCTCGTCAGGTTATAGAGTGCAAGCCCGATCATACCCAGCGCGAGGACGAGATAGATCCAACTCATCACAAGCAGAAACGAAGCTGCGCGCGTCTTTTGCTGCATCACGATTCCCCCTTAATATTAAAAAGTAAATTCGATTCGATCACCCAACATTATGGATCTCGACCACCGTGTGCTTCTTGCGGGATTCCTCCGCTGCGATGCAGATCAGATGGCTCTGAATCGCGTCGCGAATCGAGCTTTTCACCGCGCCCTCTTCCCCGCGCTCCATGCGCACGAATGACGCAATCAACCCCAGATCGCCGCCGCCATGCCCGTCTCCCATACCGCCGGGAAGCGGATTTTCCGTCGTGCGGACAGAGCCGTCGCGGAAGTTTGTCACCTCGATCGTCTCGTCGGACATCTTGGCGCGGATCTCGCCGTGCGAGCCCATGATGTGGATCGTGCGCCCGTGGCGATAGTCCGTAAATGCGGAGACGGTCATCGTCGCCGTCACGCCGCCCTCAAACTCCAGCACGGTGGATTGATGATCCACCACGTCGTTGTCGCAGTGGTAGACGCATCTGCCATATGGCCCTTCTCGCAGGGCTTTCAGTCTGCCCGCGGGGCTGAGATCGTCCGTGATGACCGAGACAGGCCAGCCCGAGAGAAACGGGATCATATAAAGCCGTGTCGCGCTGTACGGGCACGCATCCGCAACCTTGCAATCAAGGCATCGTTCCGCGCTGCCCTCCGGCGCGTTGGCGGCGGTAAAATGCTTCAGACTCCCGAAGGACGCGACGCGTGTGCAATCTTTGCCGACGAGGTAGAGCAGGATATCCGTGTCATGGCAGCTCTTGGCGAGGATCATCGGGCTTGTCTCGTCCTCCCTGCGCCAGTTTCCGCGCACGAAGCTGTGCGCCATGTGCCAATAACCGATGTTTTCGCTGTGTGAGATGTTGACCAGCTCGCCAATCTCACCGCTGTCGATAATCGCTTTGAGCGTGTTGAAAAACCGTGTATAGCGCAGCACATGGCAGACCGCGGCGCGCTTTCCTGTTTGAATCGACACGTCGTATATCCGTTGCAGTTCTGGTTCACTCTTTGCAATGGGTTTTTCGAGCAAGACGTCATATCCGCGCTCCATAGCCGCGCAGGCAGGCTCCACGTGCTCATTGTCCTGGGTCGCGACGAGTACCGCGTCCGCTTCGATTCCGGCGGCGAGAGCGTCCCGCCAGTCGGTAAAGACCGCGCGTTCGGGTAAGCCATATCGCGCGGCAAACGCCGCTCTGCGCGTCTCGCGCGGTTCTGCGACGGCGACAATCTGTAGCTGATCAGGCGCGAGCAGAGCATATGGCGCATACGCGTCCATGCCGCGCGCACCCGCGCCGAGTACGATCATGCGAACGGGACTCATGCATTCTATTCCTTTCGAGATTTAATAGAAAAAACTGAACGCAATTCGACTTGTCTTGTACAAATCTATTACGTTCAGTTTAGCACGATGCCGGGGAAATGCAAAGCGGGTGGATTGGTTATTTGCGTTTCGCTTTTCTATTTTCCTTTGGCGCATCGGATGACGCCGCCAAAGGCGGTATCGGCGGCGGCTCAGGATTCCGTATCGAAAATTCAAAATGATCCAACCGCCTTGAAAAATGCTCCGCCAGCGTAATATCTTTAATTCTCACCCAGTTTTTCAAATCGTAGAAGTACAGCATTCCGCCCCAACTGTCATGCTCACGAAACTGAGTCACTTGTTCTAACGCCTTATCCGTCTCCGCGAGTTTGTATTGAATCGAGAGTTCTGCTCTGCTTTTGCTTCTGCTTGTCCCCAAGATGGTAACGGGATCCGTCCGCACTGGCTTGCCAGCAAATTTGAACGGTAGCGACAATTCTCGCAAGGGTATGCGCTTGATCATTGTTTGCAAGCATTGGAACTCCATACTATGCCAGCGCAGGTATGCCTGGCTGTTCAGGAACTTCTCCTGCTCATCCCGCAATACCGTTTCGGATACGATCGTATTATAGAGTTCTAGATTTTTATATTTCAACACCAGCAGGAATAGATAGATGCGATGCTCGCTAACGTGGCTGTAGTTTTGCAGTATGGTGCTGCACATGATTGCGTAATTCGTCATGATGGTCGAAATATCACGCAAACTCAACTGAAACGTTTGAGAAAGTTTTAAAATGTATGCGGTTGCATCCGAGTAATCCTCTGCCATTTTTTGATAGTACGGAATGGTTTTCAACTTCATGTCGATGAATTTAATCGTGTCCGGTGTTGGCAAGCGACTGATAAAGTCAAAATATCGGCAGAGGTATCCTGTCGCATCCATGTCGCTTCCATACACGCATTTCACCGCGCTGCTCAACTGCGTGATATCGAGAAAGAAAACAAAGATCAATCCTTTCACATCAAACAGATGCTTTGCCATCTCAATGGTTTGAATCGCGAATGTCGGCTTGCAGCGATCCAGCTCGTCGATGATGATGACAAGCTTCTTTTTGGATCGCTTAATTGCGGAAGCGAGCGTCTTTCGGAAGGTATCATATAGTTCCAGCTTTTTCGTGTAACTCTCTAGTGGATCCTGATCCTTCTCTCCAAGCATGTGTTCTGTATCCAAAGCTGCGAGTGCGCCTGCTTCCCCGAGTACAACCCGCATGATTCCATAGCCAAGCATTTTCAAAATGCCCGTACATGCGATCTTTAGTTTTTCCAAATCATCTGCGGCGCCAGGAACCTTCAACGCGGTTGAATTCACAAGCGCATGCATCAAAGGCTCCATCGCATCGGGATTATAGTCGGAACTGAGCGCGTCGTAATAAATCGCGTTAAATTTTCGGTTTGCATTGTCGTGTTGCCCGGTATCCGCCGAGTATCTTTCCTCAAGATGGTTTTTCAGCATGATTGCAAACCGCGTCTTGCCCGTTCCCCAAGGGGAATCCACCGCAAGAACATACGCGTCGTTGCTGTCGTCGCGACGATTTTGCTCGTTGTTTTCGAGTATGTTCTGCAAGAACACCGCGTAATTCTTTCGATTCAGGCTGTCGTCTTTATCAAAATAGAAATCCTTCTTCATAGATTACCCCCTACCAATCCGATTCGCTTTCCTCAGATTATTACGTAGAGGAGCTGTTTACAATAGACCTTACGCATTACGCTATTTTACGCCAAAAGATGTCGTCCAATTCGCAACATAAATCGATAATTCTTGTAAAAAATAAAACGCGACCCTGTTTTGGGGCCGCGCTCGCAACTTGATAGGCTTTTACGAGAGCTTGGGTTCGAATTGATCCTTGTGTCCGCCGTCAAGTCTGCAGAAGAACTCCCCCACCATAGAACTGTGGTCGACCGCATATTGAGAGTACTTCAGCCCTTTCCCAAAAAACTGTACGTTTCCGATTGGGCCATCCTGTGAGATGAGCGTGATCCCAGTGCCGTCTCTGTTCATGCTGTAGATGCGCTCGCCGTCCACATCGCTTGTATAATAGATCGTGTCTCCATACAGCAGGAATGAATCGGATACCGTCTCTTTGGAGATTTGCTCTTCCCCGGTGCCGTCGATCTTGACGCGCCAGATAGTCGCCGTTGAATCCAGATCGACTCGCTTGGTGTAATAGACATATTCGCCGTCAAAAATCGGCATAAACGCAAACCCATCCGCGATTTTCCGATCTGCGCTCCCGTCCAGCGCGCAAACATGCAGCGCACTGTTGTCGTTGTCGTCCTGATAGAGTATCCCGTTATCATACACGTTGAAATAAAACGTCGGCTTGGCAATGATTTCCACCGGATCCGATCCGTCCAGATTGGCACGCATGAGGTGGCACTCGCTCGATTTCACCGTCACAGATCCACTGTTTTGGTTTTCTTCCGAGTAGATATAGATCGTATTGGCGTAGTAAATAGAATCACCAACAATCTGGAAATCACCATACGCTTTCACAACGCGCTCTTTTCCTTGCCCACTGAGCCGCATGCGATAGATTCCGTAGTCCGTTTCGCTGGTAGCTTTGCTGTAGTAGAGATAACCGCCATTTGACGTGAGATATTGGGCAATCCCTTCATCCAGAACCGTCGCGTCTTTTCCGTCTTCTCGCACCTTTACCAGGATCGACCCTCCATCCGCATCCCAAGCGTGGCCATAAATCCAGTCCCCGTCCTTGAGGAAGGTCGATACATTCGCGCGGTTTCCGGCTTCGCTGATCTCATCCTGGCTCAGCACCAGCCCGCTCAACGCGGGAGACGGCGTTGGATCCGGCGTTGGTTCCGGAGTTGTCTGCTCTTCCTGTGCGGTTGGTTCCGTTGTGGCATTCGCGTCGGGTTGCGTCGCCGGCAGGAGTTTACATGCTGACAGGAAAAAGACACTCCCTACAAGCAGGAGCCCGGTCATAATCAATATTGCGCGTTTCAAAACTGCCATCCTCCGTGTCTTTATTTGCACCGTTTCCGGTTGCATCCTGCTTTCTGTCTGGCGTCCGCCTTTGAAACATCCGCACGGGCAATGTGATTTTGAATGTGTTGGATATAAAAAGAACCCGATGCTAGAATACATCGGATTCTATCGGTACTTGTATGACATTTTGTCGACTTTTACAGATTTTATTACTTATTTCGTTTTCAATCAATCTGCGCAATCCTGTGCCAGCGGAAGGCCGACCACATAGATCAAGCCGATCACGTTGAAGAAAAACCCGGTGAAAAAGTAACCGCGATAGCCTTTCTTCATGGCGAGCTTCGATGTGAAAATCCCCATGGTGATGCCCGGTATCAGTGCGATAGCGACCCAAAGATACCAGATGGTCGATGCGGCACTCAACACAGCGGGAAACGTTGAAAAATCCATACGGCGCACCTCCTTTCATTTTTCTTTCATCATACTACAACTTCCATCACAGTCAATCGTTTCTTACAATGTAATAAACCATTCGAATCTGTACGCCGGAATACACGCATCTGTTCATGGAAAAGCGGCTCTACAAACCTTATCTGGGGGCATGGGGGATTCGCAAATCCCCCATTTTTAATCAAATCCGGCGATTCAATCGCCGAATTTGCAGAAAATACCGTGAAAGCGGTGTTTTTTTCACACAGTAAAAATCCATCGGCAAAGGACGAAGAACTTTGTCGATGGACTAACCCGCCGAGAACCGGCGGGTCAGATGCTTGATTATGATTGTCTCTTTTACCAAATTGATTTTTTATTGTTGAATCTTTTCATTCATGGCGCGGATCCGTTTCTTCATCGCGCCATACTGCGAAAGCCAGACTCCCAGATAAATCGCAAAGAATATGCCGAAGTAAAGCGTAACGCCTGCGATATTGTGCGGCATCCAGTGTGCAAAGTACGCAACCGGCAGCGTCGCAAGAGACGTGATTGCCAGATGTACGAGCGTCATCTTAAGGATGCTCCAATTGTCCATCGACCAGACAACGGAGGCTCCCGCCCATGCAGCCCCGTAAAGAAGCGAAAGCACCGCCTGCAAAATCATCGCGTTGATTTCACTTCCCATTGTGACCGTGAGCGATGGAACAACCGCGTGGAAATTACCGTCGCCAACAAAAAGCGATATGATAATGGTGATGATCGTACTGCTGGCAAGACCGATCGGCGCGCCGAACAGTAAACGCTTCAAGATTTCTTTTCTCATAGATTGATTCTCCTTATAGTCCCAACACTTGTTTGATTTTCGCGACATACCTGCGGGAAACATAGGTCAGCGTGTCGTTCTTCATCCGCACGCAGATCGTACCCACAAAGCTCAAATCAAAGCCGCGAATCCAGCCTAGGTTGACGATCTCCGAATTCGAGATGCGTACAAAGCGTTTTGCGTCCAGCCGCTCTTCGAGTTCATACAGCCGCAGACGCATCTGAAATCGTCCGCCCGATGTCTCCGCAAACACCTTTCCCCCCTCGGCATATGCGCGCACAATCTCCTCCTGCGTGAGGATGACCGCCTCTTCTTCCCGAAACCCGACGATCACCTGTGGCGCATCCAATGATAACTTCCGCACCAGTTGTTGTATCTCGTCGGTCACCTTGTCCGTGCAGATCACAACCGTCGTTTCGTTGCAGGCGGCATCCACCTTTACTTCGATCTTCACTTGTTCACCCCCTCGTTACAAGAGCAGTATAGCCAATCAAACGTTCACGCGCGACCGTTTTGCGACAGGCGGTCGTTTTTTGCGTATGAATGGTTTTTTTGTCCGAATCGCCCATTCTCGCGCTCTTCCCAGAGCATACCACAAAAAAATACGCCGCAAAACGCGGCGCAAGTTCGATGTTTCGATTTTTTAAGCCAGGGCAAGCGCGAGCGCCTTTTTCGCGTGAATCACCGTCGTATCAAACAGCGGCAGCGTAACGTCCTCGTTGGAGACAATCAGGCTCAGCTCCGTGCAGCCCAACAGAATCCCCTGCGCGCCGCGCTGCTGGAGCGAGGCGATTACGCGCAGATAGTCCGCACGGGAGTCTTCCTTGACGATGCCCAAACAGAGTTCCTCGAAGATCACGCGGTTGACGAGGTCGATGTCGTCTCCTTCGGGAATCAGCACCTCGATGCCGCGCTCGGTGAGTTTATCGCGATAGAACTCCTGCGTCATGGTGTATTTTGTGCCGAGCAGACCGACGCGAGAGATGCCGCGCGCGACCAACGCCTCCGCCGCAGCCTCTGCGATGTGTACGAGCGGCACATGGATGCGCGCCTGCACCTGCGGGGCGACCTTGTGTAGGGTGTTGGTGCAGATGAGGATCATGTCCGCGCCCGCCGTTTCCAACCGCGCTGCGACACTGCCGAGCAGCTCTGCGGCTTTGTCCCAATCGCCGCGGGACATCAGCGCCTCGATTTCAAAAAAATCAACGCTGTAGAGCAGAATCTTTGCCGAATGAAGCCCGCCCAGCGCGTCTTTCACGCCCTCGTTGAGCAGTTGATAATAGGTCACGGTGCTTTCCCAGCTCATGCCGCCGATGAGTCCGATTGTTTTCATGATAATTCCTCCCAGTCCGCATTGTTCTGTATCGATGTTTCTCCCGCGAGCAGCGCAAGCTCGTTGCCGCTGACGCGATAGACCGTCCAGTCGTCCATCGGCGTTGCACCAAGGGACAGATAGAAGTCGATGCTGGGTTTGTTCCAGTCGAGGCAAGCCCACTCCAGTCTGCCGCAGCCGCGCTCCCGCGCGATCTGCGCAAGCCGCGCCAAAATCGCCTTCCCGTATCCTTTGCCGCGATGCTCCGGAAGAACGAACAGGTCTTCGAGGTAGATGCCACCTCTACCGAGGAAGGTTGAAAAATTGTGGAAGTATAGTGCGAAGCCAACCGCAACTCCATCTTCAACGGCGAAGAACGCCTCCGCAACCTTCCGCTCAAACAGCCACTCGTGTAGAAGGGGCTCGGTTGCGACCACATCGTCGAGCATATGCTCATATTCCGCCAACGCGCGGATAAATGTTAACAGTAAGGCAGTGTCTTTTTCTTCTGCCGGCCGAAAGGTGATGGGCATGATTCCTCATTTCTATGGCCGTCGCCATGAACTATCGCTAGAATAGTGCTTATTCAAACGATCTGAATTTATATCTGTTTATCATATCTATCGAAAAAGGATCTTCACTGAGTAACCTGCCGCCACTAGCTCGATTGCAAACAAAATCATCAGAAAAGTAACCAATATATCTATCTTCCGAAGAATATGTTTTTATCGTCCTGTATGCCAGAATTCTTGTTGTATCTAGGCTTCTAAAGCTATTTATCGACAATTTCGAATTGCTAACACAGCCAAATACCAATCGATCCAAACGCATCTTACCGCCATTCCAATGTTGACGAATTCTGTCTTTAATATTTTTTGCTGTCCCAATATATAATTGGCAGTAATCATCAAGAACCATCACATAATACCCGGAACAGCAATAGTCACTTAGATCGTTGATAAAGTTGAACTTCGTTTTCTTTACAAACCTTTCAACTTCATAATTGAACTTTTTTCTATCTAGCTTACTAAAAAACGCCATATTAAGATCGAAATTTTCCATGGCTTCATCTAGATATGCCTTGCATCTTCTTTCGGAATATACTAAACCTTCTGAATCAGCATATACATCTGTATACATTCGTAGTATCTTCTCGTCACCGCTCGCTAAGGCGTCAATATATAAATAATCCTTCCCGAATGAACGTTTGTTTGTTAATGTGACATAATTATCTCTGGTCAGGTGATATCCGCGTGTTCGAGGTTGTAATGCAAGACCAAAGTGAGTTCTAGACTCAATATTCATAATAATCCTCAACAAATTGTGTTCTTGGTATTACGTCTTGCGAATTTTTTCTATGATATCATAAATGATTGAATGAAAAAAGACATAACTCCGATAAAGGAGTTATGTCTTTTTTTGGCGCGCCTGGCAGGATTTGAACCTGCGACCTACCGGTTCGTAGCCGGGCACTCTATCCACTGAGCTACAAGCGCATACACTCTCGCGTGCTTGATTATTTTAACCACTGTAGCAAAAAATGTCAAGCGCCGCTTTGCATTTTGACGAAGCTTATTTCTATAAAGTTACCATAATCTCGCAATTTTATTTTTCAACTATTTTGTGTCGAATGATTTTATCGTTCACTTGTCAGATCCTGCGCCAGATAGGCGGCGTCGCGTTGACAAGTATTCGATTTTTGCTGTATCCTATAGGAAGAAAATTGAACCGTTAGGAGTAGCTTTATCATATGAGATCCATGACCAGCAAAGAACTTCGGCAATTGTATCTCGACTTTTTTGTGTCGAAAGGACATGCCATCATTCCCTCCGCTTCGCTGATTCCGGAAAATGATCCGACCGTCCTGTTTACCACCGCGGGAATGCATCCGTTGGTGCCGTATCTGATGGGTGCGAAACATCCGGAGGGCACGCGCCTGGTCGACGTGCAGAAGTGCGTCCGCACGGGCGATATCGACGAAGTCGGCGATTCTTCGCACTGTACTTTTTTCGAGATGCTCGGCAACTGGTCTCTTGGCGACTATTTCAAGAAGGAGTCCATCGCCTACTCGTGGGAATTCCTCACGGGCAAGCATTGGCTCGGCATCGATCCCACGCTCCTGTTTTTCACCTGCTTTGAAGGCGACGAAAACGCCCCGCGTGACACCGTTGCATATGATTGCTGGGTGAACGAAGGCGTCGAGCCGGGACACATCGTCTTCCTTCCGAAGAAGAACAACTGGTGGGGCCCTGCGGGTCTCACGGGACCTTGCGGCCCAGACACGGAGATCTTCTATGACACGGGCAAGGCGCCCTGCGGGCCGGACTGCAAAGCAGGCTGTGACTGCGGCAAATATCTCGAGATCTGGAACAACGTGTTCATGGAATACAACAAGACCGCGGACGGCGCCTTCGAGCCGCTCGCGCAGAAGAACGTCGACACCGGCATGGGTCTCGACCGCACGGTTGCGACGCTGCAGGGCGTCAAAAGCGTATATGATACCGATGCGTTTGCGGGCATCATCGCATGCATTGCCGATCTTTCCGGCAAGCAGTATGGCGAGAGCGAAGAGGTCACGCGGATGTTTCGCATCATCGCGGATCATATCCGCTGCTCCACGTTTATGCTGGGCGATCAGCGCGGCATCACGCCGAGCAATGTCGACCAAGGCTATATCCTCCGCAGGCTCATCCGTCGCGCAATTCGTTTCGCAATGCAGCTTGGTATCCCCGAGGGCAGCCTGACGAAGATCTCCGAGGCGGTCATCGCGCAGTATGGCGAGTTTTATCAGGAGCTTGAGCAGAACCGCGCGAAGATCCTCGACGAGTTGACCAAGGAAGAACAGCGCTTCGAACACGCGCTCAGGAAGGGCATCCGCGAGTTTGAGCGCTTGGTTGCCACTCTCAGCGGCAGCGTGATCGATGGCGTCAGCGCATTCCATCTCTACGATACCTTCGGCTTCCCGATCGAACTGACGCAGGAACTCGCCGCGGAACGCAATCTCACGGTCGATGCCGCAGGGTTTGATGAAGCTTACAAGGCGCATCAGGAGCTCTCCCATGCGGGCGCGGAGCAGCGCTTCCAGGGCGGTCTTGCCGACCATACGGAAGAGACAGCGCGCCTGCATACCGCGACACATCTGTTGCAAGCGGGTTTGCGCCGTGTGCTCGGCACCGAAGACGTTGCGCAAAAGGGCAGCAACATCACCGCCGAACGTCTCCGCTTCGATTTCAGCTTCCCGCGCAAGCTCACGCCGGAGGAACTCTCCGCCGTGCAGGATTTTGTCAACGAAGCCATCGCGGCAGATGTTGAAATCGCCTGCGACGAGATGAGCGTGGATGAAGCAAAGCAGAGCGGCGCCATCGGGCTTTTCGAAAGCAAATACGGTTCCAAGGTCAAGGTATACACCGTGCCGGGCTTCAGCCGCGAGATCTGCGGCGGCCCACACGCGGCGCGCACCGGAGAATTGGGACGGTTTGAAATCAAAAAGGAGGAAGCGTCGAGCGCTGGCGTTCGTCGCATCAAAGCGGTATTGATCCATGCGTGATTGGTACGTTTACGATTGGGATTTGCAGGGGTTGCCGGCGCAGTTCCACGTCGATTTGACTTACGTGGAAGAGTTTGATACGCTCGGTGATTTCACAACCCTGCTGTACATCTCCTGCTATCCGAAGAAGCCGGAGGCGCAGGCGTTTTCCGTGCGGGAAAAACGCACGTTGGAGACGGTCGGTAAGGAATGCGCCCGCATTCTGGGCGAGCACTGCGCGTTTGTCGGGTTCATCGATATCCTCGCGCAACGCAGGTATTATTTCTATACCTCGGATGCGCGCCTTCTTGTCCCGCTGATGGCCTACTGTACGGAGGAGGACTCCCTGCGGCTCGAATGCTTCAAGGCGGAAGAGCCCAATCGTCAAACCTATTATCGCCTACTGGCACCGGACAGCGCGAAGCGGCAATCCGTCGACAACGCGGCCTATATCGCGTCCCTCCGCCAACGCGGGGATGACAACGAGGCATATCGGCGCGTGAACCTGCATTTTTATTTTCCGAGCGCGAGCGGGCGCACGCTGTTTGGCGAGAACGCCAAATCGCTGGGGTTTGCCATCGGAAAGACCGATTATATTCCGGAACGTGAACCTTCCTACTACATCGTGCTCCATGCGATCAGCCCACTCGAGCAGGAATCCGTGACAGAGCTGACCACAAAGGCAATCTATGCCGCGGAGACCTACGGTGGTGTGATGGAGCACTTTGACTCCGCGTTCATCCAAAAAAGAGGGATCTTTGGTTGATCCCCCTCTAAATCCATAGCGTAAATCCCCAAACACAAAGAGCTGGATTTTGTCCGGCTCTTGTTTTAATTGCTGTTTTATTTCGATTCTCTAGGCAACCCGTTATTTCCCGACGCAGAAACGCTCAAAGATACGATCGATTACAGATGCGTCTACGTCGGTTCCCGTAATGGAACCGAGGTGATGCAGCGCGTTTTTCACATCCGTCGCCGCGCAATCCAGCTCCTCCGCCGTGGCGGCATCCCGCAGCGCGACGAGAGCCAGCTCCAGCGCGCGGATATGCCGTTCGTTCGTGATGATCGATCCATCCGCGCGTTCCGGTGCTGCGAGCGCGAGGATGGTCTCCTCAAGTGCACGCAGGCCTTCGCCCGTCTTCGCGCTGACGCGGATTGCGGGCTCGAGAAACTCGCACGCTTGTGGCAGATCACACTTGTTGAGCACCATGATGCGCGCACTGTCGCTTGTCTGCGCAAGAAGAGCGCGGTCTTCGTCCAAAAGAGACGCGGATCCATCCAATATCAGGCAGACGACGTCCGCCCGTTTCAGTGCCTCACGCGCGCGGTCAACGCCGATGCGCTCCGCCTCATCGTTCGCCTCACGAATGCCCGCCGTGTCGATGAGCCGCACCGGCACGCCATCCATGCTCAGCTTCTCGTCGAGAATATCCCGCGTGGTTCCAGCGGTCGCGGTCACAATCGCGCGCTCTACGCCAAGCATCGCGTTCATCAGTGAAGATTTCCCGACATTCGGTCGTCCGACGATAGCAACCTGTAATCCATCCCGCAGGACTCTTCCCCGCCGCGCCAACGCTATCATTGATTCTATGCGCGCAATCGCCGTTGTCAGCGACTCCGGCAGTGCTTCGAGCGTGTCCGCCTCCGCCTCGTCGGGATAATCGATCGCGGCATCGATGCCGCTGAGCGCGTCGGTGAGGAGTTGTTCAACGGTGTCGATCTCGTGCTTAACGCTGCCTTGCAGCTGCGCGAGCGCGGATTTTAAGCTTTGCTCCGCGTCCGCATTGATGACGTCCATCACGGCCTCCGCCGCGGAGAGATCCATCTTGCCGTTCATAAACGCACGTTTGGTGAATTCCCCCGCTTCCGCCGGACGAAATCCAAGCGAAGCGAGAGCGCCCAAAGTACGTTGTACGGTCTGTATGCCGCCGTGGATGTTGAGCTCCATCATGTCCTCGCCTGTATAGCTGCCGGGCGCGGGCAGATAGACCGCCATGCACTCGTCGATCAGTTCACTTTGATGATAGAGTCGCGCGTGCAGAAGTGCCCGCGCTTGCTCGCTTGGGTCACGATCCAGCAGCTCAGCGACCCGCGCGGCCTGCGCGCCGGAAACGCGGATGATCGCAATCGCGCCTCCTATGGCAGAGGACGGTGCATAGATGGTATCTTCCATGTGTTTCTCCAGATGTACTGTCTGTGTGTTTTTGTCTGTGTTTTTGCCTGCGTTTTATTGTCTGTGTGTTTTTGTCTGTGTGGTTCGCGCCGGTAATCCGCACCAAAATAGAACACGAGCCGCCGCATAGAAGCGGCGGCTCTCAATTGCAATCGTTACTTCACCGGGGTAATGACCACGTGGCGATTGGGCTCTTCCCCCTCGCTATGCGTGGTAACGCCGGAGAAGCCCTGTAGCGCGCTGTGCAGTATGCGCCGTTCATATGGGTTCATGGGTTCCATCGCAACGGGACGACCCGTCTGCCGCACATGCTGCGCGTTCTTGCGTGCGAGGCGCTTGAGCGTCTCTTCCCGGCGGGAGCGATATCCCTCTGTATCCAGCGTGACGCGGATGTATCCCTCTTCCTTGCGGTTCTTGTTCGCAACAAGAGAAACAAGGTACTGCATGGCATCCAGCGTTTCACCACGGCGCCCGATCAAAAGCCCCATTGTCTCCGCATCGATGCAGAGCCGGAGTCCGTTTTCCGTGTCCGCCGCCAGAACCGGCGCGGGGTTGTTCATCTTTGCCAGCAGATCGCTCAAAAACATCGCACAGGGCGTGTTCTTCGCGAGCTCTTCGCTGTAGTCAAACTGCTCCTGCGGTGCTTCCGGCATGCGATCCTGGCTGAAGCGTTCCTGCGCGCCGCGCGGCGCGCTATAGTTGGAAGGCCCGCGCTGCGTACGTTCAGGCTGTGCGCCGCGTTCGCCTTCGCGCCGTTCCGGGCGCATCTCTCGGGGACGCTGCGTCTGCTCGCGACGCTGCTGGAAGCTTGCTTCTTTTTCTTTGCGATAGACCTGCTCCATCTCCATGACGAGAGGCACCTCGCGCTGCGTCAGGCGGACACGCGCTTGTTTTGCGCCGATGCCGAAGAGGCCCTTGCTCTCGGACTGGATGGTTTCGATCTCGACTTCGTCGATGGTTACGCCCATTTCGTTGAGTCCAACGAAAATGGCTTCGTCGACGCTATGACCCGAAAACTCCATGCTCCTCATTTATCACTCGCCTCCGTTAAAGCAGCCTTCTGCTTGGCAAACGAGCGATTGATGAGCAGTGATGTACCCAGCGAGAAAATGTTGCTAAACGTCCAGTAGACCGCAAAACTCGCGTTGTACTGCAAGCAGAATACAAACGACATCACCGGCATCAGCCAATTCATGATCTTGTTTGTGCCCGCGGTCGCTTCGTTCTTGGGCTGGTTCCGCTGCATGATCCATGTGGAGAGGTAGGTCGATCCGCCCGCGAGAACCGGGAAGATGAACCAACCGTTGTTGAATCCTTGATAGAGATCCGCGCAGGGCGCCATCAGCGCGGTGTATTGTGTGGTGAGTCCGTCCGTCAGCGTCGCAAGAGCGTAACCGCTTCCGCTTTTCACGAAGAACCCAAGATCCACAAACCGCTGCAGCGCTTCCGGATGTTCCTGGAAATAGAGGAGCTTGGGCAGCGTGTTATTCGCCGCGCCAAAGAATTCCTTCGCGGTCGCGATGACCGGGGAAAACCCGTTATCCGGCATCCAGAGGTTGTTGATCCAAAAGAACTTGAAGCTCTGGAAGAGTTCAATTCCCTTGTCCTTGTTGTCGTCCAACGTGAGGATCAAGCGCACCATCATCTCGTTGCCCCATTGGCGGAACGCCGCGATGAAGATGAAGAACAGCGGCATTGTGATCAGCATCGGCAAACATCCGCCGAGCATGCTCACGCCATTTTCGCGCATGACCTTTTGTTGTTCCGCATTCATACGTTGCGGGTCTTTTTCATATTTCTTTTTGATCTTGTCCAGCTGCGGTTGAACGGCAGCCATCTTCATCGAAGACTTTCTGGAGCGAATGTCGCCAAAGACAGTCAGAAGACGGATAAACAACGTCGCGATGATAATCGTCAGAACGATGTTCTCATTGGTCAGGGCTTCATAAAGCCAGCGCATTCCGAGGAACGCCCATTGTGTTAAGGGAAAATCACCTACCAAGGGGGATGCCCTCCTCTCTCAATATACAAGATATTATTATTTCAGTTGGATCGATGAGAAATGTGCGTCGATTTACGGAACCGGATCATAGCCGCCTTTGCCAAATGGGTTGCATCGCAAGATCCGCCAGATTGCAAGCAGGCTGCCCTTCCACGCGCCGTGTTTTTGGAGCGCTTCCATCGCGTATTCCGAACAGGTCGGCGTGAAGCGGCAACTCGGCGGCAGCAAAGGAGAAATGTACTTTTTATAACCACGGATGATGGCGATCAATATCCGCTTCATCCTTATTCCTCCGTCTGCAAGAGGCCTGCGCGTCGCAGCTGGGCTAGCATCGCTTCGCGAATGCTGAGAAACGGCGCTTCAACGATGGTATCCCGCGCGATAAAGATCAAATTCGTTCCGCCCTTGATCGAAGGGATCAACGGCGTCACCGCCTCGCGCATGCGCCGCTTCACGCGGTTTCTTGCGACAGCGTTTCCGATCTTCTTGCTGACAGAAAAACCAATCTGCGCGCGTGTGGAGCGGCTTTTCGCATATACCAGCGAAAGGAGCTTCCCTCCGCAGGATTTGCCGACGCGGTAGGTATAGCGAAACTCTTTCTTGCGCCGCAGGGAATCACTGTGCTTCACGCTACCGCATCCTCATCACATCGTCCATCCGGCCAAACTTACAACATGGATTCCGGCCTACCTATGATTCTGCCGCCTGATCCGATGCCGGTTATTCCGTCTGTTTACTAAGCTACAAATACAAACATGCGGCAAGCAAATGCCCGCCGCAAGCGCTTGTGCGTTCTTTTACGGTTCTGATCAATACAATCCCGTTACGCGCTGAGAACTTTGCGGCCTTTCGCGCGCCTACGCTTGATGACATTACGGCCATCTGCCGACTTCATACGCTTACGGAATCCGTGTACCTTGCTCCGCTGACGCTTCTTGGGCTGATAGGTTCGAAACACTCGAATACACCTCGCTTTGTTGTTCAGTCTAGCAGGCGCTTGCCTGCGAAAATCGCACACACGGGGCAGTTGCCCGCATGATATGAACCTTATGTATTATAGTGGACGACGTAAAGCCGTGTCAAGGAGTTTCTTGCCGCTTGTCGCGCGAACACCTTCTGAAAGCAGCCGTCAGCTGCGCAGCTTTGCAAACACAAGCCTGCCCGCGGAGGTTTGCAGCGCGCTGGTCACCACGATGTCCATCGTCTCGCCGATGTGCTTGCGCGCGTTTTCGACGATTACCATGGTGCCATCCGGCAGGTATCCCACGCCCTGCCCCGCTTCCTTGCCTTCCTTCGCAATGGCGAGTGGAAGCTCTTCGCCGGGCAGCAACACGGAACGAACCGCGTTGGCAAGATCGTTGATGTTCAGCACGGGCATATTCTGCACCGCGGCGACCTTGTTGAGATTGTAGTCGTTTGTGACCAGTATACCGCCCATGTCGCTCGCAAGGCGCAAGAGCTTGAGGTCGACCTCGTCGACATCCTCATAGTCCTTGTCTTCAACCGCGACGCGCTGATCCAGCTCGCGCTGCATGGAGTGCAAAATATCGAGCCCCCTGCGCCCGCGCGATCGCTTCATCGCGTCCGAACTGTCCGCGATATGCCGCAACTCCTTGAGCACAAATGCGGGGATGATGATCCTGCCTTCTAAAAACCCGGTTTTACAGATGTCGTAGATGCGTCCGTCGATGATCACGCTTGTGTCGAGCACCTTTGGGCGCGCGTTGCTTGTTGCGATGCCCTTTGCAAGGTGCCCGCGCCGCGCATAACCATCCATCAGCTCCGCACGACGGGTGATGCCGATGTGTCCGCCATAGTAGCCGCAGATGAGAAACAGCAGCAGCGTGATAATCTCCGGCAGAACCGGAACGTCGATGGAACGCATAATCAGGCTAAGCAGGAACGCAAAAACCATACCGATCATGATGCCGATTACACCGAACAGAATGTCCAGCGCGGGCATCTCGGTTAGCTTCTGCTCCAGCCTTTGAAAGAAACCGTGGACACCGTCTATGATCTTTGGGGATAAAATAAAAAAGATGATTCCGAATAGAATACCAACGATCACATAGAGGGCGGCCATCACGGCGGGTATGGTGGTATAGCGCAGCACATAGTCGTATCCGGGGCATTTGAATGAATAGAGCGCCCACGCGACGACTCCGCAGCCGATGCCAATACCAACCAGCGCAATGATGATTCGAAGTACCTTCCGCATGCAGTGATTGGCGTTTTCCCGTTTGGTTTAGCCCCCAACCAGGGGAAGGAATTCGCTTTCCTCCTTTCCACACGACGCGGCAAGCTCTGCAATGAGCACTTGCCTTGCCGTTAAATACATCTTCCGCTCTCCGGCGGATAGTCCCTTTTCCCTGTCGCGATGAATGAGACACTTGACCACATCCGCCACGCCATGGATATCGCCAACGCGCAGTTTGTTGAGGTTGTCGCGATAGCGTTGGTTCCAGTTGTCACTCTCGTCGGCACAACCGTCCTCCGAGAGAAAATCGATGATTTTCCGGCAGTCGTCCGGGCAGACGAGTTTGCGCAGCCCGACCGTCTCTGCGGTTGCGACAGGAACCATCGCCGTCATCTTGCCCATGACAAACCGAAGCACATAATACTGCGCCGACTCGCCGAGAACCGTTTGCTCCTGGACCGATTCAATTTCCCCAACGCCATGCATGGGATAACAGACCATATCGCCTATTTCAAACACCGGCAACGCTCCTTTCGCAGAATATAGAATATTCGTACTTTGATACTATATCATCCGACAACGATCGATGTCAACAAAATCTCGTATAATACCACACCCATGCGGTTGTGTCAATCATTAATTTTGGGAATCGGATGTGTCTCTCCCCCGCTCATGAAATCCACGCCCTTGCTTTCGCATGGATCAAAAGTGAATGAACCGTTTGCGGAAGGAAAAACCAAACTATAACAACGGACGAAGGCATTTTTCATAGCCTTCGCCCAGTATTTAACTGTTTTTGTGTTAGATGAGCGTCTGCTGTTCCGCAAAACTCATATCGAGAAGGCGCTTGCTCACGCGCTGTTCAAACATCGTGCTCATCGGTGCGCGGTCGTGGATAATCTTCACCGCCTGGGCGAACATCGGCGCCGCGGAGAGGAAGCGGATCTTACTGGAAAGCCCTGCTGCGGGGCACTCCAGCGTGTCGGTGGAGATCAGGAACTCGATGGGGCTCGCATCGATCTTTTTGATTCCCTCTTCGGAGAGAACATTGTGGGAAAGTGCCGCATAGATCTTTTTTGCACCCTTGTCCGCAAGCGCATAGCTTACGTCTACCAGCGTTCCGCCGGAGATGGAAAAGTCGTCGATGACCAGACAATTTTTATCCTTCACGTCGCCGATGATTTCCAGCACCTTGGCGTTTTCATCGTGACCAAAGCGCATCTTGTCGCCAATGGCGACGGGGCAGTTCAGTTCGGTGGCAAACTCTCGCGCGCGCTTTGCGGAACCGGCATCCGGAGACACAACCACGAGTTCTTCGTTGACAATCCCTTGCCTTCTGATATATTCGCAGAGCAGTTCCTTGGCGTAGAGATGATCGACCGGTTTTTTGAAGAAGCCCTGTACCTGCGGCGCGTGCAAGTCCATCGTGATGATGCGGTCTACGCCCGCAACTTCGATGCAGTCCGCACAGACACGCGCACGGATCGACACGCGGGGTTCGTCCTTCTTGTCGCCTTTTGCATAGGAGAAGTATGGGATGATGGCGGTGACAGAGTTTGCGCTGGCGCGCTTGAAGGCGTCAATCCAAAACAGAAGCTCGACAAACTCATCGTTCGGCTGGCGTCCAATGGGTTGTACGATATAGACGTCCTTGTCACGGATGGATTCGTTGACGCGTACAAAGATATTCCCTTCGCTGAACTTAATGGTCTCCGCGTCGCCAAGCTGCGTTCCGAGATATGCGCACATCTTCTTGGCGAATGGCTTGCCCGTACTTCCGGCAAATATCTTGATAATTCCCGAACCCGTGTACATCTGTTTCTCCTCTTTCCTAAAAACGTAATGTTTCCTATCCCCGTATCTCCCTGCAACCACATTATAGCAGAGGGAGCGCCGGTTCTCAACACAATATAGCCGTCTGTGCATATTTTCATATGCGCTTTGATCTGAATCCTTCTGTATTTGTGCAAATGCGCAAGCATTCCGCTGCGCCGAATGCAGTATTTTGCGTTTTCCTTTGCGGCCTCGCTTCAAAAAACGCACGCGTTTCCGCGAGCAACGGAGTGTTCTTCCATGTCTGCCCGGGTAAGACCTCGGGCCGATGCGCGCCGTGATAATCGCTTCCGCAGGTTACGATAAGTCCCATCTGCCGCGCGATGCTCGTCAGCACCACGCTGTCTCCTTCACTCAAAGAAGGATGGAATCCTTCCAGACCCAATAAGCCAAGTTCGCGGAGCATCGGTGCGATTTTGTGCGGTTCCGCGCGTCCGTTCATCGGGTGCGCCCATACGGGCACGCCGTCCGCACCAAGAATCAGCCGTATGATCTCTTCCGGCGTGTATCGCTCTACCGAAAAAAATCCCGGACAACCTTTTCGCAGATATTTCGAGAACGCTTCTCTGGTGTCTGTCGCAAATTTACCCTTTACGAGGGCGAGCGCGATATTCAGGCGCGTCGCGGAGCCGATATCGCCTTCGAGGTAAGGACGCACGTCGCATCCCGCACGCGTCAGCCGCTCGACAATCTCGCGATTGCGGATCCCGCGGCGCCGGAACGCGACGGCAAGCGCCTCCTTCATGCGAGGTTCGTCAACATCGATATCGAGCCCCAGGATATGCATCTCGTGCGGCCATTCCGCGTCCATCTCGATCGAGGGCAGCAGCCGGATGCCGATCTGCTCGGCAACCGTCATTGCGGCCTTTACGCCGCTGACGCTGTCATGATCGGTCAGCGCGATCAAGGTCAATCCGCGCGCCGCGGCAATGCGAACCACCTCTTCGGGCGTGTCCGACCCGTCCGAACAGTTGCTGTGCAGATGGAGGTCAAATGGTTCTCGGTTTTTTTGCTCCGTTTGGTTGGGGTTCATATCTGTTTGCGTTCTCCTGCTCAATAAGAAAGGGCGGACATGCCGCCCCGTCTAGGGTTTGCCAAAGTCGTTTGCCGGTGATCGATTCGTTTGCCCGCTCGTCCGGTTACACCGGTACGCCCTGCGCTTCCGCGCCGATGGGTTCCGTCGCCTCTTCCGGCTTGGGTTCCGCTTTCTTGCGCTTGCGTTTCGGGGACGATTTCTTGAGGATATCCGCCGCAGCCGATCCGTTGAATACCGCCGCGAATTCTTCACCCGTCACGCGCTCAAATTCGATCAGCATTTCAGAAACGCGATCGAGTGCCTCCATGTTCTCGCTGATGACGGTGCGCGCGCGCGAATACTGCGCGTCGAGGATGCTGCGCACTTCTTCGTCCACCTTCGCCGCGAGGGATTCGGAATAGTTGCGCTGGTGTCCCCAATCCTTGGCGATGAACACTTCTTCCTGCCCGCCGAGGAACATGGGGCCGACGGAATCACTCATGCCGTACTCGGTCACCATCTTTTTGACGATGTCGCTGGAGCGCTGCAAATCGTTGTATGCGCCGGTCGAGACATCGTGAAATTTCAGCTGTTCTGCCACGCGGCCGCCGAGCATCATCGCGACGTTGTCCAAGAGCTTGTTCTTGGTCACGTGCATCATGTCTTCCTTCGGCAGCGACATGGTATAGCCTGCGGCCATGCCGCGCGGCACGATGGAAACCTCGTGTACCGGATCACAGCCGGGCAGTTTCATCGCAAGGATGGCATGTCCCGATTCATGATAGGCGGTGATGCACTTGTCCGCTTCCGTAATCACGCGGCTGCGCTTCTCCGGCCCCATCTGTACGCGCGTAATCGCCTCTTCCAGCTCGGTCATGGTGATGGCTTTCAGGTTTGCGCGCGCGGCGAGAATCGCGGCCTCGTTCAGCACGTTTTCCAGGTCTGCGCCGGTAAAGCCCGGCGTGCGCTTCGCAAGCGTCGCAAGAGAAACCTCTTTTGCCATCGGCTTGTTGCGCGCATGTACTTTTAAAATTTCCTCGCGACCCTTCACGTCCGGATAACTGACCGTAATCTGGCGGTCAAAACGACCGGGACGCAGAAGAGCGGGATCCAGAATGTCTGGGCGGTTTGTCGCCGCAATGACGATGATGCCCTCATTCGGCGCGAAGCCGTCCATCTCGACCAATAGCTGGTTGAGCGTCTGCTCGCGCTCGTCGTGACCGCCGCCCATGCCGGCGCCGCGATGGCGTCCGACCGCGTCAATCTCGTCGATAAAAACCACGGCGGGCGTTGCGCGTTTTGCGGTCTGGAACAGATCGCGCACGCGGGATGCGCCGACGCCGACGAACATCTCCACAAAGTCGGAGCCCGAAATCGAGAAGAACGGAACCTTCGCTTCCCCCGCAACCGCTTTTGCCAGCAATGTTTTACCCGTGCCTGGAGGGCCGACGAGCAAAACACCCTTGGGAATTCGCGCGCCGATGGCGTTGAAGCGCTGCGGAGCGCGCATGAAATCGACGATCTCCTTGAGTTCTTCCTTTTCCTCGTCCGCGCCCGCAACATCCGCGAACGTGATGTTCATCTTGTCCCCGATGGTCATCCTTGCGCGGGATTTGCCGAAGTTCTGCATCTGTTTTCCGCCGCTCTGCGCGCGCATCATGAAGAAATAGAACGCGACAATCGCGCCGATGAAGAGCAGGCTCGGCAGCAGCAGCGACCAGATTGACTCTTCCGTGACGACCGATTCATAGGCAAAGCCGTAGTCCGCGCTGGAGATTTCGTCCACATTGGCGAATTTCTTCGGGTCGGCGCCGTAGACAATCGCCGCCATATCCGCGCGGAATGTGCTCTCGCTCGGCAAAACCGTAAGGAACTCCGCCCGTTTGGGCAGGTCTTTCATTTCGTATTTGCTCTCTGAATACAGTCCGTAGACCTTCCGGTCGTCGACCAAAATCGCTTTAATCGTTTTTTGCGTTGTGTCTGCGTTTTCCGTATTGCGCACAAGCTGCAGGAACTTCGAATTGTAATCGAGCTCGTCCGGCTTTGCCTGCGCGGGGTTTAATCCGGAGATCATGTATACGACGGCTACAAATAGCCCGATCCAGATTAACCCTGTAATGACTTTTCTGTTCAATGAACTTTCCTCCATCTGCGTTCGACAAGAGTGTCCTTTGCCGCCGCATAATTCGCCGGTTGCCTTTCCGGCGTAACCGGCTTTTCTTCTTTATCAATTAGAAACTTTTTCCGTTTTGTGTTTGGGCTATTCCACTTCGCTGTACACGGAAGGCTTCAGTACGCCAACATACGGCAGGTTGCGCAGAAATCCGTCGTAATCGAGGCCGTAACCGACCACGAACTCGTTGGGGATTTCAAACCCGCGATAGTCCGGCGTCAGATCGCATTCTCTGCGCGATGGTTTATCGAGCAGACAACAGATCTTCACCGAAGCGGGATTGCGGCTCGCAAGCAGTTGCAGCAAGTGCGAAAGCGTCAACCCGCTATCCATGATATCCTCGGCAATGATGACGTGTTTGCCGGTGATCGATGTATCGATGTCTTTGGTGATGCGCACGATGCCGCTGGTTCTGCGCTCATTGCCATAGCTGGAGATGCCCATAAACTCCATCTGGAGATTCAGATCCATCGCGCGTGCCAAATCCGCAAAGAACATGACTGCGCCTTTCAGAATGCAGATGAGCACGATGTCGCCGTCCACATTCCCGTAGTCCCGGCGCAACTCTGCGCCGAGTTCTGCGATGCGCTGCTTGATCTGCTCTTCGGATACAAGCACCTTTGCGATATCGTCGTGATTGATGAGCCCTTTCAATCCCTTGTCCCCCTGTTACTTATAATAATATGGAGAATCTCCCGCGTGTCCGGCGTGACCTTCGCAGTTTCCGAAATGGTCAGCCCGCCCGCGTAATAGACCTGGTCTCCCGCGCAGAGCAGCGGGATATCCCGCCGTTCCTTCGGGATTTTTTTGTCGGTCAGCACATCGCTGAGTTTCTTCCCGCCCGGCGCGCCAAGCGGATGAAATCGATCTGCCGCGCGTCTGGTTCGAACGACTAAGTTCGAGGGAAGCTTCGCCAGATCAAGATACGCTTCCCAACCGTTCTCCGGTCTTTGCCAGAGTTGCACGCGCTCGCTCATCCAGACTCCGTCCGGTGTGCGTGTCTCTCCTTGCGAAACAAACGGAACTTCGTATTGCAACATGTGCGGATATCGTCCCGCATAGAGCGCCGTTGCGTCAGTCCATGCGGAAAACCCGCCAGATAGTTCAATCATCGTTCCGGTTTTCGCCGTGCACAGCGCGAGCACGCGGCGGATGTCCGCCTCGGTCACGTTGCCATCGAGCGCAAGGAGCCGTTTTCGCACAATGCGGGAGCGAATTGGCAGCGGGTTTGTGGCGAGCAACGTCTTGTCCAGCCCGCGATCCATCGCGATCCTTTGCTCCGCCTCGTCGGCAAGTTGTCCCAGCATCGCTTCGTCCGCCGCGAGTAGTTCCGCGGTTCTGCACAGCGTCTGTGCGATCGCGGGGTTCATTCTTGCAAGCAGCGGCAGCAGTTCGCCGCGGATTCGGTTCCGCGTCGCGGTCAGTTCCGCGTTCGTCTCGTCTTCACAGCATGTCTCCCCCGCTTGCGCGAGGAACGCAAGGATCTCTTGCCGCGACACCTGCAGCATCGGCCGGATGATCACGCCGTTTCTCGGCTTCATGCCGCCGAGCCCCGTCGTTCCGCTGCCACGGATGAGGTTTAGAAGCAGCGTCTCCGCCTGATCATCTCTGTGATGCGCGGTTGCGATCACACTTGCGTCAAACGAGAGCCGCGCTTGCTCCAGAAACGCATATCGCGCTTCCCGTGCCGCTTGTTCGAGCGATTGCCCGTGCTCTTTTGCGCTCTTGGGCACATCTACCGTCCGCGTCGCGAGCGGAATGGAGAGACGTTCGCAGAGCGATTCACAAAACCGCTGATCCCGCAGGGCGTTTTCGCCTCGTATACCATGGTTCAGGTGCGCGGCGAACAGTCCGCGGATCTTGCCCTCCGTTTGCAGTTGGCACATGGAGAGCAGGAGCGCGGTGGAATCCGCTCCGCCGGACAACGCAACTAGCACGGTATCCGTTGGATTACATCCACAGGCGGCAAGATCGTTTTCTCCGATCAACCGTCGTTGCTCGTGAATCACCGCATAGATCTCCAGAATGAAATATAGTGTTATTCTACAGTCATCAAATTCGTTTGACAAGAGTTGCGGCGAAAATACCGCCATATGTCGCAAACAATTCACGATACGGTATTTTTTTGACATGATTTTTTCTGTAATCCGTAGTCAACAGATTTTGACTTGGTTTGAGGAATCCTCAATATAGAAACCATACGCCTGATTTTGTCATGTTTTTTGTTGATCCTGTCGCGACAGGTTTTGACAGGGTTTGCGGAATCCTCTATACTGATAGGGCAATCTTTGGGAGGCGTATCCTATGCCGGATTCCATCCATAGCGGACATCGCGAACGGATTCGCGAGCATTATAAGGCACACGGAGCCGAGGCGTTTCTGGATCACCAGTTCCTCGAGCTTTTGTTGACGTACGCCATCCCGCGCAAGGACACCAACGAACTCTCGCACCTGTTGCTGACGCGATTTGGCACGCTTGAAGGAGTCGTCACCGCCGAGATTACGCAGTTGATGCTCGTCGAGGGCGTTGGCGAAAGCACCGCCGTCTTTTTGCGCATGCAGGGAGATTTGTTCCGACGCCTGCGCCTCCATCGCCTCGCGGACGCGCGCGGCAATATTCGCCTCACCTCTCCCGTGGAAGCCGCGCGATACGCTGTCTCCCAGCTTTCTCTCAACACATACGAAACCGTGCTTGCTGTCTGCCTCAACGCAAAAAAGGCGGTTCAAAGCTGTGAGCGCATCCTCGGCGGATCACTAAGCGAAGCGCAGATCTATCCGCGCAACATCGCGGAGGCGGCGCTCCTGCGCCGCGCACACGGCATTTTGCTCATCCATAATCATCCTTCCGGCGACCCGACGCCATCCAAAGCAGACGCGGATTCGACCGAATCCGTCCGTGCCGCGCTGGAAAGCATCGGCGTTCAGCTCTTTGACCATATCATCGTCGGCGGCGAACACGCCTACAGTTTCGCAACCGGCGCGGTGATCGGGGTTTCCGGCGCGGAGGCGGAGGTGTATTCTCTCTCAGACTATCAAGCCCTGCAAGCGCAGGCCGCCCGCACAGGCGCGCTTCTGCGCGTGATGGAACCGTATTGATCGCGTATCACACGGGCGAATAGCAAAAGCGGCGGATTGCTCCGTCGCTTTGTTTATTTTGGTCGCTGGTTGTGGTCGCGCTTAACTCTGCGGCGGGAGATCCTTCACCGAATATGTCGCCGTCAGGTTTGCTTCCACGTCGATGGAACTGCTTTTAAACGCGACGCCGACGAGCTGGTTTTCCACCGGCGCTTCGGTCACAAGAACCAGCTTGCTCAGCGCGACGCCGCCCGCAGCAGCAATCGCCTCCGCCTTCTCCTTCGCGTCCGTAACCGCCGCCGCGAGCGCGCTTGCGTACGCCGCCGAAGCGTCGAGGAGGCTGTAGGTCACCTCGTAGCTTTCGATGATCTTCGCGTCGATGATCGGAGATAGAATCGTATTCACGCGGCTGATGTCGCTTTCGATGATCGTAATCGTCTGCCGCGCGGTATATCCCGTGACGGCGCCGTCGCTTTCGCGAAGTGTGCTGCTGATGGTGATGCCCGAAGCGGTCAGGTTCTTCGCCAGCACATTTTGCGCGCTCGCAGTATCCTTCACCTGCTGTGTCGCGGTTTCGCAAAGCGCGGCCGCCTCTTCCGAGGTTGTGCTTGCGCCCGCGGTGACGATGGTAATGCGCGCCAAGTCGGGTTCCACAGTGACCACGCCATATCCGCTGACCACGATGGTATGATCCGGCGGTACTGCTTCGTTGTTGACGATGACCGTGGGCTGTTCGGGCTTTGCGGTCGGACCCGGCGTGATGTCGCCCTCTTCCTTGCATGCGGTCAGCGAGGCGAAAATGCCCGCGCTCAACGCGAGGCAGCAGACCACGCGCAGGATTCGTTTCCCTGTCGAATGATGATGACGCAACATATTATCCCTCCAGATCCACTCGATTGCGTGTTTCTCCTTGGAGAAACGAGTGCAGGTTTTCCGCGGCGAGGTCTACGAGTCGCACTCGCACCTCTCTTGGCAGCCATGCCGCGTGTGGCGTGATCAGACAGTTTTTCGCAAAGAGCAGCGGGTGATCCGGCGGAATCGGCTCTTTGTCGACCACGTCCAGCCCCGCGGCGTAAAGGATGCCGCCGTTGAGTGCCTCCGCGAGCGCGTCCGAATCGACCAGTGCGCCGCGGGCGGTATTGATTAAGATTCCCGTCGGCTTCATTCGGGATAGCGTCGCGCGGTTGACGATGTGGTGTGTCTCTTTCGTCGCCGCGCAGTGGAGCGAAAGCACGTCGCTTTGCGTAAATAATTCCTCGGTCGAAACATACGCGCCGCAAAACGCGGGTCGCTCGTTTCTGCTGCTGCCGATGACGCGCATGCCGAGCGCTTTTGCGATGATCGCTGCTCGGCATCCGATTGCGCCCGTTCCCAGCACACCGAACGTCTTGCCATAGAGTTCGATCATGGGCGCGTCCCACACGCAGTCGCCCGCGTGTTGTGTCCAGCGCCCTTTGCGCAGTTCCGTGTCCATTGCGCGGGTGCGGTTGGTCAATTCCAGCATGAGCGCAATCGCATGCTGCGCCACAGCGTTTGTGGAATATCCGGGCACGTTGCAGACCGCGATGTCGTGGCGCCGTGCGGATTCCAGGTCGATCTTTTCATATCCCGTCGCAAACAGACAAACGAAGCGAAGGTTTGGCGCTTGCGAAAACTCCGCCTCTCCCAATCGCGCGCGGTTGGTGAAGACCGCATCCGCCGCGCAGATACGCGCCGCGATCTGTTCCGGCGGAGTGTGGTCATAAACGGTAAGGTTTCCAAATGCGGCAAGCGGTGCCCATTCGATATCTCCGGGATTAACGGAATATGCGTCAAGAATTACGATATTCATCCATATCTCCATGTGAAATTGGCTCTTTTTGCAGTATAGCGCATTTCCTATGCGCTGACAAGCAAGCAGAAGCCCGATGGATGCTCGATGGAACGATTGCGCCGATGGCTGACTATCCTGTGCCATTCGTTGCACGATATCCCTATATGTAGTATAATAAATTGATATTATGGCGTATTAGACGCTATCTCTTAATTAGCGTCTGTTTGTCCGACTGGGTGTGACTTTATCCCAACGGATTCCATCTGCGGCGAAAGCGTGCAGGACAAAAACAGAACATCAGAAAGGATTGAAAACAGCATTGGCTTCCAAAGCAAGCAGTGTAACATCCGGCAATAAAAAAGCGGCCGGAACGCGAAATAACGCCACGGGACGGGACAAAGCGGCATCTGAGGGCAGCGGTGTTCTTCTGATTGCGGGCGGTGTTCTTGCTGCGGCCTACCTCTTCTTTTCCGCGACAGGCTACCTCGGTGAAATGCTCGGCAAGGCGCTTTTTGGTTTGATTGGACTCATCACCTATGCCCTGCCCGTCATTCTGATCGCCGTGGGCGTGATCTATATTCGTGGCGCCAGCAACGAGCGCCTCAACGGCAGCGGTTGGTATCTGTTGCTGAGCATTCTTGCGCTGGTCACGCTCTTTAGCACCGCGCGCAACTCGCTCACCGAAGGCATGGAGTACATGACGTATATCAACGAGGCGCTTTCGGTCGGCCAAAACGCGCATCTCGGCGGCGGATTTGTCGGCGCGGTGCTCAGTTATCTGTTGCTCAAGCTTGGAGGGCCTACGCTTTCCTATATCTTGTGCTCCTCGTTGTTGTTGATCTGTCTGATCAAGATCACGGGGTTCTCCCTGCGCGACGCCTCGGAAGTGCTGACGCAAAAAGTACTGACCGCCGTAGAAAACACACGCGATCGCGATGTGCAAGAACCGATTGCCGAGCGCGAATCGCGGCAGATGTTTACTTTGACGCTTGAGGGTGAAACGCCAAAGATCCCCGCAAAGGGTGCCAAAGCCGCGCTGCCGGAAGCGATTGTGCCTCCCGCCAAATCGAAGGCAAAGCGCGAGGAAGCATTGCCGGAGCTTGAAATCGATCTGTTTGAAAAGCCACAAAAGGGCAGAAAACTGAAATCTTCCCCGGCAAAGGATGCGGATATCAAGGCATTCGGCGAGCAAAAGGGTGATTTTGTGACCAAGAACGGTGAAAAGGCAAAGAGCCATCATCCGGAAAAAATCGAGCCGGATCTGTGGGGCAATCTGGATTTTGAACCGCAGGACGACGTTCCGCTTACACCTTCAAAATCCGGTGCACAAATGCCCAAGCCAATCATTCAATTGCCCGACCCCACCCCGCTCTTCGGGGCAAATACGATCAAGCCGGCAAAACCTCCCGTGATGGAAGGAACGCCCGCGCGTCAGCCTGGCGCAAAACGCCAGTCGGTCGAAAAAAACCCCATCGTTCCCGTAAAAAAGAAATCGTCGCCGGAAGTCATCATCGGCGACGGACAATATCACGCGCCCTCCATCGAGCTGTTGAATCGTCCCGGCGCGCAAAAGGACGACGATTCCGACACGCCGGACGAAAAAGCGCGCATCCTGATTGACACCCTCGCGAGTTTTCGCATCGCTGCTACGGTGACCAATATCGCGGTTGGCCCCGCGCTGACGCGCATCGAAATCCAGCCCGCTGCAGGCACGCGCATCTCACGCATCACCGCGCTGCAAAACGATATTACAATGGCGCTTTCCGCGCCGCGCCTGCGCATGGAGGCGCCGATCCCCGGCAAAAACGCAATCGGCATCGAGATCCCGAACAAGGGTTCCACGCTCGTCGTGCTGCGCGATATTTTAGAGAGCAAAGAATTCAAAAACAGTGCTTCCCCTGTCACGATGGCATTCGGGCGCGAAGCAAGCGGAAAGATCATCGTCGCGGATCTCACGCGCATGCCGCATATGCTCATCGCGGGCGCAACCGGTTCCGGCAAGAGCGTGTGCATCAACGGCATCATCGTCTCGATGATATACAAGAGCTCCCCGCAGGATGTGCGGTTCATCCTCGTCGACCCGAAGATGGTCGAAATGACCATGTACGGCTCATTGCCGCATCTGTTAATCCCCGTCGTAACCGACCCCAAAAAAGCTGCCGGCGCCATGCGCTGGGCGGTCAAGGAGATGACGGATCGCTACAAGACTTTCTCGGAGCAAAACGCGCGCAATCTCGACCGTTTCAACGAGCGGGTTGAAAAACCAGAAGACAAGCTCCCGCGTATCGTCATCATCATAGACGAATTGGCGGATCTGATGATGATCGCGCCCGACGAGGTTGAGGACAGCATCCGCCGCATCGCACAGCTTGGCAGAGCCGCTGGCATCCATCTGATCCTTGCGACACAGCGGCCGGACGCTACGGTCATCACGGGTTTGATCAAGGCAAACATCCCCTCGCGCGCGGCGTTTGCCGTCAGCTCCGCAACCAACAGCCGCATCATTCTCGACATGGGCGGTGCGGAAAAGCTGCTTGGTCACGGCGATATGCTCTTCCATCCCGATGGCTCCGCAAAGCCGACGCGTCTGCAATGCGCGTTCATTTCCGACGAAGAGGTGGAGCGCGTCGTCGCGCATTTCCGCGAGAATACCAGCCGTCCTGTCTTTAGCGAACAGATTCTGGAGGACGTCTCCTCTTTGGAAAAGACCGGCGCAACCGGCGGTGCCTTTGGCGAAGGCAAGCAGGAAGACGACCTCTTGGGCAAGGCTGTCCGCGTGGTGTTTGAACACGGGCAGGCGAGCACCAGCATGATCCAGCGCAGACTCCGCGTGGGATATGCACGCGCGTCCCGCTTGATCGATATTATGGAGCAAAAAGGCTATGTCTCCGGCTTCAACGGCAGCAAAGCGCGCGAGGTACTGATCAAGCGCGCCCAGCTGGAAGAATTGTTTGGCGACGGCGTTCCGCTTGCCGACCCGCCCAAGCAGGAGCGCGAGCCCAACCCCTTGGCGAGTTTTTATCGGGATGACGACTAAGGGTCTCTCTCGTGATCGAATAAAAGGAGACGCAAGCATTATGTCAACCGTCGGCGTGATTTCCCTCGGATGTGCGAAAAATCAGGTGGACACCGAGCGTATGCTCGGCATCCTGACCGCAGCCGGCTATGAGATCACCAATCAACCCAGCGAGGCTGAGATTCTGATCGTGAACACCTGCGGGTTTATTGAGAGCGCAAAACAGGAATCGATCAGCGCCATCCTCGAAATGGCACAGTATAAAGAAGGCGGCAAATGTGTGCGTCTCGTCGTCACGGGCTGCCTTTCCGAGCGGTATCGCGAAGAGTTGAAGGATGCCATGCCGGAGATCGATATCCTGCTTGGCGTGCGCGAATATGAAACGCTCCCCCGCCTGCTGGGCGGGAAAGAAAACGCGCCGCATTGCGGGCCGGCAAGCGCGCGCATTCTCACCACACCGCGCTACAGCGCTTACTTGCGCATCGCGGACGGTTGTGACAACCGCTGCACCTATTGCGCGATTCCGTTGATTCGCGGCAATCTTGCCAGCGAACCGCTGGAGGAGCTGGTAGACGAAGCAAAGCGCCTCGCCGACAACGGCGTCACCGAACTCACGCTGATCGCGCAGGATACCTCCGGCTACGGCGTGGATCGTTACGGCAAACCCATGCTGGGCGAACTGCTGAATCAATTGGAGCGGATCGACTCCCTCCGTTGGCTCAGGGTGCTGTATACCTATCCCGACACTGTCACGCCGGCGTTGATCGATCGTTTCCGCTCTGGCGGCAAGATTTTGCCCTATCTCGACATGCCGCTGCAGCATACGGAGGACGACATGCTCCGCCGGATGCACCGCAGAGGAGATCAGGCACATATCCGCCGCGTGCTGGACTATGTGGCAGAGCACGCGCCGGAATTCATGCTCCGCACCACGCTGATGGTCGGCTTCCCCGGCGAAACAGAAGCGCATTTTGCAGCCATGCTCCAATTCATCAAGGATCATCCCTTTGACCGAATCGGTGCTTTCGCGTTCTCTCCCGAGGAGGGCACGGCGGCGGCGAACCTGCCGGATCCGGTTGCGGAAGAAGTCAAGCAGGAACGTCTCGCCCGCCTGATGGCGGCGCAGCAGCCGATTTCACGCCAGCGCAACGAGCGCAGAGTGGGTCAGATTGTCGATGTATTGATCGAAGGCATCCAAGGCAGTCGCGCTTACGGACGCAGCTATGCGGAGGCGCCGGATGTGGATGGCAAGATTTATTTGGATCATTCGAGCCATCTCACCATCGGGAGCTATGTTTCCGCGCGCCTGACCCATGCCGAAGAATATGATATGATCGGCGAACCGGTTCTTGAAACGTAAATCAGTTCGCTGAGAAAAAATCATTCAAAAATCAAACCAAAGAAAGACGGAACGCTATGGAACAAACGTTGCCCACTGCTGAAAAACGAAGCAAGATGAATCTGCCAAACCGCCTCACGATATTTCGCATGGTGCTCGTACCGCTGATGGTTATTGTGTCGTCCTTTGATGCGTGGCTGCCCGGTTGGAATTATTATGTCGCCGCAATCTTCCTGATCGCAGACTTGACGGATATTCTGGACGGCTATATTGCGCGCAAGCGAAATCTCGTCACCAACTTCGGCAAGTTTATGGATCCAATCGCGGACAAGCTCCTGTTCTGCTCCGCGTTTATCATGATGACCTACAATCACATGCTCAATCCCCTTTTGTGCATCATTTTCGTCGGTCGCGAAATCATCGTCTCCGGCTTTCGGCTTGTGACCGCAAACAGCGGCAAGGTCATCGCTGCGAACTGGCTGGGCAAGCTCAAGAGCGGCCTGCAGGTGGCCGCCATCCTTGCAACCCTGCTGGGAAATCCCTTCTTTTCCCGTTGGAATTTCCCCTTCGACTTCGGCCTGATGTGCACCGCCGCTGTCTTTACCGTCTGGTCGGCGGTCGACTATATCGTCACCAACCGCAACGCGGTCAATTGGAACTAATTTCGAAAAAAGTATCAACACGCGCTGAAATAAAAGTGATTTATAGGAATTACGATACCGCAACTTCAAGCACCGAGAAAAACCGCATGCAGACTCGAAAGAGTCTCCAAGAGAACTATAGAAAGTGACACAACTATGATCGCAGAAATCGTTTCCGTCGGTACGGAGTTACTCATGGGTCAGGTCGTCAATACGGACGCGCAGTTCATCGCGCAGCGTCTCGCTCCGCTGGGCTTTCAGGTGTTTTATCATACGACGGTTGGCGATAACGTCAAACGCCTCACCGCCGTTGTGCATCAGGCGGTCGAGCGTTCGGACGTCGTCGTCTTCACAGGCGGTCTTGGCCCGACAGACGACGACCTCACGAAAGAGACCGTCGCCTCCGCTTTGGGGCTGACCGTGGAACTCATCCCGGAAGAAGCGGAACGCCTGAAAAAGCATTTCGAAACACGCGGCTATGAATTCACGCCCAACAATCTCAAGCAGGCGAGTTTCCCGAAAAGCGCGCGCATTCTGCCGAACGCATTCGGCACCGCCCCCGGCTGCATTATGACTGCGGAAAACAAGACCGCAATCTTGCTTCCGGGGCCGCCGCGAGAGCTCTTCCCCATGTTTCAAAACCATGTCATGCCCTATCTGGAGCAGCTCAGCGGCAACAAGCTGTATTCGCGCGAGCTGAGAATCTTTGGCAAGGGCGAATCCACCATCACCTACGAGCTGCGGGACATCATCGAAAACCAAACGAACCCGACCGTCGCGCCCTATGTCAAAACGGGTGAAGTCTCGCTCCGCGTGACCGCTTTGTGTCAAAACGAAGCGGAGGGTGAAGCGATCGCGCGTCCGATGATCGGCGAAATCCTCTCGCGCCTGGGCGACATCGTGTATTCCACCGTCGGCGAATCGTTGCCGGAAACCTGTGCGCGTATGCTGACGGACGATCAGCAAACGCTCGCCATTGCGGAAAGCTGCACCGGTGGACTGATCGCAAGCGAATTTGTTGCAATCCCCGGCTGTTCCCGCTTCCTTCTCGAAGGATGCGTCACCTATTCCGACGCGGCAAAGGTCGCCCGACTCGGCGTGCGTCAGGAAACGTTGGATCGTTTTGGTGCGGTCAGCGAGCCTTGCGCAAGAGAGATGGCGGAAGGCATGCTCCGTTCATCTGGCGCAAGCTATGCGCTCGCGTCGACGGGCTATGCGGGACCCGACGGCGGCACAGAAGAAAATCCCGTCGGAACGGTCTATCTCGCGCTTGCACGGCAGGGTGAAACCCTCGTCAAGCGCGTCCAGCTCTTTGGCGAGCGCGCCCGCATCCGCGAGATCGCATCTCTGCACGCGTTTGACATGCTCCGTCGCAAACTCTGCCTCGAATAAGGCAGGAAGTCGCCTGAAATTCTGCCAAAAAACGCTGTACGCACCACTTTTGTCGTGTTATAATGGCAAAAGAACATGCGATCATTTGTTTCCATCCGACAAAATCTGTGCGCGAACGAGCGCCGGTTAACCGAGCGAAACAACACGATAGATTGCACCGAACGAAAGGAATACTGTGATGGTCGAAAAAGAAAAAGCATTGGAGATTGCGCTGGGTCAGATCGAAAAACAGTTTGGCAAGGGCGCGATCATGAAGCTCGGCGACGCGGCTGCGCGTGCGCCGGTTGCCACCATCTCGACGGGTTGCCTCCCGCTGGACTATGCACTCGGCGTCGGCGGCATTCCCCGCGGCAGAATCGTCGAGATCTATGGGCCGGAATCTTCCGGTAAGACCACCATCGCCCTGCATATTATCGCAGAGGGTCAGCGTGCGGGCGGCACCGCGGCGTTCATCGACGCGGAGCACGCGCTTGATCCGGCCTATGCGGAGGCGCTGGGCGTTCGCGTAGACGATCTGTATGTTTCGCAGCCGGATACCGGCGAGCAAGCGTTGGAGATCACCGAGGCGCTTGTGCGCAGCGGTGCCATCGACGTGGTCGTCGTTGACTCCGTCGCGGCGCTTGTTCCCAAGGCGGAAATCGAAGGCGACATGGGTGACGCGCACGTCGGTCTGCAAGCGCGGCTGATGAGCCAGGCGCTGCGCAAGCTCACCGGCGCCGTCAGTAAGTCCAACACCATCGTCATCTTCATCAACCAACTGCGTGAAAAAGTTGGCGTCATGTTCGGTAACCCCGAAACCACGCCCGGCGGCAAAGCGCTGAAGTTTTACGCGAGTGTCCGCCTCGACGTGCGCCGGATCGACGCGCTGAAAAACGGAACCGACATCATCGGCAATCGCACGCGCGTCAAAGTCGTCAAAAACAAAGTCGCCCCGCCGTTTAAGAGCGCAGAGTTTGACATGCTCTATGGCGAAGGCATCTCCAAAGAAGGCGCAATTCTCGATCTCGCGGTTGAGAAAAAGCTGATCCAAAAGAGCGGCGCTTGGTATAACTACGGCGAAATGCGTATCGGACAGGGTCGCGACAATACACGCATCTTCCTCAAGGACAACCCGGAGCTCACGCAAAAACTCGAGAAGCTGCTCCGTGCGATGTTTGAGGACGAGCGCAAGCAGGCGCTAGCGGATCAGGAAGCCAAGCGCAAAGCGAACCAGAGCGCGATGGCGGCGGCGGAAGCCGCGCAGAATGCCGCGGCAAAACCCGCTGCGGCAAAGCCCGCCCCCGTGGTGAAGGCCGCGCCCGCACCTGCCGCAAGGAAGCCCGTCGAAGAAGAGATCGACGAGTAAGTTACACGATTGCAACAGCAAAGGCTGCCCGGAGAACGGGCAGCCTTTGCTTTATGAACTATTTTAAGGGCAGGCCTCTTTTGTGTGAAGAAAGCTATGAACGCCAATGGAGTTATCCTGCTGGGATTACATCGTTCCTGAACTATATTTTGCAGTATCAGCGCGTACGTTCAGTAAAATTGGTCTTCTTCACAAAGTCAAACATCGCGTCTGTTTGGTCATCCGAAACGAAATCGGTATTGCCGTGCATGCTCAGGTTGCATTGGAACAGCAAGCATTGATTGCTGTCCCCAGCAACTCCGATCAAATCGCGAACAACACGACCGCCTTCAATTTTATAAGTACCGACGGCATATTCCCACCGGATGCCGTTAACCGTGGCTGCCATTTCCTTTATGCCGATACGCCGCCGCGATTGTTTGTTCAGCTTTTCCCTCAGCACTGCCTTCGGGTCTTTGCCGGAATATGCATCAAGATTTCCCACAAACCCTAGATCAGACTTTAATATGGTCATGTCTTTCATGCTCCGCAAAGGCCATACTTCGCTGGGTCGCCATTCGTATTCCAGAGCTTGAAAAGCCTTCGTTATACGCTTGCCACCCATTTTACCGGAAATGGCCACAGCGACAGAGATGATAAATCCAATGACCGTACCCGCAACTAAAAATAGAATGATAAAAGTCTTCATGCTTTCCCTCCAAAATCAATGCAATGTCCAGCCTAAAGTTTGAAACGTTCATCCGTTTTTTGCTTCAAATGATCGAACCACCCAACCCCAGGCGGACTTAGGAATTGCTAAATCCGCACATGATAACGTTTTCCACGACGATAGTAACGACAAGTCAAGATGCGTGCAAAACCAGAAAATGCATCGTTTGCCGGTGGTTACTTATGTTTGGTGTAGAAAGAAATCATCGCAACAATGCTGAAGATAATCGGCAGAGCGTATAACACCTGCCCGGGAATGGGAATGAACCCGATGATGATGGCGGAATGAGAAAAGACCTCAAGAGAAACTAAGCCCAGCGTCAGGACGATGCCAACGGCAAGAATGCCAATCATCCCAAACACAAGCCCGATCTTTTTGACTACCCGATCCCCCGCATCCGGTCGCCTCGTGAGGTTGATGCTCCACCACACGCCGATCGTTAGCAGTACAATGCCAAAGATGAAGGAGAAGATGTCGGATGTCGTAACCCCTTTTGCATAATAGGCTCGAAAAGTTAGCACCGCGTAGATGTTATAGGCGGTGATTCCTCCGCCAAACAGCGCCAGTATAATAGCGAATACTCGTTTCATCATATGTAATCCCTTCTGTTGTGATCCAACGTTTGCCCGCCAAGTCTTTTTTCTATGGTACTCGTCTTGGTGGCGCGGAAACGATTTGGCAAAAAACCATCGTCATTTCTCATTGTAGTCAAGATACTCTTTCATTGCGTTAAGAATCCAATTCGAGATTTCCTCGATTTCTTTTTTGCTGAATGACTGCGTATAGGTCGTATAGCCTACGGGAATGTTGGCTTTGTCTGCCAGATTGGCGCGGGCGATTGCCTTTGCAAGCACCTCCCCGCTTTCAATGTCGATCAATTCCAAATCGATCTGATCTTGGTACGCCTTAACGATCTCCCCGTTTTCGTTACAATACGATTCCCCGCTGGAAAACTTGCTCATGCGATAACTCAAAATAGCACCGATCTCCTCCGGAACGATCGCAACCAGCTTGAGTGGAATCAATCGGAGGGAATTGTATGCAACATCATATACATACTGATCGTTTTCGGCATCATACGGAACAATTCGCGTTCCGTTCCAATCGCTTCCGTTCTTTAACACGTCACATATTTCGTTATTATAATGATCTCGATCGATTGCGCCTCTCCTTTCGTCCTTAAGAACCTGCGTCAATACGAGTAGACTAAGAAGCAGTATGAACACAAGCGATGCGATCATTACCGTACGGGTACTAATCTTAGACATGATTCCTCCGTTTATATACCGATCGGAGCTCCAAAGCAAGAACCTCCCCCATCGTCGTGTATGGACTGACCTTGGTCATGCGATTCTCCCCGCTGCCGTCGCAGGCGGAAAAGCACAGCTCACGCCTCAATCCTTATGCAAAACGGGGAGCTTTTCCAGATCGTTCGGCTCCTGCGCAATCGACAAATGATTTTTTTTGATTCTGCGCTTTGGAAGGATGATCGTCAGCACAATCCCGGCGATGAAGCAGAGTATGCCAAGACCTCCGAACAGAGATGCAACAAGGCCGCTGCCGATAGCAGCAGCAATACCGAGATTTCCAAACCCCAGAACCAAGCCCAATAATACCGTCAGAACGGTTAAGGAGGTGGTCCGCGCAGTTGGGTTCATTGCCCATGCCTGTTTTTTTCCACAGAACGCACAGACCCCGTCCAGCGCTTCATCAATATGATCGGGATGTGTACCCTTCAACTCGCTGTCGAGCAGCGAATAGCGGAATGTGCGTCCCTCGCGCACGCCGCAGCCATAGTCGCGAATCTGTTCCTCCAGTTGTGTAATTCGCGTCTTTAGTACATTCATGGCTTTACTGTCCAATAGCGTATCGATAAGGCTCCCCGACGGAACGCTATAGATAGCGCCCCTGTACGCCTCGCTGGCTTCCGCGGATATCTGAGCGCTCTTATCATTGCGCATGCCGCAATAATTACAGATATAATGATAAGGAATCTTTCCCGTGGCCGTTTTCGAAAAAGTAGTCACCGTTCCCGCCATACTATGCTCCTTTCAAAATAGTTCGTCCCCCACTTCATGCCGGGGTCGAGTCACGTAACGTATGTTCTGCGTTGGATCGCTCGAATGAACTCACCGCCTCATCCAAGGGCGCTAAAGGTGTTGGTTTCATAACGACTCGCAGCGCTTCATATGGAAAACACTTCAAGGTGGGAAGCAGTTACAACCGCTACGCCCCCAAGTATCGGCCTCCGCGTGAAGTCAGATATGCTACCATATCGGTCAGGCCCTTCCGTTGTGCAAGGCGCTTGCTTCTTACGGCTTTTTCTTCGCGCGTTTCTACATGCATTATGAGCCTTAGAGAGTTCGTTTCCCATCGCGTTCGCAATCCATCAGCCCATCCAATAGCCAATTCCGTCCCACATTGTCTCCAGTTTTCTGGCATGAATCGGCATCTGCTGTGCAAAGGCCATCCCGACTTTGCGCATGCAACGCATGCCGCCGAGCCGATCTAAATCATTGCCAATCGCGCGTACGAGGCCACCATACTTGTTATTGAATTCCACATGTTCGCTTGCGGTTAATTGCGAGCTTGGGAAAATCGAGAGAAGTTGACTCAGACATCGATTCATGACAGTGTCTTCATCGCGCGCCCTGCACTTTTTGCATACTCCATCAACATATGTGTGGTTGATTCGTACAGTGCCACAAACTTCGCATTTTTCTTCGCACGTTCTCGAAGTAGGGGCAAAGACATGTGGCCTCTCTTTCACGGCTCCGCAGATTGTGCACCGCTCTTCACATTTCCCGAGAGTTACGATATAGTTATGCCCTTCCTCCCGCACTTTGCCGCAGCGCTTGCATTTGCAGCCGTCCCAATCGTGCTGTTCCTCGCGTACCTTCCCGCACCGTGTGCATTTACAGCCATCCCAATCATGCTGTTGTTCCTGTTTTTTTCCGCAACGTTTGCATACGCCCTTGCAAAGATCCCAATCGTGTTGTTCATCGCGAATCCATCCGCAACGGGAGCATTTGCATCCGTTCCAGTCATGCAGCTTGTCGCGTCTTTTGCCGCAGCGTGTGCATTTGCAGCCATTCCATTTGTGAATCAAACAGCCCATTTCAGATTCCTCCTGTTAAATTTTGTATGATTCCTACATCCTTCTTTAGGAAAATCACATCACTCTCGATCCGGCTCTGCAAGCGTTATCCTCTCCAGTTGCCGATTCCGTCCCAAACCATCTCAAGATTCCGTGCAAGTCCGATTCCGGAATTGTATTCGGAAAACAGCGCGTGCGCCTCCAACATCATTTGAAATCCGCCAGCCTCGTCAAGTTTCTTCCCGATCTCCCGCACGGGCATCGCTGCGGCGGAAAAAGTCAAGATACCGCCCGGAGACTGTTGATACAGCTGCAATAGCTCCTTGACGCATTGAAGCAACAACGTCTGATGTTCGTCGAGTGGTAGATCTGCCGCCGAATCTGGCGCGGTTTCTTTGTTTGTGTTGGATACTTGGGACGCGACAATGTTCTTCCAAGCCCCCGTTGCGATCAACTCGGAATATATCTTTTTTTTGATATCCGTGATAAGCTTTTTATTTCTGTGCAGAAAGATCTCCTCGCTTTTATAAAGATTTTCTCCGACGGGGATGAAGATTTTATTGGTGCTAGAGTTGCCCCTTTGTTCCCAAACAATTTCTTCCATATAGCCGGCTTTATGAATGTTTGAATGCATACCTACCGAAAGAGTCAATAGCCCTATGATGATTCCGAGTGCCAGACTTACTACGGCTACTCTTCCAATTTGACTCGAAACATCATTGCCAACCAGAATCACAATTGCGAGGAATATAAGCACCGCTCCTACAATCACTCGTATCGAAGCGCGCTTTGCGACGCTGTTGAAGAGGCACTTTGTGCATACGGCATGCCGTTCCGCGCCGGTGAGCTGCTCCGTCGTATTTGTCCAGCCAAGGTTCGATTCTGTCTTTCGCTCTACAATCAAAAAATCCTGTATGATTTTCGGGTGCTCTTTCCCGCATTTCACACACGTTTCCATCTGAATAATCCTTCCTGTCAATTTTAATTAGGGTACGCTTTTCTGGTCAGTCGATCATTTTCCGTTTGAAATCCTGATGGAACATTCCTAATTATTCTAAGCTTGTTTCGCAGATGCATTTATTTCCGGATCCATAAAGCGGGGCGAACTTGAGGAATCGAATCTTCGGACGCGGTGAACCCGCAATAATTGATCAATCCGGCTGTTGTGACGACCACTGCGGCATATCCTTTTCTCGTCGAATTTCGAAGCCACCAGGGGACCTCAGCCGCCAGTCGCTCGCTCTTCGGAAATTCATATGCTTTGTATCCCATGCCGTCGCGCATCTCGCCTTTTTCGGTAACGTTGAAATAGTTACAAGCATCCGCAACACTGAGCAAGAAAACAAAATCCTGCGATTCCCCGCCACCGTTTGCGTAGAACTCTTCCCAATTTCGAATATTCTGATAGTAAATCCCGGGGCTATCATTGGTGGTGCTCAGGATCGACTCTCGTTCCGTGTCGTTAAACACACTGTTGTTGCGATAGAAGTAATCTCCGTTCAGTTCCGTCCGCAGGGTGCAGGTGTCCCATGCTGCCGTGCCGGATCGATGAAACGCCTTTGCGCCAAGACAAGCGTCCGTGATCAGCAGCAGCCTGTCGTACTGTACCTGCAAAACAGTCCAAAGCAACGGAGCACCCTTCCATTTGCCGAAAACGAAGTGGTCGCCTGCCACGCATTCTCCGAGCGTTTGTTTGATCACGGGTGGCAGCTTTCGCTTTTTTCCGCAGCGCTTACATTTTGTCCCATCCCAATCGTGCTGTTCTTCGCGGCGTTTCAAGCAGCGCCTGCATTTTCCGCTGCACAAGTCCCAATCATGTTGCTCGTCTCGTTTTTTTCCGCAGCGTTTGCACATGCAGCCATTCCAATCATGTTGTTCGTCTCGCGTGATTCCGCATTTCGTGCATTTACACCCGTCCCACTTGTGTCCAAATAGGCATGTCATACTTTCTTTCCTCCCATTCAAATGGATCGTTTTTTTGTATAAATCCTCATCACAGCTTGGTTAGTTCTTCCTTGGCCACGTTCGCAATTTGGGTGTGATACTCCCAAATTTTTGTGCGCGACGCATTGTCAACGAGCTGCATCAGGTGTTGTTTCACATTTGGCGTATCGAATTTACGCAGCATCTGGGTCAGCCGCTTTGCCTGCTCCCACCATCGAATATTACCCACCCCGCCGTGAGAGCATCGTGCAAGGAACCCGAAGATACAAGTCTCGGCGGACGCTCCTTCGGCGAGCAGCGCCTGTTCCATGGTAGCAAGGTGTTTTTCCTCTTCATCATACCCGCCCAAGTCGACATAGACCGCATACGCCGCGATGGTGTCGTGAATATCAATCTTTGTCTCATATCCGCAATATATGCATGTTTTCCCTTCAAAATAGTGTTGCATCATTTCGGTCGCCCCGCAAATCGTGCACGTATCTTTGTGCTTTGCTTCCCCTGGTACATACGTATATGCCCAATGATGCCATTTACCGGCGTTAAATCCGCAGAGCTCGCAGGTGCAGCTTAGTTCGTTGTCAATATAAGGGAATCGGTGTTCATTCGTGTCAGATGTAACGCGCGTTGCGCCGCAAATCCTGCATGTGCATTTTCGATTCCAGTCGTGGTTCGGATGCCCCTCCTTTCCGCATTTTATGCACTTAGGTGTGCAGCTTCCGGGCGCAGTCGCAAAAACATGCCCTTCGTCTCGCGTTTTTCCGCATTTTGTGCATTTACACCCATCCCACTTGTGTCCGAATAAGCATATCATTCGATTTCCCTCCGTTGATTCTTTATTTATCCATCCAATTGAACGTCATTCATCCATTTCATCACGAGAATGCAGATCCTGCTGGCGCGGCTGCCGGCAGCCCACGCGCCTAGCCCAGTCCTCCCCAAGAATCGCGGTCGAACCCGCTTTCGGTCGACGATTGGATCGTGTAGGTGCCTTCGGTCATCTCCGTGGGAACAGACTTGGAGTACGTCCCGCTCTCGCCAAAGCCCTCCGCGTCGCTGATCCAGTAGTCGCCTTGTGCGATTTTCAGCACGTAGTTGCCCTCCGGAAAATACATCGCGCCGGAACTTTCGTGATTGAGATAGAGCGCGCGTACTTCTTTGCCGGGCGTGATATCATCGCTGTGATACAAAAGATAGTAGACCGCATATTCGCTGCTGCCTGTAAGTTCCAGCTTGACCGGGCCATCGCCGCCGATGAGCACGGACGGTTCCCGCGCATAGCGCTCAATCTCGAGTCGAATCGACTCCGACCCAGGCAGGGCGACCGGTTCACCACCCGATTTGGGGATCATCAAGCCGTCGGTTCGATTGATCAGGTAGTCCCCGACGAGCGTATACCAATAGAGGCTGACATCGTAGGTCACGTCTTTCTCACCCGTGGCCTTCGATACACGGTATCCCTTAGCGTCCTCGTGTTTGGTAGCGTTGAGTTTGCCGTCCGCGCGCGGCTTCACTTCCATGAACCCGCCATCGTAGTAGAGGTAGTCCGCATCCGCGCCAATGGGATAGACCGCTGTATAATCCGCCTCTGTGAGCGTTCCGTCCGGTTCAAGATACTGGCGCCCCGGCGCATTGTAGGAATGTAATTTGTCACCCGCTTCCACGCATTCTTGCGTGAAGTAGTAAGGCTTGCCGACCTCATCTAAGCGTAAATAACCGCCAAGTTTTACATCGCATAGGAATTCATCCCCGGTCCCATCGGGCAGAACCCGCCAGAGCGACACCCCGGTTACACCTCCTTCTTGGATATAGTACAAATATCCCTCAAATGGCACAAAACTGTGCACTTCTCCCATTTTTTCTGTAACACGCAAGCAGCCTGCGCTATTCTCATTGTCCGCACGGGCAGGATGCCAATCCTGATACGCCGGATCATTTGGTACGCGTACGATAGAACCCGTTCTCATCCCAATAAGAATATACAGATATCGCTCCGTCACATAATACCAGCTGTATTCGTTCCATCCCACGGGTTCGAGTTTTCCAATGCATTCCGTTTCACCGTCAGGCAAAATGCGTATTACTTCATCGGCGCTGTATTCGTCATAGATGTATACGATTCCATCCAACACGGTGTACTGCGTATACAGCCCGCCCCGATAGATCTCTTCGCTTTCTAGTGAATCGGAGAAGCGTATCAGTATAGTCTCGTCTTTCGCACCCCGCATGAGATAGTAATAATACCCGCCTTGATACTGGCTTTCGATGGATATTGTCTGCGAGACGGTCGCCAGATCCGCCTGTAGCTGCTCGAGCGTATCCGGCGCTTCCGTCGCCACGGGTGTCGCGCTCGGTGTCGCGGTGACAGCCATGTCTTCCTTGGGCGTCTGCGGCTTGGGTGCGGCTGGGGTGCATGCGCTCAAGCACAGCAACATCGCAAGCAGCGACAACAAACTCTTTTTGAACATCTCGCTACCTCCCCGCAATTCAATCCTGTTTCGCGAATTGCAATTTCATGTAGGTGAATGCGTTGTCTGTTATCACGACGGTGGTTTCATCCGAAGCGCTACCATCCAGATTGATAAAAACAATGGTGAGTTGATCGCCGTCTACCGTATAAGTCAGTTTGTTTTCCGTCTCCGTACCAAATAACGGTGTGTAGAGCATTGCCGTGCCGTTTTTGTCAAATACAATTCGTATGCCCGTCGCTTCGTTTTTCCATTCGCCCGCGATGCCATCGCCCGCGCAGGCGCATAGGAGCGCTGCCAAAACAATCGTGACCAGCAGTAAAGCAATCTTCCTCTTGTTCTTCATGATTTAATCCTCCATTTTCTTTCTTTCTTGTTGTAGAATCTTCGGGCACCGCAGCGAAAAATGCGGTTCGCTTCCTGTGTTAAAGCGTGCATGATTGCGTCGTCCGCATGCGCTCGTCAAGTCTTGCAATGGTGTCCCGTATGATGCGGACAACATTCGCCCTGCTGCCAATCGAACTCGAGCCCTGCTCCCAAAGTCCGTCAAAGCGCTCCTGAAATTCGCGTAAAAGCGAGAGCTGATCGGAATACACCATCACGGGCTCCGTCCCCTGCCAGTTGTTGATCGTCACATGCCCGCTTTGCTTGATATGCCAGCAGTTGTTTCCGTGCAGCGCGGTCAAATCGTCCAGTATGAGCAGGCGAAAGGTTGGCTCCCTCTCAAGATAATCGAGATAGCCGTTTAAAATATCCACACATCCGCGTGTATCCAGGTCGATATACCCTCGTTCCGCAAAATAGAGTCCCGCCATGCGGCAGCGTCCATTTAGGACGATATCGTTCAGGCGGGAAAGAGAGAGAATTTCGCGAAATTGTACGCCATTGTTCAGGTTTGTGTTCATTCCCACTTGGAAACGGACGAATTCCGCGCTGCGCCAGGAGAACTCCTCCTGCGAATGTCCCCGCGTTTTTAAGAACCGGTCGTAATCAGGAGTCGCCATGAACATAGGGTTGATGCTATCCTTCACAACATCCAGCGCGCCGGGTGTACAGTATTCAAGCGCGAGCGTTTCGATGATGTCGCGTGTATATGCGTCGCCGTAAATACTCAATACCGGCTGTGCATAGCGTGCGCTTGCCTCAAAGTTTGCGCTCGTTTCCGCGATGAAGTCTCTGTCGCGGATCACCGCCGTAATCGGCGGCGCGGATGCGCCCAATGTCTCATTGACCAGAAAGCAGATAGTGTCAGACACAAGAATATGCAGAGCGCTCGTGACCGTCTGTGTCAATCCGTGTACAATCCGGAGCTGGACATGTCCCGAGATCAATGCCGCGAGATAGGCCTCCATCAATCGGGACATGGCAATCGTGTCGCCGGAAACGCACACCAGCATCTGAATATTCAAATTGTTGCGCGCGATCATCTCGCGAAGCAGTGCAACAACATCCTCGTTCGTCGCGATGCGAAGCCTGTCGTTCGAAAAGAAGATACGGATCGATGCGCCCATGGGGAGCGCGGTAAGCGCTGATCGCAGGGCGAGAACAAACTCTAGTATGCCGATTTTTACGTCATTATCCTCCGCATCGATATGCGGCTGTTCCTGCTTTGTCTTTGCGGGCGCGCTGCCTGCAATGTCGCCGGGGAGTGATCTGCCGAGGTTGTTGCGGAGCGATTCGCCGTCTGATGCGAGCCAAATGATCAGGTTTTGCTTCAATCGATATACGGTGGAGTTTTCGCTCGGCAGTCCGGCTTCTAGAAACTGTGCTTTCAGCCAGTCCAAATCCTGTGTGCGTTTGGCATGGGACAAAATGTATTCCGCAATGGCATCCATCTGGGCGCTTGCCGCTTTCAGGGCGCGCTCGCCGGAGAGGCATCGGCTGATGAGCGACGGGTCACAGCCCAATGCCTTTGCAATTTTCGCGTTCGCGATTCCCAGATAATCCAATACGGCTCTCAAATGGTTGTTGGGTGTCGTCATGTGTTTTCTCCTCTTACACCGTTTGTCAGTGTTTTTCGGCGGTCGCTCAATCTTTTTTCACAGAAACAGATTCTAGATTCGGTATATAAAATAGATTTCAAGATTGCAATGTACTGGATTTGGATGTCTTAGATTCGGTTTAAAAAATATAATCGCATTGACAGATTCGCATTGACAAGTTCACTATATCAAGCCAAAAACCGAAAAGGTATGCTGGCTGCACATTCTTCATATTTTTTTGAATACAGAGCGAATTTATTGATCGATTCCTGTCGGCGAAGATATCAATGATTGCTCAGCATAATTCTGCCCGTTAAAATCGATCGCATGATTGACCCGTTCTTGTTTGTTTCCATAGAAAAACGGCCGCCGCTCCAAGAGCGCCGCCCGTTTAGCTTTTCATCTTATTTGTGTGAATATGGGATCTGTTTTTTTATTGCATCATCAGCCGTCTTATCTTCTAGCAGATTTGATAGAATGGGCAGAATGCAATCTTTTGCGCAACGGAATAGGCATTGTTCCCCGCCGGAGATTCGTTATGCATGCGTTTTTTTGCATTGCGTCGCTTCACGAGACCGGTGGGAGTGAGGCTATAAAGATATACAAAAGAAACATCAGAACCATACTGACTGCCGTTAATCGAACGACGAGAGGGCTGCCTTCCCTTTTGGGTTTTTTCCTGATTTCATCACTTGCGCGCCGTTCGTCAAACTCCCTTCTGTAAGTCCTTGGTGGCACATCCGTTCGACCTGCGCGCCGTTCGTCAAACTCCCTTCTGTAAGGCTCTGGCGGCACACCCGTTCGACCTGCGCGCCATTCGTCAAACTCCCTTCTGTAAGGCTCTGGCGGCACGTTCGTTCGAATCGGTGGGAAAGCTGGTGCTTCGTGTTCCCGTGTCGCGCCGCAGACGCGACAGCTTCGTTCCGCGTCATCCAGCAAGGTCTCACAATTGTCACAGCGCCACATATCGCTTCGTCTCCTATCCGTATTCAAGATCGATTGGAAGATGGACTCCGGCCCGCGGAGTCATTCTTTTTCAAAATCAAACAACGATGCCGCCCTATCCGATCGAATCGATATATCGCATGGCGTCATCCTGTGTTGCAAAATACAAGACAGGCTTATAGAATGTTGTACTCCATTCGGTTTTGCCTTTCGCTGCTTTCGTCGGGATAATTTGAATCGCCGAAAAAGAAGTCGGTTGCAGGAACAGAATGAAGACGTCCACTTCCGACCCCTCCACATAATCAAAGACATTGTACGCGTCCCCAGCGGTCCATGTTCCGTTGCGTAGCCGCGCGACACCTTTATATGGAACAGAGAACGGATCTCCCAACGTTGCCTCTGCGCTATACCGCCGAATTTTGATCCCGTAGCAGTTTTCAATCGCGCCCTTGAGCAAGCACGAATAGGTCAATGTATCCTTGGTGACCTCTTCCTTTTGATCGGACCACTCCCGAATCTGATCCCATTCAAAGTCTTGCAGGTTGACGATATAGCTTGTGATGATCGTCCCATCGATTTCAAACAGTTCCGTTGGCCAAGGCGTAGGCGTCGGTGCCAGCGTCGGAATCGGCGTCGGCTTTGGTGTCGGTTGAGGTGTTGGAGTCGGGGTCGCTGTCGGGGCAGGCGCAGAATATCTCAGGTTCAGCTTCACGAAAGTATTCTCCTTCGTTGCGGATGACCCATCCTGCCCTACCGTGCCGGAGATTTCACAGTAACCGACTATCGTGTCCTTTTCATGAAGCGCGCTTTTCCCAACTCCACGCCGATCAACGACATAATACTCGTTGCCATCGTATACAAGGTCTCCGTTTGCGTCTTCTATACATTTATAATCGCCATTGTCATATACCTGTTCAACATACAGGTTTATTTTTACAGGATCATTTTTAAAATCAGAAGGATACCTTAGCACCACTTCATAACGAGGCATGCTTTGGCATTTTGCAGTAAAATCGCTTTCGGACACGGGTTTTAACGAGGTTGCAAAGACAATCAAAAGAAACATCACCAGTATGCCGATCAAAGCGATGAGAAAGGTCATGAGATTGCCGCCCTTCTTTGGCTTCCTTCTGGTTTCACTAGTACGCCACTCTTCAAGATCCCTTCTCAAAGGCTCGCGGGGTGGGTTCGCGCGAAGGGTGGATGCAATCTGCGCTTCGCTTTCTCGTATCGCGCCGCAAACCTGACAGGTTCGTTCCGCGTCCGGATTGACCGATTCACAATTCCCACAGCGCCAACTCATTTCATCCCTCCGTTGTCCTATCAAAGTAAGCGATTGTAACGATCGATCATCCAATCGCACGATCAATCCAGCTCATCGCCCGTGCCACTGCCGCGCGAGACGCACCCGATTCCTCTCAAACCGATCATGCGTGTCCACCTTGCGTACACTGTAAACCACGACTCGGCTTCTTCTTGTCATCCTTCTTCCAGATCCGAAATTCGCTTCCCGTCTGTCTTCGTACGCAAAGAATCCGTTTCGGAATGAGATCAAGAAGCAGAGGAAACCATTGCAGTGAATATGAACACAATCAACAGGATGACGACCGAAATCGCTGTGATGATCCGCTCCTGTTTCACTTTGGACGCATCTTCCCTCATGCGGATCAGACGAACGTCATCGCCCCTTTTTCTTTCTTCCTCCATAGACGCCATGGGCGCTGTGCGCACCCTCTCAATGGGCGCTTTCATTTTCGTTCGATCCGTATACAAGATCGCTTCGCGTACAGCACCGCAAACATAACACTTACTGTTTGAATCCGGATTGATCGTCTCACAATTCCCACAACGCCAACTCATATCATCCCTCCGTTGTCCGATGCATACCATCCATCCCTACTACAAGCGAACCAATCACAGCTTTGGCGTATACCATCGCGCGCTTGCCGCGGGGTTTAGATACCCAAAGTGCGAGAGTTCCCCGAACACGTCTTGCATGGGAGGACGTTTCGCTGCGTCTTTTTCCAGCATCCGCTCCAGCAAGACGCGTAATTCAGGCTGGATCGCATGGGAAATCAATAGTCCTCCGTGATCCAGCAGCGCTTCGTGCGGGTAGTTGTACTTCTCCGAAAAACCGGGTTGCTTGCCCGTCTCAAACACATGCAGCATCAACCCGAATGAAAAAACATCTGCCGCCAGCGTTGGATTCGGGCCGGCGTCATTCATCGCAAGGCATCCTTCCGGCGATAGATAGGTTTGATCTCCCTCAAGCATTCGGTTGTCCGGCGGTTCCGATAGCAGATAGCTGCTGTCAAAGTCGATCAGCTTTGTTGTGATCATGCCGCTTCTCGTTCGTTTGAGCAGCACGTTGTTCGGTTTTAAATCCGCATGTACAATCCCTTTGTCATGTAGCTGTCGTATACTGTCTGCTAAAACCCGGTAGATCATCAGCCGTTGATCCCATTCGCACTTGGAGACGTCGATTCTCTCCGCCGTAATCTTCTCGGTCACACAATAGTACTTTGTCTGAAACAGAAAAAAATCGCGAATGATGATGATGTTTCCGTTGTCGCATGCGTTCAGCGCATCATAGAGTCTCTGCTTGCGCTGAAAAAACTTGATGCAGATGTTGCGCTTCCTCGCGATTGTTTCCTTGGAGAGCACGCCGTCGTCCCTCGGACAAACCGGCGAGAGGAACTCCTTCACGAAATATTCTCTGCCCCCCTTCTCCGCATACGCCCAGCGTGAAAACCCGGCGTCAGCATTCGTCATGGGGCAAAGCAATCGGTAGCCGTTGATGAAGATTTGCTCTCTCGTCTTATCTTCCTGCACAGTCATTCGTCCACTTCTTCAAAGATATACTGCTTTCTGTATCGATCCCAAAGGGATTGCAGGTCTTCCTGCTTGCCTTCGCGTGTGATTCGCTCCATGGGTTCCGCATATTCTTTTTGGAAGGACTGGCGTCTTGCTGCAAATGCGGTTTTGACCTCTTGGAATGTCTGAAATCCAACGACCGCGATCCGCATCGTGAAATCATCCGACGCAACCGCGCGAAAATGCGCCTCCAGCAACGCTCCCCATTCATTGGGGTTTCGCGCTTGTTCCAGCGTTTTGAGCAGAACAAGCTCCATTTCCATCGGCGAATGGAAAAAGGCAAAGCAGCCGTCCGTCGCCGTCAAGGCTAGATGCGGTCGATCCAGCAGGATGGAACGTGCGTGAATGACATATTTCCCTCCCGAATGGATCACGTTGGATAGCACCCCGTCGGCAATCAGGTTTTGATAGGGATCCAGCGCGCCCTGCACGTCGTCGCGCGTCATTTGGATCAATCCGTTGCTGGTGAAAAGATATCCGCGCGAGTCTCCAGCCCAGAGGAACGTGTCATAAACCTTCTTGCCCTGTGTATGAATCAGCGCCATCGACAGCGTCGTCGGGAATTGCTTCACCATCCGCCCTCGAATCGTCGGCAACTGCGCATCCTCGCAGAAGCGCTGTATCGCTTCCAGCGTGGAATCGAACAAGCCATGCAGTTCATTCGATATCCGCTCTGTCTTGACGTCGAACGCCCACATATCCGTGTTACTCGTGCGAACAAACCAATCAAAGATTGCACGCCCTAAAAAGTGGGAGGCGATTCTCGCGCCCGTCCACCCCGAACACTGGCGATACGGCTGCGCCCCGGATCCCCCGCATCCATCCAGGCACGCAATGATCCCCTTGTTTTCCTGCATCGCAGTGACGGCCGCGTCCTCACCGTTTTCCGGTGAAAACGAGCCGTCGATAGAAACCATTGCGGTGATCGTAAGCAACTCTCGGTTTCTCATCATCATTCCGCCAATGGCATCAAATCGAGTTGCAGATTGCGTCGATGATCTGCTTGTATTCGACCTCATTCAGCCCTTGACCGGCAATGGATGGGTAATGCATCACATTCTCCCAGTTATCGGAAATGGTCTTCCAATAGGACGCATATGGCGCAAAGAGCAGCAGCCGCTTCGCGCTGGGATCCATATATCCGCTGAGCTGCTCGTCTCCCCACCAGTTCGTCAATTCTTCAAAATTTTTCGGCATATTCTGCGGATAATTGCTGACCCTTGCGCCATAGCCGAGTTCATGAACACCCGCATCCGTCCACACAACGATGACATGCCGTTTTTTCGATGCTTCCTTTGTCCATTTGGAGCGAATTGCGAAGGCAAGCGCCTCCAGGCCATCCTCCGGAATATCTCCGCCGCCAACGGCATGGATGCTGTTTACACACCTGCTGAATGTTTCCACCTCGTCCGGCAGCAGGAAAAAATCCGTCGCCATCATGGCGTTTTCCTTGTCGGCAATATAGTCGCGAAACGCGATGATACGAATTCTCAACTGTTGAATCGCTTTGCCTTTTAACCGCATCGCATCGGCCAGGTCCCTCTGGAAGGACAGCGCGTTTCTCTTCACCAGCTCAATGACTTTCCCCATGCTTTGGGTTGCGTCAATGCAAAACACGAGGTCTGCATAATACGTCACACGATTGAAACTTTCCATATTGACTCCTCTTCCTTAAAAACTGCATTGCGCGCGCCGTTGCGCCATCGATTCCCGTTCTTTGGCATTCAAGTCCAAATTGGTTCTTAGTCGAATTCCGCTGGTTTAAAGTTTGGGTCATCCTGCGGCGCGTGTGTGTCGGAATGATGCCACCTTGGCGGAATCAATCTCGACCCGTCCGAATCTTTCGTGGAACAGTTTGGGCACCTGCCGTCCATCAGTATCGCACCGCAGAGAGTGCACTTCTGGCGTTCGTAAACGCTTTCTGCATCACAACGCGGGCACCTGCCGTCAACCAGAATCGCGCCGCAGCGGGGGCACTTTGGGCGTTCATAGACGCTTCCCGCGTCACAACGCGGGCACCTGCCGTCAATCAGCACCGCTCCGCAGCGGGGGCATTTCGGGCGTTCATAAGCGCACTCCGCGCACAGCGTGCCGTGATCAATCCGCCTTCCGCAGCGAGCGCAAAAAGATGCACGGGAATCGCTTCCTCTGCGTTTCTTGTTGTGTAAACCCACACCGGCGCCAAGCGTATGTTTCTCATATTCCGTATAGAATCCCGCGAATGTAATCCCCTTATATGGTGTCAAGAAAAAGATCGGCAGTAGCCCAAGGGTAAAGAAACTCAGAAAATTCCACCCCATGAAGCTTAGATCGAGCACGAATAAATCCCACTTGTGACCCGATGTTAGCTTGATGGATTCCTTCAACGCTTGCGTGGCGTCAATCTCCGGATGCTCAACGATGACAAAGGAAGTCATGCAGTAGGCATATCGCTTCACCGTCACCAGAATCGGCCCGGCAATCGGAACCAATCCCCATAGGAATAGGAAAAGCGACTTCCATAGATACGCGCCGAAATTTCGCCCGAACTGCTCCTGGAAACCGATGAACAGGTCTTTGTAGTCCATCCCCTCGCGACTATCGTTGCGATATAGGCGAAGCGCGTTATAATACACGCCATATTCCAGAATCGGCGCGACGACCAGGTTCAGCAGAAACAGCAGGATGCTTGTAATGAGCGAGGCCATGATCGCTGCGCCGAGACTTTGTGCAATGCGAAATATCACCTCTTCATCCGATAACCCTCCTGATGCGGCGTAGATCAAATCATTGATTAACCCACCGAACGGGTTCCCGCCGATGAGGCCGACCAGCAAGGAGGCCGCCCACAAGATCACGCCAAAGAGCACCCAATTCAATATCGCTTTTGATCGGCTTTCCCGCATTCTGTTTTTCGCGGTTTCCTTGATCTCGGCTCTCGTCAGTATGCGTTCGTACATGCTTCATTGCTCCCTTTTCTTGTTTCGTCCGCTTGGCCTTCGTTTCATACCATGCCTTGCATGCCTTCGATATTTCACATGTGCCCAGTTGGTTCAATCGTTTTTCACATGTTTCGAGAAGATAGAACGCATTCGCTGGAACAGCCCCTTTGGTGCTTCCGGCTTTTCCGTTCGGCTCGTTTGGTCGGCGTTCTCGCTTGCCGACGTGCTTACTATCATCAATGGCAAGATGTCCAAATCCGGAAGCGTTGGATAGGTGTTCATCTGTTCGGAAAAACGAACCGCCTGTGCGCAATGCTGGCACCGTTCGGCCTCCATCGCCGTTTGTTCGCCGCAGAATGGACAAATCATATCGTTTCCACCTCCATGTGATCACGCGCTTGCCGGTTGTTTGCGCCATGCCTGCAATCATGCCGTCTCAGTCATCTTTGTGTTTCTTCTTCGCGTATATCGAAGTTCTTTATTCAGGAAACGCGCGGTATTTATCATATACGGGTTGTCCGAATGTGAAATCCAGTACGTCGGTTACAAACATCAGCTACGGGTTATCAGAATGTGACATCCAGTACGTCGGTTACAAACAGCAGCGCGTTTTTTTCTTCGTCCACCACGATGATGCGGAAGCTTGCATCGTTAACCTGCGTTGTGCTTTCTTGTGCGGACGAATTTTGCATCATCGTAAACTTGACAAATCTGCCCTTCCCCGGCGCAATCGATTCGATATAGAAATTCACATCGTCATTGATAGCGCCGTTGACCTTCATGTCGCGCGTCATCATCTTGACGAGAAATGGCGTATTGTTTTCCATGTAGAATGTGCGTCCATATGTGCCCGCGGCGAGGCCCGCAAGCTGATATATGCGTACGCCATATCGATCCCAGAGTAACCGCGCGCCTTCCAATTGACTCGCGGAAATCGCGGGCACATCCTTCTTCACACCTTTCACGGTTGTCGGAGTGAGTCGATGCCAGGATTGCTCTTCCCATGACCCGTCAAAACTATTGAGCTCGAGGGAAAACCCGATGTCTTGAATGCTTGTCACGCCCAAATACGCAAGATCGGATAAGCTGTAGTGCAGTGTAAATCGAAGCCGCCGATTGGCGTCGATTGAGTCTACGTTGATCCCTTCCAGTATCGTACTGCTAAACATAATACCGTTGAAGGAAAAGAAATGTAGACTCGCATGCTCCAGAGCCGTTTCGCCGGTTTCAATCTCGAAGGATAAACACAGCTCCTCCATCGAGCTGATTTCATAGGCGTCCAGCAATCGGACCGAAACATCATGGTCGTGATAGATCGTCTGCGCCTCGATCGGGAAATCTATCTGATCCGATAGATAAGTGTTTGTGTAATAGGTTGTCGGATCAAAGCTTGTCAGAATACGAAGCGGAATCTGGTTGCTGCCATATCCATCCAGCTTATACGTCACCGTCACCAAAATCTCTTTTACCTTTTGCATTTCGCAATCCTGCATGTTGGAAAAAAATTTATCGTGTGTGATGCAAATATTCCAAGTCGTCGTATCCACTTCGTCGGGATCGAGAAACGCAAGGAACGCGGAAGAGCCGTACATGAGCCACCCGTCAACGGAGGAGTTCCCAACCTTCAACGTCATATCCCTGTTGCTCTTGTTGTGCGCCTGCAGGGTGACTTCCAACTCATCGGTATACTCCGCCTGCTTCAGGCTGATGATCTCTAGCGACACATCCTCGTTCTCAAAGATCATCTGTGTCTGTTCCGATCCAAAGGGATACGAGATGCTTGCTGTGGCTTCCTTTGGGCTTTCGTCTGCCTCCGTCTTTTCCGTCTTCTCGCTCGTCTTTGGGCCAATTGGCATCAATTGAGAGGAATACTTATTCCCTTGCGTGTCCACCATGGTGATGATGCAATCGAGAGAATCCTCCGCCGCCGTCAGCGGCAGCATTTGAATCGAAAACCCATCCTTTGTTTGGAATTCATATAAGTATGTGATGCCGCTGTTCTCCCAGTATTCGAAGGGAAGCGGATTGTTGTCGCTTCCATGCGTCATGTAGGAGCCATAGCTCGAAAACCGCAAATAGTCCCAGTCATTCAGATGGATTTCCTGCTTCCCGTATGGTTTCTGCGCCGCTTCCTCCTCATATGGAATCGCGCCGATGATCGTCATTTCATTGGTGTCTCGGTTCAGCTCCACCTGAAGATTCCCCGAGAGATATTCCATTTTAAACGGATCTTCGCTTACGAATCGCGAGAGCATGATCGGCAGATCATATCGAACGATACTTCCCTCCCGTTCGGATTCATATGCCAGCGGCATGTACGTCTGACCCGTCGCGTCGTTGATGACATAGATTGCCTGATTGTTGTAGTTGGCAAACAAGCGGCCTTTCGCATCCAACGTAACATCTCGGCTCATGAACATGTGCGTATATTCTTCTCCGCTAATCTTTTGGAGAATATAGTAACCCGCGCGATCATAGTTTTGAACCTGCTCTGGGGTAAGCTGTAGATAATACCGGCCTGTCTCGTCGTCAAACTTCGTCTGTGGCGCGGCGCTGCCGGTCCAGTCCGCCAGCGGATCCGATGTTTGCGTTTGGGAGAATCGATAGAGAAACGCCGCATACTGCGGGGCAAAGCCGAGTTGTTCGTAGATATCCTGCCAGCCAAACTGCCGGTCGGTATCCATCGACAAATATTCCCGGTTTTCAAACGGGAAAAAGATCGAAACACCGCTGGTTCCTTCTTGGTTGGAGCGTTGATACACCACCAATTGTTCCAGCGCTTGCAAAAGCGCGCTGCTCTGTGCATTCGCGCTTTGGGACGTTTGTTGGGCCAAAATCTTCAAGTCGACCAGATCGGAATCCTGACCGAGTGAAAACCTGCCAAAGGTGCGCGCGTCGCTTCGTTCCTTGGCGATGGTTGAATATCCGCCGTTTTTGATCGTGTTATCGAGCTGGGTCGAGATGGCGTCGACGGCCTGTTCCACAGCGTCCGTCGCACTTAAGTCCATGCAGCTCATGGTGATCGTCTTTTTGCTGTTCTTCAGATCCGCGTTCAGGTTTTCGTAAAAGTCCGCGTATGTGTCGATGATCGTTTTCGAGGCGGTTTCCCCGTCGCAAAGTCCGGTGCCCGCATCCGAAAGAAACGCATAGTTCAGTCCTTGATTCGGCACCGCCTCTTGGGACGCGACTAGATAATCCGCAAAGTCGGAAAATACGTTCGCAAGCTCGATCGACGCCATCAAACACGCGTCAAGGGCGACCCACGACAGCCTTGCTTTCTCCTGACCGAACGGGCTGTTTTGCAGTGCCTGCCGCATCTCCGGCAGCGTCAGGTGGTCGAAGGCATACAGTTCGTCAAAGCCATATCCTTCAATCGGGCCGCCGCCGTGATCCCAAAGAATGAGCGCATACGACTCCGCGGGAAACCGCTCGCAGCTTGCGGTTAAAAACCCGGAGAGCGTTTGCGCTTCGCCCATGTTTGCCGATTCGGCACGGTCGATCGCCTCCCAGCGTTGATCGTTGAGATAATACGTCGTATTGGCGGATGCCGATATGTTTGTTTGCCACTTCAGCGAACCGCCGGTCAACACAACGATGTTTGCTTTCGTTGTGTCGACGCCTGCGGTGCGGATCTCCTCCAGATCCATGCTCGCGGATCCGTTTTGCGTTTCCAGATCCGATCCGACCATGTAGATCATAATCGTCTGGCTGTGTGCCGCGCCGGACATGGTCTGTTCGTGTTCCGCTCCGTCGCTTTTTGAGCAGCCGGTCAGAGCGATCATGCAGCAAAGAATTGTGATGACTGTCCCGCGTGTCCGAAGCAATCCCGCCAATCGGTTCATTCCCGCTCTCCTCTCAGGGTGTATCCTGAATTCTCATAAAATACCTGATGTGTGCGGCGGCTCATGGAAACAGAGAGCATGCCGAATATCAGCATACCGCCGATTGGGCGTCTCCGATCAAGCCGATCCCCGAAAATGAGAACGCCAACTATGGCTATGAAAAGGTCTTTCGCATCCAATCGACAAACGAGCGCTGTGTCATGCCTTCCGCCTGCAGGCAGAAGGATGTGCCGCGATCGACCCAAGCTGCGTAATATGTACCGTTTTCCGCTTCTTCCCCAAACTGCAACTCAAAGGATCCTACCCGCGTTTTCGTTGCTTGCAGCAGTGCGGGCGGGGCTGTCTGGTCGGAGGTGGAGACATAGAGCGTCAGGCGCGTCTGATCCTTTTGATATACGAATACGCCGTAATCTCCGACGATGCCCCCTTGCTCTGTTTGAAATTCCACAGCCTCCGCACTGACGCATTCGAAGCCGGGAAAACGTGATTCCACATCAAAATTCGCGCGCAACGCAAACTCGTCGGGTGGTAGGATGATTTCCCGCGCGCTTTCACCGCCCCGGTTCGCCGCGTTTGCCTGAAACACCGCGGTGTCCGCGCGCAGTACAACCATGGATACGCCTGCGTTTGCCCGCCCGAAAAGCAGAATCCCGGCGGCGACGGCTGCGCAAGCGGCAACGGCCGCAAACCCGACCCAGTTCCGGCTACGAAACAAACTCGTTCCGCCCGTTTGTTTGCCTTTCTGGTGATCGTCTCCCATGTCTGCGCGGAGTTTCTGATTCTCCGCGTGCATTTTCTTCATGGTGTCCGCAACCAGTTGATCGGACGGCTTGATTGTATTCAACTCTTGCTGAAGTTTATTCAAAGTTGCTTTCTCCCGTCAATCGGTCTTTCAAGATGTTCCGTGCGCGCGATAATCGCGTTTTGACCGCGCCTTCGCTGGTCTTGAGGATTTCACAGATGCGTTTGATCGGAAGTTCTTCATAGTAAAACAGGTAGACGACATCGCGATACGACGGCGAAAGTCCTTTTACAGCATCAAGCAGGGAACTCCCGCCTGTTTCATGGTATTCGTCCTCTACCAGTAATACCGATTCCGGCGTCTGTGCATTCGCACTGTTCTCATCGGTTCCGTTTCCAATCGTTTCTTCATAAGAAACCGTCTTTTTGCGGAAGGAACTCGTGTGTAAGCTGTTGCAGCAATTGATCGTAACCCGTATCAGCCATGCCTTGATGTGCTCTTCTCCTTCGAGAGGTGCATCGTGCCGAACGAGGCGGAGGAACACCTCCTGAAAGATATCATCCGCGTCCGCCCGGTTGTTTGTTCGAAGTGTTGCGATCCGGTAGACCATATCTTTATATCGCAAAATAATCGCGTCCAGCTGTTCATTGGATCGATATGCAACCATGGTTTCTCCTACACGCTATGATATTTAAGAATATCATGTACGTGTAAAAACCGCAATTCTTCCAGCCGGAATTTGGCGCAATTTTGTCGATTTGCAGCTGTATCTTACTGATTATTTTAGCTTTCGCCACGCAAGTCCGATCCGTTTCCGGGAGTCGAATGACAAGACGGATCCGTTATACAATCTGGAATGTGGAAACGATCACTTCGCTCGCGAGCCCGTCTGTATCGATTGCGTAGATGACGTAGATGTAGTCGCCTACCGGAAGCTTGCCCATGCGAATCATACGGTCAAATGTCTTGTAGATATCAAACGTCGTACCATTGCATGGGTAGGTGGCGCATTGAACTTCCTTCCCGTCGCTGGAAAAAATACCGCCGTAAACCGATTCCATCACCTTGTTCGCGTTCAGAATACCCTTAAAGTAGAACTTCGTCCCTGCCGCGTAGCTACCCGAAGGCGAGTCTTCCCCGCTGACGGTTACCTTCAGCGTTTCATAGGGCGTTGCTGTCGGCGTGGGCGCGGCGGTCGCCTGCGCAGGTGTCGACTCCGGTGTTGCCGAGGGCGCCGGCGTGGCGCTCTCTTGGTTGCTCGTCGCGGGTGCGTCTGTTGTGCCCGGCGTTGCGGTCGTGGCTGGTTGCGCGGCTTTTTGCTCGACGATTGTGAAGTCGCGCTGGATGACCATCTCGTTGTATCCTTTTGTGTCCTCGGCGCACACGGCATATACATAATCACCGACCGGCAGCTTGGCCATGCGGATCATATAGTCCAGCGTCTTTGCGATGTCAAACGTCGTCGTGTTCGGCGTATAGGATTTTACCTGCACCTCCCGCCCACTTGCGTCAAAAATACCGCCATAAACGGACTTGATCGCATAAGCGGAAGAAATCATGCCTTTGAAGTAAAACTTCTCGCCCAACGGATAGTCGCCCGAAGGAGACTGTTCGCCGGAGAGCGTAAATTTCGATTTCGCAGCCTCTTTTGCGGGAAGCATTTTCTTCGGATCCGCCTTATAAAGCACACAGCAGGCATAATCCTTCGGGCTGCCGCAGATCTCCAGATTCTCCGTCGTCCAGCGTGTGCCGGATCCGCCCGGCTGTACGTCAAACAAGCTTTTCTTCTTTCCGTCAATCGGGTCGATGATCCAAACGTTTTTTCCGTCCGCCGCGACGACGGGTACATAATGCCGCTTGCGAAGCTTGGCTGTAAACGTGCTTCCCGGCCCTTCGATGATGATCGCATATCCGCCCTGATAGAGCGATGTGATGCTGTCTACAACGACCTGTTTGGCGGATTTGCTTCCGCTCTTTACGGCGGGGAAATAGGTAAACGCGCCCTTCGGTTTCCGGAATCGGCTGTCCGTTGTCTGTTTGAATCCCGCCACAACATTCTCAACCGTTCCCCAGGAGACGCTGGCGCCGGAAGTTAAGCCCCCCTTCGCCAGCCATGCCTTTGCAAATGTGCCGGGGTTGAACCCGGTTTTTTCGGATGCGTCATAGTTGCCGGCGGTTTCATCGACAGAGACGAGACCGGATCGCGCAATCTGGATCGCAATCGCCGTCACTGCGCAGCCCGCGCGCCATTCAATGCCGGTGGTGACTTTCTTCCAGCGCGCGTCCCCCTGTTTCCAATTATAATCGATTGTATCGTTGCCCGCCGCCTTTGCTGCCGTAAACGTGCCAAGCAGCAATACGATAGCAAGAAGCATGCTCATCCATTTTTTCATGATTTTGTTCCGCCTTTCGTTGTCCTACCCATAATACGAACCAAGCGGCAAAAGGTTACACACTGCCGTCCGAATTTTTCAGAAGTCCGATGCTTTTTTTTGTTTTTCACACACCGTTGCCTGCGCTACTTACGAGCGGGTTTTTGTCTTTCAAGCGCTTCTCAACCATAATACCAATCGAGTTTAGAATCTCTCATCGGGGTTGACAGGTTTCTGCCATCGCTCTATATTGAAAACAGTCTGGAAATGTAGAACACGTTCGTAAATCTACAATCACAATCGCTCAAAATTGCATGTAACCTTTCACCGCTTTGCCAGTGTTATGGGTGAAGAAATTGAAACGAAGCCTTCGATGTTTCGCGTCATCATCGGCGAGATACGAGAAATTCACAAAATAACAAAGCAAGGAGCCTATCATGTTCAGAAAAAAATCTCTCTTATTCGTCATCGCATTCGTGAGCGTTCTGTTGCTTTTCCTTTCCGGCTGCACAAGAAGTTTTGTTTGTGAATCCTGCGGACAGACCAGTTCCGGAAAAGCGTACTATGGAATGGGCGGCAATGAGGTGCTGTGCGAGGATTGCGCCCGTACGTATTGGATGCCGCTCGACTATCGAAAGTTTGAGTGGGACTCGATTCCGGCGCAGGATCAGTCCGCGCGCGCCGATTTCGAATCTTCGGAGCCCGCGTCGGTCAATCCCGTCACAAACGATGTCGACCAGGAGGAAGACGGCCTTAGCGTGTTGCTCGGCGAAATCACTGCACAGCTGGATTCCTATGATGCGTCTGGCGATGGAAAAGCAGCGCTGGGATATCTGATTCAGCAGCTTGATCTGATGGAGATCACATATGGTCAAAGGGATCCCGACCTCACCGCCCGACTGGAATCGTATCGTGCTTCCTATCAACAGCAGGTTTTGCAGGAAGCGATGGATGCGTTTACGCAGAGCGGATATGAGAGTGCGGTCAGTATCCTCTACGATGCGCAAGGACTCCTTGGCGCCGAAAATGAAGAGATCAGCAAGGCCATCGCATACTACGAGGGTTTTGGCCCGGTGTGGCTTACGGATCTTGACTATTTCTCGCGCGAGGCTGGCGTGTTCGGCAGCATCTATTGGAACGAAAACTATGATACCCTCAACACCGACAGTGAGGGAACCGATCATACACATGCAATGTATACCGAAGTATGCACGCGCACCGCGACGCAAACCTACCTGATCGACGGGAAATATTCTCAACTCACAGGGACGGTCTATCTTCCGAAGGAATCGCGGGAGATGGATGAGGATTCCTATTTCCGCGTCTATGGCGACGGAGTCCTGCTCTATACTTCGCCCACGATGCGGGAGGGAGTTCGTGCTGTTCCCTTCTCCATCGATGTCACCAACGTGACAGAGCTGATGATCGCCGCGGATTCAGACGGAAATCCATATAACAATACGCTTTGTATTGGGGAAGTTTATTTGGAACCATAATCCAACTCGTCACGTTCCGGCAAATTTTCTATATTTTTCGAACTATACTTTTACGCAGTACTATATCTGTAGAAGGTAACTATCCATTTAGGAGGATTTATGAAAATCAATCAAAAAAGATTTCGGCTTCTCATCGTTGTTCTTGTTCTGGGCATTCTGTGCTCCGGCTGCTCCCTGTTGGGTGAAGCGATCCCATCGGACTCCTACCCGGACGAACAGAGCGATTGGGATTCCGATTATTCCGATGAAATGGTTGCGGAAAACATGTTGACCAATGAGGTCGTCGCCTATGACGACGGCGCGCTTACTATCTCGATAACCGGTTTTGAATTGGTGCAAAACTCGTTGGTAAGCACGATGCAGCTCCGTTTGAGCAATCGTTCGTCGGAAGGATATTATCCAATCAAACTATCCGGGTTTTCTGTGGACGGCGTTCAATTCCGTGACTTTCCGGAGCTAGACACCGGGTACGTGACTGACTTCACGAGCTGCGCTGCGAATACTACATTTGAGCAAGAGATCAAGATCTTCAACTACCCGGACAACGATACGTTTTTTGAACGCTTCGAATTCAATGATATCGAACTCACATTTGAAGTTTTACGCGGTGATGTCAAAAGCTATGGCAGCGCGCATGTGTATCCGCACGGACAAACTACGGGAGGGGCCTACCAGCTCCAGACCAAGGATGATTTGACTGTTTTACTCGACAATTCCTATGCGAAAATTACGATGGTTCGGTGCCATAAGACGGAGACCTATGATAGCGGGTTCATCGCGCAGCTCTATGTCGAGAATAAAACGGGAGCCGTGTTAAATCTATATCCTTCCTCGGCTTATCTAAACGGCATCGATCTGTATCCCGAAAATTGCGGCATCAATATTGAACCGTACAAGAGTATTGTCTGGGATATTCTGTGGCCGGATGAAACAGTTCGCGGTCATGGCATCGATTCAGTAGACACCGTTTCGCTCGATCTTGTTTTCACAGACGGCACGGAACAAGGCAATGAACCATTCCTCTATCAGAACATTACATTCGTACCTCTGATGAATAATGATGGGCTCTAACGTCACTACTTGTTTTGATGTGTCCACTAGCGAGCCGTCTATTACACACAAAGAATCGACGTTACGTCAGCCCAATCGCTCGATTTTGATCCATCTAACCCGGCGAGCGGTATAACGACAGCGCTGTGAAGAAGGAATGCGACATTGTTCCTTCCGCACAGCGCTTTTTTTAAATGACGAACGATTTATTCTACCGGATCGCAGCAATTCGCTTCCGGTCTTTCATTGGGGGGGCTATAACCTCTCAGCGGGTATTTCGTTGCATTCGCATATCATGCGCTCGATTGCATCCCGCAGTTGGCTCGTGTGGCGGAGCTTGAGGTCTGCCGCGCCGTCGGGCAAGTGCTCTCCAATCCCGATTGTTCGCATGGATAGTGCGCGCGCCCCTTCCAGACCGGCTTGCGCGTCCTCGATCATAACGCATAAGCGTGGATCGACGGCGATCCGTTCCGCCGCAAGCAGATATCCTTCGAAGTGCGGTTTCGAGTGCGCGATATCGTTTCCGTCGACAATCGCGTCAAACTCCGAGGCAAGGCCCAGCTTGTCCAGAATCATCTCCGTGTTTTTGCTGACAGAGAACAAAGCGTAAGGAACCTTAAGCTTGCGCAGCAGCGACATGGTCTCCAGCACGCCGGGCAGGATGTCGTTGCGCGAGAGCGTATCGAGCGCGGCGACATAATACGCGTTTTTCCGGCTTGCCAGCGCGTGTTTCTCCTCCGGCGCAAGCGCAAGCCCGCTTGCTTCCAATATGATCTCCAGGCACTGCTCGCGCGAGACACCCTTCAGCCGTTCGTTCTTCTTTTCATCAAATGCAATCCCCAATTCGGTTGCAATCCGCTTCCATGCCGCGTAGTGGAACCGCGCGGTGTCTGTGATTACGCCATCCAAATCAAACAGGACGCCGCGGATGGGACGGCGGATCATCGCTTCCTCCGCGGTAACCCGCACGCGACGGTCAAAGATCGATATCTCTTGCGCGTCTCCTTCCAGCATACGAATCGAACAACCTTCCGCGGAGACGGAAACGCTCATCCGGCTGCCCCGATAGGATAGCGGAAACGAATAGCTCTGCCAGAGCGTCGGCAGCAGCGGAAAGAGTTTTAGTCCGTCTCTTTCGAGCCGCATACCGCCAAATCCGGCTATGATGGAGAGATACGCGCCACCCATATTTGCAATATGCAGGCCGTCCCGCGTGTTTCCGCTTTGGTCGTCAATGTCGATGCCCACCGTCGCGTCAAAATAGCGCATCGCGAGCGGCAGATTCCCAAGCCGCGCCGCCATCATCGAGAACACGCAAGCCGAAAGGCTGGAATCATGCGTTGTAACGCCCTCGTAATACGTATAGGTACGCTGCATGATCAGCGGGGTTTCCTCGTGGTAGAGAAAGTGTGCCAAGACAGTATCCGCCTGCTTGCAAACCTGTCTGCGGTTGATATAGAGCGGATGATAGTGCATCAAAAGTGGAAAGTTCTCCGGTGGAATTTCGTCGAGATTCCATCTTTTTTTGCGCAGGAAGCTGTCGTCCTGCTTGCAGATGCCCAGTCGTTCATCCATCGGTAGATACATTCTGCTGCCTGCGGCAAAAAAATCCGCGAGCTCCGCTTTCGTTACGCCGATTTTCGCGGAAAGCCCATCCAATCCGCCGCGTTCATCAAGTGTTTGGCAGAGCGCAACCGCCTCAAGAAATGTCTTCGCGGCGCCCGCGTTCGTATAGTAATTGTTGTCGACGATGCAGGTGTATTCGTCCGGCCCTGTCACGCCGTCGATATGGAACCCGTCGTCCTCCATATGTCCTGCGTCGAGAAACAGCCGCGCGGTCTCCACCAGCACCTCGCAGATCGCAGGCAGATAGCTTTCGTCCTGCGTGGCATACCAATATTGGCTGAACGCATGCGCAATGTCTGCGTTGATGTGATATTGCGCCGAGCCGGAAGGATAGTAGGAAGAGCATTCCGTTCCCGCAATCGTACGCCAGGGGTAGAGCGCACCGCGAACATGCCCCAGCATGCGCGCGTGTGAACGCGCCGCGTCCAGGTGTTGATAGCGGTAGTCCAGCAGCTTTCTTGCCATGTCGGGCGCGCTCGCGAGGAAGAACGGGAATGCGTACACCTCGCAGTCCCAGAAATAATGTCCCTCATATCCCTCGCCGCTCAGCCCTTTTGCCGCCACACTGCTGCGTCCGTTTTGCCCCGCAGCACAAAGCAGTTCATAGACACACAGATCCAGATAGGCCTGCGTGCGCGGGTCTTTGCCGATACGCACGCGAGAGCGATCCCAGAATGCGGCAAGATAGTTGTTTTGCAGCCGCGCCCATTCCTCAAATCCACGATCCGCCGCCTGCCGCGCCAAAGAGATTGCCGCTTCCAACGGATCCCGGCTATCCTGTGCGTCGATATACGCGCATGTTTTCGTCAGCGTTATGGTCTCTCCGGGGTGGATATCGCGCGTGAAGCGAGCCGCAAGCAGATTCCCGAGACCGAAAAGCACCGCTTTGGTATTGTCCATTCGGTGTTCAACCGCGCATCCGAGTACGCGCTTGCTGGCGATCGTTTCGGCTTGCAGCGCGAGGCACCCGTCCTGTTGATAGCGGCGTACGACCATGAGCTTCGCCTTAGTCTCGGAGGCGACGCGCGGGTCTTCCGGATCGCTGAAATTCGTCACATCCCCATCCAGCATGGAATCCAGCCAGATGTCTCCCCGATAGTCGATCGATGTGATCTGCACGCGCAGCAAGAACACCTCTTTTTGCACGAAGCTTATAAGCCTTGTGAAGCGGATCTCCAGCGCTCCCTGCGCGGTGTTTTGGCGGTATTCCCGCTCGGAAATCCCCGCGGCAAAGTCCAGCCGCCGCGTCATTTCCCCGGCGGTGTCGTTCCATGCGGCGGCAAGCGCGCCGCCCGCCCAAATCTTCACGCTCTGCGCATCCGGCAGATTGACCATCACCTGTTTGGTGTCGGGAAATCCATACAGCCGCTCGCCATAGCAGATTTCCTCCTCCTCATAAAAACCGTTGATGTACGTCCCGCGGACGGTTCTCACACCGTCTTTTGCGCCTTCTTCAAGGCAGCCGCGGACGCCTAGATATCCGTTCGCGCTGTGAAACAGCGTTTCATCGCGCGTGAGCGATTCGTCATGATATCCGTTTGTGATAAACTCCAGTTCCTTCAAACCCGTATACTCCTTGACACATCCGGAACCGAATCCGGATAGAATCCTCTTTCTAATAGAGTCCTGTCTGTCTTGCTCCCGTGCTGCGCTCGTCTATTCCTTGACCGCGCCGGAGACCATGCCCGATACAATCTGCTTCTGAAAGAGCAGCACGATGATCAGCGTCGGAATCACAACCACGACTGTCGCCGCCGTAATCTCACCCCAAAGAATCGAAAACTGCGTCCTCAGCGCATTGATTGCTACCGGAACGGTTTGGTACGCTTTGTCCGCGTTGAGTGTCATCGTGAGCAGGTATTCGTTCCACGCGGCGATAAACGTCATGATCGAGCACGTGAATACACCCGGCAGCGCGATTGGGAAAATCACGTTCCAGAGCGTTTTCCATGGCGAGCAACCGTCTATGCTCGCGGCCTCCTCAATCGAGATCGGGATGCGCTTGAAATGCGCCACCATGATCCAGACCGCGGCGGGCAGCGTGATGGAAGAATACGCAAGCGTAACAAAATAGCTGTTGAGCAGATCGAGCTTGTAAAACATGTTGAAGATCGGTCCTACTACGACCATCTGCGGAAACATGGAAACACTCAGGATCAACCCGAGGACGATCCCCTTGCCCTTGAATCGAACGCGCGCAAGGATGTATGCGCTGAGGGTTGCAACGGCTACAACATAAACCGTCGTCAAGCTTGCTACGATGAAGCTGTTTTTAATCGAGTTGAGGATGCCTTTGTGGAGCACCTCCTGATAGTTTCCAAGCGTCGGCTGGTTTGCTATGATCTGAAACGCCGTCGCTTTGCCGAATATCTCGCTGGAAGGCTTAAAGGATGTAATGAGTATCCAGAAAAACGGGAATACCATCACCGCGAGAAACGCTGCGATCACTACAATCGATACGGCCTTTGTGATCGATATCTTTTTGTTTTTCATCGTTCCTCCTCAGTCGTCCTTGACGATTTCCGCGCCGAGCACTTTGACGAACAAAAACGCGATTACTGCCACACACAGCGCCATGGCGAGTACGACGACCGCGCCATAGCCATAGTTGTTCTGCGCAATCATGAGCTTGTAAGCGTAGATCGAAAGCGTTTCGGTTCCCTGCGCGCCGCCGGTCAGCACCGCAATCAAGTCGTATACGCGGAACGCATCGAGCGTACGAAACAGCAGCGCCACGAGGAGCGAAGGCTTCAGCAACGGCAGCGTGATGCGGAAAAATGTGCGTGCGGGACTCGCGCCGTCAATCTTTGCGCTCTCATAAAGACCCTGGTCGATGATCTGTAGCCCGGCGAGCAACAGCAGCGCCATATACGGCGTCGTCTTCCAAACATCCGCGAGAATTGCGGCGCTCATCGCGCCCCCGCTTGAGAGCAACATCAGCTCTGGCGAGGCGATCAGACCGATATTCGCAAACACACGCGCAACAACACCGCTGCTGCCGTCGTACATATAGCTCCACATGAGCGCGGAGACAGCGGTCGGAATCGCCCATGGTATCAGCGCGGTTGTGCGCACACCGCCGATGCCCTTGATCGCTTTGTTCATGATCAGCGCAAGCGCCATGCCAAACACCAGCTCAAAAAACACGGAAACCACGGTAAAGAGCGCGGTGCTCCGCAGAGAATGGAAAAATCGCGTGTCGCTCAAAAGCTTCCCGTACGAGGCAATCCCCGTAAAGTTGCTTCGGATCAGGCAATTCTCCATCTCGCCAAATATCGTATTCAGCTTGTCCCAACCGTTATAGAAAGACACGCCCGCGTTTCTATCGTAGACGGTCTGTATGCTCGATTTTACGGCGCCGAGCGCTGAGATGATCTGCGCTTCTTCCGCCGCGGACACCTTCTGGATCTTCCCGATGCCTGCATACTGCGCGGCGAGCGTATCCATCGTCGCCATCGCGGTGGTCAGCTCCGCCTGATCCGCCTCGTTCAGCAGCGTGATATCGTCCTCGAGAAACCAGTTGATGTAGCCACAGTCCTCCGTAAACAGAGGCGCGTTAAAATTTCCGCTCGTATAGAGCCCTGCTGCCTGCGGATCATTGGTCCGGTAGTCAAACAGCGAGTAGACGACGGACGTGATGATCGGATAGATCGCAAACACAGCCAATAAAAGAAACAGCGGTAATAAAAATGCCGCTTGTCCGGCTGTAATCTTCTTACGCATGTTCTGCCTCCCTCCCGGGTTTCAACGGAAAGAACGGCGCTCACTCGAAATTTCCGGTGAGCGCCGCCATTCAACCAATCTTAGTTAGCAAGTGCGGCGGTGATCGCTTCCACCGCTGCGGAGAGTTCCATCTCACCGGAGAGGTATGCGTGTGCGGCATTCATGATCGCGTCGGAGGTTTCGGAATAGTGTGCCGAAACGGGACGGGAGATCGTCGTTGCCAGCGCGTTCTGGAAACCGGGCATTGAGAGCATCGCGTTTGCGGCAATGACGTCCGGATCGCTGAGCATCTCGTTATAGCCGGGCAGATAGCCGCCCTGTACGGACATGATCTTCTGACCCATGGTCGCGACATACTTCATAAAATCCCATGCGCCGTCTTTGTTGACGGAGTTTTTGTTGATGCCGAGGAGCCAGCCGCCAACCGTAGAGCCGCCGGGCAGCGGAGCCACATCGACCACGTCCTGCGCAATCGTTCCGTCAGAGGCGATCATACCCCATTGATACGGCCAGTTGCGTGCAAAGACGCTCGTGCCCTTGATGAAGCTATTGTGCGTTTCGCCTTCCGAGTAGTTGAGTATGTCAGCCGGAGAAGCCTTTGAGTCCACCATCGCCTTGAGTGCGACGAGGCCGCCTTCCACGTCCGTCCAGCCCGCGGTGTATTCGGTGAGGTTGCAGACAAGACCTTCATACAGTTTGGCCTGGAAGACGATTCCGTCTGTCGTGCCGCCCTGACCCATGTAGGTTTCCGCCATCTTCTGCAGATCCGCATAGGTGTAGTCGCCGGAGACGAGCTTCGCCGCGTCTTCCGCGGAGACGATGTCCTTACGGAAATAGAGCAGTCCAAGGTCCGGGAAGAATGGCAGTGTATATTGCTTTGCGCTATAGTTTCCGGCCGTCATGGAGCCCGCGTTGAACTGCGAGATCTTGAGTCCGTCCGCCTGCATGAGCTGATCGATGGGCTCAATGTAGCCCGCCGCTGCAAATTCGCCCGCCCAGACGACGTCCATCGAAAGCACGTCGTATTCGGTCGAACCTGCCTGCATGCTGGTCAGGATCTGTTCGCGCATCGCGCCGGAATCGTTGGTCATGTCGACCCATTCGACCGTGTAGAGTTCCTGCGACGCGTTGTATGCGTCGATCACGGCCTGTGTCGCGGGAGTGCTGTCCGCCTGTGCGGCGAACTTGACGACGGTGCGTTCTGCGGGCGCGGCTTCCGTCGCGGCCGGGGCTTCGGTGGCAACGGCTTCTTCCGTCGCGGCCGGTTCGGTTGCCTTCGGCGTTGCTGCGCAACCCGTAAACAGTGCCAACACCATCATGAGAGCCAACGAGATACCAAGAATCTTTTTCAACTTTCTCTTCCTCCTTGTTTAATTGTGCGTTTGATTTTTCATACTTGCCCGTTGAATTGCAGAGCCCGGGCGGTTGGTTGATAGTTTCATTATAGGAGTTGTCTATACGGCGGATATATTATTTTTTTCATTTTTGTGTTATTATTTTCATTATATGAGTGAGGAGGCGGCGCAATGAACACGGAGGCGCGTATACAATTGTTGCGGATGTTTCACTATGCAACCGGGATTCCGGCGGAGATGTTGCAATCGGGTAAAAGCCTCTACCGGCTTCCGGACGAAATTCCCTGTGCCGCGCGGATTGCGCAGGACGATTCTCTTCTGCCCGCGTTGCATCCGGGTGATGTCAGCGTGCAATATCTGACTACCCCCGCGTTCGAAACATATTTTCTGCTCCTTGTTGGTGAGGATCTCCTCCTGCGCGCGGGCCCTGTTTTGCAAAACCCGGTTCAGCCGGAACGGCTCGCGCAGTTGATCCGCGCGGGGCTGCTCCCCTTTCGGAACAAAGCGGAGCTGACCGCGCACTATGAAACATGCCCATTGCTGGACGACAGACACCTCTTCTATTCCGGAAAGCTGCTCGAAACGCTGTTCTTCGGTGACGCGCCGTTTTGTGACCTGACCGAAGTGGAGCCGAACACGGGAACCCCGATCGACGAGCGCTATTATTCACAAACGCTCGATTATCGCACGCGGCAGTTTCAGCATGTGCCGTATGCCATCGAGCTTGAGGTCTGCCGTATGATCGCAAATGGCGACACCGCAAACTCCATGCACATCTTGCAGGATATCAATCGCTTGCCGCGCGCGAAGCTCGCCAATACCCCCGTCCGCTCGCTGAAAAACTCGCTGATTTGCAGCTGTACGTTTATGGCGCGGGCCGCAATTTCCGGCGGGGTGAAGCCGGACGAAGCGTTTACCCTCAGCGACGCGTATATCCAGCGTATTGAAGCCGCTGCCGCCACAAAAGATCTCGCCGGATTCGAAGCGGAGATGATTGAAGGCTTTACCAATCGCGTGCAGAGCACGCGAGACAATCGCTATTCAACAACCGTCCGCCAGGCGATGCAGTATATCGACGCGCATCTGAGCGAACCCATCACCATTTCGGAAATTGCAAATCAGGTCTACCACAACCCGAACTATCTTTGTGGTTTATTCAAGCGCGAAACCGGAGAAACGATTCATACCTATATCCTCCGAAAGCGTGTCGAAGAAGCGGAATACTTCGTTCGACACAGCAGCGATCCATTTGCGGATATCGCAACCTTTTACCAGTTTTGTTCGCAAAGTCACTTTGTGCAGTGTTTCCGGAAATTTACCGGCGATACCCCCGGCGCATGCCGAAGCCAGTCGCATCCCAAGCAGGAGAAGCCACCGGATCAGCAAACATAATGACAGGAGAAGCCACCGGATCTGCAAGCATAATGATAGGAGAAGCCACCGGATCAGCAAGCATTATGACAGGAGAAGCCACCGGATCTGCAAGTATTATGATAGGAAGGAACTCTGGGGTAAGCATATTCCAATCAAAAAACCCGCCGAATTTGGCGGGCTTTTGCGAAAGTCAAGTATTAGACCAGATAGATTGACTTTGACGATTTGGCAATGACGGTTCCAATCCGCTGCGCGCTGGGCACGCTTGCGCGAAGGTCGCGTTCCAGTGCGTCCGCATCCTTTGGATCCACCGCAAGAAGGAGTCCCCCGGATGTTTGCGGGTCAAACAATGCGTCCCGGATTTTGAGTGGCAAGTTGCCTTCGTCCACAAACGGTTCGGCGAAGTTTCGGTTGCGGTAAACGCCCGCCGGCAGCAGACCCATATTCGCAAACTCCAGCACGCGCGGCAAGAAGTCGATCGCGCCAGTCTCCACGCGCACGGATACCTCGGAGCCCTGCATCATTTCGAGCATGTGCCCCATCAGTGAAAATCCGGTCACGTCCGTGCAGGCGTGCACGCGATAATTTACCGCGCAATCTCTTGCGCCTTTGTTGAGCGTCGTCATGAGCGTGATCGCGCGGTCAATCTCCCCTGTCTCCAGCATCTCCGCCTTTTCCGCGGTCGTCAGAATTCCGACGCCGAGCGGCTTGGTCAAAAACAGCACATCGCCTTCGCGCGCGCCAAGGTTTTTATAAAACTTGTCGGGATGCACAAACCCCGTGACGGAAAGTCCGTATTTCGGCACATCGTCAAATATGCTGTGCCCGCCGGTGATGATCGCACCCGCTTCAAACGCCTTGCTATACCCGCCGGCCAGAATCGCCTGAACCGCGCTTTGCGGCATCTGTTCGGGAATGCATAGCAGGTTGAGCGCGAGCTTGGGTTCCCCACCCATGGCGTATATGTCCGAGAGCGCGTTGGTCGCGGCAATCTGTCCAAATGTGAAAGGGTCATCCACGATCGGCGGAAAGAAATCCACGGTTTGCACCAGCGCGAGTGAATCGCTGACCCGATAGACGGAAGCGTCGTCGGATCGATCAAAGCCCACCAGCAGATTTGGATCCTGATGCGTTGGCATGTCACCCAATAGCTTTGCAAGGGTGCCCGCGCCAACCTTTGCGCCGCAACCAGCGCAGTTGGAGAGTTTTGTCAGCTTCACTTCTGTTTCCATATAGATCCTCCTTGTTGCAGGCCGTGCAGCAGCGCTTCGAGCGCACCGCCGCCGATGGCAAGCGCTTTGTCCGAAATGATAAAACAATGCGATCGTTCACAGCGCGGGTCGACGTCCCCGCTCTTCATTCCTTCGAAGACCGTAATTCCGTCCGGAAGCAGTCCGCGCAGAACGCCGCGTATGCGCGATGTGATGGGTTCGTCCTCCACATATGCGCAAATCTCGCCCGCTTCCACCACGTCCCCAATCTGCTTGACGCCGCGGAATACGCCCGCGCGCGGCGCGCGCAGCAGCCGCTCCAGTGTGAAGCCCGCGATATTGCCGGGGATGCCCGTATCCGGCAGCGCAGAGCCGCTGTAGTAGACACGTCCGAGCGTATGCCCGCGCATCGTCTCCACCACCGCATGGCAGTCTACGCCCGCCGTGAAGCCCGGCCCGACGCCGATGACGATGTCCGCATCGCTCATCGCCGTCCCAAGGTTGCGTTTGGCGAGGATCGCGTCGATGACGGCAACGGGTTGGAGCCGGCGCGCAAGATCACCCGTCGGATCCGCGAGAAGCACGATCTGCCCGCGCTGTAAAATCTCCCTTGCCGCCGCCTCGTTTGCGGCAAATCGCGCGGTAACGTCCTCAACCGTGGTTTCACCTTTCACAATCGCTTCGGAAAAGCAGATCGTTCTTCGGATCGAAGTTGGCTGCGGCAGGTCGCTCATCACGACCGAAAACCCGCTTTTGTGGAGCCGAAACGCGACGCCGCTTGCGATATCTCCCGCGCCGCGCACCCAAATAATCATAAGTAACCTCTTATCCATCACGCAATGCGTGAGACTATTTTATTCGCGCCCCAGTGCGGCGATGATCACGCGTTCGACACCATCGCCTCTTAGCGCGGATGCGATCTCAAGCGCGGCGCTTTGCAGCTTCTGGTCGTCCGCCTTGTTGAGCAGCACGGCAAACCGCGCGCCGTCCGGCAACGACTTTCTTTGTCCGTTTGGATGCAAGAGCACCTCCGCGATATCCGCAGCAGTGACGATATCGCCCTCTGTCTTCCCAAGCAGCGCGGCGTAGAGCGGGGAACGAAACGCCGTTTCCCGAATCGTTTTTCCGATACCGTCCAGCCCGGCCACCGCGATGACGAGCCTTGCGCGATTTGGAATCACAGGCTCATGCTCTGCAGGCGCTTTTAGCGGCAGGCGCTTCGCCCCGTCGCTCTCGACGAGGACATACTCCGCAAACGTCTCCATGGAGTCGATGGGAAGACTTGGCGCAGAAAGCTTGCCGTCTTCCGCGGGCACCCCGAAGCAAACCAAATTGTTGTTCTTGAGCGCTTCGCAAGCGTCTGCCTCACTCGCCGGATTGCAAAGGTATATCTCTTCCGGCGGGAAAATGTGTGTCGTCGTCGTGAGGATTACCTTCGCGCCGCGTTGGGACAACGCTCGACCAAGGCGCAGCATCAGCGTGGTCTTCCCTCCGCCGCCGACCAGCGCCGTAATGCCTTTTGGGATTTGAAAGGCAGCCGCAATTTCTTCTTTTTTATCCAGTAAAATCGTTTTCACGTTTTCGTTCTCCACGAAAGAGAATAACACTTTTCCCGCCTCTCTGTCAAACGACGCGTGCGTGAAAAGCAATCGAAAAAACCCGCACGGCATCTGCCGCGCGGGTTATGGTACCCCCTCAGGGATTCGAACCCTGGACACCCTGATTAAGAGTCAGGTGCTCTAGCCAACTGAGCTAAGGAGGCAAATTCGTTCTGTCATCGCTGCGTCATCGCGCAATTTTGAACGGAACGGAATATTTTAGCGGCCACTCGGCCGCCAAGAGTTGATTGGAGCGGGAAACGGGGCTCGAACCCGCCACCTCAGCCTTGGCAAGGCTGCGCTCTACCGAATGAGCTACTCCCGCAATTTGCCGCTTGCGACTGCGGCGGAGAAATTGGTACCCCCTCAGGGATTCGAACCCTGGACACCCTGATTAAGAGTCAGGTGCTCTAGCCAACTGAGCTAAGGAGGCACATTTGGGCGCTCGACAACCCGCCGTTTCCGGTCGATTGCCAGAGCCCTATCGTCAGCGGAATCGTCCGGATTGTGGGATCCGTTTTCAAACCGCGGCAAAAAGTATTATAGCATCTTTCGCGCGGATGTCAACCGATTCCGGCGATGTTCTAACGAAAAACATAGATTTGCCACGAAAAGTTCCGTAGGGCGTTTTCGGATCGCGTCGCCGGAAAAAGAATGAAATATTTGTATCCCGATTTCGGAATTTCGGCAACATTTGTCGATACACCCTTGCAAATCACGCGAAATATATTATCATAGGTTCAGAAAGAAAATCCGCAAAATATGATCTGCGGAGTCGCATGCGCCGTAGAGGGGATATGCCGGACGCGCGCGATACCATCAAGGGGGAAAATGACCATATGGAAACCAAATTTTGTACCAACTGCGGACGCACCATTCAGCCCGGCGAATTTCGCAGCGCTAGCGGCGCCTGTGGCGATTGCGCGGCAAAAGCGCAGAACAGCAGAAGTGTAACGAGCGGGGATTATTCCGAAAAGGATTGGCTCGTGACGCTGCTCTTCTCGATCTTCCTCGGCGGACTCGGCATCCATCGTTTCTATGTCGGCAAAATCGGCACGGGCATCCTCTGGTTGCTCACCGCGGGTTGCTTCGGCATCGGTGCATTGGTGGATATCATCATGATCGCCACCGAGAATTTCAGCGATGAAAACAATCGCCTGATCGTGCAGGATTCGCGCAAATATGCCGGCTCCGGCTACGCATCCGGCGCATCCGCTGGCGCAAGCGGGACAAAATCCTCGCGTGACGACGTGCTCGATCAAATCGAAAAACTCGCGAAACTACGTGATTCCGGCGTCATCTCCCAGGAGGAGTTCGAGCAGAAAAAAGCCATCCTGATGTCGAAAATCTAAGAACGAATCTCATAAACTCCGAAAACCGCCCGACTGGGCGGTTTTCTATATCTTGTGGTCGATCTTATGTTTTTTGACTATTGTTTACTATCTATTGCGTCACAATAACATATTTTGTTCGTTTCACGTTCACGTTTCACGTGAAACATGTGTATATGAATTTTGTGTGAATTGGAAAACGGTATTGGTTGTGCGTGTTTTATCCGCGAATATCGCTGATAACTCTTATGTTTTGTATATTCACATCAAATAGCGATGTCGTTATATCCTTTCTCCAGTCCTTTACCTTTTTGCATTACCAACACAAACTCCTCATTCATTGAAGATACCGGCTTCTTGTTTACTTGTGAAACTAATTTCGGCATACGCTTACTTTGGATATTTCTTTTTGCAACTTCAATAAGATTATAACCATGTCTTTCTAAAAACATCTTTGTAATTGTTGTTAAGTCAATGCTCACTCCATCCACAGTTCGATTACCCAGAGTAATTATTACATACTGCTTGGTGATCCGTGAGATTTGCTCTAAAAATTCGAGGTAACCTTTAAAGAATCTAATTACTTTTACCCGCTTCTTGTCGGATATTTGATTTAGCAATGATGCTACAAACGTGTCGTTGAGATCAACTTGCGTGATATTTTGTTGTCTTGGCCCACCTAGACTACGTGAATCAATTGAAGAGTAATTCGCCTTCTCCCATCCCTCTAGGCTCAGGTCGCATTCGTCAATCCAATACAATGCGAGCATTGAAAATTGGCCGTATGGAACCGTAGTAGCGTTATCCCCATATGGAGGAGACGTAACGCAAATATCAAATTGATCTTCCGCATATGCTTGTAAGCAAGTCAATGTGTCTTTTTTCTCTAGGGTAAAAGTGTTTTTACACTTAATAAACCATGAATAGTTCTTTTTAATTATGGCAATATAATCACGAATTACGAAATTCTCAATATTTGCAATTTTCCCTTTTTCTTTTGTATGAAGCTTGTAGGTGGACGATCTAGTATTACTGTATTTTCGAGCAATATCAATAAAACAATACCAGAAGTATTGTCTGTTCTTTATGTCCTCAATTCTTGAAATCGCTTCTTTAAGAATGGACATTGAAACGATAATATCTTCTCTATACCATTTAGCAATATTGGGGAATGTATGAATCTTAGTCGATTCTAAAGACTCTATTGACGCTTCAAGTTTATTAATGTCTGAAGTAATGCTATCAGACACGCCTTGTAATTTCACCTTCGTGATTAGATTAGCAAGTGGGTTGATATCGCATCCGAACAACTCAACATTTTGCGAGATTGCAGACGACTCATACAGTGCTATTCCTGATCCGTGAAATGGATCGATAATTTTAAAAACCTTAGATGAATCGATTAAGCCTGCTAAAATCTCTTTTTGCACAGGCGCAATCATTACTGCCGGATACAACACCGTCCCATGGATATCGTTCCGACGATTATAATCTTTATATGAAATATCGCGCACGCGATTCACCCCATTCAACGAGTTATTTTACAGCTATTTCATACGGTTGTCCATTTTTACCCCAGAGTATTTGGGGATTGTTTAGCACTTCGTTCGCGACAACAATAAATAGAGCTGCTTTTGTACCAATTTCGAGGAAATCATTTTTCGTGATAGCTGATGTTGATTTATGAGCGCCTAAATGGCATTTAGTTACAACTGCATCGAAGTCAATCGCTGATAATTCGTTTGTGAAGGTTGTATAGCTTGGTAATTTCAAACCATGATATATAGCCGTAAGTACTGTAACGTTGCCTTTTATTTCTCGCATAAAACTGGCAACCCTCTTTCCAAGATCATTACTGTATTTGAATCTGATGATTTGATTCAGCTCCAATTCATAAAGGGACAATTCAAATAGTGATCTTAATGAGCAAGCAACTACTTCGTTGTATTCATCATCAAAGTTTCCGTACAATGCGTTGATTTGTGAAACAAGATTCACTATCGGATTTGTCTTGAAATTTATGACGTAATCCTTATGGGCTTTGTTTGGAATCAAGAATCTTTCTGGAGATTTGCCTTGCAAAGGCTTCTCTATAAAAACTATAGACAAGTCTTGTTGCTCAAGGCCTGTTATTGCGTCAGTAAAACAAAAGCTAACTTTCTTGATACATGGTTGATTAACCGACTGTAACCATCTACTTTTACACTCATCGCCATCAACTAAGATCTTTATTCTATCAAGAGTAATTTCTACTCCGTTGCTATCTGTAGCGGAAATAATCAAATCTTCTAAATTCATTTGGTGACTTGGGATTACTTGATTTGTTAAACTATTGATTTTTAGCACAACTGGAACAGCTGATTTAGTTTTTGCCTGAGCTTCGTTTTCCTCTTTATCGGCGTTTTCATCTTGCTTTTGAGATGCATTTGCATCTGAATCTGGTTCGGCATTAGGATTAGTCCCAGCATCAGGATTTGATTTGGGTTTAGGTGTTTTATCATCTTGATTTGGGGAAGAGGGTTTTTCTTTCCCCGGCTCTTTCGCTTGCTTTCCTTTTGTTGAATCGTACCCGCTCTTTATATAAGAACACTGCGTTTGAATAAAACGATTTATATCCTTGAGTGTCTTTTGTATTGCAATCGTGAGTTCATTTTCTTGAAATTGAGTTCGGTCAGAGTTGAACTGGATTTTTTCATCACTGCTTATTATCTCGACATACCCAATCATTTGTGGTAGCGATTTTTTACTCTGTATTGATCGAAGTATATCGGGGTCGAATAAATTGTAGTTGCTGAAAAAATTCTTGTTGACAAAAATCAGAGGGGTAAGTTTGCCATTTATAGAAAACTGTTTGTCGGGCTCATGTGATTTTTGATTGTTACTAAAATCAAAAATCATTAAACGGATATTGAATTTTACCCTCGAATCAATTCCTATATTGTATAAAATGCTAGAATCTTTCACGTCAATGTTTTTATACGCATAATGATCATAGCATTTAATATTTATATTTTGCGTAGTTGAATCGAACGCTACATAAAAAAAACGATTTTCGGGATAGTAGCCTAAGAGAGAACGTTCTTTCTTTGTGGTATATTCAACCCCATCAATAATGATATTTATAACAAATCCATCATCAAGAAATGCATTTAGAAGTTTGTCAAGATTCTCTGGATCTTTGAGATATGCTTTTAAAAGTCCTGCATTATTAAAGTCTCGCAAAGTGATATCGATTCTTGTTCCGTTTTTCTCTTCAACATTAAGTTCTTCTGAAACCTCAATACTATAATCCGATAAATCTTCTAGTTCAATTACCTCTTGATATGCAACCTGAAAAACTCTTTTCTCTGCTTTTTTCACAGTAATCCAACGAACAAAATTACCAAACTTAAATACTGCTAGAAAACCTAAGCCTTTTGATCCTTGAACATATCTATTGTTAATTGGGTTAATTGTTCCGTATTTTTTATTGCTTTTCGAAAGTTGGAGCAGTGCATCAATTTCGGAATCATCCATTCCGTCACCGTCATCAGCGATAGAAAGTGTCATTTTTTGCGTATCAAGAGTGACTGTAACTTCTTTAGCGCTTGCATCGTATGAGTTTTTTATAAGCTCATTTAAAGCAATAACATTAGAAGGGATCTTCTCCGAAAGTTCATTTATTACATTTCCGGCAACTCTGAATTTCTTGTTCATAGAATCCCTTTCATATAGTAAATTACATTATACAAGAGTAACTATATAGCATTTCGTTTCTCTATTCAATGATTACAAACAAAAATCGACAGTTAATACAAAGAAACCCCGGCCTTTCAGCGGGGGTCTCTATTCTAACCCTATTCCATTACTTCCTCAGCTCCCGTTCCGGCACGCCCTTGATATACCCGCATGCGCTTTTTCCACGTTGTTAGTCATTGTTTCAGCTCCCGTTGAAAGCATAGCACCATTGTACTCCGCCTTTCTTGACCGGAATTGCGCATAAATGCGTCCGGCGCGGCCGCGCGTCGGAAGATCGCAAAAGAGTGTTATTCCGTCTAGGAAAAACAAGAAACAGACGTTTGCGCGCCTGTTTAGTTGTTTAATAAAGCTCTTGCAGCCGTGATCGGCAACGAGGATAATTGGTTTTACCCTTCCAGCACGATCACGATGTCCGGCCGTTCGGTCGCAAAATATGTCTCCAAGCTACCGCCGAACGAATCCGGCCGGAGGCGTAGGGTGTTCTCGATGCCGAGCGCGAAAAACGGAACCAACGAGCGCGCAAATGAATCGCGTAAGAAGAGCGCCTTCTTGCCGTCCTGCACCAGATTGTTGTGAATCGAAACAAGATCGTTTACGTTGTCTGTATAGGTCGTGTACGTGTCCGTATGATAGTAGTCTCCGGCTTGCAGCATGCTGCGCTCTAAAAACATCTCAAAGCTGCCGTTGCGCGCGCGTACTTTCGTGGACAGGTCGTCGAGGCTCTGCAGGAGTTCCTCGCTCAACGTTTGCCCGCGCACCGCGTTGAGCAGCGGGAAATCGAACGATGTTTCAAACGTTGGCGTGACCAGTGTGAAATCCTCCGGCTTTGCGAGGGAAAGCGTAACCTGCCTTCCGTATGAGCCGAGGAAGCGGTCTGGATATACCTCGTATTGATACCGCGCCGGATCAAACAGCGACAGATCGATCGAGAAGCCAAAGCGTTCGTTGGCGGCCGCCGCGATCGTCCCCGCCGCCCAAAGCCCTGTCTCCACGCGCCAGTGGTGATCCGTCGCGTAAAACGCGCTGCGGTGATACGCCGCAGACTCATCGCCACCGTGCGCGTGCCAGGCTTCCCGCAGATCCAGCGTCTCCACCCCGTTTTGCCGCAGTAGTTCGAGCTTTTGATCCGCATTTTGGTTGGAAAAATCGAGTGTGCCGCTCTCCGGGTCGGCCTTGCAGATCTTATGCGGATATTGCACATACAAAAAGTCGATGCCAAGCGCGTCCGCATCCGCTTTTAGCGCGAGGATGGATTCCACCTTTTGCGTCATGTCCTGCGCGCTGAGAAAGGTCGTCAGGCTGCCGTCCGGCAGGAATACGACGCTGTTGTAGCCGTCGCGCGGGGTGACGCCCCAGCGGAGCGTCTTGTTGTAGGCGGAGGCGGCGGACACCCACGTCTTGTATGCCATGAGGTTGTCTGTCGTCCAGTTCGTAACGCCTTTTTCAAAATATCGAACGAGCTCTTCAAACCATTTTGTTATCGATTGGAGTTTGCCGGTTGTTTGCTTTTCCTGTTCGCGCTCGGAAGGCAACGTCTCCTCCGCCTTCCCTTCGCTTGTCTGGTCGTTCTGTTCCTCATCCGCCGGATAGGGATAGAACGGCGCCAAAACGTCGGCTTCGCTGTTTTCCAGCAGCGCGGCGTCGATCACCGGAGAGTCCGTCTGTACGTCAAACAGCACCGCCTTGGTAAAGCCGTTGTCCATATGGAGACGGTCGACCAAGATTTCGCTCGCAAAAAAGCGAACCAAAACAGAGATGCACGCAAGAATAATGACCGCGAGGAACACGCCGATGTAGATGATCTCCGTTTTCTTTTTCTTCATGTGTTCTTCCTCGCAGGCTAAAAGTTAAAGTAGATGAATGGGTTATAGGTGTCCATGATGCAGACCAACACGGACAGAAGAAATACAACGGTGGCATACGCATAAGAAAGCCCGTTGCGCGCTTGTTCGCTCCACTTTGCGCAAAGAAGATTTGCGAGTTTCTTTGGCAGAGGCGTGCAGCCGATGAGCGCAATGAGAAACACGACCAGACTGCCGTCGAATTGGTTACGGAACACAACATCCGAGAACCCGAAACCGCCCATGCCGATCATGTAGCCGTAATACTGTCCCGCGGCGGGGAGAGAGGTGCTGCGAAACAGCACCCACGCAAGGAGCACGATCAGCATCGTCGGGATGCGGTACACCCACTTCAGCTTCTGTTCAATACCCGTGAAGCGCTCCAGCAGCAGGAACACGAAATACAAAAGCCCCCAGAGCACAAACGTGATGTTCGCGCCGTGCCAGATGCCGGTCAGCAGCCACACGATAAACAGATTCAAAATCCAGCGCGATTGTTTGACGCGGTTGCCGCCGAGTGGGATATAGACATAGTCGCGAAACCACGTGCTCAGCGAGATGTGCCAGCGCCGCCAGAAGTTTGAGATGGAGCTCGCAATGTATGGATAGTCAAAGTTCTCCTCAAAATGGAACCCGAATAACCGCCCCAACCCGATGGCCATATCAGAATAACCCGAGAAATCGAAATAGATCTGCAGCGCATAGCATAGCACGCCGTACCAAGCGGAAAGAACGCTTAAACCGCCGGACGTCATGCTGAACAGATTGTCCGCCACTACGCCCATATAGTTTGCCAGCAGTGCTTTTTTCCCAAGCCCGATCATAAAGCGTCGAAGCCCCGCCGCAAAATCGTCGATCGTTACGGAGCGCACGGAGATCTCCGCGTCGATAGAGTTGTAGCGCACGATCGGTCCCGCAATCAGCTGCGGAAACATGGTGACGTAGAGCGCAAGGTTAAACGGATTGCGTTGCGGCGGTGTCGATTTGCGATAGACGTCGATCGTGTAAGACATGATTTGGAACGTGAAGAACGAAATTCCGATCGGGAGCGCCATGCCGGCAAACGGGATGATTGTCCGCCCCGCCACGCCGTTGATCGTGTTCGTGATGGCGGTCATATATTTGCAGACAAACAGTACACCGACGTTGAACACCACCGACAACACGAGCATCAGTTTCGCGTGTTTGTCCATCAAGAGTCCCGCGGCCCAGTTGATCAGGATGGAAAACAGCAGCACAAATACAAAGACCGGCTCGCCCCACGCATAAAAAAAGAGGCTCGCCAGCAGGAGTATCGTGTTTTTTGCTTGAATGGATTTGACAATCGGAAGATGATAGAGGATCAATACGATTGGTAAGAATAAAAACAAAAATACCGTTGAGGAAAAAACCATACCTTATTATCCTCGTTTGCTTTCGCTTTGCGTTGTGTCTGCCGCGTTTCAGCCTGATTTATGGTGCGTCGGAGCCAGAATCCGACCGGCAACAACTTTCAATATTATAGTATCTCCGGCAACGTCGCGTCAATGTTTCTGCTCGTGAGGGGTGGTTTGCGGCAGCGGAGGCCAGCTGAGTTCCTCATTCGAGTTTGAAACGCCTATTCAGCATAACGCCATGCGGGTTGATCAGAAGGTCAATTCATAATACGAAGTCCAGTTGATTTACATTCCCGAGTTACTACAGAGGTATCTTATAAGTGATATAGATTCTTAATTGTGTCATAGGCCCAAGTATATGATCTGTTCACCGCTATATTTGCGGACATTGCGTTGGTCTGATTATATCTTCGCAACCAGAACATTTTTTAGTTTATCAGTGATCTGCTTGTGGCCTTCAAAACGAAAGATGATACCGATTGGCGTCGAGGGGTAAAAATGAAGAGACCCGCGCGGGTCTCTTCAGATACGCACGAACCTATATTAGCATAAGAAAAAGTGTAAATAAGTGTTGTTTTTTTGCAAACATTTTGATGCAACACTCTATACTACGAATATAATCGACCGTAGGGCAGCTTTGTTGAAGGAGCTTTGAATTATGTTCATCAATATTAGCCAATTTGTAGTCCTTAATTACTTCATAAGTGATAGAAAACCGATTACAGCTCCTTCTTGATCATAAGATGTAATACTTTGTACTTCCATATTCGAATTATACTCGTAGTCTATGCGAGTGAATGTATTCTCTGAAAAATTTCGATCTATGGCAGATACTATTTCACCTGACGGGCTATACTTAATTTCCTTTTCCGAAATAATTACTGCACCATTATATTTTGTAACTTTTACTATTACTGTGTTGTCATCACCTTTAATAAAAGATTTGATACTTTCAAGCCATTTGTTCGAAAGGTCGTCCCCTTCGCTTTTGTATTGTGCGATTAAGCAAATGTTTCCATCTTTATCATATTCATACGCAGCCTGACGAAAATAATTCTCGCTGCCACCATATAACCAAGTTTTGGTCTCACTAAGTAGAACGGAGTTATTATCAAACTCCCATTGTGTTGTTATTGGGCCCATATCGGTTGTTTCTTTATAAATTAGATTCCCATTTGCATCATATTTACGTTGCCAACAAAAATCCTCATATACAGCCCCGCCCTGATAGTGAGCTGTTAAATTAATCATATGTCCGACTTTATCATACTTGTATGTATAATATGGTGAAGAATAATCGTTAATGCTATGAAAATAGCTCTTTTCAAAAACTGCGCTCCCAGAATCCAAGAAGTTAATATAAAAATCAGTTCTCACAATTCTTCCTAGATTGTCAAATTTATTAATTATGGCACGCGTTATATTGTCCATATAATCTTCATTAATTCCGATATAAGATATTATTTGTCCATTTTGGGCGACTTCATAGACATATTCTTCGCCGGAGCTGTCACTAAATGTGAGGATTGCATAGCAACTACTTGGTGTATTACTTTCGTTACATAAAACGATTTCATACTGCCATCCTTCTTTAATTAAATTTTCCTCGTTATCTAGAATTCTTTTTATTGCAGAATCGACATATTGCTGACCCGTAAATGAGTGATTTGGGCTCAAAGCATCTTCACTTGATGCATTATTAGTCTCGAGATATTTTTCATAAAATGAATCGAGATAAAAAATCCCCCTAGTAACACTATTTTTATTTGCATAAGATAACCCATAATTCGTTATGTAACTATATGGAATGCTTAATTTTGGCGACTCTAGTGAATCTCTGAGTTCAGAGGAGGCATTATCATATATGTATTGATGCGATTCCTCAATATCCAAGTCTTGATTAGTTTTATAATATATTTCTGCCAGAAGATTTCCCTTCATATCATATCGGAAATACGATATTGGACTGTTTACTCCGAAATTAATTTGGGTTCTTGTATCAGGTCTACCATATAAATCTAACGTATATAAAAAGTCCATATCGCTGCCGTTTTGAGGAAATATCTGAGAATCTTCGCTAACTCCAATTTCATATTCCAACATTTCTTGAACTATATTTTGTACTGTCTCATCAGCCCAACTCTTCGTAATGTTTGATTCATTGTTGAGCTCCTTGGACGATTTTTCATTGTTAATTATACTCGGTTCTGAAGAAACATCCCCTTGAATAGCTGGTGCGCTGGAGGTGTTTTCTTTATGATTGTTTATTACGGTTGTGATTATGATACTAGCAAATAGTATCAGTATTATAGAAGAGATCAATACAACAATTGAATTCCTGCTTTTGAAAACTTTATTTAAATTGTATGATGCACGTAACCCTTTTAAAGATTTACCACACACCACGCAATACTTCTCATTCTTTGCAATTATCTTGCCACATTGCGGACAGTACATACAACGACCTCCTTAAAAGATAAATTTTAAACGCGAGGCACCCCGAATTTTAATTTTTTTGCTTCCAATGTGTTTGAAATACTGAAGAATTGCGAAAACTTATATATCGCTTATAATTGTATTATCAATTGTTATAGAAGTCAAATGTTATTAACCATACAATTATTTGATTTGAATTTGTCAGGGATAGTAGTAGTCATTTATTTTTTTGATTTCGTAGCAAGTGTTATGCAATATTGTTCACTGTAATTTACATGCTAGAAAATTTTTCCAGCTTAATTCTAAAATATCTCATCCTCAACATCTTTACAGACGCACCGGCTGTTTTACCAATCATATTCAACTATAAATCACCGTTTCAGTGTAATTACTATCTTTGATAGATCACGTTCCAGACCATCAAGCTCAGTAGCATGTATCGTTCAATGGTATCATATTGTACGCAAAAGCCCCGTCTTTCGACGGGGTTTGTGTTCTGGAGCAGGTAACGGGACTCGAACCCGTGATCTCAGCTTGGAAGGCTAATGTGTTTCCGCTACACTATACCTGCACGCGGATGATGAAGTTGTTGAACGCCAAGTGAAAATGAAAATCTCCATTCATAAACGGGCTGTTGCGTTGTCCGCTTATGAATGGAGCGGGAAACGGGGCTCGAACCCGCCACCTCAGCCTTGGCAAGGCTGCGCTCTACCGAATGAGCTACTCCCGCAGGGGCCGACAGGGTTACGTTGGTGCGGGCGAAGGGACTTGAACCCATACGCCTTTCGGGCACCAGAACCTAAATCTGGCGCGTCTGCCAATTCCGCCACACCCGCACACAGATCCGCATCGGCAGAAAAAAAGTGGTGATCCGCCGGAGGGTCGAACTCCGGACAACCTGATTAAAAGTCAGGTGCTCTACCAACTGAGCTAGCGGATCAAAAAAACTGGCTGGGGTGGCAGGATTTGAACCTACGAGTGCCAGAGTCAAAGTCTGGTGCCTTACCGCTTGGCGACACCCCATAGTAAGCGGAATCGGTAAAATGGGGTGAGTAGTGGGAGTTGAACCCACGACCTCCTGGGCCACAACCAGGCACTCTAACCAACTGAGCTATACCCACCATACCGGAAATGCCGCTTGTTTACGGCTCTTCCCCCCGACAAAATCTACCCGACACCCTGGCCCTTTACGCGCCGGGGTGTCGTGCAAAATGGCGCGCCTGCAGGGATTCGAACCCGGGACCTACGGCTTAGAAGGCCGTTGCTCTATCCTGCTGAGCTACAGGCGCAGGAAGCGAGTTCCGAAGATTAATTATAGCGGCGGGGGGGCGTTATGTCAACCGAAATTGACAAAAAGATTGCGGGCAATTTGGCGAAAATATTGCGCGCGATTTGGCGCCCATCGTGCGTCCACATTGCCCAGGAAACGCCCCCACGCCTGAAAAATCAGCCGCGAAATGCCGAAAATCAGGCGTTTTTGCCGCAGCAGGCCTTGTATTTTTTGCCGCTTCCGCACGGGCATGGATCATTTCGGCCCACCTTCGCTTCGCGAACAAAGATATTGCTGGCGCGGTATTCCTTGGCGATTTCCTTGCGCTTTTCTTCGCTCAGAATCGGTTCCCATTCCTTGAGCGTATAGAGCCAGTTGGCCTTGGCTTTGTGCATGTTGAAATAGAGCTTCTCAAAGTCGATCTCCAGTTTGAGCGCCGAATCTACCCCAAGCTTTTCGAGATTGACTTCTTTCTTCAGGCTCGTGTTGATGCCGTCAAGAAATCCCGCAAACTCTTCCACGCTCATCTGGAAGCGCTCGGCAAGCTCCGCGTGCGTGCCCGCAAGTTTTCCTGTGTTCTCGGTCAAGATCGCGCGGTAGGCTTCGGTCTCTTTTTCAAAGTAAGCGTTCCAGAAGGCCTCGTGCTCCGCCTGTTGCCGTTCGGTCTCCACCAGCTGCTTCCATTGTTCATATGGTTTCATGTGTTTCATTCTCCCTGTCTATAGTATGCTGTATATCGCTGTTCCATAAAATCTTCGCGCCTTCGCCCGTGTCGGAATAATATCCCGCTCGAAAGCCGTTTTGTTCAAATTCAAGTCCCGCATAGAGTCGCTGTGCCACTGTGTTACTCTCGCGCACCTCCAGCGTCATCTTCTCCGCCCCGCGTTTGACCGCGTGGCGCATCATCGCGAGCATAAGCCTTCTCCCGCGTCCCTGACCGCGATAGTCCGGCAGGATGGCGACGTTGGTCACGTGCGCCTCCTCAAAGAGCAGCCACATCCCGCCATAGCCGCAGATGGCGCCGTCGGCTTCCATCACGAGATAATGCGCTACATCGTTTCGCAATTCCCCTGCGAGCGCGAGCTTGGACCATGGCGAACGGAAGCACGCGCACTCGATCTCATGCACGCGGCTGACATCCGCGCGTTCCATGGGACGGATGCATTCTCCTGTCATCGGGATCCCTCCTGTTCGGATGCCGCCTTTGTGCGCTCCGCTTGCGATGCGCGCAGATAGAGCGGTTCAACCTCGTCTCTTGCGGATTGCTGCATGGAGAGCGCAACCCGACCTGCAAATCGCGCGCGCGGAACTGTCTTTTGCGTCGTCTGTACGTCGCCGACCAGCACGGTATCCCGCGGCAGCGTCGCGAGAAAGGGTTCAATCTCCACGGCGCAGGGTTCCATCAGCGTTCTGCCCGCCTGATAGAGCGCTGCATAGGCGTTTCCGTTTCGCGCGTCGATCATCGCGCAGACAGGCGTCTCGCTCGCTGTCGCCTCCTCTGCGAGGGTTCGGAGCGAATCCACGGGTATAATGCGCTTCCCGTTTGCAAACGCCAGCGCGTTGACGAGGCTGACGCCGATGCGCACACCCGTAAATGACCCAGGACCGATATCGACCGCAAACAGATCGATCTGGTCGATCCGCACATTCTCTTTTTCCAATAGATCGTCGATCAACGGCAGGACGGTTTCCGCATGCTTTTTGCTAGCGTCCGCCTCCCGCTCGGCGACGAGAACACCGTCGGAGAACAGCGCGGCGGTTGCCAGCGCCGACGTGGTATCGATGGCGAGCAGCATCATAACGCGCGCACCACGCTTTCATACTTCGCTCCGATCGGGCGGAATTCAATCGTGCGCGGTTCGTCTCCGCTGCCGCGAAGATAGATCTCAAGCCGTTCCTTCGGCAGTGCTTCCGGCACGCGCTCCGCCCATTCCAGCACAAGGATCGCCTCCTGTGCCAAATACTCTTCAAACCCGATGGCGAAGAGCTCTTCCGCGTCGCCGAGGCGATAGGCGTCAAAGTGAATCAAAGCTGGCTTGGTTTCATATTCATGTACGATGGTAAACGTAGGCGAGCGCACCTCGCGCGTCCCCGCCTGCTCGCCCATGCCGCGCACCAGCGCGGTCTTGCCCGCGCCGAGGTCGCCGTAGAGCGCAACAAACGAAGGCAGCGGCAGCGCGCAGAGGAGCTTGCCGCCGAGTGCTTGCGTCTCCTGTTCGGTTTTGCAGACGATGGTTTTCAAAACGAATCCGCCTCTTTTAATATCCGGTTCTCCGGCAATCAGTCATAGATCCCCTGCTCCAGCAATTCTCGCGCGAAGTCGCCGAAGCGATCCTCTTGAATTGCGCGGCGGACATCCTCCATCAGCCGCAGGGAGAAGCGAAGATTGTGCATGGTCAGCAGCTGTGCGCCGAGTATTTCTTTCTCTTTCACGAGGTGGCGAATATACGCGCGCGTGAAGTTCTGGCAGCAGTAGCAGTCGCATCCCGCCTCAAGCGGCGTGTGGTCATGCTCATATTTCGCGTTTTTGAGCGTCATGCGTCCGCGCCGCGTGAGCGCCATGCCGTTTCGTCCCGCGCGCGTTTGCAGCACGCAGTCAAACATATCGATCCCGCGCAGCACGCCTTCGAGCAAACAGTCCGGACTGCCGACGCCCATGAGGTAGCGCGGCTTATGCTCCGGCATGTAGGGCATCATGGTCTCCAGCATCTCATACATGATCTCTTTCGGCTCGCCGACGCTGAGGCCGCCGATGCCGAAGCCGGGAAATCCCATATCCGTGATCGTCTTGGCGCTTTGGATGCGCAGGTCTGCGAACATCCCGCCCTGCACGATGCCGAACAGTGCCTGATCTTCCCGCGTATGCGCGTTTTTGCAGCGTTCTGCCCAGCGGTGCGTGCGTTCCATCGCGGAGATGGTATAGCTCCGGTCGGAAGGATACGGCGCGCATTCATCGAAACACATCGCGATATCCGCGCCGAGCGCCTGCTCGACCTCCATCACCGACTCCGGCGTAAAAAAATGCTTGCTCCCGTCGATATGGGAGCGGAACATCACGCCGTCTTCCTTGATGTCGTTGATCTTCGCGAGCGAGAACACCTGAAAGCCGCCGCTGTCGGTCAGTATCGGGCGATCCCATCGCATGAATTTGTGCAGTCCGCCCGCTTCCTCCACGAGTTTGTGCCCGGGTCGGAGATAGAGATGATAGGTGTTTCCGAGGATGATGTTCGCGTTCACGTCGAGAAGATCACGCGGCGTCATCGCTTTCACGGTCGCCTGCGTGCCAACCGGCATGAAGATCGGTGTTTCGATGTCCCCGTGCGGCGTATGCAGGATGCCATAGCGCGCGCCGCTCTGCTTGCAGATGTGTTTTAAGTCAAATGTAAACGGGTATGCCATCCGGCTCTTCCCTCTGTTCTTTCTGTCAAATTCGCTCGCCAACCATATGATTGTATAAATCTGTAAAAGTGATCTTACAAAATCAACATTGCGTCTCCAAAGCTGAAGAAACGATAGCGCTCCTCAATCGCGTGCGCATAGCAGCGCAGTGCTTCTTCGCGCCCCGTCAGCGCGGAGACGAGCATCAAAAGAGTCGATTCCGGCAGGTGAAAGTTTGTAATCAGCGCATCCACCGCGCGGAAGTGATACCCCGGTGTAATATAAATCCCTGTCCAGTCACGTCCGGGCTTTACGATGCCGCTTTCTGTGGTCACGCTCTCCAGCGTGCGGCAGCTTGTCGTGCCGACGGCGACGATTCTGCCGCCGTTGTGCCGCGCGCGGTTGATCCTGTCTGCCGCTTCCTGCGTAACTTCATAATATTCTTTGTGCATCACGTGGTCTTCAATCTTCTCTTCCGCGACGGGACGGAAGGTACCCAATCCCACGTGCAGCAGAATATCGACGATGTCCGTGCCCTGTGCGCGGATCTGATCCAGCAACTCGTTTGTAAAATGAAGACCTGCGGTCGGCGCCGCGGCGGAGCCGTTCGTCAGCGCATAGACGGTTTGGTAGCGGTTCTTGTCCTCAAGCCGCTCGGTGATATACGGCGGCAGCGGCATCTGTCCCGCGCGATCGAGCACCTCTTCGAAGATTCCTTCGTACACGAGCTCGATCGTTTTTCCGCCGTCTGCCGTGGTATCGCCCAGCACGCGAATCGATAGCTCCTCGTTGACGGAATATTCGCGCCCGACGATCGCCCGCCGCGCGGGGCGCGCAAGACATTCCCATGTCTTTTCTCCCGTTCTCTTTAATAGAAGAAACTCCATGCTTCCGCCCGTATCCTGGCGGTGTGCAAACAGCCTTGCGGGCAGCACGCGCGTGTTGTTGCGAACCAATACATCCTTTGGCGATAAATACGCGCCAAGATCGGAGAAAACGCGATCCTCGATCCTTTTCGTATCGCGATGATAGACCAACAATCGCGAGGCCGCGCGATTCACAATCGGCGTCTGCGCAATGAGTTCCTTTGGTAAATCGTAGGTAAAGTCGCTTGTCTGCATGTCACTCTCTCTTTGATCCGGCGCGTGGGATAGATCCGGAAACCGGGTGCGCCGACCGAAGTATTATAACGAAAAGTGCCCCCGAATGCAAGTTTAGGCGGGAAACCTTGCGTTATGCCTCCGATTTTCGATCAAAATGGTTACTTGATGATCGCGCGGAGCGATTTTACGTACAATTGATCTTCCTGATATTTTCATCAAACAATGCTCGTTTATCCTTAAGCCATGAGAAAGAAAGTAAAAGGAGAAACGTTCATGATGAAGAAACTGCTTGCGACGTTGATCGCACTGACCATGGTTGCCGGCCTTGCGGCTTGCGCCACCACCACCCCCGCCGCGACCGAAGCCCCCGTTGCGGAAGCCACCGAAGCGCCTGTCGCGGATGCGACCGAAGCCCCCGCTGAGATGCCGGCCGCTCTGACCTCTGACATCGTCGTCGTCTCACGTGAAGACGGCAGCGGCACCCGTGGAGCATTCATTGAGCTCTTCGGCGTAGAACAGAAAGACGCCGACGGCAAGAAGGTCGACTACACGACCCTGGACGCCGAAATCGTCAACAGCACCTCCGTCGTTCTCCAGACCGTTGCGGGCAACGATGCCGCCATCGGCTACATCTCCCTCGGCTCTCTGAATGACACCGTGAAAGCCCTCCAGATCGACGGCGCGGATGCAACCGTTGCCAACGTCAAAGACGGCTCCTACAAGATCTCCCGCCCGTTCAACATCGTGACCAAAGCGGAAGTTTCCGAAGCCGCCAAGGCGTTCATCGACTTCATCCTCAGCGCAGAAGGTCAGGCCGTGGTTGCGGACAACCACTACATCCCGATGGATAACGCCCCCGCATTCGCCGGCAGCACCATCGCTGGCAAGGTCGTGGTCGCCGGCAGCTCCTCCGTCACCCCGGTGATGGAAAAGCTCAAGGAAGCCTACGCAGCCCTCAACCCCAACGCTGAAATCGAAATCCAGATGAGCGACTCCAGCACCGGCGTCAAGATGGCCATCGAAGGCACCTGCGATATCGGCATGGCATCCCGCGCCCTGAAGGACAGCGAAACCGCCGAGGGCGTCTCCTCCACCGTCATCGCGACGGATGGCATCGCGGTTATCGTCAACCTCAACAACCCGATCGCAGGCCTCACCGCGGAGCAGGTGCGCCAGATCTACGTCGGCGAAACCCTCAGCTGGGCGGATGTCAAATAAGTAAAAATAATGACTTGGAGCGACTTGGATGAATAACAAAAACTCCCTAACGCGAGAAACCGCAGCGGGACGAAATAACCAAGTACGCGAGGGCGCGGCGAGAATCCTATTTCTCGCCGCTGCCTGCGTCAGTATACTTGCCGTCCTGCTGATCACCGTCTTCCTTCTGGTCAGCGGCGTGCCCGCGATCGCAGAAATCGGCGTGTTCAAATTTCTGCTTGGGACGGTCTGGAAGCCCGGCAACGACATCTACGGCATTTTGCCGATGATTCTCGGCAGTCTTTACGTGACGGCGGGCGCGCTTGTGCTCGGGGTTCCGATCGGTGTTCTAACGGCAATCTTCCTCTCGCGCTTTGCGTCGAAGCGGATGGCAAACCTGCTCAAGCCCGCCGTTCAGCTGCTCGCGGGGATCCCTTCGGTCGTCTATGGCTTCTTTGGACTCGTGGTCATCGTGCCGCTTCTGGGCGGGCGCGGCAGCATGCTCGCGGCAAGCATCGTGCTCGCCATCATGATTCTGCCAACGGTCATCACGGTTTCCGAAAGTTCGCTCAACGCCGTTGAGTCGACTTATTATGAAGGCGCGCTCGCGCTGGGCGCCACCCATGAGCGCTCGGTCTTCTCCATCGTGCTGCCTGCGGCAAAGAGCGGTGTAACGGCGGCGGTGATCCTCGGCGTCGGCCGCGCAATCGGTGAAGCGATGGCGGTCATCATGGTTGCAGGAAATCAGCCGCGTATGCCGCAGGGCATTCTCAAGGGCTTGCGCACGCTCACGACCAACATCGTCATGGAGATGGGTTATTCGGCCGATCTGCATCGAGAGGCACTCATCGCAACCGCCGTCGTGCTGTTTGTCTTCATCCTCATCATCAACTTTCTCTTTTCTCTTACGAAACGGGGGAATAAAGCATGAAACGGCAAAAGATTTCTGCGCTCCTCCTCCGATTTAGCGTCTACCTCGCCTCCTTCCTTACCGTTGGCGCGTTGCTCTTCGTGGTCGGTTATATCCTCTTCAAGGGTGTGCCCAATCTTTCGTGGAAGCTGTTCGAGTGGAAGTACAACACCGATAACCTCTCCTTGATGCCCGCGCTGCTCAATACAATCCTGATGACGGGCCTCTCGCTTCTCATCGCGGTGCCGCTGGGCGTCTTTGCGGCGATCTATCTTGTGGAGTACGCAAAGCGCGGCAGCCGATTGGTTCGCATCATCCGCATGAATGCTGAGACACTCGCAGGCATCCCGTCGATCGTATACGGACTTTTCGGCATGTTGTTCTTCGTTACCGCGCTCAAGCTCGGGTTTTCGATGCTCTCCGGCGCGCTGACGATCTCGATTATGATCCTTCCGGTGATCCTGCGCACCTCGGAAGAGGCGCTCATGAGCGTGCCGGATAGCTATCGCGAGGGCAGCTTCGGTCTCGGCGCGGGGCGGCTTCGCACCGTGTTTCGCGTGGTGTTGCCGGATGCGATCCCCGGCATCCTCGCGGGCGTGATCCTCGGCGTCGGTAGAACCGTTGGCGAAACCGCGGCGCTTCTGTATACGGCCGGTACCTCTTCGGATACCGTCTCGGGCATCATGGACTCCGCGCGCACGCTCTCGGTGCACATGTACGCGCTCTCGCAGGAAGGGTTGTATATCAATCAAACCTATGCGACAGCCGTCGTACTGCTCGTGATCGTCGTCGGCATCAACGCGCTCTCCGCCTTGGTTGCAAAGCGCGTCACCAAGCGAAAGATATAGTGGACATAAAGGAAACACGATATGAACAAGTTTGATATCTCAAATTTAGACCTGTATTACGGACAGATGCAAGCCTTGAAGAACGTAGAGCTGCAGATTCAGGAACGGCAGATTACGGCGTTCATCGGCCCGAGCGGCTGCGGCAAGAGCACGCTTTTGCGTACGCTGAACCGCATGAATGATCTTGTGGAAGGCTGCCGGATCACGGGAAATGTCTTGCTCGATGGGCAGGATATCTACAACGGCGGTCTGGACACAACCGCCCTTCGCAAGCGCGTCGGCATGGTGTTTCAAAAGCCGAATCCGTTCCCGATGAGCGTCTATGACAACGTCGCATTCGGCCCGCGTACCCACGGCGTGCGCGGCAAAGCAAAGCTTGACGACATCGTGGAGCAGTCCTTGCGGGACGCCGCAATCTGGGACGAGTTGAAAGACCGCCTGAAAAAGGACGCGCTCGGCCTCTCCGGCGGTCAACAGCAGCGCTTGTGCATCGCGCGCGCGCTCGCGGTCGAGCCGGAGGTGGTGCTCATGGACGAACCGACCAGCGCGCTTGATCCGATCTCGACGAGCCGAATCGAAGACCTTTGCGTGACGTTGCGTGAAAAATATACTATAATCATTGTAACGCACAACATGCAGCAGGCTGCGCGTATCTCCGACAACACCGCTTTCTTCCTGCTCGGTGAGATCATCGAGTACGGAAATACACAAAAACTGTTCAGTATCCCGCGCGACAAACGCACGGAGGATTATATTACGGGGAGGTTCGGTTGATGCGAAACACATTTGAAGAACAGCTGCGTTTGTTGAATCAGGAACTGCTGGAGATGGGCGCGCTGATCGAGCACGCGATTCAGTCCGCCAGCGAAGCGCTGATCAAGCAGGACGTGGATTCCGCCAATCACGCGATCACGTTCGACCGCGAAGTGGATCAGAAAGAGCGCGATATTGAGTCTCTGTGCCTGAAACTGCTCCTGCAACAGCAGCCCGTTGCGAAAGACCTTCGCCTCATCTCCGCCGCGCTGAAGATGATTACGGATATGGAGCGCATCGGCGACCAGGCCGCGGATATCTCCGGCATCGTGATCTATCTCGCCGGAAAACCGTATATCAAGTCACTGGAACATTTGCCGCAGATGGCGGAAGCCGCCATCAAGATGGTCTCGGGCAGCATCGACGCGTTCATCAACAAGGATCTCGCCCTTTCGCGGGATATCATCGCGATGGACGATGTGATCGATGATCTGTTTGACACCATCAAGGGCGAGCTGATCTCTTTGATCCAGCATGATCCCGACAATGGCGAGCAAGCGATCGATCTACTCATGATCGCGAAATATTTCGAACGCATCGGCGATCACGCGCAGAATATCGCCGAGTGGGCGGAGTATTCCATCACCGGTGTACATAAGGGTACCGAAATATGATTTACTATGTAGAAGACGATGCGAATATTCGTGAGCTGGTGATCTATACGCTCAATCAAACAGGGCTTGCCGCGAAGGGCTTTTCGGACGCGCCTGCGTTCTTTGCAGCCTCCGCCGAAGAAAAACCTTCGTTGGTTCTTCTCGACATCATGCTGCCCGGCGATGACGGATTAACCATTCTGAAAAAAATCCGCGCAAACGCCGGAACGACCTCGATCCCGGTGATGATGATCACCGCCAAAGCCACCGAGTTTGACAAGGTCTCCGGTCTCGATCTCGGCGCGGACGACTATATCGCCAAGCCCTTCGGCATGGCGGAGCTCGTCGCCCGTGTCAAGGCGCTTCTGCGCAGAAGCGGCATGAAGACCAGCGCAGAGCGGCTCACACACGGCGATCTCGTCGTCGATATTGCAAAACACACCGTCACCACCGGCGGACAGAACGTGGTTCTCACCTACAAAGAGTTTTCCCTGCTCGCTTTCCTGATGGAGAATGCCGGCCGCGCCTACACGCGAGAGCAGCTTCTGGAGACCGTTTGGGGATATGATTATGAGGGCGGCACGCGGACGGTAGACGTGCATGTGCAAACCCTCCGAACCAAGCTTGGCAGCAGCGGCATCTATGTTGAGACCGTACGCGGCGTCGGATATCGCTTTGGCGAATCATAAGCCGCGTTCCATTTTTCCTCGTCAACGTCCGCGTCTTGCGGAAATCCGTTCTATCTGGGAGCATACCGCATGAGAAAACGAATCTTTTGGAATATCTTCCTCTCCTCGCTGATCGCGGCTGTGCTGCTCGGCGGCGTGGTTCTGCTTGCGCAGTACCGCGTGTTTGAAAATCTGGTGTTTTCAGAGCTTGCCTCCGAGTGCCGGTATGTGGAAACCGGCCTCCTCTCCGCTTCCGACGAGGCAACCTATCTTTCCAGCCTTCCGTCGAGTGATCGACTCACGCTGATCGCTTCGGACGGTACCGTACTGTATGATACCTCATCCGATACGAGCAAGCTGGCAAACCACGCCGACCGTCCGGAGTTCATCGCCGCAAAATCCTTCGGTGTTGGCACCAGCAGCCGTTTTTCCGAAACACAGCTGATGAAAAACTTTTATTACGCGCGCTTACTCGCGGATGGTCGCGTCCTGCGCATCGCGAATAGTCAAAAAAGCGTGCTCGGACTGTTGGGTTCATTGCTGCCGACCATGCTGTTGATCCTGATTGCGATTCTGGTGATCTCCGTGCTCTTCGCACGATTTGCCGCAAAAACCATTGTTCAGCCGATCAATGCGCTCAATTTAGATGATCCGCTCGGTAACACAACCTATGATGAGCTCGCGCCTCTGCTGACGGGTATGGAGCGTCAGCGGCGTGAAATCATCAGCCGTATCGCCGCGCTCTCCGAAAAACAGCGGGAGTTTACGGCGGTCACCGAAAACATGCGCGAAGGGTTTATCCTTCTGGATTCCGCCGATCGCATGCTCGCCATCAACGGCAGCGCGGCGCAAATTTTCGGTGCCGAGCCCAAGCATGTCATCGGTTCCTATGTACTGATGCTCAACCGCAGCGTCGCGCTTCAGCAAGCATTGGAGCAGGCAAAATCAAACGGTTCCGGACAGGCGACGCTGATTCGCGGCGCGAATACCTATCAGGTTCTCGCAAGTCGGGTGATGGACGGCCAATCTCCCGCTGGAACGGTCATTCTCATTTTGGATATCTCCGACCGGGTCGCAGCGGAGCAGATGCGCAAAGAGTTCTCCGCAAATGTGTCGCACGAGCTGAAAACTCCCTTGACTTCGATTTTGGGCTACGCGGAGATCATGCGCGACGGCGTGGCAAAGGCGGAGGATACCAGACGCTTTGCCGGAAAAATCCATTCGGAAGCCACGCAGCTGATGTCGCTCATCGAGGATATCATTCGCCTCTCGCAGTTGGACGAGAAAACATCTCTGCCCGAGATGACCACGGTCAATCTCAAGGAAGTCTGCGAGGATGTTTGCCAGCGTCTCCTTCCGCAAGCGGAGAAAGCGGGCGTAACCCTCCATGTCGCCTGCGCGAACGCGAGCGTATGCGGAATCCCCAAGATACTCGAAGAGATCGTGCAAAATCTCGTCGACAACGCGATCAAATACAACACCTCCAACGGCAGCGTGGGCGTTGCGCTGAAGCAGATCGGATCTCGCGTCGAGTTTTCCGTCTCCGACACCGGCATCGGTATTCCGGAGGAGCATCTCGCGCGCGTATTTGAGCGGTTTTATCGCGTGGATCGCAGCCGCAACAAGCAGATCGTCGGAACGGGACTGGGACTGTCGATCGTCAAGCACTCCGCGGAAACGCTCGGTGCCACGGTGCAGCTCCAGAGCAAACTCGGCATCGGGACAACAGTCACCGTCTCCTTCCCCGCGATCGAGTAAAGCAGCCCGCCATAACCGGTTAAAAACAACCAAACCACCAACGATGTATACAGCCTTCCATTCGCCCGCTGAAACACGCGGGCGTCTTTTGTTGCGTTTGCAACCGGCAATTGTTCACCCACAGTAGAATTGGGATTGCGACGAAAAAAGACAGCCGTTTGGCTGTCATGGTTTGGCTGTCATGGTTTGGCTGTCATAGTTATCATAGTTCTATTGGTCTGTTGCTTCGGTGGATTCATCCTCCGCCATCCAGTATCCAACGCCGATCTCGGTCTTGATGTATTCCGGCTCTGCGGGACGAAGTTCCAGCTTCCGGCGAATATTCGCCATGTTGACGCGCAGCACCTGATGATCCTCCATCGCAGCCGGCCCCCAAATTTGGCGCATGATGGCGTCATACGTCATCACGCGGCCCGCATTCCGGCTCAGCAGTTCGACAACGCGGTATTCATTCTGCGTCAGGTGGACGTCCTCGCCGTCCAGAAAAACGCGGTGCCGGTCATAATCGATGGTTAGATTCTTGTGCGAGTATCGTGCCTTTGCGTCTGTTTGCGTCGCTGCCTGCCGCTGCTTTGCGTGCCGTAGCGCTGTTTTGATCCGCGCCAGAAGTTCTCCCGTGGAAAATGGCTTTGTGATGTAATCGTCCGCGCCGTGATCAAATGCCGCGATCTTGTCTCGCTCATGCGTGCGCGCGGAGACAACCAGAATGGGTACCCCGGACCATTCGCGAACCGACGAGATGATCTTTTGCCCGTCGATATCCGGTAGCCCAAGATCCAACACTACCGCATCCGGCGCGCGGGAGGAGATCATCATCAACGCGTCCTTCCCGCTGGCCGCTTTTTCAACGTCGTAGCCGTTTGCGGCCAATATCGCACCGATGAACCCGCTGATGCCGGGCTCGTCTTCAACAACCAGTATGCGCGGCGCGTAGTCCATCTTTCTTATCCCTCCAGCGGCAATTGGATCGTGGCGCAAAATCCACCGTTTGCGCCGTTCGCGAGGCTGAGCGTCCCGCCATGTGCGGTGATGATCGCGTCGCATACCGATAGCCCGATTCCCGTCGCGCGTGCGGCGTCAATCGGCGCAATTCGGCCTTCCCGGAAGCGTGAAATTTTCGCCACCTGCTCTTGGCGAATGCCGCAGCCATTGTCCGAAACGGAGATCTTCGCGTGCTTTTGATCCCGTGAAATGGTGAGTTTCACATACGTTGCGCCCTTTGCGTGCATCGCGGCGTTCTGCAGCAGGTTGAGCAGCGCTTGCTCGATCAGCAGCGCATCCATCGGGCAGATCAGCACCTCTTCCGGCATTTCTATGAAGACCGGCAGCGCGGGAAACCGCGCACGATATTTATCCGACACCGCCGCGATGATTTCCTCCATCGCTTCCGGTGATTTGATGAGCTTTGCTTCCCCGCCTTCGGGGATTCGCGTCACGAGCAAGAGGTTCTCCACAATCCGCCGGAGCCATTGCGCTTCATCCTCAATCGTTTGGTGGAGTTCGCGTCTTTGCGCGGCGTCCAGCACAACCCCGCTCTCACTCAGCGCCGCGTTTGCGCCCATGATGGAAGTCAGAGGCGTTCGGAAGTCGTGCGAAATCGCGCGCAACAGATCGCTGCGCATCTTCTCCTTCTCCGCCTCCGCCCGGGCTTGCTCCTGCCGCTTCATGCGCGTTGTCAGCGCGCTGGTCAGCATCGATACCGCGATGAGCATCACCATCGTAATCGGATAGCCGGGCAAAGAGAAATTAAACGCAAAATATGGATATGTAAAGAAGTAGTTCACCGTCAGAACGCCGTAAATCGACGCCATAAACCCGTAAAAATATCCCTCGGTCATACGCGAAACCAAAAACACCGCCAAGATAAACACCATGGAGACATACGCGTCGCTGTGCTGCATGTCGTCCATCTGATCCAGTAATAGGCAAAGCCCCGTCGCCGCGGAAAGTATCCCGATGGTGACGATCAGGTTCTTGATCATGCTCTTGACGCGTTGCTTCATCCTGCGCTCCTGACGTGCTCTGCTCTATGGTTGATTTTATCATATTCACACACTGGAACATAGAGCAACACCGTCGTTCGTGCCGGAACGACGGTGTTTTGAAATGAGATCCGTATCACACTATTTCTTTTTCTTGTCGACGAGCTCCATGATGAAATACACTACCGCGCATACGACGACGATACCGATAAAAGTTACCGCAAGTGCCATAATCCAGCCCTCCCATATGTTTCGATAGCTGTATGGTACGACGAAACAAATCACGGCGCAATGGTATTGAAGGCATCTTTATATCGTCTTTATGACGCCGCCGTTTTTTTTATTCGGTCTTTATTGAGCCTTTGTATTACGCTTGTTTCGGGGGTTCCGCGGGCATAGATTTTTTCGGCGGATGCTCCCGCTTTCTTGCCGCGCGGTCTTGCGAATCCAATCCGGAGCCGAGTGCGATCCCCGCGCCGATCCCGATCGCGAGCCCTAATGCCATGTTGTGAAACAGACTTTGACCAAACGCAATCCCGATCGCAAGTCCGATGCTCATATAGATCGACATCCAGGCGCTTGCGGGCCGTTCCAATTCCCATGCGTTCATGTCGGAAACAGGGCTTCCCACGCGGTAAAATTTCAGTTGTTCAAGAATATGGTTGGAAGGCGCGTTGTCCTCGCTTGCCAGAACACTGATGAAGTATACGCCTTCGCAGCCGAATGCCCAATCGCAAAGCGCCTTGACCGCTTCCTCGCAGTAGCCCTGTCCGCGGTGCTCCTGCAAAATCTCATACCCAAGCTCCACGGTCTGATCGTTTGCCACGCCGTGAAAACCAATCAAGCCAAGCACTTCCCCGCTTTTTTTGTTTGTAATCTGCCAGCCGGTGTGCCAGAGCGCGAACCCCGGGTATTCGATCACATTTTCTCGCATCTGCGCGAGCGCACCGCGCAAAAGCGGGTCCTGCTCCTGCTGCTCCAACGCCGCAATCGCTTTTGCCGTCATCGGCGTGAGCAACAGTCGTTTCGTTTTAATCGGGTCTTGATCACTGATTCGATAATGTCTCATAGATTTCTATCGCTTTCGTTCTTGTGTGGTCTGTTTTGTCGATAGTGCACGTGCGCGGTCACTCCGAGTGATTTCCGTCATGTGAGATCGGCGCCGAAGCACTGCACGGTAGTTTTACGCGGTGGCACGCGTTCTGCCTTTGTGTAACATCCACCACGCAAATTCCCGGTTCATCCGCTGTGTTATCCCGATTCGATCCGATTCAGAAAGCGCCCGCCGACGAGCGGCGGGCTGCCTTGCGCGCGTTTATTCGAGGAAATCCTTGAGTCGCTTGCTGCGGCTGGGGTGGCGTAGCTTTCGGAGCGCTTTTGCCTCGATCTGGCGGATGCGCTCGCGGGTGACGTTGAACTCTTTGCCGACTTCTTCCAGCGTGCGCGCTTTGCCGTCGTCGAGACCATAGCGCAGACGCAGCACCTTTGCTTCACGCGGGGTGAGCGAATTCAGCACGTCCATGAGCTGCTCTTTGAGCAGCGTAACAGCGACCGCTTCCGCAGGCGCGGGTGCGTCGTCGTCGGGTATGAAGTCGCCGAGGTGGGAGTCATCCTCTTCGCCGATCGGCGTTTCCAGCGAGACCGGTTCCTGCGCGATCTTGATGATCTCGCGTACCTTCTCTTCGGAAATGCCCATCTCTTTTGCGATCTCGTCCGGTCGCGGGTCGCGCCCATATTCCTGCACGAGCTGCCGGTTCACGCGGATGAGCTTGTTGATCGTCTCCACCATGTGAACCGGAATCCGGATCGTACGTGCCTGGTCCGCAATCGCGCGGGTGATCGCCTGGCGAATCCACCACGTCGCGTATGTGGAGAATTTATAGCCCTTGCGGTAGTCAAACTTCTCGACCGCTTTGATGAGGCCGAGGTTTCCCTCCTGAATCAGGTCGAGAAACAGCATCCCGCGCCCGACATAACGTTTCGCAATCGAAACCACGAGACGCAGGTTCGCTTCCGCGAGCTGGTGCTTCGCCTCCGGGTCCCCGTCCGCCATCCGCTGCGCAATCTCAACCTCCTGATTGGCGGTCAAGAGCGGCACTTTGCCGATCTCTTTGAGATACATGCGTACAGGATCGTCGATGTTAATCCCCTCGACCGCGGCAAGCGTGTTCTCGATCTCTGCGATCTCCTGGTTGATGTCCTCCGGCATTTCAACATCTTCAACGATGTCGATATTCAGCTCTTCGAGATGGTCGTAGACCTTCTCAATCTGTTCCTGATCGAGCTCCAGCTCCTCCAGCGCATCCATGATTTCCTTGTAGGAAAGCATGCCCTTCTGTTTACCGGACTCAATCAGATCGTTCAGTTTTTGCGCACGCGCTTCTTTCCCTTCCAACATACCCGCTCCTTTCAACTCAGACCCCGCATCCGCAGGTTCACTGTCTGCATTTCTCTTAAGTATTCCGCCCGCTGATCCGCCGACACGGCGGGATCGATCAGCTTGTGTTTGATCTCTTCTATCTGTTCCGCGAGGTTGCATTTTTCAATGCGCCGTAGGCAATCCCTCGCCGCTTTATCCGGCTCCGCGCAGGCGGCCTCGTCCTTTAATGCGGCGCTGACACGCTCCGCGTCTTCTTTCTCCATGCCGGAAAGCAACAGCGCAAGATTCGGCTCCATCCCCCGCGAACACGCGTCCACGAGCCCCTTTGCAAAGGCGCGTATGCCCTCGCTGGCAAACTGCTGCTCAATGCCTTGCTCGTTTGCGAGCTTGACCGCGACGGGCGATTGCAGCATATGAAACAGCAGTGCGTTTTCCGCGTGGATCCGCTCGCTGTCCGGCTCCGCCGCCCTGCGTTTGCCGCTTCCCGCGCGCTCTTTGAATGTGAGTGGTTGCTGCTGCTCGCTTGGTCGCGCGCTCGCGCCCTGTGCGCGCAGCGTCTCCATCGAATAGCCGGTCTGCTTGGAGAGCTGTTGATAATGCCGCTCGCGCTCCACCGGCGTCAGCGTGCCGATGAATCGGCAGGCTTCCATGGCGTATAGCTCGCGTTCATTCTCCTTGTCAAGATGAAAGCCTCGTGCAATCGCCACGAGTTTAAATTCGTTGAGCGAGAGCGCTTCCTGCTTGAGTGTTTCAAAACCCTCTTGCCCGTTTTCGCGCACAAACTCGTCCGGGTCCTGTCCGTTTGGGAAGGCAATCACGCGAACGTTCAGCCCTTCCTGCATGAGGATGTCCAGTCCGCGAATGGTCGCGTTCTGTCCGGCCGCGTCGCCATCGTAGGCGATGTATACGTTGCTTACATATCGTTTGAGCAGTCGCGCCTGCTGCTGCGTCAACGCGGTTCCAAGGCTCGCTACGGCGTTCGTCACGCCCGCTTCATAGAGACCGATGACGTCCGTGTATCCTTCAACCATCACAAGGTCGGAGAGCTTTCCGCTCTTTTGCAGATTCAGGCCGTAAAGATTGTTGCGCTTGTTATAGAGCAGCGTGTCTCCTGTGTTGATGTATTTGGGCTTGTCCTCGTTGTTGAGCACGCGCGCACCGAATCCGATCACGCGTCCATTCGCCGCGATAATCGGGAAGATCACCCGTCCGCGATACGCGTCATAGGTACGCCCCGTGTCCGCGTTTTTGACGAGCAACCCCGCTTCCACAAGCTCCTCCGGCGAAAATCCTTGCTCTCCCAGGTGCTTTTTCAGCGCTTCCCAGTCGCTCGGCGCATAGCCGATGCCAAATCGCTTGACCGCGTCGCTGCCGATGCCGCGCTTTTTGAGATATGCGCGTCCGGAAACGCCGCCTTCTCCCAATAGGGTTTCCATAAAAAACCGTGCAGCAAGCTGGCAAGCCTCCGCGAGGCGCTCGCGTTTTGCGCGTTCCTGCATCATCGCCGCGTCGTTGACTTCTTTGGGCATGGCAAGCCCCGCGCGTGTGGCGAGTTGCTCTACCGCTTCGTGGAACGTCATGTGCTCCACGTCCATGATGAACTGGATGACGGATCCGCCGATGTGGCAGCCGAAGCAGTAGTAGAGCTGTTTATCGGGCGAGACGGAGAAGGACGCGGTCTTCTCGCCGTGTACGGGGCAGAGTCCCCAGAGTCTGCGTCCTTTTGGTTTCAATTCGGTATAGGAAGAGACGACCGTGACAATATCATTCTTGCTGAGCAGCTCGTTCATCCATTGATCGGGATATGCCATGTGCCATCCTTTCCGCAAAAGGTCGGAAGGCATGCTCTTCCGATTGCATTTCATAGTGTCTCTCGCTAACCAAATCGCAGGCACGGGAAGTTCCCACGTTCTTGTTTCGACCAGTTGCAATTTCTTGTGTCTCTCGGCAGTCAAAGCGCAGGCGCGAGAGCATTCACGCGTTCTTGTTTCGACCAGTTGCAATTTCTTTTGTCTCTCAATAGCCAAATCGCAGGCGCAGGAAATTCCCGCGTTCTTGACTCGACCAGATTTATTATTCGACCAAGCGGCGGCATTTCCTGCAAGCAAACGCAAGTTTTTCCCTTTCTGGTTTGTCCAGCGTCTTGCGTCAGGTCGTCAGATCCATCCAGGATTTCGGCACAAATATGCGCATGTATTCCGAAATCGCGTAGTTATCCGTCATGCCGGCGATATAGTCCGCAACCGCGCGCTCCTTGCCGTCTGTTTCCAGATATTTCGCATACTCGCCCGTGAGTAAATGAATGTGCGAAAGGTAGTATTGAAAGAGCTCAAAGATGACGCGCTTCGCCTTCTCTTCCTCGCTCTTTGCCTTCGGGTTTTTATAGACATTCTCAAACATAAAGTCCCGAAGTAAGTCAAACTGCGCAAACATCGCGTCGCTCATCTTCACAAATGACTGTCCCGCGCTTTGGTTCGTCACGTCCAGTATCATGTTGTTGATGCGCTTGCCGTGCGAATCCCCCAGCACGCGGACGCATTCGCGGGGCAAGTCGCTCTCGTGGAGAACGCCCGCGCGGATTGCGTCGTCGATGTCGTGGTTGATGTATGCGATGCGGTCGGCAAGCGATACGACAGAGCCTTCCAACGTCGCGGGTTTCCCGCTCTTTTTGTGGTTGAGGATTCCGTCGCGCACCTCATAGGTCAGGTTGAGTCCTTCGCCGTCGTTCTCAAGTTTTTCTACGACGCGGAGACTCTGCTCGTTGTGTTCAAATCCATTCGGCAGCAGTTCGTTGAGCACATCCTCGCCGGAATGGCCGAACGGCGTGTGCCCCAGATCGTGCCCCATCGAGATTGCCTCCGTGAGGTCTTCGTTGAGGCGAAGCGCGCGTGAGATCGTCCGCGCAATCTGGGAAACCTCCAGCGTATGCGTCAGCCGCGTGCGGTAATGATCTCCCTGCGGCGAGAGAAACACCTGCGTTTTGTGTTTCAGCCTGCGGAATGATTTGCTGTGCAGAATGCGGTCCCGGTCGCGGATGAATTCCGTGCGAATCTGGCAGGGCTCAATCGGGGTCACCCGCCCGCGCGTGTTTTTCGAGAGTGTGGCATAGGGCGAAAGCGTTTCCGCTTCCAGTCGCTCGTAATACTGTCTTGGGTTTTCCTGTGACATCTGCCGTTTCCTCCGTTTCCAGTTCCAGTTATTGATATTCGCCGTCAAGGATGGTTCTCCTTGTTTTGCGCCTGTTTGCACAGGAAAAACCCTGTCCGATGAATCGAACAGGGCGTATCGTCTGTTTGCTGCTTGTTTTTATTCGGCTTCTACGTCTGCGCCGGGGATTTCGAACTCGATCGTCTCGTTGCAATTCGGGCAGATCAGGCCGTCGTCGCTGTCGATCATATCCTCATCGAAATACACCGTCTCGCCGCAATGCGGGCATACGACTTCGATGAAATCGTCTTCGTCCAGCTCGCCATCATAGTCTTCGTCGATGGCGCTCTCGATATCGTCCAGCTCGTCATAGATGCCGTCGATGCAATCCGAGAGATCGTCGATGCTTTCGTCCTGCTCCTCGAGCGCCTCGGCAATCGCGCCAAGCGTGTCGATGATGCCGCGCAGAACCTTATCCGTACCCTCGTCCTTGAGCTTGAGGCCGTCGGCCAGCCCGTCGAGATACGCAACTTTTTCAGAGATAAAACTCATGAATTCCCTCGTCTTTCCGTTCGTTTCCGAACTGTTTTGATCCGAACGCGGATCGGTTATACGCGCTCCATGTATTCGCCCGTGCGGGTGTCGACGCGAATGCGGTCGCCTTCATTGACAAACAGCGGAACGTTGAGCGTATATCCGGTTTCAAGCGTCGCGGGCTTGGTCGTGCCCGTCGCGGTGTCGCCGCGCACGCCGGGTTCGGAGTGCGTAATGAGCAGTTCCACAAAGTTCGGCGCTTCGACGGAGAACGGCGCGCCCTTGAAGAAGCGAATCTTCACGTTCTGGTTTTCCACGATGAATGCGATGGAATCTTCCACCTGCTCGTGGTTGAGCGGAAGCTGCTCATAGCTTTCGACATCCATAAAGTAATACAGACCGCCGTCTTCATAGAGGTACTGCATTTCTTTTGTCTCGATATGCGCCGGCGGATATTTGTCCGTCGGGTTAAATGTGCGCTCCAGCACCGCGCCGGTCATGACGTTCTTGAGGCGGGTGCGCACAAACGCGGCGCCTTTTCCGGGTTTGACATGCTGAAAATCGGTAATCTGCCAGACATTCCCGTCGATTTCGAGGGTCATGCCCTTTCTGAATTCACCTGCACTGATCATATGGTTGTTTCCTCCGTTATTCTGTTACTCTTGCGGATCGCTGTATTATCTTCAGCATGCGCCATGCTAGATCTTCCGGTTCAACAGGATAGTTTCCTGCTTTGCGTGTGGTCGAATCAAATCGTAATGAGTTCCTTCGTCACATGCGCAAGATTCAGGTGCCCCTCCGGCGTCACGATGCAGCAATCCTCGATGCGCACGCCGCACTTGCCGTCGACATAGATGCCCGGTTCAATCGTTATGCTCATGCCGCTCGTCAGCGTGTCTTCGCTGCGGAAGGAGGCGTAGGGTGACTCGTGGATTTGAAGTCCGACTCCGTGTCCAAGACCGTGACCGAAGTTCACGCCATAGCCTTTTTGTTTGATGAAGTCGCGCGCAACGGCGTCCAGCGTCTTGGCGGCGATTCCGCTTTTCAGCGCGTCAAGCGCCATCTGCTGTGCGGTCTTGACGATCTCATAGATCTCTCTGCTCTGCTCGTCAATCGTTCCGATGGCGAATGTACGCGTCATGTCGGAATGATAGCCGTTGATCATGCAACCAAAGTCCGCCGTAACAAGCTCGCCGGTTTGCATCTTGCGTTTGCCAGGTACCGCATGCGGCATGGCGCTGTTGGGTCCCGCCGCGATGATGGGGTCAAACGAGGGCGCTTCGCTGCCGTTCTTTGCGCAGACGTAGTTCAGCTCCGCCGCGGCTTCCAGCTCGCTCATACCCGCGCCGATGCGTCCAAGCCACTCAAGGAAGCTCTTGTCCGCGATGCTTTGTGCCGCCTGGAGAGACTCGATCTCCTCCGCGCTCTTATAGAGTCGCGGCCGCGTGATCTCTGTGCCAAACGCAACAAGTTCCACCGCAAGGCGCTCGAAAGAGCGGAATTCGGCAACCGTGATCCCGTTTTCTTCAAACCCCATGCGTTTGCAGCCATCCGCCGTGAGGAACCCGCGTATCTGGTCGATCTGTTCTTCGATCCCGCTTTCCACAACCTCACACAGGCCCATTGTCTGCGCCTTTGCCTGAATCGTGTAGCGGAAGTCCGTCACGAGATACGCGTGTTTGTTTGTGACGAGATACATGCAATCCGAGCTGGTAAACCCCGAGTAATACCGGATGTTTTCCTTGCTGGTGATCAGCGCCGCATCCAGAGACGATACGGCAAGGTTTTTCCGTAATTCTTCAATTCTATGTTTCATACGGAGCTATTTTACCACAGATGTTTTTTTCGGGCAATACAAATGATCTGCGTTCCGTGCGGGTGGATGCATCTTCTCCGATCTTTTTGGGGATGCTTACAAAAACTCCGGCGGTGTTGCCCGCCGGAGTGATAAAGTGTGCTGCGTCAGCTCCAATATTGCTGGGACTTTTCTACGTTCTGCTCGTGCTCTTCCGGGGGAAAACCACATTGCGTCAGCCCCAATATTGCTGGAACTTTTCTACGTTCTGCTCGTGCTCTTCATAGGTCTTTGCGAAAACCAGCTCGCTGGTCTCCTTCGGATTCTGGTTGCAGAAGTAAAGGTAGCCATCCGCGAGGAACTGCTCGTTGGGATAGAGTGCCGCCTCGATCGCGGCTTTTCCGGGGTTACAGACAGGGCCGACCGGCAATCCCTTGAATTTATAGGTGTTGTAGAGCGACTCTGTGCCCTGTTCCGTCGCGTTGAACACATATTTGGTCACGCCGAGCGCATACGAAAGGCTCGCGCAGCTCTGCAACGGCATATCCTGCTTCAGACGGTTGTGGAACACCGCGGAAACCTTCGCAAAGTCATTCGCGGCCGCCGCCTCGCGCTCAATCAGCGAGGCCAACGTGATCACCTGATCCATCGTCAAGCCCAGCTCTTGTGCGCGCGCAACATAATCCTCCGAATATACCTCGTTGAAGCGATTGAGCATCTTGATCAAAATCGTCTCGACGCTAGCGTCCGCATACACTTCATATGTATCGGGGAATAGATATCCTTCCAGCAGGTAGGAGCGGGATGTCGCGTTCTTCATCGTTCCCGCCTCGGCGACAAACGCGAAGTTTGCAAATGCTTCGCCCGTCCGCGCCGCGACGTAGAGCTGCTCCTCGTTTGCAAGCAATCCCTTATCCAGCAGAACTTTTGCAATGTTCTGTATCGTGTACCCTTCCGGAATCGTGAACTTGACCGTCGCCTTTGCCGGATTCCCTTCGCAGAGCGATTCGACAATTTGCTTGATGCTCATGTTTTTGCTCAGCACATATGTGCCCGCCTTGAGGCTGTTCGCCTTGCCGACAAAGTCCACATAGACCTTGAACGCCGCCGTGCTGGAAATCAGCCCGTCCTTTTCATAGCCGCACGCGCCGTAGAGAATCCGCGCGATGCTGCTCGCGGAGGAAGAGGCGGGTATCGTAACCTCGATCGGTGTCGCGTCGTTTCGATCCACCGGCTCGATGTATTTCGCTAAAACATAGTTCACCGTCGTCCGCGCGAGAAAGAACACGACCACGAGGCTGATGAGCATCACGACCGCCGGGCGGACGTTCAGCCAGAGCCTGCGCATACGCTTTTGCTTTTTCGTATATCGTTTTTCCGGTCTTTCGTTCATAGGCTTACTTCAAAATCTCCGTCTTCGTTTGCGCGTGCATTTATGCATTCTTGAATATTGCTTTTCCGGTTTTCATTCATAGGCTTACTTTAAAATCTCTGTCTATGTTTGCGCATGCGCTTTTGCTTTTTCGTAAATCGTTTTTCCGGTCTTTAATCATAGGTCTACTTTAAAATCTCCGTCTTCGTCTGCGCAATGGTCGTCTGGCGCTCTGCGCGCTTATGCTTCCAGCGCCCCCAGGTCGATGTCAACCGCTTCGGCGAGGATTTTATAAACGTCGCCAACCATGCGTTTAAGGCGAAACTCCGCCATCAGGTAGGCGGAGGCATCCGCGTCAAACTGAAGCAGCTCGCCAATCTTTTGCAGCTTCTTGAGCGATTCGCTCTCGCGATCGCCCGCAATCATCGCAGCTTGCGCCTGAATCTGTAGCTTGTTGTATTCGTCGATCAGCGCGCGGGTTGTGTTGTTTTCCATCGCGCGCGCTTTCACAACCGTGTATGCGCGATATTCCTCGCTGCTCTTGAGCTCGTTTGCGAGTTGTTTTGCCGTGTCGTATACCATGCTTCCCCCGTTAGATTTCAATGATGATCGGCATGATCATCGGCGTACGCTTTGTGCGGTTTTTCAAGAAAGATTTCAGCGAATTTTTCACGCCCGCCTTGATGTTTGCATAGTCGCTGCGATCCGCGCCTTCAAACTTGCGTGTCTCTTTCACCAGAAGCGTCTTGATGTCCGCGATCAGTTCCTCGCTGTCGCGCATATAAACAAATCCGCGGGAGAGGATCTCGGGAGCCGCGAGCATGCGTCCCGTCTCGCTGTCCAGTGTGAGCACCGCGACCACGAGGCCATCCTGCGAGAGTGTCTTGCGGTCTTTGAGCACCACGTCGTCGATATCGCCGATACCGTCTACCATCACCGCGCCGGAGGTTACGCTCGCCGCCTTCTTCCCGCTGCGTTGTGTGAGTTCGATGACGTCGCCGCAGTTGGCAATAAACGTGTTTTCCGGCGGAATCCCCATCTCCTGGGCGAGCTTGCCGTGCATCATCAGGTGCCGGTATTCGCCGTGCGCCGGGATGAAAAACTTCGGCTTTGTCAGTTCCATCATCAGCCGCAGTTCCTCACGGCATGCGTGGCCGGATACGTGCACATCCGCCATGCGGTTATAGATCACCTGCGCGCCTTTTTGATAGAGCTGGTTGATGACGCGCGAGACGCCAACCTCGTTGCCCGGGATTGCGGAGGCGGAGATAATGACCGTGTCCCCTTTCCCGATGTTCAGGCGGTGCGTCGCGGTCGCCATGCGGAATAATCCGCTCATGGGTTCGCCTTGGCTGCCGGTTGTGATCACGCAGATCTGGTCGTCGCGATAGCGTTTGAGTTGGTCGACCTTCACGATGCTTTCCGGCGGAATCTTCAGGTAGCCCAGCCGCATCGCGATCTGTACCACCTGCTCCATGCTCCTGCCCTGGAAGCAGATCACGCGGTCGTGTCTGACCGCGACATCCGCAACCTGCTGGATTCGGTAGACGTTGCTCGCGAAGGATGCGACGATGATCCGCCCTTCCGCCACGTCAAAATAATATTCAAACGTCTTGCCGATCTCGCGCTCGCTTTGCGTGTGTCCGGGGCTTTCGATGTTGGTGCTGTCGCTCAGCAGCGCGAGCACGCCGCGCGCGCCATAGTGCGCAAAGCGGATGATGTCGATCGGCTCCCCGTCGATGGGTGTGAAGTCGACCTTGAAGTCGCCGGTATGGATCACAGTACCGATCGGTGTATTGATCGCAAGCGCGACCGCCCCCGCGATGGAGTGTCCCGTCTTGATGAACTCCACCTTGAAGCAGCCGAGTTCGACAAAATCACCGGGTTTGACGACGGTGAGCTTCTTGTTCGATACGCGCGCTTCCTCCAGCTTGTGTTCCACCAGCGCGATTGTAAACGCAGTTCCGTAGACGGGTACATCAAACTCCTTGAGCGCATAGGGCAGCGCGCCGATGTGGTCTTCGTGCCCGTGCGTGATCAAAAATCCCTTAAATTTTGCGCGGTTTTCGCGCAGATATGTCATATCCGGTATAACGACGTCGATGCCGGGCATGTCGTCGTCCGGGAAACTGATCCCGCAGTCGACGACGACCATGTCGTTGCCGTATTCGAAAACGGTCATGTTTTTCCCGATTTCGCCCATGCCGCCGAGCGGAATGATCTTTAATTTACTTGCCATGTTGTTCTTATCCCCAATTTTCTTCTGATTTCCCTGTGAATTCCCCTATGTACACCCGCTTCCCAGAGCGGGTATTGTTTCGTCTTCTGTATCGGGACATCCGGAAACGTTCGTTCCGTATCCGTGCAAATTTTTACTCCCGATGACGCGCAAAGAAACCGCTTGGCGGCTTTTCTTTACAAAAAGAGTATAGTGTATTTTTTGCCCGCGCACCAAACATATTTTTTCCGGGGTTGGTCTGCGGGACTGCGTTCGTATGGATGAAAAGCTGTTTGCAGGCCGTGCGCCATCCGGCCTCAGCCGTAAAAATCGTTCCCGCCATAGGTGCCGTAATACGTGCGCGAACCCCATGTCTTCTCCGTCGTTGCGCTGCGGAAGGACATCACATACGATGGCAGCAGACGGTTTCCGTTGTTGAGTACATCGTTGGCGTAGTCGATCACACTGTCGGGGATCGTCTTGGTCAAAAAATCGCTCCTGCCTACCACCGAAAACTGGCTCTTTTGAAACACCACATCATAGACGGAGTTCGGCCATTTGCTTGCTTCCACGCGGTTGAGAATCACGCAGACCACCGCGCGATACCCATCCTCCGACTTACCGGATTCAAAGTATGCAACCCGCGCGGCGAGCAGCACATCCTCTCCGCTGTAGGCGCCGCTGACGTTCGGCACTTCCTGCGTGGAGGTTTGTACCGGCGTTGGGGTCGGCGTCGAGGTTGGGGTTGCCGTCGGCGTTGTTGCCGGCGCTGGCGTGTCCGTAATCGTCCAATCCGGCGCGCTCGTCGCCGTCGCATTTGGCGTGCTGGTCGGTTTGCTCGTCGGTTTGGGTGTGCTCTTTGCCTTTGCTGTAGCCGCCGGTTTCTCGGTCGGCTCCGGCTCCTCGGTCGGCGTCGGGCTCGGCGTCGGTGCGGGAGACGGCGTCGGCGTCGGTGTCGGCGGCGGCGCGGTCGGAATCGGTGTCGGTGTAAGCGGGAGATCCGGTGTCGGATCCACGATGTCCAGCACGGTCAGGCGCAGTCCGTCCTCGGTCAGAAACGTGCCGTCATCCTGTAGCGTTCCTTCAAACGGTGAGAGTACGGACATGCCAAAGACTGGCTTTTTACCCGCTTCTCCTTCGTGGATCGATACCGTCTGCGGGATCGGCGTCGGTGTCGCGAGCGCAACATCCATCAGCTGCACCGCAGCAGCTTGGCATCCGAGTAACATCGGGCAAAGCGCGGCGGCCAGTAGAATCAATCGGAATGTTTTCACGCGTCGTTTCTCCAAATACCTTCGTTCCTTCAAAAGATTGAATTTCTTGCGGAATCCTATTCAAATCTCTCTCGATTAGAGAATGTATTTGTGGATGTCGTCCTCTTGGAACTCCTGTCCGATGTGCTCATCCACGTAGCCCGCGTCAATGTTCAGCTCGATCTCGGGATGCTGTCCGTTGGCGTTGAAGGAAATGTCGTCGAGCAGGTTTTCCATCACGGTATGCAAGCGCCGTGCGCCGATGTTTTCCGTATTCTCGTTGGCGAGAAAGGCAAATTTGGCGATCTCCTTCAGCGCGTCGGGCGTGAAGCTCAGCTTCACCTTGTCCGCGGAGAGCAGTGCGGTATACTGTTTGGTCACCGCGTTTTCCGGCTGTGTCAAAATCTTCTCAAAATCTTCCTGCGTGAGGTCGTCAAGCTTCACCCGGATCGGAAAGCGTCCCTGAAGCTCCGGAATCAAATCGCTGACCTTCGCGGTGTGGAATGCGCCCGCGGCGATGAAGAGCATATAGTCCGTCTTGACGGGGCCGTATTTCGTGGAGATCACGCTGCCTTCGACGATCGGCAGAATATCCCTCTGAACGCCCTCGCGTGAAACATCGGGCCCGCCGACGCGCTCCGCGCCTGCGATCTTGTCGATCTCGTCGATGAAGATGATGCCGTCCTGTTCCGCGCGCTGGAGCGCCTCGCGGTGCACGTCGTCCATGTCGATTCTCTTCTCGCTCTCCTGCTGGACGATGACCCGGCGCGCTTCCTTGACGGGAAGCTTCCTGCGCTTGGTCTTCTTGGGTAAAAAGTCGCCGAACATTTCGCCGATGTTGAGGTCGATGCCCGCGGCAAACATGGCGTCGTTTTTGCCGCCCTGTTCCTCAACCTCGATCTCGACCAACTCTTGCTCCAGCCGTCCCGCACGCAGCTCGGCAAGCAAGCGCTCGCGCTCCGTATAGCGGCGCGCTTTCTCCTCTTCCGTGGGTTCGGGGTCGTTTGGCTGTGCTTGTCCCGCGCCCAAAAGAATCTGGAGCGGGTTCTGTTGCCGGTGCTCGCGCTTTTTTGCGCCGGGCAAGAGCAGTTCGGCGAGCGTTTGCTCCGCCGCGGCTTCCGCAACAAGGCGCACATCTTCCAATCTGCGGTTCATGCAGATGCGGATGGCGGCGTCCACAAGGTCGCGCACCATGCTCTCCACGTCGCGCCCAACATAGCCAACCTCGGTATACTTCGTGGCTTCCACCTTGACAAAAGGCGCGTCCACAAGCTTCGCAAGCCTGCGCGCAATCTCCGTCTTGCCGACGCCGGTGGGCCCTATCATGATGATGTTCTTTGGCGTGATCTCTTCGCGCAGCTCCTCGGAAAGGCAGCTCCTGCGATAGCGATTTCGCAGCGCGACCGCAACGGCACGCTTAGCGCGATCCTGTCCGATGATGTATTTATCCAGCGCGTCAACGATTTCTCTCGGTGTGAGTTGCATATGCTTATACCTCCTCCACCGTGATGTTGCCGTTGGTGAACACGCAGATATCCCCCGCGATGCGCAGTGCTTTTTCAGCGACTACCGCCGCGGGTAGATCCGTGTTCGCCTTGAGCGCTTTTGCCGCGGCGAGGGCGTACATGCCGCCGGAGCCGATGGCTGCAATTCCGTCGTCGGGGTCGATGACCTCGCCCGTGCCGGAGACGATCAATAGCTCCTCTTTGTTGGCGACGATCAAGAGCGCTTCGAGTTTATGCATGATCTTGTCGCTCCGCCAATCCTGCGCGAGGGAGACCGCCGCGCGGGTCAGGTTTCCGCTGTATTGTTCCAGCTTCTTTTCAAACCGTTCGCAGAGCGAGAACGCATCCGCAACCGATCCTGCAAAGCCCACCACGACCTGATCGTGATAGAGCCTGCGTACTTTCTTCGCCGTCGCTTTCATGATGACGGATTCGCTCATGGTCACCTGGCCGTCGCCGGCAACCGCTGTTTTGCCGTCCTTACGAACGGCGATTATCGTCGTACCCCTGAGTTCCAATCAGGTTATCCTCCTGTTTCTTCGCCATCGCACTGTTTGTCCGCTTGTACGCGGCTTGCGGCTGGCAGGTAGATTCTACCTAGGTATCATAGTAGCACAAAGCGGGCGCATTCGCCCGCATTCGTGTATTCGTTTTCAATTCTTTCACGAATTTTCTAACATTACAGATTTTATCTGCAAATGGTTTTAAAGTCTTTCACGTTTTTTCTTGTAATGCTGATTTTGTCTACAAATGGTCTAAAGTCTTTTAGGAGTTTTCTAATATTACAGATTTTCTCTGCAAATGGTTTTAAAGTCTTTCACGTTTTTTCTTGTAATGCTGATTTTATCTACAAATGGTCTAAAGTCTTTTAGGAGTTTTCTAACATTACAGATTTTATCTGCAAATGGTTTTAAAGTCTTTCACGCTTTTTCTGTTGATCAGAATTTTTGTCTTTTTTGATTCAGTCATTGGATTGCAAGTCTGGCAACAGCAATCGAATCGTATCCAGTGCCCGCTCGGCAACCTTTGCGTAGCGGAGCGCCTTTTTGCGGATTCGCTCAGGAATACTCTCCATGATACCGAAGGTCACGTTCATCGGCTGGAAATCCCCGCCCACGTATTCGGAAACATAGTGTCCCAGCGCGCCGGTTGCGGTCTTTGCGGTGAAGTCGATCGCGGGTTCTTCGCGCAGCTGCCGCGCGAGCGAAACCGCCGCTACAAAGCCGCTGGACACGCTCTCGACATAGCCCTCCACGCCCGTCATTTGACCCGCAAAATAGAGTCCGGATTTCTCGCGCATCTGGTAGTTCACGTCGAGCAATCCCGGAGAATGCAAGAACGTATTGCGGTGCATCACGCCGTAGCGCGCATACTCCGCGTGCTCCAATCCGGGGATCAACCCGAACACGCGCCGCTGCTCGGCAAACTTAAGATTCGTCTGGAACCCGACAAGGTTAAAGAGCTTACCGTCCTTGTCGTCCTGCCGAAGCTGGACAACCGCGTACGGTTCCTTACCCTCCACCTCGAGCCCGACCGGCTTGAGCGGGCCGAAGCAGAGCGTCTGCTCCCCGCGCTTTGCCATGACCTCGACCGGCATGCAGCCTTCAAACACGCGCGGGGTTTCAAAGGCGTGCAGTTCCGCGGTTTCGGCGCCGATCAGCGCGCGATAAAACACCGAATATTCCTCTTGTGTCATGGGGCAGTTCAGGTAATCGTCGCCTCTGCCGTAGCGCGAGGCACGAAATACCTTGGTCATGTCCAGCGAGTCATAGGTGACGATGGGCGCGGCCGCGTCGTAAAAATGCAGCGCTTCCCCCGTGAGTCGGGCGATGTCCTCCGCAAGCGCGTCACTCGTGAGTGGACCTGTCGCAATGATTGCGGGAGATTCGGGCACGCGCGTCACCTCCTCGCTGTAGACGGTGATGTTCGGGTGCGTGCGGATGATCTCTGTAATCCGCGCCGCGAACCCCTCGCGGTCGACCGCGAGCGCGCCGCCCGCGGGCACACGCGTCTCATCCGCCACGCGCATCACGAGCGACCCCAAAATACGCAGCTCCGCCTTGAGCAGTCCTACGGCATTTTCAATCCGGTCGGAACGCAGGGAGTTGCTGCAAACCAACTCGCAAAAGTCCCCGCTGTGGTGAGCCGGGGACATCTTTTGCGGTTTCATTTCAAATAGATCGACTGGAATTCCGCGCTCGGCGAGCTGATAGGCCGCCTCACATCCGGCGAGGCCCGCGCCGATGACGCGCACACGCTGTTGCGTCATGTATTCTTCATCCTTATTCGTGTCTTACCATCCGCCGTTTATAACCGCGTTCGAGCGATTATTCGGCTTCGGCCTCTTTTTCGTCTTTATCCTTCTTTGCGTTGCGGTGGATATAGCCGCATTCCTTCTTTGCGCAGGCGATATAGCTGCCGTTTTGACCGATCTTCTGCACCATCAAGCCGCCGCACTGCGGGCAGGGCATCTTGGTGGGTTTGTCCCAGGAGACAAAGTCGCACTCCGGGTATTTTTCGCAGCCGTAGAATACTTTCCCGCGCTTGCTTTTGCGTTTGATCAGCGCCGCGCCGCACTTCGGGCACGGTACGTCGATCTTCTCGACAATCGCCTTCGTGTTGCGGCAGGTGGGAAAATTCGGGCAGGCAAGGAACTTGCCGAAGCGTCCGATCTTATAGACCATCATCGCGCCGCATTTTTCGCATACCACATCCGAAACTTCGTCCGGGATCTTCTCCGGCGGTGCTTTTTCCAGTGCGATGGCTACTTTTTCGTGGAACGGGCCATAGAATTTTCCAAGCACGTCCGCCCAGCCAACCTTGTCCTCTTCCACGCCGTCAAGCTGGTTTTCCATGCCGGCTGTGAACTGCACATCGACGATCTCGTCGAAATTGTCCATCATGAATCGATTGACGACAAAACCCAGCTCCGTCGGCACCAGCTGCTTCTTTTCGCGCGCGATATAGCCGCGATCCACAATCGTGGAGATGGTCGGCGAATAGGTGCTCGGTCGCCCGATGCCCTTTTCTTCCAGTGCTTTGACCAGCGTGGCTTCCGTATAGCGCGGCGGCGGCTGCGTGAATTTCTGTTCGGAATCGATCTTCTCCGCCTTGCAGGTTTCTCCCGATGCGAGTTCCGGCAGCGTGGTCTCTTTTTCCTGCGCGTCGTCGCGTCCTTCGGTATAGATCACCGTAAAGCCGTCGAAAATCGTACGGATACCGTTGGCACGGAAGGTCGAGCCTGCGCAATTCAACGTCACCTGCGTGGTGGCAAATGTCGCGTCGCTCATCTGGCTTGCGAGGAAACGATCGTAAATGAGCTTGTAGAGGCGGAATTGTTCTCCCGTGAGATGGTCTTTGATCATCGCGGGCTCGTTGTCCACGCTCGTCGGACGGATGGCTTCGTGCGCGTCCTGCGCGCCGTCGCGCCCTTTGTAAAAATTCGGTTTTTCCGGTACATATTTGCCGCCGAATCGACCCTCGATGAAGACGCGCGCGAACTGCTGCGCTTCGTTTGCGATGCGTACGGAGTCGGTACGAATATAGGAGATCAAGCCGATTGCGCCTTTGCCGCCGATGTCGATGCCCTCATAAAGCTGCTGGGCGATCATCATCGTGCGCTTGGTGGTAAAGCCGAGCTTGCGGGATGCCTCCTGTTGGAGACTGCTCGTTGTAAACGGCGGCGCGGGGTGGCGCGTTTTGACGCCCTCCTTGACCTCGGTAATCGTAAACATCTGGTCTTGAATGCGCGAAAGCACCTCTTTGGCGTCCGTTTCGTTGCAAAGATCGCGCTTGGTTCCGTTCTCGCCATAATACTTTGCGTCAAAGGTCTTCTTCGTCTCTAGCTCGCGCAGCTTTGCGGATATGTTCCAGTATTCTTCCGGCACAAAGTCGCGAATCTCGGTCTCGCGGTCGCAGATGATGCGGGTGGCAACGCTCTGCACGCGCCCGGCCGAAAGACCTTTCCGCACCTTGCGCCAGAGAATCGGGCTGATCTCGTAGCCCACGAGCCGGTCGAGGATGCGGCGCGCCTGCTGCGCATTGACGAGTCGCATATCGATCGCTCGCGCACCTTTGATCGAGTTTTTGACTGCACTCGAGGTGATCTCGTTGAATACGATGCGGCACTTGCTCGTCTCGTCGAGGTTGAGCACCTGCGCCAGATGCCAGCTGATGGCTTCGCCCTCACGATCAGGGTCAGTCGCGAGAAACACTTTCTCCGCGGACTTCGCTTCCTTACGGATGCGCTCCAACACATCGCCTCTGCCGCGCAGGGTGATATACTTCGGCTCAAAATTGTTTTCGATCTTGACGCCAAGCTGGCTCTTTGGCAGATCGCGCACGTGTCCGTTGGACGCGACTACCTTGTATTTGCTTCCTAAAAATTTACCGATCGTCTTGGCCTTTGCGGGCGACTCGACGATTACGAGTGTTTCTGACATTGCATTCCTCCCGCCGGAACATCGCAAATGCGCTTTGTACGCGCGATAGGCGTACAGTTCGTCCGGCAACTGCTTCATTATTCCGAAATAATGCAATTCTGTCAAGAGTAATCTTTTGAAATGCGATCGTTTCGCGTCGAAATCGATGGGTTTGGGGCGATTTTTTGATCGAAATTCCGTTGATGTAAAGGCTTGATGCTGCAATTGTAGAAATTTCTTCTATTATATACTCTCTTGCCGGAATTTCTCTTGCGCGACGAAAGCCTGCGCAGCCTTCGCGAATCATGACTGCATGCTTCATGCGTTCGCTGTATGGCTGGTCAGGCCAGAATTACTGTTCATTACGATACTAATACTGTTATTTGATTATATGTCTTTTAATTTCACACGTTCGGTGTCGATGCAATAACGTCTGCCGGGCAAATTTTGAATGATGCCGGAAAACTGCAATTCCGTCAGTCGCGCGTTCATGGTTCCAATCGGCAGCGTGAGCGATTCGCAAAGCTCGTCAAAGCTCATCTCGCCGGTCTTCAGGAGACGGCAGATGGCGCGCGACTCCGGTTCCAGCGAAGAAAGCAGTACGACATTCGCGCTGGGTCGTGTCTCTGCGGGAACATGTAAAAACGAAAACTCCGACAAAATCTCCTCCGGCGAGAACACGGGCTTTGCTTCGCCGCGTGCGATCATGCCGTTTGGCCCTGCGCTCTTCTCGTCCCCGATGCGACCCGGCACGGCAAAGACATCCCTGCCCTGATCGTGCGCATATCCCGCGGTGATGGAGGTGCCGCTGCGTTCGGCCGCCTCGACGACGAGCGTCCCGTGTGCAAGTCCGCTCATGATGCGGTTTCGGATCGGGAAATGATACCGCTCCACCTGTGTGCCCGGCAAAAACTCGGAAACCACCGCGCCGCGTTCGATAATCTCATCATAGAGCCGCTCGTTTGACTTCGGATACACCACATCGACCCCGCAACCGAGCACCGCGAGCGTCGGGCAAATCGCGTGTTGCGCATCCAGCGCCCCGCGCGCCGCACAGCCGTCGATCCCTTCCGCAAGGCCGGACACCACAAGCGCGCCAGCCGAGGCGAGGGCATATCCAAACGTTTTGGCGACCTCTATACCATACTTCGTCGGATGGCGGGATCCGACCACGGCGATCGCCAGATCGGGGTCGGGATCGATGGTTCCGATGTAGTAGAGTACGCTTGGCGGGTTCGAAATCTCAGATAGAAGTCTCGGAAACCGCTCCTCGCCCGGATAAGTGAAGCGGATCCGCTTTTTCTCCATTTGCTCCAAGAAACGGTCTAAAAACCCCATCGTTCGTGCTTCGTTCAACCGCGTGCGCACGCGCTCCGGCAGCGCGGAGAATGCCTCCGCGTCGGATTCAAACGCGGCCTTTGTCTCCATCAAAGTGCCATAGCGTGCGGCAATCCTTTGAAACAAACTGGAATTGTACTCTGTGCCGTAATTCATCCAGAGTCGCGCCGCTTCTTCCGCTGTGATCTGCCTCGCCATCGCTTTACGCTTCCCTTCCGCTTTGGTCGAGGCTGCGGTACTGAATCGCCTCGGCATAGTGCGCAAGTGCGATTGTTTCGGCTCCTTCGACATCCGCAATCGTCCGCGCGACCTTCAGGATACGCTGATAGGCGCGTGCGGAGAGCTTTAGCTCCGCATATGCCCGCGCAAGCAGCTGCTCGCTCGCAGGATCCGGCGTGCAATATCGCTTGATGAGCTTCGCATTCATCTGTGCGTTGACGAGGATGCCGTCGCTTGAGAAGCGCTTTCTCTGCGCCGCACGCGCCGCTTCCACGCGGGCGCGGACGATGGCGGAGGGCTCTCCCGCGGCTTTTTCGGCAAGCTCCAGGAAGCCGACCTCTGGCATCTCGATCTGGATGTCGATTCGGTCGAGCAGTGGGCCGGAGATGCGCCCGCGATAGCGCTCGATCTGGCTCTTCGCACACCGGCATGGATGAATCTTGGATCCATGATTCCCGCACGGGCAGGGATTCATCGCGGCGACCAGAACGAACTCCGCGGGATACGTGGCCGTCGCCGCGGCTCTGCTGACGGTGATAAACCCGTCCTCCAGCGGCTGGCGGAGCGCCTCCAAAACCGCGTGCTGAAACTCCGGCAGCTCGTCTAAAAAGAGTACGCCATAATGCGAAAGGCTGATCTCGCCCGGCATGGCGCGGTTTCCGCCGCCGACAAGCGCCGCGGCAGACGCCCCATGGTGCGGCGCGCGAAACGGTCGCTCCCGAATCATGCCGCGCCCTTTCGTCGCGCCGGTGATGGAGTGTATCTTCGTGATCTCCAGCGATTCTTCATAGGTCAGTTGCGGCAATATCGACGGAATCGCCCGCGCCAGCATAGTCTTCCCGGCGCCCGGCGTGCCAATCAACAGGATATTGTGCCCGCCCGCGATGGCGATTTCCGCCGCACGCTTCGCGCCCTGCTGTCCCTTGATCTCGCTGAAATCGGTTGCGTAATTCATTTCACTGCCGTGCCAGCGCTCGGTTGGATGCGGCTGGATCTCCACGTCGCCCCGGATATGCTCGCACAGCTGCGAAAGGGTAGCCACCGGCAAGATGGTCACGCCCTCCACGTAAGCCGCCTCTTCCGCGTTGCCTTCCGGCACGGCAAAGACGGTCTCCCCCTTGGAGAACGCGTCGATCACCATCGGCAATACGCCCGCAATCGCGCGCACGCCGCCGTCCAACCCAAGCTCCCCAAAGGTTACAAACGATGGTTTCAGATTCGATCCAAGTTGGCCGGACGCGACGAGAATGGACAGCGCAACGGGCAGATCGTAGACCGCGCCTTCCTTTCGCATATCCGCAGGCGCGAGGTTGACCGTGATCCGTGACGCGGGAAAGAGAAAACCCGCGTTCTTGATCGCCGCACGAACGCGCTCGCGCGATTCTTTGACCGCGGCGTCCGGAAGGCCTACGATTTCGAACACGGGCAGCCCGTTTGCGATGTCGGTTTCTACCTGTACGGCGTATCCGCCAATTCCATTGAGGCCATGGCTTTTGATGCGCGATAGCATGTTATCCTTGTGTTTCCTCTCGCGTATTCCCGTCGTTTCACGGTTATGTTCAGTATACACGAAAAGCGCCTGAAAAGAGGCGCTTTTTCGACAAAGTTCGACGTGTTTTTTTCGCTTATTCTTCGCTTTTTGGCTCAATTTGCTCCGTTTTTTCTGGTTTTATGCGAAATACAAGCCAGCGATTGCCAAGATAATTGACCGCGATGGCGAATACGGTTGCGATGAGTTTACAGATTGTGTCCCCTTTGAGGAAGCCCGCGAGCGAAACGGGCATCCAGCGCGCGACCCACTCGTTCGTAATCCCGAACGCCTCCCGCAGCAGCCAGATCATACCGAGCGAAACGCCGAGCGACACCAGGTTGACTGCCAGAAACAGAGCAATCTCCCGAAACGAGCGCGTACGCTGCGCCCGAAAAGTCCAGTTGCTGTTCCATAGATAGCTGTTGAGTACACCGAAGGAATAGCCGATCACCTGCGCGGCGTAAACCCAGCCGAGCGTGAGATTCAGCGTTTGAAACACCGCAAAGTCGACCGCCGTATTGAGGACGCCCACGACCGCAAACTTCGCCACCTGCCGAAGGGTTCGGCTCGACTCCCCGTTATGCGCCATACATCAGCTTCCCTCCGGGCAGTTTGGAAAGGATCGCGGCCCAGTCGGCCGGAATCGCAAGGCCGGAGATGCCGGGATAAAGCATTGCAAAGAAAAGCACCGCAAACCCGACCCAGAACCACTTGAGGAAATGCGCCTCGGGATAGCGCTGCTCCAGCTTTTGCAGCGCATATACCGTTGCCATCAGCAGAAACGGCACGGTCGCAAAAAAGTGGTAGATAAACGTACAGCGCGTCACGAGCACCCAGGGCAGGAAGTTTGCAAGAATACCGACGAAGAAGATCTGCAGCGCGCGATCCGGCGCAATGCGCTTGCTCAACCGCGCCCAAAGCAACGCCCCCGCGCCAAGCGTGGAGACCCACCAGACGGCGGGGTTGCCGGACGCACTGAGTGTCGAGATATGATCCGGCGCGATGTAGCTGTTGAAATAGTACCACATCGGCTTGACGGTGAATGGCCAGGAGTACCAGCTGGACTGATACGGATGCGTGGCGTTCAGGTTGCTGTGGTAGCTGTACATGAACTGCTGATAATGACCGAAGGTCTTGAACAGATCCGAAACGCCGTAGCCCGCGTTCTGCCCGGATTCATAGATAAAATAGGGCAAATAAGAGGCAAAATAGATCGCAAACGGAATCGCGATAAAGAAGAGCAGACACCACGACAGCGTCTTGATGCACAGCGGCCAGAATTCCTTCACGCGCGCCTTGTCCGCGTCGTTGTCCCGCGCGTTCACGTGCAGATAGTCGAGATATCGCGCAATCAGCGAGCTCGCGAGCAGAACGGCGAGACCCGCGCCCGCATAGATACTCGTCCATTTACACGCGGCGCCAATGCCGAAGAACAAGCCGGAGAGCGCAAGCGGTTTGAGCGTTCGTTTCAGTCCGTCCGCATAGAAATTCATCGTGATGTACTGATACATATAATAGTACATCAGCAGGATGAAGAACACAGAATAGACGTCGATCGTTGCGATCCGCGTCTGGGTAAAGTGCATGAAGTCAAACGCAAACAGCGCGGTGAGCACCAGCGCATAGTTGGAGTCTTTCATGAGCCGCTTGCCAAAGGCGTACAGTACCGGCAACATACCGATGCCGAACAGCGCGCCCACGACGCGCCAGCCAAAAGGCGTCATCCCAAACGCCCACACGCCGAGCATGATGAGAACCTTGCCAAGCGGCGGATGGGAGTTTTCGTAGGGAGCAAGATTGTTGAGGTGCTCATACGCGGTTCTGGCATGATACAGCTCGTCAAAATACATTCCGTTGAAATAGCTCGGGGTTGCAGAGACGGTATCCTGCTCGTCTACCAAATTCGCCTGCGAACCCGTCGCGCCGACGAGTGTCACGGGGATCCGCTCGTCGTTTCCATCAAAAAACGCAATCTCATTGAGCTTGAGCGAGCCGGAATAGAGCGAGAGTGTCACCGTATTGGTGACAAAATCGGTCGAGATCTTTTTCCAGCGGAACATGTCGTCATACGTCTGCGTAAACGTTTCTTCGTGCCCATTCGGCGTGGAGATCAATAGTGTTCCGTCGTCGTCGATGTTGCCAAACACGCTATACGCCGCGACGCGCTCGCTTTTGTCGAAGCGCACCGTCATGCTCTCTCCCGCTTTTTCGCTGGCCCAAAAGGTCTGCGGCGCGCTGGTGGAGCCAAGGTTTGTCAGCGCAAACACGCCGTAGACCAGCGTGATGCCGAGCACAAACAGAATATCCTTCTTCGAATACCGCAGGCGATTGTCCGTTGGCACACTCGGTAAAATCGAGATGCGGTGGGAGACGCGCTTCTTTGGCGTTTCTTCCAGGCACAACGGCTCCTGCAACTGATGCAGCGCGAGAATCTGCACCGAGATCACGCTCAGATACAGCGTCAGCGCGACCATTGCAAACGAGCCGACAAACGTGATGACATCATAGACCGTTCCGCGCGCCGCCGTATGGTTGACCACGTAATACGCGCAGGCGGCGTTCAGCAAAGAAACCGCCGAGAGCCCGCCGAACACGGCAAGGAGCCTTCGATCACCATAGTAGAGATACGCCACCAGAAGCAGCAGAAGCGCGGGAATCATGTAGCGCTCGTGCATATAGTGTCCGAAGGTAAAGATCAGCAGCACGCCGAGCGCCGCCGCAAGATAGAGCGCGCCACGGGACTGTTTTCTTCCGAACCCATATAGTACGCTTGAAAACAGCACCGACAGGACGATCATGATCTTGCCGAATTGGTCATACGGCATGCCGAGAATCAGTGTGTCCGCGGTTTTCCAGTTCCAACCGAGCATGGAACCAAAGTTGAACGCTTCGATGGAGACATAGTGATAGGAGCTTGCGGTCGAACGGTATTTATCGATCAGCCACCACGTATCCTGGCTCCCCTTGAACGGAAGCGACAGCACGAAGAGCACCGCCAGCGCGGCAAGCACCGCGAGCACCGTCTCCAGCAGCTTCCTCTTCCATTGCGCGCGGTGGTCGATGATGTCGAGCACAAACGCAACCGCGAGGATCGGCCCGAACATCAGCGCCTGCGGTTTCATCAGAATGCCGAGGCCGAGGACTGCGCCCGCAAGGATGCGTTTGTCGCTTTGCAGCAGCCAGATGGCCAGCGCAATGATCAGCGCAAGAACGGAATCGATCTGTCCCCATGCGCCGGAGACGAACATCAACGTCGGCGTGAACGCATAAATTCCGGCGACGATCAGCGCGCCGCGCTCGCCAAGCCGGTTCTTTTTCGCGAGCAAATAGAGCAGATAGACCGTCGCAAGGTCTGCAAACGTAGACGGCATCTTAAAGAGCAGCGCCATCAAATCCGAGCCGTAGGAAACGCCGAACACCCGGCACAGGCCTGCCAGAGAACCACAGATGTACATATAACCCGGCGGATAATCCGTAAACGCGCCGCTGGTATAGAAATTCTGCGGGCCGTTCTCGAGCACCATATTACCCCAAGCCATGAAGCAATTGATATCCGTCGGATGGCCATAGAACACGAGGGAAAGCACCGCGCGGAACAAAAACGCACCGAGCAGAATGATGAAGAGCGCAAGCAGCGGGCGGCTGACCGGTTCCGTCCAGCGCGCCGTATAGCGCAAATTGTTGCGATAAAACCACACAAACCCCGCACCAAGCGCAAGGGTAAACGCGAGCGCCAAATACAGCGGATCGTTCGCCGTTGTCTTTTCGGCTTGCGCAGCGCTTGCGTCGCCCTGGCTGGAGACGGTGCCGTTTTCGCTTGCAAGATCGACAATCTTCGCGTCCGTGGTCAAGCACTCATAGAGCGAGACGTTCCGAAACTCAGCCGAGCCGATCGCGGTCGTGCCATATCCGCCGAGCCGAAGCGCGACGTTGATTGCCGTCTGCTCCGCGCCCGTGCGGAAATAGAGCGTCACCGCACGCCACGCATCCGAGCCAAACAAGTTTTCCGAATAGCAGTATGTTCCGTCGATGGAATAATTATCGACGGAAAGGTTGGCGCCCGTGCCATATTCCACATCGCTGGTGCGGATCTCCGCGCTCAAACGATAGACGGTATTGGGCTGAACCTCCACCTGCTGCGTCACGCGCGCGTCGTTCGCCACCCAGTTGCTTACCACGATCAGCGCGGCACCATCCTCGGTGCCCAGAACAGCGCTGACGCTGTCCGCATCGTTGAGATACGCGCTGAGCTCCCAGCCCGCGGGCAGGGACGCGCTCTCCGCATAGACCGAAAAGTCGCCGTTGTACAGCAGCTCTTCGCCCGTGAGTTGGTCTGCATTGTCGGCCAGCGCCAGCGCAGGCACGCACAGCAAGCACACAAAAAGCAGGATTGTCAGCAGTTTACGCACAAACAAGTCCTTTCTTCATCCAAAAAAGGGTCTATGAATTCCAAAACAGTATATCACAAACGAAAAAAAGCTCAACCGCACGGATGCGACTGGAGCTTGTCATTTTTGTGTCATCGTGTTTTTTTTCGTCCCGTGCCGACCTCAAACGCCCGCGTTATGTCGCATCAAACGCATGCTCGATGTGTACGACTCGATCCGTGCCAAGGTAGATCTCCACCACATCGAATCGAGCGGGCACATCCTGCAACCCTTGTTCCATCAGATATGCCTCGGCCGCAAGCGTGAGAAGCCGCCGTTTGGCAAGCGTCACAAACTCCGCCGGCGTGCCATAGCCCGTACCGGAACGCGCCTTGACCTCGACAAACACGACCGTGCAGCCGACCTGCATGATCAGATCGATCTCCCTCGGCCCGCTGCGATAGTTTCGGCGTATGAGTTGATAGCCCCGCTCCTTGAGATATGCCTCCGCGCGCGCCTCGGCTCCTCTGCCGATCGTCGTCGTACTCATAGATACTTGCGCAGAAAGCTTCTGCGGTGAATCGGGCACAAGCCGTATTTCCGGATCGCCGCAAAGTGTTCTGCCGTTCCGTAGCCTTTGTTTCTGGCAAACCCATATTCCGGATAGAGCGCATCCTGCTCGGTCATGTATCGATCCCGCTCCACCTTCGCGATGATCGAAGCGCACGCGATGCTATAGCTCAGCGCATCGCCATGAATGATCGAATGCTGACGCGCGGGGATCTTCAGCCCCGTCAGCGCGTCGATCAGCACATCCGTCACGGGAATATGCATCCGTTCAAACGCCTGCTCAAACGCACGCTTCGTGGATTCCAATATATTGATTTCGTCGATCACATCCGGGAACACCCACGCGCTTGCATACCCCAGCGCGCATTCGGTCAAAGCGGGATAGAGCTGCTCCCTTCGCTTCTCGCTGAGCTGCTTGGAGTCGTTCACGCGCTCGATCAGCGGCTCTTGCGGCATTGCGGCGCAGCAGACGACGACAGGCCCCGCAAGCGGTCCCCTGCCGACTTCGTCCATCCCCGCGAGCACCACGCCCACCTGCGACCACAGCGCGCGATCGGGCTCGCTCAGCATCCACAGGCGCTCTGCCTCCGGCATGCGCGTCATTGCGCGGACTCCGGCTGCTCTAGCGTCACGCGCGCAACCTTACCCGCGCGAAACTCGTCCAGCGTGACATGCGCGGCGCGCTCGGTGTCCAGCTCCCCGCCGCGCAGCAGGAATCCTCTGCTGAGGCAAACCGCTTTGAGCAGGTCTTCCTTCGGCGTCTCCGGCGTGAGCTTGCCATAGCGCTCCGTCACCTGCGCGGGGGACACCGCCTGCAACAGCGCAAGCAGATCGAGCGCGAGCTCCTCGCTGTCCATGACCTCATCCTTGATGGAGCCGAGATAGGCGAGATGCTTGGCGAGCTCCTGATCCTCCAGCTTTGGCCAGAGCATGCCGGGCGTGTCCATCAGCTCCAGATACGGCGTGATCTTGACCCACTGCTTGCCGCGTGTAACGCCCGGTCTGTCCCCAACCTCCGCGCGGTTCTGCCCTGCGATGCGATTGATCAGCGTGCTTTTGCCGACGTTTGGAATGCCGACGATCATGCAGCGCACGACCTTGTTCACGCCCTTGGCTTTCATCGCGTCCACGCGGGGTTTCGCCGACTTTTCGATCAACGAAACGGCGACCTTCTTTGCCGAACCGCCCGTTGCGGAGATGCCCGCGGCTTCGATCCCGCGCCTGTTGTAGAATGTTATCCAGCGTTTGGTCGCGTTGGAATCCGCAAGATCGCTCTTGTTGAGCAGCACCACGCGCGATTTGCCCGCAAAGAGATCGTCAAAATCCGGATTGCGCGAGGCTAGCGGCGCGCGCGCGTCGAGAATCTCGACCACGACGTCGATCATTTTTAAGTTTTCCTGCAGCATACGGCGCGTTTTCGTCATATGCCCCGGATACCAATTGATGGCAGGCATGATTCATTCCCTCCAAATATGGAAAAACCCCGGTGCCTGTTTCGGCAGAGGGGTTTGATCCCATTTCAATTTGCTTAGCCGTTTCTCTTGTCTTCGATGCGCTCGCGAATCTTCGCAGCTTTACCGGAGAGGTCACGCAGATAGAAGAGCTTCGCTCTGCGCACAACGCCGTGACGGATCAATTCGATGCGGCCGATGCGCGGGCTGTTGTACGGGAAGGTTCTTTCCACGCCGACGCCATAGGAGATACGGCGGACGGTGAAACTCTTGCGCACACCGCCACCCTGAATTTTGATGACGACGCCTTCGAAGTTCTGGAGGCGTTCGCGGTTACCTTCGATAACCTTCACAAAGACCCGGACGGAGTCGCCTACCTCAAGTTCAGGCAGGTCGGTGCGTAGTTGCTCTTTTTCGAGTTCGGAAATGATGTTCGACATTTTGAAATATTCTCCTTTCAGTTTGCCAGGCGTTCATACTTCAAAAGCAGAACAGAGGACCGCCCGATGTCACAAACGCGATTATAACACACTCGCTTGCCGTATTGCAAGCCGTTTTTCCTGATTTTATGCGGGTTTTGGCTCGATCTGCGGTTGCGTCTGCTCCTGCGGATGCCGCGCGTCGTAAACATACCACAGCGTGATGACCGCAATGACGATCACGCCGCCGACAAGCGACCAAACGCCGGGGTTTTCGCCCGCAAAGAGAAACACCCAGACGGGGTTTAGGAGCGGCTCCAGCACGGCAAGCAGCGAACAGGTCAACAGCGGCGCGCGCTTGATGGCGATGCTATAGAGCACATACGCAATCCCAATCTGAAAGATGCCAAGGATCAATATCCCACTGATTGCCTGCGCGGTAAACGCGGGACGCGTGGCAAAGAGCACGGGCAAGCCGATCAGCGCGGTCAAAAACTGTCCCTGCATGATCCCGCTTGCGCGCGTCTGGTCGGACACGCCTTCACTCGTGATAAACATCGCGGCAAAGAACATGCCGGAGATGATCGCGACGATATCGCCGGCCAGGCGGCCTTTGCCGATCTGCCCGAGAAAGCAGAGCGAAACACCGAGGATCGTGAGCGGTACCACGGCGATATCGAGCGGGCGCAGCTTTTTCTTCTGCACAAACGCGATATAGAGCAGCACATATACCGGCGCGCAATATTGGATGACGATGGCATTTGCCGCAGTGGTCATCTTGTTTGCCGCGACAAATGTGCTGCATACCCCTGCGAGAGCGAGCGCGATCTTCACCGTGTCCTTGTTGAACACGGGCTTGATTCCCCGCACGCGTAAATAGGCAAACATGACAAGCCCGCCGAGCACGCCGCGCAGGCCCGCAATCGCGAGCGGGTGCCACGGGACAAGTTTGATGAAAATCCCGCCGATGCTCCAAAGCAGGCCGGTTGCGATCATGGCGAGTGTTCCCTTGGTTGTGTCTTTCATGTTATTATGCGCCGAGTTCGGCGTTTCTCCTTATCGCAAAAAACAAGGCAATCCGTCAGCTGGACTGCCGATGATTTCGTATTGTGCGCCCTCGCCTAAAGCCAGGCGTCGTCCGGCGCTTCGATCGATTCGCCCTTTTCGTTGCTCTCACGCAACAGATCCGGTCGATTCAGCGCGGTCTTGAGCTGCGCCTGCTCCCGCCGCCATGCTTGAATCTTCGCGTGATGGCCGTTGAGCAAAATCTCCGGCACATCCATGCCGCGAAAGCTCGCCGGACGCGTATATTGCGGATATTCCAGCAGGTCTTCGGAAAACGATTCATCCTCCGCGCTCGCCTCGCTGCCCAGCACGCCCGGAATCAGGCGGCTCACGCAGTCGACCAGCACCATTGCGGGTAGCTCGCCGCCCGTGAGCACATAGTCTCCGATGGAGATTTCGTCGTCGATGATCGTCATCACGCGCTCATCCACGCCTTCATAATGCCCGCAAAGCAACACGAGACGATCCTTTTCGGAGAGTTCCCGTGCGATTTTCTGATTCAGCGTCCGTCCGCGCGGCGTCAGGAGCACGCGATGCGCCATTTCTCCGCCGAGCACGGCGTCCATGCAGTCATAGATGGGTTGCACCATCATGACCAGCCCCGCGCCGCCGCCAAAGGGATAGTCGTCCGCCTTTTTGTGCTTGTTGTCCGTATAATCGCGAATGTTGTGCACGCGGATATCGAGAAGTCCACCTGCTTGCGCGCGGCCGAGCATGCTCGCCGAGAGCACGCCGTCAAACATCTCCGGAAACAATGTCAGGATGTCAATCCGCAAAGCAGCCGACCTCCTCCAGCACCTGCGCGTCAAGCACGATGCGCCCGTGCTCAAGATCCACTTCGCGCAGAAGCTTCTTCAACGCAGGCACGAGGAGCTTTCCGTGCTCGATCTCATAGACATCGTGCGCGCCGGTCTCCAGCACGTCTGTGATCTTGCCGTATGCGGTTCCGTTCGTATCAAATGTTTCACAGCCGATCAAGTCCACAATAAAATATGTATCCTTGCGCAGCTTGACCGCGTTGTCGCGGTTCACGCACAGATAGACGTTTTTAAGCGTCTCCGCGCGCTCGACCGTGTCGTACCCTTCCAGATGCAGCAATACCGCATCCGGCAAAAAACGAACGCCCGTTACCGCAACAGGCGCATACGCGCCTGCCGTCGTTTCGAGATATACTGTTTTGAGTAGGCGAAAACGCGCCGGATCGTCCGTGAGCGGGATGATTTTCACATCTCCATGCACGCCGTGCACGCGGACGATCTGGCCAACGCGCAGATACTCGTTTCTCAATTGATTCTACCTGTTTCCGATGCATCCGCCCGCATGATGGAACGCCATACGGGCATCGATCGAGTAAGTCTATTACTCGACGATATCCACCATGTATTTTTTGTCTTCGCGGACGCTCGCGGCTTTGACGACCGTGCGGATCGCTTTTGCGATGCGCCCCTGTCTGCCGATGACTTTGCCCATGTCGCCGGGCGCAACGGAGAGGGAGATCACAACCGTGTCCCCTTCCTCCCGCGTTTCGACCTTCACGGAGTCCGGCTCATCGACGAGGTTCTTCGCGATGAAGCGTACGAGTTCCTCCATCATGTATGCCTCACTCGATGGCGCCGCTCTTTTTCAGCAGCGCACGAACCGTTTCTGTCGGCTGCGCGCCCTTTTTGATCCATTCCGTCGCATGCTCGTTGTTCACGGTCAGCTCGACGGGATTGGAGAGGGGGTTATAGTAGCCGATCTCTTCGACGAACGCACCATCACGCGGCGCGCGGGAATCCGCAACCACGATACGGTAGAACGGGGCCTTCTTCGCGCCCATGCGGCGCAGTCTGATCTTGAGCATTGTCTGCTTCCTCCATCTATTATACTTTCGTTTTCTATATCGAATACGTTAAAACGTGATTCGCCACTGTTGAATCGAGCGCTAGAACCCAAACGGGAAACCGCCTCGTTTGCCCTTCTTCATCCGCCCGGACATCTGCTTCATAAGCTGTTTGGAGGCGTTGAACTGGTTCATCAAACGATTTACTTCCTGCACGCTCGTGCCGCTGCCGCGCGCGATGCGCTTCCTGCGGCTTGCGGTCAGGATTTCAGGATCCCTCCGCTCCGCCTTCGTCATGCTCTGGATGATGGCCTTTGTGCGCGCCATCTGCTTTTCGTCGATCTGCGCACCGCCAAGCTTGCCCGCGTCCATGCCGGGGATCATCTTCATGAGATCTTCCATGGAACCGAGGTTTTTCATCTGCTCCATCTGATCCAGAAAATCATCCAGCGTAAAGGCGTTGGTCTTCATCTTCTCGGACAACTCGAGCGCCTTTTTCTCATCAAACGCGCTCTGCGCCTTTTCGATGAGCGTCAGCATATCTCCCATGCCGAGAATCCGGCTCGCCATCCGGTCGGGATGAAACGGCTCGATATCGGTCAGCTTTTCGCCGATGCCGGAGAACTTGATGGGCTTTCCCGTGACCGAACGCACGGAGAGCGCGGCGCCGCCGCGTGTGTCTCCGTCCAATTTTGTGAGGATCACGCCCGTAAGCGCGATGGTCTCGTGAAAACTCTTTGCGACATTGACGGCGTCCTGCCCCGTCATCGCATCGACAACGAGCAATATCTCCGCGGGATTGACCGCGTCACGGATCTCCTTGAGCTCCTCCATCATGTCCGCGTCGATATGCAGACGACCCGCGGTATCCACGATCACAACATCGACAAACGTACGCTTGGCTTGCGCAATCGCTTCCTTTGCGGTGAGCACGGGGTTTTGCGTGCCATGTTCATAGACGGGGATGTCGAGCTTTTCACCGACGATCTGCAGCTGCTGAATCGCGGCGGGGCGGTAGATATCGCACGCGGCGAGCAGCACGCTCTTGCCGTAATGCTTATGGATATAGGCGCCGAGCTTGCCGCACATGGTCGTCTTGCCCGCGCCCTGCAAACCCGCCATCAGGATTACCGCGGGTTTCTGGGAGCCGAATTCCAGCTTCGCGTGTTCGCCGCCCATGAGCCGCGTGAGCTCTTCGTTGACGATCTTGATGACCTGCTGGCCCGGCGTGAGGCTTTCGAGCACCTCGATGCCGACGGCACGATCGGTCACAATCTTGACGAAGTCTTTGACGACCATGAAGTTGACGTCCGCTTCCAGTAACGCAAGCTTGATCTCGCGCATGGCTTCCTTCACGTCGCTCTCGTTGAGCTTGCCGCGCGAATTCAGCCGGCGAAAGACCGCCTGCAATTTTTCGGAGACGCCTTCAAACGCCATCTTCTTCCTCCGAAACCAGCTCCTTCATTTGCCGGAGCAGTTCCTTTTGCTTTTCGTTGAGCGCAGTATCGCTGAGTTGATTCAGCAAGCCGCGCAGTTTCTCGTTGGTTTCGATCAGATTCAGCTTGGCTTCCATGTCTCTCAATTCCGCCTCGGCGGTTTGGATTGCGTCCCGCACTGCCTGCCTTGAGATACCCTCCCGCTCGGCAATCTCGCCAAGGGAGCAGTCTTCATACGCATACTGGCGCACAAGCGAACGCTGGCGCTCGGTTAAAAAAGCGCCGTACCAGTCCATGAGTTGTCCAAGTTCGACCAAACGATTCATCGTATCACCTGTAAAGCTGAACGGCTTTACACCATGACTATTATACGGTGTGAGATGATTTTGTCAAGTGAATTGATCGATTTGTACGCGTGATTCGTTACACTTTCCTGCAATTTGCGTAGCAGAGCCAACGAAACCCTACTCTCCGTCGCCCGCAAGCAGCGCCTGGGCAAAGAGCTCCGCGTCGAACGGCTGAAGATCGTCAATCCCTTCGCCGACGCCGACAAAGCGCACCGGCACGTGAAGCTGCTCGCAAATGGAGATCACAACGCCGCCCTTTGCCGTGCCGTCCAGCTTCGTGAGGATCACGCCGTCGAGCTGGCAGACCTCCGCAAATGCGCGCGCCTGCATCACCGCGTTTTGCCCCGTCACCGCATCGAGTACCAGCAGTGTTTCGCAGGGGATATCCGGCAGCTCGCGCGCGATCACGCGACGGATCTTGCCGAGTTCGTTCATCAGGTTCGCTTTGTTGTGGAGGCGTCCCGCCGTGTCGCACAGCAGGAGATCGCAGCCTTTCGCCTTGAAGGAGGCGATCGCGTCAAACACCACCGCGGCAGGATCCGCGCCTTCGTTGTGGCGCACCATGGCGACTTCCGAGCGCTTGGCCCACTCGCCGAGCTGCTCCGCCGCCGCCGCGCGGAAGGTATCCGCCGCGGCAAGCATGACCTTTCTGCCCTGTTCACGATAGCTGTTTGCGAGCTTGCCGATGCTCGTCGTCTTGCCGACGCCGTTGACGCCGACGATGAGCACCACCGCCGCGCCAACATCCGCCGCGAACGGCTGCTTCGTCCTAACCGCGTTTGCAATCAATCCCGCGAGGGCTTTGCGCGCGCCCGCGCGATCGGTGATCTTCTGCTCTTTGATGACTGTTTGTAGCTCGTCCAGCATACGTTCCGTCACGGCGGCGCCCGCGTCTGCGAGGATCAGGGCTTCTTCCAGCTCCTCATAAAAGGCCTCGTTGATGCCGTCCTTCGAGGTGAAGAGCCGCGCGAGCAGTCCCGTGCGGGTCTTGCCGAGGCCTGTTTTCCATTTTTGGAACAGCGGTTTTTTTTCCATATTTCTACCTTGTCAGAAGATTTATTGTTTGAAAGAGTGGTTTCTTCTCCAGATCGGTTACCCAACCGTCCGGTTATGAACCACTCGCCGGCTCCGGCGCGGTGGTGATCCCGTTTTCGCCAAAGCGCGCGGAAACCACCTTACTGACTCCCTTTTCCTCCATTGAGACGCCATAGAGCGTGTCGCACACCTCCATGCTTCCCTTTCGGTGCGTGATGAGGATGAACTGCGTGCCCTCGGAATAGCGCTTGACATAGTCCGCAAAACGGGAGACGTTTGCCTCGTCCAACGCGGACTCGATTTCATCGAGCATGCAGAATGCGGGCGGCTTGAGTTTGAGCATTGCAAACAGCAGCGCAATCGCGGTCAACGTCCGTTCGCCGCCGGAGAGCAGCGATAAGAGCTGTAGTTTCTTGCCCGGCGGCTGGGCGATGATATCGATATCGCATCCCAGCACGTCGTTCTTGTCCGCGAGCCTGAGTTCCGCCTGGCCGCCGCCGAAGAGCTCCGCAAATGTGGAAGAAAAGTTCTGCTGGATCATTTCAAACTGTTTGAGGAACACCGTCTCCATGGTGCCCGTGAGTTCCACGATCAGCGTCTCCAGATCCTGCTTGGCGCGGTTGAGATCGTCACACTGCGTGGCAAGCTCGCTGTGCCGCTCGAAAACGCCTTTATATTCTTCGATGGAGTTGAGGTTGATGTCCCCAAGCCCCTTGATCTCCTGCTTGATCTCACTCACGCGCGCGTTGGAAGCGCCGAGCGCGATCTCGCGCTTGAGCACCGCTGCGTTTTCATAGGTGAGGTCATATTCGTTCCAGATATGATCCTGCATGGCGCCGAGTTCCATCTCCAGCTTGCTCCGCGTCATCTCCTGCTTATGGATGCGCTCCGCGAGGTCGCGCGTGCTGGCGAGCAATTCCTCGCGCCGCGCGCGCTGCTCATACAGCGAGGCGGAGACGGTTTGGCGTTCTTCCTCCAGCTTGCGCTGTGTCTCCTTCTCCGAACCGGTGAGGAGCGAGTCGCTCTCGATCTGCGCGCGCATGCCTTCGAGTTCCGTTTCGATAGCGCCGATGTTCGCGGTATTCTCCGCGGCCTCTTGTTCCAGCGCGTTCAGGCGAATCGTCAAATCCCGATGCTCCGAGACAAGGCGCCGCTGCTCCGCATAGACCGCGTCGCGCTCCTTGCTCAGCGCCATACGGCGTACTTTTTGTTCCGTGAGCTCTCCCGCGATGGTTTCGCGATCTTTGCGCAGCTCATACAGCTCTCCCTGCGCGCGGGCAACATCCTCGCGCGTACTCGCGTTGCCCTGCTCGATGTCTGTCTGCTGTTCACCCGCGTTCGTGCGCTCGCGCTCGACCTCCGCGAGGTTTTCCGTAAGCGACGCGCGCTCATCTGCAATCGATTGCTCACCCTGCTCGCTGTGTTCCACGTCGCGCAGGATGATATCCAACTGCTCCGCCTGTTTCGCCGCCGCGATCTCGCAGGCGTGTACCGCATCGCGGAAGGAATCCACCTGAATATCGCACCGCAGCACGTCCTGCTCCGCCTTGCGAAGAGCTGATTTCTTCTCTTCCAGCGCGGCGTCGGCTTTTTTGAGCTTTTCGCGCAGCTCCACCAGTTCGCGCTCGCGGCTTAAGAGGTTGAACGTCTGTTTTTGCAGGCTTCCGCCGCTCATCGATCCGCCGGTACTGATGATATCGCCTTCCAGCGTCGCGATATGAAACGCCCCGCGCGTACGATTTTTGAGCGCGATGCCCGCGTCGAGGTTTTTGACGATGATCGTGCGGCAGAGCAGGTAGTCCATCACGTTTCGAACATTGTCGTCGCAGTCGACCAGTTCGTTTGCCATGCCGATGCAGCCGGGCACGTCTAAGAGCGCCCGCTCCTCGCGCGTGATGCGCGTTGGATTGAGCAGCGCCATCGGCAGCAGCGTCGCCCTGCCATACTCCTTGGCGCGGAGGTATTCGATGACGTATTTCGCGTCCTCGGCGGTCGGGGTGACGATGTTTTGCAGCGTGCTGCCGAGCGCCATCGTGACCGCAATCTCATATTCCTTCGGCACACGCAACAGCTCCGCCACCACGCCGACGATGGCGCGGCCGAGCTTCGCGTCGTGCGGCGCGTCCTTGAGGATATTTTTCACGCTCGCGTAATACCCCTCGCGGGAACGCTGCATTTCATCCAGCACGCGAAGGCGCGACTGGATCGACGAAATGCCCTGTTCGTCGCGGGAGATCTCCTCGCGCAGATTAGTAAATGCGTCGAGCGTCTTTCTGCGGTTTTCGACCGATCCGTCGAGATCCTTTTTCGCCTGCTCGAGTCGCTGCGCTTCCGCCGCGTGCTGTTCTTTTGCGAGCTGAAGCTCCTCCCGCAGGCGCGCGGTCTCGTCCGCGCGGCGTTTTTGCTCGGCGTCGATGGCAAGAAGCCGCTCGCCGATGGAGCTCTTCATCTGATCAAAGCGAGCCGCGCTGGACTTGAAGTCGGACGCGCGGTTCATCGCCTCGATGATGCTGTTCTTCATTTCGTCGAGGGCTTCCTCGCGCGCGGATATCTCCGCGTCGATGGCGTTGAGGCGCGTTTGCGCTTCGTCCATCTCTCTTTCAAGCAGTTGCAGCGCCGCCTGCCCGGATTCGTCCCCCTGCAAGCCCGCGATGACGCGGTCGAGCTCTTCGATGCGTACCTTGCCCTGTTCGCGTTCCTGCTCGATCCGTTTTTGCGTGGCGCGTGCGTTTTCCCGCCGCTCCGCGAGGACGTGGCTGGTGCCGACGCGCGTCTCCGCCTCCGAAACCAGACCCACAAGCTTGTTTTGCTGGAGGCTGAGCGCGGTATCCAACGCCTTGAGCTGCTCCTCCAGCGACGCGCAAACGGAAAGTAGCGCGGATTCGCCGGTCTCAACGAGCGTACGTTCCTCCGCCATCTGGCGCATGGTCTCTTGAATTTGCGTGAGTTTTTCGTTTACGCGGTCGTATTGATAGAGAAAGAGGTTGACCTCGAGATCCTTGAGTTCGTCTCTCAGCCGCAGATAGGCCCGCGCTGACGCACTCTGCCGCTCCAAGGGAGCGAGCCTGTCCGCGAGTTCCTTTAAGATATCCTCGATGCGTTCGAGGTTTTTTTCGGTGTTATTGAGCTTGCGCTCCGCGTCCTCTTTGCGTACGCGATAGCGCATCACACCCGCGGCTTCTTCAAACGCCGCACGGCGATCTCCGCTCTTGTTGGCAAGGATTTCTTCAACCTTACCCTGGCTGATGATGGAATAGCCGTCTTTTCCGATGCCTGTGTCGCAAAACAGATCTGAAATATCGCGCAAGCGGCAATTGTTTCGGTTGATGCAATACTCGCTCTCGCCCGAACGGTAGACGCGGCGCGTAATCGCAACCTCGGCAAAGGGCAGCTTCAAAAGCCCGTCGCTGTTGTCAAACGACAGCGTCACCTCGCTGTAGGCGAGCGCTTTCCGTAGCTGCGTGCCGTTGAAGATGACGTCCTCCATCTTGCCGCCGCGCAACGCCTTTGCGCTCTGTTCGCCGAGCACCCAACGCACCGCGTCGGAGATATTGCTCTTTCCGCTGCCGTTGGGGCCGATGATGGCGGTCACGCCTGAGCCAAAACGAATTTCGGTTTTGCGCGCAAAGGATTTGAAGCCATTGAGTTCCAGCTTGGTCAGTCTCATGCCTCTTCCTCCAGTACGCCGAGGCGGATCAAGGCGGCCTTTGCCGCTTCCTGCCCCGCGCTCTGTTTATTCAGGCCCGTGCCTTCGCCGATCGTATCGCCGGAAAGGCGCACGCAGATTGTGAATCGTTTTTGATGCTCCGGCCCCGATTCGCTCATGCATTCATATTCCAGTGTGCCGATATGCCGCTTTTGCACATGCTCCTGCAAACGGGTTTTATAGTCCTTGTCGGTTTCGTCCACGCGAGACTCTTCCAGGAGGCGGATGACGTGCTGCAAGATTACGCGCCGCGCATGGCCCAGCCCGCCGTCGAGATAGATCGCGCCGACGACCGCCTCAAGCGCGTCGGAGACGATCGAGGGTTTGTTCCGTCCGCCGGTGAGTTCTTCTCCGTTGCCAAGGCACAGATACGCGGGGATGCCGAGCGCGAGCGCCGCGCTATAGAGCGCGTGCTCACAAACCAGCCGCGCGCGGTGGCGCGTCATCGCGCCCTCCTGCAACTGCGGCTGTTGCAAATAAAGATGCTCGCTCACGCAAAGCTCCAGCACCGCGTCGCCAAGGAACTCCAGGCGTTCGTTGTGCGTTTGCCGCTTGCCATCCCCTTTTACAAACGAGGTATGCGTCAACGCCGTTTCCAGCAGGGAACGGTCGGAAAACGTATACTCCAGGGTTTCTTCCAGCGGTGTGAGCCGGTCTTGCTGTTCGATCATCCGGTTATCCTTTGATGAATCAATTTAGTATAGAATGCACGGGATAAAACAAATATTTGTCAGATTTCGTGAAAAAACAAGCGTTACACAGGGCTTTCTGCCGAACGCTTTACGAAAAAACCCGCACCCTCGCTCAGTCTTCGGATGCGGGTCAGCTGGATGATGATTGTTTCTTACTTCTTCTCGAGGTATCCGACGATATCCGAGACAGTCTGCACCTTGGGAAGTTCTTCGTCCGGAATCTCGATGTTGAATTCCTGTTCGAGATCCATGATGAGTTCTACGATGTCCAGCGAGTCGGCCTTGAGATCGTCGATCAGGCGGCTGGTCATGGTGATGGTGGCGGCTTCGATGTCCAGTTGCTTTGCGATAATATCTCTAACTTTTTCAAAAAACATGTTCAAAACTCCTTTTCAATGCGTTTTTTCCACGCATCTCATTCGCGTAGTATTCTATCGGAAACGCGGGGTTCTGTCAATGCTTGCTGCACGGAGCCGCCCCACGCTGCCCCGGCGTTTACTCGGCTGCCTTTTCTTCCAGGCCATAGGAAGCAATCTCTTCCCCGAGCAGTTGGGTGACGTTGGAAGAAACAAGTTTCTCCGCCTGTAGGATTGCCGAACGGAACGACTTGCCGTTGGAGCTGCCGTGCGCCTTGATGACGCCGCCGTTGACGCCGAGCAGCGGCGCGCCGCCATACTCGGTATAGTCCAGCTTCTTCTTCAGTTGCTTGAACGCGGGCTTGCAGATGAGCGCTCCGATCTTCGTGCGCAGGCTCGACATCAGCCCCTGCTTGAGCAAATCCATGATCAACCCTGCCGCGCCCTCCGTACCCTTGAGTACGATGTTGCCATCAAACCCGTCGCAGACGACCACGTCGAATGTTCCGCCGAGTACGTCTCTGCCTTCGCAATTTCCGGTGAAGTGCACGGGCGCCGATTTCAGCAGCTTGTGCGCTTCCTTCGTCAATTCGTTGCCCTTCTCCTCTTCCGCGCCGTTGTTTAAAAGGCCCACGCGCGGCTCCTTAACGCCGACGACGCTCTTCATATACGCGGAGCCCATCAACGCAAACTGCACGAGGTAATCGCTCTTACAGTCGGTATTCGCGCCGCAATCGAGCAGGAGCATGCAGGAATCAACCGTCGGCATCATCGTCGCAAGTGCGGGACGTTTTACGCCCTTGAGCCGCTTGATGATCAGCGTTGCCCCCGTGAGCAGCGCGCCTGTGCTGCCCCCGGAAAGGACGCAGTCCGCTTCGCCGGTGGCGACGGCCTCCACCGCGCGCACCATGGAGGAGTCCTTCTTTTTCCGGATGGCGAGCGTCGGCTGTTCGTCGCAGCCGATCACTTCCGAGGTGTGCACAACGGTAACGCGCGAATCTTTGACGCCGAGTCCGGCAAGACCGTCGCGGATCGTTTTCTCGTCGCCGTAGAGCACGAGCGCTACGTCCTTCTTCAGTTCGGGCAATACGAGCTGAACCCCTTCCAGCACCGCCTGCGGCGCGTGGTCTCCGCCCATTGCGTCAATGGCAATTCTCATACTGTGTCTTCTCCCAATTCCGCGGCAAACCCCTGCCGCTGTCCCAAGAATTGTTTGCGCCGCGCAAAGAGCGAAAATAAGTGCAAATGATTTCAATCGGGTTGCTCTTTTCGGGCGCATGCATGATTGCACTATTATACGCAAAAAAAGAAATTTGCGCAACGAAATCAGGCTTTTTTGTATAGGTACAGTCCCCCGCCGGACGATGGAAGGCATGCAAAAAGACTTCCCGCGTCAAACGAAATCAGTTTTATGTATAGGTACAGTCCCCCGCCGGACGATGGAAGGCATGCAAAAAGACTTCCCGCGTCAATAGACACAAGAAGTCTGCTTGCTTTTGCAAAACTTGCTGTCGAAGGGTTCGACATATTTCGAAGGATGGATGATCAGGCGTTCTTCTTTTCCTTCTGTTCCATGTCGACGACCAGCTTGCCGCCGTAATACCCGCACGTCTTGCATACCGTGTGGGACGGTACAAGCGAGTGGCACTGCGGACATTCGCCCAGCTGCACTTCCGCTACTTTGAAGTTTGATGCTCTGCGCGAATCACGCCTTGCCTTGGACGTTTTTCTCTTGGGTACTGCCATGATAATCCCTCCTATTCTTCATCTGATAGCGCTGGGGCAGTTGCCCTAGGCTTCCTCTGTGGTGCAATCGCATGTGGTTGTGTTTCGATCTACGCCGCAAACAGGGCACAAGCCCTTGCAACCCTCCCGGCAAACACTCGCGATGGGAAGCTCTAAAAAGAGATTGTCCAGCACGGCTTTGTCGAGCAGTAGCTCTTCACCCGAATACGGATAGGTCTCGTCGTCGGACGCCTCGTCTTCCCCTTTTACAAATCGCTCCGAAAAGGAAAACGCGATGCGCTCGACAATGGGTTTTGTGCACAGCGCACAGATGGTGTTGACATAGGCTTGCACATCTCCGCTCACCGTGAACCCCTTGCCGTCATAGACATATGTCCCATGAACCACAACCGGCTCTGTGAACGAGATGATCCGTTCGCCAAACAATTGATCGGGAAACTGTTCCGCCGTTTCCAAAGGAAACGACTCTCCCGTTTGCCGAATCGCGTTTGCAACCCGAATCCGCATGATCTCCACCGCCTTTGCCGCCGAGGAAATCGGCGCGTCCCTACCAACTAGCGCGCACAAAACTACCGCGCATTTCCACGCAACCTTAAGTATTGTATCGGTTCAAAGGTGTTTTGTCAAGGAGTTACCGTGTGCGCAAATACGATTTTCGCGCGAAAAACACCCGCGCGACGCGCATGATCACCTGCCGCGCTTGGGTACGCGCCCGCCGCTGGCACCACTCTTTTTCCCGCCGCCGCGTGGGGCGTTTCCGCCGCGTTGCTGCGGATAGCGGTAGGCACTTCCGCGCTGCTCGTCCGGCGAGAGATAATCCGGCGGAACAAGGCAGTTTCTACCGCTGCCGATGAGGTCTTCACGGTCGGCAGAGCGCAGTGCTTTTCGAATCAGCGGCCAGTTTCTGCGGATATGGCACTGCATCAGCGAGCGCTGCATTGCCTTTTCCTCACGCGTCTTTGCGACGTAGACCGGCTGCATCGTGGCGGGATCCAGACCGGTATGGTACATGCACGTGGACGCGGTGCCGGGTGTTGGATAAAAATCCTGCACCTGCTCCGGTCGGTAATTCTTTTCTTTTAGATATTGTGCGAGCTCAATCGCGTCGTGGATGTTGCTGCCCGGATGCGAACTGATCAGGTACGGCACGAGGTATTGCCGCATACCGAGACTCTTGTTGATCGCCTCGTATTTTTGCACAAACCGCTCGTAGACCGCGTGCGGGGGTTTATTCATATATTTCAGCACCCGGTCGGAGACATGCTCCGGCGCAACCTTGAGTTGGCCAGAGATGTGGTGCTCGATCAGTTCGTGCAGGAAGGTATCGTCGCGATCCATCATGGCGTAGTCATAGCGCACGCCGCTGCGCACGAACACCTTCTTGACGCGCGGCAATTCGCGCAGTTTCCGAAGGAGCGAAACATAGTCGTCCTCCGAGGTGTCGAGATTCCGGCAAGCGGTGAAGCCGATGCACTGTCTGTCTGCGCAGACGCCGCTCTTGAGCTGTTTTTCGCAGGCCGGGTGGCGGAAGTTTGCGGTCGGCCCGCCGACATCGTGGATATACCCCTTGAACTCCGGGTCCCAGGTCATCTTCTCCGCCTCGACCAGAATCGAAGCGTGGCTTCTGCCCGTCACAACGCGTCCCTGATGGAACGTCAGCGCGCAAAAGTTGCAGTTGCCGAAGCAGCCACGCGCGGAGGTGACAGAGAACGAGACCTCCTCAAGCGCGGGGATGTATCCGCGATACATCGGATGCGGCTTTCGCGTATACGGGAGCGCATAGACTTCGTCCAGCTCCTTGGTAGAAAGCGGGCGCGCGGGCGGATTGCAGAGCACAAAGCCTTTTTCGTGCGGCTGGAGCAGATGCTTGCCGCGCACGGCATCCTGCTCTCTCGTCTGCATGTTAAATGCTTCGCAGTATTTTTTCTTATCGCTGACAACCTCGGTATAAGAAGGCAGCATCAGCGCGCCTTTTTTCTCGTCGGTGCTGCTCACGCGCACACAGGTGCCGGGGATATCCGTAATCTCCACGACCGGTTTGCCCGCTTTGAGCGCATCCGCAACCTGAACAACCGCGCGTTCGCCCATGCCGTAGATGAGGATATCCGCGCATGCGTCATAGAGAATGCTATGCCGCACGCGGTTGTCCCAGTAGTCATAGTGCGCAAAGCGGCGAAGGCTCGCCTCGATGCCGCCGATGATCGTCGGTACATTGGAGTATGCCTGTTTACAGCGGTTGGCGTAGACAATCGTCGCGCGGTCTGGCCGCTTTCCGGCTACGCCTTCCTCGGTGTAGACATCCGTCGTTCGGTGAGATCCGGAGACGGAATAATGGTTGACCATGCTGTCGATGTTGCCCGAGGAGATGAGAAAGCCGAGTTTCGGCTTGCCCAGCACACGAAACGGCTCCACGCCGTGCCAATCCGGCTGCGCGATGATGCCGACCGTATAGCCTCTGCTTTCGAGCAGGCGGGTGATGATCGCCGCACCGAAGCTGGGGTGGTCGATATACGCATCCCCGGTGATAAACACAAAATCCAGTTGATCGATGCCTCGCGCGCGCAAATCCTCACGGCTGACGGGCGGGAAGGCATTTTTTTGTTTAGCCATGTTTCCTATTTACTTTCCGGCGGCTGCGCCGCTGATTCGTTCGTTTGTTCCTGTGATGGTGCTGTGCTGACTTTTGCCTGTTCCTGCGTTTGCGGTGCGGCTGCCGTCGGGGTCGATTGCAGGATCTTGTCATAGTCCAGCGTTTCGTGCTCTGCAATGTTGATCAATAGCTCGTCCAGCCAGTTGACCGCGGCTGTCGACATGCGCTTTGCGCGCTTGTCCGCTTCCTCCGGCGTGAGCTCCTGCTGCGGGATTGCGGACTTCGCTTCCTCGATGATCTGCGCTTTCATGTCCTCTTCGCTTTTAACGCGGCTGACTTTCGGGGCGCGAATCGGCTTGCCTGCGCCGCTTCCGCGGGCGATGGAACGCGCGGTCGTCTTCTGCTCCTCGTCACGCTCCGTGCCATCCGTCAGCGCGGGCTTTGCGCGTGTGCGTCCGGAATCGATCTCCTTCTTCATGTCCGAAAGAGGCACCTTCTGCCCGTGCTCCAGTTTTTTCATCAAATATTCCATGGCGGAGAGCATCTCGCGCTTGTCCGCCTCATATCGTTCCAGCGTCTCAATGATCTCATCGAGAAACACGTCGACCTGCTCGATATCATAACCCATGAAGGAGCGCGTAAACACCTTGCTGACGATTTCGTCTATGCGCATAGGAACTCCTCCTTACAAAACGGCATTCGTTTTGCAATCCGTTTGGTAAAAAATGGCACACCAACATGCTGATGTGCCAGTGATTTCTGTTTCGTTCTGCAGCCCGCTCTCAAACCAGGTCGCCGTAGTCGTCCTCGCCGTTGCCCACCACATCGTAATTGTTGGGCGCTACGACAAAAATACCACGCGAAATCTTGCACATGGTTCCGTTGAGCGCATACACCGCGCCGGAGAGGAAATCTAGAATTCGCTGCGCGGTATCCAGCTCCAGCTCTTCCATATTCACGATGACGGGTTTCCTGTTTTTCAGGTTGTCGATGATGCTCTGCGTGTCCTCATAGCTCACAGGATGGTACACGATCATCTTCATTCCGCCGGAAATTGGGAGATTCGCACCGGAGTTGTTTTGCGAGCGATCCGTTCTGCGATTGGGCGCGGCAGGCGCTTTCCCGCCGCCGAATGCGCTGCCGGCAGAGCGTTCCGGCGGTTCATCGCGGTAATACCCGTCGTCTCTGCGGTCGTCTTCCTGCTCGTCGCTCTCCTCGATTCCGATGAAATCCAGGAATTTCGTATATAGGCTTGCCATCCGTTATCCTCCGAAAGCTGTCAGCCGGGGTACTTTGTCCACGGCATTTGAATCAGTTACTTCTTGTCTCGCGCGCCGAAGATGCGGGACCCAACGCGCACCTGTGTCGCACCCTCTTCGATGGCGACCACGAAGTCGTGGCTCATCCCCATCGAGAGCGTATCGAACACATCCGGGTTAAAACGCGCGCGGAGCTTCTCAAAATATGTGCGCATGGTTCGAAAATACGGTCGCGCCGCCTCCGCGGTAACGGCGGGCGGAACACACATCAACCCCCGCAAACGCAAATGCGGAACACTTGAGCAATATTCCGCGAAAGAATCCAAGTCCTCATCTGGTACGCCGCCCTTTTGGTCTTCCGCACCGATGTTGACCTGGATCAGAATGTCCTGCACAACGTCTTTTGCCGCCGCTCTTTGTCCCAGCAGAAGCGCGAGATTTTGCCGATCCACCGACTCTATCAGGTCGGCAAAACCGCAGACATATTTTATCTTATTCGATTGCAGTTGTCCAATAAAATGCACACTGCAACCATGCTGTTCAAAAAAAGTTTTCTTTTCGTTCAATTCTTGCGCATGGTTCTCGCCAAAGCAGAAAACCCTGGCGGCAACCGCCTCCGCCATCCGCTCCGTGTTTTGATACTTTGAAACCGCGACGAGAGACACCCCCGCGGGGTCCCTGCCCGCACGCACGCAGGCGTTTGCGATCTCCGCGCGCACCTCGCAAATATTACGCTCGACGTCCGTCATGGCTTGAGATACTTCATTCCGGCGGTGAGATTATCCGACGCGTTGTGCGCGCGGATGACCGCCTTCTTGTCGCTCTGGGCCAGAATATCCACCTCGACCCGCAGCACGGTGTCGCCGTAGACGATGTTGATGCCCGGCATACCCGCGATGATCACGATTGCCTTGAGCGGCACCACCAAGCCCTGCGCGGATTTACTGATCGTCGCCGCTACCGTCCGCGTACCGATGAGTTTGCCGATGTCGGTGTTGAACTCCAGGATATTGACCACCGCATTTTCGGAAACCTGGCTTGCGCGCGCCGTTGCGGTAAACTGCTGGTCGGAATAATTCTGGAATAGAACGCTGTACTGCTCGCCCTCCGCCAGTCGCATCGGGTCTGTGGCGCTCGTTACAAACGCGATGAACCAATGCGTGTTGTTGATGATGCGATACAGCGGCACCTCGCTGGTCGATTCCGCGTTTTTGGCGGTGTTTCCGCCGTTGACGACCGTTTTAACCAACGCGGAGTTGATCGTCGAAAGCTTGTTTACACTCAAAACCTGCTCGTATCCGTCAAAGTAAAAGCTCACGATGCCGATACCCGAGGTGTTCTTGATATCCCGCTTCCAGCCGCTCATGACGCTTTGCTGGCTCCTGAGATCGCTGTAGAGCTGGGTCAACGTGGCATCCGGCGTGACGATGTTCAGCATCAGCGCCACGCGCTGCGTCTCGATATCCTTGAGCGTCTGCTCCAGGTCGAGCATGTCCAGCGTGCTCTGCCCGCGGGACACGGCGCGAATCTGCTTTTCCAGCCCGTCGATGCTGCTATCGAGATCCAGAAGCTCCTGCGGCGCCTGTCCGCCGAGCAGCTGCATTTGATAATCGAAGATCTGCCTTTGCAGATTCAACAGCGTGACCATTGTCTCGTCCTGATAGCCGCGCTTATAGAGCTGGGCGATGACCTGGTCGTTGTTGACCGTTTCGCCTTCCACCACGTCGAACGTGATCTTCTCATATGGCTCGGACATGATGACCTTTTCATCGCGAATGATTGCGGCGTTCACCTCAAGATCCGCGCCCAGTGATCCAAATTCGATTTCACCTGTTTTTTTCAGTGCATTGGCGACGATGACAACCAGTGCGATAAAGCCAACGAGGATCAGAATCATCATGAAAAACCGGCCTTTGATGCGCACTTTCGATTTAGCCATTCGTGTCACCGCCGATCTCATACCCCTGTTTTTGGGATCTGCCGTACTGCCTGTCAAAATTCTCCTGATTCTTGGCTTGATAGAGCGCGAACAGCTCCTCCGCGGTCATGCCGCTCTTGAGGCACATGCTCACAAAAAAGTGCAGCACATCGACCAACTCCCCTTTGAGGGACAGATCATCGACGGGCTTTGGATTTTTCCACCACTTGAAGTTGACCTCGTCCAGCACCTCGGAAAGCTCCGAAATCATCGCGAGGACTTCTTTCTGCATCCATTCCTCGCGCGAAAAGGCGACGCCTCTGCGCGCTTCAATATCGTCATTGAGCGACTGCTGCATTTGAAAAATCACATCAAGCTTATCCAAGGTCGGTGTCCTCCGTCCGGTCTGAAAAAGGGCATAGCAATCCATATGTTGGTGAACCGATTAGCGCAAGAGCTCACGCAGCGCGTTTGTCTGTTTTTTCAAGCGCCCGACCAGCGCCGTGCTGGCGTCGTCCTGATTCAGACAAACGGGCAGAATGCGTTCAATATCTTCCATTGTAACACACTCAATCCTGCGGATGGTCTCCTGCTCGCTATATTCACGTTTTTGTAACAGCAGCGTCTTACCAAGGGCACTCATATGTGCGCTGCTGGACTCCATGCCCAGCAGATGACTGCCTTTGAGTTGGTCACGGCAACGCTCCAGCTCCTGCTTCGTCACGCCGTCCTTGCGGACGCGTTCGATCTCTTCCAGCATACGGCTGAGCACTTCCTTGGCCTGCTTCTCGCCGGTTCCAGCGTAGAGCGTCAGCGTGCCTGTATCGGTATAGCTCGTTGGATACGAGTAGACCGAATAGGCAAGCCCGAGTTTCTCGCGGATCGACTGAAACAAGCGCGAGCTCATACTGCCGCCGATGATATTGGAAAGCACGGCAAGCGGAAACTGCCCTTCGCTGTCCCTGGCAAAGCCCGGGAGGGTCAGGCAGATGTGAACCTGCTCGACATCTTTCTCGATCAACTTAACCCGTTTGCCGCCGGGGAAGCGCTGGGGCACCGGCTCCGTCTTTTGCTCGCTCGCGGGAGCATCAAACCAACGCGTAACCGAATCGATCAGCGCCTGTTCCTCAAAGTTTCCCGCGCAGGAAACGACGATGTTATTCGGCACATAAAATTCATTTTTATAGGTGAGCAGCGACGCGCGGGTGAATGCGCGCACGCTCTCTTTTGTGCCCAAAATAGGGCTTGCCAGCGTTTCTTCGCCGAAGAAGAGCATGTTGCTCTCTTCTCCCGCAAGATCCTCCGGGCTGTCCTCGTTCATCAGAATTTCTTCCAGAACGACGCCCTGCTCTTTCTGGAGTTCTACTGGATCAAACACACTGTGAAAGGTGATATCCGACAGCACATCCGAGACAAGGTCCAGGTGTTCATCCAGCACTTTTGCGTAAAAGCAGGTGTTTTCCTTGCTGGTATAGGCGTTGATATTGCCGCCGACCGCATCCATCTCGATTGCGATCTGTTCGGCATTGCGGCGCTCCGTTCCCTTGAACACCATGTGCTCAATCAGATGGGAGGCACCCGCGTTCTCCTGCGTCTCGCGTACGGAGCCGGTATCCACCCACACGCCCATGGAAACGGAGCGGACATGCTCCATTTTTTCATAGATCAAGCGAATGCCGTTTGGCAGGGTTTTTTGGCGTATCATGCGTTTCCTATTCCTTTCACGGGCAATTGCTGACAATTCTGTATTCTACCACAAAAATCCGAGAGACGAAAGTCGCGCATTTGATCTATGCGGCATGCCTCTTTTCAAACAAGAAGAGCGCGACGTTGCCGCCGCGCCCCGTGGGTGTTTCTCGCTTCGGAACTCAGTCCTTTTCCGGCGGCAGCATATCCTTGCGGGTCAAGCTGATCTTGCCGGTCTTGGGGTCGATGTCGATGACGCGCACGAGCACCTGCTCACCCATGGAGAGCACGTCTTCCACCTTCTCCACGCGCTTGTTCGCGATGCGGGAGATGTGCAGTAAGCCGTCGGTTCCGGGCTTGAGGTTGATGAACGCGCCGAACTCTTTGATGCCGACAACGCTGCCGAGGTAAACGTCGCCAACTTCGATCTCTTTGACGATGCCGTCGATGATGCGCTTGGCTTCCGCCGCCGCAGCCGAGTCGGGAGACGCGATATAGACGGTGCCGTCGTCCTCGATGTCGATCTTCACGCCGGTATCGGCAATGATCTTGTTGATGACCTTGCCGCCGCTGCCGATGACTTCACGGATCTTATCCGGATTGATCTTGAACGTGATGATGCGCGGCGCATAGGGTGAGAGCTCCGCACGCGGCTCACGGAGGGTTTCGTCCATCTTGTCGAGGATGAACATACGACCCTTGCGCGCCTGCTCCAGCGCACGGGTGAGGATTTCGCGGCTGATGCCCTTGATCTTGATATCCATCTGGATGGCGGTGATTCCGTCACGCGTGCCGGCGACTTTAAAGTCCATGTCTCCGAGGAAATCCTCAAGACCCTGGATGTCGGTCAGAATCGCGATATTGCCCGTGGAATCGTCTTTGATCAGACCCATCGCGACGCCCGCGACGGACTTCTTGATCGGAACGCCCGCGTCCAGGAGCGCCATCGTGCTCGCGCAGATGGAAGCCTGCGAGGTGGAGCCGTTCGAGCTGATGACCTCGCTCACGAGGCGCATGCAGTACGGGAACTCAGCTTCGCTCGGGAGCACCGGTTCCAGCGCGCGCTCCGCCAGAGCACCGTGGCCGATTTCGCGGCGACCGACGCCGCGCATGGGCTTGGCTTCGCCGACGCTGTACGGCGGCATATTATACTGGTGCATATAGCGCTTGGTCTCTTCGAGGGAAAGCCCGTCGAGAGACTGCGCTTCGGAGATCGTACCGAGCGTGGCGATGGTCATGACCTGCGTTTGACCGCGGGTGAACACCGCGCTGCCGTGCGTGCGACCAAAGATGCCGACCTCGCTCCAGATGGGGCGGATCTCATCCTGCGCGCGTCCGTCGGGACGGATCTTCTTGTTGATGATCTTGTCGCGGACGACCTCTTTGGTGATCGTATAGAGAATCGCGCCGATGTCCTTGGCGGACTCGGGATATTCTTCTTTGAAGGCTTCGACGGTCTCGGCCTTGACCTTGTCGCCGCGCACTTCGCGCTCGGAACGCTCATTGGTATCCAGCGACCAGACGACCTTGTCAAACGCATAGGCGCGGACTTTGGCTTCGATCTCTTCGCTGGGGTGATAGATCACCGGATCGAGTTTCTGCTTGCCAACCTGGGCTTCGATGTCCGCAATGAAGCTGACAATTTTCTTGATCTCGTCGTGCGCAAAGAGGATGGCGTTGAGCATCTCTTCTTCGGAGATCTCGTTGGAACCAGCTTCGACCATCATGACCGCGTCCTTGGTGCCGGCGACCACGAGGCTTAGTTTGCTCTTTTCGCGCTGCGCGACATCGGGGTTGATGACGAATTCGCCATCCACCATGCCGACCGCGACCGAACCCGTGGGGCCGGAAAACGGCGCTTCGCTGATGGCGAGCACGACGGAGGAGCCGATCATCGCAAGAATTTCGGGCTGGACGTCCTGCTCCACAGACATGACGGTGGCAACCACCTGCACGTCATTGTAAAAGCCTTTCGGGAACAGCGGACGCAGCGGGCGATCGATGAGGCGCGAGCTTAGGATCGCGCGATCGGTCGGGCGGCCTTCCCGTTTGATGAACCCGCCGGGAATCTTGCCCACCGAGTAAAGTTTCTCCTGATATTCCACCGAAAGCGGCAGAAAATCGACGCCGTCACGCGCGGTCTTCGCGATGGTCGCACAGACCAGAACGGCCGTATCGCCCAAACGGACGAGACAGCTTCCACCCGCCTGTTCGGCGTACTTGCCGGTTTCGACGACGAGCGTCTTGCCACCAAGCTGCATCTGGAAGTTTCTTTCCATAGTATTTGTTTGCTCCTTCTTCTTCTTTTATCTTCTTTTCTATTATAACCTGTCTTGGGGGCAAATCGATCCGCAGATGAGCAAAAAATACATGGAACCATGCCGCGCGGACGAAATGCAACAATACCATACAACGATGGACAAATTGCTCGTATGATAGAAAGAAAGGCGGGAACAACCCCGCCTTTTTCTTTTACTTAATACGGATGTTCAGGCTTGCAGCGACCGCTCTATAGCGCTCGATGTCCTTTTCTTTGAGGTAGTTCAGAAGCCCTCTGCGCTGACCGACCATCTTCAACAGCCCGCGACGCGAGTGGTGGTCTTTCATGTGCATCTTCAGGTGCTCGTTGAGGTGGTTGATGCGCTCGGTCAAGAGAGCAATTTGCACTTCCGGGGAACCGGTGTCGCCTTCGTGAAGCGCGTACTTTTCAATGGTTTCTGTCTTGGTCATGGTATTATTTCTCCTTCTTTTTCTTTCCCGTAAACTGAGATATACGTCGGAGTGTCGCAAATCCCGGTAAACGGCATTTGAATGCTTTTATAGGATAGCATATTCGCGAAAACTTGTAAACCACCGCAAATATGATTTTTGTGTGTTTTCCGGGAGCCGGGGGCTCATGCGTCGCGCAGAGACGCCGCCTCCTCCACATCCAGACGAATTTGTTCCTTGAGAGCGTCCAGGGAATCAAACATCAGCTCGCCGCGCAGACGCTTTCGAAATGCGATCGACAATTGCTGTCCATAAAGGTCGGCATTAAAATCGATCAGATGCGTTTCGATGGTCAGTTGGTCGCCATGCACCGTTGGATTGGTGCCAATGTTGGTCACCGCGCGATAGGCTGCCCCGCCGGCAAATGCAAACGACGCATACACACCGTCCGCCGGAATTGCGCGCTTGGGATCCTGCTCGATGTTCGCGGTCGGAAATCCGATCCGCCTGCCAATACGCTTGTTTTCAACGACCACCCCGCTGAGTGTGTAGCGGCGCTTCAACAGCCGCTCGGCAAGACGGACGTCCCCGCGCTCCACCGCCTCGCGGATGCGCGTGCTGGAGACCGGAACACCGTCAAACAGCACCGGCTCGACGACCGACACGGAGAACCCGCGCGCTTCCCCGATTTGATGCAGCGTCTCCGGCGTACCCGCTCCGCGATCTCCGCAGGTGTAGTTATACCCCACGACCAGACCGCGCACATCCCACTTTTGCGCCAAAAGATCGACAAACTGCTCCGTACTCAAATGCGCCATTTCCCGCGTAAACGGGACACTTTCCACTTGATCCACGCCGAGGGTGCGCAAGATCATGTTCCGCTCCCGGATGCCGGAAAGCAGACGAACGCTGCCGCCGAGCACCTCCAGCGGGTGATTGGAAAACGTATAGACCACCGGCACGGCGCGCAGCCGCTTTGCCTCTTCCAGCAAGCGGGTGACCAGCGCCCTGTGGCCGAGATGTACGCCGTCAAACATGCCAAGCGCAACGACGGCGGGTTCGAATGCTCCCATAATTCCCTTCAAAGTCGGCTCTGCGCCTGCTCTTCGCATGCGCGGTTGCCGGTGTTGTCTCGTGGTTCCTCATATAGATGGATCGTCAGGCGAAACCGCTCCTGGTTCACTTCGCCGATGCCGAGAAACGTGCCCGCCGCATATGCGCGCACGAGGCCGTTTTCCAGCCCGCGCACATGCGTCTCCAACCCGTTTTTCGTCGGAATGGTTCGATCGAACGGCAGACGCAGCTCCGGCAGGAACGACACCGCATCCTCGCAGGAAGTCAGCGTATCCATGAGCTGTCCCGCGGCTTTCACCGATTCCAGCTCCGCGAAGGTCCACGCACGTTCGCTTGTAAAAGGGCCACTGCGCGTGCGTAAAAGGATTGGCACATAGCCGATCGTTCCAAGCCGCTGCGCAAGGCTTTCGCAAAGGGAGCGCACATACGTCCCGCGCGAGCAAGCCGCGCGCAGCAGAAAGCGATTGTCTCCCGTTTGTTCGAGAAGTTCCAGCTCGTGCACGCAGATTTCGCGCACCTTCGGGGCAACCACCTCGCCCGCACGGGCCAGATCATACATCTTTCTTCCGTCGACCTTCAGGGCGGAATAGATGGAAGCCGCTTGCATCTGCCCGCCAACGAATTCCGGCAGAATTTGCTTGAGTTCGTCTTCCGTCACGCGCTTGTCGTCCCGCGCAATGACGGCTCCATAGGCGTCCTGTGTGTCGGTCTGGATGCCAAACGCGCACTCGAAGACATATTCCTTGTCTTTGTCGACCAGAATGTCGAAGAGTTTCGTCGCGCGACCCAAACAAACGGGCAATACGCCAGCCGCGGCAGGATCCAGCGTGCCGAGATGTCCGGCGCGCTTCTCCTGAAACAGTTTACGCACGTCAAACACGACGTTGCTGGATGTCAGTCCGGGTGGTTTCAGGATGGTAACGATTCCGTCCATGTCACTCGCAAACTCCTTGCAGAAGTTCGATGGCAAGCGAAAGAATCTGCGCCGCAGCCTCTTCAATCGGCGGTTGCATCGTGCAGCCCGCGGCGAGTTTGTGTCCGCCGCCGCCAAGCTTGGTTGCGATCTTGCTTACATCCGCACAGGTTTTTCCGCGTAGGCTGACGCGAACCAGCCCGTCCTCACTCTCCCGCAACAGAGCAGCGACCTCAACCGTATCGATATCCCGGATCGAATCGATGATGCCTTCGGTGTCCTCGTTGGCCGCGCCGCAGGACGCGATGTCCTCCAGCGTGATATAGGAAATGCCGATTCTGCCGAACTCGTAGAGCTGCGCTTTGTTCACGCCAAGCGCGTGCAGCTTGAGTTTGTGAAACGGCACGGTGCGAAACAGGCATCGGTTGAGATACGGCAGATCAATCCCCGTATCGAGTATGTCCGCCGCGATGCGCATCGTTTCCGGCGTTGTATTACTATAGGAAAAATTGCCTGTATCGGTTGTGATCGCAGCATACAGACAGGTTGCGATATTCTTGTTGAGCCGGATTTTGAGGCACGTGATCACGTTATAGATCAACTCTCCCGACGCGCCGGCTTTTTGCACATAGTTCAACTGGGCATAGCGGTCGTTGGTTCCGTGGTGGTCGATGTTCAGCGTTGCGCGCGCCGTCTCAAACAACGCTTTGCAGCGTCCCGTCCGCCCCAAATCTGCGCAATCCACACAAACAACCGCCTCGGCAGGGCGCGCCTGCTCGGGCGGTATCAATTGATCGGAAAATGGAAGAAAACGATAGATCGCCGGTACCGGGTCTTCGCAAACCACTTGCGCGTGTTTGCCTAGCTCCAACAACGCCCCGAAGAGCGCGAAGGTGCTGCCAAGCGTGTCGCCATCGGGAGAGACATGCGCGATCAGCAGAATATCATCATACGTCCGTAAAAACCGGACGGCATCCTGCAACATGCCGTTACTCCTCTCCGTCGATCGGAGAAAGCGCATCCGCGTCTTGCGCCTGCGCTTCCTGTTCCGAACCCGTGTTGAGTCCGTTTAGTATCGCCGCGATGCGCACGCTATAGGCGATGGAATTATCCAGCGTAAACTTGATGCTCGGCACGGCGCGGATACGCATCCGCGCGCCCAGTTCATGCGAGATAAATCCGGCCGCGTGATTGAGCGCTTCCACGCTGGAGATGCGCTTTTTCTCATCGTCATCATAGACGGAGACTTTCACCTTCGCATATTTGAGGTCTTTCGTGACCTCGACTTCGGTCAGCGCGGTCATCGGCGAGATTCTGGGATCCTTCATCTCGCGAATGACTTCGCTGATCGTTTTCTTTACCTCTTCGTTCCTTCGGTCTGAACGAAACGTTGCCATATGTCCTCCTCCGCCCGGCACGCGCCAAGCGGCCGAATCACGCGATTCTCTGTTGTTTACGCCTGCGCGCTGCCACGCCGGAAGCGCTAAGTAAATTAGGTGCGCTTTACTTCTTCGATCAGGAATGCTTCAATCACGTCGCCTTCTTGTAGATCGTTAAAGCCATCGATGCCGATGCCGCACTCAAAGCTCGTGAGGACTTCCTTCGCGTCGTCCTTAAACCGTTTGAGCGAGGAAATCTTGCCTTCGTGTACCACGACGCTGTCGCGGATGACGCGAATTTGCGCGTTTCTCGCAATCTTTCCATCGTTGACGTATGCGCCCGCGATGGTGCCCACGCCGGTCACCTTGAATGTTTCGCGCACCGTTGCGTGTCCAAGCTCCGTCTCTTTAAAGACCGGCTTGAACATGCCGCGCATGGCAGCCTTGACATCGTCGATGGCATTGTAGATGACGCGATAGAGCCGCACATCCACATTCTCTTTTTCCGCCATGACGCGCGCGCCGGAGTCGGGGCGCACATTGAAGCCGATGACGATGGCGTTGGACGCGGAGGCAAACATGATATCCGTCCCCGTGATCGCACCGACGCCGCCATGGATGCAGCGCACACGAACTTCTTCGTTGGTAAGCTTCTCAAGCGCCTGCTTGACGGCCTCGACAGAACCTTGCACGTCCGCTTTGACGATGATATTGAGATCCTTGAGCTCATCCGCCGCCATCTGCGTAAAGAGATCGTCCAGAGACACCTTGCTCTTGCTCTTGAGCTGCGCGGCCTTGATCTTATCGCGGCGCTCCTCAACCACCTGGCGCGAGAGCTTGTCGATTTCCGCGACGTTGAGGATATCGCCCGCGTCCGGCACTTCGCTAAAGCCGAGCACCTCGACCGGCGTCGACGGGCCCGCTTCGTTGACCGCGTTGCCCTTGTCATCCGTCATGGCGCGCACTTTTCCGTAAGCCGTACCGGCGACGATCGTATCACCCCTGCGCAGTGTGCCGTTTTGCACCAGAACGGTTGCGAGCGGTCCGCGGCCTTTGTCGAGCTTTGCTTCGATAATCGTTCCCTTTGCGAGACGATCCGGGTTTGCCTTGAGTTCCAGTATGTCCGCCTGCAAGAGAATCATCTCCAGCAGTGCGTCAAGCCCTGTCTGCTTTTTCGCAGAGACAGGCACGATGATGGTTTGTCCGCCCCATTCTTCCGAAACGAGCTCATACTCCGTCAGCTGTTGTTTCACGCGCTCGGGGTTCGCGTCGGGTTTGTCCATCTTATTGATCGCAACGATGATCGGAACGCCGGCAGCCTTCGCGTGGTTGATCGCCTCGATCGTCTGCGGCATAATTCCGTCGTCCGCTGCGACGACGAGAATGACGATGTCCGTCACCTGCGCGCCGCGCGCACGCATCGAAGTAAACGCTTCGTGACCCGGTGTATCGATGAAGGTAATCTGCTTTCCGTTGCACAAGACGGTGTACGCGCCGATGTGCTGGGTGATGCCGCCCGCTTCGCCCTCGGTCACCGCGCTGTTGCGGATCGCATCGAGCAGCGACGTCTTGCCGTGGTCGACATGTCCCATGATGGTGACGACCGGCGGACGCGTCTTGAGCAGCTCTTCCGCATCCGTTTCGCCGGACGCGCTATCGGTCAGCACTTCTTCAAACGTCTTTGCTATCTTGAGTTCGAGCTCGATGCCGAAATCCGACGCGACGAGTTCACAGGTGTCAAAATCGATCTCCTGATTGATCGTCGTCGGCATGCCAAGCAAGAAGAGCTTCTTGATGATATCCGATGCGGGTTTGCCGATTCTTTCGGATAGTTCTTTGACTGTAATGGTCTCCGTGGTGATCACCGCCTTTTCAATCACGACGGGTTCCGGCCGCCGCATGGGCTGCTTCAGCCCGCGTCTGAGTTTGCGGTTACCCGTGGAGTCATCGTCCCAATTGCTTGCGCTGGGCGCGGTTTCACGAGACATCGCCTTTTTATTCTTGGCCTTTTTGTCCGCCTCTTTCGTGCGGGCATAGGCACTCTTGTTCGGATCATAGTTGCTGACGCGCTCCTTGCCGCCTGTTGACGGAGCGGGCGTCGTTCCTGTTCCCGCGGGACGCGGGCCGCGCGGCGCAAAACCGCCGGGCTGTCCCGCCGGACGCGGGCCTGTTCCGCCCTGCTGCGGGCGCGGCGGATAGCCGCCTTGCGGGCGCGGCTGGTAACCACCCTGCTGCGGACGCGGCTGATAGCCGTTACCCTGTTGGGGCTGGTAACCGTTGCCCTGCTGCGGACGCGGCTGATAGCCGTTGCCCTGTTGGGGCTGGTAGCCGTTGCCCTGCTGCGGGCGCGGCTGATAACCGTTTCCCTGTTGGGGCTGGTAGCCGTTGCCCTGCTGCGGGCGCGGCTGATAGCCGTTGCCCTGTTGGGGCTGGTAGCCGTTGCCCTGCTGCGGGCGCGGTTGATAGCCGTTGCCCTGTTGGGGCTGGTAGCCGTTACCCTGCTGCGGGCGCGGCTGATAGCCATCCTGACGCGGGGGGCGATTTTGCTGGTATGGCGTGCGCTCGCCCTGCTGTTGCGGCGGGCGGCGGCGGTCATCCTGCGAAATTGCGTGTGCTTCATATCCGCTGTTTGCGGATTTCTTCGGAGCCTCCGGCGCGGTCTGTTGCGCAGGCGCCTCCAGTTGGGCATCCTTCGGCTGCTCCACCGCGGGTGCGGTTTCGCTCTTTACCGGTTCCGAAGGTTTCTCCACCTTGGGCTGATCGGCGGGTTTCTCCGCGGCGGGTGCTTCGGTGACTTCCTGCTTTTCGCTCACTTCCGCCTTTGCGACGGGCTTTGGCTGCGGCAGTTCGTCGTCGTCTCTCCCTCCGGCATGAGCGGCATGATCCTGATCGGAATCGAGCATTTCACGCAGGCGCTCCATGCGCTCGCGCTCTTCGCGCGCTTTGCGCTTCTGCTCCTCCTTGTCAAGTAGCTCGCTCTCGGAATGGCGAACGGAGACAAGCAGCTCTCCTACCGAGCTCTGCGTCAACGTCAACCTCTCCAGAAGTTCTTTCGTAGTCTTCTGAATTCCATTTGCCGATTCGAGAAAATTGTTTTTTGCCATTGATGTCCTTACCCCCGCGTTTTTTGCAGTCCGTCATATAAACGGAAGCGTAATTGTCATTTTGATTGTCCGATCATTCTTGTTTGGGACGATCGGTATATTCCTGTTCGCGCGGCGCATGTTCGCGCCGAAACCCTCATGTCTGGTCTTTGTTTTGCTCCAGCGCGCGCCGAATCATCTGCGCGAACGCATCGTCCGTGACGGCGCCGACCATGCGCCCCGGTTTCCCGATCCAACGGCCAAGCTCTTCGACCTCGATCAAATCGATGCCCGTAAAGCTGCAGATGTTTCGGTACTTGTCCTTCGTATTGTCGGAAGCTGTGGCGTCGATGAGCGCAATCTTTGCGTTCTTTGCCCGCAGCAGCTTCTCCGTTACAAAATCGCCGGATTTTAGCTTTCCGGCCTTCATGGCAAACCCGATCGCGCTATTCAGCTTGTTGTTCATGATCTTGTTTAAACTGCGCGCGCAGCATGTCGTAGGTCTCGCTCTCGATCTTTGTCTCGAGCGCGCGTTCCAGCGCGCGGGACTTGATCGCCTTCTCCAAGCATGCGCTCTTTTTGCAAAGATAGGCGCCTCTGCCGTTGGCGCGTCCGGTCGCATCCAGTACGACCGCACCCTCCGGCGTGCGCACAACGCGCATCAATTCTTTTTTAGGCTGCATCTCCCTGCAAGAGACGCACATCCGCATCGGAATCTTCTTCGCCAAGCGTTACGCCTCGCTTTCGCTCTCTTCATCCTCGTGATAGAAGGCGTCCATCGCCTCCTCCGCTTGGGATTGGCTCTTGATGTCGATCTTCCAGCCGGTCAGCTTCGCGGCAAGCCGGGCGTTCTGCCCTTCCTTACCGATGGCAAGCGAGAGCTGGGTGTCGGGAACGATGACCTTTGCGGCCTTCTCTTCCTCATTGATGTAGACCATCAGCACCTTTGCGGGGCTGAGCGCCTTTGCGATATAGACGGCGGAATCGGAATCCCACTCGATGATGTCGATCTTTTCGTTGTGGAGCTCGTTCACGATGCGCTCCACGCGCGCGCCGCGCTGACCCACGCATGCGCCGACCGCGTCCACCTGCATATCTGTGGAATGCACGGCGACTTTGGTGCGGAAGCCTGCCTCGCGTGCGATGGACTTGATCTGCACGACACCGGTTTGAATCTCCGGCACCTCCAGCTCAAACAGTCGCTTGACAAGGCCCGGGTGCGTGCGGCTGACCAAGACCTGCGGTCCTTTGCTGTCCTTGCGCACTTCGAGCACATAGACCTTGATGCGGTCGTTGTTCTCGTAGGTCTCACCGGGAATCATCTCGTTTGGCGTCAGGATGCCGTCGGTTTTCCCCAGCTCGACATAGACGTTCCCTTTTTCCACGCGCTGCACGATTGCGGTGAGCACTTCGTTTTCTTTTTCCACGTACTCTTCATAGATCACGCCGCGCTCGGCCTCGCGGATGCGCTGCACGACGACCTGCTTTGCCGTCTGCGCCGCGATGCGAGAAAATTCCTTGGCTTTGACCTCTTCTTCGAGCACATCGCCCACTTCGTAAAGCATATTGACGTGCTTCGCGTCGGCAAGCGAGATCTCGTTGATCGGGTTTTCTACGTCCTCCACCACCGTCTTGGACGCGTAGATGCGGAATTCGCCCGTGCGGGGATCGATCTGCGCGCGGACATTTGCGTTTGCGCCATAGTTGCGCTTATAGGCCGAGGTAAGCGCCGCTTCGATGGCGAGAATCAGCACATCCTTGCTGATGCCGCGTTCTTTTTCCAGCGCGCTCAATGCTTCGACAAACTCTGTGTTCATCCTATTGTACTCCTTACAAATAATCCGGTACTTGTATACCTTCGATTGATTACTGATTATTTCGGCGGGCAGAGCCCGCAATGCTTAAAAAGTCAGTTCCGGACGCGCGAGCGCGATGGCTTTGCGCTCAAGGGTTATTTCGCCATCCCCCAGTCGAACAACGGCCGTGTTCTCGTCGTAGCGAAGCAGCTCTCCCGTAAACTCTTTTTTTCCATTCATTGGCGCAAAGAGCTTGAATTCGATACGCTTTCCGATGTTGCGCGCGTAGTCCGCGTCCTTCTTCAGCGGGCGATCCAGCCCCAGCGAGGAAACGGAGAGCATATACGCCTGCTCGATAGGATCCGCCGTGTCTAGCAAAGGGTCGACCGCGCGGCTGACCCGCTCACAATCGTCAATGTTCACGCCGCCTTCTTTATCGATATACAGCGTAAGCACCCAATCTCCATATTCCTTGATAAATTCGACATCGCAAAGCTCAAAGCCAAGCTCCGCAACGGATTGCTTGAGCAGTAGCTCTACTTTTTGTGCTGTGTTCAATCCAAAGTCCTCCATCCACACGCCCAGAAAACGTTTTTTTCGAGCGCTGGGCGCATACAAAGCGCCCTTCAAAACGAAAGAGTGGGTTTTGCCCACTCTCCGCTAAAAAGTTCATTCATCCAACAAAAGAAAGTATAACAGCCTTTCTCCGCTTTTGCAAGCATTTTTCCGCAAATTGCGCATGCACCGCAATCACCTCTTGGTGGTATCGTCCTCGTTTTCTGCCATCATTTTTTGGCGAAACGCGCGTGGCAGCTGTGTCATCGCATAGTACGCCAGCGCGAAATAAGACATCAACGTCGCGAGTCCAAGCACGATGAGATTGTATGGCTCCACATGCACCGAAAGAAACGACAGGAGCGACAGCATTACGCCCGCCGCAAACAATCCTGTTGCGATCTTCCCCGGCCAAGCCGCCATCACGACGATCTTGCGTTTTGCCAGAAACAATCCGCCGATGACCATCAACAGCTCTTTCAGCGCCATCAGCAGAAACAGGATCAGATAGGTCGGTTTTTGCTTTCCGGCATAAATGCACACCAGCGCAGCGAGCGTCATCAGCTTGTCCGCAAGTGGATCCAGCAGTTTCCCCAGGTTGGAAACCCAACCGTGCGAACGGGCAAGATACCCGTCCAGAACATCCGTCAGAAATGCAAACACAAAAATGCAGAGGGCAGGCAGATATCTGCCTGCCCTGAAAAGCATCACAAAAACACCAACGAGAATGAGCCGTATTCCAGATAGAATGTTCGGCAAATGTCTCATAAGCTATGCGCCAATGTCCTCCACATACAGCGTGCGAACGCTGTCGTCCTGTTGCGGCTCCTGCGCCTTGCGCTCCGCGGCTTCACGCGCTTCAAAGAACTTGAGCGCAACCTGCGGGAAGAGCGCGTAGCTCAGCACGTCTTCTTCCTGCCGGATGTGATCCTTGATCTCTTCGCGGTAGTTTTCCAACTCGGGCTTGAGCAGGTCGGCCGGGCGGCAGGTGATCACTTCCGCATCGCCAATGGCTTTGCGGCGAACTTCTTCATTCACCGGTGCGGGCAGATTGCCGTATTCACCGTGAAGAAGCGCCTTGGATTCCTTCGTGAATACCTTGTAGCGCTCGCCGTTGATGACGTTCAGCACGGCTTGCGTGCCGACGATCTGGCTCGTGGGCGTGACCAGCGGCGGATATCCGAAGTCTTTGCGAACGCGCGGCACTTCTTCGAGCACATCGTAATATTTGTCGGACTTTCCGGCTTCCTTGAGCTGAGAGATCAGGTTTGAGAGCATACCGCCCGGCACCTGATACAAAAGCGTATTGGTATCCACGCCCAGAGACTTCACGGAGATCGTACCATCGGCAAGCATGCGATCCGCAACCGGACGCATGATCTTCGCGGCTTCGGAGAGCTTCACAAGATCGAGGCCGGTATCCCGCTCGGTTCCCTTGAGGGTTGCGACGAGCGGCTCGGTCGCGGGCTGCGCCGTGCCGTTGCCGAAAGGAGACAGCGCGGTGTCCACGATATCCACACCGGCCTGCGCCGCCATGAGATAGACCATGTCGCCCGTGCCGGTGGTGTTGTGGGTGTGCAAATGGATCGGCACTTTAACTTCCTTCTTGAGGCGGGACACGAGCGAGTATGCATCGTACGGCAAAAGGAGGTTCGCCATATCCTTGATGCAGATGGTGTCGGCGCCCATTTGTTCGAGCTCTTTGGCCATCTGAATGAAGTAGTCGTGATTGTGCACGGGGGAAACCGTGTAGCTGATTGCGGGTTCGCAGATGCCGCCATACTTCTTGGTGAAGCGGATTGCGCTCTCGAGGTTGCGGATATCGTTCACCGCGTCGAAGATGCGGATGACGTCGATGCCGTTTTCGATCGCTTTTTTGCAGAACTGCTCGACCACGTCGTCCGCATAGTGCTTGTAGCCCAGGATGTTCTGTCCGCGGAAAAGCATCTGCAGTTTCGTGTTCGGCAGCGCTTTGCGAAGCTTTCTCAGGCGTTCCCAGGGATCCTCGTTGAGGAAGCGGAGACATGCGTCAAACGTCGCTCCGCCCCAAACTTCCAGCGACCAATAGCCGATGGAGTCCAGCACTTCGCAAGCCGGAAGCATATCCTCAATGCGCATGCGCGTCGCAGCCTGCGACTGATGCGCATCGCGAAGGATTGTATCGGTAATGAATAATTTGCTCATCTGGTGTTTCTCCTTTATGCGGCGATGGAGGGGTCGTTTATCCTGCCCGTTCCACGCCACGGTGTCATGAAGAGGAAACGCACGAAACGCCGGTTGATCCGGCGATCCGCAGCGGGAGAATTTCGATTATTGAATGGAGCAGAGCACGTCGCCAGCGGAGACGGATGCGCCTTTGGAAACGGCAATGCCGCGGACGACGCCATCAACGGGAGCTACAACGTCGCTTTCCATCTTCATGGCTTCCAGAACAAATACCGTCTGTCCGGCCTTGACGGATTCGCCTTCCTTGGCATTGACGCCGAGGATGGTGCCGGGCATCGGGGCGGTGATTTTGGTTCCGCCTGCAACGGCTGCTACGGGTGCCGCTGGCGCTGCAACGGGCGCTGCCGGAGCGGGCTTGACTGCGGGTGCTGCTTTGCCGTCGATTTCTTCTACGGCTACTTCATACTGCGTTCCATTGACGTTCACAAGAAAATTGCGCATAATTACCTCCGATAATTTACTATATGTGAAATTTGTAGTTCCGACGATGGTAAAACCGAATTAGCCTACCGGCTTGATCGAGACGATGCGAAGGCCGGAAACGTCCTTGCCCATCACTTCCGCGATGCAGCTGGCGGCAACCGCGGCGAGTTCGGCGCGGTTCACGATAGCGGGTGCGCTGACGGGCGCCGCGGCTTCTTCATCCGCTCCGTAGAGACGATCCTGGCGCGCGCGCACTGCTTTGAGAATCATAATCAGGGCGATCAGTCCCGCGAATACGCCGAGGACGATCCAAATCGACTTGTCCATATCTAGTACCTCCGCTGAATTGCATTTATCTAGGAAGGCAAATGCCTTATCCTATCCCTTGTTTTACTATTTCGACAGCACACCTTGCATTCCTGCCGCGTTCTGCAAAAATCTTATCGGAATCTCGTGTCGTTTCCAAGCGTTTCCATTCGGGGTTTGTTCACCCAAGCGGTTATAACCCCAATGCATGTTTGAGCGAACGAAGCTCGTCCTGCGTCAACTGTCTTGTCTCGCCGGGCTTGAGTTCACCCAGGCTGAGCGGCCCAAAGCGTTCGCGCTTGAGGCGCAGCGTTCTATGCCCAACCGCCTCCAGCATCCGCCGGATCTGGCGGTTTTTGCCCTCATGAATCGTGATGAGGAATGAGGTTTCCCCCGTCTTCGTCGGGCGGACGTGGGTCACGCGCGCGGGCGCCGTCATGCCGTCGTCCAGCGTGACGCCATTGACGAGAGAAGCGACTTCCGAGGGAAGCAGTTTCCCGTCGCAGATTGCAAAATATGTCTTTTCGACCGAGAACTTCGGGTGCGTCATTCGATGCGCCAGCTCGCCGTCGTTCGTCATCAGGAGCAGCCCTTCCGAGTTGATATCCAGCCTGCCGATGTTATAGAGCCGGACGGGGATATCTTTGACGAACTCCTGCACGGTCTTGCGCCCCTCGGGATCATCGCTCGTGCTGACCACGCCTTTGGGCTTATAGAGCATGATCGTAACCAGCTCTTCCTCCTGTCGGATGGGTTTTCCGTCAAACAGGACGATATCCGCCTCGGGGTCGACGCTCATGCCAAGTGTGGCCGTCTCGTTGTTGACGCGCACGCGACCGGCAGTGATCAGCTCTTCGCTGGCTCTTCGGGATGCAACGCCTGCCTCAGCCATGTATTTTTGTAATCGCACCATCATTCGCACATTTCCTCTTTTTCTGGTTGGTCGTTCGTGTGTTGCTTTGAGACGGAGAGCGAAATGTGTTCCGATCAAAAAACGCAGTTGTTCCCGCAAATGGAGACGACTATTAGAAATTAAATATAATCATCGCCGTATGCCATCAAATGTTTCGGTAAATGGAGACGATTATTGGAAATCTACCGTAATCATCGCCATATGCCACCAAATGTTTCGGTAAATGGAGATGATTATTGGAAATCTACCGTAATCATCGCCATATGCCACCAAATATAGTATAACGGAATCAGTTGTGATCATTCAACTGTTTTTTTACATTTTTTTTGCATTTCTTGACAACGATCCGGTATCTTCTGCCGCGCATGAGAAAGACCGCCGTGTTTGACCGGCGGTCTGCGGGTTCCAACGCATCGTTTCAGAAGAAGATGCGCGCGAGCGTCGTGCGCAGGCGAAAACCGATGTTGTCGAAGACGGATAGCAAATATCTGCCGAGCAGCAATCCCGTATCGGTCCGACGCTGGAACGCGTATTCTTCCAGCAACATCGTGAGCACGGATTGAACCGCGCCAAGCAGCACGCCAAGCAGGAGATACAGCCCTGCAAACACCGGCGTGATCACGCCAAGCAAGGCGGAAGAAAGCACAACTAGAATGCCAAGCAGCTCGATCAGAGGCCAGATCTTCTCCGCAAAGCGCGTATATCCTGCCCCGCGCAGCGCACGGGCGATCGCGCGATTGCGGCGCACCGTAAAGCGAATATCCCGCTGTCCGCTGCGCACCTCGGCGCAAACGCCGCTCATCCGTTTCTGCGGCAGCTGGACGCAGACCGCGTCCGGCAGCATACGCGCGATATATTCGCGCTTCTCTTTTCGCAAGCGTGCGTGGATGCGGAGCAACAGATCGGCTGTCTCCGCCCTCGCCTGATCTGAAAATCCCCCGGCCTCCATCACCGCGCTCTTTAAAAACGCGCAAAACGTCTTGCTTTGGGGCAGATACAGTCCGATGGAAGCATACCCCGCGCGATTGGTATAGAGAATGCGCAGGCGTTCCAGATATTGCTGGTGCGCCAGAATGGGCATGTGATCGCTCGTCTCATTGTGGCTGTAGGTGCCGATACGCGCAAACGAACCGATGAAAACGCAAGTGGGGTCGCTCACAAACGCATATACGATCTTGAGCAGCGCATCCTTGGTCAAGCGGATATCGGGATAGACCGGCGCGATGATCGGATAAGATGAAAGGTTGACGCCCGCGTTGAAAGCGCCTGCGCGGTGCGGATCTCTCACATTCAGCACCACAAGACGGACATCCTTTGCGGAGCGATAGACGCCCTCCACATGGGAGGCTTTCAGCGTCTTCTTAAACGGCTGGCGGAACGGCAGCAAGCTATATCTCTCGCAGAGGCTCGTCCACGCCTCCGTATGCTTGCTGTTTGCCACGACGATCAGTTCGTATTGCATGAATTCCAGCGACAGCAGATTTTGCACCTGCTCGTTTAAGTCGGTCGTCTCGTCCGTCGCTGCCAGAATTAAGGAAACCGGCATCACATGCTCGGAATCCTGAAATCTTCGGTAATCCACCGATCGAAGAGAGCGCACATTCTGCCGCAGCACGATCGTTGCGCGCGCAATCAACGCAAGGCGCACGATGCCCGCAAGAAAGACAAGCATCAAAAAGCCAAGACAAACCGTTGGCAATACGGTGCTAAGCAGAGGCATGAAGGCGTTGAAAGTCGAAGTCAAGTGCATCTATGCCGCCTCCCCTTTTAAAAGCTGCGCACGGTCGAGCGCAAAGTGCATCATCTCCGCCGCATATTTGTCCCCCGTTTGCTCCACGCGTTTCATGAGTGTTTGCAGGTCTGCGCAATGCGTGAGCGTCTCCGCGGCACGGTAGCGCACCCACCACTCGCGATCGCACAATAAGGTAAGCAGCGTATCCGCGCTCTCCTCCGCGCCAAACGCACCGAGCGCGGTTGCGACGACGGCACGCATCTCCCAGCGCGTATCCTGCGCGCCGGCAATCAGGTGGGGATATGCCGCGTCATAGCGAATCTGTCCGAGCGTACGCGCGGCATCGATGCGTGTGTTGACATGTCCATGGATCAAATGCGGCAGCACAAGGTCGCCAAGGTCGTCGTATTGCTGTTCGCCGATGGCTTTGATGCAGGTGCGCCGAATATACGGATCGGAAGCGGATGTGATCAGCTTCCGGCAGAGGCGCTTGAGATCGCCCGAATAGACGGAGAAAATCTCCTCCAATGTGCGGAAAGACAGAAGAGAAGCGATCGTATGATCGCGACAGAGCGCGACGATATCCCGTTCCGCACCCAACATGCACAGCGTGAGCATGCCGACATGCTGCATCTGCGCCGTCGTCCGGCAGCAGTAGATCTGCGTGACCACGTCCGGCGTATAGTTTTTGAGCTTCAGCGCGCCGATGAGTTTCACAACCAGCGCGATGGCTTCCTCGTCTACCCCGTCGAGCAGGCGTTTGAGGTATACGCCATACCATTCGCCGCCCGCTTCGCGCTGGAGCTTTTCAAACGTCGCGCCGGAGAGCTCTTCTGCGGTCTCCGCCATGACGATGAGCCCGCGCGTAGAGCAAATGCCGCGGATGTCGCTCAGCGCATCCAGCTTGCCGCCGGTGTTGACCATCTCAATAATCCGGTTCTTCATGCGCTTTGCTTCCTCAGCGCCGGAGATCAGGCACAGCAACTGCTCGCGCATCTTCTGCACGCGCCGATTATCGACCGCGCGTGTCAGATGCAGCAGCAGAAGCAACACCAGCCCGAACGCAAGCAACGCACCGAGCAAGATCGCTAGCCCACCCAACAATGTTTGTATCGTTTGCATTTCAACCGTCTCCCTTCGCCCGCCTGTTGTGCGGGGAGGTTTATCGAATCATCTATCGGTCCCGCTCCGGAAACCGTGGATCGCCGCACGCGGATACCATCGCGCAGCCGGTGAATTACCACCATTTACGAAGCGTAATGCTCAGGTTCTCGTTCTCTTCGGCTCCCCGGGTAAACACCCGAATCAGTTTCTCGCCATATTCGCCCAATTGGCGCGGCACTAGCGGAGCAAATCGGATGATGATCCTTGTCGGTGTTCCAATCTCCCCAAGGCAGTCGCTCAGCGCATCCAGATTATTGCCATACCACTTTGGTAGAGCAAGGCGTCTCTTGATGTGCGCATGCGCCCGATCCCGCGTAGTCATCCGCCGCGCGTTGAGCCAAACCCGATGTTGATACGTCATGTCCGCCTCATAGCCCATTCTGTTACGGTTCCCCATAGAGCAGAACGAACGATTCATAGTGATCTTCCGTATAATAGATCAATCCGTCGTTGGAGAATACGATTCGCTTTGCGCCGCGGCTCTCTTCGTGCAGCGTATCGATGTCGCATTCGTAATACTGCCGTTTCTTTGCCTCCGGCAGAAGACCTTCGTTGTTGCCGAAGCGATCCCCGCCGATGCATTTGCCATAGTCGAAATCGTCCAGCCCGCCGCCGCTCCAGCCGAGCGCGCGCGCGTCGCTCTTGGTGATGAAATTCTCCGGCAGATGTCCGTACACAAATAGATACAGGCTGACATCCTCCTTCGAGGTGTAGCTGCCCGTTTCATCGATCGTGCCCGGCGTCGCCTGCGGCTCTGCCGTGGACTCCGTCTGCGCAAGCTCCTGTGACGACGCGGCGGGCTCGTCCGAGAGCGAATCCCCATCGAGCAGTACAAGCGTGTTTTGTGGCTGCTCCGGCTGTGCTTCCACCGCCTGCAGATCGAGTGCGTCGACCAGCCAAACCCCGGCAAGCACCGCGAGAATTACGAGAAGGATTGTGAGCGTTCGTTTGTTCAAGCGAGCAACCCTTTCTGCTTTATCAATGCATGGATGCCATCGCATCTCGCGATTTTATTGGATCATCGAAAGATGATACAGCTTGGCAAGCAGTCCGTCTTATTGGATCATCGAAACGTGATACAACTTGGCATACAGTCCGTTTGCCCGGAGGAGCTCCTCATGCGTGCCGCGCTCGCGGACACCTTGATCGTCCAACACGACGATCTCGTCCGCGTGTTTCACGGTAGAGAGCCTGTGCGCGATGACCAGCGTCGTGCGCCCGCGGGACAGCTCCTCAAACGAATGCTGGATGTCGTGTTCCGTCACGGTGTCCAGCGCGCTCGTGGCTTCATCCAAAATCAGCACGGGCGGATTCTTCAAAAACAACCGCGCGATGGAAACGCGCTGCTTTTGCCCGCCGGAGAGCATCATGCCCCGTTCTCCGACCTGCGTTTCGTATCCATCGGAAAACTGCATGATTTCCGAATGGATATGCGCGCGCTTTGCCGCCTGAACGACCTCCGCGTCCGTAGCGTCGATGCGACCATAGCGGATGTTCTCCATCACGCTGCTGGCAAAGAGGAACACGTCCTGCTGCACGATGCCGACGTTTTGCCGCAGAGATTTCATGCTCACATCCCGCGTGTCGATGCCGTCGATGGTGATGCAACCGCTGCGCTGCTCATAAAAACGTGGAATCAGGTGGCAAAGCGTGGTCTTCCCTCCGCCGCTGGGGCCGACGAGCGCAAGCGTTTTACCCGCGGGTATGTCGAGATTCACATGCGAAAGCACGCTCTTTCCGCTTTCGTAGGCAAACGTTACATCGTCAAAGCAGATATCGCCACGCACGGATTGCAGCGTCTTTGCGTTTGGGCGATCCTGGATTTCGGGCTGAATATCCATGATTTCACAAAAGCGGGAGAAACCCGCCATGCCCAAAATATAGACCTCCGCAAACGAGGCGAGCCGCTTGAGCGGCTGGATAAAGGCCGCGATGTAGAGCGAGAACGTGACCAACAGGATCGGATCCATCTGGCTTCGATAGATCAAATACCCGCCCAGCGCAAGCACGACGAGGTTGAACATCGCGATAAAGAACTCCATGCCGCTGCTGAACAACGCCATGTAGCGGTAGAAGCCATCCTTGGCGTGGACAAATCGCGCGTTGCCTTTTTCGAATTTCTCCCGCTCATGGTCTTCATTGGTAAAGGCCTTTGCAACGCGCGCGCCGGAGATGGAAGACTCGATATCCGAGTTGATCTCTGAAACGCGTTCCTTGACCTTTAGCGACGCTGCACGCATCTGCACCCGGAGGCGAACGACGTAATAGATCGAAACAGGGACGATGCACAAAAGCGCAAGCGCAAGCCGCCAATCCACAAACATCATGATGATGAATGCGCCGATGATCGTCGTGCCGGAGATCAACACATCCTCAGGGCCATGATGCGCAAGCTCGGTGATGTCGAATAGATCCGTCGTCACGTGGGACATGAGCTTGCCCGTGCGCACCTTGTCGTAAAAACTGAAGGAAAGCTCCTGTATATGCGAAAAGATATCGCTGCGAATATCCGCCTCTATCCGCACCCCGAGCACATGCCCCCAATAGTTGATGATGTAGAGCAGCAGCGTGCGTACCAGATAGACGCCGAGCGCGATAACGATCAGACTCACGAATACGCGGATCAAAGCGGGATCGATCGCCATCTGCGGAAGGAGCGTGCGCAAAATGTACTGCGTAAACATCGGGTAAGCGATATCGATCGCGGAGACCAAAACAGCGCAGGACAAATCCAAAATCAAAAGCCCTTTGTGCGGGCGATAATACGAAATAAATCGCTTCCACTTACTCATGCACACATATTAGCAGAACGGCGGTACAATATCAACCGCCGCTGTGTTTTGCGCGCTGTTTTGCCGGGCAAAGACGCATGGCCTGCGTTGTTACCGAACAGGATCTCCAGAATCCCCGAAATAAATTGAAAAAATTCGCACGATGCGATACGCTATTTCGGATGGAACGCGTTTTTCATACAATTCCCCCGATTGTCTCAGCGCAGAGTGAGATTCTAATTCTCGGTACGATGCCCTCGCCAAAGTCTCGCGAGAAGGCATTCTATTACGCGCATCCGCAAAATCGATTCTGGCCTGCGCTCGCAAGCGCGTTGGGCGAGACCGATCCCCTGACGACGGAGGAGAAAACCGCGCTGATTCTGCGCCATCGGCTCGCGCTTTGGGATGTGCTCGCCTCCTGCGACATCAGCGGCGCAAGCGACGCAAGCATCAAAAACCCTGTGCCGAACGATATCCCCGCGCTGATTGCCTCTTCCCGCATCCAGCGCGTACTCTGCACGGGATCTGCCTCCGCACGGCTGTATACAAGCCTCGTCTTCCCGCAGACAAACATCCCTTGCGAAATCCTACCCTCGCCCAGCGCGGCAAACGCGCGCATGCGGCTCACGGACTTGGCAAGGGAGTATAAACGGGTGATTCGTCGCGAAGATTCAATTACCAAATAGTGAGTTCGATTCGCATTTTTCGAATAAAAAGTCCATTTATGCAAGTTTCGTTCGATTTCCGGTTGTCTAATTGTGAACAGTTTGTTATGATAACAGCATGGAAAATTCGCTCAATCGCGTCTTCCTTGCGCTCAAGGGACTCGATGTCAAATGCAATATACCGCTTTCCACCCTGACGAGCTTCCGCATCGGCGGCCCGGCAGCGATGGTGATGCGCCCGCGCAACGCGGAAGATATTCGAAAAACGATCCAAGCGTGCAGCCAGTTCGTCACCCCCTACTGCATCCTCGGCAACGGCACAAACGTGCTGGCTCCCGACGCGGGCTATCCGGGTGTGGTCATCCGCATCGATACTCCGCTGACCACGCCGCTGTTTGTGGACACCACCGTGACCTGCCCCGCGGGCACGGCGCTTTCCGTGCTTGCGCGCGAGAGCGTCAACATGCGCCTGATGGGATTGGAGACGCTCAGCGGCATCCCCGGCACGGTTGGCGGCGCTGTGGCGATGAACGCGGGCGCTTACGGCGCAGAGATTCGCCATATCATCAAGAGCGTGCGCATCCTAAAAAACGGGCGCGTGCTGGACGTCGAAACCAAGAAGTCTGACTTTGGCAACCGAACCAGCAGCTTTTCCGCCCCCAATGTCGTGGTACTCTCCGCGACGTTCCAACTCGAGCACGACGACGGCGGCGCGCGGGAGCGCATGCTAGAAACCACACGCCAACGCAAGGAGAAGCAGCCGCTGAGTTTCCCCAGCGCGGGCAGCGTCTTTAAGCGTCCGAACGGGAGATTTGCCGGCGCAATGATCGAAGGCGTCGGGCTCAAGGGATTCTCCGTTGGCGGCGCGCAGGTCAGCCCGCTGCACGCGGGGTTCATCGTCAACATCGGCAGCGCAACCGAACGGGATGTTCTTGAGCTCATCTCGATCATCCAAAAACGCGTGTTTGAAGACAGCGGCGTGCATTTGGAGCGCGAGGTCAAGCTCCTAAGCGAATTATAAGAAAACAGCATCGTTCGCGCATGCTTGAGAATTGCTCCTGCAAGGATCGATCGATGTGACTGGATCATTCGAAGTCAAAGGGTAAAGAAAATGTATCTGTTGATCGTAACCGGCCTCTCCGGCGCGGGAAAATCCCTTGCCCTCCGTTGTTTGGAGGAGCAGGGCTATTTTTGCGTCGATAATCTGCCGAGCTCCATGCTCAAGGAGTTCGTCCATCTATGCAACAATGCGACCCCTGCTATCCAGAAGGCCGCGGTGACCATCGACAGCCGCGAGAGCCTTCTCTCCCGCTCGTCCGACTCCATCGCGGCGGCATTTGACGCGCTTGACGCACCGTTCGACATCTTGTTCCTCGATACGCGGGACGACGTGCTCATGAAGCGATACAACGAAGTGCGCCGCCGTCACCCCCTGGGCGAGGCGGGCGACGCCGCAACGGGCGTGAAGCGCGAGCGCGTGTTCCTGCAACCGTTGCGCGACCGCGCGAACTACATCCTTGATACTAGCGACGTCAAGCCAAAGGATTTTCCGGGTCTGATTGCAAAGGTTTTGCCGGAATATGAGTGCAAGTGTATGACGCTGCTGTTTTGCAGCTTTGGGTATAAGCGCGGCGTACCGGTGGATGCGGATTATGTGCTGGATATGCGATTCATCCCAAATCCGTTCTATATTCCGGAACTGCGTGCGCTCTCCGGTCTGAATGAACCGGTGCGCGCATTCGTGCTTGCGCAGCCTTCGGTCGAACCGTTTTTCGACGGTGTGGCACAGATGCTCCGCAAGCTGATCCCGCTCTATCAAGAGCAGGACAAGCACATTTTGCGCGTTTGTTTCGGATGCACCGGCGGGCGGCATCGCTCGGTTGCCGCGGCGGAAGAGATGGCGCGCCGTTTTGCCGACAGCGGGATGAACGTACGCATCTATCATCGAGATCTCTCCAGCGAAGCTATGGATATTCATGATCGCTTCGCGAAAGAATAACACTTGTTAGCCAGACACGCTTGTGACAGGAAACGCCGTGGGGCGTTTTTTGCTTCTTATGCAACGCCGTGCACGCGTTTGCGGCAACGCTCACCAAAATTCGTTCCTATGCCATTGAAAATCGTTTATAATAAGAAAAGCAATCGCCACGGGCGAAGCAATCACACCGAATAGGAGAAAGCATGTCGTTTTCCAGCAGCGCAAAAGAAGACCTCGTCAAAATCCGGCTCAAGTCGGACGCCGCACGGCTCGCCACGCTTTCGGGGCTTGTCCACACCTGCGGCGCGCTGACCATCGGGCGCGGCAGAGGCGCCGCCTTTACCACGGAAACGCTCGCGGTTGGAAAGCTCATCGTCTCCCTCGCCACCGCGCTGTATACGCTGGAACCCACCATCGAGCTCAGCGAGCGCGAGCGGCGCCGTCCGCTGACGCTGGTCACCCTCGTCGGCGACGACGCGGAGCGGATGTTGCTCGATACGGGGCTATTGGTTCGGGACGCGGATGCGTTCACCATCGGGGAAACCATCCCGCCCGCGCTGATTTTGGATGACGAATGCCGCCGTGCGTTCCTGCGCGGGTCGTTCCTCGGCAGCGGCTCCTGCACGAACCCCTATCGCGGCTATCATCTGGAGATCGTCACGCGTTCCGACGCGTTTGCGGATCAGCTCTGCGCCACGCTTGCCGCATTCGGGCCGGAGGCGAAGACCATGCAGCGCCGGGAAAAGCCGGTCGTCTACCTCAAGGGGGACGATGTCTCCGCCTTTCTCGCGCTCATTGGCGCGAACGGCTCGGCGCTGAAGTTTGAGAGCGCGCGCGTCGAGCGGGATTTTCGCAACTATGTCAACCGCACCACAAACTGCGAAACCGCGAACATCGAAAAGACGGTGCTCGCTTCCACCGAGCAAATCACCGCCATTGAACTCATCGAGGAGCTGATGGGGCTCAATCGCCTCCCCGCGCCATTGTATGAGGCGGCGCTTCTTCGTTTGAACCACCCGGAGGCGACGCTCCAAGAGCTCGCCGACCTCGCCGAAATCGGCAAGAGCGGTATGAACCACCGGCTCGCGCGCTTGGTTCGCATCGCAAAGGAGATCCGTCATGGGTAATTTTACGCATCTGCATGTACATACGCAATTCAGCCTGCTCGATGGAGCGGCGCGCATACCGGACCTTGTCTCGCGCGCAAAATCGATGGGGCAAACGGCTCTGGCGATCACCGACCACGGCGTGATGTATGGCGTGGTGGATTTTTACCGTGCCTGCAAGAAGGAAGGCATCAAACCCATCATCGGCATGGAGACCTATGTCGCCCCGCGTTCCATGCGCGACCGCGAAGGCTCTCAGGATCGTGAGTATGCGCACCTCATCCTGCTTTGCAAAAATGAGATCGGCTACCAAAACCTCATGGTACTCTCCAGTGAGGCATTCCTTCACGGGTTTTATTATCGTCCGAGGATCGACTATGAACTCCTGAGCCAGCATTGCGAAGGCCTCGTGTGCCTTTCCGCCTGCCTTGCGGGCGATATCCCGCAGGCGCTGCTTGCAGGGAACTATGATCTTGCGCTTTCCCATGCCAAGCGCCTACAGGGAATGTTTGGCGAGGATTTCTATATCGAGCTGCAAAACCACGGCATCCCGGAGCAGATTCAGGTGCTGCCGGGCCTGCGAAAGATCGCATCGGAGATCGACGCGAAGTGCGTCGCCACAAACGATGTGCACTATGTCTCCCCTGACGATGCGGAGGCGCAGGATGTACTCCTGTGCATCCAGACCCAGCGATTTGTGGATGAGCCGGATCGCATGCGGATGGAAGGCAACCAGTTCTTCCTCAAAAGCGAGGCGGAGATCCGTCTTGCCCTGCCGGAAGATGCGCAAGCCATCGCAAACACCGCGGATGTTGCCGAAAAATGCAACCTTGAAATCCAGTTTGGCATCCGCCGCATGCCCGCGTTCCTTGCGCCGGATGGTCTGGACAACGTGACCTTTCTCCGCCGGCTGTGTGACGAAGGCATGGCGAAAAAACTGCCGGATGCGGACGCGGAGGCAAGCGCGCGCCTCGAGTACGAGCTGGGTATCATTGAGCAGATGGGGTTTGTGGACTATTTTCTCATCGTGTGGGATTTTATTCACTACGCAAAGATGCGCGGCATCATGGTCGGCCCCGGGCGCGGCAGCGGAGCGGGGAGTCTCGCGGCATATTGCCTCGACATTACGGACGTCGATCCGCTGAAATACAACCTGCTGTTTGAACGATTCCTGAACCCGGAACGCATCAGCATGCCGGACTTTGACATAGATTTCTGCTATGAGCGGCGGCAGGAGGTCATCGACTATGTCGCCGAAAAATATGGTGACGGGCACGTCAGCCAGATCATCACCTTCGGCACCATGGCGGCGCGCGCGGTGATCCGCGACGTCGGCCGTGTTCTTCGCGTGCCGTATGCGGACGTCGACAAGCTCAGCAAAATGGTTCCGTTTGAGTTGAATATGACGCTGGAACGCGCGCTCGCGATCTCACCCGATCTCAAGGCGCAATATCAAAGCGACGAGACGACCAAGAAGATCATCGACCTCTCCCTCCGACTGGAAGGTTTGCCGCGGCATAGCTCCACCCATGCGGCGGGGGTCGTGATCTCCAGCGTTCCCATCACGGACGTTGTGCCGCTGCAGGTGAACGACTCCGTCATCACCACCCAGTTCCCGATGACCACGCTGGAGGAGCTGGGCCTGCTTAAAATGGACTTTCTGGGATTGCGCACGCTGACGGTGATCCGCGACACGCTGGGCTTCATCGAAGAGGGCGGAAAACCCGTGCCAGACCTCGACCGCGTGCCGTTTACGGACGAAAAGGTCTACCAAATGATCGCGTCGGGCGACACGGACGGGGTGTTCCAATTGGAATCCAGCGGAATGCGGCAGTTTTTGCAGCAGCTCAAGCCAGACTGCTTCGAGGATCTCATCGCAGGCATTTCGCTCTATCGCCCCGGCCCCATGGAGCAGATCCCACGCTACGTCAAGGGCAAGCACAACCCCGGCAGCGTCGTATATTCGCACCCGCTATTGGAGCCGATCCTCTGCACAACGTACGGCTGCATGGTGTATCAGGAGCAGGTCATGGAGATCGTACGCGCACTGGCCGGATATTCCTACGGCAGGAGTGATCTCGTGCGCAGAGCCATGAGCAAGAAGAAGCACGACGTGATGGCAAAAGAACGCGAATATTTTGTACACGGTACGGACGGCGTCGTCGGCGCGGTGAAGAACGGCGTTCCGGAGGCGGTTGCCAACAAAATCTTCGATGAAATGATGGATTTTGCGTCGTATGCGTTCAACAAATCGCACGCGGCGGCCTATGCGGTGCTTGCCTATCGCACGGCTTACCTCAAGTACTATTATCCTGTTGAGTTTTTGACCGCATTGATCAACAGCTTTTTAGGCTCCGTGGAAACGGTCGCAAAATACGTCTACAGCGCGCACAACCACGGCGTAAACGTGCTCCCGCCGGACGTGAACTTCTCGCGCGCACGCTTCGCGCCGGAGGGCGGGGCGATCCGCTTCGGACTCGCCGCCGTGCGAAACGTCGGCGGCGCTGTGATGGAGGCAATGGTCAAAGAGCGGACGACGAGCGGGAAATTCGCGAACTTCTTCGATTTTTGCGACCGTGTGGACGGCCTCAACAAGCGTATGCTGGAGGCGCTCATCAACGCGGGCTGCTTCGACTCCATGGGCGGGAGGCGCGCGCAGTATCTCGCGGTTTATGAGCGCGCGCTGGATGCCTCCGCCGCGCTCAAGAAAGCGCGCGGCGCGGGGCAAATGTCGCTCTTCGATCTCGAAGGCGGTGACACGCTGCAAAGCGCGCAGATTCCGCTCCCGAACGCACCGGAGCTGCCGCACCAGCTGATGCTCGTCAAAGAACGGGAATCGACCGGGCTTTATCTCTCCGGTCACCCGCTGGATAACTTTGAGGAACAGCTGCGCACGCTGCGGTATTCGATTGACGAGCTTGCGGAAGCGGACGGAACCGGTCGCATCCGGGACGAAGAGCAGGTTACCGTCGGCGGACTTTTGACGCAATGCAAGCAGCGTCCGACACGCTCCGGCAGCGGATTGATGGGCTACGCGGTTCTGGAGGGCATCACCGGCAGCGTGGAAGCGGTGCTGTTCCCGCGCACGCTCCAGCAGGCGGGAGCGCTTTTTGTGGACGATGCGCCCGTGCTCGCACGCGGGAAACTCAACATCCGTGAGGACCGCGCAAACAGCCTGCTCATCGACGAAATCAAACCGCTCGGAGACACGAACCGTACGCTCTATCTTCGCTTTGAGTCCCTGCCGGACGATGTGATGCAGCGCACCTGTGCGTTTTTGAAGCGCTATTCCGGCGAAACACCAGTCGTGCTCTATGACGCGGCAAAAAAGATCGGCAAAGGCGTGCCAAAAGAGTTTTATGTGACCGCATCGGAGGCGTTTCTCACGGCGGCGCAGGAGCACTTCGGCAAGGATTGCGTCAAGCTCAAATAACCACTCATCCTGTTTTGAATAAAATTTGCCCGCGCGTTAGCGCCGAAAGGATACTATTACTATGGCACAAAAAATGCGCCCACCCGTTGAGAAAAACGACGAACTCGTCGTCACAATCGAGTCCCTGACCAACGAAGGACAGGGTGTTGCCCGCGTGGAGGGATTCGCCGTGTTCGTCATCGGCGCGCTCGCAGGCGAGGAAGTCAAGGCTCACGTCATCAAGGTGCAGCCGACCTACGCCATCGCAAAGACGATTGAAATCATCAAGCCCTCGCCGGATCGCGTCCGGCCTGCCTGCCCCGTTTTCGCGCAATGCGGCGGCTGCACGCTCTGGCACCTGAGCTACCCTGCCCAGCTTCGCCAGAAGCAGCAGTGGGTACAGGATGCGCTCTCCCGCCTCGGCGGCTTTTCGGACGTACCCATGCAATCCATCGTCGGGATGGAAGACCCGACACGCTACCGCAACAAGGGCAGCTTCCCCTTTGGTATGATGGGCAACGCGGCGGTGTTCGGCTTTTATGCGGAGCGCAGCCACAGACTCGTGGCGTTTTCCGATTGTCCGATTCAGGACGAGCGGATTGTCGACGCCGCGCGCAGAGTCGCCGCCTGGGCAAACGCCTGCGGAATCCCCGTGTATGACGAGACGACCGGCGAGGGGCAGCTCCGCCACGTCGTCGCCAGAACGACGGCGGAAGGCGAACTGATGCTCACCGTGGTCACTAAGGGTCAGCTCAAAAAGAAGGATGATCTGCTTTCGTTCTTGGAAGAGTGTGACAGCGTTTGGCACAACGAAAACCCGAACCAGACCAACGTCGTCTTTGGCGAGCGCTTCACCCTGCTTTCCGGCAGCCCGACCTTGACGGAAGTCATCGGGGAAAAACGATTTTCCGTCAGCCCGCAATCGTTTTTGCAGGTCAACCGCGTGCAGACGCAGGTGCTCTATGAAACCGCGCGGGAATTCCTCGCGGCGAAAAGCACCGAGACGGTCGTGGACGCATATTGCGGCGTAGGCACCATCTCGCTCTTCATCGCGGAGGATTGCGCCCACGTGGTCGGCATCGAACAGGTTGCCCCCGCGATTGAGGACGCAAAGGCGAACGCCGTGAACAACGGCGTGAAAAACGCGGAGTTCATCTGCGGAAATGTGGAGGACGTGCTCCCCCGCCTGTTCTCCCGCGCAAGCGGTGTGGACGCCATCGTGCTCGATCCCCCGCGCAAAGGCTGCGAGGAAGCGGCGCTGGAAGCCATCGCAAAAAGTTCCGCAAAGCGCGTGGTCTACGTCTCCTGCAACCCCGCAACCCTGGCACGGGACTGCAAGTATCTGGCGCAACACGGCTTCACCCTCTCCGCCGTGCGTCCTGTGGACATGTTCCCGCAGACATGCCACGTCGAGACGGTGGTGTTGATGATGCGGGTGTAACGCTGTACGAGTTTGAAAATATCCTGATAGATGGCCTTCTGAGAGATTCAGGTCGCAGCCTGAACATCGCTCGGAAGACCCTCTTTTTCTTTCTTGCTAAGAACATTGAGCTCCCGGAATAAAACAATTCCCGTGATGGTGCATGAAATAAAGTCCGCAATTGGGCTTGCCATCCAAACACCCGTCAATTGAAATAGGCGAGGCATAATCACGAGCAGTGGAATCAGAAGGATCACTTGACGCAGCAGGCCTAACACGGTTGCCTTTTTTGCTTTGCCAGTTGCCTGAAAATATTGTGCGGCTACCATTTGAAAACCGATGATTGGCGTCATCATCAGCATGAGACGCATCCCATAGGACGCCGCTTCAACCAGGGCGGTCTCGCTATTAAACGTCTTGATCAGTGGAACGGTAAGGAACTGCGTACTCAAGAAAGCAAACACGCAAATTGCGGTTGCGATGATCATTTCCAGCTTGAGCGTTGCCCTGACCCTGTCATATCTCTTTGCGCCATAATTGAAGCCGAGAATCGGCTGTGCCCCTTGTGTGATGCCCATCACCGGCATAAAAAAGAAGATCATGACAGAGTTGATCACGGTCAACGCCCCAATCGCAATATCCCCACCATACGTCTTCAATCCATTGTTCAATAAAATTGCAACAACAGTAGAGGCAAGTTGCATCACGAATGGCGCCAGCCCAATGCTTGAAATCTCCCCGAATCCATGCCAGCTAGGCAAAAGATTTTTCCTGCGCAGTTTTAAGATGCTGTTTCCTCTGAGAAAATGACCGATCACCCAAATAGAGGATATGAGTTGCGAAATCAACGTAGCCCACGCAGCGCCCTTGATCCCCATATCAAAAGCGAATATAAAGATCGGATCAAGAATAATATTCAGTACAGTACCCAGCAACATAGTCATCATGGATTTTGTCGGGTTTCCTTCCGCGCGGATGACGTTGTTTAGACCCAACGCAATGCCTTGAAATACTGTTCCATACAGAATGATTGTGATATAGTCTGACGCATATCCAAGCGTGACATCACTCGCCCCAAATAAGCGCAGAAGGGGAATTTTGAAGATTAGCCCAAAGACTGAAACGAAAATCATGAGTATCGCAAGAAGGGAAAACGAGTTGCCTAATATCTTTTCCGCATCCTCTTTGCGTTTTTGACCCAGTCGAATGGAGACCAAAGCGGAAGCTCCTACGCCAATGAAAAAGCTGAATGCCGTGATCAGGGACATGAATGGCATGTTGAGCCCAATTCCCGTCATGGCTAATGCGCCCAACCGGCCGACATAGAGCCGATCAACAAGGTTATAGATTGAATTGACCATCACGCCAATGATGGCCGGTATTGAGAATTTTAGTAAAAGTTTGCCGACTGGCAATGTGCCAAGCGGTTCTGTGTGATAATTCATAGCGTTCATCTCCCGTTCTTTTGTGCAATGATTACATATAGGGACTCGCACAGAAAATTCTTCTGTACAATCGTAAATCCGGCATACATGAGCTGTCGTTCCATCTCAACCGAGGGGATGCGGATCTGTACCGGCGGCCCTTTTACGGTGCTTTCCTCTTTTTCGTATTCGATGCAAAGGAAGTATCCGCCTTGTTTGATCACACGGTTGATCTGCGTAAGCACTGGCGGCAGCGCCCCCACCTCATGCAAAATGAGTGAAGCCAGCACGATATCCACCGATCCATCGAACAGCGGAATATCGTTGATCATGCCCTGTACAAGCTGGATATTCGTGATCCCCTCGGTTCTTGCTTTTGCGTCGATTACCCCGAGCATTCTCGCGTCTATATCCAGTGCATAAACGATACCGGCCGTTTGTTTTGCAGCAGGTATGGTGAAATATCCGGTACCTGCGCCGGCGTCCAAAATGCTCGTGTCTTTTTGTATGGGTAGCAGATTGAGAATCTCTTCAGGAGGAAGCGTGTTTCTGCGCATCGCGCTGTCCAGGAAAGCGATTTTCGCCGCTTCATGTTCCGCTCCATCCGGTTGATGTTTGTGATAATGGCTTGACATATTCTAATCCTTCTCTCTATTTGTTAGTTTCAGCATATAAAAACTTAGTGTTTCATCCTATCTACTTGGAGTGCTCTTTATTATGTATATTTTAGAGTGTATTTATCTCTATTTAAAGCGAAAAAAAACATCTACAGTAATCTCATCGCAACTAACAATCACACTCGCACGCGGAAGCGGTATTCTGTATGACCTCATAGATTGTTTGACTTTGCAGGTAACCTTCCAAACGGTGCTCCGCCTCACGCATGACATTCTGCAATTTGCAGTTTTCCTCGTTCATTTCACAGGTGAAAAGCGCACCACTGCCTTCTATGGCCTGAACCACATCCAGAAATGTAATCGTTTCTCTTTTTTTTCGTAGGCTATATCCCCCGTTAACACCGGGAGCAGACTGTATAAGATTGGCTTTGACCAGTTGTGTCAATATTTTAGAAAGATAGGTGGGTGATATTTCCAGATGCTTCGCCAATGGCTGCAAACTGATCTTCTCTCTTCCTTCCTGACCAATGATATATGCCATGATATGCAAGGCATAATCTGTGCCCTTCGTATATTTCAATGTAACCGTCTCCATTCATAATAGTTATTGTAGAGTCATTATGTCTATAATAGAACGGAATCCCAGGTTTGTCAAGCGGCAATCACTGGAAGACTAAATATTGTCACAAAACAGGGTTGCGATTTCCGTTCGGTCATACCGTTCGCGAGAGGTCAGCCAATCGCGGATCGTTTCGTCATTTCGGACAGATCGAATCCCACACAAAATCGCCCCGATGGAACACTCCCGCAGGGCGATTTTGATATCGTAGAAGTTGATCGCGCACCGAAAGCAGGTGCGTATTTGTTTTGCGTTTAATACGACTCCAGTTTTTCCAATGCAAGCGCACGAAATCGGTTATCAAGAGGCGCTGTCTTGATGAGTGCTTCATAGTCGCTTTTGCCCTTTTCCGGATCGTTTGCGGCGAAAGAAAGCGCTCCCCGAAAAAACAACGCCGTCGCGTCGGTCGGGCTGATCGCGAGCGCTCGATCATAGTCCTGCATCGCGCTTATTCTATCCCCCATCACTTCGTAGACGCGCGCTCTGTGGGTAAAGGAGCAGGCAAACCCAGTTCGAACCGTGACCGCCTGTGTAAAATCCGCAAGCGCGGCAGGGTAATTCCCGATTCTAACAAATGCGAGTCCACGGTTGTTGTACGCGCCGCCATGCCGCGGATCGATCTGGATCGCTTCGGTGAAATCCTGAATCGCCTGCTCGTCCTCACCGATGTTTGCATACACCAAACCGCGATTGTAATAGGAATCCACATCGTCATGATCGATTGAAATCGCTTCGGTAAAATCCGCGATCGCAGCTTGATAGTGTTTGAGCGAGGAGTATACATCTCCCCGGACAGCAAGGGCGACGGAATCCCCGCTTCTAATCTTTAGGGCATCGGTCAACGCCCGTAATGCCGGTTCAAATTCCCCCAAATCATTGAGTAACGCGCCTTTCTTGATCAGCGGCTCCGGATTGCCCGGCTCTTCCAAAACTGCTAGATTATATTCCGCAATCGCTTCTTGATAGCGCTCCTGCTCTTCCAATTCAATTCCCTGCTCGACGTGTGATATCATGATGCCCCTCATACTTTCAAATCCTGGATTCATCGTATCATACTACCGGATCCAGAAGCCAATCCTATATAAAAATCGCTCAACCACACGGGCTTACGTTTCGGCTTTTCGTCATCAAATACACCAAAGCTTCGGTTTGTGTGTGTTCAAGCCTGCGTGTTGGAGCCATCGTATCACGAACCTGTTCCCAAAGGCGCAGATTTGCGCTATCATGTTTTCAGGGATATTTGACAAACGTATTTTCTTTCTCGTTTGAATCACGCTCGCATGCAAAACCCGATCAAGCGTTGAGCAATCAACTCCCGTGTTTTCTCAGGAAATCTGTAGAACAGGAGATTTTCGTCATGAATTCGGACATCGTACACTATTCTGAATCACTCTCTGATCCTGATCGGCAGATCTGCCTGATCTTGATGCGTGCGATCGAGCAGCATCTGCCGCAATCGGAGGGTAAACTTTGGCACGGAAGCCCGGTTTGGTTCATCGATCAGAATCCGATCGTCGGCTACAGCAAGCTCAAAACGCATGTTCAGTTGCTTTTCTGGAGCGGCCAATCGTTTGACGAAGCGGGCTTAACCCCCGTAGGAAAACACAAGGCGGCGGAAGCACGCTATACCGATGCTGCGGAGATTGATCTATCGCAGCTGGCTGCCTGGCTCAACAAAGCCGTGCTGATTCAGTGGGATTACAAGAACATCGTCAAGCGCAACGGGGAACTTCTCCGCCTTAAGTGAGTTACATGTGCCACATTCATCGCGTCCCCTGTAACCCTGCACTCGCGTGGAAGCTGTCACCCTCTGGCGCAGCATGGGATTTGCCCGCTCCGCCGTCAATACCGTAGCTTTCCCCAGCGGACGCGGCTTGTAACGATGGTGGTGTTGACGGTGCGCTAAACCGCGGTTGGTACGAAAAATGACGCATGTGAACAGCACGTCGTGAGCAGATCCTCCAGAAAAGCTTTTTGATCCAGAACCAAACCTGCGAACGGAAGGAATTGCACCAGATGGAGTTGGCTTATATTTTTATCGTTGGGAGTGCTTTGGCTTTCCTCATTACCATCGCAATCCAAGCGGCGCAAAACCTCGAATTGTCCGGTTCAAAACCATTTTTGTTGCAGATTATTTGCATCACGATCTGGTCTGTCGGTTCCTTGCTGGAGATGCTTTCTCCAACTGAACAAGGGATGCTCCTTTGGAGAAACATCCAACAGATCGGAATCTTTCTAATTCCCGTGGCTTGCGTATATTTTGCCGTGGATTACGCGCAGTATGTCCGGCTCAGAAAATATGTCCCGCTTTTACTGATCATACCAATTATCGCCATCGCACTCATTTTTACCGACTCCTCCACCCATATCATGCGCACGGGATATATCGTCAGCTACAGTCCTTTGTTTGGAAAAGCACTGTCGGTCAGCCAAACGAATACCGGTAAAGTTTTTGTTGTGTACAACTACTTGCTCGCTTTGATTTCGCTCGTCATTCTTTTTATCTTTTCCAGGCAAATCACAAAAGCACTGCGGCGTCAGGTTGTACTGATCCTCATCGCAACCGGGCTTGTTTTCTTGCTTGGTTTCTTTAAGACGGCGTTTCTTGAGGGAACTCGCATCAACCTCCCCATCGTCATTATCTATCTGCCCGGAAGCATGATCTTGTATTACAATCTCTATCGAAACAACTTTTTTCGCGTCTCACCGATTGCACGAGACAAGGTTTTCGATGTGATTGAAATGGGCATCATCGTGACCGACAACTCCGGAATGATTGCGGACATCAATCCCTTTGCGTTGCAGCTTCTGCATACCTGTTTCGGAATTTCAGAAAAGATGAACGGGAAAAAGTCGAGTGCATTCCTGGGCGATTTCCCGGATTGGTTGGCATTGATGAGCGGCAACACCACCGGCGAGGTCGAACTCAAGCTGATCAACAACGACGTGCATTTCATTCATATTCGGGTGTACCCGCTGCAATCCATCAAGGGTGTTTTGCTCGGCTCCGTCTCGATCATGCGGGATGTTTCGGTGCTTCGCATGCAAGAGTTCGCACTCAAGGCAAAAGCCGAAACTGACGGTTTGACAGGACTGCTGAATCGAGACAGTTTCATGGATCTGTTCGCCAAGAAGCTCAAGCTGGCCTCGTCTTCCGGCGGGACTGTGTCGTTGTTGATGATGGATTTGGATAAGTTCAAAGGAATCAACGACACCTATGGACACAACGTCGGCGATCAGGTATTGATAGCCTTTGCGGAAATACTCAAGGGGGCGCTTCGGCACGAGGACGCAATCGCGCGCGTCGGCGGTGATGAGTTTGTTGCGCTCCTTCCCGGGATCGCCGGACAGGAAGCGGTCGAGATTGCCAATCGCATCATAAAATCCTCCGGCAGCAATGAAGTGCAGCTTGCACTTGGTACGCGGATCCGGCTCAAGGTCAGCATCGGAATTTGTGACAATCAAACCATATCATCCGCGGACGAAATCATGAAATGCGCGGATCAAGCCATGTATTTGGCAAAGGGGAAAGCCGGCGACTGTTGCGCGATCTGGGAGTGATCACGCGATTCTTCCTGCTGTTTGCATCGTTTCAGGATACAAACAGGCGGGTTCAGATGGTTGGAACGGATTGAAATCAGAAGTGGATTCCCGCCGATTTTGTTTTTCTACCTGGTTTGACGTCAGGCGCATCAATCCCTGTCTTGAACAACGCTCCCAACCGCTTATATATGATACGGAGGCGCTATGATGGAACCAGTCAAGGCTGAATTAGCCATCCTGTTGTTTGAAAGCCAATCTGCCTTTGAGGATTGGCTCGAGCGTAACGCAGGTCTATCTCCGGGCGTTTGGCTGCAACTTGCAAAGAAAGGCTCCGGCATCGCTTCACTCTCCTATGCCGAGGCGGTGGAAAGCGCGCTCTGTTTTGGATGGATCGACAGCCAGAAGAAAAAGCACGACGAAGCGACATGGATACAAAAGTTTTCACCGCGCGGCGCAAAGAGCATCTGGTCGAAGGTGAACAAGGAAAAGGTGAAAGCTCTCATCGAAAGCGGGCGCATGACTCCCTCCGGGATGCGGGCCATCGAGAACGCCAAGCAAAACGGCAACTGGGACAACGCATATGAGCCGCAAAGTGCCGCGCTACTGCCGGAGGACTTTTCTGCCGCGCTGCAAGCCAGCACAAAGGCAAAGACGTTTTATGACACCCTGAACAGTCGGAATCAATATGCGATCCTGTTCCGGCTGCAACAAGCCAAAAAAGAGGACACGCGCCAAAGACGCATCCGGCAGTTCATCGAAATGCTAGAGCAGGGTGAGAAAATCTATCCATAAATAAATGACTCATGTGTGAAAACGGAGGAGTCCTATGAAACAGGTTAAATGGGGCATCGTCGGGACGGGCAATATCTCCACCCAATTTGCGCAGGGATTGCAGCGGGTGGAGCATGCGCAGATTGCCGCCGTCGCATCGCGTAACAGTTCCAGCGCGCAAGCATTTGCGCAGAAGTTTGATATCCCAACGTACTATGGCAGCTACGAGGAGATGGCCAACGACCCCGCACTCGACATCATCTATATCGGAACCCCGCATCCACAGCACTATGAAAACGTGATGCTGTTTCTAAACGCGGGCTATGCGGTCGTCTGCGAAAAACCGCTTGGCGTCAACGCGGCGCAAACAGAGAAGATGATCGCCAAGGCGCGAGAGAAGAATGTCTTCTTTCTGGAGGGCATGTGGACGCGGTTCTTCCCCGCGTTTCGTAAGGCGTTGGAATGGGTGCGATCCGGGCGGATTGGAGAACCAAAGGTGCTCCACGCGGTATTTGGATATGATGCGACCTCAAACAAAACGCAATGGCGCTTTCGGCATGACATGGCGGGCGGCGCGCTATTAGATGTCGGCATCTATCCGCTCGCGTTGACATTCGCAATGTTTGGATCAGCTCCCGTTCATGTATCGTCCGCGGCTTTCATCAAAGACGGCGTGGATGAATATAACACGTTTACGATGGAATACGCGGATGGGCGCATCGCGGTATTGACCGACGGAATCGGAGTCAAGCTCGATAACCATGTATTCATCAGCGGATCCGAGGGATCCGTGCAGCTCGGTGAAGGATGGTGGCACCCAAGCAAAGCGGAATTTGTGCCGCTTGGTCATTCGGACGCCGGTGCCTCACCGGATCGGGACGTGTTTGAACAGCCCTATCCCGCGACAGGGTTTCAATTTGAAGCGATGGCTGTCCAGCAATACGTTCTGGAAGGGCGCAAAGAAGCGCCGGAGATGCCGCTCGACGAGACGCTGAAGATCGCGCAAATGATGGATCGTCTCCGCAAAGACTGGTCACTCGTCTACAAAGAGGATCTCGAGTAGCGGGTAAAGCCGCTTTCCGGCGCAATCGCTTGACTAAGCCGATCGCTATACTCATCCAAAACGCGGTCTTGCCAGCCAATCCGCGCGCCAGAAGGCAAAGCCCCGGAGCACGCCAACACAGCGCGTCAACACACGATCTACCCACGATTCAAACCAACACAGAATATGCGAGGTGTCAAAATGATTCAAAACCAATGGTACGCTGTCCTCTCCTCCAAACAGGTAAAAAAGAATCGACTCATCGGCGTCACGCGGTTGTCTCAAAAGTTGGTCTTCTGGCGGGATGACGCGGGCGAGGTGTTCTGCATCTTCGACAAATGCTGCCACAGGGGCGCTTCCCTCAGCGCGGGAAAGCTGGCGGAAAACCATGTCGAATGTCCGTTCCACGGATTTCTATACGACGGCAGCGGGAAGGTCGTGCGCATCCCCGCAAACGGGAAAGGCGCGAAGGTTGCGGACAACTACCGCGTCAACGCATACCCCGCCAAGGATGCATACGGCTTGATTTGGGTTTGGTTTGGCGAATATCGCGCGGATCTGCCGGAAATTCCGTTCTTTGAGGAATTGAAAACGGGCTTTACGTATGGCGAAATCTCCGAAAACTGGAACGTGCACTACACGCGCGCCATCGAAAACCAGCTGGATGTCGTGCATCTGCCGTTCGTGCACAAGACCACCATCGGCAGAGGCAACAGGACGCTCGTCCACGGCCCTGTCGTCAAATGGAACGATCAATGCATGACGTTCTATGTGAAAAACGAATACGATTCAGGCCAAAAACCGCAAAAGCCCGGTGAAATCGCGGACTATGAAAAGCTTTTTCATCTGCAACTCCAGATGCCGAATATCTGGCAGAACATCATCTCGGACAAGCTACGCGTCTTCGCCGCGTTTGCGCCGGTGGACGAGGAAAACACGCGTATCTATCTGCGCTTCTATCAGTCGTTTATGCGAGTCCCCGTTCTGCGCACGCTGGTCAACGCGCTGAGCGCCGTGACGAACACCGTCATCCTGCATCAGGATCGGCGCGTCGTACTGACCCAACAGCCAAAGAAGACCGAGTTTTCGATGAAGGAAAATCTCGTACAGGGCGATCTGCCGATCTTGGAATTCAGGAAAAGGCGGGATCAACTGAAAAAACAATCCGAAAACAGCGAAACACCGCCCGAAGCTTGATCCACACGATTTGATTGAGACATAAACCCTCGGCATCGCGGCAGAATCTATAGGGAAGGCAATATGCAACACATTATCATCGAAGGCGAAACGCGCATCCAAGACGTGCAAACGCTCTTTAGCGAGTATGCCGCGTCGCTGGGGGTCGATCTCGGCTATCAAAACTTTGCGGAGGAGCTGGCCACCCTGCCGGGCAAATATGCCCGCCCGGGCGGCAGGCTTTATCTCGCGCTTGTCGATGACGTGCCCGCCGGCTGCATCGCCATGCGTCGGCTGAGCGAGTCGCGCGCGGAGATGAAACGCCTCTATGTGCGGGATTCGTTCCGCGGCTTGTCCCTCGGACGCGCGCTTGCACAGCGGGTGATTGCCGAGGCACGCGCGGATGGTTGCAGCGATCTGGTACTCGATACCCTCTCCTCCATGTATCGCGCGCAGGCGCTCTACCGCAGCCTCGGTTTTGTGGAGACAACGGCATATTACGATTGTCCGATTGCGGGCACGGTGTTTATGCGGCTGGCTCTCTAACGCATCGCCCTTTTTTCCGTGCGCAAATTGAACGCGAGTACGCATGCAACCGCGCGAGCGAAACGAAGCAGAACCCGACCTACGAATAGAAGGAGGAAACCATGCAACAGATCATCCCCCACCTTTGGTATGACACACGGGCGGTTGAAGCCGCAAACTGGTACGTTTCGATCTTTGAGCGCTCTGCAATCCATCGCGTCTCTCAGCTGCACGACACCCCCTCCGGCGACGTGGATACCGTGGAGTTCGAGCTGGACGGCGTCTCCTTTTCCGCCATCAGCGCAGGGCCTTATTTTACACTCAACTCCTCCATCTCCTTGATGGTTACCTGTCATAGTACCGAGGAGGTCGACCGGCTCTACGCAAGCCTTGGAGAAGGCGCCTCTATCATGATGCCGCTCGACGCATATCCCTTCAGCAAGCGCTATGTATGGCTGGAGGACAAGTTTGGACTCAACTGGCAGCTTTGCTATTTTGAAACGGATGAAATCACCCAAAAGATCCGCCCCGTCCTGCTCTTTGCGGCGGATGCATGCGGCAAGGCGGAGGAAGCGCTCCTCTTCTACGAACGCATCTTCCCCGGCTCGGCGGCGGGATATATCAACCATTACCAGCCCGGCGAGGCGGGCGACCCGCGCGCAAAGACCAATTATGCGGAGTTGACGCTCCTCGACTTACAATTTGTGGCGATGGATCACGGCATCGGCGGGGACGAAGCATTCAACGAGGCGTTCTCGTTCATGGTGCTCTGCGAAACGCAGGATGAGATCGATCGGTATTGGGATGCGCTCTCCGCCGTGCCAGAGGCGGAGCAATGCGGCTGGCTGAAGGATAAATTCGGGCTTTCCTGGCAGATTGTTCCCGCGCAGATGAGCGTAATGCTCGCCTCCGCAACGCCGGAGGAAGCGCAGAGAATCACCGAGGCTTTCCTACAGATGAAGAAGCTCGATATCCACGCGCTGGAAGCAGCGCGTTTGGGTCACAAATCGGGCAAAGCGGAGCACAAAGAAGCGTGAAACTGTTATTGATCCAAAGCAGCGGCCGCACGCACGGCAACACCGCCCGCGTGATGGATGCCTATGCGCATGCGCTCCAAGCGCTTGCAAACGAATCCGCGATTGAGCTTGAGCTGGATCGGATCGATCTTGCGCGATTGTCCATCCTGCCGTGTATCGGCTGCCGCACATGTTTTGATCGCGGCGAGGATAGCTGTCCCCATCAGGACGATGTGCTCTCACTATACGCGCGCATGCGCCTTGCCGATGGCTATCTCATCGCGAGTCCGATCTATGTTGAGGACATCAATGGCACGCTTAAAACCATGATCGACCGCATGGCGTTTCTCTGCCATCGTCCGGCGCTCTTTGGCAAAAGCGCGTTCCTATTTACAACCAACGGCATCGGTTCCTCCCGCCACGCGCTCGCCACCATGAGCAAGGCGTTTGGAACATGGGGCATCAAGACAGCGGGACAGGCGCAATTCCGCCTCGGCGCACTGAGCACGCGGGACGAAATCGCGGCACGATATGGTAAAGCGATCGAGCGCGACGCCCGCCGGTTCTTCCGGCAATTGCTCCGGCAACCGTTTCGGCCGTCGATGTATTCGCTGATCGCATTCACCGTTCAACAATCACTGTGGAGCAAAAGCAGCGTCGATCATGATACGGTCGATTATCGCTATTGGCGCGATTCCGGCTGGCTGGAGCGCGGCAGGCGTTATTATGTCCCCGCGCTTGCCCGTTCGCCAAAGGCGATCCTCGCACGCGGACTTGGTAAGATCATCGCTCTGTTTTTCCAATAATATTAATAAGCTTTTAGGACTGAATCAGGAGAACCTATGCAGACATTCAATCTTCAAAACGAGATGCATCAACAGCTGGCGGATAAAAGTCTGCTGGAGCAGGCAAAAACGTATGCGGCTTTGTATCTGGATCGCGTTGGCGATATGGATGCGGTTCCTTCCGCAGAACACCTCCGCGCGCTGACGCTGCTGGACGAAGCAATGCCCGCCGTGCCCCAATCGGCGGAAGAAACCCTTCGTCTCTTGCAGTCGGCCGGACAGGACACGATCAGCGCGCAAGGCGGCGGACGCTACTTTGGCTTTGTCAACGGCGGCATATTGCCCGTCTCCCTCGCTGCGCGCTGGCTTTCGGACGTCTGGGATCAAAACGCCGCGCTGTATGTGATGTCCCCGTTGGCGGCAACGCTGGAGGACGTTTGCGAGCGTTGGCTGGTCGATCTGCTGGGATTGCCATCGGGTACGGCCGCCGGATTCGTCAGCGGATCTTCCACCGCGATTCTCTGCGCGCTGGCTGCCGCGCGGGACGATCGTCTGCTGCGTCAAGGATGGGACGTTCGGGAACGCGGGCTATATGGCGCGCCCGTGCTGCGCGTTGTATTGGGAGAGCAGGCACATTCTTCCGTTCTCAAAGCGCTCTCGCTGCTCGGAATGGGCAAGGCAAATGTCGTCATAGCCCCGGTCGATGCGCAAGGGAGAATCGATCCGGAACGGCTCCCGCCGATCGACCAGAACACGATTTTGATCTTGCAGGCGGGAAACGTCAACGGCGGCGCGTTCGATCCGTTTGCTTCGCTCTGCGCCCGCGCACGCGATTGCGGCGCATGGGTGCATGTGGACGGCGCGTTCGGTCTCTGGGCGGCGGCATGCGAGGCGACGCGCGTACACACGCTAGGCATGGAGCTGGCAGATTCCTGGTCGACCGACGCGCACAAAACGCTCAACGCACCCTATGACAATGGCATCGTCTTCTGCCGCGACCGCGCGGCGCTGGTGCAAAGCATGCAAGCCACGGGATCGTATCTGCAATACAGCGAGCAGCGCGACAGCATGCTCTATACGCCGGAGATGTCCAGACGCGCGCGGAGCATTGAGCTCTGGGCGGCGCTGCGCTATCTCGGGCGCGCGGGTGTGGACGCGCTGGTGTACGATCTCTGCGCACGCGCGCGCGATTTTGCCGATGCCCTTTGCGCAAAGGGATTTCGCGTCCTCAACGAAGTGGTGTTCAATCAATTGATCGTCGCCTGTAATTCGCCGGAGGAGACCCGCGCAACCCTGCGCGAGATACAGCAAGGCGGCGTCTGCTGGTGCGGCGGCGCGGTTTGGAGAAACGAACCCGTCATCCGCGTCAGCGTCTGTTCCTGGCGCACGACGCAGGAGGACATTCAACGCAGCGCCAACGCTTTTGTCGAAGCGCGCGCGCGGGCACAGCGCACATAAACGAATACGGTGCACGTTGTCACTCGTAGGACGAAAGCCCACCCCGCACCTTACGCAAGCACGCGCCATCCAGACCACGCTGGAAGCGACAATACGGAAGCGGGGTCATCCTTCCTCCACCATCTGAAAGGGATAGCGCCTTTTCATGTGAGTATTCTCGTCTGTGACGGAGACCTGCTAGCGTTCCGTGGCTGCAAGGTTTTTACATCTTCTAATCACATGGCGGGACAAATCTCACTGCCGATGCGGAAATCATGTTTGACACTGTAAAAAGTGGCTCCAGTCTTGCTCGATCGATCTACGATCTCTATGATTACAATAAACCGGCGACATGAGTCAACGGCGCACCACGCCGTAGACATGCGCGAAAAATGGGGGGATACTCAAATGAAACGAATACTCGTCGCATATGCGACAAAATCCGGCACGACGAAACGGGCAGCAGAGGGGCTTGCCCGCGAACTCGCGCCGGAATGCGACCTCTACGACCTCCGCCGGGAGACGTTGCAAACGCCCGGCAAAACGGCACAGCGTATTCCGCTGCGCAAGTTACAGTTTAGCGACTATCGCACGATTGCCATCGGCAGCGCGGTGTACATCGGCAAACCGCTCAAGCCTTTTCTGCGCGTTCTCTCTGCGCGCGCGGATGAACTCCTGCGGCAACCGCTGTTTCTATTCACCTGCGGTATCGCGTCACCAGAGGAAGAGCGTACCATGCTCTGGCCGCTGCTGCCGGAGGCGCTCGCCGCGCACGCAAAGCAACTCTATCATCTCGGCGGGGAGCTCCGCGCGGAAAACGGGTTCATGCATCGCATGGTGCTGCAAGATTTTGAAAAGAAAGGACTCGCCGCGCCGAAGCTGGACTGTCCTTGCATGGAACAACTTACGGCAGCGCTCAAGCAGGCGGGTTCGGATCCCGCCTAGGAACGATGAAAGGCAAGAAATTCACCGCAGGAAGGATCCTCCTGCGTATCTTTTGTGGATTTCCCAGCGTGATATTCCCGCGCTACATCTGTGGTTCCCCCCGAAAGACGCCCTCAACGACTGGGCAATGAGCAAGGATCATGATCCGTCCCGCAACTTCCTGAAACAATCGTCATCATTCAATTGATTCGGTTCCAATGGATCGATTGAATACGAAAGGAGCACATCTGTGCAAATCGAACTGATCACCCAACCGGAAGCGGCGCAGATTCATCCGGTACGGGAACTGGAACGCCTCTGCCAGCAAAGTGACGAACTCAAGGGCTCCCTTTTTCTGGATCCTTCGCTCAATTTTTCGCCGGATGTCCCCTGCCTGCTCACGCTCCATGAAGGAGATACACTCGCGGGGGCAATGACGTTTTTCGCGCCAACGCAGGAGGAGGCGGAGATTGTCGGGCTCACCCATCCGGCATACCGCAGACGAGGGGTTTTTCGCGCACTGCTGGCAGCCGCGGCACAGCGGGCACAGATTCTGCAGATCCCCGACTTTCTATTGGTCTGCGAACCGCAATCCAAGGATGGAACGGCCGCGCTGGCATCTTTTCCGCTCCAACTGGATCATACCGAGTATGCGCTGCGATACGACCCCGCGCAAACAGACGCGCGGCTGACCATTCCGGAAGGGTTGACGCTGGAGCATGCGACAGAGACTGATCTGCCCGAACTTGCGATCATCAGCGCGGAGAGCTTTTCAGAGGAGCCGGAACGAGCGATGCATTTTATGGAGCTTGCGCTCGTTTCCAAGACGCGGCGGCAATGTATCGCGCGATTGCATGGCGTTCCCGTCGCCCTTGGCGCGCTCGGCATTGAGGATGGCGAGGCGACACTCTTCGGCCTTGGCGTGCGGTCCGATCTGCAAAACCATGGTATCGGACGCGGTCTTGTCGCCCTGCTCCTTCGGGAGGCGCAGACGGCTGGAATCGAAGATATTCTAATCGAGGTCGATAGCACAAATGCGCGCGCACACCATCTCTATCAATCCTGCGGCTTTCGCGCACAGGCAAGCTATGACTATTTTCGCGGCCCTGTCTCGCTGTTTTTACCAAGCCAGACAAGCTGATCAAAAAGCTCCGAACGAGAATCCGTTCGGAGCTTCTTTTATGCCAAAATAGGGTTACGGTTTTGCCAGCACTTTGTCCAAGAAGGCGAGCACGGCGGCGTTTGCTTGCTCTGGCTGTTCCAACGGCAACATATGTCCGGCATTGGGGATCACGATCAAATCCGCGTCTGCGCCATGTTGACGAGCCAGGCGAACCGCGCGCTCCATCTCCTCCTGCTTGACCAGCGTGCTGTTTGCGCCGCGCAGCCAAAGCGTCGGGCAGCGAATTTCCCCCGTCTGCGGCAAGAGGTTCCAGAAAAGTCTGCGTGCCCCAATCGCGCTGATCTGCCAATCGTCCATATCCTGCTCCCCAAAGGAAAACTTGCCGTGGATCTCATCTTTGAGGATCGTGGTCAGTCGACCCGGTTCTCTTGGCGCGGTTCCTTTGGTGTAGATGGAGCAAAGCAAGCGTTCCAGCTTTTCATCGGAATACTTCACATAGCTGCGGCTGAGTAGGCGCAGCATGCCCGGAAGCTTTAGATAGCACCACGTCAGCCACTGGAAATCGACCCGATCACCGATTCCACCTGGCTCAAAAAGCACCATCGCTTCCACTTGTTCCGGGTGCAGGGTTGCGTATTCGAGCGCAAGCCCGCCGCCCATCGACAGGCCGACGATACTAAAACGCGAGAGATGGAGGCGCGCTAACACCTCCGCAACGATCTCCATCAGCTGCGCGTGATCCAGAATCCCGCTCCACGGGCGAGAACCGCCATGGCGCGGTGTATCGATGGCAAAGACATGATATTTTTCGCTGAGTACCGGAAAAAGCTGATCCCAACTGAAGCGGGATTCGTCATACATCGCTCCGTGCAGCAATACGATCGCCGGGCCGTCTTCCCCTGCCTCATAGGCGCAGATCGTGCCACCATCGATCTCAAGAAGATGTTTTTTCACGCCAATGGTTCCCTCCACGCCATTGCTCAGCGTGGTTTCTTCGGCGCCTGATTGCGTGTTCTGTCTATATTGCATATGTGTTTCCCCCGTTTTGCGTCATCATTCGCTCCATCACATCGATCCATTCGGAATACTCCCGCTCTAGCTCCGCCGGATCAGCCAAACCCGATGCAAGTTTTTCACCCAGAAAACCTTGCGAAATCCAGAAAATGATCTGTTTTGCCTGTTTGGATGAAAGATCACTTCGAATGCCTCGATATGCTGCGTCTTCCGCGTTGTCATCCGCTCGCTTCATCTCCCGCCGAACCAACGCTTGCACAAACGGATCCGAATCATACGCCGCCGTATAGGCGAACGAATAGACATACGGCGCGTGCGCAAAGAGGTTCATGCGCGCTTCCACGGTTTTTCGCAAGATATCGAACACCGTTTCTCCATCCGTTCGATTCGCCTTTGCCTCTGCGTCCGCCGCGGCGATTTCCTCTGTTGCCAGAGAAAAAGCGATTTGATAGAGACCTTGCTTGGTTTGAAAATACTTGAACAATACGCTCTTGGAAACGCCGGCGCAGCTTGCGATATCCTGCATCGATGTTTTTTGATATCCATGCCGCGCAAACACCTGCCATGCGGCACGGATGACGCGCGCGCTTCCACCTTGGTCTTCTCTTGCATTTCGCATATTTCGCTCCTGTCTCATGATTGCATCCGCAGTGTGCCGGACGGATTATAAGATCGTGACCGATTCGGTCACGACAATCATAGCATATAATCTCTTTTGATACAATGCGCATAAAAAGATTTGCTTGCGGCAAAGAAACACCGAAAGGATCTCAAATTGTAATTTCGCAAATCCTCCGGGACTGGGCAAACTCGCAATCGTGTTTTCATAAATATGATGTTATAATACAAAAATAACAAGACGCACAATCGCTTATACAATCGTTTCCAGCGAAATAATCAACGGCGTTGTATCCGCCGCGAGAAAGGAACAAATCGATGGCGTTGACGATTCAGATGTTGAGCCCCGCGCTTTCGCAGACGTTTTGCGACTATTTGACGCATCTTGATTTTTCGCAAACGCCGCATTGGGCGTCCTGCTTCTGCCGCTTTTATCAAAGCACCTTTACGCAGCAGGAATGGATGGCGCGCACGGCAGAGGAAAACCGCGCGGAAGCGCTCCGCGAGATCGAGGCGGGCCGAATGCGCGGATATCTCGCGTTTGAAGGAGACACCTGCATCGGCTGGTGCAACGCAAACGACATGATGCAATTCCCGCGCTTACGCGAGGATACCGAAGCGCTCTGCCGCGGGAAACGTGTCGGATGCACCATCTGCTATGTCATTCATCCTGATTATCGCGAGAAAGGCGTCGCGCGTCAGCTATTAAACCGCGCGGTGGAAGATTTTCGCGCGGAAGGATACGACGCGATGCTCGCTCTGCCAATCGAGACACAATCCGCCCGACAACGGCGCTATCGCGGAACGCTGCATATGTATCAGGAGGCCGGCTACCAAGAGGTCAGTTCCATCGATTCGCTGCATGTGATGTGGCTTCCACTCAAAACGGGAGAAGAACGATGATTCGCTATGCGCACACAAACCTGATCGCACACGATGTTCCCGCCCAAATCGCGTTTTATCGCGATGTATTCGGCTGCCGCAGCATCGGGCAAACAAGGGATCTTTCCGGCGAATGGCTGGATCGGCTCACCGGAATTTCCGGCGCACATCTCTTCGGCGAGCATCTTGCGTTGCCGGGGTATGACTCAAACGGGCCCACGCTGGAGATCTTCGGGTATGATACGGTGGTTCCGCATCGTGCGCCCGGCGTGAACGCCAGCGGATTGACGCACCTCGCGTTTGCGGTGGACAACGTCGCGCAGACCCTCGCGGATGTACGCGCGCACGGCGGCGGACAGATCGGCGAATTGGTTGCAACCCGCTATCCCGACGGGCGGACGCTCACCGTTGTTTATGCCAGCGATCCGGAGGGCAACATTCTTGAACTGCAAAGCTGGCGTGATGCATCGTCAGATCGCGTGCAGTCATAAGCCAAAAAGCGCCTCTTTGTGCCGCAGCGGCTCTCGTCTCGTTCGAGACGGATGCGATCCTTTCGGCAGTTGCCCCACCCATTCGCGTTTTGACTTGGGTGTTGATGGCTTGCGGAATCGATCGTTCTCTAACCACCGCTTTGAAAAGAGTGAAACGAGTGTACCAAAGCAAGCGAGCGATCATTTACAGGAGCATCTGCACGCGTTACTGCGGAATCGATCGTATCTATCCTCCGCTTTGTATAGAGTGAAGCGAGTGTGCCAAAGCAAGCGAGCGATCATTTACAGGAGCATCTACACGCGTTACAATGAAACAAAATGGCGATAATAAAACAAAAGAGTACTATTGTCTGCCCACAGCAATGCATGCTTCATGCTTTTGAAACAAACGCCCTTGGGGCAGGCTCCCGCGCGCGTTCCTACAAACGTAATCTTCTTGAATCAGGTGAACAATGGAAGAACCAACCAAAACACTGCAAGTGGAGTCCATACGAATGGATTTGAATCGCATTATTGACGAATGGTTGCGGTTGCATCTTCGTTTGACTGCGACTTTGGTTGCTATTACATTCTTAATCGAAATCATCATGGCGTTTTTCATTGCAAAATCCGCAATCCTGACCACGAGTATTGCGCGATACATCGTCAAATTCATCCTCGTCCCGAGTGGTCTTGCGGCAATTTGTCTGCTGTCCGCCCATTTGATCGTGCGCGGTACTCGATACTCTCAACGCACCAAAATGTATATCATGTCTCTCTTGTTCGTTATGATTTGCTTCATCTATTATTCCGTGCACAGCGCATCGATCGCGATCTTTGCGCTCTATGCGTTTGCCATCTTCCTCACAACAACCTATGCGGACTATCGTTTGACAGGGATCGTTACTGTTTCGTCATTGATGAGTTTGATCCTGTCCGAGCTGTTTTTGCAATGGGATCTTGATAAGGTCAGCGTATGGAGCAACACAAATCGTTTGGTCGAATTCCTCGTGGCGTTATCGATTCTGATCGGATGCAGCATTGTCGCGAGTGTAACGATCCAATATGAGCAGCGGAAAAACGAATCCACCCTGCGCAAGGAAGTGGAGCGCGAGCTGCTCAAAGAATCCATGCTGTTTGACGAGCTCACCGGCGCGTACAATAGGAAAGCGTTGCATGAAGAGTTGAGAAAACTGGAACAGACCGCGCCTCTTGCCCCGCTGGTCTTCGGCATCGCCGATATCGATCATTTCAAATCGGTCAACGATCTATACGGGCACCAAGTCGGCGATCTGTGCCTGGTTGAATTTGCTTGTGTGCTCTCCGAATACTTTGGCGAATCCTCGGTCTTTCGCTATGGCGGAGATGAGTTTTGTCTGATCTTGCGGAACACGACGCCCAGCAGCGCAGAGCAGCTTTGTGAACGCGCGCAGCTGCGCTTGCGGCGTGTGGAGTTCCATGGCGTGCCGGGGCTCAAACCCACCGCTTGTTTCGGCTTGACGGAATACACGGATCCGGACAGCGCATCCCGCCTGTTTAATCAGGCGGATGAAGCGCTCTATGACGCGAAAAAGGTACGAAACGCCATCCGTTTGTTCCACCCTGCGTGTAGCGATGGCAACATGGGTTTCCGCATCTCCTCCCAGGAAGACGTCACGAAAGCGCATATCGGCGGAGGAACCGGCCAATGAAAGAATATCGAGTGCATCCGGGCGGGCCTGCCGTTCGCTATCATGATTTGCCTGGCGCAGAGCCGCCAATCGTGTTTCTGCACGGACTAGGCTGCGCCAGTTCTTTCGAATATCCGCCTGTGATGGCACAACCCGCGCTGGCCGGACGCAGGGCGCTATTGATCGATCTGCTCGGAGCCGGGTATAGCGACAAACCGGTCGGTTTCGACTATTCGGTGGAGTCGCACGCAGCCTATCTCAACGAGATGCTGCGCACGCTTGATCTCGGCCCGATCACGCTCCTTGGTCATAGCCTCGGTGGCGCTGTCGCAATCTGCCTCGCGGGTCTGCTCAAAGAGCGTATTTCGCAGCTGATCCTGACCGAGAGCAATCTGGATCCAAGTCCCGCAAATGCCGTCAGCCGATTGATCGGCACGCAAAACCGGGACATGTTCCTCGCAAACGGGTACGCGACTCTTCTCGCCCGCGCGCAAAAGAAAAACCCGCTCTGGGGCGCAAGCCTCGCTCATTGTCTGCCGGAAGCGCTTTGGGGAATCTCCTGTTCCGCGATGCGCGGCGGCACCCCCTCCTGGCGGACGCAGCTTTATGAGCTGCCGTTTCCGCGCACGTATCTCTTTGGGGAACGCTCGCTTCCGAGTGAAGATTTTGACCGCTTGCAGCAGCACGGAATCCGTGTCGCGGTTATTCCCGACGCGGGTCATTCGATGGATTGGAGAATCCGCGCGCGCTCGCGCAAGCCATTGCAAATAGTCTGCGCAATTGCGCAAAGGACGGGTGATCATGCGTTATCTTGTATTGCTACGCGGAATTAATGTCGGCCCAAGCGGACGGATCCGGATGGACGCGCTAAAGGAATTGCTCACGCACGCGGGGTTTTCACGTGTCGCGACCTATATCCAGAGCGGAAACGTTCTGCTGGAATCCGCTTTGCCGGAAGACGCCGTACGAACAGCCATCGAGCACACGCTTCTGGATGAAGCCGGCATCGCAACCTTGGCGATTGTACGCACGATGGAAGAGATCGACACGACAATCCTTCGCTGTCCCTTTTCCGAGGAGGAGCGCTTGGCGGCGCAGTCGGAAAACAAGGAGGGCGAAAGCATGTATCTTTGTTTGCTGCCGCAAACGCCGGACGAGCGCTCGCTGGAGGCGCTCCGCGGCGTGTCATCCGGTATGGATGCATTTGCCGTTTACGATCGAACCATCTATCTTTTGCTCCGCCAGAGCATCCGCACCTCAAAGCTCGCAATCCAGCTGCAAAAACGCTTTCCTGAAATGACGACGCGCAATTGGAACACGATGGCGAAACTGCGCGAACTTCTGCATACCGCAAGCGAGGACATCCGATGAAACAGGAAAATCCTTCTTTGAGTGAATGTATCACCCACTATTGCCAAGCGGTTGCGGACGGCGAGTTGCCGCGCGCGTATCGCGGCATCGTCAGCGCGCTTTTGCAGTTCAAGTCGGCATGGGAGCTGGCGCATCCCGCACAAAGCGCGGGCGCACTGTATGCGGGTTATCTGGATATGAGCTTTGTCGCTGTCGCGCCGGAACAGCTCGCAGCAAAGCGACTCAAGGTTTCTCTTGTGTTCCTGCATGCCAGCGGAACCTTTTCACTCTGGTTGACCGCCGGCAATCGCGGGATTCAGAAACGCATCTCCGAATCTCTCGCGCGCGTACCGCTGCAAGGCTATTCGCTCACCAAACTGGAACCGGGTGTGGACGCGATCATCGCCTACGATCTGGAGCAGCCCTATGCGTTTGACGAGCCAGCACGGCTCTCCAATCGTTTGCTCACCGCGGTCGAAGCGTTCGCGGCGGACATGATCACGCTCACGGAATCAATCGCGCCATAGGAGGGCTTATGCAGATCTCGATCATCGAGCCGGAGCATCTCGCGCTCGCGCTGGCGCTGGTCAACCGCGTGTTTCTGCAGTTTGAAGCGCCGGACTATGCGCCGAAAGGCATCGCTACTTTTCAAGCCTTCCTGCACGATGAAACCGCCGTTTCCGCGCTGACGTTTTATGGCGCATTCGTTGAAGATCAACTCGTCGGTGTGCTTGCGACGCGGGGAAACAGCCACATCGCGCTGTTTTTCGTCGAACCGTGTTTTCAGCGACAGGGCGTCGGTCGTGCGCTATTCTTCGCCGCGCGGGATGCATGCAAAACCGACGTCATGACGGTCAACTCCTCCCCGTATGCCGTGGAGATTTACCGCCGCCTTGGATTCCATCCGCTCAGTGAGGAACAGCAAACAGACGGAATCCGCTTCACGCCTATGCGCTATCTCATCGAAAAGGAGCGCGAATTATGATCGACGACGCAGCTCTTTCGCTCGTGACGCAGGAAACCGCAGCAGAATACGCAAAGCAGCTCACACGGGAGGATCTGCCCGCGCTGTTTGAGCGGCTCGATTCCGCAGAGGATCGCATTCGGTATCCTGCGTTTCTGCTGCTCCAGGCGCGCGCCGCAATAAATGGCGATGCGTATCCGTACTGGGATCAATTGGAGGCGAAACTCTCACAGCAGAACTCCTATCAACGCAGTATTGGCGCGATGTTACTCGCGGCAAACGCCAAGCATGACCGCGCGGGCAAAATGCGCGGCTCGCTAGCGCAATATCTAACTCTGCTGCACGATCCGAAACCGATTACGGTGCGCCAATGTGCGCAGGCACTGCCGGAAATCCTCCGCGCAAAGCCGGAGCTCGCGGGAGAAATTGCGCAGGCGCTGCTAGTAGTTGATCCTATGGAATACAAAGACACGATGCGAAAGCTGATCGTGACGGATATGATCGAGGCGTTGCTTCTCGTTCGCGCGTTGGAGCCTTCCGAGGCTTTGGAGCAATACTTCTTCTCCGCGCTCAGCGGCAGCATTCTCGATGACAAATCGAAAAAGAAGCTGCGAGCAAGGCTATTGCTTTCGTAACAATGCTCTTGATAGGTTCCAATCGGTTCCGACTGGTTCGCTTCTATACGACGCATAAACTTAAGAAAAAGTAGCGGTCATCGTGCTGATGACCGCTGTTTTGTTTGTGCGCTTGAAATTTGTTCTCAGAGCAAGATCAACCCATTTGGTGAGAAAGGAATTACCCTTTTTTCTTTGTGGTCTTCTTCGCGGTGCTCTTCTTCTTGCCGGTCGTCTTCTTCGCGGATGTACCCTTGCGGGAGGAAGGCTTTTTGCTCTTCTGCGAATCGTCGCCAAACAGGCTACCGAGCAGAGCGCCGCCAAGGCTTGACGCGCTGCTGCTTCCGCTGTTTCCGCCGCCCAGCAAGCTGCCGAGCAGTTCACCGCCCAGAGAAGAGCCGTTGCCGCCACCGCCGAGCAGCGAACCCAACAGATCGCCGCCGTTGTTGTCGTCATCATCGTTCGAATCGGAGAGCAGCGAGCCAAGAAGCGAGCCTACGCCGTTGCCGCTGTTGCCGTTATTGTTGGAAGAATGATCCTCTCCGCCGAGCAAACTGCCAAGCAGCGCGCCGCCAAGCGAGGAGCCGGAGCCGCTGTTCGAGCCACCGAGCAAGTTGCCCAGCAGTGAACCCGCGGCGTCACTTGTCCCGCTGCCAAGCAGGCTGCCAATCAGCGAACCGGAACCCGAGCCGGAACCGCCGAGCAGCGAGCCCAATAGAGAGCCGATTCCGCCGGAGTTGCTCTGGTTCTGCTGTCCAAGCAGGGAGAGTAACAGCGGCGCGAGCTGCAAGAGGATGGATGCGGTCTGCCCTTTCTCTACGCCAGCCTTGTTGGAGAGCGCGGAGACGGTCTTGTTTGTTTGTTCGCCAAACAAATGCTGCAATATCTTTGCGCTGTCCTTAGCGTCCACGCCGGAGAGAAACGACTTTACGTCCGTGGCGTCGTTGCTCGCGTGGTCGGATAATGCCTGCGCCAGCGCTTGTTCTCCCTTTTGCGTGCTCGCGTTCTTTTGCATTCCCTCCAGCATCAGCGGCAGTGCAGCGCCGATTACGGACTCCACCTGCGATTTTTTTGCGCCGCTGCTTTTACTCAGCGCGCTGATGGTGTCCCCGCCGAGAACGGTTTCAAGCAAAGTATCTGTATAACTCATTTCGTTTCCCTCATCTTTCGCATACAATCATTTCATGCTCAAGAGTATAGCCGCTTTTCCCTGCAAACTCTGTGACCATGCACGATCATCACCAAAAAATGTGATGAAATGCATGAGGACGGCGTACGCAAGGCAATCACCCAGCGTCTACCCCATGTCCCCTGCGGCGTCCGGTCGAGAAAACCTGTGTCTCTGTAACACCCTACTTCATCATACCATCCATATCCGTAACCATCAAGCACGATTCCGCGCGCTTTTCGCGAGCGCCAATGGACTTTGTCGTTGGACTGATTACGGCTGCACCGTGTGGTCGTTCAAAATGAGCATCAGTACTTCCGCATCCTCAGTGGAGACATTGCGCAGCGCGTGACTTGCCCCGCTTGGGCAGATATGTACGTCTCCGCGTGAAAGCGTGCTCCATGCGCCGCCGTCCAGCACCTCAACGGAACCTGCCAATACATAGTACGCCTCAAACTCACCATCATGGCGGTGCTCGCCGATCGAGCCGCCCGCCGGAACGACAGTGCGCGAAAAGAGTTTGCCCGCGCCGTAGGATTCCTCCGCGAGGAGAAAGTCGTGGAAGGTCAGCGTCCCCGCCCCGCCGCGTACGTTCTCGCGGGTGCGCACCTGCTGTTGTACCGCTTGTTTGATCATGTCAAGTCTCCTTTTTTAAGATCCTTAGGATATTATTCTCTACGATTCATTCGGTATGATTCTCTACGATTCTTACGGATTGTTTCTCTACAGTTTAGGCGGTATGATTCTCTGCGGTTCATACGATATGATTCTCTGCGGTTCATCCGGGCTGATTCACCCCGGTAGCCCTTTTCCAAACATTTCCTGCAAAGACAAAGTTGAGATAGTTCCGCGCGGTTTTGATCAGGCGATCCATCGTTTCCAGCGGGGTCGCGTTGCCGACGCGCATACGATGCCGAGGGAAAAAGCGTGACAGATGCAGCGGGATATCGGGTGAATGATGGGAGATCCATTCCGCTTCTCTTCGCATGCTTGCGTCATCGTCATTGAATCCCGGAACGATGAGTGTGGTCAGTTCCAGATGAATTCTGCCGGTCGATTGCTCAATCGTACGCTTGACCGTCTCCAGATCGCCGCCGAGCGCGCGATAACCTTGCTCCGTGAACGCCTTGAGGTCGATATTCGCGGCATCGAGATATGTCAGGAGGCGAGCCCAGTATTTCTCTGCAATCATTCCATTGGTCACAAGAACGGTCTTGAGTCCGCGTTGTTTGGCGATCTTTGCGGTATCCAGCACAAACTCGTAGCCGATCAGCGGCTCATTATAGGTAAACGCAAGTCCGATGTTTCCCTGCGGACGGTAGCCTTCCGCGAGCGTGACCAACGCTTCCGGCGACATCGCCTCCCATTGGCTGCTTGCCCCATCCGCCCGCGCAATCGCAAAGTTTTGACAATATCCGCAATCCATATTACAGCCGTAGCTGCCGACCGAAAGGATCTTCGTCTCCGGATAAAATCGCCGGAGCGGCTTTTTCTCGATCGGATCCAGGGCGATGCTCGTCACCCTGCCATAGTTTTCGCATAGGATCCTGCCCGCGCAATTGATCCGCGCGCGGCAAAATCCAAGCTGACCTTCGCTGAGCGAACATGCCCGCGGACAAAGATCACAGGTCGCCTTCACGTATGACGCACCACCTCAAAGCGCTCCATCCGGCAGCGCTCGTTCTCCGGGATTCCGGCCTTGCGTTTTGCAATCTTGAGTTGCTCTTCCACCGTATCCACGCCCTCCAGATTGGGCAACAACAGCCCCTTGCGATAGCCGGAAACAACGATGACGCCATATCGCCGGGCGTCTAGCTGTTCAACGGATTCAATCCGTTCGGTCGGGCCCAGCACGTCCACGCTGTAGACGATGCGCTCCAACTCTTCGGGTCGGACAAGATCGAACCGCGGATCCTCGCTGCATGCCGCTACCGCGTTTTTGACAATCTCCTGCGCCAGCTGCTCGCACGAGGCTTGAATGGTACCAATGCAACCGCGCAGCTTGCCTGCAATCTTCAACGAAACGAACACACCGGCGCGGGTTTTCGTCAATTCTTCGGGAAGCGTCTGCGGAAGTTGCGGTGTTTCACCCGTTTTCACAAACGCTTCGACCGTCTGCCGCGCAAGACGCACAAACGCATCCTCACCCGTTCGGATCTCATTCAGGCGCGCGCGCTCCACGCGTTGTACGAGCACGTCGAACGCGCGACTCTCGTCCGCGCCCTCGGGTGTAAACGCAGCAACGGCGTAGCCAACGCCAAACGGACCTTCATAACTCAACAACTCACTCTTGACACGCATACGATCCAGCGTTCCCGCCAGAATCCAGAAGGTACCCATCCCGCACTCCGCTGCCTCCTCGCAAAGGGTGGAGTCAAGCGTCATCAGCTGCATGAAGTCGCCCGCCGCCATCGCTTCTGTGGCAAGTTTGTCAAACACGGGCCCGCTTGGGTGAAATCCATATGGCCCGCTCTCAAGCAATTTATGGGAAAGATCTCCGCTGGCGATGACGACCACATCGCGCGCAAGCTCTTCGGCAGTTTTTTTGATGCATTTGCCAAGGCGATAATGCTCCACGGCGCTCATGCCGGAAATCCCGATGCGAACCACTTCGCTGCTGAGTTCACGCTCCGCAAGAAACGAGAGCGGTATCATCGTTCCGTGATCCAGTTCCTTCTCCCGCTCGCCTTTTGTGCCCGCGCTTACGCCCGCCCGCTTCGCGTTTTTCTCCAAAGCGCTCGCAAACGTTTCATCATAGATCGCGCTGACCTGCAATTGCTCCGCACCAAAGCGGCGCATATCTCCGCGCGCCTTTTTACCCGGTGAAATATGAAAATAGTCCACATAGCTCGTCGCATGGGAGGAAAGAATCACGAGCGTTTCGGGCATAAGCTGCCGCACGCGCTTGGCAAGCGCGCGGTAGGCGGCTATCGTCGCGCGGATTTCCCGCTCCTGCCCCTGCCCGATTTGCGGCAGAATAATTGGCGGATGCGGTACGATCGCAGCCATTTGGATGGACATATGGTTCCCTCTGTTTCGTTTGATACTCGCGTAAATTGATCTGATTTCGGCTTATTTTAACACTTTGCACCGGTCGTGTCAAAAACCGGCGGATCGAAAGCGCGAATCCATCCCGTAAGCGTTTTGTGTTTTCTGTTGTGATTGTGCTAGAATAAAGAAAGCAAAAAAGGAGGCAGCGAGATGACGGAACAAACAGCCAAGAAACACAACGGCAATGCCATGCGGCGTGCCGCCGTCTTTGCGCTTCTTTGCGTGATCGGGCTTTGTCTTCTGTTTCTTGTCATCGTGCTTCCTCTGCGCGCGCAGCGGAAAGATCAGCCGGTGACAACTCCCGTATCCCCCGCCCCATCGCCCACTGCCATACCAACACCCAGTCCGACGCCGCTCGCTCCCTCGGTGCTTACGTTTGACGAGAGCGCGGACGACCCCATGCCGAACGAAACCAGCCGTCTCGCCTTCGGGCGCGGATTCAAGCTGCGCGGCACGGTGCAGTCCAACTATCCGCTGACATCGGTTTCGCTGGAGATCACCTGCGCGTACAGCGAGGACATGCGATATCCTTATATACAGGGCGTTACATTTGACCCCGCCAAAGCGGTCTACTCCTATCCGCTCGACGACGCGCTGACGCTGGAAGGTTTGTCGCTGGATTCGCTCACGCAGTTTTCCGCGCTGGACGTCGGCATCCATACCCTGCGACTCTTTGCAACCAGCGCAGGGCAGCCGGAACGCGAGAAAATCTTTGAGACGAAGTTCTATGTGTTGGACAGCAAGTGGAACACGATTTTGAAATCGGATTTCTCCAACAACTCCTACGAAACCGCGCTAGCATTTTTTCATGAGAAGGACGCATTTCTCTATCGGTATCAATGGGTGGATGCGCGCTATATCGTCGCCGATCCGGACTGGGAGAACACCTATATCATCTCATACGATTGTCTGCCCGGGCGCGAGCCCTGGCGGATTCACAAGTTTGCTTTGCCTTATTACAAGGCCGCTTCCTACTATCTCAACAATGTGCATGTGCGCGTTTCGGGCACAAGCGGGGATTCCGGCGTATTGCTTCTTCGGGATCTGATCGACACCTATAATGGCAGCTACTGCTCCCGCTTTACCTCCAGCGAACAATCGATCAGCCACCATGCGTTCGGTACGGCGACCGATCTCAACGGCGGCATGGGCGCAAACGATATGCAAAAGGAAAACATCGCACTGATCAATACCGAGGTGCGGGATTTTCTCACCTATAACGGCATCAAAACCGAAAACGGCGTGTCGTATTACGATTATACCTATACGGGAGATTCGCTGATCTGGGTGTATCAAAACATTCCCGAAGCCGTGATCAACTACATTCTCTACGAGCTTGCGTTCTATCGCGCGGGGTTCCAGTGGGGGCACTACTATGTTTCCACCAGTGATGGCATGCATTTTACGCTGACAGACAACATCCGCATCAGCCACGACGGCAACGGCGGCTTGCGCAAGGTGTTTGATTACAGCGAAACCTATTCGGCCGCAGAGTAGCTCCCTCCGAGTTTTATCCAGATCAAAACAGCGTCCGCCATTTTCCGGCGGACGCTGTTGCGTTGATGCGGTATTGATTATTTTTCGTTGATCTTCGCCTGCGCTGCGGCAAGGCGCGCGATCGGAACGCGGAAGGGCGAGCAGGAGACATAGTTCAGGCCGATTTTATGGCAGAACTCGATGGTCGAAGGATCGCCGCCGTGTTCGCCGCAGATGCCGAGCTTGATGTCCTTGCGAACGCTCTTGCCGAGATCGACAGCCATCTTCACCAGTTTACCGACGCCTTCCTGATCGAGACGCGCAAACGGGTCGGATTCGAAGACCTTCTTCTTATAATAATCGTCAAGGAATTTGCCCGCGTCGTCACGGCTGAAGCCGAACGTCATCTGGGTCAGGTCATTCGTGCCGAAGCTGAAGAATTCGGCATGCTCGGCGATCTTGTCCGCGGTCAGCGCGGCACGCGGAACCTCGATCATGGTGCCAACCATATATGGAATCACGACTCCGCGTTCTTCCATAACGGCTTTGGCGGTTTCGTCAACCGTCTGCTTGACATATTCGAGTTCCTTGACTTCGCCCACGAGCGGAATCATGATCTCCGGTACGACTTCGATGCCGGTCTCTTGGCGGGTTTCGATGGCGGCTTCGATGACCGCGCGGGTCTGCATCTCGGCAATCTCCGGATACGTGACCGCAAGGCGGCAGCCGCGGTGACCGAGCATGGGGTTGAACTCATGCAGGCTCTCGACGGTCTGGAGCAGATCTTCGTACGTCAGGCCCATCTCCTTGGCGAGCGCGCGGATGTCTTCCTCTTCGCTCGGGAGGAACTCATGCAGCGGCGGATCCAGGAAGCGGATGGTGACCGGACGGCCGCCCATCGCCTTATAGATACCCTTAAAGTCGGCACGCTGCATGGGAAGCAGCTTGTTCAGCGCGCGCTTGCGGCTCAGAACATCTTTGCTGACGATCATCTCGCGCATTGCGGGGATACGGCTCTCGTCAAAGAACATATGCTCGGTGCGGCAAAGGCCGATGCCTTCCGCGCCAAACTTGACGGCAACCTCCGCGTCGTGCGGGGTGTCGGCATTGGTTCGCACGTGAAGGGTGCGGTATTCGTCCGCCCACTCCATGATGGTCGCAAAATTGCCGGAAACTTGCGCTTCGATGGTCGGCAGCGCTTCCCCGTACACATTGCCCGTGGAGCCGTCGAGGGAGATCCAATCGCCTTCTTTGAACGAATTACCGGAGGCAAACGCAAGCGTCTTGTTCTTCTCGGAGATCGTGGCTTCGGAGCAGCCGGCGACACAGCAGGTGCCCATGCCGCGGGCGACGACCGCCGCGTGCGAGGTCATGCCTCCGCGCGCAGTCAGGATGCCTTCGGAGGCATACATGCCCTCGATATCTTCCGGGGAGGTCTCTAGCCGCGCAAGGATGACCTTTTCACCGCACTTGTTGGCGCTCATCGCGTCTTCCGCGGTGAAATATACGCGTCCGCAAGCGGCGCCAGGCGATGCGGGCAAGCCGCTCGCGATGGGTTTCGCGTTCTTGAGCGCTTTGGGCTCAAAGGTCGGATGCAGCAGTGCGTCAAGTGAACGCGGGTCGATCTTTGCGATGGCTTCCTGCTTGGAGATCATGCCTTCGTTTACGAGATCCACCGCGATCTGCAACGCGGCCGCCGCCGTACGTTTGCCGTTGCGGGTCTGGAGCATGAAGAGTCTGCCGCGTTCGATGGTGAACTCCATGTCCTGCATGTCGCGATAATGGCGTTCCAGTTTTTCCGCGGTCTGCGCGAACTGCTCATATACTTCCGGCTGTGCGACCTTGAGTTCATCGATCGGGCTCGGTGTACGAATGCCCGCGACGACGTCTTCGCCCTGCGCGTTCATCAGGAACTCACCGTAGAGCTTCTTTTCGCCGGTAGAGGGATTGCGCGTGAATGCAACACCGGTGCCGCAGTCATTGCCCATGTTGCCAAAGACCATGCTCTGCACGTTGACGGCGGTGCCCCAGTCATACGGAATGTCGTTCTTTCTTCTGTACACGATCGCGCGGGGATTGTCCCAGCTGCGGAAGACGGCCTTGATGGCCTCCATGAGTTGTTCGCGCGGATTCTGCGGGAATTCGGTTCCTTTTTCCTTGAGGTACATCGCCTTGTAGAGCTTGACGACCTCTTTGAGGTTTTCTGCGGTCAACTCGGTGTCGAGCTTGCAGTTGTTCTTGTGTTTGATCTCTTCAAAAATTACGTCGAACTTCGCTTTTTCCACTTCCATCACAACGTCCGAGAACATCTGGATGAATCGACGGTAGCTGTCGAATGCAAAGCGCTCGTTATTGGTCAGTTTCGCGAGGCCAACGACGGTTTCGTCATTTAAGCCAAGGTTCAGGATCGTATCCATCATGCCCGGCATTGACGCACGCGCGCCGGAACGGACGGAGACGAGGAACGGATTGGACGGATCGCCAAATTTCTTGCCCGCTTTTTCTTCGGTGATGACTAGCGCTGCTTCAATTTGTCCGATGATCTCATCGGCGATCGTTTTCTTGTCCTGATAGTAACGCGTGCAGGCTTCCGTGGAGACCGTGAAGCCAAACGGCACAGGCAATCCGAGCGTGGTCATTTCGGCCAGGTTCGCGCCCTTTCCGCCGAGGAGCGCGCGCATTTCCGCGCTGCCTTCGCTAAACAGGTAAACGTATTTGTATGACAAATCCTCTTCCTCCTTCGATACTCTAACAACTCATTATTATAATGATTTACCTCGGGCTATGCAAGAAAAATCGCAGAAAGTCGCGCGTTCTGAAACCCGCTTCACCGCAAATCCCACGATGGAATGCTGCACGAAAAACCTTGTTTTGTCTGGATTTTCGCCTGTTTTCATGCTGATTGGAATTGCATCGGCATCTGTGTTTCGCAGGAATTCCTGCAAAAATATACGAGTTCCTTCCAAATCAGCATGGCTCGTTGCGTGCCGCGTCGCAATCGATGCGGTAGCCGCGCGCAAAAGGGCGAAGCACAAGGCTCCGCCCATTCGTTATCGGGTTGTTATACAATTGCGAAAATGATGGACGCAACCGTTCCGAGGATCATCATGATCGCAACGACCAGGCTGAAAATTCTCAGACCTTTGCTCATACGCTCACTCCCTCAATCCTATTTGCCAACAGAGGCATAGTTGTCAGGAAACCGCGTGACGAGAGAGGCATCCGCCGTCCACTTGCTCACGATGTCCGAATAGGCCTGTTGTTGATAGATCGACTGTTCGTACAGGTCAAAGCCCCCTTTGACATCCGCATAGGGAATTTCGTGCGCGGATTCTGTCGAAACACGCTTGATGATATGCCAGCCGTAGTCGGACTGCACCGGTTCGGAAACATCGCCATCCTTCAGGAGCGCGAGCGCGGCTTTGAGGAACGGCTCAACAAAGCTTGCGCCTTCACCGACGAGGTAGCCCGCGGCGTTGTCTTCGCTCTTCATGCCGGGATCGGTGCCATATTCGGCAAGCAGGGTCTCAAAATCTTCACCGGCATCGATCTTTTCCTTCACGAGCTTTGCCGTGGCTTCATCCGCAACGAGGATATGCCGCACGCGGAAGAGTCCCGCGGGAACGTACACCGGCGGAGCATTGTAGCCATACTGCGCATACGATTCATAGGTGAAATAATCCGAAGGCGTCTTGTCGAACAACACCTTCTGATCAGCAAGCACTTCCGCGTACTTCGCGAGGAGTTCTTCATCCGTCAGATTGACACCTTCCAGAAGCACGGTGCGATGCTTGCTCACGAGCAACTCATTCTGCGCGTCTTCCAGCATATCGGTCTTGAGCTTTTTCACCGTGGTATTGTTTTGAACCAGCGCTTTGGTAAACAGCGTCTTGGCATATGCTTCCACGTTGGTCGCGCCCGCCTTGGCCGCCTGTTGTTCAAAGGAGGCGATGGTATCGTCATATTTCTTCTGCGCCGTATCCTTTGCGGTTGTGAGTTCTTCCTCGGTCAGGGTGATCCCCGCGAGTTTCGCCTGATAGATCTTCATCGCGCCGTCGATGAGGTTGTTCAGTAGATAATCCCGAAATTGCGCGACGCCCTCTTCGGTGGTCGTGTCGTAACCATAGGAAGAGGCATAGCTTGCGCTATTGCGATAGGAGTTCTCAAGCTGGGCCACCGTGATCTCCTGATCGCCCACCGTCGCTGCGATCACGGGCTTGCCGCCGCAGCCGATCAGCGTCGCCGCTGCCAGCAGAGCGACCAAAACCAGCGCAATTATCTTGTTCCGTTTCATGAATGTTTGTCTCCCTTATGCATCAATAGAGGTGCTTACGAAAATTTGCGTTGAAACGAGTGAATTATACTCTTGGGCGAGAGGATTGTCAATCGAATGGATTGCCCGCGATACGCGTTTCACGGTTTGGCTTCCTTATTAATAGCGCCCGAAAACGTGAACAACTATGGCAAAATCCGCAAATACGCCGCCATCCCGCCTGTGTTCCCCTTGTCTCTGCGGTGCGAATAGAGCCTCGGCGTGGTCATCGTGCAGACGTCAAAGAGCGAGATGTGCTCCGGCAAGATCCCCGCCTCGAAAAATTGCATGAACGCAACCATCCATAGATCGATGTGTGGGCGCGCCTTTTCCTGTGCCAGCACGCAAGGCAAACCCGGGTACGCTTCGGAAAACTCTCTTGCGACGTTCTCCCCGACCTCAAAGCAGTCCGGGCAGATGGATGGCCCGACTCCCGCGATGATGTCCTTCGGGTCGGAGCCATATGCGTTGTTCATCTGCTCCACAACCCGCGCGCCGATGCGCCCAAGCGCCCCGCGCCAGCCCGCGTGCGCAAGGCCGATGCAGCGCTTGACCGGATCAACAAAATAAAACGCCATGCAATCCGCGTGTCCCGTGATGAGCGTGACGGCAGGATCATTTGTAATCAGTCCGTCGCAGGCGGGCAGCGCGTCCGTTAAGTACCCCTTGCCTGCGTCCGCGCGATCGACCTTCAAAACATTGGTTCCGTGTTCATAGTTGTCCATGACCATCTGCTCAAAGGGAATCTTTGCCGCCCGGCAGAAGATGCGATAGTTCTCCATCACGTTATCGCGATTTTCCGGTCGGGTGAAGCTTAGATTGAGCGAGGAAAAATAACCTTCGCTCACGCCGCCGGTACGCGCGGTAAACCCGTGGTCAAAACCCGGAAGCTGCTCCAGAGCGGGCAACGTATAGATTCCAACCCCATTGACAACGTATCGCTTTGCGCCGCGCGCAAGGCGCTCATACGCCTGAACGATTGTCTGCATGTTCTCCATATCGATCCATCCGCTTTCATAAGCCCGCGTTGAGGCTGTTCTATAGCGCCCGCCACACCAACCTCGAAAAAAAGGCGGCTTGCTGCCGCCAAATTGATGCTGAGATTGGGAGGGCGAACCCCCTTTTCGTGCACGCGGCGTGTTCGTCGCGCTGCGGTCAGCTCTTTTCGTCGAGCAGATGCTGCAGCTCCTTCATAAACGTCTGCGTATCCTTAAACTCCCGATAGACGGAGGCAAAGCGAACATACGCCACCTCGTCTACGTCCTTGAGTTTGCGCATGAGAATTTCGCCGATATCACGCGTCGTGACCTCGGACGCGAGCGTATTGAATACCTCGCGGCTGACGTCCTCGGCAAGCTTATCCTGCACGTCCGCTGCGATGGGGCGCTTTTCGCAGGCCTTTCGGATGCCGATGCGGATCTTTTCCGAATCGAAAGGCTCACGTCTGCCATCCCGCTTCACGACCATGATGGGAATTTCTTCGATTTTTTCATAGGTGGTGAATCGCTTCCCGCAGTTGATGCACTCGCGCCTGCGGCGGATGGCACTGCCGTCCTCGGTGGGACGCGAGTCGATCACCTTACTCTCGATGCTGGCGCAGTATCTGCATTTCATAGCGGTATGCTCCTTATATGGTGCATTGTTACTTATTATACTACCATATCTATTGCAGCAATGCCACTGCTGAATTCTTTTTGCTGATTCTTTTTACTGAATTCTATTTTCACAGTAAGTCGGAACCCCCAATCGAAACGATCCATTCCCCCGGCTTTATGCATCAAAATATGCCGTACCAAACAAAAAGCGCTCGAAAAAGGCGAACCGAAAATCGGTTCGCCTTTGTGGCATGGTTCATGCCCTGTGATCAATACTTGCGCTTTCTCGCGGCCTCGGCCTTCTTCTTGCGCTTCACACTGGGTTTTTCATAGTGCTCGCGACGACGGACCTCTGCCAGGACGCCGCTGCGCGCACATTTGCGTTTGAATCGTTTCAGAGCGCTCTCCAGGGACTCGTTTTCACCTACGCGAATTTCCATTTTCTTCCCCCCCCTCTTATTCCGACTCTTCCAGCGCCACAAGACGCTAGAAGTCATTATACGCGAGGAGAAAGATGAAGTCAACAGCTTTTTCCCTGCATGAAATCCACGCAAAATTTCCATATATACAACCGTGTCATTGTGTTGTTTCCGTTATTTGGCTGTGATATACTGAGTCCAGACACTGCGTCTAGCAGAAAGTCAAAATATCAGGGAGGAAAACTCATGAAAAAAGTAGTAACTATCCTTTTAATTCTGGGTATGATCCTGTCCGTCGTGGCGTGTGCCCCGGCAGCAGCCCCGGCACCTGCCGCAGAAGCAACGGAAGCCCCCGTCGCCGAAGCGACCGAAGCCCCTGTCGCGGAAGCGACGGAAGCGCCTGCAGCGACTGTGGCGCTCAATATCGCGATGGTCACCGACGTCGGTAACATCGACGACAAGTCCTTCAACGAGTTCACCTGGATGGGTTGCAAGAACTGGGCCGCAGACAATGGCGCAGTTGCCAACTACTACCGTCCTTCTGAAGACAGCGACGAAGCCCGCATCGAGACCATCAAGAACGCCATCGAAAAAGGCGCGAACGTCATCGTCTGCCCGGGTTACCTCTTCGGCGCAACCTATCAGCAGCTGCCGCAGTTGTATCCGGACGTGATGTTCCTCGGGATTGACCTCGGCGTCGGCGATGTGCCCGCTCCGCAGGCCAACACCGCGCTGATCACCTATGAAGAAGACCAGTCTGGTTTCCTCGCAGGCTATGCGGCCGTCATGGATGGCTACACCAAGCTCGCGTTCCTCGGCGGCATTGACGTACCCGCCGTCATCCGTTACGGCTCCGGCTTCGTACAGGGCGCCAACCAGGCGGCCACCGAGCTGGGCAACACCGCTGACGTCTCCGTGAAGTACTGGTACTCCGGCACGTTCGGCCCGAACGACGAAATCAAGACCAAGACCGCTGGCTGGTACACCGAAGGCACGCAGATCATCTTTGCTTGCGGCGGCGGTATCGTTTACTCCGCCATCGCGTCTGCTGACGAAGCCAACGGCAAACTGATCGGCGTTGACGTCGACCAGTCCGGTATCTCGGAGCGCGTTGTCACCTCCGCGAAAAAGGAACTCGAAGCTTCCGTTAGAGTTGCGCTTGATGACCTGCTTGCAAACGGCGGCAAATGGTCCGCAACGTATGCCGGTGTTGAAACCAAGCTCAGCGCCACGCAGGATTGCGTTGGTCTGCCGACCGACACGGCTTCCTGGAGATTCAGCACCTTCACGCTGGATCAGTACAATGCCCTTCTCGCGAAGGTCAAGAGCGGCGAATACGTCATCTCTTCTGCCATCGACGTGAATCCGACCGTCACCATCGCAGTTGACTATCAGAACTAACGTCTGATTCTCGATCGCAGCATGACTCTCAAAGAAGGGCTGGGCTTCAAGCCCGGCCCTTCTTTTATTCTTTCCTCTCGCGTATAAAACCCCGGCGATTTGGTACACCGCTTCGGGGCAGCACCGCATCATCCTGCGGATTCATTCTTTTTCTTGCATTACTTTCAATTATTATTCCAATTTGATATTAAAGTGAATATTGCCTCCATAAAAAAACAACGGTTCATCCGTAATTCGCCCGTTGATCAATACATGGGAAGGGATACCGATTATGAACGAATATGTCATCGAGATGCTGAATATAACGAAGGAGTTCCCCGGCATCAAAGCCAATGACGACATCACGCTCCGCCTGCGCCGCGGTGAAATACACGCCTTGCTCGGCGAAAACGGCGCGGGGAAATCCACATTGATGAGCGTCCTGTTTGGCTTATATCAGCCGGAAAAAGGTACGATTAAAAAAGACGGCGAAATCGTCCGTATCAAAGATCCCAACGACGCGAACACGCTCAATATCGGCATGGTGCATCAGCACTTCAAGCTGGTCGAGGTGTTTACCGTTTTGGAAAACATCATCCTCGGCGTAGAGCCGAACAAGATGGGGTTTCTGCAAATGAAAGAAGCGCGCAAAAAGGTCGTCGCCCTCAGTGAACGCTATGGGTTGAAGATTGACCCCGACGCTTTGATCGAGGATATCTCGGTCGGCATGCAGCAGCGCGTTGAAATATTGAAGATGCTCTATCGCGACAATGATATCCTGATCTTTGACGAACCGACCGCGGTCCTCACCCCACAGGAGATCGATGAGCTCATGCACATCATGCGCTCCTTTGCGGCGGAAGGGAAATCGATCCTGTTCATCACGCACAAGCTCAACGAAATCATGGCGGTTGCGGATCGCTGCACCGTGCTGCGCAAAGGAAAGTGCATCGGCACGGTCGACGTCAAGGACACCGATAAGGCAAAGCTCAGCCGCATGATGGTTGGTCGCGACGTCGAGTTTGTGGTCACAAAAGGCGAAACAACGCTTGGAGATACGGTTCTGGACGTGAAAAACCTGACCGTGCCAAGTAAACTGCACAAGAACAACGCCGTAAAAGACGTCTCCTTCCATGTCCGCGCGGGCGAAATCGTTTGCCTCGCGGGTATCGAAGGGAATGGACAAACGGAGTGTGTCTACGCGCTGACCGGTTTGGAAAAACCATCCTCGGGTGAAATCAAGCTCATGGGCAAGCCAATCGTGCAGATCGTACCCAAGCGGAAAAAGCAGTCCGCCTCCGCACTCCAGCAATCCAAAACCGTTTTGATGGCGATTCGGCAACGCAGCAAGCTGGGTATGAGCCATATCCCGGAGGATCGCCAGAAATTCGGTCTCGTGCTCGACTATTCATTGGAAGAAAATCTGGTGCTCCAGCGCTATTGGGAACCCGCGTTTCAAAACAGGGGCTTTATCCGCAAGCTCAGCGTGCGGCAATACGCCGAAAAGCTGATCACGCAATACGACATTCGCAGCGGGCAGGGTCCTATCACGAGCGCGCGCAGCATGTCGGGCGGCAACCAGCAAAAGGCGATCGTCGCGCGGGAGATGGACAAAAATCCAGATCTGCTCGTCGCGGTGCAGCCCACGCGCGGTCTCGACGTCGGCGCGATCGAATACATCCACAAGCAGCTTGTCGCCGCGCGCGACAATGGCAAGGGTGTCTTTCTTGTTTCGCTCGAGCTCGACGAAGTGTTGAACGTTTCCGACCGCATTCTTGTCATGTACGAAGGCGAGATCGTCGGAGAATTCGATCCCAAGGTCACAACGGTTGAGGAGCTCGGCCTCTATATGGCGGGCGCGAAAAAACAGACTGCCGAAAGGACGGTGCACTGATATGGGAGAACAGAAACGGCGCTCCTTGCGCATTCCGTTCAGCACGAGCATTCTCGCCTCGCTGATCTCCATCGGCGTCGGCCTGATTGTCGGGCTTGTTTTACTGTATGTGCTCAACGCAAAGGCAGCCGGCGGCGCATTCATCAGCCTGGTTACGGCGGGGTTCCGTTCCAGTGACAAATTTGCAAAGGTGCTCTATCAGGCGGCTCCGCTGATCATGACGGGTCTTTCGGTCGGTTTCGCGTTTAAAACCGGACTCTTCAACATCGGCGCAACCGGACAATATACGATCGGATCCGCGTTTGCGCTCATCGGCGCAATTCAGTTCCAGCTTCCCTGGTACCTCTGCCTGCTTCTTGCAATGATTGGCGGCGCATTCTGGGGCGTCTTCCCCGGCCTCTTCAAGGCGCTGTTCAACGTCAACGAGGTCATCACCTCGATCATGTTCAACTGGATTGCGATGTTCGCGGTCAACCTGACCATCAACAATCTGCCGATGATGCTTGCGAAATATTGGGGCGGCGCACAGATGGACCGCACCGCAAACCTCGCGCAGGCAAACCCCAACGCACTGATTCCCCGCCTTGGTCTCGACGTGTGGATGAAGAGCAACTACATGAACATCAGCATCTTCATCGCGATCCTCTTTGCGCTCATCGCGTGGGTGATCCTAAGCAAAACCACGTTCGGCTATGAGCTTAAAGCCTGCGGTTATAACCGCAACGCGAGCATCTATGCCGGCATCAACGCCAAGCGAAACATCGTCCTCTCGATGGTGATTGCGGGCGCGTTCGCGGGCGTCGGCGGCGGTCTTTATTTCCTCGCCGGAACGGGACAATACACGCTGCTCAAGCAATTGTTGGCAGCGGGCTTCAACGGCATCCCCGTTGCACTGCTGGCGACCTCCAACCCCATCGGTACGATTTTCTCCGCGTTCTTCGTCTCCTATATTCAGGTCGGAGGCGACGCGATGCAGCCGGATTTCGTCAAGGAGATCATCGACATCATCATCTCCGTGATCATCTACCTCGCTGCGTTTGCGCTCTTGACGCGAGAGCTGCTCACGCGAGGGAAGCAGCGCCGTGAGGAAGAGGCATCCAGCGCGGCATTGCCCGCAACCGAAGACAAGAGCGAGGTGAAATAAGCCATGAGTATTTTAGCGGATATCGTCAGTGCAACCATCCTGTTCATGATCCCGCTGCTGCTCGTTGCCCTCGGCGGCATGTTTTCCGAGCGAAGCGGCGTGGTCAACATCGCGCTGGAAGGCATCATGATCATCGGCGCGCTGTGTTCCTGCCTGTTTTTGCGATACATGGACGCGAGCGGCTTCGGTCCCGCGCATCCGCAATGGGCCATGTTCTTTGCCGTCGTGGTCTCGGCGCTCACCGGCGCTGTGTTCGCGCTCCTGCTCGCGTTTGCCTCCGTCAACCTCAAGGCGGATCAAACCATCGGCGGCACGGCGCTGAATATGCTCGCCCCGGCGTTTGCCATCGTGCTCACCTGGGCGATTCAGGGTCAAGGCCAGACCACGATTTTGATTCCGACGTGGTCGCGCATCACGCAGGAGACGCTCGGCATCGCCGTGAAGCAAAACTTCTTCCAGGCGTTTCTGTTCAAGAGCTTTTACCAAACCACGATTTGGGCGATTGTGATCTTTGTCATCGTGGCGGTCGCGCTGTATAAGACGCGGTTTGGACTTCGCCTCCGCGCCTGCGGCGAGCATCCGCAAGCTGCGGATTCCGTCGGCGTGAACGTCTATCGCATGCGCTACGCGGGCGTGTTCATCTCCGGCCTACTCGGCGGCATCGGCGGCCTCGCCTATACGTTGGCCGCAGGCAGCGCATTTCAATCGACCGTCGCGGGCTATGGCTTCCTCGCTTTGGCAGTTATGATCTTTGGTAACTGGAAACCGCTGAATATCCTCGGCGCATCGCTGTTCTTTGCGCTGTTCAAAATCCTCGGTTCCTATAGCGGAAGCATCCCGTTCCTGCCGAAATTTGAAAACATCAAGGCAAGTGAATACATCTACCTGATGCTCCCCTACATCGTCACCATGATCGTTCTGATCTTGACAAGCAAGAAGTCCCGCGCGCCAAAGGCCGAGGGCATCCCCTACGACAAGGGTCGCAGATAATTCGTATTTTTTCAGCACGCATGCTCGGGCGCCGCGTCGAAGCGCATTCGCCGCGGCGCCTTCTGTCCGTTCCAACGATCGGGACTGTTTCCTGATCAAAACCGCACTATTCTATTATTGATCGGAGGCACTATGGCAAAGCTCTATTTTCGCTATGGCGCAATGGGGTCCAGCAAGACCGCAAATGCAATCATGGTTTGGTATAATTATCAGGAACGCTGCAAAAGGGCGCTGCTCATCAAGCCCGGTGTGGACACGCGCGACGGCGTATACACCATCCGCTCCCGCAGCGGGCTCGAAGCGAACTGCATCCTCTTCGACCAGATCGATTGGGATCAGGTTCGCAACCACGCATATGACTGTCTCATCATCGACGAAGCGCAGTTCCTCTCCGTCGAACAGGTGGATATGCTGCTGCCAATCGTGGACGACTACGATATTCCGATCATCTGCTATGGCTTGAAGACCGATTTTCGCGGAGAGTTCTTCCCCGGCAGTGCGCGTTTGCTTTCGCGCGCGGATACGATTGAGGAAGTGAAGACCATCTGCTGGTGCGGCAAGAAGGCGACGAACAACGCGCGCCTCGACGGCATTGGTGGCATCACAAAGGTCGGCGAGCAGGTCGTCCTCGGCGCAAGCGATAAATACATCGGCCTCTGCCGCAAACATTGGCTCATCGGCGACCCCGGCCCCGGTCTTCGCCCGGAGGATCTTGCCAAAGGCGCGGTGCCCGGCATGTGCCCCTGCGAAGCGGACGAAGACGACGTACCGTAACAACAGTATGAAATTTTATGTAGCAAGCGGCGTTTCCAACGCCGAAAAAGTGAATCGAGCCGCGGTCGCGTTGGCCTCCGCCGGGCACACGCGCACCTATGACTGGACGACACACGGCGATGTCTCCAAAGCCGACCCGGCTTTCAAGCGGCATGTCGCGGATTCCGAATCGCGCGGCGTGCTGGAAGCGGATCTGGTCGTACTGCTATTGCCGGGTCGCTTTGGCACACATGCGGAGCTTGGCATGGCGCTTGCTTCCGCCGCCAATAAGCGCATTTTGCTCTGGTCGGAAACATCCGCCCCGTTCGACGGAACGGAAGGCTTTTGCGTGTTCTACCACCATCCGGCGGTGGAACGCGTCGTCTGCCCGTTTGATACGCTACTAGACCTGCTCAAAAGCATTTGAGGTGATTGGCTTGCATGAGTCGCTGCAAAACAAAACTGTTCTCCATCTGACCGACTACGGTGCGCCGTACGCGGGCAACTTCATCGCATCCCTGCGCGCGCTGGAGCGCCTGCTGCAAGAGAGCGGCGCAAAAACGGTCTATGTGTTTCCCCCGCGCGCAAACGAGCGAATTTGGACGCAGGAGATGGCACAGACGCATGCCGTTCGCTTTCTGATCAAAGGCGGCTTCTTTTCCTATTTTCGGCAGGTGCGTCGGTTGGTTCAGGAGACAAACGCGGACATCGTGCACGAGCACTTCATTCATTTTTCCGAGAAACTCGCGGCATGGCTCGCCATCAAGACCTGCGGGCATCGCGTCAAAACCGTGCTGCACCTGCACAATCATATCTCGCTGCCGAGAAGCCCGCTCCTGCGGCTGCCGCACATGCTCTATTTTCGCTCGATCTCGCGCTTTGTCTGCTGCAGCACGTCGGTAGCCAATCACCTGATCGCGGATGGTGTTCCAAAAGAGCGTGTACGCGTTGCGGAGAACGCGATTGCCTTCGAACGGTTGGATGCTTTTGATCCGTCTGTGCGTGCCTCGCTGCATCTGCCGAGCCGGGCAAAGCTCGCGCTCGTGTTCGGATACGATTACTTCGGCAAAGGGGTCGACCTTGCGGTAGAGGCCGTGCGACTCTTACGCGAGCGCGAGGGTCTTCCCGCTACGCTGGCAATCGTTCTCTCCTCACACACAGAGGAGGCGCGCGCGAATGTCTGCGCGCAGCTGGGTACATCAAGCGTGCCGGACTGGATCCTGCTATTGCCTCCGCGTGAGGATGTCGCGTCCTATTACCATATGGCGGATGTGTTCCTTTCCCCCAGCCGGCAGGAGGGATTTTGCTATGCGCTCGTGGAAGCGGCGTATTGCCAAACCCCCGTCCTCGCCAGCGCAATCGATGCGCAAAAAGACCTCGCGTTACCGCAAAACGCCTTCTTTCCGCCGCTGGATTCCGCAGCCCTCAGCGCCGCGCTCCATCGTGTGTTGAGCGAGACGCCATCCGATTCGCGCAATGCCGCGCTGGCGCAGGCAAGCGAGCGCGTGTGCCAAACATATGCACTTTCCCGTTGGGCGGATCACGTTTGCGCAAGTTATGAAGAAATACTGTGATCTCGCGTCGAAAACAGGATGGAAACGGCTGTTTTCTTCGTTTTCGGGGTTGACACTCTTCTGAGCGTTTGTTAAACTATTCGGTGTGCCATTGGGTTTCTACTGCCACAGCCCCGGGAGTGATCGCTCAAGAACACAACAGAATTGAAATAATTTGATGGAGGAATCGCCATGAAATCCTATATGGCAAAGGGCGAAACCGTCGAGCACAGCTGGTACGTGGTAGATGCACAGGATATGGTCCTCGGTCGTCTTTCTTCCCAGGTAGCAGCTATCCTCAGAGGGAAGCATAAGCCCATATACACTCCGCATGTCGACACAGGCGATCACGTGATCATCGTGAATGCGGGCAAAGTGCGTCTGACCGGCAAAAAGCTGGATCAGAAAAAGCACATCCACCACACCGGATATCCGGGCGGCATCCGCGAGGTCAGCTACCGCACGTTGCTGGCCACCAAGCCGGAGTTCGCTGTCTATGAAGCGATTCGTCGCATGATGCCGAAAGGCCCGCTCGGCGACAAGATGCTCAAAAAGGTTCGCATTTATGCGGGTCCGGAGCACAAGAACGCCGCACAGATGCCCCAACCGCTGACGCTGAAATAACGAGAGGAGAACAAGAACATGGCAAGTACGCAATATCTTGGTACCGGTAGACGGAAAAAGTCCATTGCCCGCGTTCGTTTGCTCCCCGGCAGCGGCAGCATCACGATCAACAAGCGCGAACTGGACAACTACTTTGGCATGGAAACGCTGAAGATGATCGTCCGCGCCCCCCTTACCCTCACCGACACGCTTTCGAAGTTTGACGTTTTCGTCAACGTCTATGGCGGCGGTTACACGGGTCAGGCCGGCGCAATCCGTCACGGCATCGCCCGCGCGCTGCTCGTCGCGGAACCCGCACTCCGCCCCGCCCTCAAGAAGGCCGGCTACCTCACGCGCGACCCGCGCATGAAGGAACGTAAAAAGTACGGTCTGCACGCGGCCCGCAGAGCGCCCCAGTTCAGCAAGAGATAATCTCTTTTGCCTGAACAATTCAAACAGCAAAACAGTATCCCGCACCACTCATGCGGGATACTTTTTTTGGCTCTCCGTCAATAGTTGGGGTGAGCGGTAGATTAAGAGAAACAAAGGGAGCTGAGAGCGAGAGCGAACAGCTCCCTTAAACATTGCTGGTGCAGAGGATTCGAGTGCGGAAATTTCTGAAGCTACGGTAGCCGAACGCGATACGTTTGAGCACTTTTATCTTGTTATTGACTCCCTCTGTGAAGCCGTTGGAGTAAGGGCAATCGAACGCATTGAGGATATAGGGTTCCCAGTTTCGCAGCATCGTAAGGCATTTGGAAAAATCCGGGAGATCGGTAACGAAGGCATGAGCACGAAAGGTGCGGAGACGTTCGTTTGCCTGCAAGGAGTTGGACGAATCCATGAAGTCGTAGAATTTCTCTTTCAGCAGATATGCCTCCCGAAGGTCTCGGGACATCAACAGCATGCGTTCCACAGCGGCTTTATTCTCGGCAGATAGATCCCGCATATGTGCCAACAGGAGTTTTCTGCTGCGCTTAAAGTATTTACGCTGTTCGGGCAGTAACTTCGTCTGGACTCTCTTTCTCACGTTCTCTAGCGCCCAGGTGCAGTGGCGAACCACATGGAATCGGTCGATCACAATTTTCGCGTTTGGCAGCAGCCTTTTCGCAACAGCAAGGTATTCCTTGTTCATGTCCATCACGAAGTATTGCACCTGATTTCTGTTCGGAAAAGCCCGCAAATAGTCATAAATCTGCGCATGATAGCGCGTTGGAAGCACATCAACGATCTTCTTGTGAACAGGATCGGTCAGGATGCACTGAAATTTCCCATACTCGGTATTGCCGCGAAATTCGTCGATCGATAGCACTTTGGGTAGCAAAGCGGGTCTCCCAAATTCAAGCAAATTCATCCAGCGGCCAACGGAAGATTCGGAGACTCCGAGCGTGTTTGCAATCTCTTTTCGAGATTGCTTCTTTCGCAATTGATCGATTCCCAACGCTGCCAGTCGGTTGGTGATTCGGTGCCGCTTCGGCAATAAATAATTCCCTTCATAGAACCGTTTCCCGCAACAGGGGCAGCGATATCGTCGCTTACGGTACTGCCAAATCACGAGCTTGCCTTGAATCGGGCTGTCTTTCACACGCTGCAACCGGTAGTCATGAACCTGACTGCACGGTGTCCGGCATGCCGGACATTCCTGCGTTCGTGGCTTCATTCTCACCGTTAGAACGATCTCTTTTTCGTTCTGCTCTACTTTTTCAAAATCATAGGCTTCCATATCCAGCAATTCTGCGATAAGATGTGTTTGAAGCATAACCTTCTCCATTTCTCGTAGTGGTGTTGCAACCTTAATCTACAAGATTTGAAGCGATTATGCTTCTTCTTTTTTTGCCTTACCCCAATGTAAAGTGTAGAGCCCTTTTTTTGTATGGATTTGCAGGAATGGTGCGTGTAGGCTATAATTCCCACATGAAGAGTACGAAAGCAGAACTGAAAAAGCTCGGCAAAAGAGCCGCAACTGCCGCCGCGGGGCTCCTCGCCGCTTCGATCATCGCGCTCGGTACGGTGGTCGATACACCCGACGAGTTATTTTCCGGTACACCGCAGGCCGCGCAGGTGGTGCTGTGCGCCTCCGCGCAGGAGGATTGCGCGCCGGAATCCAAGCCCGCCGAACCCAAAACGAAAGAGCACCTGCGGGACAAACTCCAGCGTCTCTTTCTCGGACAGCCATCCATCGTGCGCGGAATCGTGCTGTTGCCGTTTTGGGCGATCGGAAAAATTCTGATCGGGTTGTTTTCCCTGCTTTTATCCGTGCTGAGCCCTGTATTACAGATCATACTCGGCGTTCTGTTCAACGCGATTCTTCTCTTCGGGCTGTTTCTCATCGTACTCAAGCTGCTCTTTCCGAATCTACGTCTGCGGGACTTGCTGAGCAAGAGGAACATCCTCCTACTCGCAGCAGGCTCACTGCTGCTTTCGGCGGCGGATACAGTCCTGAAGATCTTCTGGGAGGACTACCGTCCGATCAGCATCGCGATCAAGCTCGGCGTTGGCTTAATTGTGCTGACGCTATTGTGCTGGCGCATCTTCGGCAAGCGAGCGCAACCCAAAGCCGCGCGAGCAACATAAAAAGAGACCGCAAGGCCTCTTTTTTGCTGATTCGCTTGTATGCAAGTGATTATTTTTCGGGGATACTCTCCAGCAGCGCGTCTATCATCTCCGGCGGTGTCGCCCAAGAGGTACAGAAACGCACCACGTCGTTCTCCGCGTCAAACATCTGCCAAAACGCGTAACCAAATTCGGCTGCCAGCGTCTTGAGCAAATCGCGCGGCAGAATGGGAAACACCTGATTGGTCGGCGAATCGACAAACAGATCATATCCCTTTGCACGGACGCCGGAAGCAATCCGCTGCGCCTGCCGCACCGCATGCAGGCCGATCTCGTCATACAGCCCTTCCGCAAACAGTGTTTCGAACTGAATCCCAAGCAGGCGACCTTTGGCAAGCATGCCACCGCGCTGCTTGATGTGATAGCGGAAATCCTTCTGCAACAACGGGTCGTTGATCACCAACGCCTCGCCAAACAGTGCGCCCATCTTTGTGCCGCCGATGGAGAACGCGCTCGTGAAAACCGCGAGCTCCGGCAGAAACACATCCGCCCCTTCCGCCGCAAACGCGTTGCCGAGGCGCGCGCCGTCGACATACAGCGGCATGCCATACAGCAGACACACGCGCGAGATTGCGCGCAGTTCATCCTTGGAGTAGATTGTGCCGACTTCCGTGGGCTGCGAAAGATAGACCATGCCCGGCTGCACCATGTGCTCCGCCGTTGCGTCCGCATAATGCGCGGCGACATAGCTTGCAATCTGCTCTGCCGTGATCTTTCCGTTCGCCGTTGGCAGCGAGAGCACCTTATGCCCCGTCGCTTCGATTGCGCCCGTTTCATGCACATTGATGTGGCCGCTTTCGGCGCAAACCACGCCCTGATACGGTTTGATGCTTGCGGCAATGATCGTCAGATTGGTCTGCGTGCCGCCAACGAGAAAATGCACATCGCTCTTTGCCCCGCCAAGCCGCGCCCGAATCAACGCACGCGCGCGTTCCGAGCGGCTGTCCAGCCCATAGGAGTCATCCTGTTCCCGATTGGCGTGCGTAATCGCCTCCAGGATGCGATCGTGGGCACACTCGTTGTAATCGTTCATAAAGTTATAGCGCATGTTCGTTTCCCTCCGCGCGGTATGTCTGTGCGACTCATGCAAGAGTATAGCATATTTCCCCTGCGACCGGCGCGCGAATTTTCCCGTGCGTGTAATGAAATATCGAACCGGTTGCGCAATGTTCACAGGCGATTTGCAGTCGTGCCACGCGCAGAGCCGATTTGCGTTTGCAAAGGCATTTGCGTTTCCTCTATAATCGAGATATGAAGCAGAAACTTTCTTTACATTTGACCCGTTGGTTCTCGCGCGCGGCGGCTTTTATGCTGTGTGTCGCACTCCTGACGGCGTGTTCCGCTGCGCCGGAAGCCCTCGATCCTGACGTGTTGGCGGATGAAGATTCGTCCTCGGAATCGTCGTCCGTCGAGACGCTCGAAACGATCCCCCCGGAGCGGGTGATGGATGTCACCGCCCAACCGATCGAATCGCTCCTTTCGGCGGATGGATTTGCGATTCTCTTCGTCAACGTCGGTAAAGCGGACGCGGCAATTATACGCTTCGGCGAGACAGCCATCCTCATCGACACCGGCTCCGCCGAATCCGCGCCACAACTCCTTGCGGGACTCAATGCCCTCGGCATCTCGAAGATCGACAAAGTGTTCATCACGCACAGCCACAGCGACCACCTCGGCGGGCTCGACGCGCTCAGCGCGAATGTTACGATCCCGATGGTCTATTCCGCGTTCTTTGCAGAAGCGGACAAAAACGGCGTCGGTAAGATCGTCAAACGCGCGGAGAAGCTGGGTCTCAACCACAAAGAGCTCATGGCAGGTGATGTCGTATCCGTTACAGACGATGTCTCGTTCGCTGTGCTGGGTCCTCTCTCGCTCAATGAAGACGATGACAACGACAATTCCCTCGTATTGCAATTTTCCTACGGCGGCAAGACCTTCCTTTTCACGGGAGATATGCAGTTTATTGAGGAAGAAGCCATCCTCGATTCCGGTGTTTCGCTGAAAAGCGATGTGCTCAAAGTCGGCAACCACGGCAACCCGGACGCGACGGGCGATGCATTCGGCGCGCAGGTTTCCCCCGCCTTTGCCGTGATCTCCACCAATACGGCGGAGGACACAGACAGCGCGAATCCCCGCGTTTATGCCGCGCTGCCATCGGCGCAGATCGCCGTCACGCAAGAGTATCCCATCGGCGTGCTGCTGACGCTGAGTGCGTCGGGCGAAATTGTCCTCGCAAACCCCGCACGGGAGGCGGCGCAAAGTATGCTCGTGATCAGCGAGTTTGACGTGGAGAAGCAGACGGTCACGCTCTTCAACAGCACAGTCGCACCCGCCGATCTCTCTGGTATGATCCTCTTCTCCGTGCGCTCGGACGCGGCGCTACGCTTCCCTGAAGGGACGCTGCTTGGTGCGGGGGAAACGCTCGTCATCGGCGAAAGCGGCGCGCTTTCGTTCCCGGGCGAGGATAAACCGCTGAGTAAAAAGAAGGACAATACGGTGATCCTCTACAATCGTCTCGGCGCACTCGTCAGCAAGCTTGAACAATAACCCATTCGCAATACAAAAGCGGCGTAAGCACCTGTGCTTACGCCGCTGATTCGTTGATGCGATTATGTTTCCGACTCTTCGATCCTGACTTGTCCCGATTCGTCCGCGCTCGTCTTTGGCTCGACTTTGCGTCTGCCCGTCAAAAGCCCTGCGCTGAGCGCCTTGGTGGGGCAGTTTTTCACGCAATCCCCGCAACGGATGCACTCCATATCGTCCGGCGTTTTCGATGGATCGACGCCCATATTGCAGACACGCTTGCACACGCCGCAATGCGTGCACGCGCTTTCATCCAGCTTGAGGCGATAGAACGACGCTTTGTTGAACAGCGCGTATGCCGCGCCAAGCGGACAAAGATATTTGCAAAACGGGCGATACAGAAACACGGAAAGCCCAAGAATCAGAATCAAGATCGCCATCTTCCAACTAAAGATGAATCCCACAACCGCGCGCAGCGTCGGGTTCGCCAGAAGGAGCGGGATGCCGGCAAACAGTGTGCCGGAGGGACAGACCCATTTGCAGAACCAGGGTGTGCCGACACCGGCCGCGTTTTTCACAATGGAAGGCAGCAAGATCACCAGCACCGCCAGCACGACAAACTTGAGATAGCGCAGCAGACGGTCGTATCGAAATGCGCCGATCTTTCTGGACGGAATCTTGTATAAGAGATCCTGCACCCAGCCAAACGGGCAGAGAAACCCGCAAACAAACCGCCCGAACAATGCACCAAACGCCAGCAAGAAACCCGTCACGTAAAACGGAAAACGAATCTCGCGCGCCGCAAGCTCCGCTTGCAGAGAGCCGATGGGACAGGCGCCGAGTGCACCAGGGCACGAATAACAGTTCAAGCCCGGTACACAGACGGATTTGGAATCCCCCTGCCAGATGCGCCCTTTGACGAAGCCGACGAGATAGCCGTTTGTAACGACCGTCCAGGCGCCTTGAATCCAATTGCGCAACTTGTTTCGCCGATATTGTTTAGCCAATGCCGATACACTCCAAACAGATATTTGCCGCACGGGAGAGCACGACGGCGACTTCACCGCCCATGATCCCCAACACGAGAAAACCCGCGCCGAGCACGAGCAGAACGATTGGCAGCGCGCGCCGTGCCGCTTTCATCAGGAAACTTGCTCCAAAAGCAGATCGATCAGACCTGCCCACTCATCATAGCTCTTTGCACTGACGACAGAGCTTCCGATCTGTTTTCCGGTTGAATCGAAGAACTTCGTGGTCGGGATGGCGTAGATATCCGCGGAATAATCGAGGAACAGTCCCTCCGGCAAAACGATGGGATAGGTCACGCCCTCGTCCGCGATGAACTGTTTCGCGCCTTCGATGTCGTCGTCACCCGTGAGAACGCCGATGAGTACGAAGCCCTTGTCGGCATAATCTTTGCTGATCTTGACGAGATCCGGAATCTCTCCGACGCAGGGCCCGCACCAGGTTGCCCAATAGTTGACCATGATCAGCTTATGATCGGAGAAAACAGACTGGTCGAGCGTATCGCCGGTCAATGTGGTCATCGAAAACGTCAACGCCCCGCTGTCGGCATCGCTCGCGCCATCCGTCGCAACAATTCCCTCGGCCGCAGTTGCTTCGGGTGTTGCCTCCGGCTGCACGGGCGCCGGTGCGCAGGCAGCAAATAGAAAGACCATAGCGATGATTCCCGAAAGAATCAGTGCAAACTTCTTCATGTGTATGATTCCTTTCCATATTCTGTCCTAAAGATTCAGGCATGCGATTGCTCTGGAGTGTCTGTGTCGAGTGAAAAGGTTGTTCGATCGACAGAATATAGCTTGATGTTACGGAATCGCAACGTCTCTTTCCGTGATTATATCACATGGCGCGATTCTTCGAGTGTGTTTCTCGCGTATGTTTCGTTTGCAAAAGACGCTTCCCGAATGCCGCAGCGCAACGCGTTGCGTGCGGTAACGCGTTGGGGTATACTTGTCCAGTCGCGTTCATCCCACGCGCCGCATCGCGTCTTTTTCCAATTGTTCCTCCCTCTTCGCCGTCGTGTGCATTTCTCTCTGTGATAAGGTTGCCCTTTTGCGTTCCACGCGAATGCAACTTGCTTTTTCTCCGTGAAACAGGTTTTGCATCTGCAACTGCTTTAAACTTGAATGCGTCGCATAATCATTCGTTTTCGTGGCATTTTATGCGTTTGTTCGACCGTGCCGTTGTTTTATGCTTTCCTCCTGCACAAGCGGCGGACTAAACGGTTGAGAACACACTTTTCGAGTAAAATCCGGTACAAATCTGGATCGAAATGTCAATCAATATCAAACGAATTGTGAAAAGGGGTGCGGTTGAGTCGTATTCGTGGTATGTTTGTGCCGAAAACACGCACGCAACCCCTTGTTTTCCCTTGGATGTGTGAAATATCCGTAACATCTTACGCGGGTATGTTTACATATATATACCACTCATGTATAATTTTCCCGACAGAATGTCTTTCATGCAAGAAAGGATGTGTACCGAATGAAACGAACGATAGCGCTGGTATTGAGCCTGCTGATGCTGCTCATACTGGTGCCCACCACCGCTTTGGCGGCCACAGATGTTGATGTAAAACCGCGTTTGGAAGTTAAACTAAACCCTTCAGCGAAAACCTTGTTTACGTATGGCTCCGACATGGTTTTCAACTGGACGGATGCGGATCTGGACGTCAAGCTTTTTGACACAACTTCCTTAAACACCGATGGAACGAAGCTCGAATTGGCTTCTGCCGTCGCGGCTGGCAAGTATGTGATCATGATGAACGACACCACGACTTTCAATCCAGCCGTTGGTTCACAGTATGCCTTCGTGGCCACCGATCTTGGCAGCAAAACGCTGACCATTAAGTGCACGTATACGCCATTAGGCAATACGCACACCACCACGGTCACGGCAACTGTCACGATCTCGGTTCAGAACAATGTTCTGAAGACGCTTGATGTATCAACTGAACCGTTGCAAAAGGAATATTATGCCGGTGAGTTCATCAACCTCACGGGAGCTGTCGTTCAGGCAAAGTATTCGAACCTGACGGATGCCGTGACGCTCCCCAGCGACGGCTATACCGTCACCTCAACCAAATCGGGCGGCGCTGACCCCGTTTCGGTTTCTACAGCTCTGACCGAAGCGTATACGAACCTTCGCTTCTCGCGCACGGAAAAGTATCTCGGCTCCGAAACAGAGGTCATGGCGTCCGATGACGTTGCGATCACCGTCAAAAAAGCCGCTGCATCTCTCAAGCTTGATATCGGCGGTACCGAAATCACAGCTCCGGTTAGCGTGGTTGCCGGCAGCGCGGATAAAACCGTCAATGTTACGGCTTTAGACGACAGCGCCACCCCTGCAAGTGTTATCGCCAGCGTTGTTGCAAGTGTTAACAACCCGGCCGTCGCGGCGATTAACACAGAAGCCCTTACCGGCAGTGGTACCTTCACCATCACACCGCTCTCCGTTGGTACGGCTGTGGTCACGGTTCGCACACGCGGCAGCAACATCACCAAGACCATCGCGATCGAGGTGACGAAAGCTGCAACTCCCGCGGATGTTGTCGTTCTGGACAAATCGAGCATAAACCTTCCGGTCAACAGCCCGTATGCGCTCCTGGCAACGATCAGCCCGAGCGACACAACGAATAAAACGCTGACCTGGACATCCTCCAGCCCGAGCAACGTCGCCGTTGACGCTACCGGCGCTGTCACGGTACTGCGTGACTTCTCCAAAGACGCGTCAGGAAGCGGCGTCACGATTGGCACCGATTTGGTAACCCGCTACGTTACCATAACGGCCACCACTTCCAATTCGAAAACCGCAATCTGCCTTGTTTCGGTCAACACCATAACGGTGGATGGCATCGCCATCAGCGATACTTCCATCACACTCAACAGCAAAAGCTGGAAGATGCTCACCGCAGTCACGACGCCGACCAACGCGGCAAACTCCGCCGTCACCTGGTCGAGCAGCAACCCCGCTGTGGCGTCGGTTGATGCAAACGGCAAGGTAACCGCAGAGGGTATTCCCGCCGGAAAAGACTACGGCGAAGCAATCATTACCGCACAGACCTCTACTCCGTCGGTCTACGCCACTTGCACGGTAAAGGTAATCGGTGCAATCCTGACCACAAGCCTGACGCTCAACAAGTCCGAGCTTGCGCTGAATGTTGGCGACGAAGAAACGCTCTCCGTCTCCGGCCAGCCGACCAACGCGACGAACAAGACGTTGGTTTGGAAGAGCAGCAACCCCGAAGTCGCGAGCGTCAGCTCCACGGGCAAAGTCATCGGCGCGTCCAAAGGCACGGCAGTGATTCGCGCGGATTCGACCGACGGCAGCGGGAAGTATGTCTCCTGCGTGGTCACGGTCAACAACATCCAGATCCTCAATGTCTCTATGGACAAGTCTTCTCTCGACCTGAGCGAAGGCGACACAGCGTCGGTTGTTGCAACGATCTATCCCACCAACGCGACGACAAAAATGCTGAAGTGGACGAGCTCCAATACCTCCGTTGCAACCGTTGACTCCAAGGGCAACGTGATTGCGGGATCTACGAAGGGCTATGCCATCATCACCGCATCGGCGACGGACGGCAGCGGCAAATTTGCCGAGTGCGTCGTGCTCTCTAAGCCGAAGATCCATATCACAGGTCTTACGATCAACTACGGTACATCGCTCGATCTGCTGGCTGGTGACTCGACCTATCTGAAGGCAAGCGTCCTGCCCGCAAACGCGTCTACACAGAGTGTCACCTGGGCATCGTCCAACACCGCCTACGCAACGGTTGACCCCGCGACAGGGTTGCTCCGAGGCTTGGCTCTCGGCGAAGCGACCATCACCGCAACAGCGGATGGTAAGTCTGTCTCCATCAAGGTCAACGTAACGAACACCGAGTTTAACTACGGCGTTGCGGCGAATTTCAACCGCAGGGTCAACGTTAGAGCCAGCGCGAGCGGATTGAGCAAGGTCGTCGGATATGCGTATAAGGGCGATACCTTCAAGATTCTCGGCAAGACGGGAAGCTGGTATCTGATTCAGTACAACAATACGACCAAGGGATATATCTGGTCGTCTTATCTGAAGGCGACAAAGACCAGCGCGGCCTATGTCTCCGCCAATGGTACGGCGGTCACTACGCCAGCGCCCGGCACGACCGCAACCCCGACCACAACGACGCCAACCAAGGTGACCATCGCGAACTGCCTCTACGCGGTCAACGCCCGCGCGAGCGCAAGCACGACGAGCGCCCGCGTTGGTAAGGCAAGCCTCGGCGCAACCTACCCCTACCTTGGCAAGGAAGGCGACTGGTACAAGATCCAGTACACCACCACGACCGTTGCCTATGTCTATGCCACGTTCGTAACCCTCAGCTAACGGTACGACATCCTGTCAATACGACGAGCCGCCCATTCGGGCGGCTCGTCCTTTTTGAATTCCATCTATTCGAAAGATCTAATTTTATATCTACTATTTCTATTTTTTTATCTGCTTTCTATACCTATCATTTTAGTTCTATTTTTAATCTTTCTTAATCTTTCGGAGCTATCCTGTCGATATCCCGCCGGTATCTGCATTGAAAACGGAACGTGGCTTTTCCGTGGAGATCGCGCGCGGACTCTGGCGGCGTTCCGGTTGGTTTGCTATACTGTTTTGCATGAGCAATCTATCAAAGCAAACCACCGAACCAGCCACGGCAAAAACCGCAAAGCGCACGATTTTCCGTCGCGCCTGCGCGGTGTTTTCCTCGTTGGCCGCCGTACTTGTGTTGCTGAATTGGGGCACAAAGGCGAAGTTCGTCACGCGTTATTATGAGATTGCGGATAATCGGATTCATGATGAAGTGCGAATCGCGCTCGTGTGTGATCTGCACGGCGCACAATACGGCAAGGATCACGGCGATTTGCTTGCCGCGCTGGAGCAGGAAGCGCCGCACGCGGTGCTGCTACTGGGTGATATCTTTGATCAGCACGGGATAAAAGCAAGCACCGTCGATCTATTGTCCACCTTAGCGAGTCGTTTTTCTTGCTACTTTATCCCCGGCAATCACGAATATCAATCCGGTCAGGCGGAGACGATTTTATCGCTTGTTCGGAAAGCAGGGATCCCGATCCTCGCGGGCAGCTCCTCCACAATTCAAGTACAGGATACTCGCGTGGATCTTTTTGGTGCGGACGACGGGCGCGCGGGTAAATCCCGGCAACTGCGCCAGATAGCCCAGGCGGGAGCGCAGCGTGAGGACGCGGTATACTCCATCCTTGCCGTCCATGTGCCCAATGCTGTGGAATCCTATCTGCCATACGGGTTCGATCTGATCCTCTCCGGTCATACGCACGGCGGACAGATCGTCATTCCTGGTCTTCTAAACGGGCTTTATGCGCCCGGACAGGGGTTCTTTCCGAAGTATGGCGGCGGGCGCTATGACTTCGGCAAGCAAACGTTGATCATCAGCCGTGGACTCTCTCAGCGTCCATATTGGCTGCCGCGCCTCGGCAATCCGCCGGAGATCTGTTTTGTAACATTGAAACCAACTGGCAAGTAATGAAACAAAGCTGCGTGCACTTCTGCACGCAGCTTTGTTTCATCGTTCGATTATTCCATCATTCGTAAAAACGAATCACATCTTCGATGGGCTTTCGTTGTTTTTTCCGGAGAGTGTCGTTTGCCGCATAGCCGATTGCAAGAATCAACCGCACACGCGTGCTCTTTGGCAAATCGAACAATTCACGGATCTTCGCCTCGTTGTGCCAGCCGATGATACAGCTAGAAAGCCCCTGCTCCGTCGCCGCATAGCAAAACTGAGACGCGGAGAAGGCGACGTCGATCGGCGCAAAATCCTGGCCCTTGAACTTCTGCGACAGTGAAACCTTGAGAACCGTGTTCTCCTCCAGCACCACCGCAAACACGGGACAGTTTTTGACAAACTTGTTCATACCGAGCTCCATCATCAGCGGACGGAGCTTATCGTTGAGCGCCGGGTTCGTGACGATCAGATACCGCCAAGGTTGTCCGTTGCAGGCGGAAGGTGCGATCCACGCGGCCTCCGCACAACGCTGCAATTTCTCTTTTTCCACCGGTCGGTTGGGGTCAAAATTGCGGCAGCTCTCCCGCCGCTGAATCAGTTCAAAATAATCGCTCATGCTTGCTTCTCCTTGGCATTCTCTATTTTCTGCAGAGTATCTTCCAACATCAGCGCGCGCAGTTCCTGAAGATAGGGAAACGCACGCGCGTTCTCAACGGCATAGGTCTGTTGCAGCTCATATTCCAACGGCAGCCAGGTGCTGATATCGCTTTCGTTGTGTTGAATCACCGCTTCCAGCTTATCCAGCGCCTTATACAGCCGCGCCTCCTGCGTTTCCTGCGCGTCCATCTCGGCAAAGAGCGTAGTCAGGTTCCCGTGTTGCGGTTCCGGCAGGGTGGAAAGCAGCGTCTGAACCGCGTCATCCTCCGTGGCTTCATGTTCCTTTGTCTTGAGAAACGAGGGAATGTCGCCCGTAATAGCCTCCCCGAAATCATGGACGAGGCACATACGGATGAGCTTGTTGCTGTCCATCTCAGGAAACTCCGGCGCGATCAACAGAGCCAGCACGGCAAGCCGCCAGGAATGCGCCGCGACAGACTCCGTAACGCCGCCCACGGTCGTACTGTGCCGTCCGTTTGTCTTCAGGCACTCCAATCGTCTCAAAAAATTCAGAAGTTCGCGTTGTTGCATAGGTTCCGCCTCTCTGATGGATTACTACGGTAGAATTCTTTCGTTCCATCGATCATAACACAAAGAGTTTTAATTGAATATGCGGAACGAAAAACCGTTGCATTAATTTCTAAAAAATCGCTTGACTCTGACGTAACGTCATGGTTTATTCTAACGACAGGAGGTGAAGAAACGATGCGACTATCCATCGGATCGCTCAGCAAATTGTCCGGCGTTTCCATCCGCGCACTGCATCATTATGACCTGATCGGTCTTCTGCGGCCGAGTGAGATCACTCTGAGCGGTTATCGGTACTATGACGACGCGGCGGTCGAGCGGCTCTGGCAAATTCTATTCTATCGCGAATTGGATTTTCCGCTGGCCGAAATCGGGGAGATACTCTCTTCCCCGCTGTTTGATCGAAATCGCGCGCTTGCGGAGCACCGCAGTCTGCTGTTGCAGAAGCGAGAACGATTGGATCGATTGATCGAACTCGTCTCCAACACCATGAAAGGAGAAAACACCATGGAATTCAAACCGTTTGACCACAGCGAATACGACGCCATGCGGGATCGCTACGCGGAAGAAGCAAAAGCCCGCTGGGGCAACACCGACGCATACCGCGAAAGCGCAAAGCGCGCCGCAAAATGGACGGACGCGGACAAAGCGAGGCTACAGAAAGAGTCCGACGAGATCTTTTCCGCATTTGCAGCACTTGTCGGAACCGACCCCGCGGATGCGCACGTGCAGGCGTTGGTTGCCCGCTGGCAATCATTCATCCAGCAAAGTTACTATGATTGCTCGAACGAGATCCTATCCGGTCTTGGCCAGATGTATATCGCGGACGAACGATTCGCAAAAAATCTAGATAAGTTCGGCGCGGGCACTGCAAGACTCATGAGCGACGCCATTGCGGTCTATTGCAAAGCATAACAAAGACGTAAAAAATCGGCACGGGTTTTCGTGCCGATTTTTTGATTCGTTCAGAGGTTTAAATCTTATCGCTCAGCATTTTCTTGCGAAACACCAGAACCGCCGCAAGCAACGCCACGGCAGCGTAGCCCAACACCCACCAAAGATGCGGCAGGATCGCGGAATAGTCGCCGGACATCGCGGCTTTGCCCGCATCCACCGCGTGCGCAAAGGGTAACGCATAAGCAATCTTTTTGAATACACCGCCAACGAGATCCAGATCAAACCATGTTCCGCTGAGCCATGCGGAGAGGTTTGTCAAGAGCGCGCCGCAGATTCCGCCGACCTGCTTGTCGTTCAGCGCGCTGCCGCAGAGCAGCCCGATGCCGATAAACAATGCCGCGGCGGGGAGCGAGACGACCACCGCAAGCAGCACGTTGAGCGTGAGCTGCATGCCAAGCAGCCCCGCCACCAGATAACACAGGATCACCTGCATGAGCGCCATCGGCAGCAACGGAAGCGTATAGCCCAGAATATAGTCCGAGGCGCGCAACGGGGAGGCGAACAGCCGCATGAGAAACGACGTTGTCCGATCCTTGCTGATGAGCGTCGCAGAAAACAGCGCGATGAACGAGAGCCCGAAGATCGCTATCCCCGGCGTTAATCGCTCCAACTGAAACAGATTGACGGGTATGTTCTGCTGAATCGCGGTCAAAAGCAGCAGCAGAACAACCGGAAACCCGAGCCCGAACGCGAGGTTCAGCGGGTCACGCAGGATCTCCTTTGTGTTCCTGCCCGAAAAGGCGGTTATGGCGTTCATGCGATCTCCTCCTGCTGCGTCGCGAGCGCAACAAACGCGTCCTCAAAGTTTTTCGCGTTTGCTTGCGCGGTCAGTTCGGCAACGGTACCGATTGCGACGAGTCTCCCGTTTGCCATGATTCCGGCGCGGTCACTCAGCGCCTCCACTTCCTCCAGATAGTGCGTGGTGAGCAATATCGTCACGCGACCCTTGAGCCCGCGCACAACGGTCCAGAGCTCGCGGCGGGCGATGACATCCAGCCCCAGCGTCGGCTCATCCAGAAACAGTATCTTTGGGTTGGAGATCAGCGCCATTCCGATGCTCAGGCGCCGCTGCATTCCGCCGGAGAGCGTCTTTGCCTTGGCATTGGCAATCTCGTTTAGGTGAAGTTGTTCCAGCGTCTCGCGTGCCTTCTGTGCCGCCTGTCTTGCGTCAGCGCCATAGATGCGCGCCATGAGCGCAAGGTTCTCCAGCACCGTTAGATTGCGCGCAACGGCCGTCTCCTGCGGTGAGATGCCGTTATGCGCCTTTGCAAGGGAAGGATCGTGAATGATACTATCCCCCAGCAGCATCGCCTCGCCGCTCGTGGGCTGCGTCAACCCGCTGAGCATCTTGATCGTGGTCGTCTTCCCCGCGCCGTTGACGCCGAGCAGGGCAAACAGTTCTCCCGCGCGTATCTCCAGATTCAGATTGTCGACCGCGCACGTTGAACCGTATTTCTTACTCAATCCTGTGGCTTGAATGGCAATTTCCATCTGCATCTCCTCGTTCATTCCTCTGCGCGCGTTTGCACAAGCTCCTTGATGTCGTCATACAGGGACTCGGTCGGTTCCGGCCACGTCTCTTCCTGCTGCACAGGCCTTTTATGGAAGATCGCATCCGCAACCTGCGAAAGGAACACGTCATTCTTCATGATCGCGAGTCCCGTCGCCTCATCTCCAAGCACCACAAGGCTATCCCCCGGCTGGATGCCGAAAATCTCCCGCGCGTCTTTGGGGATGACAATCTGTCCCTTTTCTCCAACCTTCACGGTTCCAAAGATGTGTTTCCCTTCAGGTGCTCTCACCGTTTCATCCCTCCAATAGGAATTGTATAACTTTTCCTACTTTTCATTTCTGTATTGTTATACCGTGTATCCGAGGGATTGTCAAGACTTTCCTGCAATAAAAAACGCCCCGTCTCCGGAGCGTGTCAAAATGGATCCAATCAGCCGAATATGCCGAGATGCTCGATCAGGATTCTCAACCCGATCAGCACGAGCACGATTCCGCCGACCAAGGTCGCGCGGTTTTGATACTTGGCGCCGAATTTTTGACCGATTGCGACACCGAGCATGGAAAGCAGGCAGGTGGTGACACCGATCACCGCGACGGAAGGGAGGATCTGAACCTTGAGAAACGCAAACGAGATACCGACCGCCAGCGCGTCGATGCTTGTTGCAAACGACAACCCAATCAGTTCTTTGAGATCAAGCCGGTCCTCCGCAGGGCAGCAGGAATCTTCGTCCGGCTTGAGCGCATCATAGATCATCTTGCCGCCGATGATTGAAAGCAGTGCAAACACAATCCAATGATCCACACTCGTGATCAAATGCTCAAACTGTCTGCCCAGCAGCCAGCCAATCAGAGGCATCAGCGCCTGAAAACCGCCGAAAAAGAGGCCGATCAAGCCCGCGCGCTTCCAGTTCATCTGGCGCAGGTTCAGTCCCTTACACGTTGAGACCGCAAATGCGTCCATCGACAGCGCGACCGCCGTCAAGAGAAGTTCTACCCATGTCATGCTACTCTATCCTTATCGTTTCTTCCTGTACGGCAGATCGTCCTGCGTAACAGATTTTATGTGAAATCAACGCAGCCGCGCGTTCCATCTCCCGCGCGTCGTCTTCTGAAAACCGGTTGAGAATCGGGCTGTCGATGTCCAATACGCCAAGCGGTGCGCCGCTCGCATCCCGGAGTACGACGACAAGCTCGCTGTTGCTTGCGCTGTCGCAGGCAATGTGTCCCGGAAATGCGTGCACGTCGGGTACAAGCTGTGTTGCGTTTTGCGCAATCGCAGCGCCGCAAACGCCATTGCCTACCGAGATGCGCGTGCAGGCAGGCTTTCCCTGAAACGGGCCGAGACGGAGCTCATTGTGATCCAGCAGATAGAACCCCACCCAGTTGATCCCGTCGAGCAGTTCGTTTAAAAAGGCGCTCGCGTTTGCAAGCGTCGTCACAAGCCCGTCCGTCTCATCCAATAGGTACTCGAGCTGATCCACCGAGGATATCCCGTGCGTCTGCATGTGCTCCCTCCTGTTCTGTCTACACAGCCCATTGTGCAATAGTATAATCGAAACGCCTGTTCTTTACAAGTTTTCTGTCCCGTGGTAGAGTAGAAAATGGAATCGAGGTTCTCTATGAAACTGGAAAAACGCAGGCAATTCATCATCAATGTTCTGTATTTTGCAATCATTCTTGGCATCATCATCGTGCTTGCGCGTTATGCGCTCGGCGTACTGATGCCGTTTTTTATCGCGTTTTTGATCGCTCTGCTTTTGAAGCCCGCCGTGTCGTTCCTGCATGATAAATTCAAGCTGCCGCGCGGCATAACGGGCATCGCGCTCGTCGTCGTCTTCTATGCGCTGGTCGGTTTTTTACTGATCATCATCGGCGTGCAGCTCTTCTCCGCCGCAAAATCGTTTTTCCTGACACTGCCTTCGCTGTATACCAATACCATCATGCCCTGGCTGAACGATGCGTTCAATTCCCTGCAGGAGTTCGCGGGACATCTTGATCCGCAAGCAACCGTCGCCTATAACGTCGTCGCCACCAATGTGACAAAATCCATCGGCGATGCGGTCGTCAACATCTCCAAGCAAGTGGTCGGTTGGGTCACAAGTTCTACGCTTAAGGCGCCCAAACTCCTATTGAATCTACTGATTATGGTCATCTCGACGACCTTCCTGACGATCGATTTCCCGAAGATTCAAGCCTTTGTGATGCGCCAACTCAGCGAACGCTGGCGCACGCTGCTGCACAACGCACGCGTGCAGCTCGGGCGCACGCTCTGGAGTTATCTGCGCTCCTACGCCATCATACTGGTCATCACGTTCAGCGAGATCCTTATCGGGCTGAGCATCATTGGCATTGACAACGCGGCGGGCATCGCCGTTGCGGTTGCCATCTTTGACATCCTCCCCGTCGTTGGAAGCGGGTTGGTGCTGCTGCCCTGGACGATCTATACGCTCATGTCCGGCAATCTTTCCATGGGAATCGGGCTTGCGGTCCTGTATGTCGTCGTCATCATTGTGCGCCAGGTTATGGAGCCGAAGATTGTCGGCGACCGTTTCGGCCTGCATCCGATTGTGACGCTGCTGAGCATGGTGCTCGGCACCTATCTCTTCGGCGGCATCGGACTGTTGGGACTGCCGATCACCATCGCCTTGCTCCACGCGCTCAACAAGGAAGGCGCGATTCACCTCTATAAAATGACGGACGACGCGCCGGACTGCGCTTCCGAGGAATATGACGCGGTCGCGCCCGACGCAAAAGCAACGGAACCGGTCGAACCGGCACCCGACGAACCGAGCGCAAAGAAGACCCCCGCAAAGAGAAAGAAAACACGCGGCAAATAATTCCTGAACTCGTACGTTACAATATTGCGTACGCAAAAACTCTCGTTTGAAAGAAGGCGTCTTTGTTGGTCAAGGTCATTGCTCACCGCGGTTTTTCCTCCCGTTATCCGGAAAACACCATACTGGCGTTTGCGCGCGCGCTCGATCTGGGCGCGGATGGCGCGGAGTTCGACGTGCAGCTCACAAAAGACGGCATCCCCGTCGTGTTCCACGACGAAAGCCTGATGCGCATTACGGGCGAGAACCGATTGCTCAAGGATCTCACGCTGGACGAACTGCGGCAATTCGACCTCTCCGGTCGGTTTCGCGGCGAATGCCCCGCGCAGCGCATCCCCACGCTGGAAGAGTACTTTACGCTTGTGCGGGATCGAGATTTTCTAAGCATATTGGAGTTTAAAACCGCAATCTTTGAATACAGTGGCGTCGAGCAGCTCGTAATCGACATGATCCGCAGATTTCAGCTTGGCGATCGCGTCGTGCTCTCCTCGTTCAACCACTATACGCTCCTGCGCTGCAAGGCGATTGCGCCGGAACTCCCCTGCGGAATTCTCTATGAATGCCGTATCGCGGAGCCGCAGGACTATTGCAAGGCGCTCGGCATGCAGTATCTGCACCCCGACTATCGCTTCTTGGACGACGTGGAGCTCGAAAAATACGAACGCGCGGGCGTCAAGACCAGCCCATGGACAGTCGACTTGGACGACGACATTCGTTACTTGCTCGGTCAGACGAACATTTTCGCCATCATGAGCAATGTTCCGGATCGCGTGCTCGCCCTGCGGGACGGGAAATAGCCGCTGCGCTATTCTCCCATTATTGAATCAACAAGACCGCCGAACACATTCGGCGGTCTATTGTTTCAATGTTCTTTGGAAGGCGGCGCATATTGGGCAATGACCGCCTCGGCGGCCTTGAGCCCGTCGATTGCGGCGGAGACGATGCCGCCCGCATAGCCCGCGCCTTCCCCGACGGGATAAAGCCCCGCGCAGGAGGCACTCTCCATATTCTCTCCGCGCAGGAGGCGCAGCGGCGCGCTTGTGCGTGTTTCAACGCCCGTCAGCACCGCGTCTTCACGGTCAAATCCTTTCAACTGCCTACCAAAGGCGCGCATGCCCTCAAAGACCCCTTGTGCCACAAACGGCGGGAGGACGCGCCAAAGATCGCAAGCCTGCACACCGGGACGATAGGACGGCACAATCCCGCCAAAGCCGCGTGGCATTTCCTTGCGTAGAAAGGCGCCCAGCGTACTGGCCGGCGCAACACCGCCGCCGCCCCCGGCGAGAAACGCCGCCTGCTCCATTTGCTTCTGAAAGCGCATTCCGTCCAGCGGATGCGTGCCAAAGTCTGACGGCTGAACCTGCACCACGACGGCCGCGTTTGCGTTTGCCGCGTTTCGAGCATAGTCGCTCATGCCGTTGACCACGATCTCATCGCGCGCAGAAGCGCTCGCGATCACGTTGCCGCCGGGGCACATGCAAAAGGTATAGACGCCGCGCTCGCCCGACTGGGCCGTGAGCCGGTATTCGGCTGCTCCAAGGCGCGGATGCCCGGCCAAATCGCCCAGTTGCGCGCGGTCGATCATCGCCTGCGGATGCTCTACACGCACACCGACCGCGAATGGCTTCGGCGCCATAGAAACGCCCGCATCATACAGCATTTGAACCGTATCCCGCGCGCCCTGCCCGATTGCGAGCAGAAGCGCCGCGCATTCGATCGACTCGACCCCGTTCTGCGTAGTAACGATTGCACGCGAAATTCTGCCGTTTTTTTTCTCCAGATTGGTCAGCGTGGCACGGAAGCGCACCTCTCCACCGAGACGTTCGATCTCGCGACGCAGGGCGGCGACCACGCCGCGTAGACGGTCGGTACCGATGTGCGGTTTGGCATCGGATAAGATCTCCTCCGGCGCGCCAAATTGCGCCAGCGTGCGCAGAACGAGCGCGCCGCGCGCGTCCTTGCTGCGCGAGGTCAGTTTTCCGTCGGAAAATGTGCCCGCTCCACCTTCGCCAAACATGACGTTGGAGTTTTCGTCCAGCTCGCCTGTCGACCAATAGCGCTCAACGCCCATCGCGCGCTGTTTGATGGCGTCTCCGCGCTCCAATACGAGCGGCGCATAGCCGTGTTTTGCCAGCTGGTAGGCGGCAAACAACCCCGCAGGCCCGAGACCCACGACGATGACACGCCCCCGCAGCGGCGAGGTGCCTGCAACGATTTCCGTTTCCTCCGGCTCCACAAACGCTTCCACATGCGGATTTGCGCGCGCAAGCAGTCGCTTCGCTGCGCTGTCCTCCACCTCCGCAACAGCAGAAAGCAGGAAATGCACATCCTGCTTTTTTCGCGCGTCCAACGCGCGGCGCGTAATCTGCGCGCGTATCACCTGACTCGTTTCCAATCCGACAAGGCTTGCGATGCGCTGGCGGAGTAGTTCATCCCCTTCCGAGATCGGTTGATTGATGTTGTTGATGCGGAGTTTCATTCCATATTCTCCCGTATGTTCTGTTTTCTTGGCCGTATTTTCAAGTAATCCCGCCGAACAAGAACGGCGGAGCTGATGCCCCGCCGCAGTGTTTCCGTTCCGACGCGCTATTTGGGTTGATCGATGGTCACCGTCACTTCCGTCACGGACAGGGTGGTCGCCAGCTCGATGGTTGCGTCCGCATCCCGCACCAATACGGATATGGGGAGCTTATAGACGCCCGGCGTGAGTCCTGCCACGTCCACAAACAATTGCACTTCGCTGCGCGAGAGCATGCTCACGAGGCTGTAACGGCCTTCCACGGTAAGATCCGCCGCGGGGATGCTGAGTGTCACATTCGTCCTGCCCTGTTTGCCGTGCACCTGAATCTCCAACTGCTCGAACACCTGTGTGATGATCATCTCACGCACTTCAAGCAAGATGGACACCGTTTCGCTGTCGAGCAGCCGCACGCCTTCCGGCACGATCAATTCCCCACTGACGGTCATCGTGGTATCCAGTCCGTTTACCGCGATGGGCTCCAGCGCAATCTTGTCAATCTTGTCCAACGCCGCCTGATCGCCAACAAGGCGAACCGCGACGGGGGTTGCGACCGCCTTGATGATCTCGTGGTTGGCAGCGAGGTTATCCGCGCCGACCAGCGAGCTTTCGACATCTACGGGTACATTTTTCATGGGATAGATCGGCAATCGCACCGTCGAGGTCGGTAACGTGCCGATGATGATGTCGGACGAGACCACTCGATTGTTCTTGTCGTAGAACACCACATCGAACGTGCTATAGATCGTGGCGGTTCTATCGTTCAGATCGACGATGCATTCGCCGTGCGTGATCGTCGAGATATCCGTTCTTGGCCCCGTGATGTCGAGGCGCGACGTCGTGGAAAGCGCGTCCATATCGGCCCAATACCCTTCCGGCAAATCGCCGGAAAACGTAGTCGTGATAGGAATCGTCTTGGTAACCAGGGTGTCAATCTCCACTGCAACCGTCGCGGGTGTGATCGACTGCACCACGCCCAGTGAAGAGGTGACAACCGCCTGGATGGGCAGATTGTAATCCCGCGCTTCGCTGATATTCCGCAAGCTGATGGAAGCCACGATCGAACTCGGCGTGACATATGCATAGTTCGTAATCTGTGTGCGCACCTTGACAGAGACATCCTGTAAAATCTCGCTGCGATCGCCACGTACGCAATACCCTTGTGCGATCAGCTCCGCTTCGCCGTCAAAGCTCGTCGCAACGTTGGGCACTTCCTTTTCGCGCATCGGTTTTTGGTCCGTCAAGACATAGCCCCAAAGCAGCATCGCAAACACAAACGCAATCACCTTGAGCGCCATGTTCTTGGTGAAGAAGCTTTTAATCGCTTTGGCCAGTTGTGCTTTATCGATCTTAGGAATGTTCATGCGATCCCTCCGTGGGCTTTCGCTTGATCCAGCTGAAAGCAGATGCGTTGCCGGCCTGCAAAAACAGACTTTCCAGCAAGTTGGAGAGCGCCTTTGCGTCGATGTAGCGGACAAGCTTTCCATCGCGGGCGATCGAAATCGCCCCCGTCTCTTCGGAGACGATAATGGTCACGCTGTCGGAAACGGTGGATACGCCGAGTGCGGCGCGATGCCGCGTGCCAAGCTCGCGAGAAACCGCAAGATCGTCTGAAAGCGGCAGAAAACATCCGGCGGCTAGAATAGTGGAGCCGCGGACGATGACCGCGCCGTCGTGCAGTGGGGTGTTTGGTTCAAAGATATTTTCAATCAATGCACCGGAGAGCGCGCCTTCGATGCGCGTACCGGTGCTGACGAGATCGCCCAAGCCCGTCTTTTGTTCAAAGACGATCAGGGCTCCGACCCTTCGATGCGACAGCGAGAGGATCGCCGTCTGCATGTCCCGTATCAATGCGGTGTTCTGGACGCTCGCGGTGTCAAACCAACCCTTGCCGAGCCGTTTTCCGCTTCTGCCGAGCTTTTCCAGCACGCGGCGGATCTCCGGTTGGAAGAGGATGAACAGCACGATGATGATCGAGCCGGAGGTTAAGATGGAATCCAGCAGCCAGCTCAGGATCGTCAGCGAAAACAGTTGCGCGACAATCGAGCACAAAAACAATAGCCCAACACCTTTGAGCACCTCGTACGCACGCGTTTCTTTTGTCCAGACGATCAGCTTATAGATCAGTACGGTGATGATCGCGATATCGAGAATATCCTGTATGAAGAACTGCGAAAAGCCGCTTGCTAGCGCATTTGTAATGCTGGTGTACGACAAATTTTCGTTCTCCCTTCTTCCGCAGTGATCTTGCAAAAAATTGCATGCAAAAACCCACAGGTTATTCTTCGATTACGTGCCCCGCGATATCGGTTTCGTATGCGATTATTTTTTCGTTGAGCGTTTTCCCCGTGAGTTTACCGCACGCTTCATACTCCCGCACGGCGAGCTCCGCGAGCTCTTTCTGTCTGCGCATTCCTTCGTCGTCCAGCACAGGCTCTTCGATGGGTAGCCCATCCAGTTTTCGAACCTTTGTCAACATGTTTGATTCCTGCCTAATAGTCGTATTATATCATACAGCAAACCGTGGATTGGTGGATAATTTTGAATTTTCCGTGGCGTTTTCTCGCATATAGGGCGGTTTTATGCAACAATCCTGGCTCTGGCTTTTGTATGCCAACCAGTAAACAATCAATCAGGGATTGATTCTGTTCGGATACAATCCTGCATTCAGCCTTGGGATTTGGTACGCGCGCGGATGACGCAGTTCGTGAGATCTTTCCCTTTATTATTGGCACAAGATCGTGATAAAATCAAGTGGAAGCAAGTCTTTTCAACCGTTCTGGAGGGATTATGTCCATTCTACTCTACCACGGCTCCTCTGTCGGCGGCATTCAAACCCTGAAGCCCTCTATCGCAGATCACGGCAAGCCGTATGTGTACTTTACGACCAACGCCGTATCCGCGGCGTTGTACGCCGCGCGCGCCATTGCGCGGCCGTATTACTGGGTGCCGTACGGGTATGACACGCTGGGGAGAATTACCTATACCGAAGTATGGAAAAACGCATTTTCGGACGTCTTCTCCGGCAAAAGCGGTTATGTCTATTGCTGTGAGGCAGACGACCGAACGCTTCTGCGATTTCCGACACATCAAAGCCTGCGTCTCTCGCCGGAGGAGATCCAAATCGCCAATTGCGACCCGATTGAGGATCTGCACGCATGGTTTCTGCAGAGGGAGCGTGAAGGAAAGCTTGTCATTCAGCGATACGAATCGCTCCATCCGGATCAGATGTCACTCTGGCACGGCACGGTGCTGGAGGAGCTGATCGAGAATTTCTCCAACGTCGCACAAGACAACCCTTATACCCGCTTTGTACAGGAAAAATTGCCGGATGTTTGGGAGCGTTTTCTGCACGAAGCACAGTGAAGGCTGCACAACGATACCATAAAAAAATCTACCGCTCCACTCAAACGATTGAAGAAGAGCCAAAAAATGCGTCACCTAATATGGGCGGCGCATTTGTCTTTTTCCGGGATCTTCTAAGGTTCTTTCAATCCAGCTCGGATTCTTCTGCCCCGCTTGGTTCGCGCAGCATGCACCAAAACGGCATGCCATCGGCGGGGACATTGTCCGTATGGATCAGGCAAAACCCAAGATGTTCATAATAGGCTACGTTGTCCGGATTGTGCGTCTCCAGATAGATCGGCATCCCTTCCCGGTCGGCTTTTTCGTAAAGCGCATGCAAAAGTGCCTTGCCCACTCCCCCGCGTTGCTGTTCCGGATCGACCGCAATGCCCCAAAGATAATAATGCGGACGCCCCTTGAGCAACCGCTCCTGCGTGTCCGCAAGATATGTTTCGCTGACATTCACCGTTTGATATTGCTTCAGCCCGACCACAAGCGGTGCGGCAAGAAAGCCGCTCTTGATATAGTCGACATCGCTCAATCGCGTATGTCCCGGCGGAAGCAGAAACAACACGCCGGAAAGATCGTCTGTCGTGAGAACTTCCCCGTAGGCAATCGCGCTCTTCAGCACATGCTCCATATACCAGGGAAGTTTCCATGCCCGGCTCTTTTCATCCGGAAAATAAGCGATCAGCGAGGGATACGCGAAAAAAGCCCGCGCGACGAGCGCAGCCGCCCGCTTTCGGTCTGTACGCTTCAAAGGTACCACAATCATTCGATTCCTCCCGTGCGCGCTGTCTGATCGCGCACTATCTTCATCAATAAACTCTGCAATTCTTCTCTTTGACTGCTGTCTGGCGGCGCAAACTGATACTGCTCCGAAAACCACATCCCGTCCATCGAAAGACGAACAAGCAGCCCAAGCGCAGGCGTTGGCGCTCGTTGCATCATCTCAAGCTGGATGCGTTCAAACCGCTCGCGCAGGGGATTGAGCAAGGCAGGGTCGCGCACGATAGCCGCCTGAATTGCGCGGGATACTTGTTCGGGATCTGCCATCGTCCGAAAGGAAGCGCGGATATAAGCCGTCAGGTAGTCTCCGTTCGCCCGTTCGATTTCCTCCGAAAGCGTCGCATCGATGCGCTCGATCGAACGCGCGATCATGCCGGAAATCAATGCATTTTTCGAGGCGAAGTGATACAGCAATCCTCCCTTGCTTACGTTTGCTTCCAGTGCAACCGCTTCCAGCGTAAAGGACTCCGCGCCGGCTTGCACCAGCACGCGGTTTGCCGCATCCAGTATTGCGTTTTTTGTCTGTTCCGATTGCCTCATTTTTATCACGGCATTACTATACCGTCCGGACGGTATATTGTCAACAGATATGAATCGATCGTCCATTTTTATGACAAATCAATCGCTTTTTTTATAAAAAGGCACGCTGTTTCTCCGCAGCGTGCCTCTGGCCTTTGTCTTCGCAAGACAAAATCAGTTGTTCTTCACCGTCGGCGTCCAGTATTGTCCGCCATAGACGTCCGTGATGCGATAGGTCATCTCCCAGTTGAAGCCATCGCCCAGCGGCGCATCGCCGATTTTCCAGCTGCCCGTAAAGGTCATCTGTTCGCCAAGATAGAATGTGTCGTTGAATGTGCCGTCATAGTGATAATAGTCGCACAAGAAATCAATCTTATCGCCACTCTGAATCCCGACAAGACCCTTCATCACGGTGTCGGTCGCGTTGGTCTCGTAGTCATATTGCGCGCCGAGTACCACGCCATTTGGATTTTCATTCGTGAACTCCAAGATGATGTTCACGCGCGTGCCGTTGAGCATCGCCGGAACGCGGCCAAGAATCGTATCGTTTTCGCCAACCCGATCCTCGCTGACCAGATAATACGCGACGGTCTGCCCGTTTAGAGACATCCACGTTCCATCATATGCCATGATGAGATCGTTGTCCGCATCATAATCGGCAACATTGTCGAGGCCGAGATCGATGTATCCGCCGCCGTCGTCGAGATAAACATTCTGCTCCAGCGTGACAACGCTGCTCCATTGTTCTTCGGTAAGCACCAGCGTCGGTACATCGCCCTTATAGGTGAGCATCAGATTTGCAAAGCCCGCATTGTTCGCCTGATAGGACGAAAGTGAGCTGCGCACCAGTGCTTCATCCACCCAGCTGGAGTCCTTGTCACCGGTGACCATGCTGCGATTGCTCAAAAAAAGCTCCAGCAACTGCGCGACGGTGTCCGCCGAACCGCTTGCGGTGTCTTCGCTGCTGACCGTGCCGCCGAGCAATGACCCAAGCAGGCTCCCCGAATTGTCGCCCAGCAGTGTGCCGAGCGGGTTTTCGCTCGATCCGCTCGCGACCTGCCCGCCTGCGGCGACGGAAGCGAAGCTCTTGATGCACTCGGAATAGCTCTTATCCAGCCCGATTGCGTTATAGGTTTGAATCGCCGTGCTGACCTTGTTCATCGACTGATACGGGAAATAGATCGACAGTCCGTTGGCGTGCGAAATATTCGTCGAATTGCGGTTGTATTTCACCGCGGCGCGCATGGTGCCGGCGAGCGCGTTCGCCTCGTTCGTCGCAAGATTTTCCGCGAAATGGATCAGGTCGATCTGGTTGATCTTGCTGCTCGTGGAAAAATCGCGCGAACCGCTTCTGGCGCTCGCTACGGTGTTAAATCCGTCCCCGGCGATCATCTGGCTTGTGGAGGTTGAAAACGCATTCAGCGCTGCGGGAACTGTCCCGCCGAGCTCCGCAAGATCCGTCATGGAAAGCGTGGTCTGGCTGCTTCCGCTCATCTTCACATAGTCGTCGATGATGGTTTTCCCGACATCGAGCGAGTCCATCGCGGGATTTGCCGAAAGAGCGGAGAGCCAATTGGTATAATACCAGCCTGTACCGGGTTCCACCGCTTCCGAAGCGACGAGATAGTCGCCATATTGACCGGCGACCAGCGCGGTCTCCAGCGTCGCCATCAGGCAGGCGTCAAAGCCGATGATATCGAACTTTACTCCGCCGTTTTTCAACGCGGTATTGATCCCGTCCAGGCTCATGCTGTCTTCGGGGAAGTGTTCGTCATAGCCATAACCGGTCAAGGAGCCACCGCCGTGATCCCAAAGCACCAGCATATAACGATCCGCGGGGAACTCCCGCGCGCTGAACTGGATGAAATCCGTGAGCGTGTCAGGATCCACCATGGAGCGCTTGCCAACCTTTGCGTTGAGTGTCTCCAAACCGCCCTGCTTGACGCGAAAACGCTGGTTGGTGTTGCTCTTGATGAGCTGGTTTTGCCAATTGGACGTGCCCCCGGTCTCTACGATGACGTTGATCTTGTCGCTCAGCGTTGCGTTGAGCATCTCCTCCAAGTCGGCGGTAGCCATGCCGCTCTTGCTCTCAAGGTCTGTTCCGCACAGATAGACCATCACGGTGACGGTCTCCGCATTGGCGACGTCGGTAAATTTTTCGCGCGCGGCGGATGCGACGTCGCGGTCCGGCTCATGCGGCTGATAGACTTCCTCCGCGCTGGATACCGGCGCGATCTGGCCCGTGGTGCTGCCATAGTTGCCAAGCAGCGAGCCGAGTGCATCCGTGACCGAGCCGGACGAATCCGATTCAGCGCTGTCCGTGGTCTCCACACTGTTTAAGTCGGAGTCCGTAGCGGTATAGTCACCCAACAAGCTGCTGAGCAGCCCGCCTTGTGTATTGCCGGAGCACATGTTGAGCAGCAGCACCACGCCGACCACGATCAGCGCGAGCACCAGCAGTCTGCCGAGGCAGCCGCGCTTGTTGTTGCCGTTTCCGCTGTTATTGTTGTTATTGCTCGCCCCGCCGATGAGTAGCGCCAGCAACACCGCGAGCAATCCGCCGCCGCCACCGCCGCGGTCTCCGCCGGAATCGCCGAACGACCCTGTGGATGATCCGCGCGGCCCGTTTCCAACGCTGCCGCCGCCAAGGCCGCTCCCGCGGCGATAGGCATTCCCTCCGCCGGAGACCGTTCGCCTTGATCTGCCGCCTGGTCTGTTTGCAGGACTCATATAAGATTCCTCCTGAACGATACTTGATCCATTGTGAACGCGAAATTTGTACATTTTTATAGTATATTGCGATGCACACCAAACCGTGCGTGAGAACATCACAAAGCGTTTTGCGACGCGCGATTTTTTGACATGCCATGTGCTTTCTTTGCCGTTCCCGCCTCGTCGTGTTGCGCCGCAACAGGAAAGAACATACTGCTATCTTACCATTCGCCCGCGTCCGCGTCCAGTTGTATGCGTCGTGAAATCGTGCTAGAATGAACCTATGCAGATTCGAACGACCCATAAACGAATCGTCTCCCTATTGTTCGCGCTGACATTGCTCGCGTGCTTTGGATGCGCGCGCGTGGAGAAACCCGCGCCTTCGCCGAGCGTGACCCCGCTCATGATTGCGTCCGACACGCCGGATCCTCAAACCTTGACGACGCCGCTTCCGCAGCCGCAGCTGAAGTATATCTTCCTCTTCATCGGAGACGGAATGGGATACACGCATGTACAAGCGGCGGAAGAAGCGCGCGAAGCCGGCGGACTCGCACCGCTCAGCTTTCTCGACTTTCCCGTGCAAGGCGCCGTGAAAACAAACAATTTTGAGGACAAGGTGACGGACTCCGCTGCCGCCGCCACCGCGATTTCAACCGGAACAAAGACGCGGAACAACTATCTGGGTTTGGATGCGCAAAAAAGCAGGATTGAGACCGTCGCGGAAACGCTCCGCAATATGGGCCGAAAGATCGGCATCCTGACAACGGTTTCGCTGGATCACGCGACGCCAGCCGGCTTCTTTGCGCATGTGGATTCGCGACGGAGCTATTCGACCATTACCGACGATCTCTTCGCCAGCGGGTTTGACTTCTTCGCGGGCGGTGGATTTCATAATACGCCGGATGCAGAGACATACGCATTCGAAAACGGCTATCAATTGATGCATTCGTTTGAAGAAGCGCCCGTCAGCAACGCGGGGCGCCTCATCCTCTCATCTTCATTGATCTTTGGCGATTACGGCGTTTTGCCAGCAATCGACGGCGGCGCGCGCACGAGCTGGCTAAAAAAAGCAACCGATTTGGCAATCGCACGTCTCACCGCGCCGGAAGGCTTTTTTATGATGGTGGAGGGCGGACGCATCGATTATTTCTGTCACTATAACGACGCGGCCTCTTTTGTCGCGGAACTGTTCGATATGGACGAGGCGATTCAAAGCGCGCTTGATTTTTATCAACAACACCCGCAGGAGACGCTCATCCTCGTCACCGCAGATCACGAAACGGGCGATGTTTCCCTTACCGAAGGCGACCGCACCGCGCTGCTCAGGCAGATCATCTCCAGCGACATCTGCGACGATACCCTGGTTGCCGACTGCATCGCCGCCCAGACGCCGTTTGAAGAAGCCTTGCCGCTCTTTGTCTCCGCATTCGGGCTCAACGATTTGACAGCGGAGGAAACAGCCACGCTGAAAACAGCCTATTCAACAACCATGCTGAAAAACATGCCGGGCAACACGAGCGACGAAGAAAGCGGCGTCTACGAAGCGATCACGACCGCCTGCATCCAGCTTGTTGCCACACGCGCGGGCCTTTCCTTTGGCTCCGGGGGGCACACCAGCAAGGATGTTCCGATCTATGCGCTCGGCATAGGTTCCGAATTCTTCGGCGGCACCTATGAAAACACGCAGATTCATGACGCAATTCTTCAGGCGGTTGCCGCGTATCCGTTTTCCTGAACGGACGCAAGGCGCCTTTTCCGTTTCGCATCCCCAAACGAATGATATCTAGCATGGAAAGGCCAACACGTATGAAAGTCACCTTCATCGGCGCGGATCACGAGGTTACCGGGAGCTGCACGCATCTGGAAATCTGCGGCAAGCGCATCCTCATCGACTATGGTATGGAGCAGGGCAAGGACTTCTATCAAAACGCGCCTCTTCCCACCCTGCCCGGAGAAATCGATGCGGTACTGCTCACGCACGCGCACATGGATCACTCCGGGTTGCTTCCGCTCCTGTTTAAAAGCGGGTTTAAGGGCGCGATTCACGCAACGAAACCAACCAATAATCTCTGCGACATCATGCTGCGCGACAGCGCGCACATTCAGGAGTTTGAAGCCGAATGGCGCAATCGCAAAGGCGCCCGCAGCGGCGAAAAACCGTATGTGCCGCTGTATACGATGAAAGACGCTGAGGGAATTCTGAAACAGTTTGTTCCCCATCGATATGATGAGATCTTCACGCTCTTTGATGGGATCCAGGTGCGCTTCACCGACGCGGGACACCTGCTCGGCTCCTCCTATATCGAAATCTGGATCGACGAAAACGGCGAACAGCGCAAGATCGTTTTTTCCGGCGATATCGGGAACGTCAATCTGCCGCTCTTGCGCGATCCTTCGCTCGTGGACGAAGCGGACTATATCATGGTAGAGTCCACCTATGGCGACCGCGTCCACGACGCGCCGCCGGACTATGCGCGCGCGCTCGCGGATGTGTTGCAGACAACCTTTGACCGCGGCGGAAGCGTGATCATCCCCTCGTTCGCCGTCGGCCGCACGCAGGAGCTACTCTACTTCATCCGGCATATCAAAGACGAAAACCTTGTGCACGGGCATAGCAATTTTCCGGTATTTGTGGATAGCCCGCTGGCAAATGCCGCCACACGCATCTATCTGGAAAATGCGGAGTTTTGCTATGATGACGAAGCGCGCGCTTTCGTCGAACAGGGTATTAACCCTCTGGCGTTTGAGGGATTAACCGTCACACAGACCAGTCAGGAATCGATGGCGATCAATGCCGACACGCGCCCGAAAGTGATCCTCTCGGCAAGCGGAATGTGCGAGGCGGGTCGCATTAAGCATCACCTCAAGCACGGTCTTTGGAACGCCGCCAATACGATCCTCTTTGTCGGGTTCCAGGCGCCGGGAACCCTCGGACGTTCCCTGATCGAGGGGGCGGAAAAGGTGAAACTCTTTGGCGAAACCATTCGCGTCAACGCGGAAATCAAGCAGCTGCCCGGCATCAGTGGACACGGCGACGTCAACATGCTGATCAAATGGGCGACGCATTTTTCGCCCAAGCCGCGCCGCGTGTTTGTCAACCATGGCGACAGCGAAGTTTGCGATCGCTTCACCCAGCGTCTGCGAAGCGAATTCGGTCTTGACGCGACGTCTCCGTTCAGCGGCTCCATCTATGATCTGGTCAAGAACGAATACATCCTCGAAGCGAAGCCGGAACCGCTCAAAGAGCGCGTTACCACGCACACGCCGCAGGAGGATCGCGTGCCGGAACAGCGAGCCTCGGAACAGCGCGCCTCGGAACAGCGCGCGCCGAAACAGCAGCCGGCTCAGCAGGAGCCGCGGGATGCGCAATGGCAGCGCGAGCAAACCACCGCATACCAGCAGTTGCTCATGGCACTGGAGCGGTTGGTCGACATCATCCGCGCAAGCAAAGGCAGAAGCAACCGTGAACTGCGGGATGTCACAAGCCAGATCAACACCATCAGCGACGAGATGGAGCGCGAGTAACGCTTTCCCGTCGCAAATAGGCAAACAAACAAGCAAAATACTGTAAAACACAAAACATCCCGCGGGCAACTGCCCGCGGGATGTTACTTTGCGTCGTGTCTATTCGTGGAGCATCAGCATCCGCTTTTCTCCGCCGCGAACCAGCGAAAGCCACATCATCACCGTCACCAGCGCAACAAGCACCGTAACGATTGGGGCGACGAGTGCGCTGCCAGTGATCGCCACAGCAATCGCCGGAGCAAACCCCAGAGCCATCCCCACAAAGACGGAAACCATGACCGCTCCACCCTGTTTGATCGCCTCCGCTTCGCTCTTCCAATCCAATCGCGGCATGCGAATATTCAGCCACAGACCAAACACGCTGAACGCAAACGTATACACCAGCGGCAGAACATAGACAAAGACCGCATCCAAAAACGCGGGTCTAAGTCCGATGACGACCAGCGTTGACGTGATGAGAATGCTCGGAATCGACAACATCAGCGTCACCTTCAGCTTTGCTGCGAACCACTCCCGCGCGGAGACCGGCATACTCTTGATGATCCAGAGCGATTTGCCCTCCATCGAGATTGCGCTTGCGGTGGTGGAACCCATCGAGACCATCCAGCCAAGCACAAACGGAATGAGCGCGACCAGCTTCGGCATCTCCGGAATCTCAAAGAACTTCAATACCTCATCTGCCTTGACGAGCAGCGCGACTCCGGCCGCGATCATCATCACATAGCCAAACGCCGTGTTCACAACATAAAGGCTGGAGCTGAAATACCGCTTGCGCTCGCGCAGAAAGAGCGCGGTGTTCTTTGTGGAGCGGGTTTGGCGGCGCATGACGAACGTTTCACCGCGCGGTTTGCTCTTGATGCGCGAGTTGATCGAAACGAAGTTCTTTCCCAGCCAGAAATTGAGCAGCGTGATCGAACCTATCGTCAGCAGCACAAGCCACAGCACCGATGCAACGGAGCCAAGCGTCACCGCATCCTGAAACCACTGCGCGGGCGGATAGATGCCGCGAATCATCGGGCGGAACACCTCAGCAAGGTTTGCGAGCTTCGCCGGGTCATCAAGCGCTGTGCCGCTACCCATGGAGAGAGCCATCAGCCCGAACACCAGAACCATCTGCACCACGACGCTGACGAGGCTGCTTTTCTTCATCCGCGCGGTTACGACGGTGAGCAGCGTGCCCAATAGCGCGCCGATAATCGTCGGCAGCGCGGGAACCAGCAGGATCATCAGAAGATACAGCGGATAGTACCAAAGCGGCGGCGCCGCCATGATGGCATAGATCACGCCCGCCGGCATCAGCAGCAAGAACGCGTAGACAAAATTATACGCGTACATGTTAAATACGCGGCTCGCGGCGACTGCGCGGACATCCACCGGCCAGCTCATGACGATGTCATAATCGCCAAAACCGAAGAGCACGCCCTTGGTTTCAAAGATTGAAAACATCAGGATCAGCGCACTCGCCGCCAGCGCCATAATGCCAAGAAGGGATGGCAGCGTGCCGAACATCTGAAACGCGCGAGCGAGCATATAGCTATAGAGCACAGATAGGTACCCCAGCGCGAACACCATTGCGATCAGCGATCCCAATGTGCGTTTGCCTAGCTTCTTCTCCTCGCTATTTTTCATGTGCAGAATTTTATTGATCCCGAATAGGGAACTAATCTGCAGTTTCGTTAAAATCCAAAATTCACGCATGTTCCGTCAGCTCCAAAAACATCGTTTCCAGCGACTCGTCGCCTTTGACTTTGTCCATCTCGCCCGCGGCGATCAATCTGCCGTTTTTGATGATGGCAATCTTATTGCAGAGCTTTTCCGCAACCTCCAGCACGTGCGTCGAGAAGAAAATCGCGCTGCCTCCTTCACATAGCTCCGTCATAAAGCTCTTGAGCGTATGCGCGGCTTTGGGGTCGAGGCCGACAAACGGCTCGTCCAGCAGTAGGATCTTCGGGTTGTGAATCAGCGCGGAGATCAGGGCGATCTTCTGCTTCATGCCGTGGGAACAGCTGCCGATCAGGTCGTTGAGCCGTGGTGTCATCTCAAACGCATCCGCATATTTCTGAATGCGTTCGTCGCGATCGCTTGCACTTACGCCATAGATATCCGCGACAAAGTTGAGATACTGAATGCCGGTCAGGTGCTCGTAAAGATCCGGATTGTCCGGAATATACGCCATCTCCCGCTTACAGGCAATGGGGTCTTCGGCAATGCTCTTTCCATCGATGTGGATGCTGCCGCTGTCAAACGAGAGAATGCCCGCCACCGCGCGGAGCGTCGTCGTCTTTCCCGCGCCGTTGTGCCCGATAAAACCGTAGATGTCCCCCGGCATCACGGTCAGGCTGAGGTCGTCTACGGCTTTGACATCTCCACCGTAGCATTTTGTCAGGTGTTCAATAGTTAACATCATTTCTTCTCCTTGCGTCCCCCCCGAGCCGCGCAGAATACGATTCGCGAGTTGGGGCTATTTCCACGCCATTATACCACGTCGATCAGTCGTGGAGTATCGATTGCGCGCAATTTTCACGAATTTCACAAATGTGACACGAGATCCATACGCTTGCGCTCCTTCGCGCGCACCACCCAAGATTGACATCCCCCGCGAGGTTTCGTAGAATGAGCATGGGTCTCTGTCGCATCACGCGGCGCATCAAACAAGATTCCAAAACAAGATTCCAACCGAATGGAGAAACTAACATTCATGAAAGACGGATTTGTCAAGGTCGCGGCGGGTACGCCGGAGATTCAGGTTGCCAACTGCGAATACAATGCGGATGCGATCATCGCTCTGATTCGCCGGGCGGAAGCCGACGGCGTCAAGGTTCTGGTTCTGCCGGAGTTGACCTGTGTCGGCTACACCTGCGGGGATCTTGTCCTCAGCACCGCGCTGACGGATGCCGCCATGCGCGCGCTGGAGCACATCACGCGCGCGACTGCGGGCAGCGACATGCTCGTAGCAATCGGGGTCCCGATTGTATTCGGGCATCTTCTCTACAATTGTGCCGCGGTCGTGCAAAACGGGCGGGTGCTCGGCGTAATCCCCAAGACGCACCTTGGCAACTATGGCGAGTTTTATGAAAAACGCACCTATGCCGCCGCGTTGGAGACCATCGAAGAGATGGAGCTCTTTGGCCAAAAAGCGCCGTTTGGGAACCGCCTCGTGTTTTGCTGCCGCGAGATGCCGCTCTTTTCCGTCGGCGTAGAGATCTGCGAAGACCTCTGGGCCGCCGTTCCGCCCTCCACACTGCTGGCGGATTGCGGCGCGAGTATCCTCCTCAATCTCAGCGCAAGCGACGAGGCCGTCACAAAGGTGGATTACCGCCGTATGCTCGTAAAAAGCCAGAGTTCCCGCACCAACTCCGCCTATGTTTTCTGCAGCGCGGGCAACGGCGAGAGCACCACGGATGTGGTCTTCTCCGGCCATGATATGATCTGCGAAAACGGCACGATGCTTGCGGATGCAGAGCCGTTCGGCGCGGGCTATTGTGTCAGTGAAGTCGATCTGGAGTTCCTCTCTCGCGAGCGGAGGCGTTTTGCAAGAAAATTGTTCAACAACACGGATGTCGTGCGCATCCCGTTTTCGATGGACGTCACCGAAACAAAGCTCACACGCGCATTTTGGAAAACGCCGTTCATTCCGGACACAAGCGCAAACGCGGCAACGCGCTTTGACCAGGTACTCGCAATCCAGAGCCACGGCCTTGCCCAGCGCATCAAGCACACGGGCGCAAAGAAGCTGCTCATCGGTGTCTCCGGCGGTGTGGACTCCACCCTCGCGTTGATCGTGAGTAAAGAAGCGCTGGCGCTGCTCAAACGTCCTGCGGAGGATGTCGTCGCGGTCACGATGCCATGCTTCGGCACGAGCACCCGCACGCGCGCCAACGCGGAGAAGCTCTGCCACGCGCTCGGAATTTCGATGCAGGAGATCAACATCGGCGAAAGCGTCAAGCGGCATCTCGCCGACATCGGGCACACGATGGATGTGCATGACGCGGCGTTTGAAAACGCGCAAGCGCGCGAACGCACGCAGGTGCTGATGGACTTGGCGAACATGCACGGCGGCCTCGTCATCGGCACGGGCGACCTGAGCGAGCTTGCGCTTGGGTTTGCGACCTTTAATGGCGACCATATGTCCAACTACGGCGTGAACGCGGATGTGCCCAAGACCCTCATCCGCGCAATGCTGCGCTCTATTGCAAACAAATCCGGCGACGCGCTGAAAGAGGTTCTGCTCGACATTGTCGATACACCCGTCAGCCCAGAGCTCCTGCCCCCGAAGGACGGCGAGATTACGCAAGTCACGGAGGATATCGTAGGACCCTACGAACTGCACGATTTCTTCCTGTATCATTTGCTTCGCCGCGGCGCGGGCAAGGAAAAGATCGTTCGCTTGGCGAAATATGCCTTCGACGGCGATTATGACGGCGCGACCATCGAAAAATGGTATGCGCTCTTCATCCGTCGCTTTTTCTCCCAGCAGTTCAAGCGCAACTGCATTCCCGACGGGCCCCGCATCGGTAACGTCGCCCTCTCTCCGCGCGGAGACTGGCGCATGCCGAGCGACGCGCAACCGCACGCGTTTCAGTAAACAAGCAAAGTAAACAGCAAAGCCGCCCATTTTGTCGGGGCGGCTTTTGTATTGCTTGCGTTCCCTATTTACTTAACCCGAAATCGCCTTTTTGATACGCCAGGTTTCGCTTTCGTTGAGTAAGAGTGTCAGGTGCGTGCCGTCCTCCTCGTGCGTTTCCGCGAGAATGGTCGCGCTTTGGCGAATCATCTGCATCGCGCCGTGCTTGTCATACGGAACCACGACCTCAATCTTGACCTGCGACTTTGCAAGCGCTTCTTCGATGGCATGCAGGAGCGTGTCGATGCCCGCGCTGTTCACCGCGCTGATGGCGACGCCGCTGTTCCTTGGCTTGGCTTCGGGTTTGTCGATCTTGTTGTAGACCTCGATGCGCGGCGTATCGATTGCGCCCAGTGAGGTGAGCACCTCTTCGACCACGCGCATCTGCACCTCGAAATAATCGCTCGAACTATCCACCACGTGCAGTACAAGATCCGCGTCGTTCACCTCGTCGAGCGTGGAACGAAACGCGTTGACCAGATCGTGCGGGAGTTTGTTGATGAACCCAACCGTATCGGAAAGCAGACACTCTGTGCCGTTGGGCAGCGTAATCTTGCGCACAATAGGGTCGAGCGTTGCGAAAAGCTTGTCCTCCGCCAATGCATCCGCGCCGGAAAGCAGGTTGAGTAGCGTCGATTTCCCCGCGTTGGTGTAGCCGACCAGTGCCACGACGGGAATCGGATTTGCCGCGCGCTTCGCCCTGCGTAAGCCGCGCTGTTTTTCGATCTCGGCGAGCTCCTGCTCGAGTTCAAACACGCGCCTACGGATTCTGCGGCGGTCGATCTCCAACTTTTTCTCGCCAGGCCCGCGCATGCCGACGCCGGAAGCGCCTTGGCGCGAGAGCACCTTTCCCATGCCGAGAAGCCGCGGCAGTCGATATTTCAGCTGTGCGAGTTCAACCTGCAACTTGCCCTCGCGGGACTGCGCGCGCTGCGCGAAGATATCGAGAATCAGCATCGTGCGGTCGATGATGGGCAGCCCCAGCACCTGCTCCAGATTACGAAGCTGGATTGCGGTCAGCTCGTCGTCAAACACAAAGATATCCGCTTCAAACGCGGAAGCAAGCAGCGCAAGCTCCTCCGCTTTGCCGCTGCCGATATACGTCGCGGCGTCGACTGCGCGCCTGCGTTGCTGCTCTTTTGCGACCACCTTGATGCCCGCGGTCTGGCAAAGCTCCGCGAGCTCCAAAATAGTATCGTATCCGTCCGCGGACTCAATGCCCGCGAGCACCGCGCGGTCAGGCTTGATCTCCACGATGTTATAGGTATCGCTCAGCAGTCGTTTGTCCGCTTCAAGGATCGCATCCATGAGCTGCTTTTGCGGCAGATGGTGCGCGCGCATGGGCCCGTACCAAATCGGCACGCGCTCCTCGCCCTCCATGTCGCCAATGAACGCCGCGTAAACACTGCTTGCTCTGCCGTCTTTGACGCCGATGGCGCACATCGCGTCAAGCCGAAGCGCGTTTAAGGAGCCCAGATCGACGTCGGACAAATAGCCCGTTCCACCCGGATGTGTATGGATGCATCGCACGCCGCTGAGGCGGTCGATGTTGCGCACAAGCCGCATCTCCTCCATATGGACGGAGTGATCGTCGCCCACGCGGATATCTTCAATCTTGCCCGTGCGGGAGACATAGATTAAAACCTCGCGATTGATCAGCGACGTGAAGTGAACCAGCGCATCGCAAACCTCGTCCGAGAGGAACGCGTCCGCGGACATCTCCATATCATACAGAAGCAGCATTTCATTTAGGACGATATCCCGAATGCCGCCGATATTGCCATGAATCTCTTTTTTCATTGATTGATCCATTCGTTTCCATTTCTAGTCATTCCGAAACGGCATTCCCCGCCGTATCGTTTGGATGTATCATACCATTTTTACGCGCCCGCTGACAATCATCTGGCGAACGCAAGCAAAAGATACCGAAAAAAGCAAGAGCCTGAAGGACGCTCCTTCAGGCTCTCGCGTGCAAACGCGCAGAAGCTTATTGCTGTTTGTCGTCGTCTTCAAAGTTGAACGCAGAGGACGGCATGGAAGAGCCGCCGCGTGCGCTTGTGCCCTGGCTCGTCTTCGACTGTGCTGTTTTATCGACGTATTTACGCATCTTGACGACGAGAAACACGATCAGTCCAAGTGTCAACGCGAGCGCAACATAGGAGATGATATCAAACAACGTCGCCGAAAGGAACGAGAACGCACCGAGATCTTTGATCATCTTCCATCCATACACGGCCTTTGCCGCCTCCGTGGCCGGGGTGATCTCCTGATAGGAATAGAACGTGTTGCGCAGCAAGGAAGCCGCGCTGTTGATCACCATCGCGATGCCGAGGGCGATGTAGATCTTACGGGACAGCGCCTTGAATTCTTCCTCCATGCCCTCTTTGATATTTTCCACGCTGTAGAGTTTTCCTTTGCCAACGATGCCCGAATAGAGCACGTAGAAGGAAACGGCGAGCAGCAGCCAATCGAACATGGCAAATGATCCGGTCATAAGTATAGTCTCCTTACAGTTTAGTTTGATTTCTATCTCTTTGAATTATATCCTTTTGAGTTTCGGGCCGTTCGCCGTGTCTTCCACGATGAATCCCATATCCTTCAACGCATCGCGGATCTCGTCCGCTCGCGAAAAATCCCTGGATTTTCTGGCTGTCAGCCGCTCTTCAAGCAAGGCGAGCGCTTCGGCGGGATAAGTCTCCGTCTTCTCACCCGCGAGAAGGCCAAGCACGCCAGTAAGTTCGCGATAGAGCGACTGTCCTGCCTCAATTGCTGCTTTTCCGCGCGGCTCGCTGACAAATGTGTTGGCGGCGCGTGCGAACTCAAACAGCACGCCGAGCGCGTCCGCGGTGTTCAGGTCGTCGTCCATCGCTTCGTTAAAACGCGCTTTAAAGTCCGCGAGTTGCTCGGTAAAGACCGCATCCTGTTCGGTTTCTCCGGGAGCGATCTGCGCCTCACTCAAGCGTTCCTGCGCGGTGCGGAGGCGTTCCAGCGCGCTCTGCGCCTGTAGGATCATCTCGCGCGAGAAGTTCACGGGGTTGCGATACTGCACAGCAAGCATGAACATCCGCACGGCTTCGAGATCGAATTCCTTTGCGATATCGCGCACGGTGAAGAAGTTGTTGAGCGATTTGCTCATCTTCTGGTTGTCCACGTTGATATAGCCGTTGTGCATCCAATACCGCGCGAAGGGATGTCCCGTCGAGGCTTCACTCTGGGCGATTTCGTTCTCGTGGTGCGGGAAAATGAGATCTTGTCCGCCGCCGTGGATATCAAACGTCTCGCCGAGGATGGCCATGCTCATCGCGGAGCATTCGATATGCCAGCCCGGTCTACCCTTGCCCCAAGGGGAATCCCAGCTGGGTTCGCCGGGCTTTTCCGCCTTCCAAAGCGCAAAATCCAGCGGGTCGCGCTTGGCTTCGTCGGGATCGACGCGCGCGCCGTTTTCCAGATCGTCGATGTTCTGGCCGGAGAGCTTGCCATAGCCCGGAAAGCTCCGCACGGAAAAATAGACGTCGCCTTCCGGCGTTGCATACGCGTTTCCTTTTTCGATGAGCGAACGAACCAGCGCAATGATCTCGCCGATGTGCTCTGTTGCGCGCGGGTTCGCGCTCGCGCGGCGCACACCCAGCGCATCCGCGTCATGATAGTATTCTTTGATGAACCGCTCGCCGAGTTCTTTGACCGTCGTACCCTCTTCGTTTGCCCTGCGGATCATCTTGTCGTCGATGTCCGTAAAGTTCTGCACAAAGCGCACTTGATAGCCGCGGTATTCCAGATAGCGGCGCATGGTATCAAATACGATAAACGGGCGCGCGTTTCCGATATGGAAATAATTATAAACCGTAGGTCCGCAGGCGTACATCGAAATCTGTCCGGGTACGAGCGGAATCAGCTCTTCCTTCTTGCGCGTCATCGTATTATAGATCTGCATATATTCCCTCCGTGTATCGTTCACTATACCACAATTTTGTCTCAAGCGATTGAAAAAGTTTCATCGCAGCGCAGGATTTATCTGTTTTTCTCCGCGCGCGATGCTTTAAATGCGTCCAAGCGCTGCTTGAGTAACAGGCGCTGCTGTTCAATTTTTCTCCGCAAGCGAGGCTTCCAATGCGTCCAAGCGCTGCTTGAGTAACAGGCGCTGCTGTTCAGCTTTTCTCCGCAAGCGAGGCTTCCAATGCGTCCAAGCGCTGTTTGAGCAGCAGGAGTTGCTGCTCTACGGGATCCGGCAGGTCGGTCTGGTCGAGATCAACCCCCGCCTCGCCGGAAAGCCCTTCCTTCCTGCGCACGCATTCGTCCGTCTCGCTGCAAGTACAGTTTCCGTCGTCGCACATACCCACGCGATCGCACGGAACCTTGCATCCATACAGGCGAACCACATGCCCCGGCACACCGACCACCGTGGAAAACGCCGGCACATCTTTGAGCACCACCGCGCCCGCGCCAATCTTTGCGTGGCTGCCAACCGTGACGGGGCCGAGCACCTTTGCGCCCGCGGAGATTGTCACGTGATCCCCCACCGTCGGATGGCGCTTGCCGCTGTCCTTACCCGTTCCGCCAAGCGTTGCACCCTGAAAGATCGTCACGTCGTCGCCGATGATTGCGGTTTCCCCGATGACCACGCCAACGCCATGATCGATGAACAGCCGCGCCCCAATCGTCGCGCCGGGATGGATGTCGATCCCCGTGGTAAAGCGGCACCATTCCGACGTCATCCGCGCGAGCAGATGCATCTTGTGCCGATAGTACCAGTTTGCCCTGCGGTGTATCCGTACGGCGCGAAAGCCCGGATAGCAGAGCATGACCTCCCAGATGGATTTTGCGGCGGGATCGCGCTTCAAGACCGCCTGAAGATCGCTTTTCAGCGTTTGGAACATATCGTTTCATTTCCTTTCGGCGGAAGGCCGTCTGTCTCGCCTTCCTTTTCAGCAATCAAATAAGCGCACCCATCATAAAGACGAATGCGCTTCGTGGTTCCACTTTATTTGGAGATTTGGAACAATCTCCCGCTCAAGGCTATAACGCAGCTGCTGCGTCCGCCGATACTCGGCCAGCCGAATGATCGGCTCGCGCTTTGTCGGCGGCGGCTCTCGGAAGGCACTTCGGCGGCTCTGGTTCGGGTCGGCTTTCAGCCGGTGACCAACCCTCTCTTGGAACATTGCGAGTCTCGCTTACTCTTTTCCGATAAAACGCCTGTTTCTATGGTTGTATTTAGTTTAAGGAATATCCGCCATCGTGTCAAGACGAAATGTGACAATCTCACTGAATCCCGCAGGGAGATTTCCGGTCGTTCCCCCTTGTCAAATCTCGAATTCTGGGCGATAATAAGATGTTTTAAGATCATGGAAGGCTATTGAGGAGAACTGAGCTATGAGAATGAGCGAACTGCTCGGCGAGCGTTACAAAGAAAAACCCGCGGACTGCACCATCGAGAGCCATGCGCTCATGGTGCGCGGCGGCTACATCAAGCAGGTCAATACCGGCGTTTACACGCTGCTGCCGCCGGCCCGGCGCATCACGCAGAAGATCGAACGCATCATCCGCGAAGAGATGGACGCAATCGACGGCCAGGAGGTGCTCTTCCCCGTCGTACTGCCCGCCGATCTTTGGAAGGAGAGCGGCAGGTTTACGAGCGTTGGCAAGGAGCTGTTGCGCCTCACCGACCGCATGGGCGCGGATATGGTTCTCGGCATGACGCACGAGGAGGCCGCGGTGCACCTCGCCCGCGACGCCGCGAAAAGCTATGCGAAATACCCGTTCATGATCTACCAACTGCAAACAAAGTTTCGCGACGAGCCCCGCTCCCGCGGCGGCCTGATCCGCGTGCGCGAATTCACGATGAAGGATGCGTATTCTTTCCATACCAATCAAGCGGATCTCGAAGCATATTATGCCCGCTGCTATGTCGCCTATGAGCGCATCTTCAAGCGCGCGGGATGCAGAAATGTCATCGCTGTTCTGTCCGACTCCGGCATGATGGGCGGACGCGTTTCCCACGAATTCATGCTCCTCACCGCCATCGGTGAAGATACGCTCGTGCTCTGCGACGAGTGCGGGTTTAAGGCGAACATCGAAGCCTGTGCGACTGTGGTGGATAACACTGCGCTTTCCGCGAGTGAACCGCTCACTCTCGTCCCCACGCCGGAGATGGCAACGATCGAAGAAGTTGCAACCTATCTCAAAAAGCCGCACAACGCAACCTGCAAAGCCGTCGTCTACCAGCGCAACTCGGACGACAGCTATGTCATCGCATTTGTGCGCGGGGATCTCGAGGTGCACGAAACCAAACTCCGCAACACCATCGCGGCGGAGATTCATCCTGCCGTCATCACGCCCGAAAGCGGTATCGTCGCGGGCTTTATCGGGCCCAGGGACCTTGACACAAAGAAGATCACCGTACTCTTCGATCGATCGCTCGAAGGCATCGGCGCACTGGTCTGCGGCGCAAACAAACAGGACTACCACTATACCGGCTTCAACATCGAACGCGACTATGGCAAGGTCTCGTATGTAGATGTTGCCCGTGCGATTCCCGGCGGCATCTGCCCCGTCTGCGGCAAGCATTCGCTTCACATCAGCAACGGCATCGAGGTCGGCAATATCTTCCAGTTGGGCGACAAGTACACCAAGAGCATGAACATGCAGTATCTTGACGAAAACGGCGCGCTGCAATATCCCATCATGGGCTGCTATGGCATCGGCGTGGGTCGTCTCGCCGCAAGCGTCTGCGAAGAAAGTCATGATGAATACGGCCCCATCTGGCCGATCAGCATCGCCCCCTGGGAAGCGCAGATCTGTGTTCTGCGCGCCGATCAGGAAGAGCCCAAGCGCGTCGGCGAAGCGCTCTATTCCGCGCTGCAAAAGGCAGGCGTAGAGACCATTCTGGACGATCGCCCCGTCAGCGCGGGCGTCGTCTTTTCGGAAGCCGACCTCGTCGGCGCGCCGATTCGCCTGACCGTTAGCCCAAGAAATCTCGCCGATGGTATGATTGAGCTCACCACGCGCGACAAACAAATCAAAAAGCAGGTTCCGGTATCGGAGGTTCTCTCCGCTGTGCTCGCGCTCAAAGCGGAGCTCTTTACACAGCTGGATCAGGCGTAACGATCCGTATCCAACCGGTCGAATGATCGGCAGTATCCAATATCCCCAACAAATAACTCTATCAAAAAAACAAAACAAACAATATAGCGCCGCGAGGTTCACTCTCGCGGCGCTGCTTGTGTTAATTTGTTATGCTATTCCGCCGGCTTGGGTTCGATTGGGCAGCGTTGTTCGATCAACCAGACAAACTCATCTATCGGCATCGGGCGCGCGTAGTAAAACCCTTGTATCCGATCAATGCTGAGCTTGCGCACGATCATATCCTGCTCTTCGGTCTCTACCCCTTCTGCAAGCGCGATCACGTTCATGCTTTGCAATCCGGATACCACAATTTCCAGCATGCCGCGCGATTTCGGATTGCTTGTGATGCCGCGGATCAATCCTTTGTCGATCTTGACACATTCAAACGGGAGCGTCATAACGTTGGCGAGATTGCTGTATCCTGTACCGAAGTCATCCAGATATACGCCTATCCCGCGGCGAGCAAGTTCATCCATGGTCGTATGCGCCCGTTCAAGGTCTTCCAATAGCACCATCTCGGTGATCTCGAGCTTGATCTTGCCCGGTTCAACCCCATAGTGATCGAGCAACATTTCCAAATGATGCACCGTATCGTCAAACTCATCTTGCTGCGAAGAAACGTTGATGGAGAGCCATCCGATGTCTATGTTTCGATTCTTCTGCAAAAAGATGCAAACCTTCTCCATTACCATTAGGCCAAGTTCTGTTGCGATTCCATTCTCAATGGCAATTGGGATGAATTCACTCGGCGAAATCGGTTTTCCGTTGTCCTCATTGAGGCGAAGGAGCACCTCGCCGCCGCTGAAGCACTGTCTGCTGACATCGTACACCGGCTGAATGTTGAGGTGGAATAAATCTGCCTTCAACGCCTTTTCCATCTGCGCGATGACGTAATTCCGCCGTATAAACTGCTCCTTCAGCAACCCGGAAAACCGAACCGGCTTGCCGTTTGGATCCTGCTTGGCAAGGCGCGTCGCGTACTCCAGCGAAGCGATGACCGCATCGACCCCCACCGCATGTTCCGGACATGAAATATCTGCAAATACAGCGCGAAGCTCTGTTTCGTATGTTTCCGTTTTCCAACTCCGCGAGAAACGTTCCACAACTTTATAAAACAGGACTTCATAATTCTCGCGTGAAATCTTGGTTGCAACAAGTGTGAATTGCACGCCGGATGTGCGATAGGCCAACAAACGCGGATCAAGATGCGTAAGAAACGAACCAACCATACAGAGAAACGCATCCCCCGCGCGCTGTCCGAGTTGGCCGTTGACCTGCTTGAAGTCTTTCAGTCCCACGATGATGATCCGATACGGGGTGTTCCGTTTGCAAAGTTGACTGATGTCATTGAAATATGCCTCGCGGTTGGATAGCTCCGTCAGGGCATCGATATGTGCGCGTTGCTGTTGTCCCGCAATAAAGAGCGTCAAAAGCGAGAAACTGATGATTGTACCGGTCAGGATTGCCATCGGAAAGAGATACTGAGCCACACCGATCAACAGCGCGATCGACGGCAAAACATAAAGGATCAGCCGGAAGAATTTTTTAACGCGTTTCCACTCCACCACGCCAAACCAAATGACGCAGACAATGCTTATGGTAAGGAAAACGACTCCGATTGCGTTCAGTGGGCCGCGGTGATAATGCCTGTTCTCATCGAAATAAAACAACCACCTTGTCGCAAGATTTGCGATGACCAGCGCGACCTCCAGGGCAAAAAAAGCGAGCGAAACGGTGACCGCGGTTTTGAGCTGCGGTTCATCATATCGCCCTTCAAACATCGTGACATACGTCGTGATGGCGACCATAGTGGTCATGACCGCGACTGAAAAATAGTAAAACGTATTGACGTATAGATTGATCATCAACGGGATCTCTGAAGAATGCTCGATCGCGTGAATGGAGAGAATGTTGTTGATGATCGAGACAATGGAAAACACCAGAGTAACTCGGAATATCATCTCCTTAGGCGAGTTCGTTTTTCGGTCGAACATCATATAAACGCCAATCAGCGCCAGCAAGAGACATGAAATGTATTCCGGAGCGAGATTGTACTTCAAGCTTGCATATACTCCAGTTCGATATCGTCATTTATTGTATACTACACTACTAGTTAGATAATTTCAACTAGTCATTTCCTATGTAACCATTTTTGTGTTATTTTTTCTAATTATTGTGTTTTTGAAATGATATATGTCAAATACTACTTATAATTACGCGACCAGAAAAAAACGCTTCCCCATCATGTCACAAGTACACGGGAGAAAACGTCGAACGCGCAGCTTCACAATCTGAATAAATTACTTACTTATTCAACAAATGACGGCGCATACATGCGTGCATAATAATCCATATATGCGCCGGATAGAACGTGCTCCAACCAGGTTGAATGATTCTGATACCATGCAATCGTTTCAGACAGCCCCCGCTCAAACGTATATGCGGGCGACCAGCCGAGCGTTGTCGTAATCTTTGTATTATCGATTGCATATCTGCGGTCGTGTCCGGGGCGATCCTTCACATAGCAGATGAGCCCCTCGTCCGCACCCAGCACTTGGATGATTCGCTTGACGATGTCGATATTCGCCCGCTCGTTGTTGCCGCCGATGTTATAGATTTCGCCCTCGGTTCCGCGCGTCAAAACGGTATAGAGCGCGCTGCAATGGTCGCTGACGTGCAACCAATCGCGAATCTGCATGCCGTCTCCATAGACTGGAAGCGGCTTGCCCTTCATGCAGTTGAGGATCATGAGCGGAATGAGCTTTTCGGGGAACTGATAGGGGCCATAGTTGTTTGAACAGCGTGTGATGTTCATCGGTAACCCAAACGTTTCCGAATAAGCACGGCAAACGAGATCCGCGCTCGCCTTGGCGGCGGAATACGGGCTGTTCGGCGCAAGCAGCGTCGTCTCGGTGAACATGCCCTCTTTGCCAAGCGCGCCATAGACTTCATCGGTCGATACCTGTAAAAACTTCACATCCGAACGATATGCGCGGCTATATTTGTCCTCCGGCGCAAGCTTCCAGTGCTGCTTTGCGGTGTCCAGAAGCGCTTGCGTACCGAGAATATTCGTGCTTAAAAACAGTTCGGGGTCGACGATGCTGCGGTCAACGTGCGACTCCGCCGCAAAATTCACGACGTGCGTGATGTCATATTGCTCAAAAATCTCGGAAATCCTCGTTCGATCGCGAATATCCGCGCGGATGAAGCAATACCCCTCGTCTTGCGGAAGATCGACGAGGCTTTCAAGATTCCCCGCGTATGTCAGCGCGTCGACGTTGACAATGCGGTGCTCCGGCGCGTGTTGCTTCATCCAGCGGATGAAGTTGCCGCCGATGAACCCCGCGCCGCCGGTGACGAGGATGTTCATTCCAAACCCTCCCGCACGAGCGCAAGCAGATACTGGCCGTAGTCCGTCATGCGCAGCTCTTCGCCAAGCGTCTTGAGCTGCTCGGTCGTGATGAATCCGCGCCGCCAGGCAATCTCCTCGATGCAGGAGATATAGAACCCTTGCCGGGACTGCACGGCTTCCACATATTCCGCGGCTTTGAGCATGCCTTCCGGCGAACCGGTATCCAGCCAAGCCATCCCGCGTCCAAGAAGCTCCACATGCAGCTCGCCCATCGTTAGATAAGCGTTGTTGATCGACGTGATCTCAATCTCGCCGCGCGCGGACGGACGCACATGTTTGGCGATCTCGACCACACGGTTGTCGTAAAAATAGAGTCCAGGCACCGCAAAGTTGGACTTCGGGTGTTCCGGCTTTTCTTCGATATTCGTCACGCGGTTGTTTTCGTCAAACTCCACTACGCCGAATGCGCGCGGATCCTTGACCGGATAGCCAAAGATGGTCGCACCCGCTTCGCGCTCCATGACGGAATTGAGCGTCGCGGTCAGATCCTGTCCGTAGAAAACATTGTCTCCAAGAATCAGGCAGACCGGGTCGTCGCCGATGAACTCTTCCCCGAGGATAAACGCATCCGCAAGTCCACGCGGCATCTCCTGAACCTTGTAGGAAAAGCGCATGCCGAGGCGCTCGCCCGTGCCAAGCAGCCGCTCGAACACAGGGGTATCCTCGGGTGTGGAGATGATCAGTACGTCTTTGATCGAAGCGAGCATCAGTACCGAAAGCGGATAGTAGATCAGCGGCTTGTCGTAGACGGGCAGCAGCTGCTTGCTGACAGCCTTGGTGCTCGGATAGAATCGGGTGCCTCGCCCGCCGGCCAGGATGATACCTTTCATTTGGGTTTGCCTCCGTTCTGCTTGTGGTTCTGCGTCTCGATGGCTGCTCGCGACACGATTTAGCACAGACTGCTCGACCGCCGGGGCAAACGGAAACGCACAGATATCGCAGGGTTGTTCCAACTCGGATAGATTGCTTACCCCAAACCCTTCTGTGCTCTCCTCCGCCATAAACAAGACCTTAAAGGTCATAAAGATCAGCTGAAGATCGCGCATGATCGAGCAGTTCTCGATATAGAGCATGTCCAGCTTGAGCTTGTCTTCAAAATTAGTGTTGTATTTTCCGTAGATTTGCGCGTATCCGGTGAGTCCCGCCTTGACCTTCATGCGATAGCGAAACTCCGGCATGCGCTCACAATAAAAGTCGACGTTTTCCGTGCGTTCCGCGCGGGGGCCGACCAGGGACATCTCACCATGCAGAATGTTGAAGAACTGCGGCAGCTCGTCGATCCGCGTCGCGCGCATGAAGCGGCCAAAAGGCGTGATGCGGCTATCGCCCGGCTTCGTAAACTGTGCGCCGTTCTTCTCCGCGTCTACGATCATGCTGCGGAATTTTAAAAGCGTAAATTTCTGATAGTTGCGCGTGTATCGCACCTGTTTGAAAAAGACGGGGCCTCCGTCCTGGAGCTTGACAATCAGCGCGGCAAGGAGCATAAACGGGCTACCCAGGACAATGCCGATGAGTGAAAAGCCGATGTCCATGAGGCGCTTGACTGCCGCCTGCTCCGGCGTGAACGTATGGTTCCTGCATTGATACACCAGCGAATCGCCAACGATGGTTTCGTGCGCATTGTGGAAGATGATATCCTCAACGGTCGGCAACACAAACAGGCGCTTATTTTGCTCGAAGCAATATTCCGTCAGATCGAGCCGCAGCTCTCGCGAGATATCGCCAACGAACACGGTTGAATACGGCTCCATGCAGCGCTTGATCGCGTCCGCCCCCATCGCCTCTGTGATGAGCATGTTGATCGTGTGCCGCTCTTTCATCGAGTCGATCTTGCGGAACACCGACGTCTCATGCTTGTCATTTGAACACACGACAATGCTCTGACGCGCGGGATACAGTGCGTTAAACATCTGATCCGCACCGAAATAAAGCAGAGCGGCGGCGAGCCACTGCACGAGGGTCATGATCGCAATCGGTGCGATGGTCAAAAGCTGCTTTGCCGTCAGCGAGAGAATGAAATAGAAGATGAAATTCGTCAGAAGTGAAGAGAGAATGTAGGCGAATAACAATTCGCGATAGCGCATGGTCCCGATGTTAAAGCCGCGGTAGGTCGTAGCAAACGCAAGGAACACCACGAGATATAGAAACACAAAGACCAAGAACCCTTTGAACCAGAAGTCGGTCTCTGGATAAAAATGCGTCACCAAATACAAAAAGGCGCCGACAGTAAGCGCCATGATGGCCAATTTGCAGAACAGTATAATCGAGCCTTTGAATCGCTTCGGTGATAATCTGGACACCCTTTGCTCCTCGTTCCTGTTGCGTTTCAGCGCGAATTTTTAAAGATGCGGTCGTGCTCGGCGCGGCTAAAGAATACACAAAAACGGAAGCCGCCAAGCGCCGCCGAATCGATTGTAGCACGCGCGCGCAACGCTTGTCAAACCGCGCGAAGTGCCGCAGTACAATAGATTTTGCTTGTGGTGAAGGCGCGATTGACACGGAGAATGCTTCGCCGATTCGTGATTGAATCACCTGATACGCTTATTTCGGCGGAATGTATTCGGCACTGACGTTGCGAATCATCGCACTTTCTACGGACTCCGCCGTGAGCGCAGGCGATTCGTCTGAGGCAAGATAGGTAAACGTCGCGGTGGCTTGTGCGCTGGACGCGCCAGATTCACATGCGATCTCGCCGGAATACTGCACCTGATTTTTCCAGCGCAGTGTCCCTTCTACAACAAAAACATATGTGCCCGCGGGAACACGCGCGCCGCTCTCGTCTGTCATGTCCCAAACATAGCGGAGCGTACCGGATTTCGGCGTTGCGCCGGAGGCCGCGTCGGGTTCGTCTTCTTGCGCGATATCCGCGCGCTCGACCCAGACGGGGATCGCGTCCGGCCGCTTCTCAAAGCCGCCTTTTGCGGTAAAGGATGTGACATATAGCGTTTTTACGAGCGTGCCCTCCGCGTCCTCGATCCAAACGGCAAACTGGTTCGTCGCATAGCCTTGCTGTTTGGTGTAGTCTAGCGTCACGGCGACAATATCGTCCTCCCGCTGCGGCTGAGCCGCCGGAGCCGCCGAGCAGCCGAAAAGCAGCACCGCCGCCGTCAACAGAGTCATCATCAAGATTGATTTTCGCATATGTTGTTCCTCCCAAACGTCATCCGGCTTGGCTGGATGCTGTTCACGCCCGCGTGTGCTTGCCGGAATCGATCATTTTCTCCGTCTCTGATTATAGCAAACGACATCGCTTGTTCGGGTGAAATTTTGGAAACTTTTGCCGAATCTACCGCAAGGCGACAGATTTTTTTCGTCCAGTCAGTACCCCACCCTATTGTGGAATACGATAGAAAGTTGCCCTGCTTTGCTGGCGGTTTTCGCAGCGAAATTCCTGTTGACAAGCGTATTTGAGTTGGATATAATGTGTTTGCAGGTTCTGGAAACGTTTCCAGTAACGTTTCCATGAACTATTCCATCTTTTTTAACCAATTTCCGTTTCCAACGTTTTTTTGGACGAACGGCACAACCATTAATTTCATCACCCGATACGGGCGTTTGCACACAAGCCAGTTTCTTCTCTATTATTAACCACAACAAGTTATAAACCACAACAAGGTCTGTTGATCCGGGTTGAATCCAAACAAAGGAACTCACGAAACGATTATGACGAACATCAAGGACATCGCGCTTCACTGCGGCGTTGCGATCAGCACCGTTTCCCGCGTGCTCAACAACCATCCGGACGTCAGCGAAGAAACGCGGGAGAAGGTTCTTCGCGCGGTCAACGAGCTGCACTATATCCCCAACACCAGCGCGAGAAACCTTGTGCGCACCAGCTCGGACACCATAGCGCTGCTCGTCAAAGGTGTCAACAACCCGTTTTTTGCCAAGCTCATCAAGGCTATCGATCGCGAGATCACCCTGCGCGGATATACGTTGGAATTGCACCATATCGATACCTCGATCGACGAATTGCGCATCGGTGCCCAGCTCGCCAACGACAGAAAGCTGATCGGCATCCTCTTCCTCGGCGGAAGATTCAACTACTCACCGCAAGAGATGGCGCTCATCAATATCCCCAGCGTGTTTTGCACCTACACCAATACGTTCGGCACGCTCGACCCGGACTCGTTCAGCTCCGTTGCAATTGACGATAAGCAGGCCGCAATGGACGCGGTGAATACCCTTGTCGCACTGGGACACCGCAGAATCGCGATTCTGACCGACAACGAGAGCGACCACTCCATCAGTGAGCTGCGCTTTCAGGGTTATAAGGACGCACTCGCCGCGCATGAGATTCCGTTTGACGAAAAACTGGTCGCTTGCACGGGTACATTTTCCGACATGCATGCAATCTATGAAGCAACAAACCGCTTGATTGCGCGCGATAACACCTTCACCGCGATCTTTGCGATAGCGGACGTGATCGCGATTGCAGCGATCAAATCCCTGAGCGATCATGGCAAGCGCGTGCCGGAGGACTGCTCCGTCGTCGCCATCGATGGTCTCGAAATCTCCGAATACCTGTTGCCGACGCTGACGACGCTGGTTCAGCCTGCGGAAGAGATGGGGCTTGTATGCGCCCAGGCAATCATCGAAAGAATCGAACACCACGGCAAGAATCGGCAATATACCTTTGAAACCAAGCTGCGCTCCGGTGGATCCGTACGCAAAAGGATCGATTGATTTCTAGCATAATATGCATAGAGCGTATGAAAACAATTGAAACGCACGATTGCGCTTTGGAGAATACACAAAAATAGCAAATTGATTTTATCAGCCTGATCTTGGAATTGAAACGTACAATTGCGCTTTGGAGAATACACAAAAATAGCAAATTGATTTTATCAGCCTGATCTTGGAATTGAAACGCACGATTGCACTTTGGAGAATACACAAAAATAGCAAATTGATTTTATCAGCCTGATCTTGGAATCTAAGCGCTGATTGCGCTTTGGAGAATACACAAAAATAGCAAATTGATTTTATCAGCCTGATCTTGGAATCTAAGCGCTGATTGCGCTTTGGAGAATACACAAAAAAGGAAGGAACGAATTATGAAAAAGCTATTTGCTCTGATTCTGGTTGCCGTAATGGCGTTTGCCAGCTTTGCCTGCGCACCCGCCGCAACCCCCGCCGCCGCAGAACCTGCCACCGCTGCTGAACCCGCAACGGAAGCTCCTGCCGTTGAGGAACCTGCCGCCGCGGTCGGCAAAGTGTACTATCTCAACTTCAAACCCGAAGCGGACGCCGCATGGCAGACGCTCGCCGCGCAGTACACCGAGAAGACCGGCGTGCCCGTCAGCGTAGTGACCGCCGCCTCCGGCACCTATTCCGAAACGCTGACCGCCGAGATGGACAAGGGCGCCGCCGCCCCGACGCTGTTCCAGTGCGGAAACAAAGCCGGCCTCGACACCTGGGGCGACTATTGCTATGACTTCACCGGCACCGATGTCTATGCGCAGCAGACCACCAATGACTTCAACCTCTTCAAAACAACGGGCGAAGTCGCTGCCATCGGTTACTGCTACGAGTGCTACGGCATCATCGTCAACAAGGCGCTTCTGGAGCAGGCTGGTCACTCTCTTGCCGAGATCACCAACTTCGCCTCCCTCAAGGCTGTCGCGGAAGACATCCATGCGCGCGCTGCCGCGCTGGGCTTTGACGCCTTCACCTCCTCCGGCATGGACAGCTCGTCCAGCTGGCGTTTCTCCGGCCACCTTGCCAATATGCCGCTGTTCTATGAGTTCCGTGATGACGGCGTGACCGCGCAGCCCGCGACCATCACCGGCAAATACATGGAGAACTTCAAGAACATCTGGGATCTGTACATCAACAACTCCGCGACCGACCCGTCGCAGCTTGCGACCGCGACCGGCGACCAGGCGGAAGCCGAATTTGGCGAAGGACATGCCGTGTTCTTCCAAAACGGTTCCTGGGAATACAGCAACCTGACCGGTAAGTACGCCATGAGCCCGGACAGCCTCGCCATGATCCCGATCTATTGCGGTGTGGAAGGCGAAGAGAATGCAGCCGTTTGCGCCGGCACCGAGAATATGTGGGCGGTCAACTCGAAGGCAGCTCCGGAAGACATCAAGGCGACCCTTGACTTCCTCAATTGGGTTGTTACCTCGGATGAAGGCACGACGATGATGGCCGAACAGTTTGGCCCCATCCCGTTCAAAGCCGCGAAGGCATCCGCTAACGTGTTCTTCAACGATGCCAACGAGCAGCTTGCCGCCGGCAAGTACGTCGTCACCTGGGCATTTAACTTCACGCCGAACGTGGACAACTGGCGCGGTGGCGTTGTCGCCGCCATGACACAGTATTCCGCGGGCGGAAGCTGGGATGACGTCGTCACCGCATTCGTGCAGGGCTGGGCAACCCAGTACGCCGCGCAATAAGCGCGCATGAACCAAGCGTAGATCCGACTCTGCGGGGGCGAGTGAAGGTGCTCGCCCCCTTCTGCACATCACACCAAGGGAGGTCGCCATGAAAAGCAGGGCAAAGTCCGGCAGCGCGGCGCTGAGCGCATCGCTGATCCGCCGCCCGATCCAACGGATGTTCCCCATCTTTTTACTGCCGACATTCGTGGCATTCTGTATTGGGTTCATCTATCCGTTCGGCAAAGGCATCTATCTATCCTTCTGCAAATTTACCACGACCAGCAACGCAACGTGGATCGGCTTTGGCAATTATCTCAAGGCCTTCAAGGACGCGAGCTTCATGCATGCGTTTCAGTATACCGCGCTGGTTGCGGTTGTTTCCCTCGTCGTCATCAATCTGCTCGCGTTTGCCGTCGCCTATGCGCTCACGCGCGGCATCAAGGGCTCCAACACATTCCGAACCGTGTTTTTTATGCCAAATCTCATCGGCGGCATCGTGTTGGGATATATCTGGTCGATGATCTTCGACGGAATCCTCTCGCGCTACGGCACGTCCATCGTGCTGAGCACAACCTACGGATATTGGGGATTGATCATCCTCATGGCATGGCAACAGATCGGCTATATGATGATCATCTATATCGCGGGGCTGCAATCCGTGCCCGGAGAACTGATCGAAGCCGCAAAGATCGACGGCGCGAACGGTTGGCACACGCTTTGGCATATCACGATTCCTACGATCATGCCATCCATCACGATCTGTACCTTCCTGACGCTGACCAACTCCTTCAAGCTCTTCGACCAAAACCTTGTCCTCAACGGCGGGCAGCCGTTCACCTTCATGGCGGACGGAACGGTGATCAAATCCACCGAAATGCTCGCGCTGAACATCTATAACACCTTTTATCTCAACGCAAACTCGCGCGGAGTCGGACAGGCCAAGGCGGTTCTGTTCTTCATCCTCGTGGCAGCCATTGCGCTCATCCAATTCTCGGCGACGCGCAGAAAGGAGATTCAGCAATGAAGCGGGACAAAACAAGAAAAGCATTGCTCAGCGGAGTATTCATCGTCGTCTGCGTGATCTATCTGATGCCGATCTTCACGGTGCTGATGAACTCCTTCAAAACCAACTCCGCCATCAATACCGACACATTCGGCTTTCCGAGCACGCAATCCTTCACAGGAGCGGATAACTATGTCAACGGTATCCATTTCGGCGAATACCCGTTTCTGAAGTCCGCTGGGTACAGTCTCTTGATCACAATCACTTCCGCGGCGCTGATTCTCGTATGCACCTCGATGGCCGCATGGTATATCTCCCGCGTGAACAGCCTGTTTGCAAGGATTGTCTATTACCTTTGCGTGTTTTCGATGGTCGTCCCGTTCCAGATGGTCATGTTTACGCTCGCAAAGACCGCAAACACACTGCATCTGGATACGCCGTATACCATTCCCGTCATCTATCTGGGCTTCGGCGCGGGGCTTGCCGTATTCATGTTCGCTGGATTTTTAAAAGGCATTCCGCTGGAGATTGAGGAGGCGGCCGCCATCGACGGTTGCGGGCCGCTGCGTACGTTTTTCCTGATCGTATTCCCGATGCTCAAGCCGGTGCTCATCTCCGTGGGCGTGCTGGAGATCATGTGGATTTGGAACGATTATCTGCTGCCCTATCTCGTGCTGGATCGTACGAAGTATAAGACGATCCCGATCCATATTCAGTATCTGCAAGGCAGTTATGGTCATGTGGATCTGGGCGCCGTCATGGCGTTGATCGTCATCAGCATCGTACCCATCGTTGTGTTCTATCTCACCGCGCAGAAATACATCATCAAGGGCGTGATAGAGGGCGCGGTCAAGGGTTAAAAACCGCTTGATCTCGATGTGAACGGGAGTGATTGAACCCCCTCCCTTGTTTGTAGTGCGCTTTTTTGTGTTGCGCAAGTTGCAAAACACGATATAATGAAACGAAATTCGTTGAAATCGGTGCAATGGTATGAAACGATCCTCTGGTATTTTAATGCATATTTCATCGCTCCCCTCCCCTTACGGCATCGGCACGTTCGGGCGGGCGGCGTATGATTTTGTCGATCAACTCGTGCGCGCAGGCCAGCGCTACTGGCAGGTGCTGCCTCTGGGGCCGACCAGCTATGGCGACTCTCCCTATCAATCGTTCTCCGCGTTTGCCGGCAACCCGTATTTCATCGATCTTGACACGCTTTCGGAGGAAGGCTTGCTGGATCGGGGCTGGATTCAAACCATCCGCTGGGGCGATGGCGAGCGTCAGGTGGACTATGGAACGGTCTTTACGCAGCGCTTCCCCGTGCTCCGCGCGGCGTTTGAGCGCGCAAAAGGCAACTGGCAGCGCATGCAGGCACTGGATCAATTCTCAACGGAGAACGCGGACTGGCTCAACGACTATGCGCTCTTTATGGCGCTGAAGGACGAAAACGGCGGTGTCGCCTGGGAAAACTGGCCTTACGAACTACGCATGCGCGAGGACTGGGCCCTGCAAGCCGCGCGGGAGCGGCTCTACGACAGCATGCGGTTTTATCAGTTTGTGCAAAATCTGTTCTACGAACAGTGGACACACCTGCGCGCCTACGCAAACGAGCGCGGCGTCAAGATCATGGGCGATCTGCCGATCTATGTCCCGCTCGATTCCGCAGATGTCTGGAGTGCGCCGCAGGAATTCCAGCTGGACGATCAACGGCGCCCGCGCTGCGTCGCCGGTGTTCCGCCGGACTATTTTTCGGCGGATGGTCAGCTCTGGGGGAACCCGATCTACGATTGGGATTATATGAAGCAGACGGGCTACGCCTGGTGGATGCGGCGCATGCGCTCCGCCTGTACGCTGTTTGACTGCGTGAGAATCGATCACTTCCGCGGACTTTCGTCCTATTGGAGCGTTGAGGCAAACGCGGAGACGGCGCGCGACGGCGTCTGGGTCAAAGGCCCCGGTGAAGACTTTGTCAACTTACTGAAGCAGGCTTTCCCCCTGTTTGAAATCATCGCGGAGGATTTGGGGTTTCTCACCGACGAGGTGCGCGCGCTCCTCAAAGAGAGCGGATTTCCGGGCATGAAGGTGCTGCAATTCGCCTTTGACGCGCGTGAACCGAGCAATTATTTGCCGCACACCTATGGCCGCCATTGCGTCTGCTACGCGGGCACGCATGACAACACCACCGTCGCGGCTTGGTTTTCGGAGGCGGATTCGCAGGACGCGTTGTTTTCCAAGCGCTATCTGGGACTCAACGAAGAGGAAGGCTACGTCTTTGGCATGCTGCGCGGCGGCATGGGATCGGTCGCCGATCTTTTTATCGCGCAAGTGCAGGACTATCTCTGCCTCGGCAGCGAAGCAAGGATGAACACACCCGGCACCCTCGGCGGCAACAACTGGAAATGGCGTTTGCTCCCCGGGGAAATCACCGACGATTTGATGGAGAAGATCAGCTCCATGACGAAGATGTACGGCAGAGCGTAACCCTGTGGATATCACAAAACGGACCCGAGAGGGTCCGTTTTGTGATATCCTGTTATGCTTTTTTCTTAACCGGAATCCAGACTTCGCTTTCATAATCTGAAGAGGTCGTGTCGCCCGCGGAATACTGTTCGATCTCCATGTATTGCGCGACCTCATAGGTCCCGTTGGTGGGCAGCCATTCGGAGTAAATCTGTTTCGACACACTCTGAATCGCGCCGGGCATTGGGCCTTTGCACGCAAACCGTGCCCAGAGATGCGCCGGTACCTCGCGCGTGATCAACCCATCCGGCAACTCTATGCCGGGCTTGAGCAAATCGCCGATGAGATACAGAAAGTTCCCGCTTGCATCGGTGTCAAAGCAGATCCCGAACACCGGGCATACTTTCTCATTCATCCCTTTTCGGAAGAATTCTTCCCAGAACTTTGGAATCTCCTGCAGGCTATTGTCCATTTGGAACGTCTTTTCCACGCCAGCCACGGTAAATGCATCCATCTGTTCAATCTTGTAATCCATTCGCGTTGCACCCTCCATTTGAATCGATATTGCAAGGGGGTTCTGGCAGCGCAAAAGCGTACTCATACGCCGCGCAATCGTGGGCGAGACGCCATGAAAGCGCGAGAACGCCTTGGTGAAGCTCTCCGGCGTATCGTAGCCGTACTTGAGCGCCAGATCGATCACCTTTGCGTCCGCCGCAATCAGCTCCTGTGCCGCGAGCGTGAGCCGCCGTGAGCGGATATACTCGCTCACACTCATGCCGGTGAGCGACGCGAACGTCCGCTCTAGATAAAAGCGTGAGAGGCCAACGTGTTTTGCCGCCTTCTCGCTGTCCGCGTCTTCCAGTAGATGCCGTTCCAGGTATTGCAGCGAGGCATTCAGTGTTTCAATCAGCTCCAAGTGCTTCTCCCTTTCCTCGCGTCACGACTTGCCGTTTTTCCCTTACGCAGAGATTGTATCAGATGTGATCGCGCGCTTCCTGTCTTTTCTTGTCACGATTTGTCCGATCATATGGCAACAACGTTCCTGCACAATCGCTAGCTTGCGGGCTCGTAGACGATCTCCTGCATGCCTTCGGCCAGCAGCGTTTGCGCGCTCTGCGCATCGTTGAGCCAGGCCTCGCGCTGCTCCGGCGCGAGAATCAGCGGCATGCGGTCGTGAATAAACGAGATTACGCCGGATGCCGGCGCGGTGAGAATCACGAACACCGGCGTTTTCTCCCCCGCTTCGGAACGATAAAGCCCGGCGAAGGTAAAGAGTCCCTCTCGCGCGGGGCGCAGTTGATACTTAATCTTCTTTTTTTCGCGCGTTTCCCATTCAAAATATCCGCTCGCGGGAATCAGGCAGCGGCCGATGCGCGTTTCCGAATGATCCGAACACATTGGAAGTCGGAACATGTTTTTTTCCAGCGCGGTCTCGCTTCTGGCGTTGATGATCTTGCCCTTTCCGTCGAAGCGCGCAAACCCCCAGCGCATCGCACGCGGACCCGCGGTGTCCAAAGCGGCGACCAAATCGGTAGGAAACACCTCGCCGTTTTTCAGCAGCAAGGGATCCTCGCCCCGCTCGCGCTTGATATACATCATCGCGAGCATTTCGCGGTATTGCGCATCGTCAAAATCCGTATAGAATCGCCCGCACATCGTTATCCGCACTCCTTTCGCATCTCAGCCGAGCCAGAAGCCAACCCCGATCCCGATAATCGAGCCGATGAGCACCTGCAGCGGCGTGTGTCCAATGAGTTCCTTGAGCTCCCACTCCGGCAGCTCGATGATCTTCCCCTCTTTAATGAGGTGGTCGATGATAGCGGTGATGGTGACCGCCTGCTTGCCTGCCTCCTGACGCACGCCGCGCGCGTCGTGCAGCACGACGGACATGAGCACAAACGAAACCGCAAACTCAAACGATGCGAGCCCGAACTGTATCGCGGACGCAGTCGTCAGCGCACAAACGGTCGCCGCATGTGAGCTTGGCATGCCGCCGCTGCCGACAAGGCGCTCAAACCGGAACTCCTTGTTGACAATTGTATAGAGAATTGCCTTGGCGACTTGCGCAATCGCCCAACCGACGAGCGCCGCAAATAAAATTCTGTTTTCAATGAGTGCTTTTAGATATTCCATATCGCTTACTTCGCATTCTTCGTGTTTTACCGGCTCAACTGCCTATGGCTCCATCATTGTACAAAATAGTGCGCGCAATTACAACAACCGCACAGCGGCTCATCGCGCTTCTTTGGATGAACCGCCGAACTATTTGGCGTTTTTCATCGAACCGCAGCCGCAAGCAGGCAAACAAGCGTAACGCGAAGAACAGAACACGCGGTAAGGATCATAAATTTTTGGTAAAATCGAACCTTCCCTGTTCTTGACAGACAAGAGTCTTTGCCTTACGCTTATTTTATGAAGAAACGATTATTTGGCTTTGCCACATTTTTTATGGTGCTCGTCGTGTGTCTGCTGCCGCTCACGCAGACTTCGCACGCCGAAGAGAGCGATACCCCCCGTCTCAGCTTTGGCGACGACGGGCAGTTTACCGTTCTCATCCTCTCGGATTTGCAGGATACGCAGTATACCACCAAGCTCGTCGTCAGCGGCGAAACGCATGTGTTGCAGGACTTCCCGGCGGATCTGATCGTCCTATTGGGGGATCAGTTGGAAGGGCCAAGCCCTGTGCTGCGCGTTGGCAACGGCGCGAAAAACTGCGAAACAGCGCTGCGCACGCTGCTCGCGCCCGTTGCGGAAACCGGCACGCCGTTTGTGGTGGTGTTCGGTAACCATGATTACGAGGCGCCGCTTTCGATTCGAGAACAGGTGAAGATTTTCGAAAGCTTCGACAACTGCATCGGCGTTTCGTTTGGCAAGAATTCTACCGAGGACGGCGCGTTTGTGTTGCCCGTCTATCCCGAGGGCAGCGCATTGCCCGCCATGACGCTCTATTTCTTTGATTCCGGTTCCTATCTCGCAAACGGAGACTACGACACAGTGTCCGCCGAGCAGGTCGCATGGTATAACGAGCAGAGCGCGGCGTTTCGTGCGGCGAACGATAACCAGGCGCTTCCCTCCATTGCGTTTTGCCATATACCCGTGCCGGAGGTCTATCGTCTGCTAACCGAGGTGCCCAAGGGCACAAAGGGCGCACTCAAGGGTGTCGGCGTCGGCAAAGGCAAATACTATGTCCCCAACGAAGACAAGCTCTTCGATGGCGAAATCAACGAGGCACCCTGCCCTTCCAGCGAGAATCACGGACTGTTTGACGCATATCTTGCCAACGGGGACATGTTTTTAACCGTGAACGGACACGATCACATCAACTCCTTCATCGGGAGCGTGGATGGGATTGACATCGCCAGCGCACCGGGCAGCAGCTATACCAGCTACGGCTCGGAGGAGATCCGCGGCGTACGCATGTTCCGCTTCAGCGAACACAACGTGCGCGACTATGAGACGCTTCATGTGCGCTATAGCGACTACAACACGCCGCAAAGCTGGGGCGTTCTGCGTTACTATTTCAGCACCTCCACGGGCATCTACAATGCCATCAAGGTTGTCGGTTCCATGTTGATCCTTTTTGTTGCGATTATCGTGACGATCGTATTACTCATCGTCAAGTCAAAACGCCGCAAAGCGAAAGCAAAAGCGAACGATTCCGAGGGGATTGCTTCCGAAGCGAACGATTCCGAAGTGAACGATTCCGAAGCGAACGGATCCGGCACGAATGGCTCCGGTGACACGCCGAAGACAACCGCACAGACCGAATCCGACAAGTAAAAGTCTCTCAAACACAATGCGAGTGAATCGCGCGAAAAATCCGCCCAAATCAGGCGGATTTTTTTGTGTTGTGTGTTCTGTTTGCGGAATCGTCCGTTTGGGTGCGCAGAATCAGGGAATATCGATCTCATTGAGCTTCATCTGGGCCGCAGCCAAGGCTTCGGTTTCCGGATCCCGTATAAATTGAATCAGGGAATATCGATCTCATTGAGCTTCATCTGTGCCGCGGCTATGGCTTCGGCTTCCGGATCCCGCTCAAAAAAGTTGACGATACAGTCCATCGGGCAGACCGGGATACATGCGCCGCAGCGGGTGCAGGTGGACTCGTCGATGATCGCAACGCCCTTGACAACCTTGATGGACTCCGAGGGGCACGCTTTTTCGCAGCGCTTGCAGCCGACGCATGCGGTCTTGCATTGCAGCCGCGCAATCCGGCCGATCGCCTCGTTGCGGCACATGACCACGACGGTTTGGCTCTTCGGCATCATCTTGATGATGCTGCGCGGACATACGTCCACGCACATGCCACAGCCTGTACAGACATCGTCGTCGATCACGGCGATGCCGTCCACCATCTGGATTGCGCCGAACGCGCACACAGAGAGACATTCACCAAAGCCGACACAGCCAAATTCGCAAGCATTCGGGCCGCCGGAGATCCCGCTCACCGCGCGGCAAGAGGGCACGCCGCTGTAATCGTAGCGCGCGGTGACACGTTCGCAGGTGCCCTGGCAACGCACGCGTGCGACCATCGGCTCTGTCGCTTGCGCGTCAACACCCATGATTTCGGCAATCGCTTTGACAGTTTTCGCTCCGCCCGGGGTGCATGCGTTCGCCTTTGCGTCTCCGCGAACCACCGCCTCTGCATATGCGTCGCAGCCGGCATAGCCACACGCGCCGCAGTTCGCGCCGGCAACCGCCGCGCGCACCGCACTGACCCGCTCGTCCACCTCGACGGCGAATTTTTTATCCGCAACGCCAAGCACGAGTCCAAAGAGGATGCCAAGCCCGCCCAAGGCGATGATGGCGTACAGAATCGGAAGATATTGCGCCATTTTTTACATCACCCCCGCAAACATATTGGAAAACCCGAGGAACGCGATGCTCATCAAGCCCGCGATGACCAGCGAGATCGGAAACCCTTTGAGCGCGGGCGCGATCTTCGCGCTCTCCAGGCGTTCCCGTACGCCCGCCATCAGCACGATCGCGACCAGAAATCCGAGCGCTCCGAATGTGCCGTTCAGAACCGAATACAGGAGGTCATACCCTTCCGTGATGTTGAGGATGGTTACACCCAGCACCGCGCAGTTGGTCGTAATCAGCGGCAGATAGATGCCCAGCGCACTATAGAGCGACGGCGCGGACTTCTTGAGGAACATCTCCACGACCTGCACCAGAGACGCGATGACGAGGATGAACGCGATGGTGTTTAAGTACTGCAGCTGCATCGGCACCAGCACGTAATAGTACACGAAATAGGTAAACAAACTCGCCAGCGCCATGACGAACGTAACCGCCAGCCCCATGCCAAACGCGGTCTCTACCTTGTTTGAGACACCGAGGAACGGGCAGCAGCCAAGAAACCGCGAGAAGATGTAGTTGTTCGTCAGCACACAGCTGAACATAAAGAGCAAAATTTTCACAACTGGGCTCATTCGCTCTTCGCCTCCTTCCCTTTCCCTGCGCGCGTACTCACAGCGTTGAACACCGCAAGCAGCAGGCCAAATACGATGAATCCGCCAGCGGGCAGGATCAGCAGCAACATCGGCTGATAACCCGCGCCAAACACCTGATTGCCAAAGAGCGTGCCGTTGCCGAGCGTTTCGCGGATGCCGCCGATCAGCGTCAGCGCGATGGTGAAACCAACGCCCATGCCGATACCGTCCATCGCGCTATGCAGCACGGGATTCTTGCTCGCGAATGCTTCCGCGCGCGCAAGGATGATGCAGTTGACCACAATCAGCGGCAGAAAGATGCCGAGGCTCTGGTAGAGCGCGGGCAGGAACGCGTTCATGAACATCTGTACCATGGTCACAAACGTGCAGATGACGATGATGAACGCCGGAATGCGGATCTTGTCCGGAATGAAGTTTCTCAGCATCGAAATGACGATATTGGAGCCGACGAGCACAAACGTCGCCGCGGCACCCATGCCGATTCCGTTCGTGGCGTTGGTTGTGACCGCCATCGTGGGACATGTGCCGAGCACGAGGCGGAAGGTCGGGTTCTCTGTGATGAGACCGTTGAAGAATACGCTTCTTAGCGTTTGTTTCTGTTCCATTGTGTTATCCCTCCGTTGGCGGCGTCAGGCCACCCAGCGCGCGTACCGCGTCGTTGACCGCCGAGGTCACCGCGCGGGATGTGATGGTTGCCGAGGTGATGGCGTCGATTTCTCCGCCGTCTTTCGTCAAAGCGATCGGTTGCGATTGTCCAATGTATTGCTCGGCAAACCAGGCTTCTTTTGCGCGTGCGCCAAGGCCCGCGGTCTCCGAAAAGCTAGCCCCGCCGACAGACACGCCCGTTATGAGGCCGCTTGCGTCAACGCCGACCGTGATCTCGATCTCACCGCCATAGCCCTTTGTCACGATGGTGCCGGTTTTGCCGACGAGCGCGCCCGCCGCATCATAGCCCGCATATGCGTCCTTCAGCGATTCCGGCGCGGTCACGGCGGCGAAGTGATCCGCCACCGGTAAGACCGCCGTGCGCGCGGCCTCCGCTGCCTTCACTTGCTGTTCCGCAATGGGTTTTGCGGTGACCATATTGGTGACCCCAAGCGCAAGCCCCGCAACCGCGGCAAGCAGGAAGAGTTTCAGGCCGAGTATCATCACTTTACGCATGCGCCTTCACCTCCCCATAGATTTTCCCACGCGTGAGGCGGTCGATGAGCGGCGTCAGTACGTTCATGATCAGGATGGCATAGGTCGTGCCTTCCGGATATCCACCAAAGGCACGAATCAGCGCAATGAGCAATCCCGCACCGGCGGCAAAGATCATCTGGCCTTTGTGCGTCATCGGGCAGGTGACATAGTCTGTGGCCATAAACACCGCGCCAAAGAGCACGCTGCCCATCAGCACGCCCTGCAGCGGGTCTCCGCCAAAGAGCCACGTGAAGGCCATGAACGAGGCGATCATGGTCACAGGAATGTGCCAGGTGATCGTCTTTCGAATCAATAAATAGGCAAGTCCGAGCAGGATTGCGATCTTGCTGACCTCGCCGATGCAGCCCGGGATGCGTCCGATGAACAGATCCAGCGTCGAAGGCAATGCTATCCCCGCCGAAGCGGCCTCCGCCGTCTGCCCAAAGAGCGCAATCGGGGTCGCGCTTGAAACCGCGTCAAACGGGGCGACATACGCGCCGCCGCTCATCAGCGCGGGCCAACTGGCAAGCAGTACGGCGCGCGCAGAGATCGCCGGATTGACGAAGTTATCGCCGATGCCGCCGAAGAGCTGCTTGACAAGGAGAATTGCCACCGCGCCGCCGATGACCAGCATCCACCACGGAGCCGTCGAGGGCATGTTCATCGCGAGGATCACGCCCGTGACCACGGCAGACAGATCGTTGATGGTGATCGGTTTTTTGAAGATGACTTCCCAAAGAAATTCAAATCCGACACAGCTCGCAACACAGATTAGAACCACGCGCGCTGCACTCCAGCCAAACAGCCAGACACCCGCGGCAACCGTTGGCATCAGCGCGGCAACGACATCGAGCATCAGCACGGCGGTCGTTTCCTTTGCGAAAATATGCGGCGCCGCGGATACGGCAAATCGTTTTTTCGTTTCCATATGCATTACCTCCTCGCCTTTGCGGCCAAATCTTCGCGCGCTGCCTTATAGCTCGCGGAGAGATATCGCCGCGCGGGGCAGATATAGGAGCACGCCCCGCAGAGGACGCAATCCATCAAGCCGTGCTGTTTCGCGCTCTCGATGTCGCGCTTGTCGAGATCCGCGCGCATGAGATAGGGATGCAGCCCGACCGGGCAAACGCTGACGCAACGCGCGCAACGGATGCATGCGCTCTCCTGCACGGCTTTTGCCTGCATCTCATCCAGCACGACGATGCCGTTTGTGGCTTTCGTTGTGGCAGCTTCGAGATCCGCCGCGCAGAGCCCCGTCATGGGACCACCCGCAAAGATCTTCCGCGCGTCTTCGACAAGACCGCCGCAGGCATTGATCGCGTCTTCATAACGCGTACCCACGCGAAGCAGCAGATTCCCCGGCTCCTTCACGCCGCCGGTCACGCTGGTGACGCGCTCCACGAGAGGCTTGCCCAGGGTGATCGCATCATACACCGCGGCTGCGGTGCTGACGTTAAACACCAGCGCGCCCGCGTCCAGCGGAAGCTTGCCGCGCGGAACCTCGCGTCCGGTCACGACCGTAATCAGTTGCTTTTCCGAGCCTTGCGGATATTTTGTCTTAAGCGGCAGCACGCTGATGGTCTCTTCACCAGAAACCGCCGCGCGCATGTTCGCAATTGCATCCAGCTTGTTCATCTCGATGGCGATGACGCCGCGCACGACGCCCGTCGCGCGGAGGATGAGTTTCAATCCGCCGACGATGCGCGCGCTGTGTTCCAGCATCATGCGATGATCCGCCGTCAGATACGGCTCGCATTCCGCGCCGTTGAGGATGACCACATCCGCATGCTTGCCTTCGGGAATCGTCATCTTTACATGCGTGGGAAACGCCGCGCCGCCCATGCCGCAGATGCCCGCGTTCTTGACGGCTGCGATCATCTCCGCGGCGCTTGCGTGCGATGCGTCCAATGGCGTGCATGCGACCCACTCGTCCGCATGATCGTTTTGGATGCCAATGCACACTTCCGGTCGGTTTCGGAGCATCTGTCGCTCTTCCACGAACAGCACCTCGCCCGAAACACTTGCGTGGACGGGAAGGCCAAATCCACCAACCGGGGTCGCGATTACCTCACCGATTCGAACATGCTGTCCTTTGCTCACGCATGGTTCACTCGGGGCTCCAAGATGCATGCCAACGGGAATGACGACCAGATCCGCATTGACGGCGCGGATTGGGCTTGCCTGTGTCAGCGGCTTTCCTTCACCGATGTGATGAAGGGGATGAACGCCGCCTCGAAACGTGTTCCTCAATTCGATCCACCTGCCTTATTTGTTACTGGCGCAAAGGGGTTGCGCCTTTTTTTCTTCTTTCGTGTAAACGCGACGCTCCGACGTAGGAACATGATTCATGATACCTGCCGCATCATCCGATTCGAATCACGAAAAGAACTGGAAAACGCGCGCAACTGTTGTCAATATGCGCGTATCGTTTTTAAAAGAGTGATTCCGACTGGCATGCCGCCTGAAAACAGTAGATGCAGCTTGAATTTGCCAATTTTATAGATTGCACAGAATCGTTTCCTCGTATACCGCAGAAAAAGAACCGCCAAAGCCGGCGGCTCTTTATCGATATATAGCTATTGATTGACCCCAAGGTATTTTAGGATACCCGTTACGATCGCTTGTGCCATCGTTTTTTGGAAGTCCTCGTCGTTGATCTTCTTGTCCTCCGTGGAGTTACTGATATGACCTAGGAATAGTGTAAACACAGGCGCCTTCGTTTCATTGAGGAAGGTTTCGTCGCTCTTGCTGATCACAGACTGATCCTTCACCTGGCGCAGTGGCAGCTTTGTTGCGTCCACATAGGCGCCGAGCACCGTTTGGGCCAACTTGTCACAGTCAGACTTCTTGTCGTGCTTTTCCGGCACCCAAGCCATCGCGCCACGCGTATCGGAATTTTTGACCGAGTTGCATTCGATGCGGATTGCGATTTCGACGTTGCCGTCGTTGAAAACTTTTGCGCGCTGCGATGCGGTTTTGTCGTCCTTCACGCTTGCGAGGGTGAACACCACCGTCGCGCCCTGCGCCTCCAGCTGCTCCTTGACCAGCGTTGCCACGGCGAAGTTGAGCCGGTTGGCATATACTTTCGTGGAGATACCCTGAATCTGGGAGCTGTATCCGCGCGCAGGATCGATGCCGATGGTTCGTCCATCGAGCGCACCGGCAGGCTTCGGCGTCGGTGTCGGTGTCGTTCCTGGTTCCAGCGTCGGCGTCGGCGTCGGTGACATGGGGTCAACCGTCGGGGAAGGCGTCGCTGTGACGGGAGCTACCGTAGGCGTTGGAGACGGGGTCGCGTGCGCGATCTGATAGCTCACGATTGCGGGTGAAATCACTCCTGCAACCAGCGCATAGGTGATGCCGGCGATCAGGACAAGGATCATTGCACACAGAATACCAAACGCAAGTGGGTTATTGATGCGAAAAGTTCTCCTGCGCTTAACGATCTTTTTCATGCTCTCCACCTCAGTCGTGCTATCAAGGGTATTGTAACACGCTCCTTCCAATAAGTACCATAGGTAAACGCAAGATTTTCAAATTTTCCACGTTTTTGTAAGAAAATATTCATGAGTACATCCACCATGGAGACGTTCGAGAGTACACAGGAAACACAAGCACAATGCGCCAATTCCCGTGATTTCAACGCGAATACCTGTCTATACCTCCTCTCGCATATGCCCCGGAAACGGGTTTTTACAAAGTTGCAGGATCGCCACAATTCAGAACCCCATTTTTCGCACAATCTTCGCCTTTTCGAACACGTCATGTATGTTTTTCCTGCGCAAGGGGGTTGAAGGCACGACCGCGACAGCCCTATAATAGGAGCATGCCATACAATTTTACGCATGCGCTGGTCGGCCTCACCGCGCTGAAAGACACTTTTGCCGTCTCGAATCTTTCCAATGAGTATCGGAACGAATTCCTGATCGGCACCATGGGGCCGGATCCCTATTTTGGGGATGCGATGCCGAAGCCGCTGTTTTCGCCCTGTCGGCTCGACCTCGCGGAAAAGCTGCATACGCTCGACGCGCGCACTCTCTTTGCCGCGCTGTTTCCCCTTGCGCGGGACAGCGCACCCAAGCAGGCGTATGTACTTGGATTCCTGTGCCACTTTCTGCTGGATACCATCGCGCATCCATATATTGAAGCACGCTTTTTCGGCAGCGCGCATACACCCGCCGAAATCCAGATCGACAGGATGATGACAGACCGCATCGGGTTCCCGGGAATCCCGCTGCGACCATACAAGCTTTACCAAACGCGCCACCTGCGCGAGCTGGACGAATTGCACGCGGAACTATCCAAGGCGTTGTTTGCGATGGAAACAGCGGGCGCATTTGCCCGCGGTTTTCGCAAATGGATCCTCGTCAATTCGATCACCTATGACCCGAACAACCGGAAGCTGCGTTTTTTTGCCGCGCTTGAGCGGGTGTTTCACATCCCCGGAAAGATCACGCGCTTCCTCGTCTCCCGCCATGACGACCCGCACGATCGCCTGAATTTGTCTCACACCGAATGGCGCGCGCCTTGGAGCACGGAGCAGGCGCGAACGGAATCGTTCCCCGAATTATTTGCGTGCGCCTGTGCGGAAGCGCCCGCGCTGCTCAACGCCGCATACGCAGCGATGCAGGGCGGAGATCCCACGGAGGCGCTCTCGCGCATCGGCGCACGGAGGATGGATGCAAGACCTGTTTAACCGTATCAGCGGCTGTTGCTTTACCGGGCACAGACCCGATGCGCTGCCTGCGTTTGGAGACGAGCGGTCCGAACAGATGCAGACTCTTCTCTACGTACTCAATCGCGCGGTTGAGGCTGCGGTGGAGGACGGCGTCACGGAGTTTTACGTCGGCGGTGCGCAGGGATTTGATACCCTCGCGGCGGAGTGCGTCCTACGTCAGCGGGAGATGCACCCCGCGCTCTCGCTCCATCTCTCGCTGCCGGGGCAAAACCAGACCCACGGCTGGAATTTGCGGGACAAGGCGAGATACAACGCCATCCTTTCAGAGGCAAACGAGGTTTGGTATGCGGCTCAGATCTGCTCGCCGGAGTCGATGCGCCGCAGGAATCGCTATTTGGTAGACCGCGCCGGGCGCTGCATCGCGTACTTGCGGCGTATGCGCGGCGGAACGCTGTATACCGTCAATTACGCGTTCGATTCCGGCATCCCTGTCGATAATCTCGCGGAGCGTCTATCCGTGCTATCATAATTTAGCCCCACTGCTTGCAGCCGAGCATGTCACGGTTCGCTGTGTGCGTGTGTCACTTGCCAGTCGTTTTATTTCATGCTACAATCCTTATCACCGCGAACGCATGTTCGATGAAAAGAAATGGATATAGGTATCAGGAATCATATGGAAACAAACACAGCCTCCGCGCCCGTTCGAATCAATAAAATGGCGATCCAACCGGAAGGAAAACTACTTTTCGGCATGGGAGCCCCCCTCGCCGTTTCAATGATGATACAAGCCGTCTACAACATCGTAGACAGCATCTTCGTCTCCTATTTGGGTGAGAATGCGCTGACCGCGGTGTCACTTTCTTTTCCGATCTTTATGCTGATGATCTCGGTTGCGGTCGGCACCGGCGTCGGCATCAACTCTCTGATCTCCCGCCGTCTTGGGGCAAAGCTGCACGAAGACGCGGAGCAAGCCGCGGGAAACGGTCTTGTGTTGATGTTCGTCTCGATGCTTGCGTTTGTGCTGTTCGGCATCTTCGGCACGCGCCCGTTCATGCGCGCATATACAACGAACGCGGAAACGCTCGAATACGGCGTGACCTATCTTTCGATCATTTTAACGTGCTCCGTCGGCTTATTTATGCAGATCTTCTGTGAGCGCATCCTGCAGTCCCAGGGAAAAAACTTTTATGCAATGCTGAGCCAAATCTCCGGCGCGGTGTTCAACATCATTTTTGACCCGATCCTGATCTTTGGTCTATTGGGATTTCCGAAGCTCGGCATGGCAGGCGCGGCAATCGCGACCGTTGGCGGACAGATACTCTCGATGCTGATCTCGTTTGCACTTTTGCTCAGTAAGAAAAACGACGTGCGTCTTCATGTGAAGCACCTACGTCTGAAAAAACCTGTCGTACGTGACATCTATGCGGTCGGATTTCCGACGATCATCCTCCAAGCGTTGGGAACCGTGATGACGCTTGCGCTCAACGCCATTCTCATCGCTTACACGGAGACCGCGGTTGCGGTATTCGGCGTCTATTTTCGCTTGCAATCCATCGCGCTCATGCCGCTGTTTGGCATGACCAACGCCGCGATGAGCATCATCGCTTTTAATTATGGCGCGCAAAACAGAAAGCGAGTCATGCGCACATGGCGGCTCGCGCTGATTGCGGGCATTATCATGATGTTGGTCATGATGTGCGTCTTCCTGTTGCTTCCGGATCAAATATTGGGTCTGTTTAACGCGACGGACGAGATGCTGCGCATCGGCCGCGCCGCACTGACCATCATCCCCATCGGGCTTGTGCTGTCCTCGATCAGTATACTCTGCTCAGTCATGTTCCAAGCAATCGGAAAAGGCGCGTACAGCATGTATCTCTCGCTTGCGCGGCAATTGATCGTACTCATCCCGTTGGCCTGGCTGTTCTCCAGCGTGTTTCACGAGGTGACGGCTGTCTGGTGGGCGTTCCCGATTTCCGAGGTGTTCACCATCGTCATCGCGCTATGGATGTTCGCGACGATCTACAACACGCGGATTCGCACGATGCCAGCGGAGCCGCCCGCTCTTACCTGATTCTAACGAAAAGCAGGCGCCCACAACGCCTGTTTTTCTCATATGGAGACGTGCATCGCGAAATGGAACTATAAGTTTTCGGTTCGTGAAGATATATTTTTTAGTTCAATGATTGCACGTGCGGCCATACTATGCGAAAATAGCGAAAAAGGGGGACGAACACATGGAACGCATTGGCAAGCAAGCTTATTATCTCTCCATCGCCGCCGAGGTGGCAAAACGCTCCACGTGCCTGAGGCGTCAATATGGCGCGGTGATCGTCAAGAACGACGAGATCATCGCCACCGGTTACAACGGAGCTCCGCGCGGAGACGAAAACTGCTGCGACGTCGGCTCCTGCTGGCGGGATCGGCACAACATCCCCCATGGCGAACAATATGAAAAATGCGTCGCGGTGCACGCGGAAGCAAACGCCATCATCAGTGCAAGCCGCAACGAAATGCTCGGAAGCACATTGTATCTGTATGGATTTGAAGGGTTCGACAAACCGATTGAGAACCCGGAACCGTGTATTATGTGCAACCGCCTCATCAAGAACGCGGGCATCGAGCGCGTGATCAATTCGTTGGGAGTTGTAACACTATGAATCAAATGCGTGTCGGTGATGGAACGGTCGTGCTTCTTGCGGGCGGCGGTAAGGTGTATACCGACGTCGCCGCACGCTTCACGCGCAGCGAACGCGGCTTAAGCGAAATCCTCGCCTCCCCGTATAACGCGGATCTTGTGCGCAGTATCATCGAAAAGGGGCACCTCGCCGCGACAGAATTCGACTATTTTCTCTTTGGTGTGGAGGGATATTCGCGCGTGACAGAGGTTCAGCTGGTTCGAAAGCGCCTCGCGAGCTACTTGATCAAAAGCGGACGCGTGCAGAAAGGCGGAAAGCGCGCCTATGACGTCGTCCTGCCGGATTCGATTCTTCCGCACCGCGCCTCCTGCACCCTGCCCGACGGATCGCAGGTTCAGTTGGGTGCTGTTGATCTATTGAACATGCTCGAAGAATGGTACAACCAAGGCGTGGAGGCCGGCTTCAAAGAAGAGGATTTGCGCTATCTCAAGCCGCAGGCGACGGAGTTCAAAGCGCTGATCGGTATGAACGCGCACGCATTGATCGACTGGTTTAAGATCCGCTGCTGCAAAAACGCACAGGCGGAGATTCGTGATTTAGCGAACAAAATGCTGCGACTTTGCAAGGAGGCATCCCCTGCGCTCTTTGAAGACGCCGGTGCAAGCTGCATCTCTTTAGGCTATTGTCCGGAAAATGAGTTTCAAAACCCTGCCTGCCACATCATTCACAAAAAAGAAGCGCTGGAGTACCTGCGAAATGCCTCAAAACGCACGTAAAGTTCATATCGTATGCCGCCGCTGCAAAACGCGCTTTTCGGGCGATTATTGCCCCTATTGCGGCGCAGAACGAGGCACGCCCAACATGCTGCGCAGCAGAGGCGGGCTGCTGGGCGGATTGCTTCGGTTTTTGTTTTCGATTTTTGTTCTTGTGCTTATCCTGCTGATCGCGTTTATTTTACTGGACTACATCGCCTCCGCGGCGGGAGACCGCCACGGCGCCGCGCGCGCGATACTCGACAGCGCACGGTATGCGATTCCGCAGAGCGTGCTTGCGCTCTATGCCCAGGCGAAAATGATGTTTCTCGATCAATGGGTGGCAGCGATTCAGGAGTTCTTCGCGGTGCTGTTCAGCTAAAATTCGCCGTTCCAAACTTCACATTGCTCGTGAAAAAACGCCCGGCCAAAGCCGGGCGTCTTAGTCCATCGTCAAAGTCTTTCGTCTTTGCCGATGGTTTTTTCTGTGTGAAAAAATACCGCTATCACGATATTTTCTACAAATCCGGCGAATGAATCGCCGTATTTGATTAAACATGGGGGATTTACGAATCCCCCCTACCCCCAGGTTTTTCGAGACGTAGAGGTTTGAAGCACCCTTAAGCGGGCGTACAATTCCATCCGGCGATCAACAGCGCCAGCACCGCAACCCCGCAAAATGCGGCCGCGATCATGCCGCGCATGCCTAGCTTGCGCACCTTAAACTTGATCAGGTACGCGGCAGCCGTGCCAAGCAAACAGAGTGCATAGAGAAACAAAAAGCCGCTCTTCATCACGGGGCGCAGGGTATAGATCAGCGGCACTAGGATTGCAACCATGGTGACCGGCAAGCCATCGTAAAACACGCGTGGCGCATTCTCGCAAAACTCCAGCTCTTCCTCTGTGACATTGTAGTAGGCAAGGCGAATCAACGCCGCCAGCACATAGACGACCAACGCCGCCGCCTCAAACCAATGCGTCATCCCGATCGAAAAGCCGATGGAGACCGGCAGGATGCCGAAGCAGATCAAGTCCGCCAGCGAATCGATCTGAATACCGAATTTCTTTTCGTTTTCTGTTCGCTTGCGCGTGCGCGCGATCGTCCCGTCGAACAGATCACAAAATCCCGAAATCATCAGGCAAACCACCGCCATGGACGTGTGACCATACATCGAAAGCCCGATGCCGACCACCGCGCTGATCACACCGACATAGGTCAGTATGACCGTATAGTTATAATATCCGACCATCCGTTTTCATCCCGTTTCCAACACATTTTGAGGCATGCAAAAGAGACTTGGCACGCGTGAAATATTTATTTTGATTGATAATACGATAGATACCAGTTTGCGAACTGTTTCAGGCCTTCCTGAATCTGCGTCTTGGGCGAAAAACCAAAATCCCGTCGCGTCGACTCGATGTCCGCATACGTTTTTTCCACGTCTCCAGCCTGCATCGGCATGAAGTTCAACGTTGCCTTTTTTCCGAGCGCGGATTCGATGGCGCCAATAAAATCGATGAGCTTTACAGGGTTGTTGTTTCCGATGTTATAGACCGCGTTCCTTGCGCCGGTAGGATCCGGCCCAGGCGGACAGAACAGCATTTTTTCGAGGCAAGCCGTCACGTCATCCACATAGGTAAAATCGCGGAGCATATTCCCGCCGTTGAATACGTTGATCGGCTTGTCTTCGAGGATGGACTTCGTAAACGAATAGTATGCCATGTCCGGACGTCCGAACGGTCCATACACGGTAAAAAAGCGGAGCCCTGTTGCGGGTACGTCATAAAGATGCGAATACGTGTAGGCGAACAGCTCGTTGCTCTTTTTCGTCGCAGCATAGAGCGAAATGGGCTGATCGACGCGATCCTCCACGGAAAACGGCGTCTTCTCGCGGTTTCCGTAGACGGAGGAGCTGGACGCATAGAGGAAGTGTTCCACCGGATGATGGCGCACCTGCTCCAACATGTTGAAAAAGCCGATGATGTTGCTGTCGATATAAGCACGCGGGTTTTCGATGCTATAGCGCACGCCCGCCTGTGCGGCAAGGTGCACAACTACGTCCGGCTTCGCTTCGGCGAACAGGCGCTCCGCAAAGCGCTCGTCAGCCAAGTCGCCTTCTAAGAACGTAAAATGCGGATATGGCGCGAGCTCACGCAGACGCGCACGCTTGAGCGAGGGATCATAATAGGAATTGACGCTGTCCGCGCCAAAGACGCGCATGCCGCTTTCCAGCAGTCTGCGGCTGAGGTGATAGCCAATGAATCCGGCCGCGCCGGTGACCAAGATTGTTTTTTCGCTGTGTTGTGACACGCTCGTGTCTCCTTCTCTTCAGCGGCCAATGGAGTAGTACTCTACCCCGCCGTGTTTCATGTGTTCCGGATCAAATATGTTTCTGCCATCATAGACCAACGGCACCCGCATTTTCCTGCGGAACACCTCCGGCGATAGGCGAATGAACTCCTCCCACTCCGTAAAGATGAAACAGCAAAACGCGCCTTCCAGCGCTTCCTCCACGCTGTCCGCCATCGGGACGCCCGGAAACAGTTTTTTGAAATTCTCTGCCGCGATGGGATCATAACAGACGATATTTGCGCCGTGATCCAGCAGCATGCGTACATTGTCGAGCGAGGGTGCCTCTCTTAGATCGTCCGTGCCGGGCTTAAACGCAAGACCGAGCACCGCGATCTTGACGTTCTCAAACGTCATCAGGCGCTTCTTGGCCTTCTCAAAGAGTCGCGTTTTCTGGCGTGCGTTGATCTCCACCGCAGCGTCCACGGTCTTGAGTTGCGCGCCGTGCTGCCCCGCGAGGTAGGTCAGCGCCTTTGTGTCCTTCGGGAAACAGCTTCCGCCGTAACCAATGCCCGCCTTGAGAAACTTCGCGCCGATGCGCGGGTCATATCGCATGCCTTCCGCCACATCGTCGATGTTTGCGCCGACGAGCTCGCAAAGGTTAGCGATGTCGTTCATATACGAAATCTTGAGCGCAAGGAAATTGTTGCAGGCATATTTGATCATCTCCGCGGAGCGGCGGGAAACCGTCACAATCGGCAGATCAAACGGCGCATAGATATCCAGCAGCATCTTTTTTGCGATCTCGTCGTCCGCGCCGATGATGATACGCGTGGCGTGCATCGTGTCGTAAACCGCGTTGCCCTGCGCAAGGAATTCCGGATTGCTCGCAACGCGAACGGTCACGTCCCGTTCGAGATTGTCTTTGATAAACTGTTCGACCTTATCGTTGGTGCCGACCGGTACGGTGGATTTCACCACGACGAGGCAATCCTGGGTAACGCTTTTTGCGATTTGCCGGCAAACCGCCGCGATATACCGAAGGTTCGCGCTGCCGTCCGGCTGCTCCGGCGTGCCAACGCCGATGAAGATCGCGTCCGCGTCCGCATAGGCGCTTTGATAGTCGCACGTGAAAAAGAGTCGCCCTGCGGCAAGGTTTTTTTTCAGCAGTTCTTCCAACCCCGCCTCATAGATGGGCGAAATCCCTTCGTTCATCCGCGCGATCTTCTCTTCGTCCACGTCGACGCAGGTCACCACATGTCCTTTTTCCGCGAAGCAGACGCCCGCAACCAAGCCGACGTACCCCGTTCCCGCAACTGAAAGTTTCATACTGTTTCATTCCTCCCGTGCGCATCGCCCCGCTCATTACGTCGCGCTGCCACAATTGATGTTCGCAGAGTTTGTTAGGAGCAAGTCCCATCCGGCCCGCAAGGCGGCGTTTGGGGCTTGCGATTTTTTGTAAAGTAGCTCTTCATCGACATCCAAAGATACCGGAAACTTTCTAGCTTTAATAATACTGCCAAACCCAGATAGACTGCAATCCCGCAAACGATTTGCAGAATCATCAGTGGAAGCTCCGGCATCGTAAGCAAAGAGAGCGCATAGACGACGCCACCCATTACGGCGGAGAGCAGGATTGGCGGCATGATATCCCAGATCTGATCCCGCCAACGGTATCCGAAGAGGTGTTTCATGGCGACCATGGTCACGATCATGGAAAACACGCCCGTCAGCACGAATGCCCAGGAGATCGCAAGCGGCGAGGTAAACAAAAACACAGAGACGGCAAGCGACGCGATACCAAAGATCTTTTTGATAATCTCGGTGGTGAGATACAAATCGCTCCGACCGATCGCGTTCATCGCCTGCAAGTCCGTCGCCTCAACCGGATAGAGCGCAAACGCAAGGCACATCATCTGCAGATAGGGTACCGTCGGCAGCCATTTATCCGTCAGCAAGACATGCACAAACGGCGTCGCAATTGCGGCAAGCCCTGCCAACATGGGGAAAATCATCAGCGCGGTGGAGCGGTTTGTTTTGCGTACCATCTCCAACACGCGTCCTCTGTCGTCCTGATGCTGGGAATAGGCGGGAAACAGCACCGCCAGCGCGACACTCGTCAGGTTGTTTGAAATCATTTCGGGGTATTGTTTGCCGCGGCTATAGAACGCAAGTGAATCATCGACATACCGCGCGCCGATGATTAACGAGGCAAGGCTGTTATATCCTCTGTCAAACAGACTCGAAAGCAGCAGCTTCCATCCAAACCCAAAGAGCGCACCCGCTCTCGAAAGAGAGAAGACCAACGCGGGCTTCCAGCGATCCAGCAGCCATAGAATCAGCACATTCGAGAACGAACCGATCATCTGCTGCGTCACCAGCGCCCAGACGCCAAAGCCCTTGTAGGCCATATAGATACCGACCGAGCCGGATAGCAACGTTGTAAACAGCGTGGCCATGCAGAACTTTCGAAACTCCAGCTTGCGCTGGATGATCGCACCCTGAATGGAGTTGAACGCGCCCGGAAACAGCGTCAGCGCAACGATGCGCAGCGAAGGCGTAATCAGCGGTTCTTTGTAGAGCAGTGCGATGGATGGCGCGCTCAAGAAAAGCGCGCCGTAGAACATCGCGGCCAGCGCGAGCGTAATCCATAGCACGCTGGAGAAGTCTGTGTTGTCCGCGTCCTTTTTTTGGATGAGTGCGGTGGCAAACCCGCGCTTGACGAGCACATCCGCAAAGTCGACAAAAATGAGTAGCACGGCGAGTGTCTTATAGTTCTCAGGCGCCAGCATGCGCGCCAGCACAACGGAGATCACAAACTTGACGAGCTGGTTGCCGCCGCTCTCCATCGCCTTCCAGATTACGCCGGATATAGTTTTGTTGCGAAACGTATGATCCATGGTTCCTTCTTTACTTTCTGCGGCTTCTCGCCCAATTGAGATAGCGTAAGGTGAGGCCAGAGAAATATTTTTCGCCGAAGAGCCGAATCTTGCGATTGGTCGACAGCTGATCGTAAAACACGCGGTAAGGAGGCCGCATTGCCTCCCTGAGCTTGTGCTGATAGGTCAAAATCAGAAACTCTTGATAATGAATCGCTTGTGCGAACGCATTATGATATTTGCCGCCGGAATACGCGTCGTACCCTTCGTTGAGCGCGATGAGATCCCGGCTCGTTTTGATGCGCGTCTCGATTGCGGAGGAAAACTGCCGCGTGCTCCAACTCCCCGGCACCGCCTCACGAAAGACGACAAACGTCTGCGCAAAATACCACGCATACCCTGCAAGCGCGCCAAGCAACTGAAACGGAATATCCTCCATCTCGGTGCGCTCCGCAAACGCCGGCAAATCCTTCAGCAGCTGTGTGGGCATCACGATGGAGTCGGACGCTACAAACCCACCGCCTCCGCGGATCATGTCGTCCGGGTCGATGATGCGGCTCACATCATACGGAGCGGCACGCCCCGTGATCCGCCCGGTAACATCCACGCGATTTGCGGCGCCGACACAGAGTGTACAGTCCGGGTGCTCCTCAAGGTATTGCACCTGTAATTGCAGGCGTTCCTCACAGACCCAATAATCGTCGCCATCGAGGATTGCGGTATATTTTGCTTGCACGCGCGGAATCAAAATGTGCGACTGGATCCGTCGGTCGATCGAATATTGATTGACGCTCTGCGCGATGAGGGTGATCTTTTCGGGATATTGCTTCGCATATGCGCGACAGATGTCGGCAGTCCCGTCGGAGGATGCGTCGTCGTGCAGCAAAATGTCGAAAGGAAAGCTTGTCTTCTGCATGAGCACGCTCTCGATTGCCTGCGCGATAAACGGCGCATGATTATGCGTCGGCAAGATGACCGTTACGACTGCTTGTGTTTGCTGTGACATCTTGCTTACCTCCCTCCGCCTACCGTTTCAGCAGCCCCCAGTGTACGAGGTGCATGCGCATTCTCCGTTTGAGCGGCAAGGTTCGATATCGAGACCGATACGGCGGCTTTTTCAGTGCGGACAGGTGATTTTTCATGCGCAGAATCTCATATTCCTGATAGACCAGCGCGTCCTCCACCGCCGCGTGCCAGCGCAGAGCGGAGGATTCGTCAAACGCACGCAGCGCGTCGGCTAGTCCTTCATGATGGTGGATCTTCTGTTCACGCCCCGCTGTGTTGTATGTCTCCGTCCAGGATCCGGGTACGGACTGGCGATAGGCGCACATCGCTTCCGCGAGATACCGCGCCTTCCCCTGGGAAGCAAACCAGATTTGCAGCACCGCATCGTCCACATCCGTCAGCTCGCAAAACGCGCCGCGATTCTGCGCGAGCGCGGTCGGCGCCACAATCGACGCCGTCGCGACAAAACTGCCGCCGCCGCGAATCACATCCTCGATCGGCACATCCGTGTCCTCATGATACGGCATCACGCTTCCTGTTCGGTTTTCCTCCGGATCGACCAGTTCCGCCGCGCAGACGCAGAGCGTGTATTCAGGGTGCTTCACGAGAAAAGAAACCTGCGTTTGCAGCTTATGCGGGCTTGTCCAATAATCGTCCCCTTCGCAGATGGCGATATATCGCCCGCGCGCCAGCGGAAAAACATAGTGCTCGAGTATCTTCGGATCTTTGGAATAGATGTTCTGCGTTCGATAGACGCAGCGGAACAGATCCGGCCGCTCGGCTTCATAGGCGCGGATGATGTCCGCCGTTCCGTCTGTCGAGGCATCGTCGTGCACGATGATTTCAAACGGAAAGTCGGTTTCTTGACTCAAAAAGCTGTCCAGTGCACGCCGGATATAGGGCGCGTGGTTATAGGTATCACAAACGATGGAAACCAGCGGGTTTTCTTGCATCATGACTTGACCTCATCTTGATCTTGCCCAGCGTGCATATGCCGTCCAGAACAAGCATCTCTTTGTGTAAAATCGCGCGCACCTGAAAGCGGTGCATGCGCGAGAGATTGGGATTTTCAAACAATCGTGTCTTCTTCGCGTCGAATTTCTCCTCCCATGGGAAATGGAGCAATTCACGCTTTTGTTCAAACGTTGTTGCAGCGCGGTAGTGCATCCAGAAAACCGTCAACGTATTTCTCGCCAAACGTGCTTGCAATATTTGTTGGCTCTGCGGTGTGTCCATCCCCCAGATGGTCATATATCGGCGCAGTTCCTCGATGTTTCTGCCGCCAAACATTCGCTCAAGCCGCTGAAAATCGAGTTTGCGTGTGACGCTGGCCGCGTGCCTGCGATAACAATAGAGCATCTTGTCTCGATATACGATTCGATCGGCGTATGTAGCCGCATAGAGCGATTGGAGTAAATCTTCCCCGAACGGATGATCCGCATAGCGTTCATAAGGCGTATCGTCCGAAAGCAACAGCTGCGTGCGAATCGCCTTCATGCATAGGTTATTGAACCGCTCGGAAGAAATCATCTCCTCGTAAACCATGCGTTTCGATTCGCCGGAAAGCACGGTGCCGTCCGGAAAGGAAGCCTTGTTTGGCTCGATGCTGCCATCCGCTTCAAAAAAGCTGTAATTGTTGAAGATGACCATGTCCGCGTTCGTCTGCAGGATGGTGTCCCGTATGGTGGAGAGGCACTCCGGTTCATAGAAATCGTCCGCATCCAAAAACATGCAATAATCGCCCGCTGCCGCGTGAACTCCGGTCAGCCTCGCAACGAGGGATCCTTGATTGATCTTGTGAATCACCCGGATTTTCGCGGGAATGCTTTGCGCGTATCGGTCACAGATCTGCCCACTCGCGTCGGTCGATCCGTCGTCTACAAGCACGAGTTCAAAATCCTGCTCGCTCTGCCCCAGAACGGACTCGATGCATTCTGTCAGATATTGTTCCGCGTTATAGACAGGAACGACGATGCTCAGCAACATCTTTTTCTCTCCTTGCGCTTGAACCTGCAATCGGTTTCTGGCTCGCGACACGATGCTATCATGGAATCAAGATCCATGCATTCGCCAAGGTAGCGATCCCCGCGCTCCGTCATCGTCTGGCTCAGTCCGCTGGAGCTATGCAGCGTCAGTTCGCCAACCTTGATTCCGTCTTTTGTGTCATATAGATCGACGCGCATATGCACAAATCCCGCGCTGATGCGCTCCGCGATTTGGATCATCTCTTCATATCGTTGCGGACGGATTCTGTTCGGGTCCTCCGGTTCGTCCAGTATAGATTGATAAACGGGAAACAGGGAAAAATCCGGCAGATAGGTGTAATTGCCCGCATAACGGTTTTCGTGGTTTGTGCAGATCAGAAGCAGCCGCACCGTTCCGTGAAAGCAGAAAAACTTGTACTCCTCCGCCTGCGCGCCGTCGGATCCTGTCAGGAAGTGTTCTGCCAAGATGCGGCGCGGAACATCGCGATACGGCCACTCTCGTCCCGCAAGCGAGTAGTTGCGGCGGAGTTTTCGGCGCAGCTTGGTGCGCGCCGCCAGCGGATCAAACGCAGCACGATCCCGGCAAACGATGGCGCTGCCGGAATCATGCGTGCACTTGAGCACAAATTGTTCCGGCAAAGTCGTAAAATCGATCTGCTCCGCGCGTTCCCACACGCCGAGGAGGTCGATCACGTGCTCTTCTCCCACACGCTGACGTACGAACTCGCGCGCGGCAAGCTTGTCGCAAAGCGTAGGATACAAGGGGTTTTTGTCGTGGAGTTTGAGCCACTGTATCTTTTCGCTGTAGAGTACGGGCGGATCCAGATGCAACTCGCGCCCGATCACGCCGCGGTAGAGAAGCTTCAAGTACCGCTCATCGGACATATGCGAAAAGAAACCGAATCGCGAGGCAATCGCAAAGAGCCGATACGGATTCAAATAGACTTTTCGAATGCTTCTCAACAAAGAGTGTCCCATCATGGTACCCCCTCTCGATCTGACTTGAACTCGCATGGATTCTGTTGCGTTCTGGCTGCGGCATTTCAGCTTATCGCGCATCCTTCTGGGGGCGTATGTCAACCTGCGAATCTAGCCGCGCCTCATGCGCTTGCCGTTGTTTCACCAGCAATGCAAAGCCATGAGAACCGCGATCAAACAACATCCGTTATCGTTCGTTTGGCGAAACCTCCCTGCGTATGCCGTAAACCAGCAGCTCGTGGCTCGATTTGCAGCGCAGCGTATCGAGTCTGTTGGCCAGCGAACGATTGAAGTACAGCCGTATTGGCCTGCGCCCGGTCAACAGCTTACGTGTCTAAAAAAAGTGACCACACCTGTTAACTTAGGAAAGAACTCCTAGTTTTGCGTTGCTGCATAGGTTTCATAGCGCGCAGAAACGAAGCCTTCGACACGCAGTCTCCTTGAGCGGCGGTTGAACTCTTCCAATAGCTCTTCCGCTCGTTCCGCGCTCGCAAGCTCCGCTCCGCCATCGGCGCGAACAATCGGCACATATGAAACCTGATCCGCACCATAGTCCCCAACAACATAGCGAATTAAGAAACCAGAATAAAAGCTCTCTTTGGAGGCTGGTACATCGAAGATGAAATTTCCCTGTCCGTAGACGATCGTCGCGTTATTCCAGCGTTCGCTGCTGCCGATGCATTGGCTGTTTTGGCAGACCACAAGCGAAGCACCACACTCCGCAGCCTTTCTGCAAATCTTTTGCACATCGGGAGAAGGATACTCATCCCCCGCCCGTCCGCCGTGATAGAGAACGATCAATCGATCGCAACTGGACTTGATCTCGCGCAAACGATCGCTGAAATTGATCAGATTCAGTGGGTTTACGCCCGCTTTGCGTTCTGTCGCGACCGAAAGCTCATGTTCGCAAACGGCATAGACACCGACACGCACGCCGTGCTTGACGAAATAAAACGCCTGATCCGCTTCATCGAGTTCCTCTCCCGCGCCAAAGGAAGCAACTTTCTTTGCGCGAAGCGCTGCACGCGTGGAAGCCAAGCCTTCCGCACCATAATCGAAAATATGATTGTTGCAGAGGCAAACGCCCGTCGGATTCAGTGCGGCGACTCCTTCCGCGCAGGCCGTTGGCGCGCAAATATTCGCCTCACACGGTTGTGTGGCGTTGGTTTCGTCTGTCAGCGGGGATTCCAGATTAAAGATGCGCGCGTCCGCCGCAGCCCAAACCTCCTCCAACCCGTTGAAGAGAATATGTGGCGCGCTCTTTTTAAACTCTTCCCTGTTGGATGCCGTTGGGACGACATCCGCGCCAATGATCATTTCCAAGCTCATGCTTGCTCCTCCAGCTTTTTCGATTATCCTTACCCGCGCGTGCGGGATACTTTCGATTTCTCCCCGTTAAGAGACGCGTGCTTCGCTGCTGTCCTTGATTTCCAAATTACTCTCCGGAGCTTCCGGCGCGGCAAGTAAACGCGCCGCGGCAAACAGGAGAATACAATACGAAACCTGCGATCTATCATAGTAGGTAACATTGATCGCGTCAAACAGGATTCGCTGGATCAAGAAGACCGTAAACACGATGACCAGCTGTCGCAAATCCTTGCGTCCTCCATCGATTGATGCGGCCTTGGTGCGTTTTAGCGTCTTTATCGCGTATACGACCGCGCCGACCTGACCCACGTAAAAGATCAACGCCATCGGAATACCGCCCGCAACCAGCAGCTCCAGATAGTTGCTGTGCGAATATTTCCCAAGTGAACCGTCGAGGAAGCGGTAGCATCCATGTCCCCAACCGGTGAACGGACGCTGCAAAAACCAGTTCCAAGCGGCCACGATCAGAGAACTGCGCTCGATCGTGGATCCTCCGCTGCCCTCCCCTTTCAGGAAGAACAACGCAACCTCACGCACGCGGTGCAGCACGCCAAGGCTCAGCGGATTCTCCGTCATGATGACCAGATAGAAGGCAGCGGCTCCCGCAAGGATCAGCACACCGAGCTTGAGCCCCCAGCGCTTCGGAAAGCGCACCAGCAACAGCGCAATCATCAGAACGCCCGCAGCCGCCGCGCTGGACACAGACATCGTGACGGCGATCGCAAACAGAAACGCCGGCATGGGCAGCAACCATAAAAGCTTCTCTCTCTTGCCGACGAGTATGATGCTCGCGCCAAACGCACACGCGCTGAGTAATCCGATTCGATTCGGATGCACGCCCGCCACGTAGCCAAGCCGCGTGGTTGTCAAATCCACCGCACGTTCGCGCAGGAGCATCACAATCACGAACATCAAGGTTGTGATCACATAGATGCCTAAATAACGCTTCAAATTCGCGCGCAACAGGAGATATTGATAAAGGAAGAAGCAATAGGCAAACGTTACGATCAGGGTTTGAACCATCTGCAGCGAAACCGATCGGTCGATCGCCCATCCGAATGACACGACCGCACTCCAAACGATGAATAGTAGGAAGCAGATCATCCACCAGGACAACGAGAGGCGGCGTTTTTGAATCGCGAGCATCATTGTGCAGAAAAAGAACACGATCAGACTCAACTGAGAAAAACGTGTGTGCCCATATGCTGCTTCCGCAAACAAGCAGACGAACAATGAAATATCTGCCAAGCAGGTCAGCACCCGCTCAGACTTTGCGTTTTGAAACACCTTCAAGATAGTCCCTCCATTTTTTTGCAACCAGCGTTTCCTCCAGCCGGTTTCGAATACCTGCCGCCCGCTGGCCAAGCCACGTTGCATATGATTCGTCATCCGCAAGCTTGCACATCGCCTCATAGAGCGCGTCTTCGTCCCCAACAGGGATCAGAAGGCCGTTTTCGCCGCTGGTGAGCAGGGAGCGGACGCCGCCGATGGGGCAATCTGTCGCAATGCAGCTCAGCCCGCAGGCCATCGCTTCGATCAGAACGTTTGGCATGCCTTCGTAATCCGAGCTCAGCACGAACATCGCGCTGTCGTTGATGTCCGTAAGCAGCGTCTTGGTCTGCCCGGCGAGTTCCACCGCGCCGGCAATCCCAAGACTGCTTGCGGTCTTCGTCAGGTGTTCCTTTTCCGGCCCTTCGCCGTAGATGACGAGCGAATACGCATGGTGCGTCTTATAGAAGCGCGCGAATGCGCGAATCAGCAAATCAAAATTCTTCTGCGGATGCAGCCTGCCTGCGGCGACAACGGTGTGTTTGCGTTCGCCCGAAAAGCGGGCGGGGATCCGGCTCGTGTCCAGCGGATTGTCGAGGACAATACCGCGCGACTGGATCTCGCGTGAAAAATAGCGCGATGCTTCCTTGGTTTGGAAGATAAAACCCTTTGCAAACGGGTAGACGAGACAGCGCAAGATTCTCTTGATTCTGCTCTCCGGGTGCCGGTGCGGGTCGTTCCGCTCACTGACCACAACGGGCACGCCGCTGCCGAGCAGATACAGCACCGTCCAAACATTCACCTTCTCCGGCAGAGCGAGCACGACATCCGGCTGCAACTGTTGAACGAGCTTTCGGAGCTTTCGATACGCTTTGGGGATTTTACGCGCAGGCAGCGTCTGGTCAAAGGTCAGGTAGATCTGTTCCACCGATTCCGGCAGATCATAGAACGACGGCACGCCGCATTCGGTCACCAGCGTGCACTCAATTCCGTCCCGCGCAAAACAGTTCAGCAGCTGCGCAATGACGCGCTCGCACCCTCCGCCGCTCATCTTGTGCGTCACGATCATGAGTTTTTTCATCGTACCATTCCTTTCCCGGTGAAAATAAAATTCTTGTTCGTTGGTTGATTCCACTGATCAATCGGTGTTTATTCCGCTCGTCCCGCCGCATACTCATACAAGCGCATCAGCGTCTGCGCGTTTTGCATGACGTCATATCCCGCTTGGGTTACGCGCGCGATTGCCTGATCAGATGCTGATACACGATCCATTCGCTGCGCGGCTGCCAACACCTCGGCGAATTCCTCCGCGTGCGCGATGGGCGCAAAGGTCACAAGATCACTCAGCGCGGCCTCTTGTGTGACGCGGTCGGACACGATGCAGCTTATCCCCGCGCACTGCGCCTCTACGAGCGTCAGCGGTAGACCTTCGTGCAAAGAAGGCAGCGTGAATGCGTCCGCCGCGGAAAGCAGCGCTGGGATATCGTCCCGCAAGCCCAAGAACGACACCTGTTTGCGGATGCCGAGGGCTTCTGCTCGCGCCTCGCAGGAAGCCCTTCGCTCCCCGTCTCCAACGAGGAGCAGGCGCGCTTCTGGTCGCTTGGCTAAGAGCTTCTCAAACGCTTCCAGCAGGAAAGCCTGGTTCTTTTGCTGGTTGAACGCACCGATCTGAATAAAGACAAACTCTTCCGGCGAAAGACCCAAGCCTTCGCGCGTGTCCAGACGCATCTGCTCCGAGAAGCGATATCTTCGGGTATCGATCGCGTTGTTGAGCACGGTATACGTCCGCTGCGGAAAGAGCCAGTCCCCCGCTGCGGCGGAGCATGCGACGTTATGCGTGCTCAACTGATAGAACAGCGTTCGAAGCAATCGATCCGCGGTCTTCATGTTGCATGTGGTGTTGTGCGAATGCGGCATGCGCACGCGCGCGCCGCCGAGCCGCGCCGCGGCAAGCTCGGTCGTGAGTGTCGCGCTGTTGCCGTGCGCATGGACAATCTCGATCCCGCGCCGCCGCACAATCCCGCTCAGCGCGCGGATATACGCAAACGGATGGCGATTTCGCCCGCCGAGCACAAACACGCTCCCGCCGGTTCTCTCCACCATTGCGCGCGCCTGCTCGTCCGGCTCGTTCGGGCAGACGAGGTCGCAGCGAACGCGTGCGGGGTCCAGGTGCTCGATATCGTTCATCACGCAGTTTGCGATGCCGTTTTTGCCGTATCGTACGGTTAGCACCATCAATACGCGAACAGGATCAGCCATCGGAACGCTCACTTTCCCAGCGCGCGGAGTTCGCTCTCCGCTTGCCCGGTCTTTCGATATTCGTAGATCTTCGCATCCACAAGGAAGCGATACCAGTAGCTTTCAAAATAGTGGTAGAGGTAGCCCTCTTTTCCGTCCAGAAATCCGAGCCTAAAATAGTAATTATACACGAACCAAAGCCACGCGCGCAGGAACATCGGCGCGCGATAGTAGAGCGTAAATTTCTTCTTGCGGTGTTGCATCAGTTTCGGATCGGTGTTCGCTTCATAGCTAGCGCCCTGCTCATACGCGATGTAGTCGCTCAGCTCGCGAATCGCATACCAGTTATAGCGCGCGATATAGCTCGTCAGATCCTTAAAATCATAGTGCAGATAGCGTTCCGGGATCGCAATCGTGCGCCCTTCGTGCAGAATTGTGTGCGCGTCGCGCTTTCTGTCTTCAATTCTGCCTTTTCCGGTCTTGAAGAGCATGATCTTGCGTTTCTTGCTGCCGCCGTGCTTCATCTGCCTTCCGAGGAAAAAGAAATCGCTCTCCATGACGATGCCTGTGACGTCATCCTCCGCATGCTCCCGCATGAGCGCTTCGCATCGCGCGCAAACAGCGGGCGTAAAGCGCTCGTCCGCGTCCAGCCGGAGCGTCCAGCCGGTCGTGATATTCGCGTTGTCCACCGCCCAGTTGAACTGCTCGGCATAATAGGTAAACGCATGCTCGAAGACATCCGCCCCGTTTTCATGCGCAATCTCGAGGGTGCGATCCTTACTGCCGCTGTCGAGCACGACCACGCGGCTGCAAAACCCCGCGACGGACTTGAGGCATGCGTCGATATTTTTCTCCTCATCGAGGGTCAATACAATCGCTGTTACATCCGCCATGTGCGCGGTTCCTTTCCCGTAAAACAGGGTAAACTTTCCCTCATACTCCATTGCAGGATACCACCGTAGTGTACCATTTGGCAGTAGGTCTGTCAAACGCGGCAGGCCGCAGCCCGCTGGATGAAACGCGGCATAAGTTAAGCTTTTCCTACGCGTTTTTCGTTGCGAACGGGCGATACTTGTGCTATACTGCGCCACATGAAGCAACAGGCAATGGACTATCTCATGCGGGATCGCATGACGAATATCGACATGCTGGAGATACTGGAGATCCCCGCGGCGAGCGTACTGCTGGCAAATGGCGGCGGTGCGCTAGTTGCGTATGACGACCTGTTTTTACTCTCCGCGGAACCGGAAAACGAAGCGGAGTTCCTGCGGTGCCTGACCGATCGGTTGGTTCCCGGGCGGGAAACACTCGTCGTACTGCGCAGCGACTCGGCCCGAACGGTTTTGACGCGGGATTATGGGTTCCAAACCGTCATGGAGTGCTGCCACGCGGTCTATTCTTCGAAAGAGCCGATCTCCTATTCCCTGCCCGCTGGCGCGGAAATCCGCAAGCTGGATCCGCGGTATGCCGACTTTGTGCACGCGCACTATCATATGGTTGACGATGCGGACTATATCCGCAGCCGGATTGAGGCGGGTATGTTCGGCGTGTTTTGGCAGGGTGAAATCGTCGGCTTTGCGGGCACGCACGAGGAGCGGCCGATGGGCATGCTCGAAATTCTGCCGCAATACCGCAGGCTTGGGCTCGCCTATTGCCTGGAAGCATATTTGATCAATCATCTGCTCGCGCAGGGTCGCATTGCGTTTTGCCAGGTCGCGGTCAATAACGAAGCGTCCAAACGCCTCCAGCAAAAGCTCGGTCTGGAGCTATCCGGGCGCGTGATCTACTGGCTTGCACTCGGACGAATGAAATAAGCCGGAACAACACAACAGGACGGAGCATCGCGCACCGTCCTGTTTTTTCTCTGTTTTGATTTCTCGACAAGTTCTACGGGCAATCTGTTTCGATTATTCGACAAGATCTACGGTCAATCTGTTTTGATTTTGTAATCGTTCTACGGGCAATCTATTTTGATTTTTCGACAAGTTCTACGGCCAAAAAGCTAGCCAACTATTCTTTGAAATTGTTTTCCTTTTCAATATAGATCGGGCGGCGCTTGACCTGCATATAGGTGCGCGCGACATATTCGCCGATGATGCCGAGCGCAAGCAGGATGAACCCGCCCAGTGTAAGCGTAATCGCCAGCAGCGAAGGATAGCCCGCCACAGGGTTGCCCCAGATCATCGCAATGATCACGCGAATGACCATGTAGATCAGCGCCAGCGCGGAGACCACACTGCCCACCGCGGTCGCAAGCTGTAACGGTACGGTCGAAAAGGAGACAATCCCTTCAATCGCGTACTTCGCAAGCTTCCAGAACGACCATTTCGTTTCACCCGCCACACGCTCGATATTCTCATATTCCAGCCAGACGGTATCAAAGCCCACCCACATGAAGATTCCCTTGGAAAAGCGGTGGTATTCGGGAAGCTCCAGCACGGCGTCCACCACGCAACGTCGCATCATGCGAAAATCGCGCGCGCCGTCGACAAACTCCGTGTCTGATATCCGATTGATAATCCGATAAAATGCGCGCGCAAACGCGCTCCGGATCTTCGGCTCACCCTTTCGCGATACACGCCGCGTCGCGACGCAATCACATTCCTCCGCGTGCAGACGTTCCAACATCTGGGCGATCAACTCCGGCGGATCCTGCAGGTCGCAGTCCATCACGCATATAAAATCGCCCTTCGCGTGCTTGAGCCCCGCGTACAGTGCGGCTTCCTTACCAAAGTTTCGAGAAAAGGAGATGTATTTGACGCGGGCATCCGCCTGCGCGAGTGCGCGGATAACAGACAGCGTTTTGTCCTTTGATCCGTCGTTGATCAGAATCAATTCAAACGCACTGTCCGTTTGCTGCGAAAACACGACGCGTTCCATGGCCTCATAATAGATCGGCAGCATCGCCTCTTCGTTATAGCAAGGACAGACGATGCTCACAAGCGGCTTCGCGTGCCGGGTGCGTTCGAGCGGAGGCACTGTTGTCTTATCCTGCACTGGATCCATCATGCGTCCCCTCGCCTTCTCAAGCGCCCGTTACGGTCAGCGGCACACCCTGGATCAGCATGATTCCCAAATACGCCAGCAACCATATGCCAAGGCCGATCATCAGCGCGAAACGTCCTTTTTGCACACTGCGTTTGACGCGCTTCTCGACCATACCCGGCACAAACAAGGCGATCAGCACCGCCGCGATGGTTCCATACATGCCGATGGACTCAAAATTGCCAAAGTATGTCAGCAGATAGCCGCAGAGCAATCCCAACACACCGCCACCGATGCGCTGAAACAGGATCCACTGCTGATCCGAATAGCTGTGAACCTTTCGTTGCAGGTCGTCGAACTCCTCCGGCGGCACTCCTTCGGGTGTCTGGTTCTGTACGGTCTTGATTTCTTCCTTGATTTCTTCCGTCTTTGTGCTGTTTTGTTTGTTGGATTCCAATTGATTATACCTCCGAGGTGCAATGTGGGCAGCGGGTCGCGTCGATTGCGATGGTACTCTTGCAATAGGGGCAGATTTTTTCCGTCGGTGTCGCCGGTTGTGCGGTTTCGCCTTTTTTCAGCTTGCCGCCGAAGTCCCTCGCGCCGCTGATGGCTTTGACGAGCAGAAAGAGCACGATTGCCATCAGCAGGAAATTGATGATCGCGGTGATGAACGAGCCGTATTGGATCGTAACCCCGCCGATCTGCCAGACGAGATCGGTAAAGTTTGTGTCCGCAACAAGCCCGATGAGCGGAGAGATGATGTCGCTCACCAGCGAATCGACGATGCCCTTGAACGCAGCACCGATGATCACGCCAACGGCGAGATCGACCACGCTGCCTTTGGCGATAAAGGCTTTGAATTCGGAAAACAGTTTCTTCATAGCGATGTCTCCTTTGGATATGACGCAAAAATGCGATCTTCCGTCGCGGAGTGGCCGGTTGGTTGGATGTCTTGTTGGATGTCCTGATGAGTATATCATTTTATCGTGCGGGATTCAATCGCTGCGCGGAACGAGGCGCGGTGTTTGCATCCCGAATGAAAATTACGTCGCAATCGCCACAAACGTGCATGCAAGTAATACAAAAAACCGATTGTCCGTGCTTGCAATCAAATCCTGTGTATGCTAAAATATCTCTCTGAGCCGGTGTGATGGAATTGGCAGACGTGACGGACTCAAAATCCGTTGGTAGCGATACCGTGTCGGTTCGAGTCCGACCACCGGCACCAAAGAGGAGGGTACATTTTTGTATCTTCCTCTTTGGTCTTTCTTGGGAACGGACTCGAAGCCGCGAGATAAAAACGATCCGGCGGATCGTTTTTCGCGGCGGGGAAGCGAAAGCCCGAAGTTGCGACGCGCGGAGCGCAAGCAACGAGAGGATTGAGCGAAGAGTCCGACCACCGGCACCAAAGAGGTAGATGCAGTTTTGTGTCTACCTCTTTGGTATTTCGCTTGCAGAATCCACTCTTTCCGTTTTTTAAATTCCATAGAGTAAAGGAGAAGAACATGGACTGGCTCGATGGTGTGCAGCAACGGCTGCGCCGCAAAAACCAGATACTCTTTACAAAGGACAGCCCGTTTCTTGCGGATCTAAACACGTTGATTCAGGCACAAACGCACCGGACGCTTGTCCTGTGGGCGTTTGACTTAGCCGAGGAAACCGTGCAACTGCTGCAGAGGCGCTATCCAATGGAAACGCGTCTTGCGTCCGCTTTGTCGATATCCAGAGATTGGGCGGCGGGTAAAGTAAAAATGCCGCTTGCGCAGCACGCGATCTTGCAGGCGCACGCGGTGGCAAAAGAAATCCAATCGGCGGAGGACATTGCGCTGTGTCATGCGGTAGGTCAGGCTTGCGCCGTCGTGCATACGCCCGGTCACGCACTCGGTTTCCCGCTCTATGATCTTACGGCGCTCGTACGGCGCTATGGCTTGCCCGGATGCAAAGACGCACTCGAAGCGCGCAAGCAGGACTATATCGAACGGATTTTTGTTTGCAGCGCACAGCAATCAGACCCGCGTTACGAATGGGCGGCATTCCTGCTAACGGATTGATCCGCCCGTTGAACCGCAAACTTTGGGATCGGTGCAATGATTCCTAAGACTGATTCGTCTGGCTCTGCTGTGATACAATACCAACAACACATTACAGAAAGGAACAAAGCGCTATGGAACACAAAACCATCATCTCCCGCATGAGTGATCTCGAACATCAGGAAGTCACTTCCGGTGAAGATTTCCACTTCTTCCGGCACAAGTTTGTCAAAGGCGAGGACGGATACAAATCCAACATCGCGTTTTTGCGTCTGCCGCCAAAGAAAGCCGCGTTTCCGCTGCATTACCACGAATACAGCGAGGAGACCTTCTATATCATCTCCGGCACGGGTCATCTGAACCTTGCTCAAGGCGAAACGCGACTTGTTGCCGCGGGAGATATCGCCTTCTTTCCGACGGGAGAAGCGGGAGCGCACCAGATCGTGAATGATTCAGAAACCGAAGACCTGGTCTATGTCGATTTTGACACCTATATGCCGCTCGACATCACCTATTATCCCGGCAAGGATAAGATAGGCATCTTCGGCGAACAGTATACGGGCGTATTGAAAAAAAGCGCTACGGTTGGATTGTTTGAAGGAGAAGAAGTCAAGTAACGTCCGTCCGCGCGCGAACTGGGTTGCGTAAAATGACGATAAAAATTGCCATGCGCGCCGCGATGGCGTAACATGGCACAATGGCTTTATCCGATTGTTGGATCACAGTTCAAAACGCAGCAAACGATCCGTGCGTGCGCATCGAATGTGCTATTCTTCGTGCTTCAACAGCCGCCCCCAGAGCGAAACAACGTTGCCGCAGAACTCGGCACCCTCCGGCTTGAGCTGCCAAAGCGGAATCTGGCGCGGTTTGCGCCTGCCATAGAGAAAGCGATCGTCCGAAGCGAGCAGATCCGCAAATGCAGTAATTGCGGGCAGCATCGTGACCTCGGCCACGGTCTCCCCGCGCTCCAAGAAGCGCATTTGCCAGCCTCTTGCTCCTTTTTCGCCAAACCCGAACACGCCGCCGAACCCGTCCGACATCTGAACGAAATCTTCCACAATCAGCTCCGGCTCGCGCAGCAATTTTATATGGAAGTCACTGCCCCGCCAGAAGATCAGCAAAAGCCCCGCATGCCCCGGTAAGAGGCCCGCGCCGAGCGCGCCGCCATCATTCTCGCGCACATACAGCACGCGCGTGGGCACGCATTGTTCCCGTTGGAGTTGATCGATCAATCGATCCCGCGCATCCCATGCGGAGGAAAAATCGTCAGCATGCATTGTCTCGCGCTCCCTTCTCTTGTTTCATAGTATACACAATTATATGGCTAAGACAAGTGAAAATGGATCTGTGTTCGTTTTTTCCGCCTGCCGATCTACCCTATTCACGTATACATTTATCCTATATAATACGATCAAATGATGTGTTTGTCTTAATCTGTTTCGGCAAATCCCAAAATAGGAGGTATCCCCATGAACCTGAAACAAAAATCCGTCTTGAGCAAAATCTTCGCCATCTCCGGCGGCTTGCTGCTCTGGGCGCCGATTCTGTTTATGTTGTTCGTCGCGATCATCGGAAGCATCGCGCGTCAATCGCTTTTGTTTGACTATTTCGCGCTTGCGGAGCTGTTTCCCCTCGTGGCGCTGGGGCTCGTGCTGCTTGTGCTTGCGAGTCTGATTGCGCGCGCCTTTCGCAAGTGGTTCGGTTGGGGCAGCGTCGCGGCCCTCGTTGCGCTCTCCGCGGGTCAGATTTTCGCCGTTGCGTCCGGACTCGCCTCCGGCGCGGTTCAAGCAGGCGCCGCGTTTTCCGTCGTCATTGCTTCGATCGTCGTGTACAACCTCATCGTCGTCGCGCTCGCCGTTCTCGCTATCATCTTTGTCAAGCGGCTCTTTCAAACCACGCCCACGCCAAGCGCCACGCCAGACGAGGCATAACGCACTCCGCCATTCATACATCCAGCAGGAGATGATTGCATGCATATCACGATCAAGACCGACCACAAGCGGATCCACGGCAAACGTCCCAATCTTTCTGCGCAGAGCGGCGTCGCGGATGAGATCATCACGGCGTTATCAAATCCAGCCGGGCCGAACATACCGCTCTCTCCCTTGCCGCGCAAGAAAAACCCGCGGGGCGGCGCAGTCGCCGCTGCAATCCTGCTTTTCCTGCCGTTTGTCTACCCGATCGTGTTCTTTGCCCACGGCGTGTTGAGCGCTCACCCGCTTCCCGTAATGATGTATCCCTATCTGGTGCTGCTGGCAAGGTTTGTTTCCAATATCGGGGGGCTAGTGCTGTATCTCACCGCGCGCAAAGCAAGCGTTCTGCAAAAGCCCATCGGTTGGGTCGCGCTTGCAGCATTTCTCCTGCCGCTGGTCAGCACTTTTCTTGTTGGGACGCAGCAGATTCAAGTCGATCCCAGCTCCATCAGTCCGCTTCGCGGCGGGATTGCTTTTTACGCCGTCGTGATTGCGCTGTTGTGCATGCTCGCGCTTTGCGTGTTTTGTGTGCTTCTGCTCGTGCGCGTGTTTCAAAAAAAGAAAACGCCTGATACTCTATAATGGATCGTTGTTTCCCGCTTCGGCGGGTATTTTTTCGTCTGAGTGGTAGTCGGTAGCAAACAAAGACGTATAGGGTGTTTTATGCTCAAACTGGCGTTTCTTGCCGCCTTGTGTGACCTCGTCTCTCGACAGATGCATTGTCGAATGGTACGATCAACCTATCTCGCAGGAATTGCGCAAAAGGAGATCTGATACGATGGAACAGAATCAAACAAACGTCATCTACCTCGCTGGCGGTTGCTTTTGGGGTATGGAAAAGCTCATGCAATCGATCCCCGGCGTGCTTGATGCCGAGAGCGGATATGCCAACGGCACGGGAGCGCAGGACGCGGATTATAAAACAGTATGCTCAGGAAAAACAGGCTTTCGCGAGACGGTGAAGGTCACGTACGATTCCGCGCGCGTCACGCTCGATCAATTGTTGTTCGCCTATTTCGAGGTGGTGGATTCCACCGCGGTCAATCGGCAGGGGCATGACATCGGCACGCAATATCAAGCCGGCATCTATTATGCGGACGCGGAATCGCAGGCGACGGTCGAGCGCATTGCCGCCATCGAGCGCGCGCGCACGCCACGCTTCTCGGTTGAGATCGGCCCGCTCGTCAACTACTTCCCCGCGGAGGAGTATCATCAGGACTATCTGGATAAGAATCCGAATGGCTATTGCCACATCCCCTTTGCCGAGATTGCGCGCCTTTCGAAGACCAAGATCGACGCGGGACGGTATCAAAAGCCGGATCGCGAATTGCTTCAGAAAAAACTCACGGCGGAGCAGTATGCCGTCACGCAGGAGAGCGCGACAGAGCGGCCGTTTACGAGTGTGTTTTACGGCAGCAAGCAGCGCGGGTTATATGTTGACATCGTCACAGGAGAGCCGCTCTTTACCTCGGACGATATGTACCATTCTTCCTGCGGCTGGCCTTCGTTTACGCGGCCGGTCGAGCCCTCCGTGGTTGTGGAGCGAACAGACAGCAGCCACTGCATGCACCGGACAGAGGTACGCTCCCGCGCGGGCAACTCGCATCTGGGACACAGGTTCGAAGGCGACGCGGAATCCCCAAACGGTACCCGATACTGCATCAACGGTGCATCACTCCGGTTCATCCCGTTTGAGGAGCTGGACGCGCAGGGTTATGGGTTCCTGAAAGAAAAGTTCCAACCATAACAGCCGGCGTGAGCCGTTGAAAAGATGAGCAAAGCGCGCAATTTTGTGCTATACTGCCAATGCGCGCTTTTTTCATGTGAAATTTGCGGCGCATGCCGTATAACGACGGAGTGATCGAATGATTTATTTGGACAACAGCGCGACCACACGCGTCCTGCCGGAAGCGGCGAATGCCGCCTATCACGCCATGACCGAACAGTTTTATAACCCTGCCAGCGCATATAAACCGGCCGTCGCCACCGAAAAAGCGATGGAGCTCGCGCGCGCCAATCTGGCGGGCGCTTTGAGCGCATCGCCGGGCGAGGTGCTCTATACCTCAGGCGGTACCGAATCCAACAATATGGCGATCTTTGGCGCGCTCAAACCCTTGCGCGGCAGACGCCGGATCATCACCAGCGCGGGCGAACATCCCTCCGTATTTGAGGTGTTCCGCTCGCTGGAAAACACGCCGGATATCGATGTCGTCCTGATCGGCCTAAGTTCGGATGGCGGTGTGGATCTTGCCGCCCTGGATGTCGCGCTGAACGAGGAAACCGCGCTCGTGTCCATCATGCATGTCAACAACGAAGTCGGCGCGATCAATGACCTCGACGCAATCCGCGCGCGGATCAAGCAACGCGCTCCCGGTGCTCTTCTGCATTCGGACGGCGTGCAGGCGTTTTGCAAGCTCCCGTTTGCAAAGCTTCCGGTCGATCTATACAGCATCAGCGCACATAAGTTTCACGCGCCGAAAGGCGTTGGCGCGCTGTATGTCAGAATCGGAACCAAGTTCGCGGGCGGCCAAATCGGCGGCGGGCAGGAGAAAAACCTTCGTTCCGGCACCAGCAACGTGCCCGGAATCCTCGCGCTGGATGCCGCGCTGGCACAATATCGCGCCAACCAACCCGAATGGATTGCGCAGATGCGCGCCTGTAAGCTCCGGCTCTGGCAAAATCTGCGTACGATTGCGGATGTCACGCTCAACGGCCCCGCGCCGGAAGCGGGCGCGCCGCATATTTTGAACGTTTCTTTCCCCGGCGTGCGCGGCGAGGTGTTGGTCAACGCGCTATCTGAGCGGGAGGTCCTTGTCTCCACCGGCAGCGCCTGCTCCACGTATAAAAAGGGGCAAAACAGAATTCTCGCCGCCATGCGCGTCCCGACGGCTCACGCGGAAGGCGCGCTGCGCTTTAGCCTATGTCCCATGAACACGCTGGAGGAGATGGACGCCGTCTCGGCGGCGCTTGCCGACCAGGTTTCGTTCTTACGGCGCTTTCAGCGCAGATAACGCGTCCGCAAAGAGGCGCAACACATCACAAACGATCAATCAATAAACGGAGAATCACATGGAAGCAGTCATGCTCGTCCGCTACGCGGAAATCCACCTCAAAGGCCTCAACCGCCCTTATTTTGAGCGCAGTCTCATGAAGCGCATCTCCCTCGCCCTGCGTCCGCTGCCCGTGAAGGTCGTGCGCGAACAGGGGCGTGTGTTTGTCTTCGGCATCCCGCAGGAGGCGATGGACGAGGCGGCAAACAAACTCACGCGTGTATTCGGCATCCATTCGGTCAGCCCCGCGATCGCGGTGGAAAAGGATTGGGATCAGATGGTCGAGGCCGCGAAAGTGCTCGTTGCCCGCCGGATCGAGGGTCTGCCGCAGACGAGCTTTAAGGTGATTGCCCGCCGCGCGGACAAGCGCTTTACGATGTGCTCGCAGGATATCTGCCGCGTGATGGGCGGGCTGCTGCTTGAGTCGTTCGATACGCTCCGTGTGGATGTGCACCAGCCGGATTTCTACGTAGGCGTCGAGGTGCGGCAGGATCAGGCGTTTCTTTTTGCAGAAGAGATCTTTGGCGCGGGCGGCATGCCGGTCGGCACCAATGGACACGCAATGCTGCTCATCTCCGGCGGGATCGACAGCCCCGTTGCGGGCCATATGATCGCAAAACGCGGCGTGCGCATCTCCGCCGTGCATTTCTACAGCTATCCTTACACCAGCGCGCGCGCGCGCGATAAGGTGATTGAGCTCACGCGGATACTTTCGAGCTATGCGGGCGACGTCGGCCTGTATTTGGTGCCGTTTACCGAAATCCAGCTCACGATCCATGAAAAGTGCCCGAAGAGTGAGACGACCGTACTCATGCGCAGGTTGATGATGCAGATCTCCGAGCGGATCGCCCTCACCTGCGGCGCGCAGGCGCTGATCACAGGAGAATCCATCGGACAGGTTGCCAGCCAAACCATCGAGAGCCTGACGGTCACAAACGACGCGGTGACGTTGCCTGTCTTCCGCCCGCTGATCGGTTTCGACAAGGAAGAGATCGTTTCGCGAGCCAAGGCGATCGGTTCCTATGAAACCTCAATCCTGCCCTATGAGGACTGCTGCACCGTATTCGTGCCGCAGCATCCCGTCACACGGCCGAAGCTTGCGGATATCCGCCAAAGCGAGGCGCGCGTCGATTTTTCGCAGATGATCGAAACCGCGATTGCGAACACGGAGTTCCTCTCCATCGAGTGATCGCAACCTTGATTCTTCGCGCGATCGGCGTTCGATTTTACACAACATTCACAGAAGGTGCAGCATACCCGTAGTATACTGTACTTGGTGAGCGATGCCCTGCTCACCTTTTGTTGATAGGAGGAATAGACCCATGAAATTTGTTTTTCGGCTGATCGGCGTATTGGTCGTGCTGCTGATCCTGCTGATGGCGGTGCTGACCTATCTGGATAGCAAGGATCTGCTCAGCGGCAAGCTGGAGCGTTTGATCAGCAACCTGCGCGTGCTGGGCTTACAGGCCTGGCAGGAGATCTTACTCTTCATGCAGGATTCCGGCATTGCGGAGGATGCGGCTGGTCTTCTGGATCAGGGGGCGGATTATTTGCGAGACACGATAGAGCCCCACGAAACCAGCAAGCCGGGGACCGAGGCGTTCGCCACGCCGTTGCCCGAAGCAACGCCCGCCGGCTGACAGCACTGTTTCTCTTACTCTACTGCTCTACCCCAACGATTGAGGGAGAGCCACGATAACCAACAACAAGGCCACCCCGCGGGGTGGCCTTTGCGATTTTTGGGCTCTACACGAAACATTGGGGTAATGTGATTTTAGTGAAAAAATTTTCAGGCGGGAATATCCGGTATCTCAATCTTTGGCAAAAACGAGCGAAGCCACGCGACATACAGCAGTGTTTTTTGGTGGAGCTCGTTTGCGAGGTTGCCGTCGACAAAGCGGGTCGCAATGTTCTTATACGAGAACGGATAATCGGACATGTAATAAAACATTACGTCCATCAGAAAATCTTCGCAGTCATTCTTTCGTTCGTCAAAGAGGGCGGTGTCCGCTTCCGCCTGGAACGGAGCGCTTCCCGTAATCTTTGAGAATAGAAAGTTGACGTTATGCGTCTTCGGCGGCTCGGTATCCATGTAGTAGACATACATTCCTTTTAGCTGCCGCTCTACCGCCTGTTGGCAAAGGTAGGCGACATAGACCCAACGCTCACCTTTGATCAAGGTGTCGATTGTGCCGAGGTCATAGTCCGACAACATCAGCCAATATCCGCATTTTTCCTGTTTGTTCATAGGCCTGCCACTCCTTCTTCAAGCGCGCCACTCTCGACCAAATGCATCAGCACGCTCGTGATCCTGCTGTCAAACTGATGCGAAAGGGATACCAACTCCTCCGCAGCCTCCGTGAATGACTTTACGGTGTTGTAGCCGCGCTGGCTCGTCATCGCGTCGAACACATCCGCGACAGCGACAATCTGCGAGGATAGGCTGATGTCTTCCGCCCGAAGTCCGCGCGGATATCCGCTCCCGTCGAGTCGCTCATGATGATTGCGCGCAATTTCTGCGATCTGCTCGCCGAAGTTTTGCAGCAGAATGCGCCCGCTGTCGATCGGATGACGTAGGATATAGCGCATCTCCGCCTGATCCAATTTGTCGGGCTTTTGCAAAATCTCCGTGGGCACAAAGCACTTGCCGACATCGTGAAACAGCGCGGCAAACGCGAGATCCTCCCGCGGAATATCAGGGCCGCGATCCAGCATCGCATCATATAATACAAGCGAATATTGGAGCACCGACTTACTGTGGCGTGACGTGTAATGATCCTTTTCGTTGATCCTCGAAAGCAAGTCTTTGAGGCTTTCGTCCACATGTGCAACCGACTCAAACACCGGGCAATTCGTAACATAGAGAATTTCCGAATCCCCGTGCATCTTGACGGGAACATCGCGCGTTAGCCCGGATACGGTAAAGGAATCTCCCGCGCCAAGAGAAACAAGCCCGTCATCCATCGCCAGATCGACACCGCCCGCGTGGATAAAAAAATACTCGGTTGCGTTGGGGTCACGCGCGGGAAATAACCAGACAACGGATTCGCCGTTGATACGGTGTAAAATGACCTCCAAGTCACCTTGCTTGCTCAGCAATTGGGTGCTTGGTTCGCATTCCGCGCTCGAATATCCCGCGGCAGCTCTTCGATTAAATTGTATGCCTTCCATTCCATCACCCAGAGTTCGCAGACGGCTTTTGGCCGCCCAATTATGGACAAAGCTCCAATCCGTACGCCTCAACTTCTTCTATAATACCACAGGGCGTAGCTAATTCATAGGTGTGAAACGGTTGAACTTGAATATCAATGCTCGAATTCACGCAAATGCGCGCAAGCTGACGGTATTGCCGCAGCATACGCGCATCGGAACTGTGAAAAAATACCGCGAGGTCGACATCGCTATCGCATTGTGCGCAGCGTTTGGCATAGGAACCAAACAAAACAATATGATCTACGTCCGGAAGGGCTGCGATGGCACGGCAAATATCCCGCATTTGTACGGCATGCGCACCAAATATCCCTTCGAAATCACTGCTGGATTCGATCATGTCCGCTCCTTGTTCCGCCGCGCGATTTGCAGAGCTTAGAGAGGAATCACGCGAAGCGGATCAACCAATACATTTTGACCGTCGATATAATAAGTAGTATACTCGCAAACCACAACCGCGCCAATAGATTTCGCATATGCAAACACCGGCGAAACAATGGCGCCCACAACGCTCTGTAGCCAAGCAACATCGTTCCACGGCGTAATCTGTGCGAATTTGACCGCTACTTCAATCTGACGGTTCGCGGTTGCTACCATGCGTTCGAGCACTTTGAACTGAGCCGCGGTATAACGTGCCTGCCGCATCGAAACGACGCCGACGGGAGCCGAACCGTTGCCTTGTGCGTTTGCCACACCCGGAATCATCATCACGAGAAGCAGCGTGCAAATCAGGATCGCCATCAGTCTCTTTTTCATACATTTCCCCTCCGAAACGAAATATTGTTTCGGCTCAGAGTTCCCAGCGACAGCAATAAAAAGACAGCTTGCCTTCCAATTGCCAAGCTGCCAAAAACTGTCTTCTCCGCGCGATATGAAACTGCGGTACGACACTCAATTCGGCAACTGGCTACCATCTGCGCGTCATCCGCGCTATTAGGCCCTTTAGCTTTGCGTCGCCCGTTTTCACGGGTTTTGCCTTTTTCGTGGGAGTATCTCTGAAACCTGCAATCAAATTATCACATATATATTACATTGTCAATAGTAATTATGTGTGCTATTTGTAATTATTTTTTCATAATTCTGGGAAAAAAGGTGATGGTTTGCGTTTTTTCCGCTTTCACCCGAGAAATCGGCGCTTCAGAAAGAGAATATCCGCCGTGATTCGTTACATCGTATGAATCGATACGCTCCACAAACGATTCGACGGAATCTTTTCTCGTATGAGACCCGCGTGGTATACTGTGTTTGAACATCAGGAGGTGCGGTATGGAACAACACGATACAGTAGTTCGGCTCGTTTCTCAAATGACGCTCTCGGAAAAAGCGAGCTTGCTTTCGGGTGCGGATAAATGGCGCACAAAAGCGATTCCGCGCGTCGGCCTTGCCGCCGTGACGGTTTCGGATGGGCCGCACGGTCTGCGCAAAGAGGTGCTCGATCCGGAGAAAGGGCTCTTTACCGTTCGTTCCACCTGCTTTCCGACCGCGTGCGCAACCGCTTGCTCGTTCGACCGCGCGCTATTCAGTAAGATTGGCATCGCGTTGGCGGAGGAATGCCGCGCGGCGGATGTGGACGTGCTCTTAGGTCCCGGCCTCAACTGCAAACGCAGCCCCCTCTGTGGTCGCAATTTCGAATATTTCAGCGAAGATCCCGTCGTTTCCGGCGATCTTGCCGCGGCGTACATCGAAGGTCTGCAAAGTCTTAAGGTCGGCGCTTCGATGAAGCATTTTGCGCTTAACAATCAGGAATACCGCAGGCTCACCATCGACTCTGTTGTCGACGAACGCGCAATGTTTGAGCTGTACCTCTCCGCCTTTGAACGCGTACTCCAGCGCGTGCAGCCCTGGACGGTCATGTGCTCCTACAACCGCGTCAAGGGCATCAACGCCAGCGACAATCAGTGGCTGCTAGGCGACGTACTGCGTACAAAATTCGGGTTCACAGGGTTGATCATGTCCGATTGGGGCGCTGTTAACGATCGCGTGCGGGGCGTCTCTGCCGGTCTTGACCTCGAGATGCCGTATGTCGGGCCTTATCACGACAATCAGATCGTACGCGCGGTCACTTCCGGCGCTCTTGCGCAGGAGGCGGTCGATCGTTGCGCCGCGCGTGTCGTCGCTCTTGCGGAGCGCACAAAAGCGCGCACAAAAGCCCCGTTTGACGCGGACGCGCATCATGCCTTCGCGCGCCAGGCTGCCTCGCAATCCGCCGTACTGCTCAAAAACGAGGATGGTCTGCTGCCGCTCGCGGCGGGAAGCCAAATCGCCGTGCTCGGCGCGTTTGCCAAGACGCCGCGCTATCAGGGCGCTGGCAGCAGTAAGGTGCAGCCTCTTCAGCTGGATTCTCCTTATGAATCCTTACTGTCGCTGGGGTTTAACGCCGCGTTTGCGCAAGGGTATCAGGAGGCGCAGGATACGCCCGACGAAGCGCTGATGCGTGAGGCGTGTGCGCTTGCGCACGGCAAAGACGCCGTGCTGATCTACGCTGGGCTGCCGGATCGATATGAATCCGAGGGCTTTGACCGGGCGAGCCTCGCGATGCCGCAAAACCAAACCGAGCTGATCCGTCGCGTCGCCGCGATCCATCCAAACGTCGTGGTGGTGCTGCTCTGCGGATCGGTTGTCGATCTGGATTGGGCGGACGACGTAAAGTCGATCCTTCTGATGCATCTTGCCGGCGAAGCGGTCGGCGGCGCGGTTGCCGATCTTGTTTCCGGCGCGGTCTGCCCCTCCGGCAAGCTCGCGGAAAGCTGGCCGCTGCGTCTTACGGATACGCCGTGCTACCGATACTTCCCCGGCTATACGCGCACGGTGGAGTACCGCGAGAGTGTCTTTGTTGGGTATCGCTATTACGACACCGCCCGGCTAGCGGTACGGTATCCCTTCGGGCACGGGCTTTCCTATGCTTCTTTTTCCTATCATAATCTACATCTCAGCGCGCAGCATCTCAACGCGGGAGAATCGCTGGCAGTCACGCTCGATGTGACCAACACGGGCAGCGTCTCCGGCGCGGAGGTGGTGCAGCTCTATGTCTCGCATCGATCCGACATCATGTTTGTGCCGGAACAGGAGCTCAAGGGATTTGAGAAAGTTCTGCTCGCTGCCGGAGAAACAAAGAGTGTCCGGTTTGTACTGACGAGGCGGGATTTGAGCTTTTACGACGTCACCGCCGCCGACTGGCGCGTCGAGGGCGGCGCATATGAAATCCGCCTCAGCACATCCAGCAGGGAACCCCGCCTCACGAGCGTGATTTCCGCAGAAGCGGACGCGGACGCGCATATTCCGGATCACCGCGCAACCGCCACGTGCTACTATGATCTCACGAGCGGAATCGACGTGCCGGACGACGCGTTTTCCGCCGTACTCGGCCGCGCAATCCCCGCGCGCGAACCGCAAAAGGGCGAAACGCACACCCTGAACGTCACCCTCAGCGAGGTGCGGCACACGCTTCTCGGTCGCATTTTGGCCGCCGTGGGTAAAAAAGTCGCAACCGCTGCCCTCTCGTCCGACGAGGTTGACAGCGGCATCATCGATCACATTCTGTATACGACGCCGCTTCGACTCATGAGCTCGGAATCGGATATCTCCCCGCGCCAGATCGAGGGACTTGTGCATCTGCTGAATCATAAGCTTTTCAAAGGGATCCGCGCGCTGCTTGGCAAGGAATGATGAACAAGCGCGCAAACGACAAGAACGAAGGAAGAAGAACGATGCACCCCATACTCTCCCGCTTTGCGCTCCTGGGCGCACCCGTCTCCAGCGAACAATTCGGCAACGGGCATATCAACGGAACACAGCGCATCACCTGCGAAAACGGAGCGCGCTATATCCTCCAGCAGATCAACACCAACGTGTTTCGCCAGCCGGAAGCGCTCATGCGCAACATCGAGTTGGTCACGGAGCATCTGCGTAGGAAGATTACCGATCCGCGCGGGGTTTTGCGGCTTGTGTATACGCGGGATGGAATGAGCTATGCGCTCGAAAACGGAGAATACTGGCGCGTTTACGAGCTGGTGGAAGGCAGCGTCTGTCACCAGAGCGCGACGCCGGAACTATTCTATGAAAGCGCGGTCGCGTTTGGCCGTTTTCAGAATCAGCTCGCGGATTTCCCCGCGAAAGAGTTGGCGGAGACGATCCCCCATTTTCATGATACGCCCGATCGTTACGCGGCGTTTCAACGCGCGGTCACAAATGACGCCGCCGGAAAAGCGGCGGATGTGCGGCGGGAGATCGAGTTTGTCCTTGCGCGGGAGGCGTTTTCTCATGTTCTGATGGATCTGCAATCGTCGGGTGAACTGCCGCTTCGGGTTACGCACAACGACACGAAGATCAACAACGTGCTGTTTGATGAAAAGACGGATCTGGCGCTGTGTGTCATCGATCTCGACACGGTGATGCCCGGGCTTTCCGTCAATGACTTTGGCGATGCGATCCGCTTCGGGGCTTCAACCGCAGCGGAGGACGAACAGGATCTTTCGCGCGTTGCGTTTGATCTTGGTTTATACGAAACATATGTCCGGGGATATCTTTCCACCTGTGGCGGGAGCCTGACAAATGCGGAAAAAGCAATGCTGCCTACCGGAGCCAAGATGATGACGCTGGAATGCGGGATGCGCTTTCTGACGGATTATCTTGCGGGAGATGTTTATTTTCATGTTTCGCGCGCGGAGCAAAACCTCGACCGTGCACGGACACAGTTTCATCTGGTTGAGCAGATGGAACAGCAATGGGCGCGCATGCACCAAATTGTTGAACAAACGCACTAATTAGGAAACGAATGCCGACACAAAGCCCGATTCCAGCGAGTGAAATCGGGCTTTTATTCGTATGTTTCTATAAACTGACGCGTTTGAATGATACTGTTTATTTCGTGTTTTCTGCGGCAACCTCATTTGACAACAGCGAAATCTCCGCACGCTCGATACCATGGTCTCGCATCTCCAAAACCTCAATATGCAAGCATGACGCATCGACGGAAAACGTCGTACCATCCTCCGGTATCTCGTTGAGCACGCTGTAGACGAGTCCATTGAGTGTGTCGTATTCATCTACCGGCAGCGCGCAGCCAATTGCCTTGGAGATATCCTCCAGCGGAACGGAACCATGCGTGCGCCAGACGCCGTCGGCCACCGTCGTGATGATCTGTTCCTCGCCGTCCTCTTGCTCGTCGATATCGCCTACGATCACCTCGATAAGGTCGTTCATCGTCACGATGCCGCACATGCCGCCATATTCGTCCATGACCACAGAAAAGTGGTTTCGGCTTCGCTTCATGTCCAGGAAGAGATCGTCCGCTTTGATGGACTCCGGCACAAATCTCGGCGGCTGAACTGCCTGCTCCATCACACTCTCCCGTGTGCGGTCTTTCAGGCGAAAATACGTCTTTGCGTCAAGAATTCCGACCACGTCGTCCGAGCTGTCACGGCAGATTGGATAAAACGAATGCCGCGTATTGTGGATAATCTCCGCCCAATCATCGTCGCTTTCGTCCAGCCATAGGATATCCACAAGCTTACGATGCGTCAGGATGTCCTCCGCGGAGACGTTGTCGAACTCAAACACATTATGGATCATCTCTTTTTCGGTGGCTTCAATCGTGCCCTTTTCGGAGCCGACGTCCACCATCATGCGAATCTCTTCCTCGGTCACCTCTTCGTCCTCCGCGTTGGGGTCAATCCCCAGCAGTCGAAGAATCCCGTTGGTCGAGATGGTCAAAAGCCACACCAGCGGCGAGAACACCTTTGCCACGCCGTTGACCAGACCCGCCATCCCCAGCGCGAGCTTCTCCGCGTTTTTCATGGCGACCCGTTTTGGCACAAGCTCACCGAAGACGAGCGTAAAAAATGTCAGAATCAGTGTAATGATCAACACCGAAATCGTGTTGATCGTCGCGGCGGGAATCGCGGTTCCGCCCGCCGTGAGCGCGGCTGTGATGCGCTTTGCAAAGTTGTCCGCCGCAAACGCGCTGCCTAAGAAGCCGCTGAGCGTGATAGCGACCTGAATGGTTGCGAGAAACCGCGCGGGCTGGCTGGTCAGGCGCGCAAGCTTCACCGCCCGCTTGTCCCCTTCGGAGGCAAGCTTTGCGAGCTTCGCATCGTTCATTGTGATGACGGCAATCTCCGCGCAGGCAAATACCGCATTGAGCGATATCAGCACCACTTGCAGGATGATTTGCCAGAATAAGGGATCGTTACCCATTTTTATACTCCGTATTGATCTTGTTCAAAAACTGTTTGCGCATTGGTTTCCCGCAGCGCGGCTACAACATATGAGGTGCGCTTAGCCTGTTTTACGGCATATTTTTGCCATGAAATAGAAAAAGCATAACCTGTTCTCCTTCCATCAACAGAGACAGATTATGTGCTTCAAATCATATCCGGTCATGCGATTCGGGTAATGGTCGCCGGTACTGTCGCCTTCTTCGTCGCTCATAGCTTTCCTCTCGTGGTCATATATAGCATAAAGTATACCGACACATACAGAAATTGTCAATGTTTCGGGGGAATCTGTATCGAATCACGCACGAAGACACGCTCGTTTTGTGTTCGCGTCGCAACGGTTTTCCGTGTTCGTGGCTTCATAATTGTGGCAGTTCGTTGACAATTTGTTGAGAAACGGTTATATTTTAGGCATTATTTGCACTTATACTTCAAGATTGGAATGGGAAAACAATGGAAGAAAAGAACAAACGCCGCCACGGCGACCGCCGGGACGCAACATTGGTTCGCGATCTCGACTCGATGCATGTCTTTATGCCGATCATGATGCCAAACCGTGCCGACAACGAAGCCTTCATTCAAGAGCTCGTGGATATGAGCGCGGTAGAAGCATATCTCGAAAAAAAGAACGCGCAGAGCCCCGAATACAAGTACACCTTCTTTCACGTCATCCTCGCCGCGCTGGCACGCACCGTCGAAATGCGACCACGCATGAACCGCTTTATCATCGGCAATCGCTATTACGATCGCAATCACATCACGTTTTCCTTTATCGTGAAAAAAGCGTTTTCGGACAACGCCGACGAATCTGTCATGATCCTCAAATATGACCCAACCAGCGAAAAAGCCGCAATTGATATGGTTCACGATAAAATTCGCGACTTCGTATATTCCGTGCGCAAGGGCAATCAAAAGGACGGCACGACAGACATCCTCGACACACTCGCCAAGACGCCGATGTGGATGCGCAAACTGATCGTCGCCCTTCTTCGCTCACTGGACGCGCACGGGCACATGCCGAAAGATCTTGCAAACGAGGACCCGTATAACAGCACGGTCTTCATCTCCAACCTCGGCTCCATCAAGCTCAACGCCGGCTATCACCACCTGACCAACTGGAGCACTAACTCCGTGTTCGTCGTCGTCGGCGAAAAACAGTTGCAGCCATTTTACGGCGAGGATGGCAAGGTCACCATCAAGCCGGCGCTGAACCTGGGCTTAACGCTGGATGAGCGCATTGCAGACGGATACTACTACTCAAAAACAATCCGCCTGCTCAAGAAATTCTTTGCCGAGCCGGAACTGCTCGACATCCCGTCCAAGGAGGAACTGAACATTGAATACTGAGAAAATCAAAATCGACGGAAACTGCTTCCCGTTTTGTGAAGATATGTCCAACGTGAAAGCCCCGTGGCTCGCCTTTTACGGGGAGGTCGACCAGACGCTCTCCTATCCGGATGCCTCGATGTATGACATGGTCGAGCGCGCCGCAAATCTCTATCCTGATTACAATGCCATCACCTTCATGGGGAAAGTCACAAAATTCAAGGATGTCGTCAAGCAGATTCGGCAGACCGCACGCGCCTTTGCTGCAATCGGCATTCAAAAGGGAGACAAGGTAACGCTCTGCATGCCAAACTGCCCGCAGATCGTGCTCTGCTTCTATGCGCTCAACCGCATCGGTGCGATCGCCTCCATGATTCATCCGCTTTCAAGCGTCGGCGAAATCGCCTTCTACATCAAAGACTCCGGCTCCAAGGCCGTTGTTTCGCTGGATGTGTTTTATGGCAAGTTTGAAGAGGTGCGCAAACAGGTCTCCTTTGAGACGCTCGTGCTCACCAGCATCAAAGATGCGCTTTCGCCCGTGATGAAGCTCGGCTTTGCACTCACAGAAGGCCGCAAAGTGCCAAAAATTCCGAAGGATGCCGATGTCACCTACTGGAAAGCCTTTCAGGATGGCGCCAAACAGAAGGACGAAAGCTGCTTTGTTGAAGGCCGTGCCAACGCCGCCGCTGCAATCCTCTTCTCCGGCGGAACGACAGGCACGACAAAAGGCATCCTGCTGAGCAACCTGAACTTCAACGCGCTCGCGCTGCAAACCTGCGCAATGGGACACTGCGTTGTTGCCGGTGCGCGCATGCTCGCCGCGATGCCGATGTTTCACGGGTTCGGTCTCGGCGTCTGCATCCATACGATGCTCGTCGCAGGCGTAACGGCGATTCTCGTGCCGCGCGTTTCGGTCGAAAGCTATGCAAAGCTCCTAAAAAAAGAAAAACCGAACTACATCGCGGGCGTGCCAACGCTTTACGAAGGCATCACGCGAAACCCCTATATGGACGGCGTGGATATGAGCCAGTTGATGGGTGTGTTCTCCGGCGGAGATACGCTTTCCATCGAATTGAAAAAGAAGTTCGATCTATTCCTCATGGAACACGGCGCGACCGTTCAGGTGCGCGAAGGCTACGGTACGACGGAATGCGTCACTGCGAGCTGCCTGACGCCCTATGATATGTATCGCGAGGGTAGCATCGGCCTTCCGTTTCCAGACACGTATTATAAGATTGTCAAGCCCGGAACGATCGAGGAGATTCCCTTTGGCGAGGATGGCGAAATCTGCCTCTGCGGTCCTTCTGTGATGATGGAGTACATCAACCAGCCGGAAGAGACCGCAAACGTGATGCGCGCGCATGCCGACGGTCACACATGGCTCCATACGGGCGATCTCGGCAACATGGATGCGGACGGATTCCTCTTTTTCAAGCAGCGCATCAAGCGGCTCATCATTACAAGCGGCTACAACGTCTATCCTTCGCAGGTGGAAAACGCGATTGACGCGCACGCGAAGGTTCTGATGAGTTGCGTGATCGGCGTGCCGGATTCCTATAAGATACAGAAGATCAAGGCCTTTGTGGTGCTCAGGCCAAACATCCTGCCGACGCCCGCGCTCAAAGAAGAAATCCTTACCCATTGCGCAAAGCTGGTCGCGAAATACGCCATGCCGTATGATATCGAGTTCCGCAGTGAGCTGCCAAAGACGCTCGTGGGTAAGGTTGCGTACACCGTGCTGGAAAAAGAGGAGCTTGAAAAACAGGCGATTTGATTATATACTGTTAACAGCAATATGCTTACCAATGTTTAATCAAATTGTCACGTAGGAGGCTCCATGAAGCACTGTACCAATTGCGGCGCACCTATACCAGAAAGCAATCCCCGTTTTTGCCCGAATTGCGGGCAGACGTTGGCTCCTGAAAATGGGGCGGCGTACCAAAGTACGCCTCAGGTCATAGACCCGGGCGCGCAGATTAAAAAAGGCACTGCGGAACACGCGCCGCTTGGTTTGGATCAAGCGACATTCCTCAAGAAATATTCTCAAGGGCGAAAGCTCTGTGTGGCGGCGGCGATTCTCGGCTATATTTCCGCGGGAACCACCTTTGTTCTTTCGTTTGCGGACATTCTGGAATTCGTGAACATCTATTCGCTGGTCGACGTGATCTTGCTCGTCATTCTCAGCCTGTTGATCCACTTGTTGCGCAGCAGAATCGCGTCGATTCTCTTGCTGGTCTATGCGTTGGCCAGCATCGCGATCATGCTGTTCAACTATGGTATGCTTGGCGGCTGGCTGGTCGTCATCGCAGGAGTACTCGCGATCTCCGGATCGTTCCAGTGTGTAAAAGAGTGGAAGGCGTATCTTGCCCGCTCAGAAGCCTCGGTTCCGATTTCCTGATGATTCCCTTGGATTGACTTGCAGCGGGCGCTTTCGTCGCTGATGCGGCGCGAGCGCCCTTTCCATGTCCGCCGTTTCCGTTTCCCGCGCTGTGTTTGGCCATGATTTTTTGGGGGACTTTTTTTGCCATAAATGTCTTGACACCAATGTGTCAGTTACCTATAATTGAAAAGCATGAGTTGCCAATGTAGCTCAGTCGGTAGAGCAGCTGATTCGTAATCAGCAGGTCTGGGGTCCGAATCCCCACATTGGCTCCATTTTTTCGGGGTGTAGCGCAGTTTGGTAGCGCGTTTGGTTCGGGACCAAAAGGTCGCAGGTTCAAATCCTGTCACCCCGACCAATAGAAAAGCAGCCTTCGTTGGCTGTTTTTTTATTTGCAATTTGCATCAAACTGGATTTGAAGCTCCGGCCGCCGTCAGGCGGAAAAAGGCTCGCAGTGCGAGGCTTTTAGGAGCCGGGTAGCGCAGGCGAGAGCTTGCGCCGCGCTAAGCGCAAGAAAGCCGAAGGCCAGCGAAAAATCCTGTCACCCCGACCAATAGAAAAGCAGCCGTCGTTGGCTGTTTTTTTATTGGCCATTTGCATCAAACTGGATTTGAGAATGGATCTATCCTGATATCCGGATTAACGATTGGCGTTTGAGGCGATTCATCGTGACGAGGTCTGATGTCGTTTTTGTGGTTCCCCATCAATCCATCATTTGACATTGCATGCAGCACACCGTATTCTATAAGTAGAAGTAATTGCAATTTTGCGCATTTGATTCCAACAATCAGGAGCACTCTTGCAAACACATTGGCACCACCGGCAGCGTTCCTATCAATCATCGGAGGTCCCCCCATGATGAAACGAATGCTTAGAGGAGACAAAAAGGGCTTCTTTGTAACGTTTGCCCTAATTTTCGTCTGTATGACACTGCTTTTTCTAATATCGACGATGTTGAAAGAGGCAGAGGTCAATCGCGATAAGCGCAACGAGGTAGACTTCTCAGAGAATAGTCTGATTGCATCTGAAGTATACTTCATCAACTATAAGATCGAACGCATTACGTCCGATCTTGATTTTGTATATAACACGCTGCAATTGAATTTTCCGGCAGATGGAGACTTCAGCAATCTCGAGAAACTATGGCTTGCATACTCCGATAATCGGAAAGTTTATAATCAAATTCGGTTTATCGACACCCAAGGCGATGAAGTGCTCCGAGTCGACTATACCAAGGACGGGGCGCAGGCTATCCCGCAGGATCAGCTCCAAAACAAAAAGGATCGCTACTATTTTCAGCAGACCATCGGCCTGGAACGTGGGCAAATCTACATTTCGCCTCTGGATCTGAACGTTGAACGTGGCGCAATCGAACTGCCGATCAACCCCGTCATCCGCCTCGCACAACCATTTTTCGATCAGAACGGTAACAAACGTGGCATCGTTATACTGAACTACTCCGCTTCCGATATTCTGAAGCAAATCGATTCCATCGCCAAATCCAGCTATGGAAACGTTTTTTTCTTGAATAACGAGGGCTACTGGCTCTATAACACGCAAGATCCCGGTACCGAATGGGCGTTCTCCTACGATCCTGCGTCATCAGTCAAATTCCCCAATTATTATCCAACCGAGTGGGGAATGATCTCTGCTGAAGGCTCCGGCATGCTGACAACGGACAATGGATATTTCCGCTATGCAACAATCCCGTTTGGAAGCGTTCACACAACCAGCGAAAACGGCGCCATGATCTCCTGCGACATGGGGAACTGGTATATCGTATCTTTTATCCCAGGCGTTTCCGGGGCAGGCATCTATCCATCCAGCAAACTATCAAATCTGGCGGTTGCCTCATTCCAGCAATATTATCTCATCTATGCCATGATCGTATTGATCTCTGGGCTTCTTGCCGGATTTGCAACCAGCAGCCGGTCAAAGAGCAAGCAGGTGAAGTTTTTCTCCGAGTATGATGCGATGACAAATGCCTATAACCGTCGTGCAGGCATCGAAAAACTATTCGATGTCTATAAATCCCTCTCCAAAGTCAACTGTGTTATGAGCGTATGCTTCATCGATATCAACGGTCTTAAGGAGGTCAACGACACACTTGGGCACGAATCGGGCGACGAACTGATCATTACCGTGACGAATACCATCCGCGCGCATATCCGCAGCGACGATTTCCTGATTCGCTTGGGTGGCGATGAGTTCTTAATCGCGTTTCAAGGCATCGATGAGACGCTTGCCGAGGCAGCTTGGAGCCGTATCGTCACGGCGTTTGACTCCATCAACAATACCGAACAGCGGCGGTATCTCATCAGCGTCAGCCACGGCATTCAAGTGCTGAACTGCACGGTCAACCAGATTCTGGACAACGTTCTCCATGAGGCCGATGCAAAGATGTATGAGGAAAAACGACAAATCAAGAGCGCCCTCCAAATTATCCGGAACTGAACACCGTTTATTTCGTGTCTTAGGCGTGGCTTTTTGCGTAATTTGTGAGTGTGGTCGGGTTACCCGCCGCTGCGAGCTACTCCCCGAGACACCCCGCCTTATCCTCAACTTCGATCCCGACCCAATTTCAAAAAGCACGACCGAGCGCTTCCACGCCCAAAGCCTCGCGATGGACGCCAACACGCGCTATATCGTCTATCTGCCTTCCGGCTTCACGCCGACGTAAAAAATACCCCGCATGGTATGCCATGCATGGCTACAGCTCCCCGGAGCGCTGGTGGCTCGACTTTGCCCACGAGGGCGAGCGCGCCGACGCGCTTTCTTTGCATCCTGTGGCAAATCTTTTGCTGTTCTATCACTTGCGGTAAATCCGTGCTATATTAAAGAAAGCGAGCTCTTTCTAAGGAGAACCTATGATCAATCGAAATCAGTTTGCGCACCTGCTGGATCACAAAATCGTTCTTTTGACCGGAGCCGGCGGCGGCATCGGCATCGAAGCCGCGCTCGCATTCGCCGCGATGGGCGCGCGCGTGATCCTCGCGGAGATCGACCCCGCAAGAGGCAAAGCGGCGGAAGAAGCCGTTCTTGCCGCATATCCGGATCATTCTGCAATCTTCTACCCTGTTGACCTCACAAACGAGTCACAGGTGCGTACCATGGCGGACTGGGTGATCCAGAACTATGGCGTACCGGACATCGTCTTTCATAATGCAACCATCGCGAAAATGGGTGCTGTCGATCAGGTGGATATCTCCTTCTGGGACAAGAGCTATTGTGTCAACCTCAAGGCTCCCGTGCTCCTAAGCCAGCTCTTTCTGCCGCGCATGAAAGAACGAAACAGCGGCACGCTCGTCTTCGTCTCCTCCTCCGGCGCTTCGCCCAACATGGGAGCGTATGAGGTGTTCAAAACCGCCTAGGTCGAGCTCTCCAACACGCTGGCAATGGAGCTAGAAGCGACAAACATCAACGTCTACACGATAGGTCCCGGTCTCGTGAAGACGCAGACCGCGATGAATGCCATCGAAATCGTATCCGCAAGCATGGGCATGTCGCTCGATGCATTTTACGAGTTGAACAGCAATCACATCCTCGGCGCGGACGCCGCAGGGCTTGGATTTGCGCTCTCTACCGCGCACGCGGAGCGTTACCGCGGTCAAGAGATCGGCTGCATACAGGTGTTGATGGACAACGGGCTTTTCGATGGCGAGACCACTGAATTAGCCGCCGCAAGCATCTCCGCGGAACAGGTTGCGCTCTTTGGGCGAATTCAGGCTACATTTGCCAGTCAGTATGCCGGATGGCAGCGAATGAATCTCTTTGAGCGCCAATGGGTGCTTCGCGATTTCAAGAAGTCGCTGGGGATTTCGACCGATCAAGCGCAGGAGCACCTCCAACGCATGGCGGAAGCGATCTCCGGCGGGAATGCCATTTCGCAGAACGACCACAGTATGCTGGAGAGTCTGCGCCAATATTGGGAGCACCAGCTCAAGCTCTTGCGCGGCTATGAAAAGAATCCTGCAAAACTCGAAGAAAACACGCGCATCATCGAAGGCTGGATCGACGACATCGTTCGCTTCCTTGGCGCGTGACCAGCGCCGCGCGCGATAACCATCACAGGAGCAGTTCTCGTATTCGGGAGCATCAACATGGTACGTAAACACAACCGCGTTCAGAGACGAGCTGCCCGCTCGCTTGGTTTTGTTTGCCTGCTGATGCTATTTCTCCTCTCCTGCGCCCCAACCTCGTCCACCTCATCCATCCCACCCCCCACCCCGCTCCCCGCCTCCCAGGCGACCCGCTACACGATCAAAAGCGCTGCAATGGACGCCAACGTGCCCTATATCGTCTATCTGCCTTCCGGATATACACCAACGCGAAAATACCCCGTATGGTATGCCATGCATGGCTACAGCTCGACGGAGAACTTCTGGCTCGACTATGCCCGCGCGGGCGAGCGCGCCGACGCGCTGCAAGCAAGCGGCGACCTCGTGCCGATGATTTTGGTATTTCCCATGACGCGATATGACGACGCGAAGACCATCGAGGCGGACATGGCGGACGGCGTGCGCGGACCAAGCCGGATGGAACGCTTCCTCTGCGAGGAATTGATTCCCGCGATCGACGCGCAATACAGCACGATCGCGTCAGCCGAAGGCCGCTCCATCGGCGGCTTCTCGATGGGCGGGCTCTTCGCGTTCCAGATCGGGCTGCATCAGCCGCAGCTCTTCAGCAAGATTGGCGCATACAGCCCGGCGCTGACATATACCGACTTCTCCGGCAATCATTTCGAGCGTTGGCTCTCGACCGATCTTAGCGATGCGGACAAGCTTTCAGGCTACGCCAAGGCGCACGGCATGGATGCTCTTCAAATCTACCTCGATTGCGGCGGAGAGAGCGATCCCTTCTCCGAAGGCGCGGCCTCGCTCTACGGCGCGCTGAGTGCGCGCGGCATCGAAGTCGAATTTCACCCGCACGAAGGTGGACACAGCCTAGATCTCACGCTGGTGGATGCCTATCTGGTGTTTTACGGCGGGAAATAGAATATTACATGCCGAGTTTCACCCGCACGAAGGTGGACACAGCTTCGATCTCGCGTTAGTGGATGACTATCTGTTGTTTTACGGCGAGAAATAGAATAAAAAAACGGAGCATTTTCCGCTCCGTTTGTTTCTTATTATGGAAATCTCCTGCGCAACCGTCCGCGATCCGCAATCGCGCAATTGGATTACAGTGCCTCCTCCGCGCCGAAATCGATGCCGATTTGGCGGCGTGCTTCGTCCAGCAGACGCATCACCCGGAGGCTCTGTTCGTCAAAGAACGCCGTGTTTGCGCCGTCTGCAATCATTTGTGCAAACGCATTGAGCTCGTGCACCATGTTGTTTTTCACGGGTGTGAAGAGCTCCTCCGTCCTCCCGTCGCGATATTGCATCCGTAGGTAACTCGGTTGATTCAGCGTGTCAAACACCAGTGTGCCAAGCTCGCCCTGCACGATGCTGGGGTGAATCGAACTCGTCACCTTGGAGTAGGAAACCGTCGTCTGCTGCTCGCCATAGTCCAGCAGCATCGTGCCCGCGGCTTCCGTTCCGTTGGGTAGGAAGCTTGCCGCCGCGGTGAGGCGCTTCGGCTCGCCGAAGAGGAACACGCTGGCGTGCAGACAGTATACGGCAAGATCCATCAACGACGCATTTCCGAGGGATGCTTCGAATACATTCGGCCGTTCTCCCGCGAGAAAGCGATCATAGCGCGAAGAATATTGGCAAAACTCAAACGTCGCGCGGCGAATGCGACCAACCTTACCCAGAGTGTCTTTCAGCACCGTCAAAAACGGATCATGCACAGGCCGAATCGCCTCCAGCAGGATCAAGCCCCGCTCGTGCGCAAAGCGAATCATTCGCTCCGCCTGCGGCGCATTGATCGCAATCGGCTTTTCGCAGAGCACATGCTTTCCGTGCGCAAGCGCCTCCATCGTCTGGCGATAGTGTGCAATATTGGGACTCGCGACATAGACCGCGTCGATCTTCTCCGAGGAAAAAAACGCAGACGCATCGTCATAACATTCGGCGATGCATTTCGTTTCCGCATATGCCTTCCCGCGGCAGAGATCGCGCGAGAACACGGCGGTGATCGCGCAGCGATCGCTCCATTGCGCGGCTTCACAAATCCAGTCGCTTACAAAACTCGTCCCGATAATACCGATGCGAAGTGGAGTTGACATGCGTATCAGTCCCGCTTTCCATTCAAAAATCTTCTTCCCCATTGTACGGGCGGATTCGCGCAAAGTCAACCTTATTGTTTATTTCGGAAGTATATTTACTTTCTTTCGTAAGTATTCTATTTACTTTATACGAATTTTGCTGTAAAATCAACGCGAAACGAGGCGTATGGCATGCTAGAAGCGTTGGTATTTCATCTGCAAAAATTCTCCATTCACGACGGCGCGGGGATTCGCACGGACGTGTTTTTTCAGGGATGCAATTTGCGCTGCGGTTGGTGCAGCAACCCGGAAAGCCAGCCGATGCAGCCTCTCCCCGGCGAAAAGGCCACCGCCTACACCGTGGAGACGCTTGTTGCCGAGCTGATCAAGGACAAAGCGTTCTATGAGGAAAGCGGCGGCGGGGTGACGCTGACGGGGGGCGAGGCGCTGCTCCACCCGGAATTTGTGTTGGCGCTTTGCGAGGCGTTGCATCGGGAGGGGATTTCTGTCGCGCTCGAAACCGCCGCATGCGTTGAGGAGAATGTGTTCCTGCGCGTGCTTTCCGCCGTGGACTTCGCCTATATCGACCTCAAGCATACCGACGACGCGCGGCACCGCGCGGGTACCGGCGTCGGAAATGCGCTGATTCTGCGCAATATTGCCGCCGCGCTTAGAAGTAAAACACCGATCGTGATTCGTATTCCCGTGATTCCGGGGTTCAACGATACCGCGGAGGACTTCGTCTCTTTTGCGCGGTTGTTGAACAAGCTCGACGCAAAAGAGGTGCATCTGCTGCCGTTTCATCAGATGGGAGAAAGCAAGTATCAGCGCTTGCAGCTTCCGTATGCGTACACCGGGCAAAAGCAAATCCAAGATGGGGATCTCTCCGCGTTTGCGGATGTACTCGAACGCGCGGGTATACAGGTTCAAATCGGGGGATAATAGTTCATTTGCGTCTTGCGCAGATATGTTTTTTTCCTATTCATAATCAATCAAACTCTTAATCAAACAAACTCTTGATCAAACAAACTCTTAATCAAACAAACCCTTGATCAAACAAATCGCAATTCTCTATTCCTTAAAAAGAGTACAAAAAAAGAAGCTTACGCCTTTGTAAGCCTCTTCGCTGTTTCTATTCGGTTGTTTCAGCCCCGACCCGGGATTCGTCCATCGGTGGATACGTTCTCCGCCTCTGGAACGAACCGCACTTTTCGAGTGTTTTGGTTACGCCGCGTAGATGCGCGAAGAGCCCGTGGTCTCGTTGAGGCTAATGCCGTCTTCCATCATAAACCGGATCAGACGGATGGTGTCGTGCTCGGAGTCCGTTTCGATGGAAAGCTTGGTGATGCCGTTCTGCGTTTCCAGCAGGAGATTCTGCACAAAGGAATTGCCTTTGAGTTCTTCCGGCTCACGTTCCGCGACGATCAGTTTGACCGATCCCTCGCAGTTGTTGACGATTTCGAAAAACCGTCCAAGATTCGTTACGTTGATTTTCATCATGTTACTGGTTCCCCTTTCTTTTACTTCTCTGTCATTATACTTTCTATTTCCAAATTAATCAACCACTATTTCTTTCATTTTTGTGACTATTCTTTCAAAACATCAGAAATAAGTAAACACAGTGTGAATTTCGCGTGAAAATCATCCCGTTTTTGCGCGAGGATACTTGATTTGTATGCGATTATTGGATACATAAGCCCCGTTTTTTCGCATATTTAGATCCAGCCAAAAACACCAACAGCCGCAGACTACTGTCATACGGCGTAAAGCGTTGATTCGGTTCGGTTCGCTTGTTGTTCTCTTCGGGCGCGACCGCCCGATTCGGGAGGTGACTCGTAACCAAGATCTGCAAATCACCAAGTTTCGAAACCGATGTGTTTCGGCTTCGTTTATTATAATACCGTCAATTTGAAAATGCCAGCACTTTTTTACACTCGGAAAAACCCCGACATTTCGGCACAAATACCGTCGCTTTGCTTATCGCACGCGGGAATACTGCACGCCGGAATTCTTGAGCACAATTTGAAATTTGTTGCTATCCCCTCTTGCCAGCTCCACGCAATATTCGAATATCTCGCCGGACGTATTTTTCGAGATGCGTTGGATGCGGAATGCAGCCTCGCCCGCGCGCATATGCAAGAGCTCCGCGTCGCGTTTGTTGAGCGTCACCGCCTCATAGATCTCCGTCGCCTCCTGCGCGGAGGAACCGGAGCATTCCCGAATCGTCGCATAGAGCGAGTCGTTGAGCTGCTCGCGCGAGAGCTGCGGGCAGATTCGCGTCGGAATATAGGCGGTCTCCATCAGCAGCGGCTCGCCGTCCGCCATGCGCAGCCGTTCGATACGAAACGTCGTTTCCCCGGCAGATAGATGCAAGGTCTCCGCAATCTTGGCAGGCGGGTGTACGGTTGTAAACGAGAGCACCTTTGAGCTGGGCAACAGTCCCAGCGCATACATCTCCGTGGTAAAATTATAGAGGTTGCTGATGCTTCGCTTGAGCTTCGGCTTGCAAACCCGCGTGCCGACGCGCTTTTTGCGAACGATGACGCCCTCGTCCTCCAGCATTTGGAACGCCTGACGCACGGTGGAGCGGCTGATGCTGAGAATCTTGCACAGCGAGGTCTCCGTGGGCAAAGCATCCCCTTCACGCAGTTCTCCAGAGGAGATGCGCGTCGAGAAATAATTGGAGAGTTGTAGGTAGACAGGTGCGTCGTCCGTCCAGACAATCTTGAGGGTTTTCCAATCCATGGTTATGATTCCTCCGAAGGGATGGATGCGATATCATTTCCTTCAAAACACGGACCTTTTCGGAAACCATCGCTTAATTCCTACATTATACACGATTTGTATGCTTGCGCAACCGCGAAAACGCAACACGTCCTATTACAACCGCGACCATACATGCATGAAACCATGTGCGAATTTCCGCATTTTTGCTCAGTTTTCGCATGAAAACGCGTGTCTATCAAGGTAACATCACGTTGATTTACGCGAACTTAATCGATTTAGTAATCGTTGACCAAGCTCCACTCCATTTTACCCTTTGCTTGCTCTTTCTGATCAAACTTCATGCATTTCAACCGGTTTCCCAAATCAACACCTATTTATTTCGCAATTTTACTGACGGGCTTTTTAAATGAGATTGTATTGACAAGACGGATTGACACGGCTATAATCAGCTTACGTAATCGTTTAAGCTTCTCTGAATTTTACTTATTCTTTTCAGCGTTTTTCTCTGTCATTCTAACGGTGCCAATGCGCCGAACAATCCATACACCAAGATTCAATAAATTGCGACAGGCGGTATGCAACAACATGGTAACGATCAAGGATATTTCCGAACGCTGCGGTGTTTCGCGCGCAACGGTAAGCAAGGCGCTCAACGGACATACGGATATCGGCGCGGATACCATCGCGCAGATTCGCCGCGTCGCAAAAGAAATGGGCTATCTGCCAAACGCGACCGCGCGCACGCTCAAGCTCGGACGTTCCCACAACGTCGGCGTTCTGTTTGTTGACAAAACCGGCTCCGGCCTCAAACATGAATACTTTTCCTCGATTTTGGACAGCCTCAAGGTGGAGTCCGAACGCCGTGGGTACGATATCACGTTTATCAGCAAGGATATCGGCGAATTTTCGATGGACTACTATGAGCACACGAAATACCGCAATTGCGACGGCGTGGTCATTGCGTCGGTCGATTTTTCCGATCCGGCTGTACTCAAGCTCATCGCGAGCGAAATCCCGACCGTGTCACTCGATTTTGTCTATGACAACCGCACCTCCGTCCTCTCGGACAACATCGGCGGCATCTCCGCGCTGGTACGTTATGTCTACGAGATGGGTCACCGCAAGATCGCGTTTATTCACGGCGAGGATACGTCCGTCACGCAGAAACGCCTCATCAGCTTCCATAAAACCTGCGCGAGCCTCGGCGTACGCGTACCGGAATATTACGTCAAGCCCGCGCTTTACCACGACCCGAAGCTCAGCGGTCTCGCCACGCGCGAACTGCTCGCGCTCAGCGACCGCCCGACCTGCATCCTCTACCCGGACGATTTCTCCTTCATCGGCGGCATGAACGAACTGGAGCGCCAGGGCGTCTCGATTCCGAACGATATGAGCGTCGCGGGATACGATGGAATCCTGCTCTCGCAGGTGCTCCGCCCGCGGCTGACGACCTACCGGCAGGATGCGGAAACGATGGGTTGCGAAGCTGCGGCAAAGCTCGTCGAGCTCATTGAACAGCCAAAGACCGCCCTGCCACAGCAGATCATGGTTTCGGGTCAACTGCTCAAGGGGGATACGGTCAAGAACATCAACGATTGAGTTGTTATGGCACACAAGCTCATCCTGCCAGTTGATCGATTCATCTGTCGGGCACCGCGTTTGGGAGGCGCATCAAATGGAAAGCATCACCATTCAGGAACCCACGCCATCTTTTTTCGGTATACGTTCCAATCATAATCACGCGCAGAGCAACACACAGTGGAGTCTCATGACGCAGACGCTTATGAAACCCATCGGACGCATGTTTTATCTGCATCGCTGCGGTGTTGCGTTGGACGCAAGCCGCGCGGGCGAGTTTTCGCATCCGGCATGCCATACCGCGCCCGCGCGCGTGTTTGGCACGGATACCTTCCTCCACGTATCCGGTGGCTGGCACGATGCCGGCGACTATGGGCGGTATGTGGTGCCTGCTTGCAAAGCCGTCGCCGATTTACTGTTGGCGTTTCGTGCTGCGCCGGAAGCATTTGGCGATGACTGGGATATTCCGGAGAGCGGAAACGGTGTGGCGGACGTGCTGGACGAGGTGCGCTTTGAACTCGAGTGGCTGCTCAAAATGCAGCGTGATGACGGCGGCGTGTATCACAAGGTCACCTGCGCGTACTTCCCGAGTATCACCACTGCCCCGCAGGACGAAACCGCGGATCTGTTCGTATTCCCGGTCTCGACGAGCGCGACCGGAGATTTCTCGGCCGTGATGGCGTTGGCGGCCCCGCTCTACGAGTCGATCGACCGCACATTCTCCAAAAAGTGCCTGCGTGCTTCCATCAATGCATATGAGTTCCTAAAGCAAAACAAACCTTTGCCGTTTCACAATCCCTCCGGCGTTGTGACGGGTGAATATGACGATGAACACGACGACGACGAGCGGTATTTTGCCGCCTGCGCGCTCTATCAGGCGACTGGACAAACGTATTATCTTTCGGACGCGAGCGCACTCTATCAGGGCGGAAGATCCGCGGACTTAGGGTGGGCCAATGTCGCAGGCTATGGCAACGCCATCCTCTACTTTGGGCCACGCGCCTGTGAAGATGATTTTCTGGTCGGCCGCATCCGCGCGGATCTGCTCGCAACCGCGGAACGCATCTGTGAACGCACGGAAAAAAGTCCGCTCGGCATTTCGCTCTCCGAGTTTCTTTGGGGTAGCAATATGTATCTATTAAACCACACGATGGCGCTGCTCCTCGCAAACGATGCGCAGGAGAACGAGCGGTATCTCTCCGCCGCTCGCTCCCACCTGAGCTATATCCTCGGCGCAAACCCGATGGGTGTCAATTTCATCACGGGCGTCAGCGAACATTCTCCCAAGAACCCGCACCATCGCCCCTCCGCCGCTATGAATCACGCAATGCCCGGTATGCTCGTCGGAGGTCCCGATGAAGGGCTGCACGACCTCGCGGCAAAGACATTGCTCGCGGGCAAACCCGCTGCGGAGCGCTATCTCGACTCCGTGGAGAGCTATTCCACCAACGAAACCGCGATCTATTGGAACAGCGTATTGCTCTATGTCGTCGCGCGCATGAGTAAGCTCGGCGCATAGCTGCCGACACAGTTTCATATCTGCATATCACAAAACGGCGGGGCACTTTGCTCCGCCGTTCAGTCCATCGACAAAGTCCTGCGTCCTTTGCCGATGGATTTTTACTGTGTGAAAAAACACCGCTTTTGCGGTATTTTCTACAAATTCGGCGAATGAATCGCCGGATTTGATTGAAAACGGGGGATTTACGAATCCCCCATGCCCCCAGATATGGTTTGTCGATACGCTGAATGGCGGGGCTAACTACTCCGCCGTTGTTTTGATTGATTGTTCAGGTTACTGTCCCAGCTGCCGCCCGGCCGCCTCTTCCGCTGCTTTGCAGGCGAGATATGCCGCCTCAAGATTCGCGCCGCAGCAGATCACGCCATGGTTCATCAGCAGGCACCCGTTGCGGTTGCCCAGCGCCTGAATAGCGACCTTCGACAACTTTTTAGTAGAAGGCAACGCATGCCCTGCGCAGCGCATCTCGTCTCCGACCAATGTTTTCATCTCGTCTTCGATGCAGCAGATCGTCTTGCGAGCCGCGGCGAAAACTCCGCAGAGCTTTGCGTGCGTGTGGATGACCGCGCATACATCCGCGCGTTTTTCGAAGATATCGCGATGCAAGCGCTTTTCGCTGGTTGGCTTGCGCTGCGTTCCATAGGCCAAGGTGCTCAATTCCACCTTGACGATATCCTCCGGCGCGAGTAAACGATAGTCGAGCCCGCTCGGCGTGCAAAGCATCTGGGTTTCATTCAACCGAACGGCGAGATTGCCCCAGGTTCCCTGCAAAAGACCTTCCTCCTGCAACCGTCTGCCGTAGGACACGATCTGCGAACGAATTTCGCGCTCCCGCGCGGTCTGCGCGCACGTCTCCTCGACAGCAGGCGCGTGCGAATCCGCCGCCTGCTCCGCGCTCAGGTTGATCTTGGAATACTTCTTCTGATAGATCATATGCATCAGGGCTGCGGAAAACAGCGGCACGCGCTTTGCCCCGCCGATCTTCTGCGCGAGCAGATGTGTCATCGCGGCTTTTTCAAGCAAGATCGCGCCCGTAACCGCCTCCGAGACGGAACGCCCTGTGATCAGCATCCCGCTGCCTTTGACGAAGCAGCTGTTCCTGCCGCGCAGGCAACGCGCAATCTCGTCCGGGCTCAGCGCGCTTGCAACCCGCGCAGTCAGTCCTACGATCTGCGCCATGTCGTCCAGCTCCGCAGTCAGCGCGCGCATGCCCTGCGCAACAAGCGACGCATAGGTTCCGTTCAACAAAAGCAGCGCCTTTGCTTCCGGCTTGACATAGAAGGCATGAAAGAACGGCTCCTGTGCTTCCCCCGTGTCGACCTCCTGCATGGTCATATCGGCTCCGGAAAGCTCTGCAAAGAAGATTTCTCCTTCGTCTCCGCGCAGGGCGGCCTGAACCGGGTGCGCATCGCCGAGCAGCCCTTCGTGTCGCAGTTGCGCCGATAGTTCTAGAAAGGCCATTGCGGCCTGTGCTTTCGTCATGTGGCCAACTCCCTTGTTTCCTGTTAAGACTTCGCTTTTTCTTCCGTGAAGCGTTTCCCGTTCGCTGACGCATATACGCCGCTGAGCGCATGATAGAGCTGCTGATATTGGGCGAACAACGCATCATAAATCGTACGGTTGCCCTCGTTCGGCGTAAATACTTCCTTGACGCGCACGAACTTCTTCGCCGCGGCAAAATCCGGCAGTTCGCCAAGGCCGATCAGCGCGACGACCGCCGCGCCAACGGCGCCCGCATTGCGCGGATTTTCCACCACGCTGATGTTGCGTCCCGTCACGTCGGAGAGGATCTGCATCCAGCCCTTGTCCAGCGCGCCGCCGCCGATGATGCGAATATGATCGCAGGCGATGCCATAGTCCCGACAGAAATTTTGCAGGATCCAGCGGATATTGTAGGCGATGCCTTCATAGACTGCGCGCATGAGATGTTCCCGCGTGTGCACCATGGTGATGTTGAAGAGCGTCGCGCGCGTGGTCGTGCTCGAAACCGGGCAACGCTCGCCCAACATCCAAGGCGTGCAGATCAGCCCGTCGCTGCCCGGCGGCACGGTGTCGATGACCTCGTCCATATAGTTGAACACACCCGCGCCGTACTTTTCCTTCTCGTGGAGGAAGAATTGATCGCGGATCCATTCGATGTTCGCACCGGCGCTCTCTGTGATGCCCGCAATCAGGTTCATCGCGGGATCCGCGCTTTGGATTGCCGCAGCTCCGTGCTTGAAGGCATCCCCCGTCCGCGTCGCCGCGGCGACCCATGCGGAGGTTCCGAGATAGACGTGGACGTCCCCATCCGCGGACTGTCCCGCACCGACCGCGGCGGACTGCACATCGTCGCAACCGCCGAACACGGGTGTGCCTGCGATTAGCCCCGTCTCCCGCGCGGCCTGTTCTGTCAAGCCGCCGACCATGTCCGTGCTTTTGACCAGCGGCGGGAGTTTCTTCATATCAATTCCAGCAAGCGGCAGCACGGAAAGCCAGGTTTTCTTCTTGAGATCGAACCCGTAGCCGGACGCGCCCGAAAGCTCCGTCACCATCTTTCCGGTGCAGCGAAATTTCAGATAGCCGTTGACGTCGAGGATGCGATGCGCGTCCTGATAGATCTGCGGACGCTCCTCCTTGAGCCAGATGATCTTTGCGATGCAGTCCTTCCCCATGATGGGCGTGCCCGCAAGCAGTGTAAAGAGACGCTTGCCGCCGATCTTCTTCATGATGCTCTGCGCCTGCTTCTCCGCGCGCCCATCCACCCATGTGATGTTCGGGTAGAGCACGGTTCCATCCTCGGAAACGGGGATTACGCCCTGCGCCTGCGTGGAGAATACGATTGCCGCGATGCTTTCCGGCGTAATATCGTTGTCGCTTAGCACGCGCTTGCTCGTCTCGCAGACGGCTTTCCAGTAGTCCGCGGGATCTTGCTCCACCCATGCCGGGTTCGGGTAGTGCGTCGGATACGGCTCGCTCGCCGTCGCGCGGATGGATCCATCAAAGCGCACCAACACCGCTTTGTCGGAACTGGTGCCGATATCGTGGGCCAGGATATAGCGTTCCATCTGACATTCCCCCGTCATTCAATCTCTGTGTTCGGCAATCAGCGCAAGCCCGTGTTCACAACATGCGCAAACACCGTCTCAAACCGCGATAGCGCATCCGCAATCACCTCGTCCGTGTCCGCAAGCGAGGTATAGAGGCGGCTGCCCGCGAGGGTAACGATGCCGTTTGCCATGTAGGCCGCGCCCATGCGCTCCATCGCGTCCTTGCGCCGCGTCATCATCGCTTTATTCTTGAGGAGCCCCAGCGCGGACTTGACAAAGCTCATGCTGGAATAGTCGTAGCTCATCGCGCCCGTACATTCGAGATGTACGATGGAGCCTTGATTGTAAGCCACAAACGGAAGGTCATATTTCGCGATCAGCGCTTTGATTCCGTCGGCAAGCTTATCGCCTTGCTGTCCCGCGATCTCGCAGGCATGCGTGCGTTCGATCTCGCGAATTGCCGTATATCCCGCGAGCGCGGAGAGCGGGTTTGCCGCGAGCGTTCCGCCCACGTACGCGCGGTGTTTTCCGGTTGCAAGCCCCGCCGCCATCAAGGAAGCGTATTCCTTCTTGCCGCCGACGCCGCCCGCCGCAGGATAGCCGCCCGCCACGATCTTGCCAAATATGGTCAAGTCGGGCACGATGTTGAAGTATCCCTGCGCACCACCGAGTCCCACGCGGAACCCCGTCACTACCTCATCGAAGATCATGAGCGCGCCGTATTTGTCGCAAAGCGCTCGCACACCGGCGTTGTATTCCTTCGCCACAGGGCGCGTGCCACTCTCGGGACCGACGGGTTCGACGATCACCGCGGCTGTGCCGCCCTTGACGCGGTTGAGGCGCAGCATCGCTTCAAGCATGCCGAGGTCGTTCGGGCGCACCTCGTCGGTCAGCGCGTAAGAACCGCGTGGGATTCCGTGGGACTCCAGCAGCGCCCGGCTGCCGGGAATCTTAAGCCCGTAGACCATCTGATCCGACCAGCCGTGATACGCCCCGCCGATTTTGATGATGCGTTTGTGATTGGTTGCAATGCGTGCGATGCGAAGACTCGCCATCACGGCCTCCGTGCCGCTGCCGAGCATGCGGAACATCTCGACCGCTGGCATGTGGCGATGGATCTCCTTGGCGATCAACAGTTCCGCCTCGTGCAGGAGCCCCGTCACGGGGCCGCATTCTTCAATCAACCCCATAGCGGCCTTGCGCACCGTCTCGTTGTTGCTGCCGAGGATGGTGGGACCCCCCGCCTGTAAAAAATCGATATAGCGATTTCCGTCCGCGTCGGTCATATACGCACCCTGCGCACGCGTCACACAGATCGGAAACGGTTTATTAAAGGCGAGGTTGTGCTGCACGCCGCCGGGGATATACTCCTTCGCCTCTTCATAGACCGCGCGGGAGTGGGCGCATTTTTCGTCGAAATAGCGCAGCACTTCGTTCTGATAATAGTCTTCCGAAACCTCGTAAATCGGGGCATCGGTCAGTTTCTTGAGCTGTTCGTTGATTTTGTCGGGGTCGTCCCAACGATTGATTCCGCTGTGTTCCATCGTCTTTCCCTTTCAGCGGCCAAACTGTTTGCCGCCTGCCCTTATTTTTTTCGTTAAAGCGCACCACATACACCACGCGGGTGAGCTTCCAGCACCGCGCGCAAATCGTTTCGTATCCGCTCTGTTCAATTTTTTATGACATAACCCCTGCGCCGCGCAAGAGGATTTCCAGCATCGCGCGCAGATCTTTTCGCATCTGTTCCGCTTCAAACAATAGCCCGAACGCCAGTTGATGATTGACTTGACCGTAATACAGCCCCATCGTCATCTGCGCAAGCATTTCGGCGGATGTTCCCCCTTTGGAGAGCGCGGCGCCAAACACCTGCTCATACTGCCGCGCGATCAGCCGCTCAATCTCGCTGACCCTGCCGCTTTCGCCGCCCAAAATCGTCGCGTTGGCAAGCCGCGCCATCACACGCGGATAGTTCGCCGTATCGTCGACGAGTTTATCCAGGAGCGCATAGACAAGCGGTAACCCGCGCAAATCGGACTGCTCGCCAAATTCGATCAGTTCGCCGATCTCCGCGACCGCGAGCGCCTGCTGGAGCTCCGCCGCGTCGGCAAAATGGTTGAACACCGTCGTGCGGCACACGCCCGCGGTATCCGCGATGTCGTCAAAGGGTACGTTCCCAACGCCCTGCCGCTCATAGAGCACCTTTGCCGCGTGCAGGATCGCCCGCTGCGTCTTGGTTCGTTTGCGTTCGCTCATAGTCTCTCCTTATGCAATTCGCTTTCCGTTTCCGCGGCCTGTTCTCGTTTCGCGCGGGCGTTAGTATTGATGCTATCGCGATAGACCACGAGCCGCCAGAAGAGGAACTCGGTCACGAAGTTGATCACCATCGAAATGCCGGTCATCAGATACCAATTCCAGCCGAGATCGGTCAGGGCGTTGCCCCACCAGGTCGAGAGCGGCGAATATACGGCATAATAGCAAGCAACCAGCAACATCGCGCGCGGAATGTTTGCCGCGCTCTTGAACGTAAACTCGCGGTTGAGCGTGAAGTTCCAAAGCACGCTGAGCACCAGCGCGCCAAGATAGCAAATCCAATATGCCAGATGAAATACTTCATTCAGCAGCGTAAAGGATAAGAACTGGATGACCCCTGCGGAAACGGAAAACAACGCATATTTGACGATGCGCGCAACCTCTTCTCTTCTTTCCTGTTGCATGTGTGAGTAATCTCCCATCGCATGAATGTTTGGATGAATCTGTATTTTAATTTGGATTTGAGTACAATTTCAAATTATCACGATTTCTCTCACACGTCAATAGACGCGTTGTCCAAATTTGAAGATTTTTTTCGCAAATTTACGTCGAATCAACTGTTGGTTGTGCAGTATGGTTCGTTCGCCCGTCAAAGGCAAGGTTCCCGCACAACGGTTGTATTGTTTCTGTAAAAAATGCGCGGATTTTTCGTGATCCCCGCAATAGTTGATTGAATTTTGAGACATGATCTGATAGCATACCACCTGTGTGATTTGCTTCATACACAAGAAACGAAACACGCCGGGCGCGGAGAATCGCATTGCGCCCCACTCACAGAAACGAGGAACAACTCATGCAGACCGGTTTTGATCTGGATCAATATTTAAACGAGGGCGTTGAGATCATTGTAAAGGATGCCCTCAGCGCCAGCTTAAAAAACCCGAAGGAGACCGCGTTTCTGCTCTCCTTTGCGCTCGCTGGGAAACGCGCTGCGGCAGCGCGCGCGCAGCACGCGAAGGCGGGCAAGCACATTCCGTCGTTTTTGATTGCGAGCATCACAAATCGCTGCAATCTGCATTGCGCGGGCTGCTATGCGCGCGCAAACAGCCTTTGCGACGACGCGGCGGAAGCCGAATTGCTGACGGACGCGGATTGGACGCGCATCTTTTTTGAGGCGGCTCAGATCGGGGTTTCCTTCTGTCTGCTCGCGGGCGGGGAACCGATGATGCGGCGCGGTGTTCTGGAAAGCGCGGCAAAGCAACGCGATATCCTGTTTCCGATCTTTACCAACGGCACTCTGATGAGTGAATCCATGCTGGAACTCCTCGACCAGAACCGCAACCTAGTACCCATCGTCAGCATCGAGGGAGACGAGCGGCAGACCGACGCGCGGCGCGGCGCGGGCACATATCAAAAGCTTGCCGCCAATATGGACCGTATGCGTGAGAAAGGCATCCTCTTTGGCGCCTCCGTCACGCTGACCACCGAGAATCTTGCGAGCGTGACCAGCGACGCATTTCTTGCGTTGCTGCGCGCGTTTGGCGCGAAGGTCGCGTTCTTTGTCGACTATGTTCCCGCGGACGCAGGCACGGAGTCCCTCGCCCCCGGCGACGCGGAGCGGGACTCTCTCGCCCGCAGGCTCGATACACTGCGCCAGACGCAGGACGGCATGATCTATGTCTCCTTCCCCGGAGACGAGCAATTTTCGGATGGCTGCCTTGCCGCAGGCCGCGGCTTCTTCCATATCAATCCCACGGGAGGCGCGGAGCCCTGCCCGTTTTCCCCGGTGTCGGACACCAACCTCAAGCATACTTCGCTGCTCGGCGCGCTGGATTCACCGCTCTTCACCAACCTACGCGCCAGCGAGCTTCTGCGCGGTCATCACAGCGGGGCGTGTGCGCTCTTTGGCAAGGACGAGGAGCTCGCCGCCATGCGCGGTGCGTGATGTACAAAACGATCCACTACGAAATCCGAAGAAACATCATCAGAATGGAGAATACATGCGAATTCCTTTGACCGAACGCAATCTTCCAAACTACACTAAAGGTGAAGAGATCTTCCATATGGTGTCGCATATCGCGGGCGGTGTGTTCGCGTTTGTTGCGCTGTTGCTATGCGTGATCAAGTCCGCGTTGGGCGGCGATGCTTGGGCCATTGCGTCCTCCGTCGTCTACGGCGTGATGATGATCATCCTCTATTGCCTTTCCAGCGTATACCACGGCCTTGCGCCCTCTCTGGGCAAAAAAGTATTGCAGGTGCTGGATCATTGCTCGATCTATTTCATGATCGCTGGCACCTATACCCCTGTGTTGCTCGTCGCGCTGCGCCCGCTTCAGCCTTTGTTGGCTTGGTCGGTCTTCGGCGCAGAGTGGGCGCTCACGGCGCTTGCCGTCACGCTCACCGCAATCGATCTGAAACAATACCGCATCTTCTCGATGTTTTGTTATCTATTTATGGGTTGGGCGGTGATCTTTTTCGTAAAATACGCGATGATCGCGCTTTCGCCCGCGGGGTTCTGGCTGCTGCTTGCGGGCGGGCTTGCGTATACCATCGGCGCGATCCTTTACGGCATCGGCGGGAAGCGCCGTTATTTTCACGCGATGTTCCATGTCTTTGTGCTCGCGGGCAGCGTGCTGCAATTCTTATCGATCTTTCTATACGTGCTCTAACCAAGACCAAAACCGCGAAGTCTCCCGCGAAAACGGGAGACTTTTTTAGACGGTGATCGTGTATTCAAACGCTTTGCTAAACTGCAATCTCACTCATCAGGTGAAAGCTGCTCTTGTCAAACGTCAGCATGCCCTCGTCTCGCATCTTGCACAGCTCGTTGCTCATCGCGCTGCGGTCTACGCAGAGATAGTCCGCGAGCTGCTGGCGATTGAACGGGATTTCAAATTGATCGCTTCCCGCCAAGAGCGATTGGCTTGAAAGATAGGAGAGCAGTTTCTCGCGCGTGGTGCGCTTGCTCATGTGCGAAAGCTTTCGCGTGAGCGCAAGATTCTTTTTTGCGGACTCCGAGAGGACGTTTTGCACGAGCCGCGTATGAAAGCGGCAGGCACTGGAGCAGATCTCCAGCATATGCCGCGCGTCAATCATCATCACCGCGCTGGCTTCGGCGGCAACGGCGCTCACGCGCAGGAGTTCCCCCGGCAAAAACGCATAGGATTCGCCGAAGATATCCCCCGGCCAAATGTCCGCGATGATGTTGCGATTGCCCCAAAAATCCTCTTCGATGATTTGCACGCGTCCGCTGAGCACCATGCCGACCGAGGTGATGTCCTCGCCCTGATGCAGGATGATCTCGTTCTTCGCAAAGTCGCGATAGCTTGGCGCGATGCAGCCGACCAACGTCGGCAATTCCGCTTCCGTCGTGCCGCGAAACAGCGATGTCTTTTTTAAAAAAGCGTAGGATACCTGCGGGTTTCCCGACACGCTCATCCGTTTCTCCTCCTTTGAATCTTCGTATAACGAAGCGCATGATCGTAAAACAATCATCTGTAGAATGACAATCCAATTCTACTGCTTAAAACAACTAATATAGAATGACAATGCTATTCTACCTCTGTTGCCACAGAATATGTGTTGCATTTCCAACATACTTGTTTTCTTTATCATAGTATACTCCTTTCACAACGTCAAGAGACGGAACAAATTTTGTCAACCGTTTGCACAATGGCTGACCTGCGAGTGAACACCAATTGGAAAGGAATTTTAAATATGATACGCCAGATGATTCAAATCGACGAAGAACTCTGCAACGGCTGCGGCGCCTGCGCCAATGCCTGCCACGAGGGCGCGCTCGCCATCATAGACGGCAAAGCGAAGCTGATGCGGGACGACTATTGCGACGGTCTCGGCAATTGCCTCCCCGTGTGCCCGACGGGCGCGATCACCTTCGTGGAGCGCGAAGCCGCAGCCTATGTCGAGGGCGCGGTCAAGGCAAAGCAGGCGAAAGAACAAGCAAAAGAACCCGCGCCGCACTTCGGCTGCCCCGGCACGCGCAGCCGCTCCATCGAGCGCAAGGAGCACGTGGAAGAACCCTGTGCCTGCTCCGGCGGCGCGCAGGCGGGCGAAACAGCCTCCCGCCTGAATCAATGGCCGGTTCAGATCAAGCTTGTTCCTGTCAACGCGCCGTATTTCAACCGCGCGAAACTGCTCATCGCCGCAGACTGCACCGCATATTCCCGCGCGGACTTCCACGAGCGCTTCATGAAAAACCACGTTACGCTCATTGGCTGCCCGAAGCTGGATATGGCGGACTACGCCGAGAAGCTGACGGAGATTCTGCGCTACAACGACATCCAGAGTGTCACCGTTGTGCGGATGGAAGTCCCCTGTTGCGGCGGGATGGAGCACGCGGTCAAGAACGCGCTGCTGGCGAGCGGAAAGATGATCCCCTGGCAGGTGGTCACCATCGCAACCGACGGCACGATTTTGGATTGATTTGGGAACTTGCGCCACATGCGCCGGGGTTAAACCCGGCGCTGATTTTTTTCTGGATGCCATTTACATTGGTACAGATACTGTTGTTTTTGATATGCGCACGTTCGGGAGGACGGAATGCCGTACTACTTTCAACAAAAAGCGTGCTTCTTTCAATAAAATAAGGCATCAAAGCTTTTTCTTGCTTTTTTGAAAAACAGTTTTATAATGTAATTATCTTGTATAGACAGGAAATCCGGTAAAGGGAGTTGAGCGATATGAAATCCAACGAGCAGCCGATCTTTCGGCAGATCATCGAGCGCATCAACGCCGGTATCGACAGCGGGGAGTTTGCGCGCGGCGACGCCATCCCGTCCGAGCCTGAACTCTGCAGACTGTTTTCCACCACGCGGATGACCGTACGCCGCGCGATCGACGCATTGGTCAATGAAGGAAAGCTCTTTCGCGTGCAGGGCAAGGGCACCTTTGTCTCCCATTTTGAGCTCGACAAAACCTACCAAAAACAAGGCTTCACCAGCAACATGCTCTCTCTGGGCGTCCATCCTTCCAGCGAAGTGATTCAAGCCGGAACGTGCGAGGCAGACCAAAGCGTTCGCGACAGCCTTGAAATGTCCTCCGAGGAACCCGTCTTTTGCCTCAAGCGCGTGCGCATGGCAGATGATTCTCCGATCGCGATCGAGCGGGTATGGATCTCGCTCAAGCGCTTCCCCCGCCTGCCGGAGTTCGATTTTTCTCAGCGTTCTCTTTATGACGTGCTGCATCAGGAGTTCGGTCTGGATCTGTCCAATGGGTATTCGCGGCAGCGGATCAACGCGGTCAGCATCAGCGGCGAGGACGCGGAGGCGCTTTTTCAAGCGAAAAAAGGTGTTGCGCTCCGCATCCGCAATGTCGACTATGACAAGGCACACCGTCCGTTTGCCATGGCGGATACGCTCTACCACGGCGCAAAATACACCCTCGATGTCGTGATCTAATCCCGAATAATCTCCCCGCAACGCAAAACAGCCGCTCGTGCTTGAGTGGCTGTTTTTATTCGACCCTATGCTATTGAATCGCGTGCAGAACCTTGTAGAGCAGCTGATACAGCGTCTCCGCTTCGCTCTTTTTGAGCGGGAGGCAGGCGCCGATGCGCTCCGGTATCGTCGCCGCGCGCGCGCGGAGTGCTTCCCCCGCTTCGGTCACGGAGACGATCACGCTCCGCTCATCCGCTGCATTCCTCTGGCGGGAAACAACACCCTGCGCTTCCATCTTTTTCAGAAGCGGCGTGAGCGTTCCGCTGTCAAGATAGAGGTATTCGCCGAGTTCCTTCACCGTCAAAGAGCGCTTTTCCCAAAGCACCATCATCGCGATGTACTGCGTATAGGTCAAGCCGATTTCATCCAGAAACGGTTTGTACAGCCGTACGACTTCTTTGGAAACAGCATAGAGCGGGAAACAGAGCTGGTTTTGCAGCAATAGAGCATCATACTTCCCGTTGCTTCGCTCGCCGCAAAGCGCGGTTGTTCCGGTCGCTTGTTCGCTCATGTCGTTCGCTTCCTTTCTTTCATTTGTTCTTTGCCTTCACGTGTGAAGGCTTGTCGTTCCGTCAAATTCTCCCGTGTGTTCTTGCGTTACAGGAGAGCGGCAATGTCATTTGTTCTCCGCCTTCCTGTGCGAAAGCTTGTTGTGCTGCCAAGCTTTTTTGTATTCTTGCGTTACAGGAGGGCGACGATGTCTTTTTCGATGCTCTCCGGCGTATCGGTCGGCGCAAAGCGCTGGACGACATTGCCATCCCGGTCGATCAAAAACTTCGTGAAGTTCCATTTGATGCTGGAGCCGAGCACGCTCTTCTTCTGCTTCTTGAGAAACTTGTAAAGATCACTGGCATTTTTGCCGTTGACGTCGATCTTGGCAAACCGCGGGAACGTCGTGCCATAGTTCAACGTGCAGAAACTCTGAATCTCCTCAATGGTACCGGGTGCCTGGTTGGCAAACTGGTTGCAGGGAAAGTCAAGAATCTCAAAGCCCTTGTCCTTGTGTGTGTCATAGAGCTTTTGCAGCCCCTCATATTGTGGAGTAAAACCGCAGCCGGTGGCGGTATTCACAACCAGAAGTACCTTGCCTTTATAGGTCGAGAGCGAAACGTCCTCGCCCGCTCTGTCTTTTACTGTGTAATCATAGAATGTCATGTGTATGCAGCTCCTTTCATTTATTACAATTAGATTTTATCCAATTTATTTGTTCTTGTCAAGAATAATTATCAAATATATTATTTTCGTCTTTATTTCCTGCAATTCTGTCGCGTATTTTGATCTTTCCCCTGCCGCTTATTTTTGCGTGAGATACAACATGGACCGCCATTTCTGGCGGCCCAATCGTGTTTCGGGTGGGATTGCCTGTTTGTTGTTTTTCTTAAGCGATCTCCAGCTTGCGGGAAGTGGGCAGCGTCTCCTGCTTCTTGGGAAGCGTGAGTTTGAGGATGCCGTCCTCATAAGCCGCCGCGATGTTCTCCGTGTGGATGCCGGTCATATCAAAGCTGCGGGAAAAGCTGCCATAGCAGCGCTCGCGCTTGATGTAGTTACCGTTTTTGTCCTTCTCCTCAGTGCTGTCGCTGTGCTCCGCTCGGATGGTCAGCGTGTCGCCCTCGAGATTGATCGCGATGTCTTCCTTCTTGAATCCGGGCAGTTCCGCCTCGAGCAAATAGCTCTCGCCGTTGTCGCGGATGTCGGTCTTGAAGTCACGAACCGCATTCTCTCCAAAGAAGCGGCGCTGCATCTCCTCAAACTCTTCAAACGGGTTGTAGAACGTCAGGTTGCGCTTTCTGCTATAAGGTACTAATTCGAACATATCCATCTTCCTCCTTTGGAAAAAGTAGTATTGTATTGCGCCGTTTCCCCGGCGCAGGGGATAGTGATTGATGTTGTTTCCTTTACGGAACATCTGTATCATACAAAACAATTTTTACAAAAAAACAGACAGCTTGTAATGAAAATGTGAAATTTAGCACTCTTCTCGCGAGAGTGCTGATTGTGTGGCGTGCAATCTTGTTTTGCGCGAATGCATCCGTTGCGTCAACAAAAAAACCGCCGCGAGAACGCGGCGGTATAACGCGAAAATTGGCGCTAGACGGGTTCGTCTTTGCGCGATTCTTTCTTCACGAAACGGATCACGATGATATACATCGCGACCACAAACGCAAAGAACAGCAGCGCGGAAAGCAGGGTGCCCATGAGCGCGCAGGCATCGTAAAACCCGTGCAGGAAAACCGCGACGAGAAACGCCGCCCAAAGGTTCGCGCGCCTGCCGCGCACGTTGCCCTCATCGCTGCAACGCTTCGCGCGCGCATAAAAATATCCCATAAACACCGCAAATCCCATGTGCGCTGGAATTGCGAGCAGCGCGCGCGCCGGCGCCGCGCTCAAGCCATATCCCATAATGTAGCCGATGTTTTCAAACGCCGCAAACCCGAGCGAGACAAACACCGCGTAGACAATCCCGTCGAATCGATAGTTGAAGTTTGGATCGCGCCAGGTACGCCAGAGCAGGAAGAGAAACTTCGCGCCTTCTTCCACCACGGCGACGACGAGGAACGCAAGCACGATCGTATACGCGGGATCGCCCTCTTCTAAAAACTGCGAAAGCAGATTTGTGCCCAGTGTCTCGAATATCACGGCGACAAGAGCCGCGGCAACGCCGAGGAAAACGAGACCCGTGAGCATGCCCTTGGGTTCTTTCTCGATCGTGTCCTTACGATAGATGTATCGCATCAAAAACAGCGCGGGCAACAGCGCCGCGAGCAGGTAGAGAATCACGATAGCAAGGGTTGGCAATTGCGTCAACACGAAGGGTTCCGCCTTTCTTAATCTGTATTTCCGATGAGAATCCTTGCTTTGCGTGCTGCAAAGCGCGGGCGAAGGTCACGCCTTACCATGTCCCGCATATCTGCGTTTGCCGGATATCTCGTCCAATACGACGCGGTGCACGGCGGTGACCGCCATCGCGTCCTGCGGGCAACCCTCCGCCTGACTGCCGCAATGTTCCAACAAAAGCCGTATGCCCTTTTCCGCTTCCGCACCTTCGAGCAGCTCGATCGTACCATAGCCGATCACGCTCTCAAAGTCGCAGGTAAGTCCATGCTCGCTTTCTACAAAGCCGTGGCAAAGATCGGCCTCCACGCACACGCGCGGGAGCGACCGGAGTAATTCCGCTTTTCTCCCCGCCTTTGCGCCATGGAAATAGACGGCGAGTTTCCCTTCCAGCACTTCAAACCCAAAGGATAGCGGAACGATATACGGCGCGAATTCGTCGCTGATGCCGAGGCGAATGGTGTCGCAGCGCGCAAGCAGATCGACAATTTCGTCAAATTGTTTGATTTCACGGTCGGCTTTTCTCATGGTTGTCTCCTCTTGATTCTAGGATGCCTTGCGGTTTTGCCTGCTGAACAACATCGAAAGCGCAAGATGCGATCTGTTTTGATAGAGAATACCATATTTTAATCGTCTCGAACAGTGAAAATATGCCCGCCGTCCTCGCCTGACGCTTTCCGCGGGCAGAATCTCGCGGCCTGGTGGAAATTCTGACAGGATTGTGCTATTATTTTGCTAACTTCGTTGCGCGATACTTTCGCTTTTGACGCAGGATCCATCCGCTTGAATCTCTCAAATATATGCTCCGATAACCCATTCGTTCTATTCTGGAATCGCTTGGGACGCGTGATCCGTTCTCTCGAAACTCACGGCGTTCGCTTCGATGATTCATTCTTTTGAAATCTTGTGTAAGTCAGGAACACAACATGCCGCGCAGACGCTCGAACGTAACAAAAGCAAACCTCTCGATCTTTGCCGTAATCGTGATGTCCGTCGTCACGCTGACGAGTGTATTCGTCTATCGCGCGCTGATCGAGCGTACGTTTCAACTCGACACCGGCGGTTCCCGCTACTATGCGCACCACATCGCAATGGTGACCGAATCGCACGCGGATCCTTTCTGGAAAAGCGTATGGCTCGCCGCCAAAGAAGAGGGCGCAAAGTCTGACGCGGTGGTCGAGTGGGTCGGCAATTCCCTCACGGAGCAGTATTCGCTCGCCTCACTGATGGAAATGGCCATTGCCGCGAAGGTGGATGGCATCATCCTACAGCCGGACGGTTCGGAGGAGATCAAGACACTCACGGCGCGGGCGATTGAACACGGTATTCCCGTCATCACGGCGATGTCCGACGCAAGCGGCACGAGCCGCCAGGGTTTTGTCGGCTACAACAGCTATGATCTGGGCCAGCTGTATGGCGCGCAGGTGCGCGCCGCCATGGCGCAGACGCCAAACGAATATCATGCCGTCGTGCTCTTTGGTAACGATATCTCCGAAAACGCGCAAAACATCATTTACTCCAGCATCAAGGAAAGTCTGGAGGGCAGGAACGTAACGCTCGACGTGGTGATCGTTGACAACAACAGTGTCTTTTCCGCCGAGGAAGCCATCCGCGAGCTGGTCGTCTCCAGCCCGTCCTTCAAGGTGGGTCCGGACACGCCCCCGCAGCTCGGCAAAACCTACGGACCGAATATGCTGATCTGCCTGAATGCAACCAACACCATCTGCGCCTATCAGGCGGTCGTCGACCACAATAAGGTCGGACAGATTCAAATCCTCGGCTATTATGACTCTGAAGAAATCCTGGCCGCGATAGAAAAACGCGTCATTCAGGCAACCGTCGCGGTGGACGCAAACCGCGTTGGCGCTTCCTGCGTCGCCACGCTGATGGAGTATCTCGAACTCGGGCGCACGAGCGATTTTACGCCCGTCACCCTGCAGCTTGTCACCGCGGCCAACCTTTCGGACTATCGCGCGGCGCACGCGGATGTGGAGGGGCCGGAATGAGGATTCTTACCCGTGTGCATCGCACGTTCATCGATCTTCCGCTACGCGTCAAGCTGGTGCTTGTGTTCGCGTTTACGATGTTTATGGTCGCTTTCGTCAACATCTATATGCACGTGAGCATCAATAACGTCGTCGGCACAATCGACAAGGTCTATGCCAGCAATATCAGCCTCAACCAGCTGTTGGAAACGCTCGACGATGTTCAAGATAACATGTTCCGCTATCTGAACACGAAGAGCACCGCGGCGCTCAACGACTATTACCTGAGCGAGCAATCCTACAGCGAGCAAATCGAAAATCTCAACGACCAACCGACGGACAACGAGCTCAAGTTGACCGAAAAGAACATCCGCAGCATCTCCGGAGAATATCTCGATCTTGCCGCCTCCGCGGTTGCGGCAAAGCGCGGACGGGATGTGGAGCGCTATCGATCCATCTACGAAGAGGCAAGCAAATATTACGGCTATCTCGACACCTATATCAACGAGCTCAACAACGCGAGATTTAAGACCAACGCAGAAAGCTATAATACCCTCCGCGCTTCGCTGGGCTATATGCAGACGTTCAGCACCGTGATTCTCCTTGTTGCCATCACGGGCAATATGTTTGTTTTGATGCTGCTTTCCAGCACGATCACCAAACCCCTGACCAAGCTTGCGCGGCAGGTTGAGCAGGTCGGACAAGGCAATTTCGATATCGATTTTATCTCCGTGCAATCAAGAGATGAAATCGGTGTGCTTGCGGACGCATTCAACCAGATGACGGACAGCCTTCAGGAGCACGTGGACCAGATCAAGACCCGCATGGCGGAGGAAAGCCGCCTGAAAGAAACACAACTGCGCATGGAAAACAGCCTCAAGGAGAGTCAGTTGATCTTTTTGCAGAGTCAGATCAACCCGCATTTCCTATATAACACGCTCAATGCGGGCGCGCAGCTCGCGATGATGGAGGGTGCGGAAAAAACCACCCTTTTCATCGAAAACCTTGCGGATTTCTTCCGCTACAGCGTCAAGCATACCGGGCAGAGCAGCAGCCTTTCGGACGAAATCAGCCAGGTGGAGAACTATTTGCATATCATCAACGTGCGCTTCTCCAACGAGATTCAATACCTCAAGCGGGTTGAGGGTCCGATCGAGCGGGTGATGATGCCGGGCGTAATTCTCCAGCCAATCGTCGAAAACGCGATCAACCACGGGCTGCGGGATATCAAATGGGAGAAGCGCATCACCCTCACCGCTCGCGAAGAGGAGGATTGCATCCTCGTGACCGTCACCGACAACGGCAAGGGCATGACGCACGAAGAGATCGAAGCCGTGCTGGTCGGCCAGCCTGTCGCCATCGAAATGGACGGGCAGAAACACCGCGGAACCGGCTTGAAAAACGTCATCGAACGCCTACGCATCTATTACGGCATTCACGATGTATTCGAAATCAAAAGCAGCGGACGCGGACGCGGCACCGCGGTCACCATCATCCTGCCCAAGGGTGACCTGCACATCGTATAATCACTTGGCTACGCGCGAAATCACATCAACGGAGAACGGATCATGTATAAAATCCTGCTTGCGGATGACGAGGGCATCGAGCTAGATGCGCTCACATTCATCCTCGAAAAAAGCTTTCCCGGCCAATGCGCCATTGAAACAGCAAAGACCGGATACGACGCGGTAGAACTGGCGGAGCGTTTTCGCCCGGATATCGCGGTGATGGATATTCGCATGCCGGGGATCAACGGCATGGAGGCGATTCAGGCCATTCAGGCGACCTCGCCCGGCATCCTCTTCATCGTACTCACCGCATACGACAAGTTTGAATACGCAAAGGAAGCCATTCGGCTTTCAGTGTTTGAGTTTTTGACCAAGCCCGTCAATCGCCTCGTGTTTTCGGATGTACTGCGCCGCGCGATGGGCAAGATTGACGCCGAGCGAAAGGCGCGCAACACCGCGCTGAAAACCCGCGAGCGCATGGAGAACATGCTTCCGGTTCTCGAAAACAGTTTCGTCTACCTGCTCCTGATGCAGAATGACAATCCGGAATCGTACGCGCGCTTGTTTGACATCCTCAATATCGACTCCAAATGTGCCACAGTCATGGTGCTCGAACTGACCAGCACGCACGGCGGGGACATGCTGGATCTCGACATCAAAGCAAGCGAAGGGTACGCGGTCATCCGTGGCCTGATCAAAGAATCCTTCCCTTGTGTGGTTGGCCCCGCAATGGCAAACCGGATCATCATTATCCGCCCGGCTGAGGAGCCGGAGAACGAATACTACGAGCGGCTTCTGCTCATCGAACAGGGACGCGCGCTGGCGCATCGCGCGGAGGACAAGAGCGGCGTGGAGTGCAAGCTCGGCATCGGCTCCTCGGTTCCGCTCGGCAGGATTTGCGAAAGCTATGCGCAGGCGGTGAAAGCCCTCAAGCATTGCAAGGGGATCGTGTCTCATTTCAACGACCTGCCGATCGTTTCTGTCTATGAAACCGGATACCCTGCCGAACGGGAGAAACACCTCGAAGAGATGATTCTGCGCGGGGACGCTCTCGCGGCCTCCTCCGATGCGGAGGTCTTCTTCCAGTGGATGGTAGAGCAATACCCGGTGCACGATATGGCGATTCGATTGAAGGTGTTGGAACTTGTGATGCGCGCGGAATTCAACGTGTTCCACGAAGGCGGCGGCATCAAGTATCATTTTCTCGATCGCGACGAATATCTGCAAACCGTGCTCGCGGCCGAAAACTTCGAGGAGCTGAAGGGCTGGTTTTTGCGAAAGATCGCCGAAAGCGCGCGAAACGTCTCCACGAAGGCAGACGAGAAGGCAAATCGCGTCATCGCCAAAGCTCGCGCGTTCATCGACCGCAACTTCCACCGCGATCTCACGCTCGAAGAGGTCTCGCGCGAGGTCCACGTCAGTCCGTATTATTTCAGCAAGCTTTTCAAGGAGCAAACGGGCGATAACTTTATCAACTATCTCACCCAGCGACGTGTTGAAACCGCGAAGCAGTTGCTCGCGGACGGCAGACTGAATATCAAGACGATCTGTAACGAGATCGGTTACAACGACCCGAACTATTTTTCACGCCTGTTTAAGCGATTTGAGGGAGTTACCCCGACGGAATACCGCGAACAGGTGCTCAAGATGACAGATGCTTGACAGCACGGCCACCAATCGACCAAAGAATAAAACGGAGGTGCACGCGTGAAAAACACTCGCATTTGTATGCGCTCGCTCTCGGTGCTGCTTGCGCTGATGCTGTCGCTTTTTTCCGTCGCCTGCGGCGGCGGTTATCCGGAGGCAAAGAAGGAACCCACCGGAGAAGAGAAACCGCTCATCGGTATGTCGTTCGATTCCTTTCTGATTGAGCGCTGGCAGCGCGACCGGGATGTGTTTGTCTCGACCGCGAGCGAGTTGGGTGCGGAAGTCAATGTTCAAATCGCAAACGGCGACGCTTCGGAACAGATCTCACAGATCGAGTATTTCATCAAAAAGGATGTGGACGCCATCGTCGTGGTCGCCGTCGATTGCTACGGGTTGTCCGACATCGTGCAAAAAGCACGCGACGCGGGGATCTATGTCATCTCCTATGACCGGTTGATCATGAACGCGAAGAGCGATCTTTACATCTCCTTTGACAACGAGATGGTGGGTACGATGATGGCGGAGTCATTGGTCGCCAATCTTCCGCACGGTTCGAAGATTCTCAGTATTTGCGGCTCTCCCACGGATCAAAACGTTTCCCAGGCGGATATTGGCTTCGACGCGGTGATTAAAAAAAGCGACTTGAGCGTCGTCGAACAGGAATACGCGCCAAACTGGCTCGCGGAAACGGCTTATACCGTGGTCAATAACGCAATCGCCAACGGCATTCTCTTCGACGGCGTTCGCTGCGGGAATGACGATCTCGCAAGTCAGGCTTTCCTCGCGCTTTCGGAGCATCGGCTCGCGAGTACGGTCAAGCTTGTGGGTCAGGACGCGGATCTCGCGGCCTGCCAGCGAATCGTAGAGGGCACGCAGCTCATGACCGTCTATAAGCCCGTGGAAAAGCTCGCAAAGGAAGCGGCCGAGATCGTCGTCAAGATGATCCGCGGCGAAATGCCGCAAACAACGGACACGATCTTTGATGGAGTATACGATATTCCATATAAAAAGCTCTCTCCCATCATGGTCACGCGGGAGAATATTGACGAGGTCATCATCGACGGTGGGTTCCACCGAAGGGAACAGGTCTACCTGAATCTTGACTAACCGTTTGATCCAATGCAAAAAAATCGTCCGAAGCGTGTATTCGGGCGATTTTTCTATTATTCTAGCACAATCTTGCCATTCTGGATATTTTTGTTCTATCGTTTGGAGTTTTGCACAATATTTTACTGCTACTAAACAATTCTCTTATAATTAAGCCAACATTGAGCAGAATTTATCAGATATGTCCTGTTTCTCAGCCTCGGGTATTGTGATAGCTTGTAGATACAGCCAAGTAGGCACATCAAACACATCACATCTTAAGGAGGAGAATTGTACACATGAAGAAAATTATCACCGTACTCCTAGTCGTGGCATTGCTGTTCTCAATGGCAGCTTGCGCGGGCGCAGGCGCCAAGAACGACAAGTTCGTCGGCATCTCGATGCCCACCCAGGATCTGCAGCGTTGGAACCAGGACGGCGCGAACATGAAAGAAAAGTTCGAAGCTGCCGGTTTCAAAGTTGACCTCCAGTATGCCAACAACGAAGTCGCAACCCAGGTCAGCCAGATCGAAAACATGATCTCCGCGGGCGTGAAGGTTCTCGTCATCGCCGCCATCGACGGCAAGACGCTGACCCAGGTTCTCGGAACCGCCAAGGAAGCGGGCATCTACGTCATCGCTTATGATCGCCTGATCATGGACACCGACGCTGTCAGCTACTATTGCACGTTCGACAACTACATGGTCGGCACCATCCAGGGTCAGTACATTGAGTCTTCTCTGAAGCTTGCTGACGGTGGTAAGTACAACATCGAAATCACCGGCGGTGATCCGGCGGACAACAACGCTCTCTTCTTCTATCAGGGCGCATACGATGTTCTCCAGAAGTATATTGACAGCGGCGTTCTGACCGTTGTCTCCGGCCAGGTGAAGTTTGAACAGGTTGCCACCGCAGCGTGGAGCACCGAAACTTCGCAATCCCGCATGGAAACCATTCTCGCGTCGTACTACGCAGACGGCACGCAGCTTGACGCTTGCCTCTGCTCCAACGACTCCACCGCCAAGGGCGTAACGAACGCTCTGGCCAGCAACTACACCGGCAAGTACCCGATCGTCACCGGTCAGGATTGCGACGTTGCCAACACCAAGGACATCATCGCTGGCAAACAGTCGATGTCCATCTTCAAGGACACCCGTACTCTCGCAGCGCAGACCGTGACCATGGTCAGCGACCTGCTCGCGGGCAAGACGCCGGAAGTCAACGACAAAGAAACCTATGACAACGGCACGGGCATCATCCCGACCTACCTCTGCAAACCGGTGTTCGCGGACATCAACAACTACAAAGAGCTGCTGATCGATTCCAAGTACTACACCGAAGACCAACTCAAATAAGTTAACGCAATTTCCGGTCCTACCGGTCGAAGGGCGGGCGGATACCCGCCCGCCCTTCGAAATTGTCTCCCATCCTTGTCCTGTGCCTTTCCGCCGCGATTTCGGTACGTCAAACAACATATTCGGTATAGAATCGGCGCAGCGAAATCGTTACGAAATCAAGCGTATCCGCTCTTCGTTTTATTTGCTTGACGGATTTTTAAACACGCGATCTTGCGCGATCTTGGAGGAACACTATGTCGGATCACATTCTCGAAATGAGACATATCACAAAGGAATTCCCCGGCGTCAAAGCGCTGGACGATGTCAGTCTGGAGGTGCGCCGCGGCGAGATTCACGCGCTAGTCGGTGAAAACGGCGCGGGTAAATCCACGCTGATGAACGTCCTCTCCGGTATCTACCCCTTCGGTAGCTACACGGGCGAAATTGTCTATGATGGCAAAGTCTGTCACTTTCAGAAGATTCGCGACAGCGAAAAATCCGGCATCGTCATCATCCATCAGGAGCTGGCGTTGGTGCCGTATCTGTCCATCGCGGAAAATATGTTCCTCGGCAATGAGCGCGGCAGTTCGATGAACATCAACTGGAACGAGACATATGCCAAAGCGGATGAGCTTCTCGCCGTCGTCGGACTTATGGAGTCCTCGCATACGCTGATTAAGGACATCGGCATCGGCAAGCAGCAGATGGTCGAGATTGCAAAGGCGCTCTCCAAGAACGTCAAATTGCTGATCCTCGACGAACCGACCGCTTCCCTCAACGAGAGCGACTCGATGAAGCTCTTAAACCTGCTCAAAGAGTTCAAAAATCAGGGTGTGACGTCCATCATCATCTCCCATAAACTCAACGAGATCGCCTATGTCGCCGACCAGATCACGATCATCCGCGATGGCGCGGTCATCGAAACCCTCGATATGGCGGAGCAAGCGGTAGACGAAGCGCGCATCATTCGCGGCATGGTCGGACGCGAGCTCACCAACCGCTTCCCCATACGCGAACGAAACGTGCAAGGCGAAGTCGTACTCGAGGTGCAGAACTGGTCGGTGCAGCACGCTTTGTATTCAGACCGCACTGTGGTTGACGACGTCTCCTTTAAACTGAAAAAGGGCGAAGTCGTTGGCATCGCCGGTCTCATGGGCGCGGGCAGAACCGAGTTTGCCATGAGTATCTTCGGCAAGAGCTACGGTAACAGCATCCGCGGCACCCTCAAATTGCACGGCAAAGAGGTAACGCTCGCCAATGAACGGGATGCCATCAAGCATGGGCTTGCCTACGTAACGGAAGACAGAAAGGGCAACGGTCTTATCCTCTCCAACCCCATCCGCGTGAATACGACGCTTGCCCGCCTCGATAAAGTCAGCCACCATCATGTACTCGATCTGGATCTGGAATATAAGGTCGCAGGTTCGATGAAGGAAAGGCTCGGCGTCAAGAGCACATCAGTCGAACAAATTGTCGGCAATCTCTCCGGCGGTAACCAGCAAAAGGTTCTGCTCGCCAAGTGGGTGTTCGCGGAACCCGACATCATGATTCTCGACGAACCCACGCGCGGCATCGACGTCGGCGCAAAATATGAAATCTACTGCATCATCAACGACCTCGTTGCGGCAGGAAAATCCGTCGTCATGATCTCCTCGGAGATGCCGGAAGTACTCGGAATGTGCGACCGCATCTACGTGATGAGCCAGGGTAAGATCGTCGGCGAAATGGACGCGAAGAGCGCCACACAGGAGCGCATCATGTCCAGTATACTCAGCGTAAACAAAGGAGCATAAGCCATGAGCACCAAAAACGTAGCCCTCTGGGAAAAAGTAAAAACATTTCTTCTGAAAAACACGATGATCATCGCCCTTGTGCTGGTCTATCTGTTCTTCGTCATTCGCTCGGAAGGACGCATGTTTCTGCCGCAAAACATCAACAACCTGATCATGCAGAACTCCTATGTGGTCATCCTCGCGGCAGGCATGCTGCTGTGTATCCTCACCGGCGGTAACATCGACCTCTCAGTCGGTGCAACGGTCTGCCTCGTCGGCGCGATTGCCGGCGTACTCATGGTAAACCTCGGCTGGAACATCTACCTTGTCATGATCCTCTGCCTCTTGGTCGGTGTCGCCATTGGTGCCTGGCAAGGATTCTGGATCGCCTATGTGCGCATTCCGCCATTCATCGTTACCCTCGCTGGCATGTTGCTTTTCCGCGGACTGGCGCAAGCCATCCTCGGCGGCACCACGATCTCCGGTTTCTCGGAAAATTATCTAGCCATTTTCAATAACTATGTGTATATCCCCGCGCTCGACAGTGGGCTCGTGAAATATTCCTGCATCATCTTCGGCATCCTCTGCTGCGCGGTTTACATCACAGCAACCATCTGGACCAATCTCAGCAAAAAGCGCAAAGGATACGAAGCAGAAAAACCCGCTTCGCTTTATACCAAGATTGTGCTGCTTTGCTGCATCGTCATGCTGCTGATGTACAAGCTTTCGCTCTATAAAGGCGTTCCGTACATCCTGCTCTGGCTCATACTCATCGTCGCCATCTATACCTACATCACCGCAAAAACGACCTTTGGGCGCCACTTCTACGCCCTCGGCGGAAATGAGAAAGCCACGAAGCTCTCGGGCATCAACACGAATAACATCTATTTCTCGGCTTATGTCAACGTTTCGTTTCTGAGCGCACTGGCTGCCCTCGTTGTTGCCGCCCGCTTCACTTCCGCGAACCCCGCCGCGGGTACCAACTATGAGCTGGACGCCATCGGCTCCTGCTTCATCGGCGGCGCCTCCGCTTACGGCGGCATCGGCAAAGTCAGCGGCGTGGTCGTCGGCGCGGTGCTCATGGGCGTGCTCAACCTTGGTATGAACATCATCGGCGTGGACTCGAACTTCCAGAAAGTCGTCAAAGGGCTCGTGTTGCTCGCAGCCGTTATCTTCGACGTAGTCAGCAAACGCCGCGCGATCAAGTCCCTCGCGTAACGCAAGGCGCATTGTAAAAAGCAACCGTTGAGCAAACCGGCAAAGGAGCGGCGAGTTATGGCATATTTTGATCCGATTGGCACGATCGCATATGAAGGACCGAAGAGCAAAAATCCTCTCTCCTTCAAATACTACAATCCCTCGGAAATGATCGCGGGTAAGTCGATGAAGGATCACCTTCGTTTTGCGATGAGCTGGTGGCACACGTTCACCTATCGTGGGAACGACCCCTTCGGCGGAGCGACGATCTTCCGTCCATGGGATGAAACGAACGACGACATCGCCCGCGCAAAAGCGCGCGTGCATGCCGCGTTTGAGTTCATGGAGAAAGCGCAAATCGGATACTTTTGCTTCCATGACGCAGATATTGCGCCGCGCCAAAAGAATCTGCTCGAGACCAATCGCGTGCTCGACGAAGTGGTCGGCGTAATCCAGCAGGAGATGAAGCGCACCGGCATCCAGTGCCTTTGGGGTACGTCCAACTGCTTTAGCGACGACAAGTTTGTCCACGGCGCCGCCACCTCCCCCAACGCAAGCGTCTTTGCCTATACGGCCGCGCAGATCAAGAAAGCGATCGAGATTACGCAGCTGCTCGGCGGCGAGAACTATGTCTTCTGGGGTGGACGGGAAGGCTATGAAACGCTGCTGAACACCAACACCGAACTGGAGCTCGATAACTTCGCACGGCTCTTGCAAATGGCAGTCGATTACGCAAAAAAGATCGGTTTCTCCGGGCAATTTCTCATCGAGCCAAAGCCCAAAGAGCCGACCAAGCACCAGTACGATTTCGATACGGCGACAGTCCTCGCGTTCCTGCGTAAATATAATCTAGAGCCGTATTTCAAGATGAACATCGAGGCAAACCATGCAACCCTCGCCGCGCATACGTTCCAGCACGAACTGAACGTGGCGCGCATCAACGGCGTATTCGGCAGCGTGGATGCAAACACGGGAGACCCGATGCTCGGCTGGGATACGGATCAATTCCCAACCAGCATCTACGACACCACGCTTGCGATGTATGAGGTTCTAAAAGCAGGCGGCTTCATCACAGGCGGGCTCAACTTTGACGCCAAGGTTCGCCGCGGTTCCTTCCAGGAAGACGACCTCTTCCTCGCCTACATCGCGGGAATGGACACCTTTGCAAAAGGGCTGCGCGTCGCGGCAAAGCTTGTGGAGGACGGCGTGTTTGATGCGTTCGTCGCAAAGCGGTACGAAAGCTACACCGAGGGCATCGGTAAGGATATCGTCGGCGGACGGGTGGGGTTTTCGGAACTCGAAGCTTACGCGCTTATCCACGGCGCAACGCCGAACACATCCGGACGGCAGGAATACCTTGAGAGCGTTCTCAACCAATATATCCTCGAAGGCTGAGCCTTCGACCATCGGTGTGGCTGCAAAAGCGGCTGCACCGACCTTTTCTCCCCCTTCGCAAGTGCGCAAAGAGCGCGTGTCGCTGCTCGTCTGCCTGCCGTACGCAAGTGCTGCTGGGACGTATCGCAGGGATTCGCGCAACGGACGGACCTTCGCAGATTCTGCTTGGCCGGCTGTCGATCTTATGTTTCGTGTTATCATTGCGCGCGCGCGAAGAACAGGCATGTCCTTGCAGCATGATCATATCTGGGCAGTGTGGTCGGGCGGCATGGCAGGCAATCGGACTTCTTCTTTCCTCTCTCCTCGAATCGACCCCCGTCGGGCAAGCTTTGCAATATCGCCGGAAGATGGCTCGGTGAATGCGAAACACTGCGCGCGGGGGCGATTCATGTTTTAGCAGGTTTACTCGCGTATGTTTCTTTCACGATTCTTGTATCGGTACTTGACGCGCGGACGGAAACTCGTTACGATTTTGAGTAGAGCATCCATTCCCAATTGTATTTCCACAGCGTTTCTTACGGGAACTTCCTCTGGTATACAATCATGTCGATAAAGGAAGGTAAATACGATGGGTCAAGCGCTTTTATACGCATCCGCGGGTACGGGTTTCACGTTTTTGATGACGACGCTCGGCGCTGCGATGGTGTTTTTTTTCCGCAAGCAGATGACCGGCAGTGTACAAAAGGTGTTTATGGGGTTTGCAGCCGGTGTCATGATCGCAGCCTCCGTTTGGAGCCTCTTAATTCCCGCGATCAATGAGGCGGAAGCAGCCGGAAGCATCGGCTGGATTCCCGCTGCGGGTGGGTTCCTCCTCGGTATCGGGTTCCTGCTTGGACTCGATTACCTGATTCCCCATCTTCATCCCGGTTCGAAGGACGCAGAAGGGCCGACCACCTCGATGAAGCGCACCTCTCTACTTGTCATGGCGGTCACGCTGCATAACATTCCGGAGGGCATGGCGGTCGGTCTTGCGTTCGCGCTCGCGGCGCAGCATGGCGCCTCCTCTCCCGTCGCCTTCGCGGCTGCTCTTGCGCTCGCGCTCGGCATCGGCATCCAGAACTTTCCGGAAGGTGCGGCGATCTCGCTGCCGCTTCGTCAGGAAGGCATGAGCGTTAGCAAGTCGTTCGTCAGCGGCATGCTCAGCGGCATCGTGGAACCAATCTTCGGCATTCTCACGGTGCTTGTCTCTGCGTTTATCGCGCCGTACATGCCCTGGATGCTTTCTTTTGCTGCGGGTGCCATGATGTACGTGGTGGTAGAAGAACTCATCCCAGAGGCGCACCTGGGCGAGCACAGTAACATCGGCACGCTTGGTGTGATGGGTGGATTCCTGGTCATGATGATACTCGACGTGGCGCTCGGTTAACGGTCCGATATCCGGGGTATGGGGGATTCGCAAATCCCCCATGTTCAGTCAAATCCGGCGATTCATTCGCCGAATTTGCAGAAAATACTGCGAAAGCGGTGTTTTTTCACGCAGTAAAAATCCATCGGCAAAGTACGAAGTGCTTTGTCGATGGACTAAGAGGTTCCGTCGCCGGAACCTCTATTTTAGTACTTATGAAGTTGGCTCGATCAGGATAACTTGCAGAGCGCTTTCGAAATCTTTGCCGCTACGCGTGCGTTGTTGTAGGCCAACTGCACATTGGACGCGAACGAAACGCCTTTCGTGATCTCCTTGATCTTCGCAAGCAGAAACGGCGTGATCTCCTTGCCGCGCACACCGTTTTCGTCCACCTCGGCGAGCGCACGATTGATCACACGCTCCATCTCGTCGAAATCCAGCGCGTATGCTTCCGGAATCGGGTTGCCGATCAGCACGCCGCCTTCCAGATGGAGATCCCATTTGGTTTTGATGATGGCCGCGATCTCTTGCTCGTCCTTTGCGGCATAATCCACACCAAAGCCGCTCTTACGGCAATAGAACGCGGGAAAGTCGCTCGTTCCGTTTCCGAGTACAGGCACGCCCATGGTCTCGAGATATTCCAGCGTGCGGCCAATGTCGAGGATCTGCTTTGCGCCCGCGCAAACCACCGCGACCGGCGTCTGCTTGAGCTCCTGCAGGTCGGCGGAGACGTCCATCGTCACCTCGCCGCCGCGATGCACCCCGCCGATTCCGCCGGTTGCAAACACACGGATACCCGCCATATGCGCGCAGATCATCGTGGTTGCAACGGTTGTCGCGCCATTTTTCTTCATCGCAAGAAAGGTCGCCATATCCCTGCGACTGACTTTGCCGACGTTCTCCGCGCGGCACATAGTCTCAAGCTCCGCAGGACTCAAGCCAACCTTGATCCGTCCGCCGATGAGCGCGGTCGTGGCGGGAACCGCCCCCTCCGCGCGCACAACCTTCTCCACCTCCGCAGCGAAGGAGACGTTTTCGGGATACGGCATACCGTGACTTAATATCGTACTTTCCAGCGCAACAACGGGTTTGTTGTGGTCAAGCGCCTCCTGAATCTCCGGCAACACGTCTAAATATTCTTTCATCTGCATTTTGTTCGCTCCTTTCGGGCTCTCTGCCCTCACAATCGATATCGATTCATGTTTTCCCGCACAAGCGCGTCGCTCATCAACGGGTTGATCGTCGTCATACTTTGAATTGCGGTAATGCCGGATGCCAGCGCATAGTCCAGCATCTCTTCTGCCGCCATCCGGTCCACGAGCGCATGGGTCAGTCCGGCCATAAACGCATCCCCGGCGCCGGTCGCGTTCACCATCTTTAACACCGGCCGGAGCGCGCGGAAGATTCGATTCCCATCCGCATCCGCGTAGTAGCAGCCCTTATCGCCGCGACTGACGGCAATGCGCTTGGTGCCGCGGCGGATCAACGCCTCGCAGGCGTGCTCGATCTGTGCCTCGGTTTCCGTCGGCAGGCCGGAGAGGATGCTGAGCTCCATCGTATTGGGCTTAACTGCGGCGAATGCGCCAACAATCGGTTCCATTTGACGCGCATACGCGGTCGAGACAGGGTCGATCAGCACGGGCGTTTTCCCTGCGACAGAGGACACCAGGGATTCGAGAAGCGGCATCGGCAGGCAGGCATCGCAGACGATCGCCTCCGCCGCACGCAGCAATGATCGGTGTTCCTCCAAATCTGCGGGCGAAAGATCTTCAAGGATTCGCATGTCCGACATGCCAAGCAGCATATCTCCGGTCTCATCCAAAATCGCGAGATACGTAGACGATACCGCCCCGTGCTTGATCCAAAGGTGCGTCATGTCGATGCCGGCTGCCGAACTGTCCCGAATGATCTTTTCGCCAAAGAGATCGCCCCCCACGGCGGAGAGTAAAGCGACGGGTAAACCCTGCCGCGCGAGGTTTTCGAGGATATTGCGCGTCACCCCGCCGACGGAGGTGGCCATATAGCTCGGGTTGGAGTCCCGCATGACAATCGATTTCCGGCTCTGGCTGTGGACATCCACATTGGCTGCGCCAATGCCGACGACCCGAGGCTGATTGCGATTACTCATGCTCAGATTCCCCCGCGCTGTAATGATGCGTGAATCGATTCCCGCTTGGTCGGCCAGTGAGCCGATTGGAGCGGTACGTCAATCAGTATACTCGTACGGTTGTCGTTTTTCAAGCGCGTGCCTACCAAACCGCATGCGCATCGGCATCAGAATCATATCCAAATTCAGTAAAATCCTATCGCGCACACCCAAAACAATTGCCTTTTCTACCCCGTTCGTTTAGAATAAACCCAATTGTGCCGCGAGGGCACCTCCCTCGCATGGTTGGATTGGAGAAGACATGGGCGCCTTTGAAGGCTATTTTCTATATTGTGATCTGGACGGAACGTTGTTTGACGACCAAAAACGTGTTTCCGAGGAGAACCGCGCGGCGATCGAATCCTTTGTCGCGCAGGGCGGTCGTTTCGGCGTCGCGACAGGACGCTCGCCTTCGATCATCGGGGCAATCGAAGAGGGTCTTCCGGTCAACGCCCCCTGCATCCTGCTCAATGGTGCGGGGTTGTATAACCTCGCCGAAAAACAGTTCCTCGCGGCGCATTATGTCGACCGCGCGCTGATGGAACGAATCGTTCGCCTCGTAGTCGAAGTCCGCGAAAACGCTTGCGTACAGGTGTTTACCGATACCTCGATCTATGAGACCAACCCGAACCAGCGCGATGATCCCTATACGCTGATGGAACACCTGCCGATCACCAACCTGCCGTTGAATCAGATTCAGGAGCCCGCGCTCAAATTGCTCATTTCGCATACCCCGCACGAGTTGGACGCGATCCAAACGGCTGTGATGCGCGAGCCGTATATCGATCAGTTCTCCGTGTTTCGCACGTGCGATTGGTATCTGGAGTTTGTAGCCGCGGGCGTCAACAAAGGCACCGCGCTAAAAGATGTCCGTTCGCGCTGCGGAAATGTTGAGAAGATTCTCGCCATCGGCGACTATAACAACGATCTGGAGATGGTCTCTGTCGCGGATATCGGCGGCGCGCCCATCAACGCAATCGACGAGGTAAAGGCTGCGGCAGACATCGTCCTGACGCAGAGCAACAACGAAAGCTGTGTCGCAGAATTTCTCAAACAGGCTTTGGGCCTGTAAGCGACACACTGCTGCGTTCTACAAAAAAATGCCGCTGCGTGATTGCAACGGCATTTTGCTTATTCGTAGTATTGTTGTCTGCGCTGTTTCGCCCGCGCACGCCGCTTGCGCTCATAGCGGCGTTTGCGCTCCGAAAGAATGAAGGTAATGACCAACGCCACCAATAGCACCGCAAGCAATATGAATGTCAGCGTCAGCGTGTCCGCCGTGCCCCAATCCTTGCGCCCCTTGTCTATTAAGGGCGTTCCATCCGGAGAAGCGATCCCTCCGGGACTCTCCTGCGGCTGTGCACTCGTTCCCTCGCCTTGCGCAACCGCAAAGTCTGCGAGAAGATCGACTTTGCAAACCAGCTCGTCACCCAGTTTGTATTCCACGCTACCCATGATCTGACCCGCGGTAATCGGCGCTTGTGCGTCCGCGGTCAGGATCACATTTGACGTGATCGCGCCTGAATTCGCTTTGAAGTTGTTGATCCTGTCGGCGGCCTTTCGGATCGTCAGATTGTCGATCTGCGCGGTCATGGTCAGCTGTCCGTCCTGTAGATCTGCGGCGTTGGCGTTAACCACGCCCGTCATAAACGTCTTTTGCAATCCCAACTCCGCAGCGGTAACGCTTTGATAACCGTTGGCGAATACATAATCAAATATCTTCGCTGCATTGATAAAGCGAGCAACTTTCGTTAGATCCGTATCGCCGTTGTAAAGATCAGCCTTATCGCCGAACAAGGCAATAATCACGCGAGCCCCGTCTTTCTGCGCTGCAGCGACGAGACATTTGCCCGCTACGTCCGTATCTCCGGTTTTCCCAGCGATTGCATACGGATAGGCAGTTTTCACAGAAGAACCCTCTGCATTATACAGCAGTAAATCAGTATTTTCCAATTCGATTGGTGTGGGGCGTACACTATTTGCAGGAACAGAATAGCTTGTTGTCTCAGCAATTTTGACAAACATTTCGTTTTGCAACGCATAAGCAAAAAGTTTCACCATGTCCCGCGCGGTAGAATAGTGGTCGTCATTGTGCACGCCATGCGGATTGGTAAAGTGCGTATTTGTCATACCAATCTCCGCTGCTTTTTGATTCATCATCGACACAAATGAACTGATCGATCCTCCTATGTGTACGGCAATCGCCTCCGCCGCATCGTTGCCAGACTTCAACATTAATCCATATACTAGATCGCGAAGAGTCAACGTCTCACCCGGCATAATGCCCATGAGCGAAGAATATTTTGTAAAGGGTATGATAGAGCCCAAGACTTCTTGACCAACCACAACTTCATCGTCAAGATTGCCTTTTTCCAACGCTAGTATCGCTGTTAAAATTTTCGTCGTGCTTGCAGGATACACTTTCTGATCTGCGTTGCGCTCGTAGAACACAACACTCGTATCATCGCCGTCCACAACAATTAGATTCGGCGTCGGAATGGAGTCGTAATCGTAGTCCGCCAGCGCAATCGCCGGGACGGAAAGAATTGTCAAAACCAGCAGTATGCTGAGAACTCGTTTCATTCCAGTCTCCCATGTTTGAGTGATCATCGACTTGCAGTATAGCAAAAATACCCCCGCAATGGTAGAGGTTTTTCGCTTTTGTGATTGATTGTTTACATTCCCGCGGCTATACTGAAACTGTGTCCGCGGGTATCTTACGACGCGGAATTTTTACATTGATTGCGGGGAACGTCCCCGAAAGGAGCGATTGATTATATGACGAAACAATTCCGTTGCCCGGTCTGCGGGTATGTACACCTTGGTGATGTTGCGCCGGATTTCTGCCCTGTTTGCAAGGCGCCGGGCGATTCGTTTGTCGAGCTCACGCAGGAAACGAAGCAATATGCGGCGGAGCACGTCGTCGGCATTGCTTCCGGAGTGGATGCACAGGTGCTAGAGGGTCTTCGTATGAATTTCGCGGGCGAATGCACCGAGGTCGGCATGTATCTTGCCATGGCACGCGTGGCGGAGCGCGAAGGATTTCCCGAAGTCGCCGAAGCGTTCAAGCGTTATGCGTTTGAAGAGGCGGATCATGCCTCCCGCTTTGCGGAACTGCTGGGCGAGGTGATCACCACCTCGACGAAAAAGAATTTGGAACTGCGCGCCGCCGCGGAGTTTGGTGCATGCGACGGAAAGACGCAGCTTGCCAAGCGCGCCAAGGAGCTCAATCTCGACGCCATCCACGACACCGTGCACGAGATGGCACGCGACGAAGCGCGCCACGGCAAGGGATTTGAAGGACTGCTGCGGAGGTACTTCGCATGAACGCACTGAACACCTATCTCGACCATACGCTTCTCAAGGCGGAAGCAACACGCGCGGATATCCTCGCCGTCACGGCGGAAGCAAAGGCATATCAAACCGCGAGTGTCTGCGTCAACACATGCTATACCTCGCTTGTCGCGCGTGAGCTTGCCGGAAGCGGCGTCAAGACCTGTGTCGTCGTCGGTTTCCCGCTGGGCGCAATGAGCAGCGGCGCGAAGGCCGTCGAAGCAGCCCTCGCCGTACGCGAAGGCGCGGAGGAAGTCGACATGGTCATGAACATCGGCGCTGCAAAAGCGGGCGACTGGTCCGCCGTGCAGGCGGATATATCCGCAGTGGTGAACGCGGCAAAGCCCGCAATCGTGAAGGTAATCATCGAAACCTGCCTGCTGAGCGACGAAGAAAAGATCAACGCCTGTCTTGCGGCCAAAGCCGCCGGAGCCGCGTTTGTCAAAACCTCCACCGGGTTCTCGAGCGGCGGCGCGACGACGGAGGATATCGCCCTCATGCGAAAGACCGTCGGCCCGGACATGGGCGTGAAAGCCAGCGGAGGCGTTCGCACGCGGGAGCAAGCCCTCGCGATGATTCAAGCCGGGGCCAGCCGCATCGGTTGCAGTTCTACAAAAAAAATCATGGATTAATCGGTAATCCAGAATAATCATGGACTGATCGGTATTCCAGCTCCGATCTGACATGTGCGCAATTGGTTTTTGCGACAATTTCGCCACCATCGCGTTCACAATTTACTGTTTTAGTCTGTGCTATTTTGAAGAGCCGGATGCCAAAAAAAGGCTTTCCGGCTCTTTTTTGATCCATCTTCCCCCACTTTGCGTGTATTGCCTGTGAAAGGATTAACAATTTATCCATAGATTCTTCACAATAATCCCGATCATTCCACCCCACATCCTATGGTAAACTATAGTTGCATTGGAATGGCGATTTTTTCGCATATCATCGTTTGGTCAATCATGCATGCCGATGCGTGTATGCGCCAAGGTTTGATTTCGAATTGCATTCAAATTTCGTGCAGTCCTTCGGCAGACAAAGACGAGCCGATTCTCAAACGAGGAGCGTGAATCATATGGATCAACATGACGGCGGTTACGGATATCCGCCCTATGAAGAAGACCCCCGCGCAACCGGACAGGGCTCTGGTTCCCCACGCGGACATCGAGAGGATCCTTCCGTCTACGGAGGCAATCCTTCACAGCAATACGACAACCCGCCCTATGATCCCGCTTCCGGCGCACGGCAGCAGGGATATGACGAGCGCGGTTATGCCGCGCAACAGGGCGGCTACGCGGATCCGGAAAATCCGTATGCGCCGCGCCCGATCGACCCGAACTATGCATATCAATATCCGCAGGGAAACGCATATGGCTCCCAGCAGGAGTACTATGCGCAGCAGCCGGTCGACCCCTACGCGCAACAGCCCGCAGGCCCCTACACGCAGCAGCCCGCCGACGCCTATCAACCGCACCAGAATACCGAGCGATATTCCGAACATCCGGACAGCGCATATGCGACCCGCCTCCAGATGACAGACTATTCCCAACGCGGCGCGACCTCGCGCACGCAGATCCCCCAGGCGGACGATCCCTATGGCTATGCGCCGCGCGGCGCGACGGGACGCACCAGCATCCCGCGAGATGCGGACGGATATGCAGGGCGCAGTGGAACCTCCCGCACGCGTATGCCGGAAGATGTCGAAGAGTTCCCCGAACGCAGACAAACCTCCCGTACGCGCGTACCAGAGTATGAAGACGGCTATTCTCCGCGTTCCGGAAGCTCGCGTTCGCGCTATCCGCAAGAGGAAAACCGCTATGCGCGCGATGCGGACGAGGACGACGAAGCATATGAACGCCCCCGTTCGCCCAAGAAAAAACGCACAAAGTTCGGTAAGTTCATGCACGCGCTCGGACTTTATCTGGCGCAGCTTCCTTCCAAGACTCTGATCATTTTCGGCGGCATCTTTGCCGTAGCGCTCGTGACGATCATCCTCTTGGCGGTGCTGCTGCCCAACAGTGCGCGCACCGAACGCCCGGACGATGGGCAACTCGCAATCATGGATCGGACACCAACGCCATCCTTGGCACCGACGTTTACTCCCGCCCCGACCGAGGAGGTCTCCCCCTCGCCCGCCTTGCCGGCGCTGACGGAAAACATCTCCGCTGCCGGCACCGTGAGCGATTTGATCCCGGATATTCAAAAGCGCCTTGTCGAGCTCGGATATATGGACGAGCCGGAAGGCGGATATACGAATAAATACGGGCCTTCGACCAAAACCGCGATCCGTCTGTTCCAGGTGAAGAATTTTGATAATTCAGATAACTGGGACGGCATCATTGGAAACGGAACTTATACACTCCTGATGAGTGAAGATGCCAAGGCATACTATCTCACACGCGGTGACGGAGACGACCGGACAAAAGTCATCACCAAGCTCGTGGAAGACGTCACGAAGCTTCAAAATCGTTTGATCGAGCTTGGCTATCTCACCGGCAGCGCAACCGGCCTCTACGGCAACACAACCGTGCAGGCGGTGCAGACCTTCCAGGAGTATCATGGTTTGCCAATGGACGGTAAAGCAGGTCAGACAACGCTGAAGCTGATCTACAGCGCCGAGGCGATGACCGCCGAAGTCGGCAAGGCGAATAATAAGACCAAGATGACGCCGACGCCTAGCGGCTCTCCGGGGACGACAACGCCGAATCCAAGCACGTCGCCCTCCGCAAACCCGTAACACTCCAATCGCAATGCAACACCAAGGGGCTGTCCAGAAACGGGCAGCCCCTTCACGATCCCTTAGCTTTTTTTAACACTCAGAAGCAAGCCTTCTTGGCTTATTCTGGTATTTTACCTTGCTTGTTTTTCTCTTAGTCTATAGCTCCACCCCAACGCTTGGCGGGGAGCTTGTTTCATTGCGAACTTCGAATGCGCTAGATTTCCGCCTGTGTCGTCTCAAGCGGTGTCGCTTCCGCCTCGCGCGCGGGATTTCGGAACCACTTCCGCCAAGGCAGTTGAGACGTCATGATCGCCACAAACACAAGCGCACAGCCGAGCAGTTCCCGCGCGGTGAGCTTCTGCCCTAAAATAACCCAGCCAGCCAACGCGGAAAATACGTTCTCCGGGCTGAGCAGCAAAGACGCAGCCGTCGGTTCCACGCGCCTTTGTCCCAGCATTTGCAGGGTGTATGCGCCGCAGCCGGAGAAGAGACCCGCGTAGACAATCGGCAGCCAAGCGTCAGAGATTGCCGAGACCGTCGGCTGCTCCAGCACCATCATCGGCACAAAGGAAAGGATCGCCATCACACTGAATTGGATGCAGTTGAGGCGGATGATGTCGACCTTCGGCGAAAAATAATCGACAAGCAGGATCTGGAACGTAAAAGCGACGGCGGACGCGAGCACAAGCAGGTCTCCGTTGCTCATCGAAAAATCGCCGCGAATCGAGAGGAAATACAGTCCGACGAGTGCGATCAGCACGCTGATCCAGAGCATAGGGTGCGGTCTGCGGCGAATGAATAAGCCGAACACGGGCACGAGTACGATATAAAGCGACGTGATGAACCCCGCTTTCCCCGCGGAGGTGGTCACAAGCCCGATCTGCTGGAGATTGCTTGCGATCGTCATCACCACGCCGAGGATGATTCCAGCAAGCCAGAGCACTTTTTTGTCTGTGTTTTTCGATTTGATGCCGCTGCGATCCAGTATGATGATCAGGATCCCGAGCCCGATTGCGGCGAGCGCGCTCCGCACCGCGGTAAAGGTATATGGGCCGACATAGTCCATGCCTGCGCTCTGCGCAACGAACGCCACGCCCCAGATCAGAGACGCGGAGAGTAACATCACGGCGCCAATCCCGTGACCTTTGTGTTCCGTTTGAGACATTGCCTGTATTCACCATTTCCGTTTTCTTCGCGCACCCGCACAGCCAAGACTGATCGCAGGGTGCAATCCGCAGAATCACGAAAAAAACTATTCAACGAAACATGATATCTGTATTTGTATAAAAGCGCAAGCCCCGGATGAGTTGCCGCAGGCAAACAATTGTGCTATGATGCAATTATTCGCAACATGTGAAAATAGAATGTTTGAGGTATGTTTATTCATGCACCCTTCCAAGGTTTACTTTACGAATTTACGGACTACATTCGACAGCCCGCTGACGGTGAAGCTCCAGCGGCTGATCAAGCGCGCGGGCATCGAGACCATCGACTTCGCCGATCGCTTTGTCGCAATCAAAATCCATTTTGGCGAGCCGGGCAACCTCTCGTTCCTTCGCCCGAACTTTGCGCGCGCGGTCGTAGACGTCATCCGCAATAAGGGCGGCAAACCGTTCTTGACCGATTGCAATACACTCTATTCCGGCAGGCGGAAAAACGCGCTGGAGCATCTCGACGCCGCCGCGGAAAACGGCTTCTCCGTCGCCTCCACCGGCTGCCAGATCATCATCGCGGACGGACTAAAGGGACTGGACGAAAAGCTTGTCCCCCTGACGGGCACGAAGCACATCAAGGAAGCAAAGATCGGTCAGGCGATCATGGACGCGGATATCATCGTTTCCCTCAACCATTTCAAAGGGCACGAAATGACGGGTTTCGGCGGCGCGCTGAAAAACATCGGCATGGGCAGCGGCTCCCGCGCAGGCAAGATGGAGCAGCACTGCGACGGGAAACCCACCGTAAATCGCGCCCTGTGCAAAGCCTGCCGCCAGTGCATCAAACAGTGCGCGCACGGCGCCATCAGCTATGACGAAAAGAAGATCGCCAGCATCGATCAGAGCCTCTGTGTCGGCTGCGGACGCTGCATCGGCGCCTGCAACTTTGACGCGATCGAAAACAACGGCGGCAGCAGCGAGCTTGCGCTGAGTGAGAAGATCGCGGAATATTCGCTCGCCGTGCTGCAAAACAGACCCAACTTCCATATCAACATCGTCATGCAGGTTTCCCCGAACTGCGACTGCCACAACGAAAACGATGTCCCGATCATTCCCGATGTCGGCATGTTCGCCTCGTTTGACCCGGTCGCGCTCGACCAAGCCTGTGCGGATGCGTGCAATCGCCAGCCCGTGATGCCAAACAGCCAGCTGAGCGACAACCTCGAAAAGTGTGAGAGTCATCACGATCACTTCAAGGATAGCGCGCCGGCGACGGACTGGAACGACACGCTCCGCCATGCGGAAGCGCTCGGCATCGGTACGCGAGAATACGAACTCATCACGGTGAAATGATGCCGATAAAAGGGAGCTCCGGCTCCTTTTTTGTTTCCCGGAAACTTGTTATCCCAAACCGATCAGAAAGGCAGGGTATTTGTATGAAATGCAGACGATTCTTTTTTGGCGCGCTTGCTCTGCTGATGGCGATACTGCTCTTAGGCTGTGCTGCGCCCGCCACCCCCGCGGCGAGCGATTCCCCCGCGCCGCCAACGGCAACTGCAACCCCGAGCGCAACTCCGCTCGACGTGCCGGATACACCGACCCCGAGCGCCGCGCAGGTATTGCCGGGAACATCCGCTCCAACGCCGACCATTGCGCCTAGCCCGACCCCAAAAGGCCCTACCATGTACTCCAGCTATGCAGATCTGATCTCGTTTGACCCGGAGAGCGGGATCGCAAAATTCGACTACTTCGATATGCTGCGCGGGAACGAAGCGGTGGACTTCCTCGTCGATTATGAAGGCTACGCCAAAGCTGCAGCACAAGAAATGGTGGAGAACTTCGCGGACTCGGAATTTGTGAAAAAGAACTCAAACCCGCAGCTGCGCGCGATCGATATCGACGACGTTCCGCTCAAGCTCATGGTCAAGCCCAACGGCGATCCGGTCGACGGCGCGGAATCCGTCTCCGTTACAGCGTCAGACTTCAGGGCAATTTACGCACTCAACACGTCCTTATTGCTCGAATCGTATTTCTACTATATCCATGTGGACGTCGATGGTAAAGTGACGCTCGTGGAACAAGTCTATTGGCCGTAATCGAGACAACCAAAAACAACGCCCGCAAGGACGTTGTTTTGTTGATCGATACTTATTTTGTCTCCGTCTCCAGCATCATCGAAAGGATCTCGGTCTCGGTTTCACGCATGCCGTCCTTGGCGAGCCGGCCGATGTTGCGGATCGTGTTATCCACGCCTTTGACCACGATGCCGTCCCCGCTGAAGAATTCCTGCTTTTGCGTATACATGCGATACCCCAAAATCCCAGCGTCTACCGCGAGGGCGATTTTCGCCGCGCAGCTTGCCTTCGCCCCGTCGCAGACCATACCGCTGATGATCGCGAGCGCGTTTACTACCGCGTGCGCCACGCCATCGTAACCGAGTCCTTCCAGATACGCAATCCCCGCGCCCGCGCCGCAGCCCGCGCAGACCGCGCCGCAAAACGCGGAGAGCCTGCCGATGCCCGTCTTTTGATGGATCGTGACCAGATCGGATACGATCAACGCCCGAAGCAACGCTTCTTCGGAAAATCCGCGCTCCCTCGCCCAGACGGCGACGGGTACGCTTGCCGTGATGCCTTGGTTGCCGGAACCGGAGACGATGACGACGGGCAGCTCTGCGCCGCTCATGCGGGCGTCAGACCCGGCGGCGGCATAGGCGCGCGCAAGCGCGACAAGATCGCCTTCCCCTCCGCTGAGCAGTACGCGCCCGATGGACGCGCCGCAGCCCTGCGCAAGACCGTATTCCGCGATGGCAAGGTTCAACTGCAACTGCCGCTCCAAAGGCGCGCGCACCAGTTCCAGATCCACCGTGTCCGCAAAGGCGACGATATCCGCCGTATTGAGCGCACTGGGCGCATCGCCTGCGTGCCCTGACACGACAGGTACATCGAGCAAAATCTGCCCGTTTTGCTCGATGTGAACCACGTTTGTGTGCGCACCCGCAATGCGGACAAAAGCCGAGTCTTCGCCCTTCCAGCCAGTGATGCGGATATCCAGCGTGAGTCCGTCCTCCACGCAGGAAACGAGTATCTGCGCATGTCCGAGATATGCGTCGAGCGCAGCCCGATCGGCTTGCGTGATGCCGTCGATGACCTCGAGCAGCCGCTCGCTGCCCCCCGCGACCACGCCCGCGGCAGCTGCGGCGGCAATGCCCTTCCTGCCGTTTGTGCCGGGAACGACGACGCTTTTTGCGTTTTTCAAGATGTTTCCGCTGACGCAGACCTGCATACGCTCCGGCAGCGCGCCAAGCGTTTTCTTCATCAGCGCGGCGGCATAGGCAATCGCGATGGGTTCCGTGCAGCCTGTCGCCGGAATCAGCTCGCGGGCAAGCAACGCACAGTAAGCATCCATGGTCTCCTGCGTCAACATGTCTGGTATTCTCCTCTTATGTTTGGTTTAAGGGATACGAATAAAGTGAGTTGCGTTTCTATTTTTCGATGTGTGCGTTATCGGAGCAACGCGGCGATCTGTTTTTGCGAAAGTTGGCGAAGCAGAATCTGTTCCGCTTCGCCAACATTTGACACGCCAAGATTGCGCGCCTGCTTTTCTTCCCAGCGCTCCGCGGGTCCGTAGCAAAAGCTGCACCAGCTATCGTGGAGTGTTATATCCCGCCGGATCACAGTCACAAACAGCTCACCCACAAGCCGGTTGAGCGCTTCCGTCTGCGTTTTTTTCTCCAACAGGCAGCTTTGCATGTGCTCAGCGTTCGCTTCCCCTGCCGCACATAAAAACGCGAGCAGGCGTCTGCTGTTTTCATCCAGCCGATCCGCTCTGCGCCGGTGGGGTTTGAGTGCGAAATACAGCGTGGGTGAAAGATATGTCACCCGATTCTGATAAAAGCGGCTGTAGAATGCGTCTCCGCTTTCAAGCAGGGAGACCATCGCGTTCCAGTTGCCGCCGACCAGATCGAGATACGGCAGTTGCGCGCTCTCGTTGCAGAGCAGCAGCCCATTCTGCGAAAAATAGCGAAGGAGCGCTTCGCGTGCCGCCTCATCTTGCGCGGTCATCGCCTTATTTCAGATAAAGCCCGACCAGTGCGAGGTCTTTATCGAACGAGAGCGTATACAGTAGCGTCGCGTTTGCGTGCTTGACCATCACCTGCGCCACGGCATATTCTTCTCCGCTCGTCTTGTCCTTCGTGCCAGAAAGCTCCATCTTGGAAACGCTATCAAACGCGCCCGCTTTCTCGTAGACCGGCGCCCAGCCTTCCTTGAGTTGATCCGCGGTGATCGCGCTCTTGACGTCGTCGCGCAGCGCGGCAATGATCGAATCATAATCCCCCGCCGTCGCGAGACCGACGATTTCTTCCGCCGCGGTGCCGACTTCTTCCTTGTCAAATCCTTCGGGCAGCGACGCGCCCGCGCATCCGATCAGACTCAGGCTCAGCGCCAGAACAAAGGTTAACGCTACGATCGTTTTGATCAGTTTATTCATATGTATTTACCCTCCGTTTCTTCCCAGATAGTATATCACAATCTGATTGTGCACGGTCAGCCGCCGCGAGAAATTTCGCCCCGTGTTCACGATGGGGATACAGTTTTCTCAATTCAGCACAGCAAATATGCTACATAACTGTTGTGTTTTCCGCGATGTGTCACGGTGTGTACTTGCAGTATAGCCAACAACTATGGTATTCTTGTTGATAAAGTTGAAGGAATAGGCAGGTACATACATGCGTAAGGATGGCAGACGCGTCACAGACGCGGATCCGATCTATTCGATCATTCCGTATATCCTCAAGTATCGCTACGATTCGATGAATATGATCGAAATCGATATACCGATCGCTCCCATGCAGGCATACCTCAACGAGAAACGCAAGCAGGGTCACAGCTTTTCACACCTCGGTCTCGTACTGGCGGCCTATTTGCGCACCGCTGCGGAATATCCGCTGCTCAACCGCTTTATCGTCAATAAGAAAATCTATCAACGCAACGAGTTCTCGGTTGGCATGGTCGTGCTCAAGCCCGGTTCGCTGGACGAGACCATGAGCAAGATGTACTTCAATATGGAGGACGATATCTTCGCCGTTCATGAGACCATGGATCGCTATATCAACGATAACCGCGGCACGGGCGACACCAACGCAACCGACGACCTTGTAAAAAAGCTTCTGAAGATTCCGGGGCTTCTCAACGTCGCCGCGGGCGTGCTCAAATGGCTGGATCTGCACGGCTTGCTGCCGAAGAGCCTGATCAAAGCAAGCCCGTTCCACGCGAGCATGACGATCTCAAACCTCGCGAGCATCCGCACGAACCACATTTTTCACCACGTGTATGAATTCGGCACCACGAGCATACTCGTCACCCTCGGCAACATGCGCGAAGTTCCCATGCGCAAAGGCGAAGAGATCGTCTTCGAGCGGTGCCTGCCGATGGGCATCGTCATGGACGAGCGAATCGGTTCCGGCGCCTATTTTGCGGCGGTTTTCCATCGCTTCAAGCAATATTGCGCAAACCCCGCATTGTTGGAAGGGCCGCCGAAGGTCTGCAACGCCACGTTTGAATGAGTATAATACGCAAGTTGTTCGGCGGGGATGCATTTCTCCGCCGTTTTTTTTAGAATCGCGCGTGCCCGTTTGCGTTGCGCGGGGCAACAGATCGTGTTAAAATCGACAGAACAGAGAATCCTGACACAAACAGTTTTCATACAGCAACCTCTAGAGTCGAGAGCAAGGAGATTTTGATCGATGGCATTTTCAGACGCACTTTTGAAACAGCACATCCTTTTCGATGGCGGCATGGGCACCATGCTGCTTTCTGCCGGGCTGCCCGCTGGCGCCTCGCCGGATGTTTGGAATAGTACGAATCCCGACGCAGTGCGCGCCGTCCACTCGGCGTATTTGGCAGCCGGAGCGGATGTGATCACCACCAATACCTTCGGCAGCACGCAACCCCGCCTCAAGCGAACCGCTCACAAGCCGGCCGAACTTGCCGCGGCGGGCGTGCGCCTGGTTCGGGAGGCGATTGCCGCCTCCGGCAAAGCCGCATTCTGCGCGCTGGATATCGGACCACTGGGAGAGTTTTTAGAACCACTGGGCGACCTGACCTACGAGGAAGCGCTGGCGTTTTTCCGCGAGCCAATCGAGGCGGGCGCATCCGCGGGCGCGGACTGCATCCTGATCGAAACCATGGGCGCGTTGGACGAAGCGCTCGTCTGCGTCAAAGCCGCAAAGATGTATGGCGCGGGTCTGCCCGTGCTCTGCACGCTGACCTACAGCCCCGCAGGACGGCTGATGACCGGCGAAACGATCGAGACCGTCGTCGCCGCGCTGGAAGAGGCGGGCGTGGATGCGCTCGGCTGCAACTGTGGTGTCGGGCCGGAGCAGCTGGTCGCGCTGCTGCCGCGCTTTACCGCATGCGCCACAAAGCCGCTTCTGATGCAGCCCAACGCCGGACTTCCGGAATATCAGGACGGGCAGACCGTCTATCGGGTTGGACCCGACGCCTTTTCGCAGGAGATGGAAAAGCTCGCTCGCGGCGGCGTATGGGGTCTTGGCGGCTGCTGCGGCACCACGCCCGCGCACACCGCGCGCCTTTGCGCACTGACTTCCGAACCAAAATAATCCGCTTGCGCGTCTGGGTGAACAGTCCGCGCGCACGATTTCGCCCATGAGGAGACCCGACATGCTGAATATCATACCCATCCTGAAAATCGTCCTTCCGCTGATCGTCGCGCTCGGCATTGGTTTTTTCGCGCGCAAACGCGAAATTCTCTCGCCGGAAGCCATCGAGGGCATGAAGGCGTTTGTGATGAAGTTCGCACTGCCTGCGATGCTCTTCGGTCTCTTTTTTACAACGGAATATTCTCTGAACATCATCGTCTATGCGGTGACCATGTTCGTGCTCGGATTTGTCGGACTCGGGCTCGGATTCTTGATCGGGAAACCGCTTTCCAAGCGCAGCCCGATGCTCAAGTATATGACCTCCGGCTGGGAAGTCGGCATGCTCGGCTATGCGCTCTACGCGCTGCTGTTTGGCGCGGAAAACCTTCGTAATCTGGCCTTGATCGACTTCGGCCACGTGCTCTTCATCTTTTCCGGCTTCATCGCCGCGCTGAATGTTCGCCTTGGCTGCTCGCCAAAGGAGTCCTTCAAAGCGCTGCTAACAAACCCCATCCCTTGGGCGATGCTGATTGGCGCCGCACTCGCTATCTTCGGTGTTTCGCGCGCGCTCGCGCCATCCGGCATCACGGAGTTGATCCTGACGCTTTGCAATTTTATCTCGGCGCCGCTGTCCTGCGTGATCTTGATCGTGGTTGGTTACGGCATTTCGTTCTCCAAGAAAAACTTTGCGACCGCCGCCATCTCCGTGGGAATTCGCTGGCTGGTCTGCGCCGTGCTCTGTGCCATTGCGCTGTTTGTCATCGACGCATTTCTCCCGCTGAGTGAACCGATGCGCTGGGCGATCATCATCCTCTTCCTCACGCCCGCACCGTTTCTTTTGACGATTTATACCACGACCGAACAGGAGCGTGCGGACGTGTCTATGTCGCTTTCCTTACAAACCATGGTCTCGGTGCTCGCGTTCATCATCATCACCATCGTCCGCTAGACGCGCCAAAGGATAGACTGCAAGCATACAAACGCCGCTTTCGAAACTTGATTCGAAAGCGGCGTTTTTGAATTCATCAATGATCCTTATCCAATCCGGATGCCGCCGACGGGGCGTACGGCAAAGCGATAGCAGCATCCCTGGCCAAATACGCGCTCCATCTCCTGCTGATAAGCGTCGATTTGCGCAAGCGGGACAAGCGCGAGGATCGTCCCCGCAAATCCGCCGCCGTGAACGCGCCACGCGCCCTTCCCTTCCAGCATACGCGCGGAGAGCGCGAGCGCGAGCGCGAGGCCACGTTCGCTCGCGTCCGTCGGGCAAACATTTTGCAGCAGCATGAAACTGGATTGTCCGCTCTCGTTCATGAGTCTGCGGAAGGTTTCCATGTCCTTGCGCTTGAGCGCTTCGGCCTGCAACGGCACCCGCGCGTTATCCCCGAAGAAATGCATGGCGCGAATCAGAGCGCGGTCAGACACGTGCTTTCTCAATTCACCGAGCGAGCGGTAAAACGTCGCTTCGTCCACCTCTCGCAGCACATCTTTGCCAAAGTAGTGCGCGACGTCGCCCATCTCTTTGGTCACCGCCGCGTATTCGTGCGTCAAGTCCGCGTGGTTACCGCCGCAATTGACGATGCAGATCGCGTAGCCGAGCGCGGAGAGATCACACTCGATCTTCTCGATCTTCGGCTGCTCCGGCTGCTCAAAATCGATCGCGACAAAGCCACCGACCGCACACGCGAGCTGATCCATCAGTCCGCTGGGTTTGCCGAAGTGCTTGTTCTCCGCATATTTGCTGGCGAGCGCCTGCTCAACAGGCGTGATTGTTCCCTCATTGTAGAGTTCGGAAAAAATAGTGCTCACGAGGATGCTGAATGCCGCGCTGGAGGAAAGACCGGAACCTTTCGGTACATCGGAAGCAGTTACCGCGTCAAAGCCGCCGACCTTGCGTCCGGTCTGCGTGAAACGCTCCGCGATGCCGCGCACAAGCGCTTCACTCGCGTTCTCTTCCTTGGAATCCGGCGCAAGATGATCCAGCGAAACGCACAACGGCGTATAGCCCTGTGAATGGATGCGTACGATGTTGTCGCTTCTGGGCGCGACCACCGCGCGCGTATCCACCGTGACCGTCGCCGCAAGCACGCGGCCCAGCTGATGATCCGTGTGGTTGCCGCCAATCTCGCTGCGCCCAGGAGCGGAGAAGAGAGCCGCCTCCTCACACGCGCCAAACGCGCCTTCAAACGCACTAGCCAGCGCCAGATATTTCTGTTTTTGCGCATCGACCGCGTCGCCGTAAAGATATCCGAGCGCGTCGTCCAGTTCGCCGTTTAAGAGTCTTTGCTGAATGGTTCCCATGATGATTGTTCCTCCAACCTAGAGATCGATGGTATCGTGTGCGATCATCCTCGCACTTATTTTAACCGCCAAGGAACTGTAACGCAATGGCTATCCCGATGCCAAGATAATTCCCAATCGCATATCCGAGAATTCCGCAGATCAATCCCGGCAGCACCACCTCGCGGTTGTCCATCGCCTCCGCGACAGGTACGATAAACGCGGGGCCGTAGATACCCGCTGTCGAGGTGATCAGCGAGGTGTCCGCGTCGATCCGAAAGACTTTGCACAACAGCAAATGCACCAGCAGTGAGCCGAACTGCGCGGTTGCGAACATTGCAAACAGCAGCAATGCCGCCTTGTTCAATGCGCCAAAGTTAAAGGAGATACCGATACCAAACGAGAACATCAAAATCAGGTATTGACCGACCGTGTAGGAACCCGGCGCGGAACGCACCTTTTTGATAAAAGAAAATCCGATGCCGCAGGTAGTCACCACGAGCATGATGATTACGACGTCGAGCTTCCCCGTGATCAGCAGCGCAAGCCCCGCCGCGATGGCAAGCGAGAGGATGCCGAGCAGCACGATCGGAACATGTCGCAGGATCAACTTGAGCGAAAATACCTCTTTCTCCGGCACAAAGCTTTGCTCCAGATGCGCAAGATAACCTTCATCCGCACTCGCATCCGCCTTGACAAACGGTTTTAGGAACCTCCGCGCCAGTTTCGGCATCACCGAGATCAGCATGAGAAAATATACCCCGCCAACCACAACGTCCGCAGCGTTTGCCAGCACGATGTGCGAATCGCTCACCGAAAGCGCCGCGCCGATTGCCATCAGGTTCGGTGTTCCGCCGGTATAGAGTCCGACGATCATTCCGGAATACTTATACGCCTCCGGGATGACATTCCGATACAGGAAATAGGAGATGCTGGCCACCACAGAGACCGAAATAGCCACAAGGATAAACGAATTCAGCATGGGTTTGGCGAGCCGCTTGATCCCGGATAGATCCGCCGAAAACAGGATCAGCGGGATTGCGATCGGCACCAGAATTTCAGAAAGATCCATCGCGATGCCCTTTTCAGGGATGATCAGACTCAACAAAATGCCCCCGGCGTAACAGAGAAATACCGGCCCCAACATGCCTAAAATACGAAATCGTTTGGAGAGCGAAACCATCAAGCGTGGGCCGAGCATCATGATCAACACCACGAGAATATTCCAAAAAACAGTCATCCAGTCCTCCGCATTTTACATGTTTTTAACAAATTGTATCAAAATGTTGCTTGATTATACCATTTCCCGCCGTGGATTGGCAACGCCGCTGAACAGATTGGCTGCACAGATTGGCTGCACGGTTTGGATGGATGGATTGGCTGCTCAGTTCGGCTGTACGATTTGGACAGAATAAGAACGAAAAAACCGGCGGTTTTCCGCCGGTATGCAAACGCTATTTTGTTGGATTGAATTAGTTTTTCTCGATGTTCACGCTGCCGCTGACCGTGCTGAAGCGATAGTTCGCGCCGCCGTTGCCAACGACCACGAGGTCGCTGCCCAGAGTCCCGGGGAACGCACAGCTGAGCGATCCGCTGACGGTGTCCAGCTTCGCCGTGAAGCTTGCGCCTTCAGGCAGAGCGACTGTGATGCTGCCGCTCACGCCGTCCACCTCCAGCTGCTCCGGCACGTTCGCAAGAGCCAAGTTGATGCTGCCTGAGACGGTCTCCACATCGATCCGGTTGAATTCGCCTTCGGCGCGAATGCTGCCGCTGACGTTCTCGATGTCGAGCGATTTTGCGACGCTGTTTTCACAGACGATGGAACCGCTCGTCGTGGAAAGTTCCAAGTCATTCAGCGCCACATCCGTGCAGCGAATCTCGCCGGACACGGTCGAAAGATCGGTCTTTGTGCCATACACGCCGGAAAGGTCGATGTTGGCGGAAACGCTCTCGATTTCAAGATTTTGCAGCTGACCGATCAGCGCCGCGGGCACTTCCATGGTCAATGTTTTTGCGGGCATGTTCGCATCCACGTTGAACCAGTTGAAGATATTCTCAAGATCCTCGCAATAGTGCAGTTTCAGCACGCCATTTTCCGAGACGGTGTAGCGCATCTTCTGCCTGTCGGTCAGGTTGCGATAAGAAGACTCCGAAAAGACGATCTCGTCCCCGCTGCCGACGCGTAGGTTGATGCTGCCCGCCACCCAGTCGATCTCGATCTTCTGGATGCCGCTCGCGCTGACATGCGCTTGATCCGATACGATGACCTCGTTGCTGTCCTCGTTGATCCCGCCTGACGTATAGGTCGCGCGATCGATCACGTGATTCACCCATCCGCCGTCCCAACCGAGTCGGGCAAAGATGTTGTTGCCTGTTAGAAGTACGACCAGGATTGCGGTGAGCAACACCGCGATGACGAGGCCGACAATGATTCGAATGATACCTGCTGTTCTCATAGTTTTTTTCTCCGTTACTGTTTGAGCATGAACAATCCTCTGATCAGCGAGGAAATCGCTGCTGCGATCAGAAAGATAATCCAGGTAATGTGCCAGGCGCCGGTCATGAAGCTCACGACGATGTACACACACACGGCGATGAGCCAGAAGGAACCGACGATCGCCTCAGCGGCTTTGTTCTTTTGGCTGCCGTGGTGCTTCCATTCTTTGAAGTCTTCCACCATGGTGTCGTCCGCTTTGACATAGCGCTCGCGGGTGACGCCGTTGTAGATGAGCAGCGCGGTTGCGACCGCGACAAAGAGGAACAACGCCATAACGCCCATTTCGTCCTGCAGAAGAATGACCGGCACCGGACTCAAGATATACAACGCGATCGCGATGGCGACCATGAGCGCGGAGCGTTTCTTTCCCTTTTCGCTGGTGACGCTCTTCTCGCCGCTCAGGCCGGAGATGAGGCTATCCACGTCGCCAATGCTCGCAATCGCGATATTGAACGCGGCTTCCTGGCTCTTTCCCTCGGCGAGGAGGTCGTTGTATTTATCCATCAGGTTCTGATAGAGTTCCTCTTTGAGCTCCACCGCGCGAACCGTCGAGGGCGCATTGGCAAAAAGGTCGTCGATGTAATGTCTTAGTTTCTCGTTCATTTGGATACCCCTTTTTCTCCTTCAGCTAATAGCTTGTCAATCACTGCTTCCGCAGTCTCCCATTCCTTTTTCCGCAGCCGATACGATTCTTTCCCAAGATCGGTGATGGAGTAGTATCTGCGCCGCGCGCCTGTCGTCTCGTCCCCCCAGTACGAGACGATGCAGCCCGCGTCTTCCAGCCTCCGGAACGCTGTATACAGCGTTGCTTCCTTCAGCTCAAACCTTCCCCCCGTCAGGTTTAAAATCGCTTTGTTGACCATGTAACCATAGCCATCGCCTTTCATCAACTGCGCCAGGATGATCGTTTCCGTATTCCCACGGATGAGTTCCGATGCAACGGACATGGCGCACCTCCTTTCCGTTTGCAGGTATATCTTAACAATATATACCTCACCTGTCAAGGTATCTCTAGAAAATATTTACATGTTTTTCGCGAGGTAACTACTATATGTGAAAGAGTATAGCCCGGGCAAAAAAAACCGCCGGATTTCTCCAGCGGGTTTGTACTGTTTTGTCTAAAATTCGATCGGGGTGCAGCGTGTCTCTTTCCCCTCCTGCTCCACGCGATAGAGCCGGTAGAGCGCGGGGTCGATGCTCGATCCTCGCAGGATCAGCTTCGCCTCCTCAATCGATTCATCCCGCAAGCGCAGGGACATGCCGCAGCTCGCGGTGATGCTCCTGAGCGTCGGCATCACAACCGCGCCGCAAGAGGAAAGCAGCCGCTGCGCCTGTATTGCCGCATGCGGTGAATCGAACGCGAAGAGCCAGTATCCTTCCATGTCAGAGTGTAATCACCTTGTCTGCGCGCTGCATCGCACCGAGGATGTCATACATGTTGCTCACGGTGCCGACCTTGAGGCGATCCGCAATTTCAAAGAAATTCAGGCATGTCCCGCAAACAAGAACGATCGTGCCGCGTTCAATCAACGTCATCAGGCTGTCAATCACCTGTTGTTCTTCTCCCGCGGGCAGCTTCACGCCTGCGTTCATAAAGAGGACGTATGCGGGCACATTGTCGCCCTGTGCGAGTGTATAGAGCGCCATCTTCATCAGGTTATAGCCCAATGTCGGATCTCCGGCGCCGATCGCTTCTTTTCCGATGAATACCGCATATCCGTTTCCCGTCGCAGGACATGCAATCATCGGTTGTTCGACGAATTTCCCCTCGCCAACAAGCTGTACGAAAAGACCTTGTCCCTCTCCGCCCGTGGTTACCGTCATTCCGGCGGAATTGCCGAGTCGAGTCAGGTTCTCTACGGCTGTCTGGTTGTCTACCAGAATCGTCAGGTCGCGACAGCCGCCGTCAATTTCCTTTTTCGCCATGATCACAGGCATCGGGCAGGCTTTGCCCCTCGCATCGATCTGCATGATGGATCTCCTTTTCCGGAACGTGCCGTTTCTGCGGCTTGCTCTGTCATTATTCTAACAAAAGATTACGCCTTTGAACAGAGCAGCATGCGATGCAATTGTGATATTTGCGCGAAAAGCGCATGCTTACGACAAGGGGATCACGATATCGCAGGCCTTCAATGCCGCCTCCAGGTAATCATCGTGAAAGCTGTTCAGATAGAGCTTCTTGTCCAGCGGCATCGTTTCATACAACTCGCCATCGGTACTGTAGGCGGACATATATCGAATCCATGGACGAAGTGTGATGAACGGTACGTTGACAAGCTCCGATTCCGTCAACGGTATCTCGATGACAGGGTCCTCGCGCAAGCCAAGATGACTCGCTGTATGCCAGACTTTCCCGATGCTTCTTCCATCGACAATCGCTTCATATTGCAGGCCGTGTCCGCCCGTCGCGCCGGGCACAATCGCGTTCCAATATGCCTGCGCAAGCGCTCCATCGTCAAACGCATAGTGTAGAGCAACGCCGATACCCGTCGTTCTTTTTGAGACGGTCGCGGTCACGGAAACCGTTGAGAAATCAAACATCTCGTTCTCAACAGCCCCGTCCTCCCAGTTGATGGTGATCGGTGCGGTTCCAGTAAGCCGTTGCGTGACGGCATTCGTAGAGCCGAGCTTGCCGTTCCCTTCCGTCGCGTCAAATGTCACCGTCTGCGTGATGATCGCGACAAGTCCCACCGTGTTCATATCATCGATCCTGCCATCCATCAGCCATTGCTCCAGCGTCACCGTCACTCGGCCGGAAGGAAACGCAGGCGCTTGTTTGCCGACGAGCGTCGTCTGCAACGTCACGCTGTTTGCCGCATTGACGGCATCCATATCAAACCCGTCCGCTCCATCGGCTCGCGCGAACGATTCCAGGCGCAATCCGCCGCCTTCGTCGGTGAAGTCCGTATACGGCTGTCCCGACACCTGCACGCTTACGCTGTTTGTCCAAAGATCAAAGCGTTCTCCCTCGCCTCCGTAAGTCCCGAGGAAGCGCTTCGGGCTGGCGGCTAGCGTGGCGTTGATGATCAGCCGCCGCCCGTCATAAAACAGCTCGCTTACCCGCGGAGCCAGCTCGTTGACCCAGGTGTATTCCCCGCGGTCGAACGCCGCATATCCGTTTTCCTTCCTCCACTGATTTGCTCCGTCGAGATACTCCGTCTCATCCAGAAACCGAATGGTCGCTTCCACTTCGTTGGGCATTGGCGTTTGCACGGCGTCCGCCAGATCGCCGTTATCCTCGCGCTGATCCGGTTCAACCGCCATATAGTCCTCTGAGCGAAAAATGCTGGCGATCCAATCTCCGACGGCTCGGGACACGCTCGGAATCGAATAGACGGCGACAAGCACGACTAAACCTGCGACAAGCGGCATCACCCAGCGGCGAGCGTGCCTTGTTTTGCTTCTGGTGCTCGCTTCGCGTTGCGGATGGCTTCTGTGCCCCTCCCGCTGCTTGATCTGCCCGCAGAACGCGTCGATTCGCGCCGAAAACTCCGGCGGTGGAGAGATCCGGTTGTCATAGAGATAGTGCGCCAGCGTTCTATCGTTTGCTTGCATAGTCCGGCAACTCCTTTCTGAGTTGTTCTCTCGCGCGGGCGAGGCGGGAATGCACCGTGCCCTCCGGCAGGCGCAGAAGCGCGCAGATGTCCTTCACCGGATACCGCTCAAAGTAATAGAGCATGACGATGAGCCGCGCGGTCTCCGGCAACTTCGCCACCGCTTCCTTCACGTCGACGTGATCCTGATCGGATTCTGCCGAAGTGAGGCTTTCGTCAAGCGGCAGGTTTGGTTTTCTGCGGAGGAGATTTTTGCTCTCGTTTTGGACGATCTGCACCATCCAAGCTTTGAACTGCGCGCGGTCTTTGAGGGTGTCCCGTTTCATCCACGCCTTCATGAGCGCGCTTTGCACCGCGTCTGCGCAGGCGTCGCCATTGCGCAGGATCGAATAGCTTGCCGCAAATAGGAGCCGCTCAATCTGCTTGGCCGCCGCACCAAAGCCTTCCGCCTTGCGGATGTCCGGCGCTTCGTCACGCTGTTGTATTCGTTCCATTTGCCCTCCTTCTTGCTGTTCTTCTGCCTATATGACACCGCAAAACGAGAAAATCTTCCCCGAAAATAATCCTTTGTCAAATCATCGCGATGATTCTGATTCGAATCGTACCACAAACAGATTCACAATCCAAAGCAGTTTCTCTTCATGCGAAAAAGCGCCCCCGCGTGAACGGGAGCGCTTGAGGATCGATTGTTTCGATTACAGCAGGTTCTGACTGGTTTCGGGATCGAAGATGTGCGCCAGTGAACCGTCGAACGTGAAATACAGCTGATCGCCAAACTTGAAGCCGAGGCGATTTTCCACGGGCAGGTCGATGGTGGCGATGCGCATGACGCAGTCCTTGCCGACCGCGGTCACGTGGACATACAGCTCGCTGCCCATCATTTCGGACACGTCCACCTTCGCGGAGACTGCGCCCTTGTGCTTCGCATCGGTGAGCACGATATGCTCTGGACGGATGCCGAGAATGATTTTCTTGGGTTGTTCGTTCTTCGACCTGAGCGTCTTCTGCATCTCTTCCGGCATTTCGATGATCGCGCCTTCCATGCGCACGACGTATCTGCCGCTCTCGATGGAGAGTTCCGCATCGAAGAAGTTCATCTGCGGGGAGCCGATGAATCCCGCAACAAACAGATTCGCCGGATGGTTGAATACCTGTTGCGGTGTACCGATCTGCTGGATAAAGCCGTCCTTCATGATGACGATGCGATCGCCCAGCGTCATGGCCTCGGTCTGGTCGTGGGTGACGTACACGAACGTGGTGTTGACGTTCTGACGCAGCTTGATGAGCTCGGCGCGCATCTGATTGCGCAACTTTGCGTCGAGGTTTGACAGCGGTTCGTCCATGAGGAACACCTGCGGATGACGAACGATTGCGCGGCCGATGGCGACGCGCTGTCTCTGTCCGCCGGAAAGCGCTTTGGGCTTTCTTTGCAGATATTCGGTGATGCCGAGGATTTCTGCTGCCTCTTTCACTTTTTCGTCGATCTCCGCCTTGGGAACCTTGCGCAGCTTGAGTCCGAACGCCATGTTTTCATACACGGTCATGTGCGGATAGAGCGCGTAGTTCTGGAAGACCATCGCGATGTCGCGGTCTTTCGGCGCGACGTCGTTGACGATTCGGTCGCCGATGTAGAGTTCACCCTCGGTGATCTCTTCCAGGCCGGCGATCATGCGCAGAGTTGTCGACTTGCCGCAGCCGGATGGCCCGACGAGTACAACAAACTCTTTGTCCGCGATTTCAAGAGAAAACTCCTGAACCGCGACCACGTTTTTGTCGTAGATCTTCTTGATGTTCTTGAGTGTAACGTTTGCCATAGTGTTTCGGCTTCATCAGGCGCAGCATTCGCTCATCGCCCGACTCGCAACCGCCCGAAAAAATAGACGGTCGCATTACAGCAGGTCTCCACACTGCTGCACCGCAAGCCATGCGGATGGGTATCCCTCCTTTTATTTAGCGTCGCGGTGAATAAGAAGTGGAGTAAGCCCCGCGCGCCGGAATACAGAGAAATGCTTCTTATATTATTGCAGAGCGGGCCATTTTTCGCAAGACTTAAATCATAGGATACCTTAAGTTTTGCGTACCACCGATTCGTTTTGCCGTCGTCTATTTTTGCAATCTATTTTTGTACTCTATTTTTCAAACCTTATTTTTGTAACCGTCTTTCATAATCTGCGTGATGTATTTTTATAATTTGTTTTATAATATGCTTTTTATGTTGACTTCCCCCGCCGTGTATGATATATTACTTTTTGCACGTCGAAAGATGTTCGTCGCGGGGTAGAGCAGTTGGTAGCTCGTCGGGCTCATAACCCGGAGGTCGTTGGTTCAAGTCCATCCCCCGCAACCAAATCAGAAGAAGCCATCCAATCGGGTGGCTTCTTCTGATTTTGGCATTCATTCAGATGGACTTGAAGCCGCGGCCGCTGACGCCACGCGGCGGCAAAAACGCCGCAATGTCGGCGTTTTTGAGCGGCGGGCTTTGCGAAAAAGACCGCTTGCGAAGCATGAAATGCGAGCAAACACGTCTGATTTGAGCAAAGAAGTCCAATCCCTGCAACCAGTAAACCGCCCAATTCGTGCGGTTTTTGCGTATCTTGAGAATCATTCTTAAGCACAGAATTGGCTCAAAACCTGCCAGCTGTTGTTTATTTGTTGTTTGTTGGGATACGAAATCACATGAGAATATCGCATGCCAAAAAGCAATCAAATCCATTAGCAGCTTATTGTCGATCTCCCTACATCATTTCTAGAACTATAGTACTCAAACCATTGAGCGTTAATAATAGTAAGATCCCGAATATGGTGTTCTTGTAGGTCTTACTACCAAAATGCCAACGGGAGTCTACAATCACAATGCAACCATTCCAGCAGATATATTTTAATATTAATAACATAATATAAGGTGAACAGCTAGGAAACATCATGTAGCGGACTTATTGCGAAAGTAATCTGCTGTTTGTTGTGATGATCAAAATTTATTCGCCACTCAAGTTATATTAACCGCGCATTTCAATTTTTATCTAACTTCTAGTTGTATAGCTATTGACGTAATACATAAGACAATAATACAATCTTCTTTAGTGTGAACATCGTTTTTTCACGCGATCGTCAAGGCAAGTTCTCTTTAAATTTAAAGTCCCTTTTGCATAGTACACTTTAATTAGTCAATATAATTGATTTGCTCTTATTTAGAAGAAAGTGTCTTTTATGGAATTTACGTATCAACAACAATCAAAAAGCATTGCAAGGCATGATATGCTCAGTTATGCTGTTCGCATGCTCACAAGTTCTAGGGCAGAGGCATGCTGTGTTAATCGCACCTATGTTAGAGATTTGTACGACTACTTCTCTCGGCTAGATGAGAGCCATGAGCAACAAGAAATGCGAAAAATCGATGTTGCTTATATCACTGCTTGGGAGCGATTGCATGATACATGTGTAGATTACAAACGGCCCGAAGACCTCACAGTTTGTTATCTTTCCGGGCCAGAACCAGAGAACGATTTCAATGAGTTTATATCGTTCGGAATTTTGCCCCAAAATATTTGGGCTTTTGAGTCAGATAAGGCAATATATTGGAAAGCTCTAGAATCATATAATTGTTCAGATTATTTGCAGCCGAAAATTGTACGAACAAAAGCTGATAGCTTCTTTGAAAATACTCCGAAGAAGTTTGACATTGTATATATTGATGCTTGTGGTACTATAATATCTGACCAACATGCTTTAAGAACTGTTGCTTCACTATTTCGCAATCATCGACTTTCTTCACCGGGGATGTTAATAACTAACTTCGCAGAAATCGATGGCGGGAATACAGAAGAAATGGAAACATATTGCTCACTTCTTTCAAAGTACTTTACGTTTAAACCTGATTGCAATATAAATATTGGCGGAGCAAGCAGTTCTCCATTTTCGGAGCGATATGAAGCTTTACAGAATGAAATCAAGGAGTCCTTTAATCAATACTATGGCGATTTCATAACATCTATTATTTCTGACATTGGCTCTATTTCGATCCCAGCATTGCGCTTCGTGAACTCTCCATTTATTTACGAGTTGGTTGACTCCCTTCCAGAAAACGGGTCGAATCTAGATCTTGCTGAAGTTAATAAAATCGCAAATAACTCTCTGCTGAAATTTTTTGCAACTAATCAACTGCTAAAGTACAATTCCAAATTAGATATTGACTCTATAAAAATCGATAAACTCGCCAATGAACTCAGCGGTGGGGAAAGCTGGTCTACAGGATTGCTAAAGGCTTTATATATTCTACATGAAATTAAACACATGGAGAAAAACGTTAAAGCCCCAGTATTAAGCGCTGCTAGTTACTTTGAGACTTCGAATCAAATCTATCGCTTCTTGGATATGCCGAGCAAGGAACTCTTCTATGATCTTTCTATAAATCAATTTGCATACCCAATGCATTACAGTACTTCTAGTACAAAGCGATGCACTTACATCGCAAAATCTAAACGTATGTATATGGACGTGATTCCGTTTGATGAGTGCCGATATGTCTATGAATGGCTCCCTTCATTGCATCAAATTGAAAACGCTTATAAAAACGTAAGTTGGCAGTGTGTTTTTCGCTTCGCCGTTGATGGGCTTGTCAAACAACGTCTCTTATACAATAATGAATTCTTTTTCCAAGGTTCTGTTGTAAGTAGCTTAAATGATTTATTCAGCGCGAAAAAACGTCCAGTGCGCACTGAGATATTATAGGAGGCAATATGGCACTATTTGAATTGGATTGCAGCGAAGTAGCTGATCTGCTTAAAAAAAACCTAAAAATCGAGAATTCGGTGAAGTCTATTGCTCATACATTCCTCAACCCACGATTCAGTAATAGAGTTGATTACTCACCATATTTCCAGCGAAATTACGTTTGGGATATAGATAAAGCAACTTACTTCATTGAAAGCATTCTTTTAGGGACGGAAATCCCCCCAATCGTACTATTTGACAACGGGGAGAAAAATGAAGTCATAGATGGTCGCCAACGATATGAAACGATAAAAAGATTTCTTGATAATAATATAGTGCTAAGTTCGGCGGGTCTGAAGTCGCTTTCGAGCATTGCCGAAAGAACATTTGCAGAATTAACAAGTGAAATTCAAGAGTCATTTAAGATTACGAAAATTCGGATCCTGCAATTTAGCATAGTTAATGAACCAAGATTAACACCTAAGCAAGAAGATACCATAAAGAAAGAGATATTTAGGAGATACAACTCAGGTATCACAGCACTTAAGCGGCAAGATATTGAACGTGCTGAATTTATAAATGATTCAATAGCGAGCAAGTTTAAATCCGAATTTGAAAGCAACTCTCAATTGCTCAATCAAAGTAGCAAGTTGCTACTCCCCAAACGAAAGCAATCGATGAAGAAGCGCGAAAAAATTAACTACCTTTTAGTCAGAACGCGTAGCCTTATCACAATCCCTTATATACCTATCTTCAGTTATGCAGCTGGCAGCTCAAAGCCAAGTATCATCAGAACATATTATTATGAGGCGTTCAATAATTGTAACCCGTGTTCAGTCTTTTCGGAGTTTACTAGCATCATTAATGTTCTCGCTTTGATACAAAAAGAAGCATCCAATATCAGTTCCGAATTGTCTAACAACCCTTTGTTTTTTGAAACTATTTACTGGGCATTTGCTGTAATTTTAAAGCAATGCCCTCAAGGATTTGAGTCAATTTCTTTCGAAAAATGCGCCCGCGATTTTTCCGCAATAGAGAATTTCGATGGTATCTGGGAAGGAATCGATGAAGCTAGCCGAAGCGTACTTAATATTTTCGATGCAACTGGTAGCCATTACTATAAAGCTATTGTTTATAGATATTTACTAGTTTCGAATTATTTCTCTATGGTGCTTGGGTTTGATCTCAGTGCAGCTTTAAAAAACAGCATTAGTTTTAAAATAGTTATGAGCAGCAACATCGCAAGCAAGCAATTTAGTCGATTCAAATTGTCAAAAACCGACCCAGTATCTTCTACGATTTTCGACATTTTAGCCGATATAAAATCATTGAAGTTCTTAATTAGACCCGATTATCAGCGATCAGAAGTCGCAAACATTCAGAAGGCATCATATTTGCTTGAGAGCATCCTCCTTGGTATAAGAATCCCTCCGCTTTTCATATATCGTCGTAAAGATGGGATCAGCGAAGTTGTTGATGGACAACAACGTTTGCTATCGATCATTGGTTTTCTGGGAGAAGAATATCTGGATGAAACTGGCCATTTTTGCCGTTCGGATAAGCATCGATTCAAATTGACAAAATTAAGAATATTATCCGAGGTTGAAGGTTTCAATATTGAAAAGCTAGACGAGTTTGATCCGAAATACAAGGATCGAATCCTTGATTTTCCAATTGATATAGTTGAAATTTCAGAAGAGCAGAATCCAGATTTCCATGCGATTGACTTATTCCTAAGGCTAAATTCCAGACCATATCCTATCGAACCAAACACTTTTGAAATGTGGAATGCATTTATCAGTAAGGAAATTGTTGAAAGAATAAAAAGAATAGCAAAAAAATATTCAGGGTCATTACTTAAGCCAAGTGATACGCGAATGAAAAACGAGGAATTGCTTACAACTCTGGGTTTCTTGTCATATAAGACAAAATACGAAAGCTTATCCCCGATCAATGCCGTTGACATTTTTATTAGAAATCGAAGAATTAATGCGAGGATACGTAACAAATCGCAGATAACAACCATTTTAAGTGATGTTTCGGCAAGAAACTCCGACGAGTTTTCATTTTGCCTTGATGAAGTTGAATTGTTCATAGAAAAGCTAATTGTTTTAACTGGTCAGGGTTTCCCCAACCTTAACAACTTATTATCTCACAAAATGAAAAATACTCAGAGTCGCACCAATCAAAACTTTTATCTATTATGGATTATACTGAGTGATTTTTCTTTGGAGGATGTTTCGCACTCAACAAGGGAACTATTTTCCGAGATTGAAACCATGTTTAGGAAAAATCAAAACATCAATGATAGAGTCATTATCGATGATTATATTTCTTCGTTAATCAGTATTAAAGAACGCATCCACGTTTAACCTAATATGAAGGGTTTATTTCCACGGGGCTTGCGACATCAGATGTTGTACCAAATTGTATATGCGAATATGGGACTTCAACTATTTTATAGACAATTTGCTAAGCTACCATCGCCAACCGGTCTGTACGCAATGATCTGAGATATTCCCTCGGCGACATGTAGCCGAGCCGTTTCTGGGTTCTCGTAACATTGTAAAAGCAATAGATGTACTCAAACACTGCTGCTCGCACGGATTCTTTCGTCTCATAGTGCGTCCAATGTATCAGCTCTTTTTTCATGGTCGCAAAGAAGCTTTCCGACCATGCATTGTCTCCCGGCATCCCGACTCGCGAGAAACTCTGACGCAGTCCATACTTCTGCAGCAAGCCAATCACAGCTTCTGACGTGTATTGGCTGCCTCTGTCGCTGTGAAAGATACACCCCCTTGACTAGTTTGTGCCGCGCCAGCATCGCCATGATCGCGTTGAGTACGAGTTCCTTCGTCATCCGGTCCGCCATATGGTCTCCTAGCACGTCGCCTGTTACGATATCCCGGATGACACAGTGATACATGAATCCCTCGGCTGTCCTCAGGTAGGTGATATCGCTTGTCAGCCCCATTCGTGCCGCGATCGGGAACTCCTGTTCCCTGAGGATATTTGGATATCCATCGCCTCGTGCCTTTTTACTGTTTGTCATGCTCTTGGTTTTATGCCTGTTATGGCATGAAGTCAGAGACATCTCTTCCATCAGATCTCTGCATTTCACCCGCCCGAGTCGTTCGCCTTTTTTCCGAAGTTCAGCAATGATTCTATCCGGCCCGTAGGTGCCTCGGCTTCCTGCGAATTCTTCTTTGATTCGCTTCTTTAGATGCTCTTTTCGTTTCTCAGTAACTTCCCGATTCCGGAGCCAGGCATAATAGCTCGTTCGTCCTACCTGCAATATCCCGGCCCACTTCGCTACAGGGTGCTCAGGATGCCCCTGTATAAATCGATATCTTACTTCTGGTGACTCGCGAAGTAGTCCGCTGCTTTTTTTAGCATGTCACGTTCCATTCTGGTCTCCGCGAGTTCCCTGCGCAATGCTCGATTCTCTTCCTCCAGTGTCGCATACTTCGTCTTGTCGCCATCCGACGTGTATTTTCGTCGCCAGTTGTATAGCAGATTTTTATGAATTCCTAAATCCTCTGCTATTTCTCTCACAGCCTTTGGGCTTGCACACGATAGCTTGACCGCATTCTTCCTGAAGTCCTCGTCGTATTTCTTCCTGATCTGTCCCATTTCCTGCCTCCGATTTCTGGACCTTTGTTTCGTTCCTTCCATCTTAGCAGATTGTCTTTTATTTTAGCATGCTCCCAATCGTTCAATGTCAGTTTCCGGGACGAATGCCTGAACATGAACTGGTTCATGTCTCTGGAGGACGCCAGAGACAAGATAGAGCGCTGGCGAAGGGACTACAACGAGTTCCGTCCGCACAGCGCACTAACATACCTGACGCCGGCTGAATTTGCCCTGAATCGGGCCTTGAGGCCGTTTAAACATCGATTTCTTCTCATTCAAAGTGGACTACTCTTTGGGGGACACCTCAATTTCTTTCTTCCCTAACATTGAAGCTGGCCCGGTTCCGTGGGGCTAGATCATGCTTGTGTCGCCATATTATGCAATTGAATCAGAGATCCCGCATATCAGCAGCACATAATAATTATCACTTGTTGTTTACACCCCCCTATCTTCTGAAATCAGCCTTATTGCTTTAGGCAAACTAGTTTAGTGAAACTTAGTGAATCAGACATAATAATCGTCATTCAATTGAATTCCCATCCAGTTATGCAAACCGAAGCTGTAATCATTCATCAGATCAATTGATAAGTGATAATCATGATACCAAAAGTAGTATCTATAGTAATATTCATCTTCCCCTTCTGGATAGACCTTCTTCTTTGGGCCCGTTATTTGCTCGTCCAGCATAACCACACCGTTCAGAAGCCCTGTCTGACCGCCCGTTATCATGATTCGTTCGCAGATTGCATCGCCAGAATAAAAGGAACTTGCCACGCTTCCGCTACATGAGTAGCCGCTTTGAGATAGTTCTTCATATGTGAAAATCTCTTCCCACTGAATGCCCTGATCAAAGTAATAATTTACTTCTTCACCTTCGAAAATAAAACAAAAGTAACTTTCTCCTTCACCCTCAAATTGACATATTTGAGGGTCGCCGAGTATGCCACATATTTCTTCATAAGATTTCCCGAGATATCCTGAATAATTCTGAACCATCACTTGACAAAGTTGCTCCGTAATATTGGGTGTTCCGTTAGACGTTTGCCCACCAGTCGGTTGTTCCACGGGCATACTCACACCGAGTATTTGACTCCGCATCTCCGCGGTGTTGTCAAAAAACACCGGCAAAACAGTATTGCTGAAGATCTCATCATATTTTGCATTGTATTCTTCTTCGCTTATTTCTGGCAGAAGCGGTGAATCGAAACCCTTCTGGTCATCAGTCACTTCGCCAAACATATAGTGTGCTTTCTCCTCAAATTGATCCCACTCAGCCGCCAATTTTAAAGTTCGGAATTGGTCATTTGTATAGTCTAGATAGTCATATCCTAAATAACCGGTTCCGGCGTCACCTGAAATGATATTTCGGTCGTTGTGAATCATAAAAATGCTGTTCGCATATGCGATCAATTCCGTGTCTATGCAAACGGCTTTACCGTTATAATAAGTATAGACCGCATATTCTGATATCACCGCGCCTAACTCATTTGTAGAAAACACGAGTTCCTCCGCTTTGTCTCCATCCATTTCCGCCGCGATCAATTCGGGAACTCCATCGCCATTCATATCAAGCAGGAGGAATACCATTGGAATGAATTGATATTTACCAGTTCCAACTTTCTCCATGTTGAGCACATCGGCATATGCCTGCGCCCATGCTGCAACAGGAGCCGCGACAGGGGCATCTGTCACAACAGATGTCACCGACGTCTGCATTTGCTCTCCCGTCGTAAAACGAAGCGCAGTGTCGCCATGTAGAATTGGCACGGCATAATATGTAGAATACGGATCGTAATCCCCACAGATGAGCTTGGCGTTCTCAATCGCTTCACTCGTGGTTAAATAGTTGCCCGTGCCCGCCGACATGCCATCGAAAAAGGCTTTCATCATGTCCAGATTATAGGTTCGACTGATCGTATCGGAGTTCGCGATGACGCAGTCGAACCCTTTGTCCAGAAACGCATCCGCAAGCCTACCGTCCTTCCCCGATAGGCATGTCCCCAGATAGATCAGAGAGTTTTCATTCTTGTTCTTCTGCAAATACTTGTTAAAAAAAGCGCTGGTCACGCCCATTCCGCCGCTATTCAACCTAACAATTCGCCCGTTGCGCAAGTCGTTAACGAATTTGTCGCTATATGAATCTGAAGTACCGAGGAAACTCCCAATGCTGGAGGAGTATCCTCCATGGCCATGCCAGATCACGACTGCATATTCAGACAAAGACTTCAAGAAATTTATGCTAACTTCCGCATCGTTGCGATTGTCATCATCGGCAGTGTCTTTATTACTAAATGAATACGCGCCGAGGCTAGAGACAATCGTTTCCGCTGCGAGATCCGGATTTTCCCATTGCGCGGGGTGTGTGCGCTGCGTTTCAGCACAATACGGCTGTATTGTCACAATTTTTAGTTTACCATCAGCCGAAGCGACTAATCCATTCCACAGAGAGAATGCAGTCCCGGGTTGACGAACCTGTATGTCTCGGGGGATCTGCGTCAATTCGTTGAGTGCGGAATTACCGGGCACAGAAACCGCGGAGTCCGTTTCTTCATTTGAAGCCAAATAGACATAATACCCGCCGCCGGGCAGCTCGATTACAACACAATTATCGTTTTTCTCAGTAGACTTAAAAATGCCATTCGATACGGCCGTCATTGCACTCTGATAGACAGCAGAAAGAGCAGCATCGCTGTTTTCCGGTGGTACAATTCCATCAGAATTCACAAATTCCGTCAAGGTAGACGCCACCATATCGTCTGCAGATGAGATTGTGCGCATTGTCTTTGAGTTTCGATATAAATTGATGCCAAGTAGAAAAGCCGCCACTGCAACGACGGCGATGCCGATCAATAGAGCGCGGCGATTTCGTCTCGCACGCCTCGCACGCTTGCTACGCTTTTTGTTTTTTTGTCTCGTTATACCGCTTGCTTCCGCAGAGCGATGGGGTTCTGTTTGCGCATGCTGTCTCGTACCGCAATTTTCACAAAATAGCGAATGGTCGGGCAGGATGCTTCCGCATCGTTCGCATCTCATAACAGTTATCCTTTCAATATAATACATCTACGATGTCTGCTGCTATTCGTTCATCCCTTGATTGCGCTGAATAGCCCTAGTCAAAGCAACAGAAGCATAGCGCATACAAACGCGGCAAACATCGCACCGAGATTTGAAAATGCAATTCGTGAAATGACTCCATCTAAATTGAGCAGCACATCTCGATATCGTCGCAGTGCTGCGTATATTCTTCACTTAATAAGTCAGTTCGCTGTTCACTTGTTCGTTGCCCATCGAGACATCTCCTAGTCGTCATTATGAAACACTTTGTGTGGATATTCAGTCAGCGTAGTAGTAATCAATTTCCTGCCAGATGCAACTAACATTTCCGGTCTCATCTAAAGCAACCCAGAAATAGCTTGGCTCCCCCCATGTTGTTTTCGTCTGGTAGCAGGCAGCAATTGTATCCCAATTGACTTCTTTAAAATAGCTGTTCAGCTCCATATCATACGTGATATGGTCATACCAGCTTTCGTCCGATAGATCGGTCACAGCCATTGAGAAGACAGCGCTTCTTCTGACAGGGAACGTTGATTTTTGCGTACTGTCATTTCTACAGCGCGCCAATCCTACTTTGGACTCAGGGTCCGTATAGCTGTAGAAGCTGACATAGTCTATCGTAATAAATCGCTGTTCACCATTCGTTGAACAGTCTGTGATGATGCAAGCTGCTGCACCAGACAAAATGGATTCTGAATCCATTTTGATTGTCTGCAAATCCGCATCGTCGGCAAATGCGCCGGCTATTGATTTTTCTGCATCAGCATCCCTTGGAGTTTCAGCAGAACTAGAAGAGCTCTGCATGCTGCTGATATCCGAACTTAATCTGGCATTACCGAGAACAACATTCAATGTTCGCCCTGTACCACGGCGGATAAGTAGATTTATCTCCACCCATTTAGCGGAATTCAGGTTAACCGATTGATTGTATCCTGTCCATGAATATCCAAAATAGCCACTGTCGTATACCATTAACCCATCGGCGATTATTTGAATACGTGCCTCTCCACAATTGGCATTGTAATATGTAGGATCATCACTTTCTGCCCCTATATCGAATGAAAGGGTATCATATTCTTCTCCTAAATAATACTTGACACTGCCACTTCCGTTTGCTCCAGATTCTACTGCCTCATATGCTGATGTTTCAAGAAACAACCCAATTCCAGAGTTGTATTCTACGCCGGCAATATGAAAGTTCGTCGATTTATCCGAAAATCTCCAATACTTATTGGATAAAGATAAATCGTTAAGCGAGCTTGTCCCTTGTTCATCAAGTAATGAATCTAGCACATGCGGATACACTGTCTCCTCCGGAGTCACAGTTGCCGTTGGCTGTCCTGCTGACTCATTCGTAGTGATAACTGCTTCCACCGCGATTGACGGTAAAATCTCAGGAGACACAGTTGTTTCTATCGAAACGGGTCTGTTGTTCTCATTAGTTTCAGGCTTCAGAAATATGATAGTCAAAACGCATGCCATGCATAAAACTACTCCGCAAGAAAGTAGCAACCATTGTTTACTCTTTGCAAATCTAAATTTATTTTTCGTCTTTAGTTTTTTCTTTTCTTTTGCATCCTTTGTATAAGTTATCTTATCCTGCTCTCTTATATAATGGGACTCTTTACTTCCGCTAGTTTGTATCACATCGACTTTTTGCTTACATGCTTCCCGATATTTTGATCTGCTTCTCTTTAGGTATGTATATATTGCCGTTAGTTCTTCTTCTGCGGCTGCCCTTTGAGAGTTCTGAAAATTGGAGACTATATCGTTATAAAGTGATTCAAATCGCGAATCTCCGTCATTCGCATACATATGAAGATGTTCTATCTTATGCATACAATGCTTACAACACAAGGCTTCATAGGAATGTGAGAACGCCATAGTCACACAACCATTCGTCTCAATTTGCCTACCGCAAACAGCGCATTTGTTCATTCTGCCCCCATATATATAAGATGAAGTTTTGAATCTTTAAGTGTAAAATAAGAATTGATTACTATTCTAATATGTCTACTTATTGCTGTCAATTCTTGCCAGAATGGCAGTCCCAATCTGCTTGTTCGTTTGTATTGTATGTAGTTCTTTTTCGTGATAAACTAGTTAAAATGGTTTTAGAGTCTCATCATCTATTATCTTGGAGGCTGAAATGTCGATATATTGTTGCATTTGTGGTAGTAGAATTTCAGAGAACGATGAGTGTTTTGAGTTGAATCAGAATTACAATAACGAGTGTGTTTGCTCCGACTGCGCAGATCATTTGGAAGAACTGAAGTCATACGCAAAGTCCGGCAATTCACTCTACAAAGCTTCGCGGCGGGATCTAAGCCAACTCCTGAATCGTGGCAAAGCATCAGAGAACGGAATGAGTTACTGCGAGCTTCTTCTCGAGAAAGCGAACGTTATATTTGACCGTGCGCAGGCGACTCGGAATGATCATCCTCCGAAACCAGCTCGTGCCGCGGAACCTAAGCCTGAGAGTCCGCAAATCTCGCCTATCTCCAAATCAAAACCTGCGCCGATATCCGCTACGAGCGTCGATGAATCCGCCGCAGAGCGGGAGCCCGCGGCTGCAAGAACGATTGCACAACCGGAATCGGTAGTGGTCTCTAAGCCCGAAAAATTGGTCTGCAAAAGTTGCGGCGCGGAAAACTTGCCCGACTCCATGTTTTGTGAGCATTGCGCGGCGCAGCTCAGGCCGCAGAAATTCTGCCGTTTTTGCGGCGGAAAAGTATCTCCCGTGACAGGATACTGCGATGCTTGTTCCCGCAACGCAAGCGGAAAAATCCATCGCCCAACTACAGATGGTGAGCGCCTCATGCAGGCGGCGGGACGCATTGGAGAATCGATCCTTTCAGGAGCCTCCAGTGCGCGACAAAAAATCCCCACATTTAGTTGGCCGATTCTTGCATCAGTTCTGATCACTGTCGTACTCATTTTCATGGCTTTTGGCAAAGTATTGAGCATCCCTGCCATATCTTCACTTTGGGGAGACGACGTACCTAGCTCATATTCGCTACTTGATGTTTCCAATATAAGTGATTCGATGTACGATACCATCTCATCCATCAATAATTCTGTCGATCTTGACGTTTTACGTATTATCTCCATCGTTATTCTTGTTTCAGTCATTGGTGCGTTGGTTTTCTTCGGCTTATCCATCGTTATGCAGTTCAAGAACAAACGAAGAGCATTTGCCTACTTGAAATATGCAAGCATCATTATGTGCATTATCCTAGCCCTCGTCATCCTAGGGATCATCGGTTTAAACCAATATATAAAGGACGAGTCCAGTGGGTGGATCAAAGCTGTTTTCAAGGGAACGCCTCTGCTCTATATTTCCCTCACTTGCAACGCTCTCGTTGCTGTTTTTGGCGTGAGATCGCTCCGCTATCATTATGCGATTCATCTTGAGACAACCGGAAATGAGGAGGATGTCATTCCTCTATACTTAGACATGCCAAAGTATAAAGACTGCGGTCAGAGACTGGAAGAATTGGGTTATTTCAATGAAGTGGATAGTTACTAACTAAAGTGCGTTGGCATATCGTGGCATGCAAAAGATCGATATCAAATCACGACGAATTCGGATGGTACAACATGAAATACAGAAGAAGCTTTCGCTATTTCTTGTCTTTGAAAATGAAACGCACTGGCATATATTTCATTTTGGCTCTGCTTATATGCGGTCTTTTTCCAGTTACCTCCTCCAATGCAACCACAGACGACTGCGAGATTTATTATAAAACATATTATCAACAGGGTGGCAGCGCTCGTTGTTATATAGCTAGCTGCGCAATGATTGTAGCGAACTATAAGAAATCAATCGGAGAAGATCTCATTTATACGAAAGACAAAAAGACTTATTCCGGTGAAAGTGCCATGTATGTAGCCAATGGCTCAAAATCTTCTATGAATTGGGCCACGCTAAATAAATTTGGCATGCATGACGTTACAATCATCTCTTCATTAAAAAAGTCTCCTGTTTACAGGGGAAATTACTCCGTCGATCAGAGATTGCAAATTATTGTTGACGCAATTCAATCAAATCCATTTGGAATTTTTCTTTATTTTAAACACAACGACAGCAAGAAGCATGCTGTCGTAGCGGTGGCGTATAAAGATGGGGTACTGTACGTAAATGATCCTGCCCGTTATATGAATGGAGATGGAATCCCATTAACGAATAGCTATATTAAATCTGTAACGGGTAAAAAAACACAATCTGAAATGCTCGAGTCCCTCTATTTCGCCTTGATTTTTGAAAGTACTCAGCCAGTACTATCTTTTGTCACAACTGGCGCGGAGGCTACAATGCCACAATACCAGTTGATCAGTCAAACAAACACTATGCCGACTTGTGATGGTGACAGTAAAAAATTGCTCGGTTGGAGTACCTCTCCCACTTCAGCTGCTATGTATCTGCCCGGCCAGGCATATCAATTTTCATCCTCCGCAATTCTATATGCGCATTGGCAGGAATGTTTCGCGCACACTTTCGACAACTCCGGCTACTGCACAAATTGCGGTGCGGATTTTGTGGAAGTCGCCGCAAAAATATCCCCTGTCTGCAACAAATTGGTTACCACGCAGGATTCACCAGTTCGAAGTAGGCCTTATGCCGAAGGCAGCACGATTCTTACGACAATTCCATCCGGACAAACAATCTACTCAACCGGCTGTCTGGACAATCACTGGGCAGGTCACCTCTGGTATCAGGTATCATACAACGGCGTAAGCGGCTACATTTATAAAGATAATGTGATGGTAGCTGACACGAAAAGCACTTTTCTGCTGAACTTCAATCCGAACGGAGGAGGCAGCGCGCCGGGAAGCATCACCGCATTTTGCGCGGAGAAAACAACGCTTCCCTCCGTGGAACCAACCAAGAGCGGAGCCGCTTTTAAAGGCTGGGCCACCAACCCCAATGCGTTTCTCCCGCAATTTAAAAGTGGAGGAACCTATTCCATCTTTGCCAAAGCCAACGAGCAAATTACGCTCTATGCCGTTTGGAGCAATTCTTTCGGGGCCACAACTGAATCCGCCTCACCTTCGCCAAAAGTTGTCCCGACAGCGCACGTGTGCACCTATGGATCGGATGGCTACTGCAGCGTATGCGGCCAGGAGTATCCCTGCGCTGTTACGCCTATAAACGCCGTCTGCCAGACCATCAAGGAAGGCGTACCGATCTGGAGCCGTCCATATTCGACGACCAGCGCGCGCATGGATCAGGCCGAGGGTGTTGTCATTGCAAAAGGCGAACAGTTAAGTGTCGACGCCTCTATCGTGAATTATCTCGGTAACACCTGGTATCGAATTGCAAACGGTCGTTTCAGGGGATTCTATCTCTACAGTGAAAACGTTACGCTAAGTAAAACCACATCGAATACACCGACGCCAGCCCCCATCATCCCGCCGACGCCGATGCCTTCCCCCGCATCAGCCGGAACCCCGGTTACCCTGTCATTCCATGCAAATGGCGGCAGCGGCGGACCTGGCACATTCTCCTTTTCGCCGGGGGACGGCTTTGTCATTCCCGCGGATCAACCCGTTAGAAGCGGCTTCCGATTTATCGGCTGGGCGGAGTTTCCCGACGCATCCGCTTCGTCCGATGCCGTTATATACGGCGGGTCAGTGATTACCGCAATGAGCTCCATCACGCTTTACGCAGTTTGGGAGCCTGATGAAACTGGTGCCGCCCCCGCTGCAGCGGATACTCCCTCGGCTCCAGAACCTACTCCCTATGTCAGCTCTTCCTCAAGCGACGTCTGCATCCGTCTGGATGTTCCCTGTCTGTTTGCGGGAGACAGTCGCTGGAGCAATCTGAAGCTTGGAAGCAGCTCCTACACCGTAGGGAAAAGCGGCGGGTTAATTACCTGTATGGCAATGTACGAGTCCTATCGCCTTGGAACCGAGGAAACTCCTGCAACATTGATCAACAGTGGTCGCGCTAAATTTAGCAATGATGGCGGGCTGTTGTTTGCGTGTGATCTCTATAAGCCGTATAAGAGCGTCGTTTTTTCAATGCAGACGATATATGAACTGCTTAGCAGTGATAAGCCCGTGATTGTGTGGGCCAACAATGGCGGAAAGCACTACGCTGTATTATGTTACGCCTTTGACGGCGATCCCTCTAATATGGAGTTATCCAACTTCTCGATCTATGATCCACTAAACGGCACATCCGACCTAAGCGATTGGTCCGATTTCAGCAGAATCTGTTATTATCCGTAAGAGTACGCCAGTAATCTGAGAACAACATGCACCATACGACCGGGGAGATACGATGAACTGTCAAAACTGTGGCGAACCTCTGGAACAAGGAACGTATTTTTGTGAAAGCTGCGGGGCGCGCGTCTCAAAAAGCAGCACCCTTCTTCCCGCACATACGAATTCCAGAAGGAAGAAGAAAAAACGCTTAACCCGTTTGGGCATTCTGTTTGCCGTGCTGGGATCGGCGGCAGTCATTGCTCTGATTTTCGCCATTGTTTCTATCATCCAAACCGCCTCTTTGAAATCCGATTCGGCGCAAATTGAATTCAATGACGCTGAAGCAGCATTTTCCACATACGACGCTTTTGCCTCGGTAGAAGAGCAGACAACGTACTGGCAGTCCGTCTATCGTTCTTATCTGGAGCAATTTATCCCCGAAAGAATGGGCAAGGGCAGCAACGCGCATGTTTTACGCTTCGCGCTGCTGGATCTGAACTGCGATGGCACGCCGGAACTCTTCGACTGTTTTGCCAATGACGTAGAAAATAATCTATATTCTCTGAACGTATACTACATTGATGGCGGGGCGATTCGTCTTCTTGGAACCGCCGATGTTAGCCTCGATGGTTCGCCCATGTTCGCTGCGTTTGATGACTCAATGGGCAAAGTTGCTGGCTATCTCAGCGGCTGCGATGTGAGTGTTTCCGGCAACTCTAGGCAGGAGTATTGTTTATGGGGCTGCCAAAGCAATGGCGAGCTTTATCTCGAGCGACTCTTCTTCCAGCAAAGCTGCTCAGATCGTAATCGGCTATTGGAAGTTGCCGATTCGGACTCAATCTACTACGATTCTGAAACGGAACTTTATACCATCAGCGTTTATGATGGTACATTCGTTACACCAGATGAGCTGGCAAACGCAATGGAAGTTTTCAGGAATGAACATCAGATGCTCCAACAGGAGATCGGCTGGTTTCAGGACGGCAGTGAAGACGGCTCGTATCCATCTCTTTATTCAGATTTCATATCAGGTGGTATGTCGGCGATATCCGCTTCGGACGAATTGATCGACAACATCTTCCAAACCTACGCCCCTACGTCAAGCGATTCCGGAGAATCTACCGAGGTTTCCCCGTCGAACACATCCGTTTACTGGTCCGAAACAGATGAATACTACCACTTTGACAGGAATTGTCCGCTAGTAATCGATGTTGACGGAGATCAACTCGCCTGCGGAACAGTGGAAGACGCGATTGTTGCCGGACACATAAAAGCTTGCCCCTATTGTGCAGGAGGATGACCAGAACACTCTAACCCGCACAAAATGCAATTCTCAATCATATGAGAGGATTAAAACGATGACAAATTGCAGTATTTGTGGAGAACGCTTGGTAGACCAAAGTCCTATCATTTTGTCAAAAGACTTAGATGATTACTTCATCTGCACGCATTGTGCAGCTCGACTAAAGACGATCAGAAAACACGCTTCAAGCGCTGATCCACAATTTGAAGATGATATAAACCGGTTAGTATCCGACATCGATTCTTATCCCGATATAGAATATCCTGTACTTGCGTATCTTTCTACATTTATTCGGCGCGCAAGGCGGGTTTATAAAGATGCCGGTTTGGCGCGTAAAAGCGGCTCAAGTAAAGGCCAATACAGAAGAAAAATGACTAATTCAAGCGATTTACAATCTAGTCAAAGGATTTACAAAACCAATCCGCAACTGATCATAACTATAATTGCGACTATTTGCGTTGTTGTTTTCGTCTTGATAGCTTATTGGTTGATGTCTGGCGAGGACCACGCAAAAGCGACAACATCTTTTTACGCAAACGAAAATCATCCCGCGGAAGTATACTCTGAAAGTGGAACAACCTCAGATGATACATTCAATAGCACAATGGTTCTGCATCATGTCGCCGCTGGAAGTGAATTTTATATTGCAATCCAGAAAGATGGCACTGTGATAACCGCTGGCTATAAGTTTGCAGGTTCAACTTCAAGTTGGGGCACAGGAGTTGTTGCTGTAGATGCAGGTGAAGATTTCGCGGTTGGTTTAAAAGAAGATGGAACAGTTGTGAACACCATAGGCGCATCAGTACTCGACAGTTTCTCGAGTGGGGAAATTAGTAAGTGGAATGACTGCATTGGCATTGCAGCAGGTTCCGACTTTATAGTTAGTTTGCGCAAAGATGGAAGAGTATTTTTATCTGGATATATTGATCGTGAAAGTAAAAGCGACTATGCATCACAAACCGATATTAGTGAATGGGGTGACATAATCGCGGTCTCTGCCGGCAAACGACATGTGCTTGGTTTATGTCCAGATGGAAGAGTCCGTGCTTATGGGAGTAATAGGAATTTTAACTTTGATTATCTAGGTCAATGTGAGACTTCTGATTGGACAGATATCATAGCCATCGATGCAGGTTGGTTTCATTCAGTTGGTATCAAGAAAGATGGAACCGTAGTAGCAGCAGGCGACAACCGTAATGGAGCATGTGATGTATATGACTGGGCCGATGTTGTCCGTGTGGCGGCTGGAAGTGATTTTACAGTAGGGTTGCGCGATGATGGCACTATATTGGCTACTGGCGATTATCCGTCGGAAATACTTGGCTGGGACAGTATTGTAGAAATTGATGCATATTTACATAACGTTATAGGTAAACGCATTGATGGTTCTGTTGTCGTTACAGGAGATGACTATTTGATTTCAAACTGGAACGTGTTTTAGTTTAATCCATCACGGTCCTTAAAACTGCCCACTTAAAAAGATAACCTGCCCCGCAAAAGTAATCCATTGAAAATAGGAAGATTAGTAAAATTGACCTGCTCCCCGAAAGAGTAGTCCACCTAAAGAGAGAGAAAATGATAGACTGAGAAAAAGGATAAGGTGGACAAAATGAAGAAGAGTAATTACACAGAGGAGCAGATTGCCTTTGTGCTGAAGCAGGCCGAACTGGGTGCGCCGATCTCGGAGTTGTGCCGGAAGCTCGGTATTGCAGAGCAGACGTTCTACCGTTGGAAGAGCAAGTACGGCGGAATGCTGCCGAGCGACATGAAGCGGCTCCGTCAGCTTGAGGAAGAGAACGCCAAGCTGAAGAAGCTGGTAGCAGATTTAAGCCTCGACAAGCTGATGCTGCAGGACGTACTGACAAAAAAATTCTAAGGCCTGCCGAGAAACGAGACGCCGTACGCTATCTGCAAGAGCGCTTTCAAGCAAGCGAACGCAAGAGCTGTACGGTATTGCGAATCAATCGTGGGTGGCATCGGAGGCAGCCAACGCGTGACGAGCAGGCCTTTTTACGAATGAGAATCAAAGAAATAGCCTCCGTAAGGAAGCGATATGGATATCGACGGATCTATGTCCTGCTGTTGCGGGAAGGGTGGAAAATCAACCACAAACGGGTCTACAGGCTGTACAGGCAGGAAGGGCTGAACCTGAGAAAGCCGTCAAGTCGTAAGAAGATCAGCGTATCAAGGGCTCCTGAGAAGGGATTGGCGTCAGCGGTGAATGAATGCTGGTGTATGGACTTCGTATCCGATCAACTGTACAATGGAAAGCGATTTAGGGCGTTGACGGTGCTGGACACGTTCAGCCGGGAAAGCTTGACCATCTACGTGGACAAATCAATCAAAGGCGAACAAGTCTGCGAAGCGCTTGAAAAAATCAAGGCAGCTCGCGGGCTGCCTCAGCGAATCAAGGTCGATAATGGGCCAGAATTCATCTCACGGGCGCTGGACGCCTGGGCGTACTTCAACAAGGTTAAGCTGGATTACTCCCGCCCTGGCACGCCGACGGACAATCCGCATATCGAATCGTTCAATGTCAGTTTCCAGGACGAATGCCTGAACATGAACTGGTTCATGTCTCTGGAGGACGCCAGAGACAAGATAGAGCGCTGGCGAAGGGACTACAACGAGTTCCGTCCGCACAGCGCACTAACATACCTCACACCGGCCGAATTTGCCCTGAAAACGGGCTCCGAGGCCGTCTGAATAACGGATTTTTCTCACTCAAAGTGGACTACTCTTTGGGGGACACCTCAAACATCGATTTTTTCTCATTCAGTCTAGACTACTCTTTGGGGGACACCTCAATTTCTTTCTTCCCTAACATTGTAGCTGGCCCGGTTCCGTGGGGCTAGATCATTCAGCATTCATCAAGATTGAATATCAATTCCTCGCTATCGCATCTGGACATTTCAAAAAATCGAAGTTATTCGCACTTCGCACAAGCTAAAGCGCAGCGCTGAAGAAGGAAAGCTCCATTCACACAGCGCTGCAGATATTTTTGGTGTTTGATTCTTCTCTTCATCTCAGACGTAATATTATCGTTCAGGATTGGGTCTTATATTCCGGCACCGGATTATTCTGACCACTTCTCTTGAGCGCATGGCCATATGACAGCGTGACCTTCCGAAGCGGGTTTAGCGATCCAGCTGAACCGATTTAATATTCATCAGTTGAGCAGTTTTCGCGAACAAACTATAGTTCTTGCCTACGCTCATGGCAAAATGATGTGTCGGGGATTCCGCAAACCACTCTTCCATATAGGAGTCTGGATCCTTCTTGAACTTTACGGGCGTCTGCGTGTTACCGATCGTCATGATCGTACCGCCTGTTGAAATTGCTTCCGTAATAATAAACTTCAGCTTGCCGTCTGCTGTTTGTGTGCAGGCAATATTCGTAATGTCCCCTGTGCGTACTTTTGCTTCGACGGATATACCAGCGCCTTGTTTACCATGATATACGCCAAGACCTCTGAGAACTGGTTTTCCATTGGAAATCGCAAGATGAAATGGCCCATCATGCCCTAACAGGATTGTTCCGTCTTTATAATCGGTTACGACGATCTCGCAATAGCTTCCGCCTTTCTCTGCAATATCACAGATCTTCATCGCAAGGCAAGTTTTTAAATCACCCTCTCCTGCGCAAGGAATTCCCTTTGCCGTGAGAAGCGAGTGGCCTACAATGAACCCGCTTTGAATCATTTCGTATTCGTTACCGGGTGCGCCCTGATAGTAATAGGTCAAAGCGTCTAGGTCGAACTCTTTCACGAGTTTTTCCTGTGCTACGGCCACTTTCGCTGACCAGTGCATTTGCTCCGGAGTGGGCTTCTTGTTCCTCGGGTCAGCAGACGCATCATCGCTGATGATGAAGAAATCTTCGATTTCGCGAATTTTCTCCGCAACTTCTTCTCCGGTCACTGTGTCCAAAAGACGCTTTAGATCACACATCTCCAGCAATTCGATATGTATCCCGCTCTGGCCTTGCAGCATCGTATAGTCGGAATACAAATCAAGCATACCGCCGAAGTTATTCCCAAGGAAGCCGAAGCGGCAGTCCGAAAGGCCAGCTTTTATGTTAGCAGCCTTTACCCACTCGCCTATCTTTTCCCAGGCAGCGATTGCTTCCGGGTAGTGATTTGTCACCTCGTCGGTCAAAGAAATCGCCGGCGTATAATCTAGCCCCAGTAGCCCATTTACAACATGAAATGGGATGCCGCAGCGATTAAAGCAATTCGATATTTCAGGAACGGGGCATGCGCCGCAATGCGCTAGCCACTCACCTGTCGTGCTCTTTTCATAGTTGATCTGCGCTGTTGGCTGCAGGTTTAGCACAACAGCCGGTACCGTGCATCTCTGATGGACAGGTATCACAGAATCGCTGGTCACATAGGTTCCGGCATGCGCAAATATGATATCCACCTTGTTTTCGCGGAAATAATCACCGCACTTGCGTCCTTCTTCTTCGCAATCCACAAGACCATACAGGAACACAGACACACCCATATCTTCGATTTTTCTAGCAATAAAGGTTACATACTCCAAAATTCGGTCGTGCAGGCCTTCAAATTGTGGCCAGTAAGCCTTCAACCCCATTGTATAAAGTCCGATCCTTGCTTTTTTTGTTTGTTTTAACTTATTCATTTTCCCTTTTGCGCGAATGACTGATTCGCGTCTCCTTTAATTTAATATCTCGTGTCGGCAAGGCTCCGCCTCTGCCAAATATTATTGAATCCTGATACATTCCATGTCATAAGCATGCGCAAACTTTTCAAATAGATCCGCATGCCGCCCAAGTGTCATGGAAAAATGATGCGACGGTCCCGCCTTACTCCATTGATCGATGTATTTCTGCATAGGCATATCGAACCGTATTCTAGTATTCGAATCACCCAGTTGCAGGATCTCTCCGGCTTCGCTGACTCCTTCTCCGGTTATAAACCGATAGTTGCCGCAGCCGTCTTCAGAAAGAGCTAGCATCGTGACCGGGCCTGTTTTGATGAAGAATTGGGTTAGGAAGCCACCCCCAGTCTTACCGTGCATGATTTCAACTTCTGTCAATATGGGCTTCTGTCCCGAAATGTTGAAATCGCTTGACCCGCTATGGCCAATCAGACAAATATCCGAGGTGAAGTCCAGAGAATATAGTTCCGAAGTCGCACTACAGTCGGTTAACAGTTTTGTTGCAAGCATCGCGATTGTAGTTTTGATATCACCTTCCACACAGCAAGGAATCCCATCCCCGGTCAGGATCGAAAACGCTATGTTCATCGGAGCAGCGATTTTCGCAAACTCGGAATTGCCAGCTCCAGCAAAGTGCATTGCTATTCCGTCAAGCTGACGATCCTTAACCAGCTTGTCCAATGCTGCACAAACGCGGCACGCCTGAACAAAATCTTCCGAAGTGGGGTCGCAGCGTAAAACAAACTTCTCCTGTATGACGCTGCTAAAGTGCTGGATCTGCTCTGCGTTGACAAGTTGCATGTTCTCATGGATAAAATCCCATTCGATGAATTCAACAAAGACACCCATCCTGTTGTACAGCTTTGTTTCATCGACGTATAGGTCCATCATGCCGGAGAATGGGTGTCCGATCACGCCAATTTTACTGTTTTTCAGTCGATGCAATGCGTCAGTGATTCGGCACCATTCCACAATTCTTTTTTGGGCGCGCTCGTCGCCTTGGATATAGCCGGTAATTACATCAAATTTGTAACCGCTCTTCATCAAGACCGCGGTAACTTCCGGAGTACCTGCACAGGACAATGTTCCGAGCCAGCTGCCGATATCATGGATTGCGGAATAATCAATATGTGCTGTTGGTTGAAGGTTCAGCACGATAACCGGAATCTTCAGCCCGCGAATCGCGGGGAGCAGATTTTCCGAGGTGGAATAAGTGGCGCAATAGCAGAACAGAATAGAGATGTTCTGTTCTCGAAACATCACATTAGCTTCGACTGCTTTTTCCTGTGAATCAACGAGCCCTGCGCGAACCAATCGGTTAGCATCCGGAATCATGTCGTTAACCTGTAAATATTGATGGATCACTGTATCTTGAAGTCCCGGAAACTGATTCCAATATACGTTTAGTCCGATACACATAGTACCTATTCGCGCTTGGTTCGCTTTAGACTGCATAATAAACCCTCCTGAATTCTGCCCTGAAGCAGTGAAATGTATAAATATGATGTAAGTGTTGTACACGAATATCCGCGTATCGGTAATTACATTCTACGTCGTGTTTTCAGCCGGAAATCGGTTGGTGTTTCCTGAGTAATTTTTTTAAATAACACAAAAAAGTAAGCCGTGTTCTCATAGCCAACCGTCATGGATATATCCTGAATCGTCATATCTGTTGTTGCCAGCAATATTTTTGCACGCGCTATTCGGATATTGATCAGATAATTGATGGGTGCAATATCGCAAAAACATTTGAATCGATGCGATAAATTGCTACTGCTCATATTAAATCTCTGTGCTAAACTGCTGAGCGTAATGGAGTCTCGGTAATTCTGTTCGATATACTGTTTTACCTGCATGACGAGCGTTTGATTGTCGTCAGGCTTTTTGGAAAACTGTTGCCCCTCATTTTTTCTCATTAGCGTTATGATGAATTTATCGACGATCGTACCAAGAATCTCTTCATGAAACGGCAGTTGCATTTCACACTCGTTATAGATTTCTTGAAGTTGTGCAATCAATTGAGGTTCTTTCGCCTCGGTGATCATCAACGCACCTGTCTCGAGTAAAAAAGTCGGAAGTTTAACATTATCTCTAATATTAACGCGCATCACTCTGCCGACGCCGTCTGGAATAAAGGCATATTCATTTGCGCAATATTTCCCGATCAATATTGCGTCACAGAGGACGGTGGTCCCTGCCAACGATTCAACGATTCGCCCATTGCATGTGAAGTATAGGCTGCATACTTCGCCAAGACGCGCCAAGGAAATCGTCTCATCCACTTCCTGGATTACGATCTCTTCCAGCACCGATGACAATGCTGTATCTTGTCGAATCGTTTTGATCATAACTTGGCCCTCAATGCCTCAGTTTTGAAACTTCATGCTAATCTGATGGTTCAAGTTCATGAGCGCCGGGTAAATTTGCTTGTAGATTTGGTAATAATCCTGGTATCGTTTATGTTTTTCCTTGTCCGGCACGTACACCACATCCTCGGCTTTTATAAAGTGTTCGGCTTCTGAAATATTCTCATACGCGCCGCAACCGACGCCGGCAAGAAGCGCAGCTCCTAAGCAAGTTGCTGATTTTATTTTCGAAACCCGAATGATTTTCCCTGTTACATCCGCCCGGTTTTTCATAAGAACCGGATTGTTCGAGTCGTATCCCGTTGCCATTACGGTATCGATTTTCCGCTTTAATGCTCTCTCAAACGCACAATACATGTCAGCGGCCTGATAGTTTAATCCTTCCATAACAGCACGAAGAATTGTTTCCTGGCTGATAAAATCGTTTAATCCAATCAACGCTCCAGAAGATCTTGTATCCGGCGTCGGAGAATTCGCACCATTGCAATGCGGTAGAAAAAACACTCCGCCGGAGCCGCACTCTACATTGTCCGCAGCGAGGAACCGTTGCTGCCGCTGCACGTCAGAAAGGCCATTGGGTTCAACGAGGCGGAGATAATTATCCATATGGTAAGTTGAGACGGCATCTCCGACAATCGCATACTTTCCAGGGATAATATGCGATTCGAGTTTTAGTCCGGCTTCATACACGGACTTGCTAAGCAGCGGTTTGTCCACGGCGGATATCGTCATATCCCAGGAACCGACGATGTTAAAAATCGTTCCTTTTTCGCAAGCGTTTCTCGACAGCATTGCGCAAAGGTAATCGTGGCCGCCTAATATGACGCGCGTTTCCGTCGATAAGCCGGTTAATTCAGCTGTCTGAGCTGAAATATTCCCAAGGTATGTTCCGCTCGGTTCCAGCTGCGGAAGTATGTCAGCATTTATATGAGTATACTTCAGAAACGATGCAGACCAATTCAATGTTTTCTGGTCAAATAGCGCGGTTGTTGAGGCCATGGAGTAGTCTGTCACCATCGCTCCGCATAATTTATAATTGATGAAATCCTCCAGAAGCAACCATTTAAAAGTCTTGTCATACAAAGCCGGATAATTCTCGCGAAACCACATGATACGGTAGACACTGTCGATACATTGTGACTGACGGCCAGTTAAATCAAATATCTTCCTTTCGCCTAATTCGCTGATCACTCTGTCGCACTGTGGTTTTGTGCGAGAGCATTGCCACGAGATAAACGGATAAAGCGGCTTTCCGTTTTTGTCTATAGGCAACCCATCCATGCCAATGCCGGTAACAGCCAAAGCCGTTAACTCAGCAGGGTTGGATAACTGTGAACTCGTGTGACGAATTGCCAGCACGACAGCATTCCAGAGTTCCTCGGGCTGTACAAATGCCCATTCTGGATTGGCCGCGTTTACAAAATAACGGGTACTGTAATCAAAGGTACTATCGGCAATGCACGCACTGTATTCATTGAAGACTGAGCAATGAACATTCTTCGTACCTATATCCAATCCCATCAAATAAGCCATAATCTACCTCAACAAATGTTTTATCCCGATATATGTATTGCATTACAATTGCGATCCGGCTATCGTTTGTTCTTGAACCGCTCCATGTAAATTGCAAGCAAAATGATAACGCCCTTAATGAGTAATTGATAATAGGAAGAAACATTCAATATGTTCAGGCCGTTGTTCATAACGCCAATGATCAGAATGCCGACCAAGGTGCCAAGAATGGATCCGGAACCGCCGGCAAAACTTGTTCCGCCTAAAACAGCCGCCGCAATCGCATCTAGCTCCGCTCCGCTGCCGGAAGTAGGTTGACCGGAGTACATGCGCGCCGCAAGAATTACGCCGCTGATTGCCGCGCATGTCCCGCTGATGGTAAACGCGAACACCTGAGTCCTGTCGGCATCAATACCGGAGAAAACGGCACAATCTCTGTTTCCGCCTACTGCGAGAATCCGGACTCCAAAAGTAGTTTTATGCAACAAAAAGTAAAAGATAATGGAAATCACCAGAAAAATAATAACTGGGATCGGAATAGCGCCCAAGTAACCATTTCCGATTCTGTTAAAAGCAAGGTTAATAGATCGAATCGGCATGCCGTTACTGTAGAGATATGCGCATCCGCGAATGATTTCCATTGATGCCAAGGTTACAATGAACGGGGGCATTTTCGCTTTTGTAACCAGTACTCCGTTGAACGCTCCCGCAATTGCTCCACATAGTACAGCAACAGTCAGCGCAACCCAAACCGGTACACCGTTTTCAATAAAACCGCAACATATTGTTCCGGAAAATGCCACGATGGAACCTACAGATAAATCAATGCCTCCCGTAATGATAACAAGCGTCAAGCCAAAGGCCATAATGCCGTTGGTCGAGACCTGACGCAAAACATTGAATAAATTATCGATCGTGAAAAAATGGCTCGTTAATGAGGCCATGATGACGATCATAAGTAGCAGCGACAACGGCGTGGCCGAACGAAGAAGAAATTTACCAGTCTTTTTTATATGTTCCATAAGAATCTCCCGGCACTTCTATTTTGTAGCATTCAGTGCAAATTTTAGAATCCGTTCCTGAGAAAAGTCATTCCGATTCAGAGTCTTAACCAGAGCGCCCTGATGCATGATAGATACCCTTGTGCTAAGATTTATGATCTCCGGCAATTCCGAAGAGATCAGAATGATGCTCATGCCCTGCTCAATTAAACGGAAAATTAAATCGTAAATCTCATATTTAGAGCCAATATCAATACCTCTCGTAGGTTCATCTAAAATCAAAACGGATGGATTTGTCCCAAGCCATTTTGAGAGCACGACTTTTTGTTGATTCCCACCGCTCAAAGTTGAAACAGGATACTCCGCAGAAGCGTATTTTATATTTAACTCCCGCTTGGAAGCGGTTAAGAACTCCGACATCTTCTTTTTGTTGACCCGTAGGCCATATAAAAACCGTCGTATCGTCGTCAAAGTAGAATTCATTTGAATACTGTGAATCAGCGACAGGCCTTCGCGCTTTCGATTTTCAGGTACCAGCGCAATACCAAGGCGCATCGCATCGTTTGCAGACCGAATATGGACCTTGCTGCCTTCAAAGTAGATTTCGCCCTGCGCATGATCAATTCCGAACAGCACCTGAGCGAGTTCCGTTCTTCCGGATCCAATGAGTCCATATAGCCCATGCACTTCACCCTTGCGTAACTCGAAATCGACACTTTTTAACTTATCATTTGTTATTCCGGACAGAGTGAGGATCGGTTCGCCTACACTTTTGATACGGTATTCCATCCCCTCATCCATGGTTCTACCAACCATCATGGATACAATTTCAGAAAGATTGGTGGCAGCCCCGTCACGTGTTCCGATGTATTGGCCATCGCGAAATACCGTGATGCGATCTGCCAACTGCATCACTTCCTCCATGCGGTGGGTAATATAGATAATCCCGATACCGGAAGCTTTCAGCTTCTCAATAATCGAAAATAATTTGCTCGCATCACTTTCCGAAATCGACGCGGTCGGTTCATCCATAACGATTACTTTTGCATCGTTAGCTGTCAGCGCACGAATAATCTCTACGATTTGCTGCTGCGCAATACTCAGCGTTTCTACTTTCGCATCCAAGTCGATGCCATACCCATATTCGATTACTTTCTCCTGCGCAATTCGGCGTCGCTCTTTGTAATTGACAAAAACCCTGTTGCCTTCAGTGCCAAGCATGATATTATCCGAAACACGCATTTGCGGTACCAGCGAGATTTCTTGATGAATGACGCTGATTCCTAATTTCTTCGCGTCGTTTACGCTGCAAATTTGAATTTCCTTGCCATCGAATATGATTTTCCCCGAATCCATAGGATAAATCCCGGCAATTATTTTGATGAGTGTCGATTTCCCGGCTCCGTTTTCGCCAAGCAGCGCATGGAGTTCTCCTTTGCGTAAATTGAAATGCACATCGTCCAGTGCTTTTACGCCAGGAAAAGATTTGCTTACATGCTGAAGCTCCAAGATCGTTTCATGTTCCATGCAGATAACCTCCATCGATCACATGGAAGGGTCTTGCGTCGAAGGCAAGACCCTTCCATGTCATAACCTCAATATTGTTGCTTAATTGTATTGCTTAGTATGCATTCTTTGCGGCGTAGTCCTTGACATTATCCATGTTAACCCAGGCTTCTTCTACATAGATAATCTTCTTGTCTTCCGCAGGATAGGTACCATCAAAAATACCATTAACGACCTCGACGACTTTGCTGGCAAGCTTGCTCGGATACTGGGCCGCAGTACCAAGCAACTGGCCGCCAGCGATCAGCTCGCAGGCATCCTTTGCTCCGTCAATACCGACCACCAGGATATCTGTGCGATTTGCGCTCTGAATCGCAGCGATACATCCAATGGCTGCCGGATCGTTCGTGCCAAACACTGCCTGGATTTCAGGATGTGCCTGCAGCATATTCTCCATGATCGGCAGAGCTGCCTCGACGGAGCCATCGCCGTCCTGAGCTGCGACGACTTCGATTCCAGCTTCTTTATCAATGATGGAGTGGAAGCCTGCGGTTCTGTCCTGAACAGCCATGTTTGTGGAAAGATCCAGAATGGCGACTTTGAATGATGTGCCGAGCTTGTCGATCAGCGCTTGGGCACAGAGCTGACCACCCATATAGTTATCAGACACGACCTGTGCCGCAACCAGATCGCCGTCAAAAACCTTCGTGTCGATGACGACTACGGGAACATTCTTCGCTTTGCAGGATTCCAGAGCAGGTTTAATGCCTTTCCAGTCATATGGGCTCAGAATGACTGCATCAACGCCGGACGCTAATGCGTCTTCAATCTGGGCAATCTGTTTTTCCATATTCAGCGCTGCATCATACGTAACAAGTTCACCACCGCGTTTGGCGATTTCGGCTTTCAATGTTTCGTTTTCAGCAACCCAGAAAGGATTGTTCAGCGACATGAACGACACCGCAATTTTCTTTCCGGCGAGGTCCATCGTTTCATCCTGGGCAGCGGTTGCTGCTGGAGCCGTTGTGGCAGCAACAGGAGCGGGTGCAGCGCAGGCCACCAAGGTAGTGCAAAGCATCAGCAGGCTAAGAACAAGGCAAACAATTTTTTTCATCTTTCTTCTCCTTTTTTGATTTGATCTAACGACATGTTTCCTGACTTGGTGGCTTCATTTTATCTGGATCAAAATCGATATGAAATTAAGTATTTTGCAGAATGTATTATATCATTCTGCATTCTTTCGTCATCATCAAATGTCTGAAATGCCTCACCAACAGCAGGGTTCCCGGAACTTTTGACGCCATCTACCTTATTATAATTGATTACAGCGTTCTTCACGCAAATCTACTTTATATATTAATATTCACTCACCGCATGATCCTATCTGGTTTCATTCCTTGATGTGAAAACTGTCTAAAGCCGAAATGCATCCCAACTAGTTTCAGCTTTCATGTTTGCGCAATTCTATAAGAATCCTGCAGAATACTGCATTTACACGCCTGAATGATCACACCTATAATTACGCCGTTAAGATGCAATATCTAATCTAAACGAAGAGATTCGTTACGTCACAGTCAGTTCTTTAATAAAATCATCATAAAGGAATCAATTAAAATGAAAGAATCATTTATTCTGCAGGGTTATGAGTATGCAAAAGAGATATATGCGCAGCAAGGTGTTGATGTCGACGCAGCTATCCGTTGCGCGCACAAAATCCCAGTCTCCATGCACTGCTGGCAAGGCGATGGCTTCCATGCGTTCGAGAATGCCGGCGCGCTTTCGGGCGGTATAGCTGTAACTGGCGACTATCCCGGTTGCCCTACTACCCCGGAGCAGCTTCGTGAAGACATCGACTTCACGCTCCGCCTCTTTCCGGGAGTCACCAAGCTAAATTTGCATTCAAATTATGCGGAGAAGCACGGAAAAAAAATCGACCGTGATGCCTACACCGTCAATGAGTTTCAGGATTGGTTGAATTGGGCAAAAGACCGTTCTCTGGGGTTGGATTTTAACCCGACTTTCTTCTCCCATCCACGCATGGATGGGAATTTCACGCTCGCAAGCGAAGACAAAGGAACGCGCGATTTTTGGATCGAACACGGCAAACGCTGCAGGGAGATTGGACAAGAGTTCGGACGTCAACTAGGGACTAGCAGCATTGTTAATTTCTGGATGCCGGACGGATTCAAAGACATCCCCGCCGAGCGCGGCCGCTATCGGGAAAGAATGGTTCAATCGCTTGACCGCATATTTGAAGAAGTGATGCCCGATCAGTTTGAAATCGATGCCATCGAAAGTAAGCTCTTTGGGTTTGGAATCGAGTGCTATACAGTCGCAAGTCATGAGCTATCTTATGGCTATGCGATTAGTCGAAATAAGACATATTGCATCGACATGGGGCATTTCCACCCCACGGAAGACATCAGCGATAAACTCAGTTCTGTATTCCAATACCTGGAACATGTTTTACTGCACACCAGCCGCGGTGTTCGCTGGGATTCTGATCATGTTGTGGTGTGGGATGACGCATTGCAGAATGTCATCCGTGAAATTGTTGCCGGCGGGTATGACAATCGGGTCTTTATTGCACAAGACTATTTCGACGGAGCTATGAACCGCACCGCCTGCTGGGGTATCGCTATGCGTAATACCCGTCGCGCTATTTTACGCGCCTTTCTCGAACCGCTCGAAGATATCCGAAAAGCCGAGCGCTCCGCCGACTTTACAACTCGGCTGATTCGTATGGAGGAAAACAAGCATCTGCCATATGAACAGATTTGGAACTATTACTGCATGATCAACAGCGTTCCCGTCGGGTTGGAATGGCTAGATTCCATAAAATCTTATGAGCGCAATGTGATGGCCGCTCGTTAACCTCCGGGATGACTTTTTGTATATGTAGGGTATTTCAATCCAAGACATAACTCTCGGGAAAAGCCGAATTCGAGGTGCGCATGAAGTATTATCTAGGACTAGACAACGGGGGAACGACTACGAAGGCGTCACTCTATACAGAAGACGGACGTGAAGTTTCCACAAAGTCAACAGAAACCGCCATGCTTACTCCCCGTCCGGGTTATACGGAAAGGGATATGGATGAAATGTGGCAGGCGAACTGTTACGTCATCAAAAAAGTATTGGAGCAGTCCCATGTTATGCCGCAGGACGTCGCAGCCGTTGCTGTATGCGGTCACGGAAAAGGTCTATATCTTTGGGACAAGGCTGATAAGCCTGCCTATCCAGGTATTATCTCAACGGATAATCGCGCCTGGGAGGTTGCCCAGCGTTGGAAAGAGGATGGCACGGAAGGTCGTGCATTTGCTTTGTCCTGCCAACATGTAATGGCTTGTCAACCTGTTGCATTACTGAAATGGCTTATGGAAAACGAGCCTTATGTAATTGATAACGTTCAGTGGATATTTTCATGTAAAGATTATATACGTTTTCGCTTAACTGACTGCGCACGAGCAGAGCGTACTGACTTTTCAGGTGCGAACCTTATAAATCTGCACACCGCAGAGTATGATGATCGCTTGTTGGATATTTTTGGACTTTCGCAGATACGGAATGCATTGCCGCTTTTGTGCAATGCAACAGATTTAAGCGGTACGATTTCTCATCAGGCGGCCGTGGCTACCGGGCTGTTGGCAGGAACCCCTGTCGCTGGCGGTATGTTTGATATTGACGCGTGCGCGTTAGCCGCACTCACCACAGATGAAGATCACATCTGCATGATCGCGGGAACCTGGAGCATCAACGAATATATTCGAAAAACACCCGTAATGGATGGGAGCGTGATGATGAACTCCCTGTACTGTCTGCCGGGATACTATCTCGTCGAAGAAAGCAGCGCGACGTCAGCCGGAAATTATGCTTGGTTTTTGCAGACATTATTGCCGGAATTTGCCGAAGAATGCCGCAATCAGAACAAACGACTTTTCGATATTGTCGATGGCTGGGTTGAAGACATACCTCCTAAAGAGTTTTGTCCTGTCTTCCTCCCGTTTCTAATGGCTAGCAACGTTCACCCAAATGCTATGGGTAGTTTCGTCGGGATCAGCAATTATCATACAAGAGCGCATCTGTTACGTGCTGTCTATGAGGGTATTGCGTTTTCCCATCGCTTTCACTATGAACGCTTGTTGCGTTCAAAATCGAAGAAACCGATCAGTATTCGACTGACCGGGGGCGCCGCAAGGTCCCCTGTTTGGGCGCAAATGTTTGCCGATGTGATGCAGATGCCGATAGAAACGGTTTCCGCTCGCGAAACAGGCACCTTAGGCTGTGCAATTGCGGCAGCGGTCGCATGCGGCGCTTATACCGACGGTGCCTCAGCTGCAGAAGCAATGACGCATCTCTCCGTGCCCATTCAGCCCAATGAAAAAAATTCCGTAATTTACAACGCCAAATATGCCATATATCTAGATGTGATTCAGGCACTGGACGGTGTGTGGAGCAGAATGCAAAAAATGATCTAAGGGGAAGCGCTGTGGAATACTCTCTTGGACTATATGAAAAGGCTATGCCGGATCAAACATCCTTTTGCGAGATGTTGTTCGCAACCCGGGCGGCAGGATTTGATCGGCTCGAGATCAGTATTGATGAGAGCTTGCAGAGGCAATCCCGATTGGAATGGGGTCCCTGCCAACGGCGAGAAGTGCGGAATCTGATTGCATCCGAAGGTGTTCAGGTTTCAACGATGTGCTTCAGCGGGCTTCGAGGTGCTCCGTTTGGATCGCATGATCCGATCATCCGTACAAGGTCGCTTGAATTGATGAAGAAGGCGATCGACTTAGCCTGCGATCTCGGAATTCGTATCATTCAGGTTGCCGGTTATGATGTGTATTATGAACCAAGCGATCAGAATACGCGTGGATGGTTCCTAGAGAATTTAACAAAATCCGTCGACCTAGCCGCCACATCTGGAATTCTACTCGGTTTTGAAACGATGGAAACGCCTTTTATGGACACGGTCGAAAAGGCACTGTGTTATGTGAATATGCTGCATTCACCATATCTTGGCATTTATCCCGATATTGGTAATCTGAAAAATTCCAGTCTAATACATGGGCATGATTTATTAACTGATCTACGAGCCGGGGCCGGGCATATTTATGCCGCACATCTGAAGGAGACAGCGCCAGGCATATATCGAAATCTGCAATTTGGAGAGGGTCATACGGATTACTGCGGCACGATTCATGCACTGGTTCAAATGGGTGTCCGAATATTTACAGGGGAGTTCTGGTACCTTTGTGAGCCGGATTACAAGGCGGCTCTCATAAGTGCCTCCAAATTTCTTCGCTCTCAAATTGAAAACGCACTAAGAGGTGAATCAGAATGCTAGAGCAACTCAAACAGGAAGTATATGATGCAAATCAAATGCTATATCATGCCGGTTTGATCACATTAACCTGGGGTAATGCCTCGGAGATTGATCGCGATTCCGGCAAAATCGTCATCAAGCCTAGCGGCATCAGTTATGAAAGTATGGTTGTCGACCAGATGGTCGTAACTGATCTAGAAGGACATGTTTTGGCAGGAGATTTTAGACCATCCTCAGACCTAAAAACCCATATCAAACTATATAATGCGTTCCCAAAAATTCGCGGGATCGTACATACACACTCCCGCTATGCGACGGCTTTTGCGCAGGCTGAGTCAACTATTCAATGTTATGGAACAACACATGCAGACACTTTCTTCGGTAATATCCCTTGCACACGGCAACTAACAGATGAAGAGATTGCTTCGACTTATGAAAGAAATACGGGCGAAGTCATCATTGAGACTTTTCAGAACCTGGACTACATGGCTGTCCCTGGCGTATTAGTTGGACGCCATGGACCGATTACATGGGGAAACAATGCAAAAAACGCTGTAGAAAATGCAATTGTACTGGAAGAAGTGGCTCATATCGCATATTTGACAAATCGTCTCTGTCCAAGCATCAAGCAAGTAAAGCAATCCGTGATGGATAAGCATTATTTCCGCAAGCACGGATCTGCCGCATACTATGGCCAAAGATAAACAATTCTAATTGTTTGTCTGGTGAGATATGACCTTCACTAGAATTGGCAGCCCCCTTGAGATAAGGTAAATGATACTTCCAAAAGACAAAATCAGCTGCGTCTATCATGCATCGTGTAATTATATTCCCTTATGTAGATTCATTCAGCTACGATGGATAGGCTTGAGTCAATTTCTTTTTAAGCAATCTGAGCGGTTATGAAACCTACAACTTGATGCTTATTTGTTGTTTATCGCCATCAATAACGACCAATAATCGTTTGTGTTCGTCAAAAATACATCTTGAATTATCCGCAAAGATCGGCGACTATCTTCGATTATCACCGCATATTAGTAATCGTTTCTAGCATAAGTACGCACTCATAACCCGGAGGTCATTGGTTCAAGTCCAATCCCCGCAACCAATATGAACCGCCCAATACGGGCGGTTTTTGCGTATATTCAGAATCATTCATGCGCACATAATAGGGTCAAAACCTACTAGTTGTTGTTTATTTGATGTTTGTTGGGGTGATCGATGGCTTGAAATCGTTCGCAATTAACTAAAGTTTCTACGCTCGTTGCATAAATCATTGGCAAGCAAGTATCGATTATCAAACTCATCAATGAATATCGCATATTATTAGCGGTCACAAAAGAGAATCTATGCGGTTTTGTAATTTTCCGTGTAGCACTTGCGATGTTATTCTGTCCTAATTCAACTCAAGAATACAAAATGCTACGTTAGAACTTTGCCTGTCTGTCAAGAATTGTACTTTCCATTCTTTCGAGATTATTTTGAATAGTTTCTTCAATAGTGTCTTGTTTTAAATTGTGTTGCTCCCCTAAGAATTGATATACCTCAGTAACATTCCACGGCATAAGTGGCAGTAAGTTCTTTGTAGCGAATGGGCCATCTGTTTCCAGAAAGACTCTATCTAGAGGCAATAAACAAGCGATTCTTCTGCCGCTAGAGCTACTTAACATCGCTGGCCCAATACTAAACCAGCACCCAAGCTCAATTGCTTGTAGGACTTCTTTCTCAGTTCCTGTAGCATCCTTTGCAAAAATCCACCCCAGAAGGCATCGTCGGCACCAGTTGTATCAATCGCGGGAATCGGGTAGCCGGGGATAATCGTGCTTACTCCGTCAACTGAAACCAGCGCGCCTTTTTTGCCGAGTGTGACCGCAACACAAGATATTCCAATATCATTCAACCGTCGAGCCGCATGCTCCGGCGTGATTTCGTCTGTCAGAAGGCAAGTCTCTTCATCGCTCAATTTCATGATATTCACAAATGTAAGCAGTTCGCGCATGCGCTCTTTTGCTGTAGCTTCGTTCGGCCAAAGCGACGCACGATAGTTCGGGTCGTAGGAGACGATCTTCCCCGCCTCCCTTGCAAGCGCTGCAGTATATAGTGTTTCACTTCGTGAAGGTTCATTTGTCATCGAAAGTGATCCGATATGCAACACATCTGAGCAGCGGATGATCATTTCATCCACCTCGGAAGTCATGAGTTGGGTATCCGCACCGGGTTTACGCGCAAATGAAAAAGTCCTTTCACCATTTGGAAACAGTGCCACGAAAGCAAGCGTTGTAAAAAAGTCGTTCGACATGACGAGTCCGGTCGTATCGATCCCTGAGTTTTCTAGTGTTTCCTTCAGAAATCTGCCATGCATGTCGTTGCCAACTTTTCCGATAAACGCAGTTTGCTCGCCAAGGCGCGCCATGGCGGCCAGCACATTTGCCACAGCACCTCCCGGATTCTGCTCAAACAACCGCATCCCGCTTTGGGAAACGCCGCTCTCAGTGAAATCGATCATTAGCTCGCCCAAAGCCGCTATATGATACATAGCTTACCTGCCTTATCTTTCTTTGTTACGATTTCACTGCACCGAGTGTCAGCCCCGCAGTCATCTTCTTATTCAGACCGAAGTAAATGATCAGCGTCGGTAATGTGGAAAGGCAGATGGACGCAAACGTCGCGCCCCAGTCCGTCAATCCTCGCGGGCCTATAAAGTCCTGCAGCCCGATGGAAATCGTCTTCAGCGCAGTACTGTTGATAAACACAAGGCTAAAGATATAGTCGTTCCAAACCGTGATAAAGTTCATTGCCAATACGGTTAGGATCGTATTGAGCGACAGCGGAAATATAATGCTGAAAAACACCCGGTAAACACCACATCCGTCGATGACCGCTGCTTCGATGATCTCATCCGGAATATACCGATAGAAGTTGACAAACAGCAATATGCTGACCGGAAGCTGAAACGCCACAAGCGGAAGAATGACACTCAAACGCGTATCGATGATGTGCATCTTCGTAAACATGATGAACAACGGTATCAAGGTGACCGCCTGCGGAATCGTAAGTCCGACCAGAAAATACCGGAATATGCTTTTACTTCCCTTGAACCGCATTTTACTGATTGCAAACGAGACCATACTGCTTAACATAACGATGGCAATTAGGGAGATAACCGAAACAATCCCGCTGTTTTTGATATAAGTCAGCACATTACTGTCCGTAAACACGGTCTTGAAGTTCTCTAACGTTAGCGTTGACGGCATTCCAAATGGATCGGCCGAAAGTTCGATGTTTGGACGGAACGCAGCTGTGACCATCCACAGAATCGGAAACGCAGCGGTTACCAGAAAGCTGAGAATGAGCAGCCAATATAAACTTTTCGTTGAAATCTTACCTAAACGGTTGATGAAATTCATGATCTTTCTTCCTCATCTGCGTATCGGCTGATTAATATCACGCAAACGCAGCTCAGCGCGGCAATGATCAACGCGATGGCGCTGCCGTAACCCAGCATCTGGCTCGTGAACGCTTTCTTAAACATATAGGTCGCTAGTATTTCGCTCTGGTTGTTGGGGCCGCCTCGCGTCAAACTCATTGGAGCCGCAAATCCGCGGAGCGCACCGACAAAGCTTAAGATAAACGAAAGGCCGATAACGTTTTTGATCTGCGGAATGCGGATGCGCAGCAGCAACTGCAGCTCGGTGGCTCCGTCAATGCGCGCGGCTTCTTCGATGTCCCGCGGAATCGACGCGAGCGCGGCATAAAAGATCAGCATATAGATGCCGATATACTGCCACCCCTCCACGGCAGCAACCGCCGGCAAAACAGTATCGAAGTTGCTCAAAAACGCGATGGGTTCCGCGCCAAATAGCATGCGAATTTTGTTAAACAACCCAACTGGCTCAATGGAGTAAAACGAGCGGAATAATTGAGCGATCGCAATGACCGTGACGACCGATGGTATGTAATAAACCGTTTGAATGAAGCCCCTGCCCCGCTTGAGGTAGAGCAGCAGCACCGCGACAAAAAAGCCACATAACAGTTGCATCGACACAACCTGGAGAATATAGAGCAGGTTGTTGCGTGCCGCAATGAGAAACACACGGTCGTGAAATAGTTTTATAAAGTTTTGAAGTCCCACGAACGTAGGTTTACTGATTCCGTTCCAGTCCAGCAAGCTATAATATAGTGATTGCGTCATGGGTACAAACAGAATCAATGTATAGAGCAGAAGAGCTGGAAGGATAAACACAGCAAGCGCTTTTTTATTGTTCAAAATCCGCATTTGGGCCTCCACCTGAGAATTTCGAGAGCCTGTATCCATACCTTCAGCCGCTAGATTGTACTGCGATATGAACACAGGCTCCCGTTTTTTAGATTAATTAGTTGCTTGCCAGAGCATCGTCAACAATTTTCGCAAATTCTTCCGGCGTTATCTCGCCCATGCACAGACCCGGGAGATTGTCGTTGATGGCCGAGATGACATCCGCGCTCAACACTACGTCCCACGGGCGGCAAGCTGTGCTACCGATCGAATCGATATCATCTTTAATTTTCAGGAAAAGCGGGTCAAACGTAACCCCTTCCGGAACCGCAACCGTCTGCGGTGCGAAGTGCTGCCTCGACAGGTATACCGAGCTGTAATTCTTGACGATGAACGTGAAGAAGTCTTTCAACTCGCCATCGAATTTCTCAGGATTTACCGTTAGGCCGATACCGCCAAACGCCCAGTATTCGTTGGGTTGCGTCACAGCGCCATCCATCGTCGGCATATAGAAATAGTCCACGTTCAAACCTTCGGGCCGGTTCGCGTCGATGAAATTGTTGAGTTCCCACGTGCCGATGCCATACATCGCGGCTTTCCCGGAGAGGAACAAGCTCATCGCTGTAGCATAATCGGTTGAAGTGAATCCTTGCTGATAGTATTGCCCGACATCTGCCATGAACTGCAAGGCCTGCATGCCAATGCTGTCGCTCATGTGTGCTTCGCCGCTCGCCAGGTCATAGAGAAAATCGTTTCCTGCAAGGCGGAACGGTACCATTGCCAAGTGGCGCAGCAGCGGCCATCCGTCCATTCCGTCAATCGTGATGGGCGTATACCCGTTTTCTGAGAGAACTTTGCAGACATTCAAGAAATCATCAAACGTTCGAGGCTTCTCGAGTCCACATGCTGTAAATATGTCCGTATTATACCAGATCATCTCCGTCGTGAACTCCAGAGGAATCGTATAGAGTTTTCCGTCAGTCATGCGACAATAATCGATCGAGAGGGGAACGTAGCTGTCGAGTTCTCCAATCTCTTCCAGAAACGCCTGCATGTCAATCAACAGTCCGGCGTCAGCAAGTTCCTGCGTAAACGGCGTCGGATCAAGATCATACATGTCCGGGACTTGTCCGCCCGTCAGCATCGTACGCAGTTTCTGGTCGTAAGAGGGTCTGTCCGCCGCGCTCTCGACCGTAAACTTGATATTTCCGCCTTGCGCGTTGTACATGTCCGCCACGAGTTGTAGCGATACAACGGTTTCATCCGTCGCGGATTTGGACGAGAAATACGTGATTTCGGTGGGTTCGCCTTTGCTTTGCGTAACGGTTTCGGTGGGTTCTGTTGTCGATGCTTGTGTGGCATCGCTTGTTGTGGCAGCAGGAGCCGTGCTCACCGCACAAGCGCTGAGCGCAAAGATCATCGCGAGGATCAACGTCACCACTTTTAGAAGATGCCAGGGTCTCATTCGAGCTGTTTTCATTTCTTTCTTTCCTCCTTTTATCGTATCCGCAAGCGGATATTGCTCACTTGTATGGTTCCATCAAATGCGAAAAAGCTCCATCCGTCGTGTTTGAGGTTATATGTTCTTGTCGTTAACGCAACTGCATCGTCTACATAACACACACAAATGTCTCCATCGACGACCAATTTTAGATAAACGCTTTGCAAACGCGACATTTGATATGGCCGCTCCAGTTCAACAACAAACGGTTTGTCTCCGTCCAGATACCATTGGTTGACTCCGGGTGCCCTTCGCGGCCATAAATCGAACACTACGCGATTATAGTACGGTTCAACTCGGAAGAAATACCCTTCCTCATACATCTCGTCCTGCCGGATGCCGATCCCGAAATTCCGGATTCCCGAAGAAAACGTGATGTCGGCCTCGATCATGCATACTTCCGGTAGGTTTTTCAGCCGCAGCGCCGCAGCACCATATTCCGCGGTAACTTCGATGGGGTTTTCTCCGATTTGCGTTCCGTTCTCTAACACGGCAGGTTGCTGCCCCGTAAATCTGCTCTCTATGCCTTGCGGTAGCTTAACCTGTATTCGACCGTCGGGGTGTTGCGAAAGCTGATGCATCACGAGTGCCCCGCCCCACTCCCACATGGCCATATCGTTTTCGCCACGTTTGGATGGCGTCCATGCAAAACACCACCTCTCACCTTTAACTTCGGCGGTCTTTGCGGCGTAAAACGCGCGCCCATCAAAGCTGTCCTCCATCGGCGCAGACCATGGGCCGAACGGCGATTGTGAGTAACGATAGTGCGTAATAAAGCGCTCCGTAAAGGTGGAATAAACGAGATACCACCAGCCGTTCATCTGAAACAAATCCGGGCATTCGTGCGTCATATAGGCACCGGGGCTGTAAAACGGCTTTTGAGCTTCCCAATTCCAAAGATCTTCCGATTTGCACAGCGCGATGCACCCGCCCGTCTTTTGTGGTGCGCCTTTTTCCCGCGCGGCAAGGAGCATATAGTAGCAGCCATCCGCTTCGTGGAAAAACACGTAAGGATCACGCCAATCGTGCGCCTCATAGATGGTTTCGTCAGCGCCAAACGCGCTGTCATAATGCTTATCCCAATGAATCAAATCACGGCTTGTAGCATGCATGACAATCTGAAGCGGTCTCCCGTCCTTGCTGTATCGCGCAAGGCTGACGTTTTGCGCCGTGTAAAACAGATGAAAAACGCCTTTCTTGTCTTCGATGATCGAACCCGTATAGCAACTTTCATCGATCTCATCGCTGCTTCCAGTCGGCAACACAACGCCATGATCGACGATATCGGTGCCATCCGTTGTCGTCAGCAAATTCCAGGTGGTTCGATACCCGTAATCGTCCAGATTCTTCCCCTCGCGCTTGTCATGAAGGTAGAATAAATAGAATTTCCCGCCATGGCTGAACGGAATCAAGTCTCCGACCCACCCGTCCTGCGGTTTGTAAAATATGCTACCCATGTTTTACCTTCCCTCGCTTTGTTCCATGCATATTTTATGCGCTTTTAGTGAAATCACGGCTTTGCCATCCGCTTCAAAAGCAATGCCTTCGCCCAGGAATTTCGGATAGACCCGGCTTGTCAGGCAACGCCCCGTCTCCTCACAAAACACTTCGATTGAGCCACTGTCAAGATAGAGATCCAACGTGATCCTTTCTGTCAAATCACCGGTAATCGGGGATATGCAGCGTTGAGATGCGCCGGGTATCATCTCCGCTCCGCTGATCGGAAATCCCGCGTTTGATCGGTCTAGCACGATTCTTTTTCCGACTTTGTCGATGGTTAGAACCGTTTCCTCCGATTCGCGCTGATACAGCCGGATCGTCATCGAGGAGCATTGCAACAAGTCGGCGCTTACATGCAGATGCACGTTCCCACCGCAAACTCCGTCCAGCGACTGTTGTGAAGCGATCCTCACGTCCTCGTGTATGACGGTTTCGCATGTGTACTGTGCAAGATCGATCGCTGGTTTCTGGCGGACGCTACCCTCTATCAATTGCAGCTCTCGCGGCAGCGTCATGTGCCCCGCCCAGCGATGACCAAGCTCGGCCGTCGGAATGTTTCGCTCCCAGCTCTGTTGCCATGCAATCATGAGCCTCTGACCATTCAGCCCTAACGTCGTTTGTGGCGCATAAAAATCGGTTCCATCGTCCAACTGATCCCACTGTTTAGCGTGAAAAACGCCTTTCTTGAGGTCAAACTTCCCCGTAATCCAAACTGCACCAAATTTTCCATGAAATCTCGTTCCATTTGGGGCCGCATTCACCGTAGAAATGAGGATCACATCCACATCTCCGATTTTGAAGTAATCCGGGCATTCCCAAAGAGAACCCAGCCCCATATGCTCGCCGGATAATGCAACTGAGACGAAATCCCAATGCACCATATCCTCTGATTTAAACAAAAGGAGCTTCCCAAACCCGCGCACGTCGACCGCTATCGTTAAGCAATAATATACGCCGTTCTCTTCCCAAATCTTCGGATCGCGAAAATCTTCCTTGCGGCAGTCAATCGGGATTTGCTGAGAGGAAATCACAGGGTTTGCCTCGTGTTTAACAAAGTTCTTTCCCCCATAGGCTAAGCACTGTGTCTGGCGCGATAGACCAATTTCATCCTCCGACACACCGGTGTACATCAGTAAAAGCTGCCCATCCTGCTCGATTGCGGTACCACTAAACACGCCTTTCGCGTCATATGGTTTATTTGGCGATAGCGCAATCCCCTCATAAGACCATGTTGTAAGATCGCGGCTCACCGAATGTCCCCAGTGCATCAACGTGTTTGTCACCCCATTCGGGTCATATTGATAGAAGAGATGATATTGATGATCGAGCGTGCAAAACCCATTCGGATCGTTGATCCATCCACATGGAGGGAGAAGGTGATATCTTGGTCTATATGTAGCTACTATCGCCTGACCTCTTTGCTCCATTTTATCTTCAGGTGATTGTTTCATTTGTAACAATTTTACTCCCTGCAACTCATGCGTGTATTTCGTAGGCTCAAACTTAATTCGGATTTATTTTTGAGAACACCTGTTAAAAACGAATTCATTTGCTATAATATATTTATATTCAGTCAGTGCCAATGTGTCAATAGGCTAAAAATACAAAACGCAATTTAGTGCATATGCACCAGTAATTGATTGAGTTGTTTTATCATGATGATTTGTGGGGATTTGATCTATGACGAAAAAGACCGTTACCATTAACGACATTGCAATTACGCTCGGGCTTTCCCGAAACACGGTTTCGCGCGTCATCAACAACGTTGGCGTCACTTCGGAGAGAACTACGGCTCGGGTATTGGATGCCGCTCACACAATGGGTTACGGCGTAAAACCCGCGCTCAAAGAGCGCGCCAACCGTGCGCATGATACGGGACATAATATCTCATTCGTTACGCGATTGGACGCGAGTACGTCCTACTTCTTTTCATCCATATTTCGTTCTATGGACGAATATCTTGCCGAAAATGGATGTACACTCTCGCTGGTCGTCGTTAGGCCAAACGACATGCATAAGAAAGCGCTGCCTGCCACGATCCGGCAGAGCGATGGGATTGTATGCGCGGATATCTTCTCGGAAGGTTACTTGATGGCGCTGTTTTCTGTTTCCGTTCCTATCGTCATGATCGATTCGAATTGGGATCTATTCAAAGGTTCGGTACCGCACACCGCTGTTATGATGGAAAACGATCGAAATGTTGAAATCCTCACTGGTGAGCTTCTCGATCGCGGACATGCAAATGTAGCATTCATCGGAGACCCGAAATATTGCCGGGGCTTCTATGAACGTTATCGTGGCTACTTAGCCGCGCATACGACGAGAAACAAGCTCCCCCATCCGGAACTAAATGTGTTTTTGAATTCAAACACAAACGATCTTACGTTTTTAAGAAATGCATTAAACGCATTAAAAAATAAGCCGACAGCCTTTGTTTGCGTCAATGATTTTGCGGCTTTGTCAATTATGAAAGTTTCAATAGACGATGGAATGAAAATTCCGAACGATGTTGAAATCGTTGGCTTTGACGACATTCCGCAGTGGCAAGTGTTTACGCCCGAATTGACGACGATTCACACATTTACGGATGAGTTGGGCAGAACCGCCGCGAAAGCCATGCTTGCTAGGCTAAACGATCCAGCTATGCCCACGCAGGCGATCTATATTCCAACGCAGATTCAATATCGAGACACAACGCGACCGAAATAATCCATACTCGAATTCGTACTTATCGCCGGGCGGAATGGAATGGTAAATTCAGTTTCTCGTCTTGCGATTCGCAAATATATATTGCTTTGCTGTTGATCGGGTAGTCAATACCCGCTATTGGACTTTAACTCTCTCATCTATTAGATACAGATTGTGAAAATGAAACCCACTACCTGATGTTTATTTGATGTTTATTGCTATCATTAATGGCTTATAATCGTTAATGATCGCAAAAGATACATTTTAAATTATCCGCAAAGATCGGCGATTATCCGCGATAGTGACCGTATATTTATAGTCGCCTTCCGCATAAATACGCACTCACTCATTCTCAGGTCTTTCTCTATCCACCCCGAATATCGCTTTTTCGTGATTTGTCGCATTGTCGCACGAACTTAAAAAGGCTCTACACTTTACATTGGGGTAAGGCAAAAAAAGAAGAAGCATAATCGCTTCAAATCTTGTAGATTAAGGTTGCAACACCACTACGAGAAATGGAGAAGGTTATGCTTCAAACACATCTTATCGCAGAATTGCTGGATATGGAAGCCTATGATTTTGAAAAAGTAGAGCAGAACGAAAAAGAGATCGTTCTAACGGTGAGAATGAAGCCACGAACGCAGGAATGTCCGGCATGCCGGACACCGTGCAGTCAGGTTCATGACTACCGGTTGCAGCGTGTGAAAGACAGCCCGATTCAAGGCAAGCTCGTGATTTGGCAGTACCGTAAGCGACGATATCGCTGCCCCTGTTGCGGGAAACGGTTCTATGAAGGGAATTATTTATTGCCGAAGCGGCACCGAATCACCAACCGACTGGCAGCGTTGGGAATCGATCAATTGCGAAAGAAGCAATCTCGAAAAGAGATTGCAAACACGCTCGGAGTCTCCGAATCTTCCGTTGGCCGCTGGATGAATTTGCTTGAATTTGGGAGACCCGCTTTGCTGCCAAAAGTGCTTTCGATCGACGAATTTCGCGGCAATACCGAGTATGGAAAATTTCAGTGCATCCTGACCGATCCCGTTCACAAAAAGATTGTTGATGTGCTTCCAACGCGCTATCATGCGCAGATTTATGACTATTTGCGGGCTTTTCCGAACAGAAATCAGGTGCAATACTTCGTGATGGACATGAACAAGGAGTACCTTGTTGTTGCGAAAAGGCTGCTGCCAAACGCGAAAATTGTGATCGACCGATTCCATGTGGTTCGCCACTGCGCCTGGGCGCTAGAGAACGTGAGAAAGAGAGTCCAGACGAAGTTACTGCCCGAACAGCGTAAATACTTTAAGCGCAGCAGAAAACTCCTGTTGGCACATATGCGGGATCTATCTGCCGAGAATAAAGCCGCTGTGGAACGCATGCTGTTGATGTCCCGAGACCTTCGGGAGGCATATCTGCTGAAAGAGAAATTCTACGACTTCATGGATTCGTCCAACTCCTTGCAGGCAAACGAACGTCTCCGCACCTTTCGTGCTCATGCCTTCGTTACCGATCTCCCGGATTTTTCCAAATGCCTTACGATGCTGCGAAACTGGGAACCCTATATCCTCAATGCGTTCGATTGCCCTTACTCCAACGGCTTCACAGAGGGAGTCAATAACAAGATAAAAGTGCTCAAACGTATCGCGTTCGGCTACCGTAGCTTCAGAAATTTCCGCACTCGAATCCTCTGCACCAGCAATGTTTAAGGGAGCTGTTCGCTCTCGCTCTCAGCTCCCTTTGTTTCTCTTAATCTACCGCTCACCCCAACTATTGACGGAGAGCCCTTAAAAACGAGCTAAAGTTGAACCCCCTAAAAAGTTGCCCAATTAGGGGGTTTTTGGTGTGCCCGGGAGGATTCGAACATCTGACCTTTGGAGTCGGAGCCCTACGTTCTATCCTGCCGTGTACAATCACAAATCCGTTGGCGTCAACTCTTTTCAGCCCCCAAATGAACCGAAGATAATAGGTTATAATAACCAAATATAGACCAATCAACGGAATTTTCCGGGACGAGTGTATGAACATGAACTGGTTTATGTCACTGGATGACGCTGGAGACATAATAGAGCGCTTGCGAAGGGGACTACCGCGAGTTCCGTCCGCACAGCGCTTTTTCATTATACAACGTGTTGTCAGGCTTATTAGCCGCTAACCATCCATCAATACACAAAGGAAAGCAGGATGTCCTGCTCATAGTCACCGAACTGTTTCCCGAAGAGATTAAACCCGCCCACGTATTCCGCATCTGGTTTGTTCCCGATTCGAATGGTAATCGGGTCCAGCGAATTGAGCCGCAGACCATGCAGATTCTGATCCGACACTTTTTTTGAGTTGATGACCGTTTCCGTTTCGGTCACTTCCACAATCACCAGTTTGCCATATTGCGAAACGCCATTGTCCCACCACGCAGGATTCAGCCTCCCACGGCGGCTTCCGAAATCGCCCAGGCTGCGCCATGTTCCGCATTCACAGCCATTGATCCAAATCGTGATATCCGACCGCCAGTCCTCTTTGAAGTTCGGCGCTTCGGAGCACGCTTCAAACGAAAGAATGAGCCTTTGCGGTACGTCGCTGTGATTGAGCGGAAAGGGGAATTTGTACTCGACATACCCGCTGGCAGACCACAGAATCTGTGCGTTGACTCGTTCCGGCAGGTAGAAATCGCTCGGTCGATCTTCGTATCCAATCAGCGCTGCGGCTGTTGCAATGCCGCAGGTAGGTGCGACGCGATAGTCGGTAAACGCGCCGATCGGCATGGACATCGTGGCGACCTGGTTGACGTTCGGATCGCTGCCCGACAAGCGGATGTTCAGATAATCGTACTTGCGGCTGCAAACCTTCATAGACCCTCTGTTGCCGGGTTTTTGCTTGATCTGAATCAGGTCTGCTTCTTCCAGCACGCGAATATGCAGCGCCGCGCTGGAAGCGGGGATATCCAGCTTGCTCGCGATCTCTTTGACGTTGTAGCTGTTATAGTACAACAGCTTCAGAATCTGAATACGCGTTTCCGAGGAAAGCGCTTTCCCGGCTTTACATAAATTGTCTTCCTGATCCGCCAGGAGTTCGAGAATCTTTGCCATACAAATTACTCTCTTCGCACTATAATATATAGAAGTATAACACACACATTTTCAACATTCCATACAAGTTCGCATGCGTGTGGAACAGATTATAACAGATCCGCTGTGCTTTTTGTTTTATTTGTTTTATATTTTATGTTTTTATATGCCTGGTTTTCACAATATCTTGAATGTTTTTCGATACTTGTTGACATTATGGAATAGCATTGTTATTATAATCTCATCTTAAAAACAAATTCTGTGTTTCTTATCTTTTGAATTTGTTTCGCAAAACATCCCTGTAAAAAATAATATTGGAGGAGAATGGAAATGAAAGCAAGATTTCTAGTCGTTATCATGTGTCTCGTCATGGCCTTTAGCATGCTTGGCCTCGCAGGTTGTGCCCAACCCGCGGTGAGCACCCCCGCGACAACCGACACAGCCGCAGCTCCCGCCGCAGAACCCACCGCAGCGGGCGAGAAAACCCACATCAAGTTCATGGGTTGGGGAACCGATGCCGAAATCGCGACCTACAAGTCCATGATTGCTCAATACGAAGCAGCGTATCCCGATGTGGAAGTGGAATACATCGTCGTTGCCGACAACGAGTTCGACACCAAGCTGCAAACCATGATCGGCGCGGGTCAGGCGCCGGACGTGTTCTACTGCCCGATCGACAAAATGATGAAGCTTGCCGCCACGGGTAATCTCTACAACCTGACGGATTATGTCGCGCATAACGATATTTTCAGCGCGGACAACGTTTGGGATTGCCTCCTGAACCTCTACCGTTTCGACGGGCAGAATCAGGGCAGCGGAAACATCTACGCTCTGCCAAAGGACGTCAGCGTGTTCCCCGTCTTCTATAACGTTGACCTCTTCAAAGCAGCAGGCGTGACCCCGCCCACAATCGACGATCCCTGGGATTGGAACGATTATCTCGCCGCAGCGCAAAAACTCACCACCGGCGAAGGCGACAACAAGATCTACGGCACGGGCGCTTATTCGCTCGAATCCGCCGTGTGGTCCAACGGCGCGGAGTGGGTCGATCCCGCAACGCTCTCCAAGGTGCAAATCACCGACCCGGCATTCACGCAGGCAATGCAGTGGTGCGCAGACCTCCGCCTCGTGCACGGCGTTGCGCCGAGCGCATCGGAAACCGAAGCTCTGAACGATTACGACCGCTTCAAACAGGGCAAGCTTGCCATGGTGGGCGCAGGCACTTGGAGTCTTGGCGATCTCTGGGCAAACTGCAACTTTAGCTGGGACGTGATGAACTGGCCCGTCAGCCCCAATACCGGAAAGAGCGAAATCTGGTTTGGCAGCGCAGGTCTCGCGGTCTCTGCCACAACGGCATACCCGGAAGCCGCGTCCAACCTTGCGGCGTTTCTCTCCTTCAATCAGGATGCGCAGAGAACCGCATACACGATGGGACAGGCTATCCCAATGCTAAAGGACATGGCGCTGGGTGAGTATTCAAAGTTTGAGAAAGGCCCCACTTCCAAGGCTCTGCTCTTCGACATGCTGGAGAACCACGTCCGTCTCGCGACGCAGTCCCGCACGTTTAATCAGGAGTGGTTCGCGGAGTTTAACTCCAATGCGGCCTCCGTATTCACCGGCGAAATGACCGCCGCGGACTACTGCGCGTCGATTCAGCAGACCGTGCAGCAGCTGCTCGACGACAGCATTGCGCAAAAAGCAGAGTACGCGAAATAAGGTAGTGGCTATATAATATAAGCAACTTCGGACATATCGGCAGGCGTGATACCCTGCCGATATGTTCAGGAAGATTCCACACGCATTTACCATACTGGAGGTCGCCATGAGAAGAAAGGTAAGCAAACTTCAAAAGCGGGAGGAAGCGGCGGGCCTTCTTTTTGTATCGCCTACGATCCTATACTTTCTGGTATTTTTCCTCTTGCCGCTCGCCATATGCGCGTATGCCAGCTTTACAAACTGGAATATCTTATCGCCGCACAGGATTTTTGTTGGTTTCCGCAACTATGAGAAATTGTTTGCTGATCCAAAGTTCTGGATCGCACTGAAAAACACGTTCTATATGCTCATTCCGGTTCCGATTTATCTGACGTTTGCGATGCTCTTTGGCTATGCTTGCCACAAGAACATTCTGGGTCAAAAGGTATTTCGAACGATCTACTATCTGCCGTTTATCTCCTCGGTCGTCGCGCTGGTTCTCATCTGGATGTGGCTGTTTAACGCCAAATACGGACTCGTCAATAATTTTCTGAGCTTACTGGGTGTTGCTAACCCGCCAAACTGGCTCAGCGACCCCGTCTGGACAAAGCGCATGATCGTCATCATGATCTCCTGGAAAATGATCGGAATCATATCCGTTTATTATATCGCGGCCTTCAAAGCGATTCCACGCACCTATTACGAAGCCGCAGAAATCGACGGCGCAACGCCGCGCGAGCAGTTTTTTAAGATCACACTGCCGCTGCTCTCGCCTACGACGTTTTATCTGATGATCGTCGGCGTCATTGGCTCGCTGCAAACGTTTGTCGAAGTGCAGATGTTTGCGCCCGATGGCGGACGCGGCTACGGCGTCGGAACCATCGTGTTCTATATCTGGCAAAAAGCGTTTACCAACAGTCAGATGGGCTATGCTTCTGCAACAGCGATGGCTTTCGGGCTGCTCATCCTGACGCTGACCATCATACAATTCGTTGTCTCCCGCAAATGGGTCTACGGAGGGGATGAATAACATGAAAAAGCGCAAGACAACGCCCGGCCGCGTCGCCGTATTCATCCTATTGCTGCTTGGCGCTGCAACGATGGTCATGCCATTTCTTTGGATGATCAGCACTTCGCTCAAGGAGGCAAACCTCGTCTACGTCATTCCGCCGCAATGGATTCCAAGCCCCGCCAAATGGGAGAACTATATCAAGATCTGGACTTCTTCCAATCTGCTGACGGGGATCAAAAACAGCTGCATCATCAGCGGCTGCGTGCTGGTTTTCTGCACGCTGACCTCTACCATGGCCGCGTTTGCGTTCTCCAAAATGCATTTTCGTCTTCGCAACACGATCTTCGTGATGCTGCTGACGACCATGATGGTGCCCTTTGTCGTGCTGCTGGTTCCGCTGTTTGTCATCTACTCAAAGATCGGCTGGATCGATACGCTGCTGCCCATGATCATTCCCGCATCGCTTTGCAACATCAATATCATCTTTTTTATGCGGCAATACATGATGGGGCTGCCGAGCGAGTTGCTGGATGCGGCGAAAATCGACGGCTGCGGTTATTTTGGCGCGTATTGGCGGATTTTCCTACCGCTGAGCAAGCCCGCCATCATCGCAAATATCATCATGCTGTTTATGTCGACGTGGAACGATTACTTTGCCCCGCTCGTTTTCACAAACAGCGCGTCAAAGCAAACCGTGCAGGTTGCCATCGCCATGCTGAACTCGCACTACATCCAACAAACTGACATCCCGCTGATGATGACAGCGTCTTTGATTGCAATCCTGCCGGTTTTGATTCTGTTCATCGTCTGCCAGAAGTACTTTACCGAGTCGTTTGCGCTCACCGGTATTAAGGGGTAACTATGGAGCTTTATCGCAATCCAATCAAGCGGCAGGGCGATTTTGCCGATCCGTTCGTCCTGCGCTATAACGGCAAATACTATCTCTACGCCACCAACCCGGATATCCGCTGCTGGAGCAGCGAAAACCTGATCTCCTGGGTGTCGGAAGGGCCGGTGATTTCGCCGGATGTTTTCCCTGAGCTGGTGCCGTTTGCGCCGGAGGTTGTCTATTGGAACGGGGCGTTTTATCTGTATACCTCGCCGCACGGGCGCGGGCATTTTGTGCTGAAAAGCGACCGACCGACGGGACCATTTCACAAGATCTCCGAAAACGTCGGCCATAGCATCGACGGATCGATCTTTATCGACGACGACGGCAGGTGGTACTTCTACTGGGCGGACGACAACGGCATCCTCGGCTGCGAGATGCGCTCTCCCACCGAATTCGGCGAGCCGGTGCAGACCGGCGTCTTCCTGCACGGCTGGACGGAAGGGCCCATGGTCGTCAAGGAAAACGGCATGTACTACATGACCTATACCGGCAACCACTACCTCTCCCGCGGGTATCGCATCCACGCGGCAACCAGCCGTGACCCGCTCGCTGGGTTTCGGGACTGTCCCGATAACCCCATCATCGTGCACGCAGAGGGCGACTGGACCGGCTTGGGGCACAGTTCCACCGTGATTGGGCCGAACATGCTGACGCACTATATCGTATACCACAACATCAACGAGGATCTCACGCGCGACCTTAACATCGACCCGCTGATTCTGGGTTCCTGCATGCGTGTCGCAGGGCCATCCACCCTGCCGCAGCCCGTTCCGGAACCGCCGCAGTTTGAAGACCGAACGGGCGCTTACTCTCTTTGGGAAATACTGGACGGGAGTTGGAATTTTCGCGATGGTCTGCTTTACACCATGCCCGATTTTCAATGCCGCTGCAAACGCGCGCCGAACGCTGAATCGGGGATCATCGAGTTCCATCTGCAGGCGGTTTCGGAGGACGGATCGTATGGCATCTCAGTAGGCGATCTGCAAATCGGGCTCACGCCGGGCAGCAACACAATATCGCTTGTGCACCGGAGTTCCGGCGCACGCTTGACCTATGATATCCCCTATCCCTTTGTTCATCAGGCGTTGCATTGCCTCCAGATTCGCTATTATAACGACAGTCTGTCGCTGCGCATAGACGGCAAACACGCGGGAGAATACCCGTTCGCCGTCCATGCCGGGGATGCGATCGGGTACTTCGCAAACGGCTCCGGCATCGGAATCGGTTATACCGCTTTTCACGGAGGCGACAGCAAGTCCGCCGAGGAGCGGATCTTCTATCCTGTGCCGTGTACCATTCCCTTGACGGAGCAGCGGGCGCAAATGATTCGCCTCAACATTGCCAATGCGGGTGAGCACCATTTTGCCGTCGTTGGCCGTTCCGTTGATTCGAATTCCGAGCTGCAATGCACGATCGACGGTGAATCGCTGCCGGTGCGACTTGTGGCGGCGAACTGTGATGCGGCGGTCTATGCGCTTCTGCTTCCGTGTGGGCTGAAAACTCTGTCCGTCCAACTCGGCGCATGGCTTCACGCACCTTCAACATTGACCGTTACGCCTGCGCATCCGTTTGAACCAGCCCGCGAGCAAATCGCTCAGCTTGCCCCGTTCGAAAAGTGTTGCTTCGGTTCCGCGCGCGGCTCGGTCACGCAGGCTACGCTGGAGTTTCCCGCTGGTCTCGCCTTAGATGCGCCGTCCGTCGGCATCCTGCTGAGCGCAAGCGAACTTGCTTACGGCGGCGAAGGGCAGGACATGGAACTTGGGCAGAACTTTTTCATCGGCTACTGCGTGTCTCTGGATCAGGGCGATCTGGTGCTGACGAAGCATCGCTACGATGAAACAGAGCTCGCGTGCGTTTCGCTCGATCGCGGGATATTCCCCGTTTGGAGCATGCGCGCCGTTCAAACCGTCAACGACATTGCCGTGTTTGTCAACGGCAGCCTTGTGCCGCTTTTGTCCTATCACGACAATCATCCGATCCTGTTTGGAAAAACAGGAATCTGCGCAAAATCCGGCGGACTGATGCGCGCTGTCTTTCGCAGCGACGAAGCCGACCATATTTCCAGCTACGGAGGACAACAATGACCATCCCACTCAGAAGTGAATATCCAAGACCAGATTTCATCCGCGACAACTGGCTCTCCCTCAACGGCACATGGGGTTTTTCGTTTGACGACGACAGCTTTGGCCGCGAAATCATTGTTCCGTTTTCCTACGAAAGCCAGCTGTCCGGTTTAGGCATCACCGAATTTCATAATACCGTTTGGTATCGCCGAACGTTTACCGTTCCCGCCTCGATGAAAGGCAACCTTCTGATGCTGCACTTCGGCGCCGTGGATTATTCCTGTCAAGTTTGGGTCAATCAGGCATTGGTTGCGACGCATACGGGCGGGCAAACCGGCTTTTCCGCAGACATGACCGATGTTGCTTTCTTCGGTTCTAAAAACACCGTCGTCGTCAAGGTGACAGACGATCATCAAGATATGGAGATGCCACGCGGCAAGCAAACCTGGAAAGAGGCGCCGCACAGTATCTTCTACACGCATACGACGGGAATCTGGCAGAGCGTATGGCTTGAGGCGGTTCCACGCGAGCACCTGAGCTCCGTTCGATTGACGCCGTTGTTTGATGAAAAATCGATCCGCATCGATTATAAGCTGCATGGTGATCCGGGCTTGTCGCTCGGCCTTGAGATCGAGTTTCAGGGAAGGCCTGTGACCAGCGTGACCGTACAGTCGCAGGGCCGGAAAGGGTCTTTAACCATCGACCTTGACCAACCGTCACTGCAGACATGGAATTTTTACGAGGATCTCGCGTGGTCGCCGGAAAATCCACGGCTGTTCGACATCGTTTTTCATGTCTTCCGGGAAAAAGAGTTGATGGATACGGTTCGTTCCTACTTCGGAATCCGAAAAATCTCGTGCGAAAACGGTGCCGTACTGCTAAATAACCGTCCCTATTATCTGAAAATGATTCTGGATCAAGGCTATTGGCCGCATTCGATGCTGACCGCGCCTTCCGACGACGCCTTCATCGAGGATATCGAAGCGGTCAAAGCGATGGGGTTTAATGGAGTTCGCAAGCATCAGAAGGTGGAGGACCCTCGCTTTCTCTACCACGCGGATCGGCTGGGTTTGCTCGTTTGGAGCGAAATCGGGGCAGCCTACGTCTACTCCAGCGAATATGCCGTCAACATGTACCGCGAATGGGCGGATGCCGTTCAGCGCAACTACAATCACCCCTGCATCGTCGCGTGGGTTCCGCTGAACGAGTCCTGGGGCGTGCAGGAAATCCATAGCAGCGCATTGCAGCAGGAACACAGCAAAGCCCTCTATCATATGACAAAGTCTCTGGACAATACGCGTATCGTCGTGGATAATGACGGGTGGGAGCATGTTTGCGGAGATTTGCTGACCATTCATGATTATGAATCCGACCCCGATATACTCACAGAGCGCTATCATACGCTCAGGAGCATTCTGGACTATCTGCCGATTGGAAAGCAGCTCTTCATTGGCAGCGCATATGCAAGCGAACCCATCATCGTGAGCGAGTTTGGCGGCACCTGTTTTGGAGATGCCCCGTTTCAGGTAGATGTTTGGGGTTATTCCGAAGCACATTCGGCAGATGAGTTTTTGACGCACTTTGAAGACTTGATTCAGGCGCTGCAGCATTCCGATTTTGTAAAAGGATACTGCTATACGCAGCTGACGGATGTGGGTGCCGAACAAAACGGCCTGCTGGACTACCATCACAAACCGAAATTTCCGTTGGACTTGATCAGGCAGATCAACGACGGAAAATTCACCCGAAGTCTAAAACTGGAGGAACCATGAGCGAACTTGCGCCGCTGCAATCGGATTCAGACGCGTCTTCCCGTTCTCTTGCGGGATGGTGGGTGCGGCTGGCGGACGGCAGCTGGAGATTGTTTTTGTATCACATCAAATTCTTGCCGTTTGTCTTCCCAGTCTATCTGGGGTTGATTTTGTTCATCCTTTTTCACGCGTGGGCACCGTTACTCGGCGCTCTTGTTCTGCTGTTTCCCGCTGGGTCTGCGTTTCTTTCGATGTTTGTGGCCGCGGGCGCAATTGCCGACGGTACGCCATGGCAAAATTTGCCGCGTTTCTTCACTGTTTATAAGCGTCTTTGGCGCGAAGGCCTCATGCTTTCCCTTGTTCTGATCGCCGTCGTTGTCTTTACACTGTGTCCGGTGTATTTTGCGTTTGTAATCGCCAGCGCGATGCGATTTTTGATCTCCGTCAGCGCCGCGATCGCGCTATTAATGTTCTTCAGCATTTTGCCGTATGCAGTGCAGCTACTACTCACTGGCGTGCGGCGCGGTCTAGTTCGTCAGGCTGTTGCGCTGGCGCTCGGGCATGTGAAAACGAGTATTGTTCTTGGCATACTGCAATTGGCATGCACGCTGTTTGCCATGCTCTCTCCCTATATTTCGGCTTTTGCGATGCTGCTGGGGATGCCCGCGATCATCACTTTCAGCATCGTTTATTTCATTCCGAAACGAGACCTGCTGCATGGAGGCAATTCCTATGAACCTGAAGAATAAGTCGATCAACTTTCTCGGCGACAGCATCACATTCGGTGCTGGCACCAGCGAAGAAGCTCACTGCTTTGCCAGCCTGCTCATGGAGCAATACCACTTGAAAGCGGCTAGAAACTATGGCATCAGCGGCACGCGCTATGCAAAGCAGCGCCGCGCCTCGGATAACCCAGAATGCGACAGGGATTTTTGCTCACGCGTTTGCGAAATGGACGCGGATGCGGATGTCGTAATCGTGTTTGGCGGAACCAACGACTTTGGTCACAGTGATGCGCCGTTAGGCGCATGCTCCGACCGAACCGCAGATACCTTCCACGGCGCGTGCCATACGCTCTACGCGTCCCTCATCGAACGCTACCCGAAATCGACGATTGTCATTCTGACGCCGCTGCACCGCATCGAAGAGAACAGTCCCTTTGGCGACGGGCAAAAGCTTCAGCCGGGAAGCCCGCTCAGCACCTATGTTGATATCATACGAAAGACTGCGGTTTACTACGATCTACCAGTGTTGGATCTTTTCGCGGAGCCTTGCCTCGACCCGAATGTGCCCTTGATTCAGCAATGCTATCTCCCGGACGGGTTGCATCCAAACGACGCAGGGCACAGGATTCTCGCCGATATCATAGGCGAGTACCTTGAAAATCACCTTGTCTGAAGAAAGTAATCCGATTTGGATGGATATGTCAAAGCCACCTGATTTACAGGTGGCCTTGACTGTATGGGAACCAAATATTGATTTTCCTCGCTTCAAGCGGGCTATTCTTTGGGGGATGCATTAAAACAGTATAGTGAAACAAAGTGATGAGTCGCGAAATGAAGAAGCTCAATAGCACAGAGTTACAAATCACCTTTGCGCGTATTAGAAGCAACTGGTTTAATCGTTTTAAAAAAGTCTTTTCCGTACACAATCGTCACCCATATTCGTTGTATCCATGCATGGGAATTTACATCCACATTTATGTGATTGCACGATTGTATTTCTTCGTGTAAGTTTAGTCACCACTCTTTGTAGAGGCTGAAGTATCCCATGGTTCAAACGAAAATGTGAAAGCGAAACCTACTACCTGATGTTTATTTGTTGTTTATTGCCATCAATGATGGCTAATAATCGTTAGTAATCACCCAAAATACATTTTCAATTATCCGCAAAGATCGGCGATTATCTTCAATTATTACCGCATAATCATAACGATATTCCGCATAAATACGCACTCATAACCCGGAGGTCATTGGTTCAAGTCCAATCCCCGCAACCAAATCAGAAGAAGCCATCCAATTGGGTGGCTTCTTCTGATTTTGGCTGATGTTCAGATGGACTTGAAGCCGCGGCCGCCGTCGCCACGCGGCGGCAAAAGGCCGGCAGTGCTGGGCTTTTGAGCGGCGGGCTTTGCGAAAAAGACCGTTACGCAGCGCGAAGTGCAAGTAAACATGTCTGACTTAAGCAAAGAAGTCCAATTCCCGCAACCAGTAAAACCGCCAACTTCTGGCGGTTTTTGCGCATCTTGAGAATCATTCTTAGGCATAGAATAGGGGCAAAACCGACTAGTTGTTGTTTATTTGATGTTTGTTGGGATGATTGATTATCAGTAATCGTTCGAGATCGTCAAAAGTTCTAGCATTATAGATCAGACTTTGTTGCAGGTAGTTTTTGATTGCCAGAATTATCTTCGAATCTACGGCACTATCGTTTGTCATTAATAACAATTCTTTCGATTTTTGAATATTTGCGAATAATAATCGTCTTATGTTTGAAGCGCAAGTATTGATGCAACGATAAGCTCGCTACTACAATCAGACCAAGTCACATTCGGGCCTTGGCGGGAAACCGCCTGCCCTACAAACAATTATCTCCACTGCTGCCTAAAATGACCTGTGCCCATTATGTCTGGACTACTCTTTGGGGGTCACCTCATGAACCTTACTAGCGTTTGGGGTTACCGCTTTTTCCGTTTTTTTCTTGGAAACCGCAGTTATCTCGTCATAGTTCGGTGTTCTTCGTACAAGAACTGCTGAGATAATCAGCATTGCAAGTAAAGCTAAACAGCCAATAACGACATTATAGGAAACCGACCCTTGTCCTGTGTAACCAAAAATGCCAAGTCCCGCCGTAATTGGATAAAAGTCCGTAAGACTTCTGCCAGCAACAAAGATGCCGCAAAAACCGTAGACAAACGCGAAACCGACACCGGCTAAAAAACCGTTTTGTTTCCGGCAGAAAAATGTGATAATTGGCAAAACAGCAATGTAGTTGCACAAACCTATTCCGACAATTTGATACAGTGACTTCACAACAAGGGATATGGACACCCCCTTAGTTTGAAGAATAAATGCCAACAGCAACGTGCATAGAAAGCTGAAAACAGCGAACAGTACGGTAATCATACCAATGGCAATCAGTTTTGCCGTCAGCATTTTCCGAAAGGAAACCGGTACCGTCAACACGTTTTTTAATGTGCGGTCAGTATATTCACGGTTAATGATATAACCGCCAATCAGAGTGATCATAAATGGGAACGCCAAACTAAAATTGTTCCAGATGATATTGTTATAGAAACTTTCATAGAGGATTGAACCTCCGCCACTGCTTGATTGAAATACCGCTAACATTGCAGAGAAAAAAACTGCGACAATTCCAATCCAGAGTATGCTATATCGTTTCAGTTTTGCAAATTCACTGATAATAATGTCACCCATAACGTTCACCCCCTATTTCTCCTTTCTTTTGTAGATGGTAACAGTTAGGTATACGGATACAGCTGCGTAAAGTGCCAGTATCCCAAAACAAGCAGGCGTTGTCATCAAATATGGTTTTATATACGCCAAAGCGTCCTCAATAGGAAACAGCGGCAAATACCATTTCAAGATAACAGGGATAGGAAGAATGGAAGCAATGGCATTGACCGCTTCCGGGTTTGACGAAAGCATCATCGTAATCACAAAACTAATGACCGCATAAATAAAAGACACGATAATTGAAAAAATATAGCTTTTATTAAAATATACAATGACGATCACAACTGGAAAGGTAGCAATCGCAATCAGTATGCCAAGCACTATACTAATCCCAAGCCTAAACAAAACCCCTTCCACTCCGCCTACAATGAGTCCGCCAATCACAGTCGCGCCCAACGCAGCTACGGAGTATAGGACAGACAGTATCGTTATCACAAACAATTTGGCAAGGACAATCTTTGTTCTTGAAACCGGAATCGTAACCAGATTTTTAAGAGTGTCGTTATCTCTTTCCATGAAGAACAGCATTGAAGCAATAATTCCAAGGATACACGGCAAAAGCAACAGTTCTCCAAACATCATATTGGCACGGGATAATTGGTCAAATGACATCCCGTCCTTTGCCATAAGAATTGTTAATGGTATAGGAAAGAGAAAAGCTGCCATCAGGGAAAACTGAATAAACTTTTGCCGTTTTATTTTTGAAAATTCGCAGACAAGCAAATCAAGCAATTCCCTCACCTCCGGTAACCTTTTTGAAGTAATCCTCCAACGTGTCACTATGGGTATGCGCTTCCGACACGTCGATACCGTTTTCGATAAACCTACGGGTAATAGAAGCAACCGCTATATTCGTATCATACAGCCATAAATTGTTGTCGTCATCAACGTGAAAGTTGGACGTATGAAAGTCATGTTCCAAACTCCGAGCTGCCTCTGAAGCAGATGAAACGATAAAGTGGACAAACATACTGTTTTTCTTTTCCAGTTCTTCCAGGCTTTCTTCTTCCAGTAAAACACCGTGGTCGATAATTCCAATGTCGTCAGCAAGCAAGGCCATTTCTGAAAGGATGTGGCTGGAAATTAGGATTGTCTTGCCTTGCTCCGCGCTTAACCGCTTGATAAACTCGCGGACTTCAGCAATGCCGATAGGATCAAGTCCGTTAATCGGCTCGTCCAAAATCAGAAGCTCCGGCTCGTGCATGATGGCGCTTGCGATGCCAAGCCGCTGTTTCATGCCAAGCGAATATTCGGAAAACAGTTTTTTATCATTATAGAGGAGTCCGACCACCTCCAGAGCAATTTTAACCGCGTCCCGGTTCGGTGTTCCCCGGAGTCTTGCTAAAATTTTTAGGTTCTCCGTTCCGGTTAGGTTAGGATAAAAGCCGGGGGATTCAATCAGGCTTCCAATTCGAGAATAAATCTTTTTCTCATTTCCTAAAATATACTTGTTGTAAATTTTAATTTCTCCGTCTGTCGGTTTGGTCAGACCCAAAAGCATTTTCATGGTAGTGGTCTTTCCTGCGCCATTTCTGCCCAACAGACCATAAATGCGGCCTTTCCTCACATGCAGATTCAGATTGTCCACACTTTTTTGTTCGCCATATACTTTTGTTAAATTTTTGGTTTCAATGATAAAACCACTCAAGATATAAAATCCTCCTTTGCGTTTATGATATCGATTATAGCTTCTCAACCTTGAATAAACCTTGCACCAACCTTGCATGAACCTTGAAAAATGGATAATATCAAAAATCCCTGCCTCTCAGCAGGGACCAGTCTGTCAAAAAAGTCCCGGGATTGTTAAGGGCAGAAGCCCTTAACCCATTCTTTCCGGCTGCGCCGGTTGAACCGGCGCAACGGATCGCCCCGCAGGGGCGTTTCCCCGTGCTCTTTGCCGCCCGTGAGTCCAAAGGACGAGAGGCAAAGAGCAGTTATCCCGTCAAAAAACAAGTTTTTTGACGGTCAGATCCCTGACTCTCAGCAGGGACTATTATCGGCCAATGGAAACTGCACGATAAACTCTGTTTGTTTGCATGGTTCGCTTTCCACTGTAATCATGCCACCCATCTTCTTTACAAGCTGCTGTACGATAGACAAGCCTAAGCCACTTCCTTTTTCCGAACGGGCTTTGTCGCATTTATAGAGCCGTTCAAAAATGTGCGGTAAGTCCTGTTTGGAAATCCCCTCGCCATCGTCTGCAATAGCAATCCTTACATACTTATTCAACACGCACATACTGATTTTAATATGCGTTGCCCGGCTATGGGAAATCACATTCTGAATCAGGTTATTCAGGATACGGGAATACGCATCTGTATCCAAAATGACTTCAATACGCTTGTCTGGAATTCTAATATCATAATCAAGGAAAATGTTCTCAAAGGTCGGTATCCAGTCTTTAAGAAGGATCCGGGTCAGCTCCGCAAGCTCTACTTTCCGGGTCGTAAAAGCTTCTTCATTGGAGTTGAGCTTGAACCATTCAAACAACATATCAACATAGTTTTTCATATCATGCGCCCGCCTGCGGGCGGTTTCTAAGTATTCTTCGCGCTCTGCACCGGACACAATGCCTTTTTGCACCGCATCCAAATATCCGATAAGGGTTGTCAGTGGGGTACGCACATCATGGGAAAGGCTCGTCATTAACTGTTTGTTTGTCTCCTCGGCTTTTTTGAAGTCTGCAACTTGCCCCCGGAAGTCATGGACGATTTCATTGATTTTATAGCAGATTGAGGAAGTTATATCGTTGGGTTTTGCCAGGATTTTTCGATTGCTGTTCCCTTGCGCTATGTCGTCCAGCGTATCCGATATGTCATTTAGCTTTCGCTGAATCGTTCGCATTTTTCGGAACAACAGCAGCGCGGCAATCACGGCGGCAATGGTAATCATAAACAAAGCTATCAATAATCCAAATCTGATAGAAACGCCATCCATAATCACACCTCGCGGCTAAAGCGGTAGCCAACGCCTTTGACGGTTTGAATATAGGTCGGATCGTTGGGGTCAGGCTCAATGCTTTTCCTTAGTTTACTGATATATCCCATGATGTTGTTATCATCATAAGCGTATTGTTCCTGCCATACTTCTTCATATATCTGTTGTTTGGTCAGAATCTTTCCCTGATTTTTGGCAAGGTAACAGAGAATATTAAATTCCTTTGCGTGAAGTTCTATTTGCTCATTCCGGGCGGTAACAATCCGGGTATCCATATCAATCATAAGCCCTTGAAAAGTAAGACGATTTGCTTCTTCAATGGAGCCAGTATTTAAGGTCGTATATCTGCGAATTAAAGACAGGACGCGAGCAGTAAATTCGTCAACATCAAATGGTTTTGTCAAATAGTCATCCGCGCCTAATCGCAGGCCATTTACTTTGTCGGTGCTTGCAGCCTTAGCCGTAAGCATCAATACTGGAACGGCGCTCATTTCCCTTATTTTTTTAAGCACATGAAATCCATCCATTTCTGGAAGCATACCGTCCAGAACAATCAGGTGATAATTGCCTTTCAATGCCAAAACCAAACCATCTGTCCCAGTATGTGCAATGTCGGCAGTGACATCTTCTTTTTCCACACATTTTTTTAGTAATTGGCACAACTCTATGTCATCATCAATAATCAAAATATTGCTTTGCATCCTAAAGCCCCCATGACTTTTCACTCTTGGGCTTCTGCCTTGCATCCGCAGGTTTTTCAGCGTCTTTGGGTATCGCCCATGCATGACCGAAGCGAACCGCTCCGGCTACTCTATTTTCTTCGCATAGCTTCTGTATTCTGCGTTCTGAAACGCCCCATTTATTGACTGCCTGCTGTACGGAAATATAATCTAGCATATCTATCCTCCGCAAGATAAGTTTACGCTTATTATATACGGAGAACCGTATAATAACAAGAATAGAAGCGGGTATTCATTACGCGTGGTGGATTGACACTTCTGCTTCTCTATTAAAGCACCTACTTAGAAGATCCAGAAACCGCAAGCAAAATGGCTGTGACCACAGTCGCCCTGCTCGCCATTTACTTGAAGTGCAAGCGTATGTACATTTTTTGGCAGATCGAAATTGTTCGGTTATTCGTATATAATTGCTGTGATATATATGGTAGTCCGGTATGAAAAATAGTGGCATTTCGATTCGCTAGGTGGCAATAGAATGGGATGCTTCAGAACATAGCAAACAAAGTCTTAAGAAGAAAGGTAGTTTGATGAAATAAATAGATTTGGCGGTCGCAGATGATCCCCAAAGATGCAAGAAAGCCCACAATGGACGATATAAGCAGAACCGAGGAGTGTATATGAAGACGAAACGAATTTTATATATTGAAGATAATGAAGAACGCCCAAGCCGGATTTATGATTCTAGGTATTCCGGCTGTTTGTTCGGAATACAACGGCGGACAAATCCGTACAACGCTGACAGCAATGCCTCGGCGAAGTATCCAGCTTGTCGCGTCACTAGTGGCTCTTACCGTCGTACTCATTTCTTCAGCAATCATTATCTCCGCTTCTGGATTACTGCTGACTTCAATCCTCTTGAGTGGAGCTACCGCACCGATTGTATTGGGTCATCTTGCATCCGTTATGGCGGGAGTGAGCGCATACCTGGTCTTGACCGCACTCATTAGCGCGGCAGTCGGAATACTTCTGCGAAGGTCGTTGCCTGCCGTTGTTTCTGTACTCGGTTATTATTTCATCGCCGGGCCACTTATAAGAGATCAGACAGTTTTTGCGAAGTATCTTCCCGACACCGCAGGGTTTGTTCTGTGGTTACCACAACCCGGTAATGCAAGTGTGCTTAGCCCATTACAAGGGTGTTTCTTTCTGATCGCATGGACACTTGTCGCGATTATTGTCGCGGCGATTGTATATCGTAGACGAGATGTGTGATTGAGGTAATACACACAAAGTGTGACTATAATCTCATGTGATTTTATCAAATCGACCGTCTTTCATAAACGACATACAACTGCCAATATTCGATAAACGTCGACGAAAAATGAACAGCGCGTTATAAGAGCCTTCCAACTGCAGTTATGCGATTGGAAGGCTTCTACGTACACAAGATATTTATCGGTTGATGGGAGTCGCTGCTATATGGCAACGGCACAATGTAGCTGAACTCCTAGTTCGGCTAGCGAGACATACAAATCGGCTTGCCACCGCCAAATACTTTAACCTCAACAAGATCCGCGTGGATCGGGCGAAGTGATTGAACTCGCCCGTTTTTACTTTGTCGAATCCGCTCAAACAGCTCCCCAGAAAACGATTCTTGTTTTATGCGATCCCACGGCATGCAGCGCCGGTTATCCGGGTCAAATCCACCCGTGAACAGCAACTCGTCGCCATAGTAGATCGAGATGCCACCGGAGAGCATCGCCGCCATCTGATAACAATTCAGCACCGATATGCGGTTTTCCTTCGCGTACCAAAGGATACGCGGGATATCGTGCGCTGCAAAACTGAAACATACCCTCTTTCCAGAATTCCGGCGTCAGAGCAAGGTATCTTGTCATGCGATCGCAAAACTGTGTGGCACCGATCGATCTTAGCAGGAAGAAATCCAGAATCGCGTAGTAAACAAGATAGTTCATCACGCCGTCGAACACGCCATCCGAAAGCCAACGAGTTGGATCACTCCAAATTTCGCCCACGAGATAGAGTTCGGGATTGAGCGATTTCATCATTCTTTTTTACTCGAAACAATCTTTGTAGAACGATAGATCAGATACACGCCCACTCCCACGAACAACGTCATCCCAGCAAGCGTTGCCCCCAAATCATCCTCCGCAGCCGAACCGATGATAAGGTCCGTAATGGTTTTTATTCCCACTATCCCGCCCATAACAGAGAGAACAATTCCCCACACTTTCATGTTTTGTGGCCTTTTTTTAGCACTTTCTTCCTCATGATTGCGGACTTCATTTGAGTAAGTGCTCTCCCAGCGATCGAGCTCTTCTTGCGATGGCTCATATGCAACCGTTGCATTTTTCAAGTGATTTAACGCGATATCTATTTCTTGACGGGTAACGCCCAATCGAGCGGCAGCGGCTTGCGCTTTCCTTGCCCGTGGCAATGAGATACATAACGTCAAAACAGCAAACGGAATAACAGATATAATCGTAAAAAAGATCCAAGCAGAGTCTGCCCATTTTTGTGCTTTTCGCTGATAATCGAAGAAATTTACGAGAGAAAACGAAGTCCCTTTATCAAAATGCCATGGACGTAATACTAAAAACTTCTTCATTTGTATTCACTCCTTTTGCTAATATTTTATATGCAGATTGGTACTCGTCACTGATCGCTTGTGCAATTATGAAGGAGATCCGCTTGCCTTCGCAACGCCCTTTTTATCACGTGTACTTCTTTTGTAAGCTCGTCAAGCAAATGTCCCAGCAACTTTTTGCAAGTTCCACCGTCCTGATCGGTCCCGTTTATGTTCACTTTGCTTCTTTCCAGGCAAGATAGTCGTCCGACCATGTAAATTCCTCAAACGGCACAGTGTGCACGATATCGCCACTAAATCCCTCCAGCAGCAGGATAGTATCTTCGTCGTTTGATGCAAACGCCGCTTCGGCTGCGCGCGTCGTCAGGTCAGCAAAGTGTTTACCGTGATCCTCGAAATACTCGGAATACTCCTTAAAAAAGCCGATATGCGTGTTTGTATTGATGTCGTGGTATGCCATCCAGTCGAAGCGATTGTGGAATTGCAGTAACAATTCGATCGCATCACAAACGCGGCCTTCATTCAAAGCTGTTTCCGCCGGCAACACCTGTATTTGATAATAGCATTCGCAGTACTTTGCTATTGCAATTCCGTCCGCGACAAAACGATTGCTGCCGTCGTATTCCGCAATGGCTTCCTGCCATTTGCCCGCGTCGTACAGTACAAGGAAACGCTCCATCCGATCCACCTTATCCTGATAAGTAGCGTCGTAATATGTCAGTTTTTTCGCATATTTCTGGGCTCCTTCCACATCACACGCATACATGCAATGATTAAAGGCGATCTTGTTATTTTCACGTATACGATTCTCAATAACGGATTCCACAACAAGAATAAGAAAAAGAGCGATCACGCTAGCTGCCACGATAAGCACTCTCTTCTGCCACTTCTTCATTTTTCTGCGGGGACGCTTGCCGTTCTCCTGCCAGTCCGCCGGTTTTTCGGGAGCTGTTCCCTGTGGGAATCCAAACGTTACCGGAGCCACTTCCTTATAATCTGCTTCTCCGCCTTGGTCCGACGCGGCAAGCTTGTCCTTGCTCCACGCAAAAGTACCGCTTTTCAAATGTCGTTTCGCCATAACAACGTCCGCGCTTGATATGCCAAGGTAGGCCGCCGCGTTTTCAGCCGACTTGCCGGCCTTTCTGCTGAAGATTCCACCCGCGATCAAACCCGCAAAGACGCACAGAATCGCCATAACATTGCCAAACACGCCCCCGACTCCCTGCGAAAACAGAACGCTGAGTAGAGTCCCGCATGCAATGCAGCCTAAATACGCTGCCAGAACTTTTGTCGCCGCTTTCTTAGACTCAAAAATCCAGTTGTCAAAGGCGGGGCGTGAAAACGACTGTCCGTTGGTGAAGTGCTCCGGCCTCAACGAACGCGAAAGCACCTTTGCTCGTCTGTCGTTCTCATTGAGCGCACGCTTTGCGATCAACACAGAAACTGCTTCCCCGCAAAGGGCCAGAAGAACAGTAAGGAATCCCTCCGCATACCCTCCCAAAGGAAAATGCAGTAGAGCCCAAAGCAACGTAGAGCCAATGATAATCCCAACTCCCAGCCCGAGGGTCAGCCATACGAAGGGCGCGGCTTTGCGCTCCTTCTTCTTCGCGATTCGTGCGTTGTATATGCACAAACCAATTGACAACGGTAGCTGAATAACAAACAGGACTCCCAAGATATTGCCTATCATTTCTTCATCCATAATCTTGTCTCCTCCCTTTCTTTTTTTGCCGTTGTCACATCTATCCGTTAAACAGCGTTGAATCCTTCTCCCGATTTGCCTTTCGAAATGTGTGATATTATATTTAGTATAGCAACCTACACAGATGCTTGGTATGCACGTTGCACACAATCGCGCTTTTATGTAGTTTTCTCTACTGACCTGCTCGTAGAATTGCAATCCGTTCATATAGAGAAGAAATGATTAATTAGTCGAAGGCAAAAATTCGTATATCACCGCTAAACTTTACCTTCGCACCATTGAAATCCGCGACTCTTTTGCGATTCCAGGTCGGTGTAACTCTGATGAATATCGGTTCGATTGTCTCCTTATTCGGTATTGATCTTTGTATCGCACCAATAGAAATTCAAATGGGATCATCCTTCGCAAGAATAAATAAACTATTGGTAATAACCATAGTAAGTTTCATTCCCGGCCTGCACCTTTTTGCAGGCAAGATAAATGAAGTTACCTCGAAAAAAACCAACACAGCCGTTCTCAAATGGTAACACAGATAATAGTCGTAATGACATTTTTAAAACAGTTGCAAGAAAGCAAGGCTAGTGAAGCAGTGATTTGATTGATATTAAATCTGAACGTCTATCCGATCTCAGTCAGCCACCCATGAACCTGAAATTTAGCATCTTCAATGTAATCCGAATAAGCGCAGGTGACCAACGAGATGATCTGATGATCCGCGCGATAAGCAGTATCGTTTGGTGTAAAACCAGAATTTGTCATTGCCATTTGCACAAATGATTGACGCTTCTGCTCCGACTCAAACCAAACGGGAAAGTGCTCCTGCTCAGAATTTGTAAACTCTGCGGCAAATAGATCGATTCGATAGTTTTTCTCCGGCGTGAGCAGATACATTGTTGGGTGCTCATTGTAATAGGACTGCTTCTGATACTGCAAAAGACTGCCGAACATTGAACGGTCTTTCATATGGTGTCCGTAGACAATAAGATTTTGTTCAACAAGCTGTTTACTGAGACGGCAGTCGAAAAACAAAGCGCCACCCTTGCTGCGCGAGCCAGTATAATCGTGCGTTAGGTAGTATTTGTTATTGCTGTAATATACGACCGGATAATTGATCGTTGTATCCTCACTGTACAGCCAGCCTAATACGTTTCGCCCTTCCTCACGCAACACCTCGAAATCTACCACAACCGGCGGCGTCTCTTTGGGCACCGGCGAAACCGTGATCTCCGGTGAGGGAGCAAACGGAGCAGGTGTTTGCATAGAATCGGCTGTCTGAACGGCAAGCGCGCGCGCTTCGTTATCTTCGATTATCAATGAATAATCACTGCAATATTTCGCATTAGTACGCACTCATAACCCGGAGGTCGTAGGTTCAAGTCCATCCCCAGCAACCAAGTAAAAACCGCCCATTTCAGGCGGTTTTGCGTTACTTGAGAGTCTGTTTTAGTAGAATAAGTGCTCAATACTGATCTAGCCCCGGAGAACTGGGTCTGCTACAATGTTAGGAAGGAAAGAAACCACTTTCTAACGCATCGTTGGATTCAATACTAACCCCAGATCAGACTACATTCGAGCCTCGGCGGGCGGCCGCCCGCCCCTCAAACCGTGATCCCGGCTGCTGCTTAGAACCCAGATTCACTAATAATGTTTCTGGCCAAGAATTCGGGGGCAGATCATAATAAGGAGAACGACAATGGATACAAAAATTATAGAATGGCTGCTGGAAGATAACTCTTGGTTGAGATTTGCGGTAGAAACCCAGCTGTTGGGTAAGAAGGCTGAGCCATCGTTAGTAACGTATGATTCTAAAATACAAGTAGTAATAAACCGTCTTGAGGATTCAAGTGTGGGAATCCCTGCTTTGAAATACGGCAAGGTAGTATACACAAGTACAGGGAATGCTTTTTGGGATTTGTTCTTCCTTTCCGATATTGGACTAAAAGCTAAGGACATTTATATTGAGGATGAAGTAAATGCTTTGTTTTTAATGCAGCAGGAGGATGGCACATTTATTATTCAGGAAGGCATGAAATCCGGATATTTTTGTATACCAACTATTATTTTGGCTTCCCTTGCAAAAATGGGATATGACAATGATCCTCATATTCTTCGATTTATTGAGAAGATTTTTGAAACACAGCGGCTGGATGGAGGTTGGCATTGTGCTTTAAACCGTGCTACAGGAAAGAAACTACAGGATTCAGAATCATGTCCTATGGATAACTTGAATGTATTAATGCTATTGGGACAATATTCTGCGTACAGAAATGATGCAAGACTCAACGGTGCTATTGACTTGTTGCTAACACATTGGAAAAAGAGAATGGAACCATGGCGTCCGTACGGGTTTGGTATAGGAAGTGATTTTCTGAAATTGAAATATCCTGCTGTAAAGTATGGGATTCTTAGAGTCCTTGATGTTTTATCTTTTTACCCGTATGCAACAAAGTCCCCTGAGTTTAATGAAATGGTTGAGTTTGTAATGAGTAAATCTACTGATGGGAAGTTTTTTGCTGAATCGGTTTCTCGCTCGTATTCGGAGTTTGATTTTGGACAAACTAAGTTGCCGAGCAAATGGATAACGTTTTTGATTTATAGGTTATTAAAGAGGACTAAATGATATAGTTTTTAGAGAGAGGTCATACTTTAATGAAAACAGTGGATTATGAAAGGTTAGGTTTACCGGTTGAACTCATTAATAATTTATTGAGTCAGATTAAAAATTGGCCGGGTGAAGTACTAAGATCGCATAATGATACAAGCCATTTGATACATAAGATGTCCTTTCTTGTTGACCTTGGATTTGATCTAAATACACCCGAAATTGCTGAAGCTGCGCAAAAAATTACAGAACATATATCTGCAGAAAATTTGTATCAGGTCAAGGTGTATATTCCTCAGCATTTTGGCGGCACTGGCCAAGAACAGTGGTCTTGGATGCTTTGTGATGCGCCGCTCCTTCTATATTTGTTAAAAAAGCTTGGATATTCAGAAAATGACAAAATTAAAGTTGGAGTTGAATTTCTACTTAATATGCAAAGCGCTAATGGTTGGCCATGCAGAGTTTCTTCTGACTTAGGCAAGTTTAGAGGTCCCGGAAGAAAAGATGATCCATGCCCGTATGCGACACTGTTAATACTTAAGCTGCTATCCTTGTTTGGAGAATATAGTGATTTACCACAAACTCATAATGGCGCAGAAGCATTACTCTCATTGTGGGAACAAAGAAAAGAGCGAAGACCTTATATGTTTGCAATGGGAAGCGGGTTCCAGAAACTGAAGGCTCCATTGCTTTGGTATGATATTTTACATGTGACTGATGTGTTATCTAGATTTGAATGGTTACACGAAGACGAGCGACTCCTTGAAATGGTTGATACTATAAGAAGTAAAGCAGATGTTGCTGGACTATATAAGGCAGAATCTGTTTACAAAGCATGGGGAGAATGGGAGTTTGGTCAAAAGAAAACTCCGTCAAAGTATATTACTGAAAAAGTAGAAAACATTTTATCAAGATTTAAATGAAGATGTGTGAGAGACCACTCAATAGGAAAAGTATTTAACAATAATAGAGAATTCAACTTATGAACATGCATTAAGCATGGTGGGAAGGTGTAGACAATGTGATAAGACACATTAACTGAAGTTTATTGATATGTTCCCACGAACCGACAATACTATCGACATGTTCCCTCATGCCTCAAAAACGCAAAAAAATGTTGACGAGTTCCCACTAACGTACTATATCAAAAATGGGCTCAAGACATCATAAAAGTGGCTCGAGCCACCCTGTTAGAGGCAATATATCAGCGGATACCCTTTTTACGCCAAGTTTACAAGTGTGCATTTGGTATCATAATTTGTCACTTCTATCAGTAGGAACTGAGGAGTTCTAACCCTCTATGTTTAAGTGATTCATTATCCTGCGTAAAAATCTCCCCCTTGTGCGTCAAAAATGCGACAAAAATCAAAATCGACCTGCGAGTTCACAGCCTCGCAGCCTTTCTCTATCCACCCTGAATAACGCTTTTTCGTGATTTGTCGCATTGTCGCATGTTTTGGAAAATGAGCTAAAAGCGAACCCCTAATAAGTCGCCTAATTAGGGGGTTTTTGGCGTGCCCGGGAGGATTCGAACCTCTGACCTTTGGAGTCGGAGTCCAACGCTCTATCCAGCTGAGCTACGGGCACAAGTTTTAAGTTGTCAAATTCTCGCCTGCAACCACCGGAGTCGGAGCCCTACGTTCTATCCTGCCGTGTACAATCACAAATCCGTTGGCGTCAACTCTTTTCAGCCCCCAACTAAACCGAAGATAATTGGTTATTCCCTTTATAGAAAAGACAAATGCTATAGAACATCGATGTGAATGCAACCAGCATTCAACGCAATATTCCTCAGTTTTTCAATACTGCTCTCGCTCGGTACGGAAATCCTCCGATAGTTCTCTCGCACGCCGAGAGGACGAAAGCGAATGAGTTTGTACCCAATCTGTACCCCTTTTGCCCAATACGGCGCAAGCACCTCACAGACGCGACGAACCGTATCCTCGTTTGGCAACAGGGTTGGTACGACGACGGTCCGAACCTCCTCCAGTTTACCGATTGACGCTAGAAACGACAGGTTCTTCAGCACCAACTCGTTACTCTGTCCCGTAAGCTCGCGATGCGCCTCAAGATCGGCGCACTTGACATCCAGCATCACCCCATCGCAAACGGAGAGCAACTCCGCATCTTGTTCATAATCGTAGTTGCCGTTGGAGTCGATTAGCGTCCCTAGCGCCAGTTGTTTTGCCCCGCGAAACAGCGCCAGCACAAAGTCCCGATGAAGCGTACACTCTCCACCGGAGACGGTTACCCCGCGGATGAACGGGCGGTTCTGGCGGAGAATTTCCAGCGCCTGCTCCGGCTCCATCCAATCAATCTTTGGGGAAGAATCGCGCGGGCAGGCGCGAAGACAGGCATCGCAAGCACAGCAGATCTCCCGCCGATAACGCACCTCATCATGCTCCATTCGAATTGCGCCCGTCGGACAGACGCTGACGCAAGCACCGCAGTGGTTGCAGAGGTGAATCGTCTCCGGATTATGACAGTATCCGCAGTTGAAGTTGCATCCTTGAAAGAAGAACACCGTGCGATTGCCAGGACCGTCCACGCTGCTAAAGGGTATGATGCGATTGACAGGCGCGGCTGTCATAGCGAGCGAACCTTGCGCTCGAGGATGTGGCTGTTGTTGACCTCGCCAAGCCCCCAAATGACGTTGTCCTGCTGCACCGCTTCGCCGCGCGCGAGCTTTTCAATATCTGACTTTTTGACCAAGTAGCCCGTAATGCGAATCACATCTGCGTCGCTGGCATATGCGGAAAAATATCGCATTCCGACGGAAAACGCGCCCTTGATCAAATCGACGAGGCTCCCCGGGTTTCTCTTTGCCGTCACTTCAAAGGGGAAGATATCGCCGACGCCGGAGTGGAAATAGGGATGAAACTGCCCCGCATGGCGAAGGTGGTCGTAGAGCGCAATCTCGTCACCAATCGGGATGCGCGCGCCGGAGCTCACACCGATGTCGATATCGAGCCCTACCTGCGCATGCAGCGAGAAATGCCCGGCGCTGACCGCGCAGTATGGGCTTTCGTATGCGTTCACCAGCTCTATGAGCCGCCGCATGACGCGGTGCGCAAGCGAATCCGCTGCATCACTGTGTCCGTATAACACGCCGGCGCGCCCTGCCAGTGTCTCCAGATGATTGACGCACTCCGCGAGTCCGACCACGCCAAACATGCCCGTGAACCGATCCTGATGGAGAAAGCCTTCTTGCACGAGGAAATTCGAGCGGAAGAACAGGCTCTTTTCCACCAGAAAGGCGATCTTCGCGTCCATGAATTCGCAGTTCAGCCGAACCGCCTCCGGCAAAACGCGGTTGAGTAGGTCTTCTGTATCGTTGGCTTGATCCGCTGCTGCCTTGAGATTCAGCCGCGCGAGCGTAAACGCGCCACCGCCGACCGGCAGCACATTATAGCAGCTCGCGATTCCATATGGAACTGCATACGCTTCACGATACACCGCGTCATTTGCAAAGCTGGGCTTTGCGCAGGCAAGGTCGTTTCGCGCGCAGAGGGCCGCGAATGCATCCGGCGTGATCGATGGATCATAGAGCAACGTGATGCTCGGCGTCGCGTTTTGCAACTCGTAGTCGCAATCCAGTATGATTTCACCCGCAAGCGTCGCCTCCGGGCCGATATTTGCGTGTGCATATGAGTCGGAGATGGTTCGATCAAGGAATATCATGAAGTGCCGGATCAGATAGCGCGCTTCCACCTCATCCCGAATAAACGGCTGGAGCATTCGATCGAGCCGCCCCAAGTAAACGGGAAAATTCGTGATGGACGGAATATGTCGATAGAACATCTTCAGCGCTTCGATCGCCTCAAACAGATTCTTTGGCGGGTCGATGCGCAGAAACTTGCAACCTTTTTCCAGAAAGAGATCGTAGTCCGGTAAGAGATACCGCGGACTGATCGGTGCGTATCCCTCGCCGAGGTCAGAGAGGACCCCCTGATCCAATAGCGCGTCATACCCCTTTGGCGGAGTAAATCCATACACGAATTGACCTGGTACTTTAGACAAGTTCATCATCGCTTGCTCGTGTGTCAGCGAGGTATCGCCCGCAATACGCAATGTGCTCCGGAAGAGTTCTTGCTCGATGTTCATCATTTCTTACTCCTTTTGTCTTCGCTCCGTCTAGATTTCATGGAAGTGGTACAATCATTCTGTCATGCGCAACGCAACTGCCACGCTTTTATACAAGTATACAACATATTTTCGTTTGTTTCAGGTATTTTTTTCGAATTTTTCCAAATTTTATCCCATTTTCACATAATTCTGATTGACGAGCATTTATACAACTGTTATATTTTAGACAAGTCCAGTGCGGTGCGGTATGCCTGTATCATTTCCGAATGACTGCCCTGTGAGCCTTCTATCCTTTTTCTTTGCGATGATGCACAATCGCCCGCCATGGATACATTTCACAATTTAATGGAGGAAAGAACATGAAAAAGCTCATTGCAACGGTTCTTGCCGTACTGCTTCTTTGCAGCATGGCCACCGCATGCGCCGCCACCGGTGCAACTGCCACGCCCGCAGCCGACAGCAGCGCAAAAAAAGCAGCCTGCATCCTCGGCGTTGGCGGTCTTGGCGATCAGTCCTACAACGATCTTGTCTACTCCGGCATGAAGAAAGCCGAAAGCGAACTCGGTATCGCGTTTGACTATGCGGAACCGAAGCAGATTTCGGAATTCGAGCTCATCATGCGCGATATGGCGAGCTCCGGCCAATACAGCGTCATCGTTTGCGTCGGCTTTGACCAGGTCGACCCGCTGACCAAGGTCGCCCCCGAGTTTCCGGATCAGCAGTTTGCTCTGATCGACGGCGTTGTGGACGGTCCGAACATCGCCAACTATACCTGCATGGAAGAAGAAGGTTCCTTCCTCGTTGGCGCACTCGCGGGTCTCATGAAGAAAAATGCAGCTGCCTACGGCGTTGCGGACAACAACACCATCGGCTTCATCGCCGCGATGGATATCCCGCTGCTCGTGAAATTTAACGCGGGCTTCCAGGCAGGCGCGAAGTTCGTCAACCCCGGCATCACCGTCTTGACCGATTATGTCGGCGGCAACAACCCGTTTAGCGACACCACCACCGCGAAAGAAATCGCCCTCACACAGAATTCCAAGGGCGCGGACATCATCTATCATGCGGCGGGTGGCTCGGGTCTCGGCGTGTTCCAAGCCGCGGCAGAGCAGAACTTCAAAGCAATCGGCGTCAATTCCAACCAGAACGTGCTCGATCCGGATCATATCGTCGCGAGCATGCTCAAGCGCGTGGACACCGCTGCGTTTGAAATCGTCAAAGCCGCCTGCGTAGACGGCAATCTCGCAGTCGCCTCCACAACAGTGCTCGGCGTGAAGGACAACGGCGTCGGCTACACACTCGAAGGCAGCAACATTAAAGTCAGCGCAGAGGATGTCGCAATCATTGAAGATCTGCGGATGAAGATCGCGGATGGCACGTTGGTCATCCCCACCACGCTGGAAGAGGTTGACGTGTTCCTCGCAGCAAATGCCAATAAGTAAGCTTTTGCATCCTAACGCTCCCAAGCAATAAAGTGATCATGGGGAGGGCGGCGTGCAAACTCCACTCTCCCCGAGAGCACGTTTGAACAGGAATTCGAATTCCAAACGAAACGAAAACGAGGTGCACCCCATTGCTGGCGGTAAATATGCGCGGTATCACAAAGCGTTTTGGCTCCATGATCGCAAACGACCACATCGATTTTCAGGTGGAGCAGGGCGAAATTCATTGTTTGCTCGGTGAAAATGGCGCGGGGAAATCCACGCTGATGAACATCCTGTTCGGTTTGCACTGCCCCGACGAAGGCTGCGTGGAGATTGATGGCGAGCTGATACCCGCTCTCTCGCCAAGGCTCGCCTATCAGCTTGGCATCGGCATGGTGCATCAGCACTTCATGCTGATCAATCACCTCACGTGCCTTGAAAACATCATCCTCGGCAACGAACCGGGGCATATAGTGATCGACCGGAAGCAGGCGCGTGCTCGCGTACAGGCGCTTTCCGATCAGTATCGCTTCAACGTCGAACTCGACGCGCTCGTATGCGATCTCTCGGTCGGCATGAAGCAGCGCGTGGAAATATTAAAAACGCTCTATCGCGGCGCAAGCATCATCATTCTGGATGAACCGACCGCTGTTCTCACGCCGATTGAGGCGGAGCAACTGCTTTCCATACTCAAGGATATGCGCACACAGGGTAAAACCATCATCTTCATCACGCATAAGTTAAAGGAAACGCTAGACGTTGCGGACCGAATCACCATCCTGCGCGGCGGGCAATCCGTTGCGCTGTTGCAGGCAAGCACCGCGACACCGGAAGCGCTCGCGCGGATGATGGTCGGTCACGATGTCACGTTTGAGATTGAGAAAACAGACTGTTCGCAAGGGGATGCCATCTTGCGCGTCGAGGATGTCCGGCTCCTGCCGAATGCGCAGTCCACGGTATCCTTCGAGGTGCACGCGGGTGAAATCTTCGGCATCGCTGGCGTGGAGGGAAACGGGCAACAGCAGCTCGAGCAGATCATCATGGGGCTATTGCGCCCGAAATGCGGACGCATTCTCTATCAAAAGACAAACCTGTTGGAGCTTTCTCTGAGGGCGCGCAGAAAACTCCGCATCGCCTATATCCCCTCCGACCGGCTCAAGCAGGCGCTGCTCGCACACGTTTCATTGCAGGAAAACTTTCTGCTCGGCAACCAGTTTGACCCGTCGTTTGTCCGCCGCGGCCTGATTCAAAAAAAGAACCTCCTTACTCGAACCGTGCAGATGATGCAACAGTTTGATGTCCGCGCGACGAGTGCGCAGCAGCAAGCAGGCTCCCTCTCCGGCGGAAACCAGCAGAAATTCGTCCTCGCACGGGAGGTCAGTAAAAATCCGCAGTTCGTGCTCGCCTGCCAGCCTGTGCGCGGTCTCGACATCGGCGCGATCAAGTATATCCACAGCGTGCTGCTCAAGCTCCGCGGCGAAGGCGCGGCAATCCTGCTCATCTCTGCGGAGCTTTCGGATATTTTTCAGCTCAGCGACACCGTTGGCGTACTCTACAAGGGGGAGCTGATGGATGTTCGTAAAGCGGAAGCGTTTAACAACGAATCCATCAGTTTACTCATGGCAGGAAGGAAGGAGGCACAGGCAAATGAAGCGAACCAATAAAGTGCAACTTCCCACGCTCGTTGCGCGCCTTCTATATTCCCTCGCGGCAGTAATCCTCTCGCTGTTGCTCGCAACCATCGTGATGCTGATTGCGGGATATGACCCTGTAAAAGCTTTTTCCGCAATGCTCAACGGCGCGTTTGGCTCCGCAAACGCAATTGCCAACACGCTCAGCAAGAGCATTCCGCTGATGTTCACCGGCTTTGCGTTTGCCGTTGCCAGTAAGGGCGGTATTTTCAACATCGGCGGCGAAGGGCAACTCTATCTCGCGGCGCTTGCAAGCACCGTCACCGCGCTTGCTCTGAACGGCCTGCCGCGTATCGTTGTGCTCGTTGCGGCCATTTTTGCAGGTATGCTCGCCGGTGGGGCGGTCGGCGCGCTGATTGGTGCCATCAAAGCAAAGCTGCGCATCAACGAGGTCATCGTTGCCATTATGATCAACTATATCGTCTCCCTCTTTACGTCCTACATGGTAAACGGGCCGCTCAAGGCGGAAAACAGCATGACCGCGCAGAGCGAGGCGATTTCGAACAACTACCTCTTTGCAACGATCATTCCGCGTTCACAGCTTACCTCCGCGCTCTTTCTCGGCATCGCGTTTGCAGTATTGATCTTCTTTCTCTTCCGCTCCACGCGGGTCGGCTTCAACATCCGCGCCGTCGGAGAAAACGCAAAAGCCGCTGCTTCTTCCGGCATCCATATTGCGGCGACCACCATCGGCGTGATGACGTTCAGCGGCATGCTGGCGGGACTTGCGGGCGTGACCGAGGTTCTCGGCAAATACGGGAGATTCATCGACGGGTTCTCCCCCGGGTTTGGCTTCACCGGTATTGCGGTTGCCGTGCTTGGTTCGAATAACCCCTTTGGCATCCTGCTTACCTCTGTGCTCTTCGGCGCGCTGGAAGCGGGTTCGATGAAGATGAGTTATGTCGCCAATGTCTCGACCAATATGGTTATGGTGATTCAGGGTCTTGTCATTCTCTTTGTGGCAACGCCAGAGATTGTCAGCCAGTTCATGCGGCGCACAGGAAGGAAGCAGAATGGATAACCTGCAATACATCTTTTCCTTCAATATCGTCCTAACCACGCTGCGTTTTGCGATTCCGTTGACGCTGGCCGCGGTTGGGGCAACCATCTGCGAGCGCAGCGGCATCATCAACCTAGGCGTAGAGGGAATGATGCTCGTCGGTGCCTTCGGCGGCGTGCTCGGCACGCACTTGACGGGAAACCCGTGGCTCGGTGTGCTGTTTTCGATCGCTTGCGGAGGGCTTGTTGCGCTGCTGCACGCGGTGCTCAGCATCCGCTACCGCACGAACCAAACCGTCAGCGGAGTTGGCATCAACATTCTTTCCGTCGGCCTGACCGTTGTGCTGACGCGGGTCGTTTGGGGTACGGACGGCATCAGCGGAACCGTTCAACAGCTCGGCACCATGAGCATCCCGCTTCTCAAGGACATCCCGGTGGTGGGCGCGCTGTTTGCGGATCAATCTCCGTTTCTTTATCTTACTTTGTCTATTGTTTTTGTCGCCTGGTTTTTCATGTATCGCACCAAGGCGGGGCTGCGGCTCCGCGCGATCGGCGATCATCCCCGCGCGGCGGCCACGGTCGGCATCAACGTCCGGAAATATCGCTATTTCGCGGTAGTCGCCTGCGGCATGCTCTGCGGCATGGCGGGCGCGTATCTTTCGATTGTGCAAAACAATCTCTTCGTCAACAACATGGTTGCGGGCCGCGGCTTCATCGCGCTCACCGCCAATATCTTCGGCGGCTGGAATCCGCTTGGCTCCTTCCTCGCGAGCCTGCTCTTCGCGTTTGCGCAGGCACTCCGCATCAACCTGAATCTACCGATTCCGGATCAGTTTGTACAGATGGTTCCGTATGCACTCACGCTCTTCGTGCTCATAGGCGTAGGGCGGAAAGCGAAAGCACCGGAGGCTTCCGGCGAACTGCTCGACTAAGGAGGCAAATATGCAAAACGACGGCATCTACACCCTCACGAACTGCACGATTTTGACCGTGGACGAAAACGACGACTTCTTTCCGAAAGGAAGGATGACGATAGAGGGCAACCAAATCCTCCGCATCGGGCACGAGCACGAGATTCCGCTTGCGGGTGAGGCGATCGACCTCCACGGCGGGCTCGTCCTGCCGGGATTGATCAACACGCATACGCATTCGCACTCCTCGTTGTTTAAGAATCAGGCGGACGATCTTACGCTCATGGACTGGCTCAACAAAGCCATGTGGCCTATGGAGGCGCACCTGAACGCCCAGCGCGCAGCGGCGGCTACGGCACTCTCCTGCATGGAATATATCGCAAGCGGCATCACGACCTATTGCGACCAGTTTTACTTCGCGGAGGCGATTGCCCCCGTCGCAAGCCAAAGCGGATTACGATGCATGCTCGGCGCAACCATATTCGAAAAACCCTCCGTCGAAACGGCGGATACCTTCGCCGCGGCGACCGCGTTTGTGGAACACTGGCTCGGGCGCGAGGCGGACACGCTGGTCTACCCCTGCCTCGGTCCCCATGCGCCCTATAGCGTCAGCGCGGAGCAGTTTGTCCGCGCGGCGGAGTTTTGCCGCAAGCACGGCGTGCTCCTTCACACGCATATCTCCGAAACAAAGGACGAAAACGACCAAATTGTTGCGCGATACGGCAAGACGCCGACGCAGTGGCTCGAAAGCCTTGGCGTGCTCGAAAATCATGTGGTTGCAGCGCACAGTATCCATTTGGACGAAAAGGACATGGAAATTTATGCGCGGCGAAACATCCACGCCTCCTACAACCCCGTGAGTAACCTCAAGCTCGTCTCCGGGCGCATGCCCTACTGTGCGCTGCGCGAGCACGGTATTCAGGTGTCCATCGGCACCGACGGCGCGCAGAGCAACAACAGTATGGATTTGCTGCGGGATTTGCGCACGGGAGCTTTGATTCAAAAGCTCGCGGAAAACGACGCAACGCTGTTCAACGCGCGGGAGATGGTGCGCCTTGTGACCATTGAAGGCGCGGTTGCGCTCCGGCTGGACGCGCAAATCGGCAGCCTCGAAATCGGCAAACGCGCGGATTTCATCGTGTTGGATCCCAAGAGTCCGCGCCTCGTGCCGCTGCACCGGGAGTTGCTCGGCAATCTCTATTCCACCGTCGCCTACTCCACCTGTGGCGCGGATGTGCGGGACATGATGGTCAACGGCAGGTGGGTCATGCTCGATCGAAGCATCTTAACGATGGACTGCGACACCGTACGAAAAAATGCACAGGAAGCATCCGAATACTTGGTTTCCCACAGCATAAGGGCATGAAAACCCGCGCTGCTGAAGAGTTTTGATAAAAGGTACCCAATAATAAAGGAGCGAAAGCAAAGATGAGTGAAATCCTGAACAAAAGCGAAATTACCAAGGGACAAAAGCAGTATCATATCGCCCTCTCTCCCGGCGAAATCGGCGAATATGTCCTCCTCCCCGGCGATCCTGCGCGCAGCGACATCGTCGCGGCCTACCTTGACGACGCAAAGCTCATGGCGAACAACCGCGAACACAGAACCTTTACAGGTTTCTACAAGGGTGTGAAGATCAGCGTTACCTCCACCGGCATGGGTTGCCCCTCCGCAGCGATCGCGGCAGAAGAACTGATCAACATCGGCGCAAAGGCGCTCATCCGTATTGGCAGTAGTGCGGCGCTTGATCCCAACATCCACATCGGGGACCTGATGATCAGCAGAGCTGCAATGAAGAACGAGGGCACCTCGCGTTTCTATGTGCCAGAATCGTTTCCCGCCGTGCCGGATCTAGAGCTCACCTGGCACCTGATTGAAACCGCGCGGGAAATGTGCAAACCCACTGGCGAGGCGGTCTTTGTCGGTATCAACTCCAGTGACGACGCGTTCTATGGCGAAACGCCGGAGTTTCTGGATCAGCTTCGCAAGTATAAGATTATGAATATCGAGATGGAAACCTCCGCGCTCTACACGATCGGTCATCTGCGTGGCGTCCGCACCGCCTGCATCTGCGGCACGAGCGGAAACCTGACCAATCAGGAGGTCATCTACACCGAGAAGAACGTAAAACTTGCGGAAGCATGGGAGCGTGAAATCCGGATCGTGCTTGAAACCATCTATCGCTTCGAGCAACTGAAAAACTCGTAATTCACGTAAGGATTCGCCTTGCATTTTTGCAAAAAACAAACTACGATTAGACTAAATTTGATAGATTGCCGAGGGGTTATGCAGGAAATCAACGAGAGGGTCACAACCGATCTACGCCACCTGACGCAGGAGAAAAACCTGACGTTTGTCCGCGTGTATGAGCAGCTCCTCAAGATGATGCTCAACGGAACGTTTCCCGGCGATTCCTGGCTCCCCTCCGAGCCAAAGCTCGCGGCTCAGCTCGGTGTCAGTCGCATGACCCTGCGGCAGGCTCTTGAGCTGTTACAGGAAGATGGCCTGATTCAAAAGCACCACGGCAAAGGAAATTTTGTCATCCGGCAGGGGACAAAGAAACACCGATCCTTAGATTTTCTCGGTCACCCGATCTATCAGTGCTGCGATGTTCCGATCGATCATATTGAAACCGAGTTTCGCATTGAGGTGCCCAACGAGCAGAACAACGACCTGTTCCAGCGCGAGTCCGCCGTGATGATCGCAGTCGACCGCTGGTATCGTAACGGTGGGAATATCGTTGCCTATACGCTCACGCTCATCCCTGTGGAAGCGCTCGCGCCACTGGAGCTCAAGCTTAATCAGCCTGCGCAGATTTTACCGACACTGGAAAGCACGATATACGAGTTGGCAGATCGTTCGCACATCACTGTAACCTCCACCGCGGTGGGCAACTTCATCTCCGGTAAATACGTGATGTCACCCAACAAGGACGTGATGCTGATCCGCGAAGACCTCTTTTTGCCAAACGAAACCGCGCCCGTGGTCTGCAACAAGCACTATATCCAAAAAGAGCATTGCCATATTGAGATCAATCCGCGAAGAATACCTGTGGAAAACACCTGAACCCTATAATCGCAAGCACTTATGCACCGAGGTTCCTGTTTGTATCCAGCCCAGGCGTTTCGCGCGATTGTATCGCTTTGTGACGGTTTAGCTACCAACCCTTGTTGGACTCGAACCATCCAATGTTTTGATTATAATCTGAAAATGAAACCTGCTATTTGATGTTTGTTTGATGTTTATTGCCAACGATAACGGCTTATAATCAAAAAAATCGTCAAGCATACATTTCGAATTATCCGCAAAGATCGGCGATTATCTTCGATTGTTATCGCATATTAATGACTATTTGTTGCATAAATACGCGCTCGTAACCCATATGTCATAGGTACAAGTCCAATCCCCGCAACCAAGAAAAAAGCCCGTAAACACTACGTTTGCGGGTATTTTTATATCTATTCATTTTAGCTCGTTTTATGCGACCTGACACAAACCTGGCACACTTACTCTGAAAACAGCTTTTTGATGAGTGCATCGGAGGCTTTTTTCTTGCTGTCCTCTAGCACGTGCGCGTCCGGTGGTAGTCCACGCACGGTGCGTTCGTCACAATAGCCGTACTATGCATATCAAAAAAATCAAATAACATGGAATCTAAAAGCTCTTCGTTGAATAAGGCATCCGGGGATGTTATAATAATCCATAAAATTGTGAAGGACAACAGCTATGAGCAAAAGAAACGGCGCCATAGATTTTCTTAAATTTGTCTTTGCTGTTGTCATTGTCTTACATCATGGAAAGATATTCCCAAGCAACAGTGGCACAAAATATTTCGTAGCTGGATATATTGGCGTTGAATTCTTCTTCATTGTTTCTGGATACTTGATGGCAAAATCAGAAGACAAAATGCCTAAGACAACTTCCATAGGGATAGACACCTATAAGTTTTTGAAGCAGAAGTTCAGCAAGTTATTGCTTCCAATATATATTTCTTGGGTTGTAGCTTTTGTGATTGGGCATATTAATGCTGAACATTCCATTGGAATCTTAATAAAGGATTTCGTGCAATCAATTCCTGAATTGCTATTAATTACGCAATCTGGAATAAGTTGGAAAGTATATTCGTCTGCATTGTGGTATATATCCTCGATGCTGTTTGCATTGATGATTTCTTTCCCGTTGTTAAGAAAGTATAAGGATTCGTATTTCTACATAATTGCACCGATTGTTTTTTTGATTATCATGGGAAGGTTTTTTCAAAAATACGGATGTCTTGATAAGCCATTTGGCTGGGATACAATTATCGTCAGTGGAACAGAAAGGGCAATTGCAGATATTATTGCCGGAAGTATCTGTTTCAAGGTCTCACAATACCTATCCCGCATTAACTTCACAAAACTAATGAGAAGCATATTCACACTAGTTGAATGGTGTATTTATATTGCAATTGTTATTTTTTGCGTGAATCATACATCATCAAAATGGGATTTCATTATTGTCCTAATGCTGATGGTAAGTGCTACAATAACCTTTTCAAAAGTTAGTTTTGATGAATACATATTTAATAGACAGGTGTTTGAATGGCTTGGGGAATATTCTTTTGCACTGTATTTAGGACATCCGGCATGGAGAAACTTTTATAAAAACCTATATCCTGATAATTGGGATTACTTTGATTATATGATAGCCTATGTGCTACTGTCAGCGATAACAGCCTTAATCATCATGTACTCATCCAAAGGTCTAAAATCACTATGGAATAAGCATCAACCAAAAATAAAACAATTATTTATAAAAGCATCCTAAAAAGATTGTTGTCTGTCTCGTTCAATATTCCGGGAGAAATACTCAGCTTATTGATGATGACTACTTGATACACAAAACCAAGACCATGCTATCCTTATCAACGCGAAGTGATTCATTGGCATTCAACGACAACTTGGGTGCATCTCGTGGTGATGTGACTCTGTATGGTGGGGGTCGCCCCCCTCGTCGCGAGAGGCTCGCGCCTATTTTTCACCACCGATGGACGACCGCGCCTGATACTGACTGTATGCGCGAGGCCCCCCCTCCCCGAGTTCAAATGGGATATTCCGTTATTTATGAATCAATGGATTATTAAGGGAACACCTCGCTGTTCGTGCGAGGGGGTGAAGAACATTTTTTAGTAGATTATGACAATCTGCGATGATAAAATGCAATAAAATGCTCGCAAAAGGAGGGCGAAATCAAATGGCTCTTATGGCTTGTCCAGAATGTAAACAGCAAATATCAAATAAAGCGATTGCCTGTCCAAACTGCGGATACCCAATAAACGAAGTTAAACCAATAATAACAGGATACTATTTTCAAAGAGATATTCATTATAGCTCAAGTACATCATATTCGTGTCAATATAAGTCAAGTATTGTATGTAGATACTGCTGTGGTAATAAAGGAGAAATTGGAAATTGTCAAGAGTATAGAAGCAGAGATTGGTGATCGGGATTTCTAAACTAGATGTGCATTCACTTGACACGAATCTGACACAAAACATAGAATCTGACACAACATGCCACAGCACGATAAATCAAAGAAACCCGCACAAAGTCTAAGTTTTTTGGAATTAGTGAACGTTAAAAAACGCCTTTACGCACTCATAACCCATATGTCATAGGTTCAAGTCCAATCCCCGCAACCAGTAAAAAACCGCCCAATTCGGGCGGTTTTTCGTTACCTACGGGTCTGATTTTGGTGCAGAAATAGGTTGAACCCTACTATCTGATGTTTATTTGTTGTCTGTTGGGATGATCGATTGTTTGAGGTTATTCGCAATTAGTTAAAGCTATCGTGTCAGATCAGCCCCTGCGCCATCATCGCATCTGCGACTTTGGCAAACCCCGCGATGTTCGCCCCCGCGACGAGATTGTAACCGAGACCATTTTCCTCCGCGGCTTTTGCAGAGCAATCGTGGATGTTCTTCATGATCCCATGCAGCTTCGCATCCACCTCTTCCGCGCTCCAGCTCAGCCGCTGGCTGTTCTGGCTCATCTCCAAGGCGCTTGTTGCGACGCCGCCCGCGTTGACCGCCTTGCTGGGGGCAACGATCATGTGCTTCTGCTCCATCAAGAACGCCAGCGCGTCGTTGGTGGTCGGCATGTTCGCGACCTCGATGTAATACTTCGCGCCGGACGAAGCAATCTTCTTAGCACTGTTGAGATTCACATCGTTTTGTGTGGCGCACGGCATGTACACGTCCGCCTGCACGCCCCACGACTTTTCGCCCGGGAAGAACGCGCAGCCGTAGCGGTCGGCGTAGTCCTTCACCTTATCGCGTCCGCTATTGCGCATCTCCAGCAGGTACTCGACTTTCTTGCCCACAACTCCCTTGGGATCATAGACGTAGCCATCCGGTCCGGAGAGTGTAATTGCCATTGCTCCCAGCTCTTCAAGCTTTTTCGCGACGCCCCAGGTCACGTTGCCGAATCCACTCAGCGCGAAGGTCTTGCCTTCCATCGTGTCGCCTTCGTGCGCAAAGACCTCGTTGACGTAGTATACCGCGCCGTAGCCCGTCGCTTCCGGGCGAACAAGGCTTCCGCCGTAGCTCATACCCTTGCCGGTGAGCACGCCGTTTTCAAATGCTCCCTTGACTCTGCGGTATTGCCCGTAGAGATAGCCGATCTCGCGACCGCCGACGCCGATGTCGCCCGCTGGCACGTCGATGTCGGGACCAATGTGGCGATAGAGCTCCGTCATAAACGCCTGACAGAAGCGCATCACTTCGCCGTCTGATTTGCCGCGCGGGTCGAAGTCACTGCCACCCTTCGCGCCGCCGATGGGCAGGCTCGTCAGGCTGTTTTTGAAGGTTTGCTCGAAGCCCAAGAATTTCATGATGGACAGATTGACGGAAGGATGGAAACGAAGACCGCCCTTATACGGCCCGATTGCGCCGTTGAACTGCACGCGATAACCGCGGTTTGTCTGCACCCGACCCGCGTCGTCCACCCAGGTCACGCGAAACGAAATCGCGCGCTCCGGCTCCGCCATGCGCTCCAGTAAGCCCAGTTTTTCATATTCCGGATGCTTGCCCACCACCGCTTCCAGCGAAGAATACACTTCTTCTACGGTCTGCAAAAACTCCGGTTCGCCTGCATTTTTCTTCTTAATATCTTCCAACACGCGTTCGATGTATGCGTTCATGTCCATCCTCCAATGCATAATTTCATTCCGATTTACAGGTTAAACGCCTTCGAGATCAAATCCACGATCTCTACGCCGATTCTTGCCTGTGCTTCTTGGGTGGCGGCTCCGATGTGCGGGGTGCTGCTCACGCGCGGGTGCTTGTAGAGTGCCTCGTTCTTGCTCGGTTCTTCGGCGAACACATCGAGACCCGCGCCGTAGACCTTGCCGCTCTCGAGCGCTTCAAGCAGCGCCGCTTCGTCGACGTTGGTGCCGCGCGATGTGTTGATGATGATTACGCCATCCTTCATCTGCGCGAGCGCTTCGCGGCTGACCAGCGGCTGGCCGGGCAGCGAAGGAACATGCAGCGAGATGATGTCCGAGGTCTTGAGTAACTCGTCGATCTCGACATAACGCATGGTTTCACATTCGAGCTCAGGCATCTTATAGATGTCGTACGCCAGAACCTTCATGCCCAGCGCCTGGCAGCGGCGACCCAACGCCTGACCGATGCGACCGTAGCCGACGATACCGACAGTCTTGCCCATCAGCTCAATGCCTTCATAGGCTTTCTTTTCCCATTTGCCTTCGCGCATGGTGTGCCCCGCTGCGGAGATGAAGCGCGCGCAGGAGAACATATGCCCAAGCGCCAGTTCGGCAACCGCGTCCGAGCTCGCCTTGGGTGTGTTGCAAACGGAGATGCCGCGCCCTTCCGCGCAGACTTTATCGATGTTGTCGATGCCGACGCCCGCGCGAATGACAAGCTTGAGCTTGCCGGTCATGCAGGCCGCGTTGATTTGCGGCTCGCGCACCTTGGTTGCGCTGCGAACGACGAGCACGTCATATTCTTGAACTGCTTCGCACAGCGCATCGGGATCGTAAAACTTTACGTCTACCTGACAGCCCTTCGCCTGCAGCGCCGCGATCGCGCTCTTTTCCATGCCATCGCTGGCTAGAATTTTAATCATACTCTTTCTCCTCTGCAAGTAAATTACTTGTTCTCTGCTTCAAACTTCTTGAGGAAGTCAACCAGAGCGACTACGCCCTCTTGGGGCATGGCGTTGTAGGTTGAAGCGCGCAGGCCGCCAACGCTCTTGTGACCCTTGAGGTTGTCATATCCGGCAGCCTTCGTCGCGGAGCAGACCTTGGCGTCAAGCGCTTCGTCGTCGGTCACGAACGGGATGTTCATCAGCGAGCGATATCTTTTCTCAACCGTGCCGCGGAACATCTTGCTTGCATCGAGGAAATCGTAGAGCACTTTGGCTTTGTCCTCATTGATCGCTTGCATGGCGGATAGTCCACCGATCTTCTTGAGGTACTTGAACACCTTTCCGCAAACATAGATCGCCCAGCAGTTCGGCGTGTTGTACATAGAGCCGTTTTCCGCGTGGATGTCATAGCGCATGTAGGTGGGCACCCATTCCGGCAGATCCGTACGGATCAAATCCTCGCGAATGATCACGACAACCATGCCTGCGGGGCCGACGTTCTTCTGCACACCCGCATAGATCATGCCGTAGTCGGAGACGTTGCAGGGCTTGCTGAGAAACATGGAAGAATGATCGGAAACCAGAATCTTGCCCTTGGTGTTCGGCAGCTCCGCGTAGGTGGTACCGTGGATGGTTTCGTTTTCGCAGATATAGACATAGTCGGCGTCCTCGCTGATGGGAAGGTCGCTTACATCGGGAACGTAGCTGAAATTCTTATCCTTGCTGGTGGCAATCACGTTGACCTTGCCATACTTCTTGGCTTCTTCAGCGGCCTTCTTCGACCAAGCACCGGTGACGATATAGTCTGCAACGCCATTCTTCATCAGGTTCGCGGGAACCATCGCAAACTGAAGCGTGGCGCCACCCTGAATGAAGAGCACTTTGTAGTTATTCGGGATGCTCATGAGCTCACGCAGATCGGCTTCCGCTTCATCGATGATAGTCTGGTAGACCTTCGAGCGGTGGGACATCTCCATGACGCACATGCCGCTGCCCTTGTAGTTCAGCATTTCGGCCGCGACTTCTTCGAGTATTTCAACAGGCATGGTTGCGGGTCCCGCAGAAAAATTGTAGATACGGTCGTATTTCATGTTTCATCAACCTCTTTAAGACAGTTTTCTTTCTAGTGAATGTTAATCGTATGTTTCTATAGTGTGTTTCAGAAAAGCGGCGAATATAAGCCGAATTTGTTTTTATCCTGTTGAGGGAAAACCGCCGACGTTGCGACGCAATCCCACGATGTAGCGATAGTTTTAAGGGAACTAGTCGCAATATCCCCGAAGTTCTATTTTTAAGCAACGCTCAGATCATGTGAGGAATTGCCATACGGAAAGATGGATCGGACTACTGCAAAAACGGAATAAAAATGTTTCTATAGTTGACATCCATCAACCAAAGTGTATTTAAAAAGCCGCGCAATATGAAATACCGACGCGGCTTTTCAATTTGGTTCAATCGTTAATCAGGCTAACGATCTGTTTCCAGATCAGCTACTTTACCTGCTCTTTTTCCGCCAAAGCCGCGAGCACTTTTTCCGGTGTAATCGGCAAATCAAAGAAACGAATCCCGATTGCGTCATTCACGGCGTTTACCAATGCTGCCGCCGTTGGAATTATCGCGCCTTCGCCAACGCCTTTCGCTCCAAACGGTCCGCGGTCAATAGGATCTTCGATGATAAACGTCTTCACATCCGGCATATCAAGCGCGGTTGGAATGAGATATTTTGTAAAGCTCGGCGTCATTGTAACGCCTTTTTCAAGAATGACTTCCTCCATCATTCCGTATCCGATGCCTTGCGCGATCGCCCCCTCAATTTGCTGTTCTACCATCATAGGGTTGATCGCCTTGCCTACATCGTGCGCCGCCGCTACTCTTAAAACCGAAATCTCACCCGTGCTCGTATCCACTTCGACATCCACAACCTGCGTCGCATAGATATATGTTGAATATGCGTCGCCTTGATTGGTATCGTGATCGACGTCTTTCGTCGTATTGTCATACCAGGCAAATCCGATGAATTGCTTCCCATTTGCGTGCGCCAAGTTTGCGAGCTGCTCAAAAGGCATGGTTTTTGTCTGCGACTGCTCCGCAAAAACTTTTCCGTTTTCAATGTAAAGCTCTTTGGGGCTACAGTCGAATAATGTGGCGGCATATTCCAGCAGGTGCGTTTTCGCATCTCGCGCTGCTAATTGTACAGCCTTGCCAGAGACAAACGTCTGCCGGCTTGCTGTACTTGCCAGCGCATCCGGTGTTACCGCGGTATCCGCGCTGACAATCCTCACGTTTTCATAAGGAATCCCCAGCTCCTGCGCCGCGATCTGGCAGAATGCGGTGTCTGACCCCTGCCCAATATCGCATGCGCCGGAAAGCACGGTCACCGTTCCGTCATCTGCCACCTCGACAAGCGCCGAAGAATGGTCGGGTCTGGAAAACCCGTATCCGACGCCATACAGATTGCAGCCTATTCCTCTTCCTCTTTTTTTCATCATTGTATCTCCTTATAGCGGCGTATTCTGCATGTATTGTTGTGCAGCAATAAGGGTTTGTTCGAAGCCAACACTTTCTTCAAACACTTGTCCTGTCGCCGTGGAAAGCCCAACTTTCAGCGCGTTTCTCATCCTGATTTCAATCGGCGAAATTCCCACCTTTTGCGCGAGCTGATCCATCTGACTTTCGTGGACAAAGGACGCCTGCAATATGCCAAAGCCGCGGAATGCGCCGCATATGGTATTGTTGGTGTATACCGCATAGGTATCCACATATATGTTGGGGACATAGTACGGGCCGGCTAAGTGCAACCCGCTCTTTTTTGTAATAAAATGTCCGATTGAGCAATATGCTCCTTTGTCCGAGTATACTTCGCCCCAAACCGCCTGTAGCTTTCCTTCGCGGTCGACTCCATGCTTTACATGGATTTTCATCGGATGCCTTTTTGTGGAGCATGCCATCGATTCGGCTCTTGTCCAGATAACCCGCACTGGACGTTTCGTGGCCAACGCCAATACGGCGGCTTGTATTTCTGTTGTGATATCGTCTTTCCCGCCGAACCCACCACCGGTAACCATCTGTTTCACACGGACCATGTTAAACGGCATGTTGAGTGCCGGCGCGATTTGACGACGATCCCTGAACGTATATTGCGTCGAAGTATACACGTTCATCACACCACTTTCATCCAGATGCGCGAGCGACACCTCCGGTTCAATATACATATGTTCGACGCGCTGCGTCATATAGGTATTCTCTACAATATAATCGCTTTTTTCGAACCCTTCCAGATAGTTGCCTTTGCGCAACTTGGTATGTTGCAGAATATTTCGCGTAACATCGTCGTGCACCAGAGGCGCGCACTCCGCGAGCGCATCCTCGATTGTGAACACCGCGGGAAGCTCTTCATATTCCACCTGTATCGCCAACAACGCTTCCTCGGCGGTATCAAGATCCTCAGCGGCAACGAGCGCCACCGCATCGCCCATCATACGTACTTTGCTGGAAGCAAGAATTTCCTGATCTTTGATCGCTAGCCCGAAGCAGTTCATCCCTGGTAGATCGGCCGCGGTAATCACCGCATATACGCCTGGTATCTTCTTTGCTTTCGACGTATCGATTGAGCAGATTTTTGCGTGCGCGTATTGACTGCGAAGGGCTTTCCCGACCAGCATTCCCGGCATCCGCATGTCGGCTGTATAGATCGCCTTGCCGAGCGCCTTTGCCGCAACGTCTTTACGCACGACTGATTGTCCCACTGAATGCATGTTATTTTGATCCATCATTTCGCCTCATCCTTCCGAAGCCGATTTGATCGCCTGGACGATTTTTTGATATCCAGTGCAACGGCACAGATTACCCGAGATTGCGATCTTAATGTCCTGCTCGCTGGGATGCGGGTTTCGATCCAGAAGAGCCTTCGCACTCATAATCATACCCGGAGAACAAAATCCGCATTGTATTGCTCCGCATTCTACGAATGCTCTCTGCAGGCGCGAAAGCTCCCCTTCGACCGAAAGGCCTTCAATGGTGGTGATATTCGCGTTTTCTGCCTGGCCGGCTAGAACCAGACAGGAACTCACCGCATTGCCGTCTATTATGACCGTGCAGGCTCCGCATTCGCCTTCCCCGCAGCCTTCCTTTGTGCCGGTCAGTCCGATCACATTGCGAATCAAATCAAGAAGCCGCATCGATGGATCCACTACGACTCGATAGTTTGAATCATTGATAACAAAAGACATTTCTCGCGTCATGATACGTACTCCTCCCGCGCTTTAAGCAACGCCTGCCGCAGGACGGCGGCAGCGATCACGCGTTTGTATGGTGTGGTCTTTCTTCCCTGAAGCTTGTCCGTCACGATTTGTTCAATCAAGTCCGCAGAGTGATCAATCAAACTATCGTCAAGCAACTTACCGACGAGAAACTCCTCAAGGGCGGTAACACGGTAAGCAGTTTTCCCGATTGCGCCGTATGCAATCGCGGCCTTCTCAATTATTCCTCCGTGAATGGAAAGAACCATGCCCATGTTGATTCGGGCAATCGCCAAGGCTTTACGCCGACCGATTTTTTCGAAATCCATGAAGCAATTCTTTTGAACGGGAACGATGAACTTGCAGATCAGTTCGTCCGGCGCAAGGCAAGTTTTGTTCAGCCCCGTTGGAACATCTGTAACCCGAAGCGTGCGCTCTTTGTCCGCGTTGCGAATTACGACCATGCTATCCAGCGCCATGAGCGCAGGGACTGTGTCCGCTGCTGTCGCGGCATTGGCAAGGTTTCCGCCGATGGTCGCAATACTGCGTATCTGCGTCGATCCAACCGATGCCGCTGCTGCAGCCAGCATGGGGCATACTGTTTGAATCATGGCATTCGTCTCAATCTGCGAAAATGTCGCCATGCTGCCGATGTGTAATTCATCGCCCACCAATGAGATTTCTTTGAGTTCCGCGATGCCAGAAAGGTCAATCAACCCTCGCGGATGGATCGCTTTCTCATTGAGCGCGATCACAATATCAGTTCCGCCAGCAAGTGCTTTCATGTTGTCCTGCCGCATCTCCTGCAATGCCGCGGCTAACGTTGCCGGTTTATTGTAATATTCTACTCGCAAATTGCTTCCTCCATTCTACAGAAAAAAGTGTACGATGGGTTTTCTGTTTTCGTTAGATTGCGCCGTAAATCAGTCGCGGGATAAACAAGCTGATATCAGGCAGATAGGTGATAATCGCGAGTGCAGCGATACTGATCAGCACGAACGGTAAAACGCCCTGCATGATTGTCTTCATGCTGTTGCCGGTGATCGGCTGAGCAACAAACAAGTTCAGGCCAAATGGAGGTGTGAACATACCGATTGCCGCATTCGCCACCATGATTACCCCGAAATGAATGGGATTGATGCCGAGTGCAACCGCTGCGCTGTACAGCAGTGGTGCTGTAATGATGATGGCCGACGAACCGTCAATAAACATGCCTTCCACCAGCATCAGAAGGTTTGTGACCAAGAGGAATCCAAAGGCGGTCAGATTTGCATTGACAATCATGTTCGAGAGCTGCTGCGGAACCTGGCCGACCGTCAACACCCAGCTGAAGACTGAGGCGGATGCCAACAGGATCATCACCTGAGCGGTTGATCCCGCGGAATTGACGCAGCACGTCCACAGTTCCTTGAGATTCATATCTTTATAGATGAATAGACTCACCAGAATAGCGTAAATCGCCGCAACGCCGGAAGCCTCTGTCGGCGTAAAAATCCCGGCATAAATACCGCCCATGATGATGACAGGAATTCCCAACGCCCAAGCGGCGTCCTTCGTCGCTTCCCACTTTGCTTTGCGGTCAACCTTGGGATCCTTCGGAATCTTGTGTTTCCACGCAAACCAGTAGCAGTATATGATAAAACAGATTCCGTACAGGATTCCCGCGCCCAGACCGGCCATAAACAATGCGCCTACGGAACAGCCCGTAACTGAGCCGTACACGATCGCGGAAATGCTGGGTGGAATCAGCAGCGCAACAGAGCCGCTAGCGGTTATCAATCCTGTCGTAAACCCGCGGGGATACTTTTTTTCGATCATCTTCGGATACATCAGTCCGCCGATGGCAATGACCGTTGCGGGGGACGAACCGGACACAGCGCCAAAGAACATGCAGGAGACCTCGGTGGTCAGCGCCATGCCGCCGGTTTTGCTGCCCACCATGGTCTGCGCCCAATTTAGGATGCGCTTGGCGATACCGCCTGTTTTCATCACATTGGCGCCAAGAATAAAAAACGGAATCGCCATCAGCGAAAACTTATCGACTCCGCCCACCAATCGCTGGGCTACAATCGTCAACGGATAATTAGAAAAACCGAGTATGGCGATCAATGCGGCTAACGTCAACGCGACAAATACCGGCGCGCCGATGATAAGCAGAGCAAAGAGCGAGATGAATAGTGCTGCAATCATATATCCTCCTCTTATAAGCGCGACAAATCAACGTTGCCTTCTTTGTCGGTCGTCAGTGTTCCACTGCTTTTGCGCTGAAGTGCGGCAACGCCCGCAACAAAGAAGCGAATCGTCATCAGAGCAAATCCAAGGGGAACAGATAGGTAGATCAACCACATTGGAAGTAAAATCGCCGGGCTCTTCTGCATGGTTGACATCACAAGGGTAGTTAAAAAGTAACCGGCATAGGTGCAAAACCCGCAGAGAATGCCTGCAATAAACTGGCCAAGTGCGGTCACGATGCGCTTGCCGGTCTCCGGCAAAGATTGCGCAAAGATGTCAATACCGACATGAAGCCCGTTTTTTGCGCACTGACTACTGCCAAAAAAAGTTACCCAGATAATGGAATACCGCAACGCTTCCTCTACCCAGGTAGATGCCATATGGAATATATAGCGCATGAGTACATTGACGGTTAAAACAATCACGCCAAGCAGCATGAGCGATCCGTTAATAAAATTTTCGCTTCGGGCTAAAGCTTTATCTATTTTTTGTAGCATGTTCGCACCTCCAAACATTTGCGTTTCGTTTGCCGTAATTACATACGGCAAACGAAACGCATTCCGATAAAACCCAGTACAGTACAATTTGCGGACGATTACTTCGCGGCTAGTTCTTGCGAAAGCGCTATCGCACGATCCAATAAATCACCGCCGATGATATCGCGATATTTCGTGTAGAGAGAGGTGCTTGCGGTTTTAAAGGCTTCCCGCTCTGCGTCGTTCAGCACATACACTTCCGTGCCGGAATCCTTGATCGTTTGCAGATATCCGTCGTTCGCAGCCTTCATTTTTTCGAGGCAGAACGCCGAGGCATCAAGCGCAGCCTGATGAACAACCTCTTGCAGGTCGGTAGGCAACGCGTCGAACCATTTTGTGCTGGATGCCATAAAATAAGAGAGATAAGCGTGGTTGGAGATGGTCATATACTTCTGGACTTCGTAGAACTTCATGTCATGAATGGAAAGGAACGGGTTTTCTTGTCCGTCAACAACGTTTTGCTGCAGGGAGTTGTACAGTTCTGTGAAATCGACCGGAACCGGGTTGGCACCCCACGCAGAATACATATCCATAATCACGGGGGCTTCCATCGTCCGCATCTTCAGTCCTTTGAGATCGTCAGGTGTCTTAATGGGATGGACATTGTTTGTCATCGCCTTGAATCCCTCGGGGTAATAGGCAAGGCCAGTGATGCCGATGCTCGGGAGTCCGCTCATCGCTTCCTGTCCGATCTCGCCGTTGAAAATGGTCAAAAAGTCCTCTTCCGAGTCCGCTATAAACGGCATATCCGCGATCGTCAGCCGCTGATCAAATCCGCCGAACTTTGCTGTCGGGAGCAAGACTGCTTCCAACGTACCAATCTGAAGGCTTTCAATCATCTCGCGGGAACTTCCTAGCTGCTGGGCTGGATAGATTTCAACTTTTATTTGCCCATTGCTGTTGGTCTCAACCAGGCGTTTGAACTCTTCCGCAGAAGCCTGAATTGGCGAGGTTGTCGTATGGTCGTGTCCAAGTTTGAGCGTGTAGGTTGCCGTCTGTGCTGTGGTCGCATTCGCCGCAGCCGATTCATCAGTGGTCGCCTCCGTTGGCGCTTTTGGTTCCGTGCTCTGAGCGGGTGCTGCACACCCAAGGGCGATGCTACAGAGCATAATGGTTAGGATCGCGAACGCAAGATTTCTTTTCATAGCCTTTCCTCCAAATAGATTGTTTATTCTTTGGGGTGAGCGAAGCGCAGTCGCCGCTTGACTCTAGGAATAGGCGGTTGCCTTTGCTATCGCAGGGTGATTGCCTTCACCGGGCAACATTGTTCACATACTCCGCATCCGTCGCATTTTTCACTCTCAACAACGCGCTTGCCGTTCTTTTCATAGATGGCACGGTACATACAGATCTTCTCGCACAATCCGCAGTTGGTGCATGCGTCAGGCTCGATCTGCGCAAACGTCGGCGGAAGCTCCGCAAGTTTTTCCACCGTGGTGATATCCTTGAGCGCGATGCCGCGGATCTCATCGAAGGACGAATAGCCCTTCTCATCCATCCATTTGTTCAAGTCGTTGACGATCTGAGTAATTCTGCCGTATCCATTCCACATGACTGCCGTGCAGGTTTGAACGGTCGATGCGCCGAGCATGATGTATTCGATTACGTCTCTATAATCGTTGACACCGCCTACTGCGGAAATCGGGATGTCGACATTTCTTGCCACTTCCGAAACATGTCGCATGATCACCGGTTGAATGGCTGGTCCGGTATACCCGCCGTATGCGCAGAGGTACGGCTTTCCGGTTTCGATATCTACCCCCGCAAACGAACGGATGGAGTTGCTGATCGTGAGACCATCCGCACCCGCCTCTTTTGCTGCGGCTGCAATGTCAATCATGTCCGACACATTCGGGGTCATCTTCACCGTAAACGGTATCTTCGCCACGGATTTGCCCGCTTTCACCTGTGCGAAGGTTCTCTCTGCACTTTTTCCGATGTGCATGCCGACCGTGGAAGCCGGCATCGGGCAGGAAACGTTCAATTCCAGCAGGTCCACCATGCCGGTGCTTTGAATTTCCTCCACCAACTTTGCTGTCTCCTCCGGTTCCGGCATCGCAAGTACGCTGACCTGCATAACCGCCCCGCCCTTGCACGCAATCGCAAGTTCCTGACGGATCCACTCCTCGCGCGTCATGGTTGTAAAGAGTTCCAAATTGACCTGACCGATGGCTTTGCCGTTGTATCGGTGCATGTAAATACGCCCGTTGCGCGGGTGAGCAGCCCAGTTCTGTTTTGGCCCGATTGTCTTGGGAATCACCCCGCCAATCCCGGCTTCGGCAGCCAAACGCATGCCTTCGCCATCCCATCCGGGTGTGGCAGAAGCAAGCACTAAAGGATTCTTAAATTTAACGCCACAATAATCGACTTGTAAATTTGCCATATGGATACCGCCCTTTACTAACATTTCCTTAATCAATCGAAGTTGTAACAAGTCCAACTTTCGCTAAACTCAAGGTGATCTTAGCATATGGCGTTTGACGTGTCATTATTCGTTTATACCAATACTTCGTCCTCCACATTGGTGTATTTTCACAATCATCTCGCTTCCGGTCGGAAATGTTTCGCATTGCATCCTATCGCAAATTTGTTTCAGGATCACCGATACTAAACGATATTAATAAGCTTGAGACAAAGCTGAAGGTCAAACGATGTTTGATAATCCGCAAGATCTTTTCCTAAAAGTGCTTCGATTTTTTTAAGGCGGTAAACGACGGAGTTCTTGTGAACATACAGTTCCTCCGCCGTTCTGCAAATGTTACACCCGTGGTTAAAATATGTCTCCAGCGTATGAACCAACTCCGAATTGTTCTTCTTGTCGTAATTAATCAGTGCGCTCATATTGCTGTCGAAATACTCATGCAACGCTTTTGACCCCGCATTCTCACTCAAGAAGCATAAGCAACCCAGCTCGTCAAAGCGAGATACCCGCGGATCCTTACTCTCTTTCTTGAGTACGCGCCCTGCGCGAAGTGCAAGCTCCGCTTCGTGCCATCCCGCCTCAACTTTTGATACGCCTTGCCTTACGCCGCCAATTCCTGCGGAAAAGGATAGATACGGATACTGCTTCTTGAGCAGGTTGATAATCTGACCCAATATCTTCACGCACAGATGTATATCCTCGGCGCTGTTTCGAACCGCGCAAAGTCCGATAATGCCGATACTGCTGTTTAATAAAAGCGTCTTTTGTGTGTAACGCTCCATTTCCTTATGAATGAACGATAATATGTCCCGTTTGATGATTTGAATCTCTTTTTCCGTCAACGGCTTTGGCATCATATCCATATGGGCCTCGAAATCGTCTTCATCAACAATAAAAACGAAGTTTTTCTTATTGAGATCGAAACCGATATATTTCCCTCTTCGGAGCATTATGCGTTCATCATTGTAACGTTTGTTCAGTAAATCTTCGAGAAACTCCACCCGCATTTGCTGTTCTTGATGGATCATCGCCTCTTCCTGCAATATTTCGATTGCAATCAACGAACAGGTTTGCTCAAACAAAAGCAGATCCATGTCTTTCGCTTCCCGATTGAGCAAATCAAAGAACAGATATGCCAGATGCTCCTCTTGTGCGAAAATCGGGATGCCCACCAATGTTTTGCCGTTCCGCATGTGAAGGGTGTTGCATTTGCCGCGCCGCATACAAGACACAGCGTTATTTACGCAGTACTCCTCGATAAAATCCTGCGTGTTCGCGTCGTACTGCTCATCGTCAATCTGCTCTACACAGGATGCCAGCATGGTGCCCTCCGGTGTCGATATGAAAACAGGGCCGCTGATCACGCGATTGAATACGGTGCAGATCCCCTCTAGTCCTTCTCCTCGCATGATTGTTTGCGTCAGGCGCTCGTGAATGTTCTCTATCCTTTTTAAAACATATAATTGCTCCTGCGTTATACGCTCAAGAATCGGAACCATGCAATCCATATAGGGCAGGTTGCCTGGAATTTCAAGGAGAGGAAAATTGTTTTCGTTGGCGCATTCAATCATTTGGAGCGGTATTTCCGGCAGATATTGACCCGGCTTCAGCACAAGGCACGCCGCTCCGCGTTCACATACGGCACGGATCAGGTTGCAGCCCGCCTCCGGACTTCCGCCGAACGCATAGCCCGCCGAAAAAAGGATCTCCTTGCCTTGCAACCATTTCACTACGTCCGGAACTTCCTGAATATTTGCGGATTCCACGAGCCGGTCAAGCCCGTTTTTGCCCGCCACAAGTTTTGCTTCCGAAAACGGGAAAATCTGCATTGCCTCGCGTAATGTAATACTCAAAATAGTCACCTTCCATCCTGATTGTTTACCGTATTCTTTCCAGAATTATTTGCCGCATTGTTTCCGGCATTGTTTGCCGCATTGTTTGCCGCATTGTTTGCCGCATTGTTTGCCGCATTGTTTGCCGCATTGTTTGCCGCATTGTTTGCCGCATTGTTTGCCGCATTGTTTGCCGCATTGTTCTACAAGTAATTCACAACGTCATGAGCAAGTGTACCACGTCGTGAAAATTGCATTTAAAATATACTATTTACCTGAAACGAATTGCAAGTGTTCATTGTTGCTTTTATACAAATATAGTCGTACTTTTTTGTTATTCTGAACCATGCTTGTTCTCACCATGTATGTGTTATGATAAAGTCCATTCATGAGGTTATGCGCCTCTTGCAGTGCTTGAAAATGCGCTAAATTTTGAAGGTTTGAAAGGAGAGCAAACTTGTTGCACGATACAGAGAAAGTAATCGCTTGGATCGACCGGAACACCGAGTGCAGTATCAGCTTTCTTCAAGACATCATTCGCATCCCCAGTGTGACCGGAAACGAGGGGCCAATTCAGTGTTTTCTGGAAAAATTCATTACCGGCATCGGGCTTGAGGCAGATCGTTTTATACCGGATCTAGATGCATTAAGAAAACATCGCGGGTTTGTTGAAACAACGCAATCTTATGCGGGAAGACCCAACGTGGTCGGTGTGCTCAAGGGAACGGGCGGCGGGAGATCGCTTCTGTTCAACGGACACGTTGATGTAATCCCAGAGGGAGCGCCGGAAAACTGGAAGCACGGTTGTTGGTCGGGCGATATCGAGAATTCCAGACTATACGGTCGCGGAGCCGCCGATATGAAATCTGGTGTCGCCGCAATGTCAATGGCTCTTCAAGCGATACGTGCATGCGATATCGCCCTAAAAGGCGATGTAATTGTAGAATACGTCATGGACGAAGAACTGACCGGAAACGGCACACTCGCTTGCGTTTTAAAGGGGTATAAAGCCGACGCCGGCATTTGCTGCGAAACCTCCAGTATGTATGTTCAACCCGGTTCGATCGGTCGTATTTGGTTCGAAATACGGGTCAAAGGTAAAGCCGCAGGGATCCAGCGTCGTTATGAAGGCGTGAATGCCATCGACCTTGGGTATCGTGTCATGAAAGCCGTCTCAGCGTTTGAGGAGCTTCGAATTAAAACGATATCCCATCCGCTCTATCCCGAAATGCGTGATGCGATCCCTTGCATGGTCGGCCAATTCGAAAGTGGATCCTATGCAAGCGCTTTCCCGGATGCTTGTGTCATGAAAGGATCGATGGCAACCGTTCCGGGAGAGAATTCTGACGCTGTCAAGAAAGATTTTATCCGGTTCGTTATCGAAACCGTTCAAGCAGAAGACCCGTGGTTCATCGAGCATCCTCCGGAAATTATGTTCACCGGTTATTTTGCGGAACCCTCGGAAATCCCAGCCGAAAGCCCCTTCGTTCGCCTTCTTTGCGAAAGCTATCAGGATATATTGGGTGTTGCTCCGATGGTTTCCGGAAGGCAAGGGGCCGCAGACATCCGTCATCTGAATCAATACGGCGATACACCAACCGTTATTTTCGGGCCTGGCATGACGGAGCAAATGCACGCCAACAATGAATGGGTAAATGTTGACGATTACATAAACTCCATAAAAATCCTCGCTGAAACGATCATAAACTGGTGTAATGTTGAAAAATAACAACTTGAGTATGAGGAGAAAACAGTTGATCGACCTGACGAAAAACCGCGAAGGCCTTCAGCACAGCATCGACAGAGCGCGTGAGAAGGGCATCATCATCCCGAAAATCTCCCAGATGCGCAACCCGGACTTGATTCCGGACAGCATCAAAGAGAAGCTGACGAATGTTGGTCTCTGGGACATCAACCCCCTGAACCTGTTTCGCATCAGCTGGCGCAACGAACCAAAGGAAGTCGGCGGTAAGTTCGGCGATGTGAACTTCATCGAGATTCCGTCCGCGCTTTCCGGCGTCAAGGCGCGCATCATTATCCTCACGGGCAAATGGTTCCCGACGGGCTGCCATAAGGTCGGCGCATCGTTTGGTTGCCTTGTGCCTCGCCTCGTGACGGGTCAGTTTGACCCCACCTATCACAAGGCAGTTTGGCCGAGCACCGGCAACTATTGCCGCGGCGGCGCGTACAACTCCGCGCTGCTTGCTTGCGACTCGATCGCGATTCTCCCCGCCGAGATGAGCAAAGAGCGCTTCGAATGGCTCAAGACCGTCGCGGGCGAAATCATTGCGACACCCGGCTGCGAGAGCAACGTCAAAGAAATCTTCGACAAAACCTGGGAGCTCAAGACCACCCGCAAGGACGTCATGATCTTCAACCAGTTTGAAGAGATGGGCAACTGCGTCTGGCATTATCAGGTGACCGGCAAAGCGATTGCGGATGCGTTTGAGTCCATCAAGCGCGAAGGCGACCGGTTTGCGGGCGCGGCCTTCACGAGCGGAAGCGCGGGCACCATGTCCGCGGGTGACTACCTGAAGGAAGTCTATCCCGCGAGCAAGCTGGCTGTCGGCGAAGCGCTCCAGTGCCCGACACTGCTCAACAACGGCTTCGGCGGACACCGCATCGAAGGCATTGGCGACAAGCATGTGCCGTGGATTCACAATGTCAAGAATACCGATATGGTCATCGACATCGACGACGAAGACAGCCAGAAGCTGCTGCGCCTGTTCAATGATCCGGCCGGTCGGAAATATCTTGTCGAAGAAGTGGGCGTACCGGCGGACTTCATCGAAAAGCTGTCTCTGCTGGGCATCTCCGGCATCGCGAACATGCTCTGCTGCATCAAGATGGCGAAGTACTACGAGCTGACCGAGCACGATGTGTTGGCGACCGTCGCAACCGACTCCGGTGTGATGTACGGCAGCCGCATCGAAGAGCTTGTTGAAGCAGACGGCGCATACAGCGAAGTCAAGGCAGCCGCCGACTACGCGGAGCATCTCCACGGCATCCGCACGGACGTCATGGAAGAGCTCACCTACGAAGGCCGCAAGCGCATCCACAACCTCAAGTACTATACTTGGGTGGAACAGCAGGGTAAAACCTACGAAGAGATCAATGCGCAGTGGTATGACGAGAACTACTGGACCGACATGCACGCGGAAGCAGCGCAGATCGACGCGCTCATCGACGAGTTCAACGCCGCAACCGGTCTCGTCAAATAAGCAAACGATCCGACGAAAGCAACTGATTAAGCCCCGCCATCCGGCGGGGCTTTTGCCCATCCAACCGAATGGGCTTTGTTTATTGTGCTTGTCATACAGATGGACTTGAAGCTGCGACCGCCGTCGTTACGCGGCGGCAAAAGATACGCGGCGCGGGGTTTTTAGCGGCAGGCTTTGCGAAAAAGACCGTCTACGTAGCATGAAATGCGAGCAAACGTGTCTGAGTTGCGTAACAAGTCCTTGTTTTGAAGTATTTGCAATTCTGCTTTTTACCGTTGCAAGTAATGCATTAAAAATCTGTTCATAATGGGCTCTCATCACGGGTACCGAAACAAAACGATTGGAATCTGAGTGCCAGTATTTTTTGAGCGGCCATTACCCGAGGGAAGCTTCGGTCAGTTTGAGGGGATTCGCATGCTCTTTGCCGTCTGCATCCCGATGATCATAGGACCCGCGATTGCCACCGGCATCATCAACGCCTTTGGTGTGCCGACGCTGACAAACAGCGTTGCGGGCGTGATCCCTTCCACCGCGCTCTTTGGGTTCGCGGCGCTCCTGATTCTACTTGTGTTTGTTGCACTTATGATACTAATTCGCCGCAGGAAGGCAGCGGTGCATTGATCCTTTGTGCGATAACCCATCGTCTAACAAGCTTAAATAGATTGCATTCGCTTCAACGCGAAAACATCCGTAAGGCTCAACCCTACGGGTGCTCTGTTTGTTTTGCCCGATCAACACTATCTTACTCTTCATCGAGTCGCTATCGATTCTCTCGCGGAGCAATCCGGGCTGATCCTTGTATGCAAGGAACCCTTCCGCGCCTCAAATGATGTCCAGCCGATTCTTAAATTTTATCTCTGTTAGCCGCCAATCGCCTTTGCAGCGATTCCAGAAATCATTCCCCAGATCGAAAAATCATTTCCGCCATAGAGCTGAACAAATCCCGCTGCTGTGTGAAACAGCACAGCGATGGAGCCGGCAACCAGAAACGTCATCACAACACCGCCAACAATGCTCGCAAGAATTGCCGCTGTACGCCCGCCTGCGGCGTTGGCCGAGATCGCGCCCGCCGCCACATCATAAAAGCATGCCGTAGCCAGCGGAACGACCGCATACATCAGCGAGCCTGTTGCCGCCAGCAGCAGTATGGTAACGATGCTCGATACAAGGCTGACGACAAAACCAATCATCAGCGCGTTCGGAGCATACGGAAAGAGCATAGGCACATCCAATGCCGGAACCGCCTTGGGGATTACTTTGTCGGAAATTCCCTTAAACGCAGGAACCAGCTCGCCGACCATCAATCGAACACCCGTCAGCAGGACGGTCAATCCCGCGCCGAATGTAAGACCCGCCATCAGGCTGAATGTGAAGAGATCAAACTGCATACCGGAGATCGTGTTGATGGTGCCGAGCGCTCCGCCGAATACGGCGGCTCTGGCATCTTTTCCAATCAGCAACCCTACGACAAGATAGACTACAAATAGAATCAACGAGGTTGCAATCGTAGGATCTCGAAAGAAATTGAATGCTTTCGGGATTTTGATGTCCTCGGTGGATTCTTCCTTTTTGCCGATGACTTTGCCGATCAATCCGCCCAGAATAATATAGAAGCATGCCGTGTGACCGATTGTAAAATCATCCGACCCGGTTACTTTTTTAACAAACGGTCTGGTGAGCGCAGGTACAACGATGATATACAGCGCAAGAAAGCCGGAGGCGAAGATGATCAGCGGGATTCCTTCGAGGCCGCCTTCCACGCCTGCCAGCACGAAAATATATGCCATCCAGAAGAAGATATGACCCGTCAGAAATATGTTCTTCAGTGGGGTAAATCTGGCCACGAGCAGATTGATGACAAACGCGATAACAATAACCAGCCCAATCGTCGAGCCATGCGTCCCGAGCAGCGTCCAGCAGATTGACGCGTCAAACTGATTCTCCATCGGCAGCCGGTAGAATGTGCCGAGGGCTGCCGAAAGCGGCGCAACCGCGGTACCGATCAGGTTAACGCCAATAAACAGGATGATGACGCCGATGATGGTCTTGAACGTTCCCTTGACGATATCTCCGACGCTCTTTCGCTGAATTAGAAGACCGATGAACGCAATCAACCCCATAAAAAGCGAGGGTTGCTTGAAGATATTGGACGCTAGGTAATGGATAACCGCCATGATAAGTTCCTTCTACTGAGTATTTCTTTCCGATGTTGATTCCGTTCCGGCGTTCTTTCTTCCGGATACAATCGCAGGATGCCGTTTCGCAGCACTGGACGTATCCCACCGTTCCTGCCGGGACGAAAAGCGCGGGTACGACCCGGAAAGCGGTGCCGCGATCATGAATTATTGCGGAACATCGCTTCCAGCGTTTTTTCTCACGTTTTTCCTAGCTTAAAAATTGATGCGAGGCATCGCTTCCAGCGTTTTTTCTCTTATTTCATTATTGCTTAAAAAATTGCTAACGACGATGACAGCCGCTTTGGTTTTCCCTTCAAGCTGACCGCAAAGCTCCTGCGAGGTGAAGATTAGATCCGCCGGTACCGAAGAAGCCGTCATGATATCAACATTCTCGACCTCCGCGTCTATCCCCATATCCTTGAACACCTTTTCGATGGTGATACGCAGGATCAGGCTTGTGCCAATGCCAAAGCCGCACACAGCCAAAACTTTCAGTCGGTTTTGCATGCGGCCCCTCCTATGCTTTCAAAATTTGTTCGACAATCCTGTCTTTATCCGTTTCGTTCCTGATCAATTCAATGGTTTCTTCGGAGGTCAGCACTCTGGCCAGATCTTGAAGCAAGGACAGGTGGTCGTCCCCGTTCTTTGCGCCAAACGCGAAAACGATGCCGACCGGATCGTTCTGCCTGTTCCCGAAAGGAATCGGGCGTTGTAACGTGATCATGCTCAAACATGTTTCTATTACGCCGAAGCCAGGTCTGGCATGCGCAATCGCAATTCCCGGCGCAATGACGATGTATGGCCCGAAATCCCGCACCGTTTGAATCATACTGTTTACATAATCCGAAGTGACCATTTTGAACTCGGTTAAAGGCGCGGAAACCTGCCAAATCGCGTCCTGCCAATCCTTCGCTTCAACGCTCAATCGAATCCTGTCCGCGGTTAGAAAATCTTTTCGCAAATGTTTCTTTTCTCCTTGCCAAGCCGGAGGTTGGCCTGACTATCGTCGCCTTGTACTCCAAAAAAAATCGCCGCGCGAGTTGCCGGGCTGGAAAAGCACGCTGCGGTCGATGAACGAATCTCTCAGCATCTGCACCAAATCCCGGCCGTATGAAACGGCTGCCCACGCGAAGTGTCTGTCAGTTGCCGCTCGCATCCTTTTTGCGCAGGTTCGCTTCCGCTGCAGCTCCAGCTATCAAAAACAGTACTCCGAAAAAGCGCAGCATTCTCTCAACTTCGTTTGGCAGAAGCACCCGGTATGCGCTGCAATATACGGCAAAAAGAATCACAACCGGCAGCTCCGCAATCAAGGCGAACAGCAGGAATCTGCGGAAGGATAGCCGCAAAGCGCCTGCAGCGGCGGCGGGAACGCACAGTATGCCCAGCGTCAGAAAATTCAGCGCCGCAATCAGGCAAAATTCGGTCGGAACATGCAATTGTCCCCGCGGTATCCTCTGTTTTTGTAAAACGTCTCCCAGAAACAGCCGAACGAGTCCAAACCAGGCGCTTGCGCCAATCATCGCGCCGAGCGCCGAGAGTGCTCCTCCGAGCACGCGGCCAAACGCAAGCACATTCCCTCCAATCCCATAGGGCAGCAGCCACGGCAAGTCGAAGGACTGAAACGCGCTCAGAGCGATCGCTTTCAGCGGCGCGAAACCGCCCGCGCGCTGAATCGCACCCTGAATTGTCTGCGCGCTCTTTTGGGTATACAGCATGACCAAGCCGTTGATTTGGCTGTGAACGGAAGGAATCAAAAAATAAAAAGAAAGAAGCAATAGCAGCGCACCGGCGGTGGGCAGCCGCAGGATGCGCCGGACGCTCCTTCTTTTTTGCATGTCAGTTTCCATAAAAAAGCCGCCGTGATGCGGTTTTATCGCATCACGGCGATTCCGATCGTCAATTCTATTTTTCCACTTCCTGGCTTGCAGACCAGCGGTAGTAGGATTCGTCGTAGTTATAAACGTTTTCATACCCACACATTTCGAGGATCAACTCCATATACGCGGAACGGATCCCCTTGGTGCAGTAGGTGACAACTTTATCGCTCTTGATGAGGCCTGCCGCTTCAAACATGGCGGTCAAATCGGCGTTGCTCTTGAGCGTGCCGTCGTCGTTGAAGAGACTGGTAAACTGCACGAGCACCGCGCCGGGCAGATGGCCGCCCGCGGCTTCGCCGAAATCGGTCGCACCGTCATATTCCTTTTCCGTACGGACGTCGACCACCTTGAAGCCCGCATAATCGGCTACCAGCGCGTCGGTATTGATTACATGCGTTTCGTCGATGGCTGAAATCGTTACGTCCGCCGGTGTGTAGGCAGCGGGTTCGGTCGTCGTCGGGATTCCCGCGGCAACCAGCGCGTCGTATCCGCCGTTGACCATCTTCACGTTCGGGAAGCCAGCGGCAACCAGTTCCCAGAGGATGCGTCCATCCGCGCCCCAGCCCTTCTGTGCGTCGGCAAACAGGATGATCTCCTTGTCCGGCGAGATGCCGGTCTGGCTCAGCGCTTCGCTCAGGCGCGCAACGTCAAGGATCGTACCCCACATGGCGTCGCCCGCAGCGCCGTCGCTGACGGAGGCAAACTGCTGCCAGGTAGCCGCGATTGCGCCCTGGACGGTTCCGGTCTTGGCGGTGTCTTCGCCGCGGGCATCGACGAGGAGAACGCCTTCCTTTTTGAGGTTATCCAACACATACTGCGCATCCACGACATACTTGCCGGTAAACGCTTCCGCGGTCTGCGCGTCCGAAGCCGTCGTCTTTGCGGCGGTGTTTGCCACGCAGCCGAATACGGTTCCAACGATCAAAAGAACCGCTAAAATCAGGGACAGTCTCTTCATTCTTACTTTTCCTCCATACGCTATTTCGTTATCCCGAATCGAGAATAACGTAATCATAGCACCTGCCGCCTCGCTGCGTCAACACACGGGTTTGCAAAAAATCCCGTGTTTTTCGTGCGTTCCGGTGAATTGACAGGCGGCATTGTTTCCGTTATACTCATTTGAGGTTAACGACTTTTTCTTGCATTGCGCAATGCGCATCTTGTATCGCAAATCCCCCTCTCTCTGTTAAATAAAGGTGTTTAAATAAAGGAGTAACTATGAAAAAAAGCCTTGTTCTGATCGTCTGTTTGTTCTGTCTCTTTCTTGCCCTTGCCGGGTGCGGCGAAGCTCCCGTGCAAAGCGCAGTTCCCCCGGCCGAAACCGCCGATCCTGCTGTCGAAGCAGACATTGTTCCTTACCCCGCTGCGACGACGGATGAGGTGATTGCCGCGCTGAAGGACGGCAGCGCCGTCGTCATTGATACCCGCAGCGAGAGCGTCTATAGCGGCTGGGCAACAGACGATAACACGATGGGCGGACACATCGACGGTGCAATCGATTACTCCGCGAGCTGGCTGACTTGCGGCTATGACGAGCAGAACAATTACGAGCAGATGACCCGTCTGGACCTGCTTCGTAAATACATGCAGGACAAGAACATTTCGTCCGCTACTCCTGTTATTCTTTATGATGAAAACGGCGAAGACGCGTTGTCCGTTGCCGCGTTCTTTGCCTCGGAAGGTCTAACCTCAATCCGCACCTATCAACTAAGCGATTGGCAGGATTCACTGGTCAAATATGCGAACTATCAGATGTGGGTTCCTGCTAGCGTCGTAAGTGATTTGATCAGCGGCACCGCCGTTCCCGAGATCAGCGTGACCGGCAAGCCGATTGTGCTGGAAGTCAGTTGGGGAAAAGAGGATGAATCCGGCTACCTGAACGGGCATGTGCCGGGCGCGCTGCACGTCAACAGCGACGATTTTGATGATGAAAACAATCTGTATCTGCTTGAAAGCGACGAGGTTCTTCTCAATCAAGCGTTGTCCCTGGGCATTACTAGTTCCAGCACCGTAATCGTGACCGGGGATGGTATCTTCGCTTGCCGTTATGGGGTTATCCTGTGCTATCTGGGTGTGGAAAATGTCTATGTCATGAGCGGCGGCAACTCCGCCTGGACCGACGCTGGTTACACGCTGGAGACAAATAGAAACGATGCAATACCGGTCGCGGAATTTGGCGTTACTGCGCCTTCTCATCCCGAATATATCGACACGGTTGCCGAAGTGCAGCAAATGCTGCCTGACACGAATTTTACTTTGGTTGACAATCGCACGTGGGAAGAATATATCGGTCAAACATCCGGATACTCCTATCTGGACAAAGCAGGGCGCATTGATGGCGCGGTCTATGGCTTCGCTGGAATCAACAACTCCAGTTCCATGCTCTACTACCGGAACATCGACAGTACCATGCGCAATCCCGTCGAGATACTCGCCATGTGGGAAGGCGCCGGAATCGACGTCACCAAACATCTTTCGTTTATGTGCGGTGGCGGATATCGCGCAGCAGAAGTGCTTTGGGACGCTTGGGTCATGGGTCTGACAGATGTCTCCCTTTTTGCAGATGGTTGGACAGGCTGGGAACTGCAAGGCTTGCCGACCACAACAGGCGAGTGAGGATATGCGAAGCGCAAAAACATGGCTTCGCATCTTGCTCAGCGGCATTCAGGTAATCGCTTTAGTCGCGCCGTTTGTGCTGCACTACTATGGATCGCATACAATGGGTGCGCACCGCCACTTCAAGGTGCGTGGCGATGTGTATTTCAGCGGCATCCTGAGCAGTCGCAATCTGACGATTGCCGCAATCGCACTTTCGGTGATTCTCTTGGTGCTGGTTTTCCGGCTCATCGCCGCGAAAAAGCGCCGACTGCAGGCAGTTCAACCTCTCTCCGAACTGACCTGCATCGGCTTGACCATCGCGTTGATGCTGCTGTGTGCCCTTCCGGCTTTCCGGACGGTGCTGATCTATCCGTGGCTCCTGCTTTGCGCGACGGTGCTGTGGCTGCTTCAGCTGTTGAAACTGTTCCTGCTGAACCATAGTTTTCGGTATGATACTCCGCGACCGCAGCAACTGAGTGACAGAAAGTAAAATCACGTACTATAACCATAAACGGCCTGCGGGGCACTTGTCTTGCGGGCCGTTTCTCAAATCAGGAGAAAACCATGCGTTCTCGTATCAAATCCATCCTCGGCATACTAGCCCTCGCGGGGCTGACCATCCTGCCAGCGTTTTTGTTTTCGGGCACAACCTCGCAGGGGATTCAATCGCTGATCGCCTCGTTTGGCATATTCGCGCCGATTGCGTATATCGCGCTGTTTGCGCTGCTCCCGGTCGTGTTCTTCCCCGTTGCCGTGCTTGCGGTTGCGGGCGGGTTGCTTTTTGGGCTTGTTTGGGGAAGTGTGTATACGCTCATTGGCGCCGCGATCAACTGCGCGCTGATGTTCCTGCTCTCTCGCTCGGTCGGGCGAAAGCGTGTCCAATCACTCGTCGAACAGCGTGTCAGCCCCTCTTGGCAAGCGCGGCTGAAGCGGGCGGACGGGCGCAGCGGGTTTCTCCTGCTCATTCTGCTGCGTCTGATTCCCGCCGTTCCGTACGGGCTGATCAACTACGCGTTCGGACTAAGCGAAATGCGCTTCTGGCCGTACATGCTCGCCTCGGTGATCGGCATCATCCCCGGCACGCTCGTCTTTATCAACCTTGGCGACAAAGCGCTCGATCTCACGTCTCCGTCGTTCTGGATTGCGATCGCGCTCATCATAGCCCTGTTCGTCGTCACCTTGCTCTTAGGCAAGCGGCTCTTCCCAAGCACCGATCAAAACACGAAAGAGGAACCAAACGCATGAATCCGTCTTCCAACAACCCCAGAAAGCATCTCAAATGGTACGTCCTCGGCGTAATTGTCCTCGCCGTCGCCGCGTATTTCTCCATTCCGGCTGTCAAGGCGTATATAGACCGGATTGCGGGCGTACTCGCCTCCGCGGACGTCAGCCGCGTGGTGGAATTCATCCGCTCTTATGGCGCATATGCCATGGCGATTTCATTTGTGCTGATGGTGTTTCAATCGGTCATCGCGCCTCTGCCCGCGTTTCTGATCACGTTTGCCAACGCGGCGGTGTTCGGCTGGTGGCAGGGCGCGCTGCTGTCCTGGTCGAGCGCAATGGTCGGCGCAATACTCTGCTTTTTCATCGCCCGCGCACTGGGACGCGACACCGTTGAAAAGTTTGCCGGAAAAGGCACGCTCAAAGGCGTGGAAGCCTATTTTGCAAAATACGGCAGCAAGACGATCCTCGTGTGCCGCTTGCTGCCGTTCGTCTCGTTCGATGCGGTGAGCTACTTCGCGGGGCTGACCTCCATCGGGTTCTGGTCGTTCGTGCTGGCCACAGGACTTGGCCAGTTACCCGCAACCATCGTCTATTCCTATGTCGGCGGAATGCTCACCGGAGGTGTGAAATATTTCGTGACCGCGCTTCTTTGTATATTTGCATTGAGCGCCGTCGTCGCAATCATCAAGGGTATTTATAACGAGCGTCAGAAGGCGAAAAAGACGCAGGAGGCGGATTCTGGACAGCCTTCCGCGATCGATTCCGCGGAAGACAACACTGAGGAGAAACAATAGGATGGAAGCGAGTGGTCGCTTTGGCATGCGGGTGCATCAAGCTGTCTCGTTTTCGCGCGCAATGATGCATATCCCGCGCGCGGATGCGGTGTTCTTTCCCGGCTGCGCACTGCTGACCTATGACCCCGCGCTGTTGCAGCGCCTGATGACGCTCTTGCGCCGGGAGGAGCCAACCATCGCGCTCGCCGCGGGATGCTGTGGACAGCCGACGAAGTATCTGGAGCCCGCGCGGTTTGCTGAACGCACCGGAAAGCTGCGCCGCCTCCTTGTTCAAAAAAGCGTCCAGCGTGTCTACACCGCGTGTCCGAACTGCACGCGGCTGCTAACCGAACTGGATTGCGCGCGTATCATCCCCGTCTGGGAAACGCTTGACCGAATCGCCTCAACCGAGGATTTGCAAAATCACGATGGCGCGGCGTTTGCGCTCCACGACCCCTGCCCTGTGCGGCAAGATCGCGCCCAGCAGGACGCGGTGCGCGCGCTGCTACAAAAAGCGCGGGTAACCGTTGCCGAGTTTCCGAATAGTCGGGGGCAAACACGCTGCTGCGGCAATATCGCCATGCTCCGCGCGATTGATCCCGCCAAAAGCGCCGCGATGCGAACGGGCAGGCTCGGCGAGATTCCGTCAAATCTGCCCGTCGCAAGCTATTGCGCGGGCTGTGTGGACGCCTTCAGCAGCGAAGGGCGCGATTCTGCGCACCTGGTCGAGCTCCTGTTTGGCAAGAGCCAGTCGCGTGGCTGGGGCAACCGCATCCAAAACACAATCCTGAGCCGAAAGGACTGATTGACGCCATGCTGGATACACGCGCACGAAAAGCGGTCGATCCGCTGTTTGAGCGGTTCGCGCGGCTGCTGCTCAAGCTCCAATTCACGCCAAACGTCGTCACATTGCTGGCGTTTCTCTTTGGACTAGGCTCAGGCGTGCTGTTGTACTTTCAGCTGCCGATTCCGGCTGTGCTGGTCCTTTGGTTCTCGGGCCTTCTGGATGCGGTGGACGGAACCATGGCGCGACTATCGGGCAAGAGCAGCCTCTTTGGCGCGGTGCTTGATGTCACTGGCGATCGCGTTGTCGAGCTCTCTTTCGTCTGGGCGCTGGCGCTCCGACATCCGGACTGCCTCCTGCCGCTGCTTGGCTTAGTCAGCTGCATTCTGTTGTCGATGACCGTCTTTCTCACAACCGGCATGCTGGCGCAGAACCATTCCAGCAAGAGCTTTTATTATCCGGCCGGGCTGATGGAGCGGACGGAAGGGTTCCTCCTGTTTTCTCTGATGGCGCTCGTTCAAGCCTATCTGGCTCCGATCACCTGGGTGTTTGCGGGGCTGATTCTTTTTACCGCGATACAAAGGCTCCTGATTGCCAAGCGCCTGCAAGAGGAGCATTCGAGCAGGAATGATATTAGCTAGAGTGTGATTCTAAAATGCGACGCGTATAAACCGAGTGAATCTTAAAAAGCGCTGGTGAATGGACTATCAGGAGTCCTTCCACACAGCGCTGTTCATTTGGCTTCGGTTGAATTGCTCTGTCTATGAAGCGTTGCCTTATCGGTTTACCGGCTCACATCATAGCTCTTATAACGATCTACCTTCGGCTGCGATGCACAACCATCCTCAAAGTCGCAGGACAACCATACCTTCACAAGCTCACACGCAAGCTTCTCCCCTATGGTAAACGCGCCCATGCAGGCAATATTGCTGTCGTTGCTCAGCGTGGCCCTCTGCGCGGAATACACATCCGACAGTAGCGCCGCATACGCGCCTTTGACTTTGTTGGCGGCAATGCTCATGCCAAGTCCGGTACCGCAGATGAGAATGCCTCTGTCAAACCGGCCTTCGGCGACGGCCTCCGCCACCGCGATTGCGGTGTTTGCGTAAATGGGGTCGTCGCTCCCCATGTCTGTCACCTCATGACCAAGCGATTCGCAGAGCTTCAGCAGCGTCGTTTTCAGCGCCGATGCATTCGGATCGCATCCAATTCCGATTTTCATGTTGTTTCCTCTCCCGCATTTTCCTGCATGCGCGGTTGTTTATAAATCGATTACACTTCGGATGATACTGTTGAAGTTGTCCGCATCCCATGCGCTGCGCCCAATGAACAATCCGTCGACGTTTTTCATCTGGATCAAGCCCACGGCATTGTCATTGTTCACGCTGCCGCCATAGAGCAAGGGAATGCCTTCGCCGATCTCTCGGCCGAAGCGCTCCATGAGCGTGTCACGAATCACCTGATGCTTCTCAGCTGCATATTCCTTCGTCGCGGGTATTCCGTTTACACCGATTGCCCACACCGGCTCGTATGCAATCCAGAGTGCGGATGCTTTTTCCGGCTTTACGCCTGCGAGCCCGCGCTTGAGTTGCACGCGCAGCGTTTCATCGGAGATACCGTCCTGCTTTTGGCGCAGTGTCTCGCCAATGCAAAGCAGCGCCGTAAAATCATGCTCCAGCGCGCAAAGAACCTTCGCGTTCTCCATCTCGTCCGTTTCGCCCAGCACATGCCGCCGCTCGGAATGTCCGATCTCAACGATTTCCACGCCGACTTCCTTCAGCATCAGAGGAGAAATCTCCCCCGTGAACTGCCCCTCTTCCTTCCAGGCCATGTTTTGGGCCCCGATATGAATCCCCGACTGCGGAACACATTTTCTCGCTGCGTCAAGCGTCGTATAGGAAGGGATCACAAACAGTTCAAGTCGATCGCGGTCTAAATCCTCCGTCAACGCCCAGAGCCGCCGCAGATAGTCCGTCGTGCGGCGTATATCCATATACATCTTTGTATTTGTACCGATATAAATCTTCTTCATCCTGTATTCGATCCAAGTCGGATCCGTTTCCCCTTTATCAGGCTTGTGACTGGTTTACCCGCGTTTGATTCCGCCCGCCTCAAGAAAGATGCGCTCCACGATTCGTTTTACAATGCCGTCGTCTCCGGTAAGGCCGCCCTTGCCGACGAGTGTCATGCCGGCATATTGCCCTGTTAGATGCGAGATATCCGTCTGCGGGATTAAATAATCCACCGTCTCCAGACATTTGATCTTGAGCGCGCCGCAGACAGCCGACTGCGTATCCCCGCCGGTGCAGTAAAGACCCGCGACGCGGCTTGCGCCCTCGTGTAATACCCTTCGGACAATCGCGCCGAGTCCCTGATTGATGCGCTCAGCGCAGCCGCCGCGAGTATATCCGCGCGCCGCGTCCTCCGCATCCAGATCCATACGCTCCCCGAAGCAAGCGGTTCCAAATACGATCCCAATCGGGCACGCATCCGAGCACAGAGACTTCAGCGCAACCTTCGCCGCAGCCTGAATCTCCCGCTCCGCCTGCTGTGGCGTGCCAATCAGATTTTCCCGGTGAACCGGAATCTGCACCACGCCCGGTTCGTTGCAAAACGCCGTGATCTGCCGCCGCGTCACCCCCGAAGCGGAACCTGCGACGATCAGTACGCTTTTCCCCTTCACCGGCACGCAATCCTGCGACATCCGGGATGTTTCTTCGCCAGCGATCCCCCGCCGAAAGGCAAGCTGCCTTGTGAAGGCGCCGGGATCAACCGCTAAAATGTTGCCCTCAAACACCGTGCATGCTTTTGCAATCTCATCCAAATCCGCCAGGCTGACCGCATCTACGGCAATGACTTCACACCCATCCTTCCGTAGCGCACGAAGATTATGCAGGATTCGCTCGCTTCCGGCATGAACATCCTCAAAGGCAATCAGCCCGACCTTTCGGTTCGTCTGCTTTTGCAACAGCTTTGGTACAAAGCTTTCCCGAACGGGCGTCACCACATCCTGAGCCGCGTTTGTGTCCTCCAACGCCACCCCGTCGATGATGGAGTAACCACCGACCATGATCCGCCGGGATTGCGGCATTGCGGGCACGACAACGGCAAAGGTGTTGTTGCCGATTTCATCGAGCATTGCATCGATCTCTGTACCGATTCCGCCCCTGAGGGTCGTATCGATCCGCTTGCTGAAATATCGCACGCCTTTTTCGCAGAGCACCCGCGTTTGTTCGCGAACAATTTGATATGCGGCTTCTTGCGCCATTGCCCTGCTGTTGGTGGAGACGACCAGCGCCTGCAGATCATCCGCTTGTGTACCGCCGGCCTCGACCACGGACTCAAGAAAGACAACCGTTTTCACGCCGGAGCGCGCAAGCAGCACAGCGCACGTTGTTGCGCCCGTTAAATCGTCTGCAAGTACGCCGATGGACAGCATCCGGTGATCCTCCCGTAGTTTTGATGGAATCATGTTGGTTCTACGATTATACTTTCTCTCTCTCATGCTGCATCGTCGCGTATTGCGACACGACCAGCGTTGACTCGATCATGGAACCGGATTGCGCAACGCCTTGCCCGGCAACATTGTACGCGGTGCCGTGATCCACGGACGAGCGAATAAAGGGCAGCCCGAAGGTCAGGGTTACGGACTTTTCAAAGTCCAGCGTTTTACATGCAATGTGCCCCTGATCGTGATACAGCGAGAGAATGGCATCATATATGCCGGATTTTCCGATATGAAACACGGAATCCGCTGGGCACGGCCCGATGGCATTGATACCCAACGCCTTTGCTGCCTCAACCGCGGGGATCAGTTCGGTTTGTTCTTCCGTTCCAAACAGGCCGTTATCGCCGCCGTGCGGGTTCAGAGCCGCGACCGCGATCAGCGGTTCCTCAATACCGATCTTATGCAGCTCGGTATTGATGTCGATCACGTCCTGGAGTACGACATCTTTTGTCGCATACTTACATGCATCGACCAGCGCCATGTGCCTCGAAACAAAGAAGACGCGCAGCTTGTGGCAAGAAAACATCGTCAGCGCATACCTGCTTCCCGTGCGAACCTGATACATCTCGGTGTGTCCGGGCTCTTCTACACCGGCGAGCTTGATCGCTTGTTTATTGATCGGTGCGGTGGACACCGCATCAATCTTTCCCGCCATACCCAAATCGATGGACTTATAGATATAGTCTGCGGACATCTGTCCCGCAAGCTTTTGTACTTTTCCCCACTCGATCGAGTCCGTGTCATATATGCCGGTTTCCAATATATCGCAGACGCCGAATTCAAACTTCGCTTCCGAAGGGTCGCTAATTTGACGAAATTTCATATCTTTGTGCTTAATTGTCGCTGCTCGTTCCATAATGGCCTGAGTGCCGATTACAAACGGACGACACGCGCGGGCAATCTCTTTGTTGAGCATCGTGTCAACGCAGATCTCAGGACCTATGCCCGCTGGGTCTCCCATTGTAATCGCTGTAATTGGCATCCATCCATTCTCCATGTGGTTGTCTCCATTTCTCGAAGTATTTGCCTTCTTTTTTATGTATCAGGTGATTTACCCACCAAATATGCCTTTTAATCGTAATAGAAATCCGGCGCGGTCTTGAGTGTTTTAAACTGCTCCATATCATGTCCAAACCATACCTTCGCATGGGTCAGTTCCGCTATGCGTTTGATTCTGCGGCAACTCTTCGTCCAGCCGATCGAATCCAATACGACGCCCGGTAAACGCATTTCGTTATAATTGCAGGCGCAGTAAATCGCATCGGAGGACAGAATGACGGTGCCTGTGTTTGCAAGATCAAGCTTTAGCGCAAGCACGCCGTATGCGTGCCCGGAGCCAAGATTCAAAATCGTGACGCCCGGCATGAGCTGAATATCTCCCTCGTCCGGTTCCAACAGCTCCCAATCGATCGGTTGCTTGGTCCAGACGTCCGTGTCTTTCCAAATATAAGAACTCAAATATGCGTGCTGCCCATACGCCCGCAGGCTTGCGGAGAACTCATCCTTTGCGACAATGAAGTGCGCATTGGGGAAAAACTCGACGCATCCCGCATGGTCGTTGTGCATATGTGAGAGTATGATCGTCTTGATATCGTTCGGTTGAATTCCCATCTGTTTGAGAATGTACATCGGCGTTTTGGTTTCGTCGCCGTCCCAGGGGCACTGCTTCTGAAATGCCTCCGGCCATCTGCCGCCCGGCAGCATTGCCTCCGGATGGCACCCCGTGTCATACAGCATGTATCCGTTGTCGCTTTCAATCAGAAATGCGGGCACCGGAAATTCGGACATATAATTGGGCCGCGCCGGATCGTCCAGCGTCGCGATGGAGGTTTTTTGCGCCACCAGATTCGCGTCCATCTTCATGCGTCCCAGATTCAGAACATGCAGCCGTAACATAATTTTCCCTCCGCTTCATGCTGTCTTTCGGGCGTCCGCCGCAGATACACAACGGCGGACGCCCAATTCGGATTCGATTTGATAATTAGAAATCGTACTCTTCCACGTTTTCCGGTGTGATGACCAGAATGTTCATCGCAATGGTCGGTGTGCCGTCATCCATGGCTTTCACTTCAAACTCGCCCAGCGATCCTGCGGAAACCTTGTCGCCAACAGCGATTCCGCCGTTGCAAAGCTGCAATGCTGCATACACCGTCAGGTATCCGTGATACGTGGCGTTCCAGATCATGCTGTCCGCCATAACGCCGGACTTGATGTAGCTCTCGATGGAGTTGGGCAGTCCGTTGCCGACGACCGCCACGGTGCCGGTCTTGCCAGCCTCTTCAACCGCCTGCGCCACGCCGGGCACGTTCGGGCAGCCAAGGGCGATAAAGCCAACCAGCTCGGGGTTGCTGTTCATCAGCGCGGTGGCTTTTTCATAAGCCGCCTGCGTGTCTTCGCCGACTGCTTCCTTCGTCAGGATGGTGATGTCGGGATACGTCGAGGCAATCTTGTCCTCCACTACGCGAATCCAGTTCACCTGGTTGGTCGCCGTGAAGGAAGTCGTGATGATCGCGATTTCGCCTTTGCCGCCAATCTGCTTGGCCATGGAATCGATCAGCGCGTTGCCAAAGGTCTCGTAGTCAACCAGATCAACGAACAGATCGCGTCCGCTGGCAGAGTCGGAGTCCCAGGTGACGACCTTGATGCCGGCCGCAGTTGCCTGCTGGAACGTGGGGACCAGCGCTTCGGTGTCATCGCAGGCTACGCAGATCACGTCGGGCTGGGTTGCAATGATGCTTGAGAGCATCTCGATCTGGGCGGATGCGGTTGCGTCGGTCGGCCCGATCCATTCGATCTCGGCGGTGTCGGTCAGTTCTTTGGCGGCGATTTTGACGCCGTTCTCAACCGCATTGTAATAGTCGATCCCAACCAGCTTCGGCATAATGACAATGCGCGTCTTCTCTGCCGGGGCTTGTGCTGCGGGTGCTTCCGTCGCTTCCGTCGTAGGTTGTTCGGCAGCCTGCGTGTCCGTGGTCGCCGCTTCCGTGCTTGCCGGGCTGCTGCACGATGCCATTACAAGTGCCATCGCTACAACCAGTACCAGAGCTATGAGTTTGTTCATTCCTTTCATTTTTCCCTCTCCTTTGATTTATTTTTACCCAGGGTGTCTTTTTTTGGGTGCTTCGCAAACCGTTTTTGATCTCTCTTGTTATTCGAGCCGGTGTTGCTGTCTGAATCAAACCGTTTTTGATCTCTCTTGTCTTTCGAGCCGGTGTTACTGTCTGAATCAAACCGTTTTTGATCTCTCTTGTTATTCGAGCCGGTGTTGCTGTCTGAATCAAACCGTTTTTGATCTCTCTTGTTTTTCGAGCCGGTATTACTGTCTGGATCAAACCGTTTTTGATCTCTCTTGTTTTTCGAGCCGGTATTACTGTCTGGATCAAACCGTTTTTGATCTTTCTTGTCTTTCGAGTCGGTGTTACTGTCTGAATCAAACCGTTATTAATGTTTTTTATTGGCGTTGCTGACAAATGTGTTAAACGCCACAGCGAAGATCAGGATCAATCCGACGAGAACGGACTGAATCTCGGACTGTACGCCGACCAGTGTCAACCCCTGACGCAGGAGCACGATGATCACTGTCGCGACAAATGATCCTAATACGCTGGCCTTACCGCCGGAAAGAACCGCGCCGCCGAACACGGCGATCGTGATCGCGTTCATTTCATATCCGACGCCATAGTCTGCCTTTGCGCTGCTGACGCGGCAGGCATAGATGATGCCCATCAACGCCGCAAGCATGCCGGAGATCATATAGACGCGGATTTTCTCCCAGTCCACATTGATTCCCGCGAACTTCGCACCTTGCTCATTGAACCCGATCGCCTTGAGATTGGCGCCCATCTTGGTGCGCTTGAGGATAAAGATCGCGATCAAATACAGTACAAGCGCAACGATGAGCTGAATCGGAATCGGTCCGATCTTTCCTTGACCGATAAAGTACATGCTCTTAGGCAGCTGCTGCGCGTTTCCGCCGGAGATGCCCATCGCGATCCCGCGGAAGAATCCCATCGTGCCTAGCGTTACGATCAGCGGCGCAACATGGAGCTTGCTTACGATAATGCCGTTTAAGAACCCGCCTGCCGCGCCGACCAGTATGCTCAGACAAATTGCAATCGCGGGATGAATCCCGGCGTTGACCGACATGCCGAGGATGACGGCGGACAATGCCAGCATGGAGCCGACGGAAAGGTCGATTCCTCCGGTCAGGATGACCAGCGTCATGCCCAGGCCGATGAGGCTGGTCTCCGCAACAAAGCTGGATTGCGTCCAGAGATATCCCGCTTTCAGGAAGTACGGTGAAAGTTGGGACATCACTACGATCAGCACAATCAGCGCAATGGACAAAACTAGGATGTTCCCATAATTCAGCAACAGTACGCGTGATTTATTCTTCATGCGGCGGTTCCTCCCGCACGAATTTTTTTCATCTTTGGTAGCTTCACAGAATATGCGCACACAGACAGCAGAATGATCACGCCCTGCACCGCTTCTTCCCAGAGTGAATCTACCCCGAGGAACACCAGCAATGTCGTGAGTGCGCTGATCAGGATTACGCCGAGCGCAACAGATAGCGCGTTCCCTTCGCCACCGAGCGTGCTTGTGCCGCCGACGACCACCGCGGAGATGACGGTCATCTCCCATCCGTTTCCGGTGTTGGACTGCACGCTGCCAAACCGGCTGGTATACATCGCGGCCGTCAACCCGACCAGCAGCCCGCAGATGACAAACGCCAGGGTCTTGACCAACTTCACGTTGACTCCTGCCAGATGCGCGGCTTTCGAATTGGAACCGACCGCATAGCAGTTTCTACCAAATGTCGTTTTTGTCGTAACGATATACATGACAATCAATACCGCAAGCGCCACATAGATGCTGATGTTGATTCCAAACAGGCTACCCTGCCCGAGGGTTAAAAAGCTCTTTGGAAACCCGGTGATCCAAATGCCGCCGGTCCATGTGATGCGAAGTCCCCGGTATATGCTCAGCATGCCCAGCGTCGCCACGATGGAGTCCAAATGCAGCAGGGTAACGACGAGACCATTGATCAAGCCCATCATGCCGCCCACGAAGATGGAGACGAGTATGATCACCGGAAGCGGCGCGCCCGCTAACGCCAGATTGCCGCACACCACGCAGCACATGGCTAGCACAGACCCGACCGAAACGTCGATTTCCCCGACCAGCAGCACGAGCATCATGCCCATCGCCGCGACCAGCGTCGTTGCCGTACTGCGGAAGATGCTGTTGAAGTTGGAGCCGGTAAAAAATCCCGGCGCAACGGCGAGCATCACCACCAGAATCACAACGTAGTAACCCAGAAGTGAAAGAAACGATCTGGAGTCTTTATGCATCGGTTTCACCTCCGCTTATCGCGTACGTCAGCATTTCGTCCTTGGTTGCGCCTTTCTCAAGGCGCTTGACGATGCTTCCGCTGCGCATGACATAAATACTGTCCGCAAGAATCTCAATATCCGTTAAATCCGACGATATGATCAATATGCCTTTCCCTTCGGCGGCCAGCTGATCGATCAGCTTGTAAATCTCAAATTTGGATCCAACGTCAACGCCGCACGTCGGCTCGTCGAGTATCAGTAGTTCCGGCTCCGTGGCAAGCCATTTGCCAAGAACGAGCTTTTGCTGGTTTCCGCCGGAGAATGCCGAGGCGACCGTCTCCGGTGAATTCGGGTTCAGCAGGAGGCTTTGCGCAAGGTTTGCAACGGTGCACGTCTCTTTTTTTACGTTTCGAATTCCGAGGCAATGGCAAATCTCCGGCATTGCGGACATGACGATGTTCGCGTGCGCGGTCATATCCAGAACGAGTCCCTGCTTGGCCCTGTCTTCGGGAATCAAACCGATTCCGCTTTTGATTGCATTTTTAAAATCGTGTTTTTTCAGCGGCTTCTGTTTAAAAAGGACGTTGCCCCCGTCATACTGATCAATTCCGATGATTGCCCGCGCTGCTTCCGTGCGTCCGCTGCCGACAAGGCCTGCAAGCGCGACGATTTCCCCGCGGTGCACGCGAATATTGATATCGTGCAGCATGTCCCCGCTGTTGAGGTGTTGCACCTCAAGAATCGGCTCCCCCGTGCAATGCCCGCCAAGCTGATGGTTGTTTTCCGTTTCCTTACCAAGCATCGCGTGCGTAATCCAGGAAACCTGTGCGTCCTTCACGTCCTTGGTTCCGACCGCTTTGCCATCACGCAGCACAGTCAACCGATCTGCAACCTGAAAGATTTCTTCCATCCGGTGCGAAATGTAGATGATCGACGTGCCCTGCGCCTTGAGGCGATGGATAATCTCAAAGAGCTTGTCCGTTTCCTTTCTCGATAAAGAAGACGTCGGCTCGTCCATGATCAATATGCTTGCGTCGACGGCGAGCGATCTTGCAATCTCCACCAGCTGCGCGTTTGCTTTGCCGATGTTCTCGATCGTCTCATGAAGATCCAGCTCAATCCCCATGCGGTCGAATACTTCTTTTGCGGATTGCTCGGTTTTTTTCCAGTCGAGCCAGACGCCTTTTTTCACTCTCCGCCCAACGACAAGGTTCTCCGCAACCGACAGCTTTGGATAGAGGCTTGTTTCCTGATAGATCGTCGCTATGCCGTGTTCCATCGCCTTGCAAGGCGACATCTTGCCCATGTCCTTGCCGTTCACCAGAACAATGCCTTTATCCTGCGTATACGCGCCGGAAACAATTTTGATGAGCGTGCTCTTCCCGGCTCCATTGATGCCAAGCAGCGCGTGAACCTCCCCTTTTCGCAAAGAGAAATTCATGTTTTTGAGTACGCAGTTTGAACCGAAGCTTTTATATATGCCGACTGTTTCAAGCGCCAACGCTCCATCCATGCAGTCCTTGCACCTCTTTTCCGTGAGTAAGTTGTCTGATTAAAATCGGATCCTTCAATTGATAAACGTGTTTCTCTAAAATGTGTTTGATGGACGGTATGTGTTTATCAGGTGTTTTTTTCTCGTCTAAACGCAACTGAATTTTTCTGACAAGGTTTTTTTGATACGTTGATTATATAGTTGTGATTTTTACAAGTCAAGGAGTTATTGGCACTATTTCTTTCTTTTTTGAAAGTTATTACGTGTGTTTTGCCCGTATTTTTCAATAATAAGGCTTTGCATTTTCGTTTAGTGCTATATTCGAAAGACACTATTTACGTTTTACTTTCTTTTTATAAATATGCGGCGTTCGTATAAAGATGTATCTTTCGCATGGCGTTGCCCGTTTCACGATTGCAGGATAAAAAAAGAGCGGGGCTGCGTATTGCCGCATCCCCGCAAAATATTCTAAAACCAACTTCGCGTTAAACAAAATCGATCGGAGTACCGAGGGCTTTTGCCTCGTCTCGAATCGCCTGTGTTACGCCATCATCCATGATGATTCTGGTGACCGCATCCATCCCGCAAACGGAAAACAAGCAGCTCCCCTCAAATTTTGTGTGATCCGCCAACACATACAGCTCCTCGGAGGAACTGATGATGGCCTTCTTCACGTCCCTTTGTATGGCGCCAAGGGACGCTAAACCCTTGCTCAGATTGATGCCATTTACGCCGATAAAGGCCTTGGATACGTTAAACTGTCGCAAGGATTCGATGGCAAAATTGTCGAGTATGGAAGGCGGCGCACCAACGACATGCCCGTTTACAACAAACAGCTCAACATGGCTTGCAGAGGAGAGTTCCGCAGCAGACACCAGCGAATTTGTGACGACGATAATCCGCTTATCCGGGTTGCGCTTGATGACCTTTGCGAGGTAATACCCCGTCGTGGAGTCGTCTATAATAATCGAATCACGGTTGTTGATGTATTGGTAGGCACGTATTGCAATCCGCGCTTTTTCCTCCCTGCGTGTCAGGTATTCGCCAAGAGGGAATGTGATGCTGAGCCCATCCTGCTTATAGACGGCTCCACCGTGGATCCTCTTGAGATACCCCTTTTGCTCCAACCGCAGAATGTCGTTGCGGATCGTGACCTCTGAGCACTGAAGCTCCGCACTCAGGCTCTTAACGCGTATGCTTCCGCGTTGCTCCAGCTCCCGCAGAATGCTTGTTTCCCTGTCCTTCGCCAAAGCCATATCTCCAAGCCCGTCCTTTCGCATCACGACTGTCGATTTATAATAACACACCTCGCCTTTCATATGCAAACATATTTCTTGTCGTTTTAAATGTTATTTCTTTTGTTTCCGAAACATAGTGTTCGATATCATCGACGTTGCTCGTCAGCCAGCTGATTCTATGTTCCCTTTGCCGATATGCGCGAAATACGCTGCGAAACGGATGCTTCTTCTCTGGAAATGCGGTTCCGCCGTCTCATGATGGTTATTTGATTGAAATGACGAACTGCTCATATGAAAGCGTGGATTGTTCAAAAGTGATCAACGATTTGGCTTATAGTGCTAATTACTGATTGTAGCGCATGAATCATAAATCTGAGGTCAATCGAAAATAAAACCTGCTAGTTGATTTGATTTATTGATTATTACCCTCAATAATGCCCACTAGGCATGTGAACAATCACAAAAGCACTGTCCTATTTCGTTTGGATCAGGGCTTCTAGTACTTCCTGTTTTGCAATATAAACTCGATCGGTTCGCAAATCGAAAATAGTTCCAACGCTTTTTCTCATGTTTCATCCCCAAATGCCCTGTCGTGATAATAAATATCCAATGATTCAGCAACGCAAACGAACCCTCCAGCTGGCGAAACGCCCCTGCGGGGCGATCCGTTGCGCCGGTTCAACCGGCGCAGCCGGAACGGATGGGTTAACAACTTCGGCCCTTAACAATCCCGGAACTTTTTGGGCAGACTGAAACCGCCCAAATCGGGCGGTTCCCGATTGGGCGGTTTTTTGCGTCTTAATTGGAGCAAATAAAATCAGTATCAGAATTTGAAAAGTGACCAGCACGGAATCAGAATGGCCACGAGCACGACGAGGCACAGGAGCATTCGAATTGCGCCCCACTTCAGGAACTGCTTGCTGGTGATATAGCCAAAGCTAAACACGAACAATGCGGCTGCCCACTCATACGGGAAGATGATCTGCTCGACGCCCATAGAGAAGGCGTAGATCGCTCCGTTGGCGCCCAGCCCGGCAGCGGCCGCAATGCCTTGCAGCGGAACCGTGAAGCTTGCGACGGCGGCAAGAGGCGTCATCAGCATGGTGATGATCACGCCGAAGAGCCAGCAAAGCGGATACAGCACAAACGGGGACAACTGCGCGCCATTGAGGAAAGTTACGAAGGCGCCCGACACGATTTCGCCAAGGCCCAAGGCGTTGGTGACATTGCCGATGGTCATTGCTGTCGCCACAAAAACAATCATCGGGAAGTTCACTTTCGCCATATCCTTTGCTTCCAGGATGTTTATGCCAGGGATGAAGCAGATGCACGCCAGCAGCAGGAAGCACCAGCCAATGCCGATGACTTTGGTGAATACAGCAACCAAGGCCAGTAACAGCAGCACCAGGAACTTGATTTCGGGGGCCGTGATCTTGCCCATCTTTTCATACTCGGAATCGATATACGGCTTGCAATCGATGGGATCTTTGGGCTTGAAAACAACCAGAATCAGAACGGCCATAATCGCGACCCAAATCAGAGTCGGAATAATGTTCGCCGTAAAATGCGCCATGATCGAAGGAGGATTCTTCATCAGAGAGGATGCCAGCACGATTTCATCATTGCTCGAAGGCAGGATGTATCGGCTTGCAACAGCCGCCATGAAGCACGCCAGCATGATACCCGCTCCTGCTTTGCTCCCTTTTTCCAACTGCATGGCTGCGCAGATACCCACGCCAAGGAAGGTGTACAGTACCACGCGCGCGCTCAAGTTTGGCAGCAATACGGAAATGATGATGCCGGATGCGATTAAGCCGATGACGATACCCTTGAACGAATACCCGACACCGCGGATGCAGGTATAGGCGATTCGTTTGAGAAGTCCGGTCTTTTCGAACGCCGCGCCGACCATCAAGCCGGAGAAGCACAGCCAGACGATCTGATTGTTCCAGCTTGCAAATACGGTCGGTGCATCCGACACCTTGAGGAGGATATAGCCAAGGGACATCATAAGTCCGACGATGAAAGCAGGAAGCAGCTCAAACATCCATGCAAATACGCCGAAGATCGTGATCGCGAGAAAGCGGACGATAGGCTCGGTAATAACGTCATTACGAGGTATCACGAAATAAATGACGCACGCCACTGCCAGGGTAATCAGCCACTTAATCAGCAGCTTTCCGTTCAGTTTCTTTTCCATGTATTCTCTCCTTGATTATAGTTTTAAAAATTTGTATCCACTGTATCGAGCGGGGGTAATCGGTTCTAGCGGCAGTAGATCCATGAAATGATAGAGTGCCTTGTCCCAGAAGATCCACTCATGAGCGCCCTCTGATTCTTCGTAATCTACTTCAACGCCCTTTTGATCCAAATAAGCTTTAAACGCCCGATTGCCATTCAAGAGGAAGTCGCTGGTACCTATGGCCTGATAAATCCTGGGAATGTTACCGTTCCTAACGCACTGATCGACGAGAGCATACACATCGTTACGCGGATTCAGGTTCTCAAGACTGCCCAAAGAGCTTTCATAGAACTCGGCGCGCGTGATAAGCTCGCCGGTGCCGTTTCTGTGGAACATCTGGGTACCTTTGTCGTCTAGCGGGGCGTTGTCGAGAATGAGCGCACTGGAAAACGCGCCGATATAACCGAATGTCTCAGGATAGCGTAAACCGGTGAGCAACGCGCCCAAGCCGCCCATCGAAAGGCCTGCCACATAGGTGTCTTCTCTTGCGGAAGAGAGATTGAACAGCGCGCGGGTAAAGGCAACCAGCTCTTCGCCAATGAATTTACCAAAGTAATCACTGGAATCTTCGATGTCGGAGTAGAACTTGTTTTCGCCGGAGGGCATGATGACGCACAGGTTCTTGTCCTGCGCCCACAGGGCCACGCGGGTGAAGTTCTGCCACTCGGTGCAGTCTCCGTAAACGCCATGAAGAAGATAAAGTGTCTTCATCGGACGGTCGGTTCTGAGCTGGTATCCATCGACGGAACGTTTGTCTAGAGGAACAATTGCGTTGAACGTAATATTTCGCTTAAGGGACTCCGAGAACATGTGTACTTCCATGGTTGCCATAGGGATCTTCCTTTCAATGTGTAATCGTCTGGTTTAGGCTTACTCCTTCAATCTTTCATGTAATCACCAACTTTCCAAAGTACGACCCTCGTTGATACAGGATGTTTGTTTTGGGGAAAACCCTCACTGATGTACTGTTTGAAGATGCTGCGAGCGCGAACGTCAGTATGCTTCTGTCTCCGGGCAAACAGCAGGTTTTCCTAACTTTCTATAGTTTGAATATAAATGAGCGTTCGATCAGTCAATACGTGACCCTATTTGCGAGTAGGATAGAATAGACGCCATTGAAGAGTTTCGCATCATCTTGTTCTATGCCAGTGGTGTTTGGGAACATGTTTTCCGTGTTGTTTTCACGAGAGAAGACGAATCGGTTTTTGTTTTTGATTGCAGTTTCTGATTGCGTTTATGAAAAGATTCTCGCGTTTTTATTTCGTTTTTACGCGACTTAATGCTGACTTAAGAATATAATAATGTCACGTAATGTATTTGTCAATCATTTTTTGGTTGTATTTCTGTAACGTATTACGTTTAAAACCATATACTCGCGTGCGTGATTATTCCAGTGAGAAGTCCCGTTTTGTTTGGAAGTTGCAGCCCGAATTTATCACACGGAATCCTTGCAATGATGCGGATTTCTCTCCCTTCGCTACTTGTTCGTGCCGCAAAAAAATCGCTCATTCTTTTGAACAAGCGATCAGGAGTGCGCGATTCTATTCGGTTTCATTCCTTGATTGGCCACTTTCCCGGCAGTCGATGGACATTCAACGCACGATCCAAATCGATTTTTTGCTTTCCCTGCTGGGACAGCTTGCGCTCACAGAGAGCATATAGCACTTCGATCATAATCAGCTCTGCGACACGAATGGAGATTGCGCTGGTCGCAAATTCCCGCGGAACTACCGAAGAATAAAGGATGATATCAGCGTATTTTTCGCTGGGGCTTCCGGTAATACCGTTGAGCAAGATCACTGTCACGCCTTTTTCCTGCGCGGCTTTCATATCGGAAACCAGCGTAATGAAGCTGCCGGTATACATAATCACGAAAAGGACATCTCCCGGTTGAAGAAGATTTGTCTTATACGTTGAAGTGACCGGGTCAACATAATACTCACATGGAATTCCCAAACCTAGGAAAGTATCCATGATTGTATTCGCCGCGACCTGGGATCCACCGACGCCGGAAAGCAGAACCTTTTTCGCCTGAATGATTGCGTCAGCCGCTGCCTCATAGCACTTTTCATCTGCGGTGGCGACAATATTCCGCAAAACGGACTCGTGATACGACTGCACCTTTTGTTTAATTACAAACACGGAGTCCAGCTGGTTGATTTGGTTGCCCTGACTATTCTCGGTCAAAATCTCCCTGTTGAAATAGAGCTTCAACTCGGCCAGCCCCGAAAAGCCGCAGCTGCGGCAAAAGCGGATTACCGTTGCGCTGCTGATGTTGCTTTCCTCCGCAAGGCTCATAGCGGTACTGTTGGAAAGCGCTTCGGGATGCTCCAGAATGTAATCCGCAAGCTGACGCTCTTTTTTGGACAGGTTGTTTCGAACGGCTTTGATTTTTGAGAAAAGCAATAATTCGTCGAGGGAAGATCCCATGGTTTGCTCCTTAATCGGAAGTAGGTGAAAGCTTCATAGTTTTTTGTATGTATCAGAGTAAGACAAAATATACCATGAACGCGTCGATTATTCAATGGAGCAGGCAGAAAAGGTAACACAAAGAGCGTTTCCATGATCTGGCAACGCTCTTTTGTTTGCTCATTTGATACGTTTTTTCAGCGGCGCAAAACGGAACAAAGCCCCGTTACGACCTTGACCAATCAGGAACCCCTAGTTCCTACAGCACGGCACCGTTGACTCTGTTTCATCCTGATTTCCTAGGATCAGCAGCTTCTTTTGCATTTTCACATACTCCATTGCTCCGATGATCAGCACCGGCAATGCGAATGCAATAAAAACGAAACCAATGATATTGATGATTCCGTCCGAAACCAGCTTCACCATACCGATTCCGCTTGCCAGCAATCCAATCGCAGTCCTGACATAAGCAAGCAGTGTCCGCTTGTTGGCAAGTATCGTGCGGTCAAGCGCCAGAAAATCCCGCAGTATCATTCCATCACAAAATTTCTGATATGTTTTTGTGTCCGTGCTCGCCATGACCTATATCACCCCGATCATTGCGCAAATGATGAGTATGATCATCGCGGTTCCAAGGTAGGCGCTCAAACGTTCTTTCTCGCGGAAGAACTGAAGGATCACAGCGGGAACCACCGCAACCAAACCGACCGCGCAGCCAATGTTCACAATCAGCATTGCCCAGCTATCCGTTTTCGCCAAGTTTTGAAAGAACGCCTTCATTCCGGGGAATGCGCCGAAAGCAGACGCACCCCAAATCTCATTCGGTGTGGCTCCGTTAAAAATCGCGCCGAATATCGTATTGGGGTTCAACATGTTATTCGCCGGATTCGCCAGAACAAACACGGGAATAAACAGCGCGGTCACGGAGACGAACAGCATCGTCCAATGGATGATGTTTGCATACATCCTTACGCTGGTCGGTAAAAGCGTTTTGGGTATCGTAAGAGGCTCACCGGGCGCATTCGTATTCTTCGCTACATTCTTTGACGTTTCTTTTTTGTTGTTGATGATCAGAACCGCTATGACGCAAGCTAATATTGCGGTGAAGATGATCACCTGCGCAAGCGCCGAAACCTCGTCCATGATATGGAGGATATTCAGCCCTTTCGTGATCAGCGTAAACGCCGTGAAAACCATGATGCCGATCAGGATTAAGCGCACAACTTTCACGCGAATCTTCGCGAAGATATGCGACGCGATAAATCCGCCAATCACCTGTCCGGAAAGCCACGGCAACACAAAGAGCGGTATGATACTGCCGGCTTTTACATACGGCCAAATGGAAACACAGCTGCCAATGCCCAGAATGATATGCGAGTTTGCAGCGGCAAGCTTGAGCGGCAGCCCCATCGCCATGTTCAATGTCGGGGTAATCGCCCATCCTCCGCCCATGCCATAAAATCCGCCGATCATGCCAATGAAGAACAGCAAAAGAATCCCAAGCGGCGTACGAGTCACGTTGTACGTCTTGAATTCTCCCTCGGATTCATCGAAATAGCTGCCGCCCAGCTTCAGCCAAGCGCTCACCCGATCGACCTTCTTAATCACCGGCCATTCCAACTTTTTACCGCCAAGAAACAAGTATATGGCGATCAGCGCAAGCAACACGCCGAGGCTGGTACGCATCCATCCTTCGCTGAGCGCTCCCGCCGTTTTTGCGGCCGACACCGCGAGCGTCGCCCCAAGCAGCGCGCCAACGCTTTGGCTCAACGTGAGCGTCATGCATAGTTTATAATTGCCGATCCCTTTTTTTAGAAAGACGCCAGTAGAGATCAGCCCGGAAAACATTGCCACGATCAAGCCTGTTCCACGCACCACAAGGCTGTCAATCCCGGTAAACGCCAGCATCAGCGGGGTAAAGATCACGCCGCCGCCGATTCCGGCAATCACCGAAATCATCGCAATGGCTACACTCAGCAGAAAGAACGCAAGCACGACCAGAGAGATGCTCGACGTTTGCATTGCGCCTTCCGCAGGTGTCTGCGGCACCATGGACAACACCGCCAACCCGAAATAGGCAAGAATGATGGACGAAACCATTATGATAATTTCGAGATAGGGTGAGCGTAAAAATCTATATTTCTTTGCAAAAATGCCATTCAACATGTCAAAAAACCTCATTGATATCGATACTTCTCATTTCGCAATCATCCGGGACTTCATAAATGCTTCTTTGCATCATGTTCGGAATAATTGCACGATTCCCATAACCGCAAGCGCCAAAATGATGATCCACTTCAAATGATTTTGATTCAATTTGCGAAAGATCACGAGTCCCAGCATTCCCGCGGGAATTGCAAAGATTGCGCTTAGCCCGCTTGAAAGGAGCAGCGTTGTGTTCAAGCTGGATACGGTAAAAAGATTGATCGCAAGGGAAACCACGCCTGCAATCAAAAAACTGCATTCCAAGTTTGCCTTGAATTCCAGCGGGCTGTCAAAAACGTCATAGTAGTAGATGGAAAAAAACGGGCCTACGATATTGAACATTCCGGTTGTCAGCCCGGTCAGAAACCCAAAGATCAACCCGTTTTTACTGCTTTCCCGCACTGTTATCCCACGCTTTTTGGATAAGAAAAACACCAGCGAAAGCAGCACGAGAAAGATTCCCATCACATGAGCCGCCGTCGTATCATTCACAAGCCCGATCAGGTATCTGCCGAGCCACAGCATCAAAAGGCACCCGATCATCGGCCAAAGTATTTTTTTCAGCCGGATGTAGTGCCGCAGCGTAATCCCCATCTGGATTGCGATTGCGATAATTGTGACCGCGCTCACCACCAAGCACTGCTCATATGGCAAAAAAAACGGTAAAAGAAACATAGCGACGATCGCATAGCCGAAGCCAGTCGACGCTTGCACGAACGCAGCCAGCGCATTGGACGCGGCTACACAGAATAAAGTTGTCAACATATTACATCAGATTCTTCTCTGCAACCGAATGCTGTATTGATATTCATCCCCGCGATAGATGGTCTTCTCATACAAAATTGGAATTCCACTTTCGAGGTATGTCGTGCGCTTAATGACGATCACAGGCTGATTGAGCCGGTAGTTGAGCCGCTCCGACTCCTCCTGATTGCACAGCCCCGCGCGGATCTCCTGCTCGCCATAGCTGAGTTTATATCCTTCGCTTTCCAGATACTCAAACACATGATCCTTGTTCAAGTCCAGATTGTCTACGATCTTCCCGATGTTGTAAGGCACATATGAATAATTGAGTGCAAGCGGGACTCCGTTCTTTTTGAGTACGCGGGCAAACGAATACACCAAAACGTCTTGGTTTTCCCCGAGATGGAGTTGCTTGCGAACGGCGCCTGTGGAAGGTTCGAATCGCTTGTGCACGACTTCGATGCCAATTCGCACATCCGGACTATTGCGAAGCTCCTCCACAAGGCCGACCAAGAGGCCAAGATGGTGGTTGACCTTTCGCTCCATCACGCGGGTTTCCATGCCTTGATTTCGAACCAGATACCCATCCTCCACCAGTGAGGTGATACACTTCCTGACAGTCACACGACTGATGCCGAACAGATCCCCCAACGCGCGCTCACCGGGGAGCGCGTCGCCGGGTTCCAGTTCGCCAGAATTAATCTGATCGATAATAATATCCCGCAGTTGGAGATAGAGCGGTTTATTGATTTCATGGAAGAGCGCATTTTTTCGTGCTACAAACACTATCCGGTTCCCTCCGTTGTAAGGCCATAATTGTTACTATTCTACTACATAATCTTTGACCCGCGTATATTTATTCTGCCAAGTCACAATCTTTACCGAATCAGCTTGTAACACGCTTCTTCCAGCGAGACGCTTTTTACCACCACTTGATCTGGTCTGTAATGTGTTTGCGGATTCGGATGAACTCCGGGTCGGCAACGTTGCGCGGGCGGGGCAAATCCACGATCACCTCTTCCTTGATCGTAGCCGGTTTGTTGGTCAAGATCAACACGCGTTCGGCGAGATAGACCGCCTCCTCGATATTGTGCGTGATAAATACGACGGTAGCACCCAGCTTCTTCCACAGCGCAATCACTTCGTCTTCCAGATAGAAGCGGAGCTTGATGTCCATCTGCCCGTAAGGCTCGTCCATCAGCAGCAGGTCGGGGTTCATCGCAAACGCGCGACCGATGATGATTCTCTGCGCGGTGGACACGGAGAGCTGGTTGGGATACTGGTTTCGAAAGCTCTGAAGTCCAAGCAGGTTGATGATGTTTTCGACGCGCTCATCGATCACCTCTTTGGGCAGGCGCTTGATCTCAAGACCGAAGCGAAGATTTTGTTCCACCGTGAGCCACGGCATGGCGGACGGTTCCTGAAACACAAACGCAAGATTGTGCTTCTTCGGGTCGGCGGGTTCGCCGTCGATGAGCAAATCCCCCTTCGTCGGCATATAAATACGCGTCAACAGGTTCAGGAACGTGGTTTTGCCGCAACCGGTTGGCCCGACAACGCACAGGAACTCACCCTTCTTGATGTTAAACGAAATGTCGTCCAACACATGAAGGTCGCCAAAATATTTCGTTAAGTGCTCGACCCGTACCTTGTACTGTTCCTGGTCAGTCGTTATTTCACTCATCTGCATTTCCTCCATGTTACAGTGCAAGATCGGTGTTGTCCGATACTTCCGTTCGAATTCTTAGGAACTCCGGGTCGATGGAATTGCGCGGCCGCGGCAACGTGATATCGTATATCTGTTTTACGCTCGCCGGGCATTTGCTGAACAAAATAATCCGGTCAGCCAGATAGACCGCCTCTTCGATGTTATTCGTGACAAAGATAATCGTTCTCTTCTCGTGCTGCCAGACGCGTTGAATCTCTTCTTGCATTGCGTATCTGGTTTGCGCGTCCAGCTGGCCGAACGGTTCGTCCATCAGCAGAATCTCGGGATTGTTGGCATACGCTCTGGCGATGCCAACGCGCTGCTTCATTCCGCCGGAGAGCTCGTTCGGATAAGACTTTTCAAACCCGGTGAGGCCGACAAGATCGATGTACTTCTGGGCGGTCTTTCTGCGCTCTTCTTTCGGCACGCCCGCAAGTTCCGGCCCCAGTTCGACGTTGCCCATGACTGTTCGCCAAGGCATCAGCGCCAAACGTTGAAATACCATTCCAATCCTGCTGTCGCTGCCGTGAATCTTCTCTCCGTCCAGCTGGATACTGCCGCCGACCGGCTTTTCGATGCCCGCGATACAGTTGAGAAGCACGCTTTTGCCGCAGTGTCCCGGACCAAGCAAAACGAGAAACTCATTGTCATAAACTTCAAAGGAAACGTTTGAAACCGCATCAAGGACCTTATTATTGACAATATAGCTTTTTGAGATATCTTGAAGTTTTAAAATGACTTTTTTCTTCTCGTCCATGGACAGACCAACCTTTCTGCATACTGCGTAACGATTGCAAGCATTGCACCCACGATACCGATCGAGATCATCGAAAGCAATACGAGCGGCATATCGATGGATTCCATCCCGCGGGTGATCAGGAAGCCGACGCCGGACTTCGCGCCCAGCATCTCCGCGGCGAGCACGACCATCCATGCTGCACTCGTGGAGGTGCGAACGCCCGCGAATATCGCGTCCAGAGCGGAAGGAATTGCAATCTTAAAGAGAATTTGTTTCGAGTTCGCGTGGAATACCGTACCCACGTCGAGGTAGAGCTGTTCAACCGAGCTCATGCCCGCCTGCGTGTTGACGACGATTGAAGCCAACGAACCAAAGATGACGATTAGGATCTTCGGGAACTCGCTGATGCCGAACCACAGCGTGATCAGCGGAATCCATGCCAGCGGCGGTACGGCGCGGAACGCATCAAACATCGGCGAGAAAAACGCCTTGAATTTCTTGTTCCAACCGATGAGGATACCAAACGCGACGCCGAAGGTCCAGTCGAATAACAGCGCGAGGAAGATTCGCTTCAAACTCGCCCATACGTGCCCGAAAATGTTCAGGTTCTTGATCGGCTTATGAAACAGCTGTATCAAGCGCGCCCAAACCTGTCCCGGAGACGGAAAATCGGACGAACCGGACGTGAGCATCCACACGAAGATCAAGAGGAGAACGGATACCACCGGAAGAATCATATAAAGAATCCCGCGGCGATACTCCTTGATCTCCGCATTGCTCATACCAACCGTCTTCTTCATATATTTCTCCACCTCATCATCCTTTTTTCAACCAACCCGATCACAAAAGTGATCGCCGTGCCGATGACACCGATGACGACGATGCCCAGAATGACCAAATCTACGCGGCCGTACGATCTGCCCATCAGGATCATGTAGCCAAGTCCGCTGGAGGCGGCCAGCATTTCCGCGGCGACTAGCGTTGCCCAGGCGTTCCCGATCGCGACCTTGATGCCTGCAAACGTCATCGTCAATGCGGAAGGCACTCCGACCTTCCAAAACGTGGTGAAATTGGAAGCGCCGCATGTTTTCGATACGTTTTTCAGTACTTCGCTCGTCTGCCGGATGCCCGTATAGGCGTTGATCAGGCACGGCACAAACGCGGCAAAGAACACGATAAACGCCTTTGCCTTTAGGCCGATACCCATCCACACGATCGTCAGCGGAATCCAGGATACCGGCGGAATCGGGCGGATGATTTCGAAAATGGGACGCATAAACGCGTCAAACCCTCTGTACCAGCCCATCAGCAATCCCAAAGGAACACCGATGACAATTGCGAGTGCAAATCCGGTCAGAGCAACTTGCAGACTCGATAAGATATTGACCGACAGAATTGCGCCGTCCGGGTTTGGATCCGAAAATTTGGTAATCAATAGATTGAAAACCTCCAGGGGTTTTGAAAGGTATTTACTCGGTACAATTCCCGTTGAGCACAGCACCTGCCAGATGATAAAGAAAAGTAAAACGCCTGATACGGCAAGCATCGTATTCTGGTACGTTAGTTTTCTTTTTTGACGCTGCACCGCGGCAACACGCTCTTCATTGCTCATATATCCCGTGCTGCTTCGTTCCATGGAGCTTATTCCCCGCTTTCACTCATAAAGTTGGCGTTTCCCCGCCCCATAAAGAGCGGGGAAAACGCGTTTGAAACAATCGTTGTAGATTAGTAGGCCAGTCCGAGTGTGTCCAGCATCGTCTTTGCGTTGTTTGCAACAACATTGCTGATTACGCCCGCATCCAGATAGGAAACTCGATCTTCCGGCGTATATTTTCCCTCGCCGATAAAGAAGTCGAGGCCGACCAGGATGTCTTTTTCCGCCTGCAACAGATCGCGAGACGTGTAGAGCGCGGCGTCATCCGCAGAAGCGACGGTGAACAGATCGATCCATTCCTTCGTCGTGGGGCCACGATACCAGTCCATGACGCGCGTTGCGGTTTCCGGTGTGACGAGCATACCTTCATTTTCGCAATCTTCAAGGTACCATTCGGCTGCCTTTGCCATGTTCTCGTCGCTGGCATAGCACCATTCGACCATACGGTGGAACAGGATGGATGCATCGGTAACCAGTTCGAGATTCTTGTCCAGGATTTCGTTTGTCGCAACGGTTCCGCAGGGGGCTTTGAAGCCAAGCGTGCCCGCGTCGCCAATGCGCACATAGCCCGCGTCTTCCGCGGCAAACGCGATGGCGTTCCAGCAGCCGAGTCCGTCGCCCGTTCCGCCATTGAAGCCGGTCAGCGAGCTTGCGTTGTCCATGTTCGTGCTCGTGATGTCATTGAGTGTCAGCCCAAGCTTTGCCAGCGCGTTCACGAGAACGGCCTGTGCGGTCGTGCCGGTCGGGTACACCCACTCGGTGCCCTTCCAGTTTTCGGGGTTGGTCGGGTCTTCCGCCAGCTTGGATCCTGCGCGTGCAAAGAGCGCGAGGTTTTCTTCATAGTCGTTGATGTCGATGATCTTCAGTCCGAATTCGCCGGATTTCTTCATCGCGATGCAGAGACCGCCCTCGCCACAGCTGGCGATATCCCACTCTTTGTATGCTTCAATCATCGCGGGGCCGCCGGTGAAGCCGACATATTCCACATCGATATTCAGTTCATCAAAGTAACCCATCTTGTCCGCAAACAGGAATGGATAGGAAAGCGGAGAACCGGTGAAGAAGCCAATGCGGAGCGTTTGGCGCTCGGCAAACGGTTTCAGCCCAAACGTGGTGGTGGCGGTGTCTTCCGCCGGTGCCGCTGCGGCTTCGGTGCCGGCGGCTTGGTCTTGCGCCGCGGTCGCGTCCGCGGCGGGTTCGGTTGCAGCCTTCGGAGCGCAAGCGAATAAGGAAGCGCACATCAATAGAACAAGGATACTGCTCAGAACTCTTTTCATGTATTCTCCTCCTTTTATTTATGTTTACACCTTCGTTTTAAGCCAAAGGCATATCCATCCGGTTGGGTGCGGTTGAAACCGCTGTGCTACTAAAAGTCTTTGTCCGATTTCATCGCCAAATGCACGGCGCCCAGTTTATACGCCATCGGCAGCGCCAGAATGTTCGGATTCTCGCCGACGAACTTCCGCTTGGCGTCCTCCAGTGCTTCTTCAAACGTTGCTCTGGTTTTCAGGCCCATGCCTCTGGCATAGCCCGGCTCCTGCGCGCCGACGATGTAGATGGCGGATGTGTTCTTCTCCGCGATGTGACCGCAAGCCATCATCGAGAACCCGTGATAGGGATGGAACGCGCCGGCAAAGCGGTATTTGCGGATATACTCCTCGTTGGTTGCGAAGTATTCGCCGTACTTATCCATATCCGGCAGCGTCTGCATATAATCATGCTGATACAGATCGTAGACCTCGCGCAGATACGGCCATCTCTCGTCGTGAAAATACCCGTTGCAGATCGAGGAACAGATGATCACGCAGCGATCGCTCATAATGCGCTTGTGGCGGATCACCTGTGCGGAGAGCGCCTGCATCATTTGAATGGGGTTGGTTCCCATGCCGTCGCCGTAATGGAAGTTCTGCGGCATGCCGAACACCAGCACATCATACTTTTTTTCCGCCCATTTGATATAGGTGCGCTCGTCCGCGAGTTTCCAGGAGATCGGCTGCATCTCTGCCGCGTATCCGCTGTTGATCTGCATCTGACGCGCGAAGGTGTCCAGAACGGCGTCGCAGCAGAAGAACTTTTTACCCATGCAGGTTTCCATATGCATGCCGATTTCGTCGAACTTGGAGCGCATCAGCGAATGCTTGGAAACCGGCACGAAATCTTCGCGGTGCATGACGCCCGGAATATGGTGCGTCGCGATGCTGCGCCAGTGGGTGATTCCTGTGCTGCAATGTTTGTATCCGCCGGAATACCCGCCGTAGGGGTTGCCCTGCGTATGCCCGATCAAAATCGGGATGTCGGAATCAAACACATACTTGTTCATGATCACACGATCGCCGCGCTCGGTAAAGCCAAGGTCTTTGAGGTTTTCGTAGTCCTCACTGTCGTGGCTGATGATCTGGTTTGATTCCGAAAACTCGTGAAACAACTCGCTGCCGAGAATGATGCGCTGTTCGTGCGGCGGCGTACGCGGGTGTAATCCATTGGAGAAAATCAGCAAAATGTCTTTCTTGTAAACACCGGCTGCATACAGCTCATTTAGAACCGCACGAATGGCGAGTCTACGGTGCGATGTCGGTTGATTGCCGCCCTTGACGATATCCGGTACGACAATCGTGACTGTCGAGCCGGGATGCGCCAGTTCCGATAGCGGCGGCATGCCGATCGGGTTGCGAATGGACGCAACCGTCGCTTCCATCAGTTGATCCTCGGGAATGCAGGCCGGATCCTTCACGGTTTCGTCGGGGATAAATATATCCGTATTGTCCGGCAGATTCGCCGCCATGAGTCCATGGCCATACTCAAAATTCAGCTTCATAGTTCCTTCTCCCAGTACTGTTTGTTGGTTGATTCAGACTGTTCCGAGTCAATCCATTTTGGAAAAATATCCGCGGAAAACCTTCGTAATCGCGCTTGTATCCTGTTTTGCAAGGCCGACGCCTTTCGCGTTTTCATTGATGCTCTGCACAAACCCTGCGATGAGCGGACTCACTCCCGCTTCCTTCGCCATCTCGATTCCGAGGCCCGCGTCCTTGCACAACAACTCGACCGTGAAGTTCGGTTCGTCGTAATGATCGCTCACCATACGCACCGCGGTTTCTTTAAACAGCCCGCTGACCGTTGCAGCTCCGCTTTGCGAGATCACATCGAAAAACACCTTCCGATCGATTCCAAGCACATCCGTCAGCGCCATGACCTCCGCGCTGATGCCGTTGATCACGGAGAACATCAGCTGGTTTAATAGCTTAAACGCGTTTCCCGCGCCGCTGTCGCCCACACGGACGACTTCTCTGGCAAAGGTGCGAAGATACGGCTGCACGCGTTGGATATTTTCCGCCGTGCCTCCCGCGGGCAGGAGCCATTTCCCAACCGCTGTCGGACGCCCCAGAACGGGCGCGTCGATGTAGCCTGCGCCTTTTTCGGCGACCCGTTTTGCGCAGGAACGCGAGGTTTGCGGGCTTACGGTGCTGGTATCCACGAGCACATGCTCAGGCGTCAGCGCATCATAGATCGCCTCGACCGTCGTAAAAACATGCTTCGGCATCGGCAGGGAGAAAATCACGACCGGGGCTGTGCGCGCGGCTTCCGCCGCGCTTTCGCATAGCACCGCGCCTTTTGACACAATCAACGCCTGCGCCGCCGGGACTGGATCGAACGCGGAGACCGAGAAGCCGCCTTCCACCAGTTTTTCAAGCATTTGCCGTCCCATGGTGCCTACGCCAATGAGGCATACGTCATTTTTGAATTTTATCGAGGACATCGTACAGTACGCTCCCTTCCGCATCTTTCGGAATATCAAGGTCGATCAGTTTGCAAAGTGTCGGCGCAACGTCGATGATGCGCGCCGGGAATTTTCGTTCATAGTGCGGTACACCCGGGCCTGCAGCGATCATGACCGCATGCATGCTTGGCAGCGAAGGCAGCGCGAGGTGTACGCCGGTGAAGTTGCCGCAGAGAACCGCTTCTTCATATAACTCCGTGTTGCGCGTGATGCGCTCCGAGCCATCCCGATACTTGATCGCCGAGCGATAGATGAACGGATGCGACATGTATCCGGGGTTCCAGGCGTAGATGACGTCTCCGACGCGGTCGTATCCGGGCCCTTCGTAGATGCCAAGCGTTCCGCTTTCCTTCTTCTTAATTGCGAGAGCGACGACCTGATCTCCGGTCTCCGGGTTCTTCATGTTCATCAGGCAACGGATGATCTCCTCCTGAACCTTCTCATAGTCCTTCGGCTCTACGATTCCCTTCGGATCTCGACCCTTGAGATTGATGAAGATATGTGCATGGCAGGGTTCCAGCGGATGGCACTTCGTCTTTGCCCAGTTGATGGACAGGTTGGAAGGATCGTCTGTCCGCAAATCCAGCACATAGTCCAGTAGTCCCGCGCGGGAGAGATGCTCTTTGACATACGGGTTCCAGTCGAGGTGCGTCATTCCGTGGTCGGAGATCAGCACGACATACGTTTCGTCCAGATTGACGGACTGCAAAATCACGCCGATATTTTCGTCGACCTGCATGTAGACCCTGCGGATCATCTCCATGCACCACTCCGCCTTATCGGGGTTGTATACGCGCGCTTTGAGCTCGATGCCGGAGTAGAGTACGTGCTCGATATGATCGATCGTGCCGACCCAGGAAAACGCCAGCTCCCACTCCTTATTCTCCAGCACGTGCTTGGTGGCTTTTCCCCACCAGTTTGCGTGCAGCTGGAGTTGTTCGAGGTAGGTTGTTCCGTCCATCCAGCCGTCCATGAACGCCCATGGGTCGTCCACTTCCATATAGGCTCCCGCAATCGCCTCAACTTCAGGGGTAAGCGAGGCGGGGACGGAATATGGCTGCGCCATGTTGATTGAGGACTGATAGAGCTTGAAGTGCTCCGCATCCGGCGTGAGCTGCAAAATCTGAAACCGGAATCTGCCGTCTCTCTGGTAATCCCGCGCCATGAAGTTCCTGGTGATCCACGGACCGTACTCGCCCTGCTTGATGTCACTAAGCGCTTTGCCCGCGTCCTTTTCCTCGGCAATCAGCATCCGGTCGTAGCCGGCGTTGCTCGAGGCGTAGATCAAAACATGCATCTGGTAGCCCTTGATATAGGTCGGCGGCACCGTGATCTCAAACTCTTTTGGCGCAAGCGCGCTGTTTGGAAGATTGACCCAGCCTTGAGCAGGCTTGGTCTGTATTTGCACCGCGCGGCCGGGAATCTGGTTGCAGCGCAGGAGCTGATCGGAAAACACCGCGCTGGAGGCAACGTCCCACAGCGGCATGTAAAAATAGCGAAACGGCGGATTGAGCGCGCCCGCAAGTTGTACGCCGTCTTCCTCCGAGATTGCTCCCATCGGGAACGTGACCGGCCAGTTGATCAGGGCGACCTTCTTCCCCTCGCGCTTGGCTACGTCCCAGAGTGTTTCGCAAAGCACTTCGTTTCGATCAAAGGATGTATGCCAGTGATCCAGGTCTTCCCCCGCGTGCTTCACCATCAAGCTCGGTACGCCGTTGGTGCCGGAGCCGGCTCCGCTGACAATCGCGGTCCACGCGGCCGCCGTCAAAGGAGGAAACACCGTCTCCAACCGCGAAAAAACGCCCTGACGCATCAACTTCTCCGTGTTGGGCATGTTGCCTTCCGCGACGAACTTCTTGATCAAGTCCGGCATTGCCGCATCTAGGCCGAGAAACAAAATCTTCTTATCCACTACTCCGTCTCCTTCGTTCTCAATTGGCTGTATTATCGAAAAGTTAAGCAAATGCTTTGATTCCGTCTCCTTCATTCTCATTTGGCTGTTTTATCGAAAAGTTAAGCAAATGCTTTGATTCCGTCTCCTACGTTCTCATTTGGCTGTATTATCGAAAAGTTAAGCAAATGCTTTATATGCTGTTTTTTCCCGCGCCGCGAAATAATCTGCTGTCGAGCCTCGTCGTGCTTGCAAGGTCGTTTTCATGATGTTCCCGCTTTGGTTGATTCCAGGCCGGCAGGGCAAGCACCGTTGGCGCGTTTGAATACATCGCGATAGAATCGGTTGTTGTATTGGAGCGTGTTCGTTTATTTGGGATTGCGATTATAAAAGATTTTTTCTGTTGCGTTGGAACGTTTTTTTATGTGTTTTAAGGATGCAACGTATCGCGTGTTCAACTGGACTCTTATATAATACCAGTTGGTGGAAAAATAAAAGCGACTCGCTAGTTACTCGTACATTGTAGCACCTTATTCTCCGTTGTCAACAATATTTTTCAACGCTCGGATGCAGGAAATTAAGTCCTTAATCGCTCATATTTTACTGATATGCCGACGTTATTCAACATATATTGCTCATTTTGTCGTTCTTTCGGCATTGATGCCTCCTGTAAATATCGTGTACCAACAGTATAATTATCAACTGGTATTATTGTTGAATCCACCACTTGATTTTTCATTCTTTTCGTGCATTAATATATTTGTTTGTGCTATACTGGTCTTATCAAACAAAGACTGAGCTTGGTTGCGCCAACGTTTCGTTTTTACCTTACTAAATACTATGCGTCGCAAAATTGGTATTCTAACACTGATATACCGTTCGTCTCTCCACTGGTACTATAGTTTAGTCGTTGCGAAAAAACGAAATTGATAGATATTTCATGCTTTTTTCCGCGCCCCGCTGTCTTTGTTTCAGTGGCGACAGGCCGGAGAAAGCAACTGGTTTCATCCACATGGTTACAAAATTCAAATTTGTCTGGAGAAAGCGCACATGAACATTCTTGTCATCGACGGCCAAGGTGGCGGAATCGGCAAGCAACTGGTATCTTCGATCAAGGCAACCTATCCGCAGCATTTCCTCGTTGCGGTTGGCACCAACAGCGCGGCGACATCCACCATGCTCAAAGCGGGAGCGGACGACGCCGCGACCGGTGAGAACGCGATCATCGTAAATTGCCGTATGGCGGACGTGATCATAGGGCCCATCGGAATCGCAATTGCCGACTCGCTCAGCGGCGAAATCACGCCCACAATGGCAAACGCGGTCGGTCAGAGCCGCGCAAAGCGCATGCTGATCCCCATGAATCGCTGCAACACATGGGTTGCCGGCAGTAACAATCAAACAATCTATAACCTGATCCAGTACGTGCTGGATGAATTGGCGCGACTGTAGCCGTCCATTCACGCGGACAGGCGAACGATATATTTCGCTCAATGTTCTGCATTTTTCTGGTTGACATTTCATTTGCGTTGGTTTAGGCTAGATTTGCCAGCCGGTCTGTAGCCGGCGATAGGGATCGAAATCCCTCGTCCGTATCGTTTATCAATCGACGAAAAATGCTTATGAAAAGCATGCGACTTTCAGAAGAAGGTCGTGTGCTTTTGCGTTTTTCATCGACGAAATAAAAAAAAGAATCATCATTGGAGGTTTGAGTATGGCATGTTTCCTTGTTCCCGCAACCGAGGCGGTTATCGTCACCGTCGCGACGCAGATCTTGCTCGCACACGAAGCAAAAATACTTCCGAAGTTCAAGCGCGAAGCGGGCGCGTCTTCGAGCAGCGCAGAGGAGAAGGTTCCTTTCTCGAAAAAACTGCGTTGGCTTTCCAACCTGCTTTGGGGCGGCGCGTTTCTGCTCGCGTTTGAGCACGTTTGGCACGGCGAAGTCGTCCCGTGGTTCCCATTCCTGACCGCCGCAAGCAATCCCGCGGATGCGTCCGTCATGCTGCACGAGATGTCCACCGTTGGCGTTACCATGGCTGTCCTCGTCACCGCCGTCTGGGTGGGTATGGTTCTCGTCTCCAGCGCGATGGAAAAGCGTCCGCTCCAGCCCGTCGCAGTCACAAAGTAGGAGGAAACAATCATGACACTATTAACAACGGTTTTCGCCGCCATCATCTGCACGGTTCTCTGGTACAAAAAAGCGCCGCATGACGACATGAAGCTGGGGCTTCTCTGCTTTATGTATTGGGGCGCGTCGATCATGTGGTTTGTCGATGCCATCTTTGAATACGCCGAGTTAAGGGCCGAGTTTTTCGCGCCCGCGCTGGAGGACATGGTCAACGATTTGTACCTTGGTCTTTCCGTCGTCGCGCTCGGGCTCATCGTTTGGCTCGTCGTACTGCTGATCAAAGACCCCAAAGGCGTTGTAAAAGCGTCTTTTGCGAAGAAAAAGTAACCCAAAAGAAGGATTCCGTCGGATTGAATCATTCGGCGGAATCTTCTTGTTTTTCGAAACATAATTTGCTCATCAGGAGGTTCCCCTTGGATCAAGCCCAAGCAAAACAACTTCTCCAGCAGGTTCGGGACGGCAAAATCAGTGTAGACGACGCCGTTCTTCAGCTGAAGACCGCGCCGTTCGAGGATCTCGGCTTTGCCAAAGTCGATCATCACCGCGCACTGCGGCAAGGCGCGGCGGAGGTCCTTTACGGCTCTGGCAAAACGCCGGATCAAATCGTGAAAATCGCAGGATCGCTCCTTTCGCAGGGTGCCGAATCCGTGCTCGTCACGCGCATTGCGCAAGAGGCTGCGGACGAGATAAACAAGCAGACCGATCTGCAATACTTCGACGTCGCAAGAATCGGAGTCATAGGCGAGATGCCAGCGCCGATTACCGCGGGACAGATCGTCGTTGCGACCGGCGGCACGAGCGATATCCCCGTCGCGGAGGAAGCGGCGGTCACGGCGGAAGCGCTCGGTAACCGCGTCGTACGGCTCTACGATGTCGGCGTCGCGGGATTGCACCGCCTGCTATCAAACCTTGAACCGCTCATGAGCGCGCGCGTCGTCATCGCGATTGCCGGAATGGAAGGCGCGCTGGCGAGCGTGATCGGCGGGCTTGTGGATTGCCCCGTCATCGCGGTGCCGACCAGCGTCGGCTACGGCGCGTCGTTTGGCGGGGTTGCGGCGTTGCTTTCCATGCTCAATTCCTGCGCAAGCGGCGTCAGCGTCGTCAACATTGACAACGGCTTTGGCGCGGGATATTTAGCAAGCATGATCAACCATATGAGCGAGGGAAACACATGAAGATTCTCTGTTTTGATTGCGGCATGGGCGCAGCCGGCGATATGCTCTCGGCGGCATTGTATGAACTCCTGCCGGAACCAGCCAAAGTCGAATTTCTGAAAATCATGAACACGCTCCTGCCGGGCGTGATCGTTCGGATTGAGCCTAGCAAAAAGTGTGGTATTCTCGGCACGAAGTTTCACGTAACCATCCATGATGAGGAAGAATCCGTGCACGAGGGGCATCATCACGCGGGCGAAGCACACGAACACGCACACAAGCACGCGCATCATCACGGCAGATCGCTTCGCAGTGTCGATCACATCATTTCGCACCTCGCTATCCCCGCCACCGTCCAAATCCACGCACAGGCGGTCTACCAAATGTTGGCGGATGCGGAAAGCGCGGCGCATGGAGAGCCGGTCGAGCTGATTCACTTTCACGAGGTCGGCGAGCTGGATGCGATTGCGGATATCGTTGCGACCTGCCTGTTGATCGATTTGCTGAAGCCGGATCAGATCTTCTGCACGCCCGTGCATGTCGGCGCAGGACACGTCCGCTGCGCGCATGGCATATTGCCCGTTCCCGCGCCCGCGGCCGCGCTGCTTCTGCGCGGTGTGCCGATCTACGGCGGCGCGATTCAAGGCGAGCTTTGCACTCCGACCGGCGCCGCGCTGCTCAAGCACTTTTGCTCGTTTGAACACCAGCCTGTCTTTACCCCGCAAGCAATCGGTTACGGCATGGGAACCAAGGATTTCGAGCAGGCAAACTGCGTCCGCGCCATGCTGGGCGAAACAACGGACAAGGCCGACTCTGTTGCTGAACTTTGCTGCAACCTCGACGACATGACCCCGGAAGCCATCTCCTTTGCCATCGAGCGGCTCTGGGAAGCGCCGGTGCTCGACGTGTTCACCATACCAATCGGCATGAAGAAAGGCCGTCCTGGAACAATGCTCTGCTGCCTCTGTAACCCCGAAGATGCGCAGACTGTCGCTGCAATGATGCTGCGACATACCTCCACCCTCGGCGTACGTGAGCACAGGTGCACGCGAACCACCCTCGATCGAAGAATCAGAACAATCCCTTCCGAATGGGGCGAACTGCATATGAAGGAATCCTTTGCCCAAGGTGTGCGAAAACAAAAGGTCGAATACGAGGATGCCGCGCACGTCGCGCAAGCAAAGGGCATTACGCTCGCTGAAGCGACAACGCTCATTCTCAAACAAGCAGATGAACACTAATCGAAAAACAACATTGGAGAAAAGCATGACCGAACACGAAAAATTAGCATCTCTGAAACAAATCCTCCGCGATATGGGCAGCCTTGTCGTTGCGTTTTCCGGTGGCACGGACAGTACCCTGCTCGCCAAAGTTGCACAGGATGTGCTGGGTGGCAATGCCGTCGCCGTGACCGCGCGCTCCTCCACCTATCCCGAACGCGAGTTCAGCGAAGCCGTCGCGCTGGCACAGCAAATCGGCATCCGGCACATCGTCATCGACTCGGAAGAGCTCGAAATCGAGGGGTTTGCGCAAAATCCCGTGGATCGGTGCTATCATTGCAAAAAGGAGCTGTTTGGTAAGATTCGCACCATTGCAAATGAACTTGATATCTCGAATGTCGCCGATGGTTCCAATTTGGACGATTTGAACGACTATCGCCCCGGCATGCGCGCACTCAAAGAGTTAGGAGCCGTCAGTCCGCTCAAAGCGGCAGGTATGACCAAAGGCGATATTCGCGCGCTTTCTCAAGAGATGGGCTTGCCTACGTGGAATAAGCCCGCGTTTGCCTGCCTTGCTTCCCGCTTTCCCTATGGGCAGACGATTACAAAGGAAAAGCTCAACCGCATCGACCGCGCGGAACAGTTTCTGCTGGAACGCGGTTTTACTCAGCTTCGCGTCCGCTGCCACGATGACGTCGCCCGCATCGAAGTTCTCGCCGAGGATCGCGCCCGTTTTCTGGACGACGCCTTCGCAAAAGAAGTCTACGCCGCGTTCCAATCGTTTGGCTTTGCCTATGTGTCGCTGGATCTGTTGGGATATCGCATGGGGAGTATGAATGAAACCATTATTTCAAAACAATAAACAACTGCATTATATCAATAAACAAATTGTGTTCATCAGTTGAATATGATCTCAGAGTGTTTGTCGTATCTCCTCCGATGTTTGCATAGTTGATTTGGTTCTCCGAACGAGGTAATTTCGATTACGCAGATGGTTTATTCGCCAAGGCCATAGGTGTCGATGTCGTCCTGGGTGATCGTTGTGGCGTCAAATCCGCGCTCTTCGGAGATGACCTTCTTCTCGGCGAGGGTTTCGCCAGCTTCGAGCTTCATGATCATGTCAGAGATCACAGCCGCCTGGAACGGGCTACACTGGCCGTCATAGTTCCAGTTGCCGGCGAGCAATTCGCGCAGTGCCCATCTGTTGCAGTCAAAGCCCATGACGATGACCGCTTTGCCGACGCCGTGGGTGATCCCCGCTTCGTCCAGCGCCGCGACTGCGCCCTTGGCCATGCCGTCGTTCTCAGCATAGATGACGTTGAATTTCTTCCCGGAGTTGATGGCAGATTCGACGATCTGCTTTGCGGTCGCTTCATCCCACATTGCGCTCTGTTGCACAACCTTGGTCATGGTGCCGGCTGCGAATTCCGCATCCAGAGCGGCGGTGCGGCCGGTCTGTGCATCGGAACCCATCGCACCTTGAATGTGGATGACCTTGTAGGAATCCAGCTTCTGCGCTTTGAGCCATTCGACGGCGGTGACGCCTTCGTTGGCCATGCTGGAGACAACAGCCGCTTCATAGCTGCTTTCGTCTGTGGTGATAATACGATCGAACAGGAACACTTTGATGCCGGCTTCTTTGGCGCTGGCAAGAACAGCATCCCAACCACTGGTGGCGGATGCGGAGATGAGCAGGTAGTCTACGCCGTCTGTGATGAACTGCTTGGCGGCGTTGAGCTGCTCGTCGTTCTTCAAGCTGTAGAAGGTGGAGGTTGCATAGCCGTTCGCTTCGGTGAAGACATTTTCAAAGTCCGCAACGTTGGCTGCACGGTAGCGGGATGTTGTAGGCGGGTTGTTGATGATACCGACCCTGATCAGAGCGGGGGCAGTGGGTATAGCAGTGTCTGCGACAGGATCCTCACTTATGACCTGGTCATTAGCGGCAGCATTTGCCGTATCATATGGTTCCGTGGCTGGCGCGCAAGATTTTGATATCACGGCGATCGAAATAGCCGCAAAGCACACTACGCCCAATCCGACATACGCCCACGTTCTTTGAAGCCAGGTTCGTTTCTTTTTGTCTATCGTTTGTTTATTTTCGTCCGGTTTCCCCACATCCTTGGAAGTATGGCCGTATGGAATTGCGTCTATTCTTTCTTGTTTGCCGACGTTGACAGAGTTCGAGTCGATCCCGGAATTCTCTTCCGTCGCCCCATTCAACTCTTTTAGCAGATCCCGCATGTTCTGCGTTCGGTTGCTTGCCTTGACTGCAAGTCCGTGAATAACGGCCCTTTCTTGTTCCGGCGTGAGATCCGCGCCAAGTTGGTTGGGCGGCGTGAGTTCGTTCTCGTTTACCATTCGATCCAGCGCTTCATCCGGCGTGACCCCGGTCGTTAAGCGATAGATCGTTGCGCACAGCGCATAGACATCCGTCCACGGGCCCTGTTCTCCATGCGTTCGATACTGCTCTTCCGGCGCATACCCTTGTTTTACATTGATGGTGTTGGATCGTTCGCCCATGGACGAAATCTGTCTTGCAGCGCCAAAGTCCAGTAAAGCAAGCGTCCCGTCAGGGCGAATGATCATATTATCGGGGCTTATGTCTCGGTGCAGCAGGTTTTTATCATGAACGCGTGCCAGCGACTGGATCAACGGCCGGAAAAGCGAAAGCACTTCAGAAGACGGCAGTTTCCCGCCTCTCCGCGCGGCGCAGGCTTTCAGTGTTTCACCTTCCACGAAATCCATCACAATATATGCGGTACCATTTTCATAAAAAAAGGCTCGGACGCCAACGATGCCGCTGTCTCCTGAGAATCTTGCCAATGTACGCGCTTCTTCTACGAACCGTTCCTTACCTTTTTGAAAATACGCTGCCTTTGTCCCGGCAAAAGAGACTATGGATGCTTGGGTGTGCGTATCCCGCGTAACAAAACCTTCCGGATAATATTCCTTGATGGCAACCTTCATGTCCAGATTCAGATCCCATCCAACATAGGTAATGCCAAACCCACCCTGACCAAGCACTTTCCCGACCAGATACGTGCCCGCGAGTATACTTCCGCATTCGAGTTGGTGAGATTCATTCGAAACTGTTGAGTTATCACAACCACAGCTGGGACAAACAGTTTTAGGCGCGGTCAATGCTTTAAAGCAATTCAGACATACTTTTTCAGAATCAAACATTGCAAATATCTCCAAAGCATTCGATTTCGTTTACTCGTGTATCCTGTGCATTTTTTTCGAATCGTGGAACTTAATGAAAATACCTTTGTTCTGTTTGTGAAGACTGGTATCGCTTTTCCCAATTCTCATTTCCGTCATCGATCTATTGCACACGGAATTCAATCAAGGTCTATTCTAAAACATTTCTACCAATATTGCACTATTGCTTTTGAAAAGAGTGTAATAAGCTACCGCATGTTTCTCCATTCTCGCGCATGAAGAAACTCCGCTGAATTTGCTCTTTCGGTTCCACGCTTTTATACGCGTGGGACACTGATGACTGGGTTGGACTGTACTATTGATATTCGCTTTTCATGCTGTGATAGGGAGAATCGATTTCGAGGTTGTTTTATATTAGAAGGATGTTCACTCAATAAACGTTAATAATTTAAGTCATGAAATCCCTCCCCCGCAGTTAACAAAAAACCGCCCAATGCTGAGCGGTTTTTGCGTTATTCCTGCACTGTGGATATGACGCGCATCTATTTCTGCACTCTTTACCCGACCCGTACACCCGCGGATCGGAGCGCGGCGCGCAATGGGTTGACATCGCCATGAAAGATGAAACCTCGGATCCCTGCTTCAAATGCGCCTTCGATGTTTTGCGGCGAATCGTCGATAAAAAAGCATTCCTCAGCCGGAACATGGAACGTCTCACAAAAGAGGTGGTATATTTCGGGTTGCGGTTTTACGAGACGAACATCTGAGGAAATCAGTTTCCCGTCAAACAGCTCTGATCCAGGGATGCGCGGCCAATATTCATGCTGGCGCACGCTTGTATTTGAGAGCAAGAATACCTTGTACCCGTTCGACTTGAGCTCTTTGACGAGCTCATACATGCCGTCAATTGCGAGAATCGGTCGCTCCCACATGGTAATCAACTTTTCCGCCGCAGGATGCAGCCGCTCCGGCAGTCGCGCGCAGACGCTCTTCACCGCCTCCTCCTCCGTGAGTGATCCGCGATCCATACGCGCCCACTCGAGAGAGCAAAACACTTCGTTCATCAGGATCGCTTCATCCTCGGCCTGCACGCCTAATCTGCGAATAAAATACTCACGGTCGAATCGAATCAGTACGCCACCCATATCAAATACAATAGTACGAATCATTCAATCAAATGCCTTTCATCATGATACATGCGCCACGAATCGTGCGCGTTCAAACAATTTTGACTTTTCCTTTCGTGATGCGGAATACAATTAAGAGCGAAAGAATCGTCGAGACTGTTAGTATTGTCGCCAGAGCCGCAGCGGTTCCGTCACTCATGCGCGTAACCTCCTGATAGATAGCAACCGCGATAGTCGACGTTTTACCGCTGTAGAGCATGACAGAGCTGGAGAGCTCGTTGATGCAGGTGATCCAGCTCAGCACCGCGCCGGATAGAATGCCCGGCAGCATCATACGTGCGGTTACGGTAAAGAATGTTTTCATTGGAGAAACGCCGAGATTGATGGAAGCTTCCTCGATAAACGGATCCATCTGGTAGAGGAACGCACTGCCGGAACGCACCGTATACGGCAGCTTTCGCACGATATAGGAGATGATCATAATCGCAGCCGTACCAACGAGGACGATTGGCTTGCGATTGAAGGCTATGATAAGCCCAATGCCAAGCACCGAACCGGGGATGACATAAGGAAACATGATCAGCGTATCGATGAGCGAGGCAATCTTCCCTTTTTTACGCACGAGGATATAGGAAACAAGAATGCCGGCCACAATGATGAACACAATTGCGATGATCGAATAGACGTAGGTGTTCGTGATGTTCGTAGACAGGCGTTTCATCATGGCTTGATAATTGTTCAGGTTAATGCCTTTTACGACGCCAGAGAAGCTGCGTTCCACAAACGATTGGCAAACAACAACAATCTGCGGTAAAAACGCCAGAAAGGTAATGACGTAGACCGGTAATGATGCCCAGAAGCGTTTTGCGCCTTTGAGCTGTACTTCTTGCGGCGGGCGCAGAGAGCTCATCATATAGTTTTTCCGATCTACAACAAACTTCTGGAATGCCAAGATCAGCAGCGAGCAGAGCACAATAATGACAGAGAGCGCGGATGCCATATTTGGATTGATCGCACTTTCGGACATATATTCGTTGTACACCAGCACCGGAAGAACGGTATATCCCTCTCCAAGCAGCATCGGAGTGCCGAAATCCGCAAGCGACGTCATAAACACCATGATGCACCCTGCAAGGATGGATGGCAAAATCACGGGCAGCGTAACGGTGATGATGCGGCGCAGCTTGCTCATGCCGAGATTTTCCGCGGCTTCCTCAAGAGAGCTGTCAATGCTGTTCATCGCGCCCGATGTATAGAGGTAGATATAGGGGAACAGATGCAGCATGAAGACAAAAATGATCCCGTCGCGGCCATAGATCGTAGGCGATACCATACCGATCGAAGAAAAGAGCTTTGCAATCAAGCCATTTCTGCCGAGCAGGATAATCCAGGAATACGCCCCGATGAACGGCGGACTCATGAGCGACATGATGATAAAAATATGCAGGAGCTTCTTCCCCGCGATGTTGTAACGCGTCATGAGGTACGCAACCGGAACACCGATTGCCGTCGTAAGAAGCACCGTAGTCAAGCATACGACAATGGAGTGAATCAGTGTTTGGTAGTAGTATGGTTTTGTGAAGAAGCGAACGAAATTGTAGAACGTAAAGCCTTCAACCTTCGTCGAAAACACGCTCTTGGTCAAAATCGTATAGAACGGATAGACGATAAACACACACAGCGCGAAAATCAGCGTTACTTTCGTAGCGAACCAGAAGTCCGGCCGGAAACGCTTTTGCGTAGACAGCTTGATCGGCTTCACAGCGACAGCACCCCCCCGGCTTCGGATTCGTAGAGGCTGATGCGGGCTGGATCAAAGCGGATGTGAACATGATCGCCGATGGGATGGATGACGGCGGTGTCCTTCGTGTATTCGTTGACAATCAGGCTCTGCCCGTCGTCAAGCTGCACCTCGTATTCGATAAAATCGCCAAGGAACGTTGAAAAAAGCGTTTTCCCGGGCATTCCTTCGTCCGCAAAGATCAGTTGCTCCGGCCGCGCAGAGAGCACGCCTTTGCCATTGTAAGCGTGCGCCAAGCGCATACGCAACTCCAACCCATCTTTGAAACGAACCGTGGCATTTTCCGCAGCTCCGAAGATTTCGCAATCGATAAAATTACTCACGCCGATAAATCCCGCCACAAACGGATTTGCGGGCTTTGCATAGATTTCAGAAGGTGTTCCAATCTGCATGATCTTGCCATCCTTCATGACGGCAATACGATCAGAGATTGCGAGTGCTTCCTCCTGATCATGGGTTACGTAAATCGTGGTGATGCCGAGCCTGCGCTGAAGTTTTTTGATCACGGTACGCATCTGCACGCGTAACTTTGCGTCGAGGTTGCTCAGCGGCTCGTCCATGAGCAGCACGCTCGGTTCAATGACGAACGCACGCGCAAGAGCAACGCGCTGTTGCTGTCCGCCGGAGAGCTCGTTTGGCTTTCGTGATGCAAGATGAGAAATCTGTACGAGTTCGAGCGCATCGACAACTCGCTTTTTGATCTCGTCACGCGGTACATTGCGCGCCTTGAGTCCGTAGGCAACGTTTTCTTCAACGCTCAAGTGCGGAAATATCGCGTAATTCTGAAACACCATGCCAATATCGCGCTTATGCGCCGGCATATCGTTAATTCGTTTGTCGCCAAAGTAAAAATCGCCGCCTTCGATCGAGTTAAAACCTGCGATCATCCGCAGTAACGTTGTCTTTCCGCATCCAGATGGACCGAGCAGGGTAAAAAACTCCCCCTCCTGGATGTCGAGTGACACCCCGTCCAGCGCGGTAAAATCTCCGTAACGCTTCACCGCGTTTTGAATGATGACGTTATTGCTCATGGTCCATTTCCTCCAGACATAATGGTAATTCACAAGGTTGAGTCGAAATGATTGAAAACAGCGCTTCGTCACCAACGACTACCGTGTTCAACTTCAATAGATTAGAAAGAGCCTAGTTGCGCGTTTAAATCGGAACATATATTTCACTTCAATAGATGAAAAAGAGCTCCATTGCACGTTTATATCGTAACATATATTCCACTTTAATAGATGGGAAAGAGTTTATTTGTGCGCTTAAATCGAAACAGCAAGGGGGACATTCGCAAGGAATGTCCCCCTTGCCTAGCGAAGGGTGATTTAGCCAACCGTCAAGTCATTCCACTTTTCTACAATGGATTCCTTGTTCGCTGCGGCATAATCAAAGTCGTATTTGAGCAGGTCCAGCGTGTCGAGCGCGGGCAGGCCGACCGGCGGGACATCACTGCGAACGGGACGGCGTGCCCAGTCTGCGTTCTGCGCAACTTGGCAGTCGTGACCTGTCACAAAATCGATGAACAGTTTGGCATTCTCCTCGTTCGGGCAGCCCTTGATCAGAGCAACGCCATCCGGAACTGCCGAGTCAGACGCGGGATACACGTAACCGATATCCGGATTGTCCTTATACAGAACCGCGGATTTTTCGATCGTCACACCAATGGCATATTCGCCGGAGGCAACGAGCTTATGGCAGTTGCCGGAGGACTCCTGAATTTTGCCGTCGAGGTTGGCGATGAACTTCTCAACGAGTGCCCAGCCTTCGTCCAGCGTGGGCTGGCTGAACAGCATGGTGCACAACTGCGTGTAAGCCGAACCGGATTTGGCGGGCGATGCGTATGCGATCTTACCCTTCAGGGCAGCGTCGGTCAGGCCTTCCCAGGTTGTCGGGACGCTGGCTTCGTCGATCAAGGTTTTATTGTACATAATAACCATCGGCAAAGGAGATTCGCCAATCCACAGGTCTTTGGCGTCCTTAAAGGTGTCCGCGATGAACTCGTCATTCGCGCAGACATACGGCGAGAAATAATCGGAATACGCCGCAAGCGTATCTGCGCCGCCGCCCCAGAGCACGTCGCCCTGCGGATTGGCAGACTCTGCAACCACGCGCTGGCACAGTTCGCCGGTGCCGCCGGTGATCACTTCAACGGTAACATTCGGGTATTTCTCCTGGAACAATGCGACGCCCGCGTTCAGCGGATCCGCATCGTGCGGCGAGTAAACAACCAAGCTGCCAGTGTAATCCGCAGGCGCTTTTTCGACGGGTGCAGGTTCTGCGGTCGCTTCTGCGACAGCTTCGGTTGCCTCGGGCTGTGTTTCCGCCACCGGAGCAGCCTCTTGGGTCTTGGCGCAGGCAAAAGATCCTAACAACAGGGCAAGAACCGTTAGCACTGCCAGAAGACGAGTAACCTTTTTCATGATTTCCCCTCCATATTCAATTGTTTGTCTGTTTCGTATCTCAGACTTGTATTAAAATCATACTCTGATTTACTGTACTTTACAATGTTTTAACACATACTTGACATTATTTTGATATTTGGGCGGTCAAGCGCCCCAGCCCCATGATGAGTTAAAAGCGATTTGGATTTTGCAAGAAATCGTCCTTGTCGCGGGATGTCTGAATTTTCAGTTGTTCGCGATTGAATTTTCAGCGTTAGCATATTTATTATTAGTATGGAACGAATCAATTGAATCATAATCGTACGATGATACAAATTTGGCGTTGGAAAGAGGTTGTTATAATTCGTTTCGGAACTGGTGGGTGGCGAGTGGAGATTGGAAAGGATTCTTACATTGCCAACACCCGTTTATTTGCTTATGTTTGACTTTTTCGGGACGGTTCCCTTGTGTTGCTTGTTCCCTGGTCCGTTTTCCTTGATCTATTACAAGTCGGTTGGTGTTTTCGCTATTGGAGCGCCCTGTTTGGTATCAAAAAGTGTTCGTTTGGGGGACGTCGCAATTGTTTGACCTGCTATAGCCATCATACCTGAAATGTTAACGGCATTATTTCATATTGTGCACGATTTTGTTGATCAACAAGAACATGCCGTCTATTCGTAATTCTGTTCGATCCGAGAACACGGTAAGCATCGACCTGTAGACGCGATCGAGTAACACGACGTCGCTCTTATCCAGCACCTCATCATTGGCAATTTTCGTAATTATTTTTTTGATCTGTGGTTCATCTTTCGGAATTCCCCAGTTTTTCACCGCGTAAGTAAGAGCATTGCAAACCACCGTGCGCTCACCCGGGGTTACAAGACTTGATAACCTGACAGTACTCAGTCCCTTAATCGCCTCCAACTGAAGTCCGCAGACCAAGCACTCGCCCTTACTCCAAGTATGTTTTTCGCGTTCTTTGCCGCATACCGTACATTTTTCGATACAGCGGACACCATCGCGTTCCCATTCATGCTGCAGATCGAAATGTTCGCAGCCTATCGTCCCATCAAAGGGCAGCTCCGCTTCATTGGAAATATGCATGAGCGCGGCTTTTCGAACTGTCACATTTGAATCCAATAGCGCAATCCGTTTCAAAACGCCGTTATCGGTTATCTTCTCCGCTGCCGCCGCGCGAACACCCGGTTCGTTCGCATTTATTGCGATGCGACAAAGCAATGCCTGATCATTTTCGCTCACAGCCTTTTGCACGGCTCTCAAAGCCTCGTCTCTATTCTTGCTTTGCCATTTCGGTTGAAAGAGCATCACTTTTTCCCTCCCACATGATTCATTCACTATTTAGCCCGCCGCATCCCGCATTTGTTGATCCGCACAGCGGGACTCCCCTGCCAAGGATGGTGCTTCGCCTCTCGCCCAGGCGTCGTCAATCGAGTTTGTAAACCATATCTTGCTATGCGATTGGGACACCGGCGGACGATGTATCCTCCGAAGAACCAACGCGAACAACACCTAAATCATACTCGGAAAAGTCAACTTCAATCGCATTGTTTACAGCCGCATGATAGCGTTTCTTCATCAGATCAGGACTCTGTAACGCTTTCTGGTTCAGCCTTTTATCGATGTAGTACCATAGGATAATCAATCCAATTCCAACACCAGCACAGATTCCCGAATACGCGCCGGCTTGTTGCTCGGTTTTACTGGTGGAGAGCAAGATAACCCAAACCACCGTGATCAAGCCGATCATACCAAACAGCATGGAAACAGCCGACTTCGGCCTCAATGTATGCTTCTTGAGTATGGCTTCATTCACTTGTCGAGTCTTGCAATAGGGACATATAAAAATGGGGACGGAATTCACGTCTGGTGTGTCGGCAACTAAATTGACCATGGTATTGCTTTCAACGTTCGCTTTTGTCAGCAACAAGGCGCTTCCCTCTTGCAACCCCCGGATGCTTTTTTTTAATCTTTCTTCGGCACTCGCTATCATTGCGGATTGCGCCATGGCAGATGTCGCTTGATATCCACTTGCGGCAGACTGAGCGGCATGCGGAACAAACCGGGTTTCCTCCACGGCTTTGCCGCATTCTGGACAGGTGTAACGAACAACTACCGGCAAAAATCCACGCGATGTCGTGATTGTGGTAACCTTCATTGCAATTCCCTCCAGTGCCTATTTGAGTTTCAGCCGCCGCGTAATATCCCGTAGGTTGTGAATGCTTCCGGCAAAAAGATATCGATCCGTTCGATTGCGTTTCTACGGAGCTTCCAATAATGAGATCAACCCGTGCGATGAAGCCTAAGCCTTCATCTATCCAGTCGGTGCTGTCTCCGATTTGAAGGAAAACACGCAGCATTCCAGTTCACAACAGATTGTCGGGCGTCCGCATCATGATTTTTGTAACATGGAAGAAACTCTTCTTGTGATCGTATGCTTGATCAGCAGGATCGGTATTTGAAATTGTATTTGGTACAGATTTGGTGCTTACTTGGACAACGCTTTCATGATTCTGTCATTCGTAGGTAGGCTGTCCCGCAACATGCAACAAGAGTGTACAGACAATCTTAATTCTAGAATCAAATTAAGTCAAAGTCAATGCTTGTATACACCTGATTTACGCATATCACGCAACACGCCTGTTCGATTGTGCCACGGATCATCACCCCTGGTGTTACGTGTTAGTGGTCGGATAATCTAGACCCCAAGAGAAAAGAATGCGAATAGGTTGTATTAGGTTGTATATGGAGAAAGTGCGTTTCCAAGTCACGGAAACGCACTTTTTTGCTACTTCAACATGAAACTATGCGGAAAACTTCGTATACACATAGTAGTTTGTCAACGCTTTGTATTCGTCTGACACCACACCTGGAATTGAACAGCCGTCGCGTCTTTATACACAATGCACGCACGCTGTCCAAAACCGCCAGTCGCCCGATCAAAATTCCAAAGGTTCAAGCGCGCGGAACGGTGTGACAGTACGCGATTGAGCAAATGTCCGCTCAATCCCTTGTGTTTGCAAGGCACAAATGCGTAATTACACCCCCGCAATCTTAGCGGAACCAGTCTGCCACCGCTATCATGTCGGGTTTGTACACCATACAAATAAATGCTGCTAACAAGGGCAATACGCCCACGATACCGATCCACCAACGTAATTTCATGATTCGAACCAATTCCGCAGGAAGCGTCGGATCTTCCGGTTTCATGTTGGCGATCAAGCGTTTCACTTTGTACTGCGTCGGTATATCCGTGATAACCCAGACAAGACCAGAGAGGAGAAACAGCAGGAAACTGACGGATAGCCATCCGACCTGCATCAGTTCACCAAACCGAAAGCTGAGCGAGATCCCACCAACCAACGAGAATATGATCAAAGGTGATGAAAGCAGCGAATCCAAAAACGTTACCGTATTGTAAGTATACAGTACGATCTCCTTGTTGCCGGTAGCCAGGCTCCTGCGCTCCCAAATCATTCCAATCATCGCATTTGAGAAGAAGAGTGTCACAGCCGCAATATGCATGAACCGAGCGTGACTCAAAATCTCAGGCCGCTGCATCAGCGAGATGAACCCCTCTCGGAAGAAAATCGCAGAAAGGATCATGGCCGCCATAATGGTCAGCGCGACGATCAGAAAAATTTTTGTCTTTGAATCTTTTTTCATGCAGATATTGAACCACATATCGTGCGATAATACAATAGAACCAAGATCAGATCGATCCAACGGGTTAAAACAAATCCATCCCATATTCCAAATGAACGAACAAGCAAAGGAACAGATTTATGAACGTGGGCATGAAAAAATACTGGAAGCAGTACAAGTGGTCAAACATACATGCAATGATTAAAAACATGAAGCTCCAACCGAAAAAGCAGCCGGAGTCTTTTCAGGGTAAGCTTGTCGTCATCAGCGGTGCAACATCAGGCATCGGGTATCGCACTGTATGCAAATATGCATCCATGGGCGCAAGCATCTTGATGATCAATCGAAACCAAGAAAAATCCGAGGCAGTTCAAAATGAGATAACCGAAACGTTTGGTACTCCGATCGAGTATTTTATTGCCGATCTGGCGTATTTATCAGAAATCCAAAAGGTTGCCCAATATCTGCTTGCACTCGATCGGCCGATTGACGTGCTGATTCACAACGCCGGTGTGCATCTGGAGACTCGAAAAGAAAATTCGCTTGGCCTCGAAGAGAACTTTGCGGTTCATTATCTTTGCCCTTTGATTATTACGAAGCTGTTGCTTCCAAAATATCAGCACGACAGAACAGGAAGAATACTATTGGTTGGTTCGGAGGCGTACCGATTTGCCGCTTGGGGGTTGGATCTGGATGACCTGCAATGGAAAACTCGCCGATACACCGGAATTCAGGCATATGGTGCGGGAAAATTGGCGCAGATATTGTTCATGCATATCCATTCTGCCGAGCTGACGCCATATGGGGTTACCATCAACGTGATGCATCCGGGAATGGTTCGGACGCAGACGGGCAGAGACAACGGCAAATTTTACCAATGGTATAAAAAACACGTCATTGACCGTTTTTCCGCTTCTGCTGATGTATCGGCCGAAGCGCTCTATTACCTTGGAACATCTCCTGATTTGGCGCAGACGACAGACACCTTTTTCCACCTGACAACCAAGGAGGAGCTGACGCCCCCTGCCCAGGATATGGATGCTGCGGAGGCTCTCTATGCAAAAACCCGCGACTATTTAAAAGAAGCAGGCATTATTTTATAATGCTGACGGAGAACATCTTAGTCGAATCGGAACGCACGAGCCTTGCTTCCGTACTTTGTCTGGCTCGCGTAGAGAAGGATGTGCTTTTGCTAGCATAAAGCGTGCGTTGTGGCGGGCTGGAAGCAGCTTGAAATTACAGCCTTCGCAATTCGAAAAAACGCCGGGCTGGGAATCCCCATTGCACATACTGTTCCGAATCCTAAGAATCGACGTATCAAAATGGCGGACTTGCTCAAGTCCACCATTTTTTCATCAACAATCCCGTTTTTCAGGATCAGATCGCTACAAATTGATTCTTAACCAAACTTCTTGTGCATAAACTTGCGATATGGTTTCTTAAACCACGGAATTCCATTAAAGATATCGCCCCAGAGATCATAATAATCCCGCTGGCTTACGATTCTGCCGTCTGCGTGCAAAATCAGCTTTGTGCAGCCGTAGATCGGTGTACTCGGAAATTTATTGAACATCATCGTCATGGTCCAATCAAACATAAACTCGTTTCCCTTGACAAACACGGTGCCGAGGTCCATCTTGAGCTCTTTGCAACGCGCGGTGAGTCGCTCGCAGAGCTGGATAAACGCCTGCTTTCCCTCAATCCGCTGAATCGTGTCCTGAAACACGATCTCATCATGATAATACGGGAAAATATGCGACCAATCCGGTTTCCCATTCGTATTGTACGTTTTTGACCAGAGTTGGCGAACGGTCTCCTCATTGAGAACCAATCTTTCGTCAGGGGTGAACGTTTCGGAATGATTCCTTTCCATCGATGACTCCTTTTGTAAGAAAATTCATAGAACCTGTTTGCGGATAAAATTGCCTCGTGTGTGTTTCACAACTATCTTTTGATAAAGAATCGGCAATGGTCTGTTTCCGCGCTGCAAGAATGGAACTGGCTTGCGGAATTGATCGTCGATGTCAAACGCAATCGTACTTCATCTGTTGAATTCCATTGTAGTATCCGGCAGGATCTTCCGTCAATCATTCATCAAAAACACAAATCAAAAACACAAATCCTCTCGCTCGTCCGAACGCTTCTGTGCGGACGCTGCTACAACACTAGCTCCACTCTTTGGGCGAATAAGGCGCACGCAGGCAAATCGACCGAAGACGCGGTCATACAACAGAAACACCGCATGTAAGCACGCGGCGTTTCTGTGATGACGGGAGTATGTTTGATATTCATTGCCTCAACGGATTCTATCGAAACGCGATTGTGACCGGAACGACCGCCAAGCCATCTGCTTCCGAATCATCGTCACTTTGTCTCTCGAAAAATGGCATCCGTAAAGGAACCCATGCGTTACGGGAGAAGTTTATGCGCCTCGACGATGATCGGCCAATCCGTCTCGAGCGTGAAAGCTTCGACGCGCTTGCAACCCGGCGTACCACACGCGGCAGCGTAAAACTTCGTTTCCGCGTCGATCATCTCGAGATAGCTTACTCCAAACGCATCTTCAGACCAGGATCCAACCTGCGACGTGTGGCACTTCATCATCTTCATCTTGGTTTCGTACGTGTCCGAGATATTGACGAAGTATTGCGGATTGGTCTTGTTGGCCATCCCGCCCAGCGCTGTGCAGGTAAAGAAAGGCGGCAAATGATCGGTAACCGGATGCTCCGTCTCCATCAACTTGACTGTAGCCAGTACCCGCGCCTCAAACGCCAAATACCCGCAGATATCGTGATCCTGATTGTAGTCCTTGTATTTCGGAGGTGCGAAAATGATATCCGGGCGTGCGATTCGAACCACTTCGATAAATTTCATCCGCGTTTCGCGGTTATCAAAGAGCATCTCATCCTCAATGCCCAGCCAAATCAAGTGTGCGCCAATTACGTCGCAGGAAGCCTGCGCCTCCTTGCGCCGCATTTCTGCGATTTCGGCGCGCGGCATGCCATAGGAACCAATCTCACCATTGGTTGCAACGCAGATATAGACCTGGTCCCCGCGCGCAGCATACTTAGCCAGCGTACCAGCCACGCGAAACTCGACGTCGTCGGGATGTGCCCCAAAAGCCAAGATGTTCATAATTGCCCTCCTATCTTTACTAAAACTGCTATTTATTCATGTAATCTATTACTACATCAATCTGCTCGCCAAATGAGAGATTGCCAAATTTCTTATCAAAAAATGCGCTTCCTATGGTGAATGCCCATGCGCCCGTAGCTTTCACTTCGTCCAGGCGCTGCGTGCTGGACACGCTGCCGGCCAAGCAAACTTCCCCGCGTACGTGTTGAACAAATGCCGCATTGAGTTTTGTTGCATCGCCCGTATAACGATACCCCAATAAATCAAAACCAGCAATCCCCTTTGTATCCACGAGATGGTTTGCTTCGTCAATAATTTCCTGGATGGAACCTTCCAGAATGGACGGTCGTCCGGAAATCTTCCCGACAAAAGGCATATACTTCATGCCCGCCTCCGCCGCAATGTCTTTGACGGAGTCGAAATACATCGTACCCATCAGCACATCAAACCCGCAGCGAACGCCAACTCTTGCGCCTTCCTTGCAGCCTTCTTCCGTATAATCCACGACTTCCAGAAAAGTGGTCTTGCCGGCGGCTTTCATTTTTTGAACCAAAGTCTTCATCTGATCTTCCGGAAGCCCAACTTCTTTGAACCCCCAATATTTTGCTTTGGAGTCCTTTGCCGCCTCGAATACTTCGATTGCGTCGGTCACGGTTCTATCGTTATAGGTTAACATCACGATGAGTTCTGGTACGTTTTTCATAATTTCTACCTCTTGCTTGGAATTTGTGTTTTTGGGTTTCTCACCCGTCGTGTTTGAAACAATCTTTCGCTTCCGGATTTGCCGACGGCGCTGTGCCGCCGGCAAATCCGTTCGGTTCAACTAGTCGACCGCACCGGCGATATAGTCGGACAGCGTCTTGCCATTGTAGTAAAACGAGAACATATCCTCGACGTTATCCTTGGTAACCACTGTGTTCGGATAGAACATGACGGACGGGATCTCCTCGCCATTGAGCAGGTTCACCATCTGGCTCATGCACCAAATCGCAGGGCTCGTGGAGGAATAGCAGCAGCTTCCGAGCAGGTCGCCGTTGAAAATAGACTCCAGAATCACCTTGTCGTTATCAATCGAGGTAATCGGGACAGTGGAGTTGCTGGCCTTCTTGGCGTTGACCATGCCGATCGTCGCAGAAGAATACAGACCAAATGCTCCGATCAGCTTGTCGCCGTAATTCATCAGAGCGCCCTCGAATGCCGTGTAGTGATCTTCGGGCGAAACGCCGGTGAGTTCGACGATCTCAATGTCCGGATAGTCTTTAAACGCATCCTTGAAGCCCTTCGCACGGGTCGCCGCATTCGGATGGACAAAGGGCAGTGTTTGGTAAACGATGACGCCCTTCATGTCGGAGCTTGCCGCCTTCAAGGCATCAATGAGGATCTGAGCCGCCATTGCGCCCTGCTCTGTGCACTCGGACATGACGACCGCGTTTGCTTCCCCTGCGAGCGCCGGATTCAGCGTGATGACCGGTATGTTCGCTGTTTTTAACGCATCCAGGGAACCCTTCACGCCGTAGAAGTCACACGGCGCAAGGATCACGCCGTCAACACCTTCCAGAATCCATTGTTCAATGGCTTGATTCTGCGCGTTCTGATCGTAGTTCGCATCGTTGACCAAGAGTTTGACGCCGCATTTTTCGGCATACTGCTTCATGGTATCCAGAAGCATTGCGCCAACTTCATCTACGGTGTAGTAAACGGAGAATCCAACCGTATAGTCGCCTTTGGCGGTGGGCATTTCCGTGGTGGCCACATCCGGCACATACACCTTACCACCCGTTGCCGTATACGTGATATCAGCTTCTACGCCCAGGTCGTTGTAGTACTTGTTGATATCCCAGCTCTGATCTTCAAGCGGTTTGAAGTCGGCCAAGTTGGGATTTCCGCCGGCAGGCTCCGCTGTTGCGGGGGCAGTTTCCGGCTCGGTGGATACAACCTCTTCCGTCGGGGTGGCAGCTTCCTCCGCGGGGGACGTTTCCGTTGCGGGGGCTCCGCATGCGGCCATGGAAAGTACCATGGTCACAACGAGCAGCAGGGTTAGGAATCGCTTCATGGTGTTTGTTTCCTCCTTGTTTATTTTTCTTTCGGGTTGTAATTGGTGCGTTATTCCAAGCATCGCTTCTCAACGAGCCGCTATGCCTGAGAAATACTATGGTCACTTTGCTATGGTACGAGTATTAAAATCGCATCCTCATCGCTCGCAATCGCACTTAATCCCCATTGATTCGCGTTGCGAACGCTGAAACATGTCGTGCGTTTTGATCGGGTCTTTTCCCATTGTGCATCTGCGAAGCATCGGTTTCGCAGCACTTAGTCTTTGATCATGATTTTACGGGACTTGAGTGCGTTATCCATCAGGATTGCGAATATGACGACAAATCCTTTCACAAGCAACTGCACCTGCGACTGTGCACCCAGCAGCGAAAGCCCTGTGTTCAGGATCGCCATGATCAACGTGCCACCCAGTGTACCCCACATGGTACCCAGACCGCCGGAGATCGCCGTTCCGCCAAGAACCGCCGCCGAAATGGCGTCCATCGCTAAATCGCCGCCGATATCAGGCATGCCGGCGTTCATCAGTCCGGATAGGATCAGGCCGGAGATACCGGCGCAGAAGCCCATGATGGTAAACCCAATCATCTTGATGCGTCCCACCGCGATTCCTGCGACTTTTGCCGCTTCTTCGTTGCCGCCGATGCACCTGCAATAGAAGCCGAGTTTCGTGTTGTTGAACAGAAACAATGCTGCCGCAAAGAACACGAGCATGATCACAACCGGCGTAGGAATGACGCCAAATATGGTTCCGTTTCCGAAGAAGTTCGTCAGCCAAGCCAGTTTGATGGAAACGGTGCGCCCGGCTGTCAGCGTTTGCGCGATGCCCCGGTAGATATTCATGGTCGCAAGCGTGGTGAGAAAGGCTGCGATTTTCCCCTTGACCGTGATAAACCCGTTGATCCATCCGCAGAGCAGCGACAGAGCGATCACCAATGGAATCATGAGTCCGGCTGACAGCCCCTTGTTGAGGCCGAACGCGAGCGCAACGCTCACAAGCGCGGCGATGGATCCTGTGGATAAGTCAAATACGCCGAGGGTCAGCAGGAATGTCATTCCATAAGCCGCAATGGCAACATAGGAAGCGCGCTTGATCATGGACAACAGATTCATCCCGTTCATAAAGATCGGTTTGAGGTAGGTAAATACCGCTGCCAGAACAATCAGGATCAATATGGTTCGGAATTGGATGAAAATCTGACCGATTCTTTCCTTTTTAAGCATTGCAGATGTCTCCTATACTCACATTCTTGGACGACGCAAGCGTCATGACGAGTTCTTGGGTCGCGTGTTCGCGGGATACGGTTCCGGTCATGCGGCCTTCGCACATCACCACTATCTTGTCCGTCACGCTGATGAGCTCGGGAAGCTCCGATGAAACCATCACAATCGCCGTGCCTCGTTTGACGAACTCCGCCATAATAGCGTAAATTTCCGCTTTTGCGCCGATATCGATGCCGCGTGTCGGCTCATCAAACAAAATGATTTGTGGGTTCATCTCCATCCATTTGGCAATCGCGACTTTTTGCATATTGCCGCCAGACAGGGTCGAAATCGGCTGCATGACACTTGCAAGGCGAATATTGAGTGCAGATTTGTATTTCTCTGTCAACTCTCGGAATTTTGCGTGACGCAGAATCCCTTTTTTCGAACAGATTCGATCCGCATTCACAAGATTGATGTTGTCGTTGACGGAGAGACAAAGCACCACGCCATTGCGTTTGCGATCCTCGGTGATGTAGCAGATGTCCTGATCGATCGCGGCTTTTTGACTCGTGGGCGTAAACTCTTTTCCGTACACATAGATCTTGCCGCTCTTGATCGGTCGCATGCCGTAAAGACACTCCAGTATCTCCGTGCGTTTTGATCCGACCAAGCCGCCAATCCCGCAAATCTCGCCGCGACGAACGGTAAACGAGACATGTTCAAACGCATCGGAGCAAAGATCTTTTACTTCCAGTATCACGTCGCCAAACACTACGTCCGCCTTGGGGTAGGCATTGTCCAGAGAACGTCCAACCATCATTTGGATCAGCTGCTGTTGGGTGGTCTCCGCCGCGTTCACCGTGCTCACTAGTCCGCCATCGCGCAAAACGCAAATACGATCCGCAATCTGGAATATCTCATGCATACGGTGCGAAATATAGATGATCGTGATTCCGGCGTCGCGTAAATCGCGGGCGATCTTGATGAGGGCTTCTGTATCTTTTTCCGAAATGGAGGAAGTGGGTTCGTCCATGATGATGATCTCGGCTTTGACGGAGATGGCTTTCGCGATTTCTACGATTTGCTGTTTGGCGATCGAAATGTCTCTTACATAGGCGTTGGGATTGATCTTTTGCCCCAGGCGACACAGGGCTTCCTCCGCAATGCGGATATACTCATTTTTGCGTGTTAAGAAACCCGGAAACGCATCCTGTTTATCGATTACGATGTTCTCCGCCACCGTCATATCGGGGCAGAGTGTCAACTCTTGGTAGATCGTATGGATATGAGCGTCCATCGCGTCCTTGGGTTTGTGGAAATCCACCTTTTGCCCATGAACAAAGATCTCGCCTCCCGGATCCGGTTGATGATACCCGCTGATCATTTTGATCAACGTCGATTTGCCGGCGCCATTTTCACCCATCAAAGCAAAAATCTCGCCCTTCTTGAGCTGAAGGTTGATGTCTCTGAGCACGTTGACACCCGAAAACGTCTTGCCAATATTCCTCAGCTCCAATATGTGTTCTTCCAAGCGCTACGACCTCCTTTGCCTCTTCTGCGTCGATTGAATCAGTCTGCCTTACGAGGGGCGTCTCAATCGCCGCTGCTTTCTGACGCGTTTGCGTCAAGGACGTTTTCTTTGTCTCAAGTAATCCCGAATGGAACTTCTCTTTTGAATCCCTATAAATACCGCGTCACGATGATTGTGCGCTCAGCAGATCGATTTCGTTGGTCGAGTAGGCCAGTTTTTGATATTTTTGAAACTGAGCCTCAAACCGCTCATGCGCCGCACGATCCGGCTCGAATACGGTTTCCCGCGTTTGAATCGCGCGATAGGCGTCCGCCGGGTTCTTGATTGCGCCCACGCCGAATGCCGCATATGCAGCCGCTCCAAGTGCCGAGGATTCGGATATTGCGCTCTTGATCACGCGAAGGCCGGTGATGTTCGCCTTGAGCTGGAGTTGCTGGTCGATGCTTGCCCCGCCGCCGACGGCGCGGATTGTCTTTAGCGAGATTCCTGCGCGTTGAAATGCCTCCAGATGCATCCGTAATTCATAACAGAGCCCTTCCAGTATGCCTCTTGCAATGTCTTCGCGTCGTGTGTCCAACGTCAGCCCATACACGGCGCCCTTTGCTTCCGCGCAGAAGAATGGATTCCCGCTGCCGGAGAAATGGGGCAAAAGCAACACGGATCCGGGGGACTGCGGGTCTACCTCCCGCTGCATATACTCATAGAAGTTCTCGTGGTTCTGCATGCACCAGGTGTATTCGTCCGGGCAAATTCGGTCACGATACCAGCGCACAATGCATCCCGCGGTCAAATTCACCGAAAAGGTTACGAATCCGGAATAGGCGGGATAACAAGGAAAACAATTTTCCAACATTTCCGGGCGGGTGTTCGCGTCCCGCATTGCGACGACAACCCCCTCGATGGTGCCCGCGATATCCACGGCCTCCCACGGGCGTTCTTCGTCCAACCCTGCGCCTACCGCGGCGCAGACCATATCATGGCCGCCTGTAACAACGCTGACGGGCAATTGAAATCCCAGATCGCAGGCGACCGCATCCGGCATTTGACCGATCCATGTCCCGGAGGGCTTTGTGGCGGGAAGCATGTCTCTTTTGAGCGGAATTTCGGAAAAGATCTCCTCCGCCCAATCTTTCTTTCGAATATCGAACAGCATCGTTCTTGCCGCTTCGGAATCGCTCGCCGTAGGCGTGAGCCCCAGACGTTGTACGATAAAGTCTTCATACGTTGCCCAGCGAGATACGCGCTTGAATACATCCGGCTCGTGATTTTGAATCCAGAGTATTTTGGCAAGACTGCCGAAGTACAGCGGCGGCATCCCGCTCACGTTGAAAAAACGCTGCCGTCCGAATCGCTCCGCGAACGCTTGAATCTCGACACCGCCGCGCGCGTCAAAATCAACGATGGAATAACGAATGCTCTTTCCTTGCTCGTCCAGCGGGATGATGACGTCGCCAATTGCGGAAACAGCGATTGCGACGACTGGCACCGCTGCCTTCTCGTTTGCTTCGCGAATCACTTCGCGAATCCTCTCCCAGACCAGCTCCGCATCCAGTTCCAGCAAGCCTTCCCCGGGAAAATGCATGGGGTATTCACGGTATGCCTGAGAGACGACCTTCCAGTCCGAATCAAACACCACTGCTTTACATCCAGAAGTGCCCATGTCTATCCCCATAAACCACATCCGCAATACATCTTCCTTTCAGTGGATTTCAAACGGTATCGGAGGAGTGCGCTCTAATACTGATCCCAGAATTTCCCTGTGCCGATGAAACCGGGGTTGATTGCGATCTGCGAAGGATAATCCGGGCCGGGATCCGTGTTTTCCGGCACGATGTCGCTGATGGCGGTCAAGCTCTCCTTCCGCCCTGCGGACAAAAACATCTCCATACAGTGCTTTTCGGAGTTGGTGAAACCCTTATGAATCGCAGCTATCATATCACAGGTATCATAATTTCCCGTATACTCTGGGTGTGCCTGAAGCCAACTTTCGATTTCCAGGCGCCCAAGACTGCACATTTCGGTATAGATGCAAATCTTGGTAATCCCCTCCCGGATACAACGTCTGAAGTCCTCCTCCGAGATTCCGCTGCCGCCGTGCAGTGTCAGGTAGCAGGGATAGTCGCGGATGGCCTCTCGAATTGCAATCAAGCGATCAAAATCCAGATGCGGGGTGCCCTTATAGAACCCATGGCTGTTGCCTATGGATACCGCAAGGATGTCCACGCCCGTACGCGCAACAAATTCGCGCGCCTTCTCCGGATCGGTCATGGTTTCGGAGACGTCGATAAAGCTGGAGCCCAGTGCGCCCAACTCGCCTTCCACCGCACAGCCGTACTTGTGTCCGCGTTCAACCGCCTTGGCGGTGTTTGCCACATTCTCTTCAAAGGAGAGCTTCGAACCGTCATACATGACGGATGTGAAGCCCGCTTTCATTGCGCGCTCGGCTTGCTCCAAATCCAGCCCATGGCTGAGGTGGATGGAAACCGGTACGGAGGCCGCGTTTGCGGCGCGTCTCGTGACGGCTGCAAAGTCCTCAAAGTCCACATATTTTTCAATGACGCCCGGTTCTACGACGATTAATGGTGAACAGACATCCTCCGCGGCTTTGATCAAGGCCTTTGGCTGGTCCAGACCGTTTATATTGAATGCGCCCACGGCATAATTCCCCTTGAGACAGGCTGCCAGCAGATCGGTTGTTTTTACCAGAGACATATTGCGTTCCCCCTTACTTCTGAAAGACTTCCGGATTGACGATAGGCCTCGGTCTGCCGCCCGCAAGATACAGCAGCAAATCATTGACCAGCATCACCGATTGCAGGTAAATGACGTCCAGCCCCGCTCCGGCAATGTGCGGCGTGAGAATCACATTGGGATAGGTGAAATATTCGTCATCCCGCTTGATGGGTTCACTATGGAACACATCCAGTCCAAGGCCGCCCAGCTTCCCTGTGCGAAGGGCGTTACGCAGCGCGGCCTCATTCACCAGCCCCGCGCGCGCCGTATTGATCAAAAACACGCCGTCCTTCATCTGATCAAACTGTTCAAAGCTGATCATGTCCTTGTTCGCGTCGGTTACCTTGGCATGGAAGCTGATTGCATCGGAAGAAGTCAGCAGCTCTTCCAGCTCAACCTTCTTGCAGCCCCGCTGCGCAACCTCTTGCGCGCTTTGGTAGGGATCATATACAAGAACTTCCATCTCGAATCCTTTAGCACGCTGCGCCACCTGTTTTCCGACCGTTCCAAAGCCGATCAGCCCCAGCGTTCTGCCTTCCAGCTCAATGCCCTTGCGCGACTGCCAAGGACCTTCGGGATTCATGTCCCAAATGACATCCTTGTCGTTGCCGAATTCTCCGACCGGTGCGGTAAAAACACCGCGATGCAGTTCGCTGTCCGCGCGGACAATCTTTCTCGCCAATCCCAGCAAAACGCCCATGGTGAAGTCCGCAACCGGCAAAGCTTCTCTGCCAAAGGTGAAAAACACCGGGATGCCCAGTTCCGTTGCCGCGTCCACGTCGATGTTGGCGCGCGGGCCTCCGCGAATGGAGGAAATCACCTTGAGGTTGGTGTTCTCCAGAACCTTGCGTGTGACGGGTTCATAACCGACAAACAATGCCTCCGCGTCGCCGATTTCTGAAATCAGCTCGTCCTCCGTGAGGATCTTGCTCGTAAAACCCCAGCCGCCGGTGCGAACCTCATGTCCGGTATCCTTCAGCATTTCAATTCCGTCTTGGGAAAAGTCAGCACAAATGTAAATCTTCAAACCGAAATCCCTCCTTGCAGGATTTATTTATAGATCGTCTGGATAGAGAATAATCTTGATCGATTCCTTGCGGCGCACCAAATCAAACGCCTCGCGGAATTGAGAAACTTTCATCTTATGTGAGATCATGCACTTCAAATCGAACTTACCTGCCTCGACAAGATTCATGACGTTGCGCCAGGATACCCAGTCGTATCCAAAGTGTCCTTTTAACGCAATGGCGCCGTCGATGAATGCATCCAACGATCGATTGTAAGAATTGTGATCATAACCAATCTTCACGATGATGCCGGATGTACGGACAATGCCGAGGCAAACCGGCATGACTGCATTCACACCCGCGGCATCGATGACGCAGCTTACCCCTTCGCCATGGGTCAACGCGCGCACCACGTTTACGGCGTCCTCCTGATCGGACTTGACGATATGGGTCGCGCCGCAATGCCTGGCCATCTCAAAGCGTTCCTCCCCATCGGAAGAGAGCGCAATGGCGATAATCTTTGCCGCACCAGCCGCGCGGGCTGCCTGGATTGAGAACAATCCGAGTGCGCCGACGCCGAAAACGCTTACGAAATCGCCCGGCATCACCTTTGCCTCCTGAACGACCGCCATATAACCGTTGCAGGCCGGGTCGAGGATGGCTGCTTCTTCAAAGCTGATACTCTCGGGAATTCGCATCAGGCTGTTGGGCACGCGCGCCAGCGTTTTGCCAAGAATCTTGACATAGTTGGTAAACCCGCCGTCCATGCCATATCCGATTCCTTTGCGTTCCGGGCAGGATAAGAAGTCCGCCGTGTTGCAGGCATAGCACTTCCCGCACACTTCTCCCGTATTGTCGGAAACGACGCGCTCGCCAACCTTCCAATCCGTCACGCACGTTCCGATCTTACAGACGACGCCGGCAAATTCATGCCCTAATACGACCGGTGGATTCAAAAGAGCCGCATGTTCTCCGTTGTCGAACGCGATATCGGAGCCGCACACGCCCGCAGCCTTTACTTCAACCAGAAGATCGTAATCGCCAATTTCGGGAATCGTGACGTCGCGAAGCTCGGTTTCGCCTTTTCCAAATCCATACTTAACAACTGCTTTCATGGGTGTTCTCCTTCTTCAGCTGTCTTCAGCCGCTGTCTTTTATGATACGACAGGCACCGCATAAAGGATGCTGTTTTCGTAAGTGTTGGTTCCAAAAGACCCGCAAGGAATCCCAGCGGCGTTGAGTTGATCCATCACATCGTCTGTAGCGTTTGCTACGAGCACGGATGCTATTCCGGATTGGATGCACATGAGTGCAATCTCTTCCGCCTCATTTGCGCGCAGGCCTTCGGCATCGATCAGAGAAATGGCTTCGGCGCCTTTTTTTGTGGGAGCCGCGGCGGAAACCAGATCATTTTTTGCGGCGGATATCATGCCTTCCGCGCAAAGCTTCATGTTCGCCGGAATGATCAATATGGATGCACCGTTCGCAACCGCTTGCTTTGCCTCCGCTTGTTTTGCGGAGGAGGAAGTGGTGCCACCGGGAAGCCCCAGAATGGTCGCCGTTTTGACGCTGGATCCGGCCAATGCTTCCGCCGCCGTAGAAACGAACCATTGCGGAACGCACACAGCCTCGCATCGATCAGCTATTGCCTTACTGCACAGTTCGGTGATGTTTTGCAATTTGGCTGCCGGGTTCATGTACACATACATCTTCGCTTTCAATTCATTACACATCCTTTTGAATATTATCACGGAGTCTGGATTGCCGAGAGATACGGTGGAAAGAACGTTATCTTTGGTCTGTTTAATTATCTGATCTTTTCTCATATTCATCTGATGACTTGATTATAAACGGCTCGTTTCGAAAACGCAATATATTTATTCAAATTTTTTAAACTTCTTTTAGAACGAGGAAAACCTCAATGTTATACTCTTCCTGTCATCCGATTTCGCAAGGATAATCGGCTCAGTGGAGCGCATCGATGCCGCGATAAGCCGGCGGGTATTGCGCGGAGCAACTCTTCCTAATTATAGCATTGAGCTCTTTCTTCTTCCAAATCAGCCATGATTGAGCGTTTTTTTCGCATATGATACTGTTAGAACGGAGTTACCCATCGCAGCGCCAAGTATCGATGATAGCCACGGCACGGTCTTGCCTCCGTTGGATTCATCCAACGTCATCGCGAAATATTCGGCATTCGTCTTCTCCTTCCATCCGCGCGGATAGAAACCGATGGCACTTCTTGTAATTTGTTCGTTCTTACTATTTATCTGATGAATTATTGTATTTGTCCGATTATTTGTCGGAAAGGCTTGCGTTTCACCATATGAATGTGCAAAAATAGAAGCATCTTGAAATCACTATATGCTCGCAAGATTTTTGTTGAATTTTGCAACGGTAGTACATAGTCGGTCGCACACTTTGATCTGTTTTTCTCGCAGAACTTCCCATCGAATGACAGCTGCGTAGATTTCGACCGAGTGATTTCGAGAAGGTTTGTCCGCAATTGTTGTTTTTTTCACTATGAATTACTGTTATTTGCTTGCACGTGCGACGATCGAAGTGCTTTCCGTCCGAAATCTGAAGCCTCTTCAGCGGACATATCCCGTTTGCTTCCAGACGCATCCGCTGCAATTGTCCATTGTGAAGGAGGGTCCCATGCTCGCATACCTGAACGCAAAATCGAAGATACTGGAATATATCAAAGAGCACAATCTGCAAGTCGGTGATCGTCTCCCGACGGAAATCGAATTTTCCGACAAATTGGGAATTGGTCGCTTGTCGCTTCGCGAAGGTCTGACCGCATTGAAGTCGGAAGGTATCATCATGGCTGTGCAGGGTCGCGGCACCTTTGTTGCCTACAACGGCTCTCATATTTCCGATACCCTGAACTTCAACTATTCCGTCACGGATATGATTCGCAGCAGCGGTTATCAACCCGGCGTATCATACTTCAAGAAAGAACTGGTGAAAGCAAATTCGTTCGTCGCGCAATCTCTGGATATTGAAGAAGGAAGCGACGTGCCCCTGATCACCCGCGTGCGAACCGCGGACAACCTGCCCGTCGTGATCACGCAAGACTACCTGTCCCCCTCGCTTGTTGCGGCGTTTTTGTCCATATCGGAAAACGATATCTCCTTATACAGCTTTCTGGAGAGCAACCCGGATGTGAAAATCGGAGCAAGTACAACGGAGATCTCCCCGGAATGCGCCAACGAAGAGCGTGCTATCATATTAAACATTCAATCAGGCACTCCCATTTTGGTTCTTCGCGCGGCAGTTAACGACGTTTTCGGTACGCCATTGATTTATGCGCAAGAGTATTTTCGCGCGGATATGTTCAAGTTCATCGTTACACGCGGCAAGCCAATGAGCATGTAACGCCCTGCGGGAGCTGGCAAAACGTGTTGACCGGCGAGGTGGCTTGTGAATATCTCGTCTTCGCATCCGCCAAAACGGCACCGTTTCACTCTATCAACGGGATCTGCCCTGCCTCTGATGCATTGGAGCCTATGCATCATACTCTCTTAGAATCGTTGATGAGAATCCAACGCGCACCCGATAACTACCGCTCCATTCGGGCGGTATTTTGCATTGCTTGCTGATAAAATCTTGACAGCGCAAAATTGCTTTCAATTCTGAGGTGCTGTTTTGTTGAGGTTTGTGACGATCGCGGCTCAGGTTGATCAAGATTCTCCAAGACAGGATTCCTTTTCTTGTTCACTCAAAAGTCCTGAAGCAATCAAAGATTGAATTCTATATAAATAAGTGTAGAATGAATCTAAGGAACAAAGATTCGAACTCAAATCGATGCCGTAATTACCGCTGTTACGTCACTCAACCCGTGTGCATGATTGCAACAAGAAGATCTTTTCTCCCGCGGCGAAATCAACGACACGGCAGTTTCTCCGGATTGAACAGGGATTGACTTGGAAACTGATTCCAGTTTTCCACAAAGCAATTAGGAGCAATAAAAAGCAATAAGTGAGAGAGAAAGCAAAAAGCAAATTAAAATGAAGGAGGGATTCTTATGAGCAGAACAAAAAACGCATGGATCAATCTTGGTTGTCTTGTTCTAACACTGGCCATCAACGCCTTGGGTGCCAGCGGAGTGATCAACGGGATGACGCAAAAGCAGATCTCCGACATGTATGCGACACGAATCACCCCAAGCCCCTCCACATTCAGCATATGGGGCGTCATCTATACGTTTCTGCTGATTGCTCTGATCGTCATGATTGTAAAAAAGAACGATCCCTATTATCAGAAAGCCATCGACCAGATTTCTACGTTGTTTCGGGTCTCCTGCCTGCTCAACATCGTTTGGATCATCGCGTTTTCCAATAATCTGGTTGGGATTTCGTCGCTCTTCATACTGGGCTTTGTCATCACGCTCGCTCTTCTGGGAATCCAACTGCTCAACATTCACGAAGGAAAGCGCTGGCTGCTCCCGCTCAGCTTCGGCTTGTATTCCGGCTGGCTGTTCATCGCAACGGTTGTCAATTTCGCGGCGGCGCTGGTCAAGCTCCAATGGAACGGATTTGGTCTTACGCCAGAGGTTTGGGGCATCATTCTTCTGATCATCGCAATTCTGCTGATCATCGTGGTCATGCAAAAGCTCCGCAACGCGATCTTCCCCCTGCCGGTTGCGTGGGCTTATTGGGGCATCTACCAGTCTCTGCGCTCCGCTACCGGGGTTGGCGAAGCAGGTCGTTTGATGGAGATCGTGGCAATCGTCGGTATGGTGGCGCTTGTCGCCGTTGCGATTCTGCAATATGTCCGCAACGGTTTCTCCCTGCTTCCGAAAAAATCAAGCTGACGAGTCCAGCGAGAACATCTTCGGTACACCTTCTAGCTGAAAAATCAAGCTGACGAGTCCAACAAAAACAGCATCTACACGCAAGAGCCAACAAACTCCGCCTAGATCCCATTGAGAGTGGATCAAGGCGGAGTTCTTTTTGTTCTACATTGAATGACCCTGCGTGATACGCTAGCGACTGTCTTTATGACCCGCGGATTGCAGTAAGTTTCTCTTAGCAACCCGGCACCGTCTCCAGCGTTCCCGCGATCTCCATCCCCACTCGATTGCTCTCGTCCTGAAATAGAGTGTTCCCATGGCGATCCGTCAACCGTATGGCGACCTGTGCCGTGATGCTCTCTTCAATTTCCCGCAGCATCAAGCCGTTCTTTGGTGCCTTGAGAATTCCGCCTTTTGCATATGTTGCCGAGAACGCGAGCGTATGCGTCGGACTTCGCAGGACGGCCTTTATCTGCCCGCCATCCTTTTGCATTTCACAAACCTTGCTGCCATTGTATGTGGCAAATCGATAGAATCCTTGATCCGTGTGCAAAAAGCAGATCAGCCCCGTAAATGTTGTGCCAAGCCACGGAATCCGCGCGATCGAGAACAGAAAGGACGCGTTTTGAGAGGAAAAATGATTTGCCTGCATCCAGATCCATGACTGCGGAAACGATCTGCCCCAGTCTTTTTCAATATAACCCTCGCCTCCGGTCATATCCAAAACGCTTCCGTTATATTCCATCGCGCCGGAAATCGTGTGGCGAACATTCACGATGCCATGATAACACTCCATCCCCGGCACAAAAGAGAACGGGCCCATGATGCCAGGATGCAGAAGCGAGGTTGGGTATTTCTCAATGTTTTCAAACCGGAGGCTGACTTTCAGGCTGATTGTTTCGTTCCGAAGCTCTGCTTCCACTCCGCCATCCCAGAAATGATTGTTTCCAATGCGCACATCAAACTTCTTGCGATCCGCAGAAAATTCCTCATACGCAAACCGGAAATACGCCGTCTTGCCGGTCACGGCGTCGATCAATTGCACAAACGCGTGCGAGTCCGACTTGTTTGTTCCGATCGAAACACCGGGTATGATCGCAAACACCGTCTTGCGGGACGCGTCAATGAGCTTCAGGTACCAACCTTCGAAATAGCCCTTAGATCGGTGCGTCCCCTGAAATGCGTCCTGATGCCAAACCTGTAATAGATCCATCCGTTTCTCCTCATTCGATTGGCGCTTTCATCATATCTTCTCAGCGGTCGTCCATTGCCCGGCGCATGATTTCTTCAAACCAAACGATCTTGCGCGACGGCGCGGCAAAGCCTTCATCAATATGAATTGATCAAAGCAAACGGCCCTTGCGCAGTGGCGCGGTGAAAAAGCGCCATGCGGCTTTGCCGCCTGTGAGCCATGCAATCTGCCGATCGTTTCTGGTGTTGCGCAGCATCCGCGGGACGAAGAACGCCGCGACCGTCTCCGGCCTGTCGGCAAGAATGTTGAAGATCTTGCGAAAGCGCGCGTCGGTATCGATCGCAGCCGCGGTGCCATCTGGAGTGATCGTGATAAAATCGGTCAACATCATGCCCGGCGAGAGCCGCCCCGCGATCACGCCGGTTCCCTTGAGCTCTTGCGCAAGCCCTTTCATAAAATATGTAAGCGCGCGCTTCGTTGTACCATAAAGAATCGTCTTGTTTTGTATCATATCGTTTGAGCCGAGGCCTTCCATGCTGTAGATTGCGCCGCGACCTTGCGCAAGCATGCCCTTTGCCGCCACTTGCGAACCCAGAATCATACCGATCACATTGGTGCCGACAACGCTCTGGACATAGCATTCATCCGTTTGATAAATCCATTCGTGCGGCGCGTTTTGGCCCGCGTTGTTGATCCAGAGATCGACCGCTCCAAAGCGCTTGACCGCGGAATTCCAGAGCGCCTCAAGCTCGCACAGAACCTGCACATTACAAGAAACGTACTGATAGGACTCCTGAAACGGTTGCAGCGCCACCTTGCGGTCCTGCCGCAAGTCTTCGCCCCTGCCGCTGAGCGTGACACGGCAGCCCGCTTTCAAGAACTCCAACGCCATAGCAAACCCGATCCCGCGGGTGCTGCCCGTGATGACGACATGTTTCATCTGTTGCCTCGCTTCTTCATCTGCTGTTTTGTTTTAAAAATGCATTTGGTCAGAAAATTCTCAGGTGAATTGAGTAGATGGACGTGTGTGTCGTCAGGTTTTCTAAGATAGGATTTCCGATTCACCCTGATTCCATTGTAGTGTCCGGCATGATATTCCGTCAATCACTTCGTTAGTTGTGCCAAACACCGCAATCGTTCCGTCCAGTAGCTCCACCGCCCGATCCGTATATCAAATTGCGCGCTCGATCGAGACGCGCAAAAAATTGAAACCAATCGTATTCGAGCAACACGCGGAAGAACAAAAAGCAAGCGGCGCATCGTATTACACGACGCCCCGCTTTGATGTTTCATCCGCTTTATTTTTATGATAGAAGGCTGCGTACGATTTGGTCGATCCGCCGAAAACTCACCTACATCGCTTTGAACGAGCCGGACAAAAAGCCAGTGCGTTTTCGCAGGTCAGTTTTTCACAAAAAATGCCCGATCGATGCAATCCCGCATAATCCCGTATACCGTCTTCACATCGTTGACCTGCTCCGTGAAGGATGGAGCGCCCTTTCCGCTCAAAATCGCCAAGCATAGTTCATCGCACATCTTTGCCAACCGAACCATGCCCAAGTTATAGGATTTGATCTTGAGCCTATTGGAATATTGCTCCGCCATAATATAATCCCGATTGCTCAGCGCGGATACGATTGCCTCATATCCATGATCATTCGCAAACGAGCGCAGTCTTTTCTCATATCTATCTTCGTCATCCGAATTTCTTCGTTTCCCGATGTCAATATGGATGATGCAGTTGCATAAAATTACTTTTGTTTGATTATCGATCTTTCATCACCGCCTACCTTATACTAACACATTTCCCCCGAAAGCCCAAATTTTATTCATTTTCGTCTGTGCGCACCTGAGCGCACCGCCCGTACGAATCAAGTTTAATTTGACTTGTTGGTAGATGTATGATACGCTTCAAGTAATTCAAAATAACAGCTTTGACCGCACATGTTTGTAGATCATCGTTATTAGGTGATTTGAGACATGTGTTTTTTATTCAAAGCTACAGGAGGTATAGAATGAATAGCGGTATCGTAAAATGGTTTAATGCGGAAAAGGGATTCGGGTTCATCGTAAACGACAATGGCGGTGACGATGTGTTTGTCCATTTCAAATCGATTCAAAGCAGCGGCTACAAAAGCCTGGCGGAAGGTCAAAAAGTAACCTTTGATGTGGAAGCCGACCCGAAAGACAGCCGGAAATTCCGTGCAGTCAACGTGTTTATTGTCGGCTAATAGTATAGGCTAATATTGAAGGTTAACATCCCGCCGCCATTGCCAACACAGCAATGGCTACCAACGACACGACTGAAACAACCGACGCCGTCTGTGCAACCTGCGGGTGCGCCTGACGCGTCCCGTTTGAGCCGCACAGCAATCGCCCCGTCTATTGCAGCGATTGCTTCCGCAGATAACACCAACCCGACCGTAAATGCGCAGCGCACCCCGTTTGGAGTGCGCTGTTTTTGTTTTCGGTCATTTCTTGCTAATTTACTTTTTGCCCGTCAAGCCCTTGAGTTTATCGGCAAGAAACAGTCGTAATTTTCCGGATTCCAGATCGAGCTTTTTGAACAATCCCGCGGTAAAGGATTCCGAATCCTGATCCGCACCATAATAGAACAATGCGACCGCACCGGGGCCAACATGGGCGCCTGTTCCGGGTTCATAGCACACGATCATAAAATCTTCAACACGGTGTTTCTCGGCAATCAGGTCGCGCAGCATCCGGGCGTCTTGTTCGCAACCCGCATGCGCAATGCCGATTGTTTGCGATTCCGCGTCGACAACCGTCTTGTCAAAGATGTCCGCCAGCGCGCGCAAGGCCTTTTTCCGTCCGGGCACGTTGCGGTCGAATACGATTCGTCCGTCCTCGCCTTTCAGCAGCGGTTTGATCTGCAGCATCGCGCCGACGAATGCCGCGGCGCCGCTCATGCGCCCGCCCCGGCTGAGAAACTGCAAGTCGTCCACCATAAAATGCTGGCGAACCGCCTTGCTTGCATCTTCCGCCCAGGCCGTGACCTCTTCGATCGATTTCCCGTTTTCACGCATCAAAGCGGCACGGCAAACGATCAGTCCTTCGCCCAAAGAGGCAGCCTTCGTATCGACCACGCTGATCGTCCGCGCTGGATACACAGCCAAAAGCTCTTCTCGCGCGGTCAAGGCCGCCTGATAGGTGCCGCTGATCCGCGAAGACATTGCGAGATATAAAACATCCCTGTTTGCAGACAGTTCCTGTTCAAACGCCGCACGAAACCGTTCGGAGTTGATCAGGGAGGTCTTCACATTAAAATCCGGATTCTTGAGCTTGGAATAGAATTGCTCGCCATCAAATTCTTCATTTGGGTCGTAACAAAGATGTTCTTCGCCATTAACAGCATACGTCAGAGAAATCACGAACACATGAAGAGCCGCAAGTGTCTCCTTCATAAGGTTTGCTGACGAATCGGTAAAAATCGAAAAAGACATGTCCTGCATTTCCTCCATTTTTCGCTGATCGTATTCCACGGGTATGGATGGATCATGGCAGTGCAGAAAGCTTTTCGTGTCTTTTGCACGATTTCAACAGATGTATGACAAATCGTTCGTTTTTATCCGTTTTGCGCCGTTGCATGTGATATACTGATAGATAAGCAAATGCAATTTGGCGTAACGAAAGTCTTGTTGCCAATGTCGCTGTTTTTTCATGAAATCGTACTTTACCCGAACCACATTTGAAAGGAAACCAATATGGATCTCTTACATGCGACTGTTCACCACATATCTTTCGGGCAAGGCGAGATTGTTGAAATAGGCGAGGATGTGATCAGCGTTTCGTTCGAAAAACCAATCGGAAAAAAGAAATTCCTTTTCCCGGGCTCGTTTCATGAACACTTAACGCTGGACAACGAATCGCTGAACGTTGAAATGGTTGAGCTCCTGAAGCAAAACCACATTGAAATCACCGCGCAACAGCAGCGCGCCGAACGCGCGGATCGAATCGCGCAATTTCGCGCCAATTCGATTGAAAAAGTCAACGAAAAGTCAAAACCAAAAAAGAAGAAATAAGCATTTGCGGTATTGTCTGGTTGAGACCGTGTATCCGCAGTCTCGAGTCGGATACCGATCGCTTCAAATCCGTATATCCAAAAAAACGCCGAGCCACATGTCCCCCTTTACCTCCCATCATCCTATAACTCCCTATATTAGATGATACGTTCACACAAGGATGTCTGTATGCGAAACACTTATTGCATGCTGCATTTCTTTGTGCTGCTTGGCAGTGCGTGATGCGACCAGCTTAGCAGTCGAATGCCGCGCTTCTATTAACGTGCTTCTGTTCGCGCAGATGATCCGTTTCCTCACGGCTGCATACTGCGCGCGTTGGCTCTGTTCCCCGCGCGGCGAATCACGCGCATCAGCTTTCGATATACGGCGCGATTCTCCCTTTTCCAAAGGCGTGTGATCGCATCGCAGACCTCTACCGCAGGATTGTGGTTGTGCAGCTCTTTGAGCTCCGCCTCACTTCTACGCAGGATTGGCAGCTCGATATCCCGCTCTTCTCCTTGCCGAATATAATTGTCCGCCGCAACGAGCGCATCCATGTCATTGGAATACACTGGAAGCGCATAGAGGAAGCTCGCTTCCCGATTGTTCTGCTCGGAGCAAGTGACGATACCGATGGGGATCAACGCCGCGTGTGCGTATTGGGCCGCTTCGGTCGTACCGCTTGGCCCTTCCTTGCTCGCCCAATGTTCCAACGTGCGGCCGCTTCCATGACAGAGAAGCTCCTCTTGAAGCTCGCGCTCAGCGGCGGTATCGAATATATCCATCGTGACCGGCTGCCCGATCCGTTCTTTTTGCTCTTCGTCCGCCGTGCAATGCCCGCCAAACAGGTTCAAACTTGGGGTTCGCTCGCCCGATTTGCCTTTTGCCCAAAGTTTCGCCGTGCGATCATGTACGATCCATCGACCTTTCTCCGGACCATCCGCGACGAACGGAACGATGATGACCGTCAAATGCCGTAGACCGTTCTCTTCGGCACTCTTGCGCTCCGCAAAACCGCAGATGACAAATTTGCGCTTGCGTTTCTCGACGATGTAGAGTTTCTCTGTGCTGGCGACCTTCGGCGGATCCGGCTCCTTCGGTGCCAGAGTGCCAAGTTTCTTGCCGCAAACCATGCACTCGTTCCAATCGTCGGCATATCGCCCGCAGTCATGCCTGTTTAGAATCGACGCGTTCAATTCATCCAAGCTGTGAATGACTCCCGTATACCGGCCGCAATTGAACGTCGGATCCAGCTCGCTATAAAGCACCGTCCCTGTATCGTCATAATAGATCTCCTGCGCGCCGCACAAAACACACCAAACCTCGACGCGACCCGTTCCTGCGCCGTCGCTGTTGCTTGCAAGCAAATGTCGACATCCGCCGTGGTAGAAATTGCTTCCCGCTTCCTTCTGAAATGTGAACCCATTTTTCTGCTCTTCGTGTTCCATCATTTGGCGCCTTCCTTTCTGTCTCTCGGTTTTGTCGTTTCCAGTCTTTGGGGCTGTCCATCATGCGCTCTCTTGCATGAAAGTCATTTTCAACCGAATATTTCTATTTTCTTCAGTGGTTTGGATTGACAGAACTCCCAATTTGATTTTTCTCTCAAGCTACGCGAGTTTTTGTTGACGATTCCTAGTATACATGCTATTATGATTACACAGAGCGAACATTTCTTGAGTTAATGCTAACACGGGGCGAACATATTGTCAATAGGGGGATTAACACCATGCGCGTAGAAGATTTTGACCTATCGCAAATCCTAACCAGCGGGTACCGCAAAACGGAATACACGCAAACGCAATCGATGAATCCAACGAGCGTTTGCATCTATTGTGAAGCAGAAATTCCGGACGAAGAATTGAACCGGCATGCGATGCTGCACAGCCGAAAGGAACAATTCGAGCTGCTTTTGAACGCGGACAGTATCTTTGCCTTCACCAACAAGGAAAAACGATATCTGCACTTTGTCTTCGAAGGATACAAAGACAAAAAAATCGCGCAATTGATGGATATCCCGGAGGTCTCCGCGCGCAGAATGCGAAACCAATTCAACAATCGAATTCAGCAGGCGCGTGGATTGCTGGCGCTCGATGCGTTGTTCGGCAGTGCGCTGAAGCGCCGCAAAAAGCAAAAGTCGGAGAATGATCGCTCGATGATTCCCGCGTTGAACGAGCAAGGCATCATTCAGGCATTTTATCCCACAAAACGCGCACTTCACGAGGCGGGGCTGCTGCATGCGACGTCGATCATCGTCGTTGTCAAGCGGGATCCGGAAAGCGGTGAGCCGGCACTGCTGGTGGTCGACAAAGCGGACAAGCAGATTTCTACGTACGACGGTCAGTCGGTCTACGCACTTCTGGACGTGCTCGGCGGACATGTGCGCGAGGAAGACTTTCCACCCGTTCCAGGTCAGGAGGAGATCCGCCTTGCGTATACGGGGCAGCGGCTCCCATTCGAAACCGTACTTTGGAACTGCGCGACACGCGAACTCTCGCGCGAGTTGATCAGCCCAAGTCAGGACGAAACAAGTCTCTCCTTCTGGTTTGAAGACCGGTTCTGCGGCAAACACGTGGAGGGGATCAATCATGAGATCTCGTGGGTCTATCTTTGCCGCTATCAACACGGCACACTGGACAAGCTGAATATGCCGGGCGAGGTACGGGTCAAGGACGACTGGATCGACTCTCTCGGAGAATTGGTGTCTCGCACATATGTTGCGCGCTTCTGGCGGTTGCGTGAGATCCAGAGTGAGGTCGCCGCACACCCCGAGCAAGCCAATGATGGGCTCAAGCGCGTGCTGGCGCAATTATCCCAAAATCCCCGGCTGTTGGATGTGCTCTAACTTTCGAGAGAGAAGATCTTCTGTCATCACAGCGCGGATTGTCCGCACCAGCCACGGCGCATCTTGTTTCCCAAAGTGTGCCAGACAAGTCAATACACTCCCCCCTTCGAGACGATCAGGAGGTTCGTATGGACATGCAGTATCGTTATAACCAGAACAAAAGCGAAGTTGGAATACGGGCGGAAGCGCAACGCGATCATGCGACCAGAGATCTACCCGCGCGCGTGCAGATTTGGCTCTTCGAAGGCATTCGGGAGAGCGGAATGTGTAACATCCTGCTCCTCAGGCGCGGCATGGAATGTGCGGAATCGCCCGGACGGTTCACCACCGTCTGCAATGGCGTTGTGACAGCCGATGAAACCTTCGAAGCTGCGGCAAACCGCATCATTGCGGCGGATCTCAACATGAGCCCTCCGGCGGACTACCCGATGACGGTGGATTTCTCCCGCGTGCTTACGCGCAAGATCGGTGGCGAGCAGGTACTTGCGCGTGAGGATTGCCGCGTTTTTCTATTGGATCAAGAAAATATGCCCCATCTTTTCCCATCGGTAACGCCCTATGGCGTGTTGGATTGGCAGGATGCGCAGCAATTGCTCCACGCCCTCCAAACGGAAGATCCTGCCTATTCGATCGATTACGATCTCTACCAAAGGATACTTGGCACCTATATGGGCGTGCGTATGTATACGATCCACGTGACCGATCCCTGGTCTGCTCCCGGTGCCTCGTATGCCGGATCCGACGAATGGAGCTATCATGCCTGCTATTCACACTTTGGAACGAAAGAATCCGCCATGCAGGAGGGTAAAGGGTATGTCACAAGCTTTCATGAGAACATGAGCCCCTATCTCGCAAGCGTCACCTTTTGGCTCACTTAAGTTCGGGTGATCCTTTGCGTGATCCGAACGCGCAGGCCGTCTTGTCGCGCAATTAGTCCGCGGATTTCGGCCTTGATTCGGCATTTTTGCGCGTGCTACAGCGCCCTTTTTTAAGCCCGCGACGGGCAAGATCATATTGATAATCCAACATGATTGTGTTACATTAATGAGACACATCTTGAAAGGGGCTCGCATGGATCGCAAGAAGCTGCTGAAATACTTGTTGCTGTTAACGGCAACCGGTTTTTTTTGCGCCTTGCTGGGTGTGGTTGTGCTGGTTTTCAAGCCCGACTATGCACTGACGAACAAAAAGCAGCTCTTGTATCAGGACCCTGAATCGGCTGTCATGAGCGCGAGCGATCCCGCCGAAGTTCGTGTATCCCCTCCCGTATTTAGCCGGGGAAGCGGATATTATGACCGTGCATTTGATCTGGAACTCAGTGCGTCGGATGACTGCCGAATCTACTACACGACCGACTCCTCCGTGCCCGACGAAGAATCTCTGTTGTATGAGGGAACAATCCATATAAGTGATCCCTCGGCAACAGAGAATATTTCATTGAAGCATGCGGGTTCCACGGAAACCGAACCCGTTGAAAAAGGATATGTTTTGCGTGCCGTTGCCTACGATGCGGACGGAAATCGAAGCAACGTCATCACGCTGACGTATTTTTTCCACTCTGCTAGAAAAGAAGCGAGCGCACAGCTTCCGACCATTTCGTTGGTCAGCGATCCCATCAATCTGTTTGATCCGACGCTGGGAATCGATTCGAATTATGAGATGGAACAATGGGAGCGCGAGGCGGTTTTTACCTATTATGACATCGATGGCACGCACGTGTTTGACCAGACGATCGGTATTCGCATCCGGGGTACCTCGACAAGAAGCGACGTGAAAAAGGACTTCACGCTGTTTGCGCGCAACAAATATGACGGCAGCGATCATTTCCCATTTGCATTGTTTTCAACCCCGACCGATTCTCTCATCCTGCGCCTTCGGACGGATGGTCAGAAGGAGGGCTTCCTGTCCTCGCTGGTGTCCGATCGGGATCTGACGATTCAGGAGTATCAGATGGTCAATCTGTATCTCAACGGAGAGTTCTGGGGAATTTATTCTCTGCTGAGCAGGATTGACGAGTATTATCTGAGCCAACAATATGGGCTGGAAGAGAGCAATATCGCGCTCGTGAAGATCAACCATTTTCCCGAAGGCAGCAAGCAGGCGATGCACTATTACAACGAACTGGTCGACTTTCTCACGAGTGCCGATATGAGCGTCCCTGAAAACTATCGCATAGCCTGCGAGATGATCGATATCCAAAGCCTGATCGATTACTATGTCACGAGCAGTTACATCAACAACATCGATACGAATCCCTTTGAAATCAATTCCGTCATGTGGCGGACGGTGGATGCGTCGGGTGAAGGGGTTGCGGATGGCAGATGGCGGTTCGGTCTGTATGATTTGGATCACGCCACCTCCTCCCGCTCTTTTGGATTGATCGAAGGTCTTTCGTCAAAGCAGGTGAAAGAGGCGTATCAGTTTAACTATTTTGTAGAGTTCTTTCCCTATGGCGCCAAGGGGCCGATCGAAGACCCGTATCTGACCGCACTGATGGCAAGTCCGGACTTTCGCCGGCAGTTTTATGATTCCTTCTATGAGATCGCAACCCGCAACTTCAATCCGGACAGGGTGCTGGCGTTGCTGGACAAGCTGCCATCTCAGGAGGGAAAAGATCATCTCGCCGATTTCTTCGTGAATCGTCCTGCGTATATCTTCCCGGATTTCGAAGCGTACATGCAGAACTATTTACAAAACTACAATCGCGCAAAAGCCGAAGCGGACGCCTCGAAGAGCCACTTCAACTTCCCGCTCAACAGCGGAACCGCGAGCATTTCGCTCGCTGCATTCTCCATTCTCTCCATCGTGCTGGTCGCGTTGACGATTCAGTATTATGGCGGCAATCGACGCCGGAAAGGAGGCGAACGATAAGCGCCTATGGATGGTCGACACGAGTACAAATATTTCTGTAACGCGATGCAGATGCAAATCATCAAATCCCGCTTACAGTGCCTCATGCGACTCGACAGCCACGCCGCGGCAAACGGGTCGTATCATGTAAGTAGTCTCTATTTTGACGACGTGTATCGCACCGCCTTTTATGCGAATGAAAACGGAACCGAACCGCGCGAAAAATTCCGGATTCGGATCTATGATCATGACGCGAGCAATATCTTTCTGGAAAAAAAACGGAAAATCCGCGGCATGACGCAAAAAGCCTCCTGTGTCCTCACGCGCGCGCAGGCCGATCGACTGATCGCAGGTCAGCTCCCTGTTTGCGGCGCGGACGCTGCCCCGCTGCTGCAAGAATTCCTCTCGCACAGCAAATCGCAACCCTTGCATCCGGCTGTGATCGTTTCGTACGATCGCATTCCGTATCTCTATCCGGCGGGAAACGTGCGGGTTACGTTTGACATGAACGTGGCCTCCTCCAATCAGATCAGCCAGTTTTTAGAACCGACTCTCGCAAAAAGGCCCATCATGGAGGCCGGCCAGCTGATTATGGAAGTCAAGTGGGATCACTTTCTCCCGGATATCATCAAGCAAAGCCTGCAAACAAACAGTCTGCCGAGAACCGCCTTGTCCAAATATTACTATTGCAGAAAATTCAATCTTTCAAGCGGGGTAATCGTATGAGCTTTACTGACATCTTCAAAAAGTCTTTTCTGGAAGGCTACGCCTCCTCCGAAATCACAAGCTACAGCGCGATAGTTTGCCTGACGTTATGCGCGGCGTTCGGCCTCTACATTTTTCTGGCATACCGGGTGTTGACCAGAAAGTCCTTTTTCGATAAGAATTTCGTGATTTCGCTGCCGGTGATCGCCGTGATCACAGGCGCGATTATTCTGACGGTGCAGTCGAACATCGTTATTTCCCTCGGCATGGTCGGGGCCCTGTCGATTGTGCGCTTCCGCACAGCGATCAAAGATCCCATCGATCTGGCCTTCTTATTCTGGGCGATCAGTGTGGGCATCATCTGCGGCGCGGGGTTGGCCTTGATCGCGGTGATCCTCTCCGTGATCATCACCATTGGGATGTTTTTCCTGGATTTTGTGACGTTGGGGAAAGCTTCCAAGCTACTGGTGATCAACGCGAGCCATGCGGGAACGGAAGACGAAATCGTCAACATCACAAAAAAATACTGCAAGTACCACAACATCAAATCCAGAACCATCTCCAACAAGGAGTTTGACATGGTGATTGAAGTCCGATTGTCGCAGGAACGAGAACTGATCTCCGAGATTTCAGAGATCTCCGGTGTTTCCTTCGTTTCGCTCTTGTCGCACGATGGTGAGGTCACCTTCTAACGTCTGGTAAAATCCAAACGGCTCAACTGCTCCTACGCCTGAACCATCGGGCGCAAACAACCACAATCAGCCAGCAACCAGCACGGGTCACCCACGCGGCGGCCTGTGTTTTTTGTTTATTTTTCTGCTTTGCGGTTGTCCTCCTCTCCCATTCTTCTTTCTGATGAAATCGATGGTGTATAATGGCGTTGGCGGATCTCCCGTTTGCAATCCCTTCGGTTGCGGCGGACGATTCGCAATTGTGATCGATTGAGGCAACCATGACTCGTTTACGGCTTGAAATCAGCGGCATCGTGCAAGGCGTCGGCTTCCGCCCGTTTGTCTATCGGGAGGCTGTACGCCGCGCGCTCAACGGTTTTGTGCAGAATACAGGATCCGGCGTCACGCTCGAAATCGAGGGTGACGACGATGTGTGCGCCTCATTTTTCGCCGCGCTCACAACACAGGCGCCGCCGCTTTCGCGCATCCTGCAAATTAGGAAGACGGAACTCCCGCCCGACGGCATATCTGGCTTTTTCATTCGCGCGAGCAGCCAGCAGGAATCGAGCGCGTTGATCTCCCCGGATATCGGCATCTGCGACGACTGCAAACGTGAGCTGCTCTCCGCCGATGACCGCCGCTATCGCTATCCCTTTATCAACTGCACGAACTGCGGCCCGCGCTTCTCCATCATCGAGCGCGTGCCATATGACCGCGCAAACACGAGCATGCGCGCCTTCACGCAGTGTACCCTGTGCTGGAGTGAGTACGAAAATCCGCTCGACCGCCGCTTCCATGCGCAACCGAACGCCTGCGGTGTCTGCGGGCCACGGCTCTCGTTTATGGTCGACGATACAGCGCAGGAAGGCGACGCGATCGCGCACTTTACCGCGCTGATCCGCGCAGGCAGTATTGTCGCGGTCAAGGGAATCGGTGGCTTTCATCTTGCGTGCGACGCGACGAACGAGACCGCGGTGCGGCTCCTGCGCGCGCGCAAGCAGCGCTATGAAAAGCCGTTTGCCGTCATGATGCGCGACCTAAATGAAGTCAAGCACGCATGCCTTCTCTCCGCCGAAGAGGAAGCGCTTCTTGTCGGCGCGCGAAAGCCAATCGTACTGCTGCAAAAGCGGGCGCAGGACAGTCTCGCCCCCTCCATCGCACCGGGGAACCGCAGGCTGGGCATGATACTGCCCTATACACCGCTGCACTGCCTCCTGCTGGAAGATACACCGGCGCTGGTGCTCACGAGCGGAAATGTTTCCGATTGTCCCATGCTCTATCGCGATGAGGGCTCGCTTCCCGCGCTTATGCAGCTTTCGGACGCCGTGCTCACGCATGATCGCCCGATCGTACGCCGCGTGGACGACAGCGTGTTTGTCGTGAGCCTTGGCGAGCCGCGCCCTCTGCGCCGCGCGCGCGGATGGGCGCCGGAGCCGTTGCCGCTTCCGGTCAGTTCGCAGGCGATCCTTGCCATGGGTGCGCAGCAGAAGAACACATTTTGTCTGGCGCGGCAAGGTCAGGCGTTTGTCAGCACCCATATCGGAGATTTGGACGACCCCGAAACCGAGGGTGAGTTCCGGCGGGAGATTGCTTCCATGCGGGAGCTTTTCTCCATCGTGCCGGAGATGGTGGCTTGCGACCTGCACCCAGACTACGCGAGCACACGCATCGCGCAAGAGTTTGCGCTTCCGATTCGAAGGATACCGCATCATCACGCGCATTTCGCCTCCGTCCTCGCGGAACACGCACTGCAATCCCCCGCACTCGGATTTATTTGGGACGGAACGGGCTTTGGCACGGACGGCACCATCTGGGGCGGAGAAACGCTCTTTGGCGACATGGCTAAGAGCCGTCGCGTGGGGCACATCCTTCCGTTTCGGCTCCTGGGCGGCGAGGCTGCCGTGCACGAACCCTGGCGCGCCGCGCTGAGCATCGGCGATATCGCGCTTGGACGCGCGGAGGCATTGAGGCTCTTCCCGGCGCGCGCAAGCGAGGCCGCGCTGCTGTTGCAAGCCGCAGATGCCGGACTAAACGCGCCCCTGACCAGCAGTATGGGCAGGCTGTTTGACGGGATCGCCGCGCTCTGCGGGTTGAACGAAACAGTCTCCTATGAAGGACAGGCCGCCATTGCGCTGGAGCAGATCGCGGACACATCTGATGAGGATGCTTATCTATTTATTCTTTCGCGCGAGACGGATGGTTGGATCTACGACTGGCGCCCCGTCGTAAAACGCGCTATACTGGATGCCGCAAATGGCATACATGCAGGCAAAATCAGCATGCGCTTCCACCGCGCGCTGGCAAACCTGCTGGCAAGCGCCGCAAAAGCGCATCGGGCGGAAGGCTGCGGCGCATGCATCGCGCTCTCCGGCGGGTGTTTTCAAAACGAGCTTCTGCTGCTTCTTGGCACCGCGGCGCTGCGCGCGGAAGCATTTGAGGTGTCCATCAACCGCCTCGTACCCTGCAACGACGGCGGAATCAGTTACGGGCAGGCAGCCGCCGCTGCCGCATTGAACCAGAAAAGAGGATGAATCTATGTGCCTCGCGATACCGGGTACCATCACAAACATTTCGGACGAACAGGCGACCATCGACTACGGCGGCACGACACGGCGCGCATCCGTTCGGCTTCTGCCGGATGTCACGGTTGGGGATTGCGTCCTCGTCCATGCGGGGTTCGTGATCCAGAAGATTGACGCCGCGGAAAGCGCGGAGCTGGAAGCGCTGATGAAGGAAGTCGAGTTGCTGTGAATACAATCCCGCTCCTTACCGAAAAGATAGCCAAGGCTGCAAGCGATCTGCCACAGATCACTATCATGGAGGTCTGCGGCACGCACACGCACGCGATTCGCCGCCACGGCATCCGGCAGCTTCTGCCGCCGAATATCCGGCTTGTCTCCGGCCCGGGATGCCCCGTCTGCGTCACCGCGGAGGAGGATATCGGGCTCGCCCTCGCACTCGCAAAGCTGCCAAACACGACGCTTTTCTGTTTTGGCGATATGATGCGCGTGCCCTGCGGAGGCGAGAGCCTACAGCAGCTCTCCGCACGCGGTGCGGACGTGCGCATCGCGCTCTCCCCGATGGATGCGCTCTTCTTTGCAAAGGAGCATCCCGCGCGGGAGGTCGTTTGGTACGGCGTAGGATTTGAAACAACCTCGCCGCACACCGCCGCACTGTTGGAGACCGCCAAACGCGAACGGATACAAAATCTCTCCGTCCTTTCGGCGCACAAAACCATGCCAAACGCTCTGCGCGCCCTAATGGGCGAGTCATCGCAGGTGGATGCCTTACTGTGCCCCGGGCATGTCGCCGCAATCACGGGTGCGGAGGCGTTTCGTTTTCTGCCGGAGGAACTGCATCTTCCCGCCGCCATCTCAGGCTTTGCGCCGGAGGAGCTGCTGCTGGCGATCTTCGCGCTGGTACGAATGAAAGGCAGTGAAAAACCTTCCCTCGTCAACGCATATCCGCGCGTTGTCCACGCGCACGCGAATGAAACCGCACGTGCGCTGGTCGAATCGTGGTTTTCTCCCTGCGATGCGCTCTGGCGCGGACTTGGGCAGATCCCGTTCAGCGGGCTCGCCCTCCGGCCGGAGCACGCGGAATACGACGCCGTCGTGCGGTTTTCCCCCGCCCGCGTCATACCCCCTACAACAAACGGTTGCCGTTGCGGCGATGTGCTGCGCGGCGGAATCGAACCCACCGCGTGTCCGCTCTTCGGAACCGTCTGCATGCCGCAGCGCCCGCTCGGCGCATGCATGGTCTCTTCGGAAGGCGCTTGCGCGGCATACTATCAATATGAGGGAGTCGGCATATGACAGAACAAATCAGCCTTGCGCACGGCTCCGGCGGGCGGGACTATCGCGCGCTTGTCGAAGGCGTGTTCGCGCCCGCATTTCAAAACGAGTTTCTCTTGCCCCTGACCGACGCGGCCGTGCTGCCCGCGGGCGAGCGAATCGCCATGACGACAGACGGGTTTGTCGTGCAGCCTCTGTTTTTTCCGGGCGGCGATATCGGCAGGCTCGCGGTCTGCGGCACGGTCAACGACCTCGCGGTCTCCGGCGCGGTAGCAAGCTATCTCTCCTGCGCCATGATATTGGAGGAGGGGCTGCCGCTGGATACGCTGCGCGAGGTGGTCGCCTCGATGGCGTCCGCCGCGCGGGAGGCAGGCGTCGCGATCGTCACAGGAGATACGAAGGTGGTCGAAGCCGGTGCCTGCGCGGGCATCTACATTACAACCGCCGGCGTTGGCATATTCCCCGCGCACCGCGCGATTCCGCCGCAACAGCCGGAGGCGGGCGATCAAATTCTTTGCAGCGCGCCGATTGCGAGCCACGGCATGGCGGTTATGGCGGCGCGGCACAATCTCGCCTTTGATCCCGTCATCATGAGTGACGTCCGCCCGCTGAATGGAGTCGTTCGCGCAGTGCTGGATGCGGGCGTCACCGTGCGCGCCATGCGAGATCCCACGCGCGGAGGCGTCGCGGGGACGCTCACGGAATGGGCGGGCGCCAACTTGGACATCACGCTCTGGGAAGAAGCGCTCCCGCTTCGCGCGGATGCGCGCGCGGCTTGCGCCATCCTCGGCATCGATCCGGTCTATGTTGCAAACGAAGGCGTCGCGCTCTTCTCTGTTCCTGCTGAGGAAGCGGAAATAGCGCTCTCCGCTCTGCGCCAAATTCCGTGCGGAGCCGAAGCCGCAATTATCGGCAGCATCCAAACAGGCCGCGGAAACGTGTTTGCGAGAACCCCAATCGGTACGTTCCGGCGGATTCTTCCGCCGAGCGGGACGCTCCTGCCGCGAATTTGTTGAGGTTTTTCATGATTTATTTTCGTTTTTTTATCGAACTTCATAGAAATCAGTATAGGAAAATCGTTTGATCGCCTCTCGCAGGTGCTAAAGATTCATTTTCCCCACGCACGAATCGTTTGCCGCTCGCAGGAAATCCAACGCGTTGTCACAGAGCAATGCGTTGTTTTTTTATTTGAACGTGTGATCGACTCCTATCGGAGTTTGTTTTCAGACCAAATCATTCTGTAAACGGGAATGTATATCGATATTCTAAAATCGGTATGAAAACATCGGCATTTCTTGACCTTTTCCACACGCGGCACTATAATAAACACGCATTTTTTGCAAGCAAGAGCCTGTCCTGCCAACGACTTTGCGCAGGGTGGGTTTTATTCATGGACAGGGGAAATGGACTCTATGCAAGCTGCCCTTCTCGTCTGCATTTTCGCCCCGTTGGCAGGCTCCGCTCTGCTGCCGTTGATCGGAAAGCGCGCGCCAAAGGTTCGAAACATTCTTTCACTGCTATTCGTACTCGCGGCCTTCGTCTGCGCGGCGTCGCTTTTGCCTACCGTTCTCGCGGGGGAAAAACCGCTTCTGCGTCTTGCGCTGCCGCTGGGCCTCAGCTTTGGCGTTCAGGCCGATGCGCTGAGCGTGTTTATGGCGATGACGTCCTCGCTCGTGGCGTGCGTCATCCTCGTCTATTCCTTCGGCTATATCAAGGACTACCCCAATCAAAACGAATATTACTTCATGGCGGTTCTGTTCCTCGGCGCCATGATGGGGCTTGTGTTTTCTACAAGCCTGATTCTGCTGTATCTGTTTTGGGAAATCAGCGCGATCTGCTGCTGGCGTCTGATCGGTTTCTACCGTGAGGAGTTGACCATTACCCGCGCGAACAAGGCATATATGGTCACCGTGCTGGGTGCGTTGATCATGCTCGTGGGTTTCTTCGGCATCTGGGCGGAGACGGGCACGTTTGAACTCACCGCCATGCAGGGTACGCATGCGCCCGCCTGGTGTGTGGCACTGATTCTGTTTGGCATCCTGTCCAAGTCTGCCACCTTCCCGCTGCACAGCTGGCTTCCGGATGCGGGCGTCGCGCCGTCACCCGTGACATCGCTTCTGCACGCCGCAGTCTTGGTCAAAATCGGCGTCTATGCCTATGCGCGGCTGTTTGCGGTGACGTTCACGGTCGATCCGGTGTTCACGCACATCGTACCAATCATCGCCGCCGTCTCCGCGCTCATCTCCGCAGGGTGCGCCATGGTGGAGACCGATCTCAAGCGCATCATCGCGTATTCGACGATCAGCCAGCTCGCTTTCATCCTGCTCGGCGTGAGCATCGGCAACGAAACCGGCCTCGTCGGCGGTATGCTGTATATCCTCGCGCACAGCGTCGCAAAAGGCGGGCTCTTCCTCTGCGCGGGCATTGTGGAGCACAACCTGCACACCAAAGACATCAACAAAATGGGCGGGCTCTACAAGCGCTTCCCGCTGACGGCTGTTGCGTTTGCGCTCTGCTCTCTTTCGGTGATGGGCGTGCCGCCGTTTTCCGGCTATTTTGCGAAGTACCTCGTCGTCCAGGGCGCGCTCGCCGCAAACCAGCCCGTTCTTGCGGGTGTATTCATCCTCGGTGCGTTCATGACGGTCTTCTATCTCTCCCGCGTGTTCTTCAAGGTGTTTCTTGGGCCGGAAACCGAGCGCCACGCACGCGAGAAATCGCGCGGCATGGTCGGCAGCGTGTTGTTTTTAGGCGTGCTTGCGCTCGTGCTCGGCGTTTTGATTTCTCTGCCGGCGGAGCTGGCTTCGCGTATTGGGGGGGTGCTGTAACATGGCTGCTGTTTGCGTCTGGCTCAGCGCCGGCATAAATCTGCCGTTGATGCTGATCGGCCTTCCGATTCTTGGCGGACTGATCCTTTGGTTGTTGAAAAAAATCTATGCGGCGCAAGTCGCTGTGGTTGTTCTCTTTGGGCTTCTGAACGTGTTTCTCTGCCTCGCGCTGTATCTCGGCGGCGGGGTCAGCGTTTCGCTCCCGTTTGCGGGATATGGGTTTTCGGCCTCGTTCGTTTCCGGCGGGCTTTCCGCTGTGCTTGCGCTGTTTGCGTCCGTGGTCGCGTTCCTGCTCGCGCGGTATTCGGTGACGTTTTATCGCGGAAAAAAAGAAGGCGGGATCTTCCTGCTGTTCTTTTTCATCAGCGTGGGTTTTGTCAACGGCGCGCTGCTTTCGGATAACCTGCCCTTCATGCTCGTCTTCTGGGAAGGGCTGTTGATCTCGATGGGCGTTTTGCTGTTGCTGGGAAATCTGCATAAGCCGCGCGCCGCGATCAAGATGCTCTGGCTCAGTGGTGTTGCGGATCTCATGCTCATGCTCGGCGTGATCATCACCATCCGCGTCGCGGGGCAGAGTGACATCTCCGCAATCTCCCGCCTGCCCGTCTCGGGTCTCGGCGCGGCGGGCTGTGTGCTGATGCTGCTCGGCGCCCTCGGCAAAGCAGGCGCGGTTCCGTTCCATAGCTGGATTCCGCTTGCGGCGGAGGACGCGCAGTCCCCGTTTCTTGCGCTGTTTCCCGCTTCGATGGAGAAAATCCTCGGCATCGGGCTTGCAATCCGCATCGTGACCCAGATCTACGACGTACAGCCGGGCTCTGCGGTGAGCACGGGTGTGATGATCCTCGGCTCTATGACGCTGTTTTTCGGCGTGGCGATGGCGCTTGTGCAGAAGGATATGAAGCGGCTTTTGTCCTATCACGCCATCAGTCAGGTTGGCTATATGATCCTCGGCGTGGGGAGCGCGCTACCCATCGGCATCGTCGGCGCTTTGTTTCACATGATGAACCATGTGCTGTATAAATCCGGTCTGTTCCTCACCGCGGGCGCAATCGAAACGCGCACGGGCACGACCGATCTGAAACACATCGGAGGTCTCGGTCGGCTGATGCCCGTCACCGCCGCGTGCTTCGTAGTGTTCGGCCTCGCGATCTCCGGCTTTCCGGGTCTCAACGGTTTCTTTTCCAAGGAGTTGGTGTTCGACGCCGCGCTGGAGAGCAACGTGGCTTACTACATCGTCGCCCTCGTGGGCGCCGCGATGACGGCAATCTCGTTCCTCAAGCTTGGTGGCGCGGCATTCTTCGGCCCGCTCTCGCTTCCGCAGGGCGTGCGGCATGTCAAGGAGGCGCCCGTCGGCATGACGCTGCCCGCCGTCGTGCTCGCGCTGCTTTGTGTGCTGATGGGCGTGTTCAACCAGGTGGTGCACAAGCTGCTCCTGCAACCCGCGCTTTCCTCTGCGGAATCGTTCGGAGGATGGCCGAAGAGCGGTCTGCTCGTAGCTCTGTCCTGTGTGGCGCTCGCCCTCGCACTGCTCGATCATCTCTACGGACGAAAGAAGAGCGGCAGCGCACGCAAGAGCGCGGATCACATCCACTATGCGCCCGGCGCAAAGCAGCTCTACGCGCTGGCAGAGTCGGGTAAGCTCGATCCATACAACTGGCTCACGGCGGCTGTCGGCGGATTTTCCCGCGTGTGCATGAGAATCGAGAAGGGTGTTTCCTGGGTCTATGACACCGGTGTGCCGGGACTCACGCGCGCCGTTTCCGGGTTTTTGCAGCGTGCCGCAAACGGAAATCTAACGCGCTATCTCGCGCTCGCAGCCGCAGGCCTTGTCTGCGTCGCCATCCTGTTCCTCATCATCCTGCTATAAGAAAGGCGGCAAATCGATGTTCGATTTCGTTCTGATTCTCCCGTTTGCCGCCCGATCGGCTTCAAAAAAGGCGGTGCGGTTATGAGTGTAATGACAATTCTCTTACAACTCATCCTTGCGATGCCGTTGATCGCGCTGATGGTCAACAACGTGATCCCGCGCGAAAACATGCGGCATATGACCATCGGCATGAGCGCCGGCGTCGCAACGGCGCAATTGCTCGCATCTCTTGGCGCGTTTGCCGTGCTCGCGGCAAGTGGAGAAGGCACGTTCCATTTTGCACTCGCATGGGACCTCAATAAAGGACTCGGCTATTTTCGCGTCGACCTCGTGACGCTCTTCCTGCTCGCTTGTGTCGGCATGGTTACCCTCGCGTCTACGCTGACTGCGTTTACGACCATCGACGACCATCGCAGCTCCTTTACAAACCTGTTGATGGTGATGATGCTCGGCATGAACGGCATGCTCATCGTGCACGATCTGTTCTCGCTGTATGTCTTTATGGAGGTCACGGGGATTGCGAGCTTTGTCATGATCGGCATGTACAAGAGCACGCGTGATCTGGAAGGCGCATTCAAATACATCACGCTCTCGGCACTTGCGACCATCTTCATCCTCACGGGGCTTTCCCTCTTGTTCATCAAGGCGGGCAGCCTGTCGTTTGATTATCTGACCCCCGCACTTTTCGAAGGCGCGGTCGACGAAAAAACCCTTCTCGGCTGGGTGGCGCTGGTGCTGTTGACCTCCGGTTATGCCATCAAAAGCGGTATCGCCCCCTTCCATAGCTGGCTTCCGGATGCGTATGAGAGCGCGGATACCGCGGTCTCCATCATGCTCTCCGGCATTGTAACCAAGATCGCGGGTGTCTATTGCCTGATCACACTCACGCGGCTGTTCCCCGGAAACGCCGCGCTCAAGGGCACGCTGCTCGCGCTTGGACTGTTTACCATCCTCTACGGCGCGCTGCTCGCGCTGCGGCAGACGAGCTATAAGCGCGTCGCCGCCTATTCCTCCGTCAGTCAAATGGGCTATATCCTCTTGGGTATCGCGGCAAACACCCGCCTTGGGCTCGTCGCCGCGCTGCTGTATCTCTTCACCCATTCGCTGGCGAAATCCGCGCTGTTTACGAACGCCGCCGCGCTGGAAAAACGGCTTGGCACACTCCGGCTGGATGAGATGGGCGGCCTGCAGGCGAACATGCCGGTGACGGCATTCTCCTCGGTTACGGCGTTGCTCTCGATTGCGGGCGTTCCGCCGCTTGCCGGATTTTGGAGTAAGCTGCTTGTGCTCATCGCGCTCTGGAGCGCGGGCTGGAAGAGCGTTGCGATCGCGGCGCTACTGCTGAGCATCCTCTCCGGCGCATACTTCCTGCGTTTGCAAAAAGCGGTTTTCTTCGGCAAACCCAATCCGCGATGGAATCATGTGCAAGAGATTACGGGCGGAATTTACGTTTCGGAACTCCTGCTTAGCATCGCAATCCTCGGCGTCGGACTGCTGTTCCCGCTCGTGCTGCTGTATCTGCAGCATGCGGGTCTGGTCTGAAAGGAGCGCATATGAACGTTGCTATCTATATCTGTCTTGGCGCGATGCTGGTGTTCGGCTTCTTTTCGGTGCTCAGCCGGCATCTGATCAACGCCGCAATTTCCCTTGCCGCGGTCAGCGCGGCCTGCGGCGTACTGATGTATGTGCTCGGCGCGCATACGGCGGCGATCTTCGAAGTCTCCGTGTGTTCCGGCCTCGTCACCGTGATTTTCATCAGCGCGGTCAGCCTCAGCAACGGCGACAAGCAGGCAAGCGCGCCGGAAAAGCGCGCGCATCTGTTGCCCGTCATTCTCATCGCCATCGGCGGTCTACTGATGATCACAGCCATGCTCACGGGCTTTTCGCTCGGCGCGCACGTCCCGGTCGGCAGCGCGGCAAACTTCGACAATGTATTCTGGGAAACACGCCAGGCGGATATCTTTGGCCAGATGATCGCCATCATCGCGGGCGCTTCCGCCATCGTGGTGTTCTTTAAGGAGAGTGAAAAACAATGACCGTATCGACCGTCATGCTCATCGCGGGGCTTGTTCTGATTCTAACCGGCTGTTTTGAGCTCATCCGCACCCGCCATATGCTCAAGATTATCATCGCTTTGGAGCTTGCCATCAAAGCGATCTCGATGTACATCATTCTCGGCGGTTGGCTCAATGGCAACATGCCCGTGGCGGAGTCGTTTGTGGTGAGCGTCATCGTGCTGGAGGTCGTGGTTGCCACCGTGCTCTCCGGCATCGCCATCAGCATCTATCACAAACACGGCAATATGGACATCCGGAGCCTCCGGAATCTGAAAGGCTAAGGGGGGGAATCGCCAATGACAGCACAATCGGTTATCATCTCCACCCCCGTGCTCTTCCTTGCGTTTCTGCTGATTTTGACGCTTCTTTCGTTGTATCTCAAGCGCAAGGCAAACAAGACGCCGTCCGGAAAACACGCATTCGACCCCTACGCCTGCGGTCAGACGGAAGACGCGGTGAGCCAATACATCAACCCGAATTTCCGGCGTATGTTCTACCTTGCGTTCTTCTTTACGGTCATGCATGTGCTCGTGATGATCGTCGCAACCGCGCCAAGAGGGCACACGCTGATGCCGGTTGCCTATATCGCGGTCGGCGCGCTGGCGATGTTAATTCTGTTTCGAAAATAACGACTTGAGGGAAAAATCATGGGTCTACTCGATCAAGCAATCGCGTGGGGCGAGAAGAAGTCCCCGTGGATCATCCATTTTAACGCCGGCGCGTGCAACGGCTGCGACATTGAGGTGGTAGACGCGCTCACGCCGCAATACGATTTAGAGCGCCTCGGCATCCTCCAGCAAGGCAGCCCGCGGCATGCGGACGTGTTGGTCTGCACGGGCGCGGTCACCCTGCAAACACGGGATCGCCTCAAACAGATCTATGACCAGATGTCCACGCCGAAGTTTGTGGTCGCGGTCGGAACCTGCGCCTGCACGGGCGGCATCTTCGATAGTTGCTATTGCGTCACGGGCGGCATCGACACCGTTATTCCCGTGGATGCATACATTCCCGGCTGCGCGGTGCGTCCGGAAGCAATCATCGACGCGGTGGGTAAGTTGCTCACCACGTTTGATCGGAAGGGAGCGAGGCGCAAATGAACACGGAAGAAACAATCCTCGCGCTGAACAAGCGATTCCCCGCGCTCGCCGCAGAGTCTTCCCGTCCGCTGCGCGTACAGACGGAATTTTCCGCGCCGGACACGTTTGAAAACGCGCTTCGCTATGTGAATGAAACGCTGGACTATCACAAGGGCAAGCATATCATCGGTACGGACGAGGGCGCGGACATCGGGCTTTCCTACATCCTTTCAAACGATGATAACGTGCTGCTCGTTCTGCGGGAACGCGTGCCAAAAAGCGCACCTCGTGTGAAATCCATGGGTGATCGATATCCCTCTCTCGTGCTGCATGAGCGCGAGATGGTAGATCTCTTCGGCGTACAGGTCTCGGGTCTGCCGGAAGGGCCGCGCTATCCGCTTCCCGACTGCTGGCCGGATGGCGAATATCCGCTGCGCAAGGAATGGAATCCCGCCTATTTCAACAAAAAGACCACGACCTACGAGCCGCCGAAGCAGGAGGATGCGCCATGAGCGATCGAGTGAATCATAAAGTCGTCGTGCCTATCGGGCCGCAGCATCCTTCGCTCAAAGAGCCGGGCAGCTTTAAGATCACGCTGGACGGCGAAAAAGTTGAGCGCGCGGTCGTCGAGATCGGCTACAATCACCGCGGCATCGAAAAAGCCTGCGAAAGCAGAAACTATATTCAGGCACTGTATATCATCGAGCGCGTCTGCGGCATCTGCTCGCACGCGCACACCTCCTGCTTCTGCCAGGCGTTTGAGGATCTGGCAGGGCTGGAAGTGCCGAGGCGGGCGCACTACATCCGCGGCATCGTCGGCGAACTGGAACGGCTGCACAGCCATCTGCTCTGGCTCGGTGTCGCGGCGCATGAGATTGGCTTCGATACGCTGTTTATGTATACCTGGCGGGATCGCGAACTGGTACTGGATCTGCTCGCGCGCATCGGCGGCAATCGCGTGAACTACGGCGTGAACACCTATGGCGGTGTCCGGCGCGACCTGGAGCCGGAGCTGATGAGCGACGTGCTCCATGTTTGCGATCTGCTGGAAGAGAAGCTGAAGTATTACGCGGATCTTGCCCTGACGGAAACCACGCTGATCGCGCGCCTAAAGGGCATCGGCGTACTGCTACCCGAGGACGTGCGCCGCTTCAGTGCCGTCGGTCCCGTCGCACGCGCGGCCGGCATCATGGACGATACGCGCATCACAGAGCCATATGGCGTGTTTCGCGAAATCACGGTCAACGGAATCACCGACGATCACTGCGATGTATACGGGCGCACGCTGGTACGCGTCATGGAGATGCTGGAGGCAATCCGGCTGATTCGCATCATGATCCAAGAGATTCCGGATGGGCCGATTGCGGTTCGTCCGCCGCGCAAACTGCCGGTCGGCGAAGTGCTCAGCCGCGTGGAAGCCCCGCGCGGGGAGGACATCCACTATATCCGCTCCACGGGAACGGAAATGCCGGATCGTGTACGCGTGCGCGCCCCTTCGGAAGCGAACTGGCACGGCATGAGCCATATGTTGGAAGGATTCCAGCTGGCGGATGTACCGATCATCATCGCAGCGATTGATCCGTGCTATTCCTGCACCGATCGCGCCATCCATCTGGTTGGCGACGGCGTGAATCAACTGACCGACTGGGCAAGCATTCGCGCGCGAGGCATCGCGCAATACAAGGCGCGCGGAATCGATCCAAGCGCCATCCAGATCCGTGAATTTTAACGAAAGGGAAACGAACGCATGTTGATTTCCATTTTAAAAGTGCTCGTCTTCCCAGGGCTGTTGTTTTTGAGCGCATATTCGTTCTTTTTAGAATATGTCGATCGAAAAGTCTATGCGCGGATGCAAAACCGCAAGGGTCCGCCGTGGTATCAGCCGCTGGCGGATATGCTCAAGCTCATCGGCAAGAAGGTCATCATACCGCGTAACGCGCAAAAGCTCGTCTTTGCAGCGCTGCCGATCGTTTCGCTTGCCGCCGTGTGCGCGGCGTTTCTCTGCGTGCCGGTTTGGGGGCAAACGGCGATTACCGCGTATTCCGGTGATCTGGTCGCCGTGCTCTACCTGCTCACGATTCCGACGCTGTGCCATTTTCTCGCCGGATACAACAGCCATGAGGTCTATTCGACCATCGGTGCGTTTCGCACAATGACGCAGATGTTCGCCTATGAGGTGCCTCTGTTTATGGCGTTCCTCTCCCCTGCGGTTCTTGCGGGCACCTGGTCGATCTCCGGCATCGCGGCGTTCTATCACGCGCATCCGCTCTATACGTTGATCAACGTTCCCGCATTCCTGATCTCGCTCTTAGCCGCGCAGAGCAAGCTGGAGCGCGCGCCGTTTGACGCACCGGAAGCGGAGACGGAGATTGTCGGCGGTGCGCTGGTGGAATACAGCGGACGCTATCTCGCATTCTTCCGCGCGACGGCGGTTACGGAGCTCACGGCGATCGCATCCGCTCTGGCGGCGTTGTTTCTGCCGTTCTACACAGGAATCGCTTGGGTCGATTTCGCGCTCTTCCTCGTCAAGACGATCGCAATCGTGCTTGTGATGGTACTCCTGCGCGCGACAATGGCCCGTATCCGAATCGACCATACACTCAAGTTTTTCTGGTCGATCCTGACCCCGATCGCAATGGCGCAGATGATCTGCAATCTTCTGCTACGCGGCGGTCTCGGCCTGTGACGGTATCCAAAGAGAAGCGTATTCCATTTTCTGTACTGTATTTTATGGTTTTCGGAAAGGTTTAACGACACGAGATGAAAAAGAAACAGGAGCGACCCGGCGGACTCGCCGGACTCGCCATTCAAAACTTATTCCGCAAGCCCGCAACGCAGGTGCATCAGTTCGGCGACGACGGCATCCAGAAGGGGTATCGCGGCAGATTGCTCTATGACCCCGCCACCTGCATCAACTGCGTGATGTGTATGCGGGACTGCCCGACGGGCGCGATCACAGTCAAAAACTTCGGCACCAAGGAAGACAAGCAGATGCACGCCTATCTCAACCTCGGCCGCTGTGTGTTCTGCTGCCAATGCGTGGACACCTGCCCGAAAAAGTGCCTGAGTTTTTCGAGCGACGTACTGCTCGCAAGCTTTGACCGCGAGAGTCTGGAAACCGAACTGTGAGCGAGCTTGCCGCATATGTGACCCAGGCGCTTGCAACCCCGGCGCGCGTTTGCATCCTCGGCGTCGGAACCGAGCTTTGCCATGACGACGCGGCGGGGCTCTATCTCATCGAGCGGTTGTCGGCCTTGCTTTCTTTGCCCGTTGGAGAAGCACGCGGGCGCGTACTGCTCGTTTCCGGCGGCCCCGCACCGGAGAATTTCTCCGGCTTGATTCGTACCTTCCAGCCCGATCTGCTCGTCGTGGTCGACGCGGCGTTTCTGGAGCTCCCGGCGGGATCGATCCAGCTCCTGCCGGAGGAACGGGCGGCCGGGTTATCGTTTTCCACGCATATGCTGCCGCTGCCGATGCTGTTGAGCTATCTCAAGCTCGCGTGCGGTTGCCAAACTTGCCTCATCGGCATTCAGCCCGCGACGACGGAGCAGGGCATCGGTATGTCTTTGCGCGTACAGGAAGGCGCGGAATTGTTGGCGGAACTCCTTGCGCAGGCGCTGGAAAACAACGGATAAAACCAGAGAGCAATTTGGTTGACCCTTGCAGCAATGGAACCATTGAGAAAGAAATTTTCTTGTATCCTATCCCAAAAAGCAATCACCCCGCCGGTAAATTCTGGCGGGGATTCTTGTAGGATGCACAATCGGTAGTAGAACAAATCGCCCGCGCACCAATTTGGCACGCGGGCGTTTTTACGTCTATTCGTTCTAACTTTACTTGATCGATTTCACATTCAGCATGCGGATGGAGTTGAGGATGGCAAGCATCGCGACGCCGACATCCGCGAAGATCGCGGCCCACATGGTGGCGATCCCCAGCGCGCCCAAGAGGAGCACGAGACCCTTGACCAGCAGCGCAAAGGTGATGTTTTGCTTCACAATGCGCAGTGTCTTTTTCGACACGCGGATCGCGGTTGCGATCTTGCTGGGCTCATCCGTCATGATCACGATATCCGCTGCCTCGATCGCCGCATCCGAACCCAGCGCGCCCATCGCGATACCGATATCCGCTCTTGCGAGCACGGGCGCATCGTTGATGCCGTCACCCACGAACGCGAGCTTCCCGCGCGGCGATTTTTCGGCAAAGAGCGCTTCTACCTTTTCGACCTTATCGGCAGGCAGCAGTTCCGTATAGACCTTGTCCAGCCCAAGCTGTGTCGCAACCCGTTCGCCAATTTGCTTTGTGTCGCCTGTGAGCATGACCGTCTGACGGATGCCTGCCTCCTTCAGCTCGCAAATCGCGCGCTTTGCGTCCTCCTTCACTTCGTCCGCAATCACGATGTAGCCGATATGCACGCCGGCTTTCGCAACGTGTACGAGTGTCCCGAAGACGCCCTCCGGCTCTGTAAACGAGATCCCGAGGCGGTGCATCAGCTTCGCGTTACCCGCGGCAATGCTAGATCCATCTACACGCGCGGAAACCCCGTGTCCGGGCGTCTCCTCGACGTCACGTATGCGTGCGACATCGATCGGCTTGCCATATGCCTTTTGCAGCGAGAGTGAAATCGGATGATTCGAATAGCTCTCCGCAAGTGCTGCAATCTCCAGCAGCGCATCCGCGCTGACGCCGTGCGGTACGATCTGCTGCACGCGGAAGGTTCCCTTCGTCAGCGTTCCCGTCTTATCAAATACGACGATCTCCGTTTCGGCAAGTGCTTCCAGATAATTACTGCCCTTGACAAGAATCCCCCGCCGGGAAGCCCCTCCGATTCCGCCGAAAAAGCTCAGCGGGATAGAGATGACGAGCGCGCACGGGCATGAGATGACGAGAAAGATCAATCCGCGATAGATCCAGTCCTGAAAGGTCGCGCCCGGAATCAGCAGCGGCGGAATCAGCGCGAGCAGCGCCGCAATGATCACCACCGTGGGCGTATAAACCTCCGCGAACTTCGTGATGAAGTTTTCGGACTTGGACTTTTTGTTTCCGGCGTTCTCGACAAGATCGAGTATCTTGCTCACGGTCGACTCGCCGTATTCCTTTGAAACACGCGCCGTGACAAGCCCGCTGATGTTGATGCAACCGCTCAGAAGCGGATCTCCCGCTTCCACGTCGCGCGGGATGCTCTCACCCGTCAGCGCGGAGGTGTCGACAGAAGAGCTTCCGCTGAGCACAACCGCGTCCAGCGGCACACGCTCGCCGGGCTTGATGACGATGATCTCGTCCACCTTCACCGCATCGGGATCCACCTTCTCCAATTGCTCGCCGCGTTGTACGTTGGCATAGTCCGGGCGAATGTCCATCAGCCCCGCAATCGACTTTCTCGATTGATCCACCGCGTAGCTTTGAAACAGCTCGCCGACTTGGTAAAACAACATGACCGCGACCGCCTCGGCAAAGTCCCCTACGATGAAAGCGCCGATGGTTGCGATGCTCATGAGGAAGTTTTCGTCAAAGACCTTGCCGCGCAGAATATTGCGAGTCGCACGCCAGAGAACATCTCCGCCGATGATGAAATAAGCGGCAAGAAATGCGCCTAACGAAAGCGCACTCCCTTCCGTACGGGTGAGAATTGCAAGAAGATAAACCGCCGCGCCGACGATTGTTTTCACCAGAAGTTTTTGATTTTCCGAGAGTTTCATACCATCACGCCTTCCGCACTACGACATCCGGCTCGATCTTTTTTACGATGGCCGTCGCTTTCTCAAAAATCTCATCCATATGCGCTTCTTCGCCCTCGATCACCATCTTTGTGGTCATAAAGTTGACGCTTGCCGCAGAAACACCGTCGAGTTTCGCAACCGCGTTTTCGATTTTTGCCGCGCAGCTTGCGCAGCCCAGACCATCCAGCCGACATACTTTCTTCATGTGTTTCCTCTTCTGCTGCGCTTGGCAGCCCATATTCCACTGGCTCGCGTGTTTTGATGAATGTTATTCGAATCACAATCCGTATCCCGCAAAACAGTTGAGCACTCATTCAACTTTCATGTCTATTATAGTTGAGCGTCCGCTCAACTGTCAAGGTCATTTCCAATTTTCTCGCTCTTTTTTTGCTTGCCGTGTTATGATAATGGAAGTAATTCTTCGCAACGCGGCGCGCAGCATCATTTGGCGATTTCATTCGACAGGAAGGGCAGTAAAAATGGACAGAGAAGATTATGTGTGCGATTGTGACATCATCCATTCGGATGTGGTCAATTCCGTCAAGAAGAACATGCCCGAAGAGAACGAGCTGTATGATCTCTCGGATTTTTTTAAGGTGCTGGGTGACAGCACGCGCGCCAAGATCATGTGGGCGCTGGATGAACACGAGCTTTGCGTGTGCGATCTTGCGGCGCTGCTCAACATGACGAAATCCGCCATTTCGCATCAGCTTCGCGCGCTGCGGGAGGCAAATCTGGTCATCAATCGCCGGGACGGCAAGAATATCTATTATGCCCATGCGGACGATCATGTGCGGCAGATATTCGAAATGGGACTCGAGCACATCCGAGAATCCCGTGCTGGGCGGGAGGAATGAAGCAGATCGCCCAGGTGCGGATTCCCGCCTTCCCCGTGTCGATTCTGGTTTTGCATTTTTATTTACATATTATGTATTATTATGCATCTCGAAAGAGTTTTTATCCGTTTACCGTGAATTAAGTCGAATTATTATGATTTTTTAACTCATAATTATAAATAGTATATTGACACTTTCGTATATCTATGCTATTTTAGTGCAAACAATGAAGTTGAATGTTCAACTTCTATTTTTTTAGGAGGATCAGATCACATGATGAAAAAACTGTTTGCCCTTGCATTGTCTGTCATGATGCTGCTCTCTTTTGCTGCCTGTGCCGCAAAGAGCACGGAAGAAGCGCCTGCCGCCGCAGCCACCGCGAGCGTGGATATGGCGAACGTCAAATTGATGAAAGACGGCGTCCTGACCGTCGGTATGGAAGTCGGTTATCCCCCGTTCGAGGACTTTGCTGAAGACGGCACCACCGAGGTCGGCTATGATGTTGACTTTGCCAAAGCACTTGGCGAAAAGCTCGGCGTCTCCGTCATCTTCGTCAACACCGCGTGGGACGGCATCTTCCAGGGAATCGGCACGAACTATGACTGCGTCATCTCCGCCGTAACCATCACCCCCGAGCGCAAAGAGAGCATGCTCTTTTCGGATGCTTATATCAACAACTATCAGGCTGTCGTCGTGAAGGCAGACTTTGCCGGCAAGGTTGCGAGCTTCCTCGACCTCGACGGAATGGCGATCGCCGTGCAGAAGGAAACCACTTCGGATATCCTGATGTCTGATTACGTCAGCACAGGTTCCATCACCGCGACGATCTCCGCAAATGAGAAGATCACCACCTGCTTCACCCAGCTGGAGAACGGCGAAGTGGACGCGGTTGTCGTGGACTCCACCGTTGCGGACGGCTATCTTGCCTCCAACCCGGATAAGTTCATCAAGGTTTTCCAGGATGAGAGCGAACCGGAGCAGTTCGGCGTCGCGATGGGTCTGGACAATACCGCCCTGCAGGCTGCTATCAATGAAGCCATCGCGCAGCTCACGTCGGAAGGGTTTGTCAAGTCCAACTACGAATTCTGGTTCGGTAAATAATCGAAAACACTCGTTAGCGTTTCATTCGGCTGGCGCGGGCAAGCATATTGTCCGCGCCGGCTGAAGTATTTCCCACCAATCCACTAGAGAAGCGAGACAGCATGAGCAAACTAAAAAAACTCGTGGACATCAAAAACTGGCAGCGCTCCACCAAGACGGCCATCCTCCTGATTCTGGCAGTTTTGGCGTTGGTGCTTGTCCTTTCCGTAATCAATGTTTCGGAGCAGGACATGCTCAACAACGCTTCCCCGGCGGTCAAACAACTCGTCGAGGAAGAAAAGACCACCAGTAGAAAGTCCCTTACCATCACCTATAACAACCTCGGGGTAATGAGTTACCTCTCCTTTACCACCTCCGGCGCCAGCTCGATCAAGGAGTCCTATGTCGGCTTTGCGGGATCGATCTATCGCGCGGACGAGGGCGGCTGGAAGTTTGCCGGACAAATGGTGAACTACACATTCCGTATGCTTGGCACGGGTGAAAACCTCCTGCACGGCGTAAAGCTTACGTTGCTTCTGACGACGCTGTCCATGTTGATTGGCGCTGTGACGAGTGTCTTCCTCGCTCTTGGTAAAATCTCTGAAAATAAGCTGATCAGTAAGATCAGCAGTGGTTATATCTTCTTCTTCCGTGGCACACCGCTTCTGATTCAGCTCTTCGTGGTGTATTTTTCCGCTCCTGTGATCTTCGGCTTCTCCTGGCGCAGCTTGTTCAGCGCGGGCGATCCGGAGGCAGTCTATAAGGGCGCGTTCATCGCGGCGCTGATCGCGTTCTCCCTCAACGCGGCGGCATACTGCGCGGAGATCGTCCGGGCGGCGATCCAGTCCATCGACAAAGGGCAGAACGAAGCCGCTAAAGCGTTGGGCATGAACTACGGTCAGATGATGCGCACCATCATCATTCCGCAATCGATCCGCCGCATGATTCCCCCGCTGTGCAACGAGTTCGTGATGATGATCAAAGACGTCTCGCTCGTGTTCGCCATCTCCTTGATGGACATCACGACAATCTCCAAGACCATCATGACGAGCGAAGGTAATTATCTTGTGTTTATTCCCGCGCTGTTGATCTATTTGGTCATCACCGCAATCTTCACGTTGATCTTTGGCAAGATTGAAAAACGACTTTCGATTTATGAATAGGGCGCGCATATGAGTGATTATCAATATATTCTCCGCACAGAGAACCTCTATAAAAGCTTCGGCTCGCTCGAGGTGCTCAAGGACGTCAATCTCTCCGTCAAAAAGGGTGAGGTGATCTGCATCATCGGCCCTTCCGGCGCAGGGAAATCGACCTATCTTCGCTCGCTGAATCAACTGGAAAAAATCACGAGCGGTAAGATCTATATCAAGGACGAGCTGTTTTTGCATCGTGAACACAATCGCACGATACACCGTGCGGAGCCGGAAGCACAGAAGGCAATGCTGCTCGAAATGGGCATGGTTTTCCAGCGGTTCAATCTTTTTCCGCACAAAACCGTGCTGGAAAACGTCATGATCGCGCAGGTTCTCGTCCGCAAAAAGACGAAGGAAGCCGCAAAGAAATTCGCGGAAGAGATCATCGAACGCGTTGGCCTTTCCGATAAGCTGGACGTATACCCAAGCAAGCTTTCCGGAGGTCAGCAGCAACGTGTTGCCATCGCGCGTGCGCTCGCGATGGAGCCGGAGATCATGCTCTTTGACGAACCAACCAGCGCGCTGGATCCAGAGCTCGTCGGCGAAGTGCTCGGCGTCATGAAACAGCTCGCCAAGCAGGGCATCACCATGCTCTGCGTAACGCATGAGATGGGGTTCGCGCGTGAGGTTGCGGATCGCGTCGTATTCATGGCAGACGGCATGATTCTGGAAGAAGGCGTGCCAAAGGATCTCTTCGATCACCCGCAGAATGAAAAGGCGATCAGCTTTTTGCGCAGTGTGTTGTAGCGCGAGCCCGGATCAATCGTTTTTTTCGGTGGCGCAAATCCTGATTCAACCGCACTTCATGGCGCCGTTTACAAAGCGGCGCCTATTTTACGCCCTGCGATAGAGTCAATCGCGGCGCGGCTAAGACGCAAATCTTGACAGTCGGTCAAAGATCATATATCATAAAACATACCGATTTAATAGGATAAGGGGACTCGACACTATGAGGATTTCCGCGAAAGGACGCTACGCGCTTGCTTCCGTCATTCACATGGCGCAGCAGCACCCCTGCGGGGAGTCCATCACGCTAATCAGCATTTCCGAACGGCTCGGCATCTCGAAGATCTATCTGGAGCAAGTGTTTTCGCTCCTCAAGCGCGGAGAGCTCGTCACCTCGGTCAAAGGCGCGCAGGGCGGATATCTGCTTTCCGCCGCGCCTGGACAAATCAGCGTTCTGGATGTGCTGAGCGCTGTTGAGACCGGATTGTTTGATAAGACCGAAGAGACCGTCGCGGAAAAAGCACCGGAAATCGAGTTTGCAATGCGCGAATCCGCCTTCCAAGTGCTGGACGACGCGGTTGCGGCCTCATTGTCGCTGGTTTCGCTGGAAGATCTTGTCCTCGCGAGTGAGAAACACAAGGGTGATCATGCGTTGATGTATTACATCTAAGCATCCGCCCTCGTTCCAGCGCAATTCATAGTAACAAAAGCGGCTCTACAGATCTCTCAATCTACTGTTTCACCCCAACCATTGACAGAGAACCACAAAAACGAGCAGGCAGGGTTTCATCCCTTGCCTGCTCGCCTGTTTTGTTTGTCGAATAGACTCTTGCGTATGATTGCGCAATCAAACAATCGATTGCTCACTCAATACCTGAATGACTCATTTAAACAACAGATTGCTGATATCGTAATACGTATAGAATTCGAACTTTTTGGTGTTATACGTACTCACCGGCTGCATGACGACTTCATCGACATTCACCGGATGGTCGAACGTCAAATCATACGAAGAGGTGACGCCGTCTTCCAGATATAGATTCGGGAAATCGATCCATGTGCCATTCTGATCGTGAACCCAGAACACCCATGCGCCCGTATGAGATCCGGTAGCCGCTTCATATTTGAAGTCCAGTGTAAATCCCACGCAGTTCGTAATCGCAGGCGTAGCGATATAGGTGTAGGAGATGCTGTCCTTCAGTGTTCTTGCACTGTTCGACCATGCAAACGAATACGTTTTTCCGTTGCCAACTTCAACCTGATATACGAATTTAACACCGTTGGATGCCTCGCCCGTGACTTCGACGTAATCGCTATAGCCTTCCGTGATATCTCTTTGCAGATTTGCCGAGAGGACAATCCCGTTATCCGTACAGGTGACGAGCTCAGTGTCATTGCTCTTCCATGTGACGTCATCATCACTCAACCCATACGTTTCGTCAAAATCGTCGATCGTGCATAGATACATCTCGCCAAATCCAAGCGTGAGATAGAGCTCGGACGGATTCGGAATCTCTGTCGGTTCCGGCGTCGGCGCTTCTGTCGGAGCCGCCGTCACGACCGCAGTTGCCTTGGCAACAACCGGCTGGGTGTCCTCTTTCGGCTGCGGCTTGCCATTCAGCACACCGAGGCCCAACAGAATCAGCAGATAGACGCCAACGGAAGAACCCGCGATGATCGCGATGGTCTTGATGTTTGTCTTCTTGCGTTCCTTCTTCGGTTCTGGTGCATGGAAGGGATCGCTCGGCTGTTTCGCTGTTCCGCCCGTGTTGGCGGCGCCATGATTCGTCGGCGTTTTGACGCCCTCATAGAGTTCCTTCACGAGCGTCTGGATGTCTCTCGTGCGATATTGCGCGTTGACGCCGAGGCCATGCAGCAGTGCATTCTCCTGCGCGGGTGTGATGTCTGCGCCAAGCTGCCGCGGCGACGTAATCGTTGCGCCGCTTGTGAGCCGGTCCAACGCTTGCGGTGGCATCGTCCCTGTAATCAGGCAATAGATCGTCGCACACAGAGCGTAAACATCCGTCCAGGGGCCCTGCTCGCCGTGGGTGCGATATTGCTCCTCTGGCGCGAACCCGTGCTTGACGTTAATCGTGTTGCTGTGCTCGCCATAGGCGGAAATCTGCCGCGCGGCGCCGAAATCGACCAGCGTAAGCGTGCCGTCCGGACGCCGGATGATGTTGTCCGGGCTGATGTCACGATGCAGCAATTCCGCGGCATGCACGCGCGCGAGCGAGTCGCAAAGCGGGCGGAACATCTGGAGCGTTTCCTGCGCGGGAAGTTTCCCGCCGCGTTTGGCGGCAAGGGACTTCAGCGTCTCGCCTTCCACGAAATCCATGATGATGTATGCGGTTCCGTTTTCATAGAAGAATCCGCGTACGCCGACGATGCTGCTATCCCGCGTGAGCCGCGCAAGCGTCTTTGCCTCGTTGACAAAGCGCTCCATACCCTTTTGGTAATACTCCCGCTTGTCGCCGCCAAGGGTCACCACCGAGACATGCGTGTGTGAGTCCCGCGCGGCAAAGCCGAGCGGATAATACTCTTTGATCGCAATCTTGATGTCGAGGTTGAGATCCCAGCCCGTGTAGGTGATGCCGAAGCCGCCCTGTCCGAGCACACAGCCGACCAGGTAAGCCCCTGCGAGAATGCTCCTGCACTCCAGCTGGTGCGGTTCGTTGACGGGCGAGGTGTTGTCAAACCCGCAGTTCGGACAAATCCCATTTTCCGTGTTGAGATGTGACATGCAACGCATACAAAGCATGTTTGGATTGATCATTCCGTTTGTTTCCTCCTTGTCTCTTTTGCGGGCGATGGTCAGCCCGATTGTTCCTTTTACCAAATCATTGATTACCGTTCATTCCTGTTTGACCCGAATCCGGTCATGTGGTTCATCGTGTCAACGCACGTTCGCGTTCAGTTTGCGCTATAGAAGATGCGATACTCCGCGTCGCCCACACGCAACACGTCGCCAATGTTCAGGCAGGCATTCGTGCGCGCCTGCGCGCCGTTGACCAACACACCTTCGCGGTTCTGCATCGCCCACACTGTCCCATCGCGCCAGATCAAGTGCGTCTTTGCCTGCTCTGCCGCCGTTTCCGGTAAGATCGGCGAGCCTTCGCCGTCGCCAAGGAGAATGGCTTTTTGCAGTGTGCCTTCGAATACGATATCCTCCTGCTCGCCAAGACGCACGATGCAGATCATCGGGTTTTCCGGCTGGGGTGCCGGAGCCGGCTGTTGTCTGCCTTTTGGCGTTGCTTGCGAGACCGCCGGCGGTGCGAAGCGGACAACCGGGCTACTGGATTCTGACTCCGGCTGCTTGCGGCGTTTTTTTGACGCCATCACCAAGATCGCCGCCACGATTATGGCAGCAACTGCGGCGCCTGCCGCGTAGAGCAGCGTGCTGGGTATCCGCACAAAATCTTGGTCGGTCACCGCTACGGTAGGCGCGGGTGTGGGCTGCGGCGTCGCTGTGCTTTCCGGTGTGGGGGCTATCGTCGGCGCAAGCGTGGGCAGCGCGGCAATGCTGATCTGCCGTGTCGCGCTCATAGCACCGCTTGGAGCGGTTTGCGTAAGTGTTACCTCCGCGGTGTCGCCCTTGGCCGCCCCGCGTGCCACCTCGCCTTTGATTGTTGCCAGATAGGTATGCGTACGCTGGGCAAGGATGCGCTCAACCGTTTCACTTGTGCCCACCCCGTCGTTTTTGAGCAGTACGCTGATACCGCCGGGCGAAAGCCGCGCAATGCCGGAGATTTCCTTCGCGGCATCAATGCGCTCCTGCGTGCCGGTGCTATACGTCAGCGCCACCACATAGAGCGGAACATGGCACTGGGAGACCTGTGTGGACACTTCGAGCGATGAGATGCCGCCCGCGGTGTTGTCCAGACCATCCGCCATCACAACGAGGCAACGGCGCGGACGCAGCGTCGCGTCATTTTCCAATAGCTTGACGGCCTCCGAAATGGACGAATACAGATCCGTTTTGCCATACCCACGCTGGAGATCTTCGATCGATGTGTTGAGCGCGTTCTTGTCATCGGTAAAGCCGCGCACATCGATCGCTTGCCCAATGGGTACGATCAGCGCGTTGTCCTGTGCGCCAAACTTTGCGATCAAGCCGCGGGCTATCGTCTGCATATCCGGCAACGCTCGCTCCGTGACCGCTGTGTTCGTATCAAACAAAAACAGATACGACGTGCCGGGGTCAGCATAATCGATCGTATTGATGGAATCTACTGCGACGCTTGAACCATCGATTGAAACGCTGAGCGTTTCCTGGCTGGGTGCTTCCTCCGCGCCGCTATAGAAGATCAGTTGCAGCACGTCTCCGCTGATATTGGCGCTCTCCAGATTGATGCGCGCGTCGCCCGCGGCGGATGCCGCCGCAAACGCGGGCAGCAGCAGCGCAACAAACATCATGGCCGCAAGCGCGCGGCGAACCGAATTATTCCTCATCTTTGCCTTCATCGTTTTTCCTCCAAAACAGCCTTTTTGCAGGCATCGGCGCAAGAATTGCGAGGGCCGTATTGTTATCGTTGTTCTTTTTCGCGCGCAACCGAATCAGCCGGGTCATCCGCGTGAGCCAATCCTTCGCGTCCTTTGCCCGATTCAGCGTGGCGGTCATTTCCTTCTCGGTGACATACTCCCAAAATCCGTCCGTGCAGAGCAGCACCGCGTCTCCCGGAAGAAGCGCGCCCTCGATCCGCTGGATATCCGGCGTCGCCCCGTTTTCGCTGCCCAGCGAGCGGAGCACCTTGTTGCGGTCTTCGTGAAAGCGAATCTGCTCCGGCTTAATCGCCCCTGTCAGTACGGCGAGTTGGGATACGCTGTGATCCTTGGATTGAAATTCGATCTTACCTTTGCGAAACAGGTAGGTGCGGCTGTCTCCGACATGCAGGAACGCGAGAGAATCTTCGCAGACCAGCGCGAGAGCAAGCGTGGTTTTCATGCGGATCATCGGCGTTTGTTCGGCAAGGATCCGCTGGTTGATTTCTTCGCATACCGCGCGCAGATCGTCCTCCTGCATGGTTTTCAAGCGTTCCCCTTGCTCACGGAGCGTCTCGATCGCAAGCGTAGAGGCAATCTTCCCGCCGCCATGTCCGCCAAGTCCATCCGCCACCGCGGCAAGGATGAATCCTTCCGTTTGCAGCGCGAGGATGGAATCCTCGTTTTCGTCCCGTCCGCCAATATTCGAATGTGTCGCCAGATCCAGCTGCATGCGCGTTAACCCCCGCGTAATTCGTTTGGTTTGATGCCCTGCGCGGCAGTGCCGCGCAGGGCATGTGATCGCGTTGTCCGTTTCGCGCGGGCCGTCCGATCCTTATTTGCCGGAACCCTGCCCTCAACGCGCGAGTGCTTACTTATTTCACGCGGAAGCCGTTGTCCTTGGAAGCGAGGAAGAAGGCCTCTCCCGTCAGGACTGTATACGGCTTATTCGCTTCGAGTTTGGTTCCGTTTTCGAGGAACGTACCATAGGTGGAGCCGAGGTCGGTGACCACGACACCCTGCGCCAGATCCTGCACCATGCAGTGCTTGCCGCTGATCCCCGGCGTCTTCGGCGGGAATACGATCGCGCAACCGGCGGGATCTCGACCGATCACGGTCTTACCGCGCACAGGATACGATTTCCCGCTGAGCACATTGGCCTGACCGATGCTCGTGATCTGCCTTCCACCCCGGTTGGAATCCGTGGGCTTGCTGACCGGCACGGTGTAACCCACATCGGAGGTTCCGCCAACCTGCTGCTTCTTCTTGCTGTTCAGCCCCAGATACACGGCAACCGCAATTGCAGCAACCGCAACACCGATTGCAAGATAGACATACCAGGCGAGTCCGGGCGTGGGAATCGGGCCAGGAGCCGGAGTGGGATTCGGGTTGGGCTCCGGTGTCACAACAGGAGATCCACTGACATCCGGACTGGTTGTAATCGGATTAGGAGAAGCCTCAGTGTAGGGATATCCCATCGTCTTGAAGTAGTCGATGGCATAGTCGATATAGAGCGCATATCCCATCCCTGTGCCATGGCTTGGATCGTTTACCTGCGTATTGATGCCGACAACCGAGCCGTTCTCGTCTACCAGCGGGCCGCCGGAGTTGCCGGAGCTAATCGCCGCATCGACCTGCAGGTACTTTGTGTTGCCATCCATGTACTCTTCTTTGGTGACTTTACCTTCCGTGATGGTCACGTCCTCTTCCTTGGAGGGTGCGTAGCCGGAGGAATCGTCCGCAATCGCAGGAAAGCCGAGCGCGTAGACCGAGCTCAAAACGGAGAGGTCTTCCGCGCTGCGCAGCGGTAATTGCTTGCGCAGTGTGGTCGGTGCCTCCAGCCGCAGAATCGCAAGGTCAACACCGTCGGTGAATACTTTCAGCACCTTCGCTTTGACGGTTGAATCCGAATCAAAATCGTCAAACACAACATATACTTCAGATGCATATCCAATAAATTCGTCGTTGTAGTCCGTCATCGTGACCACGTGCGCATTGGTCAGGATGTATTCGACGGGGCTACCCTCGGTGCCGACGCAGAAACCACTGCCCTGCGAAAGCCAATCATATACGCCGTCCGAATAGGTAAACGCGATGCGTACAACGCCCTTTCGCGTATCGACTACCGCCGTGGTGTCCGCGGATGCGCTCGTGATCACGAGTGAGAGCGCGAGGGCAAGAATCAGGATCAGGCTGATCCATTTGCGGGCTGTTTTCATACAATATCCTCCCAGTTCTATTTGGTACAAACCGTATTGTTGGTTGCGTTACAGGATACGCAGCGCAACAACCGTCAGGTTGTCCTGCTGCGGAAGGCCTCTTGCGACAACGCGGCTTTCGATTCGCTCTGCCGCGAGCTGTGCGTTTCCGTGAAGTGCGGAGGCGATCTCGTCGTCATCGAGCGTATTGAATACGCCGTCCGTCATCAAGAGCACCCAGTCCCCAGCGAGCAGTTGCAGCCCGCGCGGGTTGTAGTCGAGCGCTTCCAACTCGCCCATGCCGATGTAGCTCGTCAGCGCGCTTCTCTGCCCGTCCGCCAGAGCGGATTCAAACGAGAGCTCGCCCGCGGCCGCACGGCTGTCCAGATCGATCTCATAGACGTGCGGTCGCGTCAGCGTGATGAGGCTATCACCGCGTACCAAGCAGATGCGGCTGTCTCCAACGCTGACAAACCAGAGCTTGCCGTCGCGTATCAGCGTCGCGAGCAGCGTCGATCCGCCGCGATTGCGCGCACCGCCTGTGACCTCGTTTGCGGCGTCGTTGGCGCGCTGCGCAAGGTAAAGCAGCTTTTGCTGCGGCATCCAGTCGTTTGAAATGAGCGGGAACTCGCGAACCATGGTGCCGACTGCGGCGGCGCTGACGAGCTCTCCGTCGTTGAGTCCGCCCATTCCGTCCGCGACAACAGCAAAGACGCCGCTTTCGCTCACGAGCCGCTGATTGAACAGGTCCGAAATCCCGAACGCATCTTCCTGATTCCCGCGTCTGCCGATATTGTGCGCATTGCCGACCTCAAGCCCTTGCGGCAGCGCGCCTGTTGGCGGCGTCACGCGTTTGCGGGCTTTTACGCGCTTCTGAATGCGCTTTGCAATCAGCACTGCCGCTATGATCGCAAGCACCGCGCCAAACAGCGCGCCAAATGCGAAGCTGGAGAGGCTCATCCCGTCAAGCTTGGAAACTCTCGCCGGGGAGATGGTCGCGCTGGCAACCCCAAGAGGAGTGACTGTGGTCTCAGGCGTTGGCGAAGCAACAGGCGAAGGGCTCGGCGTTTGCACCGGCGAAGGCGTCGGGCTCTGCACGGGCGAAGGTGTCGGGCTCTGCTGCGGCGATAGCGTCGGGCTCTGATCCGGCGATTGCGACGGGCTCAGCTGCGGCGAAGGCGTCGGGCTCTGCTGCGGCGTAGGCGTCGGCGTTTTAAACGGAATCGGGTTGTGATAGAGAGTGTCCTGCTTCATACGAATGTGACTCATTCCCAAGAAAACTCACCCCCGCAGAGAGGCATGAACAAGAGCGTCGAGCGTCCGAGCAAAATGCGGTCATACGCGCGAAGCTCGCGAGACTGATGCGGAAGCACCAATTCGTCGTTGATATAGATGAGGTTGCGCCCGTCGCCGGCGCCGAAGAAAAATTTTCTCGTGCGTCCGTCATAGGCGACCAACGCCATGTTTTCTTTTGAAATTGAGCTGTCGCTCAGGATGCGAATCTGCGCTGTGCCGCCACGGCCGATGGTGTTGTTGCCGCTGCGAATGCGATAGTCCGTGCCTTTTTCCGGACCGTCTATGCAGACCAGCCAACCCACAACGGGGTCATAGCTTTTTCCGGATAAGGTCTCAGGCACGATGGCGACGGTCACTTCGCTGGCCGTTTGCAGCGGAACCGTAACGCCGATGTCGTTCGATTCCTCCGCGCCAAAGCCACCCGAAAAACCGCCGGAAAATCCGCCAAATCCCCCGTCAAACGATCCCTGCGTTTGTTCCAGCGGCACGGTGCGATTTACCTCTCCGTAGGCCGGATTGCAGTATGGGCATTGTCCAAATTTGGACTGATCATAGTAATGCCCGTTTTCACAGCGCTGCATGTTCATGAAATGTCTCCCCTTCTAAAATTGATCATCTTGAGGTACTGATTTCTCTGAGAAAGAAAGCGATAGCCGCACCCGTCGGATCGCGCTTCTCTTGCATGCATCGGCGTTTGTTCGACGCGCTTGCATATACAATTTTACTGGATCGCAAATATTATAACACGATCCACCAGTAGATAGAGTCGACTTTTCGTCGATCTTGATAAAATTGTGAAAAAATTTCTTGATTTTCACGCGCTTTTTTCACTTCTATGTTTCTTTCTTTGCAAAAACGCTCTAAAATAAAGGTCGAAGCGGTTTCTTTCTCAAACTGGCAGTAAAAAACGGAGTGATTCCCTTTCGGAATCGGATCGCGCATCGGTTAAACCGGCCCCAACCTTCTGCCACAATGGTATCGCACAAGCGATCCATTTGCGCGGATAAGATATCTACATTCCATCGAATATTTTCTCGAATAATTTCTGGAAAGGTATACAAAACATCGACACATTCCGCGCGTATATCCGCTACGATAGGAACGTGATCCATATGCGGCACGTGCGGGAGTTCCCCGGCGCCCTGCCGAATCAACGCGGCACACACAGCGCCGGCACAGGAGGCAAATCATGGACCAGATCAAGCGCGATAACAATTACACCGAATACGCCATCGAATGGATGCGGACGCATGAAACACCGCTTCCGCCCGATCAACAAATGGTGCTTGAATCCATCCCGTCCTATTTAAATAAAAAAATGGGCGAGCGCAATCTCTCCACCGCGCAGCTCTTTGAAAGCGCGATGACCGAACGCTCGACGGGGTATAAAATCATGAACGGCCAGCTTTTACCGAGCCGGGATTCCCTTTTGCGCGTGTCGTTCGCGCTTGGGCTGGATGTCAACGAGGTGCAATATCTGCTTAAGGTTGGCAGACGTGCGCGCCTGACCCCAAGGGATAGTCGGGATGCTGTGGTTTTGCATTGTATCATCAAGCGCCTTTCGCTGATGAGTGCAAATCTACTGCTCTATGACGCGGGCGAAGAATCGCTCTAACGACGGATTTCTCTGCTTCAGGACGCGAAAGGATTGGGCATGAACATTGACGATCGCTGGGTTTGCTCTCGCTGCCTGACTATCGTTTCGCGCGGGCAGAGCTGCATTCAATGTGGATTTTCGGATGCGGACTATCAGCCAAAGCCGCACCATCTGCCGCCGGAGGCGCTGCTCAAGCAGCGCTACCTCGTCGCGTGTGTGTTGGGCGAGGGCGGATTTGGCATCACGTATGCCGGCTGGGATCTCACGCTGGATCAGCCGATTGCGATCAAGGAATATTTTCCGGCGGGATTTGCGGGCAGGGACGCTTCCCTCTCCTTCTCGGCGCTGCCCGCGGAAGGACCCGCAAAGAGCTGGTATTACGCGGGACGGGAGCGCTTCCTGCGCGAAGCGCGCATTTTGGCGATGCTCTCCGGCGTGCGCGGTATTGTGCCCGTGCGGGATTTTTTTGAGGAGAACGACACCGCGTATATCGTGATGGACTTCATCCATGGCGAAAGTCTGCGCGCGCGCGCCAGCCATACCGGCGGAAAAATCGCGTCCGCAGCACTCTTTTCGTTGCTTCGCCCGGTGTTTGACGCGCTCATTCTCGTGCATCACTCGGGGATATTGCACCGTGACATCAGCCCCGATAACATCCTGATCGACCGTACCGGCACGGCATGGCTGATCGATTTCGGAGCGGCAGAGGAGCTTACCCCGCTGGATGAAACGCGCAGTCATGCGGTCATCCTCCGCAAAGGCTATACGCCGCTGGAGCAATACGACTCCCACGGGCAGCAAGGCCCCTGGTCGGATCTTTATGCGCTTTCGGCGACGATCTATGACCTGCTCTGCGGGCAGGCTCCGCCGGAAGCGATCCTCCGCGTGGAGAAAGACACGCTTCTTGCGCCTCGTGTCCGCGGCGCACGCATCTCCCGTGCGGAACAACGTGCGCTCCTTCGCGCGCTGTCGCCCCAGACTTCCGGCAGGCAGCGCAGCATGGAGCAATTTCGCAGCGAGCTGTATCATCTGCCGCTGCCGGAGGAGATCGCGCGGCAGAAGCGGGCCGAGCGCTGGACAATCGCGCTCTGCTCCACGGTGCTCCTCGTCGGCGCGCTCTTGCTGCTGCACGGCACGCGCGGATTTCCGTCCGCTTCCGGCTGCGGTCTTTCGCTCTCGCACGGGTATGCCGCGGTTCGCTCGTATGCGGGCGGTGCGTGCGCGTGCGTGCCGGAGCGGTTTCTCGGATTGCCGGTTCACGCCATCTATGAGGAAGCGTTTCGCGACGATACACAGCTGACGCAGGTCACACTGCCGGACTCGCTGGCCGAAATTCAAGAAATGGCGTTCTTTGGCTGCACTGCGCTGGACGAGATTGTCATTCCGCAGGGCGTTACGCGTTTGGATGCCTATGCGTTTGCCGACTGTGCCGCGCTCAAGGCCGTGTATCTTCCGGATAGCGTCGTGGAGATCGCAACCTCCGCGTTCTCCGGCTGTTCCGATGCGTTGGTGTTGTTTGGCTCCACGGGCTCCTATGCCGAGCGATATGCAAGCGAAAACGATCTGCTGTTTTGTGATCCCGCCTGCTTTGATTACACTCTCTCAAACGGCTCTGCGGTCATCACACGCTATATCGGACAAGCGAAGTGCGTGGTCTTCCCCGCAAAGATGGACGGATTTCCGGTGGCATCCATCACGGGCGGAATGTCTCAGAACAAGTCGGTTGAACGCGTCATCATCAGTGAAGGGATTGCGACCATCGGCGAGCAGGCGTTCGCATACGACAGCTATCTGCGCGAGGTTACCATTCCATCGAGCGTCAAGCGCATCAAAAACAACGCGTTTTTTGATTGCGGTTTTCTGACAACCGTGCACTTCAGCGAAGGATTGGAAGAGATCGGCGAAAGCGCCTTTTCCTATAATCGCTCGCTGACGGGTATCTCGCTGCCCGCATCGCTTCGCTCGATCGGTGCGTTTGCCTTCGAAAGCTGTACCGGACTGAAATCGATTCAAATCCCCGCGAAAGTATCCAGCCTTCCCGAAGGCGTTTTCTTCTACTGTGATCAGCTGTCCGACGTTTCGTTTGCCGAAGGGCTGACCAGCATCGGCGCAAATGCGTTTGACGGTTGCGTTTCGCTTTCGCACCTGCGTCTTCCAAGGAGCATGCAGGAGATCGGATATCATGCGTTTGCGGGTTGCGCCGCACTGGAGTCCATCTATCTTCCGCAGGAAACGGACAAGATCGACCCCGCGGCTTTTGTGGAAGAAGACGCGTTTGCTCCGCGCACCAGTCCTAAGCTTGCGCTGATTGGTTTTCCCGGGTCGGCGGCGGAGTCCGCGGCGCAGCAGGCCGGGTTGACGTTTGACGATGTGTCACTCTGGTGCGACGGGTCGGAGCTCTATTATGAGCCCTGTGAGGGCGGCGTGATGATCACGTATTATGCGGGCAAGGTGAATAATCTTGTGCTGCCAACGTATCTTGATGATCAACCCGTCGTCGCGATCGGCGTCGATTCCTTCTACCATTGCGATTCGCTCACGAGCGTCGTGCTCCCGCGACGGCTGGAAACCATCTTAAACTCCGCCTTTAGCTATTGTCCCAATCTTGTTCGCGTCGCGTTTCCCGCCTCGCTCCGTCGAATCGACTACTATGCGTTCTATCGGTGTAATCTGGAGAAGGTCTCGTTGCCTCCGTCCGTTACCACGCTGGGATACAACGCGTTTGACAGCAACCCGAACCTGCGACATATCTCGTTCGGCAGCGGGCTCACCTTTGTGGATGAAACGGCGGTGACGGATTGCCTTGGGCTGGAAACAATCGAAATCGCGTCCGCAGGATGTGTCTCCGGTTATCGGGACTTGCCGCGTCTGCGCGCCGTCACCCTTGGAGAAGGCGTTCATACCGTGCTCGCCGGATCTTTCTCAAACTGTCCTGCGCTTCGGGATGTTTATCTTTCCTCGTCGGTTGCCTCCATCGCGCAGGACGCGTTTTCAGGTGCAAATCAACTGACCATCCACGCCTCGGCGGGCACCTTTGCGGAGTCTTTCGCGCGGGAACACGGATATCGATTTGCGATGTATCCGTAAAAGTATCCTTCTTGGGATATCATAGGGCTGAACGCACCCGGTTGAATCGAGAAACCGAATGGATAAGGAGATTGCTATGTCCATCACCAACCCAGATCACCTTTGCATCAACTGCATGCGCGAGAAAGCGGATGGCGGCATATGCCCGCATTGCGGGTTTGACGAGGCGCAATACGAACCCTCTCCGCACCATCTTCCCCCGCGCAGCATCCTCGGCGGTAAATGCCTGATCGGACGCGTCCTCGGCGAGGGCGGCTTTGGCATCACTTATATGGGTTGGGACCTCAACCTCGAGCTCAAGCTCGCGATTAAGGAATATTATCCTGCGGGATTCGTCACGCGCACCGGAACCGCGACAAACACGGTCACGCCGTATCGCGGCGAGAAGACCGAGTTTTTCACCACGGGCCGTTCGCGCTTTATCAACGAAGCCAAGACGCTCGCGAAATACTATACCCTGCCCGGCATCGTCTCCGTGCGCGATTTCTTCCTCGAAAACGGTACGGCGTATATCGTCATGGAGTTTGTCGAGGGTGAAACGCTCAAGCAGCGTCTTGCCCGCGTCGGAGGCAAGATGGACGCCGACGAGGTGTTCGAGCTCGTGCGTCCGCTACTGCGCTCGCTTTCGGAAATGCATGCTTCCGGCTTGATCCATCGCGACATCAGCCCGGACAACATCATGATCACGCCCGAAAACAATATCAAGCTCATCGATTTTGGCGCGGCGCGGGACTATCTCGACAGCGGCAACCGCAGTCTCTCCGTCATGCTCAAGCCGGGCTTTGCGCCGGAGGAGCAATATTTTGCGCGCGGGCAGCAGGGCCCCTGGACGGATATCTATGCACTTTGCGCAACCATCTATCGCGCAATTACGGGCACAACCCCACCGGAATCCGTCGAACGCCTGCGCAACGACACGTTGAAGGCTCCCTCCGCGCTCGGCATCCGCATATCCCCCGCCGAAGAAACCGCGCTGCTCAAGGGCATGGCGGTGTCTCAGGAGGAGCGCTGGCAAACGATTCCGGAGCTGAACGCCGCGTTGTATGGAGGCGAGGGGAGTCGTTCCGAGCCCGTCAAATCCGCTAAGCCGAAGAAAGTTGTCCCCCCCAAAGCGGACGGTGCCGCGCCTGTTGCGCCGAAAGAAGATGGTGCTGTACCCTTTGTGTCGAAACTTGACGATGTCGCACCCGTTACTCCGAACGTGGAGTCAGGGAGCGATGCTGTGTCTGAACAGAAAGCTCATACGCCGACCAAGAAATGGAGCCGCCGAACGTTGTTGATCGCTGGCGTGCTGCTCGGCGTTGTTTTGATCGTGAGTGGTATCGCCTTGAGCCAGAGCATCGCTGTCCGGCAGGTAGCGAATCAAATCGAAGAGAGCATAAAGCGCAAGGATTTCCAGGAAGCTATGACGCTCATCCAAGATATTGAGGCAAATAGTCCCATTTACGACTCCACGCTCTATCAAGCGGCGCTTGACTTGCTTGACAAAGGCGACTATGAAGACGCAGCAATCGCTCGCAAAAAGATTGTCGAAGGCTACGACTTGAACCTTGCCGGTCTGGATGACCAAATTATATTCCAGCGCGCCACTGCTCTGGTCGATCAAGGAGAATATGCGGTTGCCGAGGAGCAAATCGCGAAAATTATCGATAAGAGTGTGTTAGATGTGACAGCCCTGACCGATCGGATTGCCGAGGGCAAGATTCGGGATTCTTTTATGTCATCGAATATCAGCGATGGCATCGCGCAGATTCTGAAGTTTCGCATGTCTCATCCGCAGAAAGCGAAGGACATCATCAACGACTTCAGCAGCGATATCTACGATTATGCTGTGTCGCAATATCGCAGCGGATTTTTCGATCAATCGGAAGAAGCGTTCAAGCTGATCCCGCAAACATATCAACAAGCGGGAGATTATCAGTTATTGATCGACGTTCATCGCTCAATCAAAGCCGAAACATTCTCATGGGACTGGAGTAAAACGCTTGATGGGAATAGAGCAAATGCAAACGCACTGATTTCAAAAGTTGGCTGGGAAGATTCCAACGACCTAATCTTGAGCAGAAATCAATCTGCAATTCTGTTTTTATTGGGTAGATGGTCCCGTGGCTCGTCCTATTTTCAAATCACGTCTAAATCAGGTCTATATGACGATTTGTGGGGTTACTGGAATTTGACTGGCTTCCCCTCCGGAACCTGGATCTTTGAGGATAGCGAGTTTAAAATTAAAAATGCAGCGGGTGATTATAAGGATGTCGCGAAATTTACCATTATCGACAGAAACACCATCGAGGTATATGTGCAATCAAAAAGCCTTACCTATACCCTTTACCGCAACTAATCCTCACGCAATCACGCGTAGAGATCGGTATAAATGAAACAACATGGATCAGGAGGAACATATGTCTATCACTAACGTAGAACATCTTTGCATCAATTGTATGCGCGAAAAGCCGAATGGCGGGGTCTGCCCGTTTTGCGGGTTTGACGAATCGCAGTATACCCCCTCTCCGCACCACCTGCCCCCGCGCAGCATCCTCGGCGGAAAATGCCTGATCGGGCGCGTGCTCGGCGAGGGCGGGTTTGGCATCACCTACTTGGGCTGGGATCTCAACCTCGACCTCAAACTCGCGATCAAAGAATACTACCCGACCGGGTTTGTCACGCGCACGAATACCGCAACCAGCACCGTCACCCCCTATCACGGCGACAAGACGGAGTTTTTCACCAAGGGACGCTCCCGCTTTATCAACGAAGCTAAGACCCTCGCGAAATACTATGCTCTGCCCGGCATCGTGTCCGTGCGCGATTTCTTCCTCGAAAACGGCACGGCGTATATCGTCATGGAGTTTGTCGAGGGTGAAACGCTCAAGCAGCGGCTCGCCCACGCTGGCGGAAAACTGGATCCATCGTTGGTGTTTGAGTTGATGCGTCCGCTGTTGCGCTCGCTTTCGGAAATGCATGCTTCCGGCTTGATCCATCGCGACATCAGCCCGGACAACATTATGATCACGCCCGAAAACAATGTCAAACTCATCGATTTCGGCGCGGCGCGGGACTATCTCGACAGCGGCAACCGCAGTCTTTCCGTCATGCTCAAACCCGGCTTTGCGCCGGAGGAACAATATTTCGCGCGCGGGCAGCAGGGCCCCTGGACGGATATCTACGCGCTTTGCGCAACCATCTATCGCGCGATCACAGGAGTAACCCCGCCGGATTCTGTCGAGCGTCGCCTCAACGATGAGCTGAAGGCACCCTCCGCGCTTGGTGTGCGGATCTCCCCTGCCGAAGAAGCCGCTCTGCTTAAGGGCATGGCCGTCTCGCAGGAATCGCGCTGGCAGACCATTCCAGAGCTATACGCGGCGCTTTATCCCAATGATTCCAGCGGCGCGACCCTTCGGACACCGACCATGAACGTTACTCAGAACGTAAATACAACCGCGCAAACCTTTGGCGCAAACCAGACCACGGCGAATACCGGTTCGCATTCCACGCGCGGGAGCGGGTTTTTCCAATCCTTCCGTTCGCCAATGCGTCTGATTCCGGTTGGGATCGCCGCTGTTTTGACGCTGGTATTGGCAATCCTGCTTTTCTCGCCCAAAGGGGCAGCCGATACCGGCTCCAAAGTTGCCGCGCTCCCGAATGTAACGCTCGCGCCGTCCGAGTTTACTGTGCCGCCGGACGCAGAGGCCACGGAAACAATGCCAGAAGCCACGCCGGAAGACGATGGACCGATTCAGCCGAGCGATGTCTTCCCGCTCAAGATGCCGGAGCGCATCCCCGCCTCACAGCAAACAAAGCTGTTTACTGATGCGATCGGTTACCTTGCCGACGGTGATTATCTCAAAGCCATGATGACCTATAATTTCCAGCAAAGGCTCGCGGGCGGAACGATCAGTTCGATCGTGCTGGATAGCGACGGGACGCCGATTTTCTCGTATAATGACAATGATAGCATCGGTTATTGGAGCGAGATTGGAACAGGTGTTGCGGTTGTAGAAGGCGTGAAAGCCGCGCTCCATGAAGACGGAAAAGTGACTATCGCATTTGATTTCGACGATGCCATGAGGAACTGGAATAGTATCGTCGCGATTTCGTCAGAAAATAGTCATATCATCGGACTCAGAAAAGACGGCACAGCATTGGCCTATAAGGATTACGACGCGATTGAAGGCCTTGATGAGGTCGAGAAATGGACTGATCTGGTAGCGGTCGCCGCGGGCGGATATCAATCCGTCGGTCTTAAGGAAGACGGAACCGTCGTCGCAGTCGGTGAAAACAGTTGGGGCGAATGCGATGTTGAGGACTGGTCGGATATCGTACGCATCGCCGCCGGCACGTATTGTACGGTCGGACTACACTCCGACGGAACAGTGATTACCACGGATCCGGATCAATTCGACACAAGTGATTGGCGGGATATCATTGCAATTGAAGCGAGTGGATACGTGGTCACGGGAATCGATGCATATGGCAAAGTCCATCTCGCAGGTTATGATGATGATGTGAAGGAGTTCAAGGAAGCGACAACGTGGACGGATATCGTCGCCGTCTCAAAGGGCATCGGGTTCATCGTCGGCTTGCAATCGGATGGAACGGTTCTAGCCTTTGGTGATACGGACTATATGCAATATGACCTGATCGTTGGCAAAGATCTCTGGGATTGATACCCCGTACTCTAAAGAAAGAACCAAAGACAAAGCCTCCGCTTGCGCGGAGGCCTTTGTCTTTGGTGCGACCGAAGGGATTTGAACCCTTAAGGTTTCCCCGACGGATTTTAAGTCCGTTGTGTATGCCGTTCCACCACGGTCGCAATGTGAATATTTTACCATGAGAACGCAGAAAGTCAATTGACGGATTGAATGAAACGCAAACCTTTTCGATCCCTTCCTATGCTCCGGATCCATTCTCGCATCTAATAAATCAATCCGGTTTTTCTCAAAGCCCCAGCAAAAGCCCGATTGCACCGCCGAAAATGATATAAAAGATCGGGTGAATGTCCTTCACCTTTGGTAAATGTAATAGGAGCAGCAGCAATGCAAATAGCGCAACGCTCTTCCATTGGATGGCGGCAAAAATCCCGCCCGCAAAGGAATCGGAGAACAGCGCGGAGCGCAACACCACCCAGCCTGCGGCTGCGATCAATCCCGCAACCGCCGGACGCAGCGCAGAAAACGCGCTCTCCACCAACCTGCTGTTTCGATATTGCACTAGCGCGCGCGAAACCAGCGTTGCAATCACAAACGAAGGCAGCACGACCGCGATCGTTGCAACCAGCGCGCCGGGGATCCGTGCCGCGAAATAACCGGCAAACGAAGCGGCGTTGACCGCGATCGGCCCGGGCGTGCTCTCCGCGATCGCGGCAATATCCGCAATCTGCAGCGCGCCGAACCAGTCCGGATATCGCTCCAACATCTTCTGCAAAAACGGCAACGTCGCAAGCCCTCCGCCGATGGCGAACAGACCTGTCTGCAAAAACTCCCAAAAAAGTTGAATCAATGTCATCGCCGGATCCTCCCCGCGACAAGCCCGGCAATCGCCGCCGCAAGAATGACGAGAATCGGCGACTGGCCGAATACCGCGACAACAACGAACGCGAACACGCACAAAACGATGCCAAACACGTTTTTCACGTTGTCGCGAATCAGTCCGATCAATGCGGCGCAGATGAGCGCCGCGACCGCAACCCGGATCCCCGCAAACGCGCTCGCTACTGCGGGCAGATTCCAAAACCGCATCAGTGACGCCGCGATCACCGTGATCAGCGCAATCGGCGCCGTAATCACGCCCAACAGCGCGAAAAATCCGCCGAGCACACCGCCGCACTTGTTCCCAACCAGGATTGCCGTATTGACCGCGAGCGCGCCGGGCATGCATTGCGAAATGGCGAAATCATCCAGCAGCATTTCCTGCGTGATCCAGCCGTGCCGAGTGACCAGTTCGCGCGACAAAAGCGGCAGCATGGAGTAGCCGCCGCCAAACATGAACGCGCCGATTTTCAGGAAGGCAAGATAAAGCGTTGCGAGTGTGTTGAGTTTTGCTTTCATGGTCTCTCGTTTTCCCTGTCTTGGATCATAGCGTCAGTAGACATACCATTGATTGACATATGCCATCAGATAGAGCAAAAACAGCGCGATGCAGACAAAAGTCGCAATCCGGTCGACTGACTTTTTCTCGGTGATCGCACCCAGCGCAAGCGCGAGCGGATACGCCGCCGTCAGATATCGCGGGCCGGATAGCAGCCATGTCGCCCCCATACAAACCGCATAATACGCGATAAAGTATGCGACGTTCGACGCGCGGAGTTTGTTCTGCGCCGCTATCACGATACCGAGCGCCGCAAAGAGATACACGATATTCGGCAGCCAAAGCCCGAAGAGCATCTTCGTGTTATCAGAAAACGCGCCGCCCGCGCTATGAACCAGCGTCGCCATCGTGCCAAAGAACCAACCGAGCTGCTGGTGCCAGTGCTCCCGCTGATACGTCAGAAACATCGTAGCAACGCCTGTGACGCGATAGTTTACATACAGATACAGCAAGAGTCCAGCGGGTATGAAGAGCAGCGAGAGCGCGTTTCCCGCCGTTCGCAATCGCCATTTTTCGCTTTTGCCCTGCGTCGGGCGCTCGCGAATGATCGTCCCCACCAGCTCAAAGCAAGCGGGCGCAAACAGCAGGACTCCGGGCATGCGCGTAAACGCCGCCAAAAATCCGACGAGACCCGCCACGGGATACAGGTTTTTTCGCACCGCATAGACGCAAGCGACGGATAGCAGCAAAAACAGGCTGTCCGAAAGCGGGGCGGAGAAGAGGAACGACGCCGGCAGTATGCACAGATACTTCAGCGCGCGCAAAGCGCCTTTTTTATCCGTGTCCAAAAGGGCAAGCTCATAGAGCAAATAGGCCGCGAACACCCAGCAAAGGCCGGAGACGATCAAGCCGCTGACGAGGTATTCCCCGACGAGGAAGTTCACACCGCGCACGAGATATGGATACAGCGGGAAGAACACAATCAAAAGCCGATCGTCCCCTGTATTCACATATCCGTTTTCTGCAATGTTCAGGTAATGCTGGCTGTCTGTACCGAGCTGATTCCAGATGCCGAGGCTGTCCAGAAGTCCGCCGGTATACGCCCCGCGTGAGAGAGAGAACGCATAGGTCAGCACAAACAGAAGCAAGCGAAACAGCGCCAAATACAGCAGCAGCTGCATCATCGGGTGCATGCGCTGCTTGCGCGCGCTGCGCTTGCCTTCCGGCAAGCGCGCCGGCAGCCAGGGCTTCCGGCTCCACGCCGCCATCCATTGCGGAACAAACCGGATGCCGAGCCAGGCAAAAAGAAATGCGCTCGCCGCCGCCGCGAAGATCGCAAGCGGGTTTGCGGGCGCCTTGGTCAGCACCCATTCCGCGAAAGCCGCGAATAATACGATTAAGGGTACCGATGTAAACAGTACCCTTTTCCAGAACGTTTCAGATTGTTTGTCGGTCGAGTTTTGCATGAACGTCCTTAGTCCCGAAGTGCCAGACAGGGTCCGAGTATCTCCGCCATCACGAGTCCGTCGCGCGCGGCATTCACATCCCAAACAAACGCGTTTTCACCCGTCGGTGGTAGGACGGCTGCGGCTCGCTTTGCGGGCGCTTTATCCGGCGGGCATTTCTCAATAATCCCGCTCGCGCTCGTTTCCTCGTGTGCATGACCGCTTTCGCTGCTGAACGTCACCGAGTGTGTGATGGAGGTCTGCGCCTCCGTCAACGTGCTCCCCGCGGTGGCAAGATCCGACTTTGCTTCGTGCGGCAATTCACCCTGAATCACCGGGCCATCAAATCCTTCCAGAGACGCTGTGCCCTCCAAAGAGGTAAACATACGATCTTGCATAGGACGGACGGTCGGCGCAATCGGAGCCGTTCGCATCGGCTGTGGCACGCGTTGGAGTTGGGGCGTCTGCTGCCGTAGGCGTCGCAGGCGCTCCTCCTCCTCTTTTGCTTTTTTCTGGCTATTCTTCGCGGCAATCGGGACAATCACCCATACGATCGCAAGAAGAATCAGAATAAATTCCATAATTATTTTTTGTTATCGGTGAGCGCGGGTTTCGTGCCCTTGCCGATGGCTGTGCGCATTTCAGTGTCAGAGTGAATGTTCTGCATGCGATAGTAGTCCATCACGCCGAGGTTGCCCGAGCGGAATGCTTCCGCCATAGCTTTCGGCACCTCTGCCTCCGCCTCGACAACGCGCGCACGCATACCGGCAACCGCCGCGATGTTTTCCTGCTCCTGCGCGACCGCCATTGCGCGGCGCTCTTCGGCTTTGGCCTGCGCGATGCGCTTGTCGGCTTCCGCCTGGTCGATCTGCAGCTGCGCGCCGATGTTGCGGCCAACGTCTACATCCGCGATGTCGATGGAGAGAATCTCAAACGCGGTGCCCGCGTCAAGTCCCTTATCCAGAACCGTGTGCGAGATCTTATCCGGGTTTTCCAGCACGTCCTTGTGGCTCTTGCTGGAGCCGACGGTGGTAACGATGCCCTCGCCGATACGGGCGATAATGGTCTCTTCACCCGCGCCGCCGACGAGACGGTCGATGTTCGCGCGGACGGTAACGCGCGCTTTTGCGCGCAGCTCGATGCCGTCCATCGCAACAGCCGCGATGATCGGTGTTTCAATGACTTTGGGAAGAACGCTCATCTGGACGGCGTTTAGTACGTCACGACCGGCAAGGTCGATGGCACAGCTCTGTTCAAATCCAAGCGGGATGCCCGCGCCTTGCGCTGCGATGAGGGCGTTTACGACGCGATCCACATTGCCGCCCGCGAGGTAGTGCGCTTCCAGCTTGTTGATGGAGACGTTGAGGCCCGCCTTGGTCGCCTTGATCATCGGGTTGACGATCCGGCTCGGGATAACTTTACGTACGCGCATGCCGACGAGTTGGAAGATACCAACGCGAACGCCGGATGCCGCGGCGGAGATCCAGAGACCAAGCGGCACGAAGCTGAAAAAGAGCACCAAGAAAACGATTATGATGATAATAATTGCGACAGGTCCAAGCATTAGGTTACCTCCTCATATTCTGTGTTTAATCAGGTTTAGTCGCCGGAAACGATCCGGCCGGATGAAACGCCGACGGCGTTACAAGCAAATTATTCGGCAGACTGCTCCGCACCGCCTGCGCGAACGCGGATGTGCATGCCCTGCGCCTGAATCACGGTGACGGTCTCGCCCTTTTGGATGAACTCGCCTGCTGTAGCGACATCGATGCGCCTGCCACCGATTTCCGCGATGCCGGCCGGGCGCAGCGTCGTGATGGCGACGCCGGGCTTGCCGATGAGTTCTTCCTTTGCCGCGGCAACCTCAGGCACGGATGTGCCGTTGGAATGATCGCGATTGACCAGGAAGGACTTGCTTAGAACCCCCTTCTGGAACGACCGGATGACCCACATCAGTCCCAGGACAATGAGCAGCAACGCAATTGCGATGATGTACAGCGCAACGCGTGGATTCCCCCAGCCCAATTGCATCACAACCACGGCAATCAGGGAAAGTAGCCCGGTCGCACCCGCAACACCGATACCGGGTGTAAACAGTTCGATCACAAACATTACGAGCGCAATAATCAAACACACGATGGTCGCTACTGCGGTTGGTCCGAGTAATTCATAGAAACTCATGTAGATACTACCCCCTTTCGGAAGATCATTTCCATTATACCATATGCAGCGCGCGTAATCGAAACAATATTGTAGTATTGTCGTATATACATTGCCACAATTGGCTCGTATAACGCCTGTTTGCGGTTCTATTCAGATCAATCGTGTGTAATCTGGCAACTTTGTTATTCTGTGACTGAGAATTTGCAGTTTCTTTCAAATTTAACGTGTGTGATCAGGCGTCTTCTTGATTCAACAGCCGCAAAAACATCGCGCAAGCAAGCAGGTCGGCGGCTCCGCCAGGGCTTGCGCGCCAATCGGCGCAGTCGCGATCCAGCGCGCGGATCGCTTTCTCCAGCGCATTGCCTCCCGCGGGAAATGCAGTGGCGAGCTCCCCCGCCCGCTGCCGCAGCGCCCGCGCGGTCTCTTCTCCGCAGCGTGCGAGCACATTTGCATCCTGTACAGATGCAGTCAATTCCATCAGCGCAAGCAGCCATGCATCCCGTTCTTCCGCACCGCGCGATTGCGCTTGCGTGAACGCTTCCAGCGCGAGCAATGCGTGCGGAAATCCCGTCTCCGCCTCGCCGCGCGCGCCCGCCGCGCCATACTGCGCATACGCCCTGCCCGCGCACGCACCGAGTTCCCGCGTAACGCCCGCGCAGACCCGTCCTGCCACGCGGCAAACTGTCTCCGGCAGAAGACGCAGCGCGTTTCCGGCGCAGTGACCTGCCGCATAACAGAGTGCACCGAGCAAAAAAAGCGCGCCCCGGTGCGTGTTGACGCCGCAGGTCGCCGTGAACATCGCACGCTCCGCCGCGATTCCTTCCGCGCGGATAGCAGCCAGCCGCCCATCCGGCGAAACCGCCGCGTCCGCGTAGCCCTGTTCGGCAAAGTGCGCAAAAAACGGCGCGAGCGTCTCCGCACTGAGAAGCAGGAGCGGAAGATCCATGTCGCTGTGCGCGCCCGAATTTTCCGCATCAACAAGCCCCGGCTTGGGTGTAAGCCGCGCCTCCTGCACGAGAGCATCCCGCGCGAACCCGCCGATCGTCTCCGCGCGGATCATCACAGCGCGTGCCCCCGTAAGTATTCGAGCGTGGTCGCCGGGACAAGCGGCGCAATTTCGTCATATCTCGCTTCGCGCCAGAGCGCGCGCACACGAGAGGCGGAGATTGGTGCGCCGTCCTGCATCTTTCGCGGAATGACGCGCACCTTCACACCGTGCTCCGGCAGAATCGCGGCAAGCATTTCGTTGTATGCCGCGGTCATGGGATCGAGCGGCTCTTCCCCGACAAAGCGCGTGCGGATTCCGCAGGCGGGCGCGATGCGGGTGGCGAAAATCGTCGCATCCAGCCGCGCAAAAGCAAGCGCCGCCTCGGACTTGTCCTTCAGAAAATAGTCGGGGAACGTCGCGGAGGAGATGATATAGTCCCCGCCTTCGATGACGCGCACCCGCGCCAGATCGCGGCAACCTTCGCGCACAAGCCGCAGCCGCACATCCGCGGGGACATGCGCGGCGTCCGCCGAAAGAACGAAAACGTCGAGCGTATCACACATTGCGACCGCGGTCTCAATTAAGAACCGATGACCGTACGTAAACGGATCCGCATTCATCACGATGGCACCGTCCGCCTTGGGCAGCGCGGCAAGATAGCGCGGGCACGCGTCGCGTCTGCTCTCCAGCAGCGCGGCGTCCTGCGTTTGGGCAATCTTCGTAAAGCAGAGCGAAGAAAACAACGGCTCATAAGCGGGTTTTGTGACCACAAACACGTTCTGAACGCCGCTATCCTTCAGGGTTTGATAGAGGTGCGTGATCAGCGCGGGCAGAATTCCCTCTCCCTGACGGGATTCCTCCACCGCAACGGAGCGGATCGCGTTGCCGGCAAGCCCGCCGAGTGCGAGCAGTGCCTCCCCCTCATATGCGCCATACAGCGCGGTGATCCCCCGGTCGAGCCGGATGCCCGCACGCGAATAGAACGCTTGAACGCTTGCCAAATCTTGTTTGAGGGAAAGTGCGCGAATCTCCATCCTACACCTCAGCGATCGTTCGTTTGTGGCAACGCGTTGACCAGCGTCTGATAGGCCGCCCGCACCTCTTGCTCCGTATGCAGCCTTCGGGAATAGCAATCGCGCCCGGGCTTTGCGCAGACGAAGCAGCGGCGCTGTGCGAAGCCGACGTCCTCGCGGTCGATGCGCTTGCCGTCGGGTCGGATCACGTCCATGTCCCAGAGCCTGCCGTATGACGTGGCCTCTTCCAGCTTACACAGCTCCATCTTCAAAAAACCGGGTTCGGTTTTGACGACGAGATATGCCTCGTCACCCGTCTCCTTCTCGTGCGCCTCAAATAGAAGCGGTACTAACTCATTTTTCAGAATCACACGCCCGATGGCGGAAACTGCCGCGTCAAACAGGCGGATCGTCTCAGGCGAGCGCTTGACCGGCCCCGGCGAAACGACGGTCAGCACGGCAACGCAAGCGCCGGGAAAGCGCCTGCGAAGGGCCGAAATCATTTCCGCGCGCGCATCCTTTGCCGCAAGCAATTGTTCGAGTGTAATCTCCATAATCGCATTATAACACAACCGGTTTTCGGATTGCTGCCCACATCGGAAAAGCAATTGCGCAAGAATATTTATACAATTATGCATCTTGCCATACGACACATGTTTTCTTCGGCCTTTCCCTTCAAAAATTCGTATATCAATCGATTTTGCTGTATTTGTGCGCTTGTATACCGCCATGCAAGCATGCTTGCGCGTCATATATTATCCCGCGAATCGCTGCATAACGCTTGTATTACCGTATGAATCGGAATATGATTATGCACAGAAGAAGCGCTGATGGAGGTGCCGTATCGCATGAAGATCCTGTCCCCCGCTTCCGCGGGAACCATGGAGTCCGGAGATATTCTGATCGAGATCGAATCCGCTGAACAGCAATCGGTCGAAGTCGTACTCAAAAGCTCGGTCGCAAACGAGTTTGGAAAGCAGATCGTCCAAACCATCCGCTCGGCGGTTGAGGAATTCGGGTTGGAATATGCCGTCATCAACGCAATCGACAAGGGCGCGTTGGATTGTACGATCCGCGCGCGCGTGTTTGCGGCCTGTCAGCGGGCGTCCGGCGTGGATGCCTTTGATTGGGGGACGCGAACATGACGCAGCTTCGAAGGAGCATGTTGTTTGTGCCCGGCAACAATCCGGGCATGATGAGCGACGCGCATATCTACGGCAGCGACGCGCTGATGTTCGACCTGGAGGATTCCGTCACGCTGCGCGAAAAAGACGCAGCGCGCCTGTTGGTCTTCCATGCGCTCAAGACGATTCACTATGGCGAATGCGAGCGTGTCGTGCGCGTCAATCCGCTCTCCACTCCGTTTGGTAAAGCGGATATCGAGGCGATGGTTGCCGCGGGCGCGGAGGTGATCCGCCTGCCAAAGACGGAAACCGCGCAGGATATCTCCGACACCGAGGAAGAGATTGCGCGCGCCGAGAAAAAGCACGGCATTCCCGTCGGGCAGACGCGCATGATGGCCGCCATCGAAGGCGCGCTGGGCGTGGTCAACGCCTATGCCATCGCTACCGCGAGCAGCCGCCTTGTGGCAATCGCCCTCGGCGCGGAGGACTATTGCGCAAACCTGAAGACCTCCCGTTCACTTGCGGGCAGCGAATTGTTCTATGCACGCGGGGCGATCGTCGTCGCGGCTCGTGCCGCCGGGATCGACTGCATCGACACCGTGTTTTCCGACATCAACAACGAGGAGCATCTCATCGCGGAGACCGAGGCAGCCAAGCAGCTTGGCTTCGACGGAAAATCCGTGATACACCCGCGCCAGGTGAAGCCCGTCCACCGCGTATTTACGCCCACGCGGGCGGAGATTTTGCGTGCGCAAAAAATCCTCTCGGCAAGCCGCGAGGCCGCGGCGCGCGGCAGTGGTGTCGTAGCGCTCGACGGGAAGATGATCGATCTTCCGGTCATCCTCCGCGCGGAGCGGACGCTGCAGCTTGCCTATGCGTCCCACACGATGTTTGACGAGGACGAAGTATGAAGCCCACGCAGGATTTTAACGCGGCGCTCCGCGCACTCGGCAAACGCCAATATGTCCCGGGTGAAAACCCGCGGCTGTATGACAAGGATATCGCGCCGCTGAAAGACCGCATGGCGCGGGAGAATAAGATCGTCGAGAGCCTCGAAAAAGCCGTGGAGCTCTCCGGACTTACAGACGGCATGACCATCTCGTTCCATCATCATTTTCGCGATGGCGACCACATCGTCAACATGGTGCTGGATACCCTTGCGCGGATGGGCTTTCGGGATCTGCGGCTTGCGCCGTCGAGCCTTTCGGATGTGCACGCCCCGCTGATTACGCATATCCAAAACGGTGTGATTGCGCATATCGAAACCTCCGGCTGCCGCGGCGCGTTGGCAAAAGCCATCTCACAGGGATTGATGGACGATCCGATGGTGTTCCGCTCCCATGGCGGTAGAGCCGCCGCCATCGAGGAGGACGAAATCCACATCGACGTGGCGTTCCTGGGCGCGAGCAGCTGCGATCCCTTCGGCAACGCCAATGGCTACTCCCGCGAAGGCGAGGAGAAGTCGATGTGCGGTTCTCTCGGCTATGCGCGCGTGGATGCGCAGTATGCCGACAAGGTCATCGTCCTCACCGACAACATCGTGGGGTATCCAAACGTGCCGTTTGGCATTTCCCAACGGCTCGTCGACTACATCGTCGTCGTGGACGACGTGGGCGACGCCTCCAAGATTATGACGGGCGCCACGCGCTTTTCGACCAACCCGCACGATCTGATGATCGCGGAGACTACCGCAAACGTCATCGTCCACAGCGGGTATTTCTATGATGGATTTTCGCTCCAGACCGGTTCCGGCGGCGCATCGCTTTCGGTCACGCGCTTTCTGCGCGAGGTGATGATCGAGAAAGGCATCCATGCGAGTTTTGCTCTCGGCGGCATCACGGGCGCGATGGTCAAGCTGCTGGAGGAGGGTTTGGTCTCCCGGCTGCTGGATGTCCAGAGTTTTGACCTCGACGCCGCGCAATCGCTCAAAAACAACCGCTTTCATCAGCAGATCGACGCAAACTATTATGCCAATCCCTATCGCAGAGGCGCCGCGGTCAACCAGCTGGACGTCGTCGTGCTCTCCGCGTTGGAGGTGGACACCCAATTCAATGTCAACGTGCTCACCGGATCGGATGGCGTCATCCGCGGCGCGGTCGGCGGACATCCGGATACGGCGGCGGGCGCCTCGCTCGCCATCGTCGTCTGCCCGCTCATGCGCGGGCGCATGCCCAGCGTACGCGAGCGGGTTCACACCATCGTCACCCCCGGCGATACGGTGGATGTGCTGGTGACCGATCAGGGCATCGCGGTCAACCCCAAGCGGCCGGAGGTGCGGGAACGCCTCGAAAAAGCGCACCTGCATGTCACGCCCATTGAAGAGCTCGCGCACAGAGCCGAGCGCATCACGGGCAGGCCCGATCCGCTGCCGCTCGGAGACAAGATCGTCGGCGTCTGCACCTATCGCGACGGAAGCGTGCTGGATTTGATTCGAAATCTGGCTTAGCTTCACGCATGCCCCGCCAGAATCGCGCATAAGGGTTTCTGTTCCTAAAAAAACATTCTATGTTTGCTCTCTTGCACACAAATCAATCTGAAGTTACTTTGTAACACAGTCACGGAACGATTTGTATACTATGTTACGATGTGAAAAAGGAGTGAACGATATGGGACAGACGACATTTACAAGAGAACAAGCAGAAGAACTCCTGCAAACGCTCAAGGCGCGTTTTCAGGCTCACATGCACCGCCACGTCGGGATCCTTTGGGAGCAGGTCGAGGCGCGTCTGCGCAACAGCCCAACCAAACTGTGGTCGCTTTTTATGATGGAGTCGACCGGCGGTGAGCCGGATGTTTTCTCGCTCAATGAGGCCACGGGTGAGGTGGTGTTTTTCGATTTCGCCACCGAATCACCAGCCGAGCGCAGAAACCTCTGTTATGATCGCGCCGCGCTGGATGCGCGCAAGCAGAATAAGCCTGCGGGCTCCGCGCTGGATCTCGCGGCGGATATGGGCGTTTTGATGCTCACGGAGGAAGACTATCGCGCCTTGCAGGCACTTGGTGCGTTTGATCAAAAGACGTCGAGCTGGGTGCTGACGCCGAAGGAGATTCGGGATCATGGCGGCGCAATCTTCTGCGACAGACGTTATGATCACGTGTTCACCTATCATAACGGCGCGGACTCCTACTACGGCGTACGCGGATTTCGGGCAAAATTGAGCATCTGACATCGTTCCGTTTCAGAAAAACGTTACAAGCGGGAGAGAAGCATCTGCCTCCTCCCGTTTTTTCGTGCGCGTGAAAACCTGACCGCCTGTTGTCAGGAATCACGCATTAGTATAGTATGTGAATGGGAATACGTTCAATGGCGCAGGGAGCGCACTCGGCACGAACAAGCAGGAGAAAGGACGTAGTCATGAACTATACCATTGCGTTGGATCAGATTTCACTTGCGGACTATCAGCAGTTGCTTGAGCGGCAGGATCTGCTTCCCGGGCGGCGTATTTTGCACGAGCAGTTGCCCGCGCGGTTTGCACTTCTTGCTTCATCCGGCCTTGCAAACCTGGCACAGCTCAGCGCGGCTCTGGCATCGCCTGTGAAAATCGCCATGCTCTGCGCAAAAACGGGAATTCCGGAAGCGTATTTGAATCTATTGCGGCGCGAACTCGGCAGCCTCACGCAAAAACCTGTCCCGTTGGTTGATTTCCCCGCCTGCGATCCCGCGCTGATCCACACGCTTGCCGATGCCGGTTTGCACACGTCAAAGGACTATTGGGAACAGGGCGGCAAACCCTCCGCGGAGCTGTTTTCGCTTTGCGACCTTGTTCGCATCAACGGCGTCGGCGCGGTTGCAGCGCGTGCGTTTTATGAAGCGGGGTTTGGTTCCGTCTCCGCTGTGGCTTTGGCAAGCGCCACCGAACTGCTCGCGCACGTCAGCGCAGTCAACGCAGAGAAGAAGTATTATAAAGCAACGCTCGGCGAAAAGGACATGCAGTTTTGCATCGACTACGCAAAGCTGCTGATGCTGTACTGTTGATTCCGTTGACGAATGCACTTTTCGAGACCTTCGGGTCTCTTTTTTTCTTGCGCCGGAAACCAATCTGTGTTATAAAGCTACAAACACCAGTCGACCGCCCGCAATCGCGCGGCACACGGAGGATCATGAAAAAAGGTTTGCTCCTGGGGCTCCTCGCATCGTTCTTTTTTGCGTTCACGTTTCTGCTGAATCGCAGTATGCATCTTTCCGGCGGCAGCTGGATCTGGAGCGCGAGCCTGCGGTATCTTTTCACGTTCCCGATCTTTGCGCTACTGGTCTGGCGTTCGTCCGGTTTTTCGCGCGTACACGCCGCCATCCGGCTTTCCCCACTTCGTTGGTTGCTCTGGAGTACGGTAGGTTTTGGCTTGTTTTACGCGCCGATCTCGTTTGCGGGCGACCATGGCGAAAGCTGGCTCATCGCCGCAAGCTGGCAAATCACCATCGTGATAGGGCTTCTGCTCTCGCCGCTGTTTCAAAAGAAGATCGCGCTCAAAAACCTCGGCGCGGCCGCCGTCATCCTCATCGGCGTGTTCCTGTTGCAGGTCAAGAACATCGTTTCCCTCAATCTATCCTCGCTCAGCGGAACCCTGCTGCCGATCCTCATCGCCGCAATCGCCTACCCGCTCGGCAATCGCAAGATGATGGCGCTCTGCCCGCCGGAGCTCACAACCATCGAGCGCGTATATGGTATGACCCTGTGCAGTCTGCCGTTCTGGGTTCTGCTCGCGCTCTATGGTCTTGTTTCGCGCGGGTTTCCGTCTGCGTCGCAGAGCTTGCAATCGCTCGGTGTCGCCGTGCTTTCGGGCGTGATTGCGACGCTCCTGTTCTTCCGCGCGACGGATCTGGTCAAGCACAGCCAACGTCAGCTCGCGGTGGTCGAATCCACGCAATCGTTCGAGGTGCTCTTTACCCTGTTGGGTGGCGTGCTCCTGCTGCGCGACTCCGCGCCGGATGCGTACGGCTGGGTCGGCGTTGGTCTGATCGTCGTCGGCATGGTGCTCAGCAGCATCGCGTCGATGCGCGATCGGCCGGAAATCCCTGCCGTATAAAAGAGTATTTACGCGATCAAAAAAGAGGCTCGCGCCTCTTTTAGTCCATCGACAAAGTCCTTCGTCCTTTGCCGATGGATTTTTACTGTGTGAAAAAAACACCGCTTTCGCGGCATTTTCTACAAATTCGGCGAATGAATCGCCGGATTTGATTGAAAATGGGGGATTTGCGAATCCCCCATGCCCCCCCGATAAGGTTTGTCGATACGCTGAAAGAGGCTCGCGCTCTTTTTTGTTTCGCACATTACTCCAGTTTTAGCCGCAGTCGCTTCTTGCGATACATCGTGTCCCGATAGAGTCCGTCCGTACGCAGGAGCGAGGCGAGCAGTCCCGCCAGCAGCAGGTTCATCAAAAACGCCATCGTGTTGTCGGTGAGAAACGGAAACACCGCGCTGTACCACAGCGGATATCCCAGAAAGACCGCGAGCGAGAACACCGCCTGTGCCGCGAACACCAGAAGCACCGCTGACGCGAGCAGTTTCCCCAGCGTACTACCGAGCTTGCGAACGCGCATGACCCCGTACCCGATCCAAGCGCACAGTCCGATCACCGGCAGCGCCGCAACCGCAAGCCCGAAGCGGTACGAAAGCATCGCGAGCAGCAGACTCTGCGCATTTGTGCTCTCGCCAAAGCGCGCCGCAACCTCCTGCGCTGCGCTTGGCAAAGCATCCCCCGCGCCAAACAACACGGAATGCGCAAGCAGCTCCCGAATGCGTAGTACGAGCCAGCCGTCTCCCATCGGGTCGCGCGCGGGATTGAACACCGAAAGCAGGCGCACCATGCGATACGGCTCCGCGAGCACAAACGCAGCCGTAAAAAGCAGCACAAAAAAGAGCAGCAGCGTAATCGTCAGCCATCTCCGGCAGGCGAAAAATCCGGCGGTAATCGCGCGGATCAGGAGCCACAGGCACACAAAAGCCGCGATCACCTCGAGATAAAACCCGCTCCAAAAGAGCGCGATGCTCGCAAGCAACGGCACGCCGATGAGCACCGCCGCCGCGAGAATGCCCAACGTGCCAAGCCCGCGCAGGCGATAGAGCAGCAGCGCGTAGATCAGCGGAAACGCCATCCAGAGATACCGCGTAGTGAGATATAGCGTACCCTCGGCGGTCTGCTGCCCGATTGCGATGGAAACTATCGCGGGAAGCACGATCACGATCGCCCAAAATGCGGCGTATGCAGCCCACCCAAAGCGCACCGTATGGTACAGATTCAGCCGAAACAGCAGCGCGACACCCGCAAACCCAAACACGACCGCGAGAAAGAATTCCCATGTGACGGCGGCGCTTGAGAGGCGGTACACCGTCAGCCGAAACACGATACCAAGCAGCGCGTAGAGCACAACCGGCGCGAGCACGCCGAATGTCGCGGCCGGACGGTAACTCGCGTCAAAGAGTTGCCCCAGCGGCTCCGGCTCGCCTAACTGACGCAGGGCTTGCTCCTCCGCGGAGGCGGGCGTCACTCCGCGCTGGATCAGCGCCTCTTTTTGGTCCTCGATGTGGTCGCATAGCTCCGCTTGAATCGCGGGATGCGCCGCGCGCCAGCGTACCTCACCGCAGACCGCGTCGAGATAGGCCCGCTCCCATTCAGACGCTTGCAAGGCTCACACCTCCCGTCAGCACTTTGTCGACCGCACCGGAAAACGCAGCCCACTCCTGCGTTTTCTCCGCGAGCGTCTCGCGCCCTTCTTTCGTGAGCGAATAAAACTTCCTCAGCCGCCCGTTCTCGGCGGTCTTGTCGTAGGAAACGACGAGCCCCTGCCGCCAGAGATCGTGCAGCAGTGGATAGAGCGTACCCGCCTTGAGGGAAAACGTCTGATCCGATCTCCGGCTGAGTTCCTCGATCATCTGGTAGCCGTACATATCCTGCTCCTGCAAGAGCTTGAGCAACAGCATTCCCGTGCTTCTCGTCACGAGTGTTTTGTCCAGTCCCATGTGATTACACTCCCTGTTCTCTGATTTGCTTACGATACCGGAATTCTACTGATAACATATATCGAAATTTTATCTATACCATATATCGGCATTCACCTGTACCATATATCGGCATTCTATCTATAACATATATCGGCATTCTATCTATGTCAAGTGAATTTTTGTCCGCTGTTTCGCAACTCGAATAACAAAACAGCTGTCCGGAAGATGCTTTCTTTCCCGGACAGCTTGTTGAATATGACTTGTACCTCGTGGCGAATGATATCCGCCGCGTCCTTTTGCCAATGCTACTCCGCGTTCCTTTCCTCCAACCCCGCCAGCGTATCGGTGTTGATGCCGACCACGCGGTCGACCGGCATGGTGAAGCAGATCCCGCGCAGGGTGGATTTCCATCCGGCTTTTTCCTTCATCGCGGTGGTGATGCGCTTTGCCGTCTCTTTGTCGACGATCGTCATGATCATCTCTTTTTCCGAATCCACGGTGATGCCGAGGAACGTTTCCTGCTTTGCGCCCTCGCCGCGCGCGTTGAGGATCGTGGCCCCGCTCGCGCCCTCCGCGCGGACGATGTCCATGATGGCATCCGTATATCCTGCGTTTACGATGATGAACAGCGCTTTGATCTTATGTCCTTGATCCATGGGTTGCCTCCGTTTCTAGAGCGAAATCCCGGAAATCGGGATGGTGAACGCGATACCTGTATTCGGTCGGTCAAAATGAAAATCACGCTTGAGCGTTTCGAGTATGCCATCCACCTTCTCCTCGTGCAGGATGCAGGTGATGACAACCTTATTCTCTTCCGGCACAAAGCCGAGCATCTCCACGAGATGTCCCGCGCGGATCGAGCTTTTGCCATACAGCGTATTCACGATGCGGCATTCCATCTGGAGCAATTGCTCCAGCAGCGCGTGTTTTTGCTTTCTTCCGGCAACGATCACGAGAAACGCGATATGTTCCGGCGCGCATTGATTCATGGTTCTGTTCCTCCGGCTGGGCTTTGGCGCGTTTCGTGCGCGCCGCCTTCTTCTATGCTTTGCTGTGTCGTCGACTGCCGAGGCTCCCTTGCTGCGGCATACCCGTCTTCCTGCAAGGCAGCGTCCTCGTCTGGCGGTTCCAAATCGTTGTCCCCCTCGTCCTCGTCCGCAACCGCTGCGGCGAGTACGGCGAGTTCGTCGTATTCAAATTCTTCAAACGCATCCTGCCTGCGTTTGGCAGCGCGCATCTGCCACGCATAGAGAATCCCCAGCGCCTGCACAGCGATCAGCGGCGTTACGGAGATAAAAGCGATGATGCCAAACCCGTTTGTGAGCACCGACTGTGCGGCGCCGCCTGCCTTTTGCGCGACCGCCTGCGCCGCGCCGAGCGTCAGCGGCGTTAAAAACGCGGAGGTCAGCGCCCCGCCCGTCACGCCGCCGGAATCGAACGCCAACCCGACAAAAAGATCCGACGTAAAGAGCATCATCACGAGCGAAAGCGCATAGAGCGGTACGAGGAACCAGAGGATGTTGACACGGGTTAGGATCTTCACCATGATCAGCATGCCCGCAATACCGATGCCGATCGCGAGCGTCCAGCGGATGGTCGCCTTACGGATGTGTCCGTTGGTGATCTCCTCCAGCTGCTCGCCCAGCACAGTGACCGCGGGCTCCGAGAGCGTGATCGCCACGCCCAGAATAAACCCGAGCGGCACAAGCAGCCAGGCGAACCAATCCGGCCGCGCGGGGTTTATAAACACTTCACCGATGTATTTGCCCGCAAACGCAAAGCCATAGTCGATGCCCGAAAGAAAGATCAACAGCCCCAGATAGACCGGTGCCGCGCCGAGCATCATCCTTAGAAAGCTCTTTTTCGGCAGCTTCAAAAAGCAAAGCTGAAACACGACAAACACGAGTAGAATCGGCACAAGCGCCATCGCAACCCCGCCCATATTCTCCAGCAAAACCTGCGCAAAGGACTCCGACGCGCCGGGATGATAGACCGCGGCGGGCGGAATCTCACCGCCGTTGACGATCTTGAGCACGATGCCGTAGACGAACACCGCGAGGATCGGGCCAACCGACGCGATGCCGATGATACCAAAGGTGTCGTCGTTGGTCTTGCGCTTGGACATGGTGGCGGAGATGCCGATACCGAGCGCGAGGATAAACGGCACGGAGATATCCCCCGTGGTAGCGCCGCTGCCGTCAAAGGCGAGGGCGACAAACTCTTCCGGCACGAATAGGACCGCGAGAAACACCAGCGCATATAGGATCGCAAAGGTGAGCTTGATGCTGAAGTTTCGGATCACGCGGTAAAGCGCGAGCCCTACGAACAAACCGATGCCTGTGCTGAGAATCCAGATGAACAGCGTCGGATCCACTTCGTTGAGAATTCCGTGTGTCTGCCGCGCGAGCACCGCGAGCGCGGGCTCCGCAACCGTCGCGAGGATGCCGAACAGCACGCCAAACAGGATCACGAATATGCTCTTCTTCAGCTTCGGCAGCGAGCTGCCGATGAGCTTGCCCGCGGGCAGAATACTCTCGTCCAGCCCGACAAGGAACAGCGTCTGCCCGACCACTACGCTAAAAAAGCCCAATGCCAGCTTACCGTAATCAGATGGATTTTCCAAAGGCGCGAGAAAGACGCAGACGATTACGATGATGGCAGCAAGCGGCAGCGAGGAAAGCAGTATATCCTTGAGCGTGCGCAGAACCTTCATTCTTTGATTATAACAGATCCTTCCTTCTCCCGCCCCTGAAAACTTGAAATAATAGTTTTTTACTGCTATTTTTACAGGTCGCGCCTCCGGCGAATTGTTCCCGTCCGGACGTTTCGTCTCCCACGGGACACCTTTGCACGCTGCCTGTGTATAAAAAACACCCGCGCATATGCACGGGCGGATGGATCGAAAATCGTTTATTTCGCTTGACAATTCAAGTATATAGGAGATACACTGAGACAGTATATCTTGCATAAAACAATTATTTATGCACTCTATATATGGATCATAATATAGATCGCCCGCTTTGTCAAGCGTTTCTTGCGCACTAAATCTAAGCGGGATGATCCTGCTCTTGATTGGAAGAGTACAAACAGAATGATTGGGAGGCAACGCATGAATAACGCGGAATGGACGCAGGAAACACAATGGCTGGAACATGTTCTGAACGAAGCGAACGCGCAATATCAGCAAGCCAGCGTGCGCGACGACGCGCTCAAGGACGACGCCGTGGATACCCAGCGCGAGCTTTGGGAAGATGTCGGTTCCATCGCAGCCTCTGACGGGCTGGATAAGCTCGTCGATTTTCTCGAATACATCAACGTCATGAAGAAGCAAAAGCGCAGTCACGGTATCATCGAGCAGCAAAAAGCGAAGTTGACGAAGATTCTCCGTACGCCGTACTTCGGGCGGATCGACTTTCGAGCGGACACAGAGACAGCCGCCAAGCCATACTATATCGGCACCTTCAGCCTGATCACCGACGACAACCGTGTGATGGTCTATGATTGGCGCGCACCCGTCAGCGGCATGTTTTATGACGACGAAATCGGGAAAGCAAGCTTCCAAACCCCGCGCGGGCCGGTCGAAGGCGAGCTGACAAAGAAGCGTCAATACAAGATCGAGAACGGGAAACTTACCTATAGCTTCGACAGCAGCGTAAAGATTGACGACGAGATGCTCCAGCAGATGCTTGCCGGACATGCGGACGGGAAGATGCGCTCCATCGTCACCACGATCCAACGCGAGCAGAACCGCGCCATCCGGAACGAATCCTATCGGCACCTGATCGTGCAGGGCGCGGCGGGCAGCGGGAAGACATCCGTCGCGCTCCATCGCATCGCCTACCTGCTCTTTCGCCATCGGGATACCATCACAGCGGACAATATCATCGTCTTTTCGCCGAACCCCGTGTTCAGCGACTATATCTCGAACGTATTACCGGAGCTTGGCGAGGCAAACATGCTGCAAACGACGTTTGAAGCGTTCCTCACCGGCGCGCTCACCACAAAGGGACGACGGGAGCGCTACTACGACCTGCTTGACGCGCTCTTCTCCGCGCGTCAGGCGGACATTGCCCCGCGCCTTGATAGTCTTCGCGTCAAATCATCGCCCGCCTTTCGGGACGCACTCAAGGCATATACCGGCGCACTCGCCGCGCGTCCGGTCAAGTTCGCCCCGCTCGTTTGTGCGGAAGGCACCATCGCCTCCTCGCAGGAGCTTGCGCGGTTGTTTTCCTACGATTACGCGTCTCTTCCCTATCTCGCGCGCTTTGAAAAGCTCCGCGCGCGAATGGACTATTTGCTCACAGACTATGAAGCGCGCCGCGCGGTGAAGATTGCGGAACGCATCACCGCCACGGAAGGCTTCATCGACCGCGGCGAGCTCCGCCGCAGGAGCCGCCTTTTGGCAAAGCAGGAGACGAAGCCCGCGCGGGAGCGCGCGCTCGCTATGACAGAAATCACAGCCGCGGGCGAATATCTCGCGTTTTTGCGCGAGCTTTCCGATTGGCTGCCCGGCGCGGACGCGAACACCTGCGAGGCGATCTCCCGCTACACGCATGAAACCTTCCGCGCGGGGCTGCTGCAATATGAGGATCAAATCGCGCTGCTGTATCTTCAGGGCGCGCTGGGCGGCACGCAAAAGACCGCGCGCATTCGCTATGTGATCATCGACGAAGCGCAGGACTATACCCCGCTGCAATATGAGTGCATCCGCCTGTTCTTTTCGCAGGCGAGCATCACCATGCTTGGCGATCTCGATCAATCGATTACGCCCTACCTCAGCCTCGGCGGTTACGAGCAGATCTCCGCGCTTTTTCCGGCAGAGAACACGCTGCTTCTGCGCTTTACGAAGAGCTATCGCTCCACGGCGGAGATCATCGCCTTTGCGGGGACAGTCCTCGATCGAGCGGGTGAAATCGACTCCGTCGGGCGGCACGGTGCGGTTCCGGAAATCATTCGTCTGCCGGATGAGGCGCAGATTTCCCGCGCCATCGAAAAAGAAATCCGTTCGTTGCGCGCGCAAGGACACCCTTCCATCGCCATCCTGACACAAACGAAATCGGAGGCGAAAGCCCTCCATCACGACATGAAGGAAATAGACGGCGTGCAGGCGCTCTTTGGCGGAGAGGACGTGTTCCCGCGCGGCGCGGTCGTGTTGCCCGCGTATCTCGCCAAGGGGTTGGAATTCGACGCGGTGATTCTCGCAAATGTCGGAAGCGGGCATTATCGCGAGGAGAGCGAACGGCTCCTGCTCTATACCGCGTGCACTCGCGCGCTGCATGTGCTCAAGATGTATTCCGTTGGCGAGCCTTCTCCGTTTTTGCCAAACAGCTGACCCCGCACAAGCAACAAGCAGCCCGCCGAACTGGCGGGCTGCTTGTTGTTTGGTTCGCCGTTTGGTTATCCGACCAGCACGGGATAGGTGTCCACAAGCACATACACGCGCGCATCTGTGGGTATGCTTTCGCCTTTGTCAAGCCTGAGCGTGACGGAGTCGATCGTTCCGTCGTCGTGCGCTTTCACGATCGTATTCTTCGTATAATACAGCGGCAGTGGATGCCCGCCCGCGTCGGTGACCAAGATACTGTAGACATGCGCATCCGCGCGAAGCGGGGTGTTCAAAAACTGCGCAAAGAGATAATCGTCCGCTTTGATGAGATCGATCGCCTCTTGCGCCACGTCCTGCGGCGGTGCTTCGTTTGCCCTACGCGTGAGCCGTACGCCGCCACGCACGAACATCTGCCCCGATTGAAACTCGCTCATGCCCATGAGCTTGAGTCCGATGCCGTAAAACGCGATCTCGTCGCAGTTTGCAACCGCGACCAGATCCGCATCCCGCGCGAACGTTCCGTCCGCCTTGAGCGGCGCGCTGATGCGATAGCTTGCAAACGGCATATCCCACGATCCGATGAACTTGATCTTGAACCCATCGTCGTTGTAGAGCGTCACAAGGCCGTTTTCTTCATGCAGCAGCAAGGGATAGCGCGTCGCCGCCGTGGGATCGATCGCGGAGGTTCCGTCCTCTGTGAGCCTTCCTTCAATCGTCCAAAGCAATAGATCGCCCGTATCCGTCCTATCCACCGCGCCCGCGAGATAGTGCAGTGAATCGAATCCGATTTGATTATAGGAAGGCAGGATCGAAGGCGTCGGCACTGAAAGCCGGCTGAGCTCCAGCACGCTCTGTGTGCCGTCCGGCACTGCACTTTGGAATGTCTGCCCCGCAGTTTCGCCCTGCGTGACGGTGCAGTCAAAGATCAGCGCATAAGCGACCTTATCCTTGCCGCCAAAGAATTTTAGCCCGAAGCGGGAAAGCTCCGTGACATAATCGCCCTCCACTCGAACGGTGATCTTCCCGTCTGCATCCGGCTTCCAACCGTCCAGCGGGGGCACGATGTTGACGAAGCGGTTCGTCGCGCCAACCTCGACGCGATAGCCCTCGTTGCCGGGAATTTTGACGCGCACGCTGTTGCGTTCCAGCGCGGAAAGCACGGTGTCGCCATCCTTGCGCACCAGAAGCGTGAGCGTGATGGGTTCGTTTGCGTCGATCGTCTCCGGCGGGGAGGGCAGCAGCGCGCCAAACGACGTCGTAAACAGCAGATGTGGCCCGTCGGACGGCATCTGCTCCTGGTCCGACTGGCAACGCGGGTCTGTTTTTCCTGCTTCGCTCAGCGGGTAGTCATACGGCACGAAGAACACCTCGCCGCTTTCGCCTGCGATATACACGCCGTTGTAGCCCAGCGCGGGCGAGCCGTTGAGGTCATTTCGCACATCCGAAATGCACTGATAGCTCCAGCGCAGCGTTCCGTTTGCGTTGACGCAATAGAGCTTGCCTTCACCGTTGCCGAAATAAATGTTCCCGTTTCCGTCCACAGCGGGTGAGGAACGGATGGGTTCCAGCGTGTCAAACGCCCAGATGGACGTCCCCGTATGCGGATCGATCGCGTAGAGCGTGCCGTCCGTGCTTGCTTGGAGGATCGTACCGTTGAGCAGCTGCGCGGGGCTTGCATAGATGTGGTCCCGCGTGCCAAATTTCCACAGCAGCTTCCCGCTGTCCTGCGTAAAGGCGCGTACGAATCCATCAAATCCGCCGACGATCACCGCGCCGTTTGCCGCATTGCTCGTCAACAGCGTCGTAGCCGCAACGGTGCCGAAGCTCCCCGTCTTCCAAAGGCGCGCACCGGAGACGTCATAGGCGAATACATTCTGCAAAATCTGATAACACGAGGCGAAGAAGATCCGCCCGGTTTCAACGTTGACCGAGGGAAGCGACCAAACCATCTCGTTGGCGAGATATGCGTTTACGCGTGCACCGTCCGTGCGATTCAACGCGTACACAAGATAGTTGTCGTTGGGCGCAAGCAAGGTGCCGTCCGGCAGCATGCCGATGTTTCCCTCAAACCAGTTGACGTTATACGTCTCGATGCCGTACTGCGCTTCGACCTCCTCGGTCGCCTGCGCGGGGGATTTCCAGATCAGTTCCCCCGTATTTCGATCGAGGCAATAGACATTCGCGTCCCCGCTGCCAAAATAGACGCGACCTTGATCGTCCAGCAGCGCGGAGGAATCGATGATTTCGCCCGTTTGGAAGCGCCATTTCACGCTGCCATTCGGCGCGAAGCAATAGAACACCGTGTCCGCGGAGCCGATGTAGCAGTTACCTTCCGCATCCACCACGGGGGAAGAAAAGATGCCCTTCTCGGTGCGATAGCTCCAGGGGGAGAGCGCAGTGTTGGCAAGCGGGGCGACCGCGCTTCTGCCGTTGTTGCTTGCGTTTGCGCGAAATTTTGCCCAAGGGCTCATGGGATCGAGCGGAATGCCGTATTCAAACCCGCCATCGGCCGAGATCGCAAGATCGGGCGCGGGCGAAAGGTCGTGCTCGCCAAAGGGTACGAGGAGGGCTACGGCGCAGCAGCCGCCGAGCAGCAGCAGCACAAGGGCGATCTTCCACCCCAGCCCCTTGTGCCTGCGCGGTTTATCCCATTTGATCTCTTGATCCCGCATGTTTCGCTCCTTCCGGCTTTTTGCCGGTTTCGATTCTATCTGCTCTCGATTATTCAGAGGTTAGTTTTGGTCACATTCTCCCTTGGGGTTGAATAGTTCGCGCCCGCGTTCCGTGCAGATGCCGCCAAGCAGCATCCGCACCGCGCGGCATTGCTCCTCCGCGAAGTCGGCGATTGCGCGCTGTTCCCGCTCCAGCATCAACCCTTCCATGACATATGCGTAAATCTTGCCAAACAGCGTCTTATCAAACGGCGCGAGAAGCCCCTGCAAGATCGCCTCGTCCATGACGGAAAACGTCTTGTCCCACTCGGTCTCCAACCGTTCGGTTACTTTTAGATATGCCCCCGGAAACGCGCGCCGCAGCGCGCGGATGCGGTATTCGTGAAATGGCATCTGAGGTACGACGCACAGAATTCGCTCGGTTTTTTGCAGCGCGTTGAGCGATGAATCTTTGCGAATCTCCGCCTGCTCTTGCTCGACCGCATCAAAATACTGCGCCACCGCGCGCGCAACCAGCTCGTCCTTGGAGCTGACGAGTTCGTAAAGCGTCTTTTTGCTGATTCCGAGCCGCGCGGCAAGATCACCCATCGTAAATTTGACGCCATATTCCTGATAGAGTACAAACGCCTGGTGGAACAACATTTCTTCTGTGATCATTCTATTTACTCCATTCGGTTTGATAACATTTCTAGATTTCACCAGTCGTGATCATTCTGTTTTCTCTATTTATTTGATAACATTACAAGATTTCACTAGGCGTGATCATTCTGTTTTCTCTATTTATTTGATAACATTTCTAGATTTCACTAGGCGTGATCATTCTTTTTTCTCTATTTGTTTGACGACGATTCTAGATTTCACTAAAATAATTTGTTCTTGCATTGTATTGTTGAGCGCACAGACATAGGAAACTGCAATAGTAATATGAGTTTATTATAGCATCAAATAAAGTCCGCGCAAGTAAATCAAACAATACCGCGCAACTGTTGATAAAAAACAACATGCACGAGCAATCTGGCAAAAATCAAACGCTGGATGATCTGGCGGTGAAATCGTGATATACTGACAAAAGCAAACAATTGTACTTGTCTGCATTTTTTGCTGTTCATCGAGCCATGCACGCCGCAACGCCAAAGGAGCGAACTTGGAAAAACGCAGAGTCGCCGTTCGAACGCTGGTGGAAACCGTCATGCTCTCCGGAAGTCTTTCCGCGATGGCTTCTTCCGCGCGCCTGCTGGAAGGCATCCGCGGGCATCAAGCGCTGCAGGCGGTCGCGGCGGACGGGGCGCGAAACGAAGTGTCCGTCTCCGGCGTGGTCTCTTCCGAACACATCGAGCTGACCGTATATGGAAGGATCGATCGCCTCTATGGCGAAAGTCGCGTGGAGGAGATCAAGACGACATATCTGGAAAGCGAACAATTGCATTCCGGCGACGTCCAACACTGGGCGCAGGCAAAATGCTATGCATACCTGTTTTGCCAAACGGCACAGGTCGATTCGATCGAGGTCGATTTGACCTATTTTCATCTGGACACGGGCGAGATCACGACGTTTTCCGAAACGCATACGCAAGAACAGCTCGCGGCGTTCTACCGCTTGCTTACGGAGCGCTATCTTGCGCTGTTGGAGACGGAATATGTTCACGAACGCGCCCTGCGCGAAGACGTGCGGCAGATGGCGTTTCCCTTCCCCTCGTTTCGCGAAGGGCAGCACGATCTCGCCGCACAGGTCTACTATGCCATCCGGGAGAAATCCGCCCTTCTCGCGCAGGCGCCGACCGGAACCGGCAAGACCATGGCGGTGCTCTTCCCCGCACTCAAGGCGCTCGCGGACGGACACGCTGCCAAGATCTTCTACCTCACCGCGCGCACCACGCAGCAGGAGGCCGCGCTCCATGCCGCAAGGCGTATTTGCGCGCCGCATCTGCGCGCCGTGGTGCTCTCGGCAAAGGAGAAGATGTGCGTCTATGACCAGCCAATCTGCCGCGAAGGCGATTGCCCGCGCGCGCAGGGATATTATGACCGACTGGGCGAGGCGCTCCGGCAGATGAACGCGCTGGACGGGATTTTTTCGCCGGACGAGATCCGCGCACACGCGGCGAAGCATTTTCTCTGTCCGTTCGAACTCTCTTTGGATCTTTCGCTCTCCTGTGATCTGATCATCTGCGATTATAACTACGCCTTCGACCCGCGCGTACGGCTACAGCGCTTCTTCACCACGGGACGCGGCGGTTTCGTGTTGCTCGTGGACGAGGCGCACAACCTGCCCGATCGGGCAAGGAGTATGTATTCCGCCGCGATTTCCCTCTCCGCGGTTGCCGAAACGCGCCGCAGCGTGCCAAAAAATCAGCGCAAAACCCCGCTCTATCGCGCGCTCAAACGTCTGGAAACGCAGATATCCGCGCTGTTTGACGAGGACAGCGCGCCGCATGCCGCAATCGACCCTCCGGCCTCGCTCGCCGGGGCAGTCGAGTCCGCACTCGATCAACTCTCCGCCGAGACGATCCCGGCGGACCGCGCGCTCTCGCGCCAACTGACATTTGATCTCTCGGCGTTTCGCTTCGCGCTGGATCTGTACGATGCCCGTTATCGCACGCTCTATCAGGGCGGGAAAACGACGCGCACGATCACGCTGTTTTGTACGGATGCTTCCGCGAAGCTTGCGGAGGTCTATCAGAAATGCCGCAGTGAGATCCTCTTTTCCGCGACGTTAACGCCGTTTTCCTTCTACCGCGATCTTTCCGGCGTAAAGGCGCAGACGCCGTTTCTCGCGCTGCCCTCGCCCTTTCCGCCCGAAAACCTGTCCGTATTCCATCTGTCGCTCGATACGCGCTTTGCCGCGCGGGAGGCGACGCTCTGCCCGGTCGCGGAGGCAGTCTGCGCGTTTGTCACCGCGCGAAAACGGGGCAACTATCTCGTCTTTGCGCCGTCGCACGCATATTTGGGCAAGCTCTACGCACTACTCAAAGAGATGCTGCCGCAGGCGGAGCTCCTCTCGCAGATACCAAAGATGGACGACGCGGCGCGTGCGGAATTCCTCGCGCGGTTTTCGCCGGATGCAAGCGGAATCACCGTAGGTCTCGCCGTCATGGGCGGCGTGTTTGCGGAGGGGATCGATTTGCCGGCCGAGCGTCTCTGCGGCGCCGTTGTGGTCGGTGTTGGGCTCCCGCAGGTGTGCTTGGAGCGAGATGTGCTGCGCGAAGCGTATGATCAGATGGATCAAAGCGGCTTTCGGTATGCCTATCAATACCCCGGTATGAGCAAGGTTTTGCAGGCGGCAGGGCGCATCATCCGCACGGAGACCGACCGCGGCGCGCTGCTCTTGATCGACACGCGCTACTCGCTCCCGGACTATCGCACGCTGCTTCCGCCGCATTGGACTGTCACGCGGGTTCGGCGAACAGAAGAGCTTGCCGAACAACTCGCAGTGTTTTGGAACGAGTAAAATTTACCGTAAAAATTACTACCACAGGCGCCAAAACAAGTACACGCGCTTGATTCTCGCCTGAGAACCTGTTAGACTGCTTACGATATGAATGATACAATTTCGAAAAGCTTCAAAGCCGTCATGTTTGATATCGACGCGTGTCTGATCGATTCCGCGCCCAACCTGATCCTCACGCTGGATCGCGCCGTGTTCGACACGGGCGGCGGGCGCCACGCGCCGGACTATCTGCGCAAGATGCTCGGGTTGCCGAGCTCCGCATTGGACGATCTGTTCACCCTGCCGGATTGGCAGCTGACCCTGCGCAAATGGAGCGAGTATTACGCGCCGCTGGCAGCGGAGAACAAGCCGTTTGACGGCGTTTTCGATCTGCTGACCGCGCTTCGCGGAGCGGGGCTACCGCTCGGCGTTGCCACCTCACAGGGACGGAGACTGTATCGTGAACATTTCCACAAATACGGGCTTAGTCAATTCTTTGACCTCGCCGTCTGCGCAGACGATGTGGAACATCCCAAACCCGCGGCAGATCCTCTGCTCTTTGCCGCGCGACACTTTGACATCGATCCCGCGGACATCCTCTTCCTCGGCGATGCGCCGTATGACATGCAGTGCGCAAAGGCCGCCGGGGCAAAGGGTGCATTGGCCGTCTGGGGCACAACGGATTTGACGATTCCCGCGGACTATTATCCGCAAACCCCGATGGATGTGCTTCCGATTCTAGGCATCGCACTGGACTGATCCTACGTATGCCAAAGCCCCCGAACCACGTGGCTCGGGGGCTTTTTGCTTGCCGTTTTACTTACAGAATCCGTTTGCCGATCTTGCCAAAGGCGTTCTTGCCCGCGTAGACCGCGGCGGCGCCGAGTTCGTCCTCGATGCGAAGCAGTCGGTTGTATTTCGCAACCCTGTCCGTGCGCGAAGGCGCGCCGGTCTTGATCTGTCCCGAGTTGGTCGCAACCGCGATGTCCGCGATCGTCGTGTCCTCCGTCTCGCCGGAGCGGTGCGAAGTCACGGCGGTGAATCCCGCGCGCTGCGCCATCTCGATGGCTTCCAGCGTCTCGCTCAGCGAGCCGATCTGATTGACCTTAATGAGGATCGAATTGACGCTGTCCTCCTCAATGCTCCGCGCAAGGCGCTTGGTGTTGGTGACGAGAAGATCGTCACCCACGAGCTGGACTTTGTCACCAAGCTCTTTTCGAAGCTGCTTCCAGCCATCCCAGTCCTCTTCCGCAAGTCCGTCCTCCAGCGAGATGATCGGGTATTTCGCGGAAAGATCCGCCCAGTATCGAATCATCTGATCGCGGGACATCAACTTTCCGGTCTTCCAGAAGAGATAATCGCCCTCTTTTCCAGCCTTCTTTGCCTCGTCAAACATCTCGGTGCTGGCGGCGTCCATCGCGAGCATGAAATCCTTGCCGGGTACGAATCCGGCTTTGTTGATGGCTTCCAGCAGGGTTTCGAGCGCTTCCTCCTCGCCGGAAAGATTCGGCGCGAAACCGCCCTCGTCCCCAACAGAGGTGCTCAGATTTTTCTGATGAAGAATGCCTTTGAGGGTATGGAACACCTCAGCACCCCAACGAAGTCCTTCTGCAAACGTAGGCGCACCGACCGGCATGATCATGAACTCCTGGCTGGAGATGTTGTTGTCCGCGTGCTTGCCGCCGTTGATGACATTCATCATCGGCACGGGCAGAATATGTGCGTTGACCCCGCCGATGTAACGATAGAGCGGCAGATCGAGCGTCTTTGCCGCGGCGTTTGCAACCGCGAGAGACACCGCGAGGATGCCGTTTGCGCCGACCTTACTCTTGTCTGCGGTGCCGTCGATGGCGAGCATTTTATAATCGATCCCGCGCTGTCCCGTCACGTCCATGCCAATCAGCTTGGGCGCAAGTTTCTCCTGCACGTTCTTGACCGCCTTCTGCACGCCTTTGCCCTGATAGCGGCTCTTGTCGCCGTCGCGCAATTCCAACGCCTCGTAAGCGCCGGTTGACGCGCCGGAAGGTACGGCAGCCCAGCCGACCACGCCGCCGCTGGTGGTTACCTCTGCTTCAATCGTAGGGTTGCCGCGCGAATCGAGAATCTCCCGCGCGATGATTTTGGAAATTGTCTGTTGGCTCATCTATTCAAACCTCAACTTTCTGATGTTTTTGTCGTGTTTTGCTCCGTTTACGAGCATTCGATCTTTATAAATACAACGTAGCACAATCTATTTGATTGTCAAGCGACTGCGTCACACGGAGGCTCGTTTTCGCGACAATGTTACAAACGTTTGGCGGTGAATTTCTGGCGTTTGCCTTCTTTGAGTCGAACCCGAATCGAACGGGTCCGGCAGCACTCCCCAACAAACGCACACTGGATTCGATCGCGTTTTTTTGTATGACAGCCCTATCTGGGGTGAAGAAAACCACGCGTATAACCGTCCCGCGATAGCGTTGGAATCATACACTCAATCATTGTTCCTTACGAAAAGATATTTTCGATATATCGTCATATAAAACTTTATATTGACATTCGTTTATATATCATATATAACGTCTGCATGGCAAAGGCGCTTGGGGAGCTTCCCTTGAGCGCCTTTGCCTTTGTCGTATTCAAAACACGCCAAACAAAGGCGTTTACGGCGGGTTATGAACACACAATCCAGCACCTGACGGGGGATTTCAGTGGAACAAAGAAACATAGGAGGTTGAACACTATGATGCGTTATGCGGCGGCGAGCCCGCCCGCGGCAAAGGGGAAGGCCGCCATCATCGTCATCCTGTATTTACTGTCTGTTGTGATTATGCTGCTTGGCGCGGGGTTCTGCGTGTACAGCGCGATCTATAACGTCCAGATGCAAGTGATGTCATCCACCATACCTGGCCTCATCTTCGGCATGGTGATCCTGTTTCTGGGAATCCGGTATTTCATGTCACTTTCCAAACTCCGCGATGAAGTGATGAAATCCACCGGGTTTTCCTGGAGCAATTTTCGCAAAGAGAAAAAAACGAACTAAACGGGCTTGAAGAGCAGCGCGAAACGAAAACAAAAGCAGCTAAACAGACTCAAAAAAGCGCTGGTTCTAAAGAGAAAAACATTGAATAGAGAAATTGGTTCACAGTCAATATAGGGCTTGCAGTTTTCAAAATAAAGGGAGGTAATTCAATGAAAAAGTCAATCTTTGCCATCGTTGTCCTTCTTGCGCTGGTTGGGGCGGTATTCTTGCTGTTCTTCCCGATGCAATCAACGGCCGCTGACCCCACCGGAGCCGGCTACATCGCCACAACCGGCGCGGAAACGATTGCAGACGTCGCCACAACAGCGAACAAAGCTTACTTCGGCGCGAACTACACCTGGGTCATGATCTGCGCGTTCATGGTCTTCTTCTTCCAGTGCGGCTTTGCAATGGTGGAAACAGGCTTCACCCGCGGGAAGAACGCCGCGCACACCATGACCATGAACTTCATGGTCTTTCTGGTCGGCGCAATCGGTTACTTCCTCGTCGGTTTCGCCCTTCAGATGGGCGGCAGCGGCGGAGCCGCGGGTCTTGGCAGCGGCGGTGCCGCGCTGGACTCCATGATCAAAATCCCCGGCCTCGGCGGCATCATGGGCTACAAGGGCTTCATGCTCAACGGCACGTATGACGCGGGCATCTATGCACTCTTTTTCTTCCAGATGGTGTTTATGGACACCACGGTCACCATTCCGACCGGAGCAATTGCAGAGCGCGTGAAGTATTCTGCCGTTGTGATCACATCGTTCTTTATCTCGATGTTCCTCTATCCGCTGTTTGCCAACTGGGTCTGGGGCGGCGGCTGGATGGCAACCCTCGGCGCGAACTTCGGTCTCGGTCACGGTGTTGTGGACTTCGCGGGCAGCGCGGTTGTTCACTCCATGGGCGGTATGATCGCACTGGCTGGCGCAATCGTCATCGGTCCGCGCATCGGCAAATTCAAAAAAGACGGCACAGCGCGTGCTTTCCCCGGCCACAATATCCCCATGGCGATCATTGGTACTATCATCCTCTTTTTCTGCTGGTTCTCGTTTAACGCGGGCTCCACGCTGAATTCCACGGACTTCAGGCTCTCCGTCGTCGCCACCAACACGATGATTGCGGGCGCCATCGGCGGACTTGTCGCCATGTTCTATATGTGGGTGAAGTTCGGCAAGCCCGATCCTTCCATGACCGCAAACGGCACCCTCGCGGGACTTGTCGCGATCACAGCCCCCTGCGCGTTTGTCGACGGCATCTCGTCCTTCATCATCGGCCTCGTGGCGGGACTCCTTGTCTGCGTCTCCGTCTCGTTTGTGGAAAATAAACTCAAGCTTGACGACCCGGTCGGCGCAATCTCCGTCCACGGCGCCAACGGTTTCTGGGGCGTCATCGCGCTTGGCCTGTTTGCAGATGGCAAGTATGGCGATGGCTTCAACGGCGTAGCGGGCGGCGTACGCGGCTTGTTCTACGGCGATCCGACGCAGCTCTATGCACAGCTGATCTCTCTGGTTGTCCTGCTCGTCTGGGGCTTTGGCATATCGTTTGTGTTCTTCAAAGTGCTCGACAAAGTCTGGGGTCTGCGTATTGCACCCGAGGCGGAACTCGATGGCCTCGATATCCCGGAGATGGGCGTGCTCGCCTATCCGGACAGTCAGCTTGTTCGCAGTGAACTCGACTATGACTCTGCCGACAACGAGGACATCAAGCAGCTCCGTAGATTCAACTATGTTCCGTTCCATAAACAGCCTGCTCCCAGCGCACCCGCTGCCAGCATCGACGCAGCAGTTCCGGTTGAGCTGATCAGCAAGCCTTCCAAGGTGGTCGGGTCCGACGTGAAGATCACAAAGATCGAGATCATCACCAAGCAGAGCCGCTTTGAGGCGCTCAAGGCTGCGATGAACGAGATCGGCGTCACCGGCATGACCGTCACCCAGGTGCTCGGCTGCGGTATGCAGAAGGGTAAGACGGAGTTCTACCGCGGCGTTGAGACCGAGGTCAACCTGCTGCCGAAGGTGCAGGTCGAGATCGTGGTCACGAAGGTGCCTGTCCGCACGGTGATTGAGACCGCCAAGAGCGTGCTCTATACCGGACACATCGGAGATGGTAAGATCTTCGTCTACGATGTCGAAAACGTCATCAAGGTGCGTACGGGCGAAGAAGGCTACGACGCGCTGCAGGACGTCGAATAACACAAAATCTCGCGTTGACAAGCAAAACCCGCGTAACTATTTGCGCGGGTTTTGCCTCTGCCTCCGGCGGACTTATCATGCAGATTCCCCGCGTTTTTAAGGGTGTTTCATTGATATCTATTTACAATATCGCTTTTCGATATTATAATTCACTCACGGGAGTTTTGCCGGTCTCCCCCGACTTTCGGCAAGCACATGCATCCACCGCGCTGCAGCGAAAGCGAAAGCGTGCAAAACCTGCGATCAAACCAGTGGGGTACTCTTCATGATGAACAAACCCGGAGAAAAAAAGAATGTCATCACCCCCGCGATGACGTTCATCCTACTCTTTAGTATCGTGAGCCTGCTTTCGGATATGACGCACGAAGGCGCCGCGAGTATTCGCGGAGCGTATTTAAGCCTGCTCGGCGCTTCCGCCGCGACCATCGGTTTCGTCTCCGGTCTCGGCGAACTCGCGGGCTATTCCCTGCGTCTGCTCTTCGGGCGATTTGCGGACAAGACCAAACGCTACTGGCTCATCACCATCGTCGGCTACATTGTAGATGTGCTGGCTGTCCCCGCGCTTGCCCTCGCGGGCGAACACGGCTGGGTATTCGCAAGCGGGTTGATTATCATCGAGCGAATCGGCAAAGCGATCAAAAAGCCTGCAAAGAGTACGCTTCTCTCGTTTGCTGCCACGCAGGAAGGCGTCGGTAAAAGCTTCGCCATTTCGGAGATGGTCGACCAGTTTGGCGCGTTCCTTGGCCCTGTGATGCTCTATATCACGCTCTTGTTCAAAACAAGCGGAAGCTTACAGCAGCGATATGCGTTTGCGCTGGGGCTTTTGATCATCCCTGCGGCAGCTACTATCTGGATGCTGTTTGTGACCAAACGGAAATTCCCCAACCCGGAGCATTTTGAGCCGGAACCCAAACAGCTCGTCCCGTTTCGCCTAGACCGCAAGTTCCTGCTGTATCTTGCGGGCATCAGCCTGTTTGCGTTTGGTTTTATCGACTATTCGCTGATTCTGATGCATGTCGCGCGCACGCATGCCGTTCTCTCGTCCGGTCTTTCGGAAGCGTCGTCCTTCGTCAGCAGCGGCACGCTTCCGCTTTTATATGCGGGCGCGATGCTGGTCGACGCGGCGTCGGCAATGGTGTTCGGTATTTTATATGATAAGAAAGGAATGCGCGCGCTGGTTCTCTCCACCGCGCTCTCCGCGCCGTTTGCGCTGCTGGTGTTTGGCGGCACAAGCAATCTTTCTTTGCTTGTCGGCATCGGCATGTGGGGCATCGGTATGGGCGCGCAAGAATCCATTCTCAAGGCGGCGGTGGCGGGCATTGTCCCCAAGGCGAGCCGGGCAACAGGATACGGCATTTTCGAATGCGTGTTCGGTGTGTTCTGGTTCCTCGGCAGCTGGCTGCTGGGCGCGCTGTATGACGTCAGCATCCCCGTCATGATCGCTGTTTCCGTCGGTGCGCAGCTGCTGGCGATTCCGCTCTATCTGCTCTCCGCGCGGAGCACGGAATCGAACGCAAAGCTTCCTTCAAATATTTAAAAATAACGCGAAAAAACGTTTAAACTCCTAAGATCCTACGCAAAACGCGGCCTTGATTGATTGACTTTTGGCGTGATTAGGCATATCATTCAAAAGATTTGTTTTTTATGATCCGCCTTGTTGGGCGGAACGCGTTGACCCCTCTTATGGAAGTCATCCGGTATATCATGATGTTTCTCGTGATGCCTCCCTTTTCTGCTTCGGCTATGTGCCGTTCAAGTTATTTTCTCCGGCTATGCGCCGTTCAAGTTATTTAGTCCGGCTATGAGCCGTTCAAGTTTTCTACTCCGGCTATACGCCGTTCAAGAAAGGAAATCATATGTCGTTTGTCAGTAGTTTGCTCGTAGCATTGTTTCTCATGGCGATCGTGTTTGTCGCGCTGTTTGCTCTGTATTTGTTTGTAACGCTGTTCTCCCTTATCCTCGAGACGGCGAGTGCCGCGGCGAAGCATAAAAATGCCGTCAGCAAGTAAGAACACACATAACCGCAGAAGGAGAACATCATGTTAACAAAAGCTTTATCCGATCTCTTGGACTCTTCCGGCTTTTTTGCCTTAAATTGGCAGTATCTGATCATGATCGCCATCTCTCTGATCTTGATCTATCTGGCGATTGTCAAGAAATTTGAGCCGTTGCTTCTTTTACCGATCGCATTCGGCATGCTGCTGGCAAACCTGCCGCTGACCGGCCTCATGGACGGCCCCGCGAATGAGGGTGGAGTCGGCGGGCTGCTGTATTATCTCTACAAGGGTGTGAAGCTCGGTATCTACCCGTCACTGATCTTCCTTGGCATCGGCGCGATGACGGACTTTGGCCCATTGATCGCAAACCCCAGCAGCCTCTTTCTGGGCGCCGGCGCGCAGTTCGGCATCGCGATTGCGTTCATCATCTCTTCCGCACTCGGCTTCACGCCGCAGGAAGCAGCTTCCATCGGCATCATCGGCGGTGCAGACGGCCCGACGGCCATCTACCTCACCACGCGTCTTGCGCCGGATCTGCTGCCCGCAATTGCCATCGCGGCATACTCCTACATGGCACTGATCCCGATCATTCAGCCGCCGATCATGCGGCTTCTCACCACCAAGAAAGAACGCGAAACCATCATGGTGCAGTTGCGTCCGGTCTCCAAGCTCGAGCGCGTTTGCTTCCCGATCATCGTCGCGATCCTTTGCATTCTGCTCTTGCCATCCGTTGCGCCCTTGATCGGTATGCTCATGCTTGGCAACCTCTTCCGTGAGTGCGGCGTGGTCGAGCGTCTCTCCGACGTGGCGCAAAACGCGCTGATCAACATCGTCACGATTTTCCTCGGCGTCACCGTCGGCGCGACCGCATCCGCGACCACGTTCCTGCGGACAGAGACCCTGATGATTATCGGCCTTGGCCTGCTGGCGTTCATGTTCAGCACCGTCGGTGGCCTGCTGCTCGGCAAACTCATGTATGCGCTCTCCGGCGGCAAAGTCAACCCGCTGATCGGTTCCGCCGGCGTTTCCGCCGTACCGATGGCGGCGCGCGTCTCGCATCTGGAAGGCCAGAAGGCGAACCCGAAGAACTTCCTGCTCATGCATGCCATCGGCCCGAATGTCGCCGGCGTCATCGGCTCTGCGGTTGCCGCGGGCGTCCTGCTCGCACTGTTTGGCAAATAAGCACTCAGTTCCACAATCATCATCCCAAAGCGGAGTCGGGTTTTACCCGATTCCGTTTTCTATTTATTTCGACAGTCATGTTTCCGCATCCGCGCGTGATATTGTCATGCTGGATTGTATCCGCTATAATGAAGAAAAACAAGGAGGCTACCACTATGGGTTTTTTGAAAAAACTTCTGGGCATCGGCGTCGTCGCGGGTACAACCGTCGCCGCGGTGAAGGTTGCCGATAAAGTCAAGGAAAACAATCCTGACGGCGTGCAGGACGTCAACGGCGACGGCAAAGTCGACGCGGTGGACTATTTTGAGGAAGTGAAGAAAGCCGCAACTGAGGTCTATCAGGACGCGGCAGCCTCCTTCAAGGAGAAAGCGCCCGTCGTCGCGCAAAAGGCAAAGGACGCGGCGGAGGACGTCAAAGAGGCCGTTGCAGACGCCGCGGAAACGGTCAAGGAGAAGGCACCGGAGTATGCCGCAAAGGCCAAGGAGGCCGTCGTAGGCGCAAAAGACGCGGTCGTCCATGCGTTTGAGAAAAAGGAAGAGCCGCCGACGGCATAATCTTTTTCGCGATTTATACAATCATTTTCGGAATACTCGCATCCCTCGCGCCATTGCGGGGGATTTTTATCGAAGAACTCGATTCCATTCTACCGATCTGAGGATCTTTCGCAAAGAAAAGCTTCCGGCTGCAAACCGGAAGCTTTATTGACGTTGTGATTGTTGTTTATTTCCTGGATGCCAGCAGACGCAATGCCTCGAGATATCCGTCCAAGCCGTGGCCCTTGATGCTTGCGATGCACGCGGCGCGAATATAGGACACCGCTCGGAACGCCTCGCGCGTGTCCGGATCGGAGATATGCACCTCGATGGTTGGGATACCGACCGCCTTCACCGCGTCGAGAATTGCGACGCTTGTGTGCGTATACGCCCCGGGGTTGATGACGATGCCGTCGGCTTTGCCATATGCCGCCTGAATCGCGTCCACCAAAGCCCCCTCGTGGTTGCTCTGCACAAACTCAACCGCAACGCCGAGCCGCTCCGCCTCCACGCGAATCATCTCGACAAGGTCGCTGTACGAGCGCTTACCGTAGAGTTCCGGTTCCCGAAGCCCGAGCAGATTCAGGTTCGGCCCATTGATCACAAGAATATTCAAGTATTTCCCTCCCGTACGTCAATCGACGTTTGCACAAAAGTCCTGCCAGATACGCGCGGCCGCGTCTTCCGGCGTGGTGTCGTTTGGTATGCGCGTGCCGCGCAGGCGTGCGTAAAGCGGCGCACGTTCACGCTGCATGGCTTCCAGATCGGTGCTTTGTGAGAGCGGCCTTCCTTCGCGCGGCAAAAGATCAATGTCGCGCTGGATCTCATAGATGCGTCCGTTCTGCCGAAGCGAGGGATCATTGCGCGCATCCTTTACAATCCCGCCGCCGGTGATCAGGATCAATCCGCTCTGCTTGCCCCATTGCTCAGCCTGTTCGCGTTCCATCGCGCGAAACCCGGCTTCGCCTGATTGGGCGAAGATTTCCGGAATCGGCATGCCTGCCGCACGCACGATCTCCTCGTCAAGATCGATCGCTACACGCCCTGTCAAGCGCGACAACGCGGCTCCGATGGTCGTCTTTCCGCTGCCCGGCATGCCGATCACCACGATGTTCTGCGTGTTCTGGCGCATCTGGCGCAGAATTCGTTCGTTCTCCTTGTCCGCAATCGTTCGCTCGAAAAACAGCTCCTCTGCGGCCTTTGCCTGCGCAACCAGCATGGGTAATCCGTCCGCGCAGGGAATGCCCAGCGCTTCCGCACGCAGAAGCAGCGCCGTTCTGCGTGGATTATAGATCAAATCCAGCACGCCTTGGCAAGCAGTGAACAGGGAAAGATCCACCGGCGACTCTCCCGTATGAGGATACATGCCGACAGGCGTCGCGTTGATCACCACCTGCGCGTCGCTGTGGCGTTCGAGCGTGTCGTAGTTGTCCTCGCCAGTTCGGGAAACGACGACGACCGCGCTTGCGCCTTCCGTTTTTGCGACGGCATGCGCCGTGAGTGATGCGCCACCGCTGCCGAAGATCACGACTTTTTTGCCGCCCAGCGTGATGCCCGCGTGCTGCGCAAGATAGCGGAGCCCGTATGCATCCGTGTTATAACCCGCGAGCCTGCCGTCCGCGCGGCGCACGATCGTGTTGACGCTGCCGATGCTTCTTGCGGTTTCGTCCAACACATCGCAGTATGCCATCACGTCCCGCTTGTAGGGAATCGTTACGTTCAGCCCTCCGATGTCCGCGCGCGTAAGGAACGCACCGAGCGCCTCCGGCTCCTGTTCATAGAGCGCATACAGATCGTTGCCGAGCGCGCGATGAATCGGCACAGAATAGCTGTGCTTCAGCGTCCGCCCGAGGAGGCCGTAGATCCGCTCATGCATGGAGGATACCCCTGTATCTTTACTGTTCTTTTCTGACGCGTTCACGCAACGATTATATCACCGAATCGTTTTTTCAAAATGATGTATGCTCCGGATTCCGACCCAGAAATTCCGGCGCGTACAACGATTATATCACCGAATAGTTCCCTAAGAAGGTGAAGCTTTCGCTGATGCGCTCCAGTTCGTCCAGCATGGGCAGCACACCCTGCTCGCGCACGGAGGCATCCAGATCAAAGAAGAAGATGAATTCAAAGTTGCGCCCCGTGACCGGACAGCTCTCCAGCTTGCTGGTGTTGACGCCGTAGGCGGATATCTTCGTGAGGATGCTGTTGAGCGCGCCCGGTTCGTTCTTGCAGTCCAGAATCAGGCTGATCTTGTTTGAGCCGGCATAGATGACGGGGTTTTTCGCGATGCAGATGAAGCGCGTATAGTTGTTTTCGCTGTCCTGCACATCGTCTTTCAACGTTGTCAGGCCGTAGAGCTCCGCGCACGCGTGGGAGCTGATCGCCGCGGCTTTGGGGTTGATGCCCTCTGCGACCATCTTAGCCGCCACGGCTGTGTTGGCGCAGGGAATCACTTTCACCTTGCCGTTGAGGCTATTCAGATATCGACTGCACTGGCCGATCGCTTGTTCATGCGAATAGATCTCCGTAATCTCGGAGAGCTTCGTGCCGGGCTTTGCCAAAAGCTCATGGCGGATATGCAGCGTTGTGCCGCGCACAATGGAGAAACGTTTGCGCTGCAACAGATCGTATACCGAGCGGACGGAACCGTTTGCACTGTTTTCAATCGGCAGCACACCAAATTGGCAAAGGCCGGATTCCACCGCGTCAAACACCGCCTCAAAGCTCTTGACATATAAGATATTGCCGCGCGGTAAAATCTTGTCACACGCGGCCTGCGAGTTTGCGCCCTCTACACCCTGGCACGCGATCGTACCCGTGCGCGGAAACACCTCCTCCGGCGCGGCTATCGCGCCTTCGATCAACCCGCGCACGCGTGACGGCGGAGAATACAGCTCCGTCTGGCGCACTTTGTTGAGCTCGATCAGCGTGGTGAAGAGCTGGTAGGCATATGGCTCCATTTCGCCCGCCTCCGCTTGTACGCGCGCGAGGATCTCCCGCTCCCGCGATTTGTTCAAGACGGGCAGATTGTGCTCCCGCTTGTAGCTGGCTACCTGATCGCCCAACTGCATGCGCTGTAGAAACAGTTGGAGTAGTTGACTGTCGATGGTATCGATCTGTTCACGAATCTGTTCGATCTGCATGTGTTTTCCTCTCTGTTTGGCAGGCAGACAGCCTCGGCTGACTGGCTGAAAATTTCGTCTTAGATGCTCTGCTCCAGCAGAAAATCAAGTAGCACCAGGGCGGTCACCGCCTCCACCACGGGCACAGCGCGCAGCGCGATGCATGGATCGTGCCGCCCGTGTACGGTCAGCTCCGCATCCTCGCGCTTGGACAGGCTGATCGTCTGTTGCACCTTGGCAATCGACGGCGTGGGCTTCAACGCCGCGCGCAGTACAATCGGCTCCCCTGTCGAAATGCCGCCCAAGATGCCGCCCGCGTGGTTGGTCTGAATTCCGATGGTTCCGTCCGCCTCCATGCGATACGGGTCGTTGTGCTCGCTGCCGCACATGTTGCTTGCGGCAAACCCCGCGCCAAACTCCACGCCCTTTACGGCGGGGATGCCAAAGAGCGCATAGGAAAGCCTGTTTTCGATGCCATCGAACATCGGGTTGCCGAGACCAGCCGGAAATCCGATCGCGGCGCATTCGATCACACCGCCGACGGAATCCCCCGCGTGCGACGCTATGAGAATCTGTTCCTGCATCTCGCAACCGCGCGCATCGTCAAGCACGGGAAAATCCTTTTTCGCGATCTCGTCGAACATCGTCCGCGCGGGGTGTTTGGGAAACACCTCGTCCGCGATCCCCGCGACAGCAGACAGATGCGCGCCGACGAAGATGTTTTTTCGCGCGAGGATCTGCTTTGCGATGCCGCCCGCGATGCACAGCGGCGCGGTCATCCTTCCGGAAAAATGGCCGCCGCCGCGCATATCCGCGTTGCCCGCCCATTTCAAAAACGCGGTGTAGTCCGCGTGTCCCGGGCGCGGTTTGTCGATCAGCTCCGCATAGTCGCCGGACCGCGCATCGCGGTTTTCAATCATCGCGCACAGCGGGCTGCCGGTGGTCTTCCCGTCTACAAGGCCGGCGAGGAACACAGGCCTGTCCGGCTCGTTCCGCGCGGTGGAAAGCGCGCTTTTGCCGGGTCTGCGCCGCTCTAAAAACGCCTCCAACGCGACGAGGTCGATGGCCTCGCCTGCTGGGAGGTTTTGCATGGTGACGCCGATCGCCCGCCCGTGAGACTCGCCGAAGATGCCGACGCGCAGGGTGTTTCCAAATTCAGACGACATGCATGTGCCCCCCCAGCCGATTCAAATCTTCAAAAAACGCAGGATACGATTTTCTGACCGCATCCGCGCCGAGAATATCTACCGTATGCGTGCAGCAAATTGAAGCGATCGCGGCAGACATCGCGATGCGATGATCGCGGCAACTATCCACCGTACCGCCCGTCATCCGCCCGCCCGTGATCACAAGCGCATCCGGCATCTCTTCCACCTGTCCTCCGAGTGCGCGCAGCATTGCGGCGACGGAAACGAGCCGGTCACTCTCCTTGAGCCGCAGGCGAGATGCATTGACAAGGTGGGTCTCACCCTCCGCGCACGCGCCGAGCACGGCGAGAATCGGCAGCAGATCCGGCGTATCGCCGACGTCGATCTCGCAACCCGTGAGCCGCGCGGGAGAAACCGTCACGGCATCCCGCTTCGCCTCAACGCCTGCGCCAAAGCGACGCATTGCGTCTAAAATCGCCTTGTCGCCCTGCGGTGAATCGAGTGAAAGTCCCGTCATTGTGATCGGTTTGCCCAACGCCCCGGCTGCGAGGAAAAAGCTCGCGTTCGACCAGTCTCCATCGACCGCGAGCGTTCCCGGCGATTGAATCGTCTGCCCGCCAAAGACGGTGTAAACGCCGCCCTCTACGTGCACCCGCACGCCAAACCGGCGGAGTGCATGCAACGTGATGTCTACATAAGCCGCGGATTCCAGCCGCGTGGTGAGCGAAATTGTGCTGTCCGAAGCAAGCAGCGGTAGCGCGAGCAACAGCCCTGTGAGATATTGGGAGCTGATGTTGCCCGGCAGGGAGAATATGCCGCCCGTCAGGGTGCCGCTCGTTTCAAACGGCAACCGCTCGGCGGAAAACGCAACGCCGTGCGCTTGCAATTCGCGCAGGAGCTCGCCGATCGGACGCTCCGGAAGTCTTCCGCCGCCTGTGAAGCGCGCGCGCTTGCACAGCGCGGTTGCGACCGGCAGCAGAAAGCGAAACGTCGATCCGCTCTCCTTACAGTCGAGCAACGGGTTTTCCGCAACATGCTCTATGCCGCGCACGAGAACGCTCTCCGCAGCAATCTCGATCTTAGCTCCCATCGCGCGAAGGCAATCGATTGTGGCGTCGATATCCTCCGAACGTTGATCCATCAAAAGTCTCGTTTCGCCTTGACCCAGCGCGGAGAGAATCAAAAGCCTGTGCGCGTCGGATTTGGACGCGATCGCGGATATCGTTCCGCTGAGGAGCGCGGGTGAAATACGCGCGTTCATGCGCGCGCCTCGAGTCCCGCGCGAAACACATCGATCAACTGCTCTACGGGGATATCGATCAAGTCGCATGCGCCAATGCGGCGCGGCACGACGAGGGTGATCCTCCCGCCCGCGCGCTTTTTATCCGAAAGCGCCGCTTCCGCCAGTGCCTCCGGCGAATATCCGCTCGTGGTGGGCAGATTGTTTTTGATCAGCGCCGCTTCGATTCGTTGCGCAATCGGCGCCTGCGCCCAACCGAGGCGCTCCGCCGCGCGCGCGATGATCGCAAGCCCCGCGGCCACCGCGTGCCCGTGCGGAATCGTAAAATCGCTGCATCGCTCGATCGCGTGCCCCGCCGTGTGTCCGAGGTTAAGCGTCTTGCGAATCCCTGTTTCGGTTTCATCCGCCTCCACAATCCGCGCCTTAAACGCCACGCATTGTTTGACGATGTCCGTGATGTTTCCGCGCGCGTTCCCCGCTTCCAACAGCGCAAAAAGTGCTTCGTCGTCGAGAATCGCGGTCTTGATCGCCTCGGCAAGACCGTTTGCAAACTCGTTTTCTTCGAGCGTATCAAATGCCGCCGTATCACACAAGACCAGCGAAGGCTGATGAAACAACCCCGCCAGATTCTTCCCGGCGGAGAGATCCACCGCGGTTTTGCCGCCGACCGAGGAATCGACCGCGGCAAGCAACGTCGTGGGTATTTGTACATATCGCACGCCGCGCAGATAGCACCCCGCGGCAAAGCCCGCCATGTCCCCCGTAACCCCGCCGCCAAGCGCCACGACGCAGTCCTTGCGCGTCAGGTGATGCTCCGCAAGAAACTCTAACAGTTCCGCAAGGGTTCCCATGCGCTTGTTTGCCTCCCCCGCAGGGAAGACGTATGCGGGCGCATCAAACCCCGCCGCGCGCAGGCTTTGCCGCAGCGGTTCCAGATAGATCCGGGCTACATTGCTGTCCGTAATGATCGCAACGCGGCAATCTCCCAACGCCGCGCGCAACCGCATTCCGCTGTCTTGCAGCAGCCCGTTTCCGATTATGACGTCATATCCTTCCCGCACGCGAACGGGGATCACGAAAGGCTCCATGCGGCTAATTCCCTCCCGCCGTGGCTTTCTTCTCGCGCCCGTCTTTTAAGAGCGCCTGCAGTTTCTCCGCGTCCCGCGCGGTGAGCGCGTCACGGTATTCATTCAGGTGATCGATCAGGATCTCCAGCTGTTCGGTAAGATAGTCCGCGTCATCCAAAAACAGCTCCGTCCACATCGCCTCATCCAGATGCGCAACCCGCGTCATATCGCGAAAACTGCCCGCGGAGAAGCCGCGTCTGCGCTGCGCCTCGGGTGACTTGATGTATGCGCTGGAGACAAGATGCGCGAGCTGGGACGTATACGCCACGATGCGGTCGTGCTCCTCCGGCGTGGAGAAGGTCAACCCCGCAAACCCGATATCGGTGAAAAACGCCTTGAGCGTCTCGAGCATGATCATGTCGGTGTGTTCATCCGGCGTGAGGATCATCGACGCATTCGTGAACAACTCCTCGCTGGAGTGGACGTATCCGCCGCGCTCCCGCCCCGCCATGGGGTGTCCGCCGATATAGGCAAACCCGTACGCTTTGGCGATCGGCGCGAGTTCGGCGCAGACGCCGCGTTTCACGCCGCATAGGTCGACGAGAATTGCGTGCTTTGCGATCTTTTCCGCATGCGCCCGCACCCATTCGACGGCGGCCGCCGGTCGGATCGCAACCAATACAAGATCGCACATCGGAAGATTATCCGGCGTCAGCGTGCCGTCGATTGCGCCGCTGAGCCGCGCGAGCGTCATGGTCTCCGCGTCGAGATCGACCCCCCAGACGGAATGCGCCGTACGGATCTTGATGCTTTTTGCCATCGAGCCTCCGATGAGACCGAGGCCGACGATGCCTACGTTCACGCTCTCCCCTCCCCGCTCGTCATGAATGCATGCAGCGCGAGGATCCTGTGGTTGAGCTTGTCAAACGCTTCGGGGTTGAGGGATTGCGGGCCGTCGCTCAACGCGTGCGCGGGGTCGTTGTGCACCTCGATCAGGAGGCCGTCACAGCCCGTCGCCACCGCACCCATCGCAAGCGGCGCCACAAGGGCATATCTGCCCGTTGCGTGGCTGGGGTCGATGATGACCGGCAGATGCGTCAGATGACGCAGCACCGGAACCGCCGCGAGATCCAGCGTGTTTCGGGTATAGGTTTCAAACGTGCGGATGCCTCGTTCGCAGAGGATGACCTGCTCGTTTCCGCTCGCCATGACGTATTCCGCGCTCATGAGCCATTCCTCATAGGTCGAGGAGAGGCCGCGCTTGATCATGACGGGTTTTTCCTGCGCGCCGAGAATCTTGAGGAGGTTGAAGTTCTGCATATTCCGCGCGCCGACCTGGATCACATCGACATCGTCAAACAGCGGCAGTTGGGACGCATCCATGATCTCGCTGACAATCGGCAGCCCGGTCTCCGCGCGCGCGAGTTTGAGCAATTCAATCCCTTCCGCGCCCATGCCCTGGAAGGCGTAGGGCGAGGTGCGCGGTTTGAATGCGCCGCCGCGCAGCATCGTGGCTCCGCTTGCTTTGACCGCTTTTGCCACGGCGATGATCTGCGTTTCCGACTCCACCGAACAAGGGCCCGCCATGATGGTCAGCGTTCCGCCGCCGATCTGCGTGTTACCGACCGGGACGATGGTATCCTCCGGATGAAATTTGCGGTTTGCGTTCTTGTAAGGCTCCTGCACGCGTTTGACATCCTCTACGATATCCAGCGCGCTGATGAGGTCGATGTCAAGCGTGGATGTGTCGCCCACGAGACCAAGAATCATCTGGCTTGTGCCGAGGCTGGTGTGGATCTGTATGCCCTTGCCGAGCAGCCAGTTTTTGAGGCTTTCGAGTTGATCCGGATTTGGATTTGGTTTGAGTATGACAATCATCGTTTTTTCTCCCTCCGCCTGTAAAAAAACCGCAGCCTGTTTGGCTGCGGTGCGTTGCGATCGTATGCGGTGCTTGTTTACCCGATCACCCTTGCTGCGCCAAACCGAACGAAGCCTTACCGAAGTAAAAGCCGGTAAAGCTAAAGTAGCGGTATTCTGCTGCGCATGCGATACGGGTCATAAAGCGCTTCTTTCTGTCCGGCCTGTGCCGTAATGGGATTTTTGCGTGCGACTCTCGCCGCGATTGTTGATAATTTAACATGTGCAGGCACAAAAAGCAATAGCAATTGCGAAAAATATATATGATATATTTTCACGCCCGGAGAAAACCACCCGCCCTCGCCATACGGCAAGTGTCCGCGTCTCATGTTTTTGGAATCACCGCTTCAGGAAACGTCTCGCGTACATCATAGAGACCCGGATCGCCCGGCAGGCTCGCGTGCTTTTCCATATAGTCACGAATCGCAGGCGTGCTCTCCAGAATCACAAACGTATCGTAGGTTTGAATCTGGTTTATAAACGCGTCGTCGGTAAATGTGCTGACCGCGTCCACCTGCGAAGCAAAGAGGAAATAGCGCCCGACATACGGCAACTCGTAACTCGTTACCTCGTTGTTCTCGTCTGAGGAATAGAATAGATACCGTGTTTCGTTGTCCGGCGCCTCCCAACGATCCCCCGTCAGTGCGGAGACGCGCGCGGGCAAAGACTCCACATAGGAATCGCGAATGCTGTTCATGCCGTTGAGTTCGGAGAGCAGGATCAAGCCAGCTATCATCGAGAGCATGACAGTCGCCGTTTGATAGATGTTCTTTGAGGTCAGGCTGCGAAACGCGCGATAATCCCTTCGCTCTCCCTGCTGTTGATACAGGGAGTTCTCCATGTCCATCGTCAGCCGCATGGACAACGCACCGATCAAAAACAGAATCATGCTCGACGCATATCGGTCAAATCCCGCGAGGCGGAGCGCCTCATCCAGCGGCATGGAGAGCAGATACATCGCAAGGATTCCGCAATAGTGGAACACCACCGCAAGATCGAGCAGCAGCAGGGTGCTAAGTAACTTCCATTTTCTATGGAATATAAATCGCGCGACGAGATAGATGACAAGCGAGACGCCGTTTAGGAGCACAAAGCCCAGCGTCGGCAGTTGAGAAAGCGAGGTCGCCGTCGTGAGGAACAGCAGCGCGATCGATTGCATTTGCTGCGGTGTTTTGTCCGGCGTGAAGGACAAAATGCTCTGGAAATCATAGCTGAATTTGCCCGCATCCGTTGGGAACGCAAGTGATGTATGCACGTTCCAGAGGATCAGCGGCAGCAGCGAGAGGGCAATGGTCGCCAGCGCGCCCCAGAAAAACGGGCGGAGCTTCGGATCCGCGTTTTGGAACTGAACCGAGCGATAGAGCAAAACGACGTATCCCAACAGCGCGAAGATCACACCCGTGTTCTTGACGATTGTCAACAATCCCAGCACGGGTAGAACCGCAAGGCAAGTGGTAAAAAACTTGTTGCGCTCGACCAGCAACACGCCGATGGCCGCAAGCGCCAGCGCAGGCAGCAGAAAATCGACAAGTAGGTTGTTGATGCGAATGCTGATGTTGAAATATGCCATCGTCGAGCAGCCGAGCCCAAGGATCGCCGCGAGCAGAAAACGCTTTTGATCGCGAATCACGCCAAAGACCGCGTAAAAGCAAGCAAACAGCAGGATCGCCTGGCCGACCAGCATGATTCCCTCGCCGGTTCCGACAATCTTTCCAATATAGTAGAGAAACGAAGAACTGCCCAACGGATAACTCTTGAAATCGATGATCGCGCTTGCGGCATCCGGGAATCGGTCGGTCACCATCATGTATTTGACCACAACCGCCCAATGCGAGAAATTATCATAATGCACAAAAAATGTATCGATCAAAGAGGCGGTAATCGCGCCAAATACCACAACAAACGCGAGATTGATCGCGCTGAGTGAGCCGGTGTTATAGACACGTTTGATTTTCTGATTGATGATCAGAGTAACCAGCAGTACGATGCCGAGGCCAAAGAGCGCATAGGACACCGGAGCCAGCGCCCCTATCAACCCCGCAAAATACACGATCAGCGCTTGGGCGGAAAAGACGAAAATGTAACTCGCGCGCGGGGTGATCTTCCAATATGCCCGCGCAACGGCCACATAACCCGCTGCGGAGAGCAGAAACGCGATCAAGCGCAAGATGGTCAGTAGCATCGCCATACAGTCCTCACACTCCTTGTAGCTTATCCTTCTCTGAGGGCATTCGAATTCCCGCGGCTGTGAAATGTTTAGACCGTCCTCCGCGTGTTACCGCGGAAGACGGCTGAATTGTGTGTCTGTCTCTTGAACGGATTACATCGCCATGCGCTTTCTTGCGCGGCGCGGCTTCGCCGTACCTTGATTATACTCGAAAATCCAATCCTCCAACAGCGTTTGAAACGCTTTGCTTGAGGCGAGCTCTTCCCAGTTTTTAACGCTGTAGAGCGCGACGCCCGGCGTCATCAAGGTCTTTTTCGTATGCTCCAACAGCATGCGCACGCCGCTTCGGGGTGCGAGTGTCAGGGTGTCCGCGCTCTCGCTCAAGCCGCGCACCAGAACATACTTGAAGTTGAAATCGATCAGCGTACCGCTGATGCCCTCTTCAAAGCGCACAAACCGCTCGAGCTGGATGCGCGGCAGGGCGCGCATCTCGGAGCGCTGCCGCTCCAAGCGTTGGCTTGCGTTGTTCACAAGGTCGTCAAACGCGGTCACCCAGATGTTCATGGACTTCGGCAGGGAGTGCTGACGGTCATAGACGAGCTGCAGGTATTCCCGTGTGTCCTGCTCCGTCATGCCGGGCAACAACTGAACATGATAGAGCCACTTGTTGCTGGTGCTGTTGATGTAGACGATCTTTCCGCGCACATTCGCGCAATATTGATCATTGCAGAGCGAAAAATCCAACGGCTCGTCGTCCGGCAGATAAGCGGGGTGTTCCAGCGCAAAGAGGAACCCGCCCTCCGAGATATTCTTCGTCATCGCGGAAAAAGTCTTGCCGCGATAGTTGAGCTTGACGGGGATCTCCGCCTCAAAGCGTTCGCTTGTGCGGTAGGCTTTGCGGCCCATCATGAAATACACGGCGTAAATCAGGTTTGTGATGTTGAGCAGGAGCCAGAACGCAATGAAGCTACTAAACAACAGCGCCATTCCATATTTCCCGCCGAGGTAACGGATCAATCCCGCAATCGACATCCCAAGCATCACAAGCTGCGGAATGATGTAGACGAGGTTGCTGTCCTGCGGCTTGCTGGAGCTCTTGTCGGTCACCTTGAATTTTAACTGTTTGAGTCCGATGGTCTCCAGAAATACCGGTATGACCATGAACGGAGCCAAAATCGTATCGATGATCTGATTCCAGCGCTGATTTCGCGTGTCGCTGGAAAGGCAGCGAATCGCAAGCGTATAGAAGATGTATTGCGGACCCCAGATCGCGAGGATCTGCCAGAACGTGGTGTTGACCACCTGCAGGCTAAATAACGCAAACATGATCGGCGCGAAGGTAAACACTAGCCTGCGTCCAAACGACCACCAGTAGGAATACGAAAGCATGTAGCTGATCCGCGCGCTGAGCGAAAGCCCTTTGTTTGTCATCATCTTCGTGTTGCGTACGGACTGGATCACGCCGCGCCCCCAGCGGACGCGCTGCGTCACCATGCTCTTAATGCTGGTCGGTGCAAGTCCGCTCGCCAGCGGTCGCAGCGTGGAATATGTGGTATATCCCTTGCTTTGAATCTTGATGCCGGTTTCAAAATCCTCTGTAATCGTATCGGTCGGAAACCCGCCGATCTCTTCCAGCGCCTGCCGCGCAATCACCGTGTTGCTGCCGGTATAGGCAACGGCATTCGTGCTGTTGCGCATGACGTTGATCTCACGCGAGAAGAAGTCCTGCTCGTTGGGGATGTTTTGCTCCGCATACAGGTTAAACTGGAACAAATCCGGGTTATAGAAGCTCTGCGGTGTTTGAATGAAGCCAATCTTGAACTTCGGATCAATCTCATCCGGCTTACGCAGGCGCCAGGTTCCGTCTTCATGCCGCACGCGCGGGAGGAAGAAATAGGGCACTGTCTCCATCAAAAATTCGCGCCGCGCGATCATGTCCGCGTCAAACGTCGCAACCAGAGGCGACTTGGTCTGCTTGAGCGCGTTATTCAGGTTGCCGCTCTTTGCTTCCTTATTATCCGCAAGCGGGAAATATCCTACGCCCAACTGCTGCGCAAGCTTTGCCATCGCGGGACGGTTTCCGTCGTCCGCAATATAAATATGCACCTTGTTCTTGTCCGGATAATCCATGTAGGTCAAGGCATTCACCGTTTTATAAAGCAGCTCGACCGGCTCGTTGTGCGTCGCGACGATCACATCCACATCCGGATACCAGCTATGCGGAATTTCCGGCAACGCGAGGTCAACCTTGTTGGAACGATTTTTGCGATAGTAGAGTTCAAATGTCCCGAGCGCGGAGGTAATCTCGCTCACCAGCAGCATCACGCCAAAGATGATAGCGATGATTCCGCTCTGGAAAGGCAACGTGAACACCGCGCGCCACACCAGATAGATGACCGATGTGAGCGTTGCGAAAAAGAACATCGCATTTTGGAACTTTTTATTCTGAAACAGCTTACCCATCTGTTCGCCCTCCTCTTTCTCTGATGTTTCAGATGTTACGACGTCACTCATTTTTGTTACAAGTAGTTTCGCTTGCATCCAAATCAATCGTGCGATGCTACATCTTCATTGTAGGATCTTCACACAATCCTGTCAACGCGATCTTTTTTCACGCCGGGAGAGCGGAAACAGCCATTTCCTTTTGAAGAACAGCCGATTGCTTTGTTCTATTTCGGCTTTCCAGGGCTAGGCTTTGGGGGATACATCGTTTGCACCCCGCTTTTTCTCGGCTCCATCCCGCGGCGTAAACATCTTTATTTTGAATGATCATGGCGTCTGTCTGAACCATCGGTGAACAGATCATATCCTTTCGGAGTCCACAAAACAGTGATAAACACACAAATGGTCTTTACGTTTTCTGTTTGTGTTCAGCCACCCCGTGCATGGCGTGCGCTTGCGTTTGTGCCCGCATCCGATATCACACGGCTGTTACGCGCTCGTTGACTTTCATGTAATCTCGTATTATGCTTGTCATGCAACAGCCCTTTTCGTTTTGTGTTTTTATGTCACATGAAATATGGAGCATTTCTATCGTTCGATCCACCGATCGCAATGCTTACAATTCGTCAAGCAAGGAGTTTGGTTATGACAAGAACGGCTTTTCTTCACACGCCGTCCGCGCTCGAAGCAGTGATGGATCATATCCCGACGCAGATTTGGGAGATGTCGTATGAGTGCACGTATGGGCGTGTCAATGCCGCGTATGCCTCGTTTTTAGGCAAACCTCGCGAAGAGATCGAGTGCCAACCGATCGAGAGCGTTTTACCGCAGCCGGAAGCCGCCGCCGCCATCGCCATGACGCGAAACGCGTTCGAGCGCAAGACCACCCTCGAGTCGGACGTTTGGCGCACGGATGCCAACGGTCGACATAGACTTCTGCGTGTCACCATTACCCCGACCGCCTTGGAAGGTGTTTTGTCCTTTCTGAGCTGTTCCGCAATCGATATCACCGAACGATGGGAACATGAGCAGGAGATGATCCGGTGTCGGGAGAGCATTGACGAACAGACGGCGCAGAAGGTCGGCGAATCGGCGGACGCACTCTGGGGCGCAGTTAGCTCGCTGGTGCACCTTGCGGAAACGCAGGATCCCAACTCCAGCCTGCATCTCAAGCGGCTCTCGGAATCCTGCCGTGTTGTTGCAAGCGTGCTCTCGTTCAATAGCGTTTACAGTCAGAGCTTGACCTACGACTTCATTCATATGTTACAACAGGCCTGCCTGTTTCATGACATCGGAAAGGCCAGCATCCCCGACAGCATCCTCCTCAAACCCGGTAAACTCACGCGCGAGGAGTTTGACGAGGTCAAGAAACACACCTCAATCGGCGCGGAAACGCTGGCGCAGGCGTATGAAAACTTGCCCAAAGGCGCAATCTTCCAGATGGCGATGGATATCGCGCTTTCGCATCATGAGCGATGGGACGGAAAGGGCTACCCCAACGGGCTCAAAGGCGACGAAATACCCCTCTCCGCGCAAATCGTCGCAATCTGCGATGTTTACGACGCCTTGCGGAGTATTCGCCCCTATAAACCCGCGCTGCCACACCAGGACAGCATGCTGGAACTTCGGCGAGAATGCGGCACGCAATTCAACCCCGCGTTGTGCGACGCGTTTTATCATTGCGCGGAGGAGATTCGCCATATCTATGACAGCAGCGCCGATTGATCTCTGTCGCGTTGGAGATCGATATCACTTCGATCGCAGCTTCGATTGATTCCAACCGCGGAAGAGATCACTCTGTCTTCGATAGCAGCACCGATTGATCTCTGTCGCGTTGGAGATCGATATCACTTCGATCGCAGCTTCGATTGACACCTTGGCAGAGAATCACAAAAGCCGCCGGATACGAATCCTGCGGCTTTTTTCGTTTGCTCTTCGCTTATTCCGTTAGTCCCCAAGCCGCGCGTTCTTCAGCGCGCTTGTAAACCTCCCGTTGGAGAGATCGGTCAGGCGCACGGCGAGCGCGACGCGGTTTTGCCGATCCAGCGCGCGCCAAATCTCCTCCGCTAGCTCCTGCGCCGTGCCACAGAGCGAGACCTCGCGCGGTTCTCCGGTAAACGCGGGCAGTGGCTCCCCATCGCCCGCATAGGTGTGGATCAGATGCGCCACACCCTCCTTGGGGTCATAGCTCCAGTATTTCCGTCTGCAATCCGGCGAGTCCGCCTCTTTTTTTACGATGCCGAGCGTATACCGCCCCGTCGAAAGCATCAGCCCCGCAATTCGCGGGGTGTAGTTCGGTGCATCCGGCTCATAGCAACGCGCGCTCATCGCATACTGAAACGAATGCCCCGCCTTCAGGCTCTCGCAGACCGTCTCCGTGTGGTCTCCGTTGGTCACGACGATGCTGTCGTGACACACGCGAATCGGCGTATAGAAGATCAATTTCGGATCGGTGACCCGTGTCTCATCAAACGGCAGGATTGAGAGCTGATCCTCGTCCTCTTGGAACACGCGATTGCGACTGTTTTCGCTGCGCCCCGTGAGAAAATACGCGCACACAGCCTGTCCGCCGAGGCTGCCAAGCAATATGCCGCGTCCGGGATAGGTGTTTGTGGATAATGCTTCTTTGATCGAGACCATGTGAGCCTCCTATCGATGCTGCCTGAAGTTCCTTTCTATCCCATGCTTGAGATAGATCCAAATAAACGTTATCGCCCGCTGAGTGGTTCCGGAACGAATTCCTCTCCGTTAAACTGCAAGATTTCTCGGAAACCGCACGCATACGCGAGCGCTTCCGCCTCCGAAAACCCAAATGCGATGTCCTCCGCGCGGTGTGCGTCCGAGCTGATGACAATCTTTCCGCCGCGCGAACAGATCTGCGTCAGGAGCGTGCGGGAAGGATACGGCGTCGTGCGATATCCGCGCGAGATCGCGCCTGTATTGATTTCAAATCGCTTGCCGGCTGCAATCAGTGCGTCCATCGCCCGCTCCGCCGATTTTTGATAGCGTGGAGAATCGGGATGGAAGAAGCTCCGCTGCTCGTCAAATTTGGTCAAGAGGTCAAAATGTCCCACGAGATCGACCTCGTTGATCGATGCAATCGCGTCATATTGCCGAAAATACACTTCCGCCATCGCATCCGCGTCCCCATCGAAACAGTATGCGAGCGTACGCTCCGTCTCCTCCACTGTGTTGTCGACGCAATACAGCGCATCGTCCATTTTAACATGGTGCACGGAGCCAATCACATAATCAACCTTCGATGGGGGCGTGGCGCCATGTAGATCCCACTCCTCGCCGCAATACACGTCGATCTCCCCGCGGTACGTCTGCGCCAGATCGCGAATCTGGGCGATATAGTCCGGCATGCGCGCGGATGTCAGCGTCCAGCAGGCAGGAAACGGCATCGGCGAATGTGCGCTAAAGCCAATGGCGGATAATCCTGCGGCTCTCGCGGCTATAATCATCTCTTCCATGGTGTTCTGTCCGTCGTCCAAGGTGCTGTGGGTATGCAGATTTTGTCGTTTCACCGTTTCTCATTCTCCTGATGCACCGCGCTTGCGATGCGTTATGCCATCTTCTCTTGCTTGGTCTTGTGATCGATCACATGGCGGGACGCCATCTCGCGCCGGATCTCGTCCAGCTCGATGCCGGACTCGATCATCAGTACCATACAATGATACATCAAATCGCCGATTTCATAAACCGTATTCGCCTTGTCGCGGTCTTTTGCCGCGAGGATGACCTCCGTGGTCTCCTCCCCGACTTTCTTGAGAATTTTATCGATCCCTTTTTCGAAGAGATAGGTGGTATAGCTGCCTTCTTTGGGGTCTGCCTTTCTGCCGCGCAGCATCTCAAACAAATCCTCGTATTGAAAGCCCGGCATGGCTTCGCCTTCATACACCGGCTGAAAGAAGCAGCTTTCCGCGCCTGTGTGGCAGGCCGGCCCGCTCTTTCGCACCTCGACAAGCAAGGTGTCCGCGTCGCAGTCCGCTGTAATGGAGACGATCTGCTGTACGTTCCCGCTGGTTTCGCCCTTGCGCCAGAGTTCCTTGCGCGAGCGGGACCAGAAGCACGTCCGCCCTTCTTCCATCGAGACGCGCAGGCTCTGTTCGTTCATATACGCCATCATGAGAACCGCTTTGGTCTCCGTGTCAATGACGATCGCGGGAATCAACCCGTTGTGGTCAAACTTCAATTCTTCCAACTTCAACATATTCGCCATCATCCTACCCTCCGCATGGGAATCCCTGCCTCAAACAGCGTCTGCTTGAGGTCTTTGATCTGCACCTCGCCAAAGTGGAAGATCGAGGCGGCAAGCCCCGCGTCCACCTTGGGAAGCGCGGTGAACAGCGTCACAAAATCCGCGATGCCGCCCGCGCCGCCGGATGCGATGACCGGAACGCTCACGCGTTCGCACACAGCGGAGAGCATCGGCAGATCAAACCCCTGCTTCACGCCGTCGGTGTCAATGGAGTTGAGCACGATTTCGCCCGCGCCGTTGTCCACGCCGCGCTGGATCCACGCAAGCGCATCCAGACCCGTGTCCTCCCTGCCACCCTTGGCGAACACGCGGAACTGCCCGTTCACACGTTTGACATCCACCGAGAGCACCACGCATTGGTCGCCATATCGCTTGGCCGCCTCGCGGATCAAGTCCGGATGCTTGATCGCCCCGCTGTTGACGCTGACCTTGTCCGCGCCGCACTTGAGCACGCGGTCAAAATCGTTCAGCGTGTTGATGCCGCCGCCAACCGTCAGCGGAATGAAGATCGTCTCCGCCACGCGCGTGAGAATGCCCGTAAACAGTGCGCGTCCCTCCGCGCTCGCGGTGATGTCGTAGAACACCAGCTCGTCCGCGCCATTCTCGCTATAATATTGCCCGAGCTTCACGGGATCGGATACGTCGTTGAGACCGAGGAAGTTGATCCCCTTGACCACGCGCCCGTCCTTGACGTCCAGGCAGGGAATGATGCGTTTTGTGATCATGCGTTTGCCTCCAAAATGGCGTCCGCGAGCGGGATGGAGCCGGTATAGTACGCCTTTCCAACGATCGCGCCATGTAGCCCCAGCGCTTTGAGCGCGCGGATATCCTCGAGCGAGTTGACGCCGCCGGACGCGATGAAGCGCATGCCGCTGTCCGCCATGAGCGCGGAATACAGCGTGCGGTTCGCGCCCGCCATCGCCCCATCCCGCGCGATATCCGTGCAGATGACGGTGCGCACGCCCGCTTCCTCAAGACTCTTGCAGTAGTCAAGTCCAGTTAGCCCCGTCGTCTCCGTCCAGCCTTTCACCGCAACCATGCCGTCCCGCAGATCGACGCCGACCGCAATCGCGGCGCCATATTTCGCGACCATATCCGCAACAAACGAAACGCTGCCTGCGGCCGCTGTGCCGAGGATCACGCGGCGCACGCCCGCGTCGAGATAACGCACGATCGTCTCCTCGTCGCGGATGCCGCCGCCGAGCTCGACGGCGAGCCCGCTCGTGCGGACAATCTTTGCCGCAATATCAAAATTTGGCGTGCCGCCGCATTTCGCTCCCTCCAGATCCACCACATGGATCCATTGCGCACCCGCCTCGCGAAATTCCCCTGCGAGCTTTGGCGGGTCTTCATTGTAAACGGTCATCTTCGAATAATCGCCCTTGTAGAGGCGCACAGCCTTCTGTTCAAACAGATCAATTGCCGGTAATACGATCATCTATCTTTCATTCCTAACTGTATGTATCTTTTTTTCGGCTTCAGTCCTGCTCGCAGAACGCGCGGAGGATGTTTAAGCCCACCTTTCCGCTCTTCTCCGGGTGAAACTGGCAGCCGATCACGTTTTTACTTGCGACCGCCGCGGTCAGCGCCGCGCCGTATTCTGCCGTGGCGATGCTCGCCTCCTCGCAGTTGGTCGCGTAGAAGCTATGCACAAAATAGACGCAATCGCCCTCCTGAATGAAGCGAAACAGCGGATGCGTCGGTTGCTTTAGATTAAGCGCATTCCAGCCGATGTGCGGCACCTTGAGATCCGCCGGAATCCTTGGCCGCATATCGACGACATCGCCCGCGATCAGTCCAAGCCCCCGATGCTCGCCATATTCAAAGCTCCGCTCAAATAGTAGCTGCATGCCGAGGCAGATGCCCAGCAGCGGCTTGCCCGCTTTCGCCTGCTCGGTCACGACCGCGTCCAGCCCCGCGCTTCGGAGCTTGTTTGCCGCGTCCTCAAACGCGCCCACGCCGGGCAGGATGATCTTCTCTGCCGCGCGCAAATCCGCGGCGTCTCCGGTGACGATCGCATCCGCCCCGATCATAGAAAGCGAGCTCTTCAGCGAAAAAAGATTGCCGACGCCATAGTCAACGATCGCAATCATATCACAATACGCCCTTGGTCGAGGGGATTTCGTCCACATACGCGGGATCGATCGCAACCGCTTGCTTGAGCGCGCGACCCGCGGCCTTGAACATCGCCTCCACGATATGGTGGGAGTTCTCGCCGTCGAGCTGCCGGATGTGCAGGGTGATGCCAGCTGTGCGGCTCAGTGCGAGAAAGAACTCCTGCACCAGCTCCGTGTCAAAGCTGCCGATCTTTTGCGACGGGATGTTTGCGACATAGCGCAAGCTTCCTCTGCCGGAGAGATCGATTGCGCAAAGCACAAGCGCTTCGTCCATCGGTAGAAGCTGGCTGCCATAGCGCGCGATGCCGCGTTTTTCACTGAGTGCTTCTTTTAGCGCCTCGCCAAGAGAAATTCCGATATCCTCCACGCTGTGGTGATCGTCCACGTTGGTGTCCCCCGCGCAGCGCACGGAGAGATCCAGCCGCGCGTGCCGCGCAAAGAGCGTCAGCATGTGGTCGAGAAACCCGACCCCGCTTGCAATATCGCTCTTTCCCGTTCCGTCGAGATCCAGCGAGAGTGTGATCTCTGTCTCCGCTGTCATTCGCTTGCTGGTTCCTGTTCTCATATGCTGTTGCTTCCTTTCTCCGTGAGGATTGCCTGTATGTTTGTCATCAGAATGTCCATCTCTTCGCGGGTGCCGATCGTGATCCGGCAAAACTCGTTGATCCGCGGCTTGGTAAAATGCCGCACGAGTACGCCCCGCGCTTTCAATGATAGGTAGAGTTCTTCGCCGCCGAGGCGGTCGCTCTTTGCAAAGACGAAATTTGCGCAGGATGGTAACACCTGAAACCCCAGCTCCTGCAATCGCTCCGTCGTCTCCGCGCGCACGGTCATAATCGTGTTTGCGTTTGCGCGATAGTATGCGTCATCCTCGATGGCGGCGACGCCCGCCGCCTGCGTCATGCGGTTTACATTATACGGATTGATGGAATATTTCACCGTGTTGAGGTCACGTATCAACGCTTCGCAACCGATGCCGAAGCCCAGCCGCGCCCCCGCGAGCGAACGGCTCTTGGAAAACGTTTGCACCACGAGCAGATTGTCATATTTATGAATCAGCGGCACGCAGCTCTCGCCGCCGAAATCGATGTACGCCTCATCGATGATCACGACGCGATCGGGGTTCGAGCGAACGATCTCTTCAATCTGCCAAAGCGGCAGGCAGGTACCCGTCGGCGCGTTAGGGTTTGCAATCAGGATCTGTTCCCGAATCCCCAAATAGTCGCGATAGTCGATCGCAAGTTCGCTTGTCAGCGGGATTTCGCGGCTCTGCACGCCGCAAAAGCGCGCGTAGACCGGATAAAACCCATAGCTGATATCCGCAAATGCAAAGGGATTTTTTGCATCGCCAAATGCCAGAAATGCAAAATAGAGAATCTCGTCCGATCCGTTGACGGGCAGAATGTTCTCAGGTGTGACGCCGTAGAGCGTTGCCGCCGCTTGTTTGAGGAGCGTGCATTCGGGATCACAATACAAATTCAGCCGTTTTGCTTCCCGCTGTGCTGCCGCGACCACGCGCGGAGAGGGCGGAAACGGAGACTCGTTCGTGTTCAGCTTCACATACTGCGCGTCTCTGGGCTGCTCTCCCGGGGTATAGGGCGTAAGGCTCTGGTATCGCTCGCACAAAAACCGGCTCATGCTTCGTCCTCCGTGGCGCGAATGAGCGCCGCGCGCGCGTGCGCTTCCAGTCCCTCCGCGCGGGCGAATACCGCGATCTTGTCCGAAAGCTCCGCAAGTGCTTCGCGCGAGAAATAGGTGTACTGCGTCCTTTTCACAAAATCGTCTACGCCAAGCGGACTGGAAAACCGCGCGGTTCCGCTCGTCGGCAGCGTGTGATTTGGTCCCGCGAGATAGTCTCCCAACGATTCCGGACAATCGTTGCCGAGAAAGACAGATCCCGCATTTTTCACATACGCAAGGTATCGCTCCGGCTCTTTGACGCAGAGCTCCAGGTGCTCGGGCGCGAGATCATTGGCAAGGTCGATTGCGCATAACAGATCGCTTGTGAGTATGATCTTGCCGTTGTTTTCGATTGACGCACGGGCAATCGCCTCGCGCGGGAGCGTCTCGAGCTGCCGCTCAACCTCCTGTGAAACCGCCTGTGCGAGCCGCTCACTGTTTGTAATCAGCACCGCGGAGGCGAGCGCGTCGTGTTCCGCCTGGCTCAGCAGATCGGCCGCGACGAAGTCAGCACGCGCTGTCTCGTCTGCAACGACAAGGATCTCGCTCGGCCCCGCGATCATATCGATTGCGACGCGACCGAATACCTGCCGCTTTGCCTCGGCCACATAGGCGTTGCCGGGGCCAACGATCTTATCCACCTTCGGCACGGTCCCGGTGCCGTAGCTGAGCGCGGCGATCGCCTGCGCGCCGCCCGCCTTAAAGACGCGATCCACACCCGCGAGCTTCGCCGCGGCGAGGATGGCGGGCGCGATCGTACCGCCCGCACTCGGCGGGGTAACCATCACGACAAGCGGGCACCCCGCAAGCTTTGCCGGGATCGCGTTCATGAACACGGTGGAAGGATAGCTCGCCGTGCCGCCGGGGATATAGAGACCGACCTTCTCGATGGGTGTGATCTTTTGCCCCATATAGACGCCGTTCGGACGCTCCAAGCGGAACCCTTCGCGCAGCTGCATGCTGTGGAACGCGTGAATGTTCTCCATCGCGGTTTGCATGGCATCCAGCAGCTCCGGCGAAATCGACAAGAGTGCGTCGTTTAACTCCTCTTCGGTGACTTCCAGCGTGGTCAATTCCGCGCGGTCAAAGCGCTTTGCGTATTCCAGCAGCGCGCGGTCGCCGTTTACTGCAACTTCCGCGATAATTCCGCGCACAACATCTTCCACGCCGCTGTCCTCCAGCCTGCGTAAAAAGAGCGTGCTCTTGTCGATGTCTTCGTAATTGTTTATCTTCATGCTCTCACCGCTTCTTCCAGCTTGCGCCGCAGGCTTTCAATCTCCTCGCCTTTGAACTTATAGTGCGCCTTGTTTGCGATCAGCCGCGCGCTGATGGGCTCGATCTCCTCCAGCACGCACAGCCCGTTTTCCGCCAAGGTCTTGCCCGTCTCCACGATGTCCACAATCACATCCGACAAACCGAGAATGGGTGCGAGCTCGATGGAACCGTTGAGGCGGATGACGTCGATCTCCCGGCTCTGCGCGGCATAAAACCTACGCGCAATGGCGGGAAACTTCGTCGCGACGCGGAGAATCCCCGCGTGCGCGTCCGAAAAATCGCGGGAGCCAGCGACGCACATCCGGCACTTGCCGATGTGAAGATCCAGCAGTTCATAGACATCCGGCGCATACTCCAACAAAATGTCCTTCCCCGCAACGCCGATGTCGGCGGCGCCGCGCTCGACATAGATCGCCACGTCCGACGGCTTCACCCAGAAGTAGCGTACGCCTGCCTCTTCGTTTTCAAACGTGAGCTTCCGGTTTTCCTCCAGCAGCTCCGGGCAGTCATAGCCCGCGCGCGCAAAGAGGGAATATGCCTTCTCGCCGAGCCGCCCTTTGGGCAGGGCAATATTGATCATTTTATTCATACGTCTACCTCCAATTTGAGGCCCGAAAGCAAATTTACAAACCGTTTATGTACTATCCTTCTGTTCATGCGCGCGCTCCTTTCGTCAGCCGGACGATCTCGCGGCAGGTTGGGCAGGGCTCTTCCTCCCGCTGCACCCGGAAACGCAGGCCGCGCGCGCGGAGCTGTTCTGTCGCGCGGACAATCGCGAGCGGATCTGTCGCGTCGTCGTAGAGAACGATTGCGTCCGCGCCATACGCAGGCTTTGTCGCATGAAAGTGTTCCAGTTGGTCGAGATAGACCGCAAAACCGATCGCCTCACCGTGCTTCCCCATCCGCGAAAGCAGGTTGTCATATCGCCCGCCCGCGAGCACGCCCGCGGGAACGCCTTCCACAAAGCCGCGAAAGACGAGGCCGTTGTAATAGTCCATGTCGTTAACCACCGAAAAATCAAGGTTCACGCGGGTGATGCCATATGCCGCGAGCATGTCCCGCAGACGCGCAAGCCCCGCGAGCGCCTCGCGGCTCGCCGCCGGAAGATCCAGCGACTCAACGCGATCAAGCGTCTCGCCAAGCGGCCCGCAGGCCAGCACGAGCGCGCTCAAACGCTGCGCCGTCAGTTCCGACAACCCCATCTCCGCGCAGGCGGACGCGATGCTATGCAGGTTTTTTTCGCCTACCAGAGAGAGCAGCCGCGCGCATTCCGCGTCGCCAATCGGCTCCTCCGCCAGCACGCCGGAGAGCACGCCAACATCGGAAACATCCAGCGCATACCGCTCGCTGATCGTCTCGAGGCTCCGCGCCGCCAGCATCAGCACCTCGCCCGCGGCATAATCGTCCACGCGACCGATGCACTCTAGTCCGGTCTGCAGGATCTCACGAAACCCCTGCGCGTTTCTCGGCACGCGGTAGACCGTCTCCGTATAGCAGAGCTTCTGCGTCTTTCCGTCGTCCTTCGCGTTTTTGACGATGGAGAGCGTCACGTCCGGCTTCAGCGCTTTGAGCTTGCCGTTTGTGTCGCTGAAGGTGAGGATCTGCTCGCTGGCGAGAAATTTCTTATTGCGCATGTAGAGGTCGTATTCCTCGAACTTGCCGAATTGGTACGGGCGATAGCCGTAGCCAAGATACAGCTCGCGTAGCTCAAATACGATGCGCTCCTGCATGGTCAGCGTGTCGTTCATGTGCGCGCAACCTGCTTCATGCGGTCCAGGATCAGCCGGTAGCCGCCCGCGCCGTAGTTGAGGCAGCGCTTCACGCGCCCGATGGTCGCGGTGCTCACGCCGGTTTTCTCAATCGCGCTCTGGTAGGTGTCCCCCGCGTCCAGCGCTTTGGCGATCTCCAGCCGCTGCCCAAGATCGCGTATCTCCTGAATCGTGCAGAGATCCTCAAAAAAGCGATAGCATTCCTCAACGTCCTTCAAGAGCAGGACGGAGGAGAAGAGCGCGTCCGTCTGTTTGTTTTTCGGCAACCCCATGTGTGCACTTCCTTATTTCGGTTTTTCTTGCGTTTCGCGCGTGCGTTTCATGCGTGTGCGCGCTTACTTGGTTATTGAACACAGGAAGAATCTCAAAACCCGACGTGCGTTTCGTGCGCGCGTGCGCTTGCTTGGCATTCATCTTGTGTCTTTCGCATTTTATCACTTCCCTGCGCTAAAGTACAGAATTATTTTCGCGTTTTTCGTTTGTTTTGTCTGAAATGGGCTCGTATCCGGAGAACCAGACTGATATTCGCCCGCTTTCGACAACAAAAAAGCGGAGTCACCCCCGCTTTTACGTTCCGACTCCGGCCGGAATCAGTTCTCTTGTACTTCTGCGATGCACTCCACTTCGCACAGGACATGCTTGGGCAGCGTCTTCACCGCGACGCAGGAGCGCGCGGGACGGCTCGCCATATATTTGCTGTAGATGACGTTAAACGCGTCAAAATCATCCATGTTCGCGAGGAAACAGGTCGCCTTGACCACGCGGGTCAGGTCGCTTCCCGCGGCTTCCAGCACCGCGCGGAGGTTCTTCATCACTTGCTCGGTCTGCATGAAGATGTCCGCAACCACAACATTTCCCGTTTCCGGGTCAATCGGAATCTGGCCGGAGGTAAACACAAATCCGCCGCTCACCATCGCCTGGGAATACGGGCCGATTGCCGCCGGGGCTTTGTCCGTTTCAATCTTCTTCATCTCATTCACTCCTTCTGTCATGTCAATCTTCGTTCTCCTGCTCTCCTGATGTTCGGCAATACGCGTTGTATTGTCTCTACTTTCATTATACGAGACTCCCGCGCCGCGTCAACCCAAAATCCGCCGATCTTCTGTTGCGCGTAGGCTGATCTTCGTTTGCGCGATTGCATTGCGCGGAAAAAAACGGCGCATCGTGGTATACTATGCGTAATTGCAATTGCCAAAGGAGAGAAACAGATGGACGTGCAGCGGACAATCGACAGCCTATCCCGCAGGGGGTTTGTCGTGCGCTATTTTGAGACGGCGGCGGAGGCCGCGGACTATCTGACGGCGAGCATATCGGGCGCGAGCGTGGGCATCGGCGGCAGCATGACCATCGAGCAGATGGGGCTGTATGACAGACTCGCGCGGGACAACGCCGTCTATTGGCACTGGAAGACGAACGATCTTGCGACGCATACGGCGGCGGCGCGTGCGGCGGTCTACCTCTGCTCCGCCAACGCCATCGCCGAGACGGGCGAAATCGTGAATATCGACGGCAGCGGCAACCGCGTCGCGGCGACGCTGTATCACCACGAGCGGGTGGTGTTTGTGGTTGGGGTCAATAAGATCGCGACGGATTTGGCGGGCGCGATGGATCGCGCGCGGAATATTGCGGCGCCGCTCAACGCGCGCAGGCTGGGGCTGAAGACGCCCTGCGCGGTGGGGAAAGAGAGCAAGTGTTACGATTGCGCGAGTAAGGACAGGATTTGCTGCGGGGTAGTGACGCTGCTTTGGCCGATGATGAGTGTTGGGGTGACGGAGGTTGTTTTGATTGGGGAGGGGTTGGGGTATTGAGGGCTATAAAATTTGATTAATCCATCACTAAACAACTAGTTTCTGGATAAATCAGGAAAGCATTCGTATATGATTTTCGCTGGATTAGCCTTATACACCTTTGCTTTCATCAAGCTCAATGCATTCCGCTTGAATCATTTGCTTGCGTTTGTTGCTCATGATTCTCATTTCTCTTGTTTCATCAAGCTTGTAACTGTTCAAAAAACTTGTGTTTCTCAACGTTTCCGATAGCATGTCATAGGCTACTTCGAGTTCTCTTAAGAGATCACGATCTACCTCCCTTAACTTATCTTTTGAAAACATTATTGCTCGTTTGATTCTCACGAGAACCATTTCTATTATTTCTGTTTGTTGTGCGAGACGCTTTGCAATTTCAGAATTTTCATAAGGAAAATCATTATACGGTTGTTTAGGGATACTAATTTTTTGAAACAAGTTTTCTAGGGAGCTAATCACAACCGATTGTTTTCGTGAGAGCTGCAATATTTCCTCAATCGCGGTATCACTTATAGTCTTTGTTTCACTCTTCTTCCCGTCTTCACCTTTTGAGAAAGTCTTTACTGCCTCATTAATTGCTAACTTAACTTGCGGCCATATTGCATCAAAAGTAACAGTTATAACTTCTTCTGAAATAGTGTTGCCTGACGATTTATTAATATCTGCAACCAATTTTCTCATGTCACGTTCATCGACATTGGTTGCTTGATATCTTTTCAGAGGGCCCTGTATATCTGATGGTTTTAAATTAATCAGTAATGCAGTTAGCCTTGAATCAAGCGTCTTTGCAATGGCACCAGCTTCGAAGTTAACCCATGGTGCATTCAAGTTGCTAGGTGTTAAGCATATAATCCCGAAACAACTGCTTGCTAATTCGGTTGTTAATCGGCTGTCCCAGTTCTCACCCTTTTCGATATCTTCAATTGAACAGAACACATCTGCATTTTGTATAATACATGGAAGATATTTCTTTAAAATTTGTGCTACGGCTTTACTTAATTCGCCTGACCAACTAATGAAAACTTTCATATATACCTTCCTGCATTTTTTGTTTATAATACCATTATCCCATGTTAATAACAACACATTAACTAAACGATATATAGGAGATCTCAAATGAAGAGAACCCGTACTCCAAAGAAGCTTGGCTGGGCAGATATCATTAGCATCTCATTGATTGTTTTATTTGCAATTGCACATCTTACGTCAATTATATTAGCTAGAACAGTTGACTGGCGTCTAATTGTTTCTTCATATGGGATTGTACTCTTATTTGTAGCTTTTTGGCATTTTGAAGAAATTCTAGATTATATGTTTAAAGAAAGACGCGGATTTATAATACTACGAAATATCATGAGAATACTTCCGTTCCTTGCTTTCATTATTCCGTTCCTAAACGCCTATGGCATCGCAAAGCTATATTTCGATAAAACTGATTTCTCTGTTTGGTATAATCTAGTTCCAGCAATATTACTAATTTTGGGTATGATAATTTCTCTCCTATATGTCTTGTCTCAAATAATTCCTTATTTCTATCAAAAGAAACTTGAGCTCAGTGAGTTGGCTCTTCTTATATCTTCATTTCTTCATATCATTAATCTGTTTACTTCAATTTATATTGTTTTGTATTGTATCAACAGCCATGCCTTTACAGGAATAGTGATAACAAATCAATTTGATCTTTATATCGACTTTCTATATTTCAGCACAGTCACTTTCACATCCCTAGGTTTCGGAGATATTCATGCGTGCACCTCAATCGCCAAAATTTTCGTAATAATCGAATCTCTCTTGTTCACAATCGGAGTATCAATAATCCTCGTATTCTTCTTGGGAAAACTTGTCCCACGTGAAAAAGAACCAAGGCCAATATCACCCGCTTTGGATGAAAGCACTGATGCGAAGGAACCGGAAGCTTCTAAATAGCAAGTTATGTCAAAATATGTGTTTGAATCTAATCCAAAACAGCCCCTCCCGATCACTCGGAAGAGGCTGTTTTTCTGCTATTTTTCGCTATTTGATTACTCCGCCAGCGCCTTGATCTGCTTGTACTCCGCAAGGTCGGTATAAAGCTCCGCCTTGTACGGGTTGCGCTTGGTCTTAACCATCTTATAGATCATGTACACCAGCACACCAACGTTTGCCGCCAGCGCGAGCGCACCCATCACGGTATAGATCACGGGGTTATACGTGCTCGTGACCATCTGGATGCCGGTATCCTGAAACAGCGGGAACGTCTGGGCGAACATGCACCAGATTGCGAGCGTCTGCGCCCGGTGCTGGAGCCACGCGCCCTTGCCAACCGTAAACGCGCAGAGCGTCGGGGCAATCAGCAGCGCCAAGCCCGCATAGAACGCGTGCGTCGGGATGCAGTTGTAGGTATAGGTGAAGTTCCAGAGATCATACGCGATGATCCAGAACCAGAGCATATCCGGCCAGAGCATATCGCGGCTGCCGTCGAGCTTCGTCTTTTTGCGAATCACGATGCCGAACCAGCCCGTGATCGTGATGATGTTGAGGATGCCTGCGGCGGCGTTCATGAAGTTCCAGGGACCACCGAACACGCCCGTGACCTCGCCCTCAATCGCGCCGGAGTTCATCATCCAGTACGTCATGCCGACCTCGATATCGCGCGCGCACGCTTCGAGAATATTGATCGCGAGGATCAGCGGCGGGAACAGCAACGCCCATTTCAGATCCGCGAGACGCCATTTCACCTCGCCGGTGAGCTTGTCCCGCTTTTGAATATGGCGGATGCACCAGAAGCCGAGGCTGCCGATGGTCGCGGAATACACCTTCATCAGATGGAACCAGTCGGTATAGGTCTTGTCCCGCAGAACGGTAAACCAGACGATGGACAGCGTAATCGGCAGCACGACAAAGCTGACGAATCCGGCCCATTTCCAGCGGCGCGCAACCTCGTTGAACACGAACAGCCCCGCAAACACCGCAAGCCAAATGCCCCACACCGTCAGAGCGGGCACGCCTTGTGCAAAAGCAAACATATCTCCCTTTCCCAATGCGCCGCTTCCGGTGCGGCGAAACCGTTCTCTTCCTGCCGCGCGTGATCGCTCCGGCGCGGCATTGGGACGGATTGTTTCCCCACAAACTCCGCCCGACATCGCTAGTATCGCGCCGGAAAAACCCGCTGTCAAGGTGTTCGGGCGAAATCGATACTAGAATTACGATTGTTCGATTGTAGATCAACAAACAACTGGTTTCCGTTGAGAAACAGAGATGGGATCGAAATGTCTGGTATTTGGTTCAACCACAAATAGTTCTATATATGATCTGAATTGAAGCGCTCTATCGTTACGGTTAAGTTGTGGAACAACCACGCAAGTAAACCGAGCGCAGCCGCGCGGTTTGTCGCGAATTTTGCCAAAAACGGATCCGGCACGCTCACCGCGTGTTCGTGTTAATTCACACCAAACTACGAGGCAACGTGCCGGAACCAAAGTGAATTATAGCCCTACTGTACAAAAACACAAATGTGATTTTACTATAGCGGGTATATGATGCGGGACATCCACCCGTAACTCAATCAACCCGTTGCGTCCAGCCGCGGGTATCCGGCAACTTACCGGTCTGGATTCCCGTGATGGTGTCGTAAATCTTTTGCGAAAGTTCTCCCACCGCGCGGTTGTTGATCACGTATTCTTCGCCGAGATACCGCAGCGTCCCCATGGGCGAGATGACGGCTGCCGTGCCGCTCGCGAACGCTTCCTTGAGGGCGCCTTCCTTCGCGGCAGCGATGACTTCGTCAATCGAGAGCTTGCGCTCAACCGCGGGCACGCCCCATTCACGCAGGAGGGTCAGCACGCTGTCGCGCGTGATGCCGGGGAGGATTGTTCCCGCAAGCGGAGCTGTGATCACCTCGTCGCCGATGACGAAGAACGCGTTGGAGGAGCCGACCTCCTCGATGTATTTGTGCTCGATCGCGTCGAGCCAGAGCACGTCGTTGCAATCGCACTCGTGCGCCTTCTGAGAGGCGCGGAGGCTCCCCGCGTAGTTGCCGCCGACCTTGGCATAGCCCGTGCCGCCGTGCGCCGCGCGGATGTATTCGTCCTCCACGAAGATGCGCGTGGTGGAGAGCTTGCCGCGGTTTGCCGCGTAATACGGGCCGGAGGGAGCTAAGATGATCATGAAGCGATAATGCTTTGCCGCCTTCACGCCCAGCGCGGGGTCGTCCGCAATGATGAACGGACGGATGTAGAGCGAGGTAAAGGACGCGCACGGCACCCAATCCTTGTCCTCGTGTACGACGGCCTTGACGGCGGAGACGAAGAGCTCTTCGTCCATCTGCGGCATGCAGATGCGCTCATTGGTGCGGTTGAGACGGCGGGCGTTCATCTCCGGCCGGAAGAGCAGCGTTTCGCAATTCTCGGTCTGATACGCCTTCATACCCTCAAACATCATCTGCGCATAGTGCAGCACGCTCGATGCGGGGCTGATGAGAATATCGCCGTAGGGGATAATGCGTCCGTCGTGCCAACCCTGGCCTTCGTCATAGTCCATGACGAACATGTGGTCGGTAAACTGCTTTCCAAACACCAGCTCGTTGGGGTCGGGCTTGGTCTTCGGGTTCGGGTTTCTCGTCACCGGAAATGTGTAACTCATCTCTTGTCTCCTCTGCTGTTTCTCTCATATTTACTGCCTGTCGCCTGTGTGGCTGATCGCACCAAACAGTTTCGGCTTGCGGTCAAAAGGGAATTTTTATTCGGGGTTTGTTTCACATATATCACGATAGAGCGCTGGCTTGCGGTCTGAAAATACCGGGAGTTCTTTTCGAATGCGTTCCTGCGCGTCAAAATCCAGCGTTGCTGTGATGATTTTCTCTCTGCGCCCTGCCTGCGCGAGCACGTTCCCAAGCGGGTCTACAATCGCGCTGCTGCCGCCGAACTGGTTCCCGAAGGCTTCCCCGCATCCGTTGCAGAGCGCGACGAACTGCTGGTTTTCGATGGCTCTTGCCCGCAGCAACGTTATCATCTGCTCTGTCGCAACCTTACGCCACTGCGCGGGAATGAACAATATCTTCGCGCCCGCGAGCGCCAGAACGCGCGCAAGCTCCGCAAAGCGCAGATCGTAGCAAATCATGATGCCGCAGGTGACGCCGTCGAGCGGAAACGTGACGATCTTTTCTCCCGCCGCATACGCGTTATCTTCGCCAGCCGGAGAGAAGAGATGGGTCTTGTCGTATTCCGCAATGCATGCGCCCGCGCGGTCGAAGACATATGCGGTGTTATAGAGCGCGTCGCCCTTTCGCGTGAGTACACTACCCGCGACGATGTTGACGCCGTATGCACGCGCGAGGGTGCCGCAGAGCGCTTTTGTGCGCGCGCCGTCGTCGTCCGCCAATGTGGAATCGATCTTCCCCGGCGCAAAGCCGGTGTTCCAGAGCTCAGGGAGGAGGATCACATCCGGCTTGTTTATTGCAGCCTTTTTCGACTTTGCAGTCTTTTTTAACAGCGCTTGCGCGCGGAGGAGATTCTCTTCCGGCTGGCCCGCGCGGACGTTCATCTGTAAACACGAAATCTTCACGCGCACGCCCCCTTGCCGAAAAATCGCTTCTATCCTAAAAATACACGAAAACCCAGTTGTTTGAACCCATTCGATCGGCGCAACGCGCACCCGAATATGTCTGAATCTCCAACCTCAAACTGTGCAAAAACACCCGTCGCAAGATGTTCTCTTGAGACGGGTGATCGGATTTGATCGTTTCCCGCGGTACCACTCAATTTGCGCAGTTGCCTGCGCCGCTCGTTCGGCTCTGACAAGCCTGATGCCTTGACGCGGCACATACGGAAGCCTCTACTCAGCCGCGCAATCTCGGCGTGCCTTTCCAGTCCTCAGCTCGGAAGGGATGGGATGATGAACATGCGCGTTGCCGGATTTCCACCCGCACCGGCTCTCTAAAAACGTCCTGTTCGTCCGTCTTCGTCACAGCTTTTGTCTATGAAATTTCCTGCATAATATCAGCATTGATCGCGTTTGTCAATGCATTTTTATGTAAAACGCCTGTTGCCGAACATACGCGTGGAATCTGTCGATTATCCCGCTTTGCGCGGGCGATGCGCCGCCAATTTCTGCGTGTTTGCATTCACCCGCGCATCCGCCTGCGCTTCTCCAAGCGCAATCGCGCGAAGATTCGCACGGATCAGCTGCCGCTTATGCGGGGGAACCACCAAAGACAGCGCATGGTTGCGTTGCTCCTCATCCAGCGGCATGCAGGCGCGGAGAAACGCGCCGAACAGGATCATGTTGGCGAGCCCATCCAGCCCCGTCTCCGTCGCAAGACGCGTGGCTTCCAGCGCGATTGTGCTCCCGTCTCCCCTCGGATACTGATCAGGAATCAACGATGCGTCGTACAGTATCGTGCCGCCCGCGCGCACGCGTGGCGCATATGCCGTAATCGAGGGCAGATTCATCGCAATCAGCACATCCGGCTCATGCACAATGGGTGAGCCAATGGGCGCGTCGCTGAGGATCACCGCGCAGTTCGCGGTGCCGCCGCGCATCTCCGGCCCATACGAAGGCAGCCAAGTGACCTGTTTCCCCAGTAGCATGCCCGCGTGTGCAATCAACTTCCCTAAAAATAGCACGCCCTGACCGCCAAATCCGGCGATGAGGATACGCATCTCTCCGCGATCCATCTTCATGTGCCCTCCTTTATTGCGCCTTTGTCCTTGTATACACCCAGCGGATAATAGGGGATCATCTCCTCTTCCATCCATCGGAGCGCATCCTTTGGTGTCTTTCCCCAGTTGGTTGGGCAGGCGGAGAGAACCTCGACGAGCGAGAACCCGCGCCCCTCCACCTGATTGCGAAACGCTTGCTCGATCGCCTTTTTTGCGACGAGAACCTGCTTTGGCGAGCTGGTCGCTACGCGCGCGATATAGGTGGGTGCATCCAGCTGCGCGAGCATTTCGCAAACCTTCACCGGCAACCCGCAGAGTGCTTCATCCCGCCCGTACGGCGAGGTCTGCGTCAACTGCCCCGGCAGCGTGGTCGGCGCCATCTGGCCGCCTGTCATGCCGTATACCGCATTGTTGACGAATATGATCGTGATGTTTTCGCCTCGCGCAGCGGCGTGCACCGCTTCCGCCATGCCGATACTCGCGAGATCTCCGTCACCTTGATACGTAAAGACGATCTTCTCCGGATCCGCGCGTTTGAGACCCGTGGCGACCGCAGGCGCGCGCCCATGCGCGGCAACGGTCATATCCAGATTAAAATAGTTATATGCCAACACCGAGCAGCCGACGGGCGCAATCCCGATCGTCCGCCCTTCGATGCCGAGCGCGTCGATAGCCTCCCCCACCAGCCGGTGGATGATGCCGTGCGTGCAGCCTGGGCAATAGTGCGTGTGCGCGTTTGTCAGCGCGTGCGGTTTGTTGGTTGCCATCATGCGCTTACCTCCTCCACCGCCCGCTCGATTGCGCGCAGCACTTCTTCCGGTGTGAAGATCACGCCGCCCACGCGGTTGACCAGCGTGACGGGGCGCGCACAGCGAACCGCGAGCTCGATATCCGTCATCATCTGTCCCATGGACAGCTCAACGGACAAAAAATGCTTCACGCTTCCCGCCGCCTGCCGCAGCGCCGCGGAAGGAAACGGCCAGAGTGTAATCGGGCGAATGAGTCCCGCGCGGATGCCGCGCGCACGTGCGGCGGTAACCGCGTTTCGCGCCACGCGCGCCGCAATCCCGTACGCAACCAAACAAACTTCGGCATCCTCCATGCAGAATGCCTCAAAATCCGTCTCCAACGCTTGCACCTGTTCATATCGTGCAAATCGGGTCAGGTTTTTTTCTTCCAGTTCTGTTGGCGAGAGGTAGAGCGACGTTACGATATTCTTCTCGCGTGTTCCCCCCGTTCCCGTCAGCGCCCAAGGCTTCTCGACCCGATTCATCTCCGGCGCTTCGAGTGTGACGGGCTCCATCATCTGGCCGATCGTTCCGTCGGAGAGAATCATCACCGTCATGCGATACTGATCCGCAAGGTCGAACCCGCGCATCGTCAGCGTCGCCATCTCCTGCGCGCTAGACGGTGCGAGAACGATGTTGCGAAAGTCTCCGTGCCCACCCCCGCGCGTCGCCTGCATATAATCCGATTGCGAAGGCTGAATCCCGCCGAGTCCGGGGCCCGCCCGCTGGACATTCACCACCAGCGCGGGCAGATCGCTCCCCGCAAGATAGGAAAGTCCTTCGCTCTTGAGCGAAATGCCGGGGCTGGAGGAGCTGGTCATCGCCCGCTTGCCGGCGCAGCTTGCGCCGTATAGCATGTGCACCGCTGCAATCTCGCTCTCCGCCTGTAAAAACACGCCGCCAACCTCCGGCATGCGCTTGGCCAGATACGCGCCAATCTCTGTCTGCGGCGTGATTGGATAGCCGAAGTAATGCCGGCATCCCGCGAGAATCGCCGCCTCGGCAAGCGCTTCGTTGCCTTTCATGAGTCTTGCCTGCGTCATCCGCTTATCCCTCCTTTTGCGCGAGTGTGATTGCGCAGTCCGGACACATCAGCACGCAAAATCCGCAGCCGGTGCAGCGGGACTCGTCCATCATCTGCGCAGGTGAGTGCCCTTTGGAGTTGATTACACCTGGATCGATGCGGAGGATCTTCCTCGGGCAGGCGTCCGCGCACAGGCCGCAGCCCTTGCATCGTTCCGCCTGAATGCTCCAGTTTGCCATGTCTTTTTTTCTCTCCTGTTGTGTTTGCTCGTTGTATTCCAGCGATTTTTGGCATCATACAACGCGAATCTCAACGAATCCTCAATTAGTTAGTAGTACTAACTATATGGTAAAATGGTTCCGGCTACGCCGTGAGTTGCACCCCCGTCGCAAGCGGCATATAGTTAGTAGTCCTAACCATTATAGCCACTCACTTCTCATTTTGCAAACGCATAAAAAAAGAAGCAGCGTGCCTGCTCCTCATAAAAACTGCCCATTGGCTTGATCAATAATTCTCAATCGCCACGCGTTCAACGCGGTCGGAGATATCTTTGCCGAGAAAGAGCGCGGCGGTCGCGGCAAAATCTGCGGCGCTGTCGCTTGCGTAGTAGCGCCGTATTCCGTTGCGATTCAGGTTGTTCAGCCCGGTTTGCTCCGAGAGCAGCGCGGCAGCGGCGCGCGCCGCCTCCTCGCCTGTGTCGATCAGGGTCACGCCTTTGCCCATATAGTCTGAAATGACGTCCATCAACAGCGGATAATGCGTGCAGCCGAGCACCAACGTATCCACACCCGCCTCTTTGACGCAACAGAGGTATTCTTCCACCACGCGCTCTGTCACCGGATCTCCGCGATGCACTCTGCCATCCTCCACAAGCGGAACGAGCAGCGGGCATGCCTTCGCGGTGAGAGATGCCTGCGGCAAAAGCGAACGGATTGCCGACTCATACGCGCCGGTGCGGATGGTCGCCTTGGTGCCAATGACGCCGATCTTGCCCGTTCTCGTCGCCTCTACGGCCGCGCGCGCCGCAGGCTGCACCACGCCGATGATCGGCAGATCGTTTTCCCCCTTGAGCACATCCATCGCGGTGGTGCTGACCGTGCCGCAGGCGATGACGATCGCTTTGAGGTCAAAACTGCGCAAAAACGCGACATCCTGCCGCGCATAGCGCACGATGGTCTCCGAAGAGCGCCCGCCATACGGCACGCGCCCCGTGTCTCCGAAATAGACGATGTCCTCCCCGGGGAGCAGGCGGATCATCTGCCGTACGCAGGTCAGCCCGCCCATACCGGAATCGAACACGCCGATGGGTCTTGTATCCATTGCTTCACCTCAAACGCTAAAAAACGGACAAGCGCGGCCTGCCCGTTTCTCTTGATTCGGAATCTTGCCGGATCAAATTGTATCACATTTTTGCTTCGGTAGACAATGCAGCGCGTTCATGCCCGCAGCAGCGGCAGCATGCCAGTCAGGCGGTTGATCTTCTTCTTGTCACCAAAAAGAGCGATCCCGTAATAAGTATGGTCGCATTCCCGCGTCTCAGCCGTCTTTTGTACAAAGTCCGCATAGACGTTGATCTTCTGCGCGACATCGGAGAAGTCCACCACCGTTAGACCTTCAAACTCCGGCTCATATAGCCGCAGTCGCAGGTCGCTTAACAACGCTTCGTCGCCTTTGAGCATCGAGATGGGATACATGCTAATACCCGCGTGGATCTTTTCGGATGCGTCTGTCACGTCATCCCCGATCATCTCCGGATGGAGTTTGCCGATACTGATGCCGAGCATCGCTGCCGTGTTGGCAATCAGTCCCAGCGGCAGTAAGTGATCGAGTACCATCACACATTTTTGTTCCGGTTCTGTCATGGTTCGTGTTCTTCTCCCTTATCCTCGGCGCGGTTTTCGGCAAACACGCGGCGATATTGCCCCGGCGTGAGACCGATGAAGCGCTTAAATGCGTTGCTGAAGTGACTTTGATCCGAAAATCCGGCGTTGAGCGCCGCCTCCGCTGGAGCCGTTCCCTGCCGAAGCAGCGTCTTCGCGCGGTCGATACGGATCGTCTCCAAATAGCTATACGGCGTAATGCCCGTCTCTTTGGTGAATGCGCGGAGCAGGTGATATTTACTCAATCCCGCAATCGCGCTGAGTGAATCGAGCGAAATCTGCTCGGCTGCGTGCGCGCTCAGGTAGTCGCAAACAGCCTTCACCTCGGCGCGCGGCTCCACCGTCTGTTCCCGTCCGCCCGCCTGCGCATAGTCCCGCAGAAGCTGCTCCAGCAGGAAATAGAAGCGTTCCTCTTTTCGCACGCCGCGCTCTCCGCGCAGGATCATTGTGTGTAGATCCCGCAGCTCCTCGATGAGGTCGCAATGGAACACGACAGACTGCGTAAACTTTGGCAACTTTTCTTCCGCGAAGATTTCCCGCACGGCGCGCGCCATCACGCTGGGGTCGAGGTTAATGCAGCGGTAGTCCAGGGGCTGGTCGTCGTGCGCTTCGCAGGCGTGGTTTTCGCCGGGGTTGAAGAGCAACAGGTCGCCGGGCGCCGTGAGCAGGCACTGCCCGCGTACCTTCAAGTTTCGCCTGCCGCGCTCGATAAAACCGATCACATAATGCTCGTGAAAATGGTTCGGAAACGCCTGCATCACGCCCTGAAACTGATAGGCTTCCACCATCAGTTCCGGGTCATACCGCGCGGTGCGCAGCTCGCTTTTCTTTGCGTTTTCCTGCCTCATTGCCAGATGATACCCCGTTTTCGCAATCAGAATCTTGTAAGATATTGCGCTCTTTGCGCCATTATACGCCGAGTATGCAAGAAAGCGCCACCCGTTTGGATGACGCCTTGCGTTGCATGGTTCTCTCTTACCCGATCTGCGGGAAGAGTGCTTTCACCGTGGGGTAGATCTTCACGAATTTCTGATACTGCGCCTCGTAGCGCGCGGCGATTTCGGGATCGGGCTTGACGGTTGCGTTCACATGCACCATCTTTTGGGCGATCTCCTCGACCGAGGCGTATTCCCCGCAGGCAACCGCAGCGAGCATCGCCCCGCCGAGACCCGGACCTTCTTCGGAGGTGATCGTGTCGATTTCGAGATTCAGAATGTTTGCGAACATCTTTTTCCAGAGCTTGCTCTTGGCGCCGCCGCCGCAGATCTTGCTACGGTCGATCTGGATGCCGAGGGACTTCGCGACCTCGACGGAATCCCGAATCGCGAACGCAACGCCTTCCAGCACCGCCTGCGTCATGTCCGCGCGGCTCGTGTCCATCGTCATACCGATAAACGTGCCGCGCGCGGCGGGGTCATTGTGCGGCGAGCGCTCGCCCATCAGATACGGCAGGAAGTAGACGTGATTTGTGCCGAGCTTAGCGTCCGTAATCGGCGCTTCCAACCCCTTATAGTCCTTGCTCTCGAGGATGTCCTCCATCCACCATTTGCTGCACGAGCCCGCGGAGAGCATGCAGCCCATCAGGTGATAGTTTCCGTCGGAGTGCGCAAAGGCATGCAGTGCATTGTGGCTGTCCACCGAAAATGCGCAGTTGCTGATGAATACCGTCCCGGAGGTTCCAATCGAGATGTTGCATCTGCCCTCACCAACTGTTCCGGTGCCGACGGCTGCCGCCGCATTGTCGCCCGCGCCCGCGCAGACCTTGACCGTCTCCGGCAGCCCCAGCGCCTTCGCCGCGTCCGGTGTGAGTGTGCCGACCGCCTCATAGCTTTCAAACAGCTTCGGCATCTGCTGTTCCTTGATGCCGCAAATCTCCAGCATCGGTTCCGACCAGCGGCGGTTTTTCACATCCAGCAGCAGCATGCCGGATGCATCGGAGAAATCCGTGCTGTGCACGCCCGTGAGCAGATATGTAATGTAATCCTTTGGCAGCATCACCTTGGCGATCTTCTTAAAATTTTCCGGCTCATTGCTGCGCATCCAGAGGAGTTTCGGCGCGGTGAAACCCGCAAAGGCGATGTTGCCTGTCCATTCGGAGAGCTTGTCTTTGCCGATTTCGTTGTTGAGGTAGTCGGTTTCCTTCGCCGTGCGACCGTCGTTCCAGAGGATTGCCGGGCGGATCACCGCGTCGTGTTCATCCAGCACGACGAGTCCGTGCATCTGCCCGCCGACGCCGATGCCCGCGACCTGAGCGCGGTCGATATCGCGCGTGAGTTCGGGGATGCAGGCGAATACCGCCTTTTGCCAGTCCTCCGGCTTCTGCTGGGACCAGCCGGGATGCGGAAATTCCAGCGGGTATTCGCGGGATACGATGCCTAATACCGCGCCTTCGCTATCCATAAGCAGAGTTTTCAACGCAGACGTGCCAAGATCGATGCCGATGTAATACATACTTCTCACCTCACGTAAAATTTGGGCGGCGTTGCCGCCGCCCTAGTGTTCAGAACCGTTCCATCAACCAAAGAGCACGCTGTTGACGACGCTCTCCAGATATTCCTGCTTGCCGCTGCCGGGAGACGCGGGTGCTTTGGCTGCCGCAGCTTTTGCCGCGCATTCTTCCAGCGTCGCTTCTCCGCTTGCGATTCGCGCACCGATGCCATCCTTGTAGCTCGCATAGCGCTGCTCGATAAAAGAGTCGATGCGACCGTCTTCGATGAGTGCCGCAGCCTTCAAAAGTCCCAGCGCGAAGGTGTCCATGCCAAGGATAAACGCCTCAAACATGTCCTCATAGGTATAGCTGGGACGGCGGGTCTTCGCGTCAAAGTTGAAGCCGCCGGTGAGTCCGCCCGACTTGAGCACTTCATACATGCACATCGTGGCCTCGTATACGTCAAATGGGAACTCGTCCGTATCCCATCCAAGCAGCAGGTCGCCCTGGTTTGCGTCGATGCTGCCGAGCATGCCGTTGACGCGGCTCACGCGCAGATCATGCTGGAATGTGTGACCGGCAAGCGTTGCGTGGTTCGCTTCGATGTTGAGTTTGAAGTCCTTGTCCAGCCCGTTGGCACGAAGGAAACCGATTGCGGTCGCCGCGTCGTAGTCATACTGGTGCTTCATGGGCTCTTTCGGCTTCGGCTCGATGTAGAAGTCGCCTTTGAAGCCGATGCTGCGTCCGTAGTTGACCGCCATGCGCATGAGACGCGCGATGTTGTCCTGCTCAAACTTCATGTCGGTGTTCAGCAGTGTTTCATAGCCCTCGCGACCGCCCCAGAAGACGTATCCGCGTCCGCCGAGCTTCACCGTCAGCTCCAGCGCTTTTTTGACCTGCGCTGCCGCGAAGCAGAACACTTCGGCGGAGTTGGAGCTCGCCGCGCCGTTCATGAAGCGGGGATTGCTGAACATGTTCGCCGTGCCCCAGAGACACTGGATGCCCGTCGATTTCATCTTTTCGAGCATGTAATCCGTGATCTCGTCCAGACGGCGATTGGTTTCGTTGATGTCGTCCGCTTCGGGTACGAGGTCGACATCATGGAAGCAGAAATAGCGGATGCCTACTTTTTGCATGAACTCGAAGCCCGCGTCTACCTTTGCTTTCGCATGCGCCATGGTATCCTTCACCGCGCCAAAGGACTTGTCTGCCGTAACATCGCCGAACATGTCCTTGCCGGCATTGCAGAGGTTATGCCACCATGCCATTGCAAACGGAAGATGTTCGCGCATGGGTTTGCCAAAGACCATACGATCTGCGTCATAAAAACGAAACGCCAGCGCGTTCTTGCTCTGCGGCCCCTCGTAGCGAACCTGGGAAATGCCCGTGAAAATCTCAGCCATCGTGTTTTGAATCCTTTCGTCCACGTAAATTAAGTTGTTTAATCTGTGTTTGTTTAACTAAATTTTAGAACTAATCTAAGTATAGAACAGTGATTAATTTAGCTTAATTCTATAATACTAGATTCTGCGTATTTGTCAAGATACAATGTATACGCGCACGCGCAAAAAAGGGATTCCTTCATAAATAACTTTACTTCTTAACTTAAAACTTGTATAATATGATTAATTTAGTACAAAATAAGGAACACATCATGGCAGACGTAACCGCTCGTGACCTCGCCAACATGCTTGGCATTTCCACCGCCGCCGTTTCCATGGCACTCAACGGAAAACCGGGCGTCAGTTCCGAAACGCGCACCAAGGTGCTCGCCGCGGCAACGAAGCTTGGTTATGTTACCCCGAAATCGCGCCAGAGCGAACGGCAGGCAAAAAACATCATCAGCTTCGTGATCTACGTCGGCGTTGGCGTGGCGGAGCAGACGACGTTCTCCACCTTTGTCATGCGCGGCGCGGAAGCCGCGGCAAAGGAGATGGGCTACCGCATCCTTGTGCACTATTTTTACGCGGATCAGCCTTGGGACGATCAGGTCAAGCGTATCTTGTCCGATACGTGCGGCGTTGTCATGCTCGGTACGGACATCACCTTGCCGCAGCGGGATGCATTTCTACAGTTTTACACGCTCGGCAACGTGCCGCTTGTCATCATAGACAATTTCTTGTTCTCCGCCTATGTGGACTGCGTCGGAAACGACAACACCTATGGTGTGAAGTCCGCCGTCTCCTACCTGATCCAATGCGGGCACAGGAAAATCGGATACCTGCGTTCCAAACAGCGCATCGTCAACTTTGACGATCGTGAGCTAGGGATTCATCTGTCTATGGCGGAGCATAAGGATCAGGGTCTCGCACCGCTACAAGTAATCGACGTTGACATCTCCCCGGACAAAGCACGGGAGGATATCTTTGCTTGGTTGCGTGCGGGCAACACGCCCGCGGAAGCGTTCTTCTGCGAAAACGATATGCTCGCCGCGGCGTATATCCGGGTCCTGAAAGAAAGCGGATATCGCGTGCCGGAAGACGTTTCCGTAATGGGGTTTGACGATGTGCAGATCTGCGAAATGATCGATCCCCCCATCACCACCATGCACGCGTTTAAGGAGCGCCTCGGGAGAATTTCGGTCGAGCTGCTGCATACGCGCATCGAAACGGGAGACACCATACAAACCAGTCAGGAATCGGGTTTGATGAAAGTCGCGCTTTCCCTGCAGCTCAAAGAACGCAAGAGCGTATCCTGCCGAAAACGGGAGTGATCGATTCCAATTGCGCGTGGGGGGATGATCTATAACACCGCGCGTCTATGATTTTAAAGCTTAAAAATGCAATACGGAGGCTCTTCGATGAAGTACGGGGTTTTTAATGACACCGCCCGGGAATATGTGATTGCGACGCCAAAGACACCTCTCCCGTGGATCAACTACCTTGGTTCGCGGGATTTTTTTCGTCTAATTTCCAATACATCTGGCGGATATTGCTTCTATAAGGACGCAAAGCTGCTTCGATTGACGCGATATCGCTACAACGAAAACCCGCTCGATTGCAACGGACACTATTTTTATGTTCGTGACAACGCTTCTGTTTGGAACATCGGCTGGCAGCCCGTTCGCGCGGAGCTGGATCGCTACACCTGCCGCCACGGGCTCGGCTACACCATTTTGGAGAGCGCGAAGGACGGACTCTTTGCCAAGCAGGAAGTCTTTGTCCCCGTGGACGAAAACTGCGAACTCACGCGTGTTTCTTTGACCAATGAAACGGATGCTGAGAAGCAGATCGACCTGTTTTCCGCCGTTGAATTCTGCCTTTGGAACGCATTGGACGACATGAGCAATTTCCAGAGAAACTACTCCATCGGCGAGGTTGAGGTCGAAGGCAGCCGGATCTATCACAAATCGGAATACCGTGAGCGGAGAAATCATTATGCCGTATTCGCGGTCAACGCGCCCGTGGACGGATTTGACACCGACCGCACGGCGTTCTGCGGCGCATACCGCAGCTTTTCCGATCCGGAGACTGTTTTTTCGGGCGAGAGCAAGAATAGCATCGCCCACGGCTGGCAGCCCATCGGCAGCCACCATATCCGCCTCGTGTTGGCGCCCGGTGAAACCAAGCGCTATATCTTCACGCTTGGCTATTGCGAAAATCCGGAGGAGGAAAAATTTGTTGCGCCGAACGTGATCAACAAAGCCCCTGCCGAACGGTTGCTTGCGCAATATGCCACCGACGCGCAGTTCGACGCGGCGTTCGCTGCACTCGCCGCGCGCTGGGAGGGCCTGCTCTCCCGCTTCTCCGTCCAGACTGGCGACGAGAAGCTCGATCGCATGGTGAATATCTGGAACCAGTATCAGTGTATGGTCACGTTCAATATGAGCCGCAGCGCGAGCTATTTTGAAAGCGGACTGGGCCGCGGGATGGGCTTCCGCGATTCGTGCCAGGATCTCCTTGGCTTCGTGCACCTGATTCCGGAGCGCGCGCGGGAGCGCATCCTCGACATCGCCGCCACGCAGTTCCCGGACGGCAGCGCGTATCACCAATATCAACCGCTGACCAAGCGCGGAAATGCCGACGTCGGTACCGGCTTCAACGACGACCCGCTCTGGCTGATCGCCGGAACGGCCGCCTACCTGCGCGAAACGGGTGATTTCTCGATTCTCGATGAAATGGTCGATTTTGACAACGATCCTTCGCTCGCGCAGCCACTGATGGATCATCTGCGCAGGAGTTTTCAGTATACCGTATCACACAAAGGCCCGCATGCGCTGCCGCTCATCGGCCGCGCAGACTGGAACGACTGCCTGAACCTCAATTGTTTTTCGACCGAGCCTGGCGAGAGCTTCCAAACATTCGGGCCCAACGAAGGCCCCGTTGCAGAGAGTGTATTTATCGCCGGCATGTTCGTCAAGTATGGCGAGGAGTATGCCCTTTTGTGCGATTACATGGGTCTTGCGGACGAAGCAAGAAACGCGCGCAAAGAGGTGAAGACAATGTATGCGGCCGTGCTGGACGCAGGCTGGGACGGCGAATGGTTCCGTAGGGCGTACGACTCCTATCGCAACCCCGTCGGCAGCCGCCTCTGCGAGGAAGGGCAAATCTTTATCGAGCCGCAGGGCATGTGCGTCATGGCTGGTATCGGCGTGGAAGAAGGCCTCGCGGCGCGCGCGCTACTGAGCGTTCAGGAGCGGCTCGACACGAAGCATGGCATCGTTTTGCAGCAGCCCGCCTATACGCGCTATCACGTGGAACTTGGCGAAATCAGCTCCTATCCGCCGGGATACAAAGAAAACGCAGGCATCTTCTGCCACAACAATCCCTGGATCAGCTGCGCTGAAACCATGCTCGGTCATGGCGACCGCGCGTTTGAGGTGTATACGCGCACCTGCCCCGCCTATGTGGAGGAGATCAGCGACACGCGGCGCACCGAGCCGTATGTCTATTGCCAGATGGTCGCGGGTCGCGACGCGCCAACGTTCGGCGAAGGCAAAAACAGCTGGCTCACCGGCACCGCCGCATGGACGTTCATGAACGTCAGCCAATACATTCTCGGCATTCGTCCGACGCTTAACGGACTCACCATCGATCCGTGTCTCCCGTCTTCGATCAAGGGTTTTTCCTGCGAGCGGCTCTATCGCGGCGTGCGCTACCACATCCGCGTGGAAAAGCCGGAGGGCGTGAGCAAGGGCGTACGCGCACTCGTTGTTGACGGCAAGCCGGTCGAGGGAAATCTGATCCCCCTTGACGGCGCGGTAAGTGAGCGCAACATCACCGTGATCATGGGCTGATCAGGAGAGAAACATATGTCTTTTCCGCAAGATTTTATCTGGGGCACCGCAAGCGCGGCGTACCAAATTGAAGGCGCAGTCGCCGAAGACGGACGCGGGCAAACCGTTTGGGACGTGTTCTCCCATACGCCGGGAAAGACGTTTGAAGGGCACACCGGCGATCTCGCGTGCGATAGTTTCCATCGCTTTGCGGACGATCTGGATGCGCTCAAGCTCCTCGGCGTCAAACATTATCGCTTCGGCATCAGCTGGACGCGCATCTTCCCCGACGGGCGCACCTTCAACGAGCGTGGATTTGCCTATTATGATCACGTGGTCGATTCCCTGCTAAAAAACGGTATCACGCCGTGGATTACCCTCTTTCATTGGGACACGCCGCAGGCTCTGGAGGAAAAAGGCGGCTGGGTAAACCGCGAAACGGCGGAGTTGCTCGCGCAGTTTGCGGGTGTTGTCGCCGCACACTTTTGCGGACGCGTCAATCATTATTTCACGCTCAACGAACCGCAGTGCTTCATCGGTCTAGGCTACGAGGCTGGCTGGCACGCACCGGGCAAAACGTTCAAGAGTGAGCCGCTTTTGAGCTGCTGGCACAACGCGATGCTCGCGCACGGCAAGATGGTGCAGGCGGTGCGCAAGGCCGATCCGCAAGCGAAAATCGGGCTTGCCTCCTGCGGCCTCGGCTGCGTTCCGGCGAGCGATAGCGCGGCGGATATCGAGGCGGCGCGCGTTGCCATGTTCACCTTTGGCATCCATCCGGACTTCTCCCTCTTTTCGCAAAACGCGTTTCTCGACCCCGCTCTGCTGGGACATTATCCGGATCATCCGTTTTTCGATTCGCCGCTCCTCACCGCGGAGGATCTACAGCTGATCCATCAACCCATCGATTTTATCGGTTTGAATTTTTACAACGCTGTGGTCGTCCGCGCGGGCGAAGCCGGGCAGGAGCTCGTGCCATTACCTCGCGGATATCCGCGCACGGCAATCCGCTGGCCGATCACCCCGAGCATGATGCATTACTGCACCAAATTCATCTTTGATCGGTATCGGCTCCCCATCTACATCACAGAAAACGGCCTGAGCTGTAACGACAAGCTCTATCTGGACGGAGCCGTGCACGATGCCGACCGCATCGATTTTCTGCATCGTTACCTGTGCGAGTTGAAGCGCGCGGGCGAAGATGGCGCCGATATCCGCGGCTATTTCCACTGGAGTTTGATCGACAATTTCGAGTGGAGCAACGGTTACGAGGAGCGATTCGGCCTCTTCTTCGTGGATTACACCACACAAGAGCGGCATCCTAAAGACAGCGCATTCTGGTATCGTTCTGTTGTCGAGAGCAACGGCGAGAATCTATAACCAAAAACACACACACGCAACAGGCGCCGGTGATCCGGCGCCCTTGTTTTTTTGCTCTCTCGGTTTTGTTTTCTGTTCGTTTCTGCTAAATAGTCAGGTTCGTTTCAGTCCTCAACGCTCACTTCAACGTTCGCCTTGTCGAGTTGCAGCGTCTTGCGAAACAGCTTGACAGTCCAATACATCGGCAGCGCGATTCCGCCAGCCAGCCAAAGCCAGCCGAAAAAGGTATAAGCTTCATAGACCACAAACGGCAAACCAAGCGTAATCACCCAAATTACGAGCGCCAGCAGGGTTCTTGGAAACTGCGCAAACGCCAGCAGAAACGCGTTTTTGATCTGCACGCCAAGTTTGTTTTGAAACCGCGCGACGAGCGGATAAAACCAGAGCGAGCCCATCAGGATTCCAGCGCCGACGATGATGGCGAAGATCAGGAAAAACTGATTGTCCGGCTCGGAATAAACGGTGGCAAACCAAATATCCCCCGCGACGATGAGAAAGGCAAGCAGTTGCAGCAGCCATCCCGCACTTGCCTGGCGAAACGCCGCCCGAAAGTCCGCAAAAAAAGCGCGGAAGACCAGCCCCGTCTCTTTTCGCTGCAAGGTTCTGCTCACGCCCGCATAGGCAGCGGTTGCTGAAGCCCCGATGGTGAATATCGGAACCGAGCAGATGAGAAACAGCAGGTTGAGAAGGATGATATCCCCCAAAAAGCTCAACGTATGAACGAATCCCGCGCGAAGCCACCGGAATCTCTCTTTCACGAAATATGCCTCCCGTCATCGGAAAAGCGCCCGCCCCATGAGAGGACAGGCGCCCCGAATGAACTCTTCTCTTGATTTTACTCTTTGACGGAGCCGAGCGCAACGCCGGCTATGATGTACTTCGAAAGCAGGAAATACACAACGAACAACGGCAGAACAGAGAGCGTCAGCGCAAGATACACCGCGCCGTATTCTGTTCGGTAGATATCGCCCTTCAAAAGGCTGACCATGATCGGCATGGTGTAATTCTCTTTCTTCGTCAAGAGGATCATCGGAAGGAAGAGGTTGTTCCATGTGTTCACGTACGTAAAGATCGCCTGCGTCGCCATTGCGGGTTTCATAATCGGCAATACGATACTGTTGAAGGTGCGGAATTCGCCCGCGCCGTCGATGCGCGCGGATGCCACGATGTCGAGATTCAGCGATGGCAACATATACTGTCGCATGAAGAACACCGTCATCGGCGCCGCAATTGCGGGCAGAATCAGAGCCAGCAGGTTATTGGTACCCGTAATCTCAAACAGGTGATGGAACAACGTGAATGAGAAGTTGATACGATACATGAACTGGTAGAAGCCGATGCTGATGATCTGCGTCGGGATCATCATGACCGCAAGGATCAAGGTAAAGAATGGTTGACGCATTTTCCATTCATAAGCGACCAACGCATAGGCTGTCAGTGTCGAAAAATACACAGAGCAAGCGGTGGCACCGGTGGCGATGATCACGGAATTGAAGAAGCCCGTGACCGGATTGAACGTCTTCCCCACCAACACTTTGAAGTTTTGCATGATGTGCGTCGAAGGAATCAGCGAAATCGCATGGCTCTGAATCTGAACCGTACTGCGAGTCGCGTTGACGATCATGATCCAGAACGGCAAAAGGCTTAGTACGCCCAGGAAAATACAAACAACATAGATCCAGGCGCTCGCTTTCTTTCTCTTTCTCATACCGACGCCCCCTTCCGGAGTTTCTCAATGCGCTTCATGGAACGGATGGCTTTCGCTTCCGAACGGTCACGCATCACGAAGAACGTAACAGCGGAGAGAACTGCAATGATCACAAACATGATCATGCTCGCAGCCGCAGCCTTGTTATACAGGTAGGTGCCGGAGAACGCCTGCGCGTAGATAAACACGCTCGTGGTCATGGTCGCGTTTGCGGGTCCGCCGTTCCAAATGTACAGCTTCGGAATATCGAACATATTCAAGCCGCCGATGAGGCTGGTGATCAGCGTGAAGATCAGGATTGTACGCATGCAGGGCAGCGTAATTTGAAAGAACGTCTGGCTTGGCGATGCACCGTCGATCTCCGCCGCTTCGAAGAGTTCGGGGTTGATGCCCAGAACACCGGAAATCAGAATGATCGTGGTATATCCATACCATTGCCAGAATTGAATGAACGCAACGACAATCTTTGCCGACCATGGACTGGTTGAGAAGTCAAACGGTTTGAGCAGCGCCTGCAGTTCCGGACCCGTAACCCCCTTGATCGTCCCGTAAAAGAATCTCTGGCACGATTGCAGAATGTCGTTGACAGGACCCACGGGGTACGCAAAGATGGCCGCATATAGAATCGCCACGGTGGCCGCGGTGATGATGTTCGGCAGATAGAAGATTACCTTAAACGCACCTTGGCCGCGGATTTTTCGGCTGCGGTTGGTGAACCACGCGGTCAGCAGCAGCGCAAGGCCGATTTGGGGAATGAAGTTCATGACCCAAATGACGATGGTGTTGATCAGCGAGGCGCGAAATGTTTTGTTCGCCAAAGTGCTGACAAAGTTATCAAACGGATGCTCCAGGAACTTGAACGACGTTACAACAACGCCTTTGAAGTCCGTGAACCCGATGACGGCAGTAAATAATGTCGGATACAGCATGAAAATTAAGAAAATAATGATGAACGGCAAGCTGAACAGATAGCCGTATTTGGCGTAACTTACGCCTTTTATCTTGGGTTTTACATCTTGTTTGTGAGGCATAACCGCTTCCCCCTATGGCGCAGATTTGGTCTGGTTGATGCGGGAGTGGACGGACGGAAGATCTCCGTCCGCCCACACCCATCATATACCAGTTTTGATTCGGTGAAAACAGTTGCCTCTTAGTTGGCTTCGATTCCCAGCGTATCGGTCACGGCCTGTTTGAACGCGGCAATCGCTTCTTCGCGGGTGAGGTTGCCAGCGGTGTACTGACGGACCTGGTCACGCCAGAGGCTGTTGATGGTTTCGTCGTACTGGGTCAGGTTCGAGCCGTTAGCGGACTGGTTCGCCGGAACGAACACGTCAAACATGTTCTGACCGCCGAGGAACGGGAGTTCGCCATTGGACTTCGCCATAACGGTACCGGAAGCAACGGTGTCCTTCGTGCCGCCTTCGCCGTTCAGCGTGCCGTTCGCCCACATATACTGGAGGCTGTTTTCGTCCGTCTGGAGGGTGATCCAGTCGATGAGCTTGCCAACTGCTTCCAGCTTGCTGGAATCTTTGTTGGCCAGAACCCACGTGCCGCCCCAGAAGAAGCCGATCGGCGGGGTGCAAACTGCCCAATCGCCGTAGGTGCCTTCGCCGGCTTTTTCACCGCCGGAATGGCCGGCCATGACGTAGTTGATCAACCAAGCGGGTCCAAAGAAACCGAAGACGGGCTGTGCGCCAATGCCCTGCATATCGGCAAACCAAGCATCCTGCCAGTCACGGGTGTCATTGTGGAAGCCGTTCTCTTTGAGCTTCATGGAAAGGTCGAGGAATGCTTCACGAGCGGGGTCAATGTTCAGCTTGCCGTCGACGATCCAGCCGGTCGGCGAGCTGTTTTCCACTGCGTGCCAGATGTCGCCATCGCCAGAGACGATGCCGTAGCCCTTCGCCTTCAATTCGGCGGCGGCTGCAAAGAACTTATCCCAACCCGGTCCGATTTTGTCCGCAACGACGGCGGGATCATCGGTTCCCCAGGTGTCGATGGCCAGCGAGCGGCGATAGATGAACGCGCTGCCGGTTGCCTGATAGCCGAGACCGACCAGAGCGCTGTCGCTCGGGCGGGTGCCGATGTCGATGGTGTACTGTGCGATGTCAGCTGCTTTCGTTTCCGCTGCAACATCGATGCCCATGTCGGCATACTTCGCAGCATAGCTGCTCATGTCGCCCTGCGTGTACTTGAGCACGAATGCGGATTCGCAGCAGTACATGTCAGGGGCATCCTTACCGCCGGCGGCCAGAGCCTGGTCGAGAGCGGGCTGGTAGAGACCATCGGTGGTGGCGATGATGGTCGCGTTGATGGTATAGCCGAAATCCGGATGCAAGGCGATATACTTATCCAGCATCTTGGGAACTTCGTCCGTGAACGTGTAGATGTTGATGACCTTGGAGTTGTCTACAGCGGGAGCTTCCGCTACGGGAGCTGCGGCTTCGGTGGCGGGCGCTTCAGCGGCGGGTTCCTCCGCAGCGGGCGCGGGCGCGCAAGCGGCCATCATGGCCAGAACCAGCACGAGAGACAGAATGATCGCGATTGTCTTTTTCATTGCTTCCTGATACTCCTCCTTTAAAATTGCGTCACAACGCACACGTCGGGAGATATTCAATTTCAGTTTTGTTGGAAAGTTTGAATTCGTCACGAAGTGTACAGGGATGTGACACGATCATTATAGGATCTGCTTAAGTTTAAGTCAAGATTGTTTTTGAAATTAATTTGGTTAAGCTTAATTTCTTAGCTGTGGTATTGACTTAAGTTGCGGATTGCCGCAAAATGAGCATATGGCAGACAAAGGAGCGAAACATTGTAACATGATCTATCTCGATCACGCGGCATCCTGCCCCGTCTATCCAGCCGTTCTCGACGAAATGGTATCCGTTTTGCGCGAAATATATGCCAATCCTTCATCATTATATGCAATAGGCTTTTCCGCGAAGAAAAAACTGCATGAATGCCGCCGTGTCATCAGCGTCTCCATCGGTGCGCAATCGGACGAAATCGTTTTCACTTCCGGCGGAACCGAGAGCAATAACCTTGCGATTTTCGGTGTTTTGCATGCAAATCGCCAAAAAAAGCATCTGATCGTCGGCAGTGTCGAACATCATAGCATCCTCCACGCGGCGCGCGCACTGGAGCGGGAGGGTGCTTCTCTCACCATACTCCCCTGCAATGCGGACGGCCGCTATTCACCCGACGCTCTCGCGCGTGCAATTCGTCCGGATACAGCGCTTGTCAGCCTGCAGATCGCCAACAATGAAACGGGCGTGATCCAGCCCATCGAGGAACTCAGCGCCGTCACACACGCAAAGCGGATTCCCTTGCATTGCGACGCTGTCGCGGCCTACGGACAGATCCCGCTTGACGTTCACACGCTTAAAATCGATCTGATGAGCGCCTCAGCACATAAGATCGGCGGTCCGAACGGCGCGGGGTTTCTATACGTCCGTAACGAAATATCGCTTGTTCCGCTGTTTTTTGGCGGTCTACAGGAGCGCGCTCTGCGTCCGGGGACGGAGAACCTGCCCGCTATCGCGGGCTTTGCCAAGGCGCTTACGTGTGCTGAGATCCCTGCATCCTCCGCGGTACGGGATCGCTTGCAGGCGTTGATCTTGCAGCGATTCCCCGACTGTCGCATCAATGGGCTCGGTGCGCCGCGGTTGCCGCACATCTTGAATGTGAGCCTTCCCGGCGTCTCTGCGGAGTGGCTTTTGTCCCGCCTGAGTGCGCAAGAGATCTATGTTTCCGCCCGCGCGGCCTGCGCCGGGGGCGAGCGGGAACCCTCGCATGTATTGACCGCGATGGGTGTTTCCGCAACGCTGGCGAGCGAAACATTGCGCTTTTCGACCGGTTTTTGTAATAAATTAAGTGATGCGGACGAAACATTGAACGCAATCGATTTCGCTGTGCATCCTGTAATCTGAACGGTAAGTCCACAACTTAATTATTAACTTATTTTTATTAGGAGGAATCTTATGTATCAAAGAGATGCGGCCCGGGCAAAAGCGCGCGCGCTCGTCGCCAAGATGACGCTTGAGGAAAAGATGTCTCAGCTCGTTTATGGCGCTCCGGCGATCGAACGGCTGGGTGTGCCTGCATACAATTGGTGGAACGAAGGATTGCATGGCGTTGCCCGCGCGGGCGTCGCCACGAGTTTTCCGCAGGCAATCGCGCTGGCCGCGATGTTTGACCGCGGTGCGCTCCGCTCCGTCAGCGAGGCAACCGCACTGGAAGGCCGCGCTAAGTACAACGAGTTCTCCAAGCATGACGATCGGGACATCTATAAGGGGCTCACGTTCTTTTCACCGAATATCAATATCTTCCGCGACCCGCGCTGGGGCAGAGGGCATGAGACGCTTGGCGAGGATCCATATCTGACCGCGGAACTCGGCAAAGCGTTTGTTCTGGGTATGCAGGGCGAGGGCGACGTCATGACAGCCAGCGCTTGCGCCAAACACTACGCCGTACACAGCGGGCCGGAAGCGATTCGCCATCACTTCAATGCGATCGCGAGCGAAAAAGACATGTGGGAGACCTATCTGCCCGCGTTTGAGGCGTTGGTCAGGGACGCGCAGGTGGAGAGCGTCATGGGTGCATATAACCGCGTCAACGGCGAGCCTTGCTGCGGCAGCAAGACACTGCTGGTGGATATCCTGCGGAGCAAATGGGGCTTTGCTGGCTTCGTGGTGTCCGATTGCTGGGCGCTGGTCGATTTTCACACCGGTCATGGCGTAACCGGCAGCCCCGAAGAAAGCGCGGCGATCGCCATGCAAAACGGCTGCGACATCAACTGCGGCTCGGTCTATCTGCTGCTCCGCTCCGCGTTTGAGCAAGGGCTGATTACCGAAGAGCAGGTCACGCGCTCCGCCGAACGCGCATTTACCACGCGATATCTGCTCGGGATCATGGGCGAAGGCAGCGTGTACGATTCCGTACCATACGAGACCGTGGAGTGCAGGGAGCATCTGCAGCTTGCGCAGGAGACCGCGCTCAAGAGTTGCGTGCTGCTGAAAAACGACGGCATCCTCCCGCTCAAAAAAGACAAGCTCAAGACGCTCGGCGTCATAGGTCCAAATGCGGACAGCCGCGTCGCACTCACAGGAAACTACCACGGCACCTCGTCGCGCTACATCACGATTCTCGAGGGCGTGCAGGACGCATGCGGAGACGATGTACGCGTGCTCTTTGCGACAGGATGCGACCTCTACCGCCGCAAGACCGAGGTGCTCGCGTTTGAGAACGACCGCATTGCGGAAGCGATCAGCGTTGCGGAACACAGCGACACGGTGCTGCTCGTGCTGGGGCTCGACGAAACGCTGGAAGGCGAAGCGCCGGACGACGGAAACAGCATGGAAGCGGGAGACAAGCCGGATCTTCTCCTGCCGGACGTGCAGCGAGAGCTGCTTTCGCGCGTGCTTGCGCTCGGTAAGCCTACCGTGGTCGTTCTGCTTGCGGGTAGTTCCATCGATCTTTCCGAAGCGGACGCGCGCGCAAACGCCGTCTTGTGTGCCTGGTATCCCGGCGCACGCGGCGGAAAAGCTGTGGCCGATCTGCTGTTTGGCAAGCATTCTCCGTCCGGCAAACTGCCTGTGACGTTCTATCACGACGCGGATCTTGCGCATCTGCCGGAGTTCACCGACTATTCCATGCGAGGACGCACCTATCGCTACCTTGCGCGCACGCCCCTCTACCCGTTTGGTTATGGATTGACCTATGGTGACATCCGCGTACTCGCCGCCAGCGCGGAAAAAGCGCCAGATGGCGGGTTGACGGTTCACGCAACTGTGCAAAACGTCGGATCTGTCGCGACGGAGGACGTCGTGCAGCTCTACATTCGCGCGGAGGATTCGCCGCACGCGACGCCGAACCCCATCCTCTGCGGTTTTGCGCGGATCAGCCTGAACGCGGGCGAGTCGAAGGAGATTGCGCTTGCGGTCAATCCCGCCTCGCTGACGGTGGTGGACGACGCAGGCAACCGTCTCTTCCCCGGCGGACGATACACGCTCTACGCAGGCCTAAGCCAGCCGGATGCGCGAAGTCGTGCGCTCACGGGAGCGTCTCCGGTGAAGGTGGAAATCCAACTATAAGCAAACGCCAATCATCAAAAGCGATAGCAAAAACAAAAGCAAAAACAAAAGCAAAAACAACGAGGGCAGCCCGCACGGACTGCCTTCGTATTGCTGTATGATCGAATTTTTATGCCACGCCTTCTTGCGGTTGCGGTGCGCTGAAAATTCAATATACCCCACATGGTATGATAAAAGTGCAGCAACGTTGGCTTTGGTTCTAAGTCAAACGATAAAAATCGTGCTTACCACGCGTGGTATGGTTTAGTCCAATGGAATTTTATGGTGCGTGGCAAGTGCGACGTTTTGCGCCATGTTGGAGATTTCGTTTTGCATGATGCCGCGGCTTGTGCTATGCTATGTACCGTCGTGCGCGCGCGTACGAAAAGTTAACAATTCGGAGATACTATTTTGGCGATGATACTCAACTGTGTTTTTGTCGGTCTTGGCGGCCTCGTCGGCTCTATCCTGCGCTATCTGCTGGGGTTCCTGCCGTTACGGCATGAAAGCGGGTTCCCGCTCGTCACGCTCGGCATCAACGTACTCGGCGCGTTTCTGCTCGGCTTTATCGTTGCGCTCGCGGGGCGTTCCCCTTCGCTCGATCCGCGCACACTCCTCTTCCTCAAGGTCGGTCTATGTGGCGGATTTACAACATTTTCCACCTTTGCGCTGGAAGCGCACGGTCTGCTCTCTGGCGGGAAGCCTGTGGTTGCGCTGCTGTATATGATCCTGAGCGTTGTGCTCTGCGTCGTCGCCGTGTTCGGCGCGGGCGCTCTTGCGCGCTGAAATATTCCGAATTCTCTCTTCTTCCGGCTTGCGAGCCGGATTTTTTTATTTATTAGGGTGTATACAAGCTTTTCTCCTCTTTTTACGAAAATATATGATTTTTTTCGAAGATTTCTCTTGCATCATAAGAAAATCGCATGCTATACTCTGCCCGTAATGATTCACAAACGGGTGCACTTTGTACCACGCGGAATCGGAAAGGGGAATTAATTACAAATGCTGACCAGTGTAGGGGTGGCGAAAGCCTAACAACTGAATACGTCAGGCGCCGCGCGCATCACGGGCAACAAACCGATCTTCGAGCGAATGTTTCGTGGATCCGCCGTGTAGTCGCAAGCGCGTCTGTCAGCAGAACCTTTCGAAGAACTGTATTTTTTACGGGCATATCGATCGGGTGTGCTCGTTTTTGTTTGCACTCAGAAGCGCGCGTCAACCCGAATCAGCCGTGAGAGCAGTCCCGAGTGGGCTGCCCGTCACGGCTATTTTTATGCCTTTTTACTCAAACGACCGCGCGATCCATGCGCAAGGAGAAATACTATGATTGACACAAACGATTTGCCGTCGAACTCGCTTCTGACGGATACTTTTACGAGACTTTCTCAGTTTGACTGCGCCGTTACCGCAGACAAAAATGCAGCCGGCATCCCGGCGCGGGCTTTCCGCACCAGAGATGCAAGCAAGCGCTCCCGCCAAGGCGGCGCGCCTGCGAGTGCCCTTGTGTATGGAAAGGCGGTCCTTCTATGAGCAACGCTTGTGCTTTGCCCGCCGCGCGCTCGATAAGCGCCCATACCGCATTTGCTGCCCTGCGCCAATCGGCACAGACGACGCACCGTTCGGCCTACCTGCCGGACACACGACGACAACAGATTTCTACGGAGGAAACTATGTTAGACGATCTTTACCTCATGTCCGCTCTTCCAAGGTTGGAAGCGGATTTGAGACGAAATTTTCAGCACCACGCACCCACCATCTCGGAGATGGCAGCTTCATGCAAACTGCCCAAAGGAACCGCGAGCCCCGCAGGAAAACGCATCGGCGCTTCCGTAAAAGGGTTCCTTCTGACCCTGCTTGGGGGAAACCGCGCATGAACAATCTTCGTCCTGCCATTGCGCCATTCGGCGCAATCCTGCCCCGGCAAACACCGGGATTCGAGCTGGAGCGCGCGCTCAGCCGGGCGGTCTTCCGCCTCGCGCTGGCGCAGCCGCACCAAAAACGACGAACAGAATGCGCGGAGAGAACGATGATATCCGATCCGCGAATCGACCTCGCCTCCCCCGCAGAGGGGTCGATGCAGAACGCCGGACAGCGCGACAGCGCATTTTTGCAGCATCCTGCTGTGATTTTCTTGAGGGAATTGCGATGAGCCAACCGACAGAACTGGAAACCTATGGGTTTCTGCCCGCGATGCGGGCTCTGCTGGACGCGCGTGGGACAACGCCCGAAATCCCCGCGCGCGTCACCGCGGTGCATAAGGAGCGCTATGCACTCGTTTGCGACCGGGGGGACTGCCATGGTCGGCTAAAGTCCGCCACCTATTTCAACGGCGGCGAGCAGGCGTTCCCCACGACGGGGGATTTTGTGTTGATCTTCTATAACGAGCAAGGCGACAGCCTCATCACGCAGACGCTGCCCCGCAGATCGTATTTCGCCCGCAAAAACCCGACGCAGGGCGAGCCGGAGCAGGCGGTGGCCGCCAATTTTGACCATGTGTTCATCATGCAGTCGCTCAATCACGACCTCAACCCGAAGCGGCTGGAGCGGTATCTTACGCTCGCTTGGCAGTCCGGCGCGGTGCCCGTCGTCGTCCTCACAAAAGCGGATCTCGTGCTGTCGTATGAGGAACAGAGAAACGAAATCCTGCGCGTCGCCGCGGGTGTGGACGTATTTGCCGTCAGCGCAAGGACGGGCTATGGCTTCGACGCGCTCGCCTCCTTTCTCCAGCCGGGACACACCATCGTGCTGCTCGGCAGCTCCGGCGTTGGCAAGTCCAGCTTCGTCAACGCGCTTGCGGGTGAGGAGGTCATGGCCGTCAGTGAGATTCGCGAGGACGACAGCAAGGGACGGCACACGACCACGCACCGCCAGCTGATTCGCCTCAAAACCGGTGTGATGATCATCGACACGCCCGGCATGCGCGAGCTGGGCATGCTGGACGCTTCCGCGGGCCTGCATGAATCGTTTGCGGATGTGGAGCAGTATTTCCCCCTCTGCCGGTTCTCCGATTGCAGCCACGAAAGCGAGCCGGGCTGCGCGGTGCAGGCGGCGATCTCCGCAGGCGAACTGCCTCTCTCCCGCTTTGAGAGTTACAAAAAACTCCAGCGTGAGTCGCAATTCGCCGCCAGTCAGTCCGACTATCTCAAGCAAAAGCAGCAGCGGTTCACCGAGATCGCCAAGATGAGCAAGTCGTTGCAAAAATCCGGCGGCAAGCGCGGAACATTCTCACGAGAGGATTGACAAAAAAGGGCGGATGGAAGTCATCTCGCCCTTTCGTCCCTTATGCAATAACCGAATCAGCGTAATTCTTACTCGCGTTGCAGCTGCACCGTCGAGGTCGGGAACGCAAACGCTACGCCAAGGCGCTCAAAGCCGTCCTTGATGGCGAGATTGATTTGCTGGTTGATCTCCATGTAGCGGTCATAATCCGCGCTCAGGGCGAAATAGACCACCTCAAAATTCAGGCTGTATGTGCCGAACGAGGCGAAATGCGCGCGCGAAAACGACGCATCCTCCGTCTCCTCCACGATGGTTTGGATCATCGGCGGTATCGCCCTGAGCTTCTCCGACGGCGTATCGTACGTCACCGCCAGCGTAAAGCTCACGCGGCGCTGCTGCATGGTCTTGTAGTTGCGGATACGGGATCCGGTGAGGTCCGCATTGGAGACGATCAGTTGCTCTCCGCCTATGGCGCGCAGGCGCGTGGTCTTCACGCCGATGTGTTCGACGGTGCCCATGTGTTCTCCCGCGATGATGAAATCGCCGATCTCAAAAGGCTTGTCGAAAAAAATCGTAAAAAAGCAAAAGATGTCCGTTAGCGCGCTCTGCGCGGCGAATGCAAGCGCGACCCCGCCGATGCCGATTCCCGTGACGAGAGAATTGATCTTGACACCGATATTATCCAGAAACAAGATCAGCGCAATGGTCCAGATGACGATCTTTGATAGCCGAATCAGCCACTTGATGGCAAGCGACGCGCTGCCTTCCTTTCCTTTCCCCAGTTTCGTAAAAAACAGCACCGCCATGGAGGCAAAGAACATCGCCCCCATCACGATCGCGAACAGCACAGAAAGACCGCGTACGATGGCGTAAATCTTCTCATGCAGCGTCAAAATCCGCGTGCAGGCGTAGAAGAGCGTAAAATACGCGATTGGCAGCAGATATTGCTTGACGCCGGAAAGCAAGAGCAGCGCATAGGGCGATTGCGTGTTCTCGTGATAGGCCGCAATGCGCTTGAGCGCGATGCGTCCGATCAGTAAGATCAGCGCGGCGCCCAGCGCCAGCGTCCCAAAGAAGAGGATATAATCCAGAACGGTATTGTTCCAAAAGATCAAATTCAGAAAGTCCATGTCAGGCCGTGTTTCTCCATTTCGTTTTTCGGATGAACCAGCATGATGGTATCACAAAAAAAACTACCCGAACAGCGAAAAAGCTCGCAGTTCGGGCGGTTTTACGGAAGGTTTGAAAAGAGTTTGCCGTTTTGTCACGCTATCGCGGTTATACCGCGACTAGATCCCGCTTTTCAAAGCGAACAAACGCGCTGGCCAGAAACGCCCCGCAGAGCACAAGGCAAAGCAACACAAAGAGAGGATTTATGCTTCCCCCGATCAGCTCCGTGTTCAGATAATACCGAAACGGCGTGAACGCACGCAGTACGCCCGGATGCTCCAGTAAGTCATAGACCACCGCGAGCGCATAGGTGCAAAGCACCGCGAGATTGCCCGCCCGCGCACCATGCTCCGCCACACGGAAGCAGGCCGCGAACAGCGCGGCAAGCGAGAAGAATACGAGTCCCCCGAACCAGAGTGCGAGCGAGAAGCGCGCAAACAGCGCAGTGTAATCTCCGCTTAAGCCGAGCTGCTTGACCGCCAGCGTCGAGAACACGAAGTTGAGCACCGCGTAAATCGTCAGAAACACCAACCCCGCAAGCAGCTTGAACGCGAGAATAAACGAGCGCGAGCGCGGTTTGGTAAACAGGAACTCATAGGTCTTGTCCACGCTTTCGCGCGAGACCGCGCGGCTGCCGAGGTGCGCGGCATAGACCGCAGTGAGCACGAAGATATACTGCATCAGCACCGCGTAGAAACCGCCAAACTGCGAGATATCCACATTTGCCATGCCCATCGTGGCGACGACGATGCGCGGGAATTTACTGATGAGATCGACCATAAACTGTCCGTCCGCCATCGCGGCGCTGGACTTCACGATACCCGCGAAGACGAACATGAACAACCCCAGCGTCCAAAAGAGAAACGGCTTCAGGCCGGACTTGATTTCCTTGCGAAAAAGGTTCATACGCTTCCCTCCCTTACAGCGCCGGAATGTCGGCACGGGTATAGCGCACATAGGCTGCAATCATCAGCGCCAACGTTACAGCGGCTCCTGTGAGCGCGAAGTTGACCTCAAAAGCGCCGTCAAAGAACGCCTTTGCCGCATCGAAATACTTGAACGGCGTGATGTAGCGGAGCATTTCTTCCTCAAGCAGGCTGTGAAGCGCGCTGAGCAGGAAGCCCGCAAAGCCGATCGCCGTGGCCAGGCCGGAGACCGAGCGCACTTTTCTTGCAAACACCGCCACGCAAGCGCCAATCGCAAAGAACAGCAGCTCCGTCCAGAGCAGCGAGCTTGCGGCGAGCAGCGCGTGCCCAAATTGGAGCGGCGCGGGCGCAAAGGCGCGATAGAGCACGAGCGATGCCGCGATGAACACAGCGTTGGACACAAGCAGCATACTCAGCGCGGCAAGTAATTTTTCCAGAAACAGATGGCTTCTCCCGCGCGGCTTGGTCAGCAGAAAATCCATGCACTTCTCGCGCTTTTCGCGGGAGAAGAGATCGAGTCCAATGCCGGAGGCCATAATCGCGCCGAACAGCGCATAATAGAGAAAACCGAACGCGAAAAAACCACCGAAGCTGAATAGATTGTCCATCTGTAGACCGAATGCCGCGGCAAACTCGGGCGGAAAGCTCGCGAGCATGTTTTCCACGGCGACGCGGCTCTCCAGAAAAGCGGGCAGCGCCGCGATGATCAGGCCGCAAAGGAGCCCCGTCATAACAAGCGTCCAAACCGCCGCTCCTATCCAGGCGCGCCGCAGTTCGAATCGAAATACGTTCATTTTGCCACCTCCCCGTCCTCATAATAGTGCAGGAAGATTTCCTCCAGCTCCGGCTCGCTGATGTCCGCGTTGACAAGCGGGAGCCCCGCGAGCGCCTGCAGCAGCGGCGCGATTTCTCCGTTATACAGAAAGCTCGTCGTTGCGCCATCCTGCGTCATCTTCGTTGCGCCCGCAAGAGAGAACCCCGCAATCGGCGTTTTCGCCGTAAAACTGACTTTCTTGTACGAGTTTTTGCGTAGATCGTCGATGCTGCGCAAATCGACAATTTTGCCTTCTTTAATGATCGCGACACGGTCGCAAATGCGCTGCACCTCGCCCAAGATATGCGAGGAGAAGAGCACGGTGGCCCCGCGTTCGTTTTCGTGTTGGATGAGGTCAAAAAATGTCCGCTGCATCAGCGGGTCGAGCCCGCTGGTCGGTTCGTCGAGGATGATGAGCTTCGGCGCATGCAGAAGCCCCTGCACAATGCCGACCTTCTTCTTGTTGCCGAGGCTCATGTCCTCGATTTTTTTGCCGAGGTCGAGCGACATCGCATCTGCGAGCTCCGCAATGCGCTTGGTACAGTCTTTTTTGTAAAAGCTTGCGGAATAGCGCAGCAGGTCGATGGCGCGCATGTTGTCATAATAAAACACTTCGCTTGGCAGATAGCCAACCTCGGAGAGGATCTTGACCTTATCCTTCTCACAATCCATACCAAATATGCTTGCCGAGCCGCTGGTTTTTTTAATCAATCCCAGCAGCGTGCGGATCGTGGTGGATTTTCCCGCGCCATTCGGGCCGATAAACCCGAATATTTCGCCCTCCCCGATTGCGAGATCAACATCCAGAATGCCGCGCGATTTACCGTAGTATTTGGTCAGTTTCCTGGTTTCAATTACAGTCCCCATATTCAATCCCCTTCTGTTTGTTTTATGGTAAAAACCGTTTTTCAGTGTTCGAGCAGCTGAATCGCGACCCCGCGCACCAAAACACGCAACGCGTCTTCGTAGATGTCCGCCCCGATTTCGTCTTTGAACAGCAGCGTCAAAAAAACGCCGCGAAACGCCGCGCTCAGCACCGCTGCCCGATCGGATTGCATCCCCGGGAAGGCCGCGAACATTCTCTTCATCGCCTCTTCGTCCCGTTCGGCATGCTGGCGTGAAAGCTCCGGCGGTACCGTGCGCATGAAGTATTCCAGTTCCCCGCTTTGCATCAGACGCGGCAGGAACGATTCCCCAACCCGACGGTAAAAACGCAGAATGATATCCGTAAACGCATCGGCATCCGGCACGCCGGGCAGTGCGGTGAACGCTTTGATCATTTGCTCCTGCGCTTCTTTGTCGAATTCCGTGATCACTTCGAAGAGCAATTGCTCCTTCGACTCATAGAAAAGATAAAACGTTCCCTTCGGAATACCGACGCGCTTGACCAGCTCGTCGATCGTCGTTTTTCGTATGCCATAGGTGGCAAGGCACTTCTGTGCCTCCACAAACAATCGCTCTTTGATATAAGCGCGTTCGCTTTCTGAAAACGTCTTTGGCATTCAACCAGCTCCATCTATTTGACCATTTTGTCTGTTATGGTCATTATATTCTTTTCCCACATTTTGTCAATACAGAAAAAGGCGAAACGTAATGCGTTCCGCCTTGGTTTTGCTTGAGTTTTGCTTGAGTTTTGCTTGAGTTTTGCTTGAGTTTTGTTTGGTGTTTGTTTTGCTCTGTTGCATGCTTCAGCCAGCCAGGAACCGACCTTTCGGCGCGCACCGTGTGCGATTCACAATGGAATCATTCTTTGCCCTGCTCCACGTTGTTGAGCGCGTAAACCTCCTCGATGCCCTTCTGCCCCAGCACACGGTCGGTGACAAACGCAATCAGCGGTATCCCAACGAGGCTAAGCCCTAGCCGCACAAGCGTAAACGTCAGCCCCATGCTGGATGCCTCAAACGCAAGCAACGGGATCTTCGTCGTCGACCAGGCACCGATGAAGATCAATACATTCATGAAGCTGCTGCCCTTTTTCAGCATCACCGCCGCAAAAGGAAACGCAGCATAAAGCGGGCCTGCCGCCGCGGAACCGAGCAGAAACGCGATCAGAACGCCCTTGAGACCCGCGCCTTTGCCGGTGTATTTCATCATCGTCGCGCGGTCGACCCAAACGTCCAGCAAGCCCAGCAGGATAAAGATCGGCGGCAACACGGAGAGCATCTCCTTGAAGCTGCCAAGCGTGTTATTCAGCGCGGCCTTGCCCAAATCAGGCAAAATCAACCCCGTGACAGCGCCCGCAACCAGCAGGAGGAAGAACGCACCATAGCGCTTGAGAAACGGCTTTTGCTGCGGCGCGCCCTTTGGGTTTCCGTCGTTTGCCTGCCTGTTTTTCTGCGTTTCGTTCATGCGAGCACCACCCCCATCACAACCGCCACCACAAAGGAGAAGAGAAACGCGGATACGTTCCGCGTAAGCGTCGCTTTGATGCCGAACGTCTTTCGCTCAATCGGGATCGTGACAACGCCGACCATCATCAGCGTTGAAACAAACGCGGCAAGCTGCATATAGCCAGCCCCGCTCTTGAGCAGCGCCGCCGCCAACGGGAACGCGACAAACCCCGGCATCAATGTTACGGAGCCGATCAATGCCGCGGCGAGTATCCCGAGAAATCCGCTCTCTGCGCCGAGCAAAGCGCGAATCGTCTCCGGCGGAAAGATCGCAAGCGCGAAACCGATGATCAAAAAGATTGTCAAAATCTGGGGCAGGATGCTCTCAAACGATTTCCAGGCTTTCAGGAGCGCAGCCTTCGTCTTCTGCCGATCCTTGAAAAAGGAGATGGCAAGACCTGCGATCGCAAGCCCATAGAGTATGTAGGTAAACAATCTGCTCTCCTCCGTCTGTTGGTTATAGATACTCGTTGAGTAATTGCGAGACTTCCTTCTGGGTCAGCGCGCGGCCCGCCGAAACAACACGTCCGTCAATCACCAGCGCGGGCGTGCTCATCACGCCATATTTCGCCATCTCCGCATAGTCTGACACGTGACCGACCGAGATGTTTTCGTTCCTGTCGTCAAGCGCACGCTTCACCGCCTGTTCAAGCGCGCGGCATTTCGGGCAGTCCGCGCCGAGGACGAGGATGCGCGCCGTATGAGACGTTATTTCTTCTTTCGCCTTCAGCTCATAATGCGGCATAGCACCGCTGTCAAAGCATACGCTCGATTCCTCCACCAAGAGACTCTCCCGCTGTTTCCCCATACTAGTCTGTATACTCCTTCGCGTCTGTTGTTTTTGTTACGGATAATTGCATGCGATCCGTTTGTTTCTCTAAATTTGCTCGGAACGCGTGATTGGAAATTACATGCGATTGTTTTGTTTCTCTATTTGCATTTAGAACGCAGGTCAGAATAGTGTATGCGATCCTTATGTTGATCGATCTGTATTCGGAACGTAACTCGAATGCCATTTGCGCTACCGCATGCAAGAAGAGTATGTCGATTTTTCAAAAAAAGTCAATAGGATCTGTCACAGACGAACATAAGACCACAAAAAAGCCGCCGGAAATTCGACGGCTTGCGCGCTATTGTTTCTTTGCCTGCTCCGGGCATCGGTTTTGCGCGCCGCAGCCCACGCAGTCCCCGCAGCAAGAACCGCCGGCGCGTTTTCTGCGCACAACGCGGAGAATGGCAAGCGCCAACACAAGCGCTACGAGCGCGAGCACAACGATATCCACGGCACTCATCCGAACAATCCCCCGATCTGATACGCGGCAAACGCGACGATCCAGGCGACCGTGCACTGGAGCACAACCACACCAAGCGTCGCCCAACCGGACTTCAGCTCCTTGCGAATGGTCGCCACCGCGGCGACGCAAGGCGTATAGAGAAGCGTAAACAGCAGGAAGCTCACGGCGGACAGCGTCGTAAACAAACTCGGCAGAACGACATGCAGCTCCGAAATCCCCGTCCCCAACAGTACGGAAAGCGTGCTGACCACGGCTTCCTTCGCAACAAAGCCGGAGATCAGCGAGGTTGCAACCCGCCAATCCGCAAAGCCCATCGGGCGGAAGATCGGCGCGATGGCGCGGCCAATGATCGCAAGCAGACTGTTCGCGCTGTCCTGCACGACATTCAGCCGCAGATCGAACGTCTGTAAAAACCAGATGATCACACTCGCGAGCAGGATGATCGTAAACGCGCGCTCCAGGAAGTCTTTCGCTTTCTCCCAGAGCAGGAGCAACACATTTTTCGGCGACGGCATGCGATAGTTCGGCAGCTCCATCACAAACGGGACGGGCTCCCCGCGAAACGCGGTACCCTTGAGCAAAAGTGCGACGAGGATGCCGATGATCATGCCCGCGGCATAGAGCCCCGTCATCACCAGTGCCTGATTGTGCGCAAAAAACGCCGCGCAGAACACCGCGTAGATGGGGATTTTTGCCGAGCAGCTCATAAACGGCGTGAGCAGGATCGTCATCTTCCGGTCCCGGTCGCTCGCGAGCGTACGCGTCGCCATGATGGCGGGCACGGTGCAGCCAAAGCCGATCAGCATCGGCACGAAGCTGCGCCCCGAAAGCCCGATCTTGCGCAGCAGGCGATCCATCACGAACGCCACGCGCGCCATATAGCCCGTGTCCTCCAGGATCGAGAGAAAAAAGAACAGCGTCACAATAATCGGTAAAAAGCTCAGCACACTGCCGACGCCCGCGAAGATTCCGTCCACCACGAGGCTTTTCACCACGGGGTTGATCCCGTAACTGCGTAAGCCACTTTCGATAAGCGTCGTCAGCCAATCGATCCCGGAGGTCAAGAGATTCGAAAGCGAGCTGCCGATGACGTTGAACGTCAGCCAAAACACAAGGAGCATCACGCCAAGAAACACGGGCAGCGCCGTGTATTTCCCCGTGAGAATCTTGTCGATTTGCACGCTCCGGCGATGCTCCTTGCTCTCCCGGCTTTTGACGACCGAGGTCGCAATCACGCCTTCGATGAACGTATAGCGCATATCCGCCAGCGCCTCGTTGCGCTCAAATCCCGTCTCACGCTCCATTTCGAGTACGCTGTGCTCAATCAGCTCCAGTTCGTTTTGGTCGAGCTCCAACCGGTCGGAGAGCAACGCATCGCCTTCGATCAGTTTTGTTGCGCAAAAGCGCGGAGACACCCCGATGGCGCGCGCGTGGTCTTCGATGACATGCGCGACAGAATGGATACACCGATGCACCGCACCGTCGGGACAAAAGTCCTGCACCGTCGGGATCGCGCGCCGCTTTACCGCATTCATCGCCTGATTGACCAGTTCGGACACGCCTTCGTTTTTAGCGGCCACGATCGGTATGACGGGGACGCCAAGCTGGCGACTCATACGTTGAATGTCGATTGCTCCGCCGTTATCCCGCACTTCATCCATCATATTGAGCGCGACGACCATCGGAATCCGCAGTTCAAGCAACTGGAGCGTCAGATAGAGATTTCGCTCAATATTTGTCGCATCCACGATGTTGATGATGCCGTCCGGCTTGCCATCGAGAATAAAATCGCGCGAGACGATCTCCTCCTGCGTATATGGGCGGATGGAGTAGATGCCCGGCAGGTCTACGACCTCAGCGTTTTTTACCCCGCGAATCTCGCCGCTCTTCTGCTCCACCGTCACGCCCGGAAAGTTTCCGACATGCTGATTGGACCCCGTAAGCGCATTGAACAGCGTCGTCTTCCCCGAGTTCTGGTTGCCCGCAAGCGCAAATATCATGTCCGTCTCCCTCTTCCTCCGCGAGTGAAATATTCCGCGCGTCGTCTTTCCGCAGCGTCAGCTCATAGCCGCGCACGCAGATCTCAATCGGATCGCCAAACGGCGCCCGCTTGATCATGGTGACTTTCGTCTTGGGTATCAGCCCCATATCAAGCAGCCGCAAACGAAGTGCCCCTTCGCCTCCGACAGCTGATATGGTGCCCGTATGTCCGATGTTCAGTTCGTCCAGCGTCATATATCCGCTCCGTGTCTCTGCCCGCGTTGTGGTGTGCGCGCCGCAGGTATTACGCAAGATCCCGCTCCACCGCCGCAGGCAGTTAGAATTCTCTAACTTGGCGATAGGAGTTTACTGCTTCCCCTTGCGCTTGTCAATCCCCAAATTCAAAAGTTTCCCGGGCTTGGCTCTCTCCGCGGATCATTTCGTGTTCTGACCAGCAAGATAAAATCTTGCTTGATTGGCAGGAACGTCTTTCATGATTGGCAGAAACATCTTACTTAATTGGCAGAAACGACTTATTTAATTGGCAGAAACGACTTACTTGATCGACAAAAACGTCCCGCTTGATTTCAACTTGAAATAAGTTCGTCTTGGGTGTAGCATAGAAATATAGAATATGGGGGTGCGTGCATGCAGGTCAACGAGTCCATCGAGGATTATTTGGAACAGATTCTGGTTCAGCAAGAGAAAAACGGTTGCGCGCGCTCGGTTGACATCGCGGGAAGCTTAGGTGTCACCAAAGCGAGCGTTAGCCATGCAACCAAGCTCCTGCGAGAAAACGACTACATCCACATGGCGGATGATAAGTGCATCACTTTGACAGAAAGCGGACGGGAGATCGCTGAGCGCATGTATCAGCGCCACCGTGTGCTCGCGCAGTTTTTGATTCGCCTTGGGGTTCAGGAGACGACCGCGTTTGCGGATGCCTGCCGGATGGAACACGATATCTCCGCGGAGACCTTCACTGCCATTTGCCGCCATGCGGAAAAAGGCTGGAAATAGATATTGCTCCTTTCCTTGCGAAAAGCGCAACCACAGTTCCGATCAGAACGAGCGTTAAAAAAGCCATCCGCGTGCGCAGATGGCTTTTTACGTTTTGTCTTACCAGGCTTACCCTTGGAAATCGTCGCCGTTTCCTGTCGGCGTCGGAGGGGGTGAAGGCGTCGTATCCACCCCGTCGGTGGTGGTTGGCGTCGTAATCGGTAATCCGGTGATGTCGTCAATCCCGTCACCGTTTTCATCCACGGGGAGAGCCGCGCCGGTTTCCTCTTGCGCCACTTCGACAGGCGTAAGGTCGAGATAAGACGTCTTGGAATACACCGGATCGCCTTTTGTCGAAAGAAATAGCGTGCCAACATTGATGCCTTTGCTGAGGAACAGCGGCAATAGCTTGGTCAGATCTTCCATCTTGGTCTCCAGATCGGTCGCCTGTCCCACGTGGATCTTTAGCCCGTTCTCTGCGGTCATGGTGATGGCAAGCGGGGTTGTCAAATCGATCCCCTTGATCGATCCCGTGAGATCGTATTGTTCCAGCACGGAGATAATCTGCACCAGCGTCGCGGTTGAAAAGTCGGTGCCCTGACCCAGTCGTTGACCCAATTCGAAACCGGAGACGGTAATACCCGTGACCTGAATCAGGTCGGAGATATCCGTTCCGCCTGCCATGGAGAGCACGAAGCCGTTTTTATCGATGATGACGTTACTGTCGAGGCCTACGATACCCGCGACCGCCTTGCGCTCCGTTACGACGATGCGCACACGCGCGGGGAAGATATAGGTGACCGAATCGACCTGCAAATAGGGATCCTCGGCGATCTTCTCCTCAGCCTCGTCCAGATCGACAAAGAGCATATGCGTGCCAAGCTTGAGACCGCTTCTCTCGACGATATAGTCCGCCGTATAGTTTTCATTGCCCATCACGACGATATCGGAAAGCAAAAATCCATAATAGAGCGCGACGCCAACAGCAGCCAAGATGGCGAAGACAAACACCAGGTTGCTAAAGAGCTTGGTGAGCAACGCCCCGCGCTGCTTTCTGCGCAGAACCCGCTCCACATACTCCTCGTGCTTGCGCGCGGCTTCGCGGGCGCGCGCCTTCTTCTGCGCCTCCGCCATGCGAATCGTCTCTTCCGTTTCGTTGATGTGGATGCGCGCGGTGGTGGAGGCACCGGTTCGAAAAATCCGCGTGCGCGTCGTGTGCTCGCGTGCGGCGGAATCCTCCCCGTCGTCGTCAAAATCGTCTTCCACGCGATTAAAGAGGCGAATGGAATCATCGCCTTTACGCTTGGGCTTGGGTTTGTCGCGTTCCGCAACGCCCGCGCGATAGCGCAGACGCTCGGTATCGGAGACGACCTTTTCGCCGTCTTCCCAGGTCAACCGCCCGAGGTATTCCGCGTCCTCGTCATCCGAAAATTCGACATCGTCATCATTGAACAGGTGTTTCAGCGGCGGTTCGGGCGGTTCGCCATATTGGCGGTTCGCCGATGCAGGGTCAAAATCGTCGTCCGAAGGAACGGGTTCGAAGAAGTTTGACCAGAAACTCTTTTTCTTCGCCCCGCCGGATTCATCATTCGATTGTCTGCCCTTGTCTCTTGCCATTGATCCAGACTTTCTGTTCGTGCTGTTTGTGTCCGCGCCGCGCAGATCTCGCACTGTTATGCGCGCGCACGCTCGTTTCTCACGCCGCGCGCGGATTTCTTCTCAACCACTTCCGGCTCTGCTGCGTGGATGCTGTTGTAGCGAGAGATATTCAATAGGATCCCCATCGCCGCGAGGAAGATCATCATCGATGAACCGCCCGCGCTGATGAACGGAAGCGCCTGTCCCGTCGTGGGCAGCAGCCCCGTGCAGACGCCGATATTCACGAACACCTGCAGACCGAAAACGACCGTGATGCCGCCCGCGAGCATGCTGCCGAACCTATCCCGGCACAAGAGCGCAATGCGAATGCCGCGATAGACGATGAACCCGAATGCCGCGAGTACGAGCAGCGCGCCGATTAACCCAAGCTCTTCCGCAACGATCGCGAAGATGAAGTCCGACTCGCCATAGGTCATGTACAGCAGTTTCTGGCGGCTGTTGTTGAGGCCAACGCCAAAGAGTCCGCCGGAACCCAGCGCGTAATACGATTGAATCAGCTGATAACCATCACCCAGCGCATCCTTCCAAGGATCGACAAACGACGTCAGGCGCGCGAGTCGATACGGCTCGATGATCGCAAGCAGCGCAAACAACGCAGCGAGCACGAGCGCAAGCAGGAACATCTGCTTTGTGTCGCAACCGCCGATGAAGAGCAGCGCATAACCCATCAGACCCATGATAACCGCCATGGACATGTTGGGCTGGAGCATGACAAGACCGCAGATGACGCCGATGACCAGTAGCATCGGCAGCATCCCTTTGGTGAAGCTATGCATGACCTTGTGCTTTTTCGAAGCGAAGGAGGACATGTAAAGCATCATGCCGAATTTTGCGATCTCGGAGGGTTGGATGCTCTGTCCGCCGATGACAATCCAACGGCGCGCGCCGTTTGTCTCCTGACCTACCACGAGCACCGCAAGGAGCAGCGCGATGGAGACCAGGATCGCGATGAGCTTGAATTGTTCCAATCTGCGAAAATCAAAAAACGAAAGCGCGATCATCATCGGAAACCCGATCGCCAGATAGACCGCCTGCTTGCGGATGAAAAAGTATCCGTCATAGCCGACGGATGCGGTGTTTTGCGCGTAATAATAGCTCGCGGAAAAAACCATGACAAGCCCGAATGCGCAAAGCAGGCCGACCATAAGTACGATGGGATAATCAATATGGCCAAAATTGCGTTTTTTCTTCGCAACGGCGCGTCTTTCCATGCGTTCTCCGAATCCTTCGAATGATTTTAAAAGCGACAGCTGGACAATCCGTCCATCCGCAACCGCGGCAGTCCGCCAAAGCAGGGCAACGGCGATGTGCCACATTGGTGCATCGTGTATCATACCAAATCATCCGCACGAGGGAAAGAGCACGCCCAATTTGTTTTCAGAATCTTTCAAATATAATCGCCTTTTCCCCACTTGCGCACGCGTTTCACCGTTTTGGCGCGTTGCGCGATACGCGCTTGACTTTTACGATAAAAAACGGGAGGCTCCCATGCCTCCCGGAATGTTCTCTCAACCGCCGAACACTTGCGTGCGGACTTGCTGGTTCCATTTCTCTTTCTCCTCGCGGATTGGCGAATGCGCGCTCTCTTCAAACCAGACCCATGCCTTATTCGGCGCATCCAGCGCGTCAAACCAGCGCTTTGCAAGCTCCGGCGGGGTGTTGCGGTCGTGCCGCCCCGCCATGATGAAGACGGGAACCGCGAGGCTGGTGGCCGTTTCGTCAAATCGGCAAGCGATCACCTCACGCCAGAGTTCGCGCAGGTTATAGTATGCGCCTTTGGCGTAGCCCGCAATGTCCAGAAGGGAATACTCCGGCGAGCGGAGGATGGGAAGCACCATCGAGCGGATCATGCCTTCCTTCTTCCCGTGCGCCGCGCCGCCGAATTTCGTCATCAGGTTGCGCTGTACGGTGAGATCGTCCAGCGATCGATAGAACCCGTTTACAGGCGCACCGATGCGCGCGAGCGCGGCAAGCGCCTTTTGATCGCCGCGCGCCTCCGCCTCGCCAAGTACGAATTCATAGGAGATGCGTTCGTTCTCCGCACCGTTGACAAGCTGTCCTGTGCCGATATAGGCTTTGATCCGCTCCGGTATCTTCTGGCAGAGCAGCACGCCAAGATAGCTGCCGTAGCTATGCCCCGCGAGAACGATCTTTTCCTGCCGAAACCGCGCGCAAAGCCAATCGATCAGCGCGATCGCGTCATCCAGCACGAGCGCCATATCCATATGGGTTTCGGCCTGCGCGCGCGTGTAGCTTTTGCCCGCGCCGCGCTGATCCAAGCACACCAGCGTGCAGATGTCCGCAAGCGGTGCTTGATCCTCCAGAACAAAATGCCGGTCGCAAACGCCGGGTCCGCCATGCAGAAACAGGAGCACGGGGTTGTCCGCCCGTGTGCCGCGGATACGGACATCCAGCGTGGTGCCGTTGAGCGCGAGCCGATGATGTTCGTCGATTGGAAATGATTTCTTCATCTGTACAGCATCCCTTCCGTCGCCTGTTGATTCAATTGCGCAAAATGTATTTTGTCTTTCCCATCATACAACTATTTCACGCGCGCGTACAGCACGCGGCTTGCGCGGCGGCTCAGGATATGCAAGATATGCCGTGCGGCTCTGGTAGCTTTTTCGTGCGCGCGTACAGCACGCGGCTCGGATGTGTGAACTTCCTGCTACGAATCCGTAAACACTCTTGTGCTTTCAAGAGCATGATTTTCGTTTCTAAAGTATTTCTTCATATTTCTTCAAAAATAAGCTTAATCAAATCAACAGATTTGTAGTAAAACAAGAATCCTTCTCGTTTGCTTGCCGCGCCAGCGGCAACAATCCACCTATCACAGCCTCGATTGACCCTCTGCCGAATACGGTGCTATACTGTATCCAGTTTTTTACCATTGTCCGCCGGGCACGCAAGCGAGCCGCGCGAAGCCGCGCTGTGTTGCCGCCGTGCCACCGGCAGGAAAGGAATCGTTCGAAATGATCAAACGCAATCAAGCACGCACCATCGTGCTTGCACTCCTGCTCGCTTTTGCATGCGCGGGCTGCGCGCTGCCCTCTCCCGTTCCGCTGGAGGACGGCGCCTCAAGCGTTGCTTCCGACTTTGTGCCGAGCGGCGCAAGCTCCGGCTCGTCCTCCGGCACGTATGCAGTGGATCTGACGGATATGGCGGGCAACGCGATCCAGCTCAGCGCATATCCGGAGCGCATCGTCGTACTCGATCCCGGGGACTGTGAGATCCTATATGCCATCGGCGCGGGCGCAAGCGTGAACGGCCGATCGCTCAGCTGCGATTATCCCACCGAGGCGCTTGCGCTGCCGTACGCCACCGTGGATGGACGGAACGATGCCGATATGGTGCTGCTGCGCGAGCCCCAGCTCGTCGTAATGGGTGCGGAGGACGCGGCGGATGCGGAGTTGGTCTCCGCGCTTTCCAACGCCGGCATTCCAATGCTTGTAACCAATGCGACGGACGTGAACAATCTCTATGGCGCGATCTCGCTGCTGGGGCAAGTCACCAACCACACGGCGGAGGCAAACACGCTCGTGTCCGAGCTGATCACATCGATCGCCGCCCTGCAGACCAAGATGTCCGAGCATACGGAGACCGTCTATCTCGAGCTGACGCCGCTCGCGGACGGCATGACGACCCTCGGCGGCGGAAACATCTTCTCCGCACTGCTCGCTCAGCTGGGGTATCACAACGAGTTTGAAGATCAGCAAGGTTTGCTTCAAGTCACACAGGATCAAGTGGTCGGGCGCTCGCCGGATATCATTCTCACATCCGCGCGCGCGGATACCGCAACAGCGGACAGTTCAACGCCGGATCCTTTCTTGACGCCGGATCCTTCCTCCACGGCAGACCCCGCCACCCCGTCGCTCCAAGGTCCTGCGGAAATCCTTGCGCGCGCTGAATGGGCGCAGGTTGACGCGGTGAAGAACAACCGCGTGTATTATTTCGACCCCGCGCTGATCACGCGCGCTGGCCCGCGCATTGTAGAGGGCATCAACGCGCTCTATACCGCGCTCTACGAAAGCCGTCAGCCGGAGTTCTCCTGATCTGCAAACGCGCGGATCTTCGCTTCCTGTGCGTTTCATAACCGCCTGACAAATACGCGCGAAAAAACAACGCTCCGGCATGCCGGAGCGTTGTTTGCTGTCTTGGTTCTTTCTCGTTATGCGATCGCCGTGAAGGCTTCCTTGTCCATGCCGCAGACAGGGCAGACCCAATCTTCGGGCAGGTCTTCAAACGCGGTGCCCGGTGCGATACCGCTGTCGGGATCGCCTACCTCGGGATCATATACATAACCGCATACGCATTCATACTTCATTCTACACAACACCTCCTGCTTGAATTGAACCCGCTGGCCGCTTCTTAGGCGCAAGGATGCGCTTCGGCAGTTTCGTTCTGTTTCCAATATAGCAAATACGATTTGTAAAGACAAGTAAAATCACCATACTTGTCAGGGATTCCACACAAATGCGCAAGAATTTTTTTCTTGCTAAACCATAGAGTAAGGCAAGAGGCGGCATCTCTGCCGCCCCAGTTGTTTTCGCGTTTGTTATTTTTTGCCGATGCCGCGATACACGTCTTCGAAATATTTCACGATCTTCGTGTCGTTTTGCCAGGTTGCGATCTGGGTGTTCCAGAGCGTGTCGCCGTTTTTAGCGATGACCGCCGCCTTGATGGTGTCATGCGCGTCGCTCATGGAGCGCTCGCCTGCAGGCTCGCCACCGACAAGCTGGAGGATATAGAACACGTCGTCCACCAGGATGACCGCGGAGTGCTCACCGTCCTTGAGCAAGCCGACCGCCTTGACAAGTTCTTCATTCCAATTGGTGTCTTCACCGCCGACATACATCAAAAGTCCGGTCTGCACAAACGTCGGATAGTCGGTATACATGGTGTCTTCGCCGTATTTTTCCAGCACATCCGTAAAGCTCGTGCCTGCATCGAGAGCAGCAAGCGCTTCGTTTGCCTTCTCGCGCGCATCCTTGACGTAGTTTTCATACAGCGCGTCTGCTGCGGCTTTCTTGGTGATATAGTCGCTCACAAGATCCGCTCCGCCTTCGATTTCGCCGGTGGTCACGCTGATAGTCGTATCGGTGGCAGCCGCACCCTTGGCGGTATATTTCGCGGCAAGCGCGGCAAGCGCGGCTTCGCCATACTGGGTTTCGATGGTGGCCAGTTCGTCCTTCAGCGCCGTATAGTCGGCAGAGACTTCACCCGCGGGCGAAATGGAGATCGAACGCACACGCACATACCCTTCGGGCGTATAAAGCAGCGGGTCTCCGCCATTCATCTGGAAGTCTTCCGCGGCAGCGCCAAAGTCAGCAGGCGTTGTGGTGTAGGTTTCCTTCTGGCTTTTGAGCAGGTCGTTATAATATGTCTGGATCTCTTCGTCTGTCGCTGTGACGTCCTTGGTGATCTCCGTTTTGAGCGCTTCCTTGATGGCTTCGTCCGTGTAGCTCTTTGCCATGAAGCTGCGGAAACCCTCGACGTCCATCTCCATACCGGCGGCATCGATCTGTTCCTGGAAGATCTCCAGCGCGCGCGCATCCGCGTCGGCTGCACCTTCCTGTACCGCTTGGTCGTGGAACATATCGGTGTAACTCTTCATCTGCTCTTCGACCTTCTTGTCGATCTCCGCCGTCTGATCGGCAGAGAGCGTGATGCCTAGCAGCTGCGCTTCATAGAGCTTGAGTTTATCCGTAACGAGTGAGGAGATGACATCGTCCTGCATGGCTTCGATGTCTTCGTCCGTGCTCGGGGCGGTCATGCCATATGCCGAATACATGGAGACCATGTAGTCATACTGATCGGCAATCTCGCCTTTGGTGATGGTAAAATCTTCGCCTACTCGAATGGCAACCTTGTCCCGATTCGGGTCGACAGCATTGGAATTGGTCGCGTTGGACGCACTTGCATTGTTCGCGCCTTTTCCGCAGGCCGCAAACGAAAGCGTCAGGGCGACCGCGATCAGCGCGGAGAGCGCTTTCTTCCAGGTGGTATTCATCATGATTGATTTCTCCCTTTTTTATTCAGCGCTCCCGCGCAGTGGAATCGATCGATTGTACGCGGTATACGCCCGCATACGTTGCGGACAATTTGCCGCTTTGTCCATTATATGCCCGCATCGTTGTCAACGCAACGAACAATTGTGTAAAGGAATTGTGGCAGTTTGCTTGTAATTGCCTCGGCGGTGGCATTTTTTTGCCGTATTTCAATCGCGGGCGGATCGCTCGCAATCAGGCGCGCGCCTTCAAACCCCGAGACTGCGGAGATCAGCCTACCGCCATCGAGCCGCGCGTTCTCGGAGAACCGCAACCGCGCCTCGCCATCCCGCACGGTCACGCTCTCGATAAACGCGCGGGATGCGTACGCCTTGACCTCCGAGATGCGCATGAGGTTCGTCACGCTCTCCGGCGGCTCGCCATAGCGGTCGATGAATTCCTCCGTGACGTCCATCATGCTCTCCGCGCTGTCGATCTCCGCGATGCGGCGATAGGCCTTCAGGCGCATGAGCTCGCTGCTCACATAATCATGCGGAATATGCGCGTCGATGGGGATATCCACGCTCGTTTCCGTGACGGCTTCCGGCGCGTTTCCCTGTTGCTCGTCCACCGCTCTTCGGATGAGCTTGACATAGTATTCGTATCCGACGTCCGTGATGTGGCCGTGCTGCTCCGCGCCCAGCAGGGAGCCCGCGCCACGAATCTCCAAATCGCGCATCGCAAGCTGGAATCCCGCGCCGAACTGTGTGAATTCGCGGATCGCCATCAGTCGCTTTGCCGCTTTTTCGTTCATCACGCGGCCGGATTGCACGGTGAAATACGCATACCCGATGCGATTGGATCGCCCGACACGCCCGCGCAGCTGATAGAGCTGCGCAAGCCCCATCTTGTCCGCCTCCAGCACGATCAGGGTGTTCGCATTGCCGATATCAAGCCCGCTTTCGATGATCGTGGAGCAAAGCAGGATATCGTACCGCTGTTCGAGGAAGTCCAGCATCGCGTTTTCCAGTTGGTTCTCGCCCATCTGCCCGTGCGCCATGGTCACCCGCGCCTCCGGCACGAGGGATTCGATCCGGCGCATGGTCTGCTCCATGCTGATGACGCGGTTGGAGACGACATATGCCTGCCCTTTTCGCGCAAGCTCGCGGCTGAGCGCATCCTTCACCAGCGCGTCGGAATGCTCCAACACATAGGTCTGCACGGGATAGCGTGCCTCCGGCGGGGTTTCGATGACGCTGATATCGCGTATGCCCGTCATGGAGAGGTTCAGCGTCCGGGGAATCGGCGTCGCGGTCAGCGTCAGTACGTCCACCTGTTTCTTCATCGCCTTGATCTGCTCTTTGTGATTGACGCCGAAACGATGCTCTTCGTCGATGACCAGTAGCCCGAGGGCTTTGTATTTAACGTCTTTTGCGAGCAGCGCGTGGGTGCCGACGACGACGTCGACCTGTCCTTTTGCAAGCGCATCTTTGATCGCCTCCCGCTCCTTGGCCGTCTGAAAGCGCGACAGGCACGCGGCCTTCACGGGAAAATCGGCAAATCGCGAACACATGGTGTTATAGTGCTGCTGCGCGAGAATCGTCGTCGGCACCAGAATCGCGGCCTGCTTGCCGTCCTGAATCGCCTTGAAGACGGCACGCAGGGCAAGCTCCGTCTTGCCATAGCCGACGTCGCCGCAGAGCAGGCGATCCATCGGGCGGATCTGCTCCATGTCCGCCTTGATCTCCTCGATGCTCTGCTTCTGATCCGGCGTGAGCTCATAGGGGAAGCGCTCTTCAAACGTCCTCTGCCACGCCGTATCCTTGGAAAACGCGAATCCCCTCGCGCTCGCCCGCTCCGCATACAGCGCGGCCAGATCAAACGCGAGTTTCTTTGCCGCGCTCTTCGCCTTGTTGACGCGGTTTGTCCATTCCGCACCGCCGAGCTTGCTTAATTGCGGCCCGGTCTCCTCTTCTCCGCCACCGACATATTTCTGTACGCGGTCAAGTTGATCGGTTGGGATATAGAGGCGGTCTCCGCCGCGATATTCGATTAAGAGATAATCCTTCGTGTTGCCCTGCACCGTCAGCGGCTCCACCTTGACAAATCGACCGATACCGTGCGTTTCGTGGACGATATAGTCGCCCACGGACAGTTCCGAGAACGAGAGGTGCTTTTTCGATCTGCTCTTTTTCACCGCGCGCTCGGTGCGACCGGTGATCTCATATTCCGAGAAGAAATTGAGCTTCAGCTGCGGATAGGAAAACCCGCGCGCAAGCTGACCGGGCAATATCAGCGTTTGGCCCGCGGGCAATGTGTCCGGCAGTTCTCCCATCGCTGTCGCTTTCGCGTCGTAGTCCGCGAGGTTATGGAGCAGCTCCTGCGTCTGCTCTCCGGCATAGATCACCGTCTTTTCGCCCTGCTGGTTGAGCCGCTTGATCTCGCGGGCGATCTCGTCAAACGCGCCCATGAACTGCGGAGCCCCGCGTGATTCAAGATTGACAATCTCGCGCGGGGAAAACTGCGGATGTGTGCGCGAGAGCGCGTAAAAAAGAACCGTTCGCCCAGTATGCAGGCGCTCCAGCGTCTCGTTGGCGCTGCGCTCCAAAGCACCCTGCTCCGGCAAGCCCTCGTCGCGCTCCAGCATAGCCTTGACGGTCTCCGAAAAACGAAGCTGCTCCGTGCGCATCGCCTCGTCGATCAACAGCGCTTCGTCCACGATCAGGATCGCGTCCTCGCGCAGATAGTCCAGCAGTGTGTCCGTTTTATGATACAAAAGCGGCAGCAGCACGTCTCCGCCGACGCTCGCAATCCCCTCGCTCCAGGCATCCTCCTGATCGCTCAGTCCAGCCCTGCCTGTGATGCGCTTGAGCGCCTTTTGCGTGAGCTCCTTTGGCTGCGGCGTTTCCAGTGCGGGACGGATCAGCGCCGCACGCGTCTGCTCGACGCTGCGCTGCGTCACGGGGTCGAATGTGCGCATCTGGTCGACCTCGTCGCCGAAGAACTCAATGCGAACGGGGTATTCTTCCCCCGGCGCAAAAACATCCACCAAGTCTCCGCGCGCGGCGCATTGTCCCCGCCCTTCGACCATCTCCACGCGCTCATAGCCCGCTGAAACCAAACGCTCGATGAGCGATCTCGGCGCCAGCGCGTCGCCGACCTGAATCGTGATCTGGCTTGTGGCAAACGCGCCCTTTGGCGCGAGCGCCTGCATGAGCGAGGCCGCGCTCGCGGCAACCACACACGGCTCACCATCCAGCAGCGCGGAGAGCGCGGAGATGCGCGCGCCCCGGTTCTCGCCGGAGGCCGCGTGGACATAGGTGAGCGGCGTCTCGCGCGGTAAAAACAGCTCCGCGCGCGCGCCAAAGAGCCGCACGCTTTCATGAAGCTGCGCGGCTGTGACATCCGTCGCGGTCACAAACAGCACCTGCCGCTTTTCCGCAAGCGCGGCGCAGAGATGCGCCTTTGCGTTTGCGGCAACGCCAAACGCCGCGACCGGGCCTTTGCCCCCCTCCAGCGCCTGCTTCATGCGCTGGTAGTCCGTCGCGGTATCGAGAATCTTCAATATTGGGTTTTGGTTCATACTCGGCGTCAAGCGTCCCCCGATCGTGCTGCGTAGTCGGGACGCGGGCGGCGCTTAGTCCGCCTTTGCCCCGCCGATATGCCGTTTGTTATAGCTTGCCTGCGCTTGGCTGATCTTGCCCTGTATGATCAGTAAAACCGTATCCGCCGCGTCGCAAAACGCGCTTGCGAGTTCCTTCTGTTCGTCCTTGCCGGGCTTACTCAAGACATGCTTTTTCAGATCCCCGCCGTTGTCGTTGCCAACGCCGATGCGCACGCGCGGAAAATTCTCGCTGCCGAGCGTACCGATGATGGAGCGCATACCGTTATGGGTGCCGGCGCTGCCTTTGTCCCGGATGCGAAGCGCGCCCACCGGCAGCTCGATGTCATCATAGAGCACAACGAGGTGCTCAACGGGGCACTTATAAAAATGAAGCGCCGCCTGAATGCAATCGCCGGAGAGGTTCATATACGTCGTGGGCTTGATGAGCACCACGCGCTCGCCCTCAACGCTTCCTTCACCATATACGCCGGAGAAGCCACGCTTGGAGAGCTTGATGCCGAGCTGCTCCGCAACGGCGTCCAGCGCCTGAAAGCCCGCGTTGTGGCGCGTGCGCTGATAGAGCAATCCCGGATTTCCAAGTCCTGCGACGACGAACATACATACCTCAAAAAGAATCGAATCGCGCTCCCCTTTTCTTCGGAAAGCCAAGTTATCATAGCACTTTCGCGCGCTCTTGACAACAGTACTTTGTTGGTGATACGCTATCAGGACGATATAAGCAACGACGGAAAGAGTAGCAGAATCGTGCGTTTGAAGAGAGATTCGGGGTCAGGTGAAAGCCCGAAATCGCGCGCTTTGCGAACATGGCTCCCGAGCTTCTCGCGGTGAACGCTCCATTTGCCTCAGCCGCGGCGGGTCTCCGCCCGATACAGCGGGAACTTATGCCCCCAAATTCGGGGAAGTAGGGTGGTTTTTCGGCTGCGATTGTTCGCGCTGTCCTTACGATTGGGCGGCGCGTTTTTTTGATGATACCGTAATGTTGAGTTTGATTTGGTTGGAGGAAACCGTTATGAGCGAGAAAAAGACGTTTTATATCACGACACCCATCTATTATCCCAGCGCGAGCCTGCACATCGGGCATGCATACAGCACTGTCGCGACGGACGCCATCGCGCGCTATCACCGCCAGCGTGGGGACGAGACGTTCTTTTTGACCGGATCGGACGAGCACGGCCAGAAGATCGAGCGCAAAGCAAAAGCCGCCGGCGTGACACCGCAGGAATATGTGGACAAGATCGTAGATGGCTTTCAGGATCTCTGGAAGCTGCTCGATATCTCCTATGATAAATTTATCCGCACGACCGACGAGTATCACATCAAGGCCGTGCAGAAGATGTTCAAAAAGCTCTACGATCAGGGCGACATCTACAAATCCAAGTACACCGGCTTTTACTGCACCCCGTGCGAGAGCTTCTGGCTGGAGCGTCAGGTCAAGGAAGCCGGCGGCGTTTGCCCCGATTGCGGCGGCCCCGTGGAGCTCGTTGAGGAAGAGAGCTACTTTTTCCGGCTCTCGAAGTATGCCGACCGCTTGATCCAATACATCAAGGACAATCCCACGTTCATCCAGCCCAACAGCCGCACCAACGAGATGCTGCAAAACTTCCTCCTGCCGGGTCTGGAGGATCTGTGCGTGAGCCGCACGAGCTTCACGTGGGGGATTCCCGTCACGTTTGATGAAAGACATGTCGTCTATGTATGGCTGGATGCGCTCTCCAACTATATTACCGCGCTCGGGTGGGGAAGCGACGACGATTCGCTCTACCGCAAATTCTGGCCGGCGGACGTGCACATCGTCGGCAAAGAGATCGTACGGTTCCACACCATCATTTGGCCGATCATGCTTATGGCGCTCGGCGAGCCGCTGCCCAAGCAGGTGTTCGGTCACGGCTGGCTCGTGCTGGACGGCGGAAAGATGAGCAAATCCAAGGGCAACGTCGTCGATCCCGTGCAGCTCTGCGCGCGCTATGGCGTCGATGCAATTCGCTATTTTCTGCTGCGCGAGGTACCGTTCGGCTCGGACGGCACGTTCTCCAACGAGGCGCTGATCGCGCGGATCAACACGGATCTCGCCAACGACCTTGGCAATCTTCTGAGTCGTACGGTCGCGATGATCGACAAATACTTTGGCGGCACGCTGCCCGCTCCTTCCGTCACGGCGGAAGAGGACGCGGCGCTCCTCGCGCTCGCCAGCGAGTTGCCCGGCAAGGTGGACGCGCAGATGACGGAGCTGCACATTCCCGATGCGCTGGCGGAGATCTGGAAACTCGTGAATGCCTGCAACAAATACATCGACGTGACAGCACCCTGGACGCTCGCCAAGAGCGAAGCGGGTCAGGAGCGGCTCAAGACCGTGCTCTATGACCTCGCGGAGAGCCTGCGCATCATCGCAATCCTGCTCAAGCCATATCTCACCAGCACCCCCGCGAAGATGTTTGCCCAGCTGGGCACCGCTCCCGCACAGGCGTCATTGGATGCCGTCGCATGGGGCGGCAGCGTCCCCGGCTCCGTCGTGCACAAGGGAGAAGCCCTCTTCCCGCGGATCGATGTCGAAGCGGAGCTCGCCTATTTCGCGGCAGAGGCGGAAAAATCCAAAGCGGCGACGGCACCTGCGGCGGAAGTCGCGGCGCCCGCAGTGGAAATCACCCCGGCAGTGCCCGCAAAGCACGCGCATAGCGATGACGAAACGCCTGCGGAGATTGAATATGACGACTTCGCGAAGGTCGATCTTCGTCTTGCGAAGGTCATCGCTTGCGAAGAGATCAAAAAAAGCAAAAAGCTATTGAAGCTCACGCTGGAAGTCGGCGCGGAGACCCGCACCGTCGTCTCGGGCATCAAGCAATGGTATACGCCGGACGATCTCGTCGGCAAGACGGTCGTTCTGGTGGCAAACCTCAAACCAGTCACTCTCTGCGGCGTGGAAAGTCACGGCATGATCCTCGCGGCATCGGACACGTCGGATGAAAACCTCTGTGTGGTGACGACGCTCGCCGCAATGGAGAGCGGGCTAAAGGTACGCTAAGCACAACGGAGCGAATGTATGAGTGAACACATTCTAAAAGACGGACGAACGCTTGTCTTGCGCGATCCTACCCTTGCCGACGCGCAGGAGTTGATCGACTATCTCAAGATCGTCGGCGCTGAGACAGACTTTCTCCTCGCGGATGAAAACGGGATCGAAGGGTTGACCCTCGAAGCCGAACAGGGCTGGATCACCGACACGCTCGCCGCTCCGAACACGAAGATGTTCGTGGGCACCATCGACGGCGAAATCGTGCTGGTTTGCGATGTCCGCGCGGCGGGTAGACCGAGGATCGCACACGTTGGCGGGATTGCGATCTCGATCAAGCGTGCCTATTGGCGCCTCGGCATCGGCAGCATCGCGATGCGGGCGATGATCGACTTTGCAAAAAGCACGAATTTCCTTCGCACCCTTTCGCTGGAGGTGCGCGAGGGAAATGGCCGCGCCATCGCGCTCTACAAGCGCTTCGGCTTCGTCGAAGTCGGCCGGCACAAGGCGAAGATCAACATACGCGGCACCTACTTTGACGAGATTTTGATGGATCTCGACCTGACGGCGCTGGCAGAATAACCATACAGAAAGAGAATACATGCAATTATTTGACACACACGCGCACCTGCTCGACGATAAGTTTGACGAGGATCGCAACGCGCTCATTGCTTCCCTTCCGGCGGCGGGCGTGCGCGGTTTTGTGGAAGCCTGCGTGGAAGCGGACGATATCCCGAAGATACAGGCACTCACGCTGCTCTATGATTTCGTGTACGGCAGCGCGGGCATCCATCCGCACTCTGCCAGCACGGCGGACAACACAAACCTGCTGCGCGTGGAGCGCGCGCTGGAGCAAAACAAGATCGTTGCCGTCGGTGAAATCGGGTTGGATTATCACTACGATTTCTCCCCGCGAGAGGCGCAGCGGGAAGCGTTCGGCAACCAGCTGGATCTCGCAATCGCCGCAAAGAAACCCGTCATCATACACGACCGCGAGGCGCATGCGGACGTGATGGCGATGTTGTCCGCGCGCAAAGGGCGGCTTGGCGGCGTACTGCACTGCTATTCCGGCAGCTATGAGGACGCCGTGCGATACATCGACATGGGGTTATACATCGCGTTTGGCGGCGCGCTGACCTTCAAAAACGCCACCAAACAGCGTGCAATCGCGGAAAAGCTCCCGCTCTCCCGCCTCGTAATCGAGACCGATTGCCCCTATATGACGCCGGAGCCGCACCGCGGCGAGCGAAACAGCCCGCTGCTGATCCATCTCACATTAGAGACGCTCGCTAAAGTTCGCGGCATCACTATGGAGGAAGCGGCAGCCGCTACCTATCAAAACGCGATGAATCTATTCGGAATTTCGCTCTAAAACACAATTGCGATCAAAAAAGGACGCCCGTTCACATCCAGGAGCGTCCTTTGTGTTTCCCTTGGGTTTTTTCTCTTCATTTGTTGAGTTCGGTTACAGCTCGGACAAGCTTTTGCCAGGTATCCTGTGCCAAGCGGAACTGCGCCGCGTGTTTCTTCGCGTTTGCCTGATACTCCTCCAACTCGTCCAGTATCTTCAAAAACCCGTCGTTGTGAAAATAGGACGCAAGTTTCGGCAGCACCTCGGTGAGCGTTTTTCGCATGTTGTCGATCTCCTGTTGAAACCCCTCCGGGTTTGTGAGATAGATCAGCAGCGGCTTATATCGTACCCAGCCGATGCACGCGCTCAAGAACCGCGAGATGATCGCCGGCGAATTCGCCTGAATGGGTGCGAGTTCAATCGGCAGAACGCCACTGAGGATATTCTTGTAGCTTGAAAACCCGTCATGAAACGCATACACCGGAATCTCCAGCACGGTTCGATCCTCTAGCATGGTGGAAAGAAACGTGTCTTCTCCGCGCGCACCGGGCGGATTGAAAAACGGAAACGTTCGCTCCGGCTTCGTCAGGTTGATGCAGAGGTTCGCGCCGGAGATAAACTTGCAATGGTTGATCTGTTTGACTTCCTCCGATTGCTTTTTCATCAGGATCTCGGCGGAGGCATACGTTACCCCGCCGGAGCACATCAGCTGACGCATACTGTCCCAATTGATGATATCGTTGCTGATGGCTTCGATGAACGCCTGAAAATCCTGTTCGGTAAAGTCCGCACGAAACGGAATCTGCGGAATCGGTGAAATATAGCCGCAATGTAGACCGTTTGTATAGTCCGCATTGGGTATTTCCAGCAGATGCGAGAGGATGATATGCTGTCCGCTCCAGAGGCAGACGTCCTTGCTCTTCGTCACCGCCAGCGGATACTCGTCGTCATCAAGAAAAAGCAGATAGTCCATGCGATTTTCCAGCGCGGAAAAGAGAATCGCGTTCCGCTTGCCCGCGTAGCCAGAGCCAAACACGCTCCGAAGATCCGTTTTCCGGAATTGATCCTGACGTTCCAGCCGTTCGATATTGCGCAGCGAATTCTTCGCGCCGATAAACACGATCTGATCGAATTCATCGACGATGTCCTGACTCAGGTTTGTGTAGTCGGTGGACTGTGTTTTCAGATAGTCTGTATCGTACGCGACAAACAGATTCAAACTGACGCGATAATCGGCAGGCAGCTTTTTCTTGGCTTCCAGCCAATTTCGGATATATGCATTCAGCACTTTCTTGAAGCTCTTTCGGCCGGTTGCAAATCCGATCCCGAGTTGGATTGTTCTCATCATGATCCCCCTGATAACAGAATATTTCTTTAATATATTACTATTTTAACATGTCTTGCATTTGTTGTCGAATCTGGAGGCGGGTTTACGTCCTTGCGCTTGTCTCAACTCAAGCGTGTGCAGGCCAATACAAGCAAAAACGCCCCCGAACGAGGCGTTGTTTGCAATTGATTTTGCGGCTTACATCCAGCCCATCAGCCCGAAGATCACGAGCGCCGCGATATCCACGCCGAAAATGATGCCGAGGGCGAGGATCTTGTGCTTCATCTGCTTCATATCGTGCACCACGAACGCCATCGTGAAAAAAGGCAGATAGCCGATCAACCAGACGAGGTACGGGAACGAGCGGCTCCACCAGGGATATTCCCACGTAAGCAGGCCCGCGTAATTGAGGAAGCACTCGATGACGACGGCAAGTGTTGTGTAGATCACCGCCATAAAAACACGGTTGTTCATGCCAAGAATCTTCATCTTCGGATCCTTCGGCAGCGACAGACAGACCACGACGCCCATCATCGCGAACATGAGTGATATCTCGATATTGTATCCGATCAGGAGCAGCAGCGCCGTATCGCCGACTCCCATCGGCGTGCCCCAAACGGGCGCGAACCCCGTCGCGTGGAAGACGATGCTGTTCCAGATCTCGTTGAACAGATCCATGCCCCACAGCGCGGCGCCGCCCAACACGACATTCCAGTTTTTCGCGGAGATCTCTTTGTTGTAGATGTACAGTACGACGAGCAGCATGGGTACGACATACCACTTGAGCGTAAGCGCAGGATTTCGCAAAATCTCCAGCGCGCTGAGAGAATAAGCTGACATGGCTTGCCTCCTGATGTGTAATTTCGAGATGTGTTTATCTTCAGAATACGCGATAATCCATTATTGTCAATCCTAAATTAGTTACTCGCCATACCATTGTTTATAACGAATTTTCGTGTGATTTTGTTGTGTAACAGCAGTTTTCCACTTGAAAACTCAATACGGCTCGGATATACTTGCTTCAAACAGCGGGAGGACGACGATCATGCCGTATGATGGGAGTATTTGGAGTTTTCTACTGAACGGAATCTACAATGCAAAATATCTTTTTTTCATGCTTTCGATCTATTCTCTGATCGCACTCTGGGCGATCTTCGACAAAGCCTATGAGCCGGGCTGGGGTGCGCTGGTACCAATCTACAATTCCTATTTGTACTTCAAGATTACCTGGGGCAAGGGCTGGTACTTCATTCTGATGCTGATCCCGATCGCAAACGTCGTCATCGCCATCATCACGACCTTTAAACTCGCCAGAGCATTCGGCAAAGGCTTCTGGTTCGGTCTGGGTCTTCTGTTTCTGGGCGCAGTCTTCATGGGTATCCTCGCCTTCGGCGAGGCAAGCTACTATGGCGTGCCGGAAAAGGACGACTCCTTCGACTTGTGACCAACTCACAGTTTTCTATTTCTTTTTCCAGACAGAGTGGTATACTCAAGTTACACTCAACTTGTATTGAAAGAAAGGGGTAATCCATGATGGATTCTTATTTTTCCGACTCTTATATGCAACCCAGTCCTATTTTGACGATATTATATCTGGCGATTATGGTTTTGATGATTGTCGCCATGTGGAAGATCTTCGAGAAAGCAGGCGAACCCGGTTGGGCCGCACTCATCCCGTTTTACAACACATTCGTGCTCTTCAAGATTACTTGGGGAAACGGCTGGAAGTTCCTGTTTCTGTTGATTCCGTTTGCCAATGTTGTATTCTTAATCATCACCATGGTCAAGCTCGCCAAAGCCTTCGGAAAAGGCGGCGGATTCGCGGTCGGGTTGATCTTTTTGAGTATGATCTTCACCTGTATCCTCGCATTTGACGAATCCCAGTATCTGGGCGTGCCCGAGAGCATATAACTCTCGCTTTCCAACAAACAGATGGCGAGCGCCCTTCACGGGCGCTCGTTTTTGCTGTCTTTGATTTGTGGTATCTGCTGTACGCGCGGGATCAAAGCCGCGCCTTGGGCTCGCTCGCGCACTCGTTTTTTGTGCCGAGCAGCATCTGCAAGCCATGCTCCAACGCGGGCAGCACGGGTTCCAGATTTTCGCGCACAGCCTTCGGGCTTCCGGGGAGATTGACGATCAAAGAATCGTGATACAACCCCGCCTGTGCGCGCGAAAGCATGGCGCGATTGGTGATGTTCAAACAATAGGCGCGCATTGCCTCCGGTATGCCGGGCGCCAACCGCTCGCAAACCGCGATCGTCGCCTCCGGCGTGACGTCCCGCTTGCTAAATCCTGTTCCACCGCTCGTGAGAATCAGGTTCGCGCCGAGCACATCCGCGTGCCGCCGGAGCTCCGCCTCGATCATCGGCTGTTCGTCCGGCACAATCGAGATGGTAAGTACGTCGTACCCCGCGTCTTTCAACATCTGCGCCGCGAGCGGTCCCGCCGTATCCTCGCGTTCCCCGCGAAATCCTTTGTCGCTGATCGTGATGACGGATGCTTTGAACATATGCCTTATTTCCTCCTGTTTCCCGCGTGTTCGGGCGCTTGCTGATTCGGTTGAACAAACGTTAAGACTGCGGAAGATCGTGCGTTTCCCGCAGGAGCATGATGCGCTCCTTCGGCAGGCAAAACCAGCCTTCGCTCCCGACGCCAAATCGTTCCCCCTCGGCTTTGCTCATCTCCGCGCGGAGGGTACCCGTTCCGCCTGCGGGCAGGAGCGTCAGTACGCGGGTGAACACGTCATCCGCCGCATCCACCACGCGGCAGTAGAGCGCATTTTCGGCCCCCGCCGCGCATGGGGTAATCGCGTGCGCGCGAATACCCGCATATGTCAACGCGCCTTCCTGCGGCACACACTCGAAGGTTGCGTTCCATTGCGGCACAAAAAGCGTGCCGGGTGCGCCCAACACGGCGGGTACGCAATTCTTGCAGCCGGAGATCAGGGCGGCCTGCAGCGTGCGCGGTCGCTCAAAGAGCTCCTCTGTTTGGCAGACCGGTTCGGAGACGCCCGCGTTGAGCACGCAGACGCGCTGGCTCATGCGATAGACCTCTCCGCGGTCGTGTGAAACCAAAAGCGTTGCCCCTGAAAAGTCCCCCAGTGTCTGCTTTAGCTCCCCTTCCAGCTGCCATCTCAGGTGGCTGTCCAGCGCGGCAAACGGCTCGTCCAGCAGGATCGCCTCCGGCTCGGCTGCAAGCATCCGACAGAGCGCGACGCGCTGCATCTGCCCGCCGGAGAGCTCGCGCGGGTAGCGATGCTCCAGCCCGTAAAGGTGAAACCGCGTGATCAGGCTCTCGCGCTTCGTTTTGCGAATCAATGCGACCCGTTCACGCGAGAGTCCCGCTTCGATGTTTTGCAGCACGGTCATATTCGGAAACAGCGCGTATCTCTGGAAGAGATATCCAACCCTTCGATCCTGCGGTGGAAGGTCGATCTTCCGCGCGGAGTCGAATAGCACGCGCCCATCGAGCATGATGCGCCCTTCGTCCGGCCGCTCGACGCCCGCGATGCAGCGCAGCGTCATGCTCTTTCCGCTGCCACTGGCGCCCAAGAGCGCGGTGACGCCGTGCTCCGCCTGAAAGGAGACACGCAGCGTAAAGCCTTGCAATCGTTTGAGGATGTCAACACTCAGCGCCATATTCTCTCCCTTCCTCCGATTCGGATCGGTTCGAAATCGCACGAACGAATCACCATTTGCGTACATTTCTCATCTTCGCGTCCGCAAAGATGTTCATCACAACCACGATGCCGAACGAGATCAGCAGTATGATCGCGACCCACAGCCCCGCGGTACGATAATCCCCGTTTTGAATTACCATCGCGATCCGCTGGGAGATCGTCCCGGTCTTGCCCGCGATATTCCCCGCGAGCATGCTGGTCGCGCCATATTCCCCGAGCGCGCGGGCAAAGGTGAGGATCGTTCCGCTGACCACGCCCGGGCCCGCAGAGGGGAGCACTACGCGCCAGAAGATTGCGCGTTCGCTCATGCCCAGCGTCCGTCCCGCATACAACAGCTCGATATCCACCTGCTCAAACGCGGCTCTTGCGTTTCGATACATCAGCGGAAATGCGATCACGCTCGCGGCGAGCACGCAGCCAAGCCACGTCTGCACGACTTTGATCGAAAGCTCCTGATATAAAAATGTACCGATCGGACGGCGGAGGCTGAAGATCAACAGCAGGAAAAAGCCCGCAACCGTCGGCGGCAGCACCATCGGCAGAGTCAACACGCCGTCTACAAACGCCTTTGCGCGCTTGCCCATGTGCATGACGCTCCGCGCCGTCCAGATGCCGAGGAAGAAGCAGATCGCCGTGGCAACCAGCCCTGTTTTCAACGAAATCCAAAGTGGGCTAAAGTCGAGCGAGCGAAGGATCTCCCAAATCTCCTGCATGGTCAGCCTCCCTTTGGGGTGAATGGATTCGCCTGACGGCGAAAGGAAGAATTGGTCTCATCTTAACACAACGAAACCCAAATCCAAAGATGCGAAATCGCCCGCCGCCAGATGGAATGGACGGCGGGCGATTTCATTTTGCCTTTTCCGGGTTCCCTCGAAAAGTCGTTGGGCAAACGGCTGATCAATGGATGATGAACATGTATGTTTCGAAGATGGCTTTCACCGCGTCCGTCTGGAGGAACGCGAGGAAATCATCCGCAGCCGCAGTCTGCGCGGCGGTTGCTTCCGCATTGTTCACGCGGCAAACAGGATAGAGAATATCGCCCGTGAGGGTGCTGTCCGCTACTTCGAGAATATCCACATCGTCCTTGACGGAATATGCGTCGGAATAGTACACGGTTCCGACCTCGTTGGAACCCTCTTTGACCGCTTCCTTGACCTTGCTGACGTTGCCGCATTCGTTGATTTCCACGCCGCCGAGCGCCGCTGCGACCTCCGCCGTGGTATAGTCCGCTGCTGCCTTCGCGCCGTCCAAGACGCCAAGGTTGATCAAGAGCTGCCGCGTATATTTGCCCGCGGGCACGCTGCCGTCGGCAAGGGCGATGCTCTTGGCTTTTGCGAGATCCGCAAAGCCCGTGACTGCCGTGCCGCTGCCCTTGAGGGTGATCAGCGCGAGTTTGTTGGCCAATAGATCGACGCGCGAACCCGCGATCATGTATCCTTCTTCTTCCAGCGTCTTGATCTGGCTCACCGCCGCGGAGAAGAAGATATCGCAGGCAAAGCCTTCCTGCACCTGGGTGAGCAGCGTGCCGGAGCTATCCGCGTTGTAGGTGATCTTCACATTTGGCTGGCTCGCGTTGTAGAGCGGGATGATCTCTTTGAACGCGTTTTCCAGGCTCGCCGCGATGAACAGCTGCACTTCTGCGGCTTCCAGCGGGGCGGCGGTGGGTTCGGGTGTAACGATTGGCGCTTCCGTCACGGCTTCCGTCGCAGTTTCGGTCGGGGTGGGCGCTTCCGATACGGCGGGCGCGGCGGGCGCGGCGCAAGCGCCGAGCATTGCCATCATGGCAATCGCGCAAAGCAGGGCAATCCATTTCTTCATGTTACTCGATCCTCTCATATTCGATTGATATATGGTGCGCGGAAGATTCCCGCGTGAGCCATCGAAAGAAGCACGAAGAACGGTTTGCTGCTAAAAAAATCTGCCGTTACTCCTTGCCAAACCCGCAGTTGGGGTAGGTGCACACCTCGCACTGCAGGCAGAGTCCGCCGTTTCCAAGGCGGGTTAAATCCCGCCGCGCAATGCGCATGCCGGCGACCACGCGCGGCAGCACAAGATCGAATATCGACGCGCGGGAATACATCACGCAACCGGGCAAGCCCATCACAGGCACGCCGTCTTCGTAATATCCCAGTAAAAACATCGCTCCCGGCAGCACGGGTGCACCGTAGGTGATGATATCCGCTCCACTATCGCGAATCGCGGCGGGCGTTCGGTCGTCCGGATCCACGCTCATGCCGCCTGTGCAGAGCACGATATCCACCCCCGCTTCTCGCACCTCGCGAATCGCGGCGACGATGTGCTCTGTGCTGTCGTCGCTCACGCGGCGCTCGGTCAGCGGCACGCCCAGCGCGGCAAGCTTGCGCTCGACGACGGGCGTAAATTTGTCGGTAATTCTGCCGTGAAACACTTCGTTTCCGGTCACCACGATCCCCGCCTTGAGTCCCTTGCGATAGGGTGTGAGGCGCATCAGCGGTTCGCTTCCAACGAGCGCTTGTGCTTCCTCGATGCGGCGTCGGTCGATGATCAGCGGAATAATCCGCGTGCCGCCGAGTTTATCTCCCGCCTGGACGGGGCTGTTGGTGTGGCGGGTTGCCACCATGATGTCCGGCAGGTCGTTGAGCGCATCCAGGCGCGGGACATCCACGGTAAACACGCCGTCCTCGGTGGCGAAGAGCTCAATCTTTCCCTCTTTCACCTCGCCGCGGCGCATGTTCGCGCTCTCGCACAAACGCGCGAGCAGATCTGCCGCTTCGTTTTCATGCAACGTGTTCTCGTCCGCTTCCCAGACGAAGAGGTGATCTTTTCCCATGGAGAGCAGCATGGGGATGTCGTCCTTTGTGACGATGTGCCCCTTGCGAAACTGCGCGTCCTTGCTTTCTCCGGGAACGATGCGTGTCAGGTCGTGGCAGAGCACATGCCCTACGGCATCCTTTGTGTCGATGCGCTTCATACGTGAATCATACCATTATTTTTTCGAAAAAACAACGCGTTTTTATCCATTGCGTGATGATGAATTGTTTTTCGGGAAAATAACGGGTTTCCTCCGTTCTTGTTGATATTGATGGGTCCAGATGAAAAAAAGCGGGCTCCGCCCGCAAAAAGCCAGATTCTCTACCCCTCAAGTACGATTTCGTCGCCGACGAAGATCTCACCCGGCGTGAGCACGCGCACGAAGATGCCTTCATGCGGCATAATGCACTGCCCGACCTTTTTGTAGATCTCACAGTGCTGATGACACTCTTTGCCGATCTGCGTAACCTCCGCGCGGCATGCGCCAAGGCGCAGGATCGTTCCAACGGGCAAGGTATACAGGCTGATACCCTCCGTGGTAATATTCTCCGCAAACTTGCCGGGTGTAAGGTCGCTAAGCCCGAGCGCAGTCATCTTGTCGATGCTCTCCTGCGCAAGCAGGCTGATTTGCCGGTGCCAGTTCCCCGCGTGCGCATCACCCACGATGCCATGATCGACGCGAAGTTCCGCCCGTTCGACGGGTTGTTTGAACGTGCCCTTCTTGGGGCTGATGTTGATGGATGTGATCGTTGCCACTGCAAGCCTCCGAATTCCTGAATCTCTGATGATTACCATAAATGGTAATCGCGCTTGTTTTTACGACGGATGGATCCGTGTTCAGCCGCCGATGCGACTCATGGTTTTATCCGGCGCGAACCCCTCGTCGAAGCAATGCGTCTCCGGCTTCTGCGCGATTGCCCGCGCGATGACCGCCCGCAGCGCTTCGTCGCCGTCTTGCTCCATTGCTTCTTTCAGCGAAAACTCCTCGTTGGAGCCGAGACAGGGGCGGATCATGCCGTCGCTCATCACACGCACACGGTTACAGTCCGCGCAGAAGCGGTGCGTCACGGGGTCGATCAATCCCACGCGTCCGACCGCGCCGGGGATCTGATAATCCCGCGCAGGCTGGCCACGATAGAGCGGATCGACCGGGATAAGTTGCGGATGTTTTTTCAGCAGCTCCGCGCCTGTAACCCGCAGATCCGCGCGGTCCGTTTCGCCAAGCGGCATATATTCGATGAAGCGCACGTGTACATCCCGTTCCTTCGTGAGCGAAAGAAAGTCCGCCGTCTCGTCGTCATTCTGCCCGCGCAGGAGCACGACGTTGAGCTTGATCGGCGTAAAACCCGCCGCATACGACTCCTCGATCCCTGTCAGAACGCGCGCAAGCGATCCGCCGCCGGTGATGGCCGCATAGCGTTCGGGCTTAAGCGAATCGAGGCTGATGTTCAGGCGGCTTAGTCCCGCCTCCTTCAGCGCGCGGCTCATGCCCGGCAGATGCTGTCCGTTGGTGGTCATGGTGATTTCTTCGATGCCCGGTATCGCGCGGATGCCGGCGATGATCGAAAGCAGATCCCGCCGCAACATCGGCTCCCCGCCCGTCAGGCGCACTTTTTTGACGCCGATGGCGGCAAACGCGCGCGTGATCCGCAGAAACTCGTCCTGCGTCAGCTCCGCTTTCTTGGGGCACTCGCCCTCCGCCGCGCGGCAATAGGCGCACTTCAGCGTGCAGCGCTCCGTCAGCGAAAGCCGAAGATATGTAATTGTGCGTCCAAAGCGATCGTTCATCCTGTTTCCGATCTGTTACAGATGTGTTTCCTGTGTTACGTGCAAATCGTCATTTCGTCGTGTGTCCGTATCGTGCCGCCGCGCACAATCCGCGCAAACGCGCAGCTTCTTTGCAACAGGCAGGGTTCGCCCCTTTCGGCAATCGCGCAGGTCTCGTAGCACGATTTGCCGACGCGCGTGATCAATAGCTCAGTCTCTCCGGCAATCAGGCGCGTTCCCACCGCTAGCGAGGCGTAGTCCAGTCCGCTCGTGACGAGATTTGCCGCAAATTTCTCGGTGCAAAGCCCTCCGAGTCCGCGGATCCATCGCTCCGCTTCGCCTGCAAGCAGGCTCACAGAGCCGTCTTTTTCACTCTTCTCGTCGCCGGCAATGCCGAGGCGCTCATCCGCAACCAGCGAATCAACGACTGTCCGAACGCCGTTGCTCGCACGTGTCAGGCGTTGGATTCGCATCCGCCCGCCTCACGCACAAACTCGCCGCTCTTGCCGCCGCTCTTTTTGACGAGGCGCGTACAGACGATTTCCATCCCGCGATCGACGGCCTTACACATATCATAGATCGTCAGTGCGGCGACGCTCGCCGCCATCAACGCTTCCATCTCCACGCCCGTCTTTTCGTCACAGCGGACTTGCGCAATGACATGCACGCGCTCCGGCGGGCAGACGACAAGGTCGATCTGAATCGAAGTCAGCGCGATGGGGTGGCAAAGCGGAATCAATTCACTCGTTCGCTTGGCGGCGAGGATGCCCGCAATCCGCGCGGTGGCAAACACATCCCCCTTGGCCGCGGTTCCGCTCTGGATGAGCGCGAGTGTCTCCGGCTTCATGACGACGAAGCTCTCGGCCGTCGCCTCGCGATGCGTCACATCCTTTTCGGAAACATCCACCATGTGCGCTTCCCCGCGCGCGTTGACATGGGTCAGCAAATCGTGCATGTGCCGCCATCCTCTCTGTCTCAACATGCGTCTGCGCGGGATTGTGCCCGCGATATACTTCCGTAAAACAATCGCCGCAGGATAGTTCCATCATACGGCGGCAAAATAACTTTGGCAAGGACTACCAGATTTTTTGAGGAGATATATTATTTTCAAAAAGAATAACGCTGGAATTTCTCCGGTTCCGGAGGAAAATTTCTTTAATCTCTGTCGTTTAACGATACTACGGTTACTTTTCCGGCCAAATTTTTTTAATTCTACCGGGCTGATCGTAGCGGTATCCGCCGAGTGCGTCCAACCTGCGCAGGAAGTCTTCGCGACTCAACACACGCAGAAACGCGCGCACCTGCGGGTTTTCCATCGCGGAAAGCGACACCAGGAGGTCATATGTCTCCTCGCAGACGGGGATGAAGTCCAGATTGTACATCCGCGCGGCGGAGAGGATGCCAAGCCCACAGTCCGCGCTGCCGGAGGCGACCTGCGCTGCAACCGCGGTGTGCGTCAGCTCCTCTCGATCATATCCCTCCAACGCAAGCGGGGACAGATTCGCCTGCCTGAGCAGGTAGTCCAGCAGTACGCGCGTGCCCGCGCCCCGCTGCCGGTTTACATATCGAACGCCTTCCTTCTGAAGATCCGCAACGTCCTGTATGCAATATGGATTCCCTTTCTGCACGATGAGCCCTTGCGCGCGGCGCACGCACTCCACCAGAGCGACCCCGCCATCGGGGATCATCCGCTCCACAAAGGAAACGTTATAGCTGCCGTCGGTTTCATCCAGCAGATGCACTCCGCCGAGATGCGCCTCTTTTCGGCTCAGCGCGAGGATCGCACCCATGCTGCCAACATGCGCGCTGCTTACGTACGCGCGGATATCCGTACGCCGGAGTGTGTCCGCCGCCTCGTCGATGAGCGGATCGTGGCTGCCGAGGATGCGCACCGTACGCGCAATCCGCTCGATGGGTTTGAGCAGACGCACATGCGCGCGCTCGCCCGCCTCGTACCCTTCGCAATTTTGCGGCACGTCCAGGATGCAGTCCGCCCGCGTCAACGAGGTGATCACGCCCGCGCCCGCTTGAATCGGTACAGCGCTGAGGCTTCCCTCCGCGTCAAAGCCGAGCGAGGCGCGTACGAATTCGCGGTATTTCAGCGAGGAGACGGTTCGCCTGCCCATCTTGACGCAGACGCTCTCCGTGTGCTCGCCCTCGCGCTTGAGCAATCGATCGATTACGGGCCGCACCAGCTCCTCCAGAACGAGAATGCCGGAGACCGGATAGCCGGGCACGCCGACGACGGGTTTTCCTTCGACCGCGCCAAGCACAGCGGGCTTGCCGGGGCGAATCGCGACGCCGTGGATGCAGACATCGCCCAACGTGCGGATGGCTTCTGCTGTGCCGTCGTCCCGTCCGGCGGAAGTGCCCGCGCAGAGCAACACGAGGTCGCACGCCTGCGCGGCTTGCAGGAGCGCGGCTTGCAGTTGAGCCGGGTCGTCCTTCACCACCGGGTAAACTTCACCCTGCGCGCCCCAACGCTGAAGCATCGCGCAGAACACGGCGGAGTTAAACTCCAGTATCTCTCCCGCTTGCGGGTCTGCGTCAACTGGTACGATCTCATCGCCTGTTGGGAGGATGCCGACGCGCGGGCGCGCAAGCACGCTTACCCTTCGCACCCCGCCCGCAAGCAGCGCGCCGATGGTTGCGGGTTCGATCTGCGTATAGGAGGGCACTATCATATCGCCGGCGGAGAGGTCTTCCCCGATCTGGCGCACATGCTGCCATGGAACCGCCGCCTCGCGCAGCAGAATGCCCGCCTCGCTCTCCACGCAATCCTCCATCATCACCACGGCGTCGCAAGCCGCAGGCAGCGGATCGCCCGTGTCCACACGGATAAAGTCACCTTCGCGCAAAACAACGGGCGTGGTCTGGGTGGCGCCAAACGTCTTCTTTGCAGCAAGCGCGATGCCGTCCATGGCGCAGGCGGCATAATGCGGGCTCGACAGCCGCGCATAAACCGCACAAGCGCTCATGCGCCCAAGTGCATCCGCAACGGCGATCTCCTCCTCCCGCGGCGAAAAACCGCGTTGCTCCAAAAAAGCAAGATATTGTGCGCGCGCTTCGTTCAAGGGGGTGTTGCTCAGATATTCGTATTTACTCATCCGTTTCTCTCATTCTCTGTTCTTTGACTTATCTACTCTACTCTAAATTGCTCATTTGAATCTTTTATTCGCATTTTTCGGCTTATCTACTCTACTCTAAATTGCTCTTCTGATTCTTTTCATTCTTCGTTCTTTATCAATTCGCTCTCTACGCAAAGAGGGTGACTTCGACGGTCGCGCCCTTGGGGAGACCCTCCGTGTCCCGCGGAATACGAATGAACCCGTCCGCGCGGCAAAGCGGGGCAATCAGGCCGGATTTGAACGCGACCGGCTCTGCGCAGCCTTCCGCCAGAAGGCGCACAGGTAAGAGCTCCTCCCGCCCGTGATTGCTCGGCGCGGATTGTGCCAGCACGGCAGTGACGGTGCGTTTCGCCTGAAGCTCCCCCGTCAACGACGCAAGAAGCGGTTGCACCAACGCATGGAACACGAGATACGCCGCCGCCGGATGTCCCGGGAGCCCAATGACGAGCGTGCGTCCGATTTTGCCCGCAAAGGTCGGTTTGCCCGGCTTGAGCGCAAGGCCGTGGAACGCCACCTCCCCCAGCGCGGCAAGGCACCGCGGCGCAGAATCCTTCGCCCCGGCCGAGCTCGCGCCGGAAAGCAGCAGCAGGTCGCATCCTGTGCTCGCGCGCGCGATCGCGTCGCGCAGCGCCGCTTCATCGTCGGGTACGATGCCGCAAAACTCCGCATCTGCGCCCGCTTCCAGACAGGCGCTGAGCAGCATCCAACCGTTTGCGTCGCGCAGCTGTCCATCTTTTGGTTGCGAATCCGGACAAACCAATTCGTCACCCGTGGAGAGAATCTTCACGCGCGGACGCGCACAGACTTCAGGTTGGGACATTCCAAGCGCCGCAAGCAAGCCGATCTCCCGCGCATGGATCCGCCTGCCGGCGGGCAACGCGATCTCTCCCGCGCGCACATCGTCCCCGCGAAAAACGATCTGCCGGCCGGGAGAGACGGCGACCTCCGCGGCGATCATCCCGCCGGAAATCGTCTGCGCTTCCTCCAGCATGACCATCGCGTCCGCACCCTGCGGCAGCTCCCCGCCCGTCCAGACCGCCGCGCATGTACCCTGTTGCACCGAGCACCGCGCGCGTTCCCCCATCTTCACCTCGCCCGCAAGACGAAGCAGCGCCGGAAGCGCCGCGGAGGCACCGACGGTATCGCGGCTGACGACGGCAAATCCGTCCACCGCGCTGCGGTCAAACGGCGGCAAATCCTCCCGCGCGACGAGATCTTTCGCCAAAATTCTTCCCATTGCGCATGCAAGCGGGATGGTTTCGGTCAATTTTTCATACCCGTTTGAAAGATTTTTCAGGATGAGATCCGCGTCATCAAGGCTATGAACATGCAGCATCGCGTTTTTCATGCTTCCTTTTCATTTTTTCGCAGTTACCCCATAAGGTATATAAAATGATGCATTTTTTTGCAGATTTATGATCCATTATACCAAAGCGGATTCGAAATGGACATCCTCTCCCCACCGGAAGAAAAATGGCTCATTTTCTTATGCAAAATGCGCTGTTTTTGAGAAAATAAATATTTTATGAACACCATTCACGACCCCAACCAATGGTGTATGAACCCGATCCCGCATACAATAGTTTGTAAAATTCCCCTTGACATTGTATACTCAACACGATAGTATAATATTAAATTTCCATGAATATACCGTAACGCTTTTGTTACGAGATGACGGACGATGCAAGATTCCGCTTCATGGCTGTATGTTGCAACGATTTGCCGGGGGAAATGACGATGGGACAGACGGGTAGGTACACAGATTCAAATGCTGCTCCTCCCAGCCGTTCGCCGAATCGCGAGCGGTCTGTTCGCTCTGCAAGGCGCCGCGCAAAGCGCAGGGCGTATACACTCATCGGATTCATCCTCTTCTTTGGTCTTGCCGTACTATTTGCCTATAAGCCCGCGAGCGCCGCGACCAAGACCCTGTTTCAATCGTTCCAGGTAGACAAGTCCGCTCAGGAGAGCGCCGCTGCGCCGGGAACCGCCGAAAATATCGTGGAGTTTCAACCGACAGAGGATGCGCCGGTCGCCCCCGGTGTGTCCGATTTTGCAATTCGGGACGTCAACGCAATCTCGATCGTCGCCTGGCAAGGCGCAAAGAACTGCGGCGAGAGCTTTGAAGTGTCCCTCAAGGGCGTCTCCGAAACGGAGCCGATCTCGTTTTCCGCGAACAACTGCACCGTCTTCCCGCAGAGCGGAACGGGCGCGGACAAGTATATCGTCACCGTCACCGGCTCCGGCCCATATTCCCTGACCGCCGCGAAAAACGGAGTCAACGATCTCGCGCGCGACACACGCACGGGCGTCGCCGGTCGCGCAGACCAGATGCCGCTGAGCGTCAACGGTTGGGGCGGCGGCGAGGATTATTACGACCACTTCAAAATTCAGGTGCTCGGCGGCAGTACGAGCGGCGCGATCTCCTTCCAGGCGGACGGCTGCACGATTTCCCCGGCGGTCGGCACAGCGCAGACCGAGTTTGAAGTGACCGTCACCCGCGTGGGATCCTATTCCCTCGTCGCCATGATGGACGGAAACGAAAACTTCAATACGGCATATTCCGCTACCCTGAGCGGTTGCTCCAGTAAATCCAACCAAGCGAGCCTTCGCATCGAGGACTGGATCGGCGACGCGAAGACCGGCGAAACCTTTACGATGCACATTCGAGGCGGCAGCACGAACGAAACGCTGACCCTCAGCACGGTCAATTGCACGGCGGTAAAACTATCCGCCGATGAATACGAGGTCACCATAGACGCGGTCGGCCCATATGCCATCACGGCGACGCGCGCGGGTAACTACGGCTACAACAGCGTCTCCGTCACGCAAAGCGGTACCTCGGAAAAGACACGCGCGCATACGCTCTCTGTCTCCGGCTGGGCGGAAACGAAAAACTGTAACGACACCTTCCCGATCAAAATCGTGGGCGGCGTGGACGGCGCTTCGATCAGCTTCATGGCGAGCGGTTGCATTGTATCCCCTGCAACCGGAACTGCGGACACGAAGTTTTCTGTCACAGTGACTTCGGCGGGCGGCTACTCACTCAGCGCAGTGATGGGCGAAACAGCCAAGGTCGAATCGCAGCAGACGCGCATGTATTACGGTCAGTCCGGAAAAGGCACACAGAACGCGCTTCAGGTTGAAAACTGGATCGCCAACGCACCCGCCGGCAGCGCCTTTGAAGTCACCGTCTCTGGCGGCAACGGAACCGGCGCCACGACCCTCTCCACCAACGACGGCTGCCAGGCACGGCTCAAGGTCGGCGAGAGCAACGTCTATCTCATCTCCGTCTACCCGCTTGCCGGAAAAGACTACTCCATCAGCGTCAGCAAGGCGGGAGACGCCACGTATGAACCTTCCGCCGCTGCATCGTTTGAAGGACTTACCGCCGGCGCCGTCCAGTCTGCTCTGGCTATGAGCGGCTGGAACGACAACGCGTTCTCCGGCAGCACGTTTGACCTTCGCCTCACCGGCGGCAGCGGAGACGGAACGGTAAACTTTGAAACCAGCGGCTGCAAGGTAGACCCCGTAGAAAACGGCACGTATACCGTCACCATTACCGCTTTGGAAGGCGAAACCTATTCCCTGACCGCCACGCGCGCCGGAGACGGCAACTATACGCCGACCTCGATCAGCCAAAGCGGGGCCGTCCGGAATTTCGAAGAGAGCAAGAGCTCGGTCGACAACTTAATCGAGCCGATGCACGACAGCACCTATTCCTGGATCTATCTCTGCGGCGGAATCGTGCTCCTCTTCGGCATCGTGTTGTTGATCATGCAAATCACCAACACACCGCGCCGCCGCCGTCATCGTCGCTAAGCGGCAATAATCCGTAACCGAAACCAGTAAAGCTGACGCTGTGAACCGGCGTCAGTTTTTTTAGCTTTGTGCGCAGCCGTGACTCGATCTTTCGGCTAGAGGCGAACTTCTAAAGGCGAACTTCTATCTTGCGTGGATCCTTGACCAGAATTGCCACCGTAAGATTGATGAGCGAGAGCGCGGCGACCGCGTAAAAAATATAGTGGGAGCCAAACGTCACCCAAAGCGTACCGCCCGCAACGCCGACAATGATGGAAACCACATGATCCATCATCATCGCAAGTGAGAGCGTCGGCGTGACATCCGCCGTACTCCGCGCGATGGATTTGAGATAGATCGTGCGGATGATGCCCATCTGCGAGGACAATCGATCCACGATGAACAATGCGCACATCAGCAGCACCGGAATGCCAGTCTTTGCCAGCGAACCCACGTTAAACCCGTGAGAGAGCATACCGTAACAGAGATAGACGAAAATAAACGACAGCGCATCGGCGTACAGCAGCTTCTTGACGCCAAATCGGTCGATCCATTTCCCCAGCTGCGGCATGAAGAACATGCCAAATGTGGACGCGATGATGCCCAGCAGAACGATGGTATCGACGCGTTGCCCGAGGGTTTCAATCAGCACCCACGGCCCAAAGACGAGCATCACCTGCTTCTGAACGCCAAAAACGATTGCAAGCAGATAGTAATAGCGATATTCCTTTCGGAAGATCAGGCGTATCTTTTCGCGTTTTGCGCTGATTTGTCCCGTCTTCCACTTGAGGCGAATCATGAGCGTCATCGCAAGCAGATAAAAGATCGCGGAGACGACAAACGTCCATTTCGTCTTGCTTGCAAAGCTGAACACACCAAAGCGGAACAGAAAAAACACCGCTAGTCCTGAGACGGTCAACACCGCGAAACTGATGCCGCCAAACTGTCCCATGCGCTTCCCGATCTGATCCGGCTCCGAAAGCGACATGCCTATGCTGTCGCGCAGCGGCATGTAAAGATGCACGCCAAGGGAATTGATAAACAGAAACACCAGCATGATGCCATATGTGGGCGTCACGAGACCGAGCACCATCACCCCGACCGCAGCGATTCCCTGCGCGAAGATCGCGATTGTGATATCGCCAAGAAACGCGACAGAGCTGATCAGAAAAAACGTCAGAACACCCGGCAGCTCGCGCGGAAATTCGATCAGCCCGCGCTGAAATCCGTCCGTGTGATAGACTTCTTTGAAGTAATTGGAAAACAGTCCGTCGCTGAATCCCATCGCCAAATTGACCGCCACGATGACGGCAAAAAATAGGTAGAGCTCATTTCTTCTCTTGTTTGGCATGTTTTCCCCAGTCAAACGGATGAATCGCTATTTTTTATCATACCATATTCGCGCATACCGTACAAAAGCTTTTTCCGGGTGTGGATTCTTCTGCTTTACAAAATCATAGCGCATCAAACCCCGCGCCGTAATTCTCCCGGCAGCGGGCGAGTGCCTCCTGCAATTTGATCTCGTGCGCCGTTGCGCCCAAATGCTCTACGCAAATAGAGGCGACCGCATTGGCAAACCGCGCGCAGTCCTCCAGCGTTCTGCCCGCCGCATGCGCAAAGAGAAATGCTGCCGCGAAGTTATCTCCCGCGCCGGTTGTGTCCACACACGCGCGGCTGACACAGCCCTCAACCTGTCCCGCAAACGCCACCGAGTCAAGATAGCAACCGCGAGAACCGGTCTTGATCACTACACAGCCAACGCCGCTTGCCCGAATTTCGCGTGCCATCTCCTCTACGCTTCCCGCGCTTGTCAGCAGCCCCGCCTCCTCCGCGTTTGCAAAGAGGATGTCGACCAGCGGCCAAACGCCGGATAGATCGCGGAGTTTTTCGCCGTTTTTGCGCTTGGTCATGTCCGCGGCAAGTAGGCAGCCGCGCTGCTTGATCGCGGTAAACAGCGCCGTAAGCTCCGCCGCGCGGAAGCGGGGGAACACGAACAGGCTCGCGAAACAGACCACCGGCGCAAGCGTGCCCACGCACGGCAACACATCATCCAGCGCAAGCGCGCGCAGACTGCTGTTGGGGTCCGTGATGAATCTTCTCTCGCCCATCCGGTCGATCAATACGATATTCATGCTCGTGGAAAGGTTTTCTTCCCGTATCATCTTCGTCAGCGGCAGCCCTGCGGCGCGGCAGAACTCGCGCACCATATCCCCCGCGCTGTCGTTGCCCACTTTGCTCACCAGATCGACGTCTCCGCCAAGCCGCGCGAGCGTGACGGCCTCGTTCAGCGCATCCCCGCCGAAGCCGAGGCGGATGCGCTCCGCGGGCGCGGAACCCGCGCGTAAAGCGCTCTCGTCGACGCCTTCCACAAGCGCGTCGAGATGCGCAGCTCCAATGATGCTGAATCGATTCATGCGTTTGTCCCCTCCGTCACAGCGCCAAAGCCCGGCAATCGCTCCATGGCATAGTATGCGGCCCCCACAACGCCCGTCTCCGGTGCCACGGACGCGCGCAGGAGTGTGAAATCCTCCGCCGGATACGGTTTTCGAACAAATTCGCGCAGATACACCATCCATCGTTCCATCGGGAACCCCGCCATGTCCATCACACCCCCTCCTAACAGGATCTGATCCGGGTCGAATAGATTGAGTTCCGTCGCAACCGGAATCGCCATCGCTTCCAAATATGCGAGGATGGGCGCGTCTGCGCTGTGGCGCAGGAATAGATCGCAAAACGGTTCGTCGGCATAATAGGTCTGCCATAGATTGCGCAGCACATAGCCTGCCGCGTGCGTCTCCGCGCAGCCCCGGCTCCCGCAGCCGCAGCGGTTTGTGCTGCCGAAATACGGAATATGCCCCAACTCGCAGGCCACGCCGTGCTTCCCCAATAAAAACTTTCCATCCATATAGATCGCGTTTCCGATTCCGGTGCCATAATAGATGCCGATGGTGCAGCCCTTGTCCCGCAGCTGCATGCGCACAAGATCATATTGAAGCAGAAATACGGTGTCTCGATCCAGATAGACTGGTAGTTCAAGCGCGCTTTCCAGAAGGGCGATCACATCCCGCCCATCCAGACCGTCCGCTCCGCCCAGTTGCAGATTGGGGCTGCTGTAGACCGTACGCTTGTCCCGGCTGACCGTGGAAGGGAATCCGACCGCAAGCGCGGCGATCCTGTCTTCCAGCTGATACCGCGCGAAATAATCACGAATCAGCGCGATCAGGCGCGGCGCGGAGCCGCCCTCGCCGCAGACTTCCCGGCTGTTCCGTTTCTCAAAATGCGACACGTTGCCCGCGGGGTCAACCGCGCCGATTCGCAAATGTGTCCCGCCGATGTCGATGCCGATGATCCTGTCTTTCATGCCATTTCCTCTCGATCCTTGCTTCAATCCTGCTGGATTTTGGGCTAATTACGCGAAATGAATCGTCAGATCGCGCGTTCTGTAATACAATAATAATTGTGCACGTCGGTGCGACGACGAATCTGCTATATAATAAAAATAGTGTACGTCGATGCGTTGACGAATCTGTTATTTCATAAACACGGCGTGCGTCGATGCGCCGACGTATCTGTTATATCATAAACACGGCGTGCGTCGATGCGCCGGTAAAAAGGAGCCGAGACCTCACATGTCAATCCCCGAAATCCTCGCCCCGGCGGGCGGTGAAGAGCAGCTGATCGCAGCCGTACGTTGCGGCGCAAATGCCGTCTACCTTGGCGGAAAAAACTTCAACGCACGCCGAAACGCCATGAATTTTACAAAGACCGACTTGAAACAGGCGGTTTCCTATTGTCACGCGCGCGGGGTGAAGGTCTACATCACCGTAAACACGATCGTGCTCGATGGCGAACGGGCCGCCCTGGAAGAGGAAGCCGACCTAATTGCGGACGCGGGCGCCGACGCGGTCATCCTGCAGGATATGGCAGCTCTTTCGCTCTTTCGCCAGCGCTATCCGTCGCTCAAATGCTTCGCTTCCACGCAGACCGCCGTGCACAACGTTGACGGCGCGCGCTTTCTGCAAGACAGCGGGTTTGACAGCATCGTGCTCGCGCGCGAACTCTCGCTCGATGAAATCAAGACCATCTGCGCCGCGGTATCGATACAAAAAGAAGCGTTTATTCACGGCGCGCACTGTATGAGTGTCTCCGGCGCGTGCTATCTCTCCGCCATGCTCGGCGGCAGAAGCGGCAACCGTGGTCTCTGCGCGCAGCCCTGTCGCCTCAACTGGACGAGCGGGGATCATCCCTACGCGCTTTCGCTGAAAGACATGTCCCTGCTTCCGCATCTGCCTGAGCTCGCGAACGCAGGTGTAAATTCCTTTAAAATCGAAGGCCGGATGAAACGAGCGGAATACGTCGCCGCGGCGACCACGGCCTGCCGCCTCGCGCTCGAAGGCAAGCCCTATGACGCGGAGTCACTTCGCGCTGTGTTTTCCCGCAGCGGGTTTACCGACGGGTATCTTGCGGCACGGCGCGACGGCGCGATGTTCGGCTACCGAACTAAAGAAGACGTTGCGGACGCGGAGGGCGTGCTTGCCACCCTTGCCGCCTTGTATCGGAACGAGACGCCACTCGTGCCCGTCGATCTGCATTTTTCGCTCAACGCGTCTGCAGCGACACTCACGGCAAGCGACGGGTCGCGCGAAATAACTACACGAGGGCCCGCGCCGGAGCAGGCGATTCACCGCGCGCTGGACGAGCAGAGCGCGAAAAAAAATCTAGAGAAAACGGGCGGAACGCCTTTCTTTGTGCGCGCGTTTACCGCCGAACTACAGGAGGGTTATACCCTTCCCGCCTCCGCGCTAAACGCCATGCGCAGAGAAGCGCTGGACGCCCTTCTTGCGCTCCGTGGTCAGACCACGCCGCATGAGCGACAGAAGTTTGTGTTTGCGGCACCTGAACGATACCGATCCGCGCTGGAAAAACCCGCGCTCTGGGCCAGATTTTATCATGCGGAGCAGATCACGTGTGCGGATTCTTTCGAACGAATCATTCTCCCCGCGGAGGAGATTGACAGGAATCTTCTATCGAAGTTCGGAGATGCGCTGATTGCGCAATTGCCAAGCGTTCTCTTCCCTGAGAGTGAACCTGCGTTTGACGCGAAGCTGGAAGCGCTGGCCCGGCAAGGGCTTTCCGCCGTCTGGACAAACAACATCTACGGCATCGCGCTTGGCAAACGGCTTGGGCTCAACGTTCACGGCGGATACGGTCTCAACTGCGCCAATACCGAGGCGCTGCGTTTTTATGAAGCGCAGGGGCTCGCCAGCCTTACGCTCTCGTTTGAGCTATCGATGGCGGCGATCAAACAACTCGGCGGCAGCATTTCCCGCGGAATTGTCTCCTATGGCAACCTTCCGCTGATGCAACTGAGAAACTGCCCGATCCAAGCCTCCGTCGGCTGCGCCGCCTGCAAACAGGCAGGAGAACTGACCGACCGAATGCGGGTACGTTTTGCGGTGGAGTGCGACCATTTTCGCACGGTAGCGCTGCTCAACAGTGTGCCGCTGGACATCGCAGAGCGAAACCTGCAAGGGCTGGATCATCAGATTCTCTATTTCACACGCGAAAATTCGGCGGAAATCGAGCACGTTACCGCTCGCTTTCAAGCAGCGGAAAAAACGCTCGAAACGCACACAACCGGACTCTATTATCGAACGCTTCTCTGATTCCCTGCCACTATGCTTTCCTATAGCAAGACCCGCGTTATCGAATCAGCGAAACGCGGGTCTTGTTGTATGTGAAAAATGCAGCGTTAGGCCTTGCTATCCGCCCGCTCCTGACGTGCCTGTCTGCGCGAAACACTGCGTTTGCGCGCCTCGACCAGCCGCTCTTTGATGACCGGGCCCACGGTTTGAATCAGGATGACTGCGATGAGCACCAGGCCCTGGAACATATCCTGAATATCCGTCGTGAGCGCGGGAATTGAAACGATGATAAAGTTGATCGTCGTATAAGACAGGGCTCCAAAGAATACGCCGAGCAGGTTTCCTCTGCCGCCGCTCATACTCACGCCGCCGAGCACGACCGCCGCGATGGCGTACATCTCATAGCTCTTGCCGGAGGAAGCCGGCGTCACGTTGCCGATTTTGCAGGCCTGCACAAACGCCGCGATGCCGACGAGGATGCCCGTGATGACAAACACGGAGACCTTCACGCCCTGCACATTGACACCCGCGAGGAACGCGGCTTTTTCGTTACTGCCGACCGCATAGACGCTCTTACCGTATTTTGTACGCCGCGAGATCAACAGTATGGCCAGCATCATGGCGACAAACACAAAGGTGATATACGGTATCGTAACGCCCGGTAAACTACCCGTGCCGAATTTCATTCGCAAGAAATCATAGGAGCTGTTCTCGCTGAGCATGGCAAACTGGCTGCTCGACGAACCCGTGATGACGGGGTCGATCGAACGCACAAGCGAGAGCATCATCGATCGATAGATCAGCATCGTACCGAGTGTGACGATAAACGGCGGCATCTTCGCATAGCCCGCAAGCACGCCGTTGATGAGGCCGCAGATTGCGCCGGCCGCAACCGCCGCAAGCAATGTAATCAGCACACTGTTTGTCATGTTGAACGCCATGATGGACACGCCGCTGCACAAAACCAGCGCAGAACCGACGGAAAGATCGATCTGACCTGTAATGATGACCAGCGCCATGCCCAGCGCCATCGTGCCGACGATGACCGTGTTTTGGCTTGCGAGGATCGCCGTGATGTGCCCCCACTTAAACGTGTTTCCGTTCGCCTCGATGGTGAACGAATATACAAGCAGAATGATGGCGAAGACGAAAATGAAACTGTAGCGTTTCCACGCCTTCGCAATGAATGATCCGATTCCGGCGAAACCGCCTTTGTTAGCCCGCATGGTTGGCTCCTCTCCGCGTATTGAGCGCGTTTGTAGAATACAGCATGACATCATGCTCATTGATTTCGTCGTGCTGGAAAATCTTCGCCACGCGCCCTTCGAAAAAGACGACGCAGCGGTCGGAAACTTTTTTAATCTCCGGAATCTCCAGCGTATTGATGATCACCGTCATCCCGCGGGCGGCAAACTCCAGAATCAGGCGGTAAATCTCCGCCTTCGCGCCGACGTCGACACCCTGCGTAGGATTATCGAGCAGCAGCACGTCCGCCTTTGTATTAAGCCAGCGGGCAAGAAACACCTTTTGCTGGTTGCCGCCGGAAAGGGACAGGATCGAGTTCTTCGGAGACTCGGATTTGATCCAAAGCAGCTTCTTGAGATCATCGTAACGCGCCTGTTCCTGCTTGCTCGAGATCAGCTGTCTGTTTTTCGACAAGGTATGTTCCGCGATGCAGGTGTTGTCGAGGATGTCCATATCCGGCACGACGGAGTTCTCTTTGCGGTTGGAGGGCAACATCGCAATCCTGCTCTTCATAAAATGCGGTATCGCGCCGCGCAGCGACTTGCCTTCCACGCGGATCGTCCCGCCTTCAAATGGAAGAACGCCGAACATGGTTTGCATAATTTCGCTCGCACCGCAGCCGGCAAGGCCGGTAAACGCAACGATCTCGCCTTTACGAATCTCTAGGCTGACGTCCGTAAAGCCGTGCCCTGTCACATTGCGCAGTTCTACAATCGTCTCCCCAAGCGGGCGCGGCTCGTAATAATCCTTGTCGAGATATTGCTCGCCGACCATGTCCGTGGCGATCTGGTGCGGCGTGGTGTCGTTGATGAACCCACTGGAGATATACATGCCGTTGCGCAAGACCGTGTAGCGATCCGCAATTTCGAATATCTCCGGCATTTTGTGCGATATAAAGATAAAGGAGTGTCCGTTTCCTTTCAATTTTCGAAGGATGCCAAACAGATGCTCGACCTCCTGCGTACTCAACGCGGTGGTCGGCTCGTCAAGAATCAGCAGCTTTGCGTTTGCATGCAGCGCACGGCTGATCTCTAAAAGCTGTTTCTGGCTTGTTTTGAGTTCGGAAACCATCGCGCAGGGGTCGATATCCACCCCAAGGCGCGTAAAGAGGGCGCTTGCTTCCTCCACCATGCGTTTGCGATCGAGCAGGCCAAGCTTCGTTTTACGTTCGCGATGCAAAAAAATGTTTTCAAATACGCACAGGTCATTTACCACGTTCACTTCCTGATGTACAAACGCGATGCCTGCACGCTCCATCATACTGATGGTTGGATTTGGATAGCTCTTGCCATCAAAATGAATTGCACCGGTGTCGGTCGTGATGACGCCGGTAAGGATGTTCATCAGCGTGGATTTTCCCGCGCCGTTCTCGCCAAGCAGCGCATGAATCTCTCCCGCTTCGACGACGAGGTGCACGTCCGAGAGCGCGATCACGCCGCCGAACGCCTTAGAAATGTGCTGCATTTCCAGGATTGCCATAGTTTGTGTCCCCGTTTCCCTCGTTTTGGTGAGGTGATTGGTTCATATTGCCGATTTTGGCCGCGATGAGAGGAATTGCTCCTGCAACCAGTATAATCGGATTTCTTCCCCGCGAAAAGAGCGCAATTGCGTGTCTTTTCGCTTCTCTCCCGTTTGGCCAACATTCACGTACGGATGCAGGGGGTTCCTGCATCCGTACGCGCAGTCAAGTACGTTCAGTCTTTCGAGGAAAGACCGTTTGGATTCCCTTAGGACGCGTGACCCGTGAAGCCTTCGTAGTTGGCAACGTTGCCCGCATCAACGATCCACACCGGCTCATACTTGCCATCGCCAACTTTGTAATCCCAGTTGCCGGCAAGGTAGTCGAGCATGTATCCGATGACGTTTTCGAACATCTTCGGCGAGAAGTAGACGGACATGAGGCCGTCAAAATAGGTCTTCGCCGTGGCAGCCTGCGTGGAGGTGCCGTCGATGACCGCATAGAGCTCGGCCATGCCGCCGATGGCGGAGGTGTAGACGTTCAGTGCTGCGAAGTCAGCCTTGGTCGCTTCGTCGATGGCATTCGCCTCGAGGAGGTTCATGAGGCCGAAGGTCATTTCATCGTCCATCGAGTAGATGAACAGGTTGCCGCCCGTGGTCTTCGCCTTGGAGACGATTTCCGGCAGCTTCTGCTCGAGGTACTGATACGCACCGTCCGCGCTCCAGTTGCAGACGACTTTGTAGTCAGCAGTCATGGCATCGATCTGTTCCTGGGTCCAAACTTCGCTGGTCTTGTAGGATTCGTTCTTGTCCTTGTCGAAATATTCGATTTCGCCGCGGAGGAACTGTTCAAAGCCTTCTTGACGGCGGGAGCAGACGGTGCCGTTGTCGCCGATGAGGGTGACAAGGGTTGCGCCAGGCGCCATGCCGTTCTTCTGCAGCCAGTACGCGATGCCCGCGCCGCACTGCCAGTTGTCACCGGAGGCGTTGAGGATGGAGGACTTGTCCGGTCCTTCGATGATACGGTCGAAGGAGATGAACGGGACTTTCGCGGCGATCAGGGCTTCCTGACCTGCCTTGGCGGAATCTTCCAGAGCAAAGAACACGACGCCAGCTGCATCGCCGTTGGCGAGGATGGTCTGAACCTGGTCAACCTGCTCTTCACCGGTGGAAGCTGCCATGTAGACGGCCTTATACTTGCCTTCTGCATTGATTTCGGCAACCTTCTTGTCGGCATAGGTACCGGCTTGTGCGGTCCAGCCGTGATCCGGCGTGGGGCCGAGCACGTAGATGGTATTACCGGCTTTCTTCGCAGGGGTGCCTGCGCATGCCGCAACGCCAACCAGCAACATGGCGCACAAAAGAATCGCTAGGAACTTTTTCATGATTTCTCTCCTTTTTTGATTTATAACAACCAGTTTCTGGTTATTACCGTTGTGTTTTGCGCGTCCTGCTTGCAGGACTCTCGCGCAATCAGAGCTCGACAATCCTTCCGGATTCGGCGGAGGCGAGGCAGGCGAAGACCACGCGCATCGAATTGACGATATCGTCCGCATCCAACACGGTCTTCTTTTGCGTAAGGATGCTCTCAACAAACAAGTCGATGACCCCGCTGCTCGTCTGCTGCGTGTCGTCGTTGGTCTGCATACGGTCGAGCTCGTAGTGTGCCTTTGTTCCGTCCGCATACACGACCTGGAGCGCAAAGCGCGGGTCATGGTAGAGCTTCAGCGTGCCTTTTTCGCAATAGATCGAGGAGGAGTTGCATTCTTCGCCATAATGCGTCCAGCTCGTGGTCACCGTGCCAAGCGCGCCGTTGGAAAAGGTCAGGATCTCGACGGAGTTGTCGTCCACCTCGATCGGCGTGCCGTCGGGAAATTTCTTATCCAGAGTCGCAAGGCGGGAATAGACGTTTTTGACATCCGAACCGATCAGATAACGCATCAGGTCGATCTTGTGGATGCCCAGATCCGCCATGGAACCGAACGCCGCCGCGTTCTTCTTGAAAAACCAGGTGTTGCTGCTCTTGTCCGCGCTCCACATCTCCGGCCCTTTGTGGCCGAATGTTGCCGCGAAGCTGATGACTCGTCCAAGCTCGCCGGAGGCGATGATCTCTTTTGCCTTTTTGTGTGCCGGCGTCAGGCGCTGGTTATGGTCGATCAGGAGCCGCTTTCCGCTCTTCTTCGCGGCGGCAAGCATATCTTCGCAATCCTGCAGCGTGATGGCCATCGGTTTCTCACAAAGCACATGTTTGCCGTGGTTGAGCGCGTCGATCGTGATCGGCGCGTGAAACGCGTTGGCGACACAGACGCTCACGGCGTCGATCGAAGGATCCGCGATCAGCTCTTCGACGGTGTCATACACCTTGCCGCCGAAGTCCTTCGCCATCTCTTCCGCCCGTGCGCGGGAGACGTCATATACGCCCGTGATGACGGTTTGATCGTTGTTCTTGTATTCTGCCGCGTGGCGTTGTCTTGCAATCGAGCCGCAGCCGATGATGCCTACCTGTAACATGGTTTCTTACCCCTCTTGTCTTCTCTTCTATATTTATGATTCTAAATTTAGTATTCTTATTCACTCGTGAAGAATCTAGTTTCGTAGTTTGTGTTTTATTTGCCCGCGTCCTTTGCGGCATATTGCGCGGTGGTCTCCCGCAAAACGATCGAGTGCGGCAGGTAGACCTCCCGCTTTGCGCCCTGCTTTTGCGTGATTTGGTCATAGAGCAGCTGCATGCTGCTTCGACCGAGCTCATAGCACGGCACCGCGACAGTGGTCAGATACGGGTGAAACATCGTCGTATAATCAACGTCGTCAAAACCCATTACGCTCAAATCCCAAGGCACCTGCATGCCCAGCTTGCCGGCGGAAGCGATGGCGCCCAGCGCTAGAATATCCGAAACACAGAAGATCGCGCTCGGCGGCTCTGTCAGCTGCAAGAGTTCTCGCGCCGCCTGTTTTCCGCTTGCGAACGAATAGTCTGCTGATGCATAGGCAATCAGTGCTTCGTCCCGCTGGATCCCTGCCATCTCCAACGCGTCCAGATATCCGCGCAAGCGATTCTCGCTGGAAAGATATCGGTTCTTGCTCGTGACGATTCCGATGCGTCGGTGCCCCTGCGCGATCAGATGCTGCACCGATTCTCTCGCGGCGAGCCGGTTATCCACGGAGATATGCGGAAGTTCCGCATCCTCGACGTATTCCGAGCATTGCACCAGCGGATATTTCTCGGCATAGTTAGAGAGCCAGACATCGTCCCGATTGACCGCGAGGGTAATCATCCCGTCCGCGCGGTTTTTTTGAAAGAGGCTTGTCACGAGGGACTCGTCCAATGCGTTGCTGTCGTATGTGTTGTAAATCAAGGTGCTGTAGCCAAGGTTTCTCGAAACATCACAGATGCCGGATAAAACGTTTGAATAATACGGATTGGAAAAGTTCGGCGCAAGAATCAGTATGATCCGGCTTTCGTTTTTGCGTAAATTCCGCGCGAGCAGGTTCGGCTCATATTGCAGCGCTTCCACCGCTTTCTTCACCTTATCCTGCGTCTGCGGCAACACGCCGCCCTGCTCGTTGAGCACGCGGGAGACGGTTGCCACCGAAACACCGGCTGCACGCGCAACATCCTCAATCTTCACCATTTTGCGGCATCCTCCCCCTCGTAAAAAGGTTGGTCGTGATGCGTTCATCGATCTTCCGCTCGCCATCATGTAATGGATTACATGTATGCGATGCAATTGCGGCGTGTCGCACGCCGTGAGACGCTGTATTGCGTTATTCGGTCACGATAAACTGGCTCATGTAGCGTTGAGATTGGATCAGAGATTCATAGCGGCGTTCCAACGTGTCCTCGAAGGCTTTGTCCTCCACCTCAACGCAGATGTTGCCGCGATAGCCGACATCCGTCAATGCGGAGACGAACTTCGCCCAGTTGATGTCGCCAAGACCCGGCAGCTTCGGTTGCAGGTAGTCCAGCGGAGGCGCGAAGATGCCGACTTCGTCCAGAAGGTTTTGATAGAGTTTGATGTCCTTGATATGGACATGGAAGAGCTTTTCGGTAAATTCGTAGATGGGACGAATATAGTCCATCTGTTGCAGCACAAAATGCGAAGGATCATAGTTGAGGCCAAAGTGCGCGCTGTCGATCACGGAGAACATCTCGCGCCAGATGCGCGGCGAAACGGCGAGGTTTTTGCCGCCGGGCCATTCGTCCTTTGTGAAGAACATCGGGCAGTTCTCAATCGCGACGCGAACACCGTTGTCCTCGGCGAGCTTGATGATATCCGGCCAAACCTTGGCAAAGAGCTTCATATTATCCGAAACGCTCAGGTGCTGATTTCTGCCGATGAAGGTGTTCACCGTGCATACGCCAAGCTTCGGGGCGCTCACAATGAGTTTTTTGATGTGTTGGATGGCTTCCTCCGCCTTTGCCGCGTCCGGGTCGAGCGCGTTGGGATAGTATCCCAACGCGGAGATCTCGACTCCAGTTTCGGTGAGCTTGGATTGGATTGCTTCCACACGTGCGTCGTCAAGCGTATCCACATCGATGTGGGTCACGCCCGCATAACGGCGCTCCGCTTTGCCGACCGGCCAGCACATCATCTCCACACAACGGTAGCCATGCTCCGCGGCGAAAGAAACGACGGTGTCGAACGACTGATCCGGCAAAATTGCGCTGGCAAATCCAAGCTTCATGGTAGTTGGTTCCTCTTTTGTGTTTTTGTTTGAACGCTCGTGTTGCAGTTGCTGTTGACTGCAATTTTACGACAATGAAGAAGGAGGATAAAGGAAGAAGACGGTTTAACTCTTGGTTCTGTCTTGTTTTTAATCTATCATTCCTTTCACAGCATGTCAATAATATTTTCATTATTTACAGTATATATAATTATTTATTACATTCCTTACATTTAAGTTCATTTAAGCTCGAAAATGAACACAATTTACAAAACGGATCAAATGTGATATGATAACCTGACGCTGAAAAAAAAGGAACGAGCATGTCTCAGTTAAAGAAAAAAACAACCCTCCAGGATGTTGCGGATGCGGCGGGGGTCTCCATCGCCACGGTTTCGCGCGCCATCAATAACAAAGAGAGTGTGAAGGAAGGCACGTACGACAAGATCGTACAGGCCATTTATGCGCTTGGATATGACGCGGTTGTGCGGCACGAGAGCCATCTGATCCTCATCCTTCTGCCGGACATCGATAACCCGTTCTATTCCGAAGTGATCCGTGGTATCTCCGCTGCTTCCGGCAGACAAGGCTATCAGGAGATCATTGTACGCACAGGCGCGCACCCGTTGACGCTTTCTTTCATCGAAGAGATGATCGAAAAAACGCATGTGGACGGCGTGATCACGCTCGATCCGATTCCATCCGCAGATACGATTTCGCAGGTGGAATTGCACACGCCATTGATCCAGTGCGCCGAGTATAACGAGAACAGCCCGACGTCCTATGTCTCGATTGACGACGTGGCCGCAAGCCGTTCGGTTGTGGAATATATCCTAAGCAAGGGAAAACGCAAAATCGCGCTGATCAATGGGCCTTTGAAGTATAAGTATGCCAGAAAACGCCAGCAGGGCTTTATCGAAGGTTTGGAGGCGGCAGGCTTAACGCCCGCGCAAAACCTGATGGTGCAGGTGCCGGAGTTTTCCTATGACGCGGCGGTCTCCATCGCAACCCAGCTTTTAAGCATGCCGGAGCGGCCGGACGCGATCTTTGCGGCCTCGGACGTGTTCGCGGTCGCAGCCGTTAAGGCGGCAAAACGGCTCGGCATCTCGATCCCGAAAGATCTCGGTATCATCGGTTTTGACAACACGAATATTTCGGTGATGAGCGAGCCCGCGCTGACCACGGTCAAGCAGCCGCAATATCAGCTTGGTTTTCTTGCCTGTGAAATGCTCATCGAACAGATGCACAGTGAGAACTTTGCGCCGCGCCAGATCATGCTGGACGCGGAGATCATCATCCGCGAGTCCCTGTAAACACACCGTCAAGCAAACAGAACGCCCACAATTATGCGGACGTTCTGTTTTTTTGGTTGCGTTTTGTGTTTTGCTGTGTGCGCTGCTAGTCCGGGTCCTTGATCGCGAAGACAAACTCGCACGAGCAGACCTTTTTTCCGTCGACGCGCGCGATGCCGGATCCCATGCCGACCGCACCGTTGACCGCCGTAATCTGGGAATCCAGCTCCAGCAGATCACCGGGTACAACAGGGGCATAAAAGCGCGCGTTTGAGATTTTCCCGAGAAACGCGAGTTTTCCGCGCATGTTTTCCTGCGTGAGCAGCGCGATGCCGCCCGCCTGCGCGAGCGCCTCGACGATCAGCACGCCGGGCATCACTTTCTTCCGGTCGAAGTGACCTTGAAAGTACCATTCATTGCCGGAGACGGCCTTGACGCCCTTTGCCGACACACCCGGCACGAGCGCATCCACGCGGTCTACCATCAAAAACGGCTCGCGGTGCGGCAAAATTTGCTTGATTTCTTCGATTCCGATGCGTTCGGTTCCGTTGTTTTCCACGTGCGCGTTACCTCCCGCGTTTGAGCACGAGACAGCTGTTGTGCCCGCCAAAGCCGAAGGAATTGGACAACGCATACTCGCTTTCCAGCTTCTGCGCCGTGCCTTTCACGTAGTTCAGCCGGCAGACGTCGTCCTCTTGCTCGAGTCCGATGGTCGGCGGCGCTACGCCTTCATTGAGCGCGAGCAGGGAGAGCACCGCCTCAAACGCACCGGCGGCACCCAACATGTGTCCCGTCATCGACTTGGTGGAGCTCACCTTGAGGTTTTTCGTGTGTTCGCCAAAGCAGCTTTCGATCGCGAGGCTCTCCGTCGCGTCGTTGAGCGGCGTGCTTGTGCCGTGCGCGTTGATGTAGCCGATCTGCTCTTTTTGAATGCCCGCGTCGCGGATCGCCTCCGACATTGCGCGCGCGGCCTGCTTGCCTTCCGGCTGCGGAGCCGTGATGTGGTGCGCGTCGCAGGTCTGGGCATATCCCGCGAGGGAGCCTAGCGGCACAACGCCGCGTTTCTTTACGCTCGCTTCGCTCTCAAGGAGCAGGAACGCGGAGCCCTCGCCGATGACAAACCCCTGCCGCTCTTTGTCAAACGGGATGCTTGCGCGCAGCACATCCGCGCTCTCACTCAGCGCACCCATTTGATGGAACCCCTGAACCGCAAGCTCGATCAATACCGATTCCGTGCCGCCGACGAGCATCGCATCCGCCCTGCCCTCGCGCACGGCATAATACGCGTGCCCGATTGCGTCCGCGCCGGACGCGCAGGCGGTCACGATCGAATAACACGGGCCGCACAGCCCATACCGAATCGCGATCAAACCCGCCGTGGTGTTGACGATCGCCTTCGGGATAAAAAACGAAGAAACGCTTCTGGGCCCGTTGTTCACGAGCTCCGCATACTGCTCGCAGATGACGTCCAAGCCGCCCATGCCGCTGCCGAGCACCACGCCCACGCGATCCGGATCATAATCCCCCGCCTGCATTCCGCCTTCTTCCCAGGCTTGCGCCGCGGCGACGATCGCCATCTGCGTAAAGCGCGCCATGCGCTTGGCTTCACGTTTGTTGACATATGGTTCCGGCGAGAAGTCCTTGACTTGTCCCGCGGCGAAGATCTGCGTGATCTCCGAAGAAAACTGCTCCGGTGCAGAGATGCCGTTCTTGCCTGCAATCGCCGCGGAGAAGCTCTCCCGCGCGGTCATGCCAAGCGGCGACACCGCACCGATACCGGTGATATATACTTCCATACCCAAATTCCTCCTTGTGTTGCGGACAAAGGCTAGATTGCCATGCCGCCGTCTACCACAAAAACCTGGCCGGTCACATAGCTCGCGCCTTCGGAGCAAAGGAACGCGACCAACGACGCAACCTCTTCCGCCTTGCCGATGCGTCGCATCGGAATGCACTTCTTGAGCGAATCTTTCGCAAGCTCGCTCATCGCCTCCGTCATAGCGGTCTCGATGAATCCCGGCGCGACCGCGTTGACGCAGATCCCCCAGCGGGCAACTTCCTTTGCCGCGGATTTTGTCAAGCCAACCATGCCCGCTTTGCTCGCGGCATAGTTCGCCTGCCCCGCGTTGCCGGTGAGGCCGACCACGGAGGTTATGTTGACGATCTTGCCGCGTTTTTCGCGCGCCATGCGGTTGATTGCCTCGCGCGTCATGAAAAAACTGCTGTCGAGATTCGCGCGCAAAACCGTATGATATTGTTCATCCGTCATGCGCATCAGGAGCCCATCACGCGTTACGCCCGCGTTGTTGACGAGCGCGCTGAGCATGCCAAGCGCTTCCTCGCACCCCGCCGCAAGCGCGGCGCAAGCTGCGGAATCGCTCAGATCTCCGCCGAGTGCGACCGCACGCCGACCAAGTGCCTCCACCGCGCGGCAGACATCTTCCGCGGCGGCGCGGTTGCTGTTGTAGTGCACGCAAACGTCATAGCCGCCATTTGCCAACGCGATGCAAACCGCCCTGCCGATGCCGCCGGATCCGCCCGTCACCAACGCAACTTCGCTCATATGCTGCTCTCTTTCTCCGCGCGCAAAAATGCTTCCAGCGAAGCTTCATCCTGCACGCTATAGAGCGCGACATCGCGGCTTACACGGCGCTTGAGCATCTTTGTCAGCACACCGCCGGGGCCGATTTCGACAAAGCGGGTGATGCCGCTTGCGAGCATATGCTCCACACAGTCGTGCCAACGGACGCGGGTGTTCATCTGCGCGCGCAGAAGCTGCCGGACATCCGCACCCGCGGGATACGGCGCGCCGAGCGCATTGCTATAGACCGCAGATGTGGGTTCGCCAAGCGTTTCGTTTGCAAGCTCAACGGAAAACCGCTCCGCCGCAGCGTCCAGCAGCGGACAGTGCGATGGGCCTTTCATCGCGAGCATCGTCGTCATCCGCGCGCCCGCGGCATCCAACGCGGACTTTGCCTCGCCCAGCGCGCCGAGAAGCCCGCCGAGCGTCATCTGTGTCTCCGAAAGATGGTTTGCCAGATACACGTCTGCAATCGGAGTGATGACGCCCTCTACCTGCTCCAGCGTGAGCCCCACGACGGAGAGCATCCCCCCCGTGCCGGGCGGCACCGCTCCGTCCATGATCGCACCGCGCCGCCTGACCAGCGACGCACCCTGTGCATCATGCAGCACGCCGCAAGCGGCAAGCGCCGTGTATTCGCCAAGCGAAAGCCCCGCATATGCGTCCGCATGGACGCCTTGCGCCGCAAGCACGCTCTGCGTCGCGATCGAATGGGTGAAAATCGCGGCTTGAATCACCGCGCTTTCGTCCATACCCTCGCCTTTGAAGCAGGCCGCTTTTAGGTCGAGCTGCGCGCCCGCTTCGCAGGCGTCAAACGTTTCCCGATAACGGCTATAAGATAGATAAAAGTCCGACCCCATACCGGGCGATTGCGTGCCCTGTCCGGGAAATAAAAATGCCGTCTTCATTCGTTTGCCCCCAGGCGCGTCATGGCGGTTGACAGCGCGTGCTTAATCGCTTCCGGCTCAAACAGCTCGTGTACGATCTCGCTTGCCGGCTGGATCCGGTCGCACATGCAGGCGCATTGCCCCGCCATGAACGATCCGCGCTCCTTGTCCCCATGGAGCACCGCGCGCATGAGAGACCCTTCGCCCATTTTTTCGACCTCGACCGCGCCATCCGGCCCGTATTCCGCGCCCGCGAGCGCACGCTGCAAGGGGCTTCTGAGTACGCGCACGGGATGCCCCGTGATACGACCCGTGACCTTGCTGTCGATGTCCTTTGCGCGGATCACCCGCTCTTTATACTCCGCATGCGCGGTGCATTCTTCGGCAAGGATGAAGCGCGTGCCGACCTGAACACCCTGCGCACCGAGGCAGAAGGCAGCCGCAATGCCGGAAACATCAAAGATGCCGCCCGCCGCAACGACCGGGATCTGTACGCTCCGCGCGATATCCGGCCAGAGCACCATGCTCGTGAGTTCGCCGATGTGTCCGCCCGCCTCGCATCCTTCCGCGATGACGAAATCCGCGCCCATGCGCTCCATCAGCATCGCGAGCGCGCGGCTCGCCACCACGGGCGCAACCACGCACTCTGCCTCTTTCCAGCGCTTGACATACGCGTCCGGATTGCCCGCGCCCGTGATGACCACCGGCACCTTCAGGTCATAGACCAGATCGGCAATCTGCGAAACATACGGGCTTAAAAGCATCACGTTCAAGCCAAACGGCTTGTCCGTCTCTTCGCGCAGGAGTTTGACCTGCGCCTCGACCCATTCCGGCGGCGCGTTGCCAGCGGCGATTACGCCGAGCCCACCCGCCTTGGAGACCGCTGCCGCAAGGTGCGCGTCCGAAACCCAGGCCATCCCGCCCTGAATCAGCGGGTACTGCGTGCCGATGAGCCCGCAGATCGTGCCGGGGTACTTCATTGCTGCTTTCCTTCGAGGTGCTTGATGAGTTCGCCGACGGTGTGGATGTCTCCCACTTCCTCGACGGGAACCTTGATGCCGGTCTCTTTTTCAAGGTTGATGAGCATCTCCACCATGTCCAGAGAATCCATCGAGAAATCCTCGATGAAGCGGCTTTCGGGCTTGATCGCATCACGATCCAAATCCAGTTGATTCATAAGGCTCGCAATAATTTTTTCCTGCATGTTCGTTATTCTCCTTTTTTGTTTTGTAATGTCCAATCGATCACCGCTCCGCCGGATGTCAAGCCCGAACCGAAGCCGACGATGGCAATGCGGTCTCCCGCATGGAGCCAGCCGGACTCCCAAGCGTCACAAAGCGCAATCGGGATTGAGGCGGAGGATGTATTGGCATAGGTTGCGATATTGACAAAGAACTGTTCCCGCGCAAATTTCATCGTCCGAATCACGAAATCGATGATCTTTTCGTTCGCCTGATGTGGCACGATTTTGTCGATCGGACGATCCGTACAGCGCGCGGAAAGCTCCTTAAGCGTGTCTTCCAGTACGGCGACGGCATAGGTGAACACGTCCGCGCCTTTCATTTGGATGAATTCTCTCTTCGATTCGGTCTGCGTAGAAAATGGCGTGGGTCGACCTTCTTTTTTGACCACGATCACGTTGTCGACATCCGGCGTCGCGGAAAGAATCGGGTGCAGCAAATGCGCAACCTCGCTGCGACTGAGTACCACCGCGCCCGCGCCGTCTCCAAAGAGCACGCAGGTGGCGCGATCCGTCCAATCGCAATACTTGGTCATGAGTTCACTCGCGACTACGATGGCGACGTCCCGATGCAACGTGTCCATCAGCGAAGCCGCCGTCACGAGCGCGTAGACAAAGCCCGTACAGCCGGCCGAAACATCCAACGCCGCGCAGACGGGAACACCGAGTGCTTTCTGCACGCGTCCCGCCAGAGAAGGCGTGAGTTCATCCCCCGTGATGGTACACGCAACGATGACGCCGACGTTTTCCGGCGCCTCGCCGGACATCACAAGCGCGCTCCTTGCCGCGGACACCGCGAGGCCCGTTGCGGTCTCTTCGACCGCGACATGACGGGAGCGAATGCCTGTGCGCTTGCTGATCCATTCGTCGCTGGTCTCCACAAACGCTGTCAATTCGTCGTTCGTCACGACTTTCTCAGGCACACATTTACCGATGCCCGTAATCGAAACCGGTGCTAACATGTTGTTTCACCTCTTCTTTTGGATAACTTGGGTTATAAATTCTTTGGCAAATCCTCTCACGATCAGAGTCACTGCCAGCGCATATTCAGGTATTTCTGCTGCCGCTGCTCGACCAATCGATCCGGCGGGAGCGTAGTGAGCCGCTTGAGCGCGCTTCGGATCGCTTTTCGAATCGCTTCCGTGCTCTCATCCATATGGAAGCGGGAGTAGCCCTCCGTCTCACGGATGATGCCATCCACAATGCCAAAGCGCTTGAGATCCCCCGCAGTGAGTTTCAGGTTTTTCGCGGCCTCGGAAGCAAGCGAGCTGTCCTTAAAGAGAATCGAAGCCGCTCCTTCCGGCGAAATCACCGAAAAATAGCTGTTTTCGAGCATGATCAGCCGATCCGCCAGCGAGAGCGCGAGCGCGCCGCCGCTGCCACCTTCGCCGATGATGATCGAGATGCACGGCGTCTTCACCATCGCCATCGCGCGCAGGTGCTCCGCGATCACGCGTCCCTGCCCTTTTGCCTCCGCCTCCACGCCGCAGAACGCGCCCGGCGTATCCACAAGGCAGATCACGGGACGATGAAACTTCTCCGCCTGCTTGAGTGCGCGCATCGATTTGCGATATCCTTCCGGCGACGGCATACCGAAGTTGCAACGCATGCGTTCCTCCAGCGTGTGCCCCTTTTGCTGACCGATGATGGTCACGGGATACGTCTCAAACCATGCCACGGCGGTGACGATTGCCTCGTCGTCGCCCATGCATTGATCCCCGCGCACCTCAAATACGCCGTGAAAAAGCTTCTCGATATAGTCCCGCGCCTGCGGGCGATCCTCTTTGCGTGCGCTCATCACGCTCGCCCATGCGGGATCCGCCTGCAATGCCGCCGGTGTCAGCGGGAGAATTGTCTCATTCACCGTCACTTGCGCACCCCCTGACCCATTGTCTCGACACACCCCGCGTTGTGCAGCGCGAGCAGGGACGCGAGTGTTTCGCGCATATCCCGCCGCTCGACGATGCGGTCGATCAGGCCGTGTTCATCGAGATATTCCGCTGTCTGGAACCCTTCCGGCAGTTTGTCCCGGACGGTCTGTTCGATCACACGCGGCCCCGCAAAGCCGATCAACGCACCGGGTTCGGCAAGCGTGATATCGCCCTGCATGGCAAAGCTTGCGGTAACTCCCCCGGTCGTCGGGTGCGTGAGCACGTTGACGTGCAGCAGCCCCGCCGCGCTGTGCCGCGCGAGCGCGATGGTCGTGCGCGACATCTGCATCAGCGAGAGCACGCCTTCCTGCATCCGCGCGCCGCCGGAGGCGCAGAAGATGATCAGCGGCAGGCGGTTGCAGAGCGCGAACTCCGCAAGGATGACGATTTTTTCACCCACCACGGTTCCCATGCTGCCCATCATGAAGTAGCTGTCCATGACCGCGAGCGCCGTGCGTTGGCCTTTGATGGTCGCCTTGCCGATGACAACGCCTTCCTGCATCTTACTCTTGGCGCGCTCTTTTTCCAGCTTCGTGCGATAGCCGGGGAATGAAAGCGGATCGCCCGCCTCGGTCTCCAGCTCAATTTCTATGAAACTCCCGCTGTCGGCAATCGCTTCAATCCTGCGATATGCGGGCTGGCGAAACAGATTGCCGCAATAGGGGCAAGCTGCGTCCCCCGCGAGCACAACCTCCGCAACGAGATCGCGCCCGCAGCGCGCGCAGCGGAGCATGTCCAGCGCGCCTGATTCCTCGCCAGCATTGACGAGACTGTGTTCGATTTGTTCCGAAAAGAGATTCATGCGTGTCCCCTCAAAAACCGCGGCAAAAACGCTTGCTCGATCCACTTGGTGTGTACGTTTCCGCTGCGGAAGTCCGCGTCTGCGAGCATCGCCCGCGCGAGCACCGCGTTGTGCTCGATGCCGTCGATTTGCATTTCGCCAAGCGCGCAGAGGCTCTGGCGGATCGCCTCGTCGCGATCATCCGCAAACGCGATGAGCTTGAGCACCATCGAATCATAGTAGGGTGAAATCTCGTCCCCTGTGGTATAGCCGCTGTCGATGCGGATGCCGTTGCCACCGGGCAGTTGCATGCTTTTAATCACGCCGGGAGAAGGGCGAAAGTCTTCCGCCGGACACTCCGCGTTGATGCGGCATTCGATCGCATGTCCGCGTGGAATCAGGTTTTCCTGCGTTACGCGGAGATGATGCCCCAGCGCCACCTGTATCTGCGCCTTGATGAGATCGAGACCAAAGATGCTCTCCGTGATCGGGTGTTCGACCTGAATGCGCGCGTTCATCTCCATAAAGAAGAATTTGCCATCCTTCGTGAGCAGGAACTCCACTGTTCCGGCGTTCTGATATCCCACCGCGCGGGCGATTTCCACCGCCGTCTGCTCGATTGCCGCGCGTGTGTGCGCTTCGATATTCGCCGCGGGGGCTTCTTCAATCAGCTTCTGATTCTTGCGCTGAAGGGTGCATTCGCGTGTGCCGAGATGGAGCACGGTGCCGTACAGATCCGCAAGAATCTGTACCTCGATGTGCCGCGCCTGCGGCAGATATGCCTCCAGATACACGCTGCCGTCGCCAAAGGCGAGCTCCGCCTCCCTGCGCACGAGCGGGAACTCCCGCTCCAACGCCGCGACATCCTCGACGATCCGGATCCCTTTGCCGCCGCCGCCTTTTGCGGCTTTGATCATCAGCGGATAACCGATGTTCTTCGCCGCCTGCGTGGCTTCTTTGAGAGTGTCTACCGTCCCTTGCGAGCCGGGCACGACCGGAAATCCGTTTTCGATCATCGTCTTTCGCGCGGCTTCTTTGTCTCCCAGCACACGCATGCTGGAAGGAGCCGGCCCGATGAAGCGGATACCCGCTTCGCCGCACGCCTCCGCAAACGCGTCGTTTTCCGACAGGAAGCCGACGCCGGGGTGCAGCAAGTCCACGCGGTAGGCTTTCGCTGCCGCGAGGATTGCGTCCATGTTGAGATAGCTCTTGTCCGCAGGACGGGGACCGATGCACACGCTCTCGTCCGCAAGGCGAACATGCAGGCTGTGTTCATCGTTCTCCGAATAGACCGCAATGCTACGCAACCCCAGCTTTTTGCAGCTGCGGATGATGCGCACGGCAATCTCCCCGCGATTGGCAACGAGTACCGTCTGCATGTCAGTTTCCATCGCCGAGCAGGAACAGCGTGTCGCCCGCTGTGAGGGTCGCGCCGTCTTTGGCGAGGATTGCGCTGATCACGCCGCCTCTTGGCGCGCGGATCTCGTTCATGGTCTTCATGGCTTCGATGATGCACAGTGTATCGCCCTGATTCACCTTGGAGCCAACTTGTACGAACGGCTCCGCACCCGGTTCCTTGGATAGATAAAACACGCCGGAGATCGGGGAACGCACGGCGTCCCTCTCTTCCGTTTGCGGCGCAGGAGCGCAAAACGGTTGCTCCCCGCCGGCGGATGCGGGCTGGATGGCGACCACGCCACGCTCGAGCAGGATATGCAGGTCGCCCTGCTGTACGTCCATCTTGGTAAACGCGGATTGTTCCGCGCGGTCCATCAGCCGGAATATTGCGTCCAGATCCATGTCAGGATTCCTTTCAAGGGAGAATAATCGATGTATGAGTCCAGAGTAGTGGGGCAAATATCCGCGTGCGGGAAAAATAAAAAATGATTCCGCACATAGTTAGCACTACTAACTAACTTGCGCAGAATCATAACATGGCGGTTTTCTCTTGTCAAGCGGGCTCAATTTTCCGCGTCACGATTGTGGAATACGAAACATGTAATTACAAGTTCGGTTTTTGTGGCGGGTCTTAAGCAACAGATTGTGCAGGATTGTTAAAAATCCGCATGACTGCGCCGAATTATTCGGTGCGTGGTCTTGTTCTGATGCCCAAAGAGAATGAACCGGACAGCTGGATGCATCCAGTCTACACGCGTAGATGGTTAAAAAAGTTCACAAGCGCCTGCATGCTCTGCAGCACTTCCGGGTATTGCGCAACCTGAAAATCCTTTATTACGGCATGGATGAGCATATCGTGAAACTGCGTGTGTTTTTTACACATTGCTTCGCCTTCCGGCGTAAGTTGGAGAATGCTCTTGCGCCGGTCGTCCTCCGCGCGGGTCTTGAAAAGATACCCTTTTTCGACCAGACGATTGACAGAGACGCTGACCGTCGCTTTCGTGATCCCGAGAATGTCGGCAATCTGCGTGAGCGTCGCTTCCGGAAAGTCCTGCACGATTTCCAGCGCATGCATCTCCGTCCGGCTCAGATTTCCGTTGGCAAGTTTGGATACGCTCTTTTCCTGCAGCCGCAGGACGCTGTAGAACATGTCCTTCAGCGCCTGATTGAGCAGCAGTTCGATTTCCTGATCGGTCATGATTTCTCTCCTTGTTCGGCAGGGCAGCCGAATGCTTCGTACTACGAACGAATTTATGATACCACATGCAGGGAAAAATGCAAATTCCGGTTTTGTTTCCGCTCGCGGCGGTTGGGCACCGCCACGCAAAAATCGAATTGCGCGGCGCATATCTGGGGATTATAATGGAGCCAGCCAAATGCCGTATGCAATCTTTTTACCTGTATTGGACGTTTGGAATATGATCATTTTTTGGAGGTGTTTGTCATGGTACATCAAGTAGTCAAAGGCGATACCCTGCTGAAAATCGCTGCGAAGTACAAGACGACTCCGCAGGAGATCATGAAGCTCAATCCCGCCATCAAAGACCCCGCGCACATCGAGATCGGTTGGGAGTTGAAGCTTCCCGCAAAAAAACCCGCGCCGTCGAAGATCGTCGAATACAAGGTTCTGGCGGGCGACAACCTCACGCGGATTTCCAAAATGTTTCGAACAACCATCGACGAGATTGTCTCGCTGAATCCTTCCATCACAAACCCGAACTTAGTACGCACCGGTACCATCATCAAGGTGCCGGATCGCCGATAACGCAACAAGATTTTCGCAATGTCAAAGCCCGCCGATCGGCGGGCTTTGACATTGGTTTTTTATATTTCAGGAAAGTTTTTTTGCGTTCTTAACCGCATACATACGCTCATCCGCGCGAGCCAGCAGGGACTCAACCGACACATCCTTCTGCGAGTCCCATTCCGCATAGCCAATGCTCAAACCGATCGTCTTCATGGACGCATGCGCGCGGTTCCATTCGGAAACGTTCGCCTGCACGCGGGCGATGATCTCCTCCGCGTCGACCACCGCGTTGGAAGCCAGCACGATGCAAAACTCGTCCCCGCCAAAGCGCGCCAAGAACGCATTTGTACTCTTGCAGCTGAGCTTGAGGATTTCGGATACATTGATCAGAACCCTGTCGCCATAGGCATGCCCGTACGTGTCGTTGATCTGCTTGAACCCGTCCACATCCATCATGATCAGCGCCGCGGCACCGTCTTTGGGTTGGTCGCGCTCCTCGATTTCGTGCAACAAAAACTTACTGAGCTCTCTGCGATTGTTTAGGCTCGTCAGCGGGTCGGTCGAAATCTGGCGGTTTTGCGTATCGAGATAGACCAAAAGAATGGAGACCGAGGCAAGGATCCAGTTGAGGCTGATGCCGTAATAGAAGAGCTGTATAAACCCACCGAGCGATGGAAGTACGCCGAAAAACGCCATCGTATAGTATCGCTTGCGGTCATCTACCCAAACCGCGCCTTTTGCCTTGATCAGCGAACGAATGCTGCCATAGATCAGGTACGCATAGGAGAGGAACGCATAGAGATAGACCCCAAACGCGCGATGATACACATTTTCCGCATCGATGGTGAAGACAAAGCCATATTGAAGATTGAACGCCAACGCGCCGATAAAGATCACAAGCGGCACCGTCGCGATCGAGATGCGCCTCCTTGCCGCCTTTAGATCCGTGCTCAGCACGCCCTCCACATAGAATGCCCAAAGATAGGGAAGCAACACATGCAGCGCATAGTAGATTGTCTCCAAAGCGTAGTTTAATTCCCGCGCGAAGAGAAAACGCTGACCGTCGATCAGCCAACAGGTTGCGTCGATGACGAGCATGCTCATCATCGCATAGATCAGCAGGTTAAATCTGCGCAGCGCCGCGGTTGCGGAGTTGAATTCCCTCTGCGCCATCAATACGATAGACAACAGAATAATGCCAACCGCGCTGATTTCCACATACAGTGCATTCTGCATGCAAATCCCCCCTATGAACAATCCCTGGTATGCCAAATTTTGTTCCGAAAACGAATCGATGTCGATTGGCTATGCGAAAGTAAGACGGTTTCTATGTTTCGCCATGCAGCGATCCCTATGATATATAAAATATAGCATACTTTGGATTCAATTTCACGCAAATGGAATCAAGTCGTTGTGCGCCAAACACAAAGCGCTTACCGCGCCCAGAGCCACCCGAAGAGCAGATTGCGCGTGATCCATTGCGCGGGGGTGAGCGAAACCTCGACCGCGCAGGAAGCGGACGCGAATCCGTCGTCCGTCTTGCAGTGGATCATCGTCGTCCCCTCTTTCACCGCGGTGACAAGTCCGCTTTCGTCCACGCGCGCGATGGACGCGTCCGCGCTCGACCAGATCACACCGCGATCCGCCGCGTTATCCGGCAATACGGCAGCGCTGAGCTGGAATGTATCCCGAACGTATAGACTAAGATTGCCCTCATCCAGCACGCAGGAAGCGCACGGGATCAGTACAGGAATCGGCTCCTCGCCAAAGACCTCGCCGCAAACCGCGCAATACTGTTGCCGTACGCCCGCGCGATCGTACGTCGCGGGGACGAGCTCGCGCCATTGCGGCGTGTGCGCGGGGGCGGTGTAGTCGTCGGTATACGTATAGCCCGTCTCAGGATTTGTATAGGTCGTGTAGCCCAGCGTCTCGCAGCTTGGCGGGGTAACAACCGCATCGTAAGCGGCATGTTCGGCAGAATCCGGCAGAAGTATGCTAGAAAAATCCTTGCTCTCCCGGCTCTCGAAGCGCGTGGTTTCGTTGCCCGCGACGACGAGATCGTCATTTTGCCTCTCTCCGACATATGCGCTGCAATATGCGCGCCGATCCTCCACGTCCTCAAAGAACGAGATCACCGCGTCCACCGTGCACCCGCGCACAACACCGAAATACCGCTTGTCTTCCGGGTTGACGTCGCTTAAACCCACGAGCCCGCCGTTGTGAACATAGCCGCGTACGGAGGTAAACCCCGCGAGCTTGACCTTGCAGTTTTCCACGTCCGCAAAGCCATTCGCCAGAACACCGCCAAGGTATTCCTCGCAGTAATGATCCGGATGGATCGTGATCATCGTGATCTCTGCGTCTACCGTGCAACCGTCGATCCGCCCGCGCCCGAAACCCGCGATGCCCGCAGCGCCGCATTGCTTGGCGGTGGAGGTGATCTTCAAACGCCCGGAGACCCCGCAGTTTTCGATGGTACCTTTCGCCAAATATCCCGCGATGCCCGCCAGAAAACAAGGTTGATCGGTCGAAAGATCCGCCTTGATGTTTATGAGACGGAGATTTGTCACACTGCCGCTGACGGAAGAGAACAGCGCCGCAAACACCGTGTGATAGCCGCGATGCCGCCCGTCATAGGTGATGCGCGTTTCTTCCCCGGTTTGCGCGAGTGTGAGGTTATAGAGCGTGTGTCCGCCGCCATCGAATTCGCCCGAGAACGCGAACGGAATCCAATCAACCCCGCGCATGTCGAGATCCGTCCCCAAGAGGTAGCTGCCCTCCGGCTGATTTGCCATCGCAAGCAATCCCGCCGTGTCGGTGATGACGACGGGCGCGACCTCCTCCGCCCGCGCGGGCAGGGGAAGCAGAAGCAAGGCACAAGAAAGCAGGACGGCAAGCAGGCGGTGTTTCATATATATATGTTGTCCTTTTCGGAATCGCAAGAGATCCAACCACTGTCAGCATCATTCTATGTCCGCACGGAAAACGCGTCAATGGGCAAACGAAAAAAGCCGAACGCAAACGCGTCCGGCTTTGCAGCATCCTAGTGTCTTATTTGGGTTTGCGATACGACAGCACGCTCTTCGGGCAGGCGTCCACGCATTCGCCGCAAAAGATGCAATCGAAGCTCTTGACGCTGCCGGTCTTGACCGCCTCATTTACGTCGATGCTCATCGGACATTTCTGATTACACTTCTTGCAGTCGATGCAGCGTTCGGGCTCTGCTTTGATGCGCATCTGTGGCAGATGCAAGAGCCTGCCGACCAGTTGCCCCGCGTTGAGAAACGGACTCATCCAGCAGATTCCGTGGCAGGCGCCTCGGCGACCAAGCGCAAGATCGAGCACGAAAAACAGTCCCACAACGAGATAGTACATGATGTATTTGATCGGTTCGTCCACCGAAACGTACCGCTCCGTCAGGCGCAGGGGATCGATTCCCCGAATGCCCCCCGCGAGCACAAAGCCCGTGACCAGCACACCGAACCACACCGCGAAAATCACATATCGCACGATGTGGAGCCGTTTTGCGTTTGCGGGCTTTGGGTTCACCGTTTGCGCAATCTCCGCGACGCCGCCCGCGGGACACAGCCACCCACACCAGGCACGCCCGAAGAACAGGCCGGAGAGGAACAGCAGCAGGAACAGAATCGCGCTGCCGGAAAGAACGCCAGCAAACGCCCCGTCGATGGAGACATAGGGCGAGAGGAAGTTCATCGTAACCGGAAACAGAAACAGGGCTATATAGAGCATAATTCTACGGATCTTTTGTCGCATGGGGCGTCTACTCCTTTTTCGCGTGTTCGCGCGCTTGTTGTTTGTGTTCAAAATACTCCTGCGTCTGGCTGCACCACTCGAGATATGCGCGGTTTGCCTTGAGGCCAAAGTCGATCACGCGGAGTATCTCCCGGTGATTTTCGTCCGCATCAGGGATCTGCTCCAGCTCCTTTTGAAAGAGTCCAAGTACGTGCAGCTGCTGCGCATGGCTCTGCTCAAACGCGGCAAGATGCGCGAGCATCGCCTCCGGCTCCGCATAGTTGGAAAAATATGTCTTAAGTAGAATCTCCAGCCGCAACGACTCCTTTTCTACGGGATGCCGCAGCCAGTCCACCAGCGCGACTTTTCCGGCGGGCGTGATTTGATACCGTTTCACCGCGCGTCCGTTTGCCGGATCGTTTCCGCATTCCTCCGCTAGTCCGGCGACAGCGAGCGACTTGAGCGCGGGAAAAATCTGCCCGAAGCTCTCGCTCCAGAAAAACCGGAACCGTATATCGACTATCTTCTTGATCTGATATCCGCTGAGCGGCTGCTCCGCAAGCAGGCCAAGAATCACAAAATCTGTTTGGCGCAATTCGATGCCTCCAATCTATCTGTTAGATATATTATACCAATCAAGTGCGAATTACAAGCGCTTTCATATATCTTTTTGATATATCTGCACAATCAAAAACAGGGTTTTGCGCACGAAAAAGCCGCCCGAAAGCGGCAGATTTCGATTCGAAATGATAGTTCCGTTGTTTGGGGCACGGTGCTGTCAAGCGCTCGCGCCGACTATTTCCCTTCCGGCGGCATCACCCAGGGTTGGCTGCCGTCGTTGTAGATGGGATCATCCACCGACGGAACCAATTCGGATTTACCCCAAAGAAGTCCATCCGTCCAGGGACGCTGCACATCGCTGCCAACGCCGCTGTGCTGATTGAGGCATTCTCCCATAAAGATCATCGCCACAGAGCTGCCGCCATCGAGGTTGTATGCGATCTGGCAGCCATAGGAATAAAACAGTTGGGTCAGCTCGTCCATCGACATCCCGACGCTATAGCCCTTTTGGCGCCCATCGACGGTGATTGCGACAAAGTGCCCCGGCTCCACCATGCCGATGCCGCTGCGCGGGTTTTGACGGCCCAGATTACCGCGCCTGGATTTTGTGTCCCTTGTGCCGTTATAGAGCAGCGTGGGCCCGAAGGAGAATGTGTTGAGCACGCCTTGATCCAGCAGTGCCTGCGGTGTCGTCGCCTTTGGGTGGAAGACGTCCATGCTCAGCGTGTCGGGGAAAAACGCGAGCGTATCCTGCCCCTGATTGATGCTATAGATCTTACCGTTTCGCATCAGGATCCCTTTGTCGGCTACCTCGGCTTGAATCAGATTATCTCCCGTGATGCCAAGCACCGCGCGATAGCGCCGCGCCATATGCCACGCGTGCTCCAGCCCCGGCGCTGCGTGGGGGTTGTCGTTGCGGACGCCTGCTTGAAATGCATCTTCGTTGCGCATGTAAATATTCGCGACGCAATAGCAAATCGCGTCCCCGTTTGCGCGTGCGGTATGTACGCGATCGACGAGGATGGAGAGATCATCCGAGCGATACTCCCAGTGCTCGTTTTGCGGATCCATGATAACGACCTCCGCGGGATCGCTCGGCTGGCGGAAATACTCCGCCCAAGGATGCGGCGTTGGCGTCGGTTCGGCGGGCGCTTCGCTTGACGCAGGCGTCGCCGTCGCCTCCGGCATCGCGGAAGGAGCCTCGACGGTCTTTTCGTCCTCCTGAACCACCGGTTTGCGCAAAAACGCCATTCCCGCGAAGATCGCGCTGAGGACAAGGAGCCCCGCGCAGACGAAAAGGAACACGCGCTTTGCCTTCGCTTCTTTTTTCAGGAAGATCGCAAGCGCGGCTGCGGCTAACGTCAGCGTGCCCGATGCGATCAGTAAGATCAACCACAGCCCGATGCCCGCCTCCGCGCCGGTTGTGACCGGCTCCTGCGCCTGTACGGTTTGCTGCGGCTCCTGTGCCTGCGCACCGGTCTCCGGCTGCGGCGTAGGCGCCGGCGTCTCCGTCGGTTTCGGCGCAGGGGTGACCTTCGGCGTCAGAATCGACTCATCGATGCCGGCAAACAAGTCTCCGCGCGTGGGATCGAACTCCGTTCCTTCCACTGCGGAAACAAGGCCGTATTTAGCGCAGGTATATCCATCTCCATCCGTCATTTTGATCGGATACGTCTTTTCATAGGTTTGGTAGCACGCTTGATCGAGCTCCAATGCGCTCATCCCGTCAAAATGGGTCATCGGTTGGCTGCGATCCAGCGCGACAGGATTGTCCCCATAGAGATGGGAGAAGAACCGCTGCACCCGCCATGCACCGTAGAGCGCCGAACTTTCCGCAAATCTCCCCGCCTCTGCGGCAAACGGCACCGCCTGATAGGCCGCGTCAAACGTCAGATAGTGTGCGCCGTGACCATATTCGCCGTTTCTATCGTGCGTGATGACAATTGCGGGCTTATACTGCCGGATGACCCCGACCATATACGCTACCACCGCGTTCAGATCCCAATATTTCGTCGCGTCGTCTTTGGTGCTGGTGTATGCATAAGAAAATTCGCCAAAGACCGCCTGCACGCGATCGCCATAGACGGAGAGGCTCTGCTTTGCCTGTTCGCGCTGCGCTTCGTTCTCGCTGGAAAGGTAGACCACGACCGCGCTTCTGCCCTGTTCGCCAACATAGATCGGCAACGCACCGCCGAGGAAGAGATATTCATCTCCCGGATGCGCGCAGATGATCATGATATCGGTGCCGCACTGGCTTGTTTCCGACTCTGCGTGTGCTGTCCCCGCGCCGAAGACAACCAGGAACATAGTGAACAAAGCGACGATTCGTTTCAGCATACTGACCTCATCTATTGCATAATATTCGCGAAACACACAAAGCGTTTCAAACGGAAAGAGTTTCTATCGAATGACGCAGAAATTGTCCCGATGTTGCGGTTGTTGAGCACACCGCTCGGGATGTCGATCGGTGATCACTGCATCTGCATTGTCTGTTGACTTTGGGATCAAATACAAGCGAAGCGGTACATTAAATTTAATTGTAGCAGATCTACTTACCCCTATCAATACAACAACGCCCGTCTATGCAGTTATTTTTGCGTTACTTTCGCGGTCTGCAATCCGTTTGCTTGACGAAATTCCTGCTGGAAATAACCGTGTGCCGCTGCCGCAAATCGCGGGAGGGCGATCATTTTTTCTTCCGGTATACCATGCGATATGGTACAATATGGAAAATTGATCCGATCGGTTTTCCCCTCTTGCATCGGGATGACTGGAAACGGCGTTATAAAAATCGTTCCGCCTTGGCGCGGTTTACAAATTCGGATTTCTTTCATATTTGAAAACGGATTCTCGGAAGGAATACAAGCGGAATGAAATCGAAATTCTTGAAATATCTGATCGTTTACGCTCTTCTGGTCACGACCGGGGTCGGCCTTCTATTTTTGTCCGGCCTTGCTCCGCAGGATCAAGTCGAGAAAAACTATCTGCTCTCAATCGACAGCATTGAGCCGGAATATGCAAGCTCCAACATCCTGCGTCCGCAGTGGGGTTCCTACCATCTGGACGACTGGACGGAGGTCATCATCCTTTCGCTCTCAACCTATATGGACGTCAAAAGCGCGCCCGGCAGCGTGCTGAAAAACGCATATCCGCTGGAGGACGATTTCACGCTGGACGACGCGAGAAACTCCGTCAAAAACCACGAAGCGGGCGATGTGTTCTACACGCGCTATTGGCACGGCTTTCGCATCTATGTGCGCGGTCTGCTCAGCGTGATGCCATATGAAAGCATGCGCACCTTCCTGATGTGGGGATTCTTCCTGCTGATGGCCGCGGGTACGCTCATGCTTGCGTTCACCACGCGATCGATTTGGCCGCCGATGCTTTTTACCGCGAGTGTGCTGTTCGTCAACCCCGTTGTTGCGCAGGCGCTGTTCCAATACAGCGTGTGTTTCTATCTTGCGTTCATCGGCATGCTGTTTGTGCCAAGATGGCTCAAGCATCCGGAACAGGCGCCGATGGGATTCATGATCCTCGGCATGGCGACGATGTTCTTCGATTTTTATACCACGCCCCTTCTTACCGTGGGCTTTCCGCTGTTGTCGCTGCTGATCTGCCAAAGCTATTCGGCCAATCCACCGAAGGCAAAGACCATGCTGCTGCAATCGCTCAAGCTCTTTGCCGTCTGGTTTGCCGCATATGTCTCGATGTGGATCACGAAACTCGCGCTGACGACGCTGTTTACCGATCAAAACGCGTTTGCTTCCGCCTGGGGTTCCGCGATCCAGCGCCTCGGCATTGTGAAGGATCAGGATTATCTGTTCCGATATGATAAGCTTTCTGCAATCATCTCCGCATTCAAACATCTCTTTGATCGGCCGATGCTGGTTGCGTTCGGCGCCGTCGGACTCGCGGCATTCGTGTTCCTTGTCCTGCTGCGTGCGAAAAACCGCGCCTCCTATGCGCGCGGCGCCGTGATGTTGTTTGTGGCCAGCATTCCCATCGTCTGGATTCTGTTTGGAACGCAGCCCATGTATATGCACGCGCACTTCCAATATCGCATCCTCGCGATGACGATGCTCGGCATCCTCTACGCTTGGCTGACGATGATCGACCATTCGCGCCTGCCGGATGTGCGGCTAACGGACAACAAAGAGTAGCGCCCAAGGCACTGTTTATAGCTCGGCAAAACGCCTTTGTTCCGCGATTTTTTGTGGAATAAGGGACGTTCAATCCATCCCGTCCGACTCTGCCGCGCGTTGACATTGTCGAATCGGGGTTGCTATAATGAAAAGTGCTGAATTTTTCCACAAGCAGACCGCCCTTTTGGTCAGGAGGAATACTTTGAATCCACAAAAAACACCGATTCTCAAGCTGAATGATGCGTCAAAACGCCAGGATTGGATCTATTTCATCCTCCTTGTTCTATTGACCATTTCGGTCTATTGGAAGTTTCTGTTTGGCTTGCAAGCCTTTGTCTTCGTCGATGTCGGAGACGATTCCTATTATCAGACGATTCCTATCCTAATGAACCGCGCGCGTACGCTCTTTCAGGACGGAAATCTCGCACGATACAATGTTCTGCTTGGCATGGGGCAGTTCGAAAGCGGCCTGAATCTGACCGACACCCTGCTTACGTTCTTCGGCGAAAAAAGCGTGCCCTATATGATGGGCGTGTTTCAGGCGCTAAAGACCATTTTCGCGGGCTGGTTTTTTTACAAATTCACGCGGGAACGTGGCTTTGACTATCGCGCCTGCGTGCTCACGGGCCTTGGCTATGCGTTCAGCGGCGCAATGCTCACGCGGCTTGCGTTCTTTTCCTATTCCAACGAATACCTCTTTGTCGGCCTCGCGCTTTACGCGCTGGAGCTGCTCTATCGGCGCGGCAATCTCTGGTTGTTTCCGATCGCGAGCGCGCTGCTTGTGCAAAGTTTCGACGCGGTACGCGCGATCTTTTATTTCCTGTTTTTCGCGGTCTACACCGTCTTCCGCTGCTATGCGGACGGCGAGCCTGTCCGTTTTGGTTTTGTCGTTCGCCGTACGCTAAGCGTGATGGGGCTCCAGCTGCTGGGATATGCGTTTGTGGCGGCTCTTATCCTGCCGGGATATCGAGACCTTGCGAGCTCGAACCGACTCTCCACCGTCAGCGGTCAGGCGGCAAAGGGCATGGGCGAGCTGATCAGCACCAACGCGATATTGACGAGTTTTCTGCGGGCATTCTCCAACGAAATCTTCGGCAACTCCGTGACCTATACCGGCCGCAACACCTATGTCTGCGGGCCGGCATTCGTGATCGGCGCGATGAACGTTTTGATGTTCCCGCAGGTGTTTGTAAAGACTGAAAACAAGAAACGCTTCTGGTATCTGTTGGCCATCGGTGCAATCGGGGTCTATGTCGTCTTCTCCCCGCTTCGTCTTTTGATGAACGGCTTTGCCTATGATCGCTTCAAGCTCACGTCGTTCTATATCACAATCATCATGCTGTATTTCGCGGCGCTGGTTTGGGACCGCTTCTTCAAGGAAGGTGTATTCAACCGTCCGCTGTTCCTGCTCACTGGCGGCGGCGTGCTCGCGGTGCTGCTGGGGTTGACGCTGACGGACATCCGTCCCATCGATCCGACGGCGGCTTGGATCACCATCGCCATCGTGAGCGTCAGTATGATTGCTGTCATGCTCTCTTCCCTGCGCAAAAAGTCTTGGCTGACCGTCCTGCTCGTGGGCGTGCTGTTTGTCGATCTGTCGGTGAACTCCTATACGTCGGTCGATCATCGCCTGACGCTCTCCATGGAGGACTATCGCGCATCGTACCTCAACAGCGGGATTCGCGACCTCGCCTCGTCACTCAAGCAAAAGGAGACAGACTATTTCCGCATCACCAATTTTGACTCCGCCTACAAAGACCTGCGCTGCGACGGGCAGGTCAACGATTATCTTTCGACCAGCACCTATGACGGCGGCTCCGGCGTCTCCAACGAATACAACCGCTTTGCGGGGCTCGTGGGCGGCAATCTGCTCAACCAATTTGGCTACCGCACATTTGCCAACAACGAGTTTACCAGCATGCTGCCGGTGCAGTCGCTGCTCGGCGTTCGGTATGTCGTCGTCCCGAAGACCAGCATGGCCTCGGAACCGATCGTTCCGTATGGCTACACCCTCTCGGAAGCGGAAGACAACTGGGTTTTAAAAAATGAACACGCGCTGCCGCTCGCCATCGCGTTTGACAGCGTGATCTCTGCCTCCAGCATCGAACACATGCAGCAATTGGAGCGGCGCGAAGCGTTGCTTTCGCATGCGATGGTGGAGGACGATTCCGCGCTCCTCTCCTCCGCGCTCGCGGTTGCGCGCGCGCCCGAGCGGGATCTGCACGCGCTGCTGACTGAGAGCGCCATCCCGCTCACACAGGAGACCGAAAGCCTGACGCTGCCGGATATGACGCAGATTTCACGCGTAAGCGCAAAGCTTGAGCGCCCTGTGGACTCCGACTACGCGCTTGTTTACGCAAAGATCGACTCCGTGGTGGGTTCCAACGAAGGAGAGACGTTTACGCTCTCATGGGCGGGTGCGGACGGCGTGTTTACAAGCGAGGACTCGATGTGGTATTCCATGCCGCCGGGACAGAACGAGTTGCTGCTTGAGCTTCCGATCCGCGGCGCGCAGTATCTGCGGCTCGACGTGATGTGGCTCAGCGGCACCGTCTCGTTTGCCAGCGTCTCGGAGGCGGGCGAAGACTATTTTGCGCCCTATGACGCCGCGACCGCGCGCCTGAATCAAACGCCGTTTACGTTTACGCGGCTGGATAACCATGGCATCGAGGGCGAAATCACGCTGGATCACCCCGCGCTGCTGACGTTTACGTTTCTGACGGACACGGGCTGGAGCGCGACGGTAAACGGCGCGCCCGCCAAGCTGGAACTGGTGGACGGTGGATTCATGGGCGTTTATCTGGACGCGGGACACAGCGAGGTCAAGCTTTCGTACCATGTGCCGAATCAAGGGTTATACGTGGGTGTTTCCGCGGCTTCGCTGGGGTTGTACGCGCTCATTCTCGTGCTCTCCGCCCGCAGGAAGAAGGTTGCCGCGCAGGCATAGTAATCGAAGCGCGGTACTTCTAACCCCGCAAATTTCCGCTTTTCATTTATCTGATTCGAAACACGAAATTTCGAATAAAGAAAGATATTCGCATTACCTGATTAGAAACACGTTTCCCTAATTAGAAACACGAAATTTTTGAATAAAGAAGGATATTCGCATGAAGGGTATATCGCTCGTCGCGCCGCTGTTTAATGAGGAAGGGAATGTTCAGGAACTCCATCGTCAATGCAAAGCGACCCTGGAGCAGATGAACCTTCCGTATGAGATCATCTTCGTGGACGACGGCTCCAAGGACAAGACCGTCGAACTCGCCAAGACGCTTGCCCCGGTCAAGCTCATCGAACTGCGCCGCAACTTCGGGCAGACAGCCGCGATGGACGCGGGCATTCAAGCCGCGCAATACGACTATATCGTCACGATGGACGGGGATCTGCAAAACGACCCCGCCGATATCCCCAAGATGATCGAATATCTGGAAGAGAACAAGCTCGACGTGGTCAGCGGCTGGCGTAAACACCGCAAGGATTCCTTTTTCAAGCGCTTCACCTCACGCGGGGCGAACTTTCTGCGCTGGCTGATCGTGCGCGACGGCATCCATGACTCCGGCTGCAGCCTCAAGGTCTATCGCAAAGAGTGCTTTGTGGGTGTGCACCTGTATGGAGAGATGCATCGCTTCATCCCGGCGATCCTGAAGATCCGCGGCTTCAACATCGGCGAAATGGTCGTCAACCACCGCCCGCGCACAGCAGGCGTCACAAAATACAACTGGAAGCGAACCTTCAAAGGCTTCGTGGATATGATCAGCCTCTGGTTCTGGTCCAAATTCGCCTCCCGACCGCTGCATCTCTTCGGCACGATCGGGCTGATTTTGCTGCTGTTGGGCATGGTTTCCGGCGGCATAAGCGTCGTCCTCTTCTGCGTGCATGGCGAGATTGGCAACACCGAGTGGCCGCTGTTGACCGCGCTCCTGCTCATCACGGGAATTCAGTTTTTCGTGTTCGGGCTAATCGCGGATATCGTCTCGAAAACCTATCGCGAAACGACGAATGACAAGTCCTACAACATCCGCGCCGTCACGGAGAACGCCGAGGATGCGCAACACTGACGCCTTCGATTCCGCGATTGGGCGATCAAACAGGAAAGCGCGCATGGTACTATGAAGATTTTAACCCTAAACTATGAATACCCGCCGATCGGCGGCGGCGCGGCTCCTGTCGCCGCGGATATTGCCCGCCATCTTGCCGCGCGCGGACACACGGTCCACGTGGTGACGATGGCGTTTGGCGATCTGCCATCGCATGAGGTGCAGGATGGCGTGGAGATTTTTCGCGTCAAGTGTCTGCGCTCCAAGGCGTATGTCAGCTATCCGTGGGAGCAGTTGTCCTATCTGCTGATGGCACGTCGGTTTTTGAAAGAACATCTGAAAACGCAAGCCTATGACGTCGCCCACGTGCATTTCATCTTCCCAACGGGCGTGCTCGGCGTCTGGCTCAAGAAACAATACGGTCTGCCGTTTGTGATTACCGCGCATGGCAGCGATGTGGAAGGATATAATCAAAACCGGTTCCAGATCCTCCATAAACTTCTTCGCAAGCCCTGGAAGCGCATCTGCGCGCAGGCGTTCGGCGTCACCGCTCCCTCGGAGTATCTGCGTGAGTTGATCTTAAAAAGCGACCCCAGCGTCCCCTGCTCGATCGTTCCCAACGGGATCGAAACGGACGCCTATTCGCGCGGGCCAAAGGAGAAGACCGTCCTCACGCTCTGCCGTTTGCAGCCGCACAAAGGCGTGCAGGATGTCATCCGTGCTTTTACGGCAAGCAAGCAGCCGGGTTGGACCCTTCGCGTGGTTGGCGATGGTCCCTATCGCGCGGAGCTGGAACAGATCGCGCTGGAAAGCGGCCTTACGGATTCCATCGAGTTTACCGGCTGGGTCGAAGGAAAGAGCGAGAAACTGCGCGAAATCCTCGCTCACGCAAGCGTATTTGTCTCCATGAGCCGGTTTGAAAGCTTCGGCGTTTCTGCGGCGGAGGCGATCGCTTCCGGCTGCGCGGTGGCGCTGAGCGATATTCCGACGCATCGGTACTTCACGCGCTTTGGCGCGTCGCTCGTCCCGCTGGATGCGCCGGAGGCGCTTTCCGTCGCCCTTGCCGACGCGATGCAGCAACGCGTGCCCGTGGACGCGGATGTCGAAGCGCTCGATTGGCGCGGCATCGTCCGCACGTTGGAAGAATTGCTGGAGCGCGCACGCGGCGCGAAACAAGGCACATGAAGCAATCCGCTATCAAAAAACAAACCGTTCAAACGATCGCGAAGATATTTTTCTCCGCGGTCGTGCTGTATTTCCTGTTTCGCAAATGCGACTGGCCTTCCCTCTTTGCGGCGCTGAAGCACGCGGACGTCCTGCTGATCCTGCTGGCATTTCTCGCCGTGCAGGGCACGCATGTAATCGCCGCCGCGCGCTGGGGGCTTTTGTGCCGAAAGGCGAAATTCCTGCCGCTCTTCAAGCTTGTGTATGTCTCCCGCCTCTATTCGACGGTGCTCCCCGGTCAACTCTTCGGCGAGGCGGCAAAGGTCGTCTACATCAGCCAATCCAACCCGGAGATTGCGCCGGAAGAAGCCACGGCAAGCGTGGTGGTGGACAAGATCGCAGGTCTCGTCGGTCTGCTTATCGTTGGCATATGCGGCGCGCTGTTGAGTACAAGCGCGCTGAATCGTTCGATCACATTCTGGTTTGCCGTGTGCGCAGGGATTCTTACGCTCTGCGTTGCGCTGCCCGCAGTCCCGCTGTTTTCCCGGCTGATCCACCGCTTGCTCGACGCGATCAAAAGGCGGATACCCAAGCTGGGCGGACTCGCAGAACGGCTGCGTTTGTTTTTAACCAGTTGGCAGGCCTATCTCAAGACGCCGCTGACGCTGCTTCTGTCGGTTCTGCTCGGCTGTGCGTTCCAGTTCCTCTCGACGGTTGGCATGATGCTGCTTGGCCGCGCGGTCGGGGTTCCGGTCGCGCTTGCAGACTGGTGCTGGATTTTTGCCGTGCTCTCCATCGCGCTGCTGCTGCCGGTGTCGTTCGCTGGCCTTGGCGTGCGGGAGGCGACGCTGGTCGGGTTCCTCGGCGCGCTGGGCGTCGCAAAGGAGCTTGTGCTCAGCGCATCCTTGCTCTCGCTGTTTATTCAGGTGCTGGATTCCCTGATCGGCGGTGTGTTTGTGCTCTTTGACCCCGCGCTGAAGCGCAAGAAAATCCATCCTGCTCCGCCGGAATCACCGGCAGTGGCGCAGGACGAACAATCGATTTGAGGTAACAATATATGGGTTCCATCAAGCAGGATCATCCCAAGACGCACCGCACCGCAAAGCGTGCGCTGCTCGTGCTCCTCTCGCTCGCGGTACTGTCCCTTGCGCTGAGTTGCGCAAAGACCATCACCGTGGCCGGGGTCGATATCGCGCGGGAAACAACCACGCTCGATCTGCAAAATCAAGGCATCGACGGCAAGGATGCACTGAAGGGCATTCGCAGGCTGCGCGCGCTGAGCACGTTGGATCTGCGGGAAAATCCATTGACGCGGGAAGCGTTCGACGAAATCCAAACCATGCTGCCGAAATGCGAGATCCGTTGGAGCGTTCCGCTCTCGCAGGGCGCGCAGGATTCCGCGCAAGAGGCGCTCTTGCTAGATGCGTTCGCGCAGGACGACGTCGCCTTGCTTGCCTATTTTCCCGGCCTCATATCTGTGGATGCGCCCAACGGCGATCCCGCCGCGATGATTGCGGCAGGCGCGCAATATCCGGATGTATCCTTCTCCTGGACGGTGACAGCGGATGGCAAGACGTTTTCCAGTCAGGATGCCACGATCGTCTGCTCTGCCGGAACGCACGCGGAGGACGCGGAAACGTTGCTGCGTTCACTTCCCAATCTGCGCACGCTCGACTTGCGGCAAACAGGTCTTCTCGTTGCGGATGTCGCCGCCTTGCAAGAATCCTATCCTGCCGTCCACTTCCTCGTCAATGCGCTTCTGCAAGGAAAGAGGATTGAAACCGAAGCCACAGAGGCGGATCTCTCCGGCGCGACAGCCCTCGATGTGGATGCGCTTGTGACCGAGCTTGCGAATTTTCCGCAGCTCGCTTCACTCAATCTGCGCGGGCTTTCCGTTTCGGCGGACGATGTCGCCCAGATTCAAACGGCGTTTCCCGCGGTTCATGTGCGTTGGGACGTGCCGCTGCTGGAAGGGCTTAGCGTGGACAGCGACACCGAAAGTCTCGATCTGCGTGGCAGTACCGTAACCGATCTGCCGGCGCTCCAAAAACAGCTTGGTTTTCTCACGAAGCTCACCTATCTCGACATGTGCTATTGCGGCCCAAGCGATGAAGAGATGGCGGCGCTTCGACAAGCGATGCCCACGGTCAAAGTCGTTTGGATGCTGCACATCGGTAAATGGGATGTGCGCACCGATATCAAGGCCTTCAGCATGGCGCAGGTGAAGGAGCACGACGGCGTCCGTTACACCAAGGTCGGCGACGAAATCCGCCGCTACCGGTGGGTAACGAATGAAGAGATCGCAAAGATCCGCTATTGCACGGATATCATCGCGCTGGATATCGGGCATTCGCTTGTGATCTCGGACATCTCGTTTGTCAAAGAAGTGCCGACGCTGAAATATCTCGTCCTCGCGCGCACAGCGGTGACCGATATCTCAGCGGTCGCAGGGCTCAAAAACCTCATCTTCTTCGAAACCTTCGGCTGCAAACTCACGGACGTTTCCGTTCTGTATCAACTGCCGCAATTGCAGTACTACAATTGCAGCGCAAACTATATCACCGACATTGGTCCCCTGCTGTCGCTGAAAAATCTGAAACGGCTCTGGATCATCAAATGCCGCTTTACCAAAGACCAGCTTCAGCAGATCAAGCACGGCCTGCCGGACACGATTATCATGGCGTATGGCAATCATCAGACCGACAACGGCTGGCGCTATGACAATCCCGAATATCTGGTCATGCAGGATCTCTTCGGGTTGAAACCGCAGCTGGACTGGATCCGTCCGGGCTATCTGGATCCCAATAACCTGATCCCGTAAATCATATAAAACGGCTTGAGCATTTACACGAATGCTTGAGCCGTTTTTGAATCCTCTGTGTGTTTTTCGCGCACACGCGCTTGTTCAGCAATGCGCGGCGCGTCACTGCGCAAGCATACCCACTCGTGACGGTAGACGCGCCCGGAAGAAGCGTCTTGCGTTCAGAACGCCCATCCAGGCACTGAACTCGATTGTTCGAATCGTATGTCTTGTTTTACTCATGCTGTTTCATCGTTCGATCATAGATCAAATGATCCAGATCTATGATACAATTTGGATGTGGCGGATCAAAATCGTTTTTTTTCACCGTCCACCACCAAGCCGGCGCGCGGAAAGCGCGGAGGGTCTATCACAGAAGATCGCCGCAATGCTTATCGAGCACGCAAGAAGCACGCCGCTGCAAATCCCCGCATCCAAAGAAGCCCGAGTGTACGTGAGGTCGCTGGAATGGATCGAACCATACTACATTGCGATTGTAATTCCTATTTTGCTTCGGTCGAATGCATTGATCGACCGGAGCTGAAAACGGTGCCGATGGCAGTCTGCGGCGATCCGGAGAGCAGACACGGCATCATCCTCGCAAAGAACGACCTCGCCAAGCAGTGTGGCGTGCAGACCGCGGAGACCATCTGGCAGGCAAAGAGAAAATGCCCGCAACTGACGCTGGTCGTTCCGCATCACGATCTTTATGAGGTCTATTCGGAGAAAATCAATCAAATCTATCAGCAGTATACCGATCTTGTGGAACCCTTCAGCATCGATGAATCCTGGCTGGACGTCTCCGGCTCGTTGCATCGCTTCGGAACCGGGGAGCAGATTGCAAACGAGCTGCGCCGCCGCATCCGCGAAGAGATCGGAATTACGATCTCGATCGGCGTTTCGTTCAATAAAATTTTTGCGAAGCTCGGCAGTGACTACAAGAAGCCGGACGCGACCACCTGCATCACGCGCGAAAACTATCAGGCCGTCCTTTGGCCGCTTCCCGCGCGGGATATGATGTTTGTCGGCAGCATGTCCGCGGAGCGGCTTACAGCCATGGGAATCGACACCATCGGCGCAATCGCGCGCGCGGGCAGAGAGCAGATGCGCGCAATCCTCGGCCGCAGCGGCGAGACGATCTGGGAATACGCTTCCGGAATCGACAACAGTCCCGTTCGACCCGCCAACGAGAGCGACCAACCCAAGAGCATTGGCAACAGCGTCACCTTCCCGCACGACCTGAAAGGGCGGCAGGAAATCTGCGCGGGGCTGTTGATGTTGAGCGATCAAGTCGGTCTCCGGCTTCGCAAGCACGGGCTATATTGTTCCACCGTGCAAATCCAGATCAAGGATCCATTGCTCGCGACCATTTCACGCCAGCAAAAACTACCCGCGCCTACGAATGTCACGCGCGAAATCTATGACGCCGCGGTTGCGATCGCGGAAAAATCCTGGTCGATGTCGTCCCCCGTGCGTCTGCTTTCCGTCTCTTGCACGCAGCTTTGCGACTGCTGCTCCGAACAGATGACGCTCATTGACGACACCACGGAGGAAAAATGGAAGAATACGAGGCTGGATCACGCGATGGATCACATCCGCTCGCGCTTTGGCAAGGATTCCATCTCCTATGCACGGCTGATGAAGAAACCCAAGGATTAGTTTTTGTTTGGAGAGTCCAAGTATGCAAACCACGCGATATTTCAAGCTTGATTCAGGGCTGAACAAAATTCAGCACAAGCGGATCGTTTGCGGTTCCACATTAGTATTCTTCTAATCCGTTGCCTTTCTTGCATATTGTCCACAATCCAATTATAATGAGAAACAAGATGGGCCTGTTTGAAACCGTTCACGACAGAACCCACTCGTTTTGTTGTATATCATAAGATTTCACGAACATATCCTCCTAACCTGCGTTGTATTGGCAGAACGGATCACCGAAATGACAAGCGGAACGGGAGTATGCCATGGAACAACCCAACACAAACGGAATCAGCACCACAAAACTTTTGCTGGAGCGGCTCTTCCAAGCGCCGGATCTGAAAACGTATTTGCGCGACAATGAGCGTTTATTCGCGATGCCTGCGTTCGACCGCTTCATTTGCGCGCTGTGTGACGAGCTCTGCTTATCCCGCGCCGCTGTAATCGCGCGCTCGGACATCCCGCGCAATTATGCCTATCAGCTCTTCAACGGCATCCGCAAGCCCTCCCGCGACAAGGTGATTCAGCTCGCGTTTGGGTTCGGGCTTGGCGTTGAAGACACGCAGGAGCTGCTGAAGATCGCGCGGCAGGCGCCGCTGTATCCCAAGATTCCCCGCGATATCGTGCTGCTGCGCTATCTGCACGAAAGGCGCAGCATCTGGGACACGCAGGGAGCGCTGGACAGCATGCATCTGACGCTGTTGGGCCGGGAGGACAAAAATGAGTGATGCTTCGCAAGCGGAAGCGGCTTGGGACTTTGACGCATCGCGCTATCCTACCGCATTTTTCGAGGATTATGAAGCGCTGTGCTGTTTTTCCAGCAATGAGAACGCGGAAACACTCCTGGTATTGGAACGCAAGAGCGGAAGACAGCTCCTCGCCAAGTGCTATCTTGCGCAGAACCGCACCTATGGGGAGACGGAGTCTACGCTGCTTAAGCGGCTCGACCACGCCGGAATTCCCAAGTTTGTTGCGGAATATCAAAACGAACAGATGCTCTGCGTCGTTCGCGATTACATCATAGGACTGCCGTTGAATGAATATGTCGCCGAGACGCGCCCGACGCCGGAGCAGTCTGTTTCCATCGCCCTGCAAATCTGCGATATTCTTTCCTATCTGCACGGGCTTGAGCCGCCGATCATCCACCGCGATATCAAGCCGCAGAATATCATCGTCGATGGCGAGGCAAAGGCATGGTTGATCGACTATGGTATCTCGCGGGAATATGACGCATCCGCTTCGAAGGACACCCAATATTTCGGCACGGTGGACTTCGCGCCGCCGGAGCAATACGGCTTTTCCCAGACGGATCGCAGAAGCGATATTTTCTCCCTTGGAGTCCTGATCGGCTGGTTGCTCACGGGCGAATCCCAGCCGCGAAACGCGATGCCGAAGCTTGCCTCCCCGCGCATGCAAAAGATCGTAAAAACATGCACCGATCTCACGCCGGAGCGGAGATATGCCTCGGCGGAGCTCGTGAAAAAGGCGCTACAGCACGCCGACGGACATGTGCAAAGGCGCGTTCTGCGCGGTGTTTGCTGTCTGGCTGCTTCGCTTGTGTGCCTTTGCGCTGGGTTTTTCATCGGTCGGTACACCGATTTTAACGTGAATCTGTTTGCCCCCGCCGATGTAACCTTTCAAGAGCCTTTGATTGAGCAGGCGGTGCGCGAAGCGCTGGGTCTCTCCGCCGAAGAACAAATCACCCAGAACGATCTATTGAGCGTCACCGAGATCTTCATCTTTGGCGATGCGGTCGCGGCAAACGCAGGAGCGTTTTCCGAGGCGCAAAATCGAATGGGTGCGCACGATGAGACCGTCAAAAACGGCGGCATCCGCACGCTGGAGGATCTGCAACAGCTCAAACATCTCAAAATAATCCACATCGCGCTACAGGACATCACCGACATTTCTCCGCTTGCCGAGCTGGACTCGCTGGAGATTGTCGACCTCAACCACAATCCAATCGAGGACATAACCCCGCTCGGGGAGCTGTTTTCCCTCCGGGAGCTGTGTGTGTTCGACTCCCGCGTCAGCGATTTTTCCGCGCTGCAGAACTGCCTGCTGCTCGAAACGATCGACGCGGGCAAGTCGCGCGTCAGCGCATTGTCCGCCTTTGACGGAATCGGTAGTCTTTCCTGCCTCAAGCTGCGCAGTTCTACGTTGACGAGCCTTTCGGGGATTGAATCACTCACGGGGCTTGAGCAGCTGACGCTTGGCGATGTGCGAGACCGTGACCTGACTCCCCTGCTGCGGATGCCGTTTCTGGACGTGCTGGAGCTGTCGGAGGATCTGCACGCACAGGCGGATCAGGATCTTGCGGGGAGCACCCTACAGATTTCCTATTATTGATCGGACACTTCCGTTCGATTATGCCCGCCGTATTTCGACAACAGACATAAATTCATTCAAACAAAAACCGCATGTGTGCAGCCTGCATACCAACTGCGGGTTTTTTTATGTTACGGTTTCGTTAAACAAACTGCAATAAGCATGAGAATTCGGTTGACACAGGGACACGTGGCACAACACCCGCGCAAGTGTATGTAAAAGGAGAAGAAACGATTATGAAAAAAGTATTGTCGATCACTATATTCGCACTTCTGTTACTCAGTCTTGCCGCCTGCGCCGCGCCCGCGCAAGCGCCGGCGCCAACCGCAACCGTCACCGAAGCGCTAACACCCGTCCCGACCGCGGAACCTTCGCCGGAACCGGTGGTCGTTTTCACCGACGCCGCGCTGGAAGCACGCGTGCGCGAAGCCATGGGCAAGCCGGAGGGCGACATCACCGTGTCCGAGGCGGCGGCGGTCAAGAAGCTGGATCTTTCCAACACGAGCTTTGACGACATGACCAGCAAGAACGGAGGTATCCACGACATCAGCGACCTTCGCTATTTTACTGGTCTGGAGGATCTGAATCTTTCCTTTAATGATCTGCACGATCTTTCCCCTCTGTCGGATCTAACCGCTCTGACAGCACTTGGGTTCACGGGCATCAAGGCCGACGACCTTTCTGTACTCAAAGGGCTGACAAACTTGGTTTTTCTCGGATTTGACTGGACCTGCAACGAGGACGAGCGGCAGAACGGAACGCTGAGTCTGGATTTCATGGCGGACATGAAAAATCTGGAGATCTTCTCCTGCATGGGAAATGGCGTGCAGGACATCAGCGCACTCGGCGGGTTGACAAAGATCTGGAGTCTCTATCTTGACGATAACGCCATTACGGATATCTCAGCCCTTGCCAATCTCACAAATCTCAAAGAAATAAAGCTAACCCAAAACCCGATTACGGACTATAGCCCACTCAAGGATATCTACCCGAATCTCGACTCTGCGGATTTTGAGATGCCGTAAGCGTATCCATCGTGAAACTTGACTTCGAAAGGAAAATACGATGAAAAAAGCATTGTCACTCCTATTCGTTCTTCTGCTGATAACGCTGATTGCCTGCGCCGCGCCCGCCGCCGCGCCTGCGGCTACCCCAACGCCGGAGCCGACGGCCGCCGCGCCGACGACGGTTGTGTTCGCCGATCCGGTATTGGAAACGATGGTGCGCGACGCGATGGGCAAGCCCACGGGCGACATCACAATCGCCGAGGCGGAGGCGATCAAGGAACTGCGTCTTGGAATCGAATGGCAGCCACAGATTCCGCCGGAAACGCAGATGAAAGATCTCTCCGGTATCGAAGCGTTCCAAAACCTTGAACTGCTCGATCTCTCGTTTCATCACATTTCGGATATCTCCCCGTTGACCGGGCTGACAAAACTCACCACGCTCTCGCTTGGCGGCAATCCCGTGCAGGACATCACGCCGATCTCCGGCATGACAAGCCTCCGCGAGCTCAAGCTGTTTAACTGTGAAGCGAATGACTACAGCGCACTCACCAAGCTCACCACTCTGGAATTTCTGATGCTTGATCGCTCGCCGTTTGAAGACGCAAGCCTGCTTTCCGGGTTAACCCAGTTGAACTGGCTCAGCATAAGTTATACGCAGGTGAAGGATGTTTCGCCGCTCGCGGGGCTGACGAATTTGCGTCACCTGTCCCTCTCGGAGTGCCCGATTACGGATTACACTCCGCTGCGTGCAATCTACCCAAATCTGGAAGAACCGGACTTCAACTTGGCATCTTCCCTGCGCGAGCTTGGGTTTATGCCGATCGACAACGCGCCGCAAGTGGAAAGCTATAAGACAGACGAATTCTTCGTCCAAGTACACCACGAAGATTGGGGCAAGCAAGGAAATCCGGACGAAGTCAACGCGGTCATTTTTGTCAACCACCACGGAACGGATCGGGAGATCGGCGTAATTTATCATCCCGAATCCGCGACATATCTCGTCTATCACAACGGTGAGCAGGGTGGTTTCCGCTACACACTCAACGCAACGGATAAAGCGATCCATATCGAGTATGGCGAGGAGGCCGCAAACACCTTCCTGCAAGAACTGTATCCCTCGCCAACCGTCGATCTCCTGCTTGCGCCAGTCGAGGAATTCGAAGCGACTTTAAAGACTACATTCAGTTCAACCGCGAGTGTGCTCTATGTGTTACCGCGGGAGACAAAGACAATCGACGCATCCTCACTGATGTCGCTTGGATTCCTCGCAAGTCCGGAGATCGCCAGCTATTTGTATGAGCAGAAAGAAGAACCACAGTTCAGCGTCGCGGTGCACAATCCGGCTTGGGGCGTATGGGACGAAGGCGGCGACGTCAGTTACTTCAAGGTGATCAGCGACGAATACCGCGTTGTGATCCGTTATTTCATCCAAGAACGAAAGTTTCTGGTAAAGGGTGACGATAACTTCGGTGGCGGCGCTTCGTTTGAATACTTTGTCGATCGCAATGAGTTTGTGGATGGCTGGCACAGTGAACCAAACGGTACGGTGTTGGAATACTTCCAAAAATCCTATAACGATCCTTCGATACAGGATATCCACACCTATTCCATCGAGCTGATGGAAACGTGCATCCAAAGCGCGTTCGGTCTTACCATCGAAGAGCTATTTGCGCTGCCGGTGGGCGATTGAGGCCCGTTTCGCAACATTGACCCGCTGTGGCAAAGCATGTTCGCCCGATTTAGGGCGGCAAAGAAGGAGCAAAGATGAACAAACAAACCAGTACGGACGACTTGATGCGCCTCCTGAACGAAGGCGCGCTCAAGGACGTGGTTAGTTCCGGTGTGTCTCTGCCGACCTTCCAGGAACATCTCGCGCGGCTCTGCGCGGAACGTGACACCACGCGGGAGCGGGTGATTCAGCGCGCGCAGATCGAGCGCAGCTATGGTCACCAGCTGTTCAATGGAACGCGCAGGCCTTCGCGCGATAAGGTGATTCAGCTCGCCATCGGGCTTGGGCTCGATGTGAATGAGATACAGTATCTGCTCAAGGTTTCGGAGCACGGATCGTTGGTGCCGCAGGTTACGCGCGACGCCGCGATTCTCTACTGTGTACTGCATCACCTCACGATCGGCGAGGTGCAAAGTCTGCTGGAAGGATTCCATATGCGCCAACTCGGCGTATAAGGCGAATTTTTGCGCGTCTCGCGCGACCGGCTTTCGCCACGAGGCGAAAGAAACCCACTCTCTCACTCCAACCAAATTGCGTCCGCCGTTTTCGGTGGGCGCATTTTGGTCTGCTTCAAACTGGCGACGCAATCCAAAACGCTTTACATTATCGGTTTTCGATATTATAATCCTAGCAAAGAGGTGATCTTGTTGCAGGACAAACTCCACAGGAAATTGTTCCTTGGATTCATTCAGATGCATATCCTCCACCACGCGCAGAAAGAGCCGATCTACGGGGTATGGATGATGGAAGAGTTGCGTGAGCACGGCTATACGATCAGCCCCGGCACGCTCTATCCAATCCTGCACGAAATGGAGTCGCTGGGGCTTCTGCTTGCGTCATCCGCCGTCACCAACGGCAAGACGCGCAAATATTATGCGATCACGCCAGCCGGAATCGACGCGCTGGAAGAAGGGGCTGCAAAAGCCAAGGAACTGCTGCGCGAAATCGGGCAATAGCGAAGGCCATCGCCAATTTGGGCCTTACCGATTCGTTACACTCGGCGTATGGCGGTAACCATTCCCTCACAAATAGGAAAGAGGAAACGATGACACAAGAAGCATTCGAAGAGCATATGATCCGCCAGCGCATGCACGGGCTTTTTCTCTCCCGACCCTGTCGCGATTTGGAACAGCTTTCGCGCGAACTTCTCGGTTTGCACAGCTGGTTTTATCGCAATGTACCATTCTCTGCGCTGATTCGCGGCGCGGACATCACGGGATGGAAAACGAAACTCACGAAAACATGGCTCTATCGCGGCACCCTGCACGGCGTCGTCTACGACGAACTGCCGGATTTACTCGCGCTGCATCACGAGGACTCCTATTTGGCGCGCATGTTTGGCGAAACGCTGGTGGAATCCGCCGCCGAGGAGGTAATCCGTTATATGGAGGATGGAGTCGCCTCGCGCGCGGAGTTTCGCAGAATCTTCAGCGCGCGCTTCAGCGGCGAAATGATCGACGCGCTGTTCTCCCCTTGGGGCGGCATCTTCGTCACGCTTGCCCGGCAAGGGCGCGTCGCATTCCGCGACATGGCGAGCAGGGAGTTTGACCTCATTTCCGCCGAACCGACGAGGACGCTTGAAGATGTGCTGCCGGAGCTTGTGCGTCGGTTTTTCTCCGCCTACGGGCCCGCTACCTTGAGCGACGCCGCCTGGTTTTTCGGGCTATGCAAGGACGACATCGCGCGCCTGCGCAAGCTTCCGCTGGATGATCTCGTCTGTCTGGAGCACAACGGAAGCCTCTACTACAGCACGAACGCGCCCGAACAAGAGGATATTCCAGCGTTGACACTGCTTTCGGGGTTTGATCCATATATCGTTTCCTATGCCGATCGCGCTGCGGTCGTACCGTTGGAGCACAAAAGCAAGCTCGTCCTGAAATCCGGTATCTGCAACCCTTCCGTCGCGCTCAACGGTCGTGTCGCGGGCATCTGGAACATCGTCAAAGGCGAACCCGTCGTAACATTCTTCGAAAAGCAACCGAAGCGGATCGTTTCCGAAGCCATGTCGCGGGTGGACGCGGTCCGCTGGCGCATGCAGTAAGCGATAGACTTCAACATCATTCGCGCGGTACGGGAAAGTCTCGCCGGATCTTGTCAGGTTGTCTCTACACAAAAGAAGCGCTTGTTTTCGAGCATGACGAAATTGGGTGCGACACTTCGCAGATCACAAGGAGCGTATCGAGCGGCAATCGCTTCCGGTAAAGAAGATAGCGCATCGTCATCGGGACGCTTTTCGGGACGCTTTTCGGGACGTTTAACGGGACGTTTTTCCTTTATTGACAGCACCACATTTCATCTCCATAATGAATGCTAAGTATCTCTTCGGTTCCGTAACCCATTCTGATTTTTTCCGATACGCTATCGCAAAGAACATTTTTTTGATTCATAACACATTCAGGTTTTTATCGCGCACGCTAACGTCAAGAACATCCTTTCGGAGGTGCATATGGCAAAGCCCCGACTGGTCGCCCAGCCGATTCTCTGCGCGCAGACACGGCACCGGCTCGCTCCGTCGAAAATTTCCGCGCCGCTTGTTTGGCTCGGCCGCTTGCTCATCCCCGCCTATCTGAATGTTGCACTCGCGTTTGAAAAAACCGAAATCCTCTTTCCGGAGCGGATTTTGGATGAGTTGCGCGATTTTCAATCCCAGCGCACGCGCCTGATTGTCGCCTTTCGCCATCCGTATGGAGACGAGCCGCAGCTCCTGTTTCATGTGTTTGAAAACATGCTGCCGCAAATCGCAAAACGATCTGAAAATCCGCTTCTCCACCGCCCCGGCCTGCGTCTGGTGCATGACTACGCCGTGCCGCTCTGGGGCAACGCGTTCATCCGCTTTCTGCTGCCCCGCGCGGGCGCGATGCCGGTCTATCACGTCAAATGCGACACCGGCAGCCTCTCGAGCATCCGTGCTGTCCTGCGGGACGGTCCTAATCCTGTCGGCCTTGCGCCGGAGGGACAGATTTCCTACCACAGCGAAACCCTTCCGAGAATTGAGCAAGGCGCGGTTCGCATGGGGTTCTGGTGCGCGAGTGATCTCGCACGCGCCGGACGCGCGGAGGAGGTACACCTTCTTCCGCTCTCGATCCACTATCATTACGACAAGCGCGATTTTCACAAGATTCGCGCCTACGTTTCGCGGCTGGAACGCCTCTGCGGACTGAGCATGCAGACGAGCGAAGCGGACGCGCCGTTGTGCACGCTGTTGCCACGGCTCGGCGCAATCGATCGGAGTCTTCTGCTGCTGGCGGAGGCGTACTATGGCGGTACCTATGGATATTGCGTGCCGGAGTCCGTTGCGGACGAAAGTGACGCGGATGAGCGGCAGCGCCGCTGGAATGCACTGCTGCCCGAGGCTCTCGCGGTCGCGGAGCGCGCGCTTGGAATCGACCCGGGTCGGGAGGATCTCGTGCAACGGATGTATCGCGTCCGCCTCGAAGGCTGGGCGCGCGTGATTCCGGAAGAATCGCTCGCCTCACTCCCGCCCGTTGCGCTTGCGCTGGCGGATCGCCGCGCGGGCGAGGGATGGTTTGCCATGCGGCATATGGAGCTGGTGGACTTGATGTCCTACCATGACCTCTCCTATCTGGCGGGCGATGCGGAACATTCGCCAAGCGATGATCGAATCATCGAAGGCGTTCTAAACTGGATCGATCTGGCAAACCGCTTGATGGGCGGCAATATCTCCAACCGCCCGAACAACATCCGCAAGCGCGCGCGCATCGTGCCCGGCGAGCCAATCAATCTATCTGAATGGATGCCGGAATACCGCAAAAACCCGAAACAGACCGCGCGCCGCGCAACAGAAGCGCTCGCAAAAAATCTGGAAGACTGCATAGAAAGGGTCCAACATGAAACAGTCCGCTGAATCTGCTTCCGCGCGCCCCGCAAGTAAGCTCCCGCTCTCGGTCAAGCTCGGCTTTGGCGTAGGCGACCTAGGAGGAAACCTCTTCTTTACCGCAATGGGCTTCTATTCGCTGATCTATCTGACGGACACGGTAGGCCTTGCTGCTTCGCTCGCGGGAATCGCGATCCTGGTCGGGAAGATCTGGGACGCGGTAACCGACCCGATGGTTGGTTTTCTCTCCGACCGCACGCGCTCCCGCTGGGGACGTCGGCGTCCATATCTGCTCTTTGGTGCGCTGCCGTTGTTGCTCTCGATGTGGTATTTTTTCTCCGCGCCGGACTTCTCCACACGGCAGACGGCAGGATTCTTCTGGGCGATGTTCGCGCTGTGCCTGCTCAACACCGCCTATACCATCGTCAATATCCCTTATGGTTCGCTTACACCGGAGATCACGAAGGACTATCAGGAGCGCACAACGCTCAACGGCTTTCGCTTTAGCTTCGCGGTGATCGGCACCATACTTGGCGCCGCGGTTGTGATACCGATTGTGCAGCTTGCCGGAGACCCGCACAGGGGATATTCGCTCGTAGGTCTCCTCTTTGGCGTCATCATGGCGGGGACAATCCTCGCGACGTTCTTCACCGTGCGCGAAACACCCCGCAACAACGAGCCGAGGCCCAAGACGAAGTTTTTTGAAACATTCCTCGTCGTATTCAAGAACAAAACGTATCTGCGCCTTGCAGCGGTTTATACTCTCAACCTCACGGGCATCACGTTTGTGCAGACCATGCTGGTGTATTATTTTAAGTACATCTATCAGGACGAAGCGATGACCACAATCGCCATGCTTCTGCTGCTTGGGGTTGCGATGCTCTGCGTGCCGCTCTCCGTGCTGGTTGCAAAACGCCTCGGTAAAAAGCGTACCTATCAGCTTGCGCTCGGCATCCTGACCATCAGCTGCCTCGCCATGTTTTTCTTTGCGCATACGCTCGGCATGCTCTTCACCTTCTGCGTGATGGTGTTCGCGGGCGTCGGTATCGGCTTTGGTTATGTGCCGCCGTTTGCGATGCTGCCGGACGTGGTGGAGGTAGACGCGATCCAAACCAAGAGCCGCAAAGAAGGTGCTTATTATGGTATGTGGACGTTCTTCTCCAAGATCGGCGTCGCGCTCGCCGCGGCACTCTCCGGCGTCTTCTTAGGGTTCGCGCATTTCGTGCCGAATCTGGTCGGTCAGGCGGACTCCGCCCTGTTCGCGATCCGGCTGATGATCGGCCCCGCGCCCGCGCTGATCTTCCTTGCGGGCATTCTGCTGATTCAGCCGTACGAGTTGGACGAGCAGCGCTATGACGCGATCCTCGCGCAGGAGGAACAAGGGGAGTAACGATGGGGATTCTCCCGTTTTGATCAAAGATGCTTCTGATCCCGATCGTCTCTTTATCTCTTTTGTTTTTTATTTACGAAAGATGCTCTGGATTTTTAGATTCGATCGATTTGATAAAATCTCTTCCCGCCCGATCGGACCCAAGCCTATAAAAAAATGGCTCTTCATCAGTAATTGGGATGGAGCAGTAGACCAAGAGAAACAAAGGCTCGCGCGGATTTTCCTGCGCGAGCCTTTTGTTGCGTGAGCAAAAGTCGTTATTGATTATAGGGCAGACCGAACGCGGTTTGATATTCAATATACAACGGGTTCCCCGTCCAACCGCCCTCGCCGGAGCTGCTGGCGTGGAAGCAGATTTCGCAGTCCGGCAGCGCCTCGGTGAGCTGCTGGCGCTGCTCCTTTGAGACATATTTTACGGTGATAAACCAAAGCATCTTGAGGTTTTTCAAGCCGAGCAGCGGGGTCACGTCCGTGATATATGTCGCGCTGCAATTGAGATATTTCAGCTTTGGCAGCGCGGTCACGGTTGAAATATCCATGATGGGGTTTTGATAAATCTCCAGACACTCCAGTTCCTGGAGCTGTGCCAGCGGAGATATGTCGACGATCTTGTTCATCGAGACGATCAGCACGCGCAGTTTCTTGAGCTGCGCGATCACGGAAACGTCCGTGATGCGGTTGCCATGCCCCAGATCAAGATAGACAAGATCCGTGCAATACTTCAGCACCTGAATGTCATCGTCGCCGAAGTTTGTCTTTCCCTCATCGGTGAGCCAGCCCATATCGTTCGGGAATCTGCTGCGGTTTCCCTTGGAAAACGCGGTGATATCCGTTCGCACTTCCCATGCGCCGATGCGGATCATCCACACAAACTTAACCGCAGGGAACTGCGCCATAAGCTGCTCCATCTGCTCGTTACTCAGCCCGCAATCGCAAAGATCGCACTTCGTCAGATTCGGCAGATATTTGAGCTTGGAGGCGATTTCTTCCGGTGCGCTGAGCGCATAGCCGTTCAAATCAAGCTCCGTGGTCGCCGTCGTTACCTGCTGTGAAAAGAGTTCAAACGAGAACGAGAACGCGATGTTCGGAAACGCCGCCGTGAGCGTGTCCATCTGTTCAAAGGTGACGGCCTGCCCTTCGAGATTCACGCTCGTGAGCGCGGGTAGTTGCGAAAGAACCGCCGGTAACTGCGCGAGGTCGACCGATTTTCCCGAAAGATCGAGTGTTTGGGTTGTGGCGGGCACTCGCTCGCCAAACACATCCACGTCGCTGACAAACGCAATGGCCGGATACGAACTCGTCAGCAGCGCAATCTGCTCCGCGCTCCAGCCCGTACCGGTGCAGTCGATTCGTTCCAGCGCGGGCAATCCGCGCAGAAGCGGCAGAACCTGCTCGGGAGAAAGCGACTGCTGATTGGTCAAGTCGAGCGTGGTATCCGTACTCATGACCGAAACGCCGCCGATGGTCGTATTCCAGCTAAACGCGACCCCGGGAAACGCGGCAGCAGCGTTTGCAAACGCCGCGTCGACCGCGCAAGCGGTCGCATCCACGCGCGTCAACGCGGAAAAATAGCGAAGATTGTTGAGATCTGCCGCTGTGCAATCCTGCGGCAGCGCGAGCATGCCCGACGTGCTGTCAAACGTCGCGGAACCGAGCGGTACGTTCCAAAGAACCGCGCATTCCGGCAGGACAGAACGGATAGTCTCCACGCGCGCGGAATCGACGACAACCGCGCGCAGATCAAGCGTTTTGAGCTGATCAAAGCCCGCGAAGGTCTCGCCTTCCAGTTGGGAGAGATCGGTAATCACAATGCTCTCCGCCTCGGCGTCCAGCTTGGCTGATGCGCAGCCAACCAGCCCGACTGCGAGCAGGCAAACTGCAAGAAGAACACCCGCGCATTGCAAACGCGCTTTGGATCGCGTCTTGTGTGCCTGATTTCGCTTTCTCATGTCATCCAATGCCTCCCTCTGATTTTGGTTCCATTCGGGGTTTGAGCCACCATTTTTTTCACGCGTTTGATTGCCGCCGAACGGGTCACGCAAACCGATCTCATCAGCCCAGCGGGTAATATGTCAGTCCGAAGCGAATGAGCTCGCTAAGCCCCCGCGCGTTCACCACCGCAAGCGTGAGCACGCCCGCGGACAGCACCGCAAGCTGCAACACGCGGTGGCGCCGGAAGACGCGCACGATCAGCATCACAATCAACGAGACAAACGCCCAGGCAAAATAGTGCGTATAGAGCACGAGCGCATGCTCCGCGGTTCCCCAACCCAGCACGCACAGCAGAATAAACGAGAGCGCGACCCAACCCGCACAAATCTGCGCGTAGAGTCGCTTCCTATTCGCAAGAAAACCACCGAGCGCAGCAAGAATGCAGACAAGGCCCAGTATGCTCCATTGGTCGACCACGACCTGATGGAATACCGCGATGCCATTTGTGTAAAACTCCGTCAGTGCCGCGGGCGCGACGAGGCAAGACGCGGCAAACTGGACATATTGCATCAGACGCGCGAGAAAACTCAGTTTCACGCCGGAGAATTGCAGCAGATACGGTATGCTCTGCGAAACGGAAAACACCATGCCCGTGCGACCGAGCAGAACCATCATCACACCGAACTGCAGAACCGTACGCGCAGCCTGCCGGAACCAAACGCGTGCGCCGCCCCGCTCCGGCACAAGCAGCAACAGCGCGCCGCTGGTGAGCATGGATCCCGTCGCCGCAGCCCAGGCGGTATCGGGCCGCGTTTCCCCGTTTGTAATCAAATACACGAGCAGAATCAGCCAGAATACCGCAAAGATGTATTGTTCCACATTGAGAAGATACAGCAACGTCGGATACAGCACGGCAAGGCAAGCGAGCGTCAGCGCCTTTACGGTGCCGGTCACGCCGATCATCCGCGCAATCAGTAGGAGGCTCACGAGCAGGAGCAACGCCTGCAGGAGCTGTAGCAACGTCACATACGCCTGCGGCAACGCAAGCAGACGCGAAAGCAGCGACACGCCGAGCGCGAACGGCGCGGCAAACGCGCCAAAGAGCGGCTGTCGGATGTCGTTTTGCTGCGCGCCGATGTTGAAAAAAACGTTTTGTTTCGTGAGTTGGCAGGAGTCGCTGGAGTAGACGATATCGAGCGTGTCCCAGAGGTTTTCGCTGTGGATATTGGGGCTGTGAAACGCGTCCGTATTCGAATAGACCGCAACGATCAGCACGGCAAAGAGGGCGAACGCCAGCGGTAGAAACCAGCGTTCCACGGTGTCCATCGAACGAAAGATCCCCCGCATACGCGCAGAAAACCAGCCGAGGAACCAATTGAGATAGACAAACAGCGCAGGCACCGAAGCAACCCCGGCTGCCAAACAAAACAAGCCGCCGAAACGTTCCACATAGGACGAAAGGGTCGGGTTTGCCATCTCCGCAGCCAGACTCACAAGATGGATCTGAAACAGATTGCCGTACACATTTGCCGCATACGCGGCGAGAAGTAGGCTGACCGCGGCGCACCAAAGCGAAAAACGTGCGAACACCCGCTCTAAAAAATCATAGCGAAACGTCATTACCGCGAGCGTCAGCGCGGCGAGCGGAATCCCCGCAACGACCCAAAGCAGTGCGCCTTTGGTCGAAAGCAACCCCGCAAGCGCCGTGCCGGAACACACAAAAACCCAGCGAAACACTCGAAAAGACAGTCCCCGCCGCACCTGTTCCGCCATCGCAGTCCTCCGTTCGTTCTTATGCACGCTCGGCTGTGCGCGCGCGACGAAAAAGATCGTTTCGCGCGCAAATACGCCTCGCAACATTATAACACGCACATGCGCGCGCAATCAAACCCGTCAGATCGACGCCGTGTGTTCACTCGTCCTTCTTTTTCCGGAAGGCGAAGAGCTTGAGCAGCAAAAACGTTACCGGAATTCCGATCACCGCAGCGAGGATGTAGGCGGTCAGCTCCGTCTGCCCGAATACGCCGTGCACAAGATAGACCACGACGTTCTGAATCAGAAAATTGGGAATATAAGAGACAAAGAACCGCAGCATCCTTGTCAGCTTGAGCGGCGCGTGAAACGTCAGCGCGCTGTTGAGCAGATAGGAGATACACAGACCCAGCAGATAGCCGCACCAGAAGGCGACCTGCGCGGGCAAAATCTTCGAAAACAGATAGGAGAACACGACGCCGTTGAATGTATTGATCCCGCCGATGACCAGAAAACGCAGGAACTCAAAGGAGAAGAAAGATCGCTTCACCTTATCCAGCGCGCTCATGCGATAGTCCTCCCAGCGAAGAATCTGCCCCTTGCGCACGAGAAAGGATTCGTTTGCGCGCTGCGCCATGGGAAGATCGGAAAGTGAGTCCGAGTAAAACGCGTCAAGCGACTGGATGCCCAAGTCTTCCATGAGCCGTTTCGGCTTTTCCGCGCCATAGCAGTTTTCGCCGGAAAAAACGCCCGTCGCGGAGTCGACGCGGGAGGCGACCAATCGTGAGATCCCAAGCCGGTCGCAGCAGGGTTTGAGCAGAAACTCCGGCGAAGCGGAGATGATCACGTCGTTTTCCTGCTGGCGTTCCAGATACCAGGCGCAGATCTTCGCTTCGTGCGCATCCCAGAAAGCGGCGAGCGTCCCGTCCAGATGCTCCACCCCTTGCAAAAAGCAAAAGAAACGCTGTTTGAACGCGGTCTTGTCGATAAACCCGAACGCGTACAGTACAAACCCCCACAGCTGATGCGGCAGAAAGCGCACCAGCGCGCGCTTTTTACTCAGGCAAAAGCGGAAAAAATCGATCGTACAGTCTCCGCCATAGATACAATTGTCAAAATCGTAAGCGTTCATGATCCGTCCTTTTCGCGGGCACGCATGGGTATCCGGTCGAATAACGTAGTGCCGCTCTCTATTTTAATTTGATCTGCCCGTTTCGTCAATGCGGCGGATCGGAGCCCTCCGCGGGTGAATCCGCCAGCAAGCGTCAAGAGAATTTGATACAATCCCTATTGCCTCGCCTGATGAAGTATATTATACTTTTTGCGATATCATCCATCAAAAGGGGGGACTTGTTGATTGGATCACATGATTGAGGTTGCCGGACTCAAAAAGAGTTACGGCGCGGTGCAGGCGGTCAAGGGCATTGACTTCTACGTGGAAAGCGGAAAAATCTTTGCCTTTCTGGGGCCAAACGGCGCGGGCAAATCGACCACCATCGACATCATCTGCACGTTTCTGCAAGCGGACGCGGGGACGGTTCTCGTGGACGGGCACCAGCTGGGCCGCGATGACAACGCCATCCGCCAGAGCATCGGCGCGGTGTTTCAGGACGGGCTGCTAGACCCGCTGCTCACCGTATCGGAAAATCTCCGCATCCGCGCGGGTTTTTACGGGCTGAGGGGGAAACAGCTCGACAAGACCATCCGCGAGATCGCGCAGCGCATGGGCATTGAGGAGATCATGAAGCGGCCATACGGAAAGCTTTCCGGCGGTCAGCGCAGAAGGTGCGACATCGCGCGCGCGCTGGTCAACACGCCGAAGATTCTGTTTCTCGACGAACCGACTACAGGCCTCGACCCGCAGACGCGAAAGAGCGTATGGGAGACGATTACGAAGCTCCAGCAGGACACGGGCATGACCATCTTCCTTACGACGCATTACATGGAAGAAGCGGCGGAGGCGGACTATGTCATCGTCATCGACAACGGCACGATCGTCGCAAAAGGCACGCCAGCCGATCTAAAGGAGCGGTACACGAGCGATAAGCTCACACTCACCGCAAAGGAGCCGGAGCGGCTTGCAGAAAAGCTCACCGCCGCGGGACTCGCGCCGGAGGTGGTTGCAAACCGCGTGATTTTGCGCGTGAGCAACACGCTTGCCGCGCTGCCGCTGCTGGAAACCTATCAGGACGCGATCACCGGATTTACGGTGACGACGGGTACGATGGACGACGCGTTTATCGCCATCACCGGAAAGGAGATTCGCGAATGATCAACTTTATGAAGCGTAACCTCCTCGTCTTTTTTAAGGACAAGGCTTCGGTGTTTTTTTCGCTGCTGTCGGTGTTCATCATCATCGGCATGTACGCGCTGTTTCTCGGCGACGTCTGGACGAGCAGTATGGAGGGTGTTCCCAACGCGCGCACGATCATGGATTGCTGGATCGTCGCGGGACTCATTGCGGTCACATCGGTCACCACAACGATGGGCGCGTTTGGCACCATGGTCGAGGACAAGTCCAAGAAAATCATCAAGGACATCCGCTCCTCTCCGATGCCGCGCGTGAGCATCGCGGGCGGCTATATCCTCAGCGCGTTTATCATAGGCGTGATCATGTGCATCGTCGCGCTCGCGCTCTGCCAGCTGTATCTGCTCAGCGGCGGCGGCGCGCTCTTTACGGGTATTCAGCTGCTCAAGATTTTCGGGCTGATTCTGCTCTCCACGTTCTCCAATACCGCGCTGGTGCTCTTCTTCGTCTCGTTTTTCCAGAGCAACAACGCGTTTTCGATTGCGAGTACCATCATCGGCACCGTGATCGGGTTTTTGACGGGCATCTATATCCCAATCGGGCAACTGCCTGCGGGGGTGCAGACGGTGATCAAATTCTTCCCGCCGTCGCATTCCGCGCTGCTGTTGCGGCAGGTGATGATGGAGGACGCGTTCAAGACGGGGTTTGCGGGCGCTCCCGCGGGGTTGGCGGACGGGTTCAAGCAGATGCTGGGCGTCACGTTCCAGATCGGGGATCAGACAATTACGCCGATCATCAGCATCCTGATCCTGATCTTGGCGGGCATCCTGTTCCTAGGTCTTGCGATGCTGAATCTCTCCAGAAAAAAGAGATAATTCCTTCTATTGAGGAAACGATTTGCCCCCGCTGGCGGTTGTCGGCGGGGGTGAATTTTACCCGATGTATTACACTACATTTTTTACATTCTTCACATATGTAGTGTATCTATTACACTACATTCTATTGAATTATTCTTTATTGTAGTGTAATATTGTTTATAAGGAGGCGAATCGTATGAAGGCAAGCAATAGCTCGGTTGTATATGGTGTATTACAGGACGAGCTGGATCGCAATCGTCGTATGCAGATTCGTTATCGCAAGGAAATCGATCAATTACCCAAAGGTTCACTGTTTCAACGAAAGATCAGGGAACATCAATATTTCTATTTGAATTATCGAGATAAGAGTAAAGTTGTTTCAAAGTACCTTGGAAAGCTTGACCCGGTTAAGGTTGAAGACTTGAAAAAGAGCATTGTAGAGCGCAAGCGCTATGAAGAGTTGCTTAGAAAGCTACGCAACGAAGAGAAATTTATAGCAAAGGCAATACGGTAAATTTACATGAATAGAGAACAAGAGCACGCATTTTGGGATACGATCAAAGTGTTGCATGAACTTGATATCCTTCCGCATATCATGCTCATTGGATCGTGGGCGGAGTATCTATACCCAAATCTATTCGATACCGAGTTTGAGCCAAACATTCGCACAAGAGACATCGATTTCTTCTATCGAAACCTGAATATGCCGAATCAACCCGTTCGGTTTGTTGAAGCCATGAAGAAAAATGGCTTTGTATATGATGTGGACACGATCTCCGAAGTTGCAAAGTTCTATAAAGAAGATCTGCTTGAGATTGAGTTTCTCACGAAGGTTATCGGTTCTGGCGCGCAGCCATCGTACTTGATTCGCGCGTTGGGTATCAAGGCGGAAGGTCTTCGAATCATCAATATATTGGATGATTTTGCGACCGAGGTGACAATGAACGGATATACGATCATCGTTCCCTTACCTTCGGCTTACATCATTCAAAAAATTCTTGCCAATCCAACCCGCGTTCCACCACGAAAAAAAGAAAAAGATATCGCATCTGTCATAAATCTGCTCGATCACATCAAAGCCAGCGAGAAACATCGGCTGGACTTGGCGCGGGTGGTTGCCACGTTAACGCCAAAGCAAGTAAGGGTCTTGAATGACGTTACGAACGCAAATAATATCGATCTAGGACAATAAAGCGACGATAAAATCCTCGCTCGCGTTTGGGTTTACTGGGTGGTATAGTGAGGGAAATGGGATTGAGGAGGCATTATGGACTTAGATATTTTTGAAAACATTTGGAACTATTTTCTAGTCCTTGAAGAAGACTTGCTTGCTACGGGACGCTTCGTTGAACCAACACAAAAAGACGTGTTTTCCTTTGAGTTCTATAAGATATTTGTCTTAGCTTGTTGTGAATTTGAATCGGTTGCTAAACTGATTTGCGAAAAAGTCGCGCCATCGCATCCCAGAGACGTAATTAATGATTACAAGGATGTCATTGCTTCCAAATTTCCTTTGATAACCTCCATCGCTGTTAAGATTAGTAGAACTCATGAAGTAATAGTTCCTTTTAAGAACTGGGAAACAAGTAATCTTCAATGGTGGACTAATCACAACAAAGTTAAGCATAATCGAAAAAATGAATTCGCTTTAGCTTGTTATTCGGAAACTATATTGGCTCTATCGGGTTTATACGTTGCAATTCTATATCTCGGTTCAATCTATAATTTCGATTTGCACAAAAAGAGATCAAAATACATTATAAGTGAGTATGCGGGAAATGCCTTGTACCCAAATGATGATCGTGTTCTACCCGATTTCGTTTAAAGAAAATTTGGTTAAATGTCACCCTTCGTTTTTATAATTAGTTGACATTCCCTTTCCCCTCCCTTATACTACCCCCTAAGGAGATTCTCCATGACCGTACAAGACCACCTTCGCACGCTCCTCGAATCCAACAAGAGCGTCTTCCTCTCCGGTGAGGAGATCGCCCGCCGCCTCGGCGTGAGCCGAAACGCGGTCTGGAAGGCGATCAAAGCCCTGCAAGCCGACGGCTACCCGATCCAAGCCGTGCCGAACCGCGGCTATTGCCTCGCCGCCAGCAGCGACGTCCTCTCCGAAAGCGGCATCCGGCAATATCTCACAGGCGAAGCGCAAGGGCTCGACCTACGCGTCTACGACTCCGTCGACTCCACCAACATCGTCCTGCGAAAGCTCGCGGGCGAAGGCGCGGCGGAAGGCACCGTCGTCATCGCCGCCGAGCAGACCGGCGGGCGCGGGCGCAAGGGGCGCAGCTTCTATTCCCCGCAGGGCACGGGCGTCTACGTCTCCCTCCTGCTCAAGCCCAAGATCGCGCCGGACGACGCAACCCTTATCACCACCACGGCGGCGGTTGCCGTCTGTGATGCGGTAGAAGCCCTTTCGGGCGAATCCGCCGGAATCAAGTGGGTCAACGACGTGTTCCTGCGCGGCAAGAAGGTCTGCGGGATTCTCACGGAAGGCTCGTTCGACATGGAGAGCGGACAGTTTGACTACGCCATTCTCGGCACAGGCATCAATGTTTTCGAACCCGCGGGCGGTTTCCCGCCGGAGATCCGCGAAATCGCGAGCAGCGTATTGACCGCCCCCGCGCCGGACGCGAAGAACCGCGTCATCGCGGAATACCTCAACCGCTTTCTGCCGCTCTATCGCACGCTCGGCAGCGCGGCAACCAACGCGGAGTATAAGCGCCGCAGTTTCGTCCTCGGCAAGATGGTCAGCGTCCTCTCCGGAGACGGGTCTACACCGGCCCACGCGGTCGATATCGACGAGCGATGCCGCCTCATAGTGGAATATGAAAACGGACAGAGAGCGGCGCTCTCCTCCGGCGAAATCAGCGTGAGGGTACTATAGTTTTTTTGCAGCCGCGCTGTAGGCATAAACAACAAAAGAAACCAACATGAGGAGAACCATACAAGATGAACCCTGTTGCCAAATCCAGAACCTATAAGATGATCCTCGTGGCGCTGTTCGCGGCGCTGATCGCCGTCGGCGCGTTTATCCGCGTGCCGGTGCCGCTCGTGCCGTTTACGATGCAGACGTTCTTCGTCGTCCTCGCGGGCATGCTGCTGGGCAAAAAGATGGGCGCCGCCAGCGCGCTCGTCTACCTCGCGGTGGGCCTCGTCGGCATCCCCGTCTTCACGCAGGGGGGCGGCATCGGCTATGTGCTCAAGCCCTCGTTTGGGTACCTGATCGGTTTCGTCGTCGGCGCGTTCGTCACGGGCGCCATCGTGCGCAAAGCGGAAAATCCCACCTTCTGGCGGCTGCTGTTCGCGGCGCTCGCGGGGTTGCTTGCGGTCTATGTGCTCGGTACGACATACTTTTACTTCCTCAGCAACTACTACCTCGGCAAGCAGGTCTCCGTTTGGACGGCGGTGCTGTATTGCTTCCTCGTGTTCGTGCCGGGCGACATCGTCAAGAGCCTCGTTGCCGCGCTGATTGCCAAGCGCATGATCCCCGTGCTCCAGAAAAACAACCTGTCCTGATTCTTATTCTTTTTTCCAGAAAAATTCTTTCCTGAAAAATTCTTTCCAAAATAGTCGATTTGCAAAATGCCGGAGCGTGTGCCCCGGCATTCTTCATGCGATTCTCGTATTTTTTATGTGTGTTGTTTCAGCAGCTTTCGCACGCGTTTCCAGTCCGGATAGTACACATCCATCCGCTTCCAGAAGCGTTCCCCATGCCCCGCCTCATGCAGGTGACAGAGTTCGTGCGTGAGCACATACCGCAGGCACTCCGCGGGCTTTTCCACGAGGCGGAGGTTGAGCGTGATCAACGCGGTTTTGATATTGCAGGTGCCCCAGCGCGTCTTCATGTCCCGCACCTTGAGTTCCCCCGCGCGCTTGCCGACCGTGCGCTCCACGGCGGGCAGCATCGCCCCCGCCGCCTCATACAGCTCCGCGCGATACCAGGAGTCCACAACTTTTTTGCGCGCCGCTTCGTCCGCGTCCTGCCGGATGTAGAGCTCCAGCGCGTCGCCATTGAGGCGGATATGCGAGCGACCCGATCGATCGATCAGCCGCAGCGTGAGCGTTTTGCCGAAATACGGAAGAGTGTCCCCGTCTTCATATCCGCGCGGGGCGAGTTGCGCGTGTTTTATCGTCTGTTTCTCGATCCAGTCCGCACGGCTGAGCACAAAGCGGGAGATCTCCGCGTCGGTCACCCGCAAGGGCACGCTGACGCAAACGCCCTCCTGCGGCAACACGCGCAGATAGAGGTTTTTGATGCGCTTTCGCGTCACGCGAACCGTAACGCCGCCAATCGTCAAGCTGGTGTCCTTGCCCATACGGTTTGTGTGTCTCCCCCGTTGCCGCACGGCGTGTGTTTCGTCCGCGCGGTTTCTCTGCATTCTAGCACCCGCAGGCGCGCGGCGTCAATCAACCGGGTCGCACCGTGCCGCTTGCTCCTCCTCCGCCTCCCGGATGTGAAACAGCCCCACGACCCCCGCCTCCAAAGCGGCATACAGCACGATCTCCAGAATGTCCTCGCGCCATTTATAGAGCGTGGATTCCGAAACATTCATCTCCGCACAGAGGCGAATCAATCGCGCGCGCATCGGCTGCCCGCGCGGCAGCGGTGCGTCGAGCCCGAACAACCGCGTCATGTACCGCTCTTTCGCGGGGTTGTGCGCGCGCAGATACACCCGCGCGGTGTCGATTGCGCGCACCCAGGCGAGCATCTCCCCGCCTTCCGCGCGAAGCTCGGGGCTGCGATATACGCGGGAAGTGTTTCGGCGGAAGTTCATTAGTTGGCGTTTTGCCTCTGTGCGAAGCTGTGGAATCGAGATCGCTTTCATTCCATCCTCCTGTGTTCGCATAATACGAACGTTTGTACGTTTATTATACGACAAAGACGCGCGTCTTGTGGAGGCGTATCCTGTACAACTCGGTCGCTTTTGCGGTTCTTATTTTAGTAATTTTTCGTATTATGTCGTTTTTTGTCGTATGCAACCTGCCGCCGACATTTCCCGCACGGGGGCCATCCCTCCAGTCGGAACCCAAAATGTTTCAATCCGTTCACGCGGGGGCGCGTGCGCGCCGTTGCCTGCCGCGAAAAGAAGTGATATCATACTACATGTGAATTTATGTGCCATACCAATGCGCAAAGAAATGCATGGAATATGGCTGTATCCTATAGGGGTTTTATGTTGGAGTTTTCAAAAATAACGATTCAGAATGCACCGGATCTCAAGCCGTATCTGGACGCTCAATCGTTTCGCAGTTGTGATTATACGCTCGGCGCCGTGTTCCAGTGGCGCGCCTATTTCCACTCCGCCTACGCAATTGTCGCGGGTATGTTGGTTATGCTTGCAACCTATCCCGGCGAGGGAACCTGCTTCGTCTATCCCGTTGGAAACGGGAACCTGAACGAAGCGCTGAACGCCGTGGAATTGCACGCCAAAGAGAGCGGCATGCCGCTGCGTTTTTGCGCCGTGCCCAAGGAGGGCGTCGCAGTCTTGTGCGAGCGCTATGGTTCCCGCGCGGTGGTCACCACCCATCGCGACTGGGCGGACTACGTCTACAACGCCTGCGACCTGATGGACTTCCCTGGAAAGAAATATCACACACAGCGCAACCATCTCAACCGCTTCTGTAAGGACAACCCCAGCGCGGTTTTTGTGCCGGTCACCGAGGCATCGCTGCCCGCCGCCATCGCGTTTTTGGATGAATATGAGCTGCACGCGCCGCTCGATAAGGTCATTGAAGCCGAAGAGATGAAGCGCGCGAAGGAGCTCCTCGCGGATTCGCTTGTGCTGGGGCAAAAGGCCGGCTATATCGACGTCTCCGGCACCATCGTCGCGCTCTCGGTCGGCGAGATCGTCGGCGACACGCTGCATTGTCACGTGGAGAAGGCGCGCGTGGACTACGTGGGCTCCTATCAGGCAATCGTCTCGTGGTTTGCCAAGTATGCGGCGCAGAAGGACACGCTCTACATCAACCGCGAGGACGACTCCGGCGAGGAGAACCTGCGTTATTCCAAGCTCGCATACCGTCCCATCTGCATGATCGATAAATATTGGGTTACGATTTCCGAATCCTGAGTGTTGGCTTGGCACTCTCCGCTGAAAGGCGGTTTTCGGCGGACGCGCATCAATAAACCAGACTGGGGGGAATGGGACAGTGAAACGTGCATACGAGTATCGGGAATCCGCGTGGAACATCCTGCGCGGGAGGTATTGGTGGACGGTGCTTGCGGGGCTCATCGCGGCCATTCTCGGCGGCTTTGGTTCCAGCGGGTCGTTCCATTTAGATTTCAATCTCAAGGGTGACTCCAACGGGTTTTACCATTTTGCGCAACGGCTGCTGCAAGGACAACTCGACTTAACGCAGCTGCGCGAGATTGTCCGTCCGTTTGCGGGTATCGCAAATGCGCTTGGCGGGTTGTTTGTGGCATACGGCATCGCGATGTTCATCGTCGGCAGCGCGGTGGAGTTGGGATACAACCGCTTCAACCTCTCGCTGTATGAAAGCAGTGATGCGCCAAAGATCGAAACGCTGTTCTCGCGCTTTTCCTGCTTTGGCAACGCGTTTTCGCTGCGCTTGCTGATGTTTGTCAAGACGCTGCTCTGGGCGCTTCTGTTCATCATTCCGGGCATCATCGCGGCATATCGTTACGCGATGGCGCCTTACATCATGGCGGAAAATCCGGACATGTCGGCTTCGTCCGCAATCGGGGAATCCAAATACTTGATGTCCAACAACAAGTGGCGGCTCTTCTGCCTGCAATTCAGCTTCATCGGCTGGTACATTCTTGCCATGTTCACCGCGGGGATCGGGGGGATCTTCCTTGCTCCCTATGTCAAGGCTGCTTACACGGCGTTTTATCTCGATCTCATGAACAAACTGCCTGCCTCGCCGTATCGGTCACCGACCGCACCGGTTTCGCCGGGCGCGCCCGTCCCGCCTGCCCAACATAAGATTGGCGAAGGTGAATCGACCGAAAAAGAACTCATCTGAGGCTACAGAATGTACTCAACGAAAAAGAGGCGCTCCTGCGAGCGTCTCTTATTTTGACTATGGGTTATATCGTTAATTCGTCCTTCGCTTCCACTGCTTCGAGCGTCGGCTGTTTCGCCTTCGCCGCGTCCGCCTTCACCACGTCCGCCTTCGCGGGTTCGCTCGGTTCTTCCGTCTTCGCCGGAGGCAGCATCTTTTCATAGAGCGAAAGGTACGCGCGCGCGGGTTTCGTCCAGTCAAAGCGTTCCATCATACCGCGCAACATCATCCTGCGCCACATCGCCGGATCCTCGTTCCAATACTGCACCGCGCGTTCGATGGTCGCGAGCATCTCATGCGCGTTGTAGTTGGCGAATGAAAACCCGTTTCCCTCGTCGGAATACATGTTGTAAGGTACGATGGTATCTCGTAGCCCGCCGGTTTCGCGCACGATGGGTACGCAGCCGTATCGCAGCGCGATCATCTGGCTCAAGCCGCATGGTTCAAACTGCGACGGCATCAGGAAGAGATCCGCGCCCGCATAGATACGGTGCGCAAGGCCTTCGTCGAGCTCGATGCGCGCATGGACGCGCTTGGGATAGCGCCAGTTTGCCCAGTTGAGTAAATCGACAAACCTGCGATCGCCCTTGCCGAGGAAGACGATCTGCACGTCGTTTCGCATGATATCGCCCAGCACGCGCTCCACAAGATCAAGCCCCTTTTGCGGAGACAGCCGCGCGATCATGCCGATGAGCGGCACGTCCCGCTCCTCCAGGCCGCATTCGCGCTGCAGCGCGCGCTTACACAATAGCTTTTCCTCCAACGAATCCACATCGAAGTGATGGTCGATAAAGCGGTCGTCGGAGGGGTTAAAAATCGAATAGTCCAGACCATTGAGGATGCCGCTGAGTGTATTTTCCCGCGCGCGCAGGAGCCCGTCCAGATTTTCACCGAAAAACGGGGTCTTGATCTCTTCGGCGTATGTGGGGCTCACCGTGCAGAGTCGGTCGGAAAACACGAGTCCGCCCTTCATGCAGCTGATGCAGCCGAAAAATTCCATGTATTCGTAGGTGAAGTAGCGCTCGTCCAGCCCCAGCCTCCCCGCAATTTCGCGCCAGGAGAAGATCCCCTGATATTTCAGGTTGTGGATGGAAAACACCGAACGGATCCGCGCATACTCTACCTGCGCGGTATACTGTGTCTTTAAGAGCGCCGCAATCAGACCCGTCTGCCAGTCGTTGAGGTGCAGCACATCCGGAAAGAATCCGATCCTCGGCAGCGCCTCCAGCACCGCACGGCAAAAGAACGCAAAGCGAAGCCCTTCCGAAATGCCGTCGCCATAGATCTCCGTCACGCCGAAGTGCGACTCGTTGTCCACAAAATAGTAGGTCACGCCGTTGTCGAAGACGCGCTCGATGCCGCAATAGAGCGTCTCCCAACCAAAAAGCACATCAAAGTCGCAGACATGCTCCATCCGGTTATTCCAATACGCGTCGATCACGCGGTATTTGGGCAGAATGACTCGTACGTCGTGCCCCTCTTTGGCAAGCGCAATGGGCAACGCACCCGCGACATCCGCCAGCCCTCCTGTTTTGACAAACGGCACGCATTCGCTGGCACAGAACAGCACATTCATGTAGTAAGTCCTCCCGCAAAACCATATTTTGAAGCGGCACAATAGATAAATGCATACACAAAACCAGGCGCGCCGCGCCCGCCGCAGATGCGTCCGCACGCGGGTTCCATCGCGCGAGGCACGCTTCTAGATCGTGGTGCCTTTTTTCAGGATAATTGGGAAACCGTCGTAGCCGGTGAGCGTGCGCCCCTCTCGCACCACGACGCCTTTGTCGAGAATGACATGATCCATGATGCAGTTTTCGCCGATACTGACACCTTGCATGAGAATGCTGTTTTTCACCACAGCGCCTTTTTTTACGCTGACTCCGCGAAATACGATGCTGTTTTCCACCGTTCCGTCGATCTGGCAGCCGTCCGCCAACATCGCGTTTTTCACCACGGCGCTTTCGCCGTATTTCGCGCTGACCTCGTCCTTGACCTTCGTATAGATCGGATGCGCGGGGTTGAACAGATCGTTTCTGACCTCTTGCTGGAGAAGCGCGAGGTTGTGGCGGAAGAAGTCGTTTACGGAGTCCAGCCGCGCCACGTAGCCATCGTACCGATAGCCCATGATCTTGAGTGTTTGACATTTTTTCAGCAGGATATCGCGCGTGAGGTCATAGTCCCCGTGGGAGTACGCTTCCTCGACAAGATATTCCAGCAAAAGCTTGTCCATGATCATGACGTCGCAGCTGCGGTAAGCCGAGCGCGGTGAAAACGGGTTGAGCTCCATATCGGTTATGCGGCCGGAATCGTCCATCAGCAGCCGCAGGTCGAGGTTTTGCTCCTCGCTGGGCGCGAGCTCGCACTCGTTGTAGAGCATGGTGATATTCGCGCGGGTTTCGATGTGTCGCGCGATCATGTCGTTAAACGTCATGTTGAAGATCGTATGACTGCCGGAGAAGATGACATACTGCTGCGGGTTCCTGCGCACATAGCCGAGGCAGGAGCGAATTGCATCCACGCTGCCGCGGTAGAGCCCGGTATTCTCTTTGGTCATAAACGGCGGAAGCATGAATAAGCCTTCGCGCTTTCTGTGCAGATCCCACTCCTTGCCGGCTCCCAAATGGTCCATCAGTGAATGATAATTTTTCTGTGTGATGAGTCCGACGCTGGTGACACCCGAATTTACGAGATCCGAAAGAATAAAATCGATGCAGCGGTAACGTCCGCCGAACGGCACCGCGGCAACCGAACGAGAGAGCGCGAGATCGCGCAGGAACGGGTTGGTTTCGCCCGTGTAGATGAGGCCAAACGCATTACTTGTCATAGCATCTTCCTCCGCATGCGTCTTCCGTGGCGACCGTGCCCTGCGGCAGGTAAGCCGATGGTTGAATGCTGATATCATTGCCGACCATCGTAATGGTTCCGGTCAGCGAATTATCCACATGGTCGCCAAGCCTCAGCTCGCCGCCGATGATCGCGCCTTCGCCAATCATCGCGTTTTCGCCGACGATGGCCTGATACACCTTCGCTCCGCGGCGAATCACCGCGCCGGGGAAAATGACGGAATCGTAAACCTCCGCGCCGTCTTCGATCGAAACATTGGAAAACAGCACGCTGTGATGCACCTTGCCCTCTACGCGGCATCCTTCCGTCACAAGGCTCTGGGTGATCGAGGCATCCGCGCCGACAAAATGCGGCGGCATGATCGGGTTTCTACTGTAAATTCTCCACTGCGGGTCGTTGAGTACAAGCCTGGGCGGCGTCGAGATGATATCCATATTCGCCTCCCAGAGGCTCTGGATCGTCCCGACATCCTTCCAATAGCCCTTAAATGGATATGCGTAGACCAGCTGCCCGCTGTTGATGAACGCCGGAATGATGTCGCTGCCAAAGTCGTTGGTGGAATTCGGGTTTTCGTCGTCCGCGCGCATGCATTGCGTGAGCTCGCGCCAATTGAAGATATAGATGCCCATCGAGGCTTTGTTGGATTTCGGTTGTTTGGGTTTCTCTTCAAACGAAATCACGCGCTCCTGATCATCCGTATTCATGATGCCGAAGCGGTGCGCTTCCTCCATCGGCACAGGAAGAACCGCGATGGTCGCCACCGCGCCTTTTTCAATATGAAATTGCAGCATCGCGCCATAATCCATCTTGTAGATGTGATCGCCGGAAAGGATGAGTACATACTCTGGATCGTATTGATCGACAAATTCGCGGTTTTGATAGATTGCGTTCGCGGTTCCGGTATACCATCTGCCATCCACGCCCGTCACATACGGCGGCAACACAAACACGCCGCCATTCATACGGTCGAGGTCCCAGTGTTGGCCGGTGCCGATGTAGCTATTCAACGCGAGCGGGCGATATTGCGTCAGAACGCCGACGGTGTCGATATCGGAATTGACGCAGTTACTCAGGGGAAAATCGATAATGCGATATTTGCCGCCAAAGGGCACCGCAGGCTTTGCCATGCTGGAGGTCAACACGCCAAGGCGGCTTCCCTGTCCGCCGGCGAGCAGCATCGCGACGATCCGTTTTTTCATGCGTTGTCCTCCTGTTTTGCCTCGATTTTCGGCAGGGGTTTCTGGGTGACGCGATAGCACACCGCGCCAAAGGGCGGCAGGCGAAGGCGAATCCGGCAGGGATGTTCGCCATACGGCTCGTAGACAGACATCGTCGGCGCGTTGGGATAGTCTCCCGTGCCGCCATAATACGGCGCGTCGGTGGAAAACACCTCGGTGTACTGGCCATATAACGGAACACCGATCATATAGTCCAGCCAGGGCTGCGGTGTGAAGTTAAATGTCCAAAACAGTGTGTTGCCGTCCCGGTCGCGTCGCATAAACGAAAGAATCGAGTGGATGTTGTCGTCCACCCCGCACCATCGGAAGCCCGCCCAGCTGTCGTCATTTTCAAACATCGGCGGGTTTTCGAGATAGAAATGGTTCAAATCATGCACATATAGCTGCATTTCCGCGTGTTTCGGATAGTCGAGCAGGAACCAATCCAGAGAATCGTCCTCTTTCCACTCGATATACTGTCCGAACTCACCGCCCATAAACATCAACTTCTTGCCCGGGTGCGCGTGCTGATAGGCGTAGAGCAAACGAAGCTGGGCAAACTGCTGCCAGTAATCGCCCGGCATCTTGCTGAGCATGCTTTTTTTGCCGTGCACCACCTCGTCATGCGAAAACGGAAGCACGTAGTGCTCTGAAAACGCATAACACAGTGAAAACGTTAGTTTGTCGTGATGATATTTTCGATAGATGCTGTCCATGCCCATATACGTGAGCATGTCGTTCATCCAGCCCATGTTCCATTTATAGGCAAATCCGAGGCCATCCTCCGCAACGGGGCGCGTGATATAGGGATAGGCCGAGCTTTCCTCCGCAAAGAGCATCTTGCCGCCGTCGAGTTTGCCTACTGCCGAGTTGAGCTTGCGAAAGAACGTAATGGCGTCGAGATTGTCGTGTCCGCCGTAGCGGTTCGGCAACCATTCGCCGGGCTGTTTGCCGAAGTCGAGATATAGCATCGCGCTGACCGCGTCTACGCGGAGGCCGTCGAAGTGAAACTCCTTGAGCCAATACATCGCGCTGGAGATCAAAAATGACTGCACCTGCGTCTGCTCAAAATTGAACAGGAGTGTGCCCCACTGCGGCATCTCGCCGCGCCGCGGGTCGGGATGCTCAAACAACGGCGTGCCGTCGAAGAGGCGAAGGCCGTGTGCATCCCGCGTGAAATGCGCGGGTACCCAGTCCATGATCACGCCGATGCCCGCCTCGTGCGCGCGATCTACCAGATACATCAGCTCTTCCGGCTCGCCGTAGCGCGCTGTCGCCGCATAATACCCCGTAACCTGATATCCCCAACTGGGATCATACGGATACTCCATCAACGGCATAATCTCGATGTGGGTATATCCCATATCAACAACGTAGTCGATCAGCTCATGCGCAAGTTCCTCATAGCTAAGCCCCTGCTTCCAGCTGCCGAGGTGCACCTCGTAAATGTTCATGGGCTGGCTGTAGGAGTCCGACATCTCCTCGCGGCATTCGAGATATGATTCGTCCGACCATTCATAATACGGCATATCGCCGACGATAGACGCTGTTCCATGCGGCTCCGAGCGGAACGCGAAGGGATCCGCCTTGAGGATCGTCTCGCCGGTATAGGTGCTGATTGCGTATTTATAGAGTTCACCCGGCAGCGCAACCCCGATCGCGATTTCCCAGACACCGGTGGTGCCGACGCGCTCCATCGGGTCCGCTTTTTCGTTCCAGGCGTTAAACGTGCCAACAACGCTCACAGATTCTGCGTTTGGCGCCCAGACGGAGAAGCGGAATACGCGCTCGCCATATTCGCCAACCCCTTCGTGGCAGCCAAGTTCCAGATATGCGGCCGTGGATACGCCACGGTTGAAATAGTAGAGTGCGGTTTCGTCCGAAAATCTGCTCATCAATGCAACCCCCGGGAATCTCGTTGCGAAATCAACGTGTTTTGTTCGGTTTCTTCCAGTCGTCGCGCTTGTTCGGTGTTTTCGTGCAGAAGACCCGCGCTTCTCGTTCGTGCTGGTATGCGCTGTCTTTCTGTCATCATACCATCATTTTTCGGCAAAAGGAACCATCAGTTCGGCGAATGCGCGTGTTGCGCGCGTATTTTACAGCAAGTTAACGAATCTGTTTTCCATTGCTTGATGTGAAAGCGCGAATGAAAGCGAAACCTTTCGCGTTTCCTTTCGTGCCGCGCGGCAAGCGAAAGCAACCAAAAAAATAGCGAAACGAACTGGCGTTCCTACCTGTTTTGCAGACCCAAGAGAGGCGCATTGTGGTATAATGCATCCAATATGCGCGGCAAACCGCGCGCGAACGCAACACAGAACCGGAGATACTCCATGCAAAATCTGCTGCTTTCCTTCAACGTGGTCGCTCCGCTGATGATCTATATGCTCATTGGCGTGTTGCTGCGCAAAACGAACATTGCCTCCGAGCGACTCATGCGCGAGGCAAACAACATCATCTATTATGTGACCATGCCGCTGATGTGCTATCGCGCGATTGCTGCGGCCGACCTCAACGCAATGTTTGACACACCATTTTTGCTGTATATGTCGCTCGGTATCCTCGTGATCTACGCGCTCAGCGCATGGCTCGTGCCGTTGTTCTGCCATGAAAATCGCAGGCGCGGCGTGCTGATACTCGGCGTGTTTCGCTCCAACGACGCAATTTTCGGCCTCGCCGTTGCCGCGGCGCTTCTCGGGGAGAATAACCTTGGCTTTATGTCCATTGCGATTTCGTTCTCCGTGCCTCTATATGGTGTGCTCGCCGTGATCGCCATGGAGCGCTATCGTGGAGAACGCGTACGTTTTGGTGTTGTGCTGCTTCGGGTGATCATCAATCCAATCATGATCGCCTGCTATGCCGGATTTCTCGTGAATCTGCTGCAGATCAATCTGCCCGCCGTACTGCAAAAGCCGATCGATAGCCTCGCCGCCGTAACCACGCCGTTGGCGTTCGTGCTGCTTGGAGGCACGATCTCTTTTGCCTCGGTGAAAAGCAATCGCGCCGCGATTGCCATCATCTCGCTGCTGCGGTTGTTGATCATACCGCTGGTCGCCGTCGGAATGTTTCTACTGCTCGGTTTTCGCGGGGAACCCATCGTAGTTGCGCTGATCATCTTTGGAGCACCGGTTGCGATGCTGACCTATACATTTGCGGTCAACATGCAGGCCGACGATGCGCTCGCGGGGACATTGGTTGCCATCACCAGCCTGCTTTCGATCTTTTCGATGTTCGTGTTTATATTTGTGCTAAAGCAGTTTGCATTTATTTAAGAGGGTCGATGATTCGATCCGGTCAAAAGTACCACTTCTGTTTATGTGAGGGAATATGATGACGAAACGATTGTATGATCTGGACAGCCACCTGCCCCACGCCGAAGCAAGCGTGCTTGCCTGCACGCCCAGCGGTGATGGGTTCGACGTCGTGCTGGACCAAACCGTGTTTTTCCCCGAAGGCGGCGGACAACCTTCCGACACCGGCACGCTGGGCGCGGCGAACGTGCTCCATGTGCGCGAGGACCAAGGGGAAATCTGCCACAGGGTAGACCGTGCGCTCGCGGTCGGTTCCGTGGTATTGGGTACCATCGATTGGGTGCGGCGCTTTGATCTGATGCAGCAGCACACGGGCGAGCATCTGCTCTCGTTCTCGTTTTACGAGCTGTTTGAGGCCAGCAACATCGGCTTCCATCTCGCGCTGGATTACGCAACCATCGACTTTGACAAGCCTCTCGCGCGCGAAGAGATCGCGCAGGCGGAGCATCTGGCCAACCAATTTGTCTGGAAGAACCTGCCCGTGCATACGACTTTTTATGAAAGCGAGGCGGAGGTTGCCGCGCTGCCCCTGCGCAAACACGCAGAGGGGTTGCAACCCCCGATTCGAATCGTGCATGTTGAAGGCGCGGATCAATGCACCTGCTGCGCGCCGCACTGCCGAGAAACGGGCGAGATCGGCTCCATCTTTGTCGCGGACGCGAGCAGCTATAAGGGCGGCACGCGCATCACGTTCTATTGCGGAGAGCGGGCACTCCGGCTCCACCGCGCGCAGCACGATGATCTCGACATGATCGCGCGGCGCTTCTCCTGCCAGCGGGAAGGCGTGGTTCAGGCGATCAAAAAGCTTTCGGATGACTACGGTGCGCTCAAAAAGAGCGAGCGGGAGCTCGCCAAGTCGCTCAACGGCTATATGGCCGCAGAATTTGCACAATCGGCAGCCGCAGCGGGTAACTATCGTGTGATTGCACAGCTTGTCTCCGGCGTGGACGCCGCGCGGCTCAAGGATCTCGCGCAGGCATGTTCCGCCGAAAAGACGATCACACTTCTGCTTAGCGATTATGAGGGAAGGCTTCTCTACGTGCTCTCCGCCGGGTCGAAGTTCCCGCTGGATGTGTCGGAGCTCATGCCCGCGGTCAACGCGGCGCTGGCTGGCAAGGGCGGCGGCAGAGGTACGCTCGCGCAGGGTACGGCGCCCTCCGCAATCGGCGCAAAGGAAGCGCTGGAACAGATACGCAGTTATTTTGTGAAACGCATGAAAGACCAGAAATAGCGCGCGCAACACGCAAGATATCAAAAATGCCCGCTTTGCAGCAGGCATTTTTTTGTTGGATGTATGTCGTGAATTACAGGCCCTTAAACAGCGTGCCAAGGAACAGCAGCCCATAGGCCGCCGTCATGACCCAGAAATCGTTCCGCTTCACAAAATCCCCAACGTAGGGGATTGCAACGTAATGACTCACGATTGCCAGTGCGGCAAAAACCAACGCGAGCAGCCAGACCAAGAATTTTGGTGCGCTCAGTTTCATGTTACGATACCTCCCTGTTGAATATATTGTGATGATAGCACGTGCGCGGATGATGTGCTGCGATTTTGTCACATAGCGCCCTTGTTTTGTATCAAAATGCGCATCTGCGCAATTACGGCAAAAGGAAGAGCCGACATTGTCCGCTCGTTGTCTGCCGCTCCAACCCAACGATTGTCGGCGCGGCAGAAAAACTGACGCCGCCTGAAAAGCTTCGCCAGTTCAAAATGGATTTGTGTGTTTTTGTTTCTGTAATCTTTGCCTGCCTCGAAAACTTCATTTGCTGCAAAAAACGTCTCTACTTTTTCTGCTTTCGACCAATCGCTGTTTTCACCGCTTCCACAACGTGGTTCGCCGTTAGTCCAAAACGCTCCTGTAGATAGTCTTGCGGGCCAACCTCCCCATAGCAGTCCTCTACCGCAACGCACTCCATCGCCACCGGGTATTTTTGGCACAGTAGCTCCGCAATGGCCGAACACAAACCGCCGATACGATTGTGGTTATCTGCCGCCACAACAGCGCCGGTCGATTTTGCATATTGCAGGACTGCATCCTCATCCAGGGGCTTGATTGTAAACGGATTCACAACCGCCACAGAAATGCCTTCCTGTTCCAGAAGATTCGCGGCTTTCATTGCCTCATGCACCAGAATGCCTGTGGCAAACACAACCGCGTCCTTTCCCTCACGTATCGTGATCGCCTTGCCAATCGTCATTTCTGTGTCTTGTGCGAATACTTTTGCATAATACTTTCTGCTCATGCGAATATATTTTACTCCAGGCAGATTGGCACATTGAGGGAGCAGCGCCTTGAGCATTACTTCGTCTGTCATATCAATAATCGTTGCTGTAGGGATGGTTCGATAGAGTGCAATGTCCTCGAAGGGCATGTGCGTGCCACCGTTGTACATCGCTGTCACACCCGGATCCGTCCCGATGATTGTAATGTCGTTTTTCGCATATCCTGCCGAAAGGAATACCTGATCAAAGCATCTGCGCGAAGCAAAGGGCCCAAAGGTATGAATGATCGGTTTGAAGCCAACTGCGGCGAGTCCGCAAGCAACTCCTACCATATTGGATTCCGCAATCCCACAGTTGATCGCGCGATCCGGATGAGCCTTGGCATACTGATCCATACCGATACAGCTCATCAAATCCGCATCCAGGTAGATCACCTTTGGATCCTGTTGACACATGGTCTGCAACGTATCTGCCAAAACCTCTTTAAATGCGCGCGCCTGCATCGTGCCGTCGTAAAGAATGCTCATTTCTGATCGCCTCCCTTTCTTGCAAGCTGTTGCCTTAATTCTGCCAGCCAAGGGTCAATCTGACCGGGTTTGAATACGATATTATGGTTGGCTGCCGTCTGCTCCACCTCCACAATACCGGCACCCTTCTTTGTATGCAGGATGATCGCGTGGGGTTTGCCGTTTCGTGCGGCAGCTTTTCCCACCGCGTCATAAACCGCAGAGATCTCGTTTCCATTGATCGACTGTGTATCAAACCCAAAGGCTTCGAACTTCTTCCCAAGATCGCCACTATCCAAAATTTCCGCTGTGGTACCATCGAGTTGCTTGCCGTTTTGATCCACAAAGACTGTCAAGTTGTGGAGCTTCTTTGCCGCGGCAAACATTGCAGCTTCCCAAACCTGTCCCTCATCGATCTCGCCGTCCCCCAATATCAGGAATACTCTGCTTTCGCAGCCCTTCAGCAGGTTACCCAACGCCATACCAGCCGCCAACGACGCGCCTTGCCCCAGAGAGCCGGTTGTCATATCCACGCCCTTGGTTTTATTCCGGTCGCAGTGACTTGGTAAGTTGGTGCCTGGTTGATTCAATGTCAAAAGCTCTTCATACGGAAAAAAGCCTTTCAGCGCCAGCGCCGCATAGATTGCGGGACCTGCATGACCCTTGCTGCATATGAGCATATCCCGCTCTGGCCAATCCGGCTCGTCCGGGTTTACGCGCATCACGGCGCCATAGAGCACCGCCAGTGTCTCGACGATGCTCATGGACCCTCCGATATGGCCAAAGCCCAAAGCCTGAAACTCCGTTAATGTTCCGATGCGGATTTCCCGAGCAAATTGAATCAGCTTTTGTTCCAGTTCTTTTTGCATACTTTCCCTCTTATTCTTCCAATGTGGGTTGCTTTCACTTGCGTGCACAACTCTGTCAATGTTGCCGAAACCGAGAAATTTTTAACTTTTCTAGTGCCTACTGTTCTTTTTCACTCGTTTACCGATCTTCTCTATCGCCTATTTATCGGGTCGGCAGTTTCCGGCTGCTTCGATTTACTTGTCCTGCGTCGGTCTTGGTAACGTAGAACCGCCATACGGCATCAGTAGAATTGTTGCGTCTTTTCCAAGCTTCTCTTCAGCCGCCTCGAAGGCTTTTTGGATTGTATCAAACGGTTTTAAAAAGATGCTCCGCACCAATGCCGGATCCATCTCGCTGACAAGATAGATATCCGCGCGCTCAAGCACCATTGCGATAGCTGCCGCTTTGTGCCCCCCCAGCTGAAAATCCCGGCGAATTCTAGTAATCATGCTCTTGGGTGTGTCAGCCTTCGTCATCCACTCTTCAAATACTCTTTCTCCAAGCCCCTCCTGACATGCGCCGACCAAAATAATGACGCCGCCATCCCGTACCGCGTGTTTGGCGTTATCCAATGCCTTTTGTGTCTGGTAAAGATTGATGTCCTTCGGTGCTCCCCCTTGGGATACGATTACAATATCGGCCCGCCGCTCAATCGGCACGGCAAAGAGGCGATCCAGAAATGCGCAGCCCTCACGATGGGCTTGTGTAACGTCCCCCGCCGAAGCATGTATGATTTTTTTATGCTCGTCCAGTACAACGTTCAAAATGAAGTCCACGCCGACCATGGCTGCGGCTTCCTCAATATCTTCACGAACCGGATTGCCTGCAAGTTGACCGGCGCAGGATCCTTCCTCCGTCATGTGGCTGTGGTTCGCTTGTATGGCTTTTCTTGTGGAAGCCCCCGGCATAACAGCCTTTGCTCCGCCGGAATATCCGGCAAAATAATGGTACTCAATGTTGCCAAGGCAAATGCGCCGATCAGCCTCAGCCACGAGCCGAACGATCTCTACCGGAGTTCCTCTGCTTGTGGTTCCATAGTGTACGCAGTCGGTTGGATCTCCGTCAACACATGCAATTTCGCGGAATGCTCGATCGCCCGCCAGCTTTCGTTTTTCTTCTTCTGTCTGCTTGCGATGGCTGCCTAAGCAGAATACGAGCGTGATGTCTTCTGATCGAACGCCTGCCGCATACAGCTCATCCAGCAAGGATGGCATAACCGTGTATGTCGGCATTGGTCGTGTGATATCGCTTGTCAGTATTGCAATGCGCTCATGCGGTTTTACAATCTCCCGAAGCAAGGGTGTGCCAATCGGATGCGTGAGTGCCCGCTGCACCTCCGCCTCGTCCGTTAGCGGATGCTCCGTATGATTTGGAGTCAATATGCCGAGTAGTCGATCCTCCGGCAGCCGTATCTTTTGCGTCCCGCACCCATAGCCCAGTTCTATCTCCATGCTCTGTCCTCGCGGTCTTCCTTTACTTGCAAGGAAATGTCTCGGCTGCGTGTCGCAACGCCTTCACGACCGGCAATTCTTCCCCGGTCAGAAACCGGATCAAGGCCCCGCCACCGGTACAAACATATCCAATTTTCTCTGTCATGCCATACTTTGTCGAGGCGGTGACGCTGTCTCCTCCGCCCACAACGGTGTAAGCCGTCGTTTCACCCAGCGCCTCCCATATCTTTTTTGTGCCGAATTCTGCCTCAGGCTGCTCAAACACGCCCATCGGCCCGTTGACAAACACGGTCTTACTTTCCAGAATCTCCTCACGATACAGCCATGCAGTCCTGCTGCCGATATCCAGAGCGGTAAACTCCGGCGGCACCGCGCCACTACCGACCTCCACACGCTTGCCATTTACTACGCCTGCCAGATCAATCGGTAGCACAATCCGATCCGCATACTGTTTCAAAATCGCCTTCGACGAGTCAATGAAGGATTCATAACCGGCTTTCTGAATGAAGTCCATGCTGCCTTTGCCAATATGGATACCGCTTGCGGCGAGCAGAATATTGCCTACCAATCCACCCGTCAGTATGCAGTCCGCAGAACCGTTGCCGAGAACCGTTTCCATCATAAGAAAGGCGTCGGATACTTTAGACCCCCCCAACACAAATGTGCAGGGATGCTCGGGAGATTCCATGAGCTCCGAAATCACGCAATATTCCTGTTCAAAGAGCCTTCCCATTGCGCTGGGCAATACTTGCTCAAATCCGCAAAGGGATGGTTGGTCACGGTGAGAGGCTGCAAACGCGTCACACACATACAGGTTTGCCAAAGGGGACAATTTTTTGACCACTTCAGTCTGTGCCTGTTGCGCGTGGGTTAATTGGAGCCTCATTTCAAAAAGCGTTTGTTCTTCAGAACAAAACCGTACATTGTCCAACAATAGAATTTCTCCGGGTTTGAGCGCGCAGATAGCGGCCCTCGCTGCCGGCCCTGTCACATCGTCTACAAACCGAACCTCCCTGCCTAAGAGCTCTGAAAGCACCTTGGCATGGGGCGCAGTTGTATAGAAATTATCGTATTCAATGTCTGACCCTTGATGGGCAAGAAGTACCAGCTTGGCCCCTTTGTCGGAAAGCTCCCGCACCGTAGGAATGCAGGCTTGAATTCGCGCGGTGCTTTTTAACGTGTCCTTGACCCGATCCACAGGCTGATTGATGTCCACCCGGCAGAGTACAGTCCTGCCTGAAACATCAAATTCATCCAGCGTACGAATACCAAACCTCATGGTCTTCTCCTCTATCTATTCCCTTATGGCGAACATCTGCCCGTTACTTGAACAATCCGATGCCAAGATATTTATTCGTCTCCTGAGTTCCTGTTTCTCTCGTAGGCTGCATATTCATAGCCGCCCGGATCGCATCGATCGTCTCAGGAATGGTGACGCTCTCTTGCGGAATATGGATGGCGAACATGATATCGTTTCCGGATTCAACAATCGAGTCTTCCCAAAGACCGATTTCATACATATCGCCGCGAGAATAACCAAGATCCCTGGCATACTTAAAAAAGCTGGCGTTTCCTAAGAAGCCTTCGTCAATGCACACAACCCGAATTCTGGGATGCGCCTGAAAGGACTTGAGTGCCATTTCCTTGGTAATCTTTTGCTTCCCTGTTGCTAAAACGGTGATGATATGTCCATGTGTTACCGGCGTATGAACCAGGATACCCGTTGCGCTGATATGCGGCATAATGGTCATCAAATCAACCGCTTGATGGCTGGGAGCCTTGTCAATCTGCAATGCATTGGTGAGCCCGCGATGATAATCGCCGGGGTCGGCGACTCGGCGGATGATGGTGATGGCGACCCTTTCGAGTCCATAATCGCGATCCAGAGCGTCTACGGCGCGAATGAGTCCCGTCGTGTTGCAGCTGGTGAGCTTGAGATAATTCTGATTGAGACCTTTCTCGTAATTGGCATAACCGTGAAAAAACACGTCTGCAATACTGTCTTTTTCACCGCCCTGAAAGATTGCTTTCACACCGGCCGCCTCATAGAGCGCCTTATTCTTTGCGCCGACACCGCCCGGGCTGCTATCCAGCATCACATCGACTTTGCCAACCAGGTCAAGAAAGCTCCCTGCCGTAGGAATGTGCAGCTCGTCAAATTTAGACTTATCTGCGCCCTCGACAAGATATAAATCATAAGGCATCCCTTTTTCCTTTAAGGCACGTATTGCTAAAGTCGGCGCAAGATCCGCTACGCCAACGAGTTCCATGTCCTTTTGCAGAGCAACGCCATCCGCTAAACGTTGGCCGATTGTGCCATATCCCGCAACACCAACTTTGATTTTGCTCATATTAACTGTCACCTCATTCATAATTCATTACATGTTGAATATATTGTTGTCATCTTCTGTTGATTTATTATAATCTATTTGTAATCTTATAGCAACCCATCCATCCAATATTTCCGATTTTCCGGTTTGTTTGCATTTTTTATCAAAACCTGCTAAACTGTTATTAATAACAAATGTTTCGAGTTTTATTATCTCATTTTCAAAAAAAATGTCCTTGGAGGATAACCGATATGCGCTTGGATCGTCTGAACGCAATGGAACACTTCGTGCTGCAAAACGGCACCGCAACCCTGGAAGACCTTGCCAAACACTTCTCTGTTTCTGCCAATACCATCCGCAGAGACGTCAATGAATTGTTGGATCGGGGTCGTATCAAAAAGGTTTATGGCGGTGTTGCAGTCAACACAACACAAACCCCATTGCCTATCTCCGTGCGCTCATCCAAATGTGCCGCAGAAAAGCTGCTCATTGGGCGGCTTGCTGCAACACTTGTGGAAGATAATTCCACAATCTTTTTGGATTCGGGTTCCACCACGGTCACGCTTCTTGCCAACATTGCAAACCGTCAACAGATCACCATGGTTACCCATAGCTTACCCGCCATGTACGAGGCGTCGAAGTATGAAAATCTTAAGGTGGTTGCACTTGGCGGAATCTACAATGCTGCTACAAGCTCTTATTTCGGCGTGTCAACGATTGAAACCTTATCACGAATGTCTGTAAATACCGTGTTTATCGCTGCCACAGGTGTTTCTCTGGAGCATGGCCTCACCAACACAACCTACCTCGAAGCCGAGATCAAGCGGTGCATCACTGCACGCGAACGCCGGGTTGTGCTCATGGCGGATCACACAAAATTCGGCAGTTCCTATATGATTACATTCTGTAACTTCGAAAAGCTTGCCGCTGTGGTCACCGATCGGCTGCCGCCGGAGCCATTCATGGAAGTCATTCAAAGAAAGGGAATTCAGCTACTTTGTCCTGAAACCGTTTCGGACTTCCTATGAAGTAAAGAAAGGGAATTCAGCTTCTTTGTCCTGAAACCGTTTCAGACTTCCTGTGAAGTAAAGAAAGGGAATTCCGCTTCTTTGTCCTGAAACCGTTTCGGACTTTCTATGAGGTAGAGAAAGGGAATTCAGCTTCTTTGTCCTGAAACCGTTTCGGACTTCCTGTGAAGTTATGAGAACAATTCATCCCGATGAAATTCGGGAGAAATTCGTCTGATTTCAAATCATTAAAATACTTCGTTGAGCATCATGGCGGTGGATCTTGCATTCGCCGCCTTTGTTGTACCGTAAAGAATCCCTTTTACATTCGCTTCATCTCTGAGATACTCTGCGGATTCGCGCATGCTCTTGGTAAGGCTCCCGCAAGCAAAGGCCATAAACGCTGTCACAGGCTTGTTTGCCTTCAGGATTGCCTTTTTTGCGGACTCTTGATCAAACCATGCCCAACTCTTGTTGATCGGTGCAAAATAACCGTCTACATCCAATCCTTGTTCGTCTGCCGCCGGTATCACGGTGGATGCATAGTGGCAGAGTAGAAGAGGAATCTGCCCTCTCCTCCTGACAATCTGAGTCATTCGAACGATGATGTCCCCGCGGCCAAGGGTATAAAGCCAGTCTGCGTCGGTTCCACCGATTAAAACATATTTGCCTGCGCCGATATCATCCAGGCGCTTTTGATAAACATCTTCATCCAGATAAATGGAAGCAATCTCCACATCCGATAAAGGTTCTGCCTCCGGATCGAATCCAAACACCATGCAGGTATTCGTTCGGAGATCGTCTCTTACTTTTTTCCGGATACTGTCCGGCATAAATCCTTCTCGCTGCACATATGTACTGATGATGCGGTTTCTGCAATATTGCAAATGCTTGCCATTGAGCATTGTCCCTTGCAAGTAAGTAGGGTTTGCATAACCTACAATGGGCTCCCCGACCGAATCCTGAAGACGTTGAAACAAATTCTGTACAGCGGGGAAAGAAAAATCAAAGGCCCGGCAACCGCCATCATATGCAGCCTTCATGACCGACACGCAATAGTCGGGATCCGTTAGATTCCAGTAGCACCGCAAATCGTACAATGCCCGAAATACATCACTAAACGCGTCTCCTCCCAGAATTGCCGATGCCGGGTATCCCATGGTTTGCCTCCTGTTGTTGTAATCATCCTAAAAAACACTTCCGGCAGATCCCGGCGGGAAACCTGCCGGAAGTGAACCAGTTTGGTTTACCGTTTATTTCAACGATCCGAGCAAGCGACAAAGAAGCGCCATTACACTTTGACTTCGACTTCCACGTCGTCGCCGTCTTCGTCCTTCCAATAAAGCCCTCTCTTCTGAACCCGCGGGAGCAGAAGCTTAACAGCGATTGGCGTAAGGATCACGTTGATGGGGATATTGCTGGCACAAACTGCAACGAACATGGGCCAGAATTTGTTGATGCTCATGATCTCCTGCCAACCTGCGATAAAGACTGCGCAGATGATGGCGGCAATACCGGACCAGATGGAAATCGGCAGCCATTTTTTGGCGTCCCTAACCAAAAGAGCAGGCAGGAAGCCCATAATGAAATTGCCCAGGAAACCACCCACACCACCGATGCCAAACCAGCCGGACAGCACATCGGAAATGAACGTATTGCCGATGGCAGCAGCGATACCGCCGACCCACGGCCCAAACAGGATGCCCCATGCGCAAGCGATGAACGCTGCCGGGCGGAAGGTTACCGTGCCGATGGCAATGTTCATGGTTGCAAAGCATCCAACGCCATACAGAACCGCGCCAACGATGATCAGAGAAATCGTTGTTACCGCATTCCTTTTCTTTTTCACCTTTTTATCCCTCCGTAATTGTTTCTATCTCTAGCAGGGTCGTGCAGCCAAAATATCCCGCCGTTTGTACTTTGGCACCCGTCTGCTGTCAACCGTATTTGATACGATATCGATTATAGTGTGAGATTAAATCCGCCTAAGTGATAGATCTGCCCCAAGATGGCAAATGTTACAAGGCCCAAAGACATCACGATATAGAGCACATCCAGGAATTTGAAAGAATAGTGCGTAAAGAAGGTTCGTTTCTTGACAACGCCGAACGCGCGCAGCAGCATAGCGGAAGCAATGCTTTGGGATTTGCTCAAGGATGAGTCGATGAGAGGTATGAACAACGGGATGAAGTTTTTCAGCTTTTGTACAAATCCACCTTTGTCCAATTGGAAACCACGCGTCATAAAAGACTCTTTGATGGTTGTGTAGTTTGCCATGAATTCCGGCAAGAATTTGAACGATGTCGTGAGCATAAAAGGGGCTGTATAACCGATTCCTATCTTTTGGAGCGCTTGCCCAAGTGCCGATGAAATGTCAATGATTTCCGTCGTCATGACAAAAAACAAGCAGCCAGTAATAGCAACCGCAATTCTAAGTCCCTGCGCAATCGCGTAGTAGATACCTTCCAATGTGATATGGATGAAAGACCAGTCGACGAGCACGGTAGTTCCTTTGGGATAAAAGAACGGCCAGATAATGATGATGAAACTCAACATAACCGGATACATTTTAATCATCGTGGGATAAAACACGTCTTGTAACCGCGCCGGAATGGCCAATAGCCAAAGTATGATTAAAATTGGGATGGAAACAAAAGGATTGATCGTGATAATCGGAGCAGAAATCATGCACAGACAGAAAATGCCTTTTGTAAACGGATTCATCCGATGAATCACGGAATCCCGCTTGGCTGCCTCCATCATTGTCAAGACTGACATGCTGTTTTACCATCCTTTCCCAGGCATGTGGCAATCGTTTCAGCCACCGCCTCGATGTTATAGTCGTCCACTTTGATTTCCGGGACAGCCTCCATGATCCGATAGATTTGAGGCGCTTTGATATATGCGGTTTTCAGGATCTCTGTTTGCTGGAATACTTCATCCACCGAACCGTCCAAAATCTTCTCGCCATAGCGCAATACCACGACGCGTTTGGCATAGAGAGAAACCAGATTCATGTTGTGCGTTGTCATAATGATCGTGTGTCCATCGTCATTGAGCTTCTTGACCAGGTTCATCACACGAATGCATTCCCGCCAGTCCAAGCCGGTCGTCGGCTCGTCGATGATCAGCACGCTCGGTTTCATAGACAATATGGAGGCGATGGCTAGGCGCTGCATTTGTCCGCGGCCAAGCATAAACGGCATCTCTGTGCGCCACTGCTCTAAACTCACATCCTGCAGCGCCTGATCGACCAATTTTGCAACTTCTTCCGGAGGATAGCCGAGATTCTTTGGCCCAAAGGCGATCTCCGCCTCTACAGAATCGGAAAAGATCTGATGCGCAGGGTTTTGGAACACGTAACCGATATAGCGAGCCATATCGGAAACCAACTGATTTTTAACGTGTTCTCCTCCAACGATAACGGTGCCCTTGGTTGCCTTGAGTAAGCCGTTCATGTGTTTGATCAGCGTGGTTTTACCTGAGCCGTTCTGCCCAATGAGCGCGACAAAATCGCCTTTTTTAATCGTTAGATCCACGTTTTTTAATGCGACCTCGCCCATGGGTTGATAGACATGCCATAAGCCTTGAATGTCTACTACATTTTCACAATCGTCTCGAAATGCCATCTTCCTGTCCTCACGATCTTGCAGACGAGAGAAGCTGCATGAGCCGCATCTTCGCATCGTTCACATTGATGGGAATTTCATCTACCTCGACGCCGCGCTTTTTGAGTTCTATAAACAATTGCGCACTCTCCGGCGGGAAAATTTCAAGCTTTCCTAAAAGCTCACTGTCTGTCAAAATCTGCTGGGTTTCTCCCTCCGCCAATTTCTGACCATCCTCCATGACGATGATCCGATCTGCGAAGCGCGCAATCTCTTCCATATTGTGCTCAATGAAGATGATCGTTTTTCCCAGGCTGTTGAGCTCCTTGGCGACCGTCATGATCTCCTCCGCACCGATGGGATCGATTTCTGAAACCGCCTCGTCTAAAATCAGCACCTCCGGGTTCATGGCAAGCGCCGTAGCCAGCACGACACGCTGCCGTTGTCCACCCGAAAGATAAAATGGATGTCGATTCCGATAATTCTCGAGGTGAACCAATTGTAAGGCTTGTTCCAATCGCTTTCCAATCTCGGCACGGTCAAGTCCCAGATTTTCCAAAGGGAATACGATCTCCTTCTCCACATTGGTCATCAGTATCTGGCTCTCCGCGTCCTGATGAACATACCCCACGATGCTTGCAAGCTTCTCAACAGAGTATTCCGAGACAGGTTTGCCTAACACTTGAATCGAACCGGACATCTTGCCATAAAAAAGCGACGGGATTAGGCCCACGATGCTTCTGCAAATCGTGGTTTTGCCTGCGCCAGTCGGCCCAATGATAGCAAGAACTTCGCCCTTATTGACACGAAAGTCTATGTGCTGAAGCGCCATTGTCTTTGCTTTGCGGTATCGAAAACTGTAGTCTGATACTTCAATCAAAGTTTCCATATAGGATTCCTCTCAAAAGTTAATGAATATGCCATCAGCCTAAGATCTTGTTATTAGCATATTTGAGTTGCAGACTTACTTTACTACAGTTAATATCAAAAGTCAAACAAGTTGTTGCCCATTTCTTATTAAATAGTTGCTCACTATATATTTTTTCGCTTGTCCGTTATATAATTTTGTGAATTGTGGATCCAAGTCAAATTTTCACTTCTTTCAAGCCTTCTGCGCCGCACAAATTACACTGACTGCTTGCAGTATTTTTTGCTGCACCCATCAATTCAAACACCCAATTCGACCGTTTTTTCATCATTCCGTTCTGTGTAACCGAAAAACAGACTCTTCGTCCTTCGCTCCGCCTCAACTCTTAGCAGAGAGCCAAAAAACAAGGAGAAAATCAAAGCGATTTTCTCCTTGTGAATTCAGGACTGATATGATGCTCAGTAAGGAAGCGCACTCAGCAAGGTACGGCCAAACGGAACTCGCTCCAAGGCTTTCTTTGCCTCCTGATTTGCAGTATCCAACACTTTAGTTGGATTGATATGCGTAAATTGCTTATGCAAATACAGCACGTTTCCGTCGATGATCGTGGTGTCTACATCTCCGCTTTGCATGGAATAGACGATTTGCGACTCTACAGGAACACCCTGCGACGGGCTGCTATGGAGTGCATCCCGATTCAGCAGGATCACATCCGCTCGTTTTCCCGGTTCAAGACTTCCAATTTTGTGCTCCATTCCCAGGGTCTTTGCTCCGTTTATGGTAGCCATCTCCAGCACTAGATCCGCCCGCATCGCCTTGGGACCACACCGCGGTTTGTGGATGAGGCTAGCCAACCGCATTTCATTCAGCATGCTTAAGATGTTGTTGCAAGGCGCGCCATCCGCGCCTAAGGAAATGCAGACGCCCTTCTCTAACAGTTCCGGAACCTTGCAAAAGCCAGATGCCAACTTCATATTTGCCGATGGACAATGCGCAATCTTTATCCCGTGCTCTTGAATGATCTCCTCATCGTGTTCGCTCAGCCAAATGGCGTGCGCGATCACAAGGCGTTCGTTGGCCACACCCTGCATGTTCAGCAGCTCCAAGTCACTCAGCCCGGTCTCGCGGATCAGTCTTGCGGACAAGGGCCCGTTTTCCGACACGTGGGTATGAAACAGCAACCCTTCTTCTCTCGAAAATTGCCTCGAAAGCTCCACAAGCTCTGGAGAACAGTTTCTGGCGCCTCTTGGCATGATGGCGTATTGGATCCTTCCTTCCCCTTTGCCATCCCATTCCCGGTGGAGCCGCTTGCTTTCAGAGATGCTATCTTTGGTGCTAAGACCACGCATCTCGGTGCCAGGCTCCACGATGTCCATCATGGCGTTTCCCGCAATGAGTCGGAAGCCGTTCTCCAAAGCTGCGGCAAACACGCCATCGGTATGCCGCGTCGTTTCCATGGATAGCGCTGTAGTGGTGCCGCCTGCAATGAGCTCCGCAATGCCCAGGTTCGCGGAGGCATGAATGGAATCCTCATCATGCGCGGATTCAAAGGGCCAGATACGATGTTTCAGCCAATCAACCACATCGACATCGTCTGCAAGCCCCCTGAAAAGCACTTGGCAAAGATGGATATGCGTCTGGATAAAGCCGGGCATTACGATTCGCTCGTCCGCATCGATGATCTGGTCGGCTTCCGTTCGAAGAGAACCCACTTCTTGAATGATCCCATTCTCAATATACAGGTTTCCCTTGAATATTCTACGATTCTGATCCATGGTGACCAGCAGACCGTTTCGAATCAGTATACTGCCTTGCATGCGCTTCTCCCGTCGGTTCAATACTTAATGTACGGTTTGCCCACCTGTTTCGGCCCTTCCGATTTTCCCACGAAGCCAGCCAGCGCCAGAATCGTCAATACGTATGGCAAGCAAAGAAGGATATCCGATGGGATATTCCAGCCGGCCGCCTGAATGGACATCTGTAAGCCATCCGCAAAACCAAACAGCAAGGATGCTAAGAGCACGCCAACGGGGTTCCATTTGCCAAAGATCATGGCAGCCATTGCCATGTATCCGCGACCGGATGTCATCCCCTTGACAAACATCGAAACCTGGCACAAGGATAGATACGCCCCGCCAAGCCCCGCCAGCATTCCACAAATCATTACTGATAAATACTGCGTCCGATAGACATTGACGCCTAACGTGTCCGCGGCTCTGGGGTGCTCGCCGATGGAACGAATCCGCAACCCAAACTTCGTACGGAACAATACAAACCCGGAGACCGGCACAAGAATCAGAGCCAAATAGGTCAGCGGGCTGTGCGTACCCAGTATAGTGCCCAACACCGGTATGTCTTTCAACAGCGGAATGGAGATCGCCGCCAGTCCGGGAACCGAGGGTGTGCTGCCAGGATTGCCCCAGTAAGCCTGGAGCAGCATAGGCGTGATTCCCATTGCGAAAATGTTAATCCCCATACCAACGACGGTCTGGTTGGCGCGAAAACGTATACAAAGAAACGCGTGAAAAAGGCCAACGATACCGCCCAGCAGCATGCCGCCCAGCACGCCCAGCCATGCGGATCCGGTGAGAAGCGACGTCATTGCCGCCGCGAACGCGCTCATAAGCATGACCCCCTCGATCCCGAGGTTTAAAATGCCTGAACGTTCGGAAAATGTGCTTCCCAGACCGCCAAGTATCAGTGGTGTCGCCATGCGCAGCATTGCCGCAAATACGCTCGCGTTCAAAATTTGTGTCAACGCGCTCATGCTTTATCACCATCCTTCGCGGTTTTTGATTGCTTCGAGCGTTGCAAGTCGTGTTTGTTTCGCAGATCCTCGATAATTTTTTTGAGACTCCAATGGCAGGCGATAAAGAAGATGATCAGCGCCTGGAGTACCCGCACCAACTCCGCATTTGTGCCGGCTTGAATCTGCATGGCGGTCGCACCGGTTTTTAGCGCGCCGAACAGCACCGAGGAAAGCAACACCCCCAGCGGATGATTTCCGGCCAACATGCCTACTGATATGCCATCAAACCCATAGCCGGATGAGAAGTTCGCATAAAACCGATTGTGTACACCGATGATTTCAACGGCGCCTCCAATGCCCGCCAGTGCTCCGGCAATCGCCATCGAAATGATAGCGTATTTCAAGCTCTTAATACCGCCGTATTCCGCTGCGACAGGATTCAGCCCTACGGCGCGAATCTTATACCCAATCTTCATTTTCCATAGAAAGATGTAGATCAGTACCGCACAGATTATCGCAATGAAAAAGCCGCCTGTAAGACGCGTCCCCGGAATCAAATCCGGCAACATAGCGGTTGCCTGAATCGTGGGTGTAGCAGGCAGACTGCTGCCACCCCGGAGCGGCCCATTTGTACTGACAAGATAATTGGTTACATTGATCGCGATATAGTTCAGCATGATGCAGGTGATGACTTCATGCACGCCCCGCTTGGCTTTGAGATAGGCGGAGATGAAGCCAAAGAGGGCGCCGCCCGCTGCCCCTGCCACGATTACAATCGCAATGTGGATGAATGGCGGTAATCCCGTGATCGCATAACCGGCCCAAGCGCCGAGTATCGCCCCCGCGTAGAACTGTCCCTCGGCTCCGATATTGAACATGCCGCTGCGATAGGCCACAGAGAAAGCCAACGAGGTAAACATCAATGGCGTCGCCGCCAACACGGTCTCCGCCAAAGAGTTGGTGCTGCCAAACGCTCCGGAAAACAATGCTTTGTATGCCGCGCCCAGATTGTTTCCGATTGCAGCCACCAGCACCGCGCCAGCCACCAAGGCAAAAAGTATTGAAATCACCGGAGTTAATATCTTATCAAGAATCACCAACCATTGGTCACTTGAGAATTGTTTCTTTCGTTCCATTCTGTCCCCCGTTCCCTATGAAAAGTTTCTTACGCTTACTCGCAATTTGCCTTTTGCCGGAATCCGGTCATGGCAAGACCGATCTGCTCGCTACTGACTTCACCGTTTTGATAGCATGCAACGATCTCGCCGTTGTAAATGGTCATAATCCGATCGCTCAGTGACATGATTTCGTCCAATTCATAGGAGATCAATAGAATCGCACAACCGCGCTTGCGTTGCTCAAGAATCTGTCCGTGAACATACTCGATGGCACCGACATCCAGCCCGCGGGTTGGTTGGCAAACCACCAGCAGGGACGGGTTCCTCGAGATCTCTCTTGCCAATATCACCTTCTGTTGATTTCCGCCAGACAGCCCTGCCGCCGGCATCTCTACAGAAGCGCAGCGGATATCATACTGTCCCTGCATCTCTTGACTAAACGCGCACAACGCCTTTTGATTGACAAACAAGCCCTTTGAAAACTGCTTCCAATCCTCCATGCCTAACACCAGGTTTTCCCGGACGGAGAAGCCTAGCACCAATCCCATCTTCTGACGATCCTCCGGGATATGTGCCATTCCTGCGTCGATGAGGTCTTGTGTTGTTATGCTCTTTGTAAACGGCTTGCCTAGATATTGAATCTCTCCGGAAGCGTAAGGAAGCAGCTTTTTTAGCACCAGTGCAATTTCCGACTGGCCATTGCCTTCAACGCCCGCGATACCAACGATTTCACCGGCTCGCACGGAGAGCGACAGACCTTTCAGTGCATCGACACCTCGGCAATTCTTGGCCCATACATCTTGCATTTTGAGCACAACTTCGCCTGGAGCCTGATCATCCCGCTTGGTTTGCAGAATCACTTTGCGGCCCACCATCATCTCTGCCAGCATCTGTTCATTGACAGCGCCGGTCTCGACTGTGCCGACGTTTTTCCCTGTGCGAATGACGGTTACCCTGTCGCTGATTTGCTTGATCTCTTTCAGCTTGTGCGTAATAATGATGATGGTGTGTCCGCAAGTCTGCAAGGTCTTGCAGATTCGGAAGAAATCCTGAATCTCCTGAGGAGTCAATGCTCCCGTTGGCTCGTCAAAAATCAAAATATTCGCACGCCGTAATAGTATCTTTAATATTTCAACCCGCTGCTGCATACCAACGGAGATGTTGGCTACGACCGCGTTGGGATCGACTTCCAATCCATATTCTTCTGAGACTTTTTTTATTTCTTTGATCGCCTTTTTCATGTCCAAGGCTAATCCCTTGACCGGCTCGACACCAAGAATTAAGTTCTCCGCAACGGTAAAGGGTTGTACCAGCATGAAATGCTGATGAACCATGCCGATGTTCAATGCAATGGCATCCCCTGATTCGCGTATTTCCACTTCTTTTCCATTGACATAGATACTGCCGGAATCCGGATGATACAACCCATACAGGATATTCATGAGCGTACTCTTGCCGGCGCCGTTTTCGCCGAGAAGCGCATGGATTTCACCTTTGCGAATCTCTAGATTGATGTTGTCATTGGCAACAAATTTTCCGAAGGTCTTCACGATGTTCTTGAGTTCTATAATGTTTTCCATCAGCCCCTCCAACTTCAGATCAAGACCGCTCCACCCCCAAAAGGGGGCGGAGCAGGCTCAATCCAACCTGTTTTACTTTTTGCATCAATGGATTCTGTTACTTCATGCCCAGATCAGGTGCCTGGTATGCAGCAACCTCATCTTTGGTGGCGGGAACAACGATCTGACCGCTGATGATCATTTCTTTGAGTTTGGCAATCAGATCCACCGCATCTTTGCCGTAGCGCGCCTCTGTATTATCCGGAAGACCAAACACGCCATCCTTCATCGATAAAAGTGTCGTGCCTGCAACTGCCGTACCGTCATGAATCTGTTTTGCAGCTTCGAACAGCGCGACATCGCGTGCGGCCAGCGCTGCGGTCAGCTCAAAGCCAGGAGCAAAGGAATCCTTGGACTTGTCCGTTGCGACAAACAGTTTGCCTGCATCACGGGCAGCTTCAATGACACCAATTGCACCGCCGCTGGAGATTTCCATAATGGCGGCTGCGCCGGCATTGAATTGCGCAAGCGCGAGTTCTTTCGCTTTGCCGGGGTCAGCAAACGTTCCAACATAGGTAGTCTTCACTTCCGCATTCGGGTTGATGGTCTTGACGCCAGCTACAAACCCGCTCTCCCAAGCCACAACATCGGGGATCTCCATGCCACCGACCGTGCCAAAGCTGTCGGCTTTGGTTACATAAGCGGCCAACGCGCCCGCAAGGAAGCCGGCTTCATTGAGTTTGTACTTGTAAGAATAGATGTTTGGTCCGTCAACAGAACCATCGATCATGACAAACTTGGTGTCGGGATACTGCGGAGCAACTTCCTTTAATGCATCCTCAAGCAGGAAACCTACGCACACGATGATATCATATCCCTGCTGTGCCGCCGCAGACATGTTGGAAGCATACTGGGAAGCCTCAGTGGATTCGATTACAGCGATTTCAAAACCCAGCTGTTCCTTCGCCATTTCCAGGCCGTGCCATGCCATATCGTTAAAACCACCGTCACCCAGTCCGCCGGTGTCGGTAATCATAACCATCTTCATGGCTTCAGATGCACCATTGCTCTCCGGAGCCGCCTGTGCAGTTTCCGGTGCTGATTCCTGCGCAGGAGCCGTCGTTGCTTCCTGAGCGGGAGCTGGCGTATTTGTCGTCTGACCGCAGCCAGTCAACACTGATACGACCATCAATGTGGCAAGGATGAACACTACTAGTTTCTTACCCATTTCGTTTCTCCTCCATATGTATATTTTTACCACATCCGTGGCAGGGGCTCAAGTTATGTTTTGCTGGAAAACTACTGGTAGGTTTGGTCGAGATTTGTTGTTTATTGAGTATGTTAAGTGAACTTTTGAACGTTTATTGATACTTTTTTTGTATTGACATTTGAATTATAATATTGTAAATTCATTGTGTCAACATTTTTCCATTTATTTGTGCAATTAATAATATTTTGATTATGTTTTACAATATTTTTTGTATTTATTTAAAATTTTCTTTGTTTTTTTTGAAAAATATGCTCATCTTTTTCACAGTTGCAAAAGTTACAAATCATTTATTATTGGAGGGAAATATGGACGTACATGAGATTTTAAAACACCTAGACCACACAGAGTTGTTGCAAACGACCACGCGCGGCGACATCATTCGGCTCTGTGCCGATGCTCTGCACTACAAAACGGCTTCCGTGTGTGTGCCACCCAGCTATGTCAAGCTAGCGAAAGAACAGTTGAACGGAAAGTTGCCGGTCTGCACAGTGATTGGCTTCCCCCATGGTTACAACACAACGGCCTGTAAGGCGTTTGAAGCGGCTGAGGCGCTGGAAAACGGTGCGGACGAGTTGGACATGGTGATCAATATCGGTTGGGTGAAGGACGGCCTTTATGACAAGGTGGAAGACGAAATACGAACACTAAAAGGCGTTGCGGGACAACATATACTCAAAGTGATCATCGAGACAGGATTGCTGACAGATGAGGAAAAAATCCAACTGTGCGAAATCATTACAAGAGCAGGTGCCAATTATATAAAGACCTGCACAGGCTACGCAAAAGGGAAAGCCGAACCGCACGATATCGAGCTTTTCAAACAACACATTGGGCCTTCCGTGAAAATTAAGGCGTCTTCCGGCATGACGTCGTTGGATCAGGGCGCTGCCTTTGTCGAAATGGGTTGTGATCGTCTTGGCTCCCGCCTGTTCATACAGTTTGCAAGGGAGTTAGGCGTAGAATAAGGCTGAACACGAGCCTGCCTTTCTTGAAACGACGTTGATTCTAAAGTGTATTGGTTTTAAGAGACCACCCGATCTGTTCGGATGGTCTCTTGTTTTCGGATGGTCTTTTTTTGTTTATGCTTGTTCCCAAAGATCTCTCGTTGTTTCCACGGCCTTACGAATGCCAGCAAGACCTGAATTGCTGGCTTCCTCAATGCATAGCCATCCATTGAAACCGTGCTCTTTCAGAAAATGGAAAATCGCGCGGTTTGGCGTAACGCCCGTTCCTATCATGACCGGATCGAATTTGCCGAACGTACTGGTATCGGATACATGGATGGTTTTGATGCGATCCACAATCGCTTCGAGAACAGGCATGGTCTCCCAGCCGGCAGAAGTGATGTTTCCCGTATCAAAATTTACGCCGACACTGGTATCCCGCAATTGATCCACAATTTCGAGGAAGATGTCCGGCGGGAAACTGAAATCAATGTAATCCCATGCGCCCGGCTTGGCATGATCCTCGTACACCAGCTGAATCCCATACTTGTCCGCCGCAACGGATGCCGCAGACAATCCCTCAACCGCCCGCTGAATGCCAACCTTCCGGGTTAAGCCCGGATGATTCTGCCCTGCCAGTACTCTAAGATATTTTGCTCCAATCTCCGAGCAGACCGCAATGTCTCGAGTCAAATAATCCAACTCGCGCTCGCGTTGAATTGGGTCCGGATGCACAAAATCTGGATATGTACACGCCATGATGATGGGCAGTCCTACTTTTTCAAGCTTTTTCCGGAACGTACGCAGATAGACCGGCGTGTGATTGTCAAGAAACATCATGCTGATGTCGAACCCGTCCAGGTTCATTTCCTTGGCATGCTTTGCCCAATCTTCGAGTGGCATCTTTTTCTGAATGATCTCCGAAAACAGAGAAACCGGTAGACAACTAATAGGCATATCGCGCACCTCTCTTACTTCTTTATCAGTCTTCCGTCGTAATCATCTGTATCTTCCGCAGCAAGGGGGAACTTTACGGGCTTCCTGTCGCGATTGGAGCGATAGATAGCGGTGAACAGCTCCACCGTCTTCCGCCCTGCGCGCAGCGTCACCAAGGGCTCCCCGCCCGTAAGGATCGCATGAAGAAAATCCTCCAATTGTTGCCTATGGTAGTAATGCATAAAATCTTTTAACCCTAGAAAGTAATCGGAATCTTCTTTGGCGTATTGGTCAAGCTTATCCTCTTCTCCCTGAACTGTCCAAAGATCCAGCACCGGGGGCTCCGTAATGGAGCTCATGCCTGCAATAAACATACTGCCGCCATCGGTCTGCACGCCTACAGAACCACCGTTCGCTCCATGCACGTGAACCTTCCCATAGAGAGCAGGATTTTGGGAATTACTCACGACGATGGAGCCCAGTCCGCCGTTTCGAAAGCGGATCGTCGCAAGCGCGGTATCCTCTACTTCAAGGTTTGGATGATTCAACGTATCCCAAACGCCGTACAGCTCGTCGACATCCCCCATAAACCACAGCAGTAAATCGAGCTGATGCGGAGCCTGGTTGACGAGGACGCCGCCGCCTTCGCCTTTCCATGTGCCGCGCCAGGGATCCGCGGCATAGTAATCCATATCCCGCCAACCGTGCATCATGATGGTTCCAAGGATCGGCTTGCCAATCTTGCCTTCGTCAATCGCGCTGCGAATACGCTTTACCGGCTCATAAAACCTGCGTTGGCATACGGTAGCTCCGATAATGCCGGTTCGCTCTGCCGCCGCAATGATCGCATCACAATCAGAAAGTGATGCTGCCAGAGGCTTTTCGATGATGATATGCATCCCTGCTTCGGCTGCCTGCACGGCTGCATCCCTGTGAATGGGATGTGGCGTACAGATGCTGACAGCCTCGCAGCCGGCAGACGCCATTTCTTGAATGGAAGAGAAAGCGCGCACGCCATATGTGCTGGCAAAAGCCTTTGCCCGTTCAAAATCCTGATCGTAGACGCCAAAAAACTGACTCAGCGGACTTGTAGAATATCCCGCTGCATGAAAATGTCCAACCTTACCGCAACCGATAACGCCGGTCTTGATGCGCTTTTCCATAGAATTCCTCCCTATCGACAACATATAACTTATCTTATCCAATTTGATCATTTATATCAATATGTTTATAATATATTTGTTATATTTTTTAGTATTTTCTGCTTTATTTGTCAATTTCTGTATTAATTATTGAGTATGTTCATTCAAAACTCTACCATTCATCCGAGCCGGGCTCGTCATCTCATGCAATCATCGTCCTGCTTGTTGTCTGCCGTTTGTCTCAAGCATCAATAAGCGGCCTGTTTTTTTTCAAAACAGGCCGCTTATTTCATCGACAACGTCCTTCGGTCTTTTCCGATAGATTTTTCTACGTAAAAATGGAGAATTTGCGAATTCCCCATACCCCTAAGATATGGTTTACCGATAAGCAATAATTCTTATGCGTGAAATTGCGGCTCGTTACCGCTTAGCGCCGCCCTGGTACAGTCCGCCGCAATCTCCGCCATTCGTATCCGGTTTTCACGGCTGGATGCGCCCAAATGTGGCGTGAGCACTACGTTTTTCAGGGTAAGCAGCTTTTCCGTTATGTTCGGTTCCTCCGCAAACACATCCAAGCCTGCCCCTGCAATACGTCCCTGTTCCAGTCGGTCGGACAATGCCGTTTCATCTACAAGTGCCCCCCGCCCGGTATTGATCAGATAAGCGGTCGGCTTCATCAAGTCAATCTCGCGCGCGCCGATAAGCCCTTGGGTTTCAGGCGTTAGTTTACAATGGAGCGTGACAAAATCAGACTCTTTCAACAGTGTATCCAAATCCACATACGTGCAGCCGAGTTCCTTCTCCATCTCAGGCTTGGGCCCATGCGCCGCAGTATACAGGATGCGCATGCCAAACCCTTTCGCCCTCCGCGCTACACACGCACCGATCGTACCAAGGCCGACAATGCCAATGGTTTTATGGTAAATATCGCCCCCTAACAGACCCGCAGGCTGCCAGGCGTGGTACAGCCCCGCACGAACGTAGGCGTCTGCCTCAGGAATACGCCGCGCCACGGATAAAAGCAGCGCAAACGTTAGGTCTGCCGTATTTTCAAAGATCTCCCCGGGCGTGGTGCAAATGATGATTCCTCTGGACTTTGCATACGCCACGTCAATGTTATAGGTGCTGCCCGCAAAGAGGGTAATCACCTTTAATTTGGGACTTGCGTCGATCATCTCCCGATCAAACACGTCGTCGAGATTGATCACGACAGCGTCTGCATCGGCAAGGTGGTTCTTCATGATTTCCCGCGAGGGGGTGTATCCGCTTTCGTCAACATCCAGGATCACATCCTGCCCCCACCCGGTCATCAAAGGCGCAGGGAAGCGCACGGGCATATAAATTTTCACGTTCGCACAATCCTCACTGTCCCAGGAAGCCGCCATCCGCTACGATGGACGCGCCGGTCATAAAGCATGTTTCATCCGATGCCAAATACACCGCGGCGTTTGCAATCTCCACGACTTCTTCGAACCGTCCCAGCGGTCTTGCCGTTCGGTTCCACTCACCGCACTCGTCCGGATTCGATCCCAAATGCATGGCCTTCTGCGTCATCTCGGCGGGAACGACCCGCGGACAGATGTAATTCGCCCGGATATGATAGGGCGCGTAATCGATGGCAATGCTTTTCGTCAGAGCGGGAACGGCAGATTTGGATGCGCAATAGGCCGAGATGCCCCGAAGTCCAGCGGTGGCCTCCGGTAAAGCGGTATTGATCAGCGCGCCCTTTTCGTGTGCCACCATGATCGGCAGCACATATTTGCAGGTCAGAAACATCCCTTTCGCATTCACGGCAAAAACGCGCTCCCAGTCCTCCAAGGATGTCTCATGCAACATGCCCGCATGATGCAGCGCCGCGCTGTTGAACAGCACGTCGATTGTACCAAAGTGTTTCAGCGTCTCTTCCACCATTTTTTGAACGGATTCCTCATTGGTCAAATCCGTTTCGATGCCGATCACATCCGCGCTGACGGCCTTCGCCTCGTTCAACGTTTGCTCTATTGCATTTGAGTTGAAATCCGCGATAACCACCTTTGCGCCTTCTTCAAGGAATCGCAGGACGCCGGCTTTTCCAATGCCCGCCGCGCCTCCGGTGATGACCGCAACTTTTCCTTCTAACCGTTTTTTCATTTATTAGCACCATTCTCGCTGTTACTGCGCCAAATATCCTCCGTCAACAACCAACGAAGCACCCGTCATAAAAGGCGTGTCATCAGAAGCTAGAAACACCGCCGCCATGGCAACCTCGTTCTCCGAACCAAATCGATGCAACGGATTATTGGTTCGCATGTTCTCCGCGTATGCCTCCGGATCCGGCTGTGCGTCGATCACCTTCTTCGTCATGTCCGTCATGATGACACCCGGAATCAGGTAGTTGCAGCGGATCCCATAAGGCGCATAATCTACCGCGACGCTTCTCGTCAAGCCGATGACCGAACCTTTCGAAGCGCTATATGCGGCGAGGCCTTTCAACGCCGCGGCTCCACCTGAGGAGGACGTATTGATGATGGAGCCGCCTCTTTGTTCCATCATCACGGGCAAAACATGCTTGCACATCAAAAACTGACTGCGTACGTTTACAGCAAAAATCTTGTCCCATTGGGAAGCTGTCGTTTCCGTCACAGTAGCGGGGAGGTTTATGCCAAGGTTGTTGAACAGGATGTCAACTCTGCCAAATTGCTTCACCGCCGTGTCCACCGTGCGTTTACAGTCTTCCTCTTTGGACATGTCGCCCTGAATCCCCAAGATATCGGAAGAAATCTCTTTGCCACGCAGAACGGCCTTTTCAAGAGCAATGGAATCGATGTCCGTAAGGATCGTCTTGGCCCCTTGCCGCAAAAACTCCATTGCCGCCTCTCTGCCCATGCCAGAGCCGGCTCCCGTGATAATTGCTACCTTGCCCGCTAATCGCATAATACTCCCTGCCTGATCGATTATTTTCGTTCCGCCAGCATTGCTTTCAGTTTGTCCGGTGTAATCGGCAAATGCTTGACCCGCACACCCGTAGCCTGATAGATGGCATTGAGTATGGCCGGAGCCGTAGCATTCAGCGGCAGTTCCCCCACGCCCTTTGCGCCGAACGGCCCGAACGGATGTATTTCCTCGACAATGATCGTGCGGATATCGAGCGGCACGTCCAAGGTATGCGGCAACCCCATATCCTTTATCTCCTTCGTTAGAACATAGCCGTCCTTCATCTCAAACTTTTCACTTAACGCGTAGCCGATGCCCATCGCCACGCCACCCTCGATCTGTCCTTCCACAAGAGACGGATTGACCGCCTTTCCCACATCGTTTGCGGCATAGACACGCAGGATCTGTACCTTTCCGGTCTCCTCATCTACCTCAAGAATCACCGCCTGGAAACCAAAGCAGTATGAAAAATGCAGCCTGTGCTCCACCATCTTGTTGGCGGGGTTGTCCGCGCATTCTTTGATGGGGCTTGTCTGCGGAGCAACATAGTAATATTTTTCATAGATACTCTCTGCCGCATCAGAAGCGAGCTTTGCAAGCGCCGGATAAGACAAAACCCGTTTATGATCACGTCCGTCAAAAATGCCATCCGCATCGCAATCTAAATATCTCTGGTCAAGGTGACCGAGCTTTGCTGCCTTTTCGAGCATGGTGTTGCGGAAAATAAGGCTCACCGCCTTGCACGCATTGCCTGAAACAAACGTCAGTCGAGACGCCGTGGTGATTCCCGCATCCATGGAATAGGTGGAATCCATTGGCATGATTCGAATGTTGTTCATCGAAACCCCGAGGGCCTCCGCTGCGATCTGTACCACCACAGTATCGTGACCCTGGCCGCACTCAACGCCGCCCGCCATGAGTTCAATCTTGCCGTCTGCGCCAAGACGCATCTGCGCCCACGCAGAGTCTTCGCATCCTGACCCCAAGCCAACGTTTTTCATGCTGCCTGCAATGCCTACGCCCACTTTTTTGTGCGGGCCTGAGGGAGCCGGAATTCCGTCTTTTTCGAGCGCCGCCTGCACCCGTTTCAGCGCTTCCTGGAAACCGGCGGAGTAATCGATCACGTGACCCGTGATGGTCTGTTTACCGATATCCAACCCGTTTATCCTGCGGATTTCAAACGGATCAAGACCACACTGTTCGGCAAGACGATCTATCATGCACTCAACGGCAACGCAAGGTTGCGTGCTGCCAAATCCACGCATAGAGGCTGCGGTTACATTGTTGGTATACACCGCGTAGGAATCCATCCAAGCGTTCGGAATCGCGTAAGGCCCAGCGCCAAACACGCAAGCGCGGAACAGCACGAATTCACCGCTCGATGCATATGCGCCCGTGTCTCCAACGGTGCTGGCCTGGATTGCTGTGATGGTGCCATCTTTCTTTGCGCCAAATTTATAGTGCATCTCCATCGCGTGACGCTTGGTGGAGAAAATGTTGAGCTCTTCTCTCGTAAACAGCATCCGCACCGGGCGGCCGGTCATCAGCGTGCCCAAAGCCGCCTGTATATGCACGGAAGGTTCCTCTCTGCCACCAAAAGCGCCGCCATTGGGACGGGTTACGACCCGAAGCTTTGATTCATCCAGCGCCAAACAGGCTGAAAGATCTCTAAGGAGCCCCATGGGGTTTTGCACCGAGCCATAGACGGTCAAAAGTCCATTTTCATCGTATTCGGCCAAAGCCGCATCGGGTTCCATATAAGCATGGTCGATACAGCTGACACTGTATGTGTCCTCCAGTACGATGTCCGCTTCCGCAAATGCAAGATCAACATTCCCCTTATGGGTATGGATGTGCTTTAACACGTTGCCGTCGTCATAGATCTGCACGGCGCCTTCCGCCAAAGCTTCCTTCGGGCTCGAAATCACGGGCAGCGGTTCGTACTCCACCCGAATATACTTCATGGCGTCATAGGCTTCCTGTTCGGTTTCCGCATAGACCACCGCCACCGGATCGCCCACAAATCGGACCAAATCACCGGCGATGACCGGTTGCTGCGTAAAAATACCCTGCCCGAAATCCTTGCGCCCGGGGACGTCATCATAGGTAGCAATACACACTACGCCGGGCTGCTTTTTTGCCGCGGATACATCCACGGACAAGATTTTGGCATGCGGGTATGCGGAAAACAGCATCTTGCCTTGCAACGGCTTTGCCAACTTGTAATCGTCCGTATAGACCGGCTGCCCGGTGACTTTTCTCAGCGCATCGGTTCGTACCGCCCGATCCCCCATGGTTCCGTTGGCAGTCTCGAGATCCACCTGTACGCGATTGTTAAGAATATCAGAGGCCAGCAGAACGGCTTCCACGATCTTTTTATACCCCGTGCAACGGCAAATGTTCTTGCGAAGTGCGTGGCGCACTTCATCGGCCGTCGGGTTCGGGTTCTGATCCAGCAGGGCCTTTGCCGACATGATCATGCCCGGCGTACAGAAACCGCACTGAAAAGCGCTGAGTTTCATAAAGGCAACTTGCAATGGGTGGAGCTTTCCATCTTTTGCCAAACCCTCAATGGTCTGCACCTCCGCGCCATCGAGTTTTTCCATCTTAAATGCACAGGCCGGCACAGCTTTACCGTTGATAATGACCATGCAGGCGCCGCACTGACCCTTGCTGCAACCGTTTTTTGCACCCACCAGATTCAATTCTTCCCGCAAATATCGCAGCAACGGCCAATCCGGCTTCGTGACGGCTGTTTCCTTCCCGTTGAGTATAAATTTGATCTCTGCCATTTTTTTATTCCTCCGCTATGTTCGAAAATACTAAAAAAATCGTAATTACTGTTTATCGATTCGGAAAACTGCGCGCATAAAGATCTTTCGCACGTTTTTGAACGTAAGTGAAGGTGTCCTTCTGGTTGATGGTCAGCACTTTGCGATCGTCCATCAGCACGTGTCCATCCACCACGGTTGTGATGACGTCGGCGCCCCGTGCCGAGTAGACCAACTGCTCAACGATGTTGCTGGGGTTTTCGTAATAGACCGGCCACATGTGTGGTTCATCAAAGCTTACCGCGATGACATCCGCGCATTTCCCGATCTCCAGGCTGCCAATTTTGTCCTGAAGCTTGAACACCGCCGCGCTGCCATTTGTCGCCAAGCGCAGCATTTCAAAGCAAGGCATGATGGTAGCATCATCACGGAAGACCTTTTGCAAGCAGCTGCCGATGCGCATTTCGTTAAACATATCCAAGCCGTTGTTGGACAGGTTCGAATCCGTCCCGAGGCCAAGCGTGCAGCCGGCGGCCAGCAAATCCGGAACTCTGGCCACCCCGTCGGCAACCTTCATGTTGCTGATCGGGCAATAGACAAGCCCCGTGGTCTCTCGCTTTTTTGCTAAAAACGCTATGTTTTCATCGGTCAGATGGATGCTGTGCGCCATGATGTTGGGCACATCAAACACGCCCGCGTCATCCAAATACTGCACAGGATCCTTGCCATATTGCTCTTTGATGATGCGAAGTTCATCCCGTGTCTCGCACAAGTGGGTATGGATGCCCACGCCCAGCTCACCGGCAAGCTTTGCAGCCCTCGCATAGCTTTCCGGGCCGCAGGAATAGGGCGCATGCGGCCCAAACCAAACGTTTACCCTGCCGTTCTCCGTGCCATGATGTTGCTCAATGAGTTGAACCGTGCGATCGATGCTTTCCAAATGATCGCAGGTTGCATCAAAAAACTGCGGGGTGAAAAAGCACCGTAACCCGCTTTGTTTCAGCGCCTTGATCCCCTGATCCGCGAACCGGAAGATATCGATAAACGTTGTAACGCCGCCACGAATCAGCTCCAGCTGCGTCATGAGCGCCGCAGCATACATGTCTTCCGGCGTATAGTTTCCCTCGATGGGATAACAAACCTCCTCCAGCCATCGCATCAGCGGCAAATCTTCATGCAAACCTCTGGTCAAGGTTTCATGACAATGCGCATCGATGAGGCCGGGCATCAGGACGGCGTTCTCATGAACGATCTCCTGCTTGGCAACATAGTTTGCCCGAAGGTTTGTGAGGGTATCGATCGCAGCGATCTTCCCGTCCTTCACCGCAACCGCGCCATCTTTGATGCGCGTGTCGCGATGATCCATGGTAATCAAATAACTGCCACCCAGCAGTAAATCACACTGTTCCATCTCGCTCTCCTTACACCTCGGTTTTCGAATAATCAATCCACACGTTCAAATCCATTGTCTCGAATGACTTGCGAATACCAATTTCCGCTCTTTTTCACGATTCGTTCCTGCGTCGCAAAATCCACATACACAAGACCGAACCGCTTGCTGTAGCCCAGTGCCCATTCTAAGTTATCCGTAAAACTGAACGCATAGTAAGCGGTTATGTGACAGCCGTCCTGCATCGCCCGATCCAGCTCGATCAGATGGCGGTACAGATAGTCGACGCGATAATCATCCGGGATTTCATGCTTCACGTTCGGGATATCCGTCTGGCAGGAACCGTTTTCTGTGATTTGAAACTCGATATCCGCACCATAATCCGCCCGAATACGGGTGAGAATATGATAAAGCGCTTCCGGAACGATCTCCCAGTTGATGTCGTTGAGCGGCTTGCCTGTTTTCACCGAAGTGCACTGCACAGGCCAGTTGTTTGAATCGTTGACAAAGAAGTGCGGCGAATAGTAATTGAGGCCCAGAAAATCTTGTCTTGTCGACAGAATGGCAAGATCGTCCTTTCGAATATCCGGCAGCACCACGTTCTTACTCTTGTACCATTCCAACATATCCGCAGGAAACTCGCCCTTGTAAAGCGGATCCAAAAACCACCTGTTCCTATAGCCATCCGCTCGACGGGCAGCCTCGATATCCTTTGGCTGATTCGTGGCGGGTTTGCAGTCGGAGATATTCAACGCTATCCCGATCTTTGCCCCCGGGAGCAGCTCATGGCAGGCCTTGACCGCCTTGCCGTGTGCCAGAAGCATATGATAGCTCACGAGCAAAGCCGTGCTGAAATCCTTCAGGCCCGGCGCGTAAGTGCCCAGATAGTTGCCGATAAAAGCGCCGCAAAACGGTTCGTCAAACGTAACCCAGGTTTTGACATCTTTGCCGTACTCCTGAAAGAGAATGCGGGCATAGCGCTCAAAATAATCCGTGGTGTCTCTGTTTGCCCAGCCGCCGATCTCCTGCAGCTTTTGCGGAAGATCCCACATATACAACGTAATCATGGGCTCGATGCCGTTTCGTTTCAGCTCGTCGATTACGTCATGGTAAAATGCGATACCCTTCTCATTGACCTCGCCCTTACCATCCGGAATTATCCGTGTCCAGGCAATGGAGGTTCGAAAATGGCGAATGCCCATCTTTTTGAGCAAGGCGATATCTTCTTTATAACGATGATAGAAGTCGGAGGACACATCCCCGCTCTCGCCGTTAAACGTATTGCCCGGTATATGGCAGTAACGATCCCAGATCGATTCGCCACGACCGTCTTCTTGCCAAGCGCCTTCGGACTGATAGGCGCTGCTGCCAATTCCCCAAATGAAATCGTTCGGAAAAGCTAATCTTGTCATGCAGTTCTCCTCTCAGCTTCTCCAGTACGGACGCACTCGACCCCAAGGCGCGTTGATCAATTTTTCCGTATCATCGTTGGATGCGCCGGCGACGAGCTCTTTTGCGCAACGCACCGCATCCGACAGGATTGCTTTTTCATTCAATGTCTTTACTTCATAATCCTCCATCACGACCTTGCCGTCAATAATGGTGGTGCGCACGTCGCCGCCATTGGCGCTATAGACCAGTTTCGGCGCATAGCGGTTCACGGGCAGCAGGTGCGCCTTGTTGAAGTCCACAAGAATGATATCCGCCTTCTTGCCCACTTCCAAGGAGCCGATCTCATCTTGCATGTTGAGAACGCGTGCGCCGTTGATCGTAGCCATTTCGATGGCCTGTTCCGCCGTAAGAAAATCTGCGGAAAGATTCTTTTGCTTTTGCAGGTAGGACGCTGTGCGCATGACTTCAAACATATCATACGTATAGCTTGCGCCGCCGTCTGTGCCAAGTCCCACGGCGATATTTCTTGTCAGCATCTCTGTTACGGGAGCAATTCCATACGCCAGCTGAGAGTTTGCCACCGGACAGTGCGCAATCTTCGTGTCCGTATCGCCGATGATCTTGATTTCCTCCGGCGTCAGCCAGACTGCGTGTACATAGACCATGTTCGGCCCAACGTAGCCGAGCTTTGCCAGGTATTCCACATCGCGCATGCGGTATTCCTTATAGCAATTGGCAATCAGATCGCTCCAACCTGCCACATGGAAGTTGTTTTGCATGCCGTTGGCCAAGCAGTACGCCTGAGACATCTTGAGAAGCTCAGCGGAGGCGTCCTGCGTCGTCCCGACGCCCAGCGCGACTGTGGTGCGGCGCGTCCTGTGCCACTTTGCCGCAAACTTCTCCACATCTGCCATGAGTTCTTCGCGGGAGTGAACCATCGTCATGCTGTCTTCATCGAGCACTTCTCCTGCAAATGAGCGATCCAGCAGGCCATAGACCACGCAAGAGCGGATTCCGCTCTCATCCAAAGCAGTAGCGAGATTTCGAACGTTTTCGAAGTACGTGTGCATATACCAATGGTCGCAGACGGTGGTCGTTCCGCTCTTGATCATCTCGAGCGCCGCAACTTGTGCGCTCACATACGAATGCTCCGGTGTCATTTTGCTCACGATGGGGAACAAAAACCGCCAGTTCCAGGGTTCGAAATGCATATCATAGCCGATGCCCTCAATGAGCGCCTGATAGATATGCGTATGCGTGTTGATCATACCCGGCATGACAGCGCACCCTGTCGCATCGATGACTTTGTCGGCTTTCACATCACTGCAATCGCCCATCCTTACGATCTTTCCGCCGTCCACGGCGATATCGCCTACAAAGACGCGACGATTTCCATCCACGGTAATCACCGTACCATTTTTGATTAGAAGTTCCATACATGCTCTCCGTTTATTCTCTCGTATACAGGAAATGCTCCATCCGATTGCTCGAATGGAGCTTTTTTCGGTTTCTTAGATGCTGCAAATGGCATCAATCAGGCTATAATAGCCTTCCGCAGCACGCTCCATCTGGCTGATTTCGACGAATTCATCCACCACGTGCGCCTGAGATTCCAAGCAGCAGCCGAACCCGATGGTAGGAATGCCATAGATTCCCGCGGATGCGCTTCCATTCGTACAAAACTGATAGCTGGATACCTTGGGCGAAAGTCCCGTTTTTTCCAGCGCTGTCCGTGCGGTGTCGATGAGTCCTTTGTGCTTCTGCGAATCAAGACACCAGGCGGGCGCAAACTTCTGGTGCTGCTTGTGATAGCCGGTAAAGAAGGTCAACTCCATTCCGGCAATGTAGGTGCGCGCATCAAACTTCGGATCCGCTTTTTTGAGTGTTTCGATCTTCTCCCGGATCGCGCCCAGAATCGAATCCTCCGTGTCTCCGATGAGAAGTCTTCGATCAAAGGTAACCATGCAACGCTCCGGAACCACCGATGCGCCGGGATATGGAGATGATATGATGTCCGTCAATTCCATTATACCCTTTCCCAGCAGCTCATGCTGCGTGGCGGGTATGCTGCGGATTTCTTCTAACAGCTTCATCATCTTATAGACCGCGTTCACGCCAACATCCGGGTTGGACGAATGCGCAGGTTTCCCCTTGGTCTCTACAACAATTTCGCCTCGTCCCCGCTGGCCGATGTTCAGGTTTAGATCCGTTGCCTCACCAATGATCACAACATCCGGATGAATGGCGTCCAGAATATGGGAAAGAGAACATCCTTCCGCCACTTCTTCCATCGCGGTTCCGGTCACGTATACATCCCCTTTGGGACGACGATCCTGTGCCAAGCATCCGGCCGCTATGGTCATCGCAGCAAGGGACCCCTTCATATCTGCGGCGCCACGGCCATAGATGCGTCCATCCGCAATTTCCGCGCCAAACGGATCATGATGCCATTGCGAGGGATCCGACACCTCAACGGTGTCAATGTGCCCGTCCAACAGCACGGTTTTGCCTCCGCCGGTGCCGTTGATTTTGCCGATGACGTTCCCCTGATCGTCCACATAGGCTTCATCAAAGCCCTGCTTCTTCATTTCTGATGAGAGCAGTTCTCCAATCGCCTTCTCCTCACCGGTAACGCTCCTTGTCCGGATCATCCCCTGACAAAGACGGGTCAGTGCTTCTTTGCGCGCAGTATTCAACATCTTCTTCTCCTTCCTGCTATTCCGGCTTATCCGACATCCTTTGTCACACGGATGGCACGAGCGTTACATACGCTCTGGCACACGCCGCAGCCGGTGCAGTAGGTATCATCTACGATTACTTTCTTGTCATTCCCATGGCTCAAAGCGCCGGCATAACAGGACTTTTCGCACAGCCCACAGCCTACGCATTTTTCCAGGTTCACTTCCGCGCGAAGCGACTTGGGCGCGACGCGGTGCAGGCTTTTCTTTGCGCAGCCGCGTATTTCGTCCAGAGAATGGACTCCATGTTTCTCCATCCACTCGCTCAGATCTGCCTCCACCTTGTCAAAGACAGACAGCCCTTTCAGGATTGGTGTCCCAACCATGCCGACGCAAGTGGCGCCGACCATAATCATCTTCACCACGTCCTCCGCGCTGGACACGCCGCCAACGCCCAGTACCGGCACGGATACGCTTTGTGCAATCTCCGCGATGTAGGCCAGGGTCAAGGGGAATATGGGCGCAGCCGACAGATATCCGAAAGAGCCATCACAACCCAAGATAGCTTCGCGATTCTCAACATCGATGTCCATCGCGGGGCCCACGGCATCCATGGCTGCGATCATGCTGACGCCAGCGTCCTCCAGCCGTTTGCAAAGATCCCCGATGTTCTTAACAAAAGGAGGAATCTTCACCATCAGCGGGATGCTCACCTGTTTTCTTGCGCACCGGACGGCTTCCACCAGATTCTCCGGCTCATAGTCGGAGAAGGTCACGATAGAAGCCCCGTGTTGCTGGAGCACCGCGGCAAACTCCGCCGCTTTGCTGGGCGGGCACTTGTTGGTGCCGATGTTAACAAACAGCGGCATGGGAATGTGGATTTTGTCCAATTCGGGCAGCCATCCGTCGAGGTCTGTCGCCGTCCAATCCGCGTTGATTAACCCGCGTCCGGCGGCTATCATATAAGGGTTCTCCGAACGGGAGTCCTTTTCCTGGATACTCTTTGTGGTGATTGCGCCGATGTGATGTTCCGCTGCCCGTTGAATTAACCGCGCATTGGCGGTGAGCGGGCCTTCCGATAGCACCAAAGGGTTCTTCATGCTGATGCCTGCAACTTTTACAGACAAGTCGATTTCAAATGCCATTGTCATTTCCTCAAGTTATATGATATGGGTTTCAGGGATTACAGACAGAGCGTTTCGATCAAATTGCAATAGATCTCTGCCACGTTACAGACCTCATCGATGTCCACCTCTTCATACGGTGTGTGTGCCATTTTGCCATCCCCCGGTCCATAGACCAGCGTAGGAATGTGCAGATCATTGATGAGAAAGTCCATGTCGTTATACCCGTTGGAGTAGCACTTCTTCAGGGGTGCGAGCCCGCTTTTCACAGCGGCATCATTCAGATAGTTGTAAAGCACGCAATCATCCTTCATCCATGTCGGATTCAGGCCGCGTTCACGGATCGGCGCCCAGTGCCAGTCCGGCCGTGCCACTTCTACCGTCGCTTCGATGGATGGATCGATCTTCTTCGCTTCCGCAACAACGGCTTTGACCTGTTCCAGTGCCATTGGCGTGTTTTCTCCCGGGATCGTTCGGCGATCCATCCAAATGACGGCTTCGCCGGGCACGTTATTGTAGGCGGTGCCGGCGTCCATCTTGCTGACGCAGATGGTTCCCTGCTTCACGCCAAACTCACCAAGATCCACCTCGGGAAATCTCATAGCAAACAGGCCCTTGAGAATTTCCATGGACTTTTCAATGGCGTTGACGCCTACCCATGGGTTGCTCGCATGGGCCGTCTTGCCTTTGACCGTAATACGAATCGGAGTCGTCCCTTTGCAGCCAAACTCGCAGGTTACGGTATTGGTGGGCTCCGTCGTGAGCGCGAAGTCTGCCTTCACCGCGCTCTTGGACAGGGCATAGCTGCCCCGATGCTCGGATTCCTCGTCGATAACAGCCGCAACGCAAACCGGTTTTTTTAGGGTCTTGCCGGAGCGTTTGATCGCGATGAGCGCAGCGATCGATGCCACGAGGCCGCACTTCTGATCCACGATGCCCCTGCCCCACATTTTGTTGTCTCTGATTTTTGTGTTGAACGGATCCGGCATGTCAAGCACCGGCACGGTGTCATAATGGCCGTGGAGCATGAGCCCCAACGTTTTTTCATCATAATGCTGTGCCCCGAGGGTTATCATTACGTTAAAGCGATCTTCCGTACAGGGCATAATGTCTACCTGGAGACCGTTTTCCTTCGCAATTTTCTCCAGCAAGCGCCCGCAATCGCCCTCGCGACCAAAGGTGCTGTCGCACTGGACTACCGTCGCCAGAAGGTCTTTGATCTCTTCATTCGCGACGGCTCTTCCCTTTCCGATATATTCGCCCGTGTACTTCGCCTGATATTCACTCATGCTATCTGCCTCAATTTCTATTCTTGATATGTTGTATTCTCTTCGTGTTGCCTGATCGTTACGGAACCGGCCAATCGTTACGCTTCCAGAAGTCTACGGCCTGCTCCTGGCACTTTGCGCGAACCTCTGCTTCGTCCATCAGCAGGTATTCGCCGCCCTTGACGACCAAATTACCATCGATGACCACGGTGTCCACATGCGCACTGTCGGCCACGGTGACGATGAAGTTCATGATGTTGTTTTCAAATACCGGTACGGGGCTATTGTTCTTCAGCAGTACGATGTCCGCTTTTTTGCCGACTTCCAATGTACCGATCTGATCTTCAAGATGCAGCGAGCGAGCGCCGTTGATGGTAGCCATTTCAAACATCTGCTTGTCCGGCAGAAGCCCAAGATCCTCATAACGGATTCGATGGATCATCTGCGCCGCACGCATGTTTTCAAACATGGACTGGGTCTGTCCGTCTGTTCCCAGCGACACGTTCACGCCCGCGTCGATGAACGGAACCATATCCGGCCAGAAACCAAAGCTCGCGTTGGAAACAGGCTGGTGTGAAATATTGCACCCGTGCTCTTTCATAATGGCAGGATCCAGGCGATTATTCATATAGCTGCAATGGAAAAACAGCACATCCGGCCCAAGAAACTCCAAATCTTCCAGCCACTTCAAGCAACGCTTGCCATATTTCAACGTAGAATCAAAACTATGCCAGCGATCGTCCGCAAGATGCATCTGCAGCCCGGCGCCGATGCGGGTCGCTTCCGCGCGGCACTTCTGAATCAGATCACCCGAGCAAGTATAGGTGGTGTGTACGCCGATAACGCCTTGTACGCGGCTCTCCGGATACTTGCGTCGTTCCTGAATGAAATCCACATTCTCTTTGAGACCCAAATCCGCATTCTCCACGCTGATGCGCCCGGTCGTTTCAAACGACATGACGCCTCGAATGCCAGATTCTTCCGCCGCACGACCGGCTTCAAACAAAGCGCCGGGCAAAGCGTAGGAACCCTCGCACGTATCGGAGGTCGTCGTATAGCCGTGCTTGATATTCTCGATGCAGTTAATCAAAGTGCCTGCATAAACGTCCTTGCGATTGACCTTGTCCTCCAGCATTTTGAACCAGAACCGATCCATCCAGGAAACGAAAGAGAAATCCACGTCGTCATAGCCCGCATGAGGCAAGCTGCGAACCACCGCACTGTAAAGATGGCTGTGCGTTGAAACAAATCCTGGAATGGCGATCATGCCTTTTGCGTCCAGTACTTCTGCTCCCTCCAGCTTTTGCGCAGTGAGTTGATCCATTGGCCCGATTTCGGCAATTTTATTCCCGTCGATTCGGATAAAGCCGTCTCGGATCAGTGGATGCTTGTCGTCAGGAACGACGATCATGGCATTTTTGATAATTTTCATGTGGGTCTCCTCTCGATACTTGTATTTGTTATATGTTTGCGAATTAGAAGCTATGAATGGATACTTTTTGATAATGTTTGATGTTTTATTTTGGTATGTTTATGTATATTCTTACTCATCGATCAGTATATATGGCTTCCTGAAAAAAGTCAAATCAATATGAGTGGAAAAGTTGCTTTTTTTGAGTTCTTTTCAGCTTTTGCGCTTCTTATCCTATCATATAGCGCCTTGAAACGCTTCTTGCGTGAGTATTTCATGTCATTTTGCTCTATAAAGTAAGTTTTGATTGCACAAATTGAGTTTTTATTGTATGATCTCTTTGTCAGTTTGGTTATATATTATGATATAATTTTCGAAAATTCAACTTGAAGGTGCAAAAAAATGAAACAAAATTTCCCCATGGCGATCACCGCCGCCCCTTGGGCTTTGGAAGGAGCGCCCGTCTTGTTGTGCGGGCCACTTCCCGAACTGTTTCAAAAAGCGCAGTCGCTTGGCTATGATGCCATTGAGCTGCATCTGTGTAAGCCGGAGGATGCTCCGGTTCAAGAGATTTTGAAGCTTTCCAAAGAAACCGGCGTTCAGATTGCCGCCGTGGCAACCGGGCTCGCAAAACTAGTTGACAAGCTCTGTTTTATTGACGACGATCCGGCCATTCGCTCCGCTGCTGTGGAGCGGGTCAAGCAGTTTATCGATTGGGCGGCTGCCATCGGGACTGGCATCGTGATCGGCAGTCTCAGAGGAACGATTCCCGACAAGAAACACCGTGAGGTTCCGGACGAACGCATACGGAGTTGCTTCAACGATATCCTCGTGTATAATGCCGACAAGCATGTGCCGCTGTACTTGGAAGCCATCAATCGTTATGAGAATAACTATCTCAACACCGCACAAGAGACGCTGGCCTTCGTGGAAAGCTTCCACTCCAAAGACCTCTTTGTCCATCTGGACACGTTCCATATGAATATAGAAGAGACGAACATTCCGGCGGCGATCAAACAAGCGGGATCGCGCTTAGGTCACATCCACCTTGCAGACAACAACCGCCATGCCTGCGGCGATGGTGCGTTGGATTTTGGCTCCATCTTACATGCTCTTGCGGATATCGGCTATAGCGGTTACCTTTCTGTTGAGTGCCTGCCTCTGCCGGACGGAGAGACCGCCGCCGCGAACACCATTACTTACATCAATAACTGTCTGTAAAGCAGCCAAAGGAGAAGAATATAATGATTGCGCTCGCCAGTGATTTCGTAGGAATCATTTTAAAAAAGGTCATCATGGAGCATTTTGATCAAAAGGGTATTGCCTATATCGATTACGGCACATATGATACAGAACTCTGCGATTACCCCGTCTACGGGTTGAAAGCCGCGAAAGCGGTCGCCCGCGGCGAATGCGATCGCGGCATCGTCTTTTGCGGCACGGGTGTCGGTATCTCGCTTGTGGCAAATAAAGTGCATGGCATCCGTTGTGCTTGCTGTTCCGAGCCCTTTTCGGCTAAAATGTCTACTGAGCACAACAACGCCAACATGCTGGCCCTTGGGACAAGAGTCGTAGGTGGCGAGTATGCCAAGATGATCGTTGATGCCTGGATGGATGCGAAATTTTTAGGCAATCAACATCAGCAGCGCATCGACATGATCACGATGATCGAGGAAACCGGAGATATTCAGAAATAAATTGACCCCGTTAAGAATATTTGAAGGAGATGGAACCTATGCGGCTGAATCGAATTAGTGAGATGGAAGGCTTTATTTTAGAGCGCGGAAATGTCTCTCTGGAGGAACTTGCAGAAAATTATTCTGTATCCATCAACACGATCCGTCGTGACATCATCGAGCTGCTAAAAAGCGGTCGCATTAAAAAAATATATGGGGGCGTTATGTCCGCCGCTCCAACGGTACCCATCCCCATTGCCCGCAGAGAACGAACGAATGTTTCTTCCAAGCATACGATCGGTGCCCTTGCAGCAACTCTGATCCACGACAACTCTACCGTATTTATCGACACCGGCACCACGACAGTCAATGTCCTGCCACATCTGGATCAAAGAAGTAATGTTACCATCATCACGAATAGTCTTCGGGTCATGTCGGAGATTCCACATTATCCTAATCTGAAGCTTGTGTCATTGGGTGGTTTTTTTGACGCGACCACAAGCTCTTTTATTGGAACGGCCACGGTAGAAAAACTCTCAAACTTGAGTTTCGACATTGTGTTGATCAGCGCCACCTGCGTTTCTCTAGAAAGAGGGCTTACGATCAACTCCTATTTTGAGGAAGCCATCAAGCGCCAGCTTGTCCAGCAGAATCGTGGCCATACAGCTCTTCTGGCGGATACCGATAAGTACAACAAAGCAGGCTCCTTCGCCTTCGCTTCCTTTGACGATATGCGATATATCATTACGGAGAAACAGCCGCCGCAAGAATATTTGGATCATGCAAGGCTGAGTGGAGCGGTCTGTATCTACCCGGAGCATACAGAATCCGAAGAGTGAAAGGGGTTTTACATTTTGATTTCCGCATCTACAAAAGCCGGGGCAGTCGAGGTTCTCTCCCGCTTTTTATGCTATATTTCGAAAGTATTGCCAGATGATGTAACAGCAAAGCTTACCGAGCTTCAGGCGAAAGAAGACGGGGCTTTGCCGCGGCTCGTCTATGACGCCATGTTTGAAAATCAAGCACTGGCCAAGGCCATGAGCCGTCCAAGTTGTCAGGACACAGGCGTAATCCAGTTTTTCCCAACCGTTGGCACGAACTACCCGCTGCTTGCAGATTTGCCCGATATCTTTGAGGCTTCCGTGCAGCAAGCTACAAAAGAAGCGCCTTTGCGCCACAACGCTGTGCAGACCTTTGATGAATTCAACACGGGCGACAACACAGGACTTCGGGTACCGTCGGTGGATTGGGTGATCGTTCCGAATCATCACGACCTCGTTTTAGATGTCTATCTGGCAGGCGGTGGTTGTTCTCTTCCGGGTCGCGGAATGGTGCTCATGCCGGGAGCCGGCTATGAAGGTGTCGTCGAGTATGTGCTGGATATCATGACCTCATACGGCCTGAACGCCTGTCCTCCGCTGCTTGTTGGAATCGGCATCGCCACATCCATCGACGAAGCGGCCAGGCTTTCGAAGCGGGCGCTTTTGCGTCCGATCGGTTCACGCAATCCGAACGAGCGCGCAGCCATGTTAGAGGAGGAATTGGCGCGGGCGATTGACACCATCGGCTTGGGCCCGCAGGGACTCTCCGGGCAATGTTCCGTAATGGGTGTCCATATTGAAAACGCTGCACGACATCCTTCCACCATTGGTGTCGCCGTGAATACCGGCTGCTGGTCACATCGGCGGGGGCGTATCGTACTGCGCGCAGATGGCAGCTATGAAATTGTCTCCCACAGTGAGGTGTCCCTATGAAAACAGTGTTGACGGAGCCAATCCGCCCGGAGGATCTCACATCGATTCATATTGGAGATGTGATTTATTATTCAGGGCATATTGTCACTTGCCGCGACGTGGGTCATCGTCGGCTCATTGAAGAGGGCATCCCTCTGCCCGTCGAATTACGTGACAGCGCCATCATTCATGCCGGGCCCATCGTGCGAAAACGCGAAGATGGAACGTTTGAGATGGTTTCCATTGGCCCGACAACAAGCATGCGAATGGAAAAATTTGAGGAAGCCTTTATCGAAAAAACAGGAGTGCGGCTCATCGTGGGCAAGGGCGGTATGGGATCCGGCACCGAAGCAGGTTGCAAGAAAGGTCCCGCGTTGCACTGCGTGTTCCCCGCGGGCTGCGCCGTGCTTGCGGCAAGCCTTGTTGAAGAGATTGAACGGGTGGAATGGACGGACTTGGGCATGCCGGAAAGTCTTTGGGTGTGTCGTGTCAAAGAATTCGGGCCGCTGATCGTCTCGATTGACACCCATGGCGGCAACCTTTTTGAGGGGAATAAAGTCCGGTTCAACGAGCGAAAGCAAGCTGCCTGCAAGGCACTTTGCGAAAAGGTTCGCTTCATTCGTTAAAGGAGCACAAAAGATGTCGATTTTGATTCAAAACGGAACGATCGTCAATGCCGACGGACGAAGAACTGCAGATGTATTGGTAGAAAACGATCGTATTGCGCAAATCGGCGTTCATCTGCCGGCGGGAGATACCGTTATCGACGCCAAAGGCTGTTATATTCTGCCGGGGTTTGTCGATCCTCATACTCATTTAGAGCTCTCCCCTCACCTGTTCCTGCAGGATACCAAGGCTGCGCTTCTTGGCGGAACTACGGCGGTGTTGGAGTTTGCCAACCAAAACCGTGACGATTCCATGGAGCATGCCCTCGCAGCGTGGAAAGAAAAAGCCGCGGGCGCAAGTTGCCATTACGGTTTCCATCTGTCATTGTCACAATGGACAGACGCGCTTGAACAGGAACTGCCGCTGATCGAAAAAGAAGGCGTCAGTTCTTTCAAGATGTACATGGTTTATGATGGTTTCAAGGTGGACGACGGGGAAATCTACGATGCATTGCGGGCCCTCGCACCCCGCGATCTATTGCTCGGCGTGCACTGTGAGAATTGGGAAGTCTTGTTGCGCATCACGCAGGAGGTGCTCAAGAGCGGTGCAAATGGAGCGGTTGGACACCCCCTCTCCCGCCCTGCCGCCGTAGAAGCCGAGGCGGTATCACGCTTTCTGCGAATTGCGGAGCTTGCCAAAGCGCCAGCCTACATTGTGCACCTTTCTACCGCGGAAGGTTTGAAAGAGATCCGTCAGGCGCGTGCCCGTGGTCAAGAGGTCTATGTAGAAACCTGCATGCAATACCTGCTGCTGGACGACACTTGTTATGGGCGCAATGACGGAGTGAAATTTATCATGAGTCCCCCCTTGCGCAAGCAAGCCGATCTGGAAGCGTTATGGAATGCAGTTAGTTCGGGTGAAGTCGACACCATTGGTACGGATCACTGCTCTTTCTCCATGGCGGAAAAGCTTGCGCATCGGGACGATTTTTCCCAAGTTCCCAATGGTTGCGCAAGCATCCAGCATCGCGGGCAGCTCTTGTATACATACGGTGTTCAAAAAGAGCGAATCTCAATGGAGCGCATGGTGGCGTTGCTCTCAACGAATGTGGCTGCACTATTTGGGGTTCCTGAGCGAGGCGCCGTGCAGGAAGGGTACTTTGCCGATCTTGTGATTTGGGATCCGGCAGCGAAGTCCATCCTCACCGACACCAATCACAGCATGGATTGTGATGCTTCCATCTACGCCGGAATTTCCGTCGAAGGCGCCGCACGAGACGTCTTACTCAGCGGTGTTCCAGTCGTGCAACAAGGCGCTCTTTGCATGAACGCGACGGGGCAGTATCTGCCTTGTCAAAAAAGTTCTCGCTATCGACGCAGCGCCAATCCGCTGGATTGATGCAGCTGAGTGATGAGCCGTCCATGGTTGGGATTCGGTAGAGACGAAGAGAAGCATCGAATGCCGGAAGTGGGAATGAACAGATTTCTGAATCATGGATTGTAAAAAAATATCCGCTCCCAAGAAAAAAGATTGTCCGCCATGAGAGACAGAAAAGAAAAACCCAACCAACGCGAGCGATGGACGAAATAAAAAAGCGAAAGAGCAGATTGCCTTTGCGCGAAAGTAGTCGCAGCCGGGTAAGCCAGAGCCGGCAGTATGTCGGATGCGCGAGCTTGCGGAGCAGGCGTTTTACCGTCGTAAGCGCATGCACGACAGAGTATTTTGCGTTGCCTGTTCGCAAGGTCACGAAAAGTAAAGCCATTTCTCATCGACGATTGTCAAGCGGCCTGCGGCGCAGGCAGCCACACATCGAAGTTTGAGTCTTTCATTTTGCAGATTCCCATCTAGCCAGTCCCACATACCAACCTTCGGAAAATTGAATCCTTTAACACAACTTTAACGCCGTTTACCCAAATTCGAACGGCGCTTTTTCACGCACCGCTCTATACTGCGCTTGTAGTTCAAAAATGATCTGCAAAAGAGGGAAACGAAATGACAGAAGAATTGGCTGATCTCATTACCCAGGCAAAAGAGATGATCGAACGCCGCGAGTTTGACGCGTGCGAGTCGCTGCTTGCCACCGCGATGTTTCAATCTCCGCACAGCGCGGTGCCACACAACCTGATGGGGCTGCTGCTGGAACACAGGCGGATACATCAGGACGCGATGAAGCATTTCCGCGCGGCAAACGCGCTGGATCCGTCCTATGAGCCTTCGCGCTGGAATCTGGAAGGATTTGCCGCGTTTTACCGTACGCGTGCGGAAGCGTATTTCGTCAGCGACTGCGACTTCGCGCATCTGCCAAAGCCCTATGTGAAGGAGTCTAAAGCATGTATATAATCGTCGCAGGTTGCGGAAAAATCGGCGCAAACCTCGTGAAAAAGCTTTCGAACGACGGACACGACGTGGTGGTCATCGACCCCAACGAGGAGAACTTTGCCCAGCTGGAAAATGGCACAAACTGCCTGAGTGTTACAGGTATGCCGATCGATGAAGATGTGCTCAAGAGCGCAGGCATCGAGCGCGCGGAAGCGCTGCTTGCCGTCACGAGCGACGACAACGTCAATGTCATGACAGCGCAGATCGCTTCCCAGCTCTATCACGTGCCGCACGTTGTCACGCGCATTTATGACCCGGAGAAGGACGAGATCCTGCGCCAGATGGGGCTCACTACGGTCTGTCCCACGATGCTGACGGTTTCGAAAATCAGCTCGCTGCTCGGCGAGCCGGAGGAGGAATAAGTATGCGCATCATCATCGTCGGCGGCGGTAACGTCGGCTACTATCTGGTCAAAACCCTGATGGCGGAGAAACACCACATCATGCTGATCGACAGCAACCGCGCGCGCTGCGAGCGCATCGAAAACGCGTTCGGCGGGGCCTATGTCGAGGTCACCCACGGAGACGGAACCAACGCAGAGTGCCTGCGGGATGCGGGCATCTATCATGCGGAGGCGCTCATCGCGGTCACCGGTCAGGATCAGAACAATCTCGTGAGCTGTCAGCTCGCGAAGGACTATTTTGGCGTCAAGCGTACGATCGCGCGCGTGAAAAACCCGAAGAATATTCGCGTGTTCGAGCAATTGGGCGTGGACAGCGTCATCAGCAGTACCGCGCGTATCGCGGGCAGTATCGATTCCGAGCTCGACTGGGCGGATGTCAACGCGCTACTCACGCGAAAAGCCACACATGTGCGCGTGCGTGAAGCGCTTGTTGACGCGAATTCCCCCTATCACGGCAAGCGGCTCAGCGAGATCGGTCTGCCCAAGGGCATGATCGTCGTCTGCGTGGTGCGCGATGGCGAGGCGGTCATTCCCGACGGAGAAACCGTGCTGTCGGCGGACGACAACGTGGTGATCCTCGGAAACGATTCCGACCTGCCGCGCGTGATTTCAAACATTCGAGGAGAAGCAATATGAAAGAAAAAATGAAGACAGCGCGCGGTGTTCTGCTGGAGATCGGCTTTTCCGGCGCGCTGATCATCGCCGGGTTTGCTGTCTCCGCGCTACTGGGGTGAGAAATCTATGATCGATCGACCGATCAATCGGCTCAGGCCGATTTGTTACTATACAGGGCTTGTGATTCTGGTGCTCAACGCGCTGCAGATCCTGCCCATTCTGACCTCCGTAATCTACAAAGAGTGGCCCATCGTGCTCGCGTTCGTGGCGTCGCTGTCCATCGCGGCGCTGGTCGCGGCGGGGTTGATGCTCGTGGGCACGAAAGATCGTTTCGCAAAGCTCAGCTTTGGCGAAGGTATGGTCGTCGCCGCCGGGTCGTGGTTTCTGTGCATGCTGCTCTCCGCGCTGCCATATTATTTCTCCGGCAATTACCTGAGCTATCTGGATACGTGTTTTGACGTGATGAGCGGGCTCACCACCACCGGATTGACCCTGATTCAGGATCTGGATCACGTCAGTAACGGCATCAACATGTGGCGGCACCTTCTAACGTTTGTCGGCGGTCAGGGCATGGTCGTTCTCGCGCTGACCTTCCTCACAAAAGGGCAGGGCGGCGCATACCGTATGTACGTCGGCGAAGCCAAGGATGAAAAGCTCTTTCCAAACGCGATCAGCACCGCGCGGCGCATCTGGCAGATCAGCCTGATCTATCTTGTGATCGGAACGTTCGCGCTCACGCTCTCCGCGCTGGCTGCCGGCATGCCACCCGACCGCGCGTTTCTGCACGGGCTCTGGACTTACATGTCCGCATGGAGCACGGGCGGCTTCGCGCCGATGAGCCAGAACATCTTGTACTATCACAGTAGCCTTCTGGAGCTCGTGACCGTGGTGTTCTTCGTCATCGGCAGCTTTAACTTCGCGCTGCACCACGCGGTGCTTTCCGGCAACACGAAGGAGCTGCGAAAAAACATCGAGACCGTGACGTTTACGGTCACGCTGATCATCACGGTACTGCTTTGCACCCTGGGACTGATGAAAAACGGCGTCTATCCCGACGCGATGGCGATGTTCCGCAAAGGCTTTTACCAGCTGATTTCGGGACACACGACCACGGGTTTCATGACGATCTACGCCAAACAATTCTACTATGAGTGGGGTGATATCGCGCTGTTTGCGATCACCATCGCGATGATGTTCGGCGGCAGCGCAAGCTCGACCGCGGGCGGCTTTAAGGGCATGCGTACAGGCATTCTCTTCACCGCGCTGAGGGGCGAGGTGCGCCGCATGGTTCTGCCGGAATCACGCGTGCGGGAGCAGAAGTATCACCATATCCGCGATATCGTGCTCACCGACAGCGTCGTAAAAGGCGCTGCGCTGATTGTGATTTTGTATGTCGCGACGTTCGCCGTCGGCACGCTTGCGGGGCTTCTCGCGGGGTTCCCGCTGAGCATGGCGGCGTTTGAGTCCGCCTCGGCCACCGGCAACGTCGGCCTCTCCATCGGCGTCACGACCGCCGCGATGCCCGCGTTTCTCAAGATCGTCTATATTGCGATCATGTGGCTCGCGCGGCTGGAGTTTCTGTCGGTGTTTGCATTGATTTCCTATGTTATGCGAAAGGCGGCGCAGGTATGCACCAAAAACCCGTACTCCTTCTAATTGCGCTGCTGCTTCTGCTCGCGCCCGCCGTGGCGATGGCGGACACAGCCATCGTGAGCAGCAACGATTTGATCGACCACGCGAAGGATTATGACAACCAGACGATCGTCTATGAAGGCGAGGTGCTGGGCGACATTCTCCACCGCGGAGACCACGCATGGCTCGCCGTGTCCGACGGCAGCAATACCATCGGTGTGTATGTCCCCGCCGAACAGGCGGATCAAATCACCGTCGTCGGCGGATACGGCAAGCGCGGCGACACCATCCGCATCGAGGGCGTATTTCACCGCGCCTGTGCGGAACACGGCGGCGATCTGGACATCCATGCAAGCACGATGAAGGTGCTTTCGGTTGGTGCCGCGGTGCAGACGCCCGTTTCGCGCCTGATCGTGGTTCTCGCCATCGCGCTGCCGCTCCCCGCGGCTGGTCTGCTGTTGCTTGTCTGGAAAAAGCGCGCGGCGATGAAGCGCAACACGCGAAAAACAGTCCCTGTTTCGGGCGAAAAGTGATATGCTATGCTTAGCATTGTATCATTGATTCGTCTGGAGGTGCCGTGCTTGCGCGTTGAATCGTCCCCGCGGGAAGAGCATGTGCTTGTCTGCATTTCATCCTCACCCAACAATGCGCGGGTCATTGAAGCGGGCGCTGTTTTGGCGCGCGCGTTCGGCGCGAAGTTTACCGCACTCTATGTTGAACCGCCCGCGAGCAGGCAGGATTTCGGCGAGAGCGCGCATCAATTGGAGACAAACCTCAACCTCGCCGGTAAGGCCGGTGCGGAGCAGGCGGTCTCCTACGGCGCGGATATTCCGCTCCAGATCGCGGAGTTTGCAAAGACTGCGCGTGTGACCAAGATCGTTCTGGGACACTCCTCCGGTACGCGCGCGTTCTTTGGCCGCCGGCATGACCCCGCCGCTCAGGTGTCCAGGCTTTTGCCCGGTATGGAGCTCTTTTTGGTGCCGGAGGAATCCGGCACCGTATCACGCATGCCAAGGGTGCGCGTGCGATGGCTCTCGTGGCGTTCGTTTGCCATCGAGTTTGCCATTCTCGCGGCGGCGACGATGCTTGGGCTCTTCCTGCGGACGATCGGCTTCACGGAAGCCAGCATCATGACGCTATACATCCTCGCGGTGCTGCTCACCGCATTTTGGACGGACGGGCTGGTCTACGGGCTGCTCTCCTCCATGCTCAGCGTGCTTACCTTCAACTATTTTTTTACAGAGCCTCGCTTCACCCTGCTTGCCTATGACCCCGGCTATCCGCTCACGTTTGTAGTCATGCTGGTCGCGGCGGCGCTAACCAGCTCGTTGACCGTCAAAGCGCGACAGCAGGCGAAGGCCAACGCAGAAAAGGCCTATCGCACGGAGGTGCTTCTCACCGCGAGCCGGAATCTGCAACAGGCCGAGACTGCGGACGAGATTTTGCTCGAAACCGCGCGGCAGCTGCATGCTTTGGTCGGCGGTGCGGCTCTCCTGTATCCTGTGGAGAACGGCGCGCTCCTGCAACCCGTGCTCTTTTCCTCCGGCACCCCGGCAGACGCGCTGTTTGCGGAGCAGGAGCAGAAGGCGGCGAGCTGGACACTTCAGAACAACAAGCGCTCCGGCGCGTGCACCGGCGTCTTTTCCGGCGTACGCTGCCAGTATCTTGCGGTACGCGGGCATGGCGAGGTGCGTGCGGTTGCGGGCATCGAGCTTGTACGCCAGCAGGACTCGTTTGAGCAGAGCCTTTGCCTCGCAATTCTTGGCGAATGCGGCCTTGCCCTGGACAAGCAACAGTCCGACACAGCGCGGCAGGACATCGCCCTCAAAGCGCAGCAGGAGCAGCTCCGCGCGAATCTGCTGCGCGCCATCTCCCACGACCTGAGAACACCGCTGACCAGCATCTCCGGCAACGCGGATATGCTTCTGCGCGGCGCAGTCCCGCAGGAGGATCGACAGCAGCTCTACGGCAGCATCTATGATGACACGATCTGGCTGATCAACCTTGTGGAAAACCTGCTCTCGATCACGCGCATGGACGATAGCTCGATCCGCATTCACCTCAAGCCGGAGCTTGTTTCCGACATTGTCGAAAGCACACTCAGCCGCATCGTCCGCAGGGATACGGCGCACGAAATCCATGTGGAAATCGAAAATGATCTGTTGATGGCGAACATGGATGCGCAACTGATCGTTCAGGTGTTGCTCAACCTGCTCGAAAACGCGATTAAATATACACCCGCCGGCTCGCAGATCTTAATCCGCGCCGCCGACGCGGGAGGCGTCGTCCGCATCAGCGTTTCGGACGACGGGCCGGGCATTCCGGACGAGAACAAGCAGCATGTCTTCGACCTGTTCTTCACAAGCTCCGGCTTGGCGGGGGATGCGCGCCGCGGTTTGGGGCTGGGACTCTCGCTCTGCCGCTCGATCGTCTCCGCGCATGGCGGCGAGATCTCTGTTTCAGACAACGTTCCGCACGGTTCCGTCTTTTCTTTCACGCTCCAGAAAGCGGAGGTACATCTGGATGAATAGACCTTTGATCCTGATTGTCGAGGACGACAAGCCCATCCGCAGCCTGATTTCGTTGACGTTGGAATCGCAGCAGTACCGGCAAATCCCCGTGGAAACGGGGAGCGCTGCAATGCTTGCCTCGCTCTCGCAAAAACCAGACATCATGATTCTCGACCTCGGTTTGCCGGATCTTGACGGTGTGGAGATCATCAAAAAGACGCGCGCCTGGTCGCAGATGCCCATCATCGTGGTCAGCTCCCGCAGCGATGACGCGGATAAGATTGAAGCGCTCGACGCGGGTGCGGACGACTACCTGACAAAGCCATTCTCCGTGGACGAACTCCTTGCGCGCATTCGCGTGGCGCTCCGGCGGGTGCAGTTCATGCAGGAGCACGGTTCTTCGAACGAATCCGTGTTTGAAAACGGCAAGCTGAAAATCGACTTTGCGGCGGGCTGTGTTTTCGTTGCCGAGGAGGAAATCCACCTTTCACCCATCGAATACAAGCTCCTCTGCCTGCTTGCGCATAACGCCGGCAAGGTGCTGACCCATAACCTCATCCTCAAGGAGGTCTGGCAAAACACGCTGCCAAACGACACGCCCTCGCTTAGGGTCTATATGGCGACCTTGCGTAAAAAAGTGGAACCCCCGCTGGGGCAAAAGCTCATCCAAACGCACGTCGGCATCGGCTACCGCATGCTGCGGGTGACAGAGGAAGCATAAGATTCCATGAATCGCACTTCATCCGCTGCATTATATTTTCTTGCTTCGTATGGACTGCTTTTTGCGGGGAACACTTCAAAAAAAGATTTTCCTCTTTGAGTGGGTACTCTTCCGGGGAACAGATCAACTTAAACCAACTCAGTACTCACGAAACGAAACCATTCGTGGGTATTTCTTTATGCGAAAAACCCAGATTTGCATCTGCTCGTCGGGCAATTATACTTTTGAACGCGACAAGATGCTCGATGGCAAACAAGTCCTGTTAACCGCAACAGATTTCGCGCATAACACTTCCGTCTTACCAAAGCCATTTAAGGTTCGTTGAATCGATACGTTCAACTAACATGATTAACATGATTGCGGGAACGGGTTTGCGGATCGAGCGCAAATCTGTAAACGATCGCTCGAAAAATCCGAAAAATCTTTCAAAATCACTATTGCATTTGAAAAAGCCGCGTGATATCATCAAGTTGTTCCAAATGTTAGCGCTAACATTTCAATTCGATCTGTTCCCGCTTTTCTTTTTACGGTATAATGATAGCGCTATCATTTCGAAAAGGCGGTTGACTATGATGAGACTAGAAGATGTTGCACGCCTGGCGGGTGTTTCAACCATTACCGTGTCTAGGGTGATCAATACCCCCGAGCTCGTAAAACCCGCAACACGCGAAAAAGTGGAGCGCGCGCTGGATGAGCTCAACTATGTACAAAACCCTGTTGCCCGCGCTCTGGCCTCCAATCGGATCGGGATCATTGCTGTATATATCCCCGCTTCGATCGACCTGACAAACCCATTCGTCATGCACTTTGTGGCAGGCATCAGCGAGGTGCTCAGCAAACACGTCTACTCTTTCCTAATCCGTCGTTCGCTCGACAACGAGCATCTTTGCGATGGCTACATCGCAACCGGCTTACTCAAGGACGAGGTCAAACTGATCTACCATTACACGAAGGAACGCAACCGTCCGCTCGTGCTCTTTGGGCACACCGAGCATCCGGATATCGACTGCATCGACGTGGACAACACGCTGGGTGCCAAAAAGGTAACGCAGCTGTTGCTTGAAAACAGTCACCGACACCTCGCCATGATCAATGTCGATGAAGACAAGGATTATACCGTAGATCGTGCGCAGGGATTCCGCCTCGCGCTGAAAGAGGCGGGAATCGACCCCGCCGCGGCCCCGCAGACCAACGCAATCAACAATGTCGAGGGTGGCTACGGCGCGATGAAGCGCATCCTCGCGGATCATCCGGAATGCACCGGCGTATTCTGCGCAACAGATACCCTCGCCATTGGCGCGGCAAACGCGATCGTCAAGTCGGGCAAGAAGATTCCCGCCGATCTCTCACTGGTCGGGTTTGACGGACTCGGGCACGATCTGCTCGTCCGTCCGAACGTGACGACCGTTCATCAGCCGGTGTACGAGATCGGGATGCGTCTTGCCGAGACGATGATTGCGCGTCTCAACGGCAATCCCCCGCGGGTAAAGGCACTCGTTGAACCCAAGATCATCCTGCGCGACAGCATTGCGCCCTTTTCGGGTTGAGCCGGACGCTGCTCTGCGCGGGGAACCAAGGATCTGAATGCGAAAGCATTTCAGCATATCAGAAGGAGGAGAGAATCCATGAAGAAAACCCTTTCTATGGTTCTGGCGCTGATCCTGGCGGTTGGCATGTTCGCCTGCGCAGGAACGCCCGCAGCAACCACCACCGCCAACACAGAGGCCGCTGCGACCGCCGCGCCTGTTGCCGAAGCGACGGAAGCGCCGGTCGATCCCGCAACACTCAGTGGCACCATCACCGTCTGGTCTTCCGGCGAGGAGCTGACCCGGTTCGTGGAAGGCTTCAACGCTATCTACCCGAATATCAAGGTGGAAGTGACCGTCGTTCCGAACTCGGAATTCCTCACCAAGCTCTCCACCGCTGTGAGCGGCGGTGAAGCGCCCGATCTGTTCACCGGAGAATCCGACTATGTCAAATACCTGGTCGAAACACCATACTGGACCGACCTGAGCCAGTTTGGCGCGGATCAGTATCTGGACAACGTGTGGGAATACGTCCGCAACATCGGCACGGATTCGAACGGCGTCGTCAAAGCCTTAAGTTGGCAGGCATCCCCGGGCGGCATCATCTACCGCCGCGACATCGCCAAGACCGTGCTCGGCACGGATGATCCCGCCGCCGTCGGCGAAATGCTTAACAGCAACGCCAAGATGATGGAAATCGCCGGCAAGATGTCAGCAGGCGGCGTCAAGATGTTCGCCTCCTGGCAGGATATCATGAACATGGAATTTACCAACCGTGCAAGCGGATGGGTCAAAGATGGAGCGCTCTCGATTGATCCAAGCCTGATGGAATACATGGACATGGCAAAGACAATCGTCGATAATGGGTATGATAAGAACTCTGATCCGTGGAGCGGCGAATGGTTCGCAGCCGTCGAGAGCACGGACTGCTTCTGCTACATCCTGCCCACCTGGGGCTACCAGTTCCTCGTGAAACCCTCCGCCGTCACAACGAGCGGTCAGTGGGCGATGTGCGAAGCGCCGGTGCCCTACGTCAAGGGCGGCACCTGGGTCGGCATCTATGATGGCAGCCAGAACAAAGACCTCGCTTGGTTGTTCCTGCAATATTGCACGCTCAACGAAGAATCCGTCAAAGCATATGCTAGCCAGTATGGCGAGTATGTCGCGCTCAAGAGCGTGGACGAAGCCCTCGCGCAGGAAGCGGGAGATGCAGTCCTTGGCGGGCAGAACCTCTATGCCTTCTACAATGGCGTTATGGCGAAGATTCCCGCGGATCTGATGACGCAGTATGATGGCACGCTCAACAACGCCTTCCTCTCCGCCGTGAAATCGTATGTTTCCGGCGCGATGACAAAGGACGAAGCGCTCGCCCAATTCAAGGCAGATGCACTCAACGCGTACCCCGATCTCACGATCGCGGAATAAGCGAATCTGGCTCAGCGGGGCTGCCGCTTTTGCGGCAGCCCTGCTTTGCGAAATGCACCCCCCTCATCCCCGCATAGAACAACACAGCTACTCTCTCCCGGAAAGAAGGAAAAGTATGCAAGCAGCACCGGAAGCGCAGGCGCGGCGTAAAAAAAGAAGCAAGCTCGACCGAGGATGGCACGGATATCTGTTCATTGCGCCGTTTTTTGTCGTGTTTCTGATCTTTGGCCTTTATCCCATCATCAGCACCTTCCAGCTGAGCCTGCAAAAATGGGATGGAATGATGCCCGCGATACAGATCGGGCTGAAAAACTACGCCCGCATCCTTGGCGATCAGGTGTTCTATCTTTCGCTCTGGAACACGATTCGCATCTGGGTCGGCAATGCGATTCCTCAATTTGGCATGGCGCTCGTGCTCGCCGCCATCTTCACTTTTTTTCGTGTTCGCGGGAAGAACTTCTACCGCGCGGTGTTCTATCTGCCAAACCTGATCACCGCGACCTCGGTTGGCCTGCTCTTTAACCTGATGCTGGAGGGCGACAATTCCCCCATCAACCAACTGCTGGTGGCGCTCGGTGTCAACGGCGCACCCATCAGCTTCTTTATGAGCAAAACCCTCACCAGCGGGCTCGTCTCGTTTGTGCAGTGGTGGATGTGGTTTGGCTACACAACCGTCATCATCCTCGCCGGAACCACGACCGTAGACAAGAGTCTCTATGAGGCCGCAATGGTGGACGGCGCAAGCAAATCTCAAACCTTTTGGAAGATCACCATCCCGCTGATCCAGCCCACGCTCGTCTATCTCGCGATTACGTCGTTCATCGGCGGCATGCAGCTGTTCGACGTGCCGCTGACGCTGACCAACAATCTCGGCGACCCCGGCAAGGCTGTCTTAACCGTCTCTATGTACCTCTACAACCAAGGCTTTAAAAACTTCAACTACGGCTATTCCGCCACCATCTCCTGCGTGCTGTTTCTCTTGATCGCGGTGATGAGCGGCTTTGCATACAAAGCGATGCGCAGAAAGGACGGAATGTACAAACTATGAAACCGAGCAAATTCCGCTTCTCCGCGCTGACGATCCGCCTGCTGCTGATCTTTCTCACCGTGCTCTGCGCGGTGCCGTTTGTCGTCGTGTTCGTCAACAGCACGCATTCCAGCCTCGATATCATCCAGCAGTTCAACATTCTGCCCGGCGATTCACTGGGAAAGAACTATCAGACCATGCAGTCGCTGGTCGATATCTGGCGCGGCTTTGTCAACAGCATCGTCATCACGGTGCCATATACGCTGCTGACCGGATACTTCGGCGCGATGATCGCATATGGCTTTGCCAAATACCGGTTCCGCTTCAAGAATATTCTGTACGCGATCGTACTGGTGTCTATGATGATCCCGTCGCAGCTGAGCATCATCGGCTTTTATCGTCTTTGCCTCAACCTGAAGATGACCAACAGCTACCTGCCGTTCATCCTGCCCGGCATCGCGAACGCGACCACGGTGTTCTTTCTGCGCGGCATGATCGAACAGAGCATCTCGGACTCGATGATCGAAGCCCCGCGCATCGAGGGCTGCTCGGAATTCGGCATCTTCAACCGAATTGTGCTGCCCTGCATCATGCCGGGTGTCGCGACGATGTGCATCTTCAACTTCGTCGCCTCCTGGAACGCGTATATGGGGCCGCTGATCATCCTACAGCGCAAGGAGCTCTACACTATGCCGGTCATGATCTCCATGATCAAGGGACTTTATGTGACCAACTATGGCGCGATGTATCTCGCGGTTGCAATCTCCGTGATCCCCATCATGATCGTATTTGCGGTCTTTTCCCGCTACATCATCGACGGCCTGACCACCGGATCGGAAAAATAGGAGGATCTTTTTCATGACACAGGTCATTTGGCATTCGTCCAATGAACAGGCGCAATGGAACGAAAAGCAGTGCTTGCCGGCCACCTCTGCTCCCATGTTGGAAGCAGATGGACGCACGTATCAGCGGATGGAAGGATTCGGCGGTTGTTTTAACGAGCTGGGTTATCGCGCGCTGTCGCATCTTTCTCCAACCGAGCGTGAGGCGTTGTTGACCGAGCTGTATGCGCCAAAGCACGCGAACTTCAACCTTTGCCGCCTGCCGATCGGCGCAAACGATTATGCCGAGGACTGGTACAGCCTCGACGAAACGCCAGGCGACTATGCGCTTGAACACTTTAGCATAGAGCGGGACAAGCATTGCCTGATTCCGTATATCAAGGAAGCGCAGCGCTACCAGCCGGAGATGAAGCTCTTTGCCTCGCCATGGAGCCCGCCGACCTGGATGAAAAATCCGCCGGTCTATAACTGGGGCAAGCTCATTCGAACGCCGGAGAACCTCGATGCCTACGCGCGTTATTTCGCGCGGTTTGTGAAGGCGTATGCGGCGCAGGGCGTGAACATCGACCAGATCCACGTGCAAAATGAGCCGGTCGCAAACCAGAAGTTTCCCTCTTGCATGTGGACAGGCGAAGAACTGCGTACGTTCATTCGGGATTACATCGGCCCAACGCTGCGGGAACAATGTCCGCAGACGGAGCTCTGGCTTGGCACGATCAACGCGCCGGGCTGCGACTTTAACCGCCTGATTTTCGACAAATGGGCAAGTGAAGACTATGACTATTTCGCCAATATCGTGCTTTCGGACGAACAAGCCCTGCAATACATCGCGGGGGTCAGCTATCAGTGGGGTGGCAAGATCGCCATTCAACGCACGTTTGAGAGCTGGTGGCCGCGGATTCGGCTCATGCAGTCCGAAAACGAGTGCGGTTTTGGCGACAATACGTGGGACTATGCGCTCTATGTCTGGACGATGATGAAACACTACATCGGCAACGGCGCGGAAAGCTATCTCTATTGGAATCCCGTGCTGGAGCCGATCGGACAAAGCACGTGGGGGGATCCGCAAAACGCGATGTCCACCGTCGATCCGGTGCGTAAAAAGTTTACGCTCAACCCGGACTTCTACGTGATGAAGAGCGTCTCCGCCATCGTGCAGCGCGGCGCTGTTCGCCTCGGCATGAAGGGCAGTTGGGCCGCGGACACCCTCGCGTTCCGCAACCCGGACAACTCCCTCGCGCTCTCGGTCTTCAACCCGTTCCACGAACCGCGGGCTATCACCCTGCTCCACAATGGTGAAACACGACTTTTCCCGCTGGAGCCGCGTTCGGTCAACAGCATCCTCATTCGGTAAGCGCAACACAATAACAAGCAACAAGGAGTACCCTCATGCAGGCAAAGGCAAGCTATACCAACTACGTTCAGGGACAAATCACACAATCCTCCGCAGAGTGCCGCATCAGCGCGGATACCGGCTCGCAGGAGCGTGATGTAATCAATATCTATCCCAAAATCACCAATCAGCAGATCGAAGGCTTTGGAGGCGCGCTGACGGAATCCGTCGGGTATACACTCTCCCGGATGCCTGCCGAATGCCAAAAAACGATCCTGTCCGCCGTGTTTGGCGCAGATGGATTGCGCTATACGATCGTGCGAACCTCCATCGACAGCTGTGATTTCGCGCTGTCGCAATATGAAGCAGCGTCCTGCCCCGGTATGCCGTTGAATCTTTGGCACGACGAAACGTATGTCATTCCCTATATTCAAGCCGCGCAGGAACTCTCTCAAGGCAAGATCGACGTCATGCTCACGCCCTGGTCACCGCCTGCCTTTATGAAGAGCAACGGCGAACGCAGTCACGGCGGCAAGCTCAAGCCGGAATGTTATCAGGCATGGGCGGAGTATATCGTAGGCTACCTCTCAGTCTATCGATCGCACGGGCTGAACGTTACCAAGCTCTCCGTACAAAACGAACCGAATGCGACGCAGCTCTGGGACAGCTGTGTGTTCTCCGCCGAGGAAGAAAAGGTATTCCTGCGGGATTACCTCTTCCCCGCCCTGCAAAGCGCTGGCTTGGGCGGCCTTGAGATCTATATTTGGGATCACAACAAAGAGCGTCTGTTTGATCGGGTCTGTGATATGCTCGACGCAACAACACAGCAGTTGGTCGCAGGAGCCGCGTTTCACTGGTACAGCGGAGACCACTTCGACGCGCTGCGCCTTGTGCGTGCACAATACCCGCATCTCAAGCTGCTCTTTTCTGAAGGCTGCATCGAATATAACCGTTTTGACCGGGACGACCAGCTGAAGAGCGCGCGGATGTACGCGCACGACATGATCGGCAATTTTAACGCAGGGCAAAACACGTTCATTGACTGGAATATCGCCTTGGACAGCGACGGCGGCCCAAATCACGCGCAGAATTTTTGCGATGCCCCGATCCTGTGTCATTTTGAAAAAGGCACATTTGAAAAGCGCCTCTCATACTACTACATCCGGCATTTCAGCCACTTTATCGCAAAGGGCGCGGTGCAAATCGCGACCACCACGTTTTCAAACGAGGTCGAGGCCGCGGCTTTTTGCAATCCAAACGGCAGGGTTGTCGTGGTGTTGACCAATAATGTCCCGGTTTCGCGCGCCGTGTATCTGCGCCTGAATGGGCAAATCATTCTGGTGCCGCTGGGTGCGGATTCGATCGCGAGCGTGGAGATCGATCTATGATCCGCCTTCTGAGCTATCGTGCTGCTGTACATACAATTTGAGCGGCTTCTTTGCCCCCACCCTCGGGGAAATGCGCAAGCGTTAGAGAGGTTGCGCGCGTGCTGGAAGCGTTTTTTCGCTTCGGAGTCGAAACGATTGATTGTGATCCTGTTGTTTCAGTCCCAATACCGCGATCTTGTAAGAACCAAAACGAAAATTGGGCGTGGAGCGAATACGCAGGATTTGTTTGCACATGAAAAAAGTGTCATAGCCAGCCAAGTAATCCCACCGAAGTAGAAACAATTTCGATGGGGTTTTTCTTTGCCTACAAACAGAGGGAACAGATCCGCTCGCTCCTCCATAGATAACGTCGGCATGCAGAAAAAATGATCCTCCGGCACTTTGAGACCAATTCATCTTTTGATTCTCCATCGTCGGCACCGCTTCTCCCGTTTCGCGCGATTTGCTCTCAATGTGCAAAATGTTCGCTATGTGGGAACAGTCATCTTTCTATTTCGAACTTACCGATTGAAACACATGGTTTTCCCGTGCTATGATGACGTTGTCAGAAACAAATACTTCTCTTCCAGATCTGGTGGACACAACATGATGAAAAAAGACGACGCCCATATCACATCCATCGAGCGCGCGCTTCTGCTTGTAGAGGCGCTGGCTGGCGAGTCCCGCGAGCATTCGCTTACGGAGCTTTCCGTCGAGCTTGGCTGGCCAAAGAGCACGGTGCACGGGGTGCTTTCGACGCTGGTGCAATACCGCTACGTAGAGCAGTCCGAGGAGACGGGTCGCTACCGCCTCGGCGTCCGCTTTTTCGAACTCGGCGTAAAGGTCGGGCGCATGTGGGACATTCGCTCCATCGCGATGCCGTACATGCAAAAGCTCAACGCCGAGCTGGGCGAAATGGTTCAGCTTTGCACCGAGGACCACGGAGAGATTCTATATCTGGAAAAGCTGGACTCCAACCACCTCATTCGAATCGTATCGGAGATTGGCGGCAGGCTTCCGCTGCACTGCACGGGTCTCGGCAAGGCAATGCTGGCGTTCATGCCCTCGGCGAAGGTTAAGCAGATCGTTCGCGAGCACGGATTGGCCGGCTACACACCAAACACGATTACCAACCCCGCCGTCCTGGAACGCGAGCTGGAGAAGATTCGCGAGCAGGGTTACGCGGTAGACGAAGGAGAGATTATGCTCGGGCTTTGCTGCGTCGCGGCGCCAATCTTCGACGGCAAAGGTCAAGTCAAATACGCGCTGAGCGTCTCCGGCATGCAGAACAATTTTGACGGCGCGCGGCTGGAGCGAATGAAAAACCGTGTCGTCGAGGCGGCGGCCGCAATCAGCAAAACGCTAAAAAGCACTTCGATTTAGCATCTGAGTTCGATGCATACGATTGAGCTCCAACGATACAAGTTCGGCGCAAGGCGCTTTCAAAGGTGGCCGCAATCAGCAAAACGCTAAAAAGCACTTCAATTTAGCATCTAAGTTCGATGCATACGATTGAGATCCAACGATACAAGTTCGGCGCAAGGCGCTTTCAAAGGAGGAATTGAACGATGGAACGAAGACCGGAAATCGCAAACTCCATATTGACCGGCTCTTATCAAACAAACTATCACGACGTTGGCAGCGGGTTCCCGATGATCATGCTGCATGGTTCCGGCCCCGGCGTCTCCGCATGGGCAAACTGGAACAAAGTATTCCCGCTTCTCTCGGCGGAGCACCACGTCTACGCGCTCGATCTCGTCGGCTTCGGTTATACGGATCGCCCCGCCGGCATGGTCTACAACATGGACGCATGGGTCAAGCAGACAATCGACTTTATGGATGCGCTCGGCATCGAAAAGGCCGACCTCGTGGGCAACTCGTTTGGCGGCGCGCTCGCGCTGGCGCTGGCCTATCTCAAGCCGGATCGCGTTCGAAAGCTCGTATTGATGGGCAGCATGGGCGTTACGTTCCCGCTGACCTACGGTCTCGACCGCGTCTGGGGCTATACACCGTCGCTGGCAAACATGCAGGAGCTTATCGGTATCTTCGCCTACAGCCGTAAATCTATGCCGCCGGAGCTCGCAAAAGGGCGCTATGAAGGCAGCATCCAACCCGGTTTTCAGGAGAGCTTCTCCTCTATGTTCCCCGCCCCGCGTCAAGACGGCGTAGAGGCGATGGCGCAGTTTGAAATCTACCTTCGGGAGATCCGCCATCCCGCGCTGATCATCCACGGGCGCGAGGATCGCGTCATTCCCCTTTCCACCTCGCTCAAGCTTGTTCAGGCGCTGGAAAACGCACAGCTGCATGTTTTCGGCAAGTGCGGGCACTGGACGCAGATTGAGCACACGAAGGAATTCGCGTCGATCGTCCATACGTTCCTCACGATCGATCCGCCCTATCTCGAATCATGAGCGCGTCAAAGGAACTGATCGCGCAATGCGCGGCGAAGTTATCGGAGGCAACGCAAACGCGAACGCCGATTCCCCCGCTCACGCGGGAACACCCGGCGTTGACCGCGGAGGACGCCTATGCCATCCAGCTGGTCAACGTCAACCTGCTGCTCGGACAGGGCGCCGTCGTCAGCGGAAAAAAGATCGGCCTCACCTCGCCCGGCATGCAGCAGTTGCTCGGCGTCAACGAGCCGGACTACGGGCACCTCTTCGACTTTATGGCCTGCGAACGAGACGTACCCGCCAACGAGCTGATTCAGCCGAAGATCGAGGCGGAAATCGCCTTTGTTCTGGGCAAAGATTTGCCGGATCGCGAGGTCAACGCGCAGGATGTGCTGGATTGTACCGCGTTTGTCACAGCCGCGTTTGAGATTGTCGACAGCCGTGTTGCGGACTGGAAGATCAAGCTCGCGGATACCATTTCGGACAACGCCTCCTCCGGCCGCTATGTGCTGGGCAGCAGTCGCGTTCTTCCGCGAACGCTCGACCTCGCCACCGTCTCCATGGTTACCGTGCAGACGGGGCGCGGCGTCGTCAGCCAAGGGGTTGGTTCCGCCGTTATGGGCGATCCCGCCATCTCGGTGGCTTGGCTCGCCAATTGCATGCGGCAGTATGGCGTTTCGCTGAAAAAGGACGAAGTTGTGCTCTCCGGCGCATTTGCCGCCGCGCTGCCCGCCGTTCAGGGCGATGAGTTTCGCGCGACATTTTCCGGTCTCGGAAGCGTAACCGCCCGCTTTATTTAACGCTATTCCTTCTCAATTCGATTGAAACGCGAATCGGCGCCGCAGTACGCGCGGCAGACCGGCTTGTTTTTTGCACCCAAAAACGGAACCTGCGAGAATCTCTCGCGGCAAATCCGATTCACCCCAACGATCAGGCAGGTAAACAATGGATAAGATAAAAGTAGCGGTCATCGGGCCCGGCAATATCGGGAGCGACCTGATGTACAAGATTCTGCGCAGCCCCTATCTGGAGATGGCACTCATGACCGGCATCGTGGAATCCGAAGGAATCAAACGCGCGGCCGGACTAGGTATTTCCGTCTCGACGGAAGGCGTCGACGCCGTGTTGAAGCATCCGGAAATCAAGATCGCCTTCGACGCAACGAGCGCAACCGCGCATGAAAAATTCGACGCGCCCGCGCTGGCAAAGGCCGGGATCGTCGCCATCGACCTCACCCCCGCCGCCGTCGGCCCGTACTGTGTGCCCAGCGTCAACCTGGAAGCGCTGAAATCGCTGCCAAACGTCAACATGGTGACCTGCGGCGGGCAGGCGACCATCCCCATCATCGAGGCGATTCACCGCGTCGCGGGGGTAGAATACGCGGAGATCGTCGCCGCAATCGCCTCCAAGAGCGCGGGCCCCGGTACGCGGGCAAACATGGACGAGTTTACGGAGACGACGAGCCGCGCCATCGAGGTCGTCGGCCACGCAAAGCGAGGCAAGGCGATTATCGTACTCAACCCCGCCGATCCACCCATCAACATGACGGATACGGTGCTGGTTCGCGTCAGCGACCGAAACGTCCCCTTCGAAACCATTCGAGACTCGATTCTCGAGCGGGTTCTGCAGGTTCAGCGCTATGTGCCGGGCTACCGCCTCCGCGTACCGCCGCAGATGGACGGCGATAAGGTCAGCTGTGTGATTCAGGTTCAGGGACAAGGCGACTTTTTGCCGACCTATGCCGGCAATCTCGATATCATCAACGCCGCGGCGATTGCCACCGCGGAAGCAATTGCACAGGATATGCTGAAGGGAGTGAGTAAACGATGAGCGCGAAACAACCTCTGCAAATCGTAGACACCACCCTTCGCGACGGCAGCCACGCCGTACGCCACAGCTTTACGTTGGAGCAAACCCGACAGATTGCATCCCGGCTCGACCAATGCCACGTGCCGATCATCGAGGTCAGCCATGGCGACGGTGTAGGCGGCTCCAGCTATACCTACGGTTTTTCAAAGGAAGACCCGTTTGCCCTGATCGAAGCCGCCGCGCAGTCGGTAAAAGACGCGAAAATCGCGGTGCTGCTCCTGCCGGGCATCGGCACCATCGCCGATCTGGAGCGTGCGAAAGGCTGCGGCGCCTCCGTCGTTCGCGTCGCGACGCATTGCACCGAGGCGGACATCAGCGCCCAGCACATTCGCGCGGCGAAACAGATGAACCTCATGGCGGTCGGCTTCCTGATGATGGTGCATATGCTTAATCCGAAGGCTCTTGCCGAACAGGCCGTAAAAATGGAGTCCTACGGTGCGGACTATATCAACCTCGCGGATTCCGCCGGCGCGCTGCTGCCGGAGCAGGTGAAAGTCCGCATGGAGGCCGTTCGCGCGGCGGTTCAAATCCCCGTCGGCTTCCACGCGCATAACAACCTCGGCCTCGCGATCGCAAATTCTCTCTCGGCCATAGATGCGGGTGCCAGTTATATCGACGCGACCCTGCGCGGCCTTGGCGCCGGCGCAGGCAATACACAGCACGAGGTGCTCGCGGGCGTGCTCCAGCGAAAGGGCGTTGAAACCGGGTTGGACTTCTACGGGCTCATCGACGCTTCGGAGCAGGCGGTCGCCCCCGTCATGTTGCGCCCGCAAGTGGTGGACGGCGGCTCGCTGATGCTCGGCTACGCGGGCGTGTACTCCAGCTTTTTGCTGCATGTCTATGCCGCGGCGGAGAAGTTTCATCTGGAGCCGCGCGACATACTGGTTGAGGTCGGCAAGCGCAAGATGATTGGCGGGCAGGAGGATCTCATCATCGACGTGGCGTATTCCCTCAGTCAGGGTGAGACGGCTTAACATGCAGGCGGTCGAGTTTACGATTACGAGCTCCACCGGCGAGCGATTCCCCTGCCGGACGGACGAAAATGTGCTCTGTGCCATGCGCCGGGCAAACGCGGGGCCAATCCGCTACGGCTGCTTCGGCGGCGGATGCGGCGCCTGCAAGATGCGTGTTCGATCCGGCACCTATCAGGTGTTTCAGCCGATGAGCCGCGCGCATGTTTCCCACGAGGAGGAGCAAAACGGCTTTGCGCTGCTTTGCTGCATTCGTCCTACAAGTGATCTGGTTCTCGCGCTGCCAAGCGATGAATGCGCACCAAATCCAAAACAGTCCTAACGCGTCCAAGCGTTCTGCGACGCTTTGAACGGAATAAGAAGAAACAAATCCACTGCCGTCCTATCGTACCTAAGCGCCCAGCGGCGCTGCAAAATAGAACACTCATCCAATATTTAGAAGAAACAATCCCAACTCTGTCCCATCGTTCCTAAGCGCACAACTGCGCTGTGAAATAAAACATGCATCCAATATAAAATCTACTGCCGTCCTATCGTTCCTAAGCGCACTGTGCGCTATGAAATAGAACACACATCCAATACAAGAAGAAAAAGGAGAGAAGAACACATGGCACTCAATCAAACGCTCAGGCCGGGTCTGATTCAGATGCGCGTACTGGATCTGGACAAAACCCTCGATTTCTACAAGAACATCCTTGGTCTTGACGAAGTCACCCGCACGGCGGACGGTCGCGTCTGCCTGAAAACCTTCGACGAGTTTGACCACCATTCCGTCACGCTCCGCAAGGCGGACGAAGCAGGCCTCGATTCCGTCGCCTTCAAGGTGGACTCGGAAGAGACCCTCGAGCGCATGGCCAAAGAGACCGAAGCCTTCGGCTATCACGTCACCGAGATTCCCGCGAACTCCGACCAGCCGGGCTTTGGCCGCCGCTTCCGCTTTCAGATCTGCACGGGCCACATCTTTGAGCTCTACGCAACCGTAGACCTCGCGCCGAAGCACCCCGGCCTGCGCAACCCGGATATCTGGGAAGAACAGCCGCACGGAATGGGCGTCATCCGCCTCGATCATTTCCTGCTCTATGGCCCGAACATCGCCGAAGCAGAGCGCTTCTGCACCCAGGTGCTCAAGATGTATGTGCCGGAAGTCTGCAACCTGCCGGACGGAAAACGCCTCGCCGCCTGGATCACCGGCAACAACAAGCCGCATGACCTCGCGTTTGTCGAATATCCGAAACCCGGCAAGATCCACCATGTCGGCTTCCTGCTTCAGGACTGGAACCATGTCGGTCAGGTAGCGGATCTGATCGCCATCAACCGCCTCAAAAAAGACATCGGACCCACCCGCCATGCAATCACGCGCGGTCAGACGATCTATTTCTGGGAGCCTTCCGGCAACCGCATCGAGGTTTATGCGGGCGGCTATTTCGCCTCGCCGGACAATCCGCAGCGCGTTTGGGACGCCGACCACCTCGGTCGCGGCCTGTTCTACTACGAAGGCGAGATGATCCCGAGCTTCCTGGAGATCGTAACCTGATTCATCGTCGCCGTCTTTGGAACCCATACCTTCATCCGTATGGTTCCTCCTAACATCCGAAAAACAGCGTCAACCCGATCGGTTGGCGCTGTTTGGTCGTAAAACAAGTTTTTTGACGGGATAAGCGCTCTTTGCCTCTCGTCCTTAGGACTCACGGGTGGCAAAGAGCGCAGGGAACCCAACTGCATATTGGTTTTTCGCATTCCGCCTGATCTACTTATTACATCGTAGAGACTTCAAAGTAGACCTTCATCTCATGCAAATAGTCGATATTCAATATTTCTTCCAGCAGCCCTTCCGCCTGTTCTTTTGTCTTTGTGAAGGGATCCATCAGTAAAAGCTGAACCAAATACTCTTTGTTTCCCGTTGTAAATGCCAATAGTTCCATTTCGACACTCGCAACGCGATCGCGCATGGCGTGGCAGAGAATTTCCTTGGGCAGCGGAACTGTTTCTATCCCCTGAATCCCGCGTTTTGAGACGTACGCCGGAATTTCAACCTCGAAATCGTTTGGAATCCCCTGGACAAACCCATGCGTATTGAGGATATTCACAATGACCACTTGCGGAACATCGCTCGCGAGCGCATCGATCAACGGAACCATTGGCTCGTCCGATGCGATTATGGAAAAATATTCGCTGACGCGTATGTTGCCGTCATACGCGACTCTTTTTATAGCGTCTACATGGGCAAAATTGTTTGCGAAGTTGTCGTCATACCATGCGTCAGGGTCTTCCTTCCAGCGCTTTTGCGTCTCTTCGTCAACATGATACCAATATCCCCAGCTGCCGCCGCCCGGCGTACACGTGTCCCCGATTGGCATCAGCGCATATTTTTTATATAGATCAATCGCCTTCGGGCCAAAATCATCGCTCGCTTTGCAGCTGTCGAAATGCGATTTCGATTGCTCATCAATCCATTGATCGATCAGCGGAAACGCGTCTTGTCCCCGATACAGAAAACTGTTGAGCCATACAAAATGGTTGATGCCCGGCGCTTGAAACGTAACGCCGGACTTCTCCAGCCCCATTAGTTCGCACATCCGAAATACTCCGCCATAGCCATGGCACATACCCACAATACGCCCGGTCGGATATTTGCGTTTCAGGTAGGTGATGCCCGCCATAACCGGATTGGCAACCAGAATGTACCATGCCTCCGGACAAACTTCCTGCATTGAAACGTAGATCTCTTCCATCAAGCGAAGCTGGTAAAAATTGATCCAAAATGCCTCGTCATGCATCACATGGAAACTGCCGCCGAAACGATATCCCCATTTCTTTGCAATCTGCCAGCCATCGAATAGGCGCTGATATCCGCCAACCAAAGCTGTATTGATCACAAAATCCGCGTTTCGCATGCTTTCGAGGCGATCCTGTGTCTTCACAATCTGCAAATTTGCGCCGACCTCATTTGAATAGCGTTTGCAAAATTGAAAAACCGCGTCCAATCGCTCCGCGTTAATATCCATCAGGCTGATCAAGCTGCCGCTTAAATGCTCCGCCAGGCAAATATCTTTGATTAAGTTGATCGAAAACGTTCCTGTTCCGGCGCCGATAATACTGATTTTTATCATAGTTCCTCCAATTTACGGCGGTTTATCCCTTGACGGAGCCTGCCGAAAGGTCCTTCATTATGAACTTCTGAAATATGAGATATACGATTAAAGTAGGCAGTAGGCTGAGAAGCAATCCCGCCATTTTATAACCCGGGTCAAGGTTTGTTCGGCTTGACATCAACGAGGCGATGGCAACCATAACGGTCTTTTTTTCCGACCCCGGGAGTAATATCATCGGTGTGAACACGTCGTTCCAACACATCAAAAAATTCGTGACGATTGAAATGATAATTCCGGAGATGCCGATGGGTACAATCACATGGCGCGTTAAACGCAGATAGCCCGCGCCGTCGATTTTTGCCGCTTCAAGGATGCCGTTATCAATTTGCTTGAAGAAGGTCGTCATGAGCATGATGGTTGACGGCAGCCCAACGGAGACATAGGATACGATCACCCCCGCATACGAGTCGATCAATCCGAGTTTGGAAAACATCGCATACATCGGAATCATAGTCACTTGCATCGGGATAAATAGCGTCATCATAATACACAGCTTGATCAATTCCTTGCCGCGAAAGCGCATTTTTGCAAAGGCAAAGCTCGCAAATACACCCAGAACGGCTATGATGAATACGCTGACTATCGTAACGATAAAGCTGTTGAGCATGGAATCCAGAATGTTAAACCGCGTAATCAGGTTGATAAAGTTGTCCAGGTTGATACTCTTTGGCAACGCGAACGGATTTTGAAAATACTCAGCAGCCGGCTTTACGGAGGTCATCGCAAGGAAAAACAGGGGGTAGACAAATGTAAGTGACATCAGTGTCAGTAAAATGAATACTAAAGTGTTTGTCACTTTCTTCATTGCTCTTTTAACTCCCCTCTCCTTTGTAGTTTCATTTGAACCACAGTAAAAATTAGAATAATCACAAGCAAAATGACGGAAAGCGCGCACGAATACCCCATCTGGCTGCCGGTAACGAAGGATTTCTGATAGATCATATAGTCGATCGTCATCGTTTCGGTGCCTGGCCCGCCGCGCGTCATTGAGTAGATAAATGGAAACAGACTGGTAAAAGACCAAATCACGGACATCATGACGGAATACCGGATCGTTCCTTGAATCATTGGAAACGTAATGCTAAAAAGCCTGCGCCAGTATCCCGCGCCATCCAGCTTCGCCGCTTCATAAACGGAGAGCGGAATCGCGCCTATTCCCCCCAATACCAGCATCCCCTGCCAGCCGATATTGATCCACACAAGGCAGAAAATGATCACGGGCAATGCGGTTGCGCCGCTGCCCAGCCAGTCGATTGCCCATGTATTCAGGCCGATCCCTCGAAGAAGAACATTGATTGGGCCATTGTAGCCAAACAGCACGGCAAAGAGAAAGCCAATGATCAAGGGCGAGATGACTTGCGGGATATAGTATAAGGAGCGGAACACCTTCCAACCACGCACTTCTTCAAATAAAAGAACAGCAACTATAACGCCGATTAACACCTGTATCGGAATGAACAGCAAGAGAACAAGATTGTTCTTCAGCAGCGCCCAGAATTCTTCCTTGCCCAAGATCAGGATATAGTTCCTGAGCCCAACGAAATCGTTCTTGTACATTCCATCCCAATTTGTGAAGCTCTTAACAAAGGCAGTGATCATCGGTATTCCGCGAATCGTCAGTAGGATGAGAATTGTGGGAAGGATAAACATCCATCCCACAATCGCTTCACGTCTGTCTAATTTGCCTAGACATTTCATATTTGCCCTCGTTTATGCTTCACTGCTGCAATTCTGCGGCTTTTTCATCCAGTTTGGCGGCATACTCTTCGGGGGTAATCTTGCCGGTAACGGCCAGTGTACCAAGCGAGTAGTATTCGCTGGCAACATCAGGCACCATGCTGTTGTCCGACCAGTAGGAATACCGCTGACCAACTTCAAATGCCTTTTTCAGTTCAGCATCGTTGTCCCAACCGAGATCACTTACGGTGATATCGCTCCGGATTGGCAGCATCGGGTACATCTTTAAGAGCTTCAACTGATTTTCTTTGTTGTCCAGGAAGGAGATGAACTTCACGGCAAGTTCGGGATTTTTTGTATATCGTGCGACAGCAAGGCACTGGCCTGTTCCGCCGATTGCCGTGTCCTTCACGAGCGCATCACTCGAAAAATCGGGCGGGTTCAGGTAGCCGACATCTGCCGGATTCATCGCGTTGCGCGCAAGGGTGACGTAATTGGTGCCGATGCCGCCCATCAGCGCGGCTTCTCCCTTGACAAAGCGCGTAAAGGAATCCTGCGAGCTGGAATAATCAACGTTGATGTAGCCGTTTGCATACATCGTGCTGATCGTCTTTATGACGGCCAGGAAGTTCGCGTCGTCCGCAAATTTCTGTAGGCCGAGGCTTTCGTTGGCAATCGTTTCACTGCCAACCATCTGCACCCACCAGGAGGCAAGCGATAGGGTCAAGAGCGAGTTGAAACCTTGATCGTCGGCGGTAATCGGTGTAATACCGGCAGCCTTAATCGTTTCGAGCGCCGCCAGGAAAGCATCGAGCGTCTTCGGCGGGTTCGTATCAAAATCCAGCCCCACAGATTTCAGCACGGCCCTGTTATATAAGAATCCGCATGCATCCGATCCCTGCGTCGGATACGCGAGAATCGCGCCATCCGCGGAGAAACCATCGCGCACCGCTTCCCAGCTGATGATGTTGTCAAGATCATCCTGCGGGACATACGGAGTCAAGTCCAGCAGCACATCTTTGAGCGCAAAGATCGGCTGCCCTGCCCAAAGATTGATAATATCGGGGCCGCTTTCAGACATGGCAGCAGCTTTGAATGTCTGGTGTGCCGCGCTCTGATCCGCAAGAATTGTCAGTTCCACTTTCACCCCGGGGTTCTGCGCTTCGAAGTCGCGGATGATGCCGGAAATAACCCAGTCTTCCTGCGCACTCTTCTGCTCAATCTCGTTGACAAAGGCTGCGCTGAGCCAAACGGTAAGCGTTTGCTCATCGGTGCTTGATGAAGCAGCGGTGCTTTCCGTCGTTGCGGCTTCTGTTCCCGCGGAAGTGACGCTTGGTTTCATACATGCAATCAGGCTTGACGAAAACAACAGAATTGCAACCATAATCGAAAGTTTCTTGACTGATTTGGACAACATGGTCTTCCCTCCTTAGATGTGATACAACAAGGTTAGTGGAAAACGGAACTGTTTACAATTCGTGCGGTAGACCTTTCGTTTCGAGAAATTGACCTCTTTTGAGGGAAATCCGCGCAACTCTCCCAAAGCCTAAAAAGCGATGTCAATTTTATTGAATTAGATCAGTTTTTGAAAGGAGGTTCCATTTGTTTGGCTTCATTTGCGCAAAAACATCCTGCGAACCGCCTTTTCTCTCTTACGTGTTCGCATACGTTATCCTCCATTTTCGCCGGATCAAAAATGGCTAAAACTATTGCTTTGCAAAAAGGCCGGGTGTCGTACCCGTTACTTTCCGAAAGCATGTAATAAAGTGTGCTTCTGTCGAAAAGCCCAACCGGTTGCTAGTCTGCGTGATGCTCGCTCCCTCCAGGAGAAGCTGTTTCGCCTGCTCGATTTTGTATTTTTGAATATAGGACATCAGGTTTTCTCCGGTTTTCTTCTTGAATAGGCGGCATAGGTAATCCGGGTTCATATGAATCGATTTCCCAATATCAATGAGCATGATTTTCGTTTCGATATTTTCTTGAATATAGTGAATCACCGTATCGATGATCGGATCCCGCATCGAGTGATTTGGCAAGAGCGCAGCTTTCCCAAAATGAAATTGATGGATGAGCAATACGGCGTCTTCCCACTCCTGCGCATGATAGATCTCTTTTTTTAGCTTTGAGATGCTCTCTATTTGGTCGGCATTTACGCCTCCCGCAGCTTCTATCTGTTCAACTCCGTTGATGATCGCGCGAATGATTTCTTTGCGCAGTAAAGCGACACGATTGTCCACCAGCTTTTTAAAGCAATCCAACTGCTGCAACAATTGATTAAAGCTCGTAGAGTCTGCCATGCGACTTACGATTTCTCGCTGCTTTTTTTCCGCTTCTTCAAACTCGAGTGTCCGTTCGAACATGTAGATCTCGTTGTTATGCCCGCAAAAATGGTTTGCCAGCGCCAGACCCGATCTGGCGTAAGCCGCGGGCAAATCAGATAAGTCGTTTGAAGCCGAACAAATCCCGAAGAAGATATTCAACTGGAAATACTGCTGGATCGTCATATTGATTCGGTGGCAGATATCTTCCAGGAGCTGCCGCTCGTCATCATTGCACGCCAGCAGCATCCAAAGATGCTCCTCTCTGCCGATTAAGACCAAGCCTTGTAGCATCGGTGAAAGGATGCTTTGCATCAGCGTTGCAACGGAAGCTGCGCGGCCTTGCTGCATGAGCCAATAGTCGTCATTCGAAACAAAGCAGCGGATCAGATACAGCTCCGCACTGCTTGATAACGCAATATGCTTTTGAATGTTTTTTCTGATTGCATTCGGGTCCGTCACTAAGCCGTTGACCACCAGATCCATATACAGATTCATGATCGCCAAGGAGTTGGTTGTTTGGTCTTCTTCTACGTCATGTTCGAGCGTGTTTTCGCTTTGCTCCATCTCGGAAACCACGCGGATAACCTCATCCAGGATTTGATTTGGTTCAACCATGCTCTTGATGACATACGCCTTTACGCCTAAGCGCATCGCCTGCTGTAAATAGGCTACTTCGTTGTGGCAGGAAAGGATGATATACCGGCAGGCAGGCGCTTCTTTGCGATAAGCCTGAATGAACTCCAGCCCGTTCATCTTCGGCATGGCAATATCCAGCAAAATGATATCGGGTTTCCACTCGCGGGCAAGCGAGAGCGCCTGCTCGCCATCCTGCGCCTCGCCGACAATCGTGATGCCGTGTTTCTCCCAAGGAATGATTGAGCGCATGCCCAGCCGAACCAGAGGCTCATCGTCCACAATCATTGCTTTAATCATGACTTGCTCCTTCTGGCATAGCCGGAATACACAATATAACGCGGGTTCCCTCGTTTGCCTTGCTCGCGATCGATATCGAAGCATTCTCTCCATAATGGAGCGCCAAACGGTTCTTGATGTTCCATAATGCAATTCTTTCGTTTTGCTCCTGCCTTTGGGATGCATCTGTCTCATCAAACAGGGTAGCGACTTTTCCCTCGTCCATACCGATTCCGTTGTCCTCGATTACAAATGTCAACGTATCGTCGCGAATCGTTCCGCACACAAAAATATGCCCCAACTTCTTTTGCGGCAGCACGCCGTGATAGATCGCGTTTTCGACGATTGGTTGAAGCGTCAGCTTCAAAACACTATGTTCCAGCATCTCTTCTTCAATCTGTATCTCAAACGTGAATCGGTTCTGGAAGCGTTGCTGCTGTAAGGAAAGATATTCCTGAATATACTGCATCTCCTGTTTGACGCTCACAAAAACCTGACTGTCGGAGAAATTGTACTCCAGCAGATTGCTGAGGGAAAATATGCTTTTGCCGACCGCGTCGGCGCCGGTTAGCGTTGCCATCCAACGAATGTTGTTGAGAATATTGCGAATAAAATGCGGCTTCATCTGCGCCTGCAGGGCGTGCAATTCCATGCGCCGTTTTTCCTGCTCGTGTTGTTGAATCGCAACAATACTTTGCTGCAAGTCATTCACCATCGTGTTGATCTCACGAACCATTTCGCCCATTTCATTCTCCCCAGAATAGCTGGCGCGCGCAGAACCATTTCCGGATTTGATATCCTTTGTCATAGCGATCAAGCTATCGATTGGGCGCAGCACGTTCCGCAGTAAGTACCAAACCAGAACCAGAGAGCACATGAAGCAAAATACGATCAATATGTTTTGCATATGATGGATATACTCAAATTCGCCAAGCATATTTTGAATTGGCGTCATACTCACCAGCAAATAATCGCGGTTGTGCCCATGGGTTCTTACGGCATGGCTAAAGAGCACAAACGTCTTGTTGTCGATCGAGATATAACTGTACCCTTCCTGATCATCCAGCGTTGAAACGATTCGCGTCCCCTCCTGAACCTGCCGTTCGGTCAGGTCGTTACTTTGCCCTTGCAGGAGTACATCGCTCCGGCTATTGAGCAGAAAGCTGCCGCTTCCCTCCCCCAACTTACAACCGTCCAGGATTTTTTGGTATCGAAACGCATCCATCCCAATCAAAACGATTGCGGCATTGGAACCTTGATTTACAATATTGATCGCGCTGTATAGTTGATCGCCAGAAGAGCTCAAGCAATAACTCTCACCAGTAAAAAACCGGCTTGTTTCCATATAAGATCGATTCACAGAAGCAAGATTTGGATTGTCTTTGAGCGCGTCGTAGAACGGCGCTTGTCTTCCGTCCGCCTTGTTTAGATAGCTGCTAAATATTTCACCTGTTGAACCGATTAATAGATATTGAAATGGATTGACCGTTTGAAAATCCGCTATCTCATGATAGATTTTTGCGTATAAGGTTTCCGCTCTGCTGTTGAAATCCAACGCTGTGTTGACAACACAATCCAGGACAACTGCATCGTGCGCACACTCTCTGGTCAAATAATACTGATCCTGCATCTCGCTGCTGATTGACAACGCAATACTGCGAACCGTTTGATCCATCTGTCCCGCGACCCGTTTTTCAAACGAACGCTCCACATATTGTTTTGTAATGATGTTGATGAGCAGCAATGGCAGCAAAAACAAGAACGCCAAGTACAGGATAACGCTGCGGGTGATACCCTGCTGCCGGATGGAACGTTTCATTTCCCCCTCCTCGCACGTGAGAACACGAAAAGCATGCTGGAAGTTTACGCCTGCCTTGCAAACCAAAGGTTGCGGCGTCCACCAAAGATCGAGACGAATCGTATGAACAAGAGTTGTGGTTTTAAAATGCGGCGATGATCAGCCGAGTGGATTTTTTTATCGGTTTGAGGTGCGGTCGACCACCTGCCGGAGTTCGAATACGGTCTGCCTTGATTGTAGTATCGGATCCCGCGCCGGGTCAACACATACGCGTCAAAAATGGTGCCAAAGGGTTTCCCCTCGACGAACACAAGCGCTTTCCTGTCATTTTCCGTAAAGTCGAGGCGTGGGGGTGCAAGCGTAACTCCAAAATGCTGTTGCGCATTATACGAGTCAGTTTTTTATTGATTTGAGGAACAAAACCGTAACGTACTTGATGAAAATGTTCCAGCAGGCGACTGCTTCACTCTCGCGCTGCACTTTGGCGGTATTTGCTCACAAAACGCCGAAGCGCTGGCGAAAGAACTCTCATGAGTTTCTTTCACGCAGCGCTGCAGTTCGCTGAAAATCAGATGATTGTGCGGTCGAATCTATATCTGAATATTTCCGGCTTCCGAGTGGCTTTATTCTGATATCCGGCATTCAAAGATGTACCCGGTACCATCGTCTGCCGTTTATCAAGCAGATTCGGTTCTCAAGCCGTCCTTGACTTGGATTTCGAGTATACGTCAAAGATGACCGCGATGAGAAGAACGGCTCCTTTGATCGTCTGCTGCCAGTCCACGTTGACGCCGAGGATCGACATGCCGTTGTTCAGAACGCCCATCAATAGCGCGCCAACCATTGCGCCGGCGACGGTACCGATGCCGCCCGAAGAGGACGCGCCGCCGATGAAGCAGGCCGCGATCGCATCGAGTTCAAAACCCGTGCCCGCCCGGGGCGTTGCAGCGTTCAAACGACCGGCAAACACAATTCCCGCTAGCGCCGAGAGAAGCCCCATGTTCGTATAGGCAAGGAATATGATCTTCTTCGTTTTTACGCCGGAGAGCATCGCGGCCTTCTCGTTTCCGCCGAGCGCATAGAGATGCCTGCCGTTCACCGTCTTTTGTGTGATAAACGTATAGAGGAAAAACAGACCTAGCAGCAGCAGCAGAACGGTCGGCAGGCCTTTGTAGCGCGCAAACCAATAGGTGATGAACATCAGAAGCGACAGTGCGAGCACCACCTGGATGATGAAGACCGGTATACTCGTCACTTTCAGCCCGTGCTTCTTCCTCTTGCTGCGTTTGGACACCATGCTCAGCAATATAATCGGACACATGATGAGCCCGATGATGATGGATGTAAAATGGATGCCCGGGATATGGAAGACGTCGGGCAGAAATCCGGAGCTGATGATCTGATAGCTGACCGGGAAAGGCGCGAGCGTCCTGCCCGCCAATACCACCAGCGTCAGTCCGCGGAACATCAACATTCCCGCCAGGGTGACGATGAAGGCCGGAACGTTGGCGTATGCGATCCAGAACCCCTGAAACGCACCGATCGCAGCGCCGAGCAACAACCCAAGAACGATCGAAAGCAGTGGCGGCATCTGCATCTTGATTGCAAACACCGCTGAGATCGCGCCGACAAACGCCGCGACCGACCCGACCGAAAGATCGAATTTTCCGCCCAGAATGCAAAGCAACATGCCCATCGCAAGAATCAGGATATAGCTGTTTTGCTGAATGAGGTTGCTCACGTTCTGCGGAACAAGCAAAACGCCCTTTGTCGTAATGCCAAATAAAAGAGTAACGAGCAGCAAGGCAATGAACATGGCATACTGTCTGATATTGCCTTTGATCGTTTCTTTGAATTTCTCCATATTAATTCACCTCCATATTGTTGCCCATGATGCATTCCATAATGCTTTCCTGGCTAGCATCACATCCCAGCTGTTCGCCGACGATTCTGCCCTTGTTCATGATATAGATCCGGTCACAAATGCCTAAAAGCTCCGGCATTTCCGACGAGATCATGATGATGGTCTTCCCTTCGCAGGCAAGCCTGTTGATGATCGTATAGATCTCAAGCTTGGCTCCCACATCAATGCCGCGCGTCGGCTCGTCGAGAATCAGAATTTCCGGGTCGGCGAGAATCCACTTGCTCAAAACAACCTTTTGCTGATTGCCGCCCGAAAGATCCATCGTTTTTTGGAACACGCTGGAGCATTTGATGTTAAGCGCGGTCTTCTGCATTTCGGCAAGCCGTATCTCGTTGTTCTCATCCAGCAGCTGGTGTTTGCTGATCTGCCGCAGGCTGGATAACGTAACGTTGTTCTTCACGTTGTCGATCAGGATAAGACCCGCGACCTTGCGATCTTCCGTTGCGTAGGCGATTCCGTTTTGAATCGCCTTGGGCACGGTGGATACGTCGATCTCTGCGCCGTCCTTCAGAACCTTGCCGGAGATCTTCTTTCCGTAGGCCCTGCCGAACAAACTGAGCGCAAACTCCGTTCTCCCCGCCCCCATCAGCCCGGCAACACCCACGATCTCGCCTTTTCTTGCGTTGATCGAGATATCGTGGAGCACCTTTCTGTCCTCATTCGTGGGATCATATGCGTTCCAGTTTTGTATCTCAAGCTTCACATCGGCAATGTTCTTTTCTCGTTTGGGGTAAATATCCTTCAGCTCGCGGCCTACCATCCCCTTGATAATCCTGCTCTTTGAGAATTCCTCATTGCTCTTGGATAGCGTTTCAATCGTTGTCCCGTCGCGAAGAATCGTAATCTTGTCAGCGATTCGCGTTACTTCATCCAGTTTATGCGAAATGATGATGGACGTGACGCCTTCTTTTTTCAGCTCGATCAGAAGGTTCAGCAGCGTATTGGAGTCGATTTCGTTCAGCGCCGCAGTCGGTTCATCCAGAATCAACAGCTTCACTTTTCTGGAAAGAGCCTTTGCGATCTCGACCAGCTGCTGTTCGCCAACGCCGATATCCTTGATGAGTTTGAAGGTGTTTAAGCTCAAGCCGACTTTTTTGAGCAGCGCTTCTGCCTTGATGTGGGTCTGATCCCAGTCGATGGAACCTTTCGTCATGACCTCGTTGCCGAGGAAGATATTCTCCGCGATCGAAAGATACGGAATCAGCGCAAGCTCCTGATGAATGAAGCCAATGCCCGCATCCCCGCTGTCATTGACGTTCCTAAACCGGCATTCTTCTCCATTATAAATGATCTTGCCCTGATAGCTTCCGTATGGATAAATACCGCTTAAAACGTTCATCAGCGTGGATTTTCCCGCGCCGTTCTCGCCGACAAGCGCGTGAATCTGGAATTCTTCCACTTGGAAGCAGACGTTGTCCAACGCCTTGACGCCCGGAAATTCCTTTGAGATATTCTCCATATCCAGAATTATTTTCGCCAATTTCATCACTCCTTGCTATGACGTACAGGCTTACTCGAGCAGGCACGCGGCAAACCACATGCCTGCTCAAAATCGCATCTTGCCCGTTTCGATTACTTGACTAAGTCTCTAACATCATCCCACGTGGAATCATCGATTTTGTAGAACCCGCTATCAAACAGTTCCTTCACATTCGAAAGGTCAACTGCCGTCACCTCGCAAAGGTAGGCGGGCACAATAAACGCGCCGTTATCATAGGTCGTAGTGTCGTTGATCGGAACCTCGGTTCCCTGCACCAACGCATCGATCATCTGCGCGCACTTTTCGCCGGGCACGCGGAAATCCTTCCAAACCGTCTGTGCCTGCTCGCCCATCAGGATGGACTTAATGGACGCAACCTCTGCATCCTGACCGGTTACGATCGGGAGCATGAGATCCGCGGTGCCATAGCCGGTGTTCTTCAGTGACGAGATGATGCCGATCGATAGCCCGTCATACGGCGAGAGAACCGCGTCGACTCTGGAGCCATCGGCATAATACGCTGTCAGCAGGTTATCCATGCGCGACTGTGCGGCAGACGCGGCCCAGCCGGGGGTTGCAACCTTCTCCATGCCCATCTGACCGGACTTCACAACCAGTTTACCGCTTTCGATATAGGGATTGAGCACACTCATCGCGCCATCATAGAAGAAATAGGAGTTGTTATCATCGGACGAACCGCCGAAAAGTTCGATATTGAACGGGCCTTTGCCATCCGCGAGACCCAGCTTCGCCACGATATATTCCGCTTCCGCAACGCCGACCTTGAAGTTATCAAACGTGATGTAGCAGGAGACGTTCTTTGTGTTTCGGATCAAGCGGTCATACGCGATCACGGGGATTCCCTGATCAGCGGCCTTCTGGATCACGTCGGTCAGCGCTTCGCCATCGACCGCGGCGATCACCAGCACATCCGCGCCCTTAGTGATCATGTTCTCAATTTGGCTCACCTGTGCTTCCACAACATCCTCAGCCCACTGAACGTCGAACTGAGAATATCCGAGCTTCTTGAGGTTTTCCATCGTGAAATTCGCGTGGCGGATCCAGCTTTCGTCCGAGTGCGTCGGCATGGAAATGCCAATCAGAATTTCGGACTTGTCCACGGGGGCAGCGGCAGCATCGGGCGCAGACTGCACGTCCCCTGTTGTTGCGCTTTCCGCGGCTGTGCTTGCTTCCGGGACCTCAGAGGCCAGGCATGCGCACATGGAAAGCACCATCACAAGAGTCATAACGACAACCAACAGTTTTTTCATGATCCTTCTCCTTTTATTTTACTTCTGCTTCCGCGCCTGTGGGCAATTCACCACGCATAAAAGCAAAACCTTGATGAACGATAGTAAATGCGCGCTTTAAAAGCGCCGCGCAGTTAAATCTTTTCTAACCGATCTCGAATCGAAGGCGATACGTCCTTTTTTCGCCGGGGTTCAGATACGGCAGCTCGCCGCGGTCAAGCGCATCCTGCCGGCCGTCGATCGGCGCATTGGCGGGTTCAAGCCCCATCACGTACTCGCCTTTGACAAAATTCTTCCACTGTACGAAGTGATCCAGCGTGGACGAATCAAAGCGTAAACGAAGATGCAAGCCCTCCCGCTCGTTCTCGAGCAGCGCGGTCGCCCAGCCCTGCTCGTCCGGGATTGGTGTGTAATAGTAGCACGCCTCCTCCATCTCGTCCTGCGGCGGGAGTATTTCAGAAAGACACGGCAGCTGCTCCGCCGCAAACTGTGTTCTGGGACGAACCGCGCTGTGGGGAAGCGAAAAACTGGAACCGGGCTGCACCAGCGGGTATCCCATGTTGCAATGATAAAGGATCGTGTGCGGTACGCGCCTGTGCCCTTCGTTTGCGACGACATCCGTAATCTCTACGATGTCCTTTCGATACGAAACCCGGATGCTGCGGGTGAGCGACAGATTTGCGCCCGCCAGCATGCCTTCCTTCATGGTTCCAATCAGCTCCACGCAGGGGCCGTCCTCCGTTTCGCCTTCCAGAATGTTCAAATATTCCGCCGGTCTGTTTGCGATTCCGCCGTGCTCCTTCTGCGTATCCCACTCCGTCCCGCTGCGCAGCCCCGTGTTGGAGAGCCCGCAGGTGTAGAGAAAACCGCCGGAGAACGCCTCGCTCCAGCCTTCGCCGGAGGCCTCATAAAACGCGGGATGCGACAAGCCGTTGCAGGTGATGTAGTTGAGGCAGCGCCCCTTGTAGCGCAGCACGGGGATGTCCATGCATCGATCCTGTGCAATCGTCAATTCAAGATTGCCGCCATTGTGGAGATCGATCACCCGCACTCCGTCCGCTCGCCCACCGATCAGGCGCGACTGCCGGATGGAGAAAAGCTGCTCCCTGTTTCCGATATATTGCTTTTCTTGTTGATACTTCATCGTTCCCTGCCTGATGCAAACAGCGGCTCGAGTCTGGGATAGAGCGCGCTATAGGTTTGATACATCCTGTCATACAGCGACGCGAGCTGTTCATTCGGACTCACTGCGCGCGTGACCGCATTTGCGCACGCGCTTGCCGCGCCAGCATCGGGATAATAGCCGAGCGCAACCGCCGCAAGAATCGCAACCCCCAGCGAGGCGCACTCGCTTTCCGCGAGCGCTGCAATGGGACGCTGCACGACATCCGCCTTGATCTGACGCCAAACTTCGCTCTTCGCGCCGCCGCCAAGCGAGCGAATCTCGTTGACGTGTATCCCGTTGACCGCTTCGATCAGGTCGAGATTTTCCCGTAGCAGGAACGCAATCCCTTCGAAAATCGCGCGGATGAAATGTTCCTTCTTGGTGTCGAGACCCATGCCGAAGAACACACCTCGCACATTTGGGTCGCTGTGCGGCTGTAGGCTGCCGTTTAAATATGGATATGCCAGCAGCCCGTTTGATCCGGGTTCCGCCGCAGAGACGATATCATCCAGAAGCGCGTAGACCGAGCGGTGTTCCTGCTCCGCCTGACGGGATTCTTCTGCGCAGAACACATCCTTAAACCATTTGAGGAACATACCCGCCGTCATGCTGATCGTGATCATCAAATATCGTCCCGCCGCAAAATGCCGATAGACCGTAACGCGTGAGGGATGATTCAGGTTCGGTTGATCCAGCGTCGCAACCAAGCACAGCGCGGTTCCCGTGGTCTCCGTCAGAATCCCCGGCATGAGATTTCCGGCGCCAACCGCGCCCGCGGTCTGATCCATCGCGCCCGTGATCATGCGCACACGCTCGTCAAACCCCAGTTCGGCGCGCAGCGCAGGCAGAACTTCTGCATCAACAACCGCACCGCATTCCAGAAGATCCGGTAACTTGTCAACGTCTATCTCCGCCGCATCCAGCATCTCACGCCAGTACCCGTCCGAAGCGAGCTGAAACCATCCGGTGCTCGTTGCGAGCGCTTTTTCGCTGACGCACCTGCCAGTGAAGCGATAGATGATGTAATCTTCCAATAGAAGAAACTTCCACGTTCTTTGGTAGAACTCCGGTTCGTGCCTGCGCAGCCACAGGAGTTTCGCAATCGGCGTGTATCCGTTGATCTCCGGCAAGCCGGTTTGCCTATAAAATTGCTCCGCGGGGAAAAGCCTTCCAAGCTCTGCTGCCTCGCCGCCTGCGCGTTCATCCAGCCAGACGATCGCCCGACGCAGCGCACACCCGTCTTTCGCAATTGGGATAAATGTTTCCCCCTGCGTGGTGCAGCTGATGCTGACCACATCTTTTGCGTCGATTCCCGCGCGAGCAATCGCCTCTCGCGCGCCGCTGACCACCGCGCGCATGTAGGTCTCCGGCTCCAATTCGACATACCCGGGCTGGTCGGTGATGAGTTGATATTCCCCGTTTGAATGTCCGCACAAGCGCAACGCCCGATCAAATACACAGGTCTTGACCGAAGTCGTCCCGATATCAAACGTGAGCATATACTCCATACCGACACCTCCAACCAGAAATCCGCTTTCAGTTTACTTTACGCGCGAAGAAACTCCACATTCCATAAATCACAAAGCATCTTCCAGCGTGTGGCGACGTCGCCAAGGCTGATGACCTCGTGATGCGTGCCGCCCGCGCGCAGCCAGTTTTCGACGCAATTGGTCACGCCGCTGTCCGGCCGCCAGAAAATGTATGGCATTTCGCAGCCGATCAAGTCGTTTTTCGGTAAGATATTGCCCGTCGCGGTGACGAGCCGGAAATGCGCTCCGTTCAATGGGGCAAGCGAAACCAGCGTGGAGCGGCCGACCTCCGGCGTAAACAGGATCGTCGGCGGGTTTTCCAGCCCACCCTCGCCAAGGAAGCGATCGATCAGCGTCGGCTTTACATCCTTGCGATGCGTCGCCCAGTTTCCTTCACCCGCGTGGCAGAAGCAGATGGCATCCTTCTCAAAATCCATCATGTACATCTCCGTGAAGTTGCCGCCGCCGTCGCTGAGCATGTGGGCCGCGGCTACCATCGAAGCACAGACAAAGTCTCCCTCGGCGGCATAGCCAAAGCCGTCCGCCATCAGCTGGGACGCGGCATAAAGCGGCAGTTGATGAAAGCGCTTGTCGTCGCCAAAGATATCAAAATGTGCCGTAAACGCGCCAAACCCCTTGTCCGTCAGCCAGCGCTTGAAGCCAAGATACATCTTGACCGCTTCGGCGTGGCTGTCATACGTCAGCTTGGGATCGACGACAAACGAAGCGCGGTCTTTCTCAATTTGCTGATCAATCTCGCGCTTTGTGACTTCTTGCATCCGCGAGTAGACGGAGCCGACCGTATCGTTGCAGATCTCGACGCCGACATTCTTAAAAAACGTCATATCGTCGATCAAAATATCCCCCATGCCGCACATGCGGCTTAGCACGCCGACTTTCATCTTGCGAAGTGCTCGATAGGTCATCGCCGCCCGGGCAAAGTCCTCCATAAACCGAACCAGCCGCGGGTCATGCCGCTCGCCTGCAAAAAACTGGCAGGAAAAGCCGCTGCGCACGATCATATTTGCGTTGTCCTGCGCGCCGTGGATTCCCTGGTTTACCGTCAGATCCAGTTCGAGAAATTCATCCTTCACGGTGGAGTCCGGCTGAACGACCGCCAGCGCGATCGGAAGTCGGTTCTCCTGCAAGGCGTGTTGGAGATAGACCGCGTGGCTATAGGTCAGCAGTACGATCAAAATGCCGTCATATTGCTTTTCGTTAAAATCCCGAACGATCGTTTCAATGCTCGCGCGGTTGAGTCCGGCACCCGGGAAATCTACATCCGCAACGCCGGAAAACAGCGCGACAAGCTCCCGCGCATAGGATTCCTGCCGGGCGGTAATGCCGGGAAACGTTGGTTCATAGCCGTCTGTCATTAGCCCTAATAGACCGATCTTTGGTTTGTTCATAAAAGTTCTCCATATATGATTGATGATTGCTTACAGCAGTGTAAGAATGCAGTGGATGGAGTTGCCGGTTTCTTTCGTATTGAACCGGGTGGCGCGATGGAGTGGATTGGTGCGCCGCTTTGTTGATAAAAATTATGGATCGAATCACCGCGGTGGTGGATGTGCGCCCGTAAGCGGAAGGCTATCGAAACGGCTAAGCGTTCAAACAATCGCGATCCATTTCCGGCTTTTCCGTTTACCGTTTCCCGCTCTGGCGCTGTGTGCGCTCGGATTCCGAACCCGCCAGTAACATCCTTCTTGCAAAATCTCTACAAACTAGTTGCATACATGTTTGCAGATATGCTATTATAAGTTACGGAGTGTTGACGAGTCGCTTGTGGGATCATCGTGCCATGATTGACTCGGTTTGTCAACATTATTTTTGCTTTTTTACAAAAAACTCTTTTCTTTCGGTTTAGTATGTGGCAAAATATGTTCAAAGACTCGCACTCCATTACAGTAACTTATATGCTACTTATCTGTTATGAAGCGAAAGGATGATCTGTATGTTAGACAAGACTTGTGTAATCCCGCTGTATGAGCAGTTGGCCGAGGTGCTGAAAGGCCAAATGATCACGGGAGAGATCAAGCCAGGTGACAAGTTGGAGAGCGAGTCCGAGATGGTTGAGAAATTCGGCGTCGGACGGTTGACGGTGCGGAGCGCCCTGGCGCAGCTCGTTAAGACGGGCTATCTGGAAAAAGTGCAGGGTAAGGGCACCTTCTGCAAGGCAGCCGGAGAAACGAACTATCTCAATATTGAAGTCTTGCTCGACATGGGCAACACCTATTTCATTCCAACCTATTATGTCAAAGGCATCTCCGAAGTGCTCACGGCAAATAACTGCAACTTCATCATCAGCGATACAAACTCAAATGCGGAGAGTTTATGCGCCTCCCTTGAGCAGATACTGACGAAGAATTGCTCCGGTGTAATCTTTCAGTTGACGCAGGTCGATCTTTCGCCAGACATTCACGCCCGCCTGCTCGCCAGCATCACCGCGTTTCACAACAAGGGTATTCCGTGCATCATGATAGACAGCCGCATCGAAAAGGCGAACATCTCTTATGTGATGCTCGATGAATTTGCGGGCGGCGCGCGCGTTGCGGAGCACTTCGCAGCATTTGGGCACAAAAAATGCGCGATCGCCTACCGTCCAGACTGTTGCGACGCGCTGCAACGCTACAACGGGTTTTGCAAAGCCGCCATTGATTTTCGGATGATGACGCCTTTGGAGTTGAACTGCGGCGAGACACTGGAGAGCGACTTGCTCCAAGCGGTACAGCAGGGCGTCACAGGTATCTTCGGGTACAACGACGATATCGCTGTCAGATGTATCCGTATATTAAAACAACACGGGATATCCGTGCCCGAAATGGTATCGGTGATCGGATTTGACGATTCCTATCTGGCCTCAACCAGCGAGCCGCAGCTCACAACGGTTTCCCATCCGAAGGAAACGATGGGAAAGCATGCAGCAAGAGCACTGTTGAAATTGATTAAAAAGCAGATCCGCGCGCCATATACGGAAATGTTTCATGCGGAATTAATCCGACGCAGTTCCTGTTCGTACGTTTCCGAATCACCCTTTCGCTAGATCCGGGCACGTGAAAGCACGTTGCGCCGCTTGCCCACGCTCGCGTCAGGGCTCGCCCGTTCACTCGTTTTGATCGGCTAACGTTGGTCTAATATAGAAAAATAAATCTCAGGAGGCACCCATGGAATTCAAAGTGTATCAAAAAGAGATCGAACTGCAGTCCCGCGGATGGATTCCGACGTTTCACGACATCTCAAAAGAAGTCATGGAGATCGTCGCGGCATCGGGCGTGAAAAACGGCACTTGCGCAATCGTTTCGCATCACACAACCTGCTCGGTCATGGTGCAGGAGTGCTCGCACGACCTTGACACCTTCGATCTGGAGTATTTGCAGCATGATCTGCTCGACATCATGCGAAAATTGATTCCCGACTTTGCCGAGGAGCATCAATATCGTCATCCGGGTCCCGTTCACGCGCAATTCGGGCGCACCTGGGGTGAACCCGGCAATTACACGAGCATGAACACGGACGGTCATCTGCGCAGTGTCTTCTTTGGGCGCAGCGAAACGGTCACCGTCAAGGACGGCGTGCTGGACGCGGGCGAGTTCGCGCACATCTACCTCATCGATTGGGATCACGTCCGCGCCCGTCACCGTCAGGTCAACGTTACCATTATGGGGACGAGCGAAGATGTCGAAAGCCGCAAATGGAACAACGCGGAGACGATCAACACGCTCCGGAAATTCACCGACGCGGAAAAAGAGCCCATGCGCGAGTTTACGTTACAGCAGGAACGTTGAAACAGGTTCCCGATTCAGGGGACGCCTAACACCATGCGTTCTAATCCAGAACGTTGAAACAGGTTCCCGATTCAGGGGACGCCTAACACCATGCGTTCTAATCCAGAAGGAGAATGAGCTTCATGAAACCCAAAATACGAGTCCCGTTTTTTGAAACCGGCGTCAAAAATTATATCTATGGCGATGCGGTCTACGAGTTCGCCAAAGCAGCCGACCGCGCCGCAATACAATATGACATAGACGTACTGTTCATCGCGCCCTATACGGAGATTCGGCGGATTGCCGAGAACACGGAGCGTCTGATCGTACTCGCGCCCTATATGGATACGCTTCGTCCCGGACGCGGCATGGCGGATGTGTTGCCCGAGGCGCTCAAGGCAGCGGGTGCGCGGGGTGTGGTGCTGAATCATTGCGAACGACCGATGACGCTCACGCAGATCAAAACCTGCATCGACCGCGCGAACGAGCTGGACATGCTCTCTTTCGTGTGCGCGGATACAATCGCGGAAGCGCGCGCAATCGCCCAGCTGCACCCGGACATCATCAACCCCGAGCCAAGTGGATTGATCGGGTCCGGTCAGGCAAGCGATATGTCCTATGTCATGGAAGCAATCCGCGCGGTCAAGGCGATTGACCCGAATATCATGGTCGAGCAAGCAGCCGGCATCACCACCGCGCAGCAGATCTATGACTTCATTCTTGCGGGATCCGAAGCCGCGGGCTCGGCCTCCGGCATCCTACGCTCGGAAAACCCGCATGCCCTGCTCAACGAGATGGTGCTGTATGTTAAAAAAGCACGCGAGGACCTGATCGCGCTGGGCAGGCTCGATCCGGAGAAAATCTAAGGAGGCAGTCAGTCATGGTATACAGAGAAGCGCTTCCCCTGCAAAGCAACAACGGAATCCCGACATTTCACAACGTGACGCAGGCTACAAAGGATGTCATAGCCAGATCCGGCATCCGCAACGGCATCGTCACGGTGTATTCGCACCATACAACCTGCGCGGTCATCACGCAGGAGGCGGCATTTGACGAGTCGATCACCGGCCTGGAAACAATTCAGCAGGATTTCATCGAGGGCTTGGAGCGCATCTTTCCGCTCTGCCGCCGCGAGGGGATCTATCTGCACCCGGGCCCGAAAGCGCTTGCGTTCGCGGCGGAGCACGGCGAAGACGCGCGCGGCTGCCACAACACCGACGCGCACCTGGTCTCCGCGCTGGTCGGCAGGAGCGAAACCATCACGCTTATCGAGGGTCAGCTCGATTTAGGCGAGTTCGGGTATATCTACTTCATCGACTTTGACACCACCCGCGCCAGAACGCGCACGGCGCAAATCACAGTGATCGGCGAGTAAACCGACTCACTTTTACGACCGAGTTTGATCGCGTGTGCGCGATCTGTATGGGAGGGTACCACGCTTGAACGATCATCGCATCTGGGAAATCGCACAGAACGTATACCGCATCGAAGCGGATTCGATTCCATACGCGCTCAGCGGGATCAGCGAAACCGCGTTTCACAAAGCCATCGAGGCGCTGAAAACCGCGCCGCGCATCGCGGCCAGCGGCTGCGGGCACTCCGGCATCTGCTGCCAGCACTTTGCGCATCTGATGTGCTGCATCGAGCGTCCCGCCCGCTTCATCTCCCCTTCGGAAGCGATTCACGGCGCGACGGGTTATTTGCAAAAGGGCGACGTGATGCTCCTTGCTTCCCGCGGAGGAAAGACAGCAGAGCTTCTGCCGATCCTTTCGATCTGTAAGCGCAAGGGCGTCACCGTCATCGCCGTAACGGAGAATCTGGAATCCCCGCTTGCCGACGGCGCGGATATCGTGCTTCGCATGCTCGTGACAAAAGAGGTCGATCCATTCAACGAGCAGGGCACCACGAGCTTCACCGTGCTTTCGATTCTCTTTGATGCGCTGCAAGCGGCGCTGATCGACGCAACCGGGTTCCAGAGCGCGCAATTTGCGCTCATCCATCCCGGCGGCGCAGTCGGGGAGCGGTTGAACCGCGCCAACAAAGATTGATCAGCATCAAAAGGGAGAGCCGAATGCGTCTTCTGCACAAAGAGTTGCTCCTTCCGGATTGCCCGGTTCTGTGGCAAAAGCCCGTCACGCAAGAGGTGCTTGCCTCGGATTTTGACATCCGCGGCGGGAATTGGCGCATCGAAGACGGCTGGCTTGTCGGCGAAAACCGCGCGAACGCTCCTGCTATGGTGATTTCGCGAGAGGACTTCTTCGGCGACGTCATACTCGAGTTTCGCGCAATGACGATACTGCCCTGTACGCATGACATCAACGCCATGTGGAGCGGAAGCTGGAATTATGAGTCAAACACGCGGTATATCGCCTATGTCTGCGGCCTGCAAGGCTGGTGGCACGGCAAGGTAGGATTTGAGAAATCGCCGGACTACAAGCTCAATGCGGCAACGCCGCTGTTTCCGTTTGTCCCCGGCAGAGAGTATTTCGTCCAGATGGGCAGCATACAAGGCCACGCGTTTATTCTGATCGACGGCGCGCTCGTGCTGGAAATCACCGACCCCGACCCGATCGATACATCCAGATACGGAAAATTCGGCTTTGAGGCATACTGCTCAAAGCTGCGCTTTCGCGATATTTGCCTGAAAAAAGCGGTATGGAGAGCGGTCGAGGAGCATTATGACCCGGAATTTTAAACATCCACGGTTAGGAAGATAGCATGAGCGTAACAAAAACCCGCTTCGGCACCATGCCAAGCGGAGAAGAAGTAGTTCTCTTTACCCTCGCAAATCCATCCGGCGCATCTTGTTCCCTCCTCTCCTATGGCGCAACCTGGCGCAGCATGACGGTACCGAATCGAGCAAATGAACCGGTCGATGTCGTGTTGGGATTTGATACGCTGGAGGAATACACGAGCCAAGAATGGTATATTGGTGCAACGATCGGGCGCGTAGCGAATCGAATCGGCGGGGCGCAGTTTGTCTTAAATGACAATATCTATCACCTCTGCCCGAACGATTGCGGGAACTGCTCCCACGGCGGCAAGGTCGGGTTTGACAAACGCGTCTGGCGCGCGATCGCGCAGGAAAACACAGTCCTGTTTTTTCTGGAAAGCCCCGATGGCGAGGAAAGCTTCCCCGGAACGCTTCGAGTCTCGGTCCGCTACACGTTGCGAGAGGACAATGCGCTCATCATTCGGTATCATGCGATCTCTTCTCAGGACACGCTCTGCAACCTCACCAACCACGCTTATTTCAATCTCGCGGGTCAGGGCGCGGGAAATGTGCTGGGTCAACTGCTCCACATAGACGCGGAGGCGTTCACGCGGATCGACGCCAACATGCTCCCGACGGGCGAAATTGCGCGGGTGGCGGGAACGCCGCTCGATTTTCGCGCGTTCAAGCCCATTGGGCGGGACATCGACGCCGATTGCGAGAGGATGCGCGAGGCGCAGGGCTACGACCACAACTTCGTGCTCCGCCGCCACGGAAAAGGCGTCGAGCTCGTTGCCGAAGCATACGACCCCATCGGTGGCATCGCTCTGGACGTGTTGACCGATCAACCGGGGGTGCAGCTCTTCACGCCGTTTAACCTCTACGGCATCGCGGGTAAGAGCGGGGCAACATATGGCGCGCGGGCGGGATTCTGCCTCGAAACGCAGCACTTCGCCAACGCGACGCAACACGCGCATTTCCCAAGCATCGTTCTGCACGCGGGTGAATTGTACTCCAGCGAAACGATTTATCACTTTCGGAAAATACCTGCCGTGTGAACAGATCCATGATTTCAAGGCATTGTGCGCATTAGATATCCAAATCAGTCCCTTCTTTTCGCTGGGATGGACGGTTCGAACTTCCCTTCTCATGGCTCATAATTCCCTGCGGGAACCAGAAAGAAAGCGCTGTCAGAGGAACTTCATCGTGTTCCGTCTGCACAGCGCTAGTTTATACATATTCAGCGTGCGCTGGACTGGCTGCCGCTGAAGAAAGATGTCATTCGATGATACTTTGACCAAGCATTTGTTCGTTCAAAACGACGAGGATGTGCGTGAAAACCGCTACCTGCTCTGTATCACCGTGCTAACTAAAACACACTCTCGTATGATTTCGAAGGAATTATCCTCTTTGTGCGGCGTTCTGCCCCGCGATCCTACCGAAAACCAGACAATCCGTAATCGAGCAGCTACCAAGACGGCTTGCGCCGTGTACGCCGCCTGTGACCTCACCCGCGGCGAAGAGCTTTGGGATCGGGTTGCCGTCGAGGTCCAGCACTTCCGCGCGCGCGTTGATCCCAACGCCACCCATCGTGAAATGCACCTTTGGCCAAAGTCTCATTCCGAAAAATGGAGGGGTGTGGATTTTTTGCGCGTTCGTCGGGATAGGTTTGTTAAAAAGTGTATCTTTTCCAGTTTGGATATCTTGGTTGAATAATTCGATCGTATGTTTCAAAGAATCTTTCGGAATTTTGTAGTCTTCCGCCAAAGATTCCACCGAGTTAAACGCTTTCACCACGCCTTTTTGCAGACACTTCTCGATGCTCCAGCCGGATTGTTCCACACCTGCCGCGTCCGAGATGCCGATGCACGGATGCCCGATCGACAACATCGCGTCTGAAAGTGTCTTTCGATCCGCAAGCTCGTTGCAGAAGCGTTTGCCCGTCTCGGGATCGACAACGATTCCGTGCTGGAAGACGACATACTCCGAAAAATACGGGCCAACACCATATCCCCGCTCATCCGGACAAGCCCATGGGCCAAGTTGCACGAACGAGAGGTCAACCGGCTGCACACCGATGTGTAATGCTTCGCGAAGCGCTTCCGCTGTGGCAAACGGCTTGTTTGTGGTGTCAAGGCGTTCATCCAATCGCGGATCCTGCGTTTGCCGGAAGGCGACGTCCGCACCAAACCCGCCGGTCGCGAGCACGATCCCGCCATTTGCGAACAACAGGATTTCTTCTCCCGCACCGGGGTCGCAATTCTCATATCCTTTCAGGGCGCGGATTCCGCTGACCCCACCGTTTTCATCGCACAGAAAACCGAGAAACTGATGTTGATACCGGATCGGGATTTCTAGTTCCTTTCCTTTCTTCAGCATCTGCCTGATGATTGTACTGCCGGAGATCCCCTTTGCCGTGAAACACCGCGCGACGGAATGCCCGCCGAAAATTTCGATCTTATCCAAATATGGCACGCCGAGATAGGTCTTTGACCACTCAAAGGCGTCCTTCGCACCATCCACGAGTGCGCGCACCAAAGCAGGCTGATTTTTATATAAACCAGCCCGCATCATGTCTTCATAAAACAGTTCTTTGGAATCGTCGATCTGCTGCTTTGCCTGCTCCTGTGAGGCGGGCACAGCGATGCCGCCGTCGGAGATGATCGAGTTGCCGCCCGCGGACTTCATTTTTTCCAGCACAACGACGCTAGCGCCCGCACGCTTTGCCTCAATTGCCGCTGCCAGTCCGGCAAACCCGGTGCCGATGACGATCATGTCAAAGCGCTCCGCAACAACCGTTCCACTGGCAGAATCAGTACGCTTCTCCATTTCTAAATCCGATCTGTTGCGCCTGGCGCGTTGAATCGTTTAGTCGATCAACCCGGCATCGCGCAACATAAGCGTCGCGACTCCGCGCGCATCCGCACCTTCGTCCACCATCAGGTTATAGCGTTGCATGTCCTCGTCCGTCCAGCGACCGCCGAGGTCATTGAGCGCCGCGATGATTTCGGGGTTCTTCTCCGCATAGTCCATGCGGACAATCGGGGTCACGTAGTACGGCGGGAAGAAGTTTCTGTCGTCGGTGAGCGTCACGAGGTTGTATTTTGCGATTCTGCCATCGGTGGAATAGGCGGAGATGACATCGAGGTCGCCATTGCGGAGCGCCGCGTAGGTCAGGCCTTCATCCATTGGAATCTCCCGTTTGAAGGTCAGCCCTTCATACGCCTTTTTCAACCCCGGTAAACCGTCCGAACGGATGATGAACTCATCGTCACAGCCGATGACGTAGTCCTTGGCGTACGGTACCAGGCTCGACACATCTATGATTCCGTTTGCCGCGGCGTCCTCCGCACGCATCGCGAGGATGAACGTGTTGTTCCAACCGAACGGCTGTAACCATGTGATACCGTGCTCCTTTTCAGAGCGATCTTTGACGTAATCATACGTTTCCTGTACGCCGAGAATCTGAGACTGGTCAAAGATCGCGCCATATGCCGAACCCGTAAATTCCGCATAGACATCTACATCTCCCTGCCGCAGCGCCGTGTAGCAAAGCAGCGTTCCGGAAAGCTCCGAAACCTCGGTTTTGAAGCCCTTGCTCTCCAGATAGACGGAGAGCATCTGCCCGGTAATACGTTGCTCGGTATAGTCCTTGTGCGCAATCTTGATGACCTTGTCTTTTTGCTGGCATCCCGCAAAGGACAGCAGCAACAGCACAGCGGCGGTAAGCAGGAACAGTTTCTTTTTCATCTTGTCTCCCCTTTCGTGATCCGGTGATGGTTCGCGCTCCGATGCGCCGGTACCATTTGGTTCGATCTGTAATTGTCTTATCACGGTTCATGTGCCGTGATCAGCTTATGGTTCGAGCTATAATTGTCTTATCACGGTTCATGTGCCGTGATCGTCTTATGGTTCGATCTATAATTGTCTTATCACGGTTCATGTGCCGTGATCAGCTTATGGTTCGATTTATAATTGTCTTATCACGGTTCATGTGCCGTGATCAGCTTATGGTTCGATCTATAACGTTTTCGCGCGGTTCATGTGCCGTGACAATCCCTTTGACGTAAGCCTTTTTTCAACTATGCCAAGTAGAAAGTCCGCCAGCAGTGCGAGTGCGGCCGAGCAGATTGCACCCGCGAATATCATCTCATAGTTCATCATGCCGATGCCCTGATAGATCAGCTGACCGAGTCCCCCCGCGCCGATCAGCGTCGCGATGGTCGCAATCCCGATCGCGGTGACGGTTGCGATACGCACGCCGCCCATGATCACGGAAATCGCCAGTGGCACTTCCACCTGAAACATAATCTGTGCGCGGGACATGCCCATACCGCGCGCGGCCTCGATCATCGTCGGGCTGACGTTGCGGATGCCGATGAGCGTGTTTTTGATGATCGGTAGCAGCGCGTAGAGAAACAGCGCGAAGATCGCGTTGTCCGCGCCGATGCCGAACACGGAGATTGCGAACGCGAACAGCGCAAGAGATGGAATCGTCTGAATCGTATTGGCGATGCCGACAACGATGGTCGCAACTTTCTTATTGTTCGTGATCAAAAATCCTACAGGGATGCCGACGAGGCACGCCAGCAGAACCGCAGCACCCGCAAGAAAGAGATGTTCGCCTACCTTCTGAAGAATGTAGCTGCCGTTATCGGCAAAAAACTGTATGAGTTTCATGAATGATTACCTCCGCTCTGCCGGAAAAACGTATGTTCCAGCCGGTCGCGTTCCAAAGAACAGATCAATAGTCCTCTCGATCCGGGATGTACTTGGTCAGCACGCTGATGATGCTGGCGTTGGTGATGATGCCAACGACCCGGTCGTTTTCGTCCGTCACGGGGCTGTAGAGCGTGTCGCTCTGCTTGCGGATCTTGAGCACGTCCACAAGGCACATCCCCCGCGAGATCCGCGGAAAGTCGGACTTCATGATGTCCTTCATCTTGATCGTATTGTCGCCGACGCCCTTGAAGCGGTTGGTGCCCACGATGCCGAGGATTTTGCCCGAGCTCTCGGTGGGTTTGTCCACGACGACCAGCACGTCGGTATTATGCATCTTCATGAGTTCGATGGCGTGCGCCACAGAGCGGTTTTGCCCGATGGTGACCACCTTATTGTTCATCACATCCTCCGCCTTGAGGAATTCCGGCTTTTTCCAAAGCCTGTCCTTGCCGACAAACGATTCCACAAACGGGTTGACGGGGTTTTTCAGGATCTCTTCCGGCGTATCAAACTGGATGATCCGCCCTTCGCTCATCACGGCGATCCGGTCGCCGAGCTTGATCGCCTCGTCGATGTCGTGCGTGACAAAGACGATGGTCTTGTGCAGCTCTTCCTGCAAGCTCAACAGTTCGTTTTGCAGTTGTTCTCGCGTGATGGGATCCAGCGCACTGAAGGGTTCATCCATCAGGATGATGTCGGGATTGTTCGCCAGCGCGCGCGCGAAACCGACGCGCTGCTGTTGTCCGCCGCTGAGCTCGCCAGGGTAACGATCCGCATATTCTTCGGGCGGGAGATTGACAAGCCGGAGCAGGTCTTCGACCGCACGATCCACCTCCGCCTTGTCCTTTTTGCAGAGCAACGGCACGATCGAGACGTTTTTGCGCACACTCAGGTGCGGAAACAGGCCGATATCCTGTATGACATACCCGATGTTACGGCGGAGTTCGTTTTTGTTGAAGCTTTTGATGTTCTGGCCGTCGATGTAGATTTCCCCGCCGTCCGGCTCGATGAGACGGTTGACCATCTTCATCGTGGTGGTCTTGCCGCAACCGCTTTCGCCGACCAAAACCACGAGCTCGCCTGTCCGGATTTCAAAATCCAGATCGTCCACGATATTCTTCTGTCCGTCGTATGTTTTTCTGACTCGTTCGAGACGTATCATCGACTATGCCTGCCTTTGCTAGAATGCGCGCGTCGGATGTGTTCTGCGCGATCGATCTGTCGATTGTTTGCATTTGGAGGAACGGGAAACCATAAAAAAGGCAAAAATACCGGAGCACAGCACGAAGAGCTCTCCTGCTTCGCTCTCCGCACTGCGTCCGGCACACATTTAGTTGGGGGTTAACTCAGCTGTGCTTCGTAAGGATTTCATGCGATTTCCTCAGCAGCGCGTCGGTTGTGTCTGACAGGTGCCTATATACATTTTCGTTGATCTCGCGGTAAATGTCCACATGTTCCGGAATCGGCTGGAACGAATCGCGCACCTGCACCATCCGCGCAATCGCTTCTTCACGCGTGGGATAGACGCCCAACGCGAGAGCCGCGCAGATCGCGGCGCCCATACTCGCGGAGCCATTGACCACGTTTCTGACCGCAGGCACGCCGAATACGTCCGCCATGATCTGCATAAACAGCTCACCATTGGAACCGCCGCCGCTGACGACGATGCTCTTAAGCGAGATGCCCTGTTCATCCACCATCGCCTGCACATTGTTCTTCATGGTCATGGCGATGCCTTCCATGACGGAACGGAACAGATGCGGCCCTTTGTGCACGCCGGAGAAGCCGAGCATGACCCCGCGCTCGTACGGGTGGGTTGGGCGCGCGAGCCAGTGCAGCAGGGTGTAGAGCCCGTCGCTGCCCGCGGGGACGTCTGCTGCGAGACGATTCATATACGCTTCGCGCGAGATACCGAGGCGGTTTGCTTCTGTGACGATGTCGCTGCCCAATAGATCCAGCACCCACGAAATCGTGGACATGCCTCTGCGGATGCCGTTGCTCTCGTAGAGCCACTCGCCGGGCGTTGCGCCGGGATTGACCCAATAATGTGAGGGATTCCGATTCGCGTCTTCGCCGAGCATCATCGCCGCGATGTACGTGCCAAGCGAGACCAGCACCGTACCATTGTTAAGCAAACCTGCGCCGAGCCCCTCGACTGCTTTGTCGTTGGAGGTGGACGCGACGGGAATGCCAGCCGGTATGCCGGTTGCTTCTGCCGCAAACGGTGTGATCTTGCCGAGAATGGTCGATGGATCGACCAGCTCAAAGAGCATTTCTCTGGGCGTTGTGTAGGCGTCGAACTCCTTCTGGTCTTCGATCCAGATGAGCTTGTTGTAGTCGATCGGCCAGGGTCCAACGTAGTTGCAACGTGTATCCTTCGTTTCGCCGGTCAGACGATGGGTGAGATACCCCGTCGTCGTGGTGACATAGCGCACCTCGTCGTTCTCGTGAACGTAGGGCTTAGAAAGCCGGATGTCCATCCAGCTCTGCACGGGAGAGGCAAGGTTGCCGTCCGCCTTCAGCAGCGCCCGGCAGCAGCGGATGGAACCGAGTCCCACGCCGATGATGTCCTTTTTGTCGCCCTGAAACTTCGCAAAGACGCTCTGGCAGGCTTCCTTCAGGCTGTCCCAAAGGTCGTCGTCGGGATGCTCCGCAAAGCACTCGCCGTAGAGATGCATGGGACGAAGCTTGATCGTATGCGTGCAGACCTCGTTACCTGTGGTATCGAAGATGCTGACCTTCGTGCTCTGCGTGCCGCCGTCGATGGCGACGATGTATTTCTGATTCATCTTGTTCCCCTTTGTTACGGGTTTGATTAGCGCATCAGGTAGCCGCCGTCGACGATGATGGTTGCTCCGTTGACATAATCGGAGGCGCGGCTCGCGAGGAAGATCGTGGTCCCCATCAGATCGGCGGTGTCGCCCCAGCGGTTTGCCGGAATGTGGGATAGGATTTCCGCGTTGCGCTTCTCATCCTTGCGGGTCATCTCGGTCAAAGGCGTAGCATAGTAGCCCGGCGCGATGGCGTTGACCTGAATGTTCCACTGTGCGAGTTCGTCGCACATGGACTTCGTGAGACCCACGATGCCGTGCTTGGTGGCGGCATAGGCGGGCGACCACTGGCCGCCAAGGTAGGAGTAGAGCGACGCAATGTTGATGACCTTGCCGCTGTTCTGCGGGATGAAGTACTGCATACACTCATGGATCATCTCAAACGCCGCCGTGAGGTTGATGGCGATCATCTTATCCCACTCGACGCGGGTATATTGCGTCACATCGCGCACGTTGATGCTGATGCCAGCACAATTGACGAGGATATCCACGCTGCCCCAAGTCTTGACGCAGGTGTCGACCACGCGCTTGCACTCGCCTTGCGCGGTGATATTCGCCTCAAGAAACTTGTACTCGACACCGCAGGCTTCCACGAGCGCTTTGGTGCTACCGTTGTCGTCCGCAAGGCTCGGCACCATCACGTTTGCGCCAGCCTTGGCAAGCGCCACGGTGAACGCCTGCCCAAGGCCGCCGTTGCCGCCGGTCACGATCGCGTTTTTGCCTTTGAGCGAGAAGAAATCCATGTTGAAATCGGAAACGTTCATGAGAAAATCCTCCTGAAATATTTGATTATTTGGGGACACCGTACGGTGCGTGTTGCCAACTTTATTCGCTCTGCTGATGCTGCTGAATTCTGCGGATCAACTGATCCAGAAACCGGTCTGCGTCGCCTTCAACCACGATGTCGGAAAGGCTCGTAAGCGGCGCGTCCTTGTTGATATTGACCGAGATGATGTGTTTTGCTTGTTTGATGCCTTCGATGTGTTGGATCGCGCCGTTGATGCCAAGCGCGATGTAGAGTGCCGGGCTGACCGTCTTGCCGGACTGCCCGACCTGTATGCTGCGGGGCGCAATGCCTGCGTCGACAAGCTTTCTGCTGGCTGCGGCTTTCCCGCCGAGGAGTTCCGCGAGGCGTTCGATCTTGGCAAATGATTTTACGACACCGCCGCCGCCGGAGACGAGCACCTCGGACTCGCGGATGTCGTAAGAAATCTGCTTCGCTCTGGTTTCGATCCGCTCGATCCCGCCGGTTGTGCGTGGTTGCATGGACTCGATCCGCATCGCACGTTCTTCTTTCACGATATCACGAAATACGTTCGAACGCACACTCATCATCATGGGACCATCGCCGACATAGCGGATGCAGGCCATAAGGCTGCCGCTGTACGCGGGGCGAATGACCTCGATCGTGCCGTCTTTGCGACGGATCTGCGTGATGTCCGCGACGAGCCCGGTACCAAGCAGCATCGCTAGTCTCGGCGCGAGCATTCTCCCAAACGGTGTCGCGGGAATCAGTATGCTCTGGAATGGATCCTTCCAGTGCAGCGCCTGCATCGTGTCCGCCACCTGTGCAGGATCGATGCAATCGCTTGCGGGATATGCCACGAGCAGCAGGCGGTCAAAGACGTTCGGGAGAGGTTCTTCCAGCGCGACGCACAGCACGCCCGTGACTTCGAACGTGTCGCCGTGCAACTGTCGTGCGGCTTCGATCAAGTCCAGCGAGCTCTCCGTTTCGTACGGATCGATATAGATCAAACAACGAATCATATCAGATGAATCCTTTGTCCGTCAGGAAACGGAAGACATACTCCACACCGTTTTCATCCGCGCGCACGGTGCGCTGTTCGCGCTGCTCGAGGCGTTCTACGTAGGTTTCAACCACGCGGGTCTTGGAGCCTAAGAGCCCAACCTCCTCCGGTAAAAAGCCGAGATCGAGATTGGAGAGCACCTGCACCTGCGCGGAAAAATCTTTTTCGAGGTTTGCCCGGCTGGCATAAGGCAGCTTATAGCCGCTCTCCCGCGTCAGGCTCAGGATGCACGGAAGGCGCATCTGATAGGTGGTGATCTCCCGTTCCGATTCCACGTCAAACCGCGCAATTCGCTGTTCAAACAGGCTCTCGTCGATGTTCTGTACGCCGGACGACTGATGAAGGTTGAGAACCGCGCCCAATTGGGCGGGAATATGGCTCGTGTCGCCGTCGATGGAATGCGTGCCCGTCAGGAGAACGGAATAATCCTGTCGGGAGAGATATCTGCCGAGCACGCGCGCGGTCGCAAACGTATCGCTTCCGGCAAACGCCGGATCGGAGAGGATGACGCCGCGGTCTACGCCGACGCGCAGCAGGTCCTCCATGTTGGGGGTGACCCTGGCCGAAGCCATGGTCACCGCCTCAACAATCGTCTCCGGATATCTGGCCTTGATCCGCAGGGCAAACGCTACCGCGCAAACGTCATCAGGGTTCAGCCCCAGATGTGCGCTGTCCCGGATCAACGTGTGCCGCTCGAAATCATATTTCGCGCTGCCCACATCGGGTACAAACTTGACCAGACAAATGAGTTTCATCTTTTTGCCTTACTCCGCGCGGTGACCGCGCATTTTCTTGCGGTTCTTTGAACCTTGACTTATTTAGCCTCGTTCAGGGCCTTTTCTTTCTTATTGAGCTTTGCATAGACCGAGATGATCACGATGCCCAAGAGGCCGAACACCGCGCTGACGATGAAATAGGAGACATAACCGCCCTGATCGCCGAAGGTGTTCCAGAGGAAGGTGTTCATCTGCGGCAGGATGATGTCAGGCAGGTAGCCGATGAAGGAGATCAGACCGATCGCCGTACCCATCGTTGCTGCCGGAATCTTGGACATGCCGAGGAAGGACCAGTAGGTGCCGCGGATCATGTACAGGAACACGCCGAGGAGCACGACCAGCGCCGAGATGCCCATTCCCATGAGCGGCAGGACAGCTGCTGCAACCAGCAGAACTGCGGCGCCCGCAAGCGCGATGCCGTTGGTTTTCGGTTTGCCGATCTTGTCCGCAAGGAAGCCGCCTAGGAAGCCGCCGACCGGGCGCATCCAGAGTATGATGACCGTGATGGTGCCGACCGTGACCGCATCCATGAGCTTGTTGGTCTGCAGGAAACCGCCGATGTAATAAACCGTCCAGAACACGGCGTAACCCATGAAGATGATACCGCTCATCAGGTAGATGTACTTGTTCTTTAGCAGGTTGCCGATGTCGCGGATGTGGAACTTTTCGCTTTCGACTCTGTCGCCGGTGTTGCCGGAGAGAACGGCGAGCTTTTTGTCGCTGTCAACGAAGATGAGGATTAGGATCGCAACGGCAAACACGATGGCCGAATACAGATAGATGACGGAGACCATAGCGGCTTTCTTTTCTTCCATCGCGGTGCTGGAACCGAGCACAGAAGCAAAGATCGCTAGCCCGATGCTGGCCATGAGCGCTTCCACAACGCCGCGTCCGCCGTCGAGAATGCCGAAGAAACGTCCTTCTTCATTCGACTTGGAGAGCATTTTGACGATCTTCATATGGGAGCTCCAGAACGTCAAGACGGAGAAGATGCCCCAGAGGAAGAAGATCACGTTGACGGAACCCGGGCTCGGAACCTGGGCAAACCAGAATCCGCAGAGGGAAACGCCCAGCAGGGAGATCCCGACGAGCCACTTGGCGGGGACACGATCCGCGAGCAGACCGCTCGGGATATATCCGATGACGTACGCCAGGCCCAGCATAGAGTAGAAGTTGTTCAGCTGCGTCTGGGTGAGATTGAACACTTCCAGAAGAGTCACTTGATAGTTGGTACGAAGGTAGATGACCGGATAGATCGCGCCAGCTGCCAGAATAATCAGAGCAAACTGTAGATAGCGCCTGAGATTTTCTTTTTTCATAGCTCCTCCATATGTTTTCTTTTTTGCGCTCCGCAGATCCCCCGGCGTAGAGAGCTCTGCGGTAACAAACCCCTTACATCCCTAACGAATCTTTGTTTCTACTTGATATATTTCTTGATGCCGTCCTCTTGCGGATAGATCGTGCCGTAGTTCATGATTCCTCTTGGATCAAACGCTTCCTTGAGCTTTTCGAGCATGTAGAATGCCGAGCCGTGCTCCTGCTTTGCCCATTCGCTGCGGTATTTTCCGATGCCGTGGTGGTGACACATCGAGCCGCCCGCCTTGAGCGTCTCCTCGACGATGATCTTCTGCAGCGGGTGATGGTAGACCATCATCTCGTCTTCCGGCGCGCAGTGGATGCTGTAGTTATAGACGAAGTACAGATTCGTGCCGTTGAGATAACTGTGGGATGAATGCCCGCCGAGCATCGTGATGTCGTGTGCGCGTGCAAACTCGGTGCGGACGCGGCGGATGACATTGTCATAGATCTGCGGGATCGTCTCCCAGTCCGCCGAAATCTCAGTGGTGAAGCCCGCGTGGGCGTCATTTTCGATCATGCCCTGGAACTCGTCGTCGATGTCCTGCTGCGACCAGTTCAGGTGATTGAACCAGTTTTCGATGAGCTTGCTGTCGACGGTTTCGAGGATGCCGTCGGCATACTTCGCAACCGCTTCCTCGATGCCGGTGCAGGTCGCATTTGCAATCGCTTGATTGCCCTCCGCCATGAACAGGAGCACACACTGATTTTTGTGAAAGTGGTAGAAGTGCTGCGCCGCATCCTCTTCCGAATATACGCGCGCAACGGACGGGCGATAGCCGTTCACCATGACCTCGCGGAGCACTTTGATGCCGGAGGCGACGTCCTTGACGAGATAGCCGTAGAAACGGTTGTTCTCCGGGAAATAGCGGAAGATCTTTACGGTCACTTCGGTGATGTAGCAAAGCGTGCCTTCGTTGCCGATTGCGATATGGCGAATATCGGGTCCGCCCGCTCGGCGCGGCACGTTCTTGATACGGCAGATGTGGCCATCCGGAAACACGCACTCCAGACCGACAACCATGTCCTCGATGCCGCCGTACAGCGTGGAGAACTGGCCGATGCTGCGGGTTGCCACGAGTCCGCCCATCTTTGCGACGGGCTTGGACTGCGGGGAATGCCCCGTAGTGCAGCCAACCTTGCGCAGCTCGTCTTCGAGCGTTTGCAGCGCGACGCCCGCCTGAGCGGTCGCTTGGCTGTTGTAGGTGTCGATCTTGACGATCTTGTCGAGATACAGGCTGTCGAGCACGATGGTGCGCTCTTTCCAGTTCTCAAGTCCGCCTTCGGTAGCCGTCTTGCCGCTTCTGGCGATCACGTTCACGTCATTTTCGTTGCAATAGTGCAGCACTTGGCTCACTTCTTGTGTGTTCTTCGGGTAGACGATTGCGACAGGCGAGGGCACATCTAGAACTTTCCTGGCTTTTGCATATTTCTTGTATCGGTCTGCAGCGGCATCATACAATTCATCCGCATTTGTATTGATCTGTTCGGGTGTTAAAAGCGTGTTCAGTTCCTCAAGTAGACGTTTGCAATTCACTTAAATGCCTCCAGATGCTGATATGTTAAATGCGATTGGGTGTTGATTGAATTTGATGACGCCATAATAATACCCCCTGAAACTGCTTGTCAACACTTTTTTGGAATATTTTCTGTTTCTGTGTTACTATTCATTTATTTATGGAAACTTTTCCTTCTTTACCGTATTTACTTGTCGGGAACGGCGTGTTACAATTTGATCGGATCGAGAGATATGGAGAAACGCCGCGCATGAATATCGACGAGAATCATCTAAACCCTTTGGAGTTGCAAATTCATCGGATGCTTTCCGAATACGCGGCCAGAAACGACGTGGTACGCATCGGACAGGCGGCAGAGCTATGTGGCTGTTCCATATCGAAGATTTCAAAATTCGTGCAAAAGCTCGGATTTGACGGTTATAAACAGTACATGCAGTTTTTGCAAGGCCGTGAAATGCCCCAGGAGAAACAATCCAGCGAGCTCGGTCGTGTGCGCCAGTATATCGATAGCTTTGATGAAAGCATGGTAACAGAGCTATTGGCGTTGATAGAGAGCCATAACAACATCATCCTCTTCGGATACGGTCCCTCCTTCCTCTGCGCGCAGTATTTCGAGTATCGCTTGCGCATATTCTCCAATAAGATCATCGTCGCACTCTCGGATGAAATCTCCGTCGCGTCGATTGCGGACGAGAACACGCTGCTGATCATCCTCACCGTGACTGGCGCGTTTCAATCGTTTCAAACCGTCTGCACCGAATCGAAAAAGAAGGGTTGCGACGTGGTCATCGTCGCGGAAGAATACAACACAAACCTGTTCGGACAGTGCGACCGCATCTTCTGGCTCTCCAAATTTCCTCAGCCTCAGGGGCTATTGCCCTACGAGAAAACAAGAACCATATTCTTTTTATTTTTTGAAGAGCTGATGCAGTCGATCCTTCGTCAGCGGACAAAGATCAGCAGTCCCTCCGCTCCAAAAGGAAGCAGAAAGAAAGATGGCTCCAATAAAAAAAGGCGCCTTGAATAGTGGGTATGAACCTGTCAAGCAAAAAGAGGCTGTCCAGAAACGATTTTTGAAAATCGTGGAGGACAGCCCTTTTTCATTCCGAAATCCATCGAAGCCAAGCAAAACATCGAAAAAGACGCAAAGGGAAACAGCGGCTGTTTCCAAGTCGCGGTTGCAACGGTTCAATTCTGTACCGTTCTGGAGACGAATTTCGTAAAGAGCGGTTGTATGTGCGATGGTTTTGGGTTTTGCGGTGTAGACAAAAGATGTCGTCGCCCATCGCCAGGAGCAGCGCCCCGTTGCGGGCATGTTCTTCCCCTCGTGTGAGAATGCGACGGAGCATGTCGTCTTTCTAGATCACGGCGAAGACATCCTCCGCCCGGATGGAGCGGTTCAACCGCAGCACTTCTTTTTCCGTATTCAAACGCGCTATTCTTCGCTTCTTCGGTCAATTGATCTGTTACTGTTTCGAGACTAGAAAATGACCTCCCGTAATGTTGGTTAATTTCACTTGTAATTTATGTTCTTCACAATTCATTTTTTTGCTGCTTATCAATCGATTTCAGCCCAACAAAGCTGTAGCGATTTGCGTTGGCTACCATCTTCGTTCCATCCGCAACCAAGTGCTCAAACGCGATTTCGCCGCGCGCGGAAGGACGCGGCGCACCAGCCGCCCGTTAAAAACGCAGTGATCAGGAGAACGCCGCATCCTCGGAGCATCTGAAACAACTGGATTTCCTTTGGCAGCGGCGTCATGAGTGAAATCGCCTTCCAATCCGCGTTCCAGCCTTTCAGCAAACCGCGCCAAAATGGAAAATCCGACCATCTTGTGGGCAAAAACGACTGCGGCCAATACAACGTTTTGGCGACAACCCAAACGGCCGCCAGCAGCAGTAACGTTCCCGCCAGCAGAAGCGGCACAAACGCGCGTCTGTCTGTTTTGCGCGCCCAAGCTTTCTTGAGCAGGGTCACCGCCGCTGCGCCGAGAAAAATGCAGGGCGGCAGCCAGACGAGCCCCTGCATGATGCGCGCATACAGCCCGCTTTGTACAAGCGTATATCCGTCCGTTGCCCCGCAGCGTGTGAGGAACGGTTCCAGCTCCTGCTTTGCCGTATCCACGTCATCCGCGGAGAATTCAAGATTCTCATACGTTAGCGTATCGTCTCTTATGATCAGCATCGGTTCATAAGCCGCGACAATTCCGCGAACGAAATAGGTTTTGTCGCTCACCGTGAGCGTAGCTCCAATGGCATCGATTGAATGAAACAGCATCCAAGAGGATGATGCGTCCAAAACGCACCCGCTCGTGTCATCTTCCGGCAAAAACCCACCAGAGAGCAACCGCATGGGTGCAACCTGCCGCAGATCGCCATATACGCCGACGATGTGCAGCTGCGCGTTCGCGCCGCGTTCCGATTTTGCCGTTTGGAGCTCGCTATTTCGTGTCCATGCGGCATGGATGGCGAGCCCTCCGCCGGAGGATTCGTTATTTGCGCGCACGATGTCCTTTTGCATGATCGCAGCTTGCGTAAAACGCACGCTGAGGCCGTCGTATTGCAGGCGCAGATTGTCCGCGGTAAGCAACGCCGTCAACCAGCATCCGACCGCGATCAGGCCAAGCAGCGCAGCCGGCCATAACCGCTTATTCCGCGTCATTCTTCACCACCAGATCGCCGTCCTTGACCTCTTTGGAACACATGCCAATCAACTGATCCTGCCTCGTTAGCGCACCCTGCACGGCGGCGTGACTGCCATCGTGCGCGAGCAACTCCACATCCACGCGCTTTGCGGTAAGCTGTGTGCCAAGAATATTCTGTTTTTCCACCAGCACCAGCACATAATACTCGTTGCTGCCGCCCTGACGCAGCGCTTCGAGCGGTACGCAGGCGTCGTACTGTCCGGATTGTTTTTTGAACTTCCATTCCTGCTCCGCGCCGATCGCGCGCGCGTCTCCGCCGCCGGAACAGCGGACAATCACCTTGCCTTCAGCGTCCGGCATAGCGATCGAGACGATCTCCAGCGGATCTTTCTCCTGCTTACCCTCGGAGGAAAGCAAAACGGAATCGCCAAGCTTCATTCGCTCAACTTCCTTTGCACTCACGGTAAACTGAAACATTGCTTCTCCCAGCGCGACTTCCAACCCGCTGGAGCCGGATTCGGAAGGCTTGCCCGGCACGAGGTCGCAGCTCAATATGGTGCCGGTGAACGTTGCAAGCACCACGCCGCCGTTTTGCAGCGCGCTCGTCTGCGCAAAGGTAAAGCGCGCATAGTCCAGCGCCTGCGCCGCGCTCTCCACAACGCGACCCGCATAGTCCTGATCCTCGGCGGTCTGTTGATTCTCCTGCGCCTGTGCGAGCGCTTTTTCCGCCGCGACTACCTTCCGGTTGGAGACATTTTTGCCGCCGGAGACGGTCGCCACGTCGTAAGCAAACAGCGGATCACCCTCCTGAACGTGTTGGCCCGCCTGAACGAAGACCTTCGCAATTCGGCGGGTATAATACGTGGTGTAAAACTGTGTGTTGCCGGAAACCCAGCTACCCGTGCCCGTGAGGTTCTGATCCAGTGACGACGAGCTAAGGTACCCGATCGAAACTCTCGCTTTGAGCGCGTCGCTTGCAGCACGGGAAAGAAATGTAAGCGCCAGCATCGCCACAAAAAACCAGATGAGCGCGCGACCGATTCGCTTTGGCAACGGCTTTCCTGTCTGTTCGGTTTGACGAATCTCTTCCATTATTACGACTCCTTTATTACGACTCCTCAGCAACTACTCCTTGATTCCCGATGCAATGATGCCTTGCTCGAGATATTGCTGTCCAAATAAAAATATGAGCACCGCGGGCAACAGCGTAATCACCGCGGAAACGAACGATACCCCGGCGTTTGCCACCGTTGTCGCGGGCAGAAAAACGGAAAGCGGGTAATTCGCCGCGGTCTTTAGAAACGTGATTGGCTGCTCGACGGCGTTCCAGCCCTCCACAAAGCCAAGCAGCGCCGCAGAGAGTACGCCCGGCAGGCCCAGCGGCAGGCCGATTCGAAAAAAGATCGACCATTCGCTTGCGCCGTCCATTCGTGCCGCCTCCAGCATCTCCCGCGGGACGCCCGCAAAAAACTTCGTCATGATGAACACCGGAAACGCGGAGAACACTGCGGGCAGTAGAACCGCAAACGGTGTATCGATGAGCCCCAAACGATCCAGCACGATATAGCTGGAAACCATCGTCACCTGAAACGGCAGGATCATCAGCACAATATAGAGGCGAAACAGCGCGTTCCGCCCGCGAAAATGCATTTGCGCCATCGCCCAAGCCGCGGGCGCGCCGACCAGTATCTGCCCCAATACCGCGGGAAACACCTGAATGCACGAGTTCCAGAATACCCGAAAAAACGCGGGCGTATCCAGCAGAAGTTCAACAACGTGCCTTAGCGTCACCCGGTTGGGCAGCAGGCTCCAGCTCGCCAGCTGGTCGGATGCGCCCAGTACGCCGGAAAGATGCGCCCGAAGCTCATCCTTCGGCATCAGCGCGCCGGAGACAAGCATCCAAAGCGGCGTCCAAACCAGCAGCGCCAGCAGGAAAAGCAGGACAAACGAAACCGGTCGCAGCCGTTTTGTCTTCATATGCCCTCCTTTTTTCGATCCAGCACGCGTTGAGAGGCGAATACCACGAACAGAATCGCGCACATGAGCAGCACCGCAGCGGCGCTGATCTTCTGCATGTCTAAATTTGAAAACCAGTTGGAAAGCACGTGCTGGAGCATATAGATGCTGCTGTTGGGGTAACGTCCTGCAACTAAGTATGCCTCGCGAAACACCTTAAAGGAGTTGATCAAAGCAAGTACGCTGGCCATAAACAGCGTTCCGCCGAGCTGCGGCAGGGTGATATGGAAGAAGCACTGCGCCTCGTTTGCGCCATCCACCCGCGCCGCCTCATAATACGATTCCGGTATCGCCGCCAGCCCCGCCATCCAGAGAATCACATTATAGCCAAAGTACTTCCAAAGATAGCAAAGCACCATCACGGCAAACGCATATTTGCTGTTGAGCCAGTCCTGCGGCGTCAGGCCAAACGCGAAACAGAGCGCGGAAAGCAGCCCGTTTTTTGCAAACACGGTTTGAATGATCATCACAACGCTCGTCACCGGAACAACCAGCGGCAGAAGATAGGTGGTGCGAAACAAATCCTGCGAACGCGTTCGCGCATGGAGCATCAAAGCGACGACGAGCGAGCTGAGCAAGAGCAGCGGAATGCAGGTGATCAGGAACCGCGCCGTGTTGGACACCGCGAGTCGAAAGGATTCGTTGCCGAGTATCGTTTTGTAGTTCTCCAGCCCGACGAACGTGTTGCCCATTGCGGAAAGAAACGACCTGCGCACAACGTCCGCCGTCGGTAGAAGCACCATTGCAAGAATGCCGATCAAGCTCGGGGCGAGAAAGGCGAGCGCAGCTCGCCCTTCTCCGCCCATTTTCGATACCTTCGCCCGATTCATTCCGACAGGTAGGTGGAAATGACGCTTTCCAGTTTGGCGATTGCGGTTTCCAGCGTATCGCTTCCGTTTAGGTACGAAACGATAACGGGAGTCACCATTTCGCTGAACGCATGATCCGTCATGAGCGGGCTGGACACCTGCTGCGCCAGCGCGTGAACCTGCTCCCGCACCGCTTCGGACGGCCATTCCGAGTCCAGGCTGTTCGTTCCGTCAAGCCGCATGCTCTGAGAGATCGAATTGTCGACGTTTGCTGCCGTTTTATTCAGCGCTTCCAGATTGACGGGGAAGGATGCCGCAAACTTATTTGTGCTCTGCACCGGATTCGACAGCAGTGTTTGAACGAACGTTGTCGCAGCGTCCATGTTCGCGCTCGCGCGGTTGATTCCAACCAACCCAACGGGTTCATACTGATTTGCGACGCCGCAAAGGGTCGCGTGCAGCTGATCTACCGCACTAAAGACGATCATTCCGTCGTAGAACGAGCCGAACGGAAGCAACAGCGCGCCTTGTGCCCTGCCGGTCATATCGGCCCACATCTGCGGGCCGCCGTTGTTGATGCGCATGAATGTCAGCAGTTCCTCGTCCGAAGCGCCCTGAATGGCTTCCCAGCCTTCGCAGAGCTTGTTTCCGGTGCCGGTGCTTTGCGCCACGCGGCCCGCGTCCGTCAAGAACGAGCGGATATCGTCGGCATTGCCCGAAAGCAGGCTTTTGCCATAATAGTTCAGCAGCACTTCCGCTAGCGTCTGGTAGTTAAACGCGGCGCTGGCAAGCAGCGGCGTAGTTCCCGAATTTTCGCAGGCGTTTGCCAGCGAGGAAAGTGACGCAAACACACTCTCCGCGTTGCCGGGCGCGTAGGCATACGGCAATCGAATCCCGCATGGCATGGCGTATAGCACGCCGTCGCTCGCCTCGGACGCCTTGCGGATATTGCCGAGCACCGGCTCCGCGCTGTCCACAATAGCGCCGATATCCGCGAGAACACCTTTTTGAATATAGGAGTCAACGGGCAGCCCGTCGAGAATCAGCACATCCGGCCCTGTGCCCGCGAGCAGCTCCGTGTTGAGCGCTTTGATGTAATCCTGTTCTGTTCCGGCGGCACCCTGCTCCATGGCGGCGGTGTAAGTGGCGGCAAAGTCGCTCTGCGAGCGGTTGAATACGACAATCGCCTGCTGAACCGTTTCGTTCTCGCGCAGGGAGAACACGTTGATCGTTTTCGAAGCGGACACTGGCGCCGTGGGATCAAACGAATATTTTAGAAGTGTCGCTCCATCGCCATACACATAGATCGTGTCCGGCTCGCCCTTCACCACGTCCATGCCGATCGGTGTGAACGAAGGCAGGCCGAGGTTGCAGATGTTGCCTTCCATAATGCGCTCCCAGAGCGTGCCACCCTGCGTATGGCGGTAGAGTCCCGTTTTGTCAGCGAGATAAAGCGTACCGTCCGGCGCATATTCCAGAAGCGTCGAGCCTTCCTGACGAACCGCGTATTCGATATCCTCGCTGGAACCGTCCGCGCGGTCATAGGCCCGAATCGCCTTTGCTTCCGGCGCGATCGTCGCAACCTTTGTGCCGAACGCCGCAACCATCGGCATCACCTGGTTGGTTTCACCTTCCAGTTGATCCAGATAACCACCGTTTGCATCCAGCAGCCCGATGCTCGCGTTGTAGTAGTCCGCATACGCAATGCTGCCGTCGGCCAACACGCCGTAGCTGGTAACGCCCGCGAGCGCATTGAGCCCTTCGCCCGTGATTGCCACAGCTGTTTTGCCATCGTCCCTGCTCACCAGCAGATTCTGCTTCGCATTGCCTTGATCGTCATAGTTGCCGAAAAAGATATAGAGCGCGCCATCCTCGGCTCTACGGACATGTAGTTCGTTGCCGCCGGTCGAAGCGAGGTCGTTGAGCCACGGCTCGTCGGTGGTTTTCACCGTTCCGTCGTCCAGAATCGTGTGGCGGAAGTAATGCGCCTGATAGGTTTCGCCCTGCTGCGAATAGGTGTGGGTAAAAACTTCCACGCCGTTTTCCAGCGCGCTGATGCCGATGATGGATTGATCCTGATACCCGTTCGGCATCGGCAGATCGATGAGCTGTTCCGTATAGCGTCCCGTTCCCGTCGGAATAGGAGATAGTTTTTGCGTACCGGTACCGCTCTTGCAGCCTACCGTTATGAACAGCAGAACGGCGCAGAGCATCAGTGCAATCGTCTTGGTCAGTTGTTTCATGCTTTTTCTCCTTCTACTAGCTTACCTCTTCGATTCTAACGATCAATTCTCTAAAAATCTTCTAAACCCAAAAATCGAAAGGGCGTACCGTTTCCGGCACGCCGCATTCCATCGACAAAGTCCTGCGGACTTTATCGATGGTTTTTACTTGGTGTGAAAATGACGCGAATCGCGCCATTTTTTAACAAATTCGGCGAATCAATCGCCGGATTTGGTTAAAATGGGGGATTTTGAATCCCCCAAACCCCCTGAATAGGTTTGTCGATACTCTGGGGTGCATCATTTCCGGCGCCCACTATTTTGCAATTGGCAGCAGCAAACGAAATGTACAGCCCCCGCCCGGCGTGTCCACCACGTCTAACGTGCCCTTATGGAGCGCGATCAGCTCCTTTGCGATGGAAAGCCCCAGCCCGAAGTGCTGCTTCTCCTTGCGCGCGGTATCCGCACGATAGAACCGGTCAAATACGCGCACTTTTTGCTCCGCGCTGAGTCCCGCGCCGTGATCGGAAACGCAGACGACGACCCTTCCCCGCTGGCAGATAACGCTCAACTCGACCGTTCGATGCTCTGTCGTCACGCCGTACGCCATGGCGTTTTCCAGCAGAATTCCCAAAACCTGCCTCAACCGTTCCCCATCTCCCGCAACCTTCGACAGGCTGAAATCCGGCAGCGCAAGCGTCAGAACACAGCTGTTTTTCCGATAGAGAGGCGCATAGGACTCATACAGGTTCAGCAGCAGCGTATCCAGTTCCAGCGGCTCCAGCGCCACCGCCCAGGAGTCCGCGTCCGCCGAAGCGAGCAGCAGCAGGTCTCCAATCAGTCGGGACATGCGCGCGCACTCTCGCTCAATCACCTCCGCAGCGTTTCCGCCCGAATCGCGCCCGGGCAGGAGCGCGGCGTTTGCCGCGATCACCGCCAGCGGCGAGCGGAGTTCGTGGGAAGCCGCGGCGACAAACTGCTTCTGCCGTTTCCTGCTCTCGAATGCAGGCAGCAGCGCGCGGTCGATGAGCCGCGCCCCTATGCCGCCAAGCAGGAGTACGCCCGCCAGATACAGCGCGCAGTATAGAGCAACACTGCCGCCAGCCGCGGTATCCAGCCGCTGAACAAGGCTCAGCGTTCGATAGCCGTTTGCCAGCGGCAGAATGCAGACCGCGCCGAAATACCGGGCCCCTCCGAACGTGAGCGTCATCACCGGCGAAGTCCGGCGGGATTTTGTCAGCGGCAGACTCAGCGTATCATAGCCCTTTTCGCGCGCGAGCTGTTCGGTTTTCTCTAGCAGGTCTGCCTTCTCGGCGCTGTCCTGACTGTTGTAAAGCAGCGTTTTCCCGTTGTCGCGCATGCGGATGAGCAGACTGTTTTCCTGTTCGAGCTGCCTCAGTTCGCTGTGGCGAACCACGTTATTCACCTGCAAATCGTCCGCAATCGCCGTCAGAAGCGTAGAGAAACTCTCGCGGCTTTTCAGCTCAATCTCACGAAGCGAGAGCAGCAAGACCACCGCCAGCATCACGCCGAGAATGCACGCGAGCGTCACGATATAGATTCGAATCAGGTGAACACGCAGTTTTCGTTCTTCCAATTTTTTCCGTGCCTCCACCGCAAGTTGTGCTTATTCGAGCGTCAGTTGGTAGCCGACCCCATGCACCGTTTTAATCACGGCGCGCGTTCCCGCCGCCTTGAGTCTGCGTCTGAGAAAGTAGATATAGTTGTCCACGTTGCCGTCCTCCACCGCCTCATCCCCGCCCCATCCGCCGGAAAGCAGCGCCGCACGAGACAGAACGTATTTCGGATGCTCGAAAAACAGTTCCAGCACAGCCGCCTCCTTGCGGGAGAGCGACTGCTCCAGCTTTGGGCCGACGAGTCGGCATTGCCGCGTGTCCAGCGTCAGATCCGCAAAGGAAAGCAGACGATCTTCGCGGAGCGCCGGCGGGCGGCGAATCAGTGCGCGGATGCGCGAAAGCAGTTCCGGCATGGCAAACGGTTTGACGAGATAGTCATCCGCCCCCGCGTCCAGACCGTCTGTTCGATCCTTGATGGTATCCAGCGCGGTGAGCATGAGCACCGGCGTCTCGTCGCCTGACGAGCGCATCTCGCGCAGGATCATCAGTCCGTCCTTGCCGGGCAGCATGCGATCCAGCACCACCGTGTGATATCCGCCGTTTTGGAGATAATATGCCGCATCAGCGCCGCTTTGGCAAACGTCGCAATCGTATCCTTCCTGTACCAGACGCAGTTTGAGCGCGCCGATCAAATCTGCATCGTCCTCAATCAGCAACAGACGCATGTATCTCCTCCTGCGCATTTCATTCTTGCAAAACAATCTGAGTCGATTGTAGTATCTGCTCCATCACGCGTCAACCCATTCTTGTTTCACCGGCAGCATTCTCGTCCAAAGCGGGACGAGTGCTTTGCAGCAAGCTGCAAGCGAAACGTGCCGACGCGGCATGATTGGCAGAACGATCCGGATCAGGTTGACGCCTTTATAAAAAACGGCAGCTGGCAAGAACATCTGCGCAACCGTAAACAAACGATGGAACAACTTTTCGTGGATGCCAAGTAACCCCACGGTTTTCGCTATACCCGCATGCGCGCCAATGCTAATATGCGCGGGCAAGGCTTCCTCACCGCCACCGTTCAGAACACAACGAAAATGGCTCCCGTGTTCTGGAAGCCACTTTCGCTTCATTCTACACTTTTTTCTTCAAGCTCCGTCCATTATGACAAAACCCATGTTTTGTCTGAAACACAGGGTTTGACGATGGGCTGAGCGTAAACGGTACTTTTTCTCACGCGTTCTCGTCCCGCGCCGCGCGGACGGAGAGCCAGGCAAACAGCGGATTGAGCCCGCCCAACAGGAGCGAAACAAGCAATACGACGAACCGCATATCGCCATGAAAGGACAGCGACAGCGTCGTTACAATCAACGCGGCAAGTGTCAGCCCCGCGCCAAGCAGGATGAAATACAATCCGATGCGCCGCTTCGTTAGGAGCAGGACATATCCGGCAAGGCCAAATAGCGCGAGAAGCAGCTGCGCGGTAAACACGCTCCCCGGCTGCCCGGTAGAGAGCCCGGCTGTCAGCATGGTGACCACGGACACGGCCATGCCGACGGTTGCGATCCAGCACCAGACGAGACCGAGACCCTTCACACGCACCCGTCCAGATGGGATGTTACACAGCGCATAGGCCGCAGCGCAGACGACAAATACGCAGATCGCGTCGAACAGCGCGCCGGAGAACACGGAGAACAGATCCGGAAAGCGCAGCTTCGGAAGAAACATCCTTGCGCTATAGATCGCATGGATTTCCCGCACGGCGAAATACCCGATGGCTGCCGCGCCGCCGGAGAGCCGCACGCGGCGCTGGTCGCTGCCAGTTTTCATTCTCGAGGAAACAATCCAGGCGAGCGCGAGTGCAACGCAAACGGCGACGAGCGCGCCGGGAAGGGCGCGAACGATCAACGCATTTCTCATGTTGAAAATCTTCGCAAGGGAAACCCGCATGCCATAGATGGCCGGATTCTTCATGACGGCCTCGCTAATGGCGAGCAAGCTGGCGCTAAGCGCGGCCGCGCCTGCGGCAATCAGCTTATACCGTATAGTCCGCCTCGTGATGAGATAGGCTGCGGCGCCGACCATAGCGGCCACGCAGAAATAGAGCGTATCCGCACTGAACATGGCGCGCGGCGCGAAAGCGGACTGCAACACGAGCAGAAGAAACCAGGAAATCGCGGCAAAGCAGATCAGCCAGACCGCGCGGTGCGGTTTTTCCGCCGGAAGCGGAACAGCAGGTGGTTCGGCATGCTCCGTGACGGGCAGACTCTCTGGCTCCGTTTCGGCGGGACGACTCGCGGGCTTCGGCGCGATTTTTTCCTGAACCGTTGGCGCATTCGCATCTCTTTGTGCCTGGAGGCCGGACCAGGCGCCTTTTCCCCATGAATCCGCGCCCGTCCATTGCTGGTCACGAATCTGGCCTGCATTGACGAGCGGCTCATCCGGAGGCTGACGCGTGACGGCGAATGGAGACGCGGCTAGCAGCGCGCGAAACGATTTATCCCGTTCCAGCGCAGTTTTGATTTGTTCCAACCGCCCGATATCGAGGTTTTGCACGGCGATGCAATTTACGTTTTCGTTTCCGCTGTAGAGAGTCGCCTTCGAGTCCCCATCGAAAAACGCGCAGCCTTCAAACAGTCTGCCGTCCGCCGCGGAAAACAGCGCTTTGTAGCTGGCGTATCCGTAGGCGCCGGAGTTAAGCTTTTCGATATCAAATCGGATCAGAAGCGTGGGAAACTGTAACATTGCAATCTCCTCCTATTCAAACATGTGGATGCAGTGTTCACAGACGGCCGATCCTGCGGAATGATCGCGCGCCTGCATGACGGCGATATCCGCGTCGTTGAACGGGCGACCCATGAAGAGGTTTCCCGTCTGCTTGTACGTGGCGCGCCATTCGGGGGACGCATAGAATATGTTGTTTGGCACGATATAGGCCTTCCCCTCGCCGAGCGGACGGTTGCATACGTCGCATACGCCGGTACCGGTAAATGGCGGATACGTTTTCTTTGCCGGCGCGTAAACCGGAGGAGAAATAGGTGCTGGCTTCGCGTTCACGGTTGGAGCCGCGCTCTGAGGCGCGGTTTGCTTTTCCGTGTCCGTGTCGCGCCAGGCGACGGTGTTGTTCTTCCTGTTCCGCTGCGCTTTGGCGATGTCGCTTCGCGTTATGCCGAGTTTCGCCGCGAGTGCATTGGCAGGTTCGGTCGCCTTCCTGGAAAGCACGCCGCCCAGAATCAGCCCCGCGAAGATACAGACGATGCCGAGCATGTTGCCAATAAACCCTCCGACTCCCTTGGAGAAAAGAAAGCTGACAAGCACGCCGCCCGCAAGGCAGGGAAGGTATCGCGTGTAGGTTGCCTTCACGCTTTCGCGGGACGCCTCCAGAAATGCGCTGAAGTCTTTTTCGGAGAAGGATTTCCCGTTTTCAAAGTGTTCCCGTTTGAGTGATGGTTCGTTCATAAATCGTTCCTCCTTGATAAGATGATTTTATAATAGCGCGAGACTTGACGAGGGTTTTTTACAATAGTTGCAGCCCGCCGTGCGGTCTCGCTGCTGGGGCGCGCAGGGAAAGCATGTAGGATATAAGGCCGCGCCGCGATCAAAGTTTGTCGAGCAGGAAAACACCAAAATCTGTTGGATTCGATGCAGATGCAAGAAGATTTCAGGATGAAGTGTGTTACTCCGGCAGTACCATCACAGGTTCGTACAGGACGTGAAACTTCGGCGTGAGGTCAAACGGCACATGATAATGCCCGCAAAACCAGTGCGAATAAGAACAATTGTCATATACGCGCTGCAAAAAATCCGTCAACCGGTTGACTTGATAGGTATCGTTGTGCAGTTTTGTCATCATTTGGTTTTGAAGTCCACTTGGCGCACAGTGCGAGATGACATAATCGACTTGAAACGACGCGCGTTCGAGTGTACGCCAGCCTTCTTCCAGCTCCTCTTCGGTGGGCAATTCCCGATCCCACCAGGAATGATGCCGGACGCGGAAGAATTTGCCCTGATTGCGCAGTTCCCAAAACCGACTCTCAAAGTGATCGTCCGCCGGATCCAACACCCCGTTTTGGATGTCATGGCACGCGGCGCCGCCCATCGTGAAGAAGGACTTGCCGTCGATCGAAAACCGCTGCCCGCGCGTCAGGTGCAGCACATGATCCCGTATGACCCGCACGCGCCCGCCGTTCCAGTCCGTGACGGGGTACGCCTCCAATAGGTCGTAGTTTTCGTGGTTGCCATCGACAAATAAGACTGTATACGGGAGCTTTGACAGCCGGTTCAGCTGCGCCGCCTGATACGGGGAGTCCTCCCATACGCCGCCAAAATCGCCACAGATGATGACGACATCCTCCGGCGAGGGTTGGTATCCCTTCGGGAAGGGCAGCGGATTGCGAAACCGCGCAAAGTCGGCGTGCGTATCTCCCGTGATAAATATCATCCTGAAATCCTCCGGTTGTCATTTGAAATGCACGCGTCTCAGCAGAATCATACGGAATACCGAGAGCCTGATCATTGCCAACTGCCTGAGATGATCCGTCAGTGGCTGAAAAGAGTGGGTTGGCGGGCGCGAGGCCAATGGTTGTCAAATATACTCCGCGTCCGCTTGACACGATAAATAAGTGGCTCTTGCCGCGTCAGTTCCATTGATACGGATTGAATCCGTTGACGGCGAGGACGAACCATGCTGCGGGGGCGATATGCGGATCCGACGAATAGACCCACGGCTCACCGGTGAAGAGTTCGAACCCGGTGGAGAGGTTGTCCACCGTCGCTGCGGGGAACAAGCCGCTTTCCAGCTGGATGGCTGAAAGCTCGTCCAGCGCGGTCTTCGCATTTGCGTCTTCGCCGCGCAGACGGTACAACAGCGCGGTATACGCCGTTCCCTCCGCCCACCAACCGCCGCCTGCGTTCTCCTCGCAGAAGGGATATCCGCCAGACGCCGTGCGCATCGACGCCACTCGGTTAAGGGCACTTTCACAAGGCGCAAAGTCTTCACCCAGCGCCAACGCCGCCCAAACCTGCGCATCCAGCACGATGTTGTCGCGGCTGGGTGTTACGCCATCCTCGGTGGTGCCGGTGCAGAATACGCCTGCCGTCTCGTCATACATGGAGTCTATGAAGGATCGTGCGCTGTCCGCCGCTTCTCGGTACCTTTCCTCTCCGGTACAAGCGTAAAGCTGACGAAAAGCCGCGTAGGCGTCGATGTTGTGCTCGATGGATTTATAGCTGAAAGGATACACCACCGGCTTCTCGCCTTCAGCCCAGCCGTCAAAGCCCGCGGTAAAACCGACAGTCCCGTCCGTACAGTTTTCTAAAACCCAGTCCATGAGTGTCTTAGCCGCATTCCGATAGGTCTCGCTGCCATAGATGGCATCATATTGCAGGAATGCCAGGGCTACATAGGCGGTGTTCCCTACGTTGCTACCCACCTGATAACGATCCTCATACCAAACGCCGGTGTCGCCCTCGTCGGCGTCATACCAGCCCGGCAGGCGCGCGCCGCTTTCCCATCCGGGCAGGGCGGAGATATCGCCCGCGGCATAGGCGTTGCGGAGCCTTCCCACAGATTGGCGATCGTTCTCTATAGCATATACGAAAGCGTCCAGTATTTGGGCTGCTTCCGTCTGCATCCCTTGCGAAAGAAATGCCATGGCTGCAAGCGCGTTATCGTAGGAAAAAGCGGCATTCTGAATATAGACGTTATCGGTATCGTAGGAGCGCAGCAATATGAGCGCGCTCTGAAGGGAAGCAATCTCCCCGGTAAAGCGAATATCGTCGAGGTAGAAGATATTTGTGCTGGTGCCGCTCTTGTTGCCGCTGCATACATAGCCGAAGCCGCAGCAGAGATAGCCCAGATCTTCTCCGGAAAGAGGGATCACGTACTCCTGCCAGTCCGGCGTCAGCGTAACAAAACCAAGCGTCTGTTTTTGAGCGCTGTCCGGGTAATCCACAAGCTGGTTCCCCCATTCCCCGTCGTAGCCAAAGCCCGCCGTAAAGAATTCTACCGTTTCTCCGCCGTTTTCGCCCTTGGCAAAAAAGCGAAGCTCTGTTGCGCCGGTCAAATCCAACCCGGCGTTTTCCTGTTTGCCGTCGTTGAGGCGGGGAAGTGGTTCTCCCGCTGGCAGATAGCCGTTTAAAAACAGCCAGCCGCCCCAATCCTCACCCTGCGTTCCGATCTCACAACGGATGCAGCTTCGCCCGGAATACGGGTTGGTTTGCCAGTTCTCGTCCATGTCCTTCACGAGTCCACCGTTGTTTCCGAACATCTTGGCTTTTTGCGTAAAATGATTCTCCGTTACGCCAAAGTCGCGATAAACGTAGAGGCACGAGCGGCTCTCATCCAGCGCGCCCTTGAGGGCCGCCAGCGCCGCCTCCTTCGCGGGGGTATATGCCGCGTAGTCTACGGGCTCAGGCGTTGGCACCGGTTTCGGCGCAATCGTGGGCTCTGCTGTGATCTGGGCGCCGGACTCCTGCGTTGAAACATCCACCGATCCTTTCTGCGCGGAACATCCTAAGAAACTGAGTCCGAACAGACACACCATGATAGACGCGATCCAGCGTTTCATATGCTACCTCCTGTCAAATCGTCGTCTTCCTTTCGAATTCGGAGCATCATCGCGTTCATTTCTCTTCAAGAATCGATTCTGCGCCGCGATCCTGCGCCTTCCGCCAGGCATGGAACGCGGCACGCCGCTTTTCCACGCCACTGTTGCAGATGCAGGCATCGACATACTCGAATTCATCCATGTAGGGTGAACCGTCGGCGCCGTACACATCGATGAGCAGCCTGTCGAAATCCGCGTCTGTCACATCCGCAAAGGCTGCGTCCTGATCGTCGCCCCAAAGCTTTGTCTCCAGTTCCCGATCGGTCATGTCCGTGGTCTTCATGCCTGCTCCTCCCAGTCGTCAACTTTGTTGCGTTTCCCCGTGCCGCTTTTTTATTCCTGCGATTCGTTCAACGCCTCGAGCCTCCGCTGCGCGGCTTCCCGCACGGAATCGTCTTCATCCGCCTCCGCAATCCGTTTCAAGATGGTTTTGTCTTCGAGACTGCGCGTCAGTCTGCGACGCACGAGTGGATCGGCGTCCTCCTGCGCAAACGAGGCGTTCAGGGCGGGATCGTCCAGCCACACCAGCGCGATGCGCCGCGCCGCACCGCAGCGAGCGGTATATGCTACCTCGATCAGCTCTCTTCGGCTCATATCGGCCCGCACGCCGCGCATGGCGGTATCAGGGTCGAGACTTCTCCAATTTCCTTCGCGTTCAACCACGATTGGGCACCTCCATTTGGTATTCAGCGTATTTTGATCACCGCATCTGCCGACGTATCCGCAGGCACTTCCAGTATCAGCATCAGCCTGCCGAAGGCAAATTGTCCGTCTTTCGTTCCATAGACATTTGCGTTCAGGGAGTATTCTGTATACTCCGTGCCGTTTACGCTCACGAGAAAGGGTTCCTCTCCCATAATCGTTTCGATTTCATCGGAGAATTCAACGCACGGCCCGCTGATCTGTGCGTCGCCTCTGACCAAATCAATTCCGTTGATGTACGCAAGATCGATCAAAACTTGCCTGTTTCCATTTTCGGCCAGCTCCCCAAGCAGGTAGGTTGCATAATAAATGCGATTGCCATCCCGCTCCACATAGTTGTCGAGCCCCGCGGAGCAGACCTCCATAACGCTCGCTTCTGATACGCCGGGAACCTCCACAACGGATATAGCCTCTCTTTTCCCATCCGCCGCAGGCTTGACGTCAACGGAGGTGATTTGGTAAGCCAGACCGTCCACCTTGAGATAAGCACCGTACATGCCGCCATCGCCAAACACTTGGTCGAAGCTATTAGCGCCCTGCACCTTTTTACTGCCTTCCAAATAGTATGGATAGCTCACTTGAACGGCAGGCTTTCCGTCGTCCGTCTCGATAACGGTGGTCGTATAGCCAATCTGATAGACGCCGTGGGTGAATTCTGGGACGGATATTTCCTGCCTGCAAGCACCAAGCAGAGCGGCGGCAAAAAGTAAAACCGCAAGCATAGATATCGTTTTTTTCATGTTCGATACACTCCTTTTACCATTCGATTCTTGTATGGATCTATCCTATCGCAGGACGTTCAACGCATTTTATTCAAAAGTTGCAGGTGTCCGCGTTCATTCGCTCTGTCGTGCCGGTGCCTCCCCCTCTCGTCCGGCACACAGTAGCAAGGTTCGTGCAACCATTCCGTCCGCCCCCTGCCTAACGCGGATAGACCAATTGCGCCAAGTGCCCTCTTCTCAAGCAACTTATGATAGAGAAGGGTATCCGCACTATATAAACGGCTGCTGCTTCTTTGGGTACCAGCGTATCCACGGGATTGATTCTCCCACAAAGCTTATTCTGCGAGCAGTTCTTCCATCTCCTCGCCGGAAAGTTTGTTCTTCTTCATGAGCGCATCCAACATGCGATCCATGCGCTCCAGATTTTCATACTCATAAACCGGATAGCGCTCGTGAGCTTCGCGCAGCACCGAGAGCACGGCTAGATCCACGCGTGAGATCGGGTCGGATACGGGGCGCAGTTTTGCATACGTGAGCAGCACATCGAGCTCATCCTCCGTCATGTTGGCATACAAACCAAATGCGATCAGCTTCTCCCGCAGACCACGCACATGAACAGCCTTTCCACCAACAAGAAGGTATAAGAGGTTTTTGAGCGCAATCGGCAGTTCGCCCGTGACCGTCATTTCGTGTATGCTGGATTCACCCATATACATCAGCAAATAGCGCACAATACGCATATCCGGCAAAAGCGTCTTCGCATCGCCGGTAAAGTTTTTTTCGCGTGCGCGGAACCAGTCGCTGACCTGCCCCAGCCGGGACGCCTCTATGAGTTCAGCGTTCAAAACGCTGGTTTTCAGCGGCAGCGCCTCCTTGGGCGGAGCATAATCCTCAAGCCCCAACCGACCGATCAGTTCCCGATACATATCCACCACATCCGCCGCGCCGGCACTATGCAGCAACAGCAGCTTCGCCGCGCTGTCCAGCGGGTTTTTCGCGTATAGTTTCGGGTAGCCGTTGCGGTAGAGAAACACGTCGAGCGCCTCTGCATCCATGCCCAGCGCCATACCCAGTTCTTTATAACGCTCTTTGCCGTTGGGTTTGGCTTTACCTTGCCGCCACTTATCCACGATGGTATGGCTAACGATCATCCGTTCCCCCAAAGCGGAGGAGGAAAGTCCCCGCGCGTCCATGCAGCTTCGCACATTCGCACGAAAGCTGTAGGCCTCGAAATCCTGCAACGCCTCGCGAAAGAGCGCGATATTCTCCTTTAGCAGTGTCTGACCTTCTCTTGCCATGACCGCCATCCTTTCTCCGGACTTCAACGACGCATCTGTGTTGCCGCAAACCATTTGGCATGGTTTCGGGATAAAAGAAGCATCCGGCAACCTAGTAGGTTCCGGGATACTCTTGGTGCAAAAAGCGGACGTTGCAGCGCACGCCGTCTTGGCTGCTATCATATGTAGCAATGATCGATCCGTGATCTCTTTTCGGTCAAATGCCGTTCTTGTTTGAATAGACTGATCCTATCAGATGTGGTAGGACACTTTTTTTCCTAAAGTTGCAGATTCGTTTTCGTCTTTCGGGTTGAACAAAGTTTCAATTCAATTTTATCACGCATATCGTCCAAAAACTACTGATTCAGTTGGTAAAATTGCGTGATTATTTATAATTTTATTCAAAAAGTGTAATTTGCGCGTAATATTTGGATCATGATTGGATCCATTGCATCTGCGGGCGCCGATGAATTTTACAAAATCAATTCCAAATAGAGGTCCCGATTCATAATCGTTATAAACACATTTCAATGATCCACAAATAACGATGATAATCTCCAATCCACATTGGATGTTCACGAATAAATCCCGCACCATGATGTGCTTATTCACCGAAGGTTATTGACTCAAGTCCATCCCCGCACACAAAAAAACGCCCTGCATCGGGCGTTTGGGACGGTTAAATTTTCATGGATTTATATGCAGGCGCTCTTTCCATGTTTAAAAATCAATTTATAAGGATTTTAGCCCCCAAAGATGGAGCCCACAAGGAGAAGCGTTTCGTTTTATCTGCATTTGTTGTTATAGGTAAGACCAAGAGAGCATGCGTTTCAATCGTTAGCATGGTCTTGCGTTTCGGCGCATCCATCGTTCGGTAGGGATCAAATATTAAGCCCTTCCATGTCTTCATAGCGTTCCCCTATAGCAACACCCTTCGGTGCAATTTCATTGATGCGCGCTAGGTTTTCGCTTGTGAGTTGCAGATCTGCTGCTCCTATATTCTCCTCCAAATATGAAATATGCTTCGTTCCCGGTATCGGAATGATGTCGTCTCCCTGCGCCAGGAGCCATGCCAGCGCCAACTGAGACGGTTTACAGCCCTTCTCTTGTGCTAAGCGCTTGATATAGTCTACCAAGACAAGATTTTTCTGAAAATTCTCACCCATAAATCGAGGACAATATCTTCTGAAGTCATCCTCCGCAAAGTCATCCGGCCGAAGGATTTTCCCAGTCAGGAATCCTCTTCCGAGCGGACTGTACGGGACAAACCCGATCCCCAGCTCCCGGCAGGTTGGCAAAATTTCATCCTCAACATCGCGGCTCCACAAAGAATATTCTGTTTCAACCGCTGTAATGGGATGAATCTTATGTGCGCGCCGTATCGTTGATGCAGCTGCTTCGGACAAGCCGATATAGCGTATCTTGCCTTCGCGCACCAATTCTGCCATCGCGCCGATCGTCTCCTCGATCGGTGTATCGGGATCAACGCGATGCTGATAGTAGAGATCGATGACCTCTACGCCAAGGCGTTTCAAGCTTGCCTCACAAGCGCGCTTCACATAGTCCGCTCGTCCGCTCACACCTAGAAAACTGCCGTCCGCGCCGCGTACGCTTCCGAATTTCGTTGCGATCACAGCCTCGCTCCGTCGACCGGCGATTGCCTTGCCGACCAGTTTCTCGTTCTCGCCTACGCCATACATATCGGCGGTGTCCAGTAAAACAACCCCCAAGTCCAGCGCGCGGTGAATCGTCCTGATCGATTCGCGTTCATCGCTTTTGCCATAAAACTCCGACATTCCCATGCATCCGAGACCGATTGCTCCGACTTCCAGAGCACTCTTGCCAATTCTTCTTTTGATCATGGTAACTATTCCCTCTCTAACATTTTGTTTTTCAGCTTACTTCTCTATCGTTGCGTTTATATTGCATGTTTGCTTTGCATCCCTCATACTGATGCTAAACCTTAGAGTTATATCTAAGTCAAGCTTTTTTTAGTAGAGCTTCTTAGTAAAGCTTTTTAGTCAAACTTTTATTAGTTAAGCATTTTTTTCAAGCCTTTTTTGTCAAAATTATTTATTGGAGTGTGTTTGTTATGTATCCCATCAAAGATGTCGCGAAATTGTGCGGCCTTTCCGCCTACACGATCCGTTTTTATGACAAGGAAGGCCTCTTGCCCTTTATCACCAGAAGCGATACGGGTAACCGCCAATTTAGCGAATCCGATCTCGATATGATCCGATTGATTTGCTGTTTAAAAAACACTGGTATGCCGATCAAGGAGATTAAAACGTATATTGATTTATTTATGGAGGGCAATCACACCGTTCCCCAAAGAAAACAAATCATGATGGATCACCACGCCTCGATCCTGAGTCAAATCAGTGAATTGCAAACACAAATGGGCGTTATCGCGAGGAAAATTGCCTTCTATGAGACCATGGCTGACGCGTCGCCCTGTTGTAATTGTAACAAGACGCAAGAGTAAAAATAGATATCGATTCTTTTCTTCTCCAGAGTTCTTTTCGTCAACGGTTCGCTGTTTTGATGACATGCGTATTGAGATGGGCATGCCTTCTATTACTAACAAAGCGTTCGCTTGTCGTGTTTTTTCAATGCGAAACTAGGTCAAGGCTCCGCAGTGGCGTTCTCAACACCATTGCAGAGCCTTGTCATTTTTTAACATAAACCAGTGAAAGAACGGGCATTCCCGTGTAACCGGGCGTTGCTTTTCTTCTGCTCGGTTTCAATTGGTTTTCGTTTTGTGAGATTGTCTTTCCAAAATTGGAGTGCTGCCAGCATAAGACGATGCGATTTTTATGAGATCGCTTCGTTCAGTCCTTTGACAGCCTGCAACATATACGAGCGATGATGCCTCACGATCGGCGGACGATCGCAATGAAACCCTACTCAAGTGAAGCGCACTGATCCATATAAGGCAATACTTTTGAAACGAATACCTCTACAATTTCGCCGTCGAACTGGCTACCCACGCAGGCTTTCAATTCCTCCGCCGCCTGCTCTTTGCTGATTGCTTCCCGGTATGGTCTGGTCACCGTCATGGCGTCAAAAGAATCGGCAACCGCGATAATTTTTGCCTCAAGCGGTATCTGCTTGTCGCTGAGCCCGGCGGGGTATCCGCTGCCATCGATTCGTTCGTGATGTGCCTTCACGATCGGTACAATGTCGAGATACTCGTCAACGCTCGCAAGGATACGCGCGCTGCGGATAGGGTGTTGTCGGATCGTTTCCCAATCTTGGGTGTTAAGGCGATCCACTTTGTTGAGGATACTTTCATCAATCCCAATCTTACCGATATCATGCAGCGTTCCGGCAACCCTGACCTTCGCAACGACAGCATCGTCAAGGCACATCGCGGTTGCGATTGCGGTTGCGATTCCGCTCACACGCAGGGAATGTTTTTGTTCCCGTTCGCTTTTTTCGAACAATGTGCTCATGATGGCGTCAATCACGTTGCTGTGCTTGCTCGTGTTCTCCAGGAACTTGCGGCGGTACATAAACGACTCCGCTTCTTTCATGAGTATATCCACGCCCTCCCCGGGGAAGGATTGGGTGCTGTAACCAAAGGTAGCGGTTAATTCCGCGCCTGCCTTGTTTCCTTTGCTGTCCTGCACAAGAAGTCGGATACCGGATTGCAACGTGATGACGATCTGCTTTACTTCATCCTCCGAAGTTCGGGTCAAAATCGCAGCAAATTCGTCTCCGGCAACGCGCGCAAGAACCGCGTCATCCGGGATATGTTTTCGAATTTCATCCGCAAATTGCTGGATTGCGATGTCCCCCGTTTGGTGACCAAACGAGTCGTTGATCAGCTTAAGCCCATTCAGGTCGCCCGCAATAATCGTCAACGGATAATGAGCAAGCGTGTTTTTCGACTCAAATGCAGTTTCAAAATATCGTCTGTTATAGGTAGCCGTCAAATAATCATGATATGCAAGATATTGAATGTTCTCTTCTGCTTGTTTTTTCTCTGAAATGTCCGTGAAACTAATCAGTATCTGTTCGGAATCTGTGGTTCGATCCGGAATCGCGAACCCGTTCACAAGCACCCATCGGATTTCATTCGCGCCGGCCTGCGAAATTCCCATTTCATAATTGACAAGCTTCTTATTGCGGTATACGAGCGAAAAGGGGTAGTCTTCTACGGCAAGCGGTTCGCCGTGCGCATTATAAAAGCACCATGCCGGATCGGAAACCATTTTATTCAACATTTGGTCTCGTGAAAGCCCCAACATTTGATTTGCAAATGGATTGCTAAATGAAATCGACGAGTCTGCATGATGCAGCACGACACCCACCGGCAATTGATCCAGCAACAGCCTATTTGCGCGTTCACTTTCAGTGAGTGCGATTTCAGCCTTTCTTTGATCTGTGATGTCCTTTAGAATACAGTGTGTTTGCAAGAAATTACCGACCGCATCGTACCCGATTTTCCCTTCAAATGCTACAAACAGCCGGTTCCCATTTTTTGCCAGCATTTCAAATTCGCTGTGGATAAATCCCTGCGCTTTAAATATTGGAAACCGCTTGCGGAATCCATCCACATATTCCGGACAAAGAAAATCGCCAAACCATTTGCCGATTGCTTCCTCGCGGGTATAGCCCAGCATATCGAGCCACTTTTGATTGACCTCGATAAATCGTCCGTCAAAATCAAGAGACTGATATCCAAGCGGCGCCTTGTGAAAGATGAGTTGAAACCGCTCTTCGCTCTGTTTCAAAGCCTCTTGCGCTTCAATTCTGTCTGTAATATCGATCATGGACGTCATGAAATACATCGGACTGCCATCTTCTCGTCTTCGTACGGAAGACAATACCTCAGCCCACATAATCGAACCGTCTTTTCTGATATATCGTTTATTAAACCGCGCCTCTTTCTTTTTGCCGGAAATGAGTTCGTTCATGTTCAATTCCGTCAACTCTATATCATCAGGGTGCGTGAGCTTTTGATCTTTTTTGTCCCTCAGTTCCTCGGAAGTATAACCAAGCATATTGCAAAAAGTAACGTTGACCTCGATTTCGCCGGAAGGTTGCGTCAGGGATTTCCCGACGGAAGAGTTTTCAAACAGATACCTATATTTCGCTTCACTTTCTTTCAGTTCCGCATTCGCGGCTTTCAGTTCCTTGGTCTTTTCTTTCACCATTGCCGCAAGCAACTGCTTTTCGTCGCGCTTTTGTATGTTTGCCGCGCGAATTTTGAGCATGGCGCGTATTTGGGCTGTTAGCTCAATGTCGTCAATCGGTTTTGATAAGAACGACTCTGCACCGCACTCAAGCGCTCTGATACGGCTTTCCTTGTTGCTCTGTATCGCCGTAACAAAAACCACGGGGATATCGCACAGCCGCGCATCCTGTTTCAATCTGCGGCACACTTCATATCCGTCCATCCCCGGCATAATGATATCCAGCAGGATGATGTCCGGCTCTTCGCGCGCAGCAAGTTCCAGTCCCCTTTGCCCATTCAGCGCGGAGAGAACGTTAGCGTCGGGAAACGACTCTAAGATCAGCGTGCTCAAGATCGTTAGATTATCTTGATTGTCATCAATTGTCAGGATGATGACGCCTCTATTTTCCATAGAGCACCTCCCGGATTTTCTCGAATAATTCCGCCGCGATGATCGGCTTTGCAACAAACCCATCAAATCCGTGCGCGAGGATTGCTTCGCGATCCTGATCCATTGCACTTGCCGTCAAAGCAATCACAGGCACGCTTGCCAAACGCTGCATGCTTCGGATCTGCCGGAATGCATCGATCCCGCTGGCGTCCGGCAGCGCGATATCCATCAAGATCAGGTTGGGGACATGCTCTGCCGCCTTTTCGATGCTTTCTCTTGCATTGACCGCTTCTAAAACAACATAGTCCTCTCCAAGCAGCGCTTTGATGGTGACCATATTGTCCGGATTGTCTTCCACTACAAGAACGACCGGCTTTCCGTCGATCCGCCTTGTGTTGGTTGGCATTGGCTCTTTTTCCACAGATGGCTGATTGAACATACCTATGATCGCTTTTCGCAGCTCACCCGCGTTGACGTCGCCCTTTTGAATGAGCTGATGAATGTTGTTCCGTTTTAGGAATTTTAATTCATCCTTGGTAACGTGCTTCGCCGTGAGAATCAAAACAGGTACTTGCGCTGTAACCTCCGCATTTCGCAGCATTTCAAGCAGATGGAACCCGTCGACATCCGGCATCATTAGATCTAAGATCATCGCGTCCGGAATCGAATGCGAGATGATTTCAAATGCCTCCCATGCATTATGCGCGGCGAGCACCCGGCAGCCGATCGACTCCACCAAATCTTTGATCTGCACGATGGCGGACTCATTGTCCTCGACCAACAGGATGGTTCGTTCCTGTAATCGGAGATCTTTGTGGACGGGTCTCGCGTCCGCTTCCGGTATGGCGCGCGTGGAGACATCCTGCGATGCGTGTGCATCCGAGAGGTTCGGGAGCGTTAGCGTAAACGTCGATCCCACGTTTACCGTGCTGGTTACAGAAATCGTTCCTCCCAGTAAGTCCGCATATTTTTTCGAGATCGCAAGCCCCAGTCCCGCGCCGCCAAACCGTCTGGAGGTGCTCCCGTCGGCCTGCCGGAATTCATCGAAAATAAACGGGATCTGCTCGTTTGGTATTCCGATTCCGGTGTCCTGTATCGTGATCCGGATTTGCGTTCCGAGCCGTTCGGACGAGACAACAACTTTCCCGTTATCTGTGAACTTGACGGCGTTTCCAATCAGGTTTTGCAGGATATGGCGAAACTTATCGGCATCCGTGTGTATGACTTGCGGATGGCCGGGTTCAAATGCCAATTCGACCGATTTTTGCTCGGCTTGCGGGCGAATCATCTCCACAAGATCGCCGATCACACCAGTTGCATTCACCTGCTCGATCTCGATCTCTTCGTGCCCCGCCTCAATACGGGAGATATCCAGAATGTCATTGATCAATACCAGCAGGTTTTTCCCGTTGCGTTCGATAATTTCTAAAAATCCGAGTTCTTCCTGCGGTATCTTGTTTGCGAGCCTGCGGCCAAGAACACCCGTCAGCGCAATGACCGAATTGAGCGGTGTGCGCAATTCATGGCTCATGTTGGAAAGGAAATTCGTCTTGAGCCTGCTGGCTTCATCCAACTGTTTCTTTTGGAATTCCAATTCGGTATTCTGCTCCGACAACTCCGATGTCTGCATTTCAAGCTCTTTTGCCTGTTGCTGTAGCTTCACGTTCGTTTCTTTGAGTCTCTGCGAATATGCCAGGATTTGCTCTGACGTCATGATCGAACTCAGCCGTGCTGAAATCTCGTTGAGTAGGCTGGTAATCAATCGCACGGATGCAGCAGAGTAGCGCTTGATACTCGCAAGCGAGATGACAGAAATGACCTCATTTTGGTCGATGATCGGAATCGTGATGATCTCTCTGGCACGGAAATCTCCGCCAACCGTTGTGAACACGATCTGCGCATCCTCGGGAATGTCGGTCATATGCTGCACTGTTTTTGTTGCAAATGCTTTTCCGAATTCTCCTTCTTTGCCCGAATAAGAAAAGGAGGGCAGGCGATCCAGGCTTGCGCCGATCGATTCATACGGTATAAATTTGTTTTTCTGTTCGTTCGGAAAATAGATTGCTGTAATCTGTGAATCGGTTTGATGCATCAGGGTTTTGATGAGTTCCTGGCAGAACGGGCGCAAGGAATTCTCCCGAAACATAACCGAGGACATCATCGCAACCTTATCCTTGTGCGCTGTCTCCGCTTCCAGTGTTTCGGCCATCGAGTTAAACGCCCTGGACAGCGTTCCAATTTCGTTTCCGGCTTCATATGGAACGCGGGTATCCAGCTTGCCTTTGTGCATTGCATCGGCAGCGTCCGTGATTTCCTTTAACGGAGGAACAATGCTCTTTCTCAAAACATAACCGATGATAATCAGGGCGATTGCGGCCGCTACGCTAAAGAGCGTCGTTCGCAGGATCGTTTGGTTCCTTTGCGCATTTGCTGCTTGGTAAAATTCATCCCCCTTGCTCAGTGCAAAGTCGCTGATTTTGGTAATCGCGTTCAATACGTTGTCGACCTGCAATCCCCCCACGCCGGTGGGTTCCACGCGGCTTCGCGCTTCCTCGGCTTGTCCGGTTAGTAGCAGGCGGATGGTTTCTGTCCGTATGCTTCGCCATTGAGAAAGCGCGTTCAGAGTCGAATCAATATCGCTATGTGGTCCAAGATAGCTCTTGTAAAGGATATCGATCTGGCGATAAGCATCCGCTTCATACGACTCGATTTCATTGATGAGCGTGTCCACCTGCTGCGTGTTCTCTTCTTGAACAATCTGCATCATATTTTGTTGGATGAGAAAAACGTCTGCTTCAATCTTCCCAAACGCTCTGCGCGTCGTGAGTGGATGATCGTATAATCCGGCGGTGTTAACCCAAATCCTCTCAATAGAAATAAGCGCGCTGGATGAAAGCAGCACGACCAAAAGGAGCGTGATCGCCAGCCAGATGTTTATTTGCTTCGGTATTCCAAGGTTTTTAAATCTCATGATCAAACCTCCGCTTTTTTCTGGAAAATCGGTGATGGCGAGACAACGGCACACAGCCCGCTGTATTTCTGAACAAGATCCCGTTCCGCTTCGCCGGTGATCAAATAGCCGTTTCCGGCCAGTGCATTTGCCAGTTTTTTTAAGATGAGGCTTTGGCTTCTCTTCTTATAATAAAACAGTACATTGCTGCAAAAAACCAGATCGAAATTTCCGAATATGCTCTCTTGCGGATTGGCTGATTTGGGATCCAGCAGGTCATAGCGGGAAAAACTGATGTGCTGTTTCAGCCGTTCGCAAACGGTGTAGCCCTCCTCGGTTCTCTCGAAATAGCGGTTGATGTCTCTGATTCGGATGTTTTGAACGTCTTCCTCGCGATACGCCCCGCGGCTTGCCTGCTCCAACGCGGACTCGGAAATGTCGGTTGCGATAATGCGATATCGAAAGGCCTTGCGCCCTTTTTCCAGTTCGTTTTCCAACAACATCGCAACGGAGTATGCTTCCTGCCCCGTTGAACAGCCGGCCGACCAAACCCGAAGCTCGCAACCCGCTGCTTTTTTATCGATGAGATTTGGAAGAAGCCTTTGTTCCAACTGCGCAAAAGTAAGTACGTTTCGAAAAAACTCGGTGTATGTAATGTTCAAAGCCCGAACAAGCAGGCAAGCCTCTGTTTCATTGTTGGATAGGATTCTTTGATACTCTTGAAGATCGCTAAAGCCAAGTAACTCACATCTGCGCTCGATCGTTTGCCTTAAAAAAGCATCATCGTACTGCGTTAGATCCTTTCTCGAAAGATCTTGCGCCGTTTTGATCATGCTGTGTATTGTATCCACCATTTGCGCTCCGTTTCGTTAACCCAAATAGCATGCATATCAGATGATCTATTCGTAGCATTGATCCTGAGATGCCATATGACGCGGGGTACTCGTTGCAATACGATCACGATCGTCGAAGAGTTCCATCGCTTCCCTCGTTCAACTTTGTGAACCGGTTAAGTGCGTATTTTGTAATCAAATCGCTTATTTGGCTGTCGCTGCGGCCTGTGAAAAATGCATACGTGGTATGCTCTTCATTATAATCCAGTTCTGCTTTAATATCCAACACAAAAGATCAGCGCTGTTCATTTGTCTTCCCGCGCTTGCCTTTGCCCGCTGTACCCGCAGATATCATCCGTTTCGTTTGCAGATGAGTTCAAATCCATATGGATTGGCGAAGATGGTTCTAACTTTTGCCGCTTTTTTCAAATGGTGCACGTGGATCGCCGCATCAAGCCTTTTCGCCGCCACTTGTTTTTTCGGCAAAAACGCAGGGTTCCTCATTAGATTGATTCTGCTTTTTTATATTTGAGTCAAATGTGCTTGTGTTGCGTATGACAAGAATCACTCTTCTTTTCTCTGAAATATGGTATACTGCTTAGGTTGATGTAGGGTATGCAGACATGCTAACAATACGAATTTTGCAACGACGAAAAGAGACACTATGACTTTCAACGAAATGGGACTCGCCCAGCCGCTGTTGCAAGCGGTCGAAGAAGCGGGTTATACAGAGCCTTCGCCGATTCAGGCGGAAGCAATTCCTGTTCTATTGAGCGGGCGCGATATCATCGGATGCGCGCAAACAGGCAGCGGAAAAACGGCAGCTTTTGCCCTTCCAATCCTGCAACGGCTGAGCAAGGAACACAACAAACAGATCCGCGCGCTGATTTTAACACCGACGCGCGAGCTCGCCATACAGATCTATGACGCATTCCGATATTTCGGAAGACGGCTTCATCTGCACTCCGGCGTGGTATTCGGCGGCGTATCGCAAAACCCGCAAGTGGATGCCCTCACCCGGGGCATAGATGTTTTGATTGCGACGCCGGGTCGGCTGAACGACCTGATCCAGCAGGGTTATATCCACCTGGATGGAATCGAGATATTCGTTCTCGACGAAGCCGACCGCATGCTGGATATGGGCTTTATCCACGATGTCAAAAAAACGATCAAACTGCTGCCGACGCAACGACAGACCATGCTATTTAGCGCGACCATGCCGTCCGAAATCGAAGCGCTTGCGCAGACCCTCCTGAAAAACCCTGCCATGATCAAGGTCGACCCCGTGACGCGTGCGGTGGAAAGCATCGACCAAAGAGTCTATATGGTGGACAAACCGAATAAAACGCTCTTGCTTGCGGAGTTGCTGCGTACCGAGGACATCAAAAACGCGCTCGTGTTTACCAACACCAAACACGGCGCCGACCGCGTCGTACAAAAGCTATCGCAGGATGGATTTGTCGCGCGCGCCATTCATGGAGACAAAGCGCAAAACGCGCGGCAGGAAGCGCTCAAAAGCTTTCGCGACGGACGCGTGCAGATCCTTGTGGCGACCGACATCGCCGCCAGGGGGATCGACATTCCGGAACTATCCCATGTGATCAACTATGATCTGCCGGATGTTTCGGAAACCTATATCCACCGCATCGGACGTACCGGTCGCGCGGGTCTTGGCGGCACAGCCATCAGTTTTTGCAACATTGATCACGTGGACAACCTGCGCGCCATCGAGAAGATGACCGGCCTAAAAATCCCCGTACGGGAATCGCAATGGCCGATGCAGATTTTCACAAAAACCGTCAAGCAGCAAAGGCCGCCGCGCACGGACAAACAAATGATGCCGGGCAAACGTTTCCCCGGCCCCGTCAAGCCAAAGCAAAGATAACCCCAACCGCTGGAAAGGCTGTTCTGGCACGAAGCAGGAAACCGCCAACGCGGGAAGGCTTGATTCCAGAAGAACAAACAACACCCCGAAGCAAGACCGTATGAAACCGGATTCTCGCTTGTGGGGTGTTTTTTCTCTTCGTCTGCTGCTCTCTCCCAACGATTGAAGTAGAGCTTTTTTTCTTGTATCGCACTTGCGCGCTAAATGTTTTTCACGCCTACCGAAGTGCCAATCCGGTGCATCGCTCGGCTTGCTTCGGTCGATTATTCCGGAAAAGCTGCATCGGTCACCGGAACGACTGAGCGCCGCACTCGCTTGTCAAAACGGGATCGAGTCTGTTTCCTTTGCGGATACAACCATGCGCGCGAGCTCCATAGGATTCTCGAAACGATATTTCCCCGTCAGACTCCGATCATGGGTTCCCCAAAGAGCCAACGCAAAATCTACGCCTGCCTGTGCCGCGCATTCCGCGTCGTTCGCCGTGTCGCCGATGAACAAAACTTGAGATCGTTCCACTTGCGCGCGTTCAAGATATCGAATCAGCGGTTCCGGATCCGGCTTCTTCCTCCGCACCATTTCCCCCGTCACAATCACATCCATTTTTGACGAAAGATCGATCCAAAGCGGCTCCCGCAACTCAAAATCGACCCGGTTGGTGCAGATGCCCAGCGCACGTCCGCGCGCCTTGAGCAAATTCAGGCATTCAATGATGCCTTCATAGTAATGATTCCTGTGGTATTCCTGAAGATAGATTTCCAGCTGCCTGGAAAGAACCACCGCTTGGCGTTCTGAATCTGTGATTTGAAAATGAGCCAGCATGTCGTCGTCGGACTTGCCGCGGATTGCCTGCAGATCAGCCTTTGTGACACTCCTGGAGAGATGATCCTTCATCACGATCCGTATGACTCTGTCCCAGGTCTCGTCGCTGTTGATGATGGTTCCGTCTACGTCGAAGACAAAATGTGTGTACATATTACCTCAGTTTGAATTGGAATTCGCGTGTTGCTGATTGCTCACTGTATGATTTCCTCTAGAATTGCAGCGCGCGCGCGGGATTTTGGATCATGATCTCGTCTACGATTGCGTCTCCCGTTCGCTTAGCCAGAAGGAGCCGGAACCTTGTGAGGATATCATCCAGCCCGAATGGCGCGCCGTAGCTCTTGAGCCGCTGGTTTGTCGTATCCAGCCCCAGAAGCAGTTTTGACGCAAAGCTGTTTTGCACCATCGCCTCAATCAGCCGCAGCTCCTGCTCGTCGCTGTGGTATTTCTCTCTGTGAATGGTGTCATATTCCAGATATACGCCCGCGTTCGCCAACTCCGTATGATAAGCAATGTCATAATTTGTCCGGTCGAGATGGCAGAAAATCAGTCGATCCGGCGCAATTTCAAACCTTCGGAAGAATTCCATGAGTGCGATTGCATCCGCTTCAGGATCAAAGTGCACCAATACCGGCGCACCTGTCTCCTGCGCTGCGCTAGCTGCCGCGGCAAAGAGTTTTTCGTATAACAGGCTCGCATGCTGCAGCCCCGGAACCGCCGCGCACTTGATGAGCCCGGCTCGCGCGGTCAACCCCGTTCCTTCGTCCATCCCCGTTGTCACTTCGTGGATGTAGATTCGCGCCAGCGTGGCTTCGGTTTGCCGTTCCAGCCAGTCGATGTCCTCAAAAAACTCGGTCTTATGAAAGCCAGTACAGGCGATGATGTTGACGCCCGTCTGTTCGCTGACTCGTTTCAGATTCGCCGCCATGCGTCCGCAACCGTGCGGCTGCGCGTCCACAAAGCTGGAACCGCCCGCTTTCTGATACAGCCGCGTTTCCGACAGCGATTTTTCAAAATCGTCCATATACAGCGCGGCGCTCACCCGTCTCGAAGGCCCGTCCGCAACAAAGATATGCTCGTGGCACTGGCACCAGCCGAGCGCGTCCGGATCGAGATCCCCCTTCACCGTTCGAATCGTTCTCATCATATTCTCCATTCTAGCATGCTTTGCTCAACCGCAAAAGGGGGCGACAAAGCGCCCCCCAAACAAACACAAATCCGGCTCCCTTTCAACGGGCAACGAGTGGCTGTTATTTTCTCGCGTTTTGAACCGCCGCCACCATCTGTTTTCCGATGGTGACGATGGACGCGTAGTCGCCCTTTTTCGCACCCGCGGTCAGGCTGCCGCCCGCGCCGACGGCGACCGCACCCGCTTTGATCCAGTCCGGAATGTTCTCAACGGTCACGCCACCCGTGGGCATCATCTTCATCTGCGGAAGCGGGCCCTTGAACGCCTTGATGATGCTCGGCCCGAAGAGCTCACCGGGGAAAATCTTGATGATGTCTGCGCCGGCCTTCATGCCCTCGACCGCTTCCTTGACCGTCATCGCGCCCGGCATGCAGGCGATGCCGTAGGTGTTGCACAGCTGTACGGTTTCAACATCCAAACAAGGGCTGACGACATACTTTGCGCCTGCCAGAATCGCGGCGCGCGCGGTCTCTTTGTCCAGCACGGTGCCCGCGCCGATCAGAATCTGATCGGACGAAAATTCCGCGCAGAGGCTCTCGATGATCTTGAGCGCGCCCGGAACGGTAAACGTAATCTCGATGCCGACGATGCCCGCTTCCATGCAGGCCGCGGCAATCTTCTTCGCCTGATCGGCGCTCTCCGCCCGCACCACGGCGACCACGCCGCAGTCGGTCAGTTTCTTGATAACCTGAGCTTTATCCATCTTTTTCTTCCTCGTTACTCAATCTTGTATTCGCAGTCTTTTCCCTGCAGAATGTCTTCACTAAACAATCGTATACTTGCAGTCTTTTCCCTGCAGAATGTCTTCACTAAACAATCGTGTACTTACAGTCTTTTCCCTGCAGAATGTCGATCAGATTCTGCGCGGCCATAATGCCCATTCCGGCGATGGCTTCGTTCGTGTGCGCGCCGGTGTGCGGCGTCATCACCACATGATCGAGCCCTAGCAACGGCGAATCTGTCACGGGTTCGACTTCATATGCATCCAGACCGATGCCGCCGAGCTTGCCGGACTTGATCGCGACCGCGGCAGCGGATTCATCCACCAGCCCGCCGCGCGCGGTGTTGATGATGAACGCGCCTTGCTTCATGCGCGCGATGGCCTGCTCGCCGATCATGTACTTGGTCTCCTTGGTCAGCGGCACATGCAGCGAGAGAACATCCGCGTTTTGGATGGCTTCGTCCAGCGTTGTCTGCTCCACGTCATGCTTAGCCGCAAACGCCGCGTCAAAATAGGGATCGTAGGCGATCACGCGCATGCCGAACGCACGCGCTCGTAACGCAAGATTTTTCCCGATCGCGCCAAATCCAACGATGCCGAGGGTTTTGCCCGCCAGCTCCATTCCGTCGTTGCGCGGCCATTCGCCCTTCTTCACTGCGGTGTCGAGGCGCGGGATCGAGCGCGCAAGGCTGAGCATCAACCCAAACGCAAGCTCGCATACAGCCACGGCGTTTGTGCCCGGTGTGTTTGTGACCCGAATGCCCTTTGCCTTCGCGGCTTCCAGATCGACGCGGTCGACGCCCGCTCCATAGCGTGAAATCACCTTCAGGCTCGCCGGCGCTTGGCGGATCACGTCCGCCGTGATATAGTCCAGTCCCGCGATATAGCCGTCCACGCCGTCCAGAAGCGAGAGAATCTCCTCCGCCTCCAGCGGTCGGGTTTGCGGGTTATACACGACTTCGTCGGCAAACGCCTCGACCATCGCTTTGGCCTGCGGGTTTTTGAGGAAAGACGTGGGTGTTACCAATACTTTCATGTGTGTTACTTCCACTTCGGGTTGTCGATCACGACCGGCTTGCCGTCTTGTTCGACGATCAGTTTGCGGTAGCCCTTTGTCTCGATGGTGCCGTAATCATGCCCCGCGTCACCGCGGAAGCAGAAGAAGGTCACCATGGGAACCGAGCCGGTGTTGATGCTGCGGTGCGCATAGCGCGGCGGCACGTAGACCATCACGCCGGGCTTGAGGGGCTGCGCGCTCCAGTCGCCTTCCGGACTTTCGAGGAGCATATATCCCTCACCGCTGAGGCAATAGTACACCTCCGCTGTCGCAAGGATTGTATGGAAATGCCCTTTGGTCATGAAATATTCGTTTCCGACCTTGCCGGGATACGTGATGCTGGTGCCAAACGCCTGATCGCTGTCCTTTTCCGGCACACCCATCTCATAAAACTCATACACCAGCGGATCGCCGTTGTGAATCAGCGCTTCCGTCGCCGCGTCGTCCGCATAGACACCGCGCATGTTGGACACCCTGCGCTTGCTGGTCACTGCATCGCTCTTGGACATGCCGCTCTGGAGATCGAAATCGATGACGAACCCTTGCACCCAGTTGAATTTATCCGCATTTGCATTGCTGCTCATGTTGCGCTCTCCTCTTCTTCCTTAACGGAACTTGCTCGCGATTTCGTCGCAGCGATCCAGCGTTTTTCCAACGATCGGCAGATGGAACACCTCTGAAACCACCGCCGTCCAGCCGTAGATGAAGTATTTCCAGCCGTCGATGACGGTCAGTTGCCGCTTCTCCTGCTGCGCCAGCGCTTGCTGCATGAACTTTAAATCGCCGCGGTAGTTGATCTCCCAAACCAACGATTTGTTCGGGAACACCGCGTCGTCCGTGAGCGGGCTGCCGGGGCGATCTTTGCCCAAGCCGGTTGCGTTCACGATGACCGCGCCATCCTTGACGCGGGCAAGAATCGCGTCGTTTTGCTCCGCTTCGGGCGTAAGGACAAATTCGAACGAAATCCCGCCGGGATCCAGCTTTCGGAAGATCTTCTCGATCTCGCTCAAGCGAGGTTGGCTTCGGTTGGCGATGATGATCTTGGAAGGATAGTTGCCCTTGAAGCGTTCCTGCATCAGGTGATATCCCATCGAAATCGCGCTGCCGCCTGCGCCCATGATGAACACTTCCGCGCCGGTATTCTTGAAATAGTTCTCCGGCACGAACTCTTCCAGCGACAGGCCGGACGTGATCGGGTCCTTCGCGTGGCCGCAGAGCTTGCCGTCGAGCTTCGAAATCGAGGATAGCTCGCCAAACGCCAACGCGAGCGGATCGAGATATTCAAACAGATCTTTTGCCGCTTCATACAGATCGATTTTATGCGTCGTAACAAGCGCGCCCACCGAAAACGGATCGTTCTTGATGAAGCGGACGACTTCGCGATAAACCGACGGATCCGCATGGATTGAAATATCGATTCCCTTGAGCACGGCGTCGATGCCAAGCGCTTTTGCCCATTCCGGGAACACTTTCATGATCGAAGATTTCGTGGTAGTGACGCCGATAAAATACATCGTCGGCTGCGTTGCTGGTTCCAGTCTCATTGGTCGAATGTACTCCTTTGGTTATACTCAATCGAACGATCCCGCTTCTACTCCGGAGCGGCAGGAATCCCCGCCGCTCCGGAGCGAATTCGTTAAACCTTGACTTTTGACCCGGTTGCCGCGGATTTCTTGGCAGCTTCGAGAATTTTGATGATGTTGACGCCGTCGTGGAAGTTCGGCGTTACCTGCGTGCCCTTGGAAAGCGCGGTCAGGTAGTCGTATGCCGCGTTGACAAACGTCGTCTCGTAACCAACCAGATGTCCGGGCGCCCACCAACTGCCCGTATACGGATGGGAACCATAGGTCGCCATGATGTTGCGGAATCCCTGTTCGGCTTCCGCGTCGGCGTTGCTCAGATAGTTCAGCTCGTCCATGCGCTCCAGGTTCCAGGTCAGGCTGCCTTTTGAGCCGTAGATTTCAAAATAGTTATAGTTCCGCCTGCCACCGGCGAAACGGGACACGTCACACGAGCCAAGCGCGCGCTTGCCGACGAAATCCATCACAAGAAATGCCGCATCGTCAACTGTCACCTTGCCCTTGGCAACGGCTTCGCCGGAGCCTTTGGAGAAGGTCGCGAATCCCGCACCGGGTACCGGGCGATCGGTGATAAACGTCCGCATGTCGGCATAAACAGAATCCACCTCACCCACGAGATAGCGCGCGAGGTCGATCGAATGCGAAGCAAGATCAAACAACGGTCCGCCGCCTGCGGTTTCCTTGCGCAGGTGCCAGGTCAGCGGGAAGTTTTCGTCCATGATCCAGTCCTGTAAATATGCGCCGCGGAAATGATAGATTTCGCCAATCTTGCCTTCGTCAATCAACTGCTTGGCGTAGGTCACGGCGGGAACCCTGCGATAATTGTGGTTTAAATAGTGCAGCACGCCCGCTTGATCGCACGCGGCCGCCATCTCTTCGGCATCCGCCACGCTCAGCGTAAAAGGCTTTTCACAGAAGATATGCTTCTTATGCTGCGCGGCATAGAGAACCATATCCTTGTGCAGATAGGTCGGCGTCACGATATCGATGACATCCACGTCGTCCCGCTCGATGGCGGCTTTCCAGTCGGTGGTATAGGATTCAAAGCCCCACCGCTCGGCAAACTCCTTGGTTGCCGCCTCGTCGGTGCCGACGGCGACCTTCAGCACGGGTTCATATTCGACATCGAAAATCTTATCGACCGTCCTCCACATATGGCTGTGGAGTTTGCCCATAAATCCTTTTCCGATGACCGCAATATTCAGCTTCTGTTTCATAACACTGCTCCCTGTCTTTTAAAGCGCGTTGACGATCGCTTTGAGTCCCTGAACGCTCTTCTCGACGCACTCGTCCTCGCGGCCCATCCAGTCGTAGTGGGGATGATCGATCTCCACCGCGAGGAAGCCCGTAAAGTTGGCCTTGTTGAGAATCCGCGCGAGCGCCTGATTGTCGATGAGCCCATCGCCAACCGGAACGCCGGAGAAGAAGAACCAGTCGTTGGGGCGCGCCATCTTCGGGTTTACCTGCAAATCCTTGAGGTGGACGGCGAAGACATGCGGCGCGAGGAGCTCCATCGCTTTGATCGGATCATCGAGAAGGCGCAGGAAGTTGCCGGTATCAAAATTGACGCCGAAGTTCGGGGAACCGACGTTCTCCAGCAGCTGCATGATCTCCTCGCCGGTGTAATCGATGTGGTTTTCCACGGCAAGCTTGATGTCGTAGTCTTCCGCGATCTTGACGGCTTCCCGGAACTGCTTGGACAGCGCTTCAATCTGCGGGCCGTGCGGCTCATGGCGGAACATCAAAGAGGAACCCGTCACGCGCATAACATCCGCGCCCATCCGCTTCGCTTTGGGGATGCAGGCCTTCATATCCCGGAACGCCGCTTCGTTCTTTCCGCGCTCGAGTCCATCCGGATGCCCCCATGCAAACACGCGGTCAAACCCATATTCGTCGAGCTGCGCTTTGAGCTCCTGAATATACGAATCTTCGAGCGACTCAAAAAAGCAGGATTCCAGCGAAACGCCGTCCACGCCCAATTGCTGCGCTCTGGTCAAAAAATCGCCCATCGTCATCTTTTTCTTTGCGGGCTCCTGGTCGGGATACACTTCCCCGTAGAACCTGTGATAGCAATAGCTGTCGATTCCAATTTTCATAACTCGATTCTCCCTTTCATTCTTTTCTATCGTATATCAGTTAAAAAACCGAATACTGAAGATGGTTGCGCCCGGATTCACAGCACTTCTGTTCGGAATCCAAATACCTTGGCAAGCTGCGTTAGTTCAGGCACACGGTTGCCCGCTAGGATCAGCTGATGGTGCGACGAGAGGTATTCCATCACCTTATGCCCGTCGCGATAGCGAATCAAGGCGCCGTTACGGCAGTCGGACCCGGGATATTGTACGTAATCTTCAATCTCCGCCTGTATGACGGTGAGCTTTTGAAAGCTGGAATCGATTTTCGCAAGGGTGATCGGGCCTTTTGGAAACTCACAATCGATCATGATCGCATTGTCGTCCACAATCCCCAGCACCTTGGGTCGCATGCACCACTTGGTGCAAAACGGTCTCGGCGCGAGGCCGAAATAGCCGCAGTGCACGCCGAGCGCGTGATTGTCCGGATCCTCAATCTCCGGAAATTTGTCGATCTTCTCATGCGCAAGCGCCGCCATACCGACAAGGAAGGGATAGATATTTGTCATCATGACCGGCGTGTTTAGCGATCGATAGAGGATAAATGTGCTCAGAAGCGAGAGCGTATCTCCCTCGCACGCCCAGATGATATCGTTCTTTTCAAACAGCATCGTCCACGCGAGGCAGGGTGTCGTGTCCGCGTTGAACGACTCGTTGAGGCAGTTGCTGCCAACGCCTTCCACGCCGCCGATTTCGTCGATGACTTCTTTGACCGCAAGGTAGATCTTCACCGCGCGCAGGTAGTTGCTCTCCGGGACGCCTTCCATGCAGATATCCCAGTCTTTCGCGGCAAGGCGGGCTTGGTCATCGCCAATCTGCGTCGCGCGCGCCGCGGTTTCCTTCCAGCTGCGGTAGATCAGCTGCATGCCGAAGGTTTCCTGCATGATGCGCGTGCATTCTTCTTCCCACCAATAGAAGCGCTTGAAGATATTCGCCTGCATCCCTTCGCCCGGGCTGTCCTGCAACATCAGGAACTTTCCGCCTCTTGCGAGCGTTTGCTTGGCTCCGATTGCGCGCAGGATCACCTTCGCCAGATCGACTGTATAGGGCGAAAAAACGTTCATCCCGTTTGCGCGCAAATGCGCAACGATTTCCCAGTCCCACATCTCCACCGTGCCAAAGCGCGATGTGATCACGATAAACGGCAGCTTACTGTACGATTTGAGCGCTTCGACTGAACGAAACGCGGCGCCGATGAGCTGCGGCAGCACTATGGCGTCCGCTACGGCTGGGAGCGTGTCTCCGACCGCAATGGGTTCCAGCAGCTCCGCAACGGCGCCGTACATCTCACGGATGCGCGCGAGCTGTTCACCAAACTCCTTGCGTTCCCGCTCGTTTGCGGCAGGGAAATACAGTGGTACGAGGCGTGTTTTCATACAATGTGCTTCCTTTTATCATAAGAATGATAGAGCTAGACGATTTCGACGGTGATTCCCACCTGCTCCAGCTCTGAAACCTGCTGGCTTGGTAGCCCCTTGTCCGTAATGACGGTGTTGATCTCGTGAATGTCCGCAAATTTCACAAACGACGCGCGACCAAACTTGCTGCTGTCGCTCAGAAGAAACACTTCCTCCGCGAACGCGACCAGATTCGTCTTGATTTGCGCGAGTTCGAGACCGGGTGTCGTCAGTCCGTTTTTGACGCTGACGGAGTTGCTCGCGACAAACGCCTTATCGACGCGCAGGCTCTCGAGGCATCGAAGCGCGATGGGACCCACGCAGCAATGAAATCCCCTGCGGAGCCTGCCGCCGATGAAGACGATGTCGGCATCCGAGTTGTCTTCCAGATAGCTTGCAATCTCTATATCGTTGGTGACGATGGTCAGATTCTTTTTGTAGATCAGCTGTTTGGCAAAGCACAGTGTCGTCGTGCCTGTATCGATTGCGATGGTGTCGCCATCCTCGACGAAGCTCACCGCTTTTTTCGCAATGGCTTCTTTTTCATGGATATGCTCTACTTTTTTTTGATTGGAGTTGGGTTCATAGTTGGCTTTGACGTTCGGAATCGCGCCGCCGTGCGTCCGCTTCAGAAGGCCGGCGTTCTCGAGCTCGGTCAAGTCGTTTCGAATCGTAGCGGGCGACACCTTGAACATCTTGCAAAGCTCGCTCACCGTCGATTTGCGGTTGTCCCGGATATAATTGGCGATTGCGGATTTTCTCTCTTCCGCAAACATCGATTCGTTCTCTGGTTCACTCATGCATGATTTCCTCCCAGCGTATGATGAATCTCACGCAGCGCTGAAAATGACGCGAGATACGCTTGTGAATACCGTTCATAGCTTGTGCTGTGTTCGCGGCAACTCAAGATCTCCTCGCCCGTTTTTCTGTGTGCTTCAGCGATTTGCGCAATGTTATCATACACCCCCGAAGCGTACCCGGCAACGATGGCGCTGCCAAAAGGAGCGGTGTCCACGTTTTGCAGCGGGACGTATGGCAAGCCCAGCACGTCCGCTTTGATCTGGTTGAACAGCGTGCTTTTCGCGCCGCCGCCCATGCCAAACACCCGAGTGATCTCCGTTTGGATGCCGGTCTCTTTGAGTACGCCGAGATAGAATTGATACTCGTAGGCGATGCCTTCCATAATGGCGCGGTAGAGGTGACCGCGCGTGTGCCCAAAGCCGAGGCCGATGAAGCTGCCGCGAATCTCCGGATCGTTCGGGCAAACCCTGCCCGCAAGGTGCGGGATGAAGATCAGCCCTTCGCTGCCCGGTGAAACCTTCTGTGCTTCGGCATCGAGCGTATCATAGCGCACCTCGCACGATGCTCCGGTGATGCTGTCCTTATACCACTTGAGGCAGAGTCCGCCGCCGTTGATGTACGCAAGCGGCATCCACAATCCATCGATGACGGAACGCATGAGCATCAGCGCTTCGTGCTTCGTATCCGGTTGATAGGTATCCACGCAGCAGGAAAGAATCGAGGCCGTTCCGGCAACATCAAAGACCTGGCCGGGTTTCACGATGCCCGCACCGAGGCAGGTTGCGGCCGAATCGCCGCATCCGGCGCTCACCGGCAGCCCTTCGATCAGCCCGCAGGCCTGCGCATACTCTTTCTTCAGATAGCCGATGATTTTCCAGGGCTCTACGATTTGAGGGAGCTTGTCTTTCTGCACGCCGAAGGTTTCGAGCAGTTCGTCCGACCAAACCTTGTTGTAGTTGTCGGCAAATCCGCTGAAATGGATGCACGTGTAGTCGATGACCGCCTCGTTTGCGCGCAAGCCGCAGAGCTTTCCGCCGACATAGACATGCGGCAGAACGAACTTCTCCACGCGTCGATATGCCTCCGGCTGCTCCTGTTTCCACCACAGAACCTTCGGCCCGTGGGTATAGGTTACAGGCGCGCCGTTGAGCTCGACCGAACGCTGATTGGCAAGGCGCTTCATCTCTGCGATATACTTCCCGCACTTGGTGTCGAGCCAGCTATCGTAATAGGTCACCGCCTCAAAATCCTTGCCGATGCCCAGAATGCCGGCCATCTGCGAGTCCATGCCGAGCGCTGCAATCTTGGTCGCGTCCACACCGCTCTTTGCCACGGCTTCCCTGATCGTGTTGATAACCGAAGAAAAAATCTCGTCCGCCTGCTGATACACTTCTCCCGCTTTGGGGCTGATCAGATTGGACGGTTCAAAGCTGCTGCCGAGGACGCAGCCAGCCTCGTCGTAGAGGTTGGTCTTCGTTCCCTGCGTGCCGATATCAACGCCGATCAAATAACGCATCTTACCCCCTAGAATTCTATGACGTGTTTGAGCCCGATCGCTTTCTCCGCGTTGTCAAATGCCGTTTGGATCTCGTGGATGCTGTATCGTGCGGTCACGATGCCGCTCAGATCGATCAGCCCATCCGCAATGAAGCCCATCGTCGCGCGAAAATGAGAGATGCTCGCGCGCGTGGTTCCGGTCACGATCAGTTGCTTATAGTGTATCAGGTTCGTGTTGATCTGCACATTCTCTCTCGATTTGGGCAATCCGCCAAAGAAGTTTATCCGTCCGCCTTCCGCCATGAGTTCCAGCGACTGGCGCTGTACATCGGGCGAGGGGCAGGCCGTGATGCAGACGTCTACGCCATGGCCGCATGTGGTCTTTTGAATAAATCCCGCAAGATCCTCGCCTTGATAGGTGATGATGTTGGGTTCAATCTCTTTGCAAAGCTGGAGACGATCGGCGGAAAGATCGTTCATGATGACTTTCGCGGCTCCGAACACCTTCGCGAGCTTCGCGTGGAACAAGCCGATCGTACCCGCGCCGACGATGAGCACATAGTCTCCGGGAACAATGCGGCATTGCAGCGCGCCGTTGTAAGCACAGGACAGCGGCTCGTTGATCGCAACCTCCTCCGCCTTCATTCCGGCTGGGGTCACCATCAGGTTGCCCTGACGAATCGCTTTTTCGGGAATTTTGACGTATTCGGCAAACGCACCGTCGATGTTGATGCCAAAGGCCGTGTAACCATCGCACATATGCCCGTTGCCGCGCACGCATTTATCGCAGATTCCGCAGCCCATGTTGGGCGCAACCGCAATCTCCATGCCTTTTTGATAGAACTCGACGTTTTTGCCGACTTCTTCGATCGTTCCGCCGAACTCGTGGCCAAGTACGCGCGGGTTCGTCTCGCTGATATTGCCGGAGCCGTTCTGAAACATGCGCACATCGGTGCCGCAAATCGCAGCGCTCTTGATCTTTAGAAGAATTTCGTTGTCGTTGATGACCGGTTTTTCGATCTCTTCCACGACGAGTTTCCGTGGCCCGTATAATCTTGCCGCTAACATGGTGTCCCCCCTATAGCTTGATGATCGATTTTTCTTTGATGGAACGGTTTCCCGCCTTCACGGCAGCCACCGCTCTCTTTCCGTCTTCGCCGCTCACCGCGGGCAGTGTGTCCTCTAGAATACAGCGGACAAACTGGGTGTCTTCCTCCAGATAGGCATCCTTGAACAGCGTCGTCCAGCTCGTGATAAACGGCGTCTCCGTCCCAGCGTTTTCGCGGACGACCTGATAATGATACGCGTCTGTCCGTCCGATGAAGACGACGCCCTTGGTGCCGAGCACCTCGACGCGCGCGTCGTACCCATATCCGACATACTGCGCGCCTTCGATCGTGAACTGAATCCCGTTTTCAAACGTGCCCGTCATTACGACGTTGTCATAAAAATCAGGATATGTCGCGGCGATTTCCTTGTTGCGATAGTTCCCCGCGATGGCATAAAGCGTATCGATCTCGCTCTGTGCAAGCCAGCGGACACAATCGATGTCGTGGCTGTTGACCTCCGCGAGGGGACCGTTGCTGATCTCGATATCATACATCCATTCACGCGGTTTACTCGGCCCGCGGGTCAGTGAGCGAATGTGTACGATCTCGCCAATCGCGCCGCTTTGGATCTCTGCTCTGGCTTTTTGAAAACTCTCGTCAAAGCGCCGCATGAAGCCGACCTGCAACTTCACATGGTTCCTGTCGGCCGCCTCGATCATGGCTTCGCATTCTTCCACACTCATCGCCATGGGTTTTTCGCAGAGGATATGTTTCCCCGCGTTTGCGCAATCTACCACGATATCCCGATGGAATTTCGTAGGAGACACGACGACGACCGCATGAATATCCCTTTGCTTCAACATCTCATGATAATCAGTATAGTACCGGTCGATTTCGAGCTCTTCGCACGCTTTGACGCATGCCTCTTCAAACGGATCGGCAACCGCGACAATCTTCGCATTCGGCACTCTCGACTTAAAGTTGTTTCCGTGGATCATCCCGGCACGGCCTGCGCCGATCAGGCATACGTTCACTGTCTCATTCATCGTTTTCGATCCCATCAATCTTGAATTTCGTAATCGTTTATTCTTTTATCTTCTCGTTTATTGTTATTTTATAGTGTTTGTTTTGGAAAGTCAAGATCAGATTGGAGAAAACGCGAACAAAATGAAGGCAATATTTTTTCAGCGCATGCAAAAAAGAGGCGCGCACATCCACGGGATGATTGGCGCAATCCCCTTTGTGTTTCCTGACGGATCCCGTCGGAAATTCGATTATTCGATGGACATCAAGCGGGTCTTCTCGAGGAAGCCCTCGTAGAGCTCCTTCCACTTTTGCTGACGATCCGGCACGTATTCCACAATCTCGCACGAGCCCAACAGCGCGGTTCGAGCCTCTTCGAGCGAACGAAACTCGCCCGCCGCGATGAGCTGCACCATCGCGTTGCCGAGCGCCGTCGCCTCGACAGGGCCCGCGAAAACGGTCTTGCCGGTCAGATTTGCGGTCAATTGGTTTAGCAACTGGTTCTGCGCGCCGCCGCCGATGACATGCACGGCATGCAGCGCATATCCGCACGCATATTCCAGGCACTCCAGCACGTAACGATACTTGCAGGCAAGGCTCATCAATACGCAGCGTACGATATCCCCCGTCGTCTCCGGCGCGGCTTCTCCCCGCGCAAAAAAGTAGCGCGCGATCAGTTCCGGCATCGGTCCCGGCAGATAGAAGATCTCATCGTCCGGATCAAGCAGAGTGTGATCCCATCCCGAACCGGCGGCAAGCTGTCCCAGCTCGTCAAAGCTGTATTCGCAGCCACGCTCCTGCCAGTAGCGCCTGCACTCCTGCAAAATCCAAAGTCCCATGACGTTTTTCAGCAGCCGGATGCGTCCGCCGACGCCGCCCTCGTTGGCCAAACTATGGCGATAGCTTCTTTCGTTGATGAGCGGGTGATCGACCTCGGTTCCGACGATCGACCACGTTCCGCTGCTGATGAACGCAAACCGTTTCGCGAGGCTCGGCACGGCCGCGACCGCAGAGGCGGTGTCGTGCTCGCCGACGGAGACGACCGGCAGCGGCTTGACCGAAAGCTCCCCGCACACCGCGGCGGAAAGCACCCCCACCGTCTCGCCGGGCGGAACAATTCGTTGCAGCAGCCGCGCAGGGAATCCAAGCGTGTCGAGTAGCGGGAAATCCCAACCGCCCTGCAACGGGTTGTATGCTTGCGAAACGCTCGCGAGCGTATACTCCGTCACCCGCTCGCCCGTCAGAAAATACGTCAACGCATCCGGCACAAACAGCAGACTTTCCGCAGTTTCGAGCATGCGCGGGCGTTGTTTCACCAGCGAGAGCCATTGATACAGCGCGTTCATGCGGTTGAACTGCAACCCCGTTCGGTCATACAGTTCTTTTCTGGAGATGTACTTGTCCATCTCCTCCACCATGCCAAGTGTTCTTCCGTCGCGATAGGTATGCGGCGGTTCCATCATCGTGCCCGATGCGTCAAACAGCAGAAAATCGTTGCTGAACGAATCGATCCCGATCGAGTCCGCCGCCTTCCCCGCGGCGGCAATCCCGCGCTTGAGGCCATCATGCAACGCGAAAATATCCCAGTACAAGCTGGCGCCAACGATGATCGGCTTGTTGGAAAACCGATGGAGCACGTCAAGCGAGAGTGCTCCGCCGTCAAATCCGGCGGAAAACACACGCGCGCTCGATGCGCCGATATCGCAAACGATCAGCTTCTTGCTCATGGCACAAGCAGTTTCCCGAAAAGATTGCACACCGCGTCCGTCTCGACACGCTCCACGACGGAGAATGCCTGTTCGATGTGTTTGCCGACGGCGACCGTGCCGTGATACGGCAGAAGCCCGCAAAGCCCGGTCGTCTTGAGGCGTTCCCGATGCGGCATAAAGTATTCATACGCATTCTCGGCGAGCTCCATGCTGTATGCCTTCGCTTGGTGGATCAATCCCGTTTCTCCCATCTTCAGCGTCGCCTCGGTCACCTGCGGGATCGGCTTGCAGGCCGCGACAAACACCATCGTATAAAACGGGTGCGCATGGATAACCCCACCCACTTCGGGAATATTTTTGAGGATCATCGCATGCATCCGTCCCTCGCGCGAGAATTTGCCGGTGCCTTCGAGGATGTTGCAGTCATAGTCGATCAGCAGCGGCTCCTCGAGGTCAATGCGGCAATGCTTATGCTCGCTCATCATAGAAGGCGAGAGCAGGATGCGGTTTTCGTCCACGCGCATGGCAAGGTTTCCGCCGGCCGCGTTGGTCAGCCTGCGCTCCCAAAGATCTTCCGCAATCTGCAGAATTTTTTTACGTTCACTTATGTATTGCACAATCTACGTTCTCCATTTTCTCTACCAGAATTGTTTCACACAGCGACTCGACAACCGCCCGATCCAGCCCGACCGAGAGCGGATTGAGCGCCTCCGCCGCACCGCACGCCGCAGCAAACTGCAAGGCGCGTACGGGGGTATATTCGTTTTTGATCGCGTAAATCAGTCCACTCAGGTACGCGTCTCCGCAGCCGATCGTATTGACCGCCTCCACGCGCGCCGTACCCGCACGGTAAAACGCGTCTCCAAATTTGACGATGCTGCCTTTTCCGCCCATCGAAACCGCAATGATTTCGATTTGGTAGCGCGAAAGGCTCTGAATCGCCGCAACAATCTCTTCCTCGGTTCCGGTCGGCATGCCAGAAAGTTCCAAAAGCTCCTCCGCGTTTGGTTTGATGAGATACGGGCTGTGCCGTACCCCTGCCTGTAGCGATGCGCCGGAGCAGTCCAGAACGATCTTCAATCCTTTCTCGCGTGCCGCTATCAAAAGCGATTCCTGCAGCGAGGCACCTGCGCGATCCAGAAAATTGGACGCGTCGCCCGAGATGATCACCCAATCGGTCTGCTCGAGCAGCGCGCGATAGCGCGCATCAAAGGCGTCCAGCACATCGCCGGACACCGTGGGCCCTTTTTCACAGATCAGCGTACTGCTCTGATCGTCCAGCAGCAGATAGTTCGTGCGCGATTCGCCCTCATCCGAGTAAACAAACTCACACGAAACGCCGCTGCGCGTCAGATAATCGAGAATCGCTTTTCCCGTTTCACCCATCGCGATGCCGCTTGCAATGCTCGCTTCGCCGAGGTCGGCTAGATTGATGGAGACATGCGTCCCCTTACCGCCCACGCAGTTGTCGCGTCGGCTGATCCGGTTGGTGACGTTCAAAGTAAACCCGTGGACAAACAACAGCCTGTCCATCGCGGGATTGAGCGTAACAGTCAGTATCATGAGATAGAGGGCTGTTTCACAGAGGAAACAGCCCTATCACCTTTCGTTTAGAAATAGAATCGTTCGGTCAGCTCGGGGCAGACAAACACTTTGACGAGTTTGTTTTGTTCCCGGATTTCCTTCAGCGCGGATTCCAGCTCCGCAAGCGGAACCGCCATCGAAAACATGGGCTTGGGATCGATGATGCCGTACTTGAGCAGTGAGATCGCCTCACCCCAGTTGTTGCCGATGCCGGCGCAGGATCCGCTGACCTTCTTTTCGCCTAGCACGAATTCATAGGGTTCGAGCGCCGCCGTCTGTCCCTGCGCCGCGATGCCGAAGGCTTCGACCTTGCCGCCGCGGCGGAGCATCTGGAACGCTTGCTCATAGGTCTTGGTCGAGCCGACCGCTTCGATGACGTAGTCCACGCCGACGCCGCCCGTGAGCCGCTTGACTTCCGCGACCACATCCGGCACTTCCTTGATGTTGATGGTCACGTCCGCGCCCATCTTCTTGGCGATTGCGAGGCGCGCGGGATCGTCGCCGATCACGATGACGGGAGCGCAGGCGCGCGCTTTCGCCATCGCGCCGTGCAGAATGCCGAGGCCGCAGCCGATGACCGCGACGGAAGAACCGATCTTTGCGTCCATGCGCTGCGCCGCGTGGAGCACCGCGGTCAGCGGTTCCACAAACGCCGCGGTATAGTCGTCCATCTCGTCCGGCAGATGATAGCAGTTCTTCCACGGGGCTTTCACATATTCCGCAAAGCCGCCGTCGGTGTGGATGCCGAGCTGGGTAAACGTCTCGCAGAGGAGGCCGTCGCCACGGCGGCAGAAATAGCATGTGCCGCAGGTGAGGCAGATATCGGCCGCAACGCGGTCGCCAACCTTTAAGCCTTTGGCGTTCTTGCCGACCTCGGCAATCTCGCCCCAGAACTCGTGACCCGTAACCATCGGCAGCTTGTCCGACGCGTATTTTCCGGTATAGATGCTCCAGTCGGAGCCGCAAATGCCGCAGACTTTGATCTTGATGAGCACTTCGTCGTCATTGATCTCGGGAACCGGCACCTCCACATACTCCATCTGATAGGGAGCCTTTACCACTTGGGCTTTCATCATTTTCTTCATATGATTGATCTCTCCTCGTTACACTCTCGGGTTGTTGAAGATCTTGTCTCGGCGGCCTTCATACGGCGCCTTGATGATCAGCGGCTTGAGATAGGGTGCAACCTTCTCTACGCCGTCGCCCACGCTCATGGTCACGTCCTCATGTTCATAGCTCAGCACATAATCGTAACCGACCATGGCCAGCTCCGTGATGACTTTTTTCCACGGGACGCTGCCCCATCCGGGGATGCGGAAGCGGAACGCGCGGTCGAGCCGCTGCCAGTCGCCCTGCATCAGAATGCCGCCGCGCTGGATGTTGTGCTCCACGATTTCGCCGTCCTTGGCGTGGACGTGGAAGATGCGGCTGCCGAGCTCGTCGATGAAGTTTTCCACACGCAGACCGAGATAGATCAGGTTGGCGGGGTCGAGATTGAAACCGAAGTTCGGATGCCCGCCCAAGAGGTCGATTGCGCGCTTTGCGGTGTGGATGTCGTAAATCATGTTGTTGGGATGCGGCTCAACCGCGAACTTCACGCCGTATTCCTTGAACTTGTCCATGATGGGCAGGAATACTTCCGCAAACTCCTGCTCCATCCTGTCCCAACCGTCCGCGCACGGGAAGGGGAAGTAGCGACCCCAGTTTGTCACGCCCGTGAAGCCGTTGACGACGGGCACTTCCAGCGCGTTTGCGGTCTGCGCGGTTTTGAGGAGGTTTTCAATGCCGTATTTCACCTTCTCGGCTTTGGTTCCGGGGCAGAGCTTATCGGTATCCTCCGTGTGCGGCCCAAGGATCAGGAGGGAATCCGCGTGGTTGGACAGCGCGGAGATTTCAATTCCGTAGCCCGCGAGCATTTTCCTGAGCTCCGCCGCCTTGCCTGGTTTGAGCATTTCTTCGCAGCTGAACTGGTCGCATCCGCTGTACGCGGGGATCTCGACCATCTCATAGCCGTGCTGCACCATGATCTTTGCGACTTCTTCGAGCGACAAATGCGCATAGTTGGCTGAAAAAAATCCTAGTTTCATTTGCGATTTCTCCTTTTTTAAATTCGCTGCTGGTCTTGCGCTATCAGGTATGCATCTTGTGCAGCGGCCCGAATTCTTTTCTGGTCTGAACCAGCACATCCGTATAATGCTTGTTATAGGTGCAGCAGCCGATTTCACGCTGACGGATCAGGAGTTCGAGGCAGTTATCACAGATTGTGCACCATTTGATCTCGTTCTCCCGGCCTTCCCGCAGCTTCTTGGGCAGGAACGGATCCGCAAAGGATTGACGACCCAGTGCAACCATGTCGACCTTGCCCTCTTCAATGAATTTCGAGCCATAATAGAACATCGAGTTCTTTTCGGCTTCCGCGGCGAGACAGCCGTTTTTGCCGTTGCGGAACACGGAGTAGTTCGAGCCAATGATCGCCGCGCTCTTGACAGCCTTCTTGAATTCCTTCGCCCACGTCGGGTGCAGGAACGCGAAGTACGGCGCGTGCTTGTCCGCCTGCGTCACGGCGACGGTGATCGACGGGCTGCCGCCGGACTGCACAAAATACTGCGCGCCGCGCTCTTCAAGCCCGCGGATCAGATCCAGCGGTTCGGTGAGGTCGATGATGGGCGAATCGGGACCCTCCGTACCAAAGCCGCCGGGGAACCCTTCCCAAGCGGAAACCTTCGAGCCGATCAGGAAGTTCGGGTCGTTGATCTCCTTGTTGATGCGCTCGTAGAGATCAAACGCAAAACGGCGTCTATTTTCCCATGGACCGCCGTATTTCCAGTTACGGTCGTTATACGGGCGCAAAATCTGGGAACCCAGATAACCGTGGCAGAGCTTGAGGTCGATGCCGTCCGCACCCGCGTCATACGCGATGCGCGCCGCAAGCACAAACTGATCCATGATATGATCGACTTCTTCTTCCGTCAGCACTTCGCCGCCGTAGCCGGGCAGCGGCTTGACGGTAACGCGGCGCGAGAAGTCCGGATGGCTCAGCTCACCGGAATGCGTCAGCTGAAAGACAAACAATGCGTCCGGATTCAGCTTCTTCATGTCGCCGACGAATTTTTCGAGCGGCTTTGCGTTCTTGGGCATAATCGAAAGCTGGTTTTTCCTGCTGCGGCATTCATCCGTGACGGTGATGGCCTCCAGCGTAATCATGCCGGACTCGCCTTTGAAGAGGTTTGCGTACCGTTCGATGGTCAAGTCGGACGGGTTACCGTTTTGATCGGCATCCGTGCATTCCATTGCTTGAATGAAAAACCTGTTCTTGCATTCCCTGTTCCCGATTTTGATCGGGCTGAGCAATACGTCTTTGTAACGATCCATTTGGTTTCCTTCCTTTGCGTGCAGTTTATTTTTCAATTGAATTGATCAAATTTTGTTGTTTCTGTTGAGAAAAGGCTCTCTAAACGCGTTTTTTATACCGAAACAAAGGGCATGATGTCATTTGAAACATCATGCCCATATGATAGTGCATCAATTTGAACGTGTCAATAATTTAATTCCATCATTTTATCGCGTCATTCAACAGCTGCGCCGCTTCCTTGAGCGCTTCTTGCGCGGAAAGTCGCTTCTCAAGCGTCTTGTGGACGGCATTTCCGATGATCTGCTCCAGCACTGCTTCGGACACTCCCTCGCCTTTCGGATTCTTCGGCATGGCGCGCCTTCTGGTGCTCGCAAACGCATTGGGCAGGATTCGGTACCAAGGGTACATGTTGTGCAATTCCGCGCTTTCGAACACGGATCGGTACGGTACGATACGCCCGAGCATGGCGTTTGGAATGATCAACGATTCCGACGCCGTCCATTTTGCAAACTCAAACGCATCATTCTTCTTCTCCGAGTACGGGTTCACGCCAATCGACCATCCGCCAAGCACGCTCGCCTTGCCCGGCACCAGCGTGTAGCCAACTTTTCCGACGACGGAGGATACGCTCCGGTCCTCCAGCGGTGTCGCATGGTCGGAAAACAGCATCATCATCGCAGCATCGCCGCGACCGAACACCTCAACCTGCTCATCCCACCAGAACTGCGGCGAGTCCGGGTGCGCGTATTGAAAGCTCTCCGTGTAGTTCGTCAGCGCGCTGACGCATTTTTCGCTTGCGATGACCGCCTTCCCGTTCTCAAACAGATTACCTCCCATGCCCCAGGCGCGCGGTAAAAACTCACAGACCGCGCCGGAGGCATTCATCGCCCCAAGTGTCGTTCCGTAGAGTGTCTCGGATTCCGGGTTGAATTTTCTCGAAAAAAACGCGGCGACACGGTTGAATTCTTCCCATGTTGCGGGCACTGTCAGTTCTTTTTTATAGCGCTCGAAGAAGAGCCGTTTGTTTTTGAGCTGCGAGAATATGTCCTTACGATAATACAGCAATTGCACGGTGTGGCTAAACGGCAGCGCAAACAGACGATCGCCAAAGAAGCAGTGCTCCCGCAGCACATCCTCCGAAAACATCCGGCTGAGCTCCTTCGTGTCCGTATAACACTCGGAAAGATCCCAGACGTATCCGCCGAGAATCAGTTCCTTCATCCACGCAAGATCGAAGGAAAACGCGTCATATTCGCCAGAAGGAATCCCGCGCAAGATCTCCTTGAGCACCTGATTATACGGCACCTGGTTCCACTCCAGCTCAATCCCCGTGGTTCGCTTGAAATCGGCAGCCAGCGATAGAATCGTGTGGCTGGACGGGGAATCCTGCGTCAAAATCCTGATTTTTCGCTGAATCCCGATGTCGTGGCAGCGCGCAGCCGCAAGCCCCGTGCTCTGCGGACAGGGAATCGAGATGCTTCTGCCGCCGCGTGTATCCTCCTGGTTGACAATCTCATCCAGCATCTTGAGCGCGGCTCTCGCCATCTGCGTGTACGGCAAAAACAGGTTGTTTTCCCGTTCGCTCTTTGCTTTCGTCCATTCCTCTGCGTCGAGCGTAATCACCTTTGGACGCGTCAGGCGCGGCTCGAGGCTGATCGAGAGCGCGCAATTGACGCCCTCGCTGAGCACGCGGCTGGTCGTGTAGATGATCTGCGGCGTGTTTTCAATCTCCATGAGCCGGATGGCCGCGCGCATCGCGCTCTCTTTATTGCCGTTGACCGTCTCGATGAACTTCGCGTCGATGTTCTTTCGCGCCCGGTGCATCGCGTTAAAATATGCGTCCACGCAATCCATCTCATAGGAATATTCCTGGGGACCCGCGATGATCGCGATTCGGTCGTTTCCAGAGGCAATCTGGCCTTGGATGTGCGCCGAGACAGCCCCGCGTACATCCATACCCACATTGTTCATCCGCTCGCCGGGTACTTTGTGGTGCATGAATACAATGTTCAATCCGCCGTCGATGACCGTGTTGAAAAACTCCGTATTCCCCGGCTGACAAGTTAATAGAATCACGCCGTCCGCGCCCATCATCAGCGCGCTTTCCAGAATCGCGCTCTCTCGATCGGGAATGTCGGAACAAACCCGCAAAAAGGCCGAGTATCCCTTCTCCGCGGCATAGATGGAGATTTCGTCAAACATTTTCGCAAAGGCGATGTTCGCGATATCGGGCAAAACGACCTCGATTCGGCCGGTTCGTTTCGTCTTGAGGTTGCGTGCCAGTTCGTTTTGTTTATATCCCAATTCGGCGACAGCCTGCTCCACCCGACGGATCTTATCACTGCTGACGGATTTTGATCCGTTCAATACATTGGAAACGGTGCCGTGAGAAACGCCAGCACGCTTCGCAACATCTTTCATGGTCGACATGCAAATACCCCTGTCGCGTTGATTTTTCCATTTCTGATCGTTTTATCATATCATGAGTTCCTATATTATCAAGCACTTTTCCCCTTCCTGCGCACGCTAAGGCGTTCTGTGGGCGGGGCTGCTTTCATTTCCGTTCGAAACGAATCCAAAATCCCTATTGACAATACGCGCGATATGATATAATGTAACAGCATTCGATAACATTCGATAATGATAAACAATATGTAACAGACGATGGAAAGTACGTAATCGACGTTTCTCAACTCAAAATGCTCTTTTTCCATGTGAAAAGAAGAAAAATCCCGGTTTTATCCGAAGTACAACCAAGAAAACGAAAAAACTAATCGACAAGAATCGCTAAAATACTCTTGCAATTGCGGCTGATTGCCTCTAAAATGAATTTTGGAACGTATCATTTTTTAAACGGGAAGTAATTATGACTGCAATAGAAGCCGCACGGCTGATCGACATCAGCGCTGTTCGCACACACCACACGTTAGCTGACATCCGCGATATGGTGGATCTCGCGCTTCGGTATCGGTTTATCAACGTACACACCCTGCCCTGCTGGACAAAGACCGTCAGCGAACTGCTCAAAGGCAATGAAGACGTTCGCGTCGGCGCGCCGGTCGGATTCCCCGGCGGCGGCCACAAGACAAGCGTCAAGCTACTGGAAGCGGAGCAGTTGATACAGGATGGCGTTCAGGAGATGGATATCGTCATGAACGTTGGTCGCTTTAAGAATAAAGAATACGGCTATGTTTCAGATGAGCTCAAGCAAATCATTCGCCTCGCGCCGGACAACGTATTGACCAAGGTAATCATTGAGCTGAACTGCCTGAGCGACGATGAGCTGGAGGATGTCTGCAAGATCGTGGTCGACAGCGGCGCGGATTTTCTAAAGACCGGAACCGGCTGGGTTCCTGGTGACGCGAACATTCAACGGATTGCTACCATCAAGGGCTACACCCACGGAAAGATCCAACTCAAGGCAGCCGGCGGTATCCGTACCCGTGCGGATTTTGATGCGCTTCTCGCACTCGGAACCGAGCGCTTCGGCATCAACATCGCCTCCGCGTTGGCAATCGTAGAAAGTTTCAAAACAGAAAGCTTCAAAATAGAAGGCTTCAAAACAGAAAGCTCCAAAATAGAAAGTTCCAAAGTAGAAAGTTCCAAAGTAGAAAGCTTAAAAGTTAAAAGTTTCAAACAGGAGGGCCACCGGTGATCGGTACAGAGATGATTATCGCATACGACCTGGGTACCGGCGGTATCAAAGCGTCCCTGTTTGACTTAAACGGCGCATCCCATGGAGATGTCTTCCGCCAATATGATGTAGCCTATACGGGCAGCGATTTTCACGAACAAGCGCCAGACGCATGGTACGACGGCATCTGCAGCACGACCAAGCAGCTTCTGCAAAAGAGCGGGATCGATCCGCTTTGCGTCGTAGCCCTCTCCATCTCCGGACACTCATTGGGTGTGGTGCCCGTTGATCGCGATGGTGCGCTCCTTCGCAGCATGACGCCGATCTGGAGCGACACGCGCGCAAAACAGCAGACCAAAGCATTTTTCGCACAGGTACCGTATGCCGAATGGTACACCAAGACCGGAAACGGATTCCCGGCGGAGTGCTATTCCATCTTCAAGATCATGTGGTATCGGGACAACGAGCCCGATCTTTATGATAAGGCGTTTCGCATCCTCGGTTCCAAGGACTACTGCAACTATCGTCTGACCGGAACCATGGTGACCGACTATTCCTACGCATCGGGCAGCGGCGTATACGATCTCGTAAAAAACCGTTACGACGAAGACTACATCCTCGCCTCCGGCATCCGCCGCGAACTGCTGCCGGAACTCGTGCATTCGCACGACGTCATCGGAACACTCACCGCGCAAGCAGCCGCGGCGCTGGGGCTGTGTGCGCAGGTGAAGGTCGTCGCCGGCGGTGTGGACAATTCCTGTATGGCGCTCGGCGCGCGCGGTATTGAAAACGGACGCGCCTATCTCTCGCTCGGCTCTTCCTCCTGGATCGCCGCCGTCAGCGGGACTCCGCTGGTAGACGTCGAGAAAAAACCGTTCGTGTTTTCGCACGTCATCGACGGCATGTATGCCTCCGCAACCAGTATCTTTGCTGCGGGTTCGAGTTTCCGCTGGGTACGCGATGTACTCTGCCCGGATCTGGTGCTCAAAGAAAAGAACGGCGAGATCCGCGATGCCTATACCGAGATGAACACGCTCGCTGCGCTCTCCCCCGTTGGCTCGAACAACCTGCAATTTAACCCGAGTCTCGCAGGTGGCGCCATGATCGAGCGAAGCAAGAACATCGTCGGCGGGTTTGTGGGGCTGCAACTCTCCCATACGCGCAACGATATGATCCGTGCCTCACTCGAAGGCATCACGTTCAACCTCTGGTATGCGATGACCGTGCTCAAAAGCTGCGGTGTGTCCGTGCCCGAACTGCTGATGGTCGGCGGAGGAGCAAAGAGCCCCTTCTGGCGCCAGATGTTCGCGGATACGTTCGATATGAAGGTCATCAAGACCAGCGTGGATCAAAACGCAGCCTCCCTCGGCGCGGCAGCGCTCGCGGCATATGGACTAGGGTACTGGACGAACTACGCGCCGATCGACCAGGCGCACCATCTGGAGAGCGTCTCCGAGCCCAACCCGGAAATGACCGATCTCTACCGCCGGCATTATGACCTTTCGCGATACGTCGCGGACTGGCTCGCGGAGACTGGCGATAAACTAACACATGGAGTGTAGGATATGGACGTAAAATCCGTCGACCACATCGCCGTGAACGCCGTAGACATTGCGCAATCCATCCGCTTCTATGAGGAAGTGATGGGGTTCCCGCTCGTCAAACGCGTTCCGAACGGGGACAATGTACTGGTTTACTTGCGGATCAATGCAGACACCATGTTGGAGCTGTTTGATCATGAAAAAGAAATCAAGTACCATACCCCTCCGGAGGGTGCCTCCGGAACCGCGCATATCGCGCTAAACGTCGGCGATATCCGGCAATGGAACGAGCACCTGATGAAACACAACGTCGAATTCACCCTTCCGCTCTGCTCCCTCGAACATCTGGGGAAAAATGTATTGCTCTTCAAAGACCCAAACGGTGTCATCATCGAATTATGTGAAGATCTCTGATTTTCAAACTCCATACGATTTCAGCAATCGGAACAATTCACTGGAGAAGAACTCTGATTTCAAAGCTTAATGCGATCCAAGTAATCGAAATAATTCAAGCTAAAGGAACGATTAAGAGGCAATGGCAGAACTGTTAGAGATGAAAAATATCTCAAAAAGTTTCTACGGGGTCCGGGTGTTGTCGGATGTCAATTTCAGTTTGGAGCGCGGCGAAGTCGTCGCCCTGTGCGGCGAAAACGGAGCCGGCAAATCCACACTGATGAAGATTCTGGCTGCCATCTATACGTATGATTGCGGGGACATCTGTCTCGAGGGCGAGCATCTTTCCCCCAATCTGGAGACTCTGGACTTGCAAAAGCGAGGCGTATCCATGATCCACCAGGAGCTCAACCTGATGGAGCACCTGACGGTCGCCCAGAACATCTTCTTGACGCGTGAACCAAAGCACAAAACCGGCCTGATCAACTTCCGGAAGATGACGACTGACGCCGAAGCACTGCTCCGAACGCTGGGTCAAACCAACATCGACCCCCAAGCGATGGTCAGCAGCCTGAAAACCGCGCAAAAGCAGATGGTCGAAATCGCGAAAGCCATTTCCTTCAACGTGAAGGTTTTGATTATGGATGAGCCCACCGCCATGCTCACGATGCGGGAGACCGAAATCCTCTTTAACCTGATTCGGGATCTTGCGAAAAAAGGCATCGGCGTGATCTATATCTCCCATCGTCTCAAGGAGATCAAGGAAGTCTGCGACCGCGTCACTATCCTCCGCGATGGAAAATTTATCGCGACCAAGATGGTCAGTGAAGTCTCGGAGCAGCAGATTGCGAGCTATATGGTCGGCCGCGAGGTCAGCGTATCCCGCGCGACGGACTATACCGGCGATATCGACGACGTGGTGCTGGAAGTGCGAAATGTTTCGGATTCGCTGCTCAAGGACGTGAGTTTCAAAGTCTCCCGCGGCGAAATCCTCGGTTTTTCCGGCCTTGTCGGGTCGGGCCGATCCGAACTCATGGAGTTCATCTTCGGCATTCGAAAGGTGAAGTCCGGCGAACTCTATCTGCACGGACACCGCGCCGTCAACAAGGTGCCAGCTTCCGCGATCAAACGCGGCATCGGCTTTGTCACCGAGGATCGGCAGAAGACCGGCGTCGTCATCAAGCGCGACATCAAAGAGAATATCTGCCTGATCGATCAGGTCAAGAACAAAGGTTTCTTCAACAACGCGACCAAACAAAAGACCTGCACAGCCGATATGATTCAGCGGCTCAACATCCGCTGCGCCGGGCAGGATCAAATCGTCAGCAGCCTCTCCGGCGGGAATCAGCAGAAAATCGTGTTGGCCAAATGGCTGCTCGTCGATTCCGATATTTTGATTCTGGATGAGCCGACGCGCGGCATCGACATCGGCGCGCGCGAAGAGATCTATAAGATCATTCACGAGCTGGCGGATTCCGGTAAAACAATCCTGATCGTGTCTTCCGACCTGACAGAGGTGCTGAATATCTGCCAGCGGGTCATCGTCATGCACGAAGGAACCATCAAAGCGGAGCTGACGCATACCCGCCGCACCGAAGAGACCATCATGACCTATGCAACAAATGCATGCTAAAACTGCGGAGGAAATCAATCTATGAGCTGTGAAATACCGGAAAAGAAGAAATTTGGGCATTTGAGCCAAATTTGGTCCAAGTATAGTATCATCTTCGTTTTTATCCTTCTGTTCGCAATCTGCTCGATTTTAACGAAGGGCAAGTTTGCGGAATGGAAGAACATCACCACCATCTTCCGCAACGCCTCGACCATCGGCATTATCGCGCTGGGCATGACGTTCGTGATCATCTCCGGCGGCATCGACCTCTCCAGCGGGCCGGTCATGGCAACCGCGGGGCTGGTGTTGATCAATCTCCAAAAAATCGGCACTCCGCTGCCACTTGCGATTCTCGCGTGTATCCTCGTTGCGGCGCTGTTCGGCTTTATCAACGGCATCATCACCACAAAGATCAAGGTGCCTCCGTTTATCGTCACGCTCGCCGTCGGCATCATCGCCCGCTCGGTCACGATGTATCTGGGCAATGGAGCCACGATTACAGGCAACAACAAAGACGTCTTCTTCAAGTCGTTTGGCAACGGCAACATTCTGACGGTTCCTACGCCGTTTATCATCCTCATCGTCGTCGCGATCCTGCTTACGATCCTGCTCGTCAAGACGAAGTTTGGTACGTTTGTGTTCGCGGTGGGCTGCAATGAGACAGCGGCGAAATACTCCGGCATCAAAGTGGATCGCATCAAGGTGCTGACCTACATCATCTCCGGCATCTGTGTCGGCATCGCCGGCACACTCGAAACCTCGCGCATGGTGGCGGTCTCCTCCACAACGACCGGTTCGGGCTATGAGTTCGACGCCATCACGATGGTTCTCGTCGGCGGCACGTCTCTGGCCGGCGGGCGTGGAACGATCTATGGCACCGTCATCGGCGCGATCATCCTCTTCTTTGTCAACAACATGATGATCCAACTCACGATTTCTCCCTATCTGACCGGCGCGGTCAAAGGCCTTGTCATCCTGATTGCCGTGCTGCTGCAAGCGCGCAACAAGAACGGATGACCCAGAGTCCCCCAGAAATCGTTCGGAAATTCAGAAACTTTAAACAATCTTATTTTTCATAGACGGATGTTTATGGACAAGAACAGAAACCAAAACAATCTTATTTTTCATAGACGGATGTTTATGGACAAGAACAGAAATCAAAACAATCTTATTTTTCATAGACGCATGTTTATGAATGAAAACAAAAAAACAGGAGGGAATCAAATGAAAAAGATCTTGGCGTTGGTCCTCGTAGTCCTTTCGGTCTTGTCTGTAGTCGCGTGCAGCCCGAAAGCCGCCGAACCCGCTGCTCCCGCAGCAGAAGCCGAAACCACAGCCGCACCGGAAGCGGCAGCTCCCGCAGAACCCGCTGCGAAACTGAGGGTCGCCATCTCTCTGCCCCCGGCGGATAACGCCTGGCAGGCTGCGCTCCTGGCCTCCATCAATGATGCAATCGCAGGTGACACGGAAATCGAATGGACTGTGAAGAACGCTGTAGACAATGCCGACCAGCAGAACATCCTGACCACGTTCAAAGACGGCGGTTATGACCTGATCGCCTGCCTCCCCGGTGACGGCACGCTGATGACCACCATCATGGAAGAAATCTATGATGCAGGCATCCCGACGATCATCATCGACAGAAACATCGCGTCCGAAAAGTACACCTCGTTTGTCGCGGAAGACAACTATTCCTGCGGCGTAATGGCTGCGGACTTCATCGGCAAGTTCTTTGAAGGCCAGACGGACATCAAGCTCGTCAACCTCAGAAGCTACACCGGTATCCCGATCGACCTCGCAAGATATCAGGGCTTCCTCGATACGATCGCGAAGTACACGAACATTGAGATCATCGGCGAGGCCGATGGCGAATTCAACAGCACCGCAGGTTTCAACGCAATGTCCGACCTCCTCGCGGCGCATGACAAGATCGACGTCGTGTTCACGCATGACGACGAGACCACCACCGGCGCCATGACTGCCATCGAGCAGCAGGGCCGCACGGACATCAAGCTGATCACCGGCATGGGCGGCACGCTCACGGCTCTCAACGAGATCAAAGCCGACAACACCATCCACAAGGCGACGGCGTCCTATTTCCCGAGAATCGGTGCGGCTGCGGTTGAAGTCATCCGCGAATACTTCGCAACCGGCACCATCGAGAAGGATAACGTGAAGGAATCCACGCTGATCACGAAAGACAACGTTGATGAATTCATGGGCTGGGCATATCAATAAGTCTTCCTCCACGGCATGATTTGCGACACAAACAGAAGCAAGTAGCCGTTTGATAGACGATTGACCCACCAAATCACTCGCACGGCATAGCCTGCATGTAAAACGGGAGCGGAATGCATAAGCGCATCTGCTCCCGTTTGCAGTTTTGGATCTCCTGTTCCCCGCAGCCTCCGGTTTGACGGGCGAGTTGCCCGCAAAAACGACGCTGCGTTATTTTTTCGCCCTTCGCACCATGCTGTATTGCTTCATCCCGCCGGAGAGATTATACACGCGCTTGAAGCCGCGATTGAGCAGGATATTCTGCGCGGCGTTCCCCGTCGTCCCCTTGTTGCAATAGGTCACGACAACCGCCTCTGTATCCAGCGCGCTCGTTTCCGCGCGAAGAGACGCATGCGGAATACTGCTCGCGCTATCCACGTGCGCCTTTTCATATTGTGCGGGTATCCGCGCGTCAATCACGGTGACGCTTTCCCCTGCGTTCTGCCGCTCAAGCAGCTCTTGTGCGGTCATCAGCGGCCTTCCGCCATGGATCGCGTTTTCAAGGATCATGCCGGTATACATCACCGGGTCCTTCGTTGTGGAAAACGGCGGTGCATACGCAAGGTCGAGATAGAATAAATCCTCCGCCTTGGCGCCAAAACTGATCGCCGTGGCAAGTACGTCGATTCTCTTGTCCACGCCGTCGAAGCCTACGATCTGCGCGCCCAGCACGCGCGCTGTCACGCGGTCGGCAACGGCCTTGATCATCATCTCCTTGCCGCCGAGGTATTCCGGTTTATCGGGCTTGCTGTTGTGGCAGACTACCGTGTCATAGCCTGCCTCCCGTGCTTCCCGCTCGGTCAGCCCAGTCTGCCCGACCGCGAGCCCAAGCACACGGAAGATGCCTGTGCCAAGCGTTCCACGATAGGCGAGCGTACCGCCCGTCGCGCAGTCGCCCGCGATGCGCCCCGTTTTATTCGCCGTGGAGCCCAGTGGACGATAGACCTGCTTGCCCGTGACCACATGGAACTGCTCGATGCAGTCCCCGCAGGCGGAGATGTCCGGTAAGTTCGTCTCCATGCGCTCGTTGACCAGAATCGCGCCGGATGAGCCCAGCGCAACGCCCGCAGCCTTTGCCAGCTCTGTATTCGGGCGAACACCGGTGGAGAGCAGCGTGAGTTCAGCTGATATGATGGTTCCGTCCGCAAGCACGACGCTGTCATTGGTAATTTCCGCAATCGAAACGCCCGTCAAAACCGTAATTCCGCTCTTTTTGAGGTGTTCCTCCACATGGATCGCCATGTCGGGATCGAGCCCCGGTGTTACCTGCGGAAGCTTTTCCAGCAGAGTCACAGAGATGCCGAGCCGATTGAGGCTTTCGCACATCTCCAACCCGATGAACCCGGTGCCGATGATCGCCGCGGTTCTCGGCTGTTTCTCCTTGAGAAACGCCGCTATGCGCAGCATGTCATTGATGTTGCGGAGCGTGAACACATTCGGGTTGTCGCGCCCGGGGATCGGCGGCGTGACCGCGCGCGCGCCCGTCGCAAGGATGAGCTTGTCATAGTTGTCCGCAAAAACCTCGCCCGTTTCGAGATTTTTGATCGATATGCTCTTGTTCGCAGGATCAAGCGAAAGAACCTCGTGCCGCGTCTTGATCTCGACGTTGTATTTGCCGCGGAAAAACGCGGGATCACGCGGGGTCAGCTCCTCCGCCTTCTCAACCTCGCCGCCGAGAAAATACGGCATGCCACAGCCGGAATAGGAGATGAAGCTGTCCTTTTCATAGATCGTAATCTCAGCTTCCTCCGTGTTGCGCCTTGCTTTTGCCGCGGCGGAGGTTCCGGCGGCGACCGCTCCGATAACGATGATCTTCATACGATACGCTCCCTTGCGCCGTTGCGCTGTTTATTTAGACTGCTCGGGAAACCAGTGTGTTGTGCGGTTTGCAATCTTGACGAGAATCAACATCACGGGAACCTCCGTCAGAACGCCCACGATGGTCGCAAGCGCCGCGGGAGACGAGGTGCCGAACAGCGAAATCGCCACCGCGACCGCAAGCTCAAAGAAGTTGGATGCGCCGATCATACCGGCTGGCGCCGCGATGTCGTGCGGCAGTTTGAGTAGCTTGCTCGCGCCATAGGCGATGAAAAAGATCAAAAATGTTTGAATCACGAGCGGTACCGCGATGAGCACGATGTGCAGCGGATTTTCGAGAATCACCTTACCCTGGAAGGAGAAGATGATCACCAGCGTCAGCAGAAGTCCGATCACGGTCACCTGATTGAACTTCGGCAAAAAGCCCTTCTCAAAATACTCCAGACCACGCTTTTTGATGATTCTGGTACGCGTGATGATGCCGCCCGCGAGCGGAATCACCACAAACAGCGCAACGGAAAGCAGCAGGGTGTCCCATGGAATCTTCACGCCGCCGATGCCAAGCAGAAGCGCCACAATCGGCGTAAACGCAACGAGAATGATCAAATCGTTCGTCGCAACCTGTACCACGGTATACGCCGGGTTTCCCTTTGTGAGATGGCTCCAGACGAAGACCATCGCCGTGCACGGAGCGGCGCCGAGCAGAATCGCGCCCGCGAGATAATCCTTGGCGAGTTCGGCGGGAATCAACGTCTTGAAGATCACGAAGAAAAACAGCCACGCGATGCCAAACATCGTGAACGGCTTGATGAGCCAGTTCGTCACCCATGTGACAAAGAGGCCCTTCGGGTTTTTGCCTACGTTTTTGATGCTCTGGAAGTCTACCTTGAGCATCATGGGATAGATCATGAGCCAGATGAGAATGGCGATGGGGATCGAAACATTTGCGTATTCAAACCTGCCTAAAAACGCCGGAATCCCTGGCAAAAACTGCCCAATCAGTACACCGGCCACCATGCAGAGAGCGACCCAAAGTGTGAGATATCGTTCAAAAAACCCGATCCCGGTGTTTTTCTTCGTTTCCATATGCTTCTTCCTCCCTATCTTAAGACGATCTCTGTTCAGCGCACCTTTTGAAGGATCGTGACGACCTCTTCGGTCTTCAGCGCCTTGCCGTAGGAAACAATTTTTCCGTCCACCACCAGCGCGGGCGTGCTCATCACGCCGTATGCTGCGATCTGCGAAAAGTCCCTCACGTGTTCAATTGTCGCATCCATGCCGAGCTGCTCAAGAGCAGCTATTGTCGAGGCTTCCAGCGCGTTGCATTTGGCACAGCCGCTGCCGAGTACCTTGACGGATGCGCCCTGCGTTTTGGCTTTCTCCGCGCGTTCCATGCTCTCGCAATCGCAGCCGCCGCCACAGCAGCAGGAGGACGTGGAGGTTGATTCTTCTTTTTCTTTTCGTTTTCCAAAGAGAGCCATTGTCATTATTCCCTTTCGTTCGCTCATTTTATGATCCGGGCATCGTGCCTGTGCATTCAGCCGCAACAGTTTTCGCCGCTGCATGCGCATCCGGATTTCCTTTGTTTTCCGGCATAGAAATTTTTTAAGTTTTCCGGCAGCTTGTAATCGTCAATTTGTTTGGACTCGATATGGCTGCCAAAGACAGCGGACAAGATTCCATCCGCTAGCATTTGCTTAGGTGGTACCTCAAAGGTTTCCCCGCCATACTCAAACACGCGACAATCCACCTGTGTTCCGCTGATCTCGCCACAACAGCCGCAATCGTTTTCGGCAACTGTTGCGCAAAGTTCGCGCCCATTTACGCGAATGGTCGGAGATGAAACAAATCGATACGCCGTTGCGATTTCTCGCGTTGTCATCTCTATCTTGCGATACTCGACAACATATCCTGCCAACGTAAGCGCTGGCGTCAACGCCATGATTACTTCGTCAAGTTCCTTATCCGTACCGACGCAACGTTCGCAGGTTTGTAAATCAAGATAAAGATATTCAACGAGAACGTTCTTCTGCGTGGCAGCACGAGCGCCGCAGGAGCAGACAACTTCATCCACTTCTGGCGCACCATTCGGCGGTATCCATCCAGTGTTTTCACCCACATACGTAATCGCGCCGACAGGGCAACGATTGCCGCAACCGTGGCAGTGATCCACGCAGAATTCCGGTCTTATCACAACGGGGGTCGGCATTTTGATTGCGTCAAACACACCATGCGGGCAATTCGCAACGCAGATTCCGCATTCGGTACAGAGCGAATAGTCGACGACGGGATACCAAGTGTTTGCCATAAGCCCCTCCTATGAGATAAGTGGTTGCAGCAGGTTGAAGAAATATCCCACAAGGATGATCCCTGCCGTGCAGATTGCGATGAACAGCGCCAGCAACTTTGGCTTGACCGCTTTTCGTAACATGATCATCGACGGCAACGACAGCGTTGTGACCGCCATCATGAACGAAAGCACCGACCCAAGCTGTGCTCCTTTGGTAAAAAGCGCCTCTGCAATCGGGATCGTGCCGAAAATATCTGCATACATCGGCACGCCAATCAACGTCGCCAGCACCACCCCAAACGGGTTTTTGTTGCCAAGTACCGTGACAATCCACGCTTCCGGAATCCAGTTATGGATGAGTGCACCGATCGCGACGCCGACAAGCACATACGGAAACACTTTCTTAAATGTACTAATCATCTGCTCTTTGGCGTAGATCAGACGGTCTTTTGTTGATAATTCAGGCGAATCGATATCTACTCTGCCCGCCGTCAAAATAAAGCTCTCTACATACCGTTCCATTTTCAGTTTCTCGATCAATGTCCCTCCGAGAACCGCGATGACCAACCCAAAAAGCACGTAGAAGATCGCAACCTTCGCACCGAAAATGCTCATCAGCAGCACCAGCGAGCCGAGATCGACCATTGGCGACGAGATCAAGAATGAAAACGTCACACCCACCGGAAGGCCCGCCGAGGTAAAGCCGATGAACAGCGGAATCGACGAGCAAGAACAAAACGGCGTGACCGTGCCAAGTAGTGCCGCAATACTGTTTGCACCAAGTCCATGAAAACGCCCTAGGATCTTTTTGCTGCGTTCCGGCGGAAAAAAGCTCTGGATATAGCTAATTATGAAAATCAGCGTGCAAAGCAAGATTGTAATCTTGATCACGTCGTAGACGAAGAATTGTAGACTGCCGACCCAGCGGTTCGCCGTGTCGAGACCAAACGCGCCCAAAGCGCTACCAATCAGCTCGTTCAGCCACTTCATGGCAAGCACTTGGTTTTGAAAGAAGTCCCAGATGGTTTTGAGCAACTGCATGATATTTCCTTTGTCCTTCTTGCTATTTCGTTATGAAAGCTACGATTGACAGCCGCAGGCGTTTTCCGCCTGTTCACCATCCCGCGAGGTGATCGCGGTAAGCAGTTCCAGCGCGCGCGCACTGCCCGCCTCGCTGATGCTGTAGTGCGTCCACTTCCCCTCCTGCCGTGCGGAGACGATGCCGGACTCGGTGAGAATCTTCATATGGTAGGACAGTGCGGACTGCCCTATCCCCAAGTTCTCGGTCAATACGCATGCGCACGTTTCTCCGCCGCGCAATCGCTCCAATATCTTTAGTCGGTTTTCGTCGCAAAACGCTTTGAAGACCTTTGCGTCCCGCCCATAACTGGATTGCATATATCTACCTCACATCAAAATATCTTGATTTATCTAATACTACTTCTCAAATCAACTTTTGTCAATGTGAATATTCGTAAAATTCTGATCAAACCGAATCAAATCTCTCGGCGTTGCGAACCCTCGCTGCTTTTCGTAACGTTTTCCGCAATATTCTCTGTGATGTTAACTATGATGTTTTCTGTGATGTCCTCCGTAATGTTTTCTGTGATGTTCTCTCTTTTCATTCGTCTCACGTTTCGATATTCTTATGTTGAATCCATACTAGGAGGTGCACCATGGCGAGCAACACACGCATTTTTACATTTCCCTTTTCAACCGTGTACCTGCTCTATATCCAAAAAGCGGAGAAAAAGGGTCACACAAAGGACGAAGTGGATCAGATCATCTTCTGGCTCACCGGATATGATGCCGAAGGGCTTTGCCGCGTCATTGCGAGCAACGCCACCATACGTGGCTTCTTGGAAGATGCGCCGAATATGAACCCGAAGCGAGAGCAAATCACGGGCTTAATCTGCGGTTATCGCGTCGAGGAGATCGAAGACCCGCTGATGAAGCAGATTCGCTATCTGGATAAGCTCGTCGACGAGCTTGCCAAAGGTAAGAGCATGGAGAAGATTTTGCGGGCATAGACAAGACGTTTTTTTGCATCGCGTAAAAAACAGCACGGAGGCTTGCTTGCTCCCGTGCTTGTTTATTTCCGTGCTTATTCGCTTCCGTGCTGTTGTGTTTTCCCGCTTTATCGTTTCTGCTCAATCGCCTTGACCGCGCGAAACAGGTTTTCAATCGTGAGGCGATAGTCCAGCTTGCTCCTATGCTTCGCCTCCGCAAACGGAATCGCGAGATGATTCGTGCTAAAAACCGCCGTAACACCCGCTTCATAAACCGCGTCGATGTCATCCCCAACATCTCCCACCACGGCAAAAACGGGGATATCCAGCCGCTTTGCCCGGCGAGATACACCCAGCACCACCTTCCCGCGCAAGCTCTGGCTGTCCAGTCTTCCCTCGCCCGTAATGATGAAATCTGCACCTGCGACGCGCTCCTCAAACCGAACGGTATCCAGCACGGTCTCAATGCCCGGCCGGAGCTTCGCCCCGAAGAACGCCACCGCGCCCGCGCCCATCGCGCCCGCGGCACCCGCCCCGGGCAAGTCCGCAACCGACACCCGCAGCTCCCGCATGAGCGCCTGCTCCAGCGAGACGAGCTGATGATCCAGCGCTTGCACCATCTGTGCATCCGCACCTTTTTGCGGGGCGAATATGTGCGCCGCGCCGCGCGGGCCGTGCATGGGATTGTCAATGTCGCACATGGCGACGACCTCCATCCCGCTAAACAGGCGTTCCGTCTGCGCGTTGTCGATGCGCGCAATCTTCGAAAGCGTGCCGCCTACAGGCACAAAAGAGTTCCCTGCGTCATCCAAAAATCGAGTCCCCATCGCCGCCGCCGCGCCGCAGCCGCCGTCGTTGGTCGCGCTGCCGCCCAGCGCCAGGATAATCTTCCTCGCGCCGTGTTCGAGCGCGTGCCGCATCAGTTCGCCAACGCCATAGGTCGTTGTGCGCGCGGGGTTTTTCGCGTCCCCGACCATCGGGAGTCCTGCCGCAGCCGCCATCTCGATGACCGCGGTCTCGCCGAATCTGCCATAGAAGGATGGTGCGCGCTCAAAATTCGGTCCTGTTACTTCGACCACGATTTTTTCTCCGGACATGCATTCCAGAAAGCTATCGACCGTGCCCTCGCCGCCGTCCGCAACGGGAAGGCCGACGATTTCGCACGCGGGGAAAAAACGACGCGCCTCCTCGGCGACAATCCCGCAGATTTCACCGGTGGTGAGCGACCCTTTAAACGAGTCCGAAACGACCGCGATTTTTTTCATGATGGCTCCTGTGCGTTCGTCAAAATGGTTCTTTCCGTTATTGTATCAGAAACTTGCGCTTCCATCCGTAATCAGCCAAAACCAATACGCGGAAGACCGCGCATTGCTAAATAGTATGCGATTTTTCAGCTACGCAAGCCAGATCTTCACGCAAAACAAGACGAACAACACGAGAACCAGAGCAAACCCCATCGAAAAAAGGAATGCCCACTTCATACTCGCAAACAATATCATGCGCGTTTCGCGCGGGGATGGCATCTCGCGCTTGTGCGCCTGCTCCTGCGCATGCGCGGGAAAGGCTTCGTCCAGATCGCGCCGGTAGCCCTGCATTCCCTCGACGTTCATGTTTACGATGGTGCGCCCGTCGTCCTCCCAGGCGCGCTTGCGTTCCTTCTTCGGCATGTCATTCTCTCCCATAGAGGTGGCAAGCGACGAAATGCTCGTTGCCCGCCTCATAGCGCGTTGGCACGACAGTTTTGCAAATCTCCATGCAGTGGCGGCAGCGGGTATGGAATTTGCACCCGCTTGGCGGATTCGCGGGCGAGGATATGCTGCCCTCGAGGATGATGCGGTTCCTCCTCCCCGTGGGGTCCGGCACAGGAATCGCGGAAAACAGCGCCTGCGTATAGGGGTGCATCGGCTTTGCGAAGATATCTTTCTTTGTTCCGTATTCCACTATGTTCCCCAAATACATGACGCCCACCGTATCCGAGATATGCTCCACAACCGAAAGATCGTGCGAAATAAACAGATACGTCAGCGAAAACTGCTTTTGCAGATCCTCCAACAGATTGATGATCTGCGCCTGAATCGACACATCCAGCGCGGAGACCGGCTCGTCGCAAACGATGAAATCCGGATTGAGCGCGAGCGAGCGCGCGATGCAGATGCGTTGCCTTTGTCCGCCGGAGAACTCATGCGGATAGCGGTCTTTGTGATACGGCTGGAGTCCGCAGGCGCGCATGATCTTGGTGATATAGTCGTCAAACTCCGATTCCGGAACGAGCTTATGCTCCCGCACCGCTTCTCCGATGATCTCCCCGACCGGCATACGCGGAGAAAGGCTCGAATACGGATCCTGAAAGATGATCTGAATCTGCGGGCGAATCCTGCGAAGTGCACGATGCGATAAATCGAACAGCTCTTTGCCATGGAAGAGCACTTCGCCGGACGTTTTGTCGTTTAGGCGCAGAAGCGTCTTACCGACGGTGGTCTTACCGCAGCCGCTCTCGCCCACGAGGCCCATCGTCGTGCCGCGGCGGATTTTGAAGCTCACGCCGTCCACGGCGCGCACCTGCCCAACCACGCGGCCGAACATGCCCGCCTTGATCGGATAATATTTCTTGAGGTTCTTGACCTCCATCACGATCTCGTCGTTCATGCATCCACCCCCTGATCCGCATAGAGGTAGCAGCTTACCGAATGCGTGCCCGAAAGCTTAATCTCGCCCGGATATTCCGCCTTGCAGCGCTCGCAGCACCGCTCGCAACGATCGCGGAAATAGCAGTAATCCGGCATATCGATCGGATTCGGAACCGAGCCGGGAATGCTATAGAGCCGCTGCTCGCGCCCGACGACGGGTATGGACTCCATGAGCCCAATCGTGTATGGATGCGCGGGGTGGAGGAAAACCTCCTGAGTCGTGCCTTTTTCCACAATGCGCCCCGCATACATGACCACGACATCGTCCGCCATCTCTGAAACTATGCCGAGATCGTGGGTGATCAGCAGGATCGAGGAATGGATCTTGTTTTTCAGGTTGCGCAGCAGATCGAGGATCTGCGCCTGGATCGTGACGTCCAGTGCGGTGGTCGGTTCGTCCGCAATGATGAGCCGTGGGTTGCACGAAAGCGCCATGGCGATCATGATGCGCTGGCGCATGCCGCCGGAGAGCTCATGCGGATACATCTGATACACGCCTTCGCCGTTTGCGATGTTGACCCGATCCAGCATCTCGATCGTGCGGGTCTTGACCTGCTCCTTCGTCATCTTAGGGTTATGCAGTTGAATGACTTCGTCGATCTGCGCACCGACGCGGAACACCGGGTTCAGGCTTGTCATCGGTTCCTGAAAGATTATGGAAACATCATTGCCACGGATGCGCTGCATGGCCTCCGAGGGTGTTTTTGCGATGTCGTAGACCGCGTCTGCGGTGTTGACGCGGATCGCGCCCGCGACGATCTGTCCCTGCGGGCGCTGGACAAGCTGCATGAGCGAAAGACTCATTACGCTCTTGCCGCAACCGCTCTCGCCGACCACACCGACGGTCTTGCCCTGCGGAATATTGAATGTCACGCCATCGACGGCTTTGACCGTGCCGATATCCGTGAAGAAATAGGTATGCAGGTTGTCAAACTCCACGACGTTGTTGGGATCCCGCATGGTCGTTATATACTCTTCCGGCGGGACGTTTTTGCGGTTGCGCTGCTTTTCGATCCGGTCAGTGATGCGCCTGTTCTCGCGCGAGATCCTGCGCGACTCCGCGGCGGAGAGGTAGTCCTGCGTTCGATCGTTCGATTTTCTTCCAAAGATTGCCATGTCTTTGCCCTACCTCTTCATCTTGGGATCAAATGCGTCCCGCAAGCCGTCGCCAACGAAGTTGAAGCCGAGCACCGTCAAGACGATCAGAAGCCCTGCCGGAATCCAGATGAACCAGAAGTTCGTCATGATGTGCACATCCGTCGCGGCGTTGATGATGCTGCCCCACGAGGCCAACGGATATTTCACGCCGAGGCCAAGGAAGGAGAGCGTTGCTTCGGTGATGATGATGCCGCCGAGGCTCATCGTCGCCTGTACGACTAAAAGCGGCATGACGTTCGGTACAAGATGCTTGAAGATCCTGCGCGAGATGCGGATGCCGGTGGCTTCGGCTGCGAGCATGAAATCCTGCTCGCGCAGCGAGAGAATTTGCCCGCGTACCACGCGCGCAATGCCCGTCCAGCCCAAGATGCCCAGCACGGCCATGAGGAGGAATATTCGCTTGATCGGATCGATCTCCATCTTGTCCATGACAGTACCGATGATCATCACGATCGGATAGAACGGGATGCAGTTGAACAGATCCACAAAGCGCATGATCGCCGTATCCACCCAGCCGCCGAAGTAGCCGGAGATGCCGCCGAGCACGATGCCGATCAACGTCTCCAGAAAAACGACGACGAAGCCGACCATCAGCGAGATCCGCCCGCCGTACATGAGTCGGGTCATGACATCCATGCCGTTGCTATCCGTACCCAGCGGATGCGTCGCGGTCGGAGATTCGAACATCGTGATCACGCGGGATTCCTTGAGCGTGCGCACGGTATACGTGGTGTTGACGCGATCGATGCGATAGTCGATGTTCTCGCCCGTCTCGTCCGCATAGACAAACTTGGTTTCTTTTGCGCGGATGGCTGCGCGAATGATCGACTTGAACTCTGCGGGAAGGAAGATATCATTCGCATTCGGCGAGACGAGGATGTCCGAAACAGAGCAGATCGGCGTAGACGTGCCGCCGTTTTGCGTAGACACGGTCAGGTCGTTCAAGGCACCGGAGATAGCGTAATCCACGCCGTCGAGCGTAAACGCCGAATCGCCATCCATGCGCGCCCGCTCGACCGCATATCGAAACGCAAAGCTTGCGGTTAGCTGCTCGTCCTCTTCGTCGTAGGGGTCAAACACGCGCTTGGTCGCCAGCGCGATCAATTCCACGTGATAGATTGAGCTGTTCTTGCCCTCTGTCGTAATCGTGTAGCTGCTTCCATCCGCCTCAAACTGTGTTTTCTTTGCGCGGATGGCTTCCTGCGCGGCTGCGATAAACTGTTCGGACGCGACAAATCCCGTTGCTTCCACTACGTCGAGCCAGAGTTTTCCGGCCAGCGTGCGCATGTTTGCGATCTTGAGCCCCTCGCCGATGGTATAGAAATCCTCGCCTTCTTTGACGAGGGAATATGTCTTGTCGGAATAGACAAATGACGATGCATTCTTTGAAATTGCTAGTATGGTCTCTGCGCGCGCGGCCTCCGGCAGCACAGCGCCGGGGCGCACGGTGAAGCGCATGTCGGTGCTCAGCATGCAGGTTGCGTATTCCTTCATGATCTCTTCGTCGTGCTTGAACACCTGACTCTGACCATAGGGAGAGAGGACGCCGCCGAGGAAGCAGAACGCGAACATCAGCACAAGTATGACGAGGCCGGTGATGGCGAGCCGGTTGCGCACAAAGCGCTTGAAGACCAGCAGGCCCGGAGATAGTACGCGGACGCGGCGTTCGTCGTCCAGCTTTTGTGTGCCAAAGGTATTTTTGCTGTTTGTTTCCATGCCGCGCCTCTCTTCAGTTTGCCCGGACGCGCGGATCCGCCACCGCGTATAAGACATCCGCGATGATCAGGCTGAACTGCGTCAGTAGTTCAATCAATACGATATAGAACATGGCAAACGGAATATCGCCCTGTGTAATCGCCTGATAGGAAATATATCCGATTCCCGGAATTTGAAACAGCGTCTCCGTGATCATCGAACCGCCGAACATAGCGGGAAGCAGGTAGCTCGCGTATGAGATCAGCGGGATCATGGTGTTTCGAAACGCATGCTTGTTGATGACCACCTTTTCGGAAAGCCCCTTTGCCCGCGCGGTGCGGATATAGTCCGCGTTGAGCACCTCGAGCATATTGGTGCGCGTGTAGCGCATCAAGCCTCCGACGGAAAGGATCATCAGCGTTACGACCGGCAACACCATATGCTGCGCGATATCCAGCGCCTGCTGCCAGCCGGTCATCTGCTCATGGAGCCTGCCTACGATTCCGTAGAGATCAAACCATCCGAGCTTGATCGAGAAAATATATTTGAGCAACGTCGCGAGAAAGAAGGTAGGCAGCGAGATGCCCATCAGTGCAACGAAGGTGACGGTATAGTCCGTCGCGCTGTATTGCTTGCGCGCCGCGAGTATGCCAAGCGGAATGCCGATCACAGCCTGCAACACAAATGTGATCGCGTTGATGATTACGGAATACCAGATTACGCTGTTGAATTTTTCTACAACGGGCTGGTTAAATTTCCAGGAATAGCCAAACTCACCGCGAATCGCATACCCGAGCCATTTGAAAAATCCTTCCAGTATCGATCCATCGAGGCCATACATTCGATTGAGCTGCTCCATCAACTCGCTGTAGCTCTTTGCGCCGGGCAGCGCGCTCAATTGGCGCGCCATGCGCTCTACAAACGAGGTCGGCAAACTGCGGACGACCGCATAGGCCACCAACGCACCGAAAAATACGATGAATGCTCCTAAAATCAGCCTTCGAACAATAAATTTCGTCATGGCTTCCCCTCAATCGCGGCAGAAGCTTTGCGCCCGCCGCAAATTCGCAGCGGGCGCAAAGCATGATCCAACTGGATTTCCCGTACTATTTCATCTTAACTTTTTCGATCTCTTTGAGCCAGCTCCAGAAAGTAGTGATGTCCGGCGTGATCGACTTGATGTCGACGCGTTTCGCCGAAAACACCGTGCTGTCCTGCCGCTGATAGGCCGGGATTTCGACCGCCCAATCGGCGATGAGATCGAGCGCCTGACGATAGATCGCCTTGCGGTAGGACTGGTCGCCACTCTTGCGCGCGTCAACAATCAGCTGATCCAGCTTCGGGTCTTCAATGTGGTAGTAGTTGGAATCAGAGCCGCCTCTGCCAACGATGCCGGAGCTATGGTAGACCTGATACAGATCAGGATCGATGCTTGCCTCCCATGCCGAGCACCACAGATCCTGCGAGCTTGCATCCAGCATGTCCGACATGACGGAAACATCGGTCAAGTCGTTGATTTTGAGTTCAAAGCCGATGGTAGCGAGCGCCGCCGCCGCATCCGTGAGGACCGCGAACGAGGGGTGATCGCCTGTGCCGTTGCCGCGGATGAGCGCTTCATAGCTCAAACGCGCGCCTTCCGGAGCCGCGGTGAGTTTTCCTGTCGCTTCGTCATAGGTGAAGCCTGCGGCCTTGAAGAAGCCAATCGCCGCTTTCAGCGCTGCTGCATACTTTTCGTCTGCGTTCATCTTGGAGTTGTAGATGTCGTTGCCGTCCACATCCACCGAGAACGCAACCCTGTATCCCTCGTCGGTTGCCCGCGGCGCCGCCCAGGAGGTGTTGGAGATCGGGTAGTTGATGACGGAAGCTGATTCGCCGAAATAGCTGTCATACGCCACTTCGCGATAGACGGCGATCACGGTCGCAATCGCTTTGCGCAGAGCCTTGGATTCCGCGCTGTCCGCTTTGGTGCCAACGAGGATGTTGTCCGCGTTCAACCCGATGTAACCATAACCACGGAAATCCACCTTCACGGTGTGGATCTGGTTGCCGCTGACCTCGCCATTGCTGTTATGACTCGCGATATCTTCGAAGTTCTTCTTGGAGCCGCTCACATCGCCGATGTCTACCGTGCCCGCGGCCAAGCCAGCCACGAGTTCCGAATCGACAGTCTCTTTGAACTGCACGTTTTTGGTGATCGGTTCGCCCTTGAAATAGTTCTCGTTCGCTTCGAAATACACGATGCGGTTCTCATACTTCACAAACTTATAGGGGCCGGCACCCATCGGCTGGGTCGTCTTGGCTTCTACCAGGGATAGATCGCCAAACGGGTGTCCAAACATGTTTTTGTCGTAGTTATACTGCGCGGTGTCGCCATAATAATGCATCGGCGTCAGGTATCCGCCAAACAGCGTATATACCGCAGGCGCTTCGAAGCCGTTGGTCTTGATTTCAACGGTGTAGTTGTCGAGCTTCTTAATGCCTTCGATGTTCGGCACGCCGCCGGCCATCTCGGGATCCATTGCGCCCTGTCCGGAGATGAACGCGGCCTTGACGGTGCCGAGTACGTCGGTGCCGTCCACACTGCCTGCGTTCTCACTCGACCAGTATGCGCCGGGGTCTCCGCCATAGATTGCGTACGCTTCGTTATAAACATCCTCCATAGTCGGCATCGCAACCGTGAGGTCATATACGGTGCCGGTGCCGTTGCCGGTCAGGGTACCATCTGCATTCACCGTGGCAAAGTACCACATGGCGAGCGCATACGCAGGATACATCTCCTCCGTCACATCCGCCGCGGTCTTGCCCGCAAACACACCGGAAACATCGCTGTCCGTGAGAAAGTTTGCGACGACGAAGTCCACGATCGCCTGCAGGTCGCCGATCCATTCCGCCTTGAGATTATCCCAAACAGCAGTCTGCAGATCCTGCGTCCAACTGTCGGTGTTGGCCCAGACATGATCCGGCCCTGCCGCGTAGATCGCGTCAAACATCGTTTTATATTTTTCGTAGATTTGATCGGAGGTCTGCGTCTGATAGTTTTTCAGACCGACGATGTTGTGAGAGCTGAGGGTGGTGGGGCCGACATAGGACGGGTCGGCATACACATAGTACGAAAAGATGATGTCGTCAGCGGTCGCCTCCACGCCGTCGGAGAACTTGACACCCTCTTTGAGCTTGACGGTGTAGGTGGTGATGTTTGTTGCTTCATCATACTTGACCGAAATGTCGCAAGGCCCGGTATAGGTGTAGTTCGTCCCGTTATATGGAACCACTTCTCCCTCGATGGCGTTGTAGACGATGCCACCCAGACGATCCGTCGTCATCAGTACGAGCTGCGTCATCTCCATAGCATCGGCGTCATATACCGTGTCCGCAAAAAACGGAGAGAATTTCTCAGAGAATTCTCCTTCCGCCACGACGAGCGGCGTGGCCGACTTTGGCTGGCATGCCGTCAGAACGCCAAGGCACAGGATGAGCGCCAATAACGCCGAAAGGACTTTGCAGGTCTTTTTGTTCATCGTACTTCCTCCTTCGCAATTTGGGGGCTGCATCGAAACCGGGATGGCCGAATAGCAGCTGTTTTTATCTATCTTAATAAGCCGCTGCTGGTTCGTGCATGAGAATCGTATTGCTCAAAGCATGATAGTGCCGAAATGCGAAAAATAGACACACACAAGACGCGGACGCCTCCGAGATCGCCACCCATTGCCCCGCAAGATCCGCCCCACCAAAGAATAAAAAGGTCAGCATGCCGAAAAGCAGCACAAGGTTGAGCGTGAGCGCGGCAACAAGAACCGCTTTTTGCCGCACGACGTACTTGTCATATTCCGCATACTCCATCGGTTGGGATTTCATCGCGAGCAGGAGCGCGCGCGCAAGCCCAAGCCCCAGCGGAAGCAGAAGAAGCACATACGGCAGCACCACATAAACAGGCGCCGCGCCGCCAGCCCCGAGCGCGGCGGAGCCGGAAAACCCAACGGCCGCAAACAACCCAAGCGCACACAAAAGCAATAACGCATAAGCAGCCTTGCGCAGGTCTCGCGCGGGCTGCTCCATCGAAATGCAATAGTGTTTTCCTTTGTACCGAGTCGTGCCGCCGATTCGCTCGTAATCGTCCGCATAAGCGCGGGTACGCTGAAACATGCGCTTTCTCTCCTTTGCGCCGCCTGGCGTGTGGGCTCGTGTAGCTCTCCCGAGTAAAGGATCAATAAGGATAATTATATGCGGTTCCCTGAAAAAAGAAAAGAAAGCGTATCAAATATAAGCCATATTCCGCTGCATCTTGCGCAAAATTGCAGAGAATTCCTTTGCTGTCGTCTCGCTTTCGCGCCTGCCACGCATTTGCGTTGTGTTTTTTCGCCCCGCTTGATATACTGCCTACAGGTATTTTTCAGAATTAAGCAATTACACAACAAATCTTCGACGCGGGGGATCAAACAATATGCGGGTCATCGCGGTGACAAACCGTCGGCAGATGCGCGATTTTGTTCGCGTACCAAGGAAATTGTTCGGCGCGCATCCTTGCTATGTGCCACCGATCTGGCTGGACGAGGCGCACGCCTATACAAAGGCTGCCAATCCGATCCTGCGCAATTCGGATTTTGCGCTCTTCCTCTTGCTCGACGCCGCGGACAAGCCCATCGGCAGGACGATTGCGTACATCGACCATATATTTAACGCGTACTATCAAGCGAAGATCGGTTTCTTTGGCGCCTTTGAGTGCATCGACGACACGGCGGCGGCTTCCTTGCTCGTGCAGGCAGCGGAATCGTGGCTTACCGCGCGCAAAATGGAAGCCATCCGCGGGCCGATTCACCCCGTTGCCGAAAACTGGGGTTTCGTGCTGGAAGGCTACGACACCCCTCCCGTCTACATGTCCCCTTGGAATCCCGCGTACTACCACGCGTTCTTTACCGTTGCCGGGTATGAAAAGGTCAAGGATCTGCTGGTATATGAAGCGGACATGGCAAAGGGATACGAGATCCCCAAGCGGCACGCGGACTTCGCCGTGCGGTTTTTGGAGCGGTATCCCGGCATCACGATCCGGCGGCTGAACATGCAGCGCCTGCGCGAGGATGCGCGCGCAATCTGGGAGATCTCCAACGTTGCGCTCGCGGATAACTGGGGTTATGTGCCGCTGGAGCTGCCCGTGATGGAGGATATGCTCAAAAAGCTCAAGCTCATCGTCGATCCCGACGCGGTGTGGATGGTGGAGCATGAGGGTAAGCCCGTCGGCTTTTGCCTGGGGTTTCCGGATATCAACATCCTGCTCAAGCGCATCGGCGGCAATCTGCTGCCGTTTGGCTGGGCAAGGCTGCTCTTCGGCGTGAAAAAACTGCGGGACTATCGTCTCTTCGGCCTCGCGGTCGATCCCGCGTGGCACAAGCGCGCGCTGGATGCGCTGATGTACATCCACCTCTACCAAAACCTGCGCCCGAAGAACATCCGCATGGAGGCAAACTATATTCTGGAGGACAATCTCGATATAAAGAATGCGCTGGAGCGGCTTGGGATGGAGAAGACGAAGACGTATCGGATTTATGAGAAACCGCTTTCTCCGGCACAATCCGCAGAAGCATAGCTGATTCCACTCATCCTTTTCCCAATGGTACGCTTATGTTAAAAAAACTCCCTCACAACTTCCCCCTCACCCCCGCGCCGCTGGGCACCGTGCAACCGCGCGGCTGGTTGCTGCGCGAGTTTGTTGTGCAGAAAAACGGGCTGACGGGGCACATCGACGAAATTTGGGATGATCTCGGGGAGAACTCCGGCTGGCTCGGCGGAACGGGCGAAAACTGGGAGCGCGGTCCGTATTATCTCGACGGGCTCGTGCCGCTCGCGTATGCACTCGACGACGCAACTCTTCAGGCAAAGGCGCAGCCATGGATCGAGTGGATGCTGAAAAGCCAGCGGGAAGACGGCTTCTTCGGCCCCGCGGATAACCTCGACTGGTGGCCGCGCATGGTCGCCCTCAAAGTCCTCACGCAATACGCCGAGGCAACAGACGATCCGCGCGTGATCCCGTTTCTCGAACGATATTTTCGTTTTCAACTGCGGGAAATGCCGTCCCGCCCGCTCGCAATGTGGGCAGCCGCGCGCGGACAAGAGCAACTTCACCCCATGCTCTGGCTCTATCGCCGGACGGGCGAGCCGTATTTGTTGGAGCTTGCGGGGCTGCTGCGTAGGCAGGGCTACGACTGGGGCGGTTTCTTTACGCACTTCCCCTACGAGAAAACGACGCGCGCCTACCTCAACCGTCCGCTGTTTATGGCGGCAAAGCGCATCTCTTTGATCACTGACTGGACGTCAAAGCGCCTGAAAAAAGCACGGACTGGGCAGGGCAAACCAGTCGCACCGCCAAAGCCAAAGACGAAAGAGGAGATTGAAAAAAGCAACGTTTCGCCGTTTTTACAGGCGTTCCATCGGACGCATTCCGTCAATCTTGCCATGGCGCTCAAGATGCCCGCGCTGGACGCATTTTTCGGCGGTAGTGCGAACGGCGCGGAAGATGCGCGCGCAGGTCTGGCCGCCATCGACCAATATCACGGCCTTGCGAACGGGCTGTTTTCCGGCGACGAGCACCTCAACGGTCGCTCCCCCGCCGTTGGGGCGGAGCTTTGCCTCGCCGCCGAGCTGCTCTTTTCGCTCCAAACGCTGCTTGCCGCAACAGGGGATGCGCGCTATGCCGAGCGTATTGAGCAGATCGCCTACAACGCATGGCCCGCGACCTTCACGCCGGACATGTGCGCGCACCAATATGTGCAGCAGGTCAACCAGATCGAGGTTTCCCGCAAGAAGCGCGGCTGGTACGATGCCTATTCGGAAGCGAACCTCTTCGGCCTTGCGCCAAACTTCGGCTGCTGCGCGGCGAACATGCACCAGGGCTGGCCAAAGCTCCTCGGTGTGCTTGTGATGCAGCACGCGGACGGCATCGCGCTGCCGGTCTACGCGCCCTGCACGGCGGCAATCGATGTGCGCGGCACGCGGGTGATTATTTCGGAGGAGACGAATTATCCGTTTGATGGAGAGATCCATATAACGATCGAAAACATTGAGAATGACAGAAACGAACTCGAATTTTCTCTGCGGCTGCGCCTGCCAAGCTGGGCGGAAACCTATTCGCTTTTGTACAATAGAACAAAAACAGAAATAGAAACACAAGACGGCTATCTCATCTTGAAGCAAGCATTCTCCGCGGGTGACCAAATCGAGCTCACTTTCCCGCTCAAGCTGCGCCTTGTTCCGGAGGCGGCAGGCGGTGTTACGATTCACTGCGGCGCATTGCTGCTCGCGCTGCCGATTTCGGCGGACACGCGCGTGCTGCGCGGGACGCCGCCGTTTGCGGACGTTGCGTTTTTTCCGCGCGAAGAGTGGCGCTATGGCCTATGCGAGGCAGCGCTTGCCGAAGCGACGATTTCCCGTCGCGAACCGGGCGAGATGCCGTTTGACACAAAATCCCCGCCGCTCACGGTTCGTCTGCCGCTCGCACCCGCGCCGCAATGGCGCAGGAAGCAGAACAGCGCGGGCGATGTTCCGGCGCCATTTATGGCGGCTCGCGCGGATTGCATCCACAAAACACTGATCCCCTACGCTTGTACACAGCTTAGAATTGCACAATTTCCGATTGCATCATTAAAGGAGACACCGAAATGAAGACAAAGACCAAACTCGGCGCAAACAACTGGATCGCGATCGTGCTGCTCGCGTTCTCCGGACAGATTGCATGGGTCATCGAAAACTCATGGTTCAACACGTTTGTCAACGACGTCATCTCGCCGGATCCGAAGGTGATCTCGCTCATGGTCGCGCTCAGCGCCATCACCGCGACGCTGACCACGCTGATTATGGGCACGTGGAGCGACAGGCTCGGCAAGCGCAAGCGTATCATCCTCGTGAGCTACATCCTCTGGGGCGTGTCGACCATGATCTTTCCCGCAGCGGGTGCGATGAAAACCGCGGCGCTCGCCGTCACCGCCGTTGTCGCGCTGGATAGCCTGATGACGTTCTTTGGCTCTACGGCAAACGACGCAAGCTTCAACGCGTGGCTGACCAATATCACGGACGAGACGAACCGCGGCACGGTCAGCGGCATTACGGAGCTCTTTCCGCTCTTGGCAATGGTGGTGACGACCATCGTCTCCGGCATGCTGATCGAATACTTCGGCTACACGCTGTTTTTTACGTCGATGGGTCTTCTCGTGATCGTTTGCGGTCTCGTCGGCGGGCTTTTGATGAAGGAAGCACCGATCCCGCGTGACAGCGCGCCGCGCCAAGGCTTCTGGAAACAGGTGTTCTCCGGCTTTTCCCTCCGTGCCGTGCGTGAAAACCGGATGCTCTTTTCGCTGTACTTCTGCGTGCTGCTGTTTGCGATCGCGGAGCAGATCTGCATGCCGTATCAGATCATCTATTTTACAAAGACGCTTGGATACAGCTATGACATCATCGGCGTCAATCTGGGGCTGATGGTGTTGCTTGCGGGCGTTTGCGGCGTATTCTTCGGGCGGCTGGTCGACCGTATCGGCAAGCCCAAGCTCCTGCTCGTTGCGCTGTTTGTCTCCGCGCTGGGATTCCTGCTCGTGTCCCTTGCAAAGAACATGGTGTTCCTCTGCGTGGCAATCTTTGTGATGTCGTTTGGAATGGTCGCAAAGCTGATCGTCACCGGCGCATGGATCAAAGACCTTACCCCGCCCGCGAGCGCAGGACAGTTTCAGGGAATTCGGATGATCTTCTGGGTTCTGCTGCCGATGGTCATCGGTCCCTTCATCGGAGAGCGCATTATCACATTCTTCGGCCAAGCCGTGGTCGTGGATGGCAAGGCGGGCTTTTTACCGACGTATCTGATCTTCGTCGCGGCGGCTGTGGCGACGCTGGTCGCCATCCTGCCGGTGTTGGGGTTGATCCGCGGCGCGAAACAAACGCCGCCTGCTCCATCGCCCGAGCAAGAATAACGCGCGACGTTACGAAACGCAAAAAAGGCCTCGTGGCCTTTTTTATTTGTTTTGCGAGAGTTTTTGATGGTCTTGTTTGTTTTGCGAGACTCTTCGATGGTCTTAGCCGTTGAGAGACTGCCTGTGCGCATGCCGTTTTGCGATTTGAATCGCTTCCCGGAACCCATGGCGGACGTGAATCGCGCGCTGCGGGCATGTTTCCTGGCAGAGGCTGCAATGGATGCATTCCGTCTCGTCCGCCGGCTGCGATTTGCCATCCTCAATGGTGAACACCCGCATGGGGCAAACCGCGGCACATGCTCCGCATGCGATGCAAGCCTCGGTGACATGCACAAAATGCCCTTTCGAAACACACGCTAGGGATATGTTATTCAGGTTATGATCACGCTTCCATCATTGAGACTGCGCCGCCGTCGATTGCGCTGAACGGCATCGTGAAGTACTGCACGTCTCCGCCCTCAAACACCTTTCGATAGAGGATGTCCCAGGTTGGAATCAGCAGCGCGATGTCCTCGTAAACCTTCGGAAACGGCTGCCCAGTCAGCTTATCCGAAAAACCGATCAACGTCGTGCTTAGGTGAAGCGCGTAGATCTCGATCTGCATATCGTTTGACGCATCGTCATAGAGGCGAGCGAGACGCTCCTTAGCCAGCTTGAGCGCTTCGTCCGCACCGATGATCGTTTCAACCGGATAGGTGACTTCGCTTGGCCGATAGCGCTTCTCGCAATCAAACAGCGCAACTCCGCTCTCGTCGACATAGATGGCGATCCCTCCGCCATTCACGCTCCAATAGGAAAGCCTGTCGTTCTTGTTATGGGAGTAGCTGTAGCCGTTGCGTACGGTCAGGCCCTCGTTCGTCAACCCATAGGTGATCAGCCATCCGCGCGAAAGCACGTTGTTCGTATTCTGCTTGTCAAAGATACCTGCCCGCTGCGCGCTGTTGATCTGTAAGCCCTGCAAATCCAGATCACGCAGCACCTGATCCGCCTGCGCCTTGGCCGACTCCTGCGTCAAGGCGATCGGCTCACGGATGATGTCGCCAAACTCTTGATCTATCTCCTCGTCGCCGAGCGGAAGGCCCTCGCTGTAGAGCACCCCGTCTGTACCAAGCGCCAGGAACTTTTTGCTGCGATCCCCAAACTCCGCAAAGAACGTTTTACCGTCCCGCTCGGTCGAGAGAATCGTCAATCCATCCATGTCCTGAGTCGAAATCTGAAACGGGATACTGACATTGGTATCCATCGCGTCCGCGTGCCTCGTCCAACTCGCATCCGGTGCAAAATAGTCGAGCATCCTGCTGTAATCGTCCGCAGTGAACGTATCCTGCGTGCATTCCCGAATGCTGTAGCCCTGCGTCTTCGGAATGCTCACGTCCGCGTCGACGATCACCTTGACGCCGCCGGACAGCGTCTCGGCGGGTTGTGTGAGATGCGTTACCTCGGCGTCGCCGCCAGGTGCCGCTCCGTCAGCGTTTTTCGTCTGCTCCACGGGAATCGGCGTGAGAATTTCTGCCGCCTGCCCCGGCTGGCACGCGGTCGTAAACGCGCCAACGCCCAGCGCAAGCACAAGCACCAGCGAGAGAATCAACGCGCCCTTTGCGCTCCTTTTGCGCGCGAACACGCCGCGCACCCGCCGCTCCATCGTTTTCTTGTCGGTGGTCAACGCCATACCGAGGGTCAGGAGTTGATCGGTCGATTGGTGTTTCATGTGATGCCTCCGTATCATCCTTCTCGAGCGAAGATTTCGCCTGTTTCGTTATGGATATAGACTCCATTTGCAAGCCATTTTGGAGTAACCATCCAGTCGCAGTTGTCAAAGCCGGGAATCGAAATCTTGCCCGACAGTTCATCCACGCTTGCCCATTTTTCAAGCCATGCCGGTACGCTTGCCCATTTGCTTGGATCAAGCCTGAACGAAACGGCATCCGCAGCGATTCTTCCTTTGATGTATGTTACTTCATGCAGCGTTCCGTCCGTCATATAGAGGTCCATCGTACAAGCCAAGTTGTTGTCCCTGTTGCAGATCGAAACCGACTCCACCGCATCCTTACCAAATAAGTCGTTAAAGAGCGCCGTTGTCGCGTCCTGATACTCATTTTCGCCCATCTTTTCGCCGGGGATATCGTCCAAGTCAAGATTGGTGCCGACTTTTCCGTTTGTGGTGAGCGAGAGCATCCCCCCCGTTCGGCTGGCGAGTTCGAGTATCACGCCGCTGCCTCCTAGTTGCCAGTAATTCTCCCGCGCGCCGGAATAGTCCACATAAAACGTCGCAGTCGGTTCCGGCGGTTGTTCACCCGCGGCAAAGCCTTCCGAACCGGCAACCGCAAAGAACTTATAGTAGAACGCGATTGCTTCTTCTTTTGTCATATCGTCTTTCGTCGGTTTACCCTCGCGAAAATCTTCCGGTTTTAGGAGCTGGACGACGTTTGGGTTATGCTCAATATCCGCACGCCAGAACGCTCTCTCTTCGGCGCAGTCGCCATCGGGATAGACGCAGACCGTCGTCGGGGTGAGTGCTTCGTCGGCATATATTCTCGCCGAGCAATACCGGCCGTCACCCAACCGGAACTGAAGCTCCGTCTGAATCATCCAGCCTGCGGTGGCATTTTCCCGTCCGCTTCCGCCAACATCTTTCACATCATGCGCGGTTCCGCCGAATATTTTCGCAATTCGATCCACCGCCGAAGTCGGGTCTAGCGTGCTCCAGTAGTCATATGTTTGAGAATTCATTACTGGGTCAGCCAGCGACGGATGCAGCGCGTCGCCGGGCTCGTTATAACAGTCCGCCGAGAGAAACGCAAGCGTCTTTGCATCAAGTGCGCCCGACAGCACGCCGTCCTTGGAATCAAACCGCAATACATCCGAGCGGAATCCGCTTTGATCGATATAGTATGTCGAGCGCATGTCGTCCGCGGTATAGGATTTGCCGAATATCGCGTTTGCGCTCTCCAGAAAACGATCCGCCGCGATGCGCACCAGTGACTGATCCGGATTCTTCTGCACAACCCATGTGCCGCGCTCCGTGAATACGACATCCTCCATGCGCGGCGCGGGAAACTTTCTCGCCTCGCCGAGCGAAAACGAAAGCCAATCCATCGCCTTTTCCTTGGTATACTCCGCGTTCGCATCTCCGCTGGAAGCGTTCGCGTCTCCGCCCGAAACCAGCGCGTTCCCGTCGGAAACCAGCGCGTTGCCATTACTTGCGACCGCCTGTCCCGGCTGGCACGCGGTCGTAAACGCCCCAAACCCCAGCGCAAGCACAAGCACCAGCGAGAGAATCAACGCGCCCTTTGCGCTCTTTTTACGCGCGAACACGCCGCGCACGCGCCGCTCCATCGTTTTCTTGTCGGTGGTCAGCGCCATACCGAGGGTCAGGAGTTGATCGGTAGAGTGTGTCTTTCTCATCGTTACACCTCAATATCCCGTGTTGCGGTCGATCAGTCTGCCGTCGATTGCGCTGAGCGTCATCGCGCCCATCCTATAAGGATAGCCTCCGAAGTCATCCTCTTTACTGGTTACAATCAGGTCTTTCCGGGGTGATGTTCCCAAATCATAGAAGAAGTTCCACACAGGCTCGTAGGTAAACGATCCTGCGCCAGAGGCGCCGACGCGCGTCAACCCGAATGTCACAGCGGTGATCGTGAAGTCCATTTCGATTTCATCCTCAATCCAACTGTGATATTTCATGTTGAACTCGTAGGGCAAGCGATTGACGATCTCCTGAAACGGCAGCAGCTCAGGCGTCTCTTTCTGTACGCTCGTCACCGTCATCGGATTGATCCACCGAAAGTCGGCCAGACCGCGATCATCCATGATGATGGTCATGGTCTCGTATTCCTGCGCATAAGGAACATCCATCCCGGCATCTCCATTCACATCCGCCGAGACAAAAGCGGTCGGAAATCCGTTGATTGCGCGCATAAACACACACGCCCAACCCTCTTTGCGGTCATTCAGGTCATTGCCGTGTACAGCTGCGGAATAGCAGAGCTGGAGTTCATCCGTCAGCTGCGAAGCGATGGCTTTTGCCTGCTGCTCCGCTTCCTGTTGCGTGATGGCAACGCCCTCCGGCGCAAATTTCGCCGTTCCAAAGTAGGGGCAATACCCTTCGTCGCCCATCGAAGCATAGATGTAGCTTCTTGCGCCATAGTACGCGTCGACGCTCGCGAGTTCGTTCCCAACCACCAGATGGAAGGAATAGCCATCCTTACTGATGTCTCCAAAGAACCCGGTCGAGTCGTCCAGGACAGGGCTTATCTTTCTTGTCAGTTCCAGCGGCATACTGCGCTCATCCACCGTCGCGGGTGCAGTCGTTAATTGATCAGATAAAAACGCAATGTATCTCTGCGCCTGTTCTATGAATCGTGCATTCGGCTTTTCTTCTGCTTGGAGTGTCTCCAAAAGATCTTGCTCCGATGCAAGCGTTTGGGAGATCGACGTTTTTGTTTGATTCAACGGATAGGTGTAAGTAGCATCCTCGCCAAAGATCACGCGGGAAACCTCTTCTAGATCCGCCTTCGTGAATTCCCGTATGCTGGCGCGGGCAACCGGTACGCTGGAAACATCCGGCAGGACGATGTCCACATCCGCCGTGTAGTGAAAAATCCCATCAAAACCGTCCTGATCCCAGGCAAAGTGCTTTGGCACATCCAGCGTTTGATAGAGCGGTGACGCTGTGGAGAGCTTTGCCTCCGGCTGCTTGCCGAGGATTCGTCCCGGCACATCTCCCGCCTGCCCCGGCTGGCACGCGGTCGTAAACGCCCCAACACCCAGCGCGAGCGCAAGCAGAAGAGAGAGGAAGACGACGCCCTTTGCGCTCGTTTTGCGCGCGAACACGCCGCGCACGCGCCGCTCCATCGTTTTTTTATCGGTGGTCAGCGCCATGCCGAGGATCAGGAGTTGATCCGTGGTTTGGTGTTTCATATGCACCTCCGTGTTTACCCTTCCTTCAGGAAGATTTCACCGGTTTTGTTGTTGACGTAGACCCAGTCCGCAAGCCAGTTTGACCCAATCGTAGTACTACCGTCAAACCCTTTTATGAACGCTCTTCCCGTTTCAGGGTCTGTCCCCGACCAGTCCGCAAGCCAGGACGGAATCTCATTCCATGCATTTGGATTTGTATACACATAACTGGTCGCTTCAACGATCAAACCATCCTGAAACATGATTTCATATGCCGTGCCGTCCGCCATCTGCGGATCCATCGTGCAATAGTGACCGTCATATACCGCGTTGACGCTGACAGAAGTGACCGCGCCTTTGCCAACCAGCGCAATGAGCAGTTTCCGTGTTGCGTCTTCATATTCTTTTTCGCCCATCTTTTCATAGGGGATATCGCCTAAGCCAAGCTTGCTGCCGAGCAAAGCGTTTGCCTTGAGGTTGAGCATGCGGCTCGTCTTGCTTGTCAGATCAAAACTCACGCCGCCGCCTTCGATGTGCCAATAATTCTCCCGCGCGCCGGAATGATCGAGGAAGAACGTTGCGGTCGGTTCCTGTGTCTGTTGATCTGAGGAACTGCCGGTATAACCTGCGGCTTTGAGTAGCTTGTCATAGAATGCAATCGCTTTTTCACGCGTCATGTCCCCCGCGCCCGGATCACCTTCACGGAAATCCTGCGGACAGAGCAGTTTTGACACATTCCCCGCCTGCTCCAGATCGGCTCTCCAGAACACGTTTTCGATTGCGCAGTCCTCATCGGGATAGATGCAGACCGTTGTCGGCGTGAGATTCTGGTCGCCATATGCATTGATCGCGCAATACCTGCCGTCGCCCAGCCAGAATATGACGCCTTTTTTGATCATCCAGCCGGCGGTCGCGCCGTCCACGCTGTATCCGCCCCGGCTATCCAGATTTTCGACCATCCCGCCAAACAGTTTCGCGATCCTGCTCGTCAGCGCGCTCATGTCAAGGTCGCGCGGGTCAACTTTGGAACCATCGGAACGCCCGCTCAAGAGGGATTCATGCAGCTGATCCGACGGCTCGTTGATGCAGTCTGCCGAAAGAAACGCGAGGGTTTCCGCATCCACCGCGCCCGCGAGCACGCCCTCTTTGGAGTCAAACCGCCAGATGTCCGGGCGGTTTCCCGTTTGATCGACGTAATAAAACGCGTCCAAATCGTCCGGCATATAGTTGGTGGAAAAGATCGCGTTGGCAGTCTCCAAAAAGCGCTGCGCAGCTACGAGACGTTCCGCATCGTTAAATGATTTCTGGCGTTCCCATTCTCCGCGCATGTTAAACACGACGTCCTCGATATGTGGAACGATCATGCGCCTTGCCATTCTCAACGTTTGCGAGAGCTGCTTCATCGCCAATTCCTTCGTAAACGTTTGATTGTACTGCGTTGCGTTCCCACCGGAGACCAACGCATTCCCGGCGGAAGCCAGAGCGTTCCCGCCGGAGGCCAGCGCATTCCCGCCGGAAGCCAGCGCATCCCAGCCGGATGCCAGCGCATCCCCGCCGGAAGCAAGCGCGTTGCCATCGCTTGCGATCACCCGCCCCGGCTGGCACGCGGTCGTAAACGCGCCAATCCCCAGCGCAAGCGCAAGCACCAGCGAGAGAATCAACGCGCCCCTTGTGCTCCTCCTGCGTGCAAACACACCGCGCACGCGCCGCTCCATCGCCTTTTTATCGGTGGTGAGCGCCATGCCCAGCGTAAATAATTGATCGGTCTTGATTCGCATGTTCCTGATCCTGCCTTTCCGAAAGAGTAAACCAAATTTCTACAGTTGTTCGGCGGAGCTTGTTCGCCAATTGACTCAGCTTCGGATCAGATCTATTCCGCTTGCTCGATGCTGACACTTTTTCTTGATCGGATTTGTCTGCCGATCGAACCCGGCATCGGATCAGATCTATTCCGCCTGCTCGAGGCTGACACTTTTTCTTTGAAACGAATAGGGGGATGCTTCCTCGCCCAACGCAAGCAATAGATTGACATAGCTGAGCTTGCGCGCCTTGTCATATCGCGCGACCACCATCGAATCGCACGCGGTCTCCATATCCAGCCGCATCAGGTGCACCAGCGCCCACGCCACGGGATGAAACCAATACACCGCGCGCAGCAAGAGAAGCAACAGACACACGAGATAGTCCCGGCGTTTGTAGTGCATCAGTTCATGCGCCATGGCAAAGGCCATGCTCTCCGCGTTTGCCGCAAAGATCAATCGATCCGGCAGCAACAGATTCGGCAGCGGCTCCACCGTCAACGCGGGGCTTGTGATATCCGGCATCAGCAGCAGCGGCACCCGCCCGTGAATCTGCATCTGCCGCTTGATCTTCTCAAACTGCGCCTGTGTCCGCTCGCCTGGTTCGCAGCCAAATCTCCGCAGCCGAACGCGCAACTGCACCATCAGCACAACACTTGTGCCAAGCACCAATAGAAAACCGGCTGCCCAAGCGATTAACAGCCACTGCCGCCAGTTGAGCGGATTTTTTGCCGTCTGCGTCGCGGGGCTTCCCGTCGTGTCCACATGTGTTTGCGGCGCGGTTGTCCCGCCGTCGAGCAACGCGCCCGCCTGCGGCTCGGTTGCGGTCGCGGGCATCGGGCTGGGTAGCACGGTTTGCGCCGTGGTTGCGCTCTGTGCGGGCAGGGTGACAAGATGCAACCCGCTTTCCAGCGTAAACGGAATGCACAGACGCAGCACGACGAGAAACCAGAGCAGGTATTTCAACTGCGGCGAAAGAAGCTTTGAAAAAACGCTTCGAAATAACCAAACGATGAGAAAGAGCGCCGTGCTATAGATGGAAATTTCCAATAATCGTGTGAGAATGGTTTGTTCCATGTATCCTCCAACGGGACGATATGGTGTAATCAGAATCCCCGGGCCTGCCCGCATGCAGACGTTATTGTTCGTCTTCCTGCGCAAGCTGCTCGGCTAACGCGCGCAGTTCCTGCTTTTCCGTGTGGGTCAGCTGCCCCTGCTGCGCCATGTGTACGAGCAAACTCGAAACCGAACCGAAATAGCCGCGCCGCGCAATCAGGCTCTCCGTCTCGCAGGAGAGCGCCTCTTCCCGCGTGATCGCCGGAGAATAGAGGTTGTTCTGCTTCTGCCGCTCCGCGGTGATGTAGCCCTTCTCCAGGAGAATGCGCAAAAAGCTGTGATAGGTTTTATAATCCCAGCGCACGGTGGGATTCTGTGCCTGCACCCGCGCGATTATCCCCTTGAGATCCTGCGGGGATTCCAGCCAGAGCGCTTGCAGTATGATCCACTCCGATTCCTTCAATCTTGTATCCATGTTCGTGATCTCCTTCCATGCTGTGATGGTTGTGACGTTCTGTTCTTAACGGTTTAAGAATTGTTTTCTCAAAGATATAAGAACATCGTTCAATTGTCAATACACGCGCAAGAGTGTTCACAATTCCGTTTCAAACTCGTTTCCGACGTTTTACAGAATTCATACGCAAGATTCAAAAACCCCTCCCGCCGCGAAAGTTTCCGTTCGCATTGCGGCGATCATCATTCCGTTTTAACTCGTTCTAACGTTTTGCAGAATTCATACGCAAGATTTAAAAACCCCTCCCGCTGCGAAATTTCCGTTCGCATAGCATAGAAGGGGTCTATTTTTCTCCGGTTGTAGATTGTGTGCGAACGGGATTGTTGAAAGAATCGATCCGTACGACTAAGAAAAAAATCGCGTAAGCGCGGCATCCGGCACAGCAAAGGGGTCCCGCCTTTGCCGATACGCCTGGATGCCGCGGCTTACGACGCGCATCGCCGCCGACGACCCGAACCGTAAGTCGGGCGCTGCTGCTTCTTGCGCCGTGAGGAGAGAGTTCTCACGCACTACGCCAAAGCAGGCGGTCGGCGAATCTCGAAATCCGGCCCAGATTTGCCGGTTCCCACATGGCTTGAGAGGATCGCGAAACACGAATGTACCAGATCCGTTTCTCGTTTCCAGCCCGCATGTGGAAGCTCGAACTACTAATAAGACGTTTGAGAGCGACGATTGGTGACATGTTCATTTATGAACTTTTTGTGAACGAGCACGTTTTGTGTGCATGTCGCGTGAAAAACAACACACATAACACTATGCCACGTGAAACGATTGTGCTATTCTGATCGCGCAAACAATCCAATCAAAAAACCTCGCGCGATCTGCGATCACATAAAAATTCCAAATAGAAAGGCGGTCAACCGTGTGAAATCCGTGGTTCAAATTCACGATTTGGGCGGCTATCTGCTGCACCAGTACCTGCTGGAAACCCCGATGGGATGGATTGCGGTCGATTCCGGCTATGCGGGTGGCTTTGCGACCTATCGCAAACGTCTCGCCAAGAGAACACATGTCGGCAACATCAGCATCGTCTTTCTCACCCATACGCACAACGACCACGCGGGGTTTCTCGGCGAGCTGCTTTCGCAAAGCGGTGCACGGCTCGTTGCGAATGAATCCAGCCTCCCCCGCCTTGCCATCGGGGAAAACGCGATGCCGGAGGGAACGGGGTTCACCTCGCGGACGGGCGTTCTACTCTCCGCAATGATGAAGCATTCCTCTTTTCCGCCCGTGGTGCCGGACGCGCGCGCAATCATCCTCCAAAGCGGATCGGATCAGCCGTTTCTGGCGCAGGGGCTGCCCATCCGCGTCGTGTTCCTGCCGGGGCATACGGCGGACTCGATCGGGCTCTATCTGGAAGAAACACGCGAACTGCTCTGCGGGGACGCGGCGGGCAACGCGGTCATCACGCCCGCACGACAAGCGATTTTGATCGAGGACGTTCCGGCGTTTGCTAAATCTTGGGATAAGATGATCGCGCTCAACCCCGCGCGCATCTATCCCAGCCACGGGAACCCATTTCCAACAGAGGATTTGGTGAAGTACAGAAGCAAGTTGGATCAGTTGCAGTTATTCTTTCCAAAGAAACACTGAAAACGATAAACACCGCCATATCAACGGAAGCACAAAAAAACACCGCCGCCGGAACTCCGGAGACGGTGTTGTGTCTCGATCTGATCTATAGCTTTTTTTGATAGCTGACGCTCTCTAGTACGTTCTCATATGGCGGATAGTTTGGGATTCGCCCGTAGCCTGCCGCCTCATAAAGCCGGATGGCCTCAGGCTGAAGGATGCCCGTTTCCAGAACCGCAAACACATAACCAAGCTCACGCGCCCAAGCTTCCAGCTCCGCCATAACCGCACGTGCGGCACCCAGCCCGCGAAATCGCTTGGGGACAAAGATCCGTTTCATCTCGACGGTGTTCTCGGAAAACTGTTTGAAGCAGCCGCATCCGGCCGGTGTCCCGTCGATGGAGAGAACGACAGCGTTTTGCACGTCGTTTGAGTGATTATACTGGCCAAAAAACTCCATCTGCGCGCCATAGCGCTCGTCGAGCTCCCCATCCAGTGCGTCAACCAAGGCGCGAAAGTCCGCGTCCATTCCCGTGCAACGGCGAATTGTCTGCATCGATCAGTGTTCCTCAATATAACGATCCAGCTCGTCGTGATAGGCGTCCAGCCGCGTTTCCTGCGGGTCGGTCGGCTCGCCCAGCACAAGATCCAGCAGATGGTGCGGTGTTTTGCCGCCGATGTGCATGGACTTGATGCAGGAGACGCAGTAGACCGCGACATCCTGGCACGGCATTTGTGACGCGCGCTTCTTTTGAAACGCGGTGACCTCCTCCACCGGGATATGCCCGTAGAAGTTATCCCCACAGCAGATGGACTTCCCGCCGGCATATGGGCTTTCGATCACCTCGATATGCATCTTGTCCAGAAGGCTTCGCACCGCAGCATGCACCTGCGGTTTTCTGCGAAACGAGCAGGAGTCGTGCACCGAAAGCTGCATGCCGTCATAGGTCGGCAGCGGCAGAGCGGGAATCGCGTCCAGCACCTCCCAAAGAGAGATGGTCTGCACGCCCTCGTAGAGAGAGCGAAATCTGCGGTCGCACCCCGCGCAGTTGTTGATGATGGTGGAACCCTTTGGCAGATCCGGTTCATGCCGGCAGCAGGTGGTGTGCAGCTGTGTTGGCAAAAAGCGGCGGTTGAGCAGATGAAGAATTTCCTCCACCGCCTCCGGCTTATACAGGCTCATCGCGCAGCCGGGGTTGAAGTAGCATTTGTCGGGATCGATGTCTTCCAGCGCAATGCTGGGAATACTAGGTAGCCCGGGGTCGTCCATTGAGAAACTGTTCCTCCTCGTTTTATTCTGTTTCTTTATTTGTTTTTCCGAATTATCGGTAAACCTTTATATCTCTCTCGCCGACGCTATAGCGTGCGCGCAGATACTCATACAGGGTTGCGCAGGCGAGCGCGTCGTCCAGCGCGTTGTGGTGATGCTCCAGCGGAATATTCAACCCCGCGCAAAGGTCGTTGAGCTTGTGACTGCCAAATGTCGCCTTTGGAATATGTTTTCGAGACGCCTCCAGCGTGCAGATATATCTCCAATTGTCGGCGCAGAGATTTTCCCGCAGCAGCGCCTTTCGAATCACCGGCAGATCGAACATCGCGTTGTGCGCAACGAGAAGGCATCCGGTGAAATAGGGCTCCAGCTTCGGCCAGAGTTCATAGAGCGACGGTTCGCACTCCACATCCGCCGGACGGATCCCGTGGATGGCGATGTTCGCCGCGTCAAATTCGTCGCAGGGGTTCACAAGATAGTGCAGCCGCTCCGGTTCACAATCGCCGGTTACGCGCACGATGCCGATCGAGCAGATCGAACGGGAATAACGGTTCGGTGTCTCCACGTCCACGGCGGTGAACACATCCGATTCATCATGTAAAAACAAGCCGGGCAAACGGTGTTCTCCTTTCGTAAACGGGCGCGTTACCGATTGATACGCGCTATTATATCATACCTGCGCGCAAAAAAGCGCCGATTTTCCGACGATCTAGTGTTTGTTTTCGGTTTGCCGTCTCTTTTGTCATCTCTATTACAGCATCTGTTGCAGCCTTTATTGCAGCCACTTTTGCAGCCTTTATTGCAGCCTTTATTGCAGCCTCGACTACCGCCACTTTTGCTGCTTCTATTGCAGCCTTTGTTACCGCCACTTTTGCAGCTTTTATTGCAGCCTTTGTTGCAGCCTCGATTACCGCCTCTTTTGCCACCCCAATCGCCATCTTTATTGAAGCCTCTTTTGCGTGCGCTTTTCTTTGGCGCACAAACATGGTATAACTACCAATAAAGAGACGCGCACCTTTTGCGACCAAACAGCGCATCATCCGATGAAGGAACATACTCGAAACGCATATGATTCATCCGCCTGTCTGCTACATCGTCTGCGCCTTGCCGCAGCGCCATCGCCTCGCGCCCATTCCCGGCGATCTTGTGATCGCCGCGGACGGCGGATACGCGCACCTTGGCGATGTTCGTCCCGACCTCGTGGTGGGCGATTTTGACTCACTGGGCTACGTGCCCGCGGGGGAATCGGTCATACGCCATCCGGCGGAGAAGGATGACACGGACACCATGCTTGCCGCGCGAATCGGGCTGGAACGCGGATTCCGCGCGTTTGTGCTGCTCGGCGGTGTCGGCGGGCGGCTCGATCATACGCTCGCAAACATCCAAACCCTCGCATTCCTGCGCGAAAACGGCGCGCGCGCGGCGCTCCTTGGCGAAGACGACACGATCACACTGCTGCAAAACGAGCGCCTGCATTTTCGCGCGGGGCTTTCCGGCATCGTCTCGGTCTTTTCCTTTGGTGCGCGCGCATCCGGCGTCTATGAACGCGGGCTCGCTTACGCACTCAATGACGCGACCCTGACGGACACCAATCCACTCGGCGTGAGCAATGCCTTCACCGGCGCGCCCGCCGAGGTTTCGGTTGGAGACGGGCGGCTCGTTGTGCTCTACGCAGGGCTTCCCGAGGACAGCGATCTGTTTTCGAATCAAATCTGAGCGCGACATTTCCAGGTCGGTGCCGCCGATCACACCTTCCTCACAAAAGATGCAACCCATTTGAATCAAAATTGAACATGTCCTGCTATTTTTATATTTGGCGCACAAAACGCGCGCCGGACTCATCTGTTTTCAGAGTGTGTTTCTAAAACGCGGCAAGTACAATCCGAGTAAGTTTTTGCCGATTTGAGGAACAAGACCGCCGGAATAGCAACGCTCATTCAAGTTGAAGTGCCGAAAAAGCGTTGAAAAAGACTCCGGCCTGTGCCACCGAGCTTTTAGTAACACACTCCAGTATCAGGAGGATACAATGTTTCACATTCTTGTCGTGGAGGACGACCGGGCGCTACGCGAGCTCTTCTGTACCGTGCTTTCGAAAAACGGCTTTGTTTACCACGAAGCGCGGGATGGCACGGATGCTTGGGACGTGCTGGAAAAACAGTATATCGACCTCGTCGTGACAGATATCATGATGCCGAACATGAACGGCTTTGAATTTGTCAAGAGTCTGCGCGGAAACGGGATGAATATGCCCGTACTGATGATCACCGCAAAGGACACGTTCGAGGATATGCAGAGCGGATTTCTCGCAGGGACGGACGACTATATGGTCAAGCCCGTCAACGTCAACGAGATGATCCTGCGCATCAACGCGCTCTTGAAACGCGCGCAGATCGTCAACGAAAAGAAGATCCGCTTTGAAAACACGGAGCTCCGATATGACGATTTGACCGTATGCATCGACGGAGAGTGCAATGTTCTGCCGCAGAAGGAATTTTACATCCTCTACAAACTGCTCTCCAACCCCAACCGCGTGTTCACCAAGCAGCAGATCATGGACGAAATCTGGGGTATGGATACCGAAAGTGACCCGCACACGCTGGATGTGCACATCAGCAGACTGCGGGAGCGCTTCAAGGACAATGCGCTCTTTGAAATCGTCACCATCCGCGGCCTTGGCTACAAGGCGGTGAAACGCAATGGCTAAACTGCCGGAAATCAAGGCCCGTCCGCGCGCGGCGCAGATCTTCGCCGTCATCATTGCGGGCATCATCGCCGTATCGATGATCCTCACGTTCGGCGTAATCTTTGTGCTGCTCAAACTCAAAATCGGCACGATTACGGCAATCGTCACCTCCACGACGTATATGGGCATCTTCTCGACCGTCGTCGGCATCGGCATCGCTGCCTATACGAGCACAAAGATGCTATCCCCGATCCTCAAGATCAACGACGCGGCGAAGAAAGTCTCCCGCGGGGATTTTACCGTCCGTCTGGAAGAAAAAAGCATCGCAAAAGAAATCGAGGAAATTGCGACAAGCTTCAACATCATGGTCAAGGAGCTCTCCAATACCGAGACGCTGCGCACCGACTTTGTCAGCAACGTTTCGCACGAATTCAAAACCCCTCTTTCCGCAATCGAAGGCTATGCGACACTGCTTCAGGATGAGCGTCTGAGCAAGCAAGAGCAGGCGACCTATATCTCCCGCATCCTCGAAAACACGAGCAGGCTTTCCAAACTCACGCAGAGCATCCTCTCCCTCTCCCAGCTGGAGAATCAAGAGATCGTCCTCCAGCAGGAGAGCTTCATGCTCGACGAGCAGATACGCCGCGTCTTGCTGGGTTACGAGCCGATCTGGGAGGAAAAGGAGCTGAATATCGATCTTGCGCTGGAGGCGACGCAGTATTATGGCAGTAAGTCGCTGCTCGCGCAGGTTTGGAGCAACATCATCGACAACGCGATCAAGTTTTCGAGGAATGGCGGCACGCTCCATATCTCTTGCGGCATGTATGACGAGAAGGTCGTCGTCCGGATACGCGATAATGGCATCGGCATGACCCAAGAGGTGCGCATGCATGCGTTTGACAAGTTTTATCAGGGCGAACGCTCGCATAGCGTGCAGGGCAACGGCCTTGGCCTCGCGCTCGTGAAGCGAATCGTCTCCCTCAGCGGGGGTACGATCGAGCTGGACAGCAAAGAGGGCAAGGGCACGCAGATCACCATCACACTCGAGCCGGGGCATCCCAAGACCGCTTAAATAAAAACGACCTCACGCAAATACAGCCGGACGCAGATGTGTTCCGGCCCTGCGTGTCAAAAAAGCTCCGGGATCGTTAAGGGCCGAAGCCCTTAACCCATCCATTCCGGCTGCGCCGGTTCAACCGGCACAACGGATCGCCCCGCAGGGGCGTTTCTCTGTGCTCTTTGCCGCCCGTGAGTCCGAAGGACGAGAGGCAAAGAGTGGTTAACCCGTCAAAAAACATGTTTTTTGACGGCCAGAGCCGGATGCAGACGCGTTCCGGCCTTTTTTTTGCGTGAGCACGCGCGGCAAACTCCCCCAAAAAACCAACGAACATGCCGCGTTTTGCGCGCTCCGCCGGATAAACTCGTTCTGTGGCTGTTTTTTACGAAGAATCAAACACACCAGGCGTGAGAGTTGAAAGTCTGTTGAGATTCTATTGAGAAAGGTTTGAATGAATTTTGCTACACTAATACTACTATTTTCGCGCAAAGCGAAACGGGAATTTGGAGAATACATACGATGAACTATACGCTCGTTGCCGACAGCTGCTGCGACCTGACGAACGAACTCAAAGCCGAATGGGATGTCAAGATCGTTCCTCTGACGCTCACGCTGGCCGAAGAGTCTTTTACGGATGACGACGCGCTGGATCTTCCGGACTTCATGACGCGCATGCACGCCTGTAAGGGTCGCGTAGGCTCCGCCGCCCCCGCACCGGGACAATACGCGGAAGCGTTCGGCACGGGCGATGCGTTTGCCGTGACGCTCTCCGGCAGCCTCTCCGGCTCCTATGCCAGCGCAATGTCCGGCAAGGAGATTGCGGAGGAATCAGGCGCAAAGGTACATGTGTTCGATTCGCATAGCGCGGCTGCGGCGGAAGTGCTGCTGATATTGAAGATCCGCAAATTCATTCAAGAAGGGCTGCAAAAGTCCGAAATCATTCAAAAGGTTGAAAACTTCATCAAGGAAATGAGCACTTTTTTCGTGCTGGATAACATCGATAACCTCTATAAAAACGGCAGACTCAACCGCATTACCGCCACGCTCATCTCCACGCTGCACATTCGCCCCATCATGGGCGCCGATCGGGACGGCAATATCGCGCTTGTTTCGCACGTGCAGGGTTGGAAGCAGGTGGTCAAGAAGCTGGCGGATACGATCCATTCCGCCGGACGCGACACCACGGGGCAAAGCCTCGTGATCACCCATTGCAACAATCCATCTCTCGCCGAGGAGCTCAAGGCGGAAGTGGAACGGCGCTATCATTTCTCCGAGATCCTCGTGCTGCCCACGCGCGGCGTGAGCTCTCTCTATGCAAACGAAAAAGGTGTGATCATCGCGTTCTGATTGCAAAACGCATGAACAGCGCCCTCGTCTGTTTCTTACAGACGATCGATAATCTGCGCGATCCATTTTATTTTTTTCAACGGAGGTAACCCATGCAACCATACGTTCTGACCTGCTGCTCCACCGCCGATCTGTCGAAGGCGTATTTTGAGGCGCGCGGCATCCCCTATGTCTGTTTTCATTTCACCATAGACGGTGTCGAATATCCCGATGATCTGGGCCAGAGCATGCCGTTTGATGCGTTTTATGCGCGGATTGCCGCGGGTGCGATGCCGACGACGTCGCTCGTCAACACCGCGCAATTTTTGGCGTTTTTTGAGCCGTTCCTCAAAGATGGCAAGGATATCCTGCACCTCTCCTTCTCCTCTGGCCTTTCCGGTACATATGCCGCGGCGCTGCTGGCGCAGGAAGAGCTCAAGCAGCGGTATCCCGAGCGGACGCTGACCATCGTCGACTCCCTCGGTGCCTCCTCCGGCTATGGACTGATGGTCGATACGCTGGCGGACATGCGCGATCGCGGTGTCTCGCTTGCCGAATCCGCGGCTTGGATCGAGCAGCACAAGCTGAATATGCACCACTGGTTTTTCTCCACAGATCTGACGCACTATAAACGCGGCGGGCGCATATCGCAGACCGCGTTTGTGGTCGGTTCCATCCTCAGCATCAACCCGCTGATGAACATGGACGACGGCGGGCACTTGACCCCGCGCTTCAAGATCAACGGCAAGAAGCGCGTGATGCGCGAAATCGTCAAGCAGATGGAGATGCATGCGGATAACGGACTTGCATACGATCAAAAGTGCTTTATCTCCAACTCTGCCTGCATGGAAGACGCTATGAGCGTCGCGGCGCTTGTGGAATCGACCTTCCCGAAACTCAACGGCAAGGTGCTCATCAACAGCGTCGGCACGGTGGTCGGCTCCCACACAGGACCCGGCACGGTCGCGCTGTTCTTCTGGGGCGATTCCAGAAAAAAGGCATAGACTAACAGGCTCCTCGCTCCCGCCGATCAGCGGGAGCTTTTTTTGTTCTCAAATAGCGCTTGACAAATAACTTATTGTTCCCTATTATTCCTTTATAGGGAATTTATAGGCTTATTTACGAGCACAAATCACACGCAAGCCGGAGGACGCTATGCAGGAGATATATTACACCGTCGAGCAGATCGCACAGATGCTACAGATGCACCCAAAGACCGTCCAGCGATACATCCGCGAAGGAAAGCTGCGGGCGGTGAAGGTCGGCAAAGGTTGGCGCATCAACGGGCACGATTTGAGCGTCTTCACCGAAAGCACGCCCGTCAACAGCGCTGAACCGCCTGTCGCGGTCGTCTCCTGTGTGGCTGACGTCTACGCAGCCAACAAAGACGATGCCATCCGTCTCGTCAACACCCTCACCGCAGGCCTGAACAGCAAACCCGCAAGCTACGGCAAGAGCAGCATGCACACGCAATACATCCCCGAGGAACAGAAACTCCGCCTCACGTTCAACGGCGGCGCGCGCACCACAGCCTATCTGCTCGACGCCATCGCCATGCTGACGGAAGAACCCGTTGAAGTGTGACGACCAGAACACCGTTAAAATCTTGAATTGCAGAGGATAAGGAATATGAAAACCAGCGTCTATCAGAGCCCTGAAAAGCGAGAAGCCTTCCGCACCGTGTACAACGGCTTTCTCAGCGGGATGCCGTTTGAAAAGCGCACAATCGACACGCCCTATGGCGAAACCTTCCTTCTGGAGGCGGGAGACCCGCAGAAGCCCGCCGTCGTGCTGCTCCACGGCAGCTGCACCAACAGCGCGTTTTGGTTCAACGACATCATGGCGCTCTCCAAGGATTATCACGTCTTCGCCGCGGATATTCCGGGCGAAGCGGGCAACAGTTCCGAATTTCGCCTCGACCTCGATACCGCGGACTATGCAGACTGGATGGCGAGCGTGCTCGACGCGCTGCATCTTCCGCGCGCAAGCATCGCGGGCAACTCCCTCGGCGGCTGGATGGCGCTGAAGTTTGCGACAGCGTATCCCGCACGGGTGGAGAAACTCATGCTCTTTGCCAGCGGCGGCCTTGCCCCCATCCGGTCGGATTTTCTCGAGCGCGCGCAAGCAGCCGAAGAAGCGGAAGAGTCGCTTTCGTTCGACGAGGATATCGCGGGCGTCGAGCAGATTCCACAGCAGATTCTCGATTTTATCAATCTGATTCTGGACAGCTATTACCCGCTGAACAGTCCCATGCCGTTGTTTTCCAAGCAGCAGCTGCAAAAGCTCACCATGCCGGTGCTGTATGTCGCAGGGCTCAAAGACGATCTGCTCGATTCCGAGGCGGGTGAAGCCGCGCTGAATGCCGTACCCCACGCGGAGATTCATTTGCTGCCGGACGCGGGGCATATGATCACAACCCCGTATGAATGGATGCTGCCGTTCCTCGCGAAATGACCGTGCCGATGTCACTTGACATTTTCCCTCCGTCTCTTATCATAGAGTCATAGCACGCGGAGGAATCATGTGAAAAAACGACTGAACGTTCACAAGCATACGCTGATATTGATTGCCGGAATTGTTTGGGCAATCGCGGGGTTCAACATCGTCCGCATCGGATGGATCGCCTATCAAGGCAACTTCACCTGGTGGCGCGGTCTATTATCCATGGCGGTCTTTATGGTGTTTCAGTTGCTCGTCTTTGGTAAGATGGTGAAAAAACATACGGATCGAATCCTGCAATATGAAGAGGAGCAACAGAACTTCTTCCGCTTCTTCGATACAAAGAGCTATCTGATCATGGCGTTTATGATGACGCTCGGCATCGGCCTTCGGGTATCCGGCGTTGTGCCAAGCGGCTTTATCGCGTACTTCTATACCGGTCTCGGCGCTTCGCTCCTGACGGCGGGTGTACTGTTTCTCATCAGCTACTTCCGCGTCCGGAGGCAAATCGATCGATAAGCCTCCCGCTGCATCAAAACTACATCTCGTAACATCTTGAGCACGCATCGGCGTGCTTTTTATTTTCATGCCATTTCAAATAACCCTGATCAAACGCTCAAGAACCCATCACGAATTCATCACAACTGCGCCGTATCATGAAAACAGATCAAGTGACCACAGGAGGTACACACACTATGAAACGAAACACAATCATCGCACTTGCGGCGATCCTGACATTCTCCCTCGCGCTGAGCGGCTGCACCCTCGCGGCAAATCCGGTCAAAGCGGGCGCGGATCGCACCGCGTCATATGAAACCCGCGGCAACCGCGAGGACAACGTCAACCTCGGCGCAGGCAACCGCGGCGAAAACGCAACCGCAGGAACCAACGCCGCGGGCTACGGCACCGGCAGCGGCAGAGGCACCGGCAACGGCAGAGGCGACGGCGCAGGAAACGAAGCGGGCCCGGTCAGCGCCGACAACTGCGCCCCCATCGCCGGCGAACCCACGGCGGACCCGAACTTCACCCTCAGTGAAGCGGACAAGGCTCTTTCCTCCGCCGGATATGGCGCCGAGGGCGCGCTGGGCGACGCGGACCTGTCCTTTGCGGACATGCTGACCTACGCCATTCAGGATGAATACCTCGCCCGCGCGGAGTATGATTGGATCCTTCAATCGTTTGCCAGCCCGCGTGCGTTTGCCAACATCATGCGCGCAGAAGAAACACACATCGATTCTCTCCTGCCGCTGTTTACGGCATACGGCATCACGCCGCCTGCGGACGAAGGCGCAAGCCGCGCAGCCACGGTATCCTCAATCACCGAGGCATATCAAGCCGGCGTCAACGCGGAGGTGAACAACATCGCCATGTACGAATCCTTCCTCGAAGAGAATTTGCCGGACAATGTCCGCATCGTGTTTGAAAGCCTGCTCCGCGCATCTGAAAATCATCTGCGCGCGTTCCAGAATCAGCTGTAGTCGCTCCGTCCAAAAAACCGAATCACAGGAGGTAACAACCATGTCCGCCACCGCAACGCCCCGCAGCGCGCAGGAGAAGCGCCTGTCCCTCGTCTCCCGCATCATCCGTTGGGTCACCCTCGGCAGTTTGCTCGTGTTCGTCCTTGCGGCAACCGCCCTGCATACACTCGGCTTTGTCGGCCCTAGCATCCATGCGCTCTGCCCCTATGGCGGGTTGGAGTCGATGCTCTCGCTCGTCGCCGTCGGCACATTCCTCAAGAAGATCGTCATCGGCACGTTTGTGCTCTTCGGCTCGACGGTCTTGCTGAGTGTCGCGATGCGTCGCTCGTTCTGCGGGCAGGTCTGCGCGCTGGGCGCGCTGCAGGAGTTCTTCGGCAAGATCGGGCAAAAGCTCTTCAAAAAGCGCCTGGTAGTGCCGAAAAAGCTCGACCGCGTCTTGCGCTATTTGAAGTATGTCGTGCTGGCGGTCACCGTCGCAATGGCTTGGATCACCGGCGAACTCTGGATCACCCCGTATGATCCCTTCAACGCGTTGGGACATCTGGCGGACTTCAACGCGCTCACGACATCCTATCTTGTCGGGTTCATCGTTCTGATCGTCTCGCTACTGGGCAGCGTTGTGTATGACCGCTTCTTCTGCAAATATCTCTGCCCGGCGGGTGCACTCTACGGAGTGATCGGCAAAGCAAGCCCCTACATGGTTCGCGTCGACGAAAGCGCCTGCATCCGCTGCGGAAAGTGCAACCGTGCCTGCCCGATGAATGTGGAGATCATGGACGCAAAGAACGGGCGCGTCACAAGCGCGGAGTGCATCAACTGCAACGAGTGCGTTCACGCGTGTCCCGTCCAAGGGGCAATCCACACCGGATACTCGAAAAAGGCGAAGCTTCACCCGCTTGTGGCGACGATTCTCGCACTCGCGCTGTTCTTTGTGCCGATGGGCATCGCCGCACTTTCGGGAGATAAGCAGCTTCTACCGAATAAGTATGAGGGATTGCCGTGGTTCTCGTCGGCGACCTCCACCGAAGGCGGCAGAGGCGAAGGCGAGGAATCGCACGAGGCAGAAGGTTCGATCGTTGGCACGGAATCGGTCTTGACCGAAGGTGAGGGCGAGGATTACGAGGCGATCAACGGCTATGCGCCAAGCGATCTGCGCGGTTCCTACTCGCTCGAGCAAACAGCGGGATTGCTGAATCTCACGCTCGATGAATTGTATTCTCGCCTCGGCCTGCCGGCGGACTTCCCCTCCTCCGCTTCGCTGAAGGACGCGGCAGCGCAGATGGGGCTTGGCTTGAGTGACTTCAAGCATCAGCTCTTTGACTAAGCTGACCACGCGAAAGCAACAGAGCTCCGGCTGACGCCGGAGCTCTTTGAAATTCAAAAGCTGATTATCAATCTATAGATGCAGTTATCTCTTGTTTCTTCTCATCGGTGTCAACTTTTACCGATGTTTCCTCTTTCACTTGGTTGGTTCTTGTTAAGTTAACAACAATTAGAGAAATGACTATAACAAACAAAAAAACTTCAAGAATTACCGTTACCTTGGCAAATGGATTAATTGGAACAATGTCTCCATATCCCAAAGTAGTGAACGTTACTGTACTAAAATAAACCATATCTATGTAAATAGTGTAAGCATTTGATGTATCCATTCCAACAATTCCATTGTGATCAAAAACTAATATTAGCGAGTATAATACCGCAAAGAAATTGATAATTTGAAAAAACTCAAGAAGCAAATAAAAAATATATGATTTTTCTTCGTTAATCCTTCTAATATGGTTAATTGCATCTCTCGTAGTAAGGCTTCCCACCACCAGTGTTGTGCAAATATAAGAGAACGCTAACAGAACCATCGAAAGGTTATTAGTAGTTTCAGTAAAATACACTTCGCAGAGTGCAACGCCATTAAAGAATACTACAAATGGGACACAACATAAAAAAGATATTCGTATCACTTTCTGCAGTATAGTATGTTCATATAACAAGGGTTGAATATAGGTGTAAAATCCCTTAAACAGGATTAGCACAGCGAGAATAATAAGAAATACGTTTTTATAAATTAAGCCTGCAAGCAGACATCCCCCACCAATTTCAAATGGTAAGATATTCTTATAATTGTTTGATCCTTTGACTTCATTGTACGCAGCATTGTAATTTTTAGCCACTTTAACGATCTCTTTAACTTTAAATTTGCACATTCTTACCATCCTCAACTGCTATTATGCAAAACATGAGTGCTGCCATTAAATAAACAAAAATCATTGGCTACAATTCCCAACAATTAGTCATGCTACCGTCTCAAACCAAAACACCGTCTTCTTCTCATCACTCTCCACCCCGTAGGCAACCCCGTGCCGTTCCAGAATACTCTTCACGATGGCAAGCCCCAAGCCCGTGCCGAGGCCTCCCGCCTCGCCCTGCTTCGGCGCGCGATGGTACCGATCCCAAATCTTCGGAAGCTCCTGAGGCGCAATCGGTTCGCCTTCGTTTTCAATCGAAATTCGCATAACAGCCCCCCGCGCTTCCCCGCGAATCTGAATACGCGAGCGCACACGCGCATGTCGCACGGCATTGTCCAACAGATTGTTCACCACCTGCGTAAACTGCCTGCGATCGAACCAAATCTCCCCTTGCGGACACAGGAGTTCCAGCGCGATGTCCCGCTGCCCCGCCGCAAGCGCAAATCGATTGACAATCTCCCCCAGCGCCTCCTGCGCGGAAAACGCAAGCGGTACGATCTCCTCCGTACCGGAATGCAGCTTGGAATAATCCAGAATATCGCTCACGAGCGAGCCCAGCCGCGCGGATTCCTCCACGATGGCGTCGAGCTGGCTTGTGCGCTTTGCTTCGTTTGGCCAGGTGACGTCCCGTACCGTCTCCGCATAGCCGCGGATAATCGTCAGCGGCGCGCGCAGTTCGTGGGATACATTCGCAATCAGTTCCCGCCGCAATTCCTCCGCCCTGCTCAGTTCATCGCCAAGCTCGTTGAGCGCTTGCGTCAACTCTCCAATCTCGTCTTGTTCCACGACGCGGGTCTTCACCGCATAATCGCCCGCCGCCATGCGCTTTGCCGCGCTGGTAACCGCGACGATCGGGCGCGAAAACCGACGCGAAAGCGCCAGAGAGAGGATGAACGCGGCGGCAAGCAGCACGCCGCTGATCACCCAAAGCTGCTGCAAGAGCACGCGGGACGCCTCGGACACATCCACCAGCGAGAACACGATCAGGAGCGTGCCGCCCGACTCCTTGCGGCTGATGAGCGCATATCGCGCCTGTTCCGTCTCGGTTTGGAGATATTCCACGCCGCCGTCCGCGCCCTGCGTGAGTTCAGGAATTCGCTTGACGATCTGCCCGCGCATCGGAAGCCCATCCGATTGATACACAACATCGCCCGCGTCGTTCACAGCGAGCAGGCTGACATTGAGCGCGCTCTCCAGCGCGGTATAGTCCGCATTGGACGTAATCACGAGGTCGGACACTGCGGCGTCGATGCTCTTCACCCGCTGATTCAGATAACTATCGCTGAGAAAAACCGCCTGAACGAGCCAGAGGAGCGCAACCGCAAGCGCCGCCATGCCGAAAAAAGCAATCATCAGTTTTGTTCGGATGCGTCTCATGACTTCCCTCCCGAAAAACGATAGCCCGTGCCCCAGACGGTGACGATCTGCTCGCGATAGATGCCGAGCTTTTCCCGGAGGCTCTTAACGTGGGTATCCACGGTTCGCGAATCGCCAAAGAAATCATATCCCCAAACATGGTTGAGCAGCTGATCGCGCGTAAACGCAACCTCCGGACGAGAGATGAAAAACGCGAGCAGGTCATATTCCTTTGGGCTTAACCCGACGCTCTCGCCATCGATTTGTACCATATGCGCCGCGGTGTCCACACGCAAACCGCCGAACGCGAAGACCCCCTCCGTACCCTGCAATGTGCCCGCGCGCTTGAGCAGCGCTTTCATGCGCGCGATCAATTCCCGCGGACTGAAGGGTTTGCCGATATAGTCGTCCACCCCCAGCTCAAATCCCAGCAGGCGGTCGTATTCTTCGTTTCGCGCGGTGAGGAGGATCACAGGAACCGCGCTGCTTTTGCGGATCTGCTTGAGCGTGCCCCACCCATCCAGCCGCGGCATCATCACATCCAGCACGACGAGCGCATAGGCTTCCGCGGCAAACAGGCGGAGTGCTTCCTCTCCGTCGCCTGCTTCGTCAAACGTCCAATCCTCCGCCTGCGCATACTCCCGCACGATGGAGCGGATGCGCGCGTCGTCATCCGCCAGTAAAATTCGGGTCAAATCAATTACCTCCGAACCTATGACTGCTTTTGTTTTGTTAATCTTTTATTATTGCGTTCAACTTACTGATATCGAAAATGGATCTGATATGATCGTAACATCGTTTCTCCCAAAAAGCACGAAAAAACAGCGCCCTAGTTGGGGCAGCCGATTATCAGGTTAGGTTCACCCGTGGATAGAGACTCTGGTTTTTGCTATACCCGGTTACGCCGGACGAACATATAGACGAAGATCGGCACGATGAATACCATCACCGCGATGCCGCTTGCGATGAAGCCCATCCGCGCGCCAAACCAACTGTCCATCGCGCCCACAAACAGGTTGCCGAGGGGGGATGATCCCGCCAGAACCAGCGAATAGACGCTCATCACGCGCCCGCGAAAACGATCCTGCGTGTGAATCTGCAGGTTGGAATTCGCGGTGGAAAGATAGGTGACAAACAGAAACCCGCCGACCGCGAGCGAGAGAGCGGTGGTCAGAAACTGACTGGTGTTGCCGATGACAATCAGGATCAGTCCCGTCAGTGCGGGCAGGAAAATGAGAATAAACCGGCGGGGTCCGTTTTTGCTCAGCGCGGCGACAAGCAGCGCGCCAAGCAGCGCGCCCGCGCCGAGCGTGGACATCAAAAACCCGTAGCCTGTCTCCGCAAGGCCCAGCACTTCACGCGCGAACACAGGGATGGTCACGCCATAGTTGAGCGCGAAGACGGAGACAACCGTCATAAACAGCAGCGTGGTAAAGAGCGTTTCGTCGTGAACGATATACTTCAAGCCTTCGCCGATGCTGGCGAAGACTCCCTTCCGCTCCTCCTTCTCCGGCACGACGCAGGCGACAGGATGGATAAAAAAGAGGCTGATGAGCACAGCGCCGAAGCTCAGCGCGTTGACGAGGAAACAGGCGGAGATGCCGAGCGTACCCATCAGGATTCCAGCAAGTGAAGGCCCGATCATTCTCGCCACGTTAAAGGTCAGCGAGTTGAGCGCGATGGCGTTCATGAGATCGTCATGCCCTACCATCTCCACGACGAACGCCTGCCGCAGCGGCATATCGAGCGTGTTGACGAAGCCCAGCAGGGTCGCCGTGACCAAAAGATGCCAATACTGAACTTCGCCGGTGCGAACGAGCAGCCAGAGCGCAAACGTGATTGCAAGCGAGAGCGATTGGGTGATGATGAGCATCCGCTTTTTCGGCAGCCGATCGATCAAAACCCCGGCAAACAGCGAAAACAACAGCGCGGGTAGAAATTGCAGCGCGCTGACCACGCTTAAAAGCAGCGCGGACTTCGTCAGCGAATACGCCAGCCACGGCTGCGCGGTGTTCTGCATCCATGTGCCGATGGTGGAGACGCACATGCCCGCGAAATAGTAGCGAAAGTTTGCATGCTTGAGCGAAAGAAACGGATTGTTGAGCGTTGCTTTGCGCGGTTGAAGGGTAGCCAAGGCGCGCCTTTCCAGCTCCGCAGAGTTTCGCGCAAAATAAGCTCAGCGCGGTGGAGCGACTCAAATTATAGCACCGAAATTTGTTTCCGGCTAAACTTTCCTTAAAAAACATCCGAAAGCCGCAGGTATCGTTTTATCTTTTATATAGTCTTGCAATACTCTTTCCCTTCTCTACCTTACCGCTACTATTCTATTGTTTTGCTTTTTTATACATTCTTGTTACAATCCAGCCCTTCTCCGCCTTACACGTGCTATCATATTGTTTCATTTTTGTATACATTCTTGCAATACTCTTGCCCTTCTGTGCCATTACACTGCTATAATATGGATATGACCGCACACGCGGATTTTGTGATGGCATGAGGAATAAATTTTGATGCAGCAAGTGCAGGAGATCATCGGTCAAGTACGAAAAGTCGTCGTGGGCAAAGACCCCGTCATCGCAAGCATTTTGATGGCGATGCTCGCCCAGGGACATGTTCTTCTGGAGGATGTGCCGGGCGTGGGCAAGACCACGCTGGCGCTTGCTTTTTCGCGGACGATGGACCTCTCCTATAAACGCATGCAGTTTACGCCGGACGTGATGCCCTCCGACATCACAGGCTATACGACGATTCAAACCGGTGGCGCGGCGGGTCAATATGTGCCCGGCGCTGCGATGTGCAATCTCTTCCTCGCGGATGAGATCAACCGCGCGTCAAGCAAGACCCAATCCGCGCTCTTGGAGGTCATGGAGGAAAACAGCATCACGGTGGACGGCGTGACGCGCCCCGTGCCGCAGCCGTTCCTCGTCATCGCGACGCAGAACCCCGCCGGCTCCTCCGGCACGCAACCGCTGCCGGAGTCCCAATTGGATCGCTTTATGGTGCGCCTCTCGATGGGATATCCCGACCGCAGGAGCGAGGTGGAGATGCTCCGCCGTCATCAAAATGCGGTCTCGCTGGATTCCGTCAATCGTGTGATCACCCCGCAGGATCTCACACTCATGCAGCGCGAGGTCGAGGGCATCTATGTCTCCGACGCGCTGTTTGCCTACATCACGGAACTCACCGGCTGGACAAGAACGCAGCCCGCCATCCGCATCGGCGTCAGCCCGCGCGGCACCATCTCTCTGCTTCGCATGAGTAAAGCCGCGGCATACCTCTCCGGGCGCGACTATTTGATCCCGCAGGATGTGCAGCTGGTGTTTGAGAACGTCGCAGCCCACCGCATCCAGCTCAGCCCCCGCGCGCTGGTCAGCGGCGTGAGCGAGCAGCAGCTCGCAAAGCGCGCGCTCACGCAGATTCAAGCGCCCATCGCGGTGTAATCCCATGGCCGGAAACCGGATCTTTTACACATACGCGCTCTTTTTCGTGCTGATTTTATTCGTTCTGTTCGATCTATATCTGTTTCATCTGCTGTTGATCGTACTGTTGATTTTACCGCTGGTTTCGCTGCTGGCGGCGCTTCCCATGCGCAAAAACCTGCGCTACTCGCTGGAGATCGAGGACGACATCCAGCCAAAGGGCGTCTGCGGGATCCGTATCTCCGCGCGAAACAACAGCATGTTCCCCTGCGCGGGGGTGCGCTTCACGCTGGAGCGGCACAACGCCCTCGGGCGCATAGGGGATCGCTACACCGAGTCCGCGGAGGATATCGTGCAGTTTCCGCTTGGGCCAATGCGTTCCCACACCATGGAACCTTCGGTCAAGATGGCGCATTGCGGCAGAGTCGATCTGTTTATCCGCCGCGTGCAGGTGCTCGATACGCTGGGTTTGTTCGCGCTGAATATCGCGCCCAAGAACGCGGCAGACCCCGCGGGTAGCGTCTATGTGCTGCCGGAGTTGCAGCAAAGAAGCATCCAGACCGACGAAGCGGCGGATCTCGGCCTTGATAGCGCGCATTATTCCACCGAGAAGGCGGGCGGCGACCCCAGCGAGATCTTTCAGCTGCGCGACTATCGCGAGGGGGATCCGCGGCACAGTGTACACTGGAAGCTCAGCAGTCGCATGAACCGCCTGATCGTCCGCGAATTCGGTCTCCCGCTGAACCCGTCGCTCCATTTTTTACTGGAACTGCGCGAGGACGCGACGCCGGAGGCCGCGGAAGCGATGCTCGGCACCATGCTCGCGTTCTCGGAATATCTCATGGCGCGGGATGTAACCCACAGCATCAGTTGGATCGGCGAGGAAGGCAGTCTGCGCACCGTACCCGTCACGGGTCCGGAAGCGCTCGCGAGCGTGCTGCACGATCTCTTGGCTCTGCCAGGACAGGCGCGCTGGAGCACGCTGTCGCACTTTGCCAGCGAGGGCGGCGCGCGCGCGGACACCCACCTCGTGTATATGATTGCGGGCAGCATATGGAGTGCCGCGGATGTGGAGGGCGCAAAGCTTCTCGCGGCGCTGACGAGCACCGGCCTCTGCCGCAGACTTACGCTGATGCCCGATGCGTGCGACGACGCAAGCGCGGACGCGCTGCGCGATCTTGGCTGTGAGGTACAGCTTTTGAATGGTCGTGTGCCCGGCGCGGAGACGGAGGCGGATCTATGAGCGAGAAGAAGCGTTCGTCCGCTGCCGCGGTTCGCACCGCAGAGGGCGGCGCGGTACTGCTGCGATTGTTGCAGCAGCTCATCGTGCTGTTGCTTGCGGTGCTTGGGTTTCTGTTTTGCCTTCTTTCCAGCTATTCGTTTGATCTGCCGCGCGCGACGCTGGTCTGGACGGCGGTCGCGTTTTCGCTCCTGTTTCTCGGCGTGTTCTCGCTGCGCAGGGGCGGTCTTATCGCGCTCGTGATCCTGCTTGGCGCGGGCGCGTTCGTCCTTGTTCAAGCAAACGACCTGTTGCAGGGCATCCTGCTGTTGATCGAACGCGCGATTGTCCCGCTGAGTCTACAAATGCCGGATACGATGGCGCTGCTGCTCCAGCCCGCGTCAGCAGCCGAGGCGCAAGCGCTTATGATCCGCGCCGCGCAGGCGATCCTATTTGTCGTCTCGTTTCTCTCGGCGTTCTTCATCATCCGCGAACCCAGCGTGCCAGGGCTTGCGCTTGCGACGCTGCCGCTGCTTCTGCCCGCGCCGTTTTATCTGCTCTCACCCGCACGATTCCCGTTTTTCATGCTGTTTGGCGCGCATATGATGGTCTTTGCCTTCAACAACGCAAAGCGGGCGCAGACTACGTTTCGCGCGGGAGTCTATGTTCCGCAAAGCAGGCGCACGGCAAACCAGCTCGCGCAGCGTTCGGCGCAGCATTCGCTCTCGCTGCTCGCTTTACCGATCATCGCGCTCGCCGCGCTTCTCTCCGGCATCATTCTTCCGCAAAAAGGATACCAGCGGCCGGAAGCCATCGAATCGCTGCAACAAAAGATTTTTTCGTTGGATATCGGCAAGGACGCATTCTGGCGCAGTAACGACGGCCTCACGCGCGGAGATCTGAAGAGTCTGTCCGCCATCCGCTTTACAGGCGCAACCGTGCTCAAGGTGCGCGTTTCGAGCCAGTCCTCGCTTTATCTGCGGGACTTTGCGGGTGCGCTCTATACGCAAAACGGTTGGTCAACCGTCTCTTCGGGCGATTTTTCCATGTTGGCAAACAGCGTGAACATCGCGCCCCAAAACCTGCTCTCCGCCGCGGCAAAGCTCGGCGGAGCTACGCCTGAGACCTATACGCTGTCCGTGCGCAACGTCGCGGCAACGCCGCTGTCCATCTGGGCGCCGCCGGGATTGGTCACGCGGGCGGACGATATCGAGAACGCAGGCTATGTGCAGGATACCGCGCTCGCTTTCGCTTCCTCCGCTTCGTCTTCCGCCTATACGTTGGAGGCAATTCCCGTCGGAATGGCGCTGTATTCCGTCTCCAACGCACAAAACGGGATCGAAGAGGCATATCAACACATTGCAGGCTCCGCAAACGGTCTCAATCACGCCAAAGGCAGTGAGGCGGAGGATGTGCAGAACGCAGCGAGTCGCTATATCGACTATCTCTTCGATACCTATACCCGTCTGCCGGAGGAGACGCAGACCGCGGCGGAAGCGCTGCTGCAAACCTACGACATACACGCGGTGTATGAAGACGGCGCGCTGAATCTTGCCGCAACGTGCCAGTCGATTCGCTCGCTGCTCTCCGCGCGCTGCTCCTATGATTATTCTCCGCAGGAAATTCCGGAAGGGGTCGATTTCGCCACCTGGTTTTTGCAGGATGCACAAAGTGGCTATTGCGTGCATTTTGCGACGACGGCCGCGGTGCTTTTGCGCGCGCTCGGTATCCCCGCGCGCTATGCGGAAGGATATATCGTCATCCAGAAGGATTACGAAAAAACGCCTGATGCCGAAGGATATATCGCCATTGAAGACACACACGCACACGCGTGGGTGGAGGTTTTTGATCCATCTTTGCTGGAATGGGTGCCGGTTGAGATGACGAAAAGCGCGCAGACAAGCAGCCAGCCGAGTCCGGCGGAATCCGGCGAACCCGGCGAAGAAACAACGCCGTCGTGGAGCGAATCCACACCAGAGCTGACGCCGGAGCCGACCCCGACGCCGACGCCAGAGCCGACGCCGGAACCAACGCCGGAACCAACGCCGGAACCGCAGGACTCTTCCGCCGACCCGAACGCAACACCGGATGCATCGCAGAGCGAAGCATCGATTACCCCGACGCCCGCACCAACAAGCGAGGACGCACAGGGCGGACTCGCAACACCGGACGGCGCAGACACGCAGGGCTCCACAAGCGGAGACGAAGGGGAAGGCGCAGGCGGACAACGTCCGCCGCTATGGCCGGTCTTTGTTTTGCTCTCGGTAATCCTCCTCCCGCTGGGTGCGTTTGGCTACCGCGCGTTTCACCGCGAGCGGTTTATGCGCGCCTTCCGGCAAAAGGATTCCAACGCGGCGACGCTCAGCATCGTGCGCGCGGCGCTGAAGATGCTCTCTTTCGCGGGCGCGCCGCAGGTACAACCGCTTGAGTCTGCGGAGCAATACGCCTATCGCGTCGCGCGGCAGCTGCCCGCCGCAGACCGCGCGCGGCTGGAAAGCGCGCTGCTGATTGCCCAGCGGGCACGATTCTCCGGCCGAGTGTGCACCAAGCGGGAGCGGGATGAGGCCATCGCCTACTATAACGCGTTGACGCGCGCATTGCCTGCCGGCATGAAGCGCCTCAAACAACTCTTCTTCCGCTGGCGGTTTCCATCGGTATAATCCATATGGAAGCCGCACCAAGCAACACAAAAGCCCTCCCGAGCCGTATCATCCATATGAAAAAGGCGCGATACGCAACACAAAAGCCCTCCCGTCAAAAGGAGGGCTCAGTCTGTCAAAAAAGTCCCGGGATTGTTAAGGGCCGAAGCTCTTAACCCATTCGTTCCGGCTGCGCCGGTTGAACCGGCGCAACGGATCGCCCCGCAGGGGCGTTTCCCCGTGCTCTTTGCCGCCCGTGAGTCCAAAGGACGAGAGGCAAAGAGCGGTTATCCCGTCAAAAACAAGTTTTTTGACGGTCAGAGCCCTCCCGTCAAAAGGAGGGCTTTCGAATGCACGATCTCGTTTCGCCGCTATTGGGTTATTGTTCCATTCCCGTCTGCTCAGCGGAACCTTTGACGAAGATCTCCTCATAGCCCGCCGCACTGATGAGCCCCATCAGAAGCGGCACAGCCAATGCCAGGAAGGTACTCACCAGCATGGAGATCACCGCAAACACCGGCCCGATCCCGCGAATCGAGGAAAGCAGGCTGAACACGAGCAGTATGCCCACGTAGGCAAGGCCGACAAAGAAGTCCGCGAGGAACAGGCGGCCTTTATAGCCCTCCGTCCGTTTCACAGAAAGCCGGAGTGCCTCGGTTGGCGCGATGTCCGGGTTTTGGATGATGATGTACGGCACAAATCGATAGGAATACATCTTGATGACGGCGAACACTACGCCGGCGATGGGGATCAATCCCCAGATGAAAATCCAAAGTGCCATCCAGCCCATGCCGCCCGCCACCTTAAAGAAACGCTTAAATCCCGCAAACAGAGCGTCGGAATTGACCTCCTGCCCGCGATATCCCGCGAGATAGACCGCGGTCATGCCGGCATTCAGCACGAAAACAATCGGGATCCACACGATGGGCAGAATGCTGAGTATCACGGCAAGCGTCGTGAGCAATTGGCACATCATCGAAACGCCCCAGAGGCGGATCGGTTTCTGCCGCAGCACCACAATCGCTTTTTCGATCAGATCCCGCGCGCGTAACCCCTGTTCTGCCTGCGGCTGCTTTTTCGCCTGAAACGGCTTGCTTCCATCGGTCGGCATCCCGCAGTTGGGGCAAAATTTTTCGCCCGCTAGTTCTTTTCCGCAGTTCATGCAAAATGACATATCCATTCCTCCCAGTTATAACTTTTTTTGTGCAAAACGCTTTGGAGCGGTGTGTCTAGACGCACACCAGAGTAAAACAGCCTTGTTTCTATCGTACGACTGGATACCGTAAGTATACTATACTCTTAGTGATTGTCTATATGTTTCCTCGGAAAAAACGATCTCTCGCGATCACTCCGCAGGGCGCGTCCGCGCGGGAGCCCGCTCTTTGTCGCGCAATGCGGAATTATTGTTGCGTATTGCGCGATTGCTTCCCGTTTTATACACTGCGCGCGGGTTTTGCGCTATGATGTCTCAGCGCGGCGCAACCCCGACCGATCGACGAACTTTCCTCCTACGAAATCATTCTGCATCCAGGGGTATATACGCAAAAGGGCAGCGCGCGCCGCATCAAAAATCGCCTGAACCAAGCGGAGGTTCGGGCGATTTTCTTGTACGCGCGTGTTGTGCGGTTTTCCGTGTTTCTCAGCCGTGCCAGCCAAGCTCGGTGGAGATCGCCTCCGCTGTGTTTTTCAGCGCGGCGAGCGTCTCCTTCGAAACCGCGGTTGTTCGATCGCCCGAATGCAAAAAGCAGACGATGCCGATTGCGCTGACGCAGGCACCCTCAAAGTCGAAGATCGGCGCGGCGAACGAGCACATACCGTTGTGATACTCCTCATACTCGGAAGCGAAGCCTGCCTGCCGCACCTGCTGGAGTTGTTCCAGATACGCTTCCGGCGACTTGATCGTATCGAGCGTGTAGCTCTTCATGCCCGCGCGCTTCAAAATTCTGCGCACATTCGCCGCGTCCAGATACGCGAGGATTGCCTTGCCTTGCGAGGTACAGTGTACCGGCAGGCGGTTGCCGACCGTGGACGCAACGCGAAAGACGTTGTTCGGTTCCGCGCTGTCCACGATGAGCAACGTGTCCACGTTCAGCTGCGCAAGGTAGGCGGACTCCCCCGTCTTCGCCACAAGTGCGTTGAGATGCGGTCGCGCAAGTTTGACGACGTTCCAGTGTTCGGAAATCGCGCAACCGTATTCAAACAGATGCAACCCCAATCGATATTTTCCATCCGCCGGGCTTTGCTCCACCACCGCGGAGTCCATCATGGAGGCAAGCAGATTATGAACCGTGCTCTTGGGCCATCCGCTCGCGCGGCTCAGCTCCGTCAGCGACATCGGCCGCTTCTCGCGCCAGAAAAAATCCAGCAGCGCGATCGCTTTTTCAACCGCGTGCACCTTGTGGCTGTTGTCAGGCATCTTTGTTTCCTCCTCACTCTGTTTCCATGTTTGCGTCGTTCGCGTTTGCGTGTTTGCGGGTTGCGGCGCCGGATCGCGTTGCGCGATGCTGACCCGTTGTTTGTATTTTTGATTGTATCATATTATAATAGATCCATCAGCAAGCGCCGCATGTTTTTCGTTGCGCGATGCTGAATCCATCTTCCTTCATGCCGAACAAAATACTCAGGGGTATCTCCGCGCCGCATTCGGGCGTATACTCTTACGAAATGAAGCACGCGTAGAATCGCGTCGGACTCCTTGGATCAATTCAGAGCGAAAGGAACTGCCATGGCCTACTATTTTGACGAGCCCTCGCATACATTTTCCGAATATCTGCTGGTGCCGAGCTATTCTTCCGCCGCGTGTACGCCGCAGAATGTCTCGCTCAAGACGCCGGTGTGCAAGTTCCGCGTCGGAGAGCAGAGCCCGCTGAGCATGAGCATCCCGCTCGTCTCCGCGGTGATGCAGTCCGTTTCCGGCGAAAAACTCGCCGCGGCGCTCGCCCGCGAAGGCGGCATTTCTTTTCTCTATGTTTCGCAATCCATCGAATCCCAGGCGAACATGGTACGCACGGTCAAGAAATCCAAATCCGGCTTTGTGCGCAGCGACAGCAACGTTACGCCTTCCCAAACCATGGCGGATATCATGGCGCTCAAGGCAAGAACCGGGCATTCCACCGTCGCGGTGACGGAAGACGGAACGCCATTTGGCAAGCTCCTCGGCATTGTGACAAGCCGGGACTACCGCCCGAGCCGTATGGAACCGGGCACGGCTGTTCAGGATTTTATGACACCCGTCGACCGCCTCGTCTTCGGACGGGAGGGCATCTCACTCACAGAGGCGAACGACATCATCTGGGCACACAAGCTCAACGCGCTGCCGATCGTCTCCCGCGAAGGAAACATGGTCTGCTTCGTGTTTCGCAAGGACTATGATTCTCACAAGGAGAACCCCGGCGAGCTGCTGGACAGCCAAAAGCGCTATACCGTCGGCGCGGGCATCAACACCAAGGACTATGAGGAGCGCGTCCCCGCGCTGGTCGAGGCGGGCGCGGATGTACTCTGCATCGACTCCTCCGAGGGCTTCACCGAATGGCAGGCGCGCACCATCGCCTTCATCCGCTCCCGCTATGGAGATGCGGTCAAGGTCGGCGCGGGCAACGTCGTCGACGCGGACGGCTTCCGTTATCTGGCCGACGCGGGCGCAGATTTCATCAAGGTCGGCATCGGTGGCGGCAGCATCTGCATCACGCGCGAGGCCAAGGGCATCGGACGCGGGCAGGCAACCGCCGTGCAGGATGTAGCCAACGCGCGGGATCAATACGCCAAGGAGACCGGCATCTATGTGCCCGTCTGCTCGGACGGCGGGATCGTACTGGACTATCACGTCACGCTCGCGCTCGCCATGGGTGCCGATTTTTGTATGCTGGGGCGCTATTTTGCCCGCTGCGACGAGAGCCCGACGAGCAAGGTCTTCATCAACGGCAGCTACATGAAGGAATACTGGGGCGAAGGCAGCGCGCGCGCGCGCAACTGGCAGCGCTATGACAGCGGCGGCGAATCCAAGCTCACCTTCGAAGAAGGCGTGGACAGCTATGTGCCCTATGCGGGCAGCCTGCACCACAACGTGGAACAGACACTCAGCAAGGTGCGTTCGACGATGGCCAATTGCGGCGCGCTGAGCATTCCCGATCTGCGCGAGAATGCGCGGCTCACACTCGTCTCCGCAGCGACGCTCGCCGAAGGCGGCGCGCACGACGTCATGCTCAAAGACAGAACCTACTTCCGTTCGTTTGAGTAACGAATGAATCATAAAAACGCCGTCGAAAAAAATTCGCGGCGTTTTTTGCTGCACTATAGAGTGTGTTTCTAAAATACGGCGAGCCTAAGCCGAGTGTATTTTTTGCCGATTTGAGGAACAAAACCGCCGGAATAGCAGCGCTATTTCAAGGTCGCAGTGACAAAAAAGCGGTGAAAAAGGCACCAGATTAGTGCCGCCGTGCTTTTAAAAACACACTCTAGCTTTCTTACTGCACTTTTTGGGATCAGCGTCTTTTTTCGGGGATGATCTCGATCCAATATCCATCCGGATCCTCGATGAAATAGATACCCATGTGTTCGTTGACGAACGCCACACACCCCATCTGCTCATGCAGTTTGCGCGCCGCTGCCATGTCGCCTGCCGTCAACGCCAGATGGAATTCCGCCTCGCCGATGTCATAAGGTTCCGTGCGCTCCTTTAAATAGGTAAGCTCAAGGGAAAATGTACCGCTGCCATCGCCGAGAAACACCAGCGTGAAGTCGTCCGTATCCACCGTTCGGACTGGATTGAGCCCAAGCGCATTTTTGTAGAATTCCAGACTTGCGTTGAGGTCATGTACATTGAAGTTGAAATGATTGAACCGGAACATGATTGGCAAGGCTCCTTTTCGGTTTATACTCCCATTATATCAGAACCAGGCATTTGAAAAGCATTCATTTTCACGCAACTCTATTCAATTTCGAATCAACTTGCCCCGTTCGCCCGTTATCCCGTGCGCAATTTTCAAAAGCGGCGGAGTAAACGCGCAAATTCCTGTGTTTTCGCGCATGATCCGCCACGAATAAAAACCGGTGCGGCAATCGCGCTTTCGTGTGTATTTATACTTCTTTCCGAGATTTATGCATCGTATTCCCGTGAACAACAGCGCAAGAACGTCTCTTTGTACCCGATGTCTTCCAGATTTTGTGCTGTTTGCGCCGCCACCACATAGATGCTGGGGATCGGGTCGACACATTCCGGTCACAGAAAATACACGCATAGGATCGGTTCTTTTTCGTTTTTATACAAATATTTGCATGTTTGTTGCGCAAATGCGACGGATATCCAAAAATCAATGGTATATTATATAAAATTAAACATATATAATATATTGACAATGCATTCTGCGTTCTTTATAATCATGCATAACACATTGGCGTGTGATTATTAACAGGATAGTCATAGCCATTTTTGTTTATTATCGAAGGAGGAATTCGTAAATGAGGAAACTTTTCAGTTTGCTGCTCGTTCTGGCTCTCGCGTTCAGCGCGTTTGCCTGCGCAGCGCCCGCCCCGGCAGCCACCGAGGCGACCGAAGCCCCCGCAGCGGAAGCCACCGAAGCCCCCGCGGCAGATGCCACGGAAGCTCCTGCGGCCCTCACCGAGCCCATCACCCTCGGCGTCATCTCGCCGAACACCGGTGCCCTTGCGGTTTACGGCGCAGCCGTGACCACGGCGGTTGATCTCGCGGTCAGCGAAATCAACGCAGCCGGCGGTATCCTCGGCCAGCAAGTCACCGTCATCAACACCGACGACCAGTTTGACCCGGCGGAGACGCTCAACGCGTTCAACTCCCTCGTGTCTCAGGGCGTTGGCCTCATCGTCGGCTCCGTCACCTCGGGCTGCACCTCCGCGATCACCGGAGCTGCCAACGAGGAAGGCGTCGTCCTGCTCACGCCGTCCGCAACGGCCGACAGCATCACGACCGAAGATGACTACGTGTTCCGTGCCTGCTATGCAGACGGATTCCAGGGCGCAATCGCGGCCTACTACGCCAAGAGCGCGGGTTACACCGATGTCGGCGTTGTCTACTGCGCGGCGGACACCTATTCCAAGGGTCTGTATGACTCGTTTGCGGCTGCTGCCGCGACCTACGGCCTGACGATCAAAGCCGTCGAGTCCACCGCCTCTCTGGACGTCCAGGATTACACCAACCAGTTTGCTTCCATGGTCAGCTCGGGCGTGCAATTCGTGTATGCGCCGTACTACTATGATGTCATCGGGCCCTACATCGTCACCCAGGCGCGCGCTGCTGGTTACACCGGCATCATCATGGGCGCTGACGGTTACGACGGCACCCCTGACTACGTCGTCGAAGGTGCGGATCTGACCGCCTTCAACAACGTCTACTGGACCAACCACTATGATCCGTCCGATACGGATCCCGCCGTCCAGGCGTTCGTCGCTGCTTATCAGGCAATGTTCAGCTCCACGCCGAACGCGATCTCCGCGCTTGCGTATGACGCTGTGTACATGTACAAAGCAGCCATCGAAAAGGCTGGCTCTGCCGATCCGGCAGCCGTCCGTGCCGCGCTGGCCGACACCTCGGCCGTGTACTCTGGCGTAACCGGTACCTTCTCGCTGGATGCCTCCGGCACGCCGGCGAAGGGCGCCGCGATCCTCACCTTCGCGTCTGACGGCACCACCGTCACCACGAAGCTGGTCGACGTCGTCAAGGAACTCAAATAACGAAGCATTCGCAAACAGCTATATTGGCCAAAGGAGGCGAGGCTCACGCCGCGCCTCCTTTGCCGTTAATTTCGAAAGGCGGAACGAACAAGTGAGCACATTTTTGCAAACACTGTTTGTCGGGCTTCGACTCGGGAGCATCTATGCACTCGTCGCACTCGGCTACACCATGGTCTACGGCATCATCCGTTTGATCAACTTTGCCCACGGCGACTTCATCATGGTCGGCGGCTATACGATGATCTTCACCATTCCGGTGATGGTTTCTCTTGGTCTTCCGATCTGGGTCTCCGTTTTTCTCGCAATTTTGGTTTGCGCGCTCGTCGGCATGTCGACCGAGCTGATCGCATACCGGCCTGTTCGCAAAAAAGGCACCTCGATGTCGGCGCTCATTACGGCTATCGCGGTCAGTCTTTTGCTGGAAAACCTTGCGCAGGCGATTCCCCAAATCGGCCCGAACCCGAAGGTTGCGAATCAAATTTTTGCAGCGGGCGGCATTCGCATTGCGGATGTTACGCTGGACTGGACGACGATGCTAACCATCTGCATCAGCGTGGTCGTCATGGTGGTGCTCTACCAGTTCACACAGAAAACAAAGGTCGGCCGCGCGATGCGCTGCGTCTCCGAGGATAAGCCCGCATCGATCCTCATGGGCATCAATGTCAACCGCACGATCGTGATGACGTTTGCCATCGGTTCCGGGCTTGCTGCGATCGCAGCTTTGATGTATATCGCCCAGTATCCCAAGGTCTACACGACTATGGGATCCATGCTGGGTCTCAAGGCCTTCGTCTCCGCCGTGCTCGGCGGCATCGGCATCATCCCCGGCGCAATGCTCGGCGGTTTTGTCATCGGCCTGGTCGAATCCTTCACCACCAGCTACGTCAGCTCGAGCATGGCGGATGCGTTCGTGTTCCTCATCCTCATCGTCGTGCTGATCATCAAACCTGCCGGTATCCTTGGAAAGAATATGGGTGAGAAAGTATGATCAAAAACAAAACGACTCAGGGGTATATTCTCAATACACTCGTCATCGCCATCCTTCTGATCGGATTCTCGTTCATCAAGGAAAGCTTTGGCAAGGCGGGCGATTTTAAGCTCATCATCGCGCCCAGCATCTGGCAGTGCTGCTACCTCATCATCCTCGCCGCGTCGCTGAACCTGACACTCGGCTTTTTAGGCCAACTCTCGCTGGGGCACTGCGGCTTTATGGCGATCGGCGCCTATTCGGCAGCCTTGATCTCTCTGGCCGCAGAGCGCGCGGGTGTGTTTGAGGAAAAGAGCGGAGCTGCGTTTATCCTCGTGCTCGCGGGATGCATCCTCGCCGCGGGGTTCCTTGCGGCAATCGTGGGCTTGATCGTCGGCATACCGGCGCTGCGCCTCAGAGGAGATTATCTTGCCATCATCACGCTGGGCTTTGGCATGATCATCGTCAACATCATCAACAACCTCCCGTTCGCGGGTCAGGAAGGCCTCGCAAACGGCTCCGCTTCCCCGTCTCTGTACAAAAACGGCCTTGGCTTTGGTACCGCGCTGAAGGTGACCTACATCTGGGTTGCAATAGCGGTAACGTTGATCTGTGTGGCGATGATGTTCATGTTCGTCCGCTCGAAATATGGCAGAGCGATTCGGGCGATTCGCGATGACGAAATTGCGGCCTCCGCCTCCGGCATCAACACATCCTTCTATAAGGTGTTCACGTTTGCCTATTCCGCGTTTTTCGCGGGTGTTGCGGGCGCGCTGTATGCCTGCTCCAACGCGACGCTTTCCACGGCTTCGTTCGCGTTCTCCAACGGCGGCATCCTCAACTCCACATTCGTTGTCGTCATGGTCGTGCTCGGCGGCATGGGCTCGCTGACCGGCTCCATCGTCGCGGCAATCATCATGTTCATTGTCAACTACCAGATCAAAAACGGTCTGTGGGTTAAGTTGCTCCCGATGTGGCTGCAAAACATCTTTGCGTTTCCGATGCTTGTGTACGCTGTCGTGCTCATCATCGTCATCATGTTCCGCCCGAAAGGCATCTTCGGCACCTACGAGCTTTCGCTGCGCAACTTCGTCTCCGACATGAGAAAGCAGCGTGAAAGACGCCTGCTTCAGAAACAGAACAACAAGGAGGCGCTGAGCCATGAGTGAAGAACGAAAGCCCATTCTTGAGACACGCAAACTCGGCATTACATTCGGTGGTCTTGTCGCCGTGTCAGACTTCAACATCAAGGTCTTTAAGGGCGAGCTCGTCGGCCTCATTGGGCCCAACGGCGCGGGCAAAACGACGGTGTTCAACATGCTAACCGGCGTCTATAAGCCCACCGAAGGATCTGTTTTACTGGACGGCCACGTGCTCAACGGCAAAAAAACGCACCAGTTCGTCGCGGCGGGTGTCGCGCGAACATTCCAGAATATCCGCCTCTTTAAGCAGATGACGGTTCTGGAAAACGTGCTCGCGGCGTTCACCAAAGATATCAAATACAACATGCTGGACTCCCTCTTCCGCACGCCTCGCTTCTGGAAAGCGGAAAAGGAACTCAAGGAAAAAGCGCTGGATCTGCTCTCCATTTTCCATCTGGAGGACAAAGCGGAATACATCGCGGCAAACCTTCCCTATGGTCAACAGCGCAAGCTGGAGATTGCCCGCGCGCTGGCAACAGATATGAAGCTCCTCCTGCTGGATGAACCCGCGGCCGGCATGAACCCCACGGAGACCGCGGAGCTTCTGGACTGCATTAACGCGATCCGCAATCGCTTTGGCATCGCGATTCTGCTGATCGAGCACGATATGTCGCTCGTGATGAACATCTGTGAGCGCATTCAGGTCATCGACTACGGTATTACGATTGCCGAAGGATTGCCCGAAGAGATCGCGAAGAATCCCAAGGTCATCGCGGCCTATCTGGGACAGTAGGAGGCAGAGCATGTTAGAAATCAAAGATATTCACGTATTTTACGGCGCAATCCACGCCATCAAGGGCATCACCATCACCGTCAACGACGGCGAGCTGGTCTCCCTCGTCGGCGCCAACGGTGCGGGCAAGACGACGATTTTACACACGATTTCGGGTCTTCTGCGCGCAACCTCCGGCGATATCCTGCTCGATGGGCATAGTCTCCAAAAGGTGCCCGCAAACAGTATCATCAACATGGGTCTTGCCCACGTTCCCGAAGGACGTCATATTTTTTCTCGCATGACCGTAGAGGAAAACCTACGCATGGGGGCGTATATTATAAATGACCCCAAGCGGATCAGCGATAGTATGGAAAAGGTGTTCCACCATTTTCCGCGGCTCAAGGAACGCTGCCGCCAGCTTGGCGGTACGCTCTCCGGCGGCGAACAGCAGATGCTCGCAACCGGCCGCGCGCTGATGACAAACCCGAAAATCCTGCTGATGGACGAACCTTCCATGGGTCTTTCGCCGATTCTGGTCAACGAGATTTTTACCATCATCGAGCAGCTGCACAACAGCGGCATCACGATCCTGCTCGTCGAGCAAAACGCCAAGAAGGCGCTCGCCGTCGCGGATCGCGCCTATGTGCTTGAAACAGGCAAAATCTCCATGAGCGGTTCGGCCAAAGAGCTCGCGGAAGACGACAGGGTTCGAAAGGCTTACCTCGGCGCATAACGCGCCCCAAACGGAAAGGAGACTGGATTTCGATGGCACATTACGTGATTACGATCGCACGCGAAAAAGGCAGTGGCGGGTACGACATCGCGAGAAAACTCTCCGACAAGCTGAACATTCCATTCTATGACCGGAAGCTCCTGCGCATCGCGTCCGACGTGAGCGGCATCAACGAGCGGCTCTTCGGCGAGGTGGATGAGCGTCTTGGCAAGCATGAGATGATGCGTGCCGCACAAAAGGTGTACACGGGCGAGATTCTACCGCCGGACAGCGACAACTATACGAGCCAGCAGAATCTCTTCCAGTTTCAGGCAAAGATCATCACCGAGCTCGCGGAAATCAGCAGCTGCATCATACTGGGCCGTTGCGCGGACCAAATCCTGAGAGGGAAACCGTATCTGATGCGCACGTTTATCCACGCGCCGCTGGAGACGAGAATCGCTCGCGTCGCGAACTATTCCCTCGCTTGGACAGAGGCGGAGGTCAAAAAATATATCTGTGACCAGGATGAAAACCGCGCGGAGTACTATCGCTTCTACACCGGTGAAAGCTGGCGCGACGCGAGTCACTTTGACATCAGCCTGGATTCCGCGGCGCTCGGCGAGGACGGCTGCGTGGATCGCATCATCCAAGCGCTGCCGATCTTCACGAAGGCATAATCGCTATCCTTTTTGTCTCACAGGGCTGTCCAGAAATGGCAGCCCTTTTCTTTCAGGATGGGTACGCGAACCCGAAAGGTATTTTATGAATCTTCACGTATTGCCGCAGGCGTTCACCATTTGCCAGATCTACGATGGTTCGGGCGTTGATTTCTCACAAGAATTCGTATTTGTTTCCAAGACTGACGCGGAGCTTTCGCTGGTCTGCGAGACGGCGTTTGCGCCGGAAAACACCCTCGCACGCGAGGACGGCTGGCGGGCATTTTGCATATCCGGCGTGCTGGATTTCTCACTCGTCGGCATTCTCGCCGAACTCTCCGGCATACTCGCCAAAGTCGGCATCAGTATCTTTGCCGTTTCCACCTACAACACGGACTATGTGTTCGTGAAAAGGGATACGCTTACGCGTGCTTTGGCAACGCTGACGGACGCGGGGTATGCTATTTTGGAATAATGACCGGAATTCAAGAATTTTCACGACTCATGCTCTTGCAATACGTCCCGCGCGCACATAAGATGAAACAGACAGAAGGTTGCCCGCTTCCTCTTGTCATGTAAAAATATCCATGCGGGAGCGTGTAAGCAACGTTGGATCGACAGGAGTATGCCATGACGCAGGACGAACGTTTTATGAAAGAGGCCATTCGCCTCTCCGCGCAGGCGGTTTCGCACGGAAACGAACCCTTTGGTGCGGTGCTGGTCAAGGACGATGAGATCGTCTTCACCAACGAAAATCAAATCTACACAGGATCCGATCCGACCTACCATGCGGAAGCAGGGCTGCTGCGCAACTTCTGCGCGGCGGAACGCATTACGGATCTGACGGACTACACGCTCTATTCCAGCTGTGAGCCGTGCTTTATGTGCTGCGGCGCGATGGTCTGGACCAAGCTCGGAAGGCTGGTGTTCGGCGCGAGCGATATCGATCTATGCAACATCCTCGGCGAAACCGGCAGCGATTGCTGCGACATCGTCTTCTCCCGCTCCGCGCACAAGCCGCAGGTGACGGGCGGGGTACTCCGGGAAGAAAGCCTCTCGATTCTGCAAAGCTATTTTACCAAGGTCGGTAAGGACTGATAAACCAAACCCAGCACACGAAACACTGCCTTTTCGGCGGTGTTTTTTTGCGCAGTTCTACGCTTCGTAGGTACCATCTGGCAGAAATCTATTGCAAAATAGAAATCATGGGCGTACAATATTGCTCGGTACCTAATTACTTGGTACAAAGTGTTTCTCGTTCTCGACAGAAAGCAAAGGAGTGTGCCGCATGAAATACCAGCAGGAGCATACCATCGCCATCCGGCTTAAAACCTGCGGACGGTTTTTATACTATCAGATCGGCGGAAAGGCAGGTCAGCAGCGCATCCTGATGCGTCTGAACATACACGGGCAGACCACACAGAAAGAGCTCCAGGACGTGCTGGAGATCAGCTCCGGCGCGACGAGCGAGATCCTCCAAAAAATGGAGGACAGCGGCCTCATCCTGCGCCAAAAGAGCGCGGAAGACAAGCGTCAGGTCGACCTGACGCTCACGCCGAATGGCAGAGAAACAGCAAACTCCGTCGAGGCGCACTATCACAGAACGCTCACGCGCATGTTTGAGTGCCTCAGCGCGGAACAAAAAACCCAATTGGAGGAAACGCTCGGCATACTGATCTCCCATCTTGACGAGATCAAATCCGATCCCGATTTTGCGCAAAACCTCGAAGGCTGCTGCTTTAAATAACGAGATGGAGGCAACGGTTTACATCTTTTTAACCCCGCCCGCAGGAACCGCGGGCAGCAAGGAGAACATCGACCCATGTGGAAAACCATGATCAAAAGCCTCCGCGAATACAAAAAACCGACCATTCTTGCGCCGGTCTATGTCACGATGGAGGTGATCATCGAATGCATCATCCCCTTTATCACGGCACTGCTCGTCAACCAGATCAAGGATGGCTGCACGTTTGACGTCGTGCTGCGCTATGGGCTGCTGCTCATTGTGCTCGCGAGCCTGTCGCTCACGTTCGGCCGGCTTTCAGGAAAAGCCGCGGCAACGGCTGCAAGCGGATTCTCGAAGAATCTTCGCAAGGATCTGTTCTACAGCATCCAGACTTTTTCGTTTGAAAATATCGATCGATTCTCCTCCTCGTCGCTCGTCACGCGCCTGACGACGGATGTGAGCAATGTACAAAACGCGTTTATGATGCTCATCCGGGTCGCAATTCGCAGCCCGATGATGCTCATCTTCGCGATCGTTATGGCCTTTATCATGGGCGGCAAGCTTGCGTTGATCTTCGTCGTCGTCATTCCGCTCCTTGGTGTCGGGCTGTTTTTCATCATCCGCAGTGCGTTTCCGATCTTCCGGCGCGTGTTTCGAAAGTATGACGTGCTCAACCGCTCCATTCAGGAAAACGTGCAGGGCATCCGCGTGGTAAAATCGTTCGTGCGCGAGGAATATGAGAAACAGAAGTTTGGCGCCGCCGCGGAAGAGTTGCGTGCGGAATTCACAAAGGCAGAGAAGATTCTTGCATTCAATGGACCTATGATGCAGTTCTGCGTGTATGTCAACATGGTGTTTATCCTCACCTTTGGCGCGTACACCATTGCGACAACCGGCGGGCTTACCTTTAACGTAGGCCAGCTTTCATCCTTGATGATCTATAGCTTCCAGACGTTGATGAGCCTGATGATGCTCTCGATGGTGTTTGTGATGGTCACCATTGCGGACGAGTCCAGCCGCAGAATCGCCGAAGTTCTTTCCGAAAAGAGCTCTCTGGTCAGCCCGGACGAAGCTCTCACAGAGGTGCCGAACGGCTCGGTCGATTTCGAGCGTGTCAGCTTCCGTTATTCGGAAAAAGCGGAGCGTATGGCGCTTTCGGATGTCGACCTGCACATTCGCTCCGGCGAGACGATCGGTATCCTCGGCACGACCGGTTCCTCCAAGACGACACTCGTGCAGTTGATTCCTCGGCTCTACGACGCGACCAGCGGAACGGTGCGCGTCGGCGGACACGATATCAAGGAATACGACCTCACTGCGCTGCGCAATCAGGTCTCTGTCGTGTTGCAAAACAACTTGCTGTTCTCCGGCACCATCGCGGAGAACCTGCGCTGGGGAAACCCGCAGGCAACCGACGAGGAATTGCGGCAAGCCAGCGTACTCGCGCAAGCGGACGATTTCATCCAGGCGTTTCCGCAGGGGTACGAAACGCGGATTGAGCAGGGCGGGACAAATGTCTCCGGCGGACAGAAACAGCGTCTATGCATCGCCCGGGCGCTTCTGAAAAAACCGCGCATCCTGATTCTTGACGACTCCACCAGCGCGGTAGACACCAACACGGACGCAAAGATTCGAAAAGCGCTCAAGACGTTTTTACCGGACACGACAAAGATCATCATCGCACAGCGCGTCGCCTCCGTGATGGATGCGGACCGCATTGTGCTGATGGATAAGGGCGGCATCTCCGCCGTCGGTACGCACGAAGAGTTGATCCAGACCGACGCGGTCTACCGCGAGGTTTACGAGTCTCAGAATAAGGCGGGTGAAGAGAAATGAAGCCAAAGGGTCAAATCCAAAATGGGACGTTGAAGCGGCTCTTTCACTTGCTGTTTTCGTTCTATCCCGTGGCGTTGCCTGCGGTCATCGTCTGCATTATCCTCTCCGCCGCGGTCTCCGCAATGCCTGCAATCTTCACGCAGAACATCATCGCCGTGCTGGAGCAGAACGCGGGCGCGGGCTGGGGCGTGATCGGTCCGCAGGTAATCCGGCTGACTGTCCTGCTCGCGATTCTGTACCTCTTCTCGCTTGTGCTGGCATTCGCCTATACGCGTGCGATGGCGGTGCTCTCGCAAGGCGCGCTGAAAAAGATGCGTGAGCAGCTCTTTGGTCATATGCAGGAACTGCCGATTCGATATTTTGATCAGCACGAGCGCGGCGACATCATGAGCCATTACACCAACGACATCGACACCCTGCGCCAGCTGATTTCGCAGAGTCTGCCCCAGCTGCTCGTCTCCGGCGTTATGGTGCTGACGCTGTTTTCCATCATGCTCTATTACAGCGTATGGATGGCCCTTGTGGTGCTCATCGGTGTTTCCTTTATGCTGCTGGTGGTCAAAAAAATCGGCGGCAATTCCGCGAAATATTTCATGCGGCAGCAGAAGGCCATCGGCAAGACCGAAGGCTTTATCGAGGAGATGATGGCCGGGCAAAAGGTCATCAAGGCGTTTTGCCATGAGAGCGAGGCAAAAGCGGGCTTTGACGCGGTCAATGACGCGCTGTTTCAGGATTCGGAGCAGGCGAACACGTTCGCGAACATCCTGGCTCCCGTCATCATGAACATCGGAAACCTCATCTATGTCATGGTCGCGATGGCGGGCGGCGCGTTCCTCTTGAGCCATGCGGCAAACCTAAGCATCTCGGGTCTTGCCTTTAGCATCAGCATCGTCGTGCCGTTTTTGAACATGACACGCCACGCCAGTTTTCCGGCAACATCAATCAGGTGTCCCAGCAACTCAACGCGGTCATCATGGGACTCGCGGGCGCAAGCCGGATGTTTGCCCTGCTGGATGAGGCCAAGGAAGCGGACGACGGCAGCGTAACGCTCGTAAACGTCACCGAACAGGACGGCACTCTGATCGAATCCGAGAAGCGCACGGGACAATGGGCATGGAAACAGCCGCAGCCGGACGGCGGCGCGCGCTATACGATGCTGCGTGGCGATGTGCGCCTTCAGGAGGTCGACTTCGGGTACGAGGCGGAAAAGCCGGTATTGCAAAGCGTCTCGCTCTTTGCGGAGCCGGGGCAAAAGGTCGCTTTCGTCGGCGCAACGGGCGCGGGCAAGACGACCATCACCAACCTGCTCAACCGCTTTTACGACATCGCGGATGGCAAAATCCGCTACGATGGCATCAACATCAACAAAATACGAAAATCGGATCTGCGGCGCGCCATCGGCATGGTGCTCCAGGACACGAACCTGTTTACCGGAACCGTGCTGGAGAATATCCGCTATGGGCGCCTGGACGCGACGGATGAAGATTGCGTCGAGGCGGCAAAGCTCGCGGGTGCGGACGACTTCATCACCCGCTTGCCGGAGGGATATCACACCCCGCTGTCGGGAAACGGAACGAATCTTTCGCAGGGACAGCGGCAGTTGATCGCGATTGCGCGTGCGGCGGTCGCAAACCCGCCGGTGATGATTCTCGACGAGGCGACCTCCTCCATCGACACGCGCACGGAAGCGATCGTACAACGCGGCATGGACGCACTGATGAAGGGCAGAACGGTGTTTGTCATCGCGCATCGCCTCTCGACCGTGCAGAATTCGGATGTGATCATGGTGCTTGAAAATGGACGCATCATCGAACGCGGCAGCCATGCGCATCTGATCGCCGAAGGCGGCAAATATTATCAGCTCTACACGGGAGCATTCGAACTCGAATAAGAACGCGCAACGCAGCAACCCCCGCCGAAAGGCGGGGGTTGTGTCTGTTTGAACGATTGTTTTTACAGTTCCAAAACCTGGGAGACAAACATACGCGCGAGTTCGGGATCAAACTGCTTCCCGGCGCAGCGTAAAATCTCCTCAGCGGCTTCCTCGCGGCTTCTGGGCCTGCTGTAGATTCGTTCGTTGGTCATCGCGTCAAACGCATCTACGATCGCGAGAATCCGCGAGAGAATCGGTATCTCCTCGCCCTTGAGCCCGCGCGGATATCCGCCGCCGTCCCAGCGTTCATGGTGTGAGAGGATGTATTCCGAGATCGGCGCCAGATCGACGTTGTTCTGTGCAATGCGGAATCCGATCTCCGGATGCTTCTTCATCTCCAGCCATTCCGCTTCCGTCAAAGCGCCCGGTTTTTGCAAGATTGCGTCGTTGATTCCGACCTTTCCGATATCGTGCAGCATCGCAAAGAGCGCCATCTCGTCCAGCTCTTTATTGGAGATGCCGAGCATCCGCCCTAGCTTCTCGCAATCGTGCCGCAGTCGTTCGGCGTGTTCTTCCGTCTCCTCGCTCTTTGCAGCGAGAGTTGCGAGAAGCGCGTTGATCACGCTGCTTCGAAAACTCTTTTCGATCATGAGCTTGCGACGATAGGTAAGCTGCTCCGCTTCGCGCAGCACGTTGTGGATGTTTTGCTCTTCGTCGGTTTTCATCGCGTATCCAAGCGCAATGCTCAATTGAAGCTTGTCGTCGCTCTCCGCCTTGCAGCGCGCGAGCACCCGTTCAATCAACCGCTCCGCGTCCAGCGCTTCCGCATCCGGCATCAGAATTAAGAACTCGTCTCCGCCCCAGCGGCAGACCACATCCCGCGGCCCACAGCTCTCCAGTAAAATCGACGCGATCTTCCGGATGAATCGATCCCCTTCAAAGTGCCCAAACGCATCGTTGATGAGCTTGAGCCCATTAAGATCGCCCATGATCACCGCACAGCACCCTCGCCCCGCATCGTAACGATTGAGCAGTTCTTCCATATACCATCGGTTATGCAGTCCCGTCATGGAATCGTGGGACATGATGTGTTCGATCTTTTCGCGTTGCGCCTTTTCTTGCGTCACATCGCGAAACACCATGACCACGCCATAGATTTGATCGTTTGTGTCGCGAATCGGCGAAGCTCCGTCGGCAATCGGTGTTTTGTCGCCCGCGCGGTTGATCAGCGCCGTGTGGTTTGCAAGGCCGACAATCTCCCCTGTTTCGAGCACTTTTTCAATCGGAGAGCTGACGGGGTCTTCCGTTTCCTCGTTGATCAGCCGCAACACGGTGGTGAACTTTTCTCCAATCGCATCGTCTTTCCAACCGGTCATGCGCCGCGCGGTGGGATTGAGCAGCGTGATCACGCCTTCCACATCCGTCGCAACCACGCCGTCGCCAATCGATTGGAGCGTGATGTTTAAAAGCTCTTTTTCGCGGATGAGCTCCTGCGTCTTTTTGCGCACTTCCTTTCTCAGCTTCTGATTCCAGAGCGAGACCCAGAGGATCACCGTGCCAACCAACGTAACCGCGATCAGAAAGTACTCAAAATAATAGCCGAAATAGAGCCAAGCACTCTCCCGTCCGAACCACTTGTCGTCAACCTGGTGAAGCTGTTCGGACGAAATTCGTGAAAAACCCTGCTCCAACAGAGCAAGCATGGGCGCGTCGCCTTTTTTCACGGCGCGATGGAACTGGCCGGAATAGAGCGACTGGCTCCTGCTGAATTCGTTCGCAATGTCGTTTTGATACAGATAATACAACGCGGCAGGCTCGTCCACGACAAACACACTGACATCCCCACGTTTTGCCGCCTCGATCACCGCTTTATAACTCGGATACTCGATTATCTTTTGAACGCCCGCATCTTTCAGAATCTGGATGCACGCGTCCCCGGCTTTGACCGCAACCGTGAAGTCGATGATCGATTTCACGTCCGTGATTCCGCCGATTTTATTGCTGTGGAAGATCGGAACATCGATGTTCACATATGGTTCGGAAAAATCGAGCCACGTATCGCGTTCGTCGTTTTGGAACGTGGTATCGATCACATCATATTTCCCCGCGCGCATGCCATCGAGCGCATCCGCCCAATCCATGGCGTATAGATCTGCCTTTACGCCGGTTACTTTGCTCCAGAGCGCCCACTGATCGACCAGAATCCCCTGAAGCTCTCCTTCCGCGTCGCGGAAGATATACGGCGGATAGTTATCGTCCAATACGACGGAAATACGCTCCCTGCCCGCGGGCGGTGGGTTCGGTTTGCTCACCAGCCGCAGGAGTGCAACGCCCGCCACCGCAACGAGCGTGATGCAGAAAATGCTGAAAATGAATCGTGTTGGTTTAGTCCGCAAGCGTATCTACCGCCTCTCCGTCAAGTTTTTACGCGACGAAACGCCCAGCGCACGCCGACCAATAGGCGAAAGCGGGGAGAGATGGGCACCGCAAAACCAACTGTGCCCGTGAAATCCCCTGCGATTCATCGATGTTACATTGTACGAATCCGGTGTTAATCTCATTGTATTCGGTCTCTGATCATGCGTCAATGGATACTTTTGTACTGTTCTAAACACAATTTGGTCTCGATTGTACAGTTGCGCAGGAGCCCCTGCTTTTCGCTTCACGATGCGTAAGAACCGCCCGATCACGGACGGTTCCTGTTTTCTGTGGCAAAACAGCTCATTTAGCGGTCGAAAAAGCGCGATAAAAACTCCTTCGTCTCCGGCCGTTCCGGCGTGCCGAAGATCTGCTGCGGCGAACCGTCCTCCCAGATAATGCCGTCCTTCATGAACACCGTCCGGCTGGAAACATCCCGCGCAAACGCCATCTCATGGGTGACCACCAGCATGGTCAGCCCCTCGCGCACGAGCGTCTTCATGACGTCCAGCACCTCACCGACCATCTGCGGATCCAGCGCGGAGGTTGGCTCGTCAAAGAGCAGTACCTCCGGCTCCATGGCGAGCGCGCGCGCAATCGCGACGCGCTGCTTCTGTCCGCCGGAGATCTGGCGCGGCTTTGCGTGGATATAGGGCAGCATCCCCACCTTGTCGAGATAGGCAAGCGCGGTCCGCTCCGCCATGTCGCGGTCCTGATGCATCACCTTGCGCAGCCCCACCAAGCAGTTGTCAAGCACGGTGAGATTGTTGAAAAGATTAAAGCTTTGGAACACCATGCCGACCTTTGCGCGATAGGCGGGCACGGGATAGCCGCGCCGCGTGATGTCTTCCCCGTGGAAGAGAATCTGTCCCGCACTCGGCGTTTCGAGGAGGTTGATGCACCGCAAGAGCGTACTTTTGCCGCTGCCGGAGGCGCCGATGATGCTCGTGACATCCCCTTTTTGCACGGAGAAGTCGATATCCCGCAGCACGACATTTGCGCCGAAGGACTTGGAGAGGTGGTTGACGGATAGAATCTGTTCGCTCATGCTTCAGCGCCCCCTTTCATCCTGCGCGGCCTGTTTTCCTTTGTGCGGAAAGCGGACAAGTCCGCTCGTATGCGCCAGCGTGTCCGTTGTCGCAAGGTCATAGCTCGCGTCCCCGTCCATCCGTTTTTCCCACCAGCGCAAAAGCAGCGAACTCACCAGCGTCATGAACAGATACCCTGCCATCTCGATGGTTGCCGACGGAAAATAGAGAAACGTAGCGCCCACAACCGCTTTATGCGTTGCAAAAAAGTCGGTATAGCCGATGATGAACATCACGGATGTATCCTTGAGGTTGATGATGAAATTGTTGCCGATCTGGGGCATGATGCTTCTCAGCGCCTGCGGCAGGATCACGCTCGTCATCGTCTGCCAGTGCGTCATGCCGATGGCTTTTGCGCCCTCCGTCTGACCCGGATCGACCGAAAGGATTCCGCCACGCACGGTCTCCGCCATATAGGCGCCCGTGTTGACCGCGACGACCACGAACGCCGCGAGCCAGACGCTCTTCCATTGCAGGGCGTTATTGGTAAAATACGGCAGCCCGTAATAGACAAACACCGCCTGGAGGATCATCGGCGTTCCGCGAAACACCTCGACATAGGCGCGAATCAAGCCGCGCAACAGCGCGAGAAACCCTTTTTTCAGCGCGTTGTCCTTCTTGCCCACGGGGATGGTCTGCAGCACGCCGCAAAGAAAGCCGATCAGGCAACCGACCAACGTACAGATGACCGCGAGTGACACCGTCTTCCACATGCCGTTGAGATAGACGCTCGCGTATTGATTCCAGAGCTTGACGATGTCGCTGCCAAGTTGGGCGAGATTGCTCATTTGCGCACGCTCCTTACGAAATCCATTTGATCGCCGGAAACGACAAGGCAAGGCGAGCCGCAAAACACGGCACGCCTTGACCTCTCGTCATGCAACGAAATTGCAGTAGAATCTTGTTTTGCTCAGCCGATGGGCTGCACCGCGATGGCATCCGCCATGATCGCGTTGAAATCGTCCGCTGTCATGCCGGAAAGCACCTTGTTGAGCGCGTCCAGCAAAACGGTGTTGCCTTTTCTGACGGAAATGCCGATGTTGACATCGCTATCGGAAACGGCGAAGTCATCTCCGCTGCCCGCGAAGTTGAGGATCGTCATATCGGGATACGCTGCCAACGCGCCCTGCGCGGTGGGCATATCGGTGCAAACGAAATCGACCGTGCCGGTCTCCAGCGCCATGAGCATCGCGGGTGCGGTTTCGGCGGCGGGCTGCACCTTCGCGTCCTTGATCTGCGGCAGGCAGGTGTCATACCAGATGGTACCGAGCTGGCTTGTGCAGGTGCCGCCAGCAAGGTCTGAGATGCCTTTTGCCGAGGCAAAGGTGCTGCTGCTCAGCGTGACGCAAACGATGCTGGCGTAGAGGTATGGCCCCGCGAAATCGACGACTTCCATCCGCTCCGGTGTCATGCTTTGTCCCGCGATCACCGCGTCAATCTGGCCCGTCTGCACGGCGGGAATCAGCGAATCCCAGTCGAGACGAACGATCTCCAGCTGCCAGCCGTTTGCTTCGCAGAGTTTTTTTGCCATCATCACGTCGTATCCGTTGGCGAATTCCTGAGAATCCTTGATCGGCACCGCGCCGTTTGCGTCGGTCGGCTGGGTCCAGTTATAGGGCGCATAGGCGCACTCCATCGCGACGGTGAGAACGCCATCCTCAACGCCGGATACGGCGCCGGTCGCGGCGGGCTTTGCGGCGCAGGCAATGCTGGACAAGCAAAGCATCAGCGCAAACAGCAGGGCAATACTCTTCTTCATGTTGGGTTTGATTTCCTCTCTTACTCTTGATTCGATTTTTTTGTACAATTCCAGAGTGATGAGGAAATAAAAACGCGCTTTCCAATCTTTGTTTCGGCTTTGCGCGTCTTTTCTTAATAAAAACAAAACGCGCTTTCCGATTTTTTAAAATGGAAAACGCGCGGTCATGCATGCGATGATGCGAGCGGACGACTCTGTCCACTCTTGACCGATGACAGCGCTCCACTTTCGTGACAGTCTGCGACATATTCTCCCGCAGCCCAGCACCCGTTCCCCCGCTTGTACGGAAGAAATGATGCTTCGGCGGCAGCCCCTTTCACGCTCTCACGCTACTCTTGACAACCGCGCCTCTCTCATCAGACCTATGAAATTGTCAAACTTAGTTTATCATATATGATTTGGTTGTCAAGGGAACAAACCGCTTTGCTCCCTCTTTCCCGCAAAAAAGACGGCTGCGATCTCCCGCAGCCGCCGTTTTGTGTTGTATACGTGGATCAGGTTCCCAGATACGCCGCCTTGACCGCGTCGTTGGCGAGCAATTCCTTGCCCGGGCCGGACATCGTGATGCGCCCGGTCTCCATGACATAGCCCGTGTCCGCCGTCGAGAGCGCCATGTTGGCGTTTTGCTCGATGAGCAGAATCGTTACCCCGCGCTTGTTGATCTCCTTGATGATCGAGAAGATATCCCGCACGATCAAGGGCGCGAGTCCCAGCGAAGGCTCGTCCATCATCATGAGCTTCGGTCGGCTCATCAGCGCGCGACCCACCGCGAGCATCTGCTGCTCTCCGCCGGAGAGCGTGCCGCCCGCCTGCCAACTGCGCTCCTTGAGCCGCGGAAACAGCTCATAAACCCAGTTGATGTCCGGCGTGATGTCGTCCTTTCGCATGTATGCGCCGACGCGGAGATTTTCCAGAACCGTCAGGTCGGGGAAGATCCGCCGCCCTTCGGGAACCAGCGTGATGCCGCGGCTAACGATTACGGTTGTGTCTTTGCCCGTGATCGATTCGCCTTCAAACTCGATGCTGCCGCTCTTGAGCTTGACCAAGCCCGCGATGGCGCGCAGTGTCGAGCTTTTACCCGCGCCGTTTGCGCCGATCAGCGTCACGATATCGCCCTTGGGTACGTCAAAGCTGATGCCCTTGACGGCCTCGATGCCGCCGTAATTGACCTTGAGATCCTTGATGCTTAAAATCGTCTCGCTCATTCCGCCACCCCCAGATACGCGTTGATGACCTTCGGGTCCGCCTGCACAACCGCCGGCGTCCCGTTGCTGATCAGCCGTCCGAAGTCGATGACATAGATGCGATCCGAAAACTGCATGACCAGATCCATATGATGTTCGATCATAAACACCGTCAGGTCGTATTTGTTTTTGATCTGAACGATAAACTCGCCGAGCTCCTGCGTCTCCTGCGGATTCATGCCCGCGGCCGGCTCGTCCAGCAACAGCAGCGTGGGATCTGTCGCGAGCGCGCGCGCAATCTCAAGCCGGCGTTGGAGTCCGTACGGCAGGCTCACCGCGAGATCGCCCGCATATTGCATCAGGTTCTGCTCTTCCAGCAGCGCCGCCGTCTCCTCGCGCATACGCTTCTCTTCCTTATAGGCGAGGCGCAGCGTCGCGGTAAACACATTCTGCTTGGCGCGCATGTGCTTGGCGGTCAGGACGTTGTCAAACACCGTCATGCTCTTCCAGAGCCGGATGTTCTGGAACGTGCGCGCGATGCCGAGCTTCGTCACCTGATCCGGCGTGGGATCGACCGTGCGCGCGTTGATATACTCTTTCGCGTTTTCACCCGCATAGAGCTTCTTCATCTTTGCGCGCGGGTGGTTTGCGACAATCGTCTTTCCATTGAAGAAAATCTGCCCGTTCGTGGGGTCATAGATGCCCGTGACACAGTTGAACGCGGTCGTTTTACCCGCGCCGTTGGGGCCGATCAGCGCCACGATTTCGCCCTTGTTGACCTCCAGCGAAAGATTGTTGACGGCGACGACGCCGCCGAACTGCATGGTTACGTTTTCCAGTTTCAATACGTTCTCAGCCATCGATACCGCCTCCTTTCGCTGTCTTCGCGCGCTTGTTAAACCGCCGGACGAGACCCGCGAACGAGATCTCCTTGTCTCCCATCAGTCCCTTTGAGAAGAACAGCACGATCATCATGATGATGATGGAGAACACGAATCGCCGGAAGCCCGAGCGGAAGAGATTGGGCGCCTCGATACCGAGGAACTTGCCCATATCGAGCCCGCGCAGCCACCACTCGGAAGCCGCGATATACAGGAAACTCGCAATCACGCTGCCGGAGACGGAGCCGATGCCGCCGATGACCACGATGAGTAGGATTTCATACGTCATCGCGCTCTTAAACTGCGCCGCCTGCACGGTATATTGATACATCGCAAGCAATGCGCCGGAGACGCCGGCAAAGAATGAGCTAATGACAAAGCTCATCTCCTTGTGCTTCAAAAGATTGATGCCCATGGCCTCCGCCGCGATCTCATCGTCCCGGATCGCTTTGAATGCGCGTCCATAGGAGGAATTGATCAGCAGCATGATCAGCCCGATACAGACGCCAGACGCTAGAAAGACATACAACGTCGGCGGAAATGGCGTATCCGTAAAGGGAATCTTCACATCCGTGAGATCAAGATAGTTGCGCATGACGTTTGCGCCGTTGGTCACGGGGCCGAGCACGTCCCATTGGAAGATCGCGCGGATGATCTCCGCAAAGCCGATGGTGGCGATGGCCAGATAGTCCGACTTGAGCCGCAAGACAGGAAGCCCGATCAACGCCGCGAAGATCGCGGCGGCAAGCCCCGCGCAGACGAGGCCTACGAAGATGCCGGTATCAAACGTGATCGCGGCTTGATAATACTTGTAGACCGACTCGGTGACCTTCACCGCTGTCGGCATGGTGAAGATGGAATAGGTATAGGCGCCGATGAGCATAAAACCCGCCTGCCCCAATGAAAAGAGGCCGGTGAAGCCGTTGAGCAGGTTCATGCTGACCGCGACGAGAGAATAGATCGCGCCCTTTTTGAGCACCGTGAAGATGATATGGTTGGAATCTACCGTTTGTTCGAGCACCGCCACCGCAACGTAGATGAGCGCGATTGCCGCAAACGCGATCCAGAGTTCCGCTTTGCTTTTCTTTTTCATACGCTCTCCTCCCTACGCCTTGTCTGTGGCTTTTTCGCCAAAGAGACCGGTGGGTTTCACCACGAGGATGATGATCAAAAGCGCGAAGGTAAACGCATCCGAGAACGTCGTCCATCCGCTGCCGCCGAAGCCGAAGATCGACGTGCCGCCCTTGATGACGTTTTCCGCGATGCCGATGATAAACGCGCCGATGACGGCCCCCGGTATGCTCCCGATGCCGCCGAAGACCGCGGCCACGAAGCACTTGAGCCCAGGCATGCTGCCCGAAACGGGAGTAACCGACGCATAGTTTGTAAAATAGAGAATCGATCCTACCGCCGCGAGGAAGGAACCGATCACGAATGTCACCGAGATGACAGTGTTGATGCGGATGCCCATCAGGCGGCTGGTTTCAAAATCTTTCGAGACAGCGCGCATCGCCATGCCGACCTTCGTGTACTTGATCAAGAGCGTGAGCAAAACGACAAGCACGATGGTCAAAATCGGCGTTACAACCGTAACCATCTTCGTGGTGGAGCCCCAGATCGTCACCGACTGGCTCAGCCACGGGATGGCGGGATACACCTTGGCAAGACCGCCGGTGAAATACAGCGCGGCATTCTGCAACAGATAGGAGATGCCGATGGCGCTGATCATGACGGACATGCGCGGCGCGGTGCGCAGCGGTTTATAGGCCGCGCGCTCAATCATGAATCCGAGTACAACGGTCATGACGAGCACGATCGGAATCGCAACGGTCACAGGCAGCGCGGTCGTGAGGTATACCATCATCAACCCCGCGCACATGAACACATCGCCATGGGCGAAGTTGATCAGCCGCAGGATGCCGTAGACCATCGTGTAACCGATGGCGATGAGCGCATACTGCCCGCCGACCGATATGCCGGAGAGGATATATGAAAGGTTGGCGTGTAGAAAATCGAGCATTGATTAGCCTCCATCCATGCCGCATCCCGAGAGAGCGGCGCGTTGAAAAAAATCCGGATACACGGCGTGCCGTGATGCGTTCGCAGGTAGTGCGACTGTTTCGGTTCCCGCGGCGTTATGCCGCCTTGAGCAAGGTGGAATCCACAGGTACACCGTTCCTACGAAGTGCGGCGGGGGTATTGTTTCCCCCGCCGCATTGGATTGTGCGTCGATTAGCCGATTGTGACCGGGGGCAGGGCATCCCATGCGCCGGTTTCGTTGTTTGCGTGCTTGACGTACGCGGTGTTGCGGATAGCGTCGCCGTTTTCCTGATCAAGCGCGATCGGTCCGGACACGCCTTCATACGTGGTGCCCCAGATGGCAGCCATGACGGCGGCGGGATCGATGCTCGCGGCCTTCTTCATCGCTTCGAGGGCGAAGAAGTAGGCGTCGTAACCCATCGCGGTAACTGCGGCGACGGTGTCGTCTCCGCCGTTGTTGGCGAGCAGCGTCGAGTCCGCGCTGACCCAGGCTTTGAAGCCCGCGTCAAACTCGGCGTTCGCGCCTTCGGGATAGAAGGTGGTGACGGTGACGTCAACGCTCTTGCCCTTTGCGGCCTGGAGGATGACGTTGCTGTCCCACGTGTCGCCCGCGAGAATCGGCATGCCGAGGGCTTGCGATTCCGCCGCGTCGATGATCAGCTGAGCGGCTTCGGTGGACACCGGCGAGAAGAAGACTTTCGCTCCGCTGTTCTTGGCGTTGTTGACATAGCTCGTGAAGTCGCTGTTGCCATCGGGGAACGTATCCTGCACGCAGGTGCCGCCGAGGGCTTCAAACGCCTTGACAAAGTAGTTCACAAGGCCGCCGGAATAATCGTCGCCGAGCTTGGAGAGGCAATATGCCGACTTCACGCCAAGCGTGGTGAACGCATAGTTCGCCAGCACTGTGCCCTGGAACGGATCCAGGAAGCAGACACGGAAATAATGCTTGTTGCCTTCGGTAACCTGCGGGTTTGTGCAGGTGATGCCGATCGCCGGGATGCCGGCCGCTTCAAACGTCGGAGATGCCGCAATGGACACGCCCGAGCCATAGGAACCGAGCACGACGGATACGCCAGCGGAAACCAGTGTAGACGCGGCGGAGGCCGCCTTGTCGTTGGAGCTCTCGTTGTCGACCTTGACGAGTTCCACATCATACGTCGTTCCGTTGATTTCAACGGTCGGGCTGACGAAATTTGCGTACTCGATGCCAAGGGTCTCCTGCTTGCCGCCCGCGCCGTTGTCGCCGGATGCGGGTTCATAGATGCCGATCTTCACGACAGGATTGCCGGAAGCGGGTTCTTCTGCCGCAGCAGCAGGGGCGGTCGCGGCGGGCGCTGCGCAGGCAGCAAGCGACGCGACGAGAACGAGTGCCAGTAGAATCGCTACGAACTTCTTCATGTACTCTTTCCTCCATTTTTAGTTTTGGGCTTTGAAAAGAACCAACGATGCCGGGCAAGTTTTTGCACCGACGTCTAGCAAAAATTATAAACGTGAATCCCTTGCGATGCAACCCTCTGTATTCATTGTGTATGCAATATATAATTTCTGTTGCGTTCGGATTTGTCTTTTATCCAAATTTGTGCAGGAATGCCTTCAAATCCCATGATCTCAGCGAATTTTTCTGTATATACGAGCCGAATCGCAGTGAATTGTGCAGCTTGTCCTGCGGCTAAAAAAATGTTTGGCAACATGAATATCTATGGAACAAATACACGTTTCTTGCATCCGTTTCCGTAGAAAGACGCGCTTTATCGCCACTCCGAAAAAAAGCATATGCGTCGTATTGACAAGCGAGCCCAACTCTTGTATACTGCTCGAAATGAGTAAAATCTGAATGAGAGGCAGGAGCAAGGATGAGCCCGCGGGTGCATGCAGACAAAGTTCAGAAACGCCTCCGCACTCCCCGTATTCCTAAATTTTCTTCTCATTCCGTTTTGTTTTCAGAAGCCTTGATGAAAAGTGTTTTCCTTTTCATTCAAGGCTTTTTTATTAGACTTTTCCAATTGAAGCATTTGCTTCTGAGAATTGTTTCCCCTCAATTCTATATTTGTTTTCCAACATCGGTTTTTTGAACCGGTGTTTTTTTATGACCCCGCCCCGCCCGCGCGCGGAGGAGCGAAAAGAAGGAGAAAGAAATCCATATGCTGAAAGACAAGAGCCTGATTGCACCAAGCGACTTCACACTCGAGGAGATCGAGAGTATTCTTTGCCTCGCGGAACAAATCATCGTTTCTCCGGAACGCTATGCCGCTGCTTGCCGCGGGAAACTCATGGCAAGCCTGTTTTACGAACCATCCACCCGCACAAAGTTTTCCTTCGATGCGGCGATGCTCCGCCTCGGCGGCCAGATTCTGGGTTTTTCGGACCCGAACACCAGCAGCGCGGCCAAGGGCGAAACCATCGCGGACAGCGCACGCACCATCGGGAAATACGCCGATCTGATCGTCGTGCGGCACCCGAAGGAAGGTACGGCGAAGCTCATGAGCCGCTATGCCGACTGCCCCGTGATCAACGCGGGCGACGGCGGGCACCATCACCCGACACAGACGCTGACGGATCTTTTGACCATACGGCATTACAAGGGGGAGTTCGACGGGCTCACGGTCGGGGTCTGCGGAGACTTGAAGTTCGGGCGTACGATCCACAGCTTGGTCACCTGCCTCGCACGGTATGAAAACGTTCGCTTCCGCTTCATCTCGCCGGAGGAGCTGACCATGCCCGCCTTCGTCAAAGAAGAGCTGAACGCAAAGTGTGTCCCGTACATTGAAACCACCGATCTGGAAGGCACCATCTCCGAGCTCGACGTGCTGTATATGTCCCGCGTACAGCGCGAGCGGTTCATCAGCGAAGAGGAATACCTCCGGCTAAAGGACTACTTTATCCTGACCGCGGACAAGATGGCGGCTGCCAAGGAAGACATGATCGTCATGCATCCGCTGCCGCGCATCAACGAGATTGCCACCGAGGTGGACGAGGATCCGCGCGCGGCTTATTTCGAACAGGTGCGCTACGGCATGTTCGTGCGCATGGCGCTGATGATGAAGCTGCTCGGCGTAAGCGAGCCAGCCTAAGCAAAACGAAAGACGGAGGAAAAAAAGATGGTCAACGTATCAAAAATCAAAGAAGGCATCGTGATCGACCACATTCGGGCGGGTCACGGATATAAGATTTTCCAGCAACTCGGCCTCGACCGTCTGGACGATGTGGTTGTGCTCATGCGCAATGTGGACAGCGAAAAGATGGGCCGCAAGGACCTCATCAAGGTCGAGTCCAACCTCGACATCAACCTCGACGTGCTCGGCCTCATCGACCCGGGCGCGACAATCTCCTACATCAAGGACGGCGAACGGGTGAAGAAAGTCAGCCTCACTCCCCCGCAGACGGTCACGGGCATCCTAACCTGCCGAAACCCGCGCTGCATCACGAATCAGGAGCGCATCACAAACGTGAAGTTCCACCTCGTGGATGCTAGCACAAACCAATACGCCTGCGAATACTGCGACGTGCGCACCCGCCTGTAAACCGAAGCCCCCCCATTACGAAAGGAGAAACGGTATGATCACGCTCTATCGCAACGCCCGCCTCATCGACGCATCCGGTGATCGCTACGGAGATCTCTGCACACAGGACGGCATCATCACCGCCTGCGCGCCGCTTTGCTGGCAAAAAGCAGACCGCGTCGTCGACATGCGGCGAAATGTGCTCATGCCGGCGTTTATCGACCTGCACTGCCACCTGCGCGACCCCGGCAATCCGGAAAAGGAAACGATGGAGACGGGTATGCGCGCGGCGCTCAAGGGCGGCTATGCGCACCTCACCGCGATGGCGAACACCAACCCCGTGATGGCAACCCCCGCGCTGGTCACCGCCAATCATGAAAAAGCGAAGCACCTGCACCTGTGTAACCTCACGCAGGCGGCGGCCGCCGGCGAGGCGCTGGGCGACGAAACCCCCACCGACCGCGCGAGCCTCAGCCGCGTGACACGGGTGCTCAGTAACGACGGAAAGACGATCTTCTCGGACGAGTTTATGCGCCAGCTTCTGCTGGATTCGAGCAAATACGGCTTTCTCATCAGCACACACTGCCAGCCGGAACGCAAGATCGTCGCGCGGGATATCCAGCTCCTGCGCGAAGTCGGCGGAAATCTGCATGTCGGCCACATCAGCCGCGCCGAGACGGTCGAGATGATCCGCCGCGCGAAGGCAGAGGGTCTTTCGCTCACCTGCGAAGTCACGCCGCACCATCTCTTCGGCTGGGACAACGACTACAAGGTGAATCCCCCGCTGCGCACGCGCGCGGATGTGGAGGCACTGATCGCGGGCATTCAGGACGGCACGATCGACTGCCTCGCAACCGACCACGCGCCGCACACGCCCGCCGACAAAGCCGCAGGCATGGCGGGCATCAGCAACATCGAGTACGCGTTTCTGATCTACCTCAAGGTGTTCCAGCAGAACAATATCCCGCTGACAAGACTCTCTGAAATGCTCTCGCGAAACCCCGCAAAGCGCCTTGGGGTACAGGCCGGGCTGTTCCTGCCGGGGTATGCGGCGGACGTCACCGCGCTCTCCGTCGAGGAAGAAAGCGAGATCGATGCGCTCACGATGGTCTCCCGTTCCCACAACACACCCTTCCAAGGAAGAAAGGTGCTGGGCTGCATCCTCAAGACCATCATCGACGGCGAAACCAGATACGAATACAGCCCAGCAATATAAGCATGACGAAACACGAGGAGAAGAGAGAATGCAAAAATTAGTAGAAGCCGTACAAAAGAAAGGCCCCGTCTGCGTGGGGCTGGACACACAGTATTCCTTCCTGCCGGACTATATCAAAGAGAAGAGCGGCACCGAAGGCGAGAAGATACTCGAATTCAACCGCGCGGTCATCGACGCCACGGAGGATATCGCGGGTTGCTTCAAACTCCAGATCGCCTGCTATGAGGCGCTGGGCCTCGACGGAATGAAAGCCTTTGCCAAGACACTCCAATATGCACGCAGCCGCGGCAACGTGACCATCACCGACGCAAAGCGCGGGGACATCTCCTCCACCGCTGCGCAATACGCAGCGGCGCATTTTTCCGGCGACTTTGAAACCGATGTGATGACCATCAACGTCTTTATGGGCGAAGACGCGGTCTCTCCATACTATCCATACTTAGAACAAGGCAAGGGTGTCTTCGCGCTGGTCAAGACCAGCAACCCCAGCGGAAAGGATTTTCAGGATCTGATCGTGGACGGCGAGACGCTCTATGAACGCACGGCGCGGAAGGTCTCCGCGTGGGGCGAACGCTTCATCGGCAACAGCGGCTTCTCCGCCATCGGCGCGGTGACAGGGCTGACCTATCCCGAAGAGTTCGAACGCATCCGCCCGCTGCTGCCGCATACCTTTCTGCTGATCCCCGGCTATGGCGCGCAGGGTGGAACGGGAAAAGACATCGCCGGTTTCTTTGCGGGCGGCGTGCGCGGCGTGGTCAACTCCTCGCGCGGGATTCTCACGGCGCACAAGGGCAAGAGTGAGGACGCGCGCTTCACCGACCATATCCGCATCTCCGCGCAAGACATGAAGAAGGATATCCTACAGTGGCTGTAATCAAGAGTAACGTCCAAATCGCCCGCGAAATCTGGCGCATGAGCGTCTCCGGCGCGCCGCAAAGCCGCGCGGGACAGTTTTTTATGCTCCGCATCCCGGGCACACTCGATCCTCTGCTCGGCAGACCCATCAGCGTCTGCGCATTTGACGCGGAATCTGGCGAGACGGTGTTTGTCTACCAAACCGTCGGAAAGGGCACGGCGCAGTTTGCGCGGCTCTTGCCGGGGCAGGAGATCGAAGCGCAAGGCCCCTACGGCAACGGTTTTTCGCTGCAAGACGGGCATGCCGTGCTCATCGGCGGCGGCATCGGAACCGCTCCCATGCTCCAGCTTGCAAAAGAGCTCCGCGCGAGTGATCCGGCTCGCCGGATTGACGTGTATCTGGGCTTTCGCGCGGAAGCATATTTAGAAGAAGATTTTGCACGATACGCCGACAGCGTGACGCTGAATATCGGCGGCTATGTCGTTGCGGATGTGGACTTCTCCCTCGACGCAACATTCTACGCCTGCGGGCCTGCGCCCATGCTGCGCGCGGCGGCAAGCGCTGCAGAGCAAGCGCACGCAAGCCTGTTTGTCTCGCTCGAACAGCACATGGCGTGCGGCGTCGGCGCGTGCCTCGGCTGCACCTGCCAGACCGAACACGGCAGGAAGCGCGTCTGCAAAGATGGACCGGTGTTTGATTATCGGGAGGTCATGGATGTCATCTAATCCGCTTACCCTCACGCTCTGCGGCGTGACGCTCAATAATCCCGTGATCGCCGCCTCCGGTACATTCGGCTTCGGGCACGAATACGCCGAAAACATGGATGTCTCGCGCCTCGGCGGTATCAGCGGAAAAGGGCTGACGCTCTCCGGCAGCGCGGGAAATCGCGGCATGCGCATCCACGAGACCCCCGCCGGCATGCTCAACAGCATCGGGCTGGAGAATCCCGGCGTGCGGCACTTCGTCGAAAGCGAAGCCGCGTACATGCGCGCGCTCGGCCCCGCGGTGATCGCAAACCTCGGCGGACACAGCGAGGAGGATTATCTCGAAGGCGCGCGTCTCCTCAACGAAGCGGACATCGATCTGGTCGAACTCAACATCTCGTGCCCGAACGTCAAGGCGGGCGGTATGGCGTTCGGCATGCTGCCGCAAACCGCCGCGGATATCACCGGCAGAGTCAAAGCGATCTCACGACACCCCGTGATGGTGAAGCTCTCGCCCAACGCGCCGGATCTTGTCGCGGTTGCGCGCGCGTGTGAGGAGGCGGGCGCGGACGCGCTGAGCCTCGTGAACACGTTTTTAGCCATGGCGATCGACGTGAAGAAAAAGCGCGCGGTGTTTGATAACGTCTATGCGGGGCTTTCCGGCCCTGCGATCCTGCCCATCGCGCTCAGGATGGTGCATCAGGTGGCGCACGCGGTGAAAATCCCCGTCGTCGGCATGGGCGGCATCACAACTGCCGAAGATGCGCTGAAGTTCCTGATGGCGGGCGCCTGCGCCGTGCAGGTCGGAACGATGACGTTTGCGAACCCCAACGCAATGCTCGCAATCATCGACGGACTTGCGGACTATTGCGTACAGGAGAAACTAAACAATCTGCAAGAGATCGTCGGCATCATTTAATATTAGAACATAACGCTAAGGAGTGTATCTATGAAAGACAATCTGACCATCATGAAAAGCTGCGAAGCATTTTTAGAAGGGCACTTCCTCCTCTCCTCCGGTCGGCACAGTGGCGGCTATTGCCAGTGCGCAAAGCTCCTGCGCTTTCCAGACCTCTCGGCGGAAGTTCTCTCCACCGTCGCCGAGCAGGTGAAAAATCTGCCGATCACGAAGGTCTGCGGCCCCGCGATGGGCGGCGTGATCGTCTCGTATGAGCTCGCGCGGCAGCTCGGCGTGGAGAGCATCTTCACCGAGCGCAAGGACGGCGAGATGCAGCTGCGGCGCGGGTTCACGGTTGGCAAAGGCGACAGGATTCTGATCGCGGAGGATGTCATCACCACGGGCAAGTCTACGATGGAGACCGTCAAGGCGCTGGAGGCGCTCGGCGCGGAAGTGATCGGCGCCGCGTGCATCGCGGATCGCAGAGCGGCGGATTGCGACTTTGCGCTGCCGGTCTATGCCTGCCTCAAGCTCGCCATCGATTCTTATGAGCCGGACGAATGCCCGATCTGTAAGGCGGCAAGCATTCCGCTGGAAAAACCCGGCAGCAGAGATTTACCCGTCACAAAGTAAACAAACCGCCACTCTCAAGCCGTGCGCAAGCACGGTTTTATTTGTTTTCCGTGTGCTTTCCAACGTATTTCGTCGCTTTTATTTTGATCTCGTTGTTATTGCAACGCAAAATCCTTGTGAACTATCCTATACTCTTATCAGAAAGACTACCAAATTACTTGTCATTCAATCAAGCTATCGCGCCGAAGGAGGGCAAACGGACATGGAGCAAATCACAATTGACCTCAACGAAACCGTCTACGTGCTGTGTACGGAGCACCCCGATCTGATCGGGATCCTGAGCGGGCTTGGCTTTACGGATATCACCAAACCCGGCATGCTGCAGAGCGCCGGACGATTTATGACCCCCGCCAAGGGCGCCGCGCTCAAGCACATCCCGCAGGAGAATCTCATAGAAGCACTTGCGGGGCATGGGTTCAACGCAACCGTTTGATCGAATTAACCAATCAACCAGCCAAAATAGGAGGCAAATCATATGAGTCAGGAAATCAACAATCGCGAACGGCGCAAGGAAGCGATCAAGGACATGCTGCGCCAGCTCCACGAAGGAAAAACCGTTGAAGAAGTTCAAAGCATCTTTCACGATGCGTTTGACGGCGTCGCCGCCTCTGAAATTTCGGCGGCAGAGCAGGCGCTGATTTCGGAAGGGCTGCCCGTCTCCGAGGTGCAGCGTCTTTGCGACGTGCATTCCGCGGTGTTCAAGGGCAGCATCGAGGAGATCCACGCGCCGCAGGATGTCAGCCAAATCCCCGGCCATCCCGCGCACACGCTCAAGGCGGAGAACGCCGCAATCACCGCGCACATCGACACGCGCATCCGCCCGCTGCTCAGCCGCGTACTGGCAGGCGGTCTCGGCGCGCAGGCTTTGCTGCCGGAGCTCGGCGCACTCATGGCGATCGACCTGCATTATTCCCGCAAGGAAAACCTGCTCTTCCCCTATCTGGAACAGCACGACATCACTGCCCCGCCAAAGGTCATGTGGGGCGTGGACGACGAAATCCGCGCGCTCTTAAAGGATTCCGCGCAACTTGCGGCATCCGGCAGTGCAGAGACAGGCGCGAAGCTCACCGAAGCGCTCACCCGTGTGGAGGAGATGATCTTTAAGGAAGAAAATATCCTCATCCCGATGCTGATCGACACCCTCTCGCCGGAGGAGTGGTCAAGCGTTGCGGGCGAGAGCGGCGAGATCGGCTTTTGCATGATCGAAACCCCTCCGGTCTGGCGCGCAACGGCCTCCACCACCGCGCAAGCCCCAGCAAAGGAAGCTGCCTCAACGGCCAGTGGCATGATCGTGTTGCCGACCGGCGCGCTCTCCCTGCCGGAGCTCAGCCGCATGCTCGACATGCTGCCCCTCGACATCACATTTGTCGGCGCGGACGACACCGTACGCTATTTTTCGCAAGGGAGCGAACGCGTCTTCCCGCGGACAAAAGCTATCATCGGGCGCAACGTGAAAAACTGTCACCCGCCGGCGAGCGTACACATCGTCGAGGGCATCATCAGCGACTTCAAGAGCGGCAAGAAGGATCATGAAGACTTCTGGATCCGGCTGGGAGACAAGTTTGTCTATATCCGCTATTTTGCGGTACGGGGCGAGGCGGGCGAATTTCTCGGTGTTTTAGAAGTCACGCAGGATATCGCGCCGATCCAAGCCATCGAGGGCGAAAAAAGGCTGGTGTCGCTGGCATGAAGAAACCGGCTGGACTGACGCGTATTACGCTGAACAAAACAAGACCGAACACAAAACAGGAGGAGAAAACCATGACGAATACCATCATGAAAAATATCGATCTGGCGGCGCCGCTTTCGCTCACCGCACTCGTGACCTATCAGGAGGGGCAGATTGTCAGCCGCACGCTGGTGCAAAACCGCTCGGTCAGCCTCACGCTCTTCGCCTTTGACACCGGCGAGGAGATCAGCAGCCACGAGTCCAAGGGTGACGCGATGGTGCAGGTGCTGGACGGCAAGGCAAAGATCACCATCGGCGGCGGGACGCATATCCTCTCCGCCGGAGAGACGGTGGTCATGCCCGCGGGCGTACCGCACGCACTGGAGGCGGTGGAACCGTTCAAGATGCTGCTCACGGTCATCTTCCCCGGATAACGGGGCATTCGCTCCTGCGATGCAGGCTAAAAAAGGATTCACGCTCCCTTAACTACATCAAAACCGCGCCTTACCAGAGGTGCGGTTTTGACTTTGGGACAATAGTTGGAGGAGAGAAGAAACCGTAAGCGATGTGCTTTGTTTTTTACGCAGGAACCCGCTATTTCAATGCGTTTTGTTCGGAGCGTTTCGCCTGACGCAGCGCTTCCAGCGTACGATCCAGCAGCATCCGCGCCGTGAGTGACCCATCTTGCTTACACACGCTCTGCACGCCGAAACTGCAGGTCAGATTCAGCGCGCCGCTTTCCAGCGGAAATCGTTCGCCGATCATCGCCACCCGGATGCGGTTTGCAACGCGCGCTGCCGCCGTGAAATCCGCCTCCGGCAGGCAGATGAGAAATACATCCGCATCATAGCGCGCCACCCAGCAATCCGCCTGATGCACCTTCTTTTGCAGCAATTGCGCCACGTGTTGCAGCGCGAGGTCCCCGATCAAATGCCCGTAGTGTTCGATCACAAGCGGGAGTTGATCGATCTGCGCCGCGATCATGGAAAGCGGCTGCTCCCGCTCATAGGCCGCACGCAACGCGTCGGGGAGAAACAAATCGACATAGCGGTGGTTATAGAGTCCGGTGAGTGTGTCTTGATAAGTCCGCTTGACGATGGCGCCGATTACGGTATTCTCCGCGTGGAAGCCTGTCCCCGTATGGTAGGAAAAGGCGGAGAGCGCGCATCTGCGCGGCTGGATCATCTCCAGCGCGCACGCCTGTCCCGCAATCACCAAGGGAACGCGCAAAACGTCATGCGCGCGCTGCGCTTCACGAGGCAACGCACCCCGCCCGCGCTGCATGCCGGGTTCCATACCGGGTACGCCTTTTTGCGCAACTGAGTCACCTTTGGCTTCGCCGCGCGTGGCAGAAAACAGCGACTCGCCATCCTCCAGCCGGACGATGTGCAAGCTCAAGCAAAGCTCTCTTAAAAAGGCGGTTGCTTTAACCGCTTCATCCAACTGATCAAACTGCAACATCGCGCCATTCCCTCCCATTTCGGAACGCGTTTCGAACGCACCTCCTGCCACATCGCGGTCAAGCGATTGGCAACATCTTACCGCCCGACGATGTCGCGCGGAAAACGGATGTCATGAAACTTCGCTAAAATGATTTGAAACATCCCTGCCCGCCTCGATTACCTTCATTTGGAAAAAAAGCCGCGCGTATTTGCGAAGGCCCGTGCGAACCAGATTTTTTCACCGTCGAATGAGGTTTCACAATACTTTTTCATATAACCGTAAATTTTCCGCCAAGTGATTCATTTTTACGGGTCATTGCATTTATAATAATAAGGTTGGGTTTCACAAGTGGGTCTTATTTTACAGCCCCGGAATCCCAACTGGCGCCAGAGCGCACCGTCCGACTGAGGCAAGATCGCTCTTGATGCGCAAGCAACCCCCGCCCGCGCCAAGCGGGCGAAACGCGTTCTTGACATCAAAAGCACATTTTATGACATACGCCCGTCCCGGGGCGAATGGAGGGGTATCATGCAAACTAGGGTAGTAATCCAACTGTGTGCAAAGGGCAGCGTAACGTCGACCTGTTCCGATGTGGAAGGGACGGCGGCCGCATGACAATGCAAATCTTCATTTGCGACGACAGTGCGGAGCATCGTTCGCTCTGCAAAAAAACGCTGGTGCACCTGTCCGGTCGGCACGATGTGCATCTCAACATCCAGGTCTTCCCTTCCGGCGAAGCGTTGCTGTTTGCGGCGGAGGATGTTTATCCCACGCTGGATCTCGTCTATCTGGATATCCGCATGCCCGGGCTAAACGGGCTCGAGACAGCAAAGCGCCTGCGCGAGATCGGTTTTTTAGGCGACATCGTGTTCTTTACCGCCACGCCGGATTTTGCAATCGAAGGATATGACGTCAGCGCGCTGCACTATGTGCTCAAAGACCGGACCACCGCAGAAAAGTTTGAGGAGATCTTCCTCAACGCCTGCGCACGCAAGCAGCGGCGCGAGAGCGAGGTACTTGTGCTTGCCTGCGCGGGAGAGAGCCGCTGCGTGCCGGTGGAGGATATCCGCTATTTTGAGATTCAGCAGCGCATCGTCACCGTCTATTACGCAAAAGAGCGGTTTGAGTTTTACTCCACGATGTTACGCCTCGAGGAACAGCTCTTCGAGAAAGGCTTCGTACGCACGCACAAATCCTTTTTGGTCGCGAAGCGGTTTATCCGCAGCATCGACAGTTCGCGCGTGCTTCTGGACACAGGCGAAGCGCTGCCCGTGGGCAAGCGATACTATGCCGAGAGCCTCGTAAGCATTGGCGCCGCAAGCAAGGCCGGATGATCCGCCGCCCCGCGGCAAACGCACGACGATACCTCCATAGTAACGATTTCACCCCGAAACGAAACACGCAAGGAACGGCGCATGAAACGAACGATTTTCTATCCATTAGCCGCAACGCTGCTGGCAATTCTGCTGGTCTGCTTCGTTCTGCCCGCCTCCACCCTCGCCGCAAGCAAGGAAAGCGAGGACAACCACACCGACACGCAGGACTATTGCCTGCGCGCGCACGACGTAACCATCGGCCTGAGCGAATTTTCCGATCAGACGCGAGCCGAGCTGGAGAGCGATATCGTGGCCGCCTCCGCGTTTGCGTTTTTGATTCGCGACTCCTCCAATCTGATCGAACGGCTTGTGCCCTTCACGGGGGACTATTCGCTCGATTTCTCCAATCTGCGTCAGGAGGCGTCTTCCGACGGATTTGTCGTCGCCGTGACGCTGCCCGCCATCACGATGAGCGAACCTTCGGTCGTACGCTTCCGCGTGTTTGTGACGGACGACCTGCCGCACCCGCGCGATGTGCGCTACGCCTTTGAAAGCGGGACGAGCGAGCGGACGCTGCCCGACGGCGTGCTGGCGCAGTTGCCCGCACCCGAGAGCATCCTCTCCGGCACGAACGTGACCCCCGGCGCGACGTTCTCCCCCGTGCGGGACGGCGCGGGTATGTGGTCGTTCTCCGGCTGGTCGCCCGAGCAAATCACCCTTTCGCAAAGCGATGTAACGTTCACGGGAACATGGCTCTGGACAGCGCTGCCCGTCTATACGGTTTCCTATACGTTTGTCAGCGGCACAAGCGGGCGCACGCTGCCGGACGGCGTGCTCGCAAAATTGCCCATGTCGTCTTCGGGCATAGAGGGAGAGTGTGTCACGCCGCAGGAATCGTTTCGCGCGGTTCACATGCTTGAGGGTGTCTGGCGTTTTTCCGGCTGGGACAAGAGCAGCCAGACGATTGCGGATCAGAATCTGGCGTTCGTCGGCACATGGAGCTGGCACGGAACCCACGTCGTCGTCTCGCCGCCCCCCGCTTCCAGCGCAACGCCGCAAGTTACCCCCGACCCAACCGTCACCCCGTGCGTGACCAGCGCGCCGACCGCTTCCCCGCAAGCGCCGGTAACCCCGCAAGCGCCGCTTGCTCCGCAGACACCGCCGGATCCCCCCGCGCCTCCGCCGGGCATCACGACGATCAGCGGCGCAAAGATGGCGCTCGCCTCTGGGTTGTCCGCGCTCGTCGTCACGCAGGCGTTCGCAATCGGCTCCGATCTCAAGGTGCTCAAATGGTATCGCGCCAAAAAAGCCGCGAGGAGGGCACGCGCATGAATCAATGGCTGAATGTATTGATCGGTGTGCTTCTCGTCGCGCTGATCGTGCTGCTCCTCATACGCCTTCGCCTGAAACGCCGGCTCGAAAGCATCGACGGCATCGTCGGCGTGACCACGCGCGGCACATACACGGGCAAAGTCATCGGCGGCGAACTCACAAAAGTCTACCCGCATAAAAAATAGCTTGTCCAGCAACCCCCGCGTTATAGAAAACCAGTTCGCATCTGCGGGGTGGTTTTTTTAGATTTGTCTGTTCCGTTCAGCCTTGATCTGTTGATCTACCTTGTGTGGTAATTTTGATTTTGAAATATAATACGCACTCAATATTGGTTTTCTTCGATATAAAATTACCATTTGTGGTATATTTAATCGTTCAGAGCGGAATCAAGTGGTTCGATCCGGTGGATCCGGAGGAATTGTCCGTATGCTATAATGGAGCTATATTCATTCGTGTGAATAGAGGTTGTTATGGACGAATCTTCCTCCATCCTGGTCAGCGCGTGCCTGCTCGGCGTGCCCTGCCGCTATGACGGCACGGGGCAAGCGGACGCGCGCATCCTCGCGCTTGCGCAATCGCGCCGTCTGATCCCCGTCTGTCCGGAGCAGCTCGGCGGGCTTCCAACCCCGCGCCCGCCCGCAGAGCGGCACGACACGCGCATCCTCACGCGGGACGAGCGGGACTTCACCGCGCCCTATCTGCGCGGAGCAGAGGAGACACTGCACCTTGCGCGCCTTTTTGGCTGCCGTCTCGCCGTCTTGAAGGCAAACAGCCCCTCCTGCGGCAGCGGGCAGATCTATGACGGATGCTTCTGCGGCAGGCTGGTTCCGGGCGATGGGGTCACGGCAGCGCTGCTGAAGCAGGAAGGCCTGACGGTGCTGAGCGAGAAGGACGATCTATCGTCTCTTTTGTAGTTTTTGCTTGATTATTATCGTGTTTTATGAATTGTTCCATCAGCTTTTGTAAACTTTTTTACCCATCGCAAATCTTGAAGTCATCCCTAATTGCAAGAATCTTCAAACAGCCCATCTTTGTGGCTGTTTTTGTTTTGATCGCGAAAAGTCGGGCTGTTTTTTCACGCGCGCGCAGACGACGCGCAGCATTGCGGGAGCCAATATATTGTGTTAGTATGATTTTAAGGCACAACCTGTTGCGATTCGCAACATTATTTTACACAAGACAACACACGCAGGCTCGACCCGCGCAAACCACAGCGGGTCAGGTTTGCCGACAAGTTTAAAAAAGGGGCGGGAAGTCACATGATGGAAATCATTAAACGCAGCGGTCTGGCGGAGACCTACGATCGAGACAAGATCACCAGCGCCGTACGGAAGGCGTTTTTCAGCACAAAGACAGAGATCAGCGAAAGCGCGTTGGAGGCCATCACCTCTGCGGTTGAATCCCGCATCCCGCTGCTGCCATCGCCGGTCAGCGTCGAGCAGATTCAGGATCTTGTGGAAGAGACGCTGATGCTCAAGGGCTATTTCGCCCAAAGCAAGAGCTATATCCTCTACCGCAGCGAGCGCACGCGCATGCGCGCCCAGCGCAAGAGCATCGGCTCGCTGTTTTCCGATGGCGAAGCGCTGGAAAAAATTCTCGACAAGGCGCAAAACGACTTCCCGCAGGAGATGTATGAGCTCTCACGGTTGGACGAGAAGTTCCGCTCCTTCCTCAAGCCGGAGATGGGCGAGAGCGCAAAGCGCGCGGCCCTGATCCGCGCGGCGTCCGAGCTCACCACGCAGGAAGCGCCGCACTGGGAGTTTATCGCGGCGCGGCTGCTCATGCACGATTTTGCGGCGGATCTTTCCCGTGCGCTGGATGAGCTGAATCTGCGCAGCTATTATGAAAAAGTGCGTTATCTTTGCGAGCGCGGTCTCTATGGCGCGTATATTCTCGAACACTATACGAAAGAAGAGCTCGACGAGGCGGAGACGTTTTTAAACCCCGCGCACGACGAAAAGCTCACGTATTCCGGGTTGGAGCTGCTGCTTAGGCGCTATGTCATCCGCAGCCATAAGGGACTGCCGCTTGAAACGCCGCAGGAGATGTATCTGGGCATCGCGCTGCATCTTGCCATGCCGGAACCCACGGACAGGTTGGTTTGGGTGAAGCGTTTCTACGATATGCTCAGCTCGCTGAAGGTCACGATGGCGACGCCCACGCTCGCCAACGCGAGAAAGCCGTTCCATCAACTCTCCAGCTGCTTTATCGACACCGTGCCGGACAGCCTGACGGGTATCTACCGCAGCATCAACAACTTTGCTCAGGTCAGCAAATACGGCGGCGGCATGGGGCTTTATTTCGGCAAGGTACGCTCCAAGGGCGGCAGCATCCGCGGCTTTGAGGGCGCGGCGGGCGGCGTGATCCGCTGGATTCGCCTCGCCAACGATACGGCGGTCGCGGTCGATCAGCTCGGCGTTCGTCAGGGCGCGGTCGCGGTCTACCTCGACGTTTGGCACAAGGATTTGCCGGAATTTCTACAGATTCGCACCAACAACGGGGACGACCGCATGAAAGCGCACGACGTCTTCCCCGCGGTGTGCTATCCCGATCTCTTCTGGAAGACCGTGCGAGACAACATCGAAAGCAACTGGTATCTCATGTGCCCGCATGACATCCTCGCGCTCAAGGGCTACAGCCTCGAGGACTTCTGGGGTGAAGAGTGGGAGGAGAAGTATCGCGATTGCGTGGCGGACAGCCGCATCGAAAAGCGCGTGATCCCGATCAAGGAGCTCGTTCGCATGATCCTCAAAAGCGCGGTCGAGACCGGAACTCCCTTCGTCTTCAACCGCGACACGGTCAACCGCGCAAACCCGAACCACCACACGGGCATGATCTATTGCAGCAATCTCTGCACGGAGATTGCGCAGAACATGAGCGGCATCTCCGACGTAAGCCAGGAGATTGTGGAGACGAACGGAGAGACCGTCATCGTTACCACCACCAAGCCGGGCGATTTTGTCGTTTGCAATTTGGCAAGTCTCTCGCTGGGGCAGATCGACCTTGCGGGCGACGAGCTGGAGACCATCACGCACCACGTTGTGCGCGCGCTGGATAACGTCATCGATCTCAACTTCTTCCCCGTGCCGTATGCAAAGGTGAACAACCTGCGATACCGTCCAATCGGCCTCGGCGTCAGCGGATATCACCATATGCTCGCGAAAAACCACATCGGCTGGGAGACGGAAGAGCATCTGAAATTTGTCGACAAGCTGTTTGAGCGGATTAACTATGCCGCGATCGATGCCAGCTGCGACGTCGCCGCGGACAAAGGGCGATATGCCTGCTTTGAAGGCAGCGACTGGCAGACGGGCGCGTATTTCGCAAAGCGCGGCTACACGGGCGAGCGCTGGAAACAGCTGGCCGAGCGCGTCGCGCAGGTTGGTCTGCGCAACGGCTGGCTGCTTGCCATCGCGCCCACCAGCAGCACGAGCATCATCGCGGGAACCACCGCGGGCATCGACCCCGTCATGAACCGCTATTTTCTGGAGGAAAAGAAAAACGGGCTGATCCCGCGCGTCGCGCCGGATCTTTCGCCGGAGACGTTCTGGTATTATAAGAGCGCGCACCTGATCGACCAGACATGGTCGATCCGCGCGGCAGGCGTGCGCCAGCGGCACATCGACCAGAGCCAGAGCATGAACCTCTACATCACCAACGAGTTCACGTTCCGAAAGGTGCTGGGGCTGTATATCCTCGCCTTTGAGCAGGGCGTCAAAACCGTTTACTATGTGCGCAGCAAGAGTCTTGAGGTCGAGGATTGCTCGGCCTGTTCGTCCTGAGCTGCACGATCACCGAAAGATTTGGATGGAGTATGGATATGGAAGTATTGCAGCAAAAACCCTTGTTTAATCCCGATGGCAGCATCGACCTTGCCGACCGCCGCATGATTGCGGGCGACACGACAAACCTCAACGATTTCAACAACCTCAAGTACGGCTGGTCGCACGACTGGTACCGTCAGGCGATGAACAACTTCTGGGTGCCGGAGGAGGTCAACCTCTCCACGGACGTGAAGGATTATCCAAACCTTCCCGCGCCGGAACGCCGCGCATACGACAAGATCCTGTCGTTTTTGATCTTTCTCGACAGCATTCAGACCGCAAATTTGCCCGCCGTCGGCGAGTATATCACCGCAAACGAGGTAAACCTCTGCCTCGCGATCCAGACGTATCAGGAGGCCATCCACAGCCAGAGCTACAGCTACATGCTCGACACCATCTGCGAGCCGCAGGGGCGCGACGAGGTGCTCTATCAATGGAAGAACGACGCATATCTGCTCAAGAGAAACACCTTTATCGGCGACGCGTACAACCATTTTTATCGGGACCGCACGGCGGAAAACCTCATGCGCACGATCATCGCCAACTATATTTTGGAGGGCGTCTATTTCTACAGCGGGTTCATGTTCTTCTATAACCTTGGCAGGAACAATCTCATGCCCGGCTCGGTGCAGGTTATCCGCTATATCAACCGGGACGAAAACACGCACCTCTGGCTGTTTCGCAGCATCCTATTGGAGCTCAAGCAGGAGAACCCGGAGCTGTTCACGCCGGAGAAAATCGAGCTCTACCGCGACATGATCCGCGAAGGCTGCGAGCAGGAGATCGCCTGGGGGCACTATGCCATCGGCGACGGGGTCGCGGGGCTCACGCAAGATATGATCACCGACTATGTGCAGTATTTGGGCAACCTCCGCACGACGAGCCTCGGCTTTGAGAAGCTCTACGAAGGCCACGATGCGGAGCCGGAAAGCCTCAGTTGGGTGAGCCAATACAGCAACGCCAACACGATCAAGACCGATTTCTTCGAGGCGCGCAGCACCGCTTACGCCAAGAGCGGCGCGCTGGTGGACGACCTGTAAACAAACCGTTTCCGCACGCCTTCCGGCAAAGCAAACCCGCAGACCGAGATGGCCTGCGGGATTTTTTTTTGCGTTATCTGTTGTATTACGACACGGCGAACTGGCTGTTGTAGAGCTCCGCGTAAAATCCGCCCTTTGCCAGCAATTCCTCGTGTCTGCCGCGCTCCACCACCGCGCCGTCCCGCATGACGAGGATCACGTCCGCGTTGCGAATCGTCGAAAGCCTGTGCGCCACAACGATGCTCGTCCTGCCCTCCATCAGGCGCGAAAACGCCGCCTGCACCCGCTGCTCCGTGCGGATATCGATGGACGAGGTCGCCTCGTCGAGAATCAGCACCGGCGGCAGGCGCAGCATCACCCGCGCGATGCACAGAAGCTGCTTTTGCCCTTGCGAGAGGCTTGCGTCTTCGCCAATCACCGTATCATATCCCTGCGGCAGCTGCCGGATGAAGCTGTGCGCGCGCGCGTCCTTCGCGGCGGCGATGATCTCCTCCTCTGTTGCGCCCGGCTTGCCGAGGGCGATGTTCTCACGAATCGTCCCCGCCTTTAGCCACGTTTCCTGGAGCACCATACCATAGCCGCTTCTGAGGCTCTTTCGCGTGATATTGCGGATGTCGGTGCCCTCGACGCGAATCGCGCCAAAGTCCACGTCGTAAAAGCGCATCAAAAGATGGATGATCGTCGTCTTCCCGCAGCCGGTGGGTCCAACGATGGCGATCCGCTGGCCTGGCTTGACGGCGACATTGAGATGCTCGATGAACGCACGCCGGTCATCATAGGAGAACGCCACGTCGTCCAGTTCGATATTCCCCTCGGCATCCGTCAGCGTATGCGCATCCGAATCGTCCGGCTGCTCCCGCCGCTCCTCGATGAGCGCAAAGACGCGGCCCGCGCAGGCAAGGGCGTTTTGCAGCTCCGTCACAACGCCGGAGATCTCGTTAAAGGGCTTTGTATACTGCGCGGCATAGCTTAAAAACACAGAAAGTTGCCCGACCGAGAACACGCCGCCCGTGGCAACCGCCGTCAGCGCGCCGGCGAGCGCGACGCCCGCATAGACCAGCGCGTTGACAAAGCGCGTCGCAGGGTTGGTGATCGAAGAATAGAATGTGGCGTTCTGATAATCGTTTGCAAGCCGCTCGTTGATCTCGTCAAACTTTTCCTGCGTCTGCCGCGTATAGGAAAACGCCTGCACGACCTTTTGGTTTTGGATCATCTCGTCAAGATACCCCGTCTGCTCCGCCCGTGTGTCCGAAAGCGCGCGAAACAGCTTGTGGGTGCGCGTTGCGATAAACCGCGCGCAAAGAAGCGAAACGGGCGTGAGCAGCACCACCACAAGCCCCGTCTTCCAATCGATCGCGAGCATGAACAGCAGCGTGCCGAGGATGGTTGTGACCCCGGTAAACAGCTGCGAAAAGCCGAGCAGCAGCCCGTCCGCAAACGCATCGGTATCCGCAATCACGCGGCTGACAATCTCGCCGTGCGCCTGAGAATCGATCCGCTTGAGTGGCAACCGCTCGATGGTTTCAAACGCGTTTTGCCGCAGATCCCGCACCACGGCGAATGTCATGCGGTTATTGACCGCGCCCATGAGCCATTGCAGCAGCGCGCCGGAGCCCGCGATGACGCAGGCCTTCGTTAAGATCCCAATGATCGCGTCGAAACGAATCCCGCTTCCCGCGATGAGATCGATCGCGTGTCCGATCAAAATCGGCACATACAGCGCGGCGGCAACCGAACCCAGCGCGAGCAGGAGCGAAAGCGCAAGCAGCAGGCGATAGTCCTTGAGCGCGCGCAGAATTTTTTTCAATACCTCCCGATCCAACCGGACGGCGGGCGCTTTCTTTGCCGGTTTACGCATGCTCCGCCTCCTTCTGAAACTGGGATTCATAGATCTCCCGATAGGCGGGGCAGGATGCAAGCAGCGCCTCGCTCGTGTCGAGGCCGACCGCACGGCCTTCCTCCAGCACGAGGATCTGATCCGCATGGCGCAGCGCAGAGGCGCGCTGAGAGACGATAAACACCGTTGTGGCACCTTCGAGCGTGCGGATGCTTTCTCGGAGTTTCGCGTCGGTCGCGTAGTCGAGCGCGGATGCACTGTCGTCCAAAATCAGGATTTCGGGTGCACGCACAAGCGCGCGGGCGATGGTCAGCCGCTGTTTTTGTCCGCCGGAGAAGTTTTTGCCGCCGGGCTCAATCCGCGCATCCAGCCCGCCTTTCTCCTCCACAACCGTCTTCACCTGCGCAAGTGCAAGCGCGTGCCAGATCTCCTCATCCGTTGCATCCGGCTTGCCGAGCGCGATGTTTTCACGCACGCTGCCGGAAAAGAGCGCCGCGCTCTGCGGCACGACGCCAATCTTCTTGCGCAGGGCTTCCAGCGGATAATCCTTGACGTCTACGCCAAAGACGTGCACCGTGCCTTCGCTTGCGTCGTAAAATCGCGGAATGAGATTCACAAACGAGCTCTTGCCCGCGCCGGTTCCGCCGATGACGCCGATGGTTTGGCCACGCATTGCAATAAGGCTGATACCGGATAGCGCCGCCTCCGCGCCCGCATAATAGCGCAGGCTGACCGCGCGAAACTCCACCGCGGCGGCTCCAACGGCTTCCTCCGGCCGCGCGTTGGGCGCGGGCATCGCGGTCATTTCCAGCACACGCTGAATCCGTTTGCCGCTGGCGATGGATTTGTTGATCGTGATGATCAAACTCGCAAGCTTGACCATCTCCACAAGAATTTGACTCATATAGTTGTAGAGCGCGACCACCTCGCCCTGCGAGAGCGCACCCGCCTGCACGCGCAGGGCGCCAATCCAGATGAGCGCCGCAATCGCGAAGTTGATGATGACAATTGTCGCGGGATTGAGCAGAGACGCGATCCGCCCGACCACGCGCTGCTGCGTAAACAGCAGGTTATTCTCGCGCCGGAATGCGTCCGTCTCGCTCTCCTCCAGACCAAACGCACGAACCACGCGCGCACCGGAGAGATTCTGTCGCACAGCGCCGACGATGCGATCCAGCCGCGCCTGCACCGCGCGATAGAGCGGAATGCAAACGAGCATCACCGCAAACACCGCAGCGGCAAGCAGCGGGATCGCGCCAGCGAACACGAGCGCCGCTTTTGCGTCCACCGTAAAGGCCATGATCGCCGCGCCGAAGACGATAAACGGCGAGCGAAGCAGCAACCGAAGCGTAAGGTTCACGCCTGTCTGCGCCTGATTGCAATCGCTCGTCAGCCGCGTGACCAACGTCGAGGCGCCGAGCGCGTCCAGATCGGCAAACGAAAGCGACTGAATCTTTTGAAACAACGCGCGTTTGATCTCTCTTCCAAACCCTGCGGCGGCCTTTGCGGCATAGAACTGCGCGGTGATGGAGCTGATGAGCCCCGCGGCGGCGATCCCCACGAGCAGCAAACACATGCGAAGGACATAGCCCGTGTTCCCGCCCGCGATCCCGTGATCGATCAGCGACGCCATGACAAGCGGGACGCACAGCTCCAGCCCCGCCTCAAAGAGCTTGAACAGCGGGCTTAGTATGGTTTCTTTTCGATCGTTTTTCAAATATTTGAATAGTGCTTTCAATACGGGTACTCTCTTTTTTTATATTTTGAGCTTTCTTGCGAATGCTCTTTTCGGAATCTTTTTAATCTTTCTTCCGATTAGTCTTTCTTCCGATTAGTCTTTCTTCCGATTAGTCTTTCTTCCGAAAATATTACTGTTCGCTCGATGCAATGTTCTCTTTTCTTTGGCAGTTCTCAGCGCACGCGACTTTGCTTTGATGCGTTCTTCTCACACGGTTTGTGCAGTTCAAGCATTGCAAACGTGTCAAACGCCCGTAAAATCCTGCCCGCAGTCCCTGCTTCACTTGACCACGCATTTGCTATTATACCACCTGATTCCGTACCCAACGACTGAAAATCATGATTTTTGCATTTTCACGCGCTTGCGGTCCGAACGGATTGTTTGACTACGGGACGAAATGCCCGCGTGCGCCCTCCTCCTTCCCGCAATCGCGCCGGAAGGAGAAATCCCTTTATACGGCCTTTTTTTCGCATGAAGAATCGGCAAAATCCTTTTTTGCTTGACAAATTCTAATAATCGTGTATAACAATACTGGTTTATCGATATCGCGCATTCGAATATGTGTGGTTTGCGCGATGCGCGACTCACGCAGAAATGCTTTACAATCGCGTTGTAACGTTGTAGAATGCAGATATTAATATCCTGTCCTTGGCGTCGCAGCCGAATTCGCGTGATAAAATGCGGATTACGGGCGCACCTTCGCTAAGCAGGATTTTTGTCTTGATTTGGGGATGATCTCGCTCCATCCCGGAGCGATTGCAGGAGGTGCTGACAGATGACCGGTTTCTTGATAGGCCTTGCTTGCGGTGCGGGCGAATTGTTTTTGCTCACGCAGGTAATCAAGGCCGTCGCGGCGGGTCACTCCCTCAAAACCCTCGCGCTTGTCTTTGGAAAAATTCTGTTGTTTGTCGCGGCTTTGGTGCCCGTCGCGCTGTTTTTCCGGCGTGAACTCCTCTGGTGCGGCGTTGGAATCTCATCCGTTCTCGTCATCGGCGCGGTTATCATCAACGTGCGCATGCGCAGAAACGGGAAAGGAGACCGTTAACATGCAGTTTGTTATGCCTTCCGTCGGAAAATGGATCGCCATTGCGCTCTCGCTGATACTCGGCGTTCTTGCGTTGGTGTTTCGCGCGCGCATCGCGCAGCCGGAGCAGACGGAAGACGGCTATAAAGCCGCAAAAAAGAAGCGGAATCTTTTGATGATGGCCGGCGTTCTGCTGCTCTGGCTCTGCAGCGGACTGATCCTCGGCAGCTTTGGCCTTGGCGAGCGGGAGTTTCAGGTTGAAATCAGCCCCGTGCGCATGGATATCCTCGGATATTCGGTGAGCTCTACGGTGTTTGTCTCGTGGATCGTGATCGCAGCACTCGCCATCGTTGCGGCGCTGATCCGCATCTTCGTCATCCCGCGGTTCAAGGAGACACCGCGCGGCATGCAGCTCGTGCTGGAAACCGCGGTCAGCGCCATCAATAACCTGACCCGTGAGAAGTACGGCCACAAGAACGAAGGCCTCGCTTCCTATTTCTTTGCGCTGGCGGCGCTGTTCATCGGCTCCGCAATCGTCGAGCTCTTCGGTTTTCGCCCACCAACGACCGACCTGAGCATGACGCTCTCCTACGCGCTGGTCACCTTTGTGCTGATCAACGTCTACGGTATTTATAAAAAAGGCATCAAGGGAAGACTGCAAAGCTTCGTTCGCCCAAAGGCGATCATCGCGCCGTTTAAGCTGCTCTCCGACCTCGCTGTACCGATTTCGCTCGCCTGCCGACTCTTTGGAAACATGCTTGGCGGCATGGTGGTGGTCGAGCTGGTCTATTTCGCGCTCGGCGCGTTCTCGGTCGGCATTCCGGCGGTGCTGGGGCTGTATTTCAACGCCTTCCACCCGCTGATCCAGTTCTTTATCTTCATCAACCTGTCACTGACGTTTATTGGCGAAGCAGTGGAGGAACAAGAGGCGTGATGCGCCGGCTGCGCCGACGAACCCGCGGATATGCGCTGACGTTTATCGGAGAGGCTGTTGAAGAGACAGAGTAATGCATACCCAAAAACCCACCGGCAGAGCCGGAAAAATATTACCACTATTACTTTAGGAGGGTTCTTACCATGACGGATATCGGACTGATCGCAATCGGCGCAGGCCTCGCGGTGCTCACAGGCGCGGGCGCAGGCCTTGGCATGGGCATCGCCACCGGTAAGGCCGTGGAAGCGGTCGCCCGCCAGCCGGAAGCCAACAGCAAGATCAACGCGCTGCTGCTGCTGGGCCTCGCGCTGACGGAATCGACCGCCATCTATGGCTTTGTCACCGCACTGGTCATGATTTTCACGATGGGCAAATAACGTCGCCAAAGAGGGGTATCCATGGAATTCAACCTGATCGATTTCATCGAGCACGCGCTCAATCTCCTCATCCTCTTCCTGCTGCTGCGCCACTTCTTATATAAGCCGGTGAGCAAGTTCATGGCGGAGCGTGAGGCGAGTTTCGCGCGCGAACGCGAGCAGCTCGACGCGAGTCGGAACGAGGCGAACGTGCTCAAAGCGCAGTATGAAACCTCGATGAAAAACGCGAGGCTCGACGCCGAGCATCTCGCGGAGGAGCGGCGTAAGGCCGCCGAACGCGAAGCGGAAGACCTCCGCAAAAAAGCCAAGCTCGACGCGCAGGGCATTCTTTCCGACGCGATGCATCAAGCGCTCACCGAGCGCGAGGGCATGATGAACGAGCTCAAGTCCCAGACGGCAGAGCTCGCCGTCGACATCGCGGGGAAAATTCTTGAGCGCGAAGTCACCCAGGAAGACCACCAGCGCATCATCGACAGCTTTTTCGACAAGGTCGGATAAAGCATTCGCTTGCTTTGCGCGCATATTCCTATGCCGCAAGCCGGTCTACTTTTGCGTATTTGCGGCGCACCGCGCCGGAACGAACACACGCACCACTCGAACTGTTTTAGGAAAGTGAGCTCCGTATGGCTCTAAGAGGCGAATTATACACCGCCGGCCCGTTCGGCGAAGATCAAATCGAGTCCGTCAAGCGGCACTTTTATGAGCTGCTCGGTCAGGAGGTCTCCTTCGAGGTCAAGCGCAATGAGGCGCTGATCGGTGGCTTTCTTGCCATCATCGACGGAAAGATCTATGACGCGAGTGTTGCTTACCGCGTCAAGGAAGCGCAGCATCTGCTGCTCACCAACAGCGTCTCCGGCGCGGAGATCACGGCGGAAAACGTCCGCCTCACCGGGAGCGAGCAAAAGCCGTTCCACAGCAGCGCGAGCGAGATTGGTAAGACGCTCAAGCGCCGCATCGGTTCCTTTGAAAACAAGTCCGCCGTCTATGAGTATGGCGTCGTCACCAGTGTTGGCGACGGCGTGGTGCGCATAGAAGGTCTTTCGCATACCCGATATGGCGAGCAGATCGCCTTTGATGACGACGTGTACGGCATGACCATGGATTTGGAGCTGGACGGCGTCGGCGCGGTGTTGCTCAACGGTCAGGACAAGGTCCGCGTAGGCGAGCGCGTCTACGGCACCGGCCGCGTGGTCGAGGTGCCGGTCGGAGACGAGCTGCTGGGTCGTGTGGTCAATCCCATCGGCATGCCGCTGGACAATAAACCGCTCAGCGCGGCGCGCTACCGTCCCGTGGAATCCCCCGCTCCGCGCATCATAGACCGTCAGGCGGTCAATGAGCCGCTGATGACGGGACTCCTCGCGGTCGACGGCATTATCCCCATCGGACGCGGCCAGCGCGAGCTGATCATCGGCGACCGGCAGACGGGCAAAACCACGATCGCCATCGATACGATCATCAACCAACGCGGCAAGCACGTCAACTGCGTCTATGTCGCAATCGGGCAAAAGCTTTCCACCGTCGCGCAGATCTACGAAACGCTGCAAGCCGCGGGCGCCATGGACTATACGGTCATCGTCGTGGCAAATGCCAGCGACTGCGCTGCCATGCAGTATCTTGCGCCCTACGCGGGCTGCGCCATTGCCGAACAGTTTATGTATGACGGAAAGGACGCGCTGGTCATCTACGACGACCTGAGCAAGCACGCCGTGGCCTACCGTGCCATGTCGCTGCTGCTCCATCGTCCGCCGGGACGCGAGGCGTACCCCGGAGACGTTTTCTATCTGCACAGCAGACTGCTCGAGCGCGCAGGTCACCTCAGCGAGGCCAACGGCGGCGGATCCCTCACGGCGCTGCCCATCGTGGAAACGATGGCAAGCGATATCTCCGCTTATATTCCGACCAACGTGATCTCGATTACGGACGGTCAGATCTATCTGGAGCCGGAGCTGTTCCATTCCGGCGTGCGTCCGGCGGTCAACGTCGGTCTCTCGGTCTCCCGCGTCGGCAGCGCCGCGCAGAAAAAAGCCATGCGCAAGGTGGTCAAAAAGCTGCGCTTAACGCTCGCACAGTATCGCGAACTTCAGATCTTCGCGCAGTTCGGTTCCGACATCGACAGCGTGACCAAAGAAATCCTCGACAGCGGCGACCGGCTGAGCGAGACGCTCAAGCAAAGCCAGCATGAGCCGTTGCAGATGAGCGAGCAGGTGCTCGTGCTCTATGCGGTCATGAACGGATACCTCAAGGCCGTGCCCGCGCCGCACGTGCGCGCGTTCCAGAAGGGTCTGCTCGCTTATGTGCGCCGCAACTACGGCGCGCTCCTCGACGAGATTGAGGAAAGCGGAGACCTCACCGACGAGCTGCTGGAAGAGCTCCGCGCCAGTATTGAAAACTATCAACTGACCTGTCAGGCGTAAGCGCCTTGATTTTCAGGCGATGTGATTCTCCCGATTATAAACGATAAACGTATGAAAGGAGGCTCTGCCACATGGCAAACGTCAGCGACATCCGCTTTCACATCAAGAGCGTAAAGCAAACGCGTCAGATCACCAACGCCATGCACATGGTCTCCGCGGCGCGCATGCGCAGAGCCCTCGACGGCATCGCAAAAAATCGTGCGTACTTCTATCATGCGCTGGATATCATCGTTGACATCCGCAACCATACGGGCGACATCACGCACCCGTACCTCAAGCACCGCACGGGCGATAAGGTCGCCTACATCATCGTCTCCGGCGAAAAGGGCCTCTCCGGCTCCTATAACCACGCCGTGCTTGCGCTTGCGGAGAGCGTGATGGCTGAGAAGAATGTCGTTGCGCTCTACACCATCGGCAGCGTCGGCACCTCGCACTTCCTGCGCCGCGGTCTCACGCCGGACAGGCACTTCGAGCGCCTTGCGGAAAAGCCGAAGCTCGACCAGGTGCGGCGGCTCATGACCATCCTCATCGAGCAATATGACCGCGGAGAGATCGACGAGCTGAGAATCGTCTATACCCGTTTTATCAACACGCTTTCCCGTGAGCCTTTGGAGCAAAAGCTTCTGCCCGTCGAACTCAACGACTTCAAGCGTGGCAGACCCACGAACACGCTCGACGAAGAATACGACCGCTCCTTCATCCTCTATGATCCTTCGCCGAAAGAGGTGCTCAACGCGCTGATTCCGCAGCTCCTGATCGGCTATGTCTACGGCGCGATCGTGCACGCCTACGCAAGCGAAAACTGCTCCCGCATGGCCGCGATGGAAAACGCCACGCGCAGCGCGGACAAGATGATTGAAAAACTGACGCAGCAATACCACGCCGTGCGCCAGCTGACCATTACCAACGAGCTCGCCGATATCATCGGCGCCGCCAACGCGGCAAACGCGGCGCGATCCGCGGACGCCGCCTATTATCCGGAGGAGAATCACGCATGACGGAACAAGAACGTACCGGAAGCATCATCCGCATCATCGGCCCCGTGCTGGACGTGCGCTTCAAAGAAGGCAGCGAGCCGCGGATCAAGACGCTGCTTGTGACCATGACCGAGCCGCCCGTCCACATTGAGGTTGTGCAGCACCATTCCCCTGGCGTGGTGCGCGCCATCGCGCTGGAGCCCACAGAGGGGCTCTCCTGCGGGGTTTCTGTGCGCAACACCGGCGGCGGTATTCAGGTTCCCGTCGGCGAGAGCGTATTTGGCCGCGTAATCGACTGCCTCGGTCGCCCGATCGACGGTCTCGGCCCGATCGATGCGCCCCAGCGGGACGTCCATCAGGCGCCGCCTTCCTTCCTGTTGCAGAGGCCTTCCACCACGCTCTTCGAAACGGGCATCAAGGTCATCGACCTCTTGGCGCCCTATCCCGTCGGCGGCAAGATCGGTCTCTTCGGCGGCGCGGGCGTCGGCAAAACGGTTTTGATTTTAGAATTGATCCACAACATCGCCAAAAATCGCGGCGGCTATTCTGTCTTCGCCGGCGTCGGCGAGCGCAGCCGCGAGGGTACGGATTTGATCGCGGACATGCGCGAAAGCGGCGTCATCACGCGCACCTCTCTGGCCTTCGGGCAGATGAACGAGCCGCCGGGATCGCGCATGCGCGTGGCGCTCGCGGGACTCTCGATGGCGGAATACATCCGCGACGAGATGCATCAGGACGTGCTACTGTTCATCGACAACATCTTCCGTTTCGTACAGGCGGGCAACGAAGTCTCCGCGCTCTTGGGGCGTATGCCCAGCGCGGTCGGCTACCAGCCGACACTCGCAAACGAACTTGGCGAGCTGGAGGAGCGCATCGCGAGCACGCCGCACGGCTCGATTACCTCCGTGCAGGCGGTCTATGTGCCCGCGGACGACCTCACCGACCCCGCGCCCGCGACGATCTTCTCGCATCTGGACGCGACGACGGTGCTCTCCCGCGCGATTGCCGAAATCGGCATCTATCCCGCGGTCGATCCGCTGGCTTCGTCCTCCCGCATACTGGAGCCCGCCATCGTGGGCGAGCGGCATTATAACGTCGCCCGCCGCGTGCAGGAAACGCTCCAGCGCTATCACGAGCTGCAGGACATCATCGCCATCCTCGGCATGGACGAACTCTCCGACGAAGACCGGCAGACGGTCTACCGCGCAAGAAAGATTCAAAACTTTCTCAGCCAACCGATGCACGTCGCGGAGGTATACAGCGGACAGCCCGGCTGCTCCGTCTCGCTTGCGGACACGATTGCAAGCTTTGAGGAGATCGTCGACGGCAAGGCGGATGAAATTCCGGAATCTCTGTTCCTGCTCGCGGGCGGCATCGCCGAGGTACACGCGCGCTATGACGAGATGAAAAAGAACGCGCAGGCATCCTAACGGATTCCTCTGCGCAACAGCGGTTTGATTCCCTTGACTGGAGAGAATATGCATGGCAAAGCCCTTTAACCTCATGGTGGTCACACCGGAGCGGGAGTTCTTCAACGGGGAAGCCGTCTATGTCAGCGTGCAGTCCATCGGCGGCTCGCTCGGTGTCATGGCGGGCCACGTACCGATGGTCTCCGCGCTGGATGTCGGCGCGCTCGTAATCCAAACCGACGAACACACGACCCGGACGGCGTTTCATTCCGAAGGATTCATCGAGGTGCGTCCGGAATGCGTCTACATCCTCTCGCAGGCCTGCGAATGGCCGGAGGAGATCGACGAAAAGCGCGCGCTGGAAGCCGAGCTGCGCGCACAGGAGCGCCTGCAACAGGAGCGCGGCGAAGACCTCGGCACCATGGGACACAGCAAGGTCGCGCTCATGCGTGCCATGACGCGGCGGAAGATTAAGTCCTCCTCAAAATAGACCAAGCGATCGCATCTCCGCGCTCCGGCCAAACGGGGCGCGGTTTTGATTTGGATTGCACCTTGCCGCACCATTTCATATAATAAAAGCAGTCCACAAGACCATCCTTTGAAAGCGAGACGAACAACGCATGCGAAAACGACGAATCACAAAACGGGTTGTTGCAGCGTTTTTCGTGACCCTTGCGCTCTGCGCCGCGCTCAGCGCCTATATCGAATACGGCAGGCGCTCAAGTGAGGACGACCAAATGAAGTTCATCGCGGGCACCGTCAGCGCGCAGACGTATGAGGTGCTCTCCGCACAGCTCAACAAGGCAAAGACGCTGGAAGCGTTCGTGGTGCAAAACGAGGGCGGCACAGACGGCTTTGACCGTGTGGCGCGGCTGCTGGTTACCGACAGCACGGTGCGAAACGTTTTGCTCGCGCCCGACGGCATCGTCAGCGCGGTCTACCCGCTGCAGGGCAACGAGAGCGTGCTTGGGCACAACCTCACCGGCGCAAAGGCGGGAGACAAAGAGGCACAGACCGCCATCGAGCGCGGCACGATGCTCATGGCGGGGCCGTTCACCCTCGTGCAGGGTGGCTTAGGCATCGCGGGTCGACTGCCTGTCTATCTCGACGGCACGTTCTGGGGTATCGTCTCGGTCACGCTGAACTATCCGGACGCGCTTCGCGGGCTTACCATACCCGATTCGGTCGCGGCGCAGGGGTTTGCATGCCGCATTTGGCGTGTCAACCCCGACTCCGGCAGCGATCAAACCATCCTCCAAAGCGGCGAAGGAATTGCGGATCGCACGTTTGACTATGCGTTTCCGATCTATAACTCCGAATGGCACGTCAGTGTCTCCCCCGTGCTGCCTTGGTATACCAACGGCAGCGTGATTTATTCCGCGCTGGTGAGCGTGCTGCTGAGCCTCTCGGTCGCAACCGCCGTGGTGAGCACGGGCACCATCCGCCGCATGGAGCAGGAGGCGGCGCAAAACCGCATTGCCTCGCTGCAAAAGCAGTTGGAGTATGACCGCACAAACGTGCTGCTCGCGCAGATCAGCTCGCATTTTTTCTATCACACGCTCAACGCGATTCAGGCGCTGATCGTGCTCGATCCGGACGCCGCCTATAAGATGACGGAAGATTTCTCGCGGTTTCTCCGTTTTAAGGTGGACAGCGTCAGCGCGCAAAGCGGGCTTGTGCCCTTTCGCGAGGAGATACGCACCGTACGCGCGTATGCGGAGATCAACAAGGTGCAGCTTCAAGGGCGGCTCAACGTGGAATACGACGTGTTTGACGCGGACTTCCTTATCCCGGTTCTGACGATTCAACCCGTGGTGGAAAACGCGATCATACACGGCATCAAGCCGAAAGTTGGCGGCGGCACGGTGTGCGTCAGCCTCTCCCGCGAGGCGGGGCGCTATCTTGTCCGCGTTTCGGACAACGGGCTTGGCTATGTCCCCGGCGAGGAGACCAGCGCGCATTCGGTCGGCATCCAGAACATCCGCACACGCATGGAGCAATTCCCCGGCTGCTCGATGCAAGTTGCAAGCGAGCCGGGGCACGGCACAACCGTCACGCTGATCTATGCCGACAACCTAACCCAAGACGCAGCGCCGTACGACGGCAACGCGCGCAAGGAGGACACATGAAAACGATATTGGTCGACGATATGGCGCTAGATATTCAGCTCTTGGAGCTGAAATGCGCGGATATGCCCGAGATTGAGATCGTCGGCAAATTCACCCGTCCGGAGGATGCGATCGCCTACGCCGGCGCGCACGAGGTGGAGTTTGCGATGCTGGATATCGACATGCCGGGCATGAACGGAATCGAGCTTGCCATGCGGCTGCGGGAGATTCGGCGGGATATCATCATCGTCTTCATCACGGCACACCCGCGCTTTGCCGTGGAGGCATTCCAGATGAAGGCGGATTACATGGTATTCAAGCCCTTTGACCGCGATGACATTCAGGATGTTTTAGAGCGCGCGCGCCTGCTCCACACGCGCCAGAAAAAACGCGTGGAGTTCCACACCTTCGGCAACTTTGAGATGCTGGTGGAAGGAACGCCCGTGCGATTTGTCTCCGCCAAGGCAAAGGAGCTCATGGCGCTATGCGTGTTTTACGAAGGGCGCAACGTCGGGATCTACGACATCATCGAGCATCTTTGCGAGGGCAGCGAGAACAAGACCGCGGAGAACACCGGCTATCGCAGAACGATCAAAGAGCTCACCGACACGCTGAAGGCCTGCAACGCGGAGGATCTCTTTGTGCGCGAACGAGGCAGCTGCCGCATCCGGCGCGAGCTCGTCTCCTGCGATTATTACGACTTCTGGGCGGGCAAGGCGGACGCGGTCTCCCGCTTCGACGGCAGGTTCATGAGCGACTACGCCTGGGCAGAGTCCGCCATCTACCGTATGTGCGAGAAGAAGGGGTTGTCGTAAATTCATTTTTTGTTTTGACCATGAAACATAACCCGTAAAACAAAAACAAGAGAGCCAGTTTCGGCTCTCTGTTTGGTTGCGTTTTCGCTTTACACGTTGATCCGAAACAGCGTGACGTCGCCGTCCTGCATGACGTACTCCTTGCCCTCGCTGCGGATAAGACCTTTTTCCTTGCAGGCGGCCATGGTGCCGAGCTCCTGCAGAGTCGTAAACGGCACGATCTCCGCGCGGATGAAGCCGCGCTCAAAGTCCGTGTGAATCTTGCCCGCCGCCTGCGGTGCTTTCGTTCCGCGCGTAATCGTCCAGGCGCGGACCTCTTTGGGCCCAGCGGTGAGATAGCTGATGAGCCCCAAGAGGCGATAGCATGCCTTGACGAGCTGATCTAAGCCCGATTCTTTGATGCCAAGTTCCGCTAAAAACGCACCCTTCTCGGCGGGGTCGAGCTGCGCAATCTCTTCCTCGAGCTTACAGCAGATGGTCAAAGCCTCCGCTTTTTCGGCTTTTGCGATTTCGTACAACGCTTTCACATGCGCGTTGGGTTCCGCGCCAATGTCGTCCTCGCTGACGTTTGCCACGTAGATGATGGGTTTGCTGGTCAGCAGGAAAAAGCCGCGCATCAGCTCCGCTTCTTCGTCTGTCACGTCGATGCTGCGCGCGGGTTTGCCGCTCTCCAGCGCCTTTTGGATGCGCTCTAATAGCTCCGTCTCAGCGAGCGTCTTTTTGTCCCCCGCCTTCTGCTGCTTACGCGTGCGGTCAAGGCGCTTTTCCACCGTCTCCATATCCGCAAAGATCAGCTCCAGCGAGATGGTCTCCACGTCCCGCGCGGGGTCGACGCTGCCATCGACATGCACGATGTTCTCGTCCTCAAAGCAGCGCACCACGTGCACCACCGAATCCACCTCGCGGATATGCGAGAGGAACTTGTTGCCGAGGCCTTCGCCCCTGCTTGCGCCGCGGACGAGACCCGCGATGTCGACAAACTCGATCGTCGTGGGCGTGTATTTTTCGGGGTTATACATCGCAGCTAACACATCCAGCCGCTCATCCGGCACCGCGACCACGCCGACATTCGGCTCGATGGTGCAAAACGGATAGTTTGCGGCCTGTGCGCCCGCCTGCGTGATTGCATTAAAGAGCGTGCTCTTGCCGACATTCGGCAGACCGATCACTCCAAGTTTCATAAACGATTACCTCCTTTACTTTTCTTACAAGAAAAGTAAAACAAAAGAATTTTAGATTTTACTTCTTCCGAAGTTGAGTCGTCTGAGAGATTCATCTCTACCGAGTAGCGCGGCGATCTCGATTGCGCCGCCGGGGGTCACCTGCTTGCCCGCGAGCGCGATGCGCACCGGCCAGAGCAGCGTGCCGTTTTTCATCCCGCGCGCTTCCGCCATGCCAAGCAGGGTCTCATGCAGCGCGGTTTCCGTCCACGCGGGCAGCGCGGTCAACGCGGGAATCACAACATCCAGCACCTCGGCGGAGACGATGGAGTCCGTCTTGCTCTTTTTGTTGGTGAAGAGTTCCGCGTCGTATTCCGGCAAACAAGCCAAGAAATCCACCACGTCGGGAATCTGCGAGAAGATCTCCGTGCGCGGTTGCAAAATCCGGCAGAGGATGTCATGATCCATCTCCGCAACACCCGCCTGCCCGTAATATGGCAGGGCATGGCGCGTGAATTCCGCGGGTGTAAGCTTGCGGACGTATTCCGCGTTCATCCATGTGAGTTTGTTTACGTCGAAGATCGCGGGAGATTTGGACATGCCGGTTACATCGAACGCCTCTTTGAGCTCGTCCAGCGTGAAAAACTCCCGCTCGTCTCCGGGGTTCCAACCCAGCAACGAAACATAGTTGACAATCGCTTCCTTCAGATATCCCTTTTTCAGGTAGTCTTCAAAATACGCGTCGCCATCGCGCTTGCTGAGCTTGTGGCTCGCGTCGCGCATGATCGGCGTCATGTGGATATAGACAGGCTTTTCCCAGCCGAACGCGTCATACAAGAGATTGTATTTCGGTGTGCTGGAGAGATATTCGTTGCCGCGCATGACGTGCGTAATCGCCATCGTGTGGTCGTCGATCACGTTGGCAAAGTTATACGTCGGCATGCCGTCCGCCTTGATGAGCACCATGTCGTCGAGCTCCGCGCAGTCCACGCTGATGTGCCCGTAGAGCACGTCGTCAAACGATGCCTCGCCCGTGAGCGGCACGTTCTGGCGAATCACATGCGGTTCGCCTGCTGCGATACGTTTTTGTACTTCTTCCGGCGAAAGATGCAGGCAATGCTTGTCATATTTCCAGACTTCACCCTGCTGGCTGGCCGATTCTCTTCGTGCGTCCAGCTCCTCATTCGTGCAGAAACAATAGTACGCCTTGCCGGCTTTCACCAGCTGCTCGGCATACGGCAGATACATGGCTTTGCGCTCGCTCTGGACATAGGGACCGTAGTCGCCGCCGACATCCGGGCCTTCGTCCCACTGCATGCCGATGTCCTTTAGGGTATTGTAGATGACGTCCACCGCGCCCTCGACATAACGGCTCTGGTCGGTGTCCTCGATGCGAAGGATGAACGTGCCATTGTGCTTTTTCGCGTAGAGGTAAGTATACAGCGCACTGCGCAGATTGCCCAGATGCATATAGCCCGTCGGCGACGGGGCAAATCGGGTTCGAACCATACAATTTTCTCCAAACTTTACTTTTCTTTTAAGAAAAGTAAACAAAAGAATTTATTCAGAATTATGCTTTATAGCTGTCTTTGAGTCCAACCGTGCGGTTGAAGACGGGTGCCTCGGGCGTGCTCGTCAGATCCGCGCAGAAATATCCTTCGCGCAGGAACTGATAGTGTTCGCCCGCCGGAGCATCCTTGAGCGACGGCTCGACAAAGCCGCGCATGGTCACGAGAGAGTCGGGGTTGAGCTTGTCGATGAAGTCCTTCTCCACCGCGGTCTCCTCTTCCTCCACGTCCTCCGAAGCCACGCTTTCGCTGGTCATCAGCGTGTCGTAGAGTCGAAACTCCGCTTTGGCCGCGTCGTCCGCGTTGACCCAATGCAGCGTGCCCTTGACCTTGCGCGATTCTTCGCCGCTGTGGCTCGTGGGATCATAAGTACAGTGAATCTTCGTGATCGTTCCGTCGTCCTTGGCTTCCCATCCGATGCACTTGATGATATACGCGCCCTTGAGGCGTACCTCGCCCTCCGGCTTGAGGCGGAAGAACTTGCTCGGCGGCACCTCCGCGAAGTCTTCACGTTCGATATAGACGCGTTTGCCAAGCTTCACCTTACGCGTGCCCATTTCGGGGTGGTTTGGGTGGTTCTCCAGCTCGATCTCTTCGACCTTGCCTTCGTCCCAGTTTTCGATCTCCACGAGCACGGGGTTGAGCACCGCCATGCGGCGGGCGGCGTGGTCGTTGAGGTCTTCGCGCACGCAGTGCTCCAGCATGGCGGCGTCGACGACGCTGTCCGCCTTGGAGACGCCGATGCGATCCAGAAAATCGCGAATGGCAACGGCGGTATAGCCGCGCCTTCTCATGCCGCAGAGCGTCGGCATCCGCGGGTCGTCCCAACCGGAAACAAACCCTTCCTCGACAAGGCGGCGCAGATAGCGTTTACTCATGATGGTGTCCGTGATGTTCAGCCGCGCAAACTCGATCTGGCGCGGCTTGGGCGAAAACTCGCACGCATCGATGACCCAGTCATACAACGGGCGGTGCGCTTCATATTCCAGTGAGCAGAGCGAATGGGTCACGCCCTCGATTGCGTCCTGAATCGGGTGGGCGAAGTCATACATCGGATAGATGCACCATTTGTCCCCCGTCTGATGATGGCTCACGTGCTTGATGCGATACAGCGCGGGGTCGCGCATGTTGATATTGGGCGACGCCATGTCGATCTTCGCGCGGAGGGTTAGGCTTCCGTCCTCAAACTCGCCCGCGCGCATCCGCGTAAACAGATCGAGGTTTTCCGCAACAGGGCGCTCGCGATACGGGCTGTTTTTGCCCGCCTGCGTCAGCGTGCCGCGATAGGCGCGCATGTCTTCCTTCGTGAGCTCGTCCACATAGGCGACGCCTTTTTGGATGAGCTTGACGGCGAGGTCGTAGCACTGGTCAAAGTAAGAAGAACCGAACAGGACTTCGTTCCAGCGAAAGCCGAGCCACTGGATATCCGCCTGGATCGCGTCGACATATTCCACGTCCTCCTTGGCGGGGTTCGTGTCGTCAAAGCGCAGGTTGCAGACACCGCCGAAGCGCTCCGCCATGCCAAAATCGATCGCGAGGGCTTTCGCGTGACCGATGTGCAGGTAGCCGTTCGGTTCGGGTGGAAACCGGGTCTGCACGCGCGGCTCTTTCGTGCGCATATCCTCTTCGATGAACTCCTCGATGAAGTTCTTTGGGCGTTTTACCTCTTCCATTGCCGTTTGCCTCCAAATTTACTTCATACATTATCCGGTAACCGCCCCGAAATGTCAATTAACGGGGAAAGAGAACGTACTTTTCTTTTCTGATCAGAAAAGAAATAAAAGAATAGCAGCTTCGCGCAGATCTCAATGGTTGTCATAAACCGTCTGCTCGATTGTCTTATTATCAGCGGGTAAAAAAATCTTACGCGAGGAAAATCATCTATGGCGACATTCAAAAAAGTGCTTTGGCGCATCGCGGGCATTGTTCCGCTTCTTATTAACGTGTTTGCATACGGGTTTCTGCTGCCCCTGAATTACTACAGCGGCACGCGAGAGCGAATCGGCTTTACGGCTTGGATTGTTCTGCTCGTGCTCTCGCTCCTCGTCCTGGTTTCGTTGATTTTCTGGAACTCGTATTGCGTGGGCCGATCAAACGGCACGACACCATCCGGCTGGCAGGGATACTTTGATCTGTTCCACACAAAGACGAAAACCATCCTGATCCTTCCGGGCATCATCGTTGTGTTATGGATCGTCGCAATTCTCTACTTTATGGAGTAGCTTTATACAGTAGCCAATCCGTGCCATCCCAAAAATCGCTTGCATGGCATTTTCTATGCTTTGCGTTCTCTCTTTTTCGCCAACTGTGTCAGCCGCGCGAGATTGTTATCCTGCGGATGCTTCACGCATTGGAGAAAAAGCTGCTTTTTCAGTTCGCCGAGTTCTTTGCCTTCGGGAAGGCCCGAGGCCTCCATCAGCTGCTGACCGGATATCGCAAGCTCCCGTTCGGAAAACGGCGTGCCGTCGGCGAGCATCGTCTCGTACAGTGCGCGCCAATCCTCCGCCACATAGTCCACATCATACCCGCAGCCGCGGACGTCCGCCTCCCGCAGGAGGATCTGTTCCATCGTGCGCTCCCTGCCCCAGGACGCGAACTTCACGCGAAGGGTGTCCGTCTTCGCCATATGCTGGATGTCGTACATGTGCCCTTCGACCAACTGGCTGACTTCCGTGATGGTCTTCGCCGGAAAACGCAGCTCTCCCAGCACGCGCTTGCTGATCCGTTCGCCGTATTGATCGTGCTCGTATTGCTTTCCCGTCTCGCGCTTACACTCAGGCTTGCCGACGTCGTGCAGAAGTCCCGCGAGGCGCAATCTCTCCGTCGCCGGAGCCGCCGCGCAAACGCGGAAGCTGTGCTCCAATACATCATAGCGGTGATGATCCGGCCGCTGCACCATGCCACGCGCCGCGTTGAACTCCGGCACGAGAAAATCCCAAACGTCGAGCTCGTCTAACAGCCGCAGCCCACGCAACGGCGCGCGCAGTTCGTCTCTGCCCAAATCGGGATACCGCTCGTCGGTGAGCAAAATCTTTACAAACTCCTGCCGCCTGCGCTCTCGCGCGATGTCGGCAAGCTTCGGCGCGTTTCGCTTCGCAGCCGCCCACGTGCTTTCGTCGATCGCAAACCCCAGCTCACAGGCAAAGCGCACAAGACGCAGCACGCGCAGCGCGTCGGAACGCAGGATGTCGTCCGGCTCGGCGCTGGTCGTGCGGATGATTTGTTTTTCCAGATCGGGTATGCCGCCCGTCGGGTCGCTGATCTCACCCGTCAATAGATTTGCGTACAGCGCGTTGACGGAGAAATCCCGCCGCCACGCGTCGTCCGCAAGGCTCTCTCCAAACGCGACCATGCTTGGGCGGTGTTCGCCGCCGTCCGCATATGCCTCCCTGCGGAAGGTGGTATGCTCCACGATGATGCCGTCAAAATGCAGCTCGACAGTGCCCATCTCGGCGGCTTTCTCGATCACGCGGATTCCGTATTTTGGCATGCGCTCCACGATCTCCTGCGGACTGAGCCGCGAGCAAACGTCAATATCCGACGGCGGCAGGTTTAATAGCGCATTTCGCACCAGCCCGCCGACGGTATACACCTCAATATTCTCTTTTGCAAACGCCTCCGCCAATGGCAGAAGGTTTTCGGGGATCACAATCTTCATAACACCTTTACTTTTTCATAGAAGAAAAAATAATATAAAAACTTCTCTTCTGTACAGCTATTGTACAACAAAGATGCGTTGTTTGCCTTCTTTTCCAATGAGAAATCTGCTTTGGAATTGCAGATGTTCGTTTCATCTTATAATGAACACCAACGTACTTGCACCAACCTGTTTTCCCGTTTCTTACGCATAAGCGTAAGCAAATCGACGTTGACAACTCCAAATAATGGTATTACTGTGTTTGAAACAGTATCCAGTGAAAGGATCAACCCACATGAAACGCAAATCTCTTATCCTCATGTATCTCGCAATCTTTTTGATCACGGAAGCGATTTTCTTTCTCAACATGCTAGAGCCGAGTGTTCAGGTCATTCTTGTTTCATTGCTTGGGGCTGCCCTCGTCAGCCTCGTCATCGGAACAATCATACTTGCCGCCATCTATCTGGTTCGAAAGCTGAACCGTAACAAAGCATAAAACCCAATACACAAATCAAAAGCGCAACGGTTTGATTCTGTGCCGCTGCGCTTTTTGTTTGCGTTTTTCTTAGTCTCCCGCTCCATCCCAACGATTGACGGAGAGCCTTTCTTTTTCTCAAAAAAAGAATTACTTGCTCAGTTCCTCGTGAATCGCGGCGGCTGCGGTCTTGCCCGCGCCCATCGCGAGGATGACCGTTGCGGCACCCGTGACGGTGTCGCCGCCCGCATAGACGTGGTCGCGGCTGGTCTTGCCCGTGGATTCCTCCACGATGATGCCGCCCCACTTTTCGGTGGCAAGCCCCGGCGTGGTGTTCTTGATCAGCGGGTTCGGGCTGTTGCCGATGGCGATCACGACGGTGTCCACATCGATCGTATGCTCGCTGCCCGCCTTGACGACGGGGCGTCTGCGTCCGGAAGAGTCGGGCTCGCCGAGATCCATTTCCACACAAGTCATGCCTACAACATGACCGTTCGCGTCACCGAGAATCTCGGTGGGGTTGGTGAGCATCTTGAAGATGATGCCCTCTTCCTTGGCGTGGTGCACTTCTTCGACACGCGCGGGCATCTCCGCTTCCCCGCGGCGATAGACGATGTAGACATTTTCCGCACCCAGGCGTTTTGCGCTTCTCGCCGCGTCCATCGCGACGTTTCCGCCGCCGACGACCGCCGCGTTTTTGCCGACCTGCACAGGGGTGTCCGATTCCGGGAAGTGATACGCCTTCATCAGATTGATGCGCGTTAAAAACTCGTTGGCGGAATAGACCCCGTTGAGGTTCTCGCCGGGAATTCCCTGGAAACGCGGGAGTCCCGCGCCGCTGCCGACAAAGACCGCGCTATAGCCCTCTTCGCCCAGCAGTTCGTCGAGTGTGATGCTTCGACCCACGACCATGTTGGTCTCGATCTTCACGCCCATGTCTTCCAAAATCCTGATCTCGTCCCGCACGAGCTGCTTGGGTAGGCGGAATTCGGGGATGCCGTAGACCAGCACGCCGCCGGGGGTATGGAGCGCCTCGAAGATGGTCACTTCGTAGCCAAGCTTGCGGAGGTCTCCCGCGCAGGTCAAGCCCGCAGGGCCGCTGCCGACGATGGCGACCTTCTTGCCGTTGTCGGGCAGGGGGACAGGCGTCTCCATGCCGTGCGTCATGGCGTAGTCCGCGACGAAGCGTTCCAGCCGGCCGATGCCGACGGGCTCGCCCTTGATGCCGCGCACGCACTTCTCCTCGCACTGGGTCTCCTGCGGGCAGACTCTGCCGCAGACGGCGGGCAAGGCGTTTGTAGAACGGATGACGTCGTTGGCCTCCATGAACTTGCCCGCAATCACCAGCTGGATGAATTCCGGAATGCGGACGTTGACGGGGCAGCCGTCCACGCACGGTTTATGCTTGCAGTTGAGGCAACGCGTCGCTTCGTCGATGGCCATTGCCTCGTCGTAGCCCAGCGACACCTCTTCAAAGTTACAGTTGCGGATATCAGGCTCCTGCTCACGCGAGGGCAGCTTAGTCAGTCTCATATTCGGCATGGCTCAATTTCCTCCCCGCTTGGTCTGCAATTCGAGGTTGGTCAGGTTGCAGGCCTTGCATACAAGGCTCTCCGCCTCTTCGTTGCGATACATTCTGCCGCGCGCGATAGCCTCGTCCCAGTCGACGAGGAACCCGTCGAAATCGGGCCCGTCCACGCAGGCGAACTTCATCTCGCCGCCGACGGTCACGCGGCAGCAGCCGCACATGCCCGTGCCGTCGATCATGATGGGGTTCATCGAGATCACGGTGGGGATATTGCGGGGCTTGGTGATGTTCACGACCGCGCGCATCATGACCAAAGGTCCAATCGCGATCACGTGGTCATATTCTTTACCCAAATTAAGCTGCTCTTCCAGTGCGCTGGTGACAAAACCCTTGTGGCCATTGCTGCCGTCGTCCGTCATGACGTAGAGGTTCGTGCTCGCTTCTTTGAGCTCGTCCATGAGGATCATGAGCTCGGTGTTGCGGAAACCTACGATCACGTCCACCTCGGCGCCCATATCGTGCAGGGCTTTTGCCTGCGGGTAAGCGATAGCGACGCCCAAGCCCCCGCCGATGACCGCGACCTTCTTCATGCCGTCCAGGTGACTCGCAACGCCCAGAGGACCTACAAAGTCCAGTATGCTGTCGCCTTCGTTCAGCACATCCAGCCGTTTGGTCGTGTAGCCAACCTTCTGGTAGATGATGGTCACCGTGCCGCGCGCGGGATCTGTCCCCGCGACGGTCAGCGGAACGCGCTCTCCGTTGTCGTCTACGCGTAGGATGATGAATTGACCCGGTTTCGCTTTTTTCGCGATGTACGGGGCTTCCACCTCCATGAGCGTGACCGTTTCATGCAGCGGACGCTTTGTTACGATTCGGTACATTGGGTCTCCTTTCCGATGCTGCTTCCAGTTTGCCGATAAAAGATAGTTTGAAAGATATTTTGAATGTGTGTAAAAATTTCCTTGCCTATTATACTGCGTGCAACCGCAAAAGAAAAGATATCGGTATCGTTTTATCGATATTAATTTTATTTGCTTGTAATGAGAATAATTCAGAGGCTTCTTTCGGAGCATCGCTCAAAAAATACGTTTTGATTCATCTATTTTTTTCAGACGGGTTTATTCTAACATGCCATCGCCTCTTTGCTCAACCAAAACCAATAAAAAAAGCGCGCAAATTCGGCAGAACTGCGCACTTTTTTTATGGAACTGTCCGGCTACATGCGTAGCGAGAAATTTTCTTCCTCAAACTGTCCGGTTGTCTGCGAAGTGAGAAAATACCTTGCCCACAGCATTCGTCCGTATATTGCTTACTCCCAGTCGATGAGACCGAGGCTGTCCAGATACCGCTCGTTGAAGTCCATGTAGTCCTCGACGAGGCGGAGCATGTACATCTTGTGATCCGGAAACTGTGCGCTCATCTTCTCGTGCATGTAGTCATAGGCCGCGTCGTCGTCATAGACCTCGCCCTCGTCCGCGCCGCTCTGTTTCATAAAAGCCGCGTCATGCTCCATCACGGCGGCGACCATCTGCACAAGCGTTTTGTCGTCCGTAATTTCAGCGAAGTCTCCCTGTTCGCGGAAGCAGTTGAGTATATAATCCTTTGCTTCCTGTTCGTTGTATTCTTTGGTCTCCATCAAAAGGCACTCCTTTGTTTTAATTTTTGTATTCTTTCCAATTATATCTTATGTTGCGTCTTATGTTGCGCTTATTGCATCAGGGCATCCAGCTCGTCCACATACTGCGCAAACACGCGAAGGGACGCGAGGATGCTTTCTTTCTTGGTCAAGTCCACGCCGGCCGCCTTGAGCTCCTCGATCGGATAATCACTGCCGCCGCTCTTGAGGAAGTCGATGTAGCGCTCCACCGCGCCGCCGTGCAGGATATCGTCCGCGAGCTTGACCGCGGAGCAAAGACCCGTTGCATATTGATAGACATAGAACGCATTGTAGAAATGCGGGATGCGCATCCACTCGAGCGCGATGTTATCGTCCACATGCGCGCCGTCGTAATACAGCTCGTTGAGCGCGCGATACATCATAGACAGGCTGTCGACGGTCAGCGGCTCCCCGCTCTGCGCCATGCGGTGCGCTTTCATCTCAAACTCGGCGAACATCGTCTGCCGAAAGCACGTCGTGCGGAACGATTCGAGGAATTGCGTGATATAGTAGGCGCGCTTGACGCGATCCGTCTCGCTGTTGAGCAGATGGTGCGTCATCAGCGTTTCGTTGACCGTGGAGGCGACCTCCGCCGCGAGGATGCAATAATGCGAGGTCTCAAACGGCTGCGCCTCTGCGGAATAGTGGGAGTGCATCGCGTGACCGAGCTCGTGCCCCAGCGTGAACGCGTCGTCCATCTTGCCCTGATAATTCAGCAGCACGTAAGGATGAATGCCGTAGGTCTCCGCGCAGAACGCGCCGCTGGTCTTGCCCGGCGTTTCATAGACGTCGATCCAGCCTTCGGCAAAAGACCGATCCAGGAGCGCGGCATATTCCGCGCCGAGGGGACTCAGCGCATCTTTGACCAGCGCTTTTGCCTGCTCATACGGCATGTCGATATCGCCATCCGGCGTGATCGGCACATATAGATCATACATCTCCAATTGGTCGACATTCAGCAAGCGCTTGCGGATGCCGAGGTATTTCTTGAGCACCGGCAGCATCTCGTGCACAGCCTCGATCAACTGCTCATAGACCGCAACCGGCACGCCGTTGCTATGCAGCGCGGCTTCCAGCGCGCCATCAAACCGATGCGCCAGCGCCTGAAACACGTCCCCTTTGACGGAGGTGGAATAGGTTGCGTTGAGCGTGTTTTTCATGCCGCGATAGGCTTTATAGAACGTCTCGTAGGCGTCCTTTCGCACGCGACGGTCGGAGCTGACGAGGAACATGTTGTAGCTGCCGTGCGTGAGCTTGACGCTCTCGCCGGTTTCGTCGACGATTGTTCCATAGTCGAGATCCACATCCGTGAGCATCGTGAAGATATTGTCCGCGCCGGAGAGCGGCTCCTGCGCCATCGCCATAAGCCGCTCTTCTTCCGTGGAGAGCGTGTGCGCGCGGCGGCGGTCGACGTCCGCAATGCGGAAGCGGAAGCGCGCAAAGCGCGCCTCGGCGGCCCAAGAGAGCAGCGTCTCTTCGGCAATGGTCAGAATCTCCGGCTCGAGAAAGGAGGACGCGGCTTGCGCGGAAACGTAGAGCTGCATCGCGCGGTCGGTCATCCCTTGATACTTCGTGTTTCCGTTGTCTTCGTCCTTGTGCAGATGGGCATAGGTATAGACGCGCTCGACCAGCTGCCAGATGCTGCTGTCATCGCAAAGCGCGGCATACAGCGCGTCCGCGCTCCCAGAGAGCTTGCCCGCGTGCGCCGGAAAATCCGCGACCAGCGCCTGCGCGCCGGCAAAATCCGCTTCCCAACGTTCCTCGGTTTCGTAGATATCTTCGAGCTTCCATTTCAGTGAAGCGGCAATCGTATCTCTGCTATTCATTGCGTGGGTTCCTTTCGTCCTTGCGGTGTTCGCGCCTGTCGCGCTTTTTTTACACAGCGCATCTGCGCATTTGCACACGCCGTATTTTCTTGCATATGACACTTTAGTATAACATACCACGCTGTATGAAATCGACCGCTGTCGGGAAAGTTTCGTTCCGGCAAAGACAGCGGGCGCGGTCTCCTCTGTGCCTTTGCCGCGCTTCCATCTTGCAGGTTATTGTCATTTCGTTCATTTGTTTGGCGATGCGAAGATCTGATTTGGTATAATCAGCCTTAAGCGTAATAAAACAAATCCATGCTATATTTTTATACATGCAGCATTTTCCATTGCTCAATCGTATTCTTGGCGAAAGGAGGCGGCTATGGAGCAAAAAACCTATCTTGACCCGCGCGATATCGTTCGCATCGTTGAAACCTACTCCGATATGCTGCTCAGAATCGCAATCAATCGGGTGCAAAGCATGGCAGCGGCGGAGGACATCGTGCAGGCAGTCTATCTGCGGCTCATGACACGTCAACCGAGATTCCAATCACTCGAACATGAACGCGCATGGCTGATCCGCACGGCGATCAATCTCTGCCTTGACTATGATAAGTCTGCATCCCGTCGCACAAGCGTTCCGTTGGGCGACGACATCGCCGCCATCCCGCCAGAAGAAGACGCCGGAGTGCTGGAGGCCGTCTGGAAATTGCCGGAACGGGATCGCTATATTGTCTACCTCTATTATTTTGAGGAACTATCGGTCAAAGAGATTTCTTCGCTACTAGACGAGCAGACGGGAACCATCACCTCCCGCCTCTCCCGCGCGCGCAAAAAGCTCAAACTGTTGCTGAAAGGAGACGGCTATGGAACAGTATCAAAACACGTTTAGCAGCATTCATGCTTCCGCGAATTATAAGCGCCGTATGGTCGACATGATGCAGGCGCATAACGAGCCGCGCATGGCGCGTGCGCCGCAGCAAACCGTGAATCTGCGCATCCCCGCAAAACGGAAAGCGCTGCTGATCGCGATTGCGGCAATTATCCTGCTCCTCTCCGCCTGCGCGGCATACGCGATTTATTGGAGCAGCACGCAACGAGCGATGCAGAATGCAACCGAAAACATCGGGATGCCCGCGGACACGCTGCAACAAAAGGCGGAAGCATACGCGGATATCGATGTGAAGGCCTCCTCGTTGACAGCACCGCTCAGCGGCAGCACAACCGTTGGGGATGTCACCATCGAACTGGTTTCGGTGGAAGTATTTCAGGAGATCGACGGCGCGGAATATGTGTTCCATTTTTCTTTGCTCAGCGATAAAACTGGCTTTATCACCCGATTTGATCCCACCTGGCTGGATGACGACCGTGCCGCGCAAGAACGTCTGCTACAATATAGCTCGTTCTGCGAGATTGGCATCGATGCGCGGGACTTCGTGCTCTCGATCGACGGACAGCCATTCCAGCCTTATGCGCAACCGGACTATGAAGGAATCCACCAACCTGCGTCCGGCTGGAACGAACCGGACGAAGCGTCTGCGGCAACCTCCTCCTTCATGATTCGGCAAAACCCTGTCCCCATCACGCAGGACTCGCAGATGAATCTCTCCGGCACGCTCTATTCCTGCGACGCAACGGGCGCGCGCGCGGGGACAATCGGGTCGTTCTCCATCGATTTTGCCTATCAGTACCCGGCCGCGCAGGCGGAGGAAATTCGGCAAACGTCGATTGCCTCCTACATCCAATCCCATCAGGAGTCAAACGCCGCCCGGCTCGATAGCCTTGGTACTCTACCCGAAGAATCCACACCCATCGGGTTGACCCAGGATGTCGTTACGCTCAACGACGTCGCGGTTCTGGAAGATGGACTGCTGTTGGGCAGTACCGACGACAGGGGTTGGCAGCCTGCAGATGGAACGGAATTTAATGTTTGGAAAGCCGGACAACGGCTGTACTATCTGGACGGATACCTGGTTCCGCCGGAGGTCATGGACATCAGCTGGAGCGAAGAGAAGCTGCCGGAGCCGGATCAGTTCGGCGAATATAGCAGCAGGTTTCGCACCGGTCTGTTGAAGCTCCCCTATTATCGCGCGACAAAGGACATGCCGAAGGAGCTATTGGTCTATGTCACGCGAGTCAAGGAGATGTACGACAACGATAAACGCAAGCTGGTCGAATCTCCATATTTCTACCCGTTGGATCTGATTTTCCGCGTCAATCGAACAACCGGTGCTGTGACCTTGCCAAAGGACGATGCCGAAAAGGCCAGCTGGATTGCCGAGCAAACCGCGCTGGCGGCAGACGGGCGCAACGACGGGCGGGATTATATCATCCATCAGGATCAGACCATCGGCGGCATGACTGTTTTGCTGGAGCGATTGCTCTACTATCCCGACCAGAATAGATTCGTGCTGCATGCATTCGTTCCGGTAATCGACTGTGAAGTCATGCCATGGGAAATTGATCCGGTCGTATCGATCGACGGCGCATCACTCGTAAAGCCACTGAATGATACCTATTATCGCGCTCTTGACCCAACGACACCCGCGCCGTTTCAAACCAACATCGAGGAATGGATCGAAACATATGGTCTGGATCCAAACCGCTTCTCTTGGTACGACTTTACCTATGCCGCGCCTAAGAGCATGTTAGACATGCCTGAAACATTCCAATTGCACTTCACTTGGGATGTCTACGACTTAGTGAATGGAACGCGCACGTTCATCGGGACTTTTGCTTTCGAAGTGCCGATTCGGAAGGATGATTTTTCAGCGTTTCAAACGAGAGACGAGGGATATATCATGCAATGGGCGCGCCCCGTAATGGAGGAATACGGAATCCACAACTGATACGCTCGCACAAGGGGTTGTTCTTTGGGAACAGCCCCTTTTTTATATTTTGCCGCGTTTCACGCCGCTTTTTTGCGTTCTTTTCGTGCGCAAAGCGTCTCTTGACAACACCCGAAAACGGGATATACTGTTAATACGAACATTAGTTCGTATCTCGTTGCCGCCGCAACACACCCAAGGCGGCGGAAAGAGCGCGCAGACATGGGACGCAGAATCCTCCATGCGGATTTCAATAGTTTCTATGCCTCGGTGGCGTGCTTTCTCGACCCCGCGCTGCGCAGCCACCCCGTCGCCGTGGCAGGCAATCCGGAGGCGCGGCACGGCATCATCCTCGCCAAAAACGAGCTGGCAAAAAAGTTCGGCGTCCAGACGGGCGAAGCCATCTGGCAAGCCAAGCAGAAATGCCCGCTGCTGATCACCGTCAAGCCCGACTTTGCTGCGTATCAAAAGTTTTCCGCGCTGGGACGCGCGATCTACAGCGAGTATTCCGACCGGGTGGAGGCGTTCGGTCTCGACGAAAACTGGGTGGACGTCACCAGTTCCACCGCGGACATGGCGGATGCCAAGCGCCTCGCGGATGTGATCCGCACCCGCGTACGCGAGGAGCTGGGCATCACGGTCTCCATCGGCGTCGCGGACAACAAGGTGTTTGCAAAGCTGGGCTCGGACATCAAAAAGCCGGATGCGGTCACGCTCGTTTCTCCGGAGAACTATGCTTCCGTCGCCTGGCCGCTGCCCGCGCGGGAACTGCTGTATGTCGGCAGAGCCACGGAAGCAAAGCTGATGAAATATGGCATCGTCACCATCGGCGACCTCGCGAACACGCCGGAGCCGTTTTTACACGCGCAGTTCGGCAAATGCGGCACGATGCTGCACGCGTTCGCCAACGGGCTGGACATCGCGCCCGTACTGCGCATGGTCGACCAGCAGCCGGTGAAATCCGTCGGCAACGGACTGACGACCCCGCGCGATCTCGTCAACGACGAGGATGTGTACCTGACCATATCGATGCTCGCCGAAAGCGTCGCGATGCGCCTGCGCGAACACGGCGTGCGGGCAAAGACCGCAAGTCTTTGCGTGCGGGACGTCGGGCTATTTTCATTTATCCGCCAGACGAAGCTGGATCGCCCGACCAATATCACCATCGAGATCTCGCGCGCATGCATGGCGCTCTTTCGCGAGAACTATGCCTGGCAGGCGCCGATCCGCTCGCTGACGGTGTCGTGTTCCGATCTCATCGGCATGGGCACACCCGTCCAGCTCTCACTGCTGGACGACGAAGCCCCGCGTAAAAAGGCGGAGGCGGCGGAGGTTGCCGTGGACGATATCCGCAGGCGTTTTGGCTACCGCGCAATCGGGCGTGCCATCTTTTTGAAGGATCGCGAGATCGGGCTCATGGCGCCGAAGGTGGAGCACACGATCCATCCGGTGGGATATCTGCAAAACGCGACGATGGACAGCGTCACGGGCAAACGGTAAACAAAACAATCATGTGATTTTGCGCGAACTTGCGCATCGGGAGGAATTTGAGTATGAAAGTCTATGTCGCGGTGGAATTGACCTGTGACGAAGCGGGTGTCATGCACCCGCAGCGGATCCTCTGGGAGGACGGACGAAAGTTTGAGATTTCGTCGATTTCGGATGTGCGGCGCGCGGCGAGCCTCAAGGCAGGCGGCAGCGGCATCCGCTACACCTGCCGCATCGGCAAGAAGGACGCCTATCTCTACTATGAGGATCCGAAGTGGTTTGTGGATCCATGAATATGCTTTTGGCACGGCTGGAGCTGTTTTGGTTTTTACAGAAAAGGCGAAACAAAAAACGGATTCGATAAACAATCCGTTTGTATCCTATCCGAAAAAGCTCTGTTGTCCACTTTTCTTTTCAGAAAAACTGCTTACCGTATCCGTAACCCCTTCGGAATATGGTTTTTTAATGTTCCCTCCACCGCCTTGCCCCAGCCGATCGGATAGCCGAACGCTGTCGCAGGGCACCAGCCGGAGAGGGTGGGATCGCACGCGACGGTTTCGCCCGCAAGAAAGCGCATCAGCGTGAGCGATTCCAACGGCACCGTTTTGCGAAACGCAGAGGCGGGATACGCCAGCGCGAGCGCGTGATTTGGCGTGAATCGCGTGTTTTTGAGTTCCCCTGCGAGCACGCCCGCGCGGACGATATGTAACCCCGTGAGTTCGCGCGGCAGCAGCGCAGGCGGAATGAGCACCCTGCCATCCGGCAGGAGCATGGCGGCGGGCGGCTCGATCACGAACGTCTCCCGCCAGAACGCTTCATACGCGGGGATTCGTTCGCCCGCGGGCGCACGCAGCGCGGCAGACGCTTTCGGTGCCGCCTCCCCCGCGCGGATGAGCGAAGCCATAAACTGGCCCTCTCCGATGGAGGTGTGCGGATACATCCGCCTCGATTCGATCAACGAAAAATCCGCATGCGTGGACAAAAACCGCTCGATCGTGTCCTCGTTCTCCTCGCGCGAAAAGGTGCAGGTGGCGTAAACGAGCCTGCCGCCGGGCTTGAGCAACAGCGACGCGCTTTCGATGATCTGCGCCTGCCGCGCGGCACAGGAGAGCACATGCTCCTCTGACCATTCGCGGATCGCGGTCTCGTCCTTGCGAAACATCCCCTCACCGGAGCAGGGCGCATCCACCAACACCACGTCAAAACAAGCGCCGAGCGCCTCCGCCAGCGCGTCGGGACGCATGCTGGTGACAAGCGCGTTTGTGACCCCCAGCCGTTCGAGATTCCCCGCGAGGATTTCCGCGCGGCTGCGCACGGGCTCGTTTGCAACGAGCAGGCCGGTGTTTTGCATTTGGGCTGCGAGCTGCGTGGTCTTGCCTCCCGGCGCTGCGCAAAGATCCAGCACGGTCATGCCCGGTCCCGCCCCCGTCAGCAAAGCAGGCACCTGCGCCGCGGGCTCCTGCACATAGCAGAGCCCCGCCGCGTGCAGCGGATGACGACCGATGGCGACATCGTCCTCAATCAGGAAGCTTTCCGGGAGGATCCCCGTGGGCAAAAGCGAAAACGGCGCCCGCGCGCAAAACGCCTCCGCTGTGGTCTTCAAGAGATTGACGCGCAGAGCACGCCTTGGATGCTCTTCCATCGCGGCGAGATATGCGGCGAAATCTACCTCGCCCAGCTGCGTGCGCATGCGGGTGAGAAATTCCTCCGGCAGGTTTGGCATCGGTTGTCCCCCTTTTTTGAAAAGATACTTCATTTTAACATAACTACCGAACATAACAACGGCTCCCCTGCGGGAGCCATCGCTTTTTTCATTCATCCGCGTGCTGCGCGGGGATCGCGTTGAGGTCGTACGGGGTCTGCTGATAGACGAAATAGTTCAGCCAGTTGGAGAACAGCAGCGCGCCGTGCGCACGCCAGGTGATCATCGGCTGGAGGGTGTCGTCGTCGTTGGGATAATAGTTTTTCGGAATCTCGATGGGTTTACCCGCGGCCTTGTCCCGGCGGTACTCCAGCTCCAACGTTTTTGCGTCATATTCGCTGTGTCCCGTGACGAACACGCGCCGCCCGTCCCGCGAGGCCGCAAGATACAGCCCCGCCTCCTGCGAGGTCGCAAGGATGTCGAGGTCTCGAATCTTCGCGGCATCCGAGACAAGGATCGTCGTGTGGCGCGAATGCGGCGCCATGAACTGCTCGTCAAACCCGCGCAGGAGTTTGTGCGAGCGATCCAGCACCACGTGCGGAAAGATGCCGAACATCTTCTTGGGCAACGGGCGCTTCTCGACGCCATAGAAGTGATACAGCCCCGCCTGCGCCGCCCAGCAGATATAGAGCGTGGAAAACACGTTGTGATCCGCCCAGTCCATGAGGCGGACGAGCTCGTCCCAATAATGCACATCCTGAAAATCCAGGTTTTCCACGGGAGCGCCCGTGATGACGATGCCGTCGAAGTGCTCCTCCTTCACCTCGTCAAACGTGCGGTAAAACGAGTCCAGGTAATCCTGCGAGATATTCTGGCTTTGATAGCTTCCCGTGCGGAGCAGTGTGACCTCCACCTGCAACGGGGTGTTGGCAAGCAAACGCAAAATCTGCGTCTCCGTCGTCTGCTTGGTGGGCATGAGGTTGAGAATCGCGATGCGCAGCGGTCGAATATCCTGCTGCGCCGCGCGCTGCTGCGGCATGACAAATATGCTCTCCTGCGCGAGCAGGTCGCCCGCGGGCAGTCCGTCCGGAATTTTAATCGGCATATGAAAACCCTCTTTTCTGTTGGTCGTAGTTTCGTTTGACATCCGGCGAGTCCCGCGCGGCGCAGGCCGGACTGTTGGTCGTTTTTCGGTTTGGCGTCCGGCGAGTCCCGCACGGTGCATGCCGGACTGTTGGTCGTTATTCGGTTTGGCGTCCGGCGAGATCCACGCGGTGCATGCCGGTGAAATAAAAAACGCCGCTCGGCGTTCCCCTGCCCGCACCGCCTGTGCAAGCGGGAATCGCCTCCGGCGCCCGTCGATGTTGTATGGATATCGCACGCTGCAAACGCTATCTTTCTCCCGGCAGGCGGGCGCACTCTTGCCCTGCCCGGCCGCGGGAACAGCCAATTGACCCCTCGTTAGAGGGCAGCCGCCGCCGCTTCCGCTTGCTCCGCGTGCATTCGCATTCGCATGGCGGACGGATTGGGGACGAGCGCAAGCGCTTTTTGCGCGGCAAACAACGCCCGGATCGGGCAGAGTCTGCGGCGGCTGTGCTGTGCGCTTGCGGTTTGCATCGTGTGTTGGCTCCTCTGAATCGAAGATGTCTCTTCGAAACAACTCGAAACAATTCTATTTGTACCATCCTACCAGAACAACCGCGCTATTTCAAGCGAAAGAACGCCGGAATCTGCTTTCTTCGCTTTCTCTCCGTTTTTTTCTCTGCTTTCCCTCTGCTTTTCCACTGTTTTTCCTCAGTTTTCCTTCAGTTTTCCCTCAGCTTTCTTTGTTTTCTTTGGCGGTTCATTCGCGGGGTTGCGGTGCGGCGCGTGGATTTTTTCACACGCGCATCGTATAATGAAGCCAATCTGTGCGGATCCGCGGCGCAGGACATTTTCGTCCGGCGTTCCCAGCCGTACCCGCGGCTGAATTCCTGTTCGCATGGTTTTACAGCTTGTCTTTCAGGCGTTTGTTTGCATTTGCGTCGCAATCTACCCCAACCAGAGCGTTGACAGAGCGGGAAGCGAGGCGTATGATGTATGCGTATTAGTACGAGTAATACACCTTTCAGCGTGGCGGAGCTTTCTCCGCGGACGGAAAGGGCGCTCGTCAGCGATCGGGGAGGAACGATGCAGGAAAATATGCTGATTGACGTACGCAACGTCAAGAAGATCTATCACGTAGGCACGGTGGACGTGCACGCCCTGCGCGGTGTGGATCTGCAGATTGCGTCCGGCGACATCTGCTCCATCATCGGGCGCAGCGGCTCCGGCAAGTCCACAATGCTCAACGTGCTCGCGGGGCTTGAGCAGGTCAGCGGCGGCGAGATCGTCATCGCGGGCAAGCATCTGGAGCGCATGACACAGGGCGAGCTGATCCTCTTTCGCCAGAAGCGCGTAGGCTTCATCTTTCAGAGTTTCAACCTCATGCCGTATTATACCGCGCTGGAAAACGTAGCGCTCCCGCTCTCGTTTGCCGGTATGCCGCTGGCGCAGCGAACCAAGCGCGCCAAGCAGATGCTGGATATCGTCGGCCTATCGACGCACCTGAAGCACAAGCCAAGCGAGCTCTCCGGCGGACAGCAGCAGCGCGTCGGTATCGCACGCGCGCTGGTGACCAATCCCAGCATCGTCTTTGCGGACGAGCCGACGGGCAACCTGGACAGCAACACCTCCGACGAGGTCATGCAAGTGATCATCAACCTGCTGCGCGAGCAGAAAAAGACGCTGGTTATGGTCACCCATGACCCGCACATCGCGGAGTACGGCGACAAAATCATCCATCTGCTGGACGGCAGAATTACGGATATCACATTCACGGAACAAGAAAGCACCAAACAAAACGAACTGCGTGTTCGGGAAACTGAGGGTATTTTGGATGCGTAACACGAGAAAAATCAAGCTTTTTGCGGTACTGCTGGCGGTGACGCTGCTGCTGACGGCTCTGCCGTTGTCAACTGCACTGGCAGCCGACGCAAACCACATCGAGCTCTTTACAGATGTGACGAACGACGAGGAGAAGAGCCTTCTGCAAACGTATTCTCAATACGCCGGAGAAGAGATCACTTTTTATGTTCCGATCATCAACAAGAATCTGGCAAACGCAACAGATTTAAAATGCGCATTGCAGTACACGGATCCCACAGACGTTACGCAGAATCCGTTCACTTCAACAACGCCTCTGACCGGATCGGCATACAGAACGTGGAATTCCGTCGCCAACACACTTGACGGTTGGAATGGCGACGTTCTGGCCATCGGAGATCGTGCATACTTTAAAGTTACCGGAACACTGCTTTCGACTTTGGCTGTTGGCCCACTTAATCTGAAATTCACCATCAGCTATAAAGATGGCGGTTCGGATTTGACGGATACGGTCAACGTTTCCATCGAAGTGAGAGAAAAATCCTCCGGCGGCACCACCAGCGGCGGCGGCAGCGGCTACAAGAGCAAGCCGAAAGTCATCCTGGAGTCCTACAGCTTCAGCGAAACCCCGATCTACGCGGGCGACAGCGTCACCCTGCGCCTTGTGGTTGCCAACACCTCCAAGCGGGAAGCCATCACCAACCTCACACTCGATCTCTCGAATGAAGCGGGCGTCATCCTCCCCGCACCGGGCGGCAGCAACTCGATCTACATCGGCACCATCGAGAAAGACGATGCCTATGTGCTCTCGGTCAAATTGCAGGTTGACCCCGGCGCGGAGCCAAAGTCCCAGCTGCTCGCCATCAAGCTCTCCTATGAGGGCACGAAGAACCGCAGCGCGTTTGAAGAAACCGCAAGCGTGAGCATCCCCGTGCAGCAAAAGGCGCGCGTGCTGATCAACGATCCCAAGATCTATGACGATCCATGGGTCGGCAGCAGCGTCGCCGTAGGCATCACGCTCTACAACCTCGGCAAAACCACGCTGTATAACTGCATGGTGGACGTCGTGGGCGACGGGGTCACGCTCGAAGAAAACTATTTCGGCGGCAACATCGCAGCCGGCGGCACGATGCGCGCTGACCTGAACGTAACCCCAACCGTTGCGGGACAGCTCGACGCGAAGGTCCGCGTGACCTATGAAGACGTCAACGGCAACTCCACCGAAGAACTCCTGCCCATGAACATGTTCGTCAACGAAGAACCCGCGGGCGGTATGGCCTCACCCGGCGACGGCGGCATGGAGATCCCCGGCGACAAACCCGCAACCGCAAACATCGGTTGGGTGTTCTGGACGCTCGGAGGCGCTGCGGTCGTCACGGGACTCGTCTTCCTCGGCGTGAAGGCGAAACAGAAGCGCGAGCGCGCGCTCGAAGAAGAGTAACCGCCCGGCGCGGCACCGCGCAACTGGAGGAAGAATGAGCATCAAAGATCTGCTGTCCACAGCGTTTTTAAACCTGTGGCGGCGAAAACTGCGGGCGTTTCTGACCGTTCTGGGCATGGTCATCGGTGTGGCTTCCATCGTGGTAATGGTGTCTCTGGGCATCGGCATCAAGCAGGCGACCATCGAGAGCTTTGCCGGAACGGGCAGCTTAACCACCATCCGCGTCAACTCCTGGTCCTATGTTTCCATGGGAAACGGCGGCGGGTCCTCCCGCCAGAAGGAACTCAACAAAAAGGCGATTACGGAGTTTAAAAAGATCGAAGGCGTGCAAGCCGTCATGCCGCTGGTCGAATCCTACGGCATGATCAAGAGCGGCAAATACGCGGTGGACGCCTCCATCCTCGGAGTCACCAAAGAGCAGGCGGAATTGTTCAACATCACGCTCTCCGAAGGCGAGCTCCCCGACGCAGGCAGCGCAAACACCTACGAAATCGCACTCGGCGCGTGGACGCTACAGGGCTTCTACAGCCCCGACAACTATCGTCCGGCGCTGGACAAAGACGGCAACCCGAAGGTGAAGAAGGACTCCCGCATGCAGCTGACCTTCGATTACCGCAACATCTACACCCAGATGATGATCGATACGTCAGACAACAGCTCGGGCAAAGCGCCGGAACCGCCGGGTGATTTTTACAAGCTCAAGGTCACCGGCATCATGGACGAGGGCAACAACGACTTCTCGTATTATTGCATCATGGACGCGTCGCAGCTCGACAAGCTCGCCAAAGCCAACAAATATTTCACGAACTATGACGGCAGCAAGTACCAGACCGTGCTCGTCAAGTGCGCGGATATTTCAAACGTCAAGGCGGTCAAGAACGCGATCTCCGAGATGGGCTACGGCACCTACAGCCTCCAGGACGCGGTGGAGATGGCGGAAAAGAGCACCCAAAACGTGCAGTATCTGCTTGGCGCCATCGGCGGTGTTGCGCTGCTGGTCGCCGCCATCGGCATCATGAACACGATGATGATGAGCATCTTCGAGCGCACCAAGGAAATCGGCATCATCAAGGTGCTCGGCTGCCGGATTGACAACATCGCGGGCCTGTTCCTTGCGGAGGCTGCCTATATCGGTCTCTTCGGCGGCGCGCTGGGTATGGGACTGAGCTTTGGCATTTCGGCGCTGCTCAACGTGTTTTTAGCAAGCTCGGGCATGCGCAGCATCATCCCCGCCTATCTGGTGTTCGGCGCGGTCGGCTTCTCGATCGTCGTGGCACTTGCCGCGGGTATGTATCCCGCCATTCGCGCCATGAAGCTTTCTCCGCTCGCCGCAATTCGAAACGAGTAGAACCCAAGCCACGCGCTCTTTCAGGCTCCCGCTCCGGCGTGAGCCTGTTTCTTTCCCGCCTATCTGTATAAAAATTTACGCTTTGCGTTTTGTTGCCTCGCAACGTATAATGAATCTTGCCGCAAAAACGAGGCCAGTAAAGGCGGTAAGACCCGCCGAAAGAGGAACTGAAAAAATCATGAAACTATACGATATCTCTCGCGACCTGCTCAAGGCGTTGCCCTATCCGGGCGACGAACCGCCAAAGCTGAGAGCCATGCACCGCATGAAGGACGGCGAGAGCTATAACCTCAGCCGACTGGAGACCAGCATGCACGCAGGCACGCATGTGGACGCGCCGCTGCACTTTATACAGGACGGCAAGGACATCGCCTCCCTTCCGCTCACGCACTTTGTGGGCGATTGCGTGGTGCTCACAGTACCCAAGACGCCGCTGGACGCAATGTATTTCATGAAGCGTCCGTTTGCGCCGCGCATCCTGCTCCATGGCGAAGGGCAGCTCACGGAGAGCGCCATCGGATACCTCTTCAACCAGGGCTGCGTGCTCATCGGTACCAACAAGCAGTCGATCGGATCGTATTCGGACGAGCTATCGGTGCACGTTGCGCTGCTGGGCTATGGCGTCGCCGTGTTGGAAAATCTCGACCTGCGCGCGGTTCCCGACGGACGGTATACGCTCTATGCCGCACCCTTGAAGATCTCCGGCGCGGAGGGTGCGCCCTGTCGGGCGATTTTAGTTTCGCTCGAAGAATAATACAAAAACAAAGCGCTTTGCAAACGGCACCCCACTGGGGGTGCCGCTGTCGTTTCTCCGTCTCATTAAAATTTCGTTTATAAAAATGGTTATATTGAAATTCCTAGCATATCCCAGAAATAATCCCGATACGCGCGTTGCAGCCGCCGCAGGAGCGCTTCATCCCGCCCGCAGACGGGTGTATCGTCCACAAAGCCAACGGGCAATCCATGCGCGCTCGTGCTGGTGATCATCAGCTCGTCCGCGTCCATCATCTCCTCCAGCGTAAAGGCGGTTTCGTCCACAGGAATCTGCATCTGCCGCGCAAGCATCAGAACATGCGCGCGCGTCACCCCCGGCAGAATACGCTCGTCCGCGGGCGCGGTGCGGAGCACGCCGTTTTTGAGCATCAGCAGATTGGAGCTGGAACATTCGCTGACAAGACCGTCTTTGTGAAACACCGCCTCGCTCGCCCCGCGCTCCTTGGCGCTCTGGGCTGCGAGTACGCTTGGAATCAGGTTGAGGGACTTGATGTTGCAGTGTCCCCAGCGCGTATCCGGCAGCACGACGACGCGGCGGTATTCCGACAGATCCGCCAGCGGCACCCCGCGCGAGAAGATCAAAAGATTCGCCTCGCTTTGTTCCGGAAACGCGTGCGTGCGGATCGCCGTGCCGCGCGTCACCTGAAAATAGATCTGCTGGGAATCGCTCTCTACGCGGTCCGCCGCCTCCTGCAAAATCGCGGTGAGCGCTTCATCCGTCATCGCAAACGGGATGCGTAAAAAGTCGAGACTCGCGCGAAAGCGGGTGAGATGCTCCCGCAATGCAAAGAAGCGGTGCCGCTCCACGCGCAGCGCCTCGTAAACCCCGTCTCCAAAATACACGCCTCGATCCAGCGCGGGAATTTTGAGTTCTTCCATCGGCGCAAACGCACCGTTGTAATAGCCTATGTTCTCCATCCGTTCGCCATCCTGTTCTGCGCTCTGCTTCACCAAACGTTTGCGAAAACGTCGCTTTTCTTCGCGCGTAAACGCGCCCGATTTCGCCCGATTTCCGCGTCCGGCACAGCCGGTCAAATTGACTTCCACTGCGTTTTGCTGTACCATATATCTTACAGTTTTTCTGTATGCTCTATCATACCGTTTTTATGCATGAGGTGCAATCGATGAAACGTACGCTTCTGTCCCTGTCCGCTCTGCTGCTGGCTGTCCTGCTCGTTTTCCCCGCGCATGCGCGTGCGGAAGAGGAGGTCGTTCTGATTCAGGTCGGCACCGTGAGCGGTGAAAATAACGCGCAGGTAGACCTGCCCCTCCTGCTGGACAGCTGCGCCGGCGTAGATTCCGTTCAGTTTGACCTCAACTACGACAGCGCCGCCATCGAGTTTGTCTCCATGACGCCGGGCGATCTCTTCGCCGCGCAGTATACCATCGCCAACTCGGACGTTCCGGGTCGCGTGCGCATCGCCTGCGCAAGTGCGCTTGGGCTGGAGGGCGCGGGCACGCTGCTGACGCTGCGCTTCCGCCTGCTGAGCGACGCGGGCAGTGCGGTCTCCGTCACAAGCGGAATCGTCACCCGTGTTGACGCGGACTATAACCAGAGCGCCGCGTATGTTTCGATTCAGGACGGCGGCATCTCCGCCGGAACAGCACCCCTGCCCGCCCCTGCGGTAACCCCTTGGGTGCCCACAACGCCGGTTCCGACGCCTTCGCCCACGCCGGAGATCACCGCAACGCCGGAAGTCACGGCCGCGCCGGAGCTCATGACCACAGCGCCGGAAACGACAGCCGCGCCGGAGAAAGGCATGAGCGACACGATTTACTTTGTCGGCGGTGGCTTGCTGCTCGTCGTGGTCGTACTGGTCGCCATCCTGCTCTCGCGCAAAGGGAAAAAACGTTAACCCCGTGCCCGCAAGCACTCGCTTTTCCAAACGAAAGGAATTGAGAATCATGCTAGACGCTCTTCGCATTCGCCAGAAAATCAGCGCACTGCGCGGCATCTGCGCGGCGCTCTCACTTTCAATATTGCTCGGCGCCTGTTCGCCCAGCGTGGCGCCCGCGGCGGCGACGCCGGAGGCAACCGAAAGCCCGCTCGTGACCGCCACGCCTACACCCACGTCCACGCCAGAGCCAACGCCAACACCCACGCCGGAACCCAAGACCCGCTCCCTCACCTCCGGCCGCGTCATCCCCGAAGGGACGCCTCTGCGCCCGTTCATCATGTCCATCGACAACTCCAAGAGCGCAAGACCGCAAACCTCGCTGATGGAAGCGGATATCGTCTACGAGTTCCTAGCCGAGCAGGCCATCACGCGCTTGCAGGCTGTCTTTAACGACACCTATCCATTCTATGCGGGGCCGCTGCGTTCCACGCGCTATTACATCATCGATATGGTGCAGGAGTGGGACTGCATGTATCTGCACGAGGGCTATGTCGTACTGAAAAAGCCGTATCGCAGGCTTCCGCAGGATCTCATCCCGCTGTACCTGCCCAAGGGCGATTTTAGCGGATTTAATAAGACCTTTTATCGCACGCAGGGTGCGTATGACGACTTTGAGGTGGAAAACGGTTATCGATTCCGCATGGAAGAAACCGACAGAGGCAGCGTGCACGCGCTCTATTACCGCGTCGCCGCGCTGGTCGATCGCTTCTATGGTGAGCACGAAGCAAGACAGGCGAAGCGATTCGACTTTCTGGAAGGCATCACCTATGAAAACGCAACGCCCTTCACCAAGGTGACGTTGCCATACGACAACCACAAGGATCCAAACTGGATTCAGTTTACCTATGACGCGGCGCAAAACAGGCTCTATCGCTACGAAAGCGGCGAACCGAGCATGGTGCGCACCCTCAAAAACCACGGTGACGAATTCGACCCCGTGCAGATGAACGTGCAAAACCTGATCATACAATATGTGGAATACGGCTCTGTCGAGGGCGACAACAAGCACCGCCGCACCTGCGAGATGATCGGCAGCGGCAAATGCGACTATTTCATCAACGGTCAACATGTGACCGGCACATGGTCACGCCCGACTGCGGAAGACTACACCCAGTATCTACTGGACGACGGCTCTCTCGTCACGCTCGAACCGGGCAACACCTGGATCGCCGTGCATCCGTCCTCCTCTCCGGTGAGCGTTGAATAGGGCGGCGCAAAAACAACGCGGCCTGCGCGCGCTGCTGCCGTTGGCAGCTGTGTTCGTATTGCTGCTGAGCAGCTGTTCGGTCATCGAAACCGTCACCGGCATCTCGATGCAATCGGGAGACGCAAAGAGCGACGCGGAGATCGTCGTCGTTACCGACGCGCTCGAGACCACCATTACAGCAGCACAAGCGAGTGAAACGCCGAGCGCCACGCCGGGCGGAGACGAAACCGCGGCACAAGACACGCGAACTGCGCCCGAAGGGGATGCTTCACCCTCACCCGCGCCGCAGAACGAAGGCGTTTCTCCTACGACCGGACGCCCGCTGCCGGAAGGCGCAGTGTATCGCCCCGTGCTGGTCGCCATCGATAACGAAGCGCAAGCGCGCCCGCAGACCGCCCTCATGCTCGCGGACGTCGTATACGAATTCCCGCTCGACCGCGCCGACCACTGCACGCGATATCTCGCTCTGTTTTCGGATGAACTGCCCACACGCGTCGGCCCCGTCCGCACCTCGCGCGCATATATCGCGCAGACTGCGCTGGAATGGGGCGGGCTCTATGTTTCTCTGGGGGATCCGGAGCTGCCCGCTGCGAACTATCCGCTCCTCAAGGACAGCGGAATTGTCAACCACGTGGAAAACGAAGGCGAAGCAAGCGCATTTTTCTTCCGCGATAAAACCATTACCGCAATCGAAGAGCATACCTACTTTTTCCAGCTTCTGCCCTATGTTGAAGCGCATAGTGCGTTTTCGGCTCAGCCTGCCGCAAGCCGATTTGTCTTTGAGCACGGCGTGCAATACGAAAAGGGCAAAGAGGTCTTCAGCGTCGGCATTCCGTTCACCAGCTCGGATCCGGAGCGGGTGCTGTTTACCTATGACGCGGTTAAGAACGTATTCGTGCGCAGCGATAAAAACTCCAAAAAAGTGCTTGGCGAGAGCAAATCCCTCACGCCGACGGACGACGTGCTGGGTTATGTCAACGAACCGATTACGGTGCAGAACCTCATCGTGCAATATGTGCGCGTCTCCTCGTTCGACGGCAACTATCGCAGCGTAACGGTGACCGGCAAGGGCGATTGCATGTTCTTTGTCAATGGACGTGCGGTCTTCGGCACCTGGAACAGACCCACGCTCGACACACCTACCGCCTACACACTCTACGACGGCTCGCCTCTGCGGCTGGAACCCGGCAACACATGGATTCTGATGGAGCCGAGCACGCGCGAGGTCAAGATCCGCTACGTCGGATAACCGAATGCAACACACAAACGGCGGGACGCTCCCAAGCGCCCCGCCGTTTTTTGGTTCTGCTGTCGTTATTCCTCCGGCTGATAGCCTCTCAGCTCCGTAGGCAAAAGCACGCCGATATCCGTCGCCACGCCAGCGACAAGCTCCGGCGGGGTGATGTCAAACGCGGGGTAATATCCCTTAACGCCGGTCTTACAGGTGCGGATCCCCATCGCATGGCGCACCTCATCCCCGTTGCGCTCCTCGATGTGTACGGAAGCGACGTCCGGATGCGTACGATCGGGAAATCCTGCGACATAATACGGTACCCCGTAATAGTTTGCGCACAACGCGATCTGGAAGGTACCCACCTTGTTGACGACGTGGCCATCGAGCGTGATGACGTCCGCGGACGTCGTGAAGAGATCCACATGCTTATGCCCCAGCACGTAGCCGGGCATATTGTCGGTAATCAGCGTCACGTCAAACCCCATATCGCAGATCACGCTCGCGGTCAGCCGCGCGCCCTGCAGATAGGGCCGCGTCTCGGGCGTATAAAACCGCGCGTCGTCCCCCCGCGCGCGCAGCGCGCGCAGCAGCATGCCGACATCCGCGTCGCCATAGCACTGGGTCATGATAACCGGATTTTTCGGGATTTTCTCGAGGAAGAAACGCGCCTCGCGGTCAATGCGGTCATAGCGGCGGGAGAATTTAGCGATTGCCCCCGCCATAATTGCCTCGCACGCGCTCTTGCCTGCGGAGATGGCGGCGAGCGCGTCCCGCTCGCAGTCGTCCGTCCAGGTGCGCATCTTGCGCGCAGTGGTCGGGCGCGCATGGGCGATGACATCCGCCGCTTGCTTTAAAAATAAAATCTGCGCGTCGGCAGCCAGATCGCGGCATTCGTATGCAGCAAGCGCCATGCCCATCGCGGCGGCGTGAAACGGGCCATAGCTCTGGGTCACCATATCGGTGATGGCTTTTGCGACCTCCTGATGCGTTTGGCAGACGACATACTCTTCGCGCGCGGGATAAATCCTGCGATCGAGAATGCGCACCATCCCGTCTTCATACCAGGCAATGTTTTCAAATAGAAATAAAAAGGCAAGATCGTGGTCGGCTCTCTGCATGTATTCGCTCCTTCTTGTGGCTGCGCGGTGTAAGCAAGCGCGCAGAATGTTCTTCTATGAATCGGATACTCCCATTTAGCGTGTGTCTCTAAAATGCGGCGCGTACAAGCCGAGTGAATTTTTTGCCGATTTGAGAAGCAAAACCACAGGAATAGCAGCGCTATTTCAAGGTTACAGTGACAAAAAAACGGTGAAAAAGGCACCGGCTCTGTGCCGTCGTGCTTTTAGAAACACACTCTAGTATACACTTTTTCATCCCGCTATGGTATAGTCATACGGAGGTGATATGGTTTATGAAGTACGCGATCATCGGCGGCACGAACATTGAGTCGCTGCCGATTCCCTACCGTGAAGAAGTCGTCGGAACGCCCTATGGCGATGTGGTTATCTACCGCGGAACGCTCGAATGCGGACAGGAAGTCATCTTCCGCTTCCGCCACGGTGTGCTCTTTCGCCATGACCCGGCGGATATCAATTACCGCGCGAATATCTTCGCCATGCAGATGTTGGGCGTCACCCATATCATCGGTCTTTCCTCTGTCGGTGCCTGCGACTACGGCTTTAAGGTCGGCACCGTTTGTCTGGTGAACGACTTTATCGATATGACGAAAAAGCGGCCTTCCGCTTTTGATCTGGAGCATCGCATCGCCCTGCACACCGGCATGGAGGATGTCTTCAGCCCCGAACTCAACGACGAGCTGGAGCATCTGATCCTCGACAAAAAGATGCCCTATTCCGGCCGCGCGATCTATTGCTGCACAGAAGGGCCGCGCTTTGAAACCGCCGCGGAGGTTCGCATGTTTCGCATGCTCGGCGCGCAGATCGTCGGGCAAACTCTCGTGCCGGAGGCGCCGCTGGCGCGCGATCTCGGAATCCAGTATGCCGCAATCGGTGTGATCTCCAACTATGCCACCGGAATGATGTCCTATGTGACGGACGACAGCATTGGCTCCGTGATGAACCAAATGCGTAGCAGCGTATTCAATCTCTGCTTTGAGTTGATTCAAAACAGGATCTGCTAAACAAAACAGCCCGCCTTTTGCGCAAACCCTATCTGGGGGCATGGGGGATTCGCAAATTCCCCATTTTCAATCAAATCCGGCGATTCATTCGCCGGATTTGTAGAAAATACCGCGAAAGCGGTGTTTTTTTCACACAGTAAAAATCCATCAGCAAAGGACGAAGGACTTTGTCGATGGACAGAAACCCGCGCATGCGGGTTTTTGCTTACCCCTGCGCAATCATCGGCGGCTCGATCACGAGTCCCGGCCTTCCTCCTTTTTTTGCCTCGATCAGCACCCGCAGCGCGTTTCCTCCCGCCTTGCTACAGAGTAACCGCATCCGCTTTGGCGCGAAATGCGCGCGCGCCAGCGCGGCAAACAGCGCCGCCGTCGCATCCGCAGGATAGATCAGAAACAGCTTTCCGCCATTTTTTAAAAGCGCACTTGCTGCGGAAAGAAAGGAATCCAGACTGTCTCCCGCGTCGTGCCGCGCGAGGCTGCGGGAAGGATCGCTGCTCTTGTCCCCGCTTGTGAAATACGGCGGATTCATCACCGCCGCGGTAAACGTGCCATGGCCCAGTTGTTCCGGCGCAACCGAAACATCCGCGCAAAGAAAACGGATCTCCTGCCTGTTATAGGCCGCGCTTTTTTGCGCGAGCGCAACAAGCTGCATCTGGCGCTCAACCCCCGTAAACCGCGCGCCCGTGTTGTCCGCGCCGAGCGTGCAGATCACGCCGGTGCCGCTGCCAAGCTCTACCACGCGATCTTTTGCGCCGAGACGCAGGAATGCGCAAAGCCAGAGCGCGTCGGCATTGAAGCGTTCAAACTCCGTGTCTTGATAGAGCATCAGCCCGTTGTGTTGCAGGTCGTCCAGCCGTTCCATGCGAAAATTATAGCATGTTTTTCCGGCGAGTTGCCAAGCCGTTTTCCCAAGCCGTTTTCCAAACAAGCGACCTGCGGCTATCAAAAAGAAATGCCGGATCTTTATCTTACGAGTCAAACCAATTTCCCATCTCATCAAAAAAGAAAATGCCGAATCTTTATCTTACGAGTCAAACCAATTTCCCATCTCATCAAAAAAAGAAAATGCCGAATCGTTCGCTTATGAGTCAGTCCAACCTGTTGTTTTATAACAAAAGAGGGGAAAATTCATCCCCCTCTTATGCGAATGTCAGCTCTCTAGAAAAACTTCCGGATGACGAGGAAGCTCAACAGCGCGGTGACCCCGCTCACAAAGCTGCCCCAGACAAGATCGATCACGGTGATCAGCACAGGCCAATCCCGCACCGTCGCGAGATTGGTCAGGTCATAGGTAGCATAGGTGACAAGGCCAAAGAACATGCCGGCAAACAGAGCCGCCTTCCAACTGCCGCTTGCCAGCGCCGGATTGAGCACAAAAAACTGCAGCCCCACCACAAAGAGCAGATAGAAGACCAGCGCCGCGATCAACTTCGCCTTCGGCGCCATCAGATACCCGAGGTGCTGTGCATAGAGCGTCTTTGCAATCAGCGTCAGCCACACCATATCGATTGCAAGAAAGATCACGAGCGCAATCACATAATTCCGCGCGCCCGCCCAAGTAAATGAAAGATTCATATGCCGTTCTCCTTACTCTGTATTTTTAGATGCTTGTTCTTGCGCAAGATGCGCGCCGCCGGAATGTGCTACTTCTTCGGAAACCACGGGACAAATATGCTGGTTTTTTGCGCATATTCCGCATATCCCGGCCGATCCTTCATGCTTTTTTCCAAGAGCGGAACGCCGGAAACGAACAGCAGCAACAGCGTGATGGTGACAGGTCCAATCACGGCAAACGGCGTGACCCCGCCGCTGAGCGCGAGCAGAAAGATCCCCCACCACAGCGTCGTTTCTCCAAAGTAATTCGGATGACGCGTGTATCGCCAGAGTCCGCGGGTCATGATCTTGCCGCGATTGGCCGCATCGCCTAAAAAATCTTTGAGCTGCGCGTCGCCGATCGATTCAAACGCAAATCCCGTCGCAAACACGAGTATCCCCAGCGCAAAGAGCAGCGGATTGACCGGCTCCGCCGTGCCTTCCAGCAGAATAAACGGGAGCGCGATCAGAAACATCAGCACACCTTGGAGCATGTACACTTGCAGAAATGCGCGCGGAACCACCCACTTGCCCCATGCCTTGCGGAATGCGACATAGCGGAAATCCTCCGGCTTGCCGTGATTGCGCTTGAGGATGTGGTAAAACAGCCGCAGCCCCCAGAGCGAAACCAATAGCGTAATGCTCAAACGCACGAGGCTGACCGGTAGACGCAGAACAAACAGCATCCAGGCGAGAATCACAAAACCGATGCCCCAGCCGATGTCCACAATGCTGTTGTTTTTCAGAATTGTACCAACGACAAAGAGCGCAGAAAAATAAAGAAATATTATAATTGCAGCAATTTCCATATCGGGCTCTCCTTTCAATTTCTGTATGAAACATGGCATTTGTTTCCCGCGCGCAACTGCGCCCGGAAAACGTTTGTATCCGCATGACCCGGGCGGCGTTATGCCGCCTCTGCCGTTCCTTCCAGCAGGCAGACCGCAACCGTACCCGGGCCCGCATGTAAAGCGACGACCGACGAGATTTCTGCAATGAACGAAGGCGCTTTCCCCGTCATGCGAGTGATCTGTTCGGCATACTCCATCGCAAGCGGCAGATTATCGCCGTGCACAATGCTATACGCTTCGATGCCTTTGCGCGCGATGGTGTTCTTCACGAGGCGGAGGATCTTCTTGGTCAACCCCGCCTGACTAAACGCAACGCCAAACGCCGCGCCGTTGCCGAGGCTATCCAGCGTCATGATAGGCCGCAAACCCAGTAGTTTCCCAATCTTTCCAACGGTATCCGGTACGCGACCGCCGCGCACGGCATAGGCCAAGGTATTGAGGCAGACATAGATCTTCGTGCGTGGAATCATCGCTTCGATGCGTGCCACAATGCGTTCATGCGGCAGTCCTTGCGCGATCAGTTCGGCCGCTTCTTTGACCAGAAGACCCTGTGCGCCCGAATTGAGCTTTGTGTCGATCACCGTAATCTTTTGATCCGGCGCGACCACTTTTGCAGCCTTGAGCAGCGCCTGATAGGTGCCACTGAGCCGATCGGATACACTCAGAACGATCAACGAGTCATAATGCTCCGTCAAGGTGGTCAGCATCGCCTGAATCCGTCCCGGCTCCGGCTGCGAGCTGGTGGGATACCCCTCCTTCTGTCCCATTCGGGTGAAAAGCTGCTCCAGTTGGATCGTCGTCTTGTCGAGATATGCGCTTCCATCGATCAACACACCCATCGGCAGCGTCGCAATCGTATGTGAAAGCTTAAACGCATCCGGAAGATCGGCGATGGAGTCCGTCAGAATGCCGATCCCGCCTTTCGGCAGCGCGCGCAGGCGGCTTTGCAGCGCCATGTCGTCCGCCTTCTGTTCGATAAAAGGGCCATAGCCCGCGAGACGCTCCATGAGCAGTTCCGGCGTATTCGTGTGCAAATGCACCTTGAGTCTTCCCTCGGACTGGTTGACAATCAACGAATCTCCAAGCGGGCTGAGCGATTGCTTGATCCGATCGATCTGCACCGCACCGCCGCGCGCGGAATATTCGCTTGTATCCACCAACGCTTCCACGCAGAAGCGGTACACAGTCTCCTCGCCTTCCAGAATCACGGGCACGGTGGAATCCTCCGCAGGCTCCGTCATCCGCACGCGAGAGAAGGTCTGGTTGATGCCCTGTAGAAACCGCACAAACCCGGCCGCGCCGGAGTCCACAACATTGTGCTTGCGGAGGATCTGCATCTGCTCTCTGGTCTTCTCCAGCGAAGCACCCGCGCTTTGATACGCGTTCCAGAACAGCTCCCGAAAGCCCGTGAAACGGTCTTTGTTGGACTCCAAGAACATCGCCCAATCTCGAATGATGCTCATCAGCGTACCTTCTACGGGATTCTCCACTGCATTGTAGAGGTGCCTGACCGCGCGATAGGCGATGCCGGAAAACTCGCGCACATCGACTTCATCAACCAGCCGGCACTCTTGCGCGATGCCATTGATAAACGAAGCAAAGATGATGCCGGAGTTTCCGCGCGCGCTTTCAAGTCCGGATTTTGAGATTGCCTGCAACATCCCCGAAAACGAGCGCGCGCGCGCCGGTTTTTCCACCATCGCGCGCAACGTTGAGGCAAGGTTGGTGCCTGTGTCTCCATCCGCAACGGGGAAGACATTGATGTCGTTGAGGTATTTTTTATGGGACGCAACTTCCTGCGCGCCGGATGAGAACCAGTTGTGCAGATCGAATCCGTTTGCTTGCGTGATATCCAGTTGGTAATCCATCCTCGTTCCTCCTCTATACAGCGCTCTCTTTTGTAATATTGGAATAATTGATTTTAGAATGATTCCATAAAGGACGTCTGTGTGATTCTCACATAGTTTTAAGTATCGTCCCGTTATAACGGATTTTCATCGAGAGGTGACTTGCTTTCTCCTTGCATTCCGCACAAGGCGTTGCATTTTTTTCTGCGCCTCTTGCACCCGTAACCGATTCGAACCGGGTTCCCCCGTGAAAATCTGCCATATAGGTGCATCGTCTGTACGATTTTCTCATTTATTAGGAAAGCTTACTATTACTATATCTCCACATGCAAGCATTGTCAACCATGTGCGCATTGATCCATCGAAGATCGGTTCGAGGTTCGTTCGAGGTTCTTTTGCAACCGCTTTTGCAACCGCCTGTATTTTCTTTTCTCCCACATCATGATAGAATATGAGGAAAGTTTTACGCGCTTAACACGAGCGGACATCGCTTGCGAAGGGACGGCACGCATGATCACCAACGACTTGCAAAACCGCATTCATTTTGGCGACCGTGAGGCGTTCCTCGCGGTCTACCAGGAATATGGTCCCGGCGCATACTCCGCTGCGAATCAGGCGCTTGCTTCGGATGCACTCGCTGCGAGCGCGATCAAGCAGGTGTTCCTGACGCTCTACGAAGAGATCCTCACCCAGTCGGAGGACTTCGATATCCCCGTCCGCATTCGCGAATTGACCGAGCATGAAATCAAGCTGCTCCGTCTGGTGAGCGGGAAGCAATCCTTCCCTGACCGCCTTTCTGACTTTACAAGCGACGATGCGCCCGATCCGGAGGGGTTCTCCGCACGCGGCGCGTTTCTCGAGCATGCGGATCGTTTGCCAAATCTTCCATCACTGGATCGAGATCGCTCCTTCCGCAAGCCGCGCAAAGGCCTCTTCCTTCGCCGCAGGCAGCCGCGCGGCGCAGGGGTTCCCCTCGTCTGGAAGATTTTGCTTGTGCTGGTCAACCTGTTCCTGCTTTGGGTGCTGGTCGGTCTTCTGATGGCACTTGGATATCTACCCGCGGTCGACCTCGGGTATGTCTGGTTTAGCCGCGTGTTCTCCACCATTACGCTGCGCCTGACTTAGGCGCCACCGCGCGTGTTCGCGCCGGAAGGACTCCATTTACGATGATCATTCGCTTTTCCCTCGACACGGCGAGAAGAAACTTCACGCCCGTGGACAACCGATTCATCCTCGATTATCTTCCGCACGCAAGCGAACTTTGCGTGCGTGTGTATCTATATGGCCTGATGCTGTGTTATGCGGGTGCCGGCGCGGAGACTTCCCTTGGCGACGCACTCGGTTTTTCCGACGCGGCGGTTACGGAAGCATATCTCTACTGGCAGCAGCAGGGGCTCGTTCGCATCCGCGGCGAAGCGCCGCTGATCGTGGAATATCTCGACATCGAACCCAGCGAAGCGGGCGGGGTTGTGCCGGGCAAATATGGTAACCTTGTCTCCGCGCTCGGCTCGCTGATCGCGCCGCGCCAGTTTGATTTTCGTGAACTCAAGCACGTCTATGATTGGATCGAGGTCTATGGCCTCGACGAAGAGTGTGTGCTGGAACTCGTCTCCCACTGTATGGATCAAAAAGGGCGGCGCGTCTCGGTCAACTACATCGACGCGGTCGCGCGCTCCTGGTCCGAGGCAGGCATCTGGACGCGCGATGCTGCGCGCGCCTACCTCGCCAAATATGAGCTGAAGAAACATGGCGCGAGCGAGATCTTGCGGCAATGGAACAAGCAGCGAAAGCCCACCAAGGCGGAGACTGCGTTTTACGACAAATGGATCACCGAGTGGCGCTTTACGCCAGAAGCGATCCTCGCCGCGCTCCCGAAGCTCGCCATCAGCGGTACGCCAAACTTCGTCTATCTCGATGAACTGCTCGACAGCCTCCGCAAAGACGGGCAGACGAGCCAGCCGGAGATTGAGCGGGCGGACGCAAAGACCGCGGAAGAGCAGACGTTTGCGCGCCTCGTTTTCGAGCGCGCGGGCAAGCTCGAACCCGCGACGCGCACGCAGCGCGCGCAGATCAATATGTATCTCAAGGACTACACCATGCCGCGCGAGCTGCTCCTCTTCGGCGCGGAGCAATGCCGCGGCGCAAACGAGCCCTTCGGAATGATGAAAAAGCTCTGGAACGATTGGCACGACGCGGGTATTTCATCGATCGAATCCGCACGCGCGCGAATCGAGTCCCGCCAAGGCACGCTCTCAAAAGCGCCCAGGCCGACAACCCCGCAAAACAACATGACCGACGCACAGTTGGAGCATTTGTTGGTCGATCTCGATCAGGATATCGAGTAATTCGATCAACCACCAATCATCCCACCCCAGCACGACGAAAGCATAAGGAAGCAAAACGCACGCATGATCAACGACCAGCTCGATAACCAATACGCGCGCATCCGCGCGGAGGAACGCGAGGCACGGGAAGCCCGCGTACGCGAAGCTTACGCGCGCGCGCCGCGCCTTAAAACGCTGGACGAAGAACGCGCGAAGCTCTTTATCGACCTGGGTCAGCGCAAGATCACTGCCGAAGCGAGCAAAGCGCGGTTGAAGGAGATCTTTGACGAGGAGCGCCGCCTGCTTGCGTCCATCGGGCTGCCGCAGGACGCGCTGGAGTTACGGGTGCGCTGCAAGGACTGCAACGACACCGGTTATCTTGGCGCGGGCAACAGACCCTGCGCCTGCCGGCTCCTCAAGCGTGAAGCGCTGCGCGGTTCGGACGGGATCAACGCGCGGGAAACATTTACAAACTTTTCCACTGAGGTCTTCCCAAACGCGGAGCAAAAGAAACGCACCATCAACGCAAAACTGCTCTGCGAGCAATTTGCCGCGAGCTTGCCCAATCCCGAAAAGCCGAGCATCCTGCTCTTTGGAATGCCCGGGCTAGGGAAATCCTATCTCGGAAACGCAATTGCCTACGCCGCGCTTTCGCGCGGGATCGACGCGGAACGCGTGACGGCATATGCGTTTATCCAGACCGTATTGCAGGACATTCGGGAGCAGACACAGCGCGCCGCGCGCTATCAAAGCGTGCCGTTGCTGGTGCTGGACGACCTTGGCAGCGAACCCGTGATCCCAAACGTCTCGTTTGAGTGGCTGTTCGCGGTGATCAATGAGCGCACGCTCGCGGGACTCGCCACGGTTTGCAGCACAAACCTGACACTCTCGCAGTTGCAGACGCGCTATGACGACCGCTTCATGAGCAGACTCTGCGACAAGAATACCACGCAAGTGTTGCACCTCACGGGCGAAAACCTGCGGACGGTGAAATAACGCCTATGCTACTATTGTGCGCAACCCCAATCGGAAATCTCGGCGACCTGACCGCGCGCGTGCGCGAGGCGCTCAGCACGTGTGACGCGGTCTATTGCGAGGACACACGGCGAACCCTGACGCTTCTAAACCACATCGGCGTGAAGAAACCGCTTGTGAGCTGCTATCGCGAAAACGAGCGCCAGCGCGCAACGGAAGTGGTCGCGCGGTTGCAGTCGGGCGAGACGATCGTCTATGTTTCGGACGCGGGCATGCCCGGCATCTCCGATCCCGGGGAAGCGCTGGTCTCCGCCTGCATCGAGCACAAACTACCCTATAGCGTGCTGCCCGGCGCCTCCGCCGTGCTGATGGCGGCGGTGATGAGCGGGATGCCCGCGATGCCGTTTACCTTTTTCGGCTTTTTCCCGCGCGAGAAAAAAGCACAAAAGCCGCTTCTGGAGCAACTCCGCCGCCTAGACCATCAGGCGATCTTTTACGAAAGTCCGAACCGCGTGCATGCGACGCTCGTCGCGTTGCTCGAAGGTCTGGGCGATCTCGATGGAGCAGTGTTGCGCGAGCTGACCAAGTTGCATGAGGAAGTTGCGCGCGGAACACTGAGCGAACTCGCCGCCCGCTATGCGGAAAACGATCCGCGCGGGGAATGCGTGCTCTGCATACGCTGCCGCGCCGCCGCGCAGGAGGGCGACGTGCCCGATCTCGAATCCCTGCTCCAACAGTTGCTTTCCTCCGGCCTCTCCGTCCGCGACGTTGCCGCCGAAGCGGCCGCCGTCTGCGGCGTGCCCAAGAAAGAAGCGTATGCCAAGGCACTGGAGATCCAAAAAGGCGGCCTGCCAGAATAGAAACGCCCGGAAACGATCATCCGCACACACAAAGAGCTTCCCGTTCGGTGCAGTTCATCGAAACGGAAAGCTCTTTTTTCAGTTCGGCTCAAATACGCGAGTGCTATCTTACCTCATAAATCCGTGGGCGATGTTATAGGCGTGCATCACCGTGTTCCAGTCGACGCAGACAAACAGCGTGTACCAATAGATCAGCGCAAACGCGCCGATGCGCAAAAACGGCACCTTCTCCTGATAGACCCGCACGGCGCCAACCACCGCAAGGAATATGAAGTAGGTCATCAGCCAAAGCGGCAGCAAACGGCGAATCGTGAGGCCGTATGCATCGACATACATCCACATCCGCAAGGCAGCGGACGCGAGCACGATTAGGCTCGCCGCGATCAACAGCGTCTGCAACGCCTTGATTGCCTTGCCCGGTTCGCTTTTCACAAGGCTCACGCCGAGCAGTGTGAAGTTGATCAACGTCACCGTGACAAACTGACCGAATCCATCCCGCGCGTAGTCGCTTAAGGTATTGTTGAGCGGGAGCGTGCCGCTGAACAGATAGGTGAACTGCACATAGGTATACAGCGCATAGGCCGCGAGCAGCATGAGGATCACCACGCCGGGACCCGAAAACTTCCAGTTCTGACGCTTGGGAAGCAGATCCGCGTCCTGCTTGCCCCAGGTGAGGTTGTAAAACAGCGAGTAGAACAACATGCTCGAGAAGATCACGACGATAAGCCGCCCGATCCATTGGAAGATGAGCTCGATGAGTTCCAAATCTTTATAGTACCCGAAGATCTTGCTCAGCAATGTCGACATTCCGGCATCCACGCTTGCCAGAAGCAGGGCAACGATCACGAGCAGCGGAAGGCCGACTGCGAAACCGATCCAACCATGCCGCTTTGAGGTGCTGCTCTTGCCGCCCAATACGCCGGAATACGCGCGAAAATACATCCCGATCGCGGAAAATGGTTTCACAAACACCGCGCGGAGCACGCCAAGCGCCGCCTTACCCTCATGCTTAAACGCTATACCCTGCGTGGTAAACACCCCGATGGTCAACAGCAACGCGGGGACTGCGAGCATCGTAAACCCCAACAGATCGCGGTTCATATAGTCAAACATCAGGATGCCACAGAGCGCCAGCGTCGGAACAAGCAGCGCAAGAACGGTCTTGTTTGCGATCACGCGTTTCCAGTTGAACGCGATGAATACCGCAAGTGTGACCAACCAAAGGATGGAATAAAGACGATAGAAATCATTCTCCATCCAAACCTCCAGCGCGATGCCGATCAGGATCGCTCCGCCCAATAGCCAAAGTTGCGGCTTTGTCAGCGGCGTGTTGTTCCGTGTCTGCTGCGGACTAGTCAAGGTCGGACTCTGTTCCATTTTCGTCGTCTCCTTTCACATACACGAGAATATCCCCCGCCTCGCACGCGAGAATTTCGCAGAGGCTGCTGAGCGTAGAAAAACGAATGGCTTTGCATTTGTTGTTTTTGAGTATGGACAGGTTTGCCAAAGAGAGATCCATGCGCTTTGCGAGCTCATTGAGGCTCATCTTGCGCTTTGCCATCATCACATCCAGATTGACTTGAATCATCGTATCACCCCGCTAGACCGTCAGGTCGTTTTCGAGCTTGAAGGCGACCGCCTGCGCAAACACGCGGCTGAGCACCAGCGAAAACAGCCCGCACATGGCGACCGGAAGCGCCGCGAGAACCGCAAGCGGCACCGGATGCAGAAACAACGTAGAAAGTCCCAGCACAGCAATCAGCAGCGCGATGAGGCCCATATGCCGGAGCGCATTCACATTTTTCTGCACAAACGGGTCGCTCTCGAGCGTACGCATCATACACAGCAGCATCAGCGCGATCGATTCCCCGCCCGCGATGCAGAGCGTGGCAATCACGCCGGAGAGAACCGCAAAGGATTCTGGCTTGCCTTCCCGCCGGAAGAAATCGACCACGATCGGCATCTCGAATCGGTAGATGTCGACGATGAGTGCGATCCCCGCAAGCATGCCAAGCACGATGCAGCCCTGTACAAACCAGGTCAGAAATCGGCTGTTCTTGTTCATCATATCGTTGTCCTCCATCATATGTTTATTCTTGATTCTTGGATGATTCATAGGATTCTTGTGTAAAAAAAAGACCATCGCCTTTTCTGACGACAGTCTATCGCTTTATTTATCGTTTGTCAATAAATATTTATTGTATATCGATCATCTGGTGCGAAATACCGTACAACGGGCGGTGCCATTCAATAGATCCGCAATGCGCTGCTGCGCGTTTGCGATATAGACCGTCGTGCCTTCGCGGATCGGCTGCTTGATGAAGTCCAGCTTGGCGCGCGCGCCATTTGACCCAGCGCGGCTGGTACCGACGCAGCTATCGGTCAACACATCGATCTGCTGGAGCACCTCGTCCGCGTCCTTTCCCTCTACAACGGGTACGAGAGTAGCGGGATCGTTCGGGTCACGATAGATGCCGTCCGCGCTCGTGAAGATCACCAGATACTTTGCGTGTACGAGCGAGCAGATGACGGACGCGGTCTCGTCGTTGTCGATGCATTCAACGACCGTCTCGCCCTGCTTTCTCAGGTTTGCAAGCTCCATCTTTCGAATCTCTTCGATGCTCACGGGGTCGTTGTAGTTCACAATCGGGATCGCGTTCTGCTTCGCCGCGCGCAGCAAGAACGAGCGGATGTGCTTGCGCTTCTCCTCGTCGTTGAAGTGCGTATGCTCCACCAGAAGCTGGCGCACGCTGTAGCGGTCGGGGATATACCTGCGATATTCCATCATCAGGATGGTCTGACCCTGCGCCGCGTAATCCGCCTTGATCTCCTCGCGATCGCCATCGAGTTCCTTGCCGTTGCGGCGGATATAGTCAAGCCTGCCGATTTCGGTCGCGCCGCTGCTGACCCAGATCATGCCGGGGCGAAGCTCCGAGCCGAGCCGGGAGAAGATATTGTAGTCGATGTCGTTGTCGGCCTTGCGGATCAGCGCCATGGAGCCGATCTTGCCAACGAGATCATAATCGAATTTCATACAGGTTTCCTTCTTCTTTTCTTGAAAGATAAGAAGCAAAAGAATCATGCTTGGGATTACTTTCTTTTTCCTAAATGATAAAGAAACAGAAAGAACTCATCGCTTTGCCAATCAGGACTGCACGAGATAGGCATGGATAAAGGGTTCCAGTTCGCCATCCATGACGGCCTGTATGTTCCCGTTTTCCGCGCCGGTGCGGTGATCCTTCACGAGCGTATACGGCTGGAAGACATAGCTGCGGATCTGGCTGCCCCACTCGATCTTCTTCATCTCGCCCTTGATCTGGTTCATCTGCTCCTCGCGCTCGCGCTCCTGCAGCTCTAAAAGCTTACCGCGGAGCATGCGCATCGCAGTCTCTTTGTTTTGCAGCTGGCTGCGTTCGTTCTGGCACTGCACGACGATCCCCGTGGGCAAGTGCGTGATGCGAATCGCGGAGCTCGTCTTGTTGATGTGTTGCCCGCCCGCGCCGCTGGCGCGGAAGGTATCGACGCGAATATCGTCCGTTTCGATCTTGATGTTGCCTACGTCCTCGTCAAAGATCGGCGTGACATCCAACGACGAAAACGACGTATGCCGCCTGCCGCTGCTGTCAAAGGGCGAGATGCGCACAAGCCTGTGTACGCCCTTTTCCGCCTTGAGATAACCATATGCATTCTCGCCGACCACTTCGAACGTCACAGACTTCACGCCCGCCTCGTCGCCGTCCAGCATGTCCAGCTCGCGCACAGACCAGCCCCGGCTTTCGCAATAGCGCGTATACATGCGATAGAGCATCTCCGTCCAGTCCTGTGCCTCCGTGCCGCCTGCGCCCGCGTGCAGCGAGAGAACGGCGTTTACGCCGTCGTATGGGCCTTTGAGCATCTGTTCCATTCGCATGGTTTCGATCGCGTCGCCAACTGAGGCGGATTCTGCCTTGATCTCGTCGACCAGACTGTCGTCCTCCTCCTCTTCCGCCATCTCGATCAGCGCGCCGAGGTCTTCAAAGCGCGCATTGAGCTTGCTGTATCGTTCCAGCTTGTTTTGCAGCTGGCGCGAACGCTGGGTGAGTTTGTTGGCGTTATCAACGTCGTTCCAGAAATCCGGCGCTGCCATCTGGTCATCCAGCGCCTGGATCTCTTCGCGGAGACTCTCGGGGTTCAGCGCTTTGCGGCATTCTTCCAGCTGCTCCGCGTAGCCCCCGAGGTTCATTTTATATTCATCCAATGGGATCATGGTTGATCTTGACTCCTCTCGATCGTACTGTAGGATATTACATGTGTTGCAGTGCGGTCAATCCTGCGCTATCCGCCGGAGAATATGGCGGCACGCGCGTTGTCGAGTCATTCGTTCCTGCCGTGACAGTTTTTATATTTCTTGCCGCTGCCGCACGGGCAGGGATCGTTTCTGCCGACTTTCTTCTCGCTGCGGGAGAAGGTGTTCGCGCTCTCGCCCTTGGGCTCGATGGGTTTCGCAAGTTGGACGCGTGTGAGCGGGCCGCCGGTCACCTGCATCGTATACAGGCGGCGTACGGTCTGTTCGCGGATTTCGTCCACCATCGCGTCGAACATCTCAAATCCCTCGCTCGTATAGGCGTAGACGGGATCCTTCTGCCCATAGGAACGCAGCCCGATGCCCTGCTTGAGCTGATCCATGGAGTCGATATGCTCCATCCAATGCTCATCGACCGTGCGCAGCAGCAGTACGCGCTCGTTTTCGCGCATGTCGATGCCTGCCTGCTTGAGCCGGTCCTCGGTCTGCGCGTAGGCCATATCGGCAACGGCGTAGAGCTTTTGCGTGATCTCCTCAAAGGAGAGCTTCATGCGCTCTTCCTCCGAGATCAGCGGACGAACGGGCATCAGCGTAAGCCTGCAAATCTCCTGCGAAAGCGCGGTGAGATCCCAGTTTTCCTTCGCCACATGCGGATTACACTTCTGTTGCGCAATGCTGTCGATCGTGCCATAGATCATGGTCTTGATGCTGTCGGAAACATCCTCGCCCATGAGCACGCGGCGGCGCTGGCCATAGATGATCTCGCGCTGCTTGTTCATGACGTCGTCATAACGCAGAACGTTTTTGCGTGTCTCAAAGTTCATCGCTTCCACGCGTTTTTGCGCGGCTTCGATCTGCTTGGTCAGCATCCGCATCTCAAGCCGGATTTCGCCTTGCTCGTCCGCCGATGTGAAGCGGTTGAGCAGATTGGTCACGCGCTCGCCGCCAAAGCGGCGCATCAGCTCGTCCTCAAACGAGACGAAGAACTGGGTGGAGCCGCGATCCCCTTGGCGCCCGGAACGGCCGCGCAGCTGGTTATCGATACGCCGGCTCTCGTGACGCTCTGTGCCGAGGATAAACAAGCCGCCGAGGGATTCCACCTCGTCGTGCTCCTTGACGGTGACCGCCTTGTGCGCGTTATAGAGCGCACCATAGCGCGCGCGCGCGGCGAGAATCTCTTCGTCGTCGGTTTCCGCGTGGCCGACCGCTTCCTCAACAAGCCAATCCTCCATGCCTTCGTTGCGCATGTCTCTGCGCGCGAGGAAGTCCGGGTTGCCGCCGAGCAAAATGTCCGTGCCGCGTCCCGCCATGTTGGTCGCGATGGTCACTTGGCCTTTTTTACCGGCTTGCGCTACAATCTCCGCCTCTTTTGCGTGCTGCTTTGCGTTGAGCACCTCGTGCTGGATACCGATTCGCGTGAGCCTGCTGCTGAGATATTCACTCCTCTCGACGCTGATGGTACCCACGAGCACCGGCTGTCCCGTCGCGTGGATCGTCTTGATGCTCTCGATGATCGCATCAAACTTCCCTTTTTCCGTCGGGAAGATCGCATCGTCCAGATCGGTTCTGCGCAGGGTTTTATTGGTCGGAATCTCCAGGACGTCGAGATCGTAGATGCTCATAAATTCGCTCTCTTCGGTCTTGGCGGTACCCGTCATGCCGGAGAGTTTTTTATACATACGGAAATAGTTTTGCAGCGTGATGGTGGCAAGCGTCTGGTTTTCTTTTTCGACTTTGACGCCTTCTTTGGCTTCCAACGCCTGATGCAACCCTTCGCTGTAGCGGCGCCCGATCATGAGTCGGCCCGTAAATTCGTCGACGATGAGCACCTCGCCATCCTGCACGACATAGTCCTTGTCGAGCACAAACAGCGCATTTGCGCGCAGCGCCTGCACGATATGGTGGTTGATCTCCATGTTGGCGGGATCGCCAAGGTTTTCGAGGTTAAAGCGCGATTCCGCTTTGCGGATGCCTTCCGCGGTGAGCTGAACCGTGCGTCGCTTGATATCGCACTGGTAATCGCCGTCCTCCGGCACTTCTTCGCCGAGCATGCGGTCGGAGCTCGACTGCTGCGTGAGATCCGATCCGCGGGAAAGTCCCCGCACGAAACGGTTTGCCTCAATATACAGCTCGCTGGACTCCTCGCCTTCGCCGCTGATGATCAGCGGGGTGCGCGCTTCGTCCACGAGGATGGAGTCCACCTCGTCGATGATGGCATACGTGAGCTCCCGCTGCACCATGTGCTCGCGAAAGACCACCATGTTATCCCGCAGATAATCAAAACCAAACTCGTTGTTCGTGCCATAGGTGATGTCGGACTGATAGGCCGCCTGTTTGTCCGGGCTCTCCATGCCGTTGACCACGCACCCCACGCTCATGCCGAGGAAGCGATAGATCTTCCCCATCCACTGTGCGTCGCGCTTGGCGAGATAGTCGTTGACGGTGACGACATGTACGCCGCCGCCCGTGAGCGCGTTGAGATACGCCGGAAGCGTCGCAACGAGAGTCTTGCCTTCGCCCGTCTTCATCTCGGAGATGCGCCCCTGATGCAGCACCATGCCGCCCAACAGCTGCACGTCGAAATGCCGCATGTCGACGGTGCGCACGGCTGCCTCACGCACGGTGGCAAATGCCTCAACCATGAGATCATCCAGCGTTTCGCCGTTCTTCAACCGTTCACGAAACAGCGCGGTCTGCGCACGAAGCTGATCGTCCGTCATCGCCTTGATCTGCGGCTCCATCTCGTTGATCTGCCGGATGTATGGCTGTAATTTTTTAAGTCTGCTTGCGCTTGTGTTTCCAAGCAGCGTATCCAATAATCCCATTCGGAAAACTCCTTTGCGTTCGATTCCGTGGGCGATTGCGATTTTTCTGATTTCACGCTTTGCAGCAGGCGTTTTCCCGTTGCTCCGCGTTCAAAAAGGCATTCGTCCGCACAATACCCTAAGTGTGAAGTATAGCAGAAAACCCCCGCTATCGCAACAAAAAGCCCCCGATTCCACGGGAGCTTCACAATGCATGCGTGCACGTGTCAGCGATGTGTCAAAGCATGCCCTTCATACTTCAGCGATGCGGGAAACTCACCCCGCAAGCCTTGCTTTTCGGGAGCGCTGCACCATGCCGACGGTGTAGAGCACGAGTGCGACCGCAATGAACGAAAACGCGATGATACGATCCTGCGTGAGCACCTCTTTGAACACCAGAACGCCGATGAGCAGTTGCAGTGTCGGGCTGGAATATTGCAAAAAACCGACCGTCGAGAGCGGCAGGCGATTCACGCCAAAGGTGAAGAGGATCAGCGGGCTTGCGGTCACGATGCCCGTGAGCAAAAGCAGTGTCGTCGTCAAAGGCGTGAGGACGGCAATCGACGCGTGGCTCGCCGGAGCAAACGCAATAAACGCGAGCGCGAACGGTGCAAGCATCAGCGTCTCCACCGCGATACTGGTCAGCCCGCCAACGCCCGCGAGCTTTTTCAGCGTTCCATACAGCCCGAAGCTGAGCGCGAGCACGATGGCAACCCAGGGAAACGCGCCATATGCGATGGTTGCGATCAACACCCCGATGGTTGCAAGCCCCAGTGCAAGCCAGTCGATGAGGGCGCTCTTCTCGCGGAACAGCACGATGCCGATGGCAAACACCACAAGCGGATTCATATAATAACCGATGCTGGAGTCCAAAATATGGCCGGAATTGACCGCCCAGATATAGACGCCCCAGTTGATGGTGATCGCGATGGCGGCGGGAATCATGAACCGCATTTTTTTACGATCCCGCAAAACGATCTTCACTTCACCAAACTGCTTTTTGAGGAGCAGGAGGCTCACGGTGAACACCGCGGACCAGATGATTCGATTTGCGAGGATGAATACCGGGTGGAGATACTCCAGCGCATGCCAATACAGCGGCAATAATCCCCATAGAATATAGCACGCAAGTGTGCTCAAGAGTCCGATGTTGCGATCTTTCATGTTTTGTTACGCTCCGTTCCGACCATTTTAACACAGCCGGAACCAGACGCAAGCGATTTTTTCAGAAACGCACAATTTAAATTTTCTCAATTTTGTTGAAAGTCATGATTTTGCAACACAAGTTCTGTTCTTCCCGCCATATGAGCCTCTTTTACACAAGGAAGACCTTTTGTAAAAGAAAGTCCCCCGAATTGCTTCGGGGGAAACGGAAACTCCATACTTTCGCGCCGGAACTCACTCCGGCGGAAAGCAGGGAGATACATTCGGTTCAGTTGCGCTTAGCAGCTCGCCTTCGCAACCGGGTGACGAAATTTCATCTTAAACAGGTAAGCCACAATGTACAAACGATCCAACATGTCTCTCACGCTCTCTTTCATCCATCTTGTTACTTCACAACTATTACCGCTTGGCTTTTTCTCGTTCTTCATACATCTTGTTTCTTCGAAACTCTTATTTCTTGCGTCAATTGTTTTTCATACATCTTGTTTCTTCGAAACTCTTATTTCTTGCGTCAATTGTTTTTCATACATCTTGTTTCTTCTATGCTCGTATCATACAACATATATATGAACAGACTTTTATATGAAAATGAAAATTCTATTATTTTGTGTAAACAGTCTGTATCTTCGATATGGCGGGAATGTAAAATTCGATCATGAAATCACCACAATTCAAAATGAACGATGCAATCCAATCGTAAAAAACGCTGTAATCATTGGCTTTTCCCCCACTTGCTGCACTTCACATGTTCCAATGGTTCGACTTTTTTGTTCGCGCAAGCCGCCTGGAGCACGTTCATCGTCCTTGATCGCCGACATATTTCATTTGCAAAGTTCGCTTGACATTTATGACTCTGTGTCATACTATATGTGCAAAGCTGGCTTTGCATATTTCAGGAGGTAGAATTGAATACAAAAATCAAGGAACTCCGGAAGGAGAGGAAGATATCTCAGGAACAGTTGGCGCTCGCGGTCGGCACCACCCGGCAGACGATCACCTCCATCGAAGTCGGAAAATACACCGCGTCGCTCGCGCTGGCGTATAAGATCGCGCACTATTTTGGCCTAGCCATAGAGGCGGTCTTCGACTTCTCGGAGGTTAATTCAGAAACAGAACTCAAATAACAAGTGAAAATAATCGATGTTTAGACAAATATGGAAAGGACAAACACAAGTCATGGAACAATTTAGAAAGAAAATCAAAATAAGAATGCGCCTCATCAGCGTGGTGCTGCTGGTCTTCCTTGGAATTCTCCTCTACAATCAATTTGCCGCTGGCGATGCACTGAAAGAAAGTCTTGTGTTCTCCTTTCAGTGCGGCTTATCCGTTTCGGGATCGCTCATTCTCGTGTTTTGGCTCGTGAAAAATCGTCGCACACTATCGGATGAAACGAAACTGCGCTTATTATACAATCAGGAAAATGATGAGCGCATGTCCGCCATCCGCGCCAAAGCGGGGATACCGATGGTGCTGATCCTCTCGTTGACGCTGGTGTTGGCGGGCATGGTGATCGGTTATTTCAACAAAATTGTGTTTGAGGTGCTGATCGGCGTCGCGCTGTTTCAGCTGTTTTGCAGTATGCTCGTTAAGCTGTACTTTATGAGAAAGATGTAATCTCACCAATAGAAAAACCTCCGAGATGTAAACGAAGGCTTAAAAAATATGATAAAATGTAATTTCACCAGTGATAAAGCCTCCGAGACGATGTCCGGAGGCTTTTCATAACATGCGTGATTTACTTCTAAAGACCAAATCTACCTGATGCACCCTGCATTAATCCACGTCCGCTTCTTCTTCCGCCATATAGGTAGTGCGCTCGGAGCCATATTGATAGTAACTGCCGATGACGTCCTCGCGCGCACCGTAAGAATTCACGCTGTAGTCCTTCTCGGAGAGGTAAATCTTGAAATATTGCAGATCCGGCATGTCAACATAGGCGCGGAAGTGATCCGCAATGGCGTAGGAATCGTGCGCGACGCCGTTCTTGTCGATGCGCACCGTGTCGCCACCCGGACAGTCGACTGCGGTCCCCCCACCGATGCTGGGCGCAACGCGCGTTGAGACCGGGCGAGTCGTTGTTCCGCTGAAGTCTTTCTCCACCGCCCAGAACTCGGTCGCGGCATCGAAGAGGTATTTCGCCATAGAGACCGTATCCTTGATGTCAGCGGGTTTCTGCGCCTTTGCGGGCGCGGGTGACGGCGTGGGATCGGAGGGGGTCGGTGTTGGCTCTTTCGGAGTCGGCGTCGGTTCTTCAGGAGTCGGCGTTGGCTCTTTCGGGGTCGGCGTCGGTTCTTCTGTTGCGGGCGCTTTAGGCCCTTCTGCCGGTACTTCCGGTGTCGGTGAGGGCGTATAGGGTTGTTCTGCCGCAGGGGACGGCGTAGGTGTAGGCGTCGCAGTAGCTGTCCCGTGATCGTCCGCTTGAACCACAGGTACATGTTCCTGTGTCATGGCGACAACGGGCACAGCCAGGTCCGCGGCCTCAACCGTTTGCGGCGCGGCGAGCGGAATCTGCTCATCGGTGATCGATTCTGCGAGGTTGCTTCCGGATTCTACGGATTCATAATTTACCGTTGAGTGGATCGTACGGTTTGCAAACGCAAAGCCAATGATTGCCGTAAATGCAACCAGGAACACGCCCAGAACGATGATGTACTTGATGATTTTCCGGTTTTTCATTTCATTGTTACTCCGCGTCTTACTTTTATACCTTTATTTTAACGCGGTGATGTTACATGTTTGTTGTTATAACACGTGTTTAATTATATATTATCGTCGATAGAACGATATAATAATGATGCAAACTCTTATTTCAGATGTTTTGTGTCATTTCCGTTACATTTGATTTAATGCTTCCAGTGTCTATCGTCATATCGTAGTAATGCTGTCCAAAAACGAATTGTGGAAATCGCTGAGTGGGGTAGCTCTTTTGTTTTTGGATCCCGGCAGCTACCTACTCTTCGCTCGGTGCGCAGTCGTCGTTCTGCGTTGCCGCTCAAGCGGCTTTCTTGAACTCCGCTGCTTACCGTTTCTTCGCCTCGCTTCATCCCGCACAGCGGGCGCTCGGCTCCCGCTCGGTTCGCAATAGTCGCGGTACGTCTGGGCTGAAGCCCACTCCTTCCGCTCCTTGCTCACCGTTCCTCCGCGGCGCTTGCTCTGCCACCGGCAGCGCGCCGCTTCGTCATGTCGCAAGTCAAGCGCTGCGCGCTATCCGGCTCAAGCACGAGAGAGCAAATAATTGCAGAGATAGAAAAACAGAACGTCCGCGTTAGCGGACGTTCTGTTTTTGGATCCCGGCGGCTACCTACTCTCCGCTCGGTTCGCAATAGTCGCGGTACGTCGGGGCTGAAGCCCACTCCCTCCGCTCCTTGCTCACCGTTCCTCCGCGGCGCTTGCTCTGCCACCGGCAGCGCGCCGCTTCGTCATGTCGCAAGTCAAGCGCTGCGCGCTATCCGGCTCAAGCACGAGAGAGCAAATAATTGCAGAGATAGAAAGACAGAACGTCCGCGTTAGCGGACGTTCTGTCTTTGGATCCCGGCGGCTACTTACTCTCCGCTCGGTTCGCAATAGTCGCGGTACGTCTGGGCTGAAGCCCACTCCTTCCGCTCCTTGCTCACCGTTCCTCCGCGGCGCTTGCTCTGCCTCCGGCAGCGCGCCGCTTCGTCATGTCGCAAGTCAAGCGCTGCGCGCTATCCGGCTCAAGCACGAGAGAGAAGATAATCACCAATATGCAGACAAAACAAAAGACCATGCATTGCATGGTCTTTTGTTTTGTTGGATCCCGGCAGCTACCTACTCTCCGCTCGGTTCGCAATAGTCGCGGTACGCCGGGGCTGAAGCCCACTCCTTCCGCTCCTTGCTCACCGTTCCTCCGCGGCGCTTACTCTGCCACCGGCAGCGCGCCGCTTCGTCATGTCGCAAGTCAAGCGCTGCGCGCAATCCGGCTCAAGCACGAGAGAGCAAATAATTGCAGAGATAGAAAAACAGAACGTCCGCGTTAGCGGACGTTCTGTTTTTGGATCCCGGCGGCTACCTACTCTCCCGGACCGTCGCCAGTCAAGTACCATCGGCGTATGAAGGCTTAACTTCTGTGTTCGGAATGGGAACAGGTGGACCCTTCAGCTAAACCACCGGAAAGGTGTGGTGTTTGTAAACACCTTGAAAACTGCATAGAGCGTAATTCACTTTGATCAAGCCCTCGACCGATTAGTATCGGTCAGCTTCACGTGTTACCACGCTTCCACCTCCGACCTATCAACCTTGTGGTCTACAAGGGGTCTTACTTCGTTAACCGAATGGGAGATCTTATCTTGAGGTCGGCTTCACGCTTAGATGCCTTCAGCGTTTATCCGCTCCGCACGTGGCTACCCAGCTATGCCGTTGGCACGACAACTGATTCACCCTTGGTGCGTCCATCCCGGTCCTCTCGTACTAAGGACAGCTCCTCTCAAATCTCCTGCGCCCACGATGGATAGGGACCGAACTGTCTCACGACGTTCTGAACCCAGCTCGCGTGCCGCTTTAATTGGCGAACAGCCAAACCCTTGGGACCTAATCCAGCCCCAGGATGCGACGAGCCGACATCGAGGTGCCAAACCTCCCCGTCGATGTGGACTCTTGGGGGAGATAAGCCTGTTATCCCCGAGGTAGCTTTTATCCGTTGAGCGACGGCAATTCCACTCTCATACCGCCGGATCACTAAGTCCTACTTTCGTATCTGCTCGACCTGTCGGTCTCGCAGTCAGGCTCCCTTCTGCCTTTGCACTCTGCGAATGGTTTCCAACCATTCTGAGGAAACCTTTGAACGCCTCCGTTACTCTTTCGGAGGCGACCGCCCCAGTCAAACTGCCCACCTGGCACTGTCCGAACGCCGGATCACGGCCGTTCGTTAGAACCTCAGTAACACAAGAGTGGTATCCCAAAGTTGGCTCCACAATGACCGGAGTCACTGCTTCAAAGCCTCCCACCTATTCTGTGCATATGTTACCAAAATCCAATGCCAAGCTACAGTAAAGCTCTACGGGGTCTTTCCGTCCAGTCGCGGGTAATGTGCATCTTCACACATACTACAATTTCGCCGGGTCCCTTGTTGAGACAGTGCCCAAGTCGTTACGCCATTCGTGCGGGTCGGAACTTACCCGACAAGGAATTTCGCTACCTTAGGACCGTTATAGTTACGGCCGCCGTTCACCGGGGCTTAAGTTCCGTGCTTCGGTTACCCTAACACTTCCCCTTAACCTTCCGGCACTGGGCAGGCGTCAGCCCGTATACGTCGTATCTCTACTTCGCACAGACCTGTGTTTTTGCTAAACAGTCGCTTGGGCCTATTCTCTGCGGCCTCTTTCGAGGCTCCCCTTATCCCGAAGTTACGGGGTCATTTTGCCGAGTTCCTTAACAAGGGTTCTCCCGTTCGTCTTAGGATTCTCTCCTCGCCCACCTGTGTCGGTTTGCGGTACGGGCACCACAATTCTCCTTAGCAGCTTTTCTTGCCAGCGTGAATTCAACAGCTTCCCTACTTATTTTCGGTCCCCATCACGGCCCAGCCTTAGTGTGCGTACTTCACTACACACCAGCCTCACCGCTTGGACGGAGTCTACCATCGCCCCGCTCTGTCTATCCTTCTGTGTCACTGCGTCAGTCAAACGAATTGTCGTGGTACAGGAATATCAACCTGTTGTCCATCGCCTACGACTTTTGTCCTCGGCTTAGGCCCCGACTTACCCTGAGAGGACGAACCTTCCTCAGGAAACCTTAGGCTTTCGACGGCAAAGATTCTCACTTTGCTCTCGCTACTCATGCCGGCATTCTCTCTCCAATACAGTCCACGGTCTCTCACGATTCCGCTTCAGCCCGTATTCGTTGCTCCCCTACCGATTGCTTACGCAATCCCAAGACTTCGGTGTGTGGTTTAGCCCCGGTACATTTTCGGCGCACATTCACTCGACCAGTGAGCTATTACGCACTCTTTAAATGAGTGGCTGCTTCTAAGCCAACATCCTGGTTGTCTGTGCAATTGCACATCCTTTCCCACTTAACCACCACTTTGGGACCTTAGTCGTTGATCTGGGCTGTTTCCCTTTTGACAATGAAACTTATCTCCCACTGTCTGACTCCCGATTATAATTATCCGGTATTCGGAGTTTGATAGGGTTCGGTAAGCTTTGTGGCCCCCTAGCCCATTCAGTGCTCTACCCCCGGTAATCTAAAAATCGAGGCTAGCCCTAAAGCTATTTCGGGGAGAACCAGCTATCTCCGAGTTCGATTGGAATTTCTCCGCTATCCACAGCTCATCCCCGCATTTTTCAACATACGTCTGGTTCGGTCCTCCACGACGTCTTACCGTCGCTTCAACCTGTCCATGGATAGGTCACCCGGTTTCGGGTCTACTATACGCTACTCAAATCGCCCGTTTGAGACTCGGTTTCCCTACGGCTGCGGTGCTCTACACCTTAACCTTGCAACGTATAGTAACTCGCCGGCCCGTTCTACAAAAAGTACGAGGTCGCTTTCGCTCCCTCTGCTTGTAAACACAGGGTTTCAGGTTCTCTTTCACTCCCCTCCCGGGGTGCTTTTCACCTTTCCCTCACGGTACTATTCTCTATCGGTCACCAAGTAGTATTTAGCCTTGGGGGGTGGTCCCCCCGTGTTCCCACCGGATTTCTCGTGTCCTGTGGTACTCTGGATCCCCGCCTTGTCATTCCCGTTTCGCTTACCGGACTATTACCGTCTTTGGTCCCGCTTTCCAGCGATGTTCAACTACAGGAACTCTCAATTACGCAGGTCCGAACCCCGATTGTCCGTAGACCCTCGGTTTGGGCTCTTCCCATTTCGCTCGCCGCTACTTTGGGAATCGATGTTTCTTTCTCTTCCTCCGGCTACTTAGATGTTTCAGTTCACCGGGTTCCCTCGATCACACTATGTATTCATGTGAACGTGACACGATTACTCGTGCCGGGTTTCCCCATTCGGATATCCATGGATCAATGCTTGCTTACAGCTCCCCATGGCTTTTCGCAGTTAACCGCGTCCTTCTTCGGCTCTTGGTGCCAAGGCATTCACCCTGTGCTCTTATTAGCTTGATCTCTAGTTCTCTCTTAGACTCTCTCGAGTCTGCATGAGTTTTTTCTCGGCATTTGAAATTGCAGTAGAATAATTTCACAATTACCTACTATTTTTTTCTTAATGTCTTTTTTTCTCCGCGAATTACTTAGCTTTACTTCTATCATTCAGAGTTCCTCCCTTGCGGGTTTCCCTCCTTACAATAAACTTAACGCTCTCTATGCAGTTTTCAAGGTGCTCTTGGTGGGCTCAAGTGGACTCGAACCACCGACCTCACGCTTATCAGGCGTGCGCTCTAACCAGCTGAGCTATGAGCCCATTCAATTCGACCCCGGCCGCTTCTCCGCACTGGAAACTTCAGCTCGTGAGCTGCGCTTCCTTTGCCCAACTTGAAAGTTGGTGGAGATGAACGGGTTCGAACCGATGACCCCCTGCTTGCAAAGCAGGTGCTCTCCCAGCTGAGCTACACCCCCACGGTGATCCCGGCCTTCGTCCTTTTGCCCTTTTGAACGTACTGTTTCCAGCACCTTCAAAACTATACAGTGCAATCAACTCAAACTCGAATTTGTTTTCTACGCTGCCCTAAACCGTGATCGCTTAGGACACTTTTGTTGTACTCCCTAGAAAGGAGGTGATCCAGCCGCACCTTCCGATACGGCTACCTTGTTACGACTTCACCCCAGTCATTGGTCTCGCCTTAGACGGCTTCCTCCTTACGGTTAGAATACCGGCTTCGGGCGCTCCCAACTCCCATGGTGTGACGGGCGGTGTGTACAAGGCCCGGGAACGTATTCACCGCGGCATGCTGATCCGCGATTACTAGCAACTCCGACTTCATGTGGGCGGGTTGCAGCCCACAATCCGAACTGGGACTGTTTTTGTGAGATCCGCTTCAACTTACGTTGTCGCTTCCCTTTGTTTCAGCCATTGTAGCACGTGTGTAGCCCAAGACATAAGGGGCATGATGATTTGACGTCATCCCCACCTTCCTCCGAGTTGTCCCCGGCAGTCTCACCAGAGTCCCCGGCATAACCCGCTGGTAACTGGCAATAGGGGTTGCGCTCGTTGCGGGACTTAACCCAACATCTCACGACACGAGCTGACGACAACCATGCACCACCTGTCTCACTTCCTCCGAAGAGACCGCATGTTTCCATGCGTTTAAGTGGATGTCAAGCCTTGGTAAGGTTCTTCGCGTTGCTTCGAATTAAACCACATGCTCCGCTGCTTGTGCGGGCCCCCGTCAATTCCTTTGAGTTTCAACCTTGCGGCCGTACTCCCCAGGCGGAATACTTATTGCGTTAGCTCCGGCACAGGGGGAGTTGATACCCCCTACACCTAGTATTCATCGTTTACCGCGTGGACTACCAGGGTATCTAATCCTGTTTGCTCCCCACGCTTTCGTGCCTCAGTGTCAGTTACAGTCCAGAAAGCCGCCTTCGCCACTGGTGTTCCTCCTAATATCTACGCATTTCACCGCTACACTAGGAATTCCGCTTTCCTCTCCTGCACTCTAGCCTTCCAGTTTTGGATGCACCCCCCAAGTTAAGCCCGGGTATTTCACATCCAACTTAAAAGGCCACCTACGCACCCTTTACGCCCAGTAATTCCGGACAACGCTCGCCCCCTACGTATTACCGCGGCTGCTGGCACGTAGTTAGCCGGGGCTTCCTCCTTGGCTACCGTCATTTTTTTCGTCACCAAGGACAGAGGTTTACAACCCGAAAGCCTTCTTCCCTCACGCGGCGTTGCTGGGTCAGGCTTGCGCCCATTGCCCAATATTCCCCACTGCTGCCTCCCGTAGGAGTCTGGACCGTGTCTCAGTTCCAGTGTGGCCGATCAGCCTCTCAGCTCGGCTACCCATCGCTGACATGGTGGGCCGTTACCCCGCCATCTATCTAATGGGACGCGAGCCCCTCTCTCAGCGGATTGCTCCTTTGACCTCGTCATGATGCCATGTCGTGGTCTTATGCGGTATTAGCACTCGTTTCCGGGTGTTATCCCCCTCTAAGAGTCAGGTTGCTCACGCGTTACTCACCCGTTCGCCACTAAGATATAACCGAAATCATATCTCCGTTCGACTTGCATGTGTTAGGCACGCCGCCAGCGTTCGTCCTGAGCCAGGATCAAACTCTTGAGTTCAATCTCTGACAAGTCCTTTCGGACTCGTTAGCTCACTTACTTTGTACGCTCACTCAAATTCGTTGCGTTATTTCATTCCTTAACATCGGCGCCTTTCGACGCCCTTGCCTCAGAATTACTGGCTTGTTTTTTGTTTCTTGCACTATATAGTTTTCAAGGTGCTCAGCCGCTTTTGCTCTTGTTCAGGGCTCTTGCGGCGCCGTCGTTTTCGTTTGTTCCCTGCGACAGCTTGCTTAGTATAGCAGCGAAATGAGCTCAAGACAAAGAGCGTTTATAGTCGTTTTCGGCGATTATTACGCATCATATCGTTTCTCGTATGATTATAATAAAATATCCTCCTTGTTTGTTCTCAAACTCTCGAATGCTTCGTTTTTTAAAATCAATCGATCTATTACTAAAACATACTCTGCAAGCACCGTTTTAGCCCGTTTTTGATCCCCGCAGAAACGCGACAGCCTGCCCGCGGATACCCCGCAGACAGGCTGTTCTTGGTGCGTGATCGGATCGATGCCCGTTAGAAAGAACAGGCACAAACGATATTGCTTATTTGATCGGCTTCATGGTCGGGAAGAGCAGCACGTCACGAATGGTCGCGGCGTTGGTCAGGAGCATCACCATGCGGTCGATGCCGATGCCGATGCCTCCCGTCGGCGGCAAGCCATACTCCAATGCCATGCAGAAGTCTTCGTCGATCATCATGGCCTCATCGTCGCCCTTGGCGCGCTCGTTTGCCTGCTGCGTAAATCGCCCGCGCTGATCCACGGGGTCGTTGAGTTCTGAAAATGCGTTTGCATACTCATGTCCTGCGATAAAGAGCTCAAATCGCTCTGTTAAATACGGAGCCGAGGGCTTGCGCTTGCTCAGCGGCGAAATTTCAACAGGATAGTCGATGATAAACGTCGGCTGGGCCAGCGTCTCTTCCACAAACGCATCAAACGCTTCGGCGAGGAGCTTGCCGCGCGTCGCGGTCTTGTCCTTGACCTCCAGCTTGAGCGACTTTGCTTTTTCTCGCGCTTCCTCGTCCGTTGCGCATCCGTAGAAGTCCACACCCGTGATCGCACGCACGGCTTCGTTCATCGAAACGCGCGCAAACGGCGGGGTCAGATCGATCTCTTTCCCTTGATAGACGATCTGCGTCGTTCCGTTAACCGCCATGCTGCAGCGCGAGAAGAGATCCTCCGCAAGCTCCATCATGCCGTTGTAGTCGGTATAGGCCTGATATGCCTCGATGGTCGTGAACTCCGGGTTGTGCATGGCGTCCATGCCTTCGTTACGGAAGAGACGGCCGATCTCATAAACACGCTCAAGACCTCCGACCACGCATTCCTTCAAATGCAGCTCGGTTGCAATGCGCAGGTACATGTCGAGATCCAGTGTGTTGTGGTGCGTCACAAACGGGCGCGCGGAGGCTCCGCTCGCGGTCGTGTTCAGCACAGGGGTTTCGACCTCGATAAATCCGCGTTCATCCATGCGGCGGCGGATCTCCGAGATGATGCGGCTGCGCTTTTGAAACATCTCTCGCACGTCGGGGTTGACGATCAGGTCGACAAACCGTTGGCGATAACGAAGCTCCGCGTCCTTTAGTCCGTGATACTTCTCCGGCAGCGGGCGGAGCGACTTGGAAAGCAGCGTGATCTGCTCGGCATGCACGCTGGTTTCGCCCGTGCGCGTTACAAACACGTAACCCTCGATTCCAACGATATCCCCGATGTCAAATGTCTTAAACGCCTCATATACGCCATCCGCGAGGTCATCGCGCTTGAGGTATACCTGAATGCGACCCTTCACGTCCAGAACGTGCGCAAAGCTTGCCTTGCCCATGATGCGGCGGGAGATCATGCGCCCCGCGATTGAAACATGCATGCCGTGCTCGCCTTCCTGCGGTGCGGGCGCGGAGAGGATTTCGTTGCTCGTATGGCTCACGTCATACGTTGTGTTGGCAAAGGGATCCTGTCCCGCCGCCTGCAGCGCGCTGAGCTTGTCCCGGCGCACCTGCAACAGCTCGGAAAGCTGCTCCTGCGTGAGTTCCTGTTCCTGGTTTTGCTGATCGATCGGTTGTTCCATACTCTCTCTCCTAAAAAACTGCTCTGCCGGAGTCGCCCGGCGTGCTCACAAAAAACAAGGGGGCACTTAAGCCCCCGAAGAACCTGTTTGCGTTACTTGCCGATGGAAGTGACCTTCAACTTCAGCATGCCGCCGGGGGTTGTAACCTCGACCACATCGCCGGATTTATGGCCCAGCACCGCTTTGCCGATCGGCGATTCATTCGAAATGCGCCCGTTGAGCGGATCGGCTTCCGCGCTGCCTACGATCTGGAAGGTGTACTTCTTTGTCTTGTCGTTCATATCGGCAAGCTTCACCGTGGCGCCGACGCCGACCGTGGTAACGTCGATGGCGTTCTCGTCGATGACCTTCGCGTTCTTCAGCTCGTTTTCAAGCTGCTGGATGTCATATTCGTTTTTCGCCTGTTCGTTTTTCGCCGCGTCGTATTCCGCGTTTTCCGAGAGGTCTCCAAAAGCACGCGCAATCTTCAATTGCTCGGCGATTTCTAGGCGTCGTGTGGTTTTGAGGATCTCCAACCGATCCTCGCGTTTGGTAATCTCTTCAGGCGTAAGCCAGATATCTGCCATCGCTCGTCACTCCTTGTCAGGCAGGGCTTTGAAACCAACCCTACCGTGTTTACCTATTATATTGGTGCAAAAAAATCGTGTCAACCCCATATTTGCTCGAGTTCTTCGAGCGTTTTACAAGAGTTGATGCGGGTTCTGAGTTTTGCGGCGTCCTGCATGCCGCGCAGATAAAACGCGAGGTGCTTTCGCAGCTCAATGATCGCATGATCGCCTTTTTCTGCAAGCGCAAGCCGTACATGCCGCATGGCGGTCTCCCGCCGCTCCTGCCACGTGGGCGGGATATAGGCCCGTTCTTCCAGCGCGCAGCGGATTTCTTCAAACACAAACGGGTTACCCAGTGCGCCGCGTCCAATCATCACCCCGTCGCAGCCGGTCTCCCGGAGGGTATCCCGCGCGCTTTGGGCGCTGTGTACGTCTCCGTTTGCGACCACAGGAATGCGTACCGCCTGCTTGACGGCTGCCATACAGGCCCGATCCGCCACGCCGGAATACATCTGCTCCCGCGTTCTTCCATGGATGGTGAGAAATGCCGCTCCGTTTTCTTCGCAGATACGGGCAAACGCCGCTGCATTCTCGTGCGCCGCGTCCCAGCCCTTGCGAAACTTCACGGAAACGGGCACATGCGCGGCTTTTGCCGCCGCCCGCACGATGCGACCTGCCAGCGCGGGGTCTCGCATCAGTGAACTGCCGTCGCCATTTCCGGTGATCTTCGGCGCCGGACAACCCATGTTGATGTCGATGGCGCGCAGGCGATCGCCCAATTCTTCCTCGACGATAGCGACAGCCTCCGCAAGCGTCACCGGTTCGCTGCCAAAGAGTTGGACGGCGTATGGCGCGTCCCCTTCCCGCGGCAGATAGAGCGCGCGGGTTTTCTCATTCATAAACAGCAGCCCTTTTGCGCTGATCATCTCGCTAGTGACGAGATCCGCGCCGCGCTCGCGGCACAGCAGGCGAAACGTCCGATCCGAAAAACCGGCCATCGGCGCGAGGCAGACAAGAGGACGCCCCGCGGGGAAGATAGCATCGTTCATGGCGCCTCGGTGGGTTTGGGCGTTGGCGTCGCTGCCGGAATCGGGGTAAGATTCGGATCCGGCGTGCCGAGATCAAAATCGCCCGGGCGCTCTTCCAGCAGTGAGAGTTCGGAGATATACCAGCGCGCGTTGGCGTTGATGAATTTGATGCGATACCGTTTGGGCGTCCATTCCGGCAAGGGGAAATCCAGCGGGTTCTGGTCTTCACCCAGCTGATCCGCATTGATGTTTCCCTTGAGGCTGACGCGCTCCGTCGCCGTGACGGTAGCCGTCATCGACCACGGCAGGACGCTGATACGCTCGATCGTCAAATCATAATTATAATCGGTAATCGTATAGTTGGCATAGGTGGAGTCCGACATCGCGGGATCGTTTTCCAGGAAGGTCAGTGTAAAATATTCTTCCAAATCGTTGCGCGCACCATCCGCAAAGACACACTCCGCGCGCAGCGCCATGCCTTCGGAAGTTAAAATATAGAGATTGGAATATCGTTCTGCGGTCATAAATGCTCCGATGCAGAGAATCGCCGCCATGATGATCAAAAGCAGCGTGCGCACGACGTAAAGCATCGTGCGTCTCGCAATGCGAAGCCTTCTGATCTCCCTCGGTTCTCCGTAATTCGAATTCGTCATTGTTTCACCTTCGCTCGCTATGATAGCATATCTCCTTCGTTCTTGGCAAACCAACAAATTGGAAACAAACGCACGGGATTGCGCCATATTTTGCTTGTCTTTCAACCGAAAGACGGATGCGTATTCCGTTTACGGGCAAGCGTCACCCGTTCATACGCCGTGTGATTTTCTCACGCGGGGCGCGTCCCGTGCGGTTGACAGATATCACCCGCGGCGTATAATGAAAAGCGTACGGTTTCCGGCAAATATCGGAAACAGACACGTTTCGAGCGCATAACAGCGCGTCACCATCGCCATCATAAAATCCAGATAAAGGACACTCACAGATTATGGAAGAATGCACCCACGATTGCTCCAGCTGCGGCTCCGCCTGCTCCAGCCGTGAAAAAACCAGCATGATTGAAGACCCGCACGTGATGACCCATGTGAAAAAAGTCATCGGCGTAGTCAGCGGAAAGGGCGGCGTCGGGAAATCCATCGTCACCTCGATGCTTGCCGTGCTTTTGCGCCGCAGGGGCTACCGCACCGCTATTTTGGACGCGGACATCACCGGACCTTCGATCCCGCAGGCATTTGGTCTGCACTCCCGTGCGGAGGGGTCGGATCAGGGAATCTTCCCCGTGCGGAGTAAGACAGGCGTCGCGGTCATGAGCATGAATCTTTTGCTGGAGAACGAGACCGACCCTGTCGTCTGGCGCGGGCCGATCATCGCGGGCTCCGTTAAGCAGTTTTGGACGGATGTGCTCTGGGGCGACGTGGACATCATGTTCATCGACATGCCGCCGGGAACGGGAGACGTACCGCTGACGGTTTTCCAGTCGATCCCTGTGGACGGCATCGTGGTTGTCACCTCGCCGCAGCAGCTCGTGAGCATGATCGTCGAAAAAGCCGTACACATGGCAGGGATGATGAACATCCCCGTGCGCGCGCTTGTACAGAACATGAGCTATGTCGAATGCCCGGGCTGCAAAGAGGTCGTCTACCCCTTTGGCAAGAGCGACATCCAAACCCTCGCGCAGAAGTTCGACATCCCCGCAACCGCCGAGCTGCCGATTCAGAGCCAGCTTGCGACCGCCTGCGACGCGGGCTTGATCGAGCTCTTTGAGGGCGACTGGCTCAACGGACTGGCGGATCTGCTCGAAGAGATGATCAAAGAAGACAAGAAGTAATTCTTACTTATAATTTAGAACGCATAGTATAAGACCGGCGAAAGCCGGTCTCAGTCTGTCAAAAAAGTCCCGGGATTGTTAAGGGCAGAAGCCCTTAACCCATTCTTTCCGGCTGCGCCGGTTGAACCGGCGCAACGGATCGCCCCGCAGGGGCGTTTCCCCGTGCTCTTTGCCGCCCGTGAGTCCGAAGGACGAGAGGCAAAGAGCAGTTATCCCGTCAAAAAACAAGTTTTTTGACGGTCAGAGCAATCCCGCGGCATACCGCGGGATTGCTGTTGTTTTCGCGTTGTTTTCGCGGTTCAGCCGCGCGGGAGGCTTGCGGCGGCAACGGATTGCCCGACCCTGCGGGATGCCTCGTCCGGCAGCAGAATGTGGATCTGATCCACAAGCGCGGGATAATCTGTTGCCAGCGTTTCCCGGCAGGCAAGCTCGATCAGTCGCCCTCCCTCGCCGGAGACCACGCGGCCCAAGAGCAGCAGGTGGCAAATCTCATAAAACATAGCATACAGCGCTAGCGCATGCGCAAGATACACGCCGATACTGCGGTAGATTCCTTCCGCCGCAAGCCAGCCATCCTGAAGCAGTTTTTGTATCTCCAGCAACTTCTGCGCGGGTGAAAGCGTATCAGAGAGTGTAATCCCCGCCGCCGGTGCGAGCTTGATCAGCGCATCCTGCGAAAGATACTTGCATCCGACGCCGAGATCCCCCGACCATTCGTCCCGCATGGCGTCTTCCCGCAGATCGAGCGGCGCAAACGCCAGCTCGTTGAACCAGCCAAGGACGTTCCCCTCGGCATTGACGTAGCCCACCGCCTCGCTCGTGCCCATCGCAAGCCCCATCACGCACCCGGCCTGCAATTCCATCGCCCCCGCGAGCGCGGTCACGTCGCCATCGTTTGCCACCGCGATTCGATCGCATCCGACCGCATGCGCGGCTGCGCGATAGATCTGCTTGACAAACGCGCGATCCGCGCGCGGCACCTTGAGAAACAGCGAGGAGACCATCGGACTGTTTCCGACGAATACACCGGCGGACGAGATGCCGATTGCGTCCACGCACGGCATTCTCTCCGCAGCGGAGTGAAGCGCGCGCACGATCTCCTCATAATGATAATGCGGGTCGCTCTGCGTCTTAGGGTGCCATACAACCTCTTCCGAATAAACCGCTTCACCGTCGATCACCGCGGAGACCTTCCGGTCGCTTCCGCCCGCGTCAAAACCGATCCGGCAGCCCGCCGTGTGCCCGCCGATGGAGACCGCCTCCCCACGCGCCGCCGGAAACTCCGCAGCAGGGCAGGAGACAATCGAAAACCCGCACTCAAACACGTCGTCCATAAAGCCCGCGTCAAACGCGCGTGCTCCCTCCGGCGCGTAGTCCCGCGCAAGCTTCTCCGCGAGCGCATCGGCGCCGCAGATGAGCACGCGGCAGCCCCCGACGCTCCAAAGAAGAAACTTGACGAGCCGTTCCAAATATCGCTCGTTTGCGCGATCATACTCTGCGGAGTCGATCAGCGCCGCTTCGCGGATGACGACCCGGTCGTTTCCCGATTCAATCGCGATCCGGATCGGGCGCGTTGCCATAGCCTCAAAGGCACGCATCCACGCGCCCATGGGGATAAACGCCGCGTCCAGCTCCGGCATGGTTGGCGCGCCATAGTCAATTCCCAGATATTCCATGCGTGACCACCTTTTGGGTTTTCATCCGCGATAACCGATCTGTTCCGCCAGCGCGTGGTCGATGATCACCGTTACGTCCGGGTGCATCTTGACCAGCGTCGCGGGATTTTGCACATCCAGCTCCTCGTTGAGCAACAGCCCCCGCATCGCCTCGGCTTTACTTTCACCCGTCGCAAGCAGCAGGAGCTTCTTCGCGCGGAGAATGTCTCCCATGCCCATCGAGATCGCCCGCGTCGGCACCTCGCTGCGGTTTTGGAAAAAGCGGGCGTTTGCGTCGATCGTGCTCTCTTCCAGCTCCTCGACATGCGCGCCGTCATAGAGCACCTCGCCCGGCTCGTTGAAGCCGACGTGACCGTCCACGCCGATGCCGAGCAGCTGCACGTCGATGGGCTTTTCCGCGAGCGCTTCGCGAAACGCGTGGACGTTTTGCTCGAGATCCCCCGTCCCTTTGGCAACGATGGTGTTCCTCTTGTCGATGTTGATCTGGTCGAACAGATTATCATCCATAAAGCGGCGATAGCTCTGCGGATGATCCGGCGCCAGCCCCACGTATTCGTCAAGATTGATCGTATTCACACGTGAAAAATCGAGTTCGCCCGCCTGGCTTGCCCGCACAAGATAGGGATAGACGCCCTGCGCGGTGCTGCCTGTGGCGAGCCCCAGGCGCGCGTCCGGCTTGGCGCGGATCACGTCGCCGATGATCTGTGCGGCGCTTTCGCAGGTCTTTGCAAAGTTTTCAGTCACAATGACATTCATATCGGTCGTTCCTCTGTTTTCATCCAAAATACTAGTATCGCTTGCTTGTCTCATGCGAATCTGCGACGACGATCAGGTCTCCAAATCGATGGGCGCATGGAAATCCACCCGATCTACGGCAGCCCAGCTCGCCCAATTAGTATCGCTTGCTTGTCTCATGCTAATCTGCGACGACGATCAGGTCTCCAAATCGATGCGGCACATGGAAATCCACCCGATCTACGGCAACCCAGCTCGCCCAATGCGGATGTTCCGTGTGGTCGCCGCATTTATAGAAGTTGCCGCGCATACGATGTCCGGGCGCAAAGCGGCATTCCCGCTCATAGAGCGCTTCCAGCAGATCCGTCCGGAGCAGACACGTCACCCGCCAGAAGTCCGCATCCTCCTGCGAAAATCGCTCGACGACAACCGCAGGATGTGGCAGTCCGCGCTGGAGAACATAGTTCCGCGTATGCCTGCCGGTGCCGAACGAGCAGTGCGCGGCGCCGTTTGCATTCATCTCCAGAGCGATATAGCCGTATTGCGGCAGATCCGGAAAGCAATCGAGGAACGTTTCCATGCAGCTATCCGTGTGTACGGGGTCGTTGGGGTTGTGATAGCTTGCGCGCGGATTCTGTTCACGGCAGACCATCGAAACCTCCAGCCCTTCACCCGACAGGTAGACGAGCTGTCCGCTCGTCCATGGCGCGGGCGCGCCTTCCGGTCGGTTATATTGGAGCAGGAATGCCTCGCTCACATGCGGCAATCCCGGCAAAATGGTTTGAATCCGGTAGATCGGTCTTTGCTCCACGGTTATGGCTCCACGATCTCACTGCCCGCGAGGTACACGCGCAGGAGCGAGAAATCCGCGCCCAGCACGAGGAAATCCGCACACTTGCCGTCTGCGATGGAGCCCACCTCGTCCTCCACGCCCAACTCGCGTGCCGGTGTCTCGCTTGCCATGCGTGCTGCGTCCTCCGCCGGAATGCCGAAGGAGAGCGCCGCGCGGAAGATGCCGAAGAGATTGTTGGCGGATCCTGCGAGCGTATCCGGCGCGTCCTTGAGGTGCGCAACCGTACCGTCGAGCACGATCGTAAGCCCGCCCAGCTGGTATTCACCCTTTGGCATACCGCAGCAGGCGAGCGCGTCGCTGATCAGGCAGAGCCTTTGCGCGCCAAACATGGAAAACGCGGCGCGCACAACGCTTTCGTGTACATGCTGCCCATCGCAAATCAACTCCGCGACCACCCACGGGGATTCGGAGGCGGCGCCCACCACGCCGGGCGCTCTGTGGAGAAACGGCGGCATGGCATTGAACAGGTGCGTGATATGCGTGGCTCCCGCTGCAATTGCGGCCTTTGTCTCGTCATAAGTCGCGTCTGTATGGGCGATGGAAACCTTGCAGATTTTGCTGACATGTTGGATGTATTCGATCGCACCCGGCAGTTCCGGTGCGACATCCGCGATCTTGATCAGCCCCTGCGCTGCTTCGTTGAGCCGCAGGAACATCTCGATATTCGGGTTTTGCAGATAAGCGCCGTTTTGCGCGCCTTTCTTTTTCTCGGAAAAAAACGGACCCTCCATATGGATGCCGCGCAGCACGGCGCAGCCCGCGGGCGCATCCTTTGCAAAGCGCGCGGCGGTTTCATAGGCGGTCTTGAGCTGCTCTTCCGGCAGCGTCATGGAAGCGGGCGCAAACGAGGTGATCCCGTTTCGGGCTAGATAGCGCGCAAGCGTCCTCAGTCCCTCATAATCCCCGTCCGAAAAATCCTTGCCGGAGTTGCCGTGGTTGTGCACGTCGATGAATCCCGGCAGAACGTATGCGCCGCCAAGATCGATCCCTTCGCCTTGCGAAACTTGCAGCACGCGCGAAAACCGGCCGTCTTCGACCGCAAAGCCACCCTCGTGAAAGCGAAAATCGGGGCCGAGCACCCTCGCGTTTTCATAGATCATCGCGTTTCCCCTCCGTTTGTCGTCCTTTTCATCCGGTCGCATCATCAGCAGATTGTGTTTGATTTCCCAGCGTTCCGTGCGCCAATCTCATTTGATTTGTTACAGACATATTATACGCTCGTTCCATTGCTTTGCGCAAGGTCGTGTACGAAAAGCACGCGCAAAATCAAGAAACGCCAACCACTCGCAAGGCTAAGGGAGCGGTTCGCTTTCGCGCCCGGTTCACTTTGTTTTTCTTCGTCTAGCGCATCAGCCACACAATAAATGGAGCGCCGTTTTTCTTCGTCTCCCGCTCCGCTCCATCATGGACTAGGAGCCGCCAAAACGCAAAGGCGGCCTGCAAGCCAGAGCCGCAAGCCGCCGTACATGACGTATTCTTTAGCCTTCTCCACGGTGATAGATCGGGTCGTCCTCGGACGGCACGGTGTCCGAAAATCCCCAGACCAGACCATCCGGTATCCTGCGCTGGTAGGTGTCCTCAATCGTGCCCACGCGGTTGTTGCCGTGGTGGTTGAGTTGTTCACCCATGAAGAGCATACAGGCGGAAACACCGCCGTCGAGGTTATACGCCTCCACGCAGCCTTCCTTGACAAACAGCTCTCCAAACGCGGTCAGGCGCATGCCGTAGCTGTATTCCTTCTGGCGTCCGTCGACGACGATCGCCACAAAGTGTCCCGGATCGATCATACCCAGGCCCGTGCGCGGGTTTGTCTCGTTGGCGATGCGCGGTGTGTGGTCGATGTCCTCCGTCGTATAGACACCTTCGTGAATCAACGTCGGCCCAAAGGAGAACGCCTCACGAACGCCATCCATCAGCAGTTCGTCCGCGCTTTTGTCTTTGGGATCAAAGATGCGCAGCGTCATATCCGGATACATCGCCATGACGTCGCACGTTCCGCTATCCAAAAAGACCTTTCCGTCACGAATCAGGATACTCTTGTACTGCGTGTCGCTCTCGGTCAGGTTGTCGCCCGTAATCATCAGCACGGCACTGCTGCGGCGCGCAATAATCCAGGGTTTGATGGCGCCCGCACCGTTGCGGTTGTCCGCGGACTGCACGGTTCGAAACGCGTTGATCTCGCGCATGCGGATATGCGCAACGAAATAGACGAGCGGAAATGTCTTGCCGCCGTTGCTGGTGTATTCTGCGACTACGCGATCGATCAGGATCGAGAGCGTGTCGGTGCGATACTCCCAGTGTCCTTTTTCTTCGTCCACGATGACGACCTCGGCCGGGTCGCCCTCCTGCCGATAAAACTCATCGTTGGCGGAAGGCGCAAACGCCTCCTGCGACGCTTCCTGCGCGTCTGCCGCGGGTTCCTGCTCCGGCTGTGGCGTCTCCACCACTTCCACCGTGGGTTCCGGCGAGCTCGCCTGTGCTGTCGGCTCCGGCGTCGGCACGGTTTGCGCCTGCTGGAGCGCCATTCTGCTGAAAAAGTACAGCGCGCCGGATGCAATTAGACCGATCACCAGCGGTATAAGCGAAATCACAACCGCGCGAGGACGAATCCTGCGGCGGCGTTTCTTGAGCCCGTATGTCAGCATCAGGTACAGCGAAAACAGTGCGCCGAGAGCCGATATCCCGATCAGCACCAGCACCGACTGCCCCAGCGTGGCCAGAAGCGAATCGTTCTGTTTCTGCGGCTGAACTTCCGGCTCGGGGGCAAGCGTCGCCTCGGGTTCCGCCGCCACCGGTTCGGGCGTTGGTTCCGCCGTGGGTTCCGGCGTCGGCAGCGGAGCCGGCGTTGGCTCGACATAACCGCCGAGTGTGGTTTTGTCGATGTTTTCAAAGAGGTCATTTCCGGCGGCGTCCTTGCCGACTTGGGTCTCCGCGAGCGTAAACGCAGAGGAAGGCGTAAGCGCGCTCTCATACGAATGGCGCGAGATGCAGAACGCGAACGCCTCCGTGGAGAGTTCCTCCACGCTCTTGCCGAAGCAGCCGTTGAGCGCAGCGCTGTAGTCCAGCGTTGTTTCACCCGTTGCCGAGGCGAGGTAAATCTTCTGTACGCCCGCGTCTTCCGCCGCCCGCAGGGCATATTCCCCCGTGAACTGCGCGCCGCCAGTAGGCGCTGTTTCGTCGTCGATATGCGTCACCAGCACCTTTGGCTGGAACAATGTAATGGCATCCATCAGGAAGGAGAGCGTCGGTTTTCTGCCCCAGTCGTTGCGCGCAAAGCCATAGATATTGTCGTTGACGCTAGTGAACGATCCAAAGATCGGATATTGATCATAGCCCGCGTACCAGAGCGTGCTGAGCATCTCCTGCTGCGCGCTGCGCGAGCCGGGGGACATGACCGCAAGCGCCGTCGGGATATCATAGTTACAGGCATAGGTGGCGATCACGCCAAAGAACTCATCCAGCGCGGTGATGGAACTGGATGCGATCACAAGAAGATCCGCGCTCGCAGGCGTATTCCAGCGCTGAACTGTGGCGGGCAGTTCCCCCGCGCCATAGACCGCGAGGGTTGAAAGCGAACCTGCGCCCGTGAAAGCCAGCGTCGCGCGCGCCGCACCCTCTTTCAGCGGATAGTATGCGTTGAGATAGGGCGAGGCTGCGTCTTCCGAAAGCACGGCGCCGCTCTGGTCATATTGCGTGAGGGTATACTGGCTCGCTGCCGTATACCATTCCAGCACAATGCCCTGCGCGCCGCTAGGCAAGCTCACCTCGACCGTCTGCCCGGAGGAGAAACTTTGATAGCTCTCCACAAGTCCGTCGGTGATGCGGAATTCCTTGCCCGCAAGCTCCTGCGGAAGGGTCACCGTGCATTCCGCGGTGATCGTTCCGACCTGCCCGGTCTGGATATCCGCCGATTCCGCCCGCGCGCCGGAGAGGGGAACAAGCCCTGAAAACAGCAGCAGCGCAATGGTCAGCGCGGCTGCCGTCCGGCGAAAAATCTTCGTTTGTTTCATCTGCTTATACATGGGTTCAGTATACACAACTCCGATATGTAAAGTCAAAACGATTCTACACGTGCGGCAAATTTTCAGTGAATTGTGTGAAACATTGCCATCGTCCGTATTTTTTACTATAATTTCTATAAGGCGCATGTTTAAAAACATTTTTCCTGAAGCGCCGAACCCAGATTTCTTTATGGCGCACGTTTTGGATCGATTTCTTTTAAAGCGCCGAACCCCTTGCAGCCTAGGAATGGAGTACACATGAAAAAACGACTGTTCCCCGTATCGATCGCACTGCTGTTGATCTGCGCATTTGCGCTCTCCGCCTGCGCGCCGCAGGCTGAAGTGCCGCAAGCCGCTCAGGCGACGGAAGCTCCCGTCATTATGCCGACGCCGACGCTGGCGCCGACCGAAGCGCCAACGCCCGAACCCACCGCGACGCCGGAACCCACCCCGACGGTGATCACCATCGGCGCCATCGGAGACATCATGATGATGGCGGCGCAGGTCAACGGCGCATACAATGCGGAGACGGATTCGTATGATTTTTCGCGCAGCTTCCAGGGCGTCGCGAACCAATTTCGATCGGTCGACCTGATGTGCGGCAATTTTGAATGCACGCTTGCCGGCAAAGAGGCGGGATACTCCGTTAAGAAGCGCGAGGACGAACACGCGGACTCCTTCAACGCGCCGGACACGGTCATCGACAACCTTAAGGACATCGGATTCGATTTTCTGAGCACCGGAAACAACCATGCGCTGGACCGCGAGATGGCGGGGCTTTTGCGCACGCTGGATGTGCTGGATGAAAAGGGCATCTATCACACCGGCACCGCGCGCTCCAATGCAGAGCGGGACAAGCCGCTGATCATCGACGTCAAGGGCGTGAAAATCGGCTTCATCGCGCCCACGGAGATCATCAACAAAAACGACCGCCTGATGAACGACGAGGAGACGGAATATGCCGTCACCCGCCTGTATCTCCAGCAGGAGCGTCTCGTCAGCGAAATCAAGGCCCTGCGGGAAGCGGGCGCGGATTTCATCATCGCCTATCCGCACTGGGACAAGGAGCACAAGAAAGCCTCAAACGCACGCACGCGCGAAGCTGCGAAGCTCCTTTTGGAGTCCGGTGTGGATTTGATATTGGGTTCGCATCCGCACGTTGTGCAGAGCATTGAATACGTCACCGTCGAGCGCGACGGGCAGCCCTATACCGGACTTGTCGTGTATTCGATGGGCAACTTCATCTCCAACATGTCCAACAAAAAAGAAGTCGACCCGTTGAAATACGGCCTGTATGTGCAGCTCACGCTCGAAAAATCACTCGAAGGCGTCACGACGCTCAAGAGCGCGGCGTATATGCCGCTGTTCTGCTTCTATCGCTCCACGGGAGAAACCTACCTGCATCAGGTCGTCCCCGCGCTCGCGGACACAACGCGGATCCACTCCTTCTCGGAGCTGACCGCATCGGAGCTGGAGCGGGCCAAGACCGCACGCGAATACGTCACCGAGATCTGCACCACAGACGCAATCCCCGTCATGGACGACGCAGACTGGATCGACTGACGGAGCATTACACCCTAACAGCTAAGCCCGCGGCGAGACGATCGCCGCGGGCTTTTGATTGTAGGCTTTATAATGGCGTGACGTACCAAACTGTAGGCTTTATAACTGTAGGCTTTTTGATTTGGGCTTCTAATTGCAGACTTTTTGAATTGTAGATTTTTTGATTCCAGATGACTTTTTTACGGCTGCTCCGGCTGTGCGCGTACGGCTTGGCTGATGCGCTGAATCACCGCCGCATCGACCGCATCGTCGAATTTCCGCGCAAAGAGCATCCCGCTTTGCATCAGTTTGTCATAGTCCTCGCTCGTCAGCGTCCGCGGGGACATCGCGTTATCCGGCCAGTCGATATAGCGCATGGTTGCCGCGAACTCATCGTCCCAACCCATGAACGCGCGCCGCTGCATAAACGGCGAATCGGCAATGAGCGTCTGGAGCCAGATTTCATCGGCGCAGGAGGAGTGGCGGTAGTATGCGCGGTAGCGCGGCATCGTCTCGACCACATAGCGCGCGAGCGCATGCGTGATGGAAAACCACACGCCTCCCTTGTGAAACACCACAGGCACACCCTTGATGCGGTTGACGCCGAGCATGATTTGCAGCGACTCGAACGCCGGCGCAACGCTTCGGTATATTTTTTTGAGCAGCGGATGCACCGGTTGACGCAATTTCCAGCGGGCAATCCTGCTCTCGATGACCTTTGGCGTCGCCGTTTCGCGCTCAAAGGCAACGAATTCCTCGCCCGCGTGCGCGTCAAAATACGCGCGAATCTCGCGCATGGGTTTCAAAGGCAGATCGACCCCGGAGAGCAGATGGTAAAACGCGTGTTCCTCCTGGTTCGCCAGCGCAATCAGGGAAACGATCGCGTCGATAAACACCTCGCTGCCCCAGCGTGCGTCTCGACGGGGGACGAACGAAACGCGGCTCCTCGGCGCGGCTGCGATCATCTCCGCTTCCGAAATCCCCCGTGCTTTTTTGTCGATATGGAGATAGATGTCGTGCTCCGGATCGTCCAGCAGCGCGAGCAACTGGAGCAGCTGCGCTTTCTTATTGTGCGCGGTGATCAAGAACGCATGCCGCGTTTTTTGCTCCATCTGCGTCGCTCCTTTCTGCCAGCGTCCGCTCAAGGACGTGTCATTCGCCCTTGCGCCAATCCTGCGGCACAAGCCCCTGCAGCTGATATGGATCGTCCAGCGTCGGCACCAGCTCGGAATAGCCCCAAAGCAGCTGATCCGGCACAGAACGATAGTGGTTCTCCGCGCGCTTGTTGATGTATTCGCCCATGAACACCATCGTTGCGGAGGCGCCGCCGTCGAGGTTATACGCCATCACGCAGCCTTCCTGCTGGAAAAGCTTTGCGAAGTTGGAAAGCAGCATGCCGTGGCTGTAGTGCGGCAGGCGGCCGTCGACCACGATCGCCACAAAGTGTCCCGGTTCCACGAGGCCGAGTCCCGCGCGCGGATTAATCCGCCCGACGCGGTCCTGGTCGACATCTTCGCACAGTACGCCGCCCAGGATCAGCGGCGGCCCGAAGGCGAATGTATCCTGCGTTCCCGCCTCAATCTCTGTGAGCATCGCCTCATCCTTGGCGTTGTAGATGCGCATGGAGAAATCATCCGTCAACGCCATGAGGGATACCTGCGTCATCGCACGGAAGATCCTACCGTCGCGCATCATCATGCCGCGGTTATAGTCGGAATGCAGCAGATTATCGCCTGTCATGCCGAGCACCGCGCGGTAGCGCCGCGCCATCACGCAGGCGTCTTCCGTGTCCCGACCATTGATGCGCACCGAGCCAAAGCCCGAGCGATAGGAATCAATCTGCCGCATATAGATATGCGCAATATAGTACACAAGCGGTTTATCTTCGGTCTGCTCCACGCGGTGAATTTCGACGGCGAGCGTATCGTTTCTGTACTCATAGATGCCGTTTGACTCGTCGAAGACCACGACCTCCGCCGGATCGTCCGCCTTGCGGAAATGCGAGTCAAACGCGCTGGTTTCCTCGGCTTCCCCCGCCTCCTGCGCTTCCGGCTCGCTTGCGGTCGGGGTTTCGGTCGCGGCGGGCGGCGTCGCGGTTGGCGCAAGCGTCGACGTGGGGTTCGGCGCGGACGGCTGTGTTTTCCACTCGCGATACAGCAATCCCGCGCCACAGAGCATCATAATCAGGCCCAAAACAACTGCCGCAACTGCCGCGCCGCGCTTTTTGCCCTCGCGCTTGCGGAAGATGCCGATCAACCCGATGACAAAACAGGCCAGACCAAGCAGCGCTATCCCCGCACCCAGATACCGCAGATAAGCCGGGCTCTGTGGCGCTGTCACGGGGGTCACCGACTCCGGCTGAGGCTGATCGTCCGGCACGGGCGTCGCGCTCGGCGCGGGCGATTCGCTCGGCATGGGGGTCGCGGCGGCTTGTGGCACCGCGGCGGGGGAGCCCAATGACGCAAGTAGCGCGTACAGCTCGTCCGCACTCTGCTGCTGTGCATACTCTTCCAGCGGATAGGTTTGGATAAAATAAGGCGTGTCGATGACCGACGCGTGGGTGACCCGTAAGGCGGAATAGCATTCATACGCCTTTTGTGCGAGCGAAAGCGCACTCTCGCCGCCAAACGCGTCCAGCGGCGCGTTTGTATCGTACAACGGGCTCTCGCCCGTTACCAGATGCTGATAGACCGCGCGCACCTGCCAAACACCATAGGCACGTTGGCTGATGTATTCCTTTGCTTCATTTGCCGCCTGATCCGCCGCAATGAGCGTATGCGTGCTCGCCAGCTCATGCATACCGATGCCATCCTCCGCGGCTGCCGCATATGTAATCAGCGTGTCCGGCTGATAACGCCGAAACTGTGCAATGAGCCAGTTTGTAACGTCGGCCTTGTCGATATAGCTGTAAAGCCTTTTGAGGTCGATCGCGCTGGGATAGCACGGAAAGCTTCCAAAGATCGGCTGCGTACGGGAACCGAGCGCATAGCGCGCCTCGATTGCCTCCTGCTGCGCCTGCCTGTTTTCGCCGGAGAGGAACACGAGCGCCGCGTCCTTGCCCGAAAGATAGGGCAGCAAGCTGCTAAAATAGTACGATTCGTCCGAAGGATAGGAAAGAATCACCATCACCTTCGGCTGCGGCTGCTGCGCGTCCATGATGCTGAGTTCCTCGGGTGGCGTTTCGGTGTCAAATACGCGCAATTCGGATATGGCAAATTCCTGGTCGCCATAGATGCGAACACGCGTACAGTTTTGCGGAATCGCGAAAAACTCGTTGAGCAGGTCGGTGCTCGCCGTGAGCGTGGAGATCGTCTTGCCGGCGTCGTCGAGCATCTCCAGCGTCGCGGCCTGCGGCGCGGCATACCAGGCGACATAGAGCCCGCGCGCACCTTCCGCCAGCGAGAGATCGAGCGTTTCGCCGCTCTGGAACGAAATACGGGAGTTATAGTACGCGTCCGTCAGCCGCGGCGCAAACGCCGCCGAGCGCTCCGGCAGAGTCGCAATGCTCCCAGTGGTCAATTCGGTGTAACCCGGATTTTCCTCCGCGCGTGTCGTGGCGATTGTTGTAAAAAGCATGACGCAAAACAGAAAAAACGTGGCTGCGTTCCTGAACAATCTCGAAGCGTAGACGCTTTTCCAACTCATGTACCATACTCCTTGATGCCGCACGGATTGCCGCGCGGCTTTTTTATTCTGTGTCTTTGTCTGATCGCTGTTGCACCCGAAGCGGGCGTGCCCTAAGAAGCGGATTGTGTGACGGCGGGCGTTGTCTGCGCCGCAGCTCTTCCGCCCGTTTCCAGAAGATTGATCGTAATCACGATTGACAGTAGCAGAAACAGCACGTTGAAGATCAACAGTTTTTTTAAGGTATCCGTTTTCCGTTTCATTCATTTTACCCTCTGTCTTATGATAGTGACAAGCGTAAAAAAAGTCAAACCCGCACCTTGCATTTCCGCGTCAGATTTCGCCCGGTTCTCTGAAATGCAGCAACCTTACACGAAACCGCATAGCAAAAGTGTAAATTTCCGTGAACTGTGCTGCGAAATCGTGCCGCAGCGAGCGATTCTATAGTATGATACGAAAGACCAGATCGTTCTGACAAAAACCCAATCAAACACCTGAGGATGACGATAACCATGATAAAAGTGCTTCCCTTGTTTTTGGCGGTGCTGACGCTGCTGCCCGCCTCCGCTACGATCAGCAACGATCCGCCGGATGTGGAAATCGCCGCGCCGTATTATATTGTAGTCGACGCGGAGGATCCCTCCATCGTCTTCTATGAGCGGGATCCGGACGAGAAATGCATCCCCGCCAGCACGATGAAGATCATGACCTGCATTCTCGCCATTGAAAACATCAAAGATTACAGCGAGCTGGTAGAGGTCTCGAAGCAGGCAGCAAACCTGAAGGACTCCAACTCTCTGATGGGCGTCTATGCCGGCGAAATGCTGACGGTGGATCAACTGCTCCACGGACTCATGATGGTCTCCGGCAACGACGCGGCGCTGTTGCTTGCTACGCATGTCGCGGGCAGTGTCGAGGCTTTTTCCGAGCTTGCAAACGCGAAGGCGGCTGAGTTGGGCATGGTGAATTCCCACTTCATCAACGCCAGCGGCGCATTTCGCGGCGGGCAGTTTTCAACGGCGCGGGACATGGCGATCCTCACCGCATATGCCCTGAAAAACGAGAAGTTTTGCGAGTTGATCGCAACCAAGCAATATACGGTGGAGACAAACGAGAAGCGCAAAAAGGCGGAGGTGTTGGAAAACTCCAACCGGTTGATTTCGGACGATCCGGCAACCAGCGACGTGTATACCGATCTGTGCATCGGCGGCAAGACGGGCAGCACCGTCAACGGCGGCAAATGCCTCGTCGCCGCGGGTGAACTCGACGGCGCGCGCATTGTTATCGTACAGATTGGTGCGGAAGACTTGCAAAGCTATGACATGCACCGCCGCATGCCCAAGGTATTTGCCAACGCAAAATACATGATGGAGTACACGCTGAATCACAACTATGTTGCCATCACGCCCGACGCACTCGGCTTTGATTATACCGACGAGGTCACGCCTACGGGTGCTTCCAACTCGTTCCCAATCTCCGCGCGTTTTGATGAGAGCGCGGTGCGACGGCTCCCGAAATCGATGGCGGATGCGCTGATCGCGGATCCTTCCAAGATGGAGGTCGTAACCGAACTGAACGACGGTCTCTCCGCCGCAAAGTCGGGCGACGTGGTCGGGTCGATCGCCTGCTCCTATGAAGGGCGCGCGCTGTTTGCCGGGGAATTGGTTGCGGACACGGACGCGCTCCCTACCCCCGCGCCCACCATTGCAGTGTCCGAAACTACGCCGGAACCCGCCGTACAAGAGCAGCCCGTAAGCACGCCCTCGCATCCTGTCGCAGGGGTCTATCTCTTTGGCGGACTGAGCGTGCTCCTCACCGCAAGCCTGATCTACCTGATCGTGCTGAACCTCAAAAAGCGTAGATAACGAATGCTTCGCTCTCTTCCCGCTCTTGAATGAGCCGGAAACGAAAGACGGATCATCTCTTACTTTTCTTGAAAGAAAAGTAGTAAGAAAAGAGCCTTCTTACTTTTCTTGAAAGAAAAGTAAGCAAAAGAACTTTTCATGATACAAAACTGTTTCTACTCAGGTGAAAAGTAAGCAAAAGAATTGATGCGATACATGACTGACTCTATCACTAGAAAAGCAACTTTAAACATACAGACGCAAAGAGAGGCTCGCATATGCGAGCCTCTCTTGCGTGTCTCTTGGTTTCTTACTTGTCCAGAATCTCTGTGACGACGCCGGAGGCAACGGTTCTGCCGCCTTCGCGAATGGCGAAGCGCAGGCCCGGCTCGATCGCGATCGTCGTGATCAGCTGGATGTTCATGTCGATGTGGTCGCCAGGCATAACCATCTCAACGCCTGTCGGCAGTTCGATGGAGCCCGTCACATCCGTCGTGCGGAAGTAGAACTGCGGACGGTAGCCCGAGAAAAACGGGGTGTGACGGCCGCCTTCTTCTTTCGTCAACACGTACACGCGACCCATGAAGTGCGTGTGCGGGTGGATCGAGTTCGGCTTGGCCAGAACCTGGCCGCGCTCGATGTCGCTGCGCTGCACGCCGCGCAGCAGGAGGCCGACGTTGTCGCCTGCCATTGCCTGATCCAGCTGCTTGCGGAACATTTCAACGCCGGTCACGACAACCGAGCGGGTTGCTTCCGCAAGGCCAACGATCTCAACCGTTTCGCTGATCTTGACGGTTCCGCGTTCCACGCGTCCCGTCGCAACCGTGCCGCGACCCGTGATGGTGAAGACGTCTTCCACCGGCATGAGGAACGGTTTGTCAACCGCGCGCTCCGGCGTCGGGATATAGCTGTCCACCGCATCCATCAGGTCAAACAGGCACTTGCACTCCGGCGTTTCCAGAGCCTTTTTGCCCGCGATCAATGCTTCCATCGCCTGCAGTGCGCTGCCCTTGATGATCGGGATATCGTCGCCCGGGAATTCATACGTGCTCAAAAGTTCGCGGATTTCCATCTCGACGAGCTCCAGCAGTTCCGGATCGTCAACCTGATCGATCTTGTTCATGAACACGATGATGTACGGCACGCCAACCTGACGCGCAAGCAGAATGTGCTCACGGGTCTGCGGCATCGGGCCGTCCGCCGCGCTCACAACCAGGATCGCGCCGTCCATCTGGGCAGCGCCGGTGATCATGTTCTTAACATAGTCCGCGTGACCTGGGCAGTCGACGTGCGCATAGTGGCGCGCTTTCGTCTCATATTCCACGTGCGCGGTGTTGATCGTGATTCCACGCGCTTTCTCTTCCGGCGCTTTGTCGATTTCGTCATAGCGCATCGCCTTGGCTTCGCCCTGCTGCGACAGCGCCATCGTGATCGCCGCCGTCAGGGTCGTCTTGCCGTGGTCAACGTGGCCAATCGTGCCTACGTTGACGTGCGGCTTATTCCGTTCGAATTTTGCCTTTGCCATTACAACCATTCCTCCTAAAAAATCTGTTGTTACCCGCATGCGGAATTTGTAACGGCAGCGGGCAAAATATGTTGTGCACCTGATCTGGATGCTGGAGCGGGTGATGGGAATCGAACCCACATAGCCAGCTTGGGAAGCTGGAGCTCTGCCACTGAGCTACACCCGCGCGGGTAAGCATCCCCCTTGCCGCAGGCGCTTGCGACAAAGGTGTTTTCGTGCAGCTTGTTTCGGTGTTCGTAAAGATAAAAGAAACGCATTCTGCATCGAAAATGCACCGCGCAGAACACAAGCGTTACCCATGCGCCTCCACGGTAGCATCCACTATTCTATCGGCTTTGCCGGGAAAAGTCAACATCCCAAATCGTGTGTTCAGGCAGGGAAAGAGCCCCAAGATACAGCCTCAATGGAGATCTTTTCATTTGATTCCGCGCCTTCTTCACGACCGTGAAAAGCCGCTACTTTTCCTCCCAATGCATCGCGCGGTCGAGCGCACGCCGCCAACCAAGAAGCAACGTCTCCCGCTTTGTCTGGTCGATTTGCGGGGTAAAAATTCGCTCGCTTTCCCATTGATCCGTGATGTCCTGGAGACTATCGAACACGCCGACGGCAAGCCCCGCGAGGCACGCCGCGCCCAGCGCCGTGGATTCCACGCACTTGGGACGATTGACGCGTGCGTTTAAGAGATCCGCCTGAATCTGCATCATGATATTGGAGACGGAAGCGCCGCCGTCCACCTTCAGCTCGCAAAGCGGAACACCCGCGTCCTTTTCCATGGTCTCCGCGAGGTCACGGATCTGGAATGCAATGCCTTCCAGCACCGCGCGCGCAAAATGCGCCTTCGTCGTTGCGCGAGTGAGCCCGAGCATCGCGCCGCGCGCATACATATCCCAGTGCGGCGCACCAAGCCCCGTGAACGCGGAGACGAAATAAGCCCCGCCCGCGTCGGGCACGGATTCCGCGAGGGAATCGATCTCCCGCGCGCTGCTGATCAGGCCCAGATCGTCCCTGAGCCACTTGATCGCGCTGCCGGCGTTGAAGATGCTGCCTTCCAGCGCGTATTCCACGCGCCCGCCAACGCCCCACGCGATGGTGGTGAGCAAGCGGTTCCGGCTCTCGATCGGATCCGTGCCGGTGTTCATCATCAGAAAGCCACCCGTGCCATAGGTGCATTTCGCCATTCCCTTTGTAAAACAGGCCTGTCCGAACAGCGCGGCCTGTTGGTCTCCCGCTGCGCCCGCGATCGGCACACCGCCGAGCGCCTCCAGCCCCAGTAAATGCGGCTGTACCGCACCGTAGACGTGGCTTGAGGGCAACGCCTTTGGCAGCATGCAGCGCGGGATATTCAGCCGCGTGAGCAGCGTATCGTCATAGTCGAGCGTATGGATGTTGAAGAGCATCGTGCGCGAGGCATTCGAATAATCCGTCACATGTTCGCCGGTGAGGTTCCAGATCAGCCATGTATCGACCGTGCCAAAGAGCAGCTCGCCCGCTTCCGCGCGCTGCTGTCCGTTTTCGATGTGATCGAGGATATAGCGAATCTTCGTGCCGGAAAAATACGCGTCGATCAAAAGCCCCGTCGTCTTCTGCACATGCTCGCTCCAGCCCTCGGCGATCAGCGTTTCGCAAAGCGGCGCTGTCCTACGGCACTGCCAAACGATCGCGTTATGGACGGGATGCCCCGTCGCCTTGTCCCAGACGATGGTCGTCTCGCGCTGGTTGGTGACGCCGATGGCCGCGATGTCCCCCGGCTGAATCTCCGCGCGCTTGAGCACATCCGCCGCGGCTTGCTTCTGCGTTTCGAGGATGTCAAACGGGTCATGCTCGACATATCCCGCGCCGGGGTAGATCTGGCGGAACTCATACTGCGCGCTGCTGACGATTTTTCCCGCGAGATCAAAAAGAATTGCGCGCGAACTCGTGGTGCCCTGATCGAGTGCAAGAAGGTATTTCGGCATGATGAATGCTTCCTTTCGATGTGGCTTTGGCTGAGGCGGAAAAGGCGGTTGCGTGAGAAGGGATCGAGACTGTGTCGACCTTGAGTTGATCCTATTATGGCACAACAAAACACCGTTGTTCAACTCGCGTATGAAGAAAACTTGGCTTTTCTCAACAAGTCCCACGGCAAGGGCCGCTCGCTGTTCAGTCATAAGAAGAAAGCGGCAGGAAGAAAGAAGCGCACTTTGTAACTTTCTTACTTTCTTTTTCACAAAAAGCAGTCTATGATACATAATATGTCGACAGACCATCAAAAACAGAATCCCGTGCCCGCGGGCTTTGTGCCAAATAAGGCGTTGGGGCAGAATTTTTTGAGCAACGCCGGCATCATCGAAGCGATTCTGGATGCGGCGCAAATCGATGGCGTCCGCGTACTGGAAGTCGGTCCCGGAACGGGCGCGCTGACGGAGGGACTCCTCGCGCGCGCGGAATCCCTGTACGCCGTCGAGAAAGACGGTCGCCTCTGCGAACTACTCACGGAGCGCTTCGGAGACGCGATGACGCTCGTACATGCGGATGCGCTGGACGCGGATATCCCCGCGTTGATGGGGGATTCCCCTTGGCATGCGGTCGGGAACCTGCCGTATTACGCCACGACGCCGATCGTGCTGCGGCTCTTATCCCTGCTGCCGGAGAGCATGACGCTCATGGTGCAAAAGGAAGCGGCTCCTCGCTTTTTTGCCCCGCCGAAGGATCGCGTCTATGGTTCCGTCGCCGTCGTCACGAGCTGCTTTTACGATTCCAAGGTGGTCGTCAACGCGCCAAGAAGTTGCTTTAACCCGCCGCCGGAGGTGGACTCCGTTGTGGTTCGCCTCAGCCGAAATGATCGGCCCGGCGTGGATGGCGCGGCATTCCTTTCGTTTTTAAAGCAGGCGTTTTCTATGCGCAGAAAAACGCTGTTGAATAACCTGAACAGGGACAGTCGACTCCCCCATGCGCTCGCCTCGTTGGGATATCCCGCGGACGCGCGCGCGGAGGCGCTCCCGCCGGACGCGTTACTTGCGCTGTTTCATGCGCTGAATGAAAACGAACATGAACGATAGAAAAATCTGAAACGGAGGACACGTTATGTCAAAACTCACCTATTTTTATCTGCCGAGCTGCCCCCACTGCCGCCTTGCCGCGCGTTATCTGGAGGAACTTTGCGCGGAAGATGGCTGCTACAAGGATGTCGAGATCGAGCGGATTGACGAGTCTGCCGAGAAGGCACTCGCCGCCAAGTACGACTACTGGTATGTGCCCTGCTTCTATATGGGCAAGGAAAAGATTCACGAAGGCCACGCGGAAAAATCCGACATCAAGGCCGTATTGGAACGCGCGCTGAAAGCCTGATCCTTTCTTACGAACCAAAGAGTCCGCCCGCTGGTATGTTTGCCCGCCGGCGGACTCTTTTTGCGGTGCCGCTTCTTTTGATGAAGACCGTACAACTTTCTGCGATTGTCACGTAATCTTCACGCGGATGATCAACGCGGGATCGTATAGCTGGCGGACTTTTTTTGTGAGATTTCACTTGCTTACACGAACCGATACAACTTTCTGCGATTGTCACGCAATCTTCACGCGGATGATCAACATAGAGTTGTATAATAAAGACATGGATGTGAAACCCGGAGAGCGGGTGGAAGCGTTCTGTTCAAAAAGGGAGTTCGAATCATGTTGATTGCCGCTCTGGTCTTTCTCGCAATTCTTGCTGCGCTCTCCGCGCTCGTGGCCTGGAAGCTTGCGGACGGAATACTCCACCCGCGCGTCTATGCGTACGAAACCGTGGTGGACGAGGAAATCAAGCGCGGGCACTTCACGCGGGACTGGTATGACGCAAACGTGCGTCTGGATGAATGCACGATCCGCTCCGCATTTGATTATGATCTGCACTGCGCGGTCTGGCCGCGGGAAGACGACACGTCTTTTCCGGACGGGCGGCGCCGCGTTGCCGTGCTGGTTCACGGGTTTTCCTATTGCCTGCTTGGTCAGATCAAATATGCCTCTCTCTTTCATGAGATGGGGTTTGACTGCGTGCTTTACGATCACCGGAATCATGGGCTCTCCGGCCACGCGCCGACCACGATGGGCGCATTGGAAGCCAAAGACCTTGCCACCGTTTGTGCCTGGGCGCGGGAGCGCTTTGGCGAGGATGCCGTGCTGGGAACGCTAGGCGAATCGATGGGCGCTGCAACGGTGATGCTCCACGCAAAAAGCGATCAGCGCCTCGCCTTTGTCGTAGAAGATTGCGGGTTTTCCGATCTGCGGCGCGAGCTCGCGCACGTGATGCGTACGCGGTTTCATCTGCCCGCCTATCCCGCCCTGCCGATCGCGAGCCTGTTGTTCCGGCTGCGCGGGGGCGTGTTTTTTCGGGGTGTGCAACCCGTTTCAGCGGTTAAGGATTGCGCGCATGTTCCAATGCTGTTTATCCATGGCGACGCGGACGAGCTAGTCCCCTGCGCCATGATGCAGGCATGCTATGACGCAAAAGCCGGCGAGAAAGAGGCTTGGCTTGTGCCCGGCGCGCGGCATGCGGACTGCTTCCGCGCGGACACACAGGGATACCGTGCGCATCTGCGCGCGTTCCTTTCCCGCCAAGCGGTGATCGAGCCAAATCAAGCCGCCGATGCGGACTTTTCAAGCCGATGAGCCCGCGCACGGGTATCTGAAAGCATATGCCAGCAAGTGCGCGAGATTTGCGCGTCTCTCGCTTGCAAACACCAGAAAACGCTGTTATCATGAAGATAATACGGAGGGCGAACTTATGAGCAAACCGTTTCAAAAAGCCTTACTCATCACATCCGTCGTCTACCTCATCATCGGTCTGATTTTGATCATCTGGCCGGATGCCGCGCGACAGATCCTCATCTACGCCATCGGCGCTGCTGCGCTGCTCTACGGCGGCTATCGCATCGTCGATTTCTTCGTACGCAAAGAGCATCTCTCCGGCACAGTGCAACTCGGCGTGGCGCTCGGCATCGGTTGCCTGCTGCTCGGTCTGTTTCTGATGTTGAAGGTCGATCTCGTCGTGTCTCTGCTTGCCGGAATCATCGGCGTCGCCGTGGTTATCGACAGCGTCCTTCGCCTCCAAATCGCCCTCAACCTGCGCCACTTTGGAGCGCAAAATTGGCAATTGCTGCTCATCACCGCGTTGGTGACGCTCGGCTTCGGCATCCTGCTTTTGTTCAACCCATTCACCGTGGTCAAGGTTGCGACGATCATCGCAGGGGTTCTTCTGCTGATCGACGGCGGCTTTACACTCTGGGGTGTGTTGCAAATACAGAACGGTACACCGCAGAGAACGGTCAATATCAAGTAGCAGCTCTTTCTTCAGCTTCTTTTGCGGCGCGTTTTGCGCCGCTTTTTTTGATCGAGCATGATTCATACGCCCGGCTTACGCCGGGCGAATCTGATATTCATTCTTTGGTTTTTTCTATGCAGGATAACGTATAAAAATTAACGTGCCCGTTTGGGTTCTTTCACGATTCGGTCGTTTCAAACAATGGCTCGGGGCGGCCCATATCCGTTTCATAGACGCGCGTGCAGTTGCGCCCCGCTTCCTTTGCAACATAGAGCGCGGCATCCGCCTTCCAATAGAGTTCGTCAAACCGGCTCCCGTCGTCCGGACAAGTTGCGGCGCCAAAGCTGCAAGATATCTCGATATTCTCGCCGATGCGCTGGTTGAGCTGCTCGCATAGCTGATCGATCTTCGCTTGCAGCGCCTCGCGGTTGACGACGTTTTTGAGCAGAAGCACAAATTCGTCTCCACCGATTCTGCCGACCAGGTCATCCGCGCGTAACGTGTTTCGTAACAGGTCGCAAACGCGGGACAGTACACGGTCTCCATATCCGTGCCCAAAGCGATCATTGATGCGCTTAAAATGATCGACATCCACCATCACGAGCGCATGCAACCCGCCGACACGCGGCTGGGCGAATATACCGTTTGCCGTCTCCATAAACGCGCTGCGATTCAACGCGCCCGTGAGCGTATCCGTGCGAAGCTGATCCATCAACGTCAGCTCTTCCCGCTTCTGCGCGTCGATATCCCGCAGCAGGATGGAAGCGCGCACATTGCAGGAATACGGATCCGGCAGCATTTGCACGCTCAGCCGTACCCAAATATACTCTCCGTTCTGTTTGAGGTGGCGATATTCCTGCTTTTCCAAACGCGCGCCGCGGAAGTACTCCGTGAGTAGATGCTCGCGCAAAGTAAACGCGCGAATACGCTCCCGATCGTCCGCATGCACATGACGCGAGAGATAATAGCGCAAGGTTCCTTCCATCGTGCCGCGCAGTTTTTCCGGCAATTCTGCAAGCAGGTTGCCCTTCTGTGCGGTGAGTTTGCTTTGCGTCAGGTCGAATTCCAGATACGCCGTGCTGTTTTGCGGCATGGATTCATACGTCTTCTCCCAGCGGCGATAGGCGATCTCGCGTTCGTGCTGCTCCGATACGTTTTGCAGCGAGACGACCGCCTGTGTCGGCGTGCCATCCTCGCGATAGATCAGCGAATACGCCACGCGGTACCATTCATACTCGCATTCGTCGCAATGAAGGTTGAGCTGGAGCACCGTATTGCCCGCATTACGCGCGCCGCTGACGATCATCGCATACAGTTCCCTCAGCGCTTCCCGGCTTTCAGGATTGACCACATCGTTCTGTTCCAACCACACGGACAAATCGGAGATGGAACTGCATTGGAACATCTCCGCGGATTCCGGCGGAAAGTATACCGTGTCCGCTGCAATGTCGTAACGAAGTACGATTTTATCACTCTGACGCACGGCGATTCGATACTCTTCCTCACGCACGCGAAGCTCGTCTTCCACGCGCTTTTGCGCGGAGATGTCCATAAACGCGCAGATCCAGATCCCGCCGCCGCTCTGCGCGCGCGATGCGTGAATGATCGCCCAAAGCGTAGAGCCATCACGGCGCGTCAGCCGCGCTTCCATTGCGACTGCCTGATTGCCCGTTTCCGAGAGCGCAGACAACCGCGCAAACATCTCCGCACGCATCTTTGGCTCCACACAATCGATTGCGCCAAGCACCGCACATGCTTCCGTCTGCTCCATGCTATCATAACCGAGCATATGGTAATAATTATTGTTGGCAAATACGACGGAAAGCCTCTCGTCCTGTCTTGCGACGCAGATACCGCAAGGCAATTCAGAGAGGATATGCTCTCGCAGATCCGCTGTCAAAGGGAAGTCTTTATCAAGTTGAAACATTTCGCGCTCCGGATATGAATGGTTCTGTTACAACACAAATTTATACCAACTATTCTGGTTTCAGTATACCATTTCTTGTTGCGAATGCAAGCAGTTTTTGAAATAATCTTCAATATTTAACCTTGGTTTAACCAATAATTCAGTTTTTCCGTGATTATTTATACATTTATACCGGATTTTATTCGAGCGCTCATTGTTGCAGTGTAACATATTACTTGCTAGCGTTGTTTTGTCAATTCCGTTTTGCTGCGGGCCGCCTTGCATGTAAGAAAACCGGCTTGTTTTGTCACGCAAAGCGCCGGCACGCCCGCTCCATTGGCTCCCGAAACCCGGCAAGCGTAGTTGGGTTTTCGCCTCTGTGTTCGCTGCTGGAATGAAGTCCGTCCGTTTTTGCGCGGATTCTTACGGTTTTCGCGCGAAACGTGTCGCAATTGATCATCCTTTTTTGATATACTCTCTTGCGTATCTCGTGCGGCATTTTCTTTTTTGCCGCGCCAAGCACACGAATTTGACCCAACCTGAGAGGAATACCAAATGCAATCACCCATCGAGCGCTCCTCCGCCCGCTCCGTCAGCTTTCTTACCGCGGGTATCGTGCTGATTATCGGCATCTATGGGCTTTTGAGCAATTATCAAAGCGTCGTGCTCAACAGCGTTGTAGAGTCGTTCCATCTCGTCGGCGGCGCGCAGGGAATTATGAGCAGTTTCATCAGCATTGGCGCGGTCGTGGCATTTCTGACCGCACCGCTCCTGCAGGGCAGACTGAAAAAAACAACCGTGCTGCTCATCGGCGCGGGCATCCTCGTCTTCTCATTTTTCCTCCTCGGCATGGCGCGCGCATTGGTTACGTTGATTGCGGCGAGCTTGCTCACGGGTCTGGGCTTCGGTTGGGTCGATGCCAACTGCAACGCGGTCATGGTCGACCTTCATCACGACAAGAGCGCGAAGTATCTCGGAATGCTGCACGGCGGCTTTGGTGTAGGCGGGCTGATTGCGCCGCTACTGATCGGAGCGCTGCTCAGCGTCGTGAACTGGCACGCGGTGAGTTTTCTCATGAGTTTGATCATCGCGCTGGCCGGTTTCGTGTTCCTCGCGCTGATCGCCGCCGCAAGGAAGGGAGTCCCCGAACCGGCGAAAGAGCAACCGCTGACGTTCTCCGGCGTCAAGACATTTCTGTTCAAACGTAAAAATATGTGGATGCTGCTTGCAACCATGCTTTATGCCGGTTCGCAGGCGGGCTTCTTGGTCTGGATTGTGCGCTATATGACGCTGCAATATCACGCGGAGTCGCTTGGCGCGATCTCGCTGTCGCTCTATTGGGTTTTTGTTACGATCAGCCGCTTTTCTGCGCCGCGGCTAAAGATCCGTCCGCTCGTGCTGTTCCTGTCCGGCGTGCTGTTGACTTTTGTGTTCCAAACCATCGGTGTGCTTTCGGGCAGCGCCGTCGTTATGTGCGCGATGGGCGGGGTGGTCGGGTTCGTGTCCGGACATTGCGTGCCGATGATACTCAGCGAAGCCTCGTGTGATAATCCCGGCAACTCCTCGCTGGTCGTCTCGTCGTTACTGGTAAGTATCTTTGTAAGCAATATCATCTCCCCGCTGTTCATGGGCGCGCTGGCAAGCACATTCAGTCTCAATGTCATGATGCTGGCTCCTGCCGTGTGTGCGCTGCTTGCCACGCTCTGCGTTGTGATCGTGTTACGCAATGAACGCGGAAAGCGCGCCGTTTTGCTTTCCGAGTAGGGAAACGGCTCTCCTGTTTTCCCGAAGATAGTCCAGATCGTCCAGATCGTCCAGATAGTCCAGATCGTCCAGATAGTCCAGATAGTCCAGATAGTCCAGATAGTTCAGATAGTTCAGATAGTTCAGATAGTTCAGATAATTCAGATAGTTCAGATAGTTCAGATAGTTCAGATAGTTCAGATAGTCCAGATAGTTCAGATAGTTCAGATAGTTCAGATAGTTCAGATTGTTTAGTTGGTTTTGATGGTTCAAAGGAGGATTGATCTTATGAGCACTTGTGTGAATGCCGATTCCTGCCCCTGCACCTACGCCTGTAAACGCCACGGAAAATGCTGCGAATGCGTGGCCTATCATCGCGGCGACGGCGAGTTTCCCGCTTGCTTTTTCACAAAAGAAGGCGAGAAGACGTATGACCGGAGCCTGAGCAATCTGCTGCGGGACAGAAAAGAGAAGTAAGATTTTGTAAACTGCACCATGTGAAGAAACTGGAACGGCCGACTGCCGTTTCTTTTTTTGGCACGCCGCGTTTGCCCGTTGTTTCCGATGATTTGATTTTCTGGCACGATTACTGGAAAAATATTGATTCCGATAGAGAAATCGTGTTGACGCTGGTTGTCCAATTCGTTATACTCATTTGAAGATAACGTATTCGGGAGGGTCACATGAACAACAAATGGAAAACGCGTGAAGTCGTCATCGTCGCCATCATCGCAGCGGTCATCGGGGTCATCTACACACTGATGGACTATGCCTATATGCCGCTTGCAGCCGTGCTCGGTCCGATCTTTATGGAGCTGACGTTCGGCATCTATCTGCTCTCCGCGGCGTTGCCGATGTATATTGTCAGAAAGCCCGGCTTTGCACTCTTTGGCGCGCTGGTCACCGCGGCGGTCAACATTCTGCTCGGCAGCGCATACGGCATTCAAGTCGTGCTTGCCGGCGTGTTGCAAGCCGCAGGCGTGGAGCTCGTCTATGTGCTCTTTAAGTATAAGCCCAACCTGCTCTGCCTCGTACTCAGCGGAATCGCCGCCAGCCTGTTCGTGTTCGTGCGCGACTATCTCGTGTTCGGCTACTCCGCGCTCCCCGTCGGCACGGTGATAGCCATGCTGGCTGTGCGCTTCGTCAGCGCGGCGGTCATCGGCGTGCTGCTCGTCAAGGGCATTCGCGCGGGTCTTGCCAAGGCCGGCGTGATGAAGAACTTCAAACCCGTCGAAGCATGACCGCCTGAAACAATGGCACATTATCTGGAGCTAGCGGATATCCGCTTTGTCTACAACGAGGAGACCAACCCCGTTTGGCAGGGGTTATCCTGCGGCTTTCAACCAAACACGATCAATCTCTTGCTCGGCCCCAGCGGCTGCGGCAAGAGTTCTCTTTTATACCTGATCGATGGGCTGATTCCGCACAGCCTGGAAGGCACGCTCACCGGAGAAGTCTTTCTGACGGGCGAGCCGATTCTGGGGCTGGAGCCACGTCAGCTTGCGCACCGCATTGGGCTTGTGTTCCAGGATCCCGACACGCAGTTCTGCGCATTTTATGTAGAGGATGAGCTCGCCTTCGGTATGGAGAATCTGCTCGTGCCGCCGAAAGAGATGGACGTGCGAATTGACCGCGCACTTGCTCTGGTGGGATTGAGCGGATTTCGCAAACGCACCGTGACCACGCTCTCCGGCGGACAAAAGCAAAAGCTCGCTATCGCGAGCGCGCTCGTGATGGACGCGGAACTACTGCTACTCGACGAACCCAGCGCGCTGCTGGACGCAAACAGCCGCGCGGAGATAATGGCACTGCTAAACCGCCTGGTGCAGGAGGAACACAAGACCATACTGCTCGTGGAACACAACCTTGATGAGGTGCTGCCGTTTGTCGGATACGTCGTCGTGCTCAATCGCGATGGGTCACTCGCGCTGCAAGGCTCCGCACACGATGTGTTCGCGCGGCTTGCCTATGACACGGCGTTTGCGGCGCTGCCCGTCTGCCTGCCGGAGCCGTTGATGCTGCTGCGAGAATGGTTACATGATAACCCCTCGGATACGCAGCAGAGCTTCTGTCGCGAACAGCTCGCGATTCGGCACGAGGGCGCTTTTTCCGTGCCCTATCGCGAGATCGCAGCGTTGATAAGCGGCGAACTCGCGTTTCCCTTCGCGGAGAAACCAGACGAAACCGGAAAATCTCCAACCGTCGTGGAAACGCACGCACTCGGCTTTCACTATCCCCCGCGACGCGAGGATTGCGCGCCGCCTGTCTCCGTGCTGAACGATGTCTCTTGCACAGTGCGCGCGGGCGAATGGGTCGCCATCGCGGGTGCAAACGGCGCGGGTAAATCCACGCTGCTCCAGCTGCTGTTTCGGGTTTTTACGCCGACAAGCGGAGGTATCTTCCTTGACGGCGCCCCGATCAACAGCATTCCTCGGCAGACGCTCTACCGTCGGATGGGATTGCTGTTTCAAAACCCCGAATGGCAGTTCGTTACCAACCGCGTCGAAGACGAGCTGCTCTTCAGCCTGCGCAATTCCGTGCTGCCCAAAGAAGAGCAGTGCGCGTGCGTTGATCGTCTGCTCAATCAGTTTCATCTGGAGCCATACCGCGCGCGCAGCCCGTTTTTACTCAGTCAGGGCGAGAAGCGGAGGCTGAGCGTCGCGTGTATGCTGCTCACCGGACAACGGGTGCTGTTCTTTGACGAGCCAACTTATGGGCAGGACAGCGAGACCGCGCGGGAGCTGCTCTCTCTATTGGAGTCGCTGCGCAACGACGGCGTCACCATCGTGACCGTCACGCACGATATGGGGCTTGTCTGCGAGCATGCCGACCGCGTGCTGCTGCTCAGCGGCGGCACCGGCACCTTTGACGGCGCGCCGTCGCAACTATTCTTTGGCGAAATTTCGCAGGAGTGGCGCGTGGATCTACCGCCCGTGCTGCGCTTTTGCGATGAGCTGGGCGTGTACTTGCCCGCGTTTCCGCGGATGCTCGCCAGATCCGATTGCCTTGCTGCGCTCAAAGCCTTTTCCAGTCAGGAGGTGCGCGATGCAACGCTGTAAATCTCCGCTTCTGACCGAAATCAATCCCGTCGTCAAGTTGGTCTGCGTGGTGATCATCACGGTGCTGGTGAGTCTCACCAGCACACCCGCGCTTCCGATGGTGCTTATCGTAAGCGTGTTTGTCTGCACCGTCCTGTTCGGCGGTGTGTCCGTAAAGTCGTTGTTTAAGGGCATGTTCTCGTTTTTGTTTGCGAGCGTGAGCTTCATGCTCTTCCTGCTCTTGATAAAGGGACTCGCGCACGAAGGCGACGAAATCCGCCTCTTGATCTTCTCCTATCGTCTGGCGGCGTTGTTGAACATCCTCGCGTTGGGGCTGAGAATCCTCGTCGTCTCGCTTACCACGCTGAGTTTTGTGGTCACCACCAACCCAAACGATCTCGTCCTGAGCCTGATTCTGCAGCTGCGCGTACCCGTCGTACACGGTTATGCCGCGCTCGCCGCCTATCGTTTCTTGCCGACGTTGCAGAACGAGGCGCGGGGGATTCGCCTTGCGCAGGAAATCCGCGGCGTGGAATGGGAGCGTGGGCTGAAAAACCGGCTCGCAGGCCCGTTTCGCCTAATGCTGCCGATGTTTACGCTCGCCGCGCGAAAGGGAGAGCGCATCGCGCTCGCGATGGATAGCCGCGGGTTGGGCGCGAACCAAACGCGGACGTTTTACAAGCGCACGCGAATCACACGCCGGGATGTCCTATTTTTGATCATAGTCGTCGCGTTTTGCGCTGTTGTGCTGCTGCTGCTTGCCCGCGTTGGGCTGTTGCGCTACGGCTCCGCGCTGCAGGCGGGCGCGATTTGATTTCCCCCTGCGCGAACTTATCCCCATGCTTTAAGAGGAGGAACCAACCATGCCGTATAAAAACCCGAAGCTCGTCTATGGCCTGCCACAGGACGCATATCCGAGCGAAGAGCTGAAAGCCTACACGGCCGACCTTGTGACGCAGTTGCAACTCAGCCGCAAGCCGGTCGGGATTAAGTTTTTTTTCGATGCCGAGGCTTATGACGCTGTGGACGTGCCGGAGGCGCAAAACGCCATGCCCTATTGCGTGATGGTTCGCCTCGCAAGCGAAGGGCGCGGCTGCCGCTCCCGCCTCGAGCACCATAAGTGCGACGGTGGCACCACGGCGCTCGCACTGGAGCCGAGCACGTCGCGTATTGAGAGCGGTTCGGAGTATTTTTCATACAATCTCTATTGCTCGCCCGCCGCCGCGCGCAGGCACCGCAGCCGGATACACAGCCTGCACCGTGAACAGCCGACGACCTACGGCCTGCTCGTTCAGCCGTTGGAGGATTGTACCCTTGCGCCGGACGTGGTGATCGTGATCACGGACGCGTATCAGGCGATGCGCCTTGTGCAGGGATATTCCTACGAAACCGGCATCAAGCCGGAAATCGACCTCGGCGCGATGCAGGGCATGTGCTCCGAGAGCACGGCGTATCCGTATCTATCCGGCAGTATGAATGTCAGCGTGCTCTGCCCCAGCACGCGAATTCTCTGCGGCTGGTCACACAGCGACATGGCAGTTGGAATTCCGTTTGAACAATTCCGCCGCATTGTCGCCGGCGTCATGGCGACAAGCGGAACCTGCAAGTAACACACTTCGAATAAAAGCACGGCGCGCCGCCGTGCTTTTATAAACACACTTTCGTTTCTTTACAGCAACTCCGGCACTTCGCAGAGGCTATCGACCAATTGCGCGCCGAGGGTGGAGAGATGTTCTTTCGTCTGGTGTCCCGCCGTGAGCAGCGCGCACCCGCAGCCGATCGAAGAAGCGATCTCAAAATCGTGATCCGTATCGCCGACGAACAGCGCCCGCGCGGGAACCACCCCGCTTTCACGCAGAAACTCCTTGGCATAGTCTGCCTTGCCGTGGGCAAGATTGTTGCTGTTTCCGATCACGCGCTCAAAATATCCGTTTAGCTGAAAATGTGCAACCTGCTCGTCGAGCTTTTCCTGTCCGGTGGCGGAGAGGAGCACCTGCCGCGCGCCAGTCTCCAGCACAGACGAAAGCGCGCTTTGGGCGCAGGGCTGCAGCGCGCAGGCCGGGAAACGCTCCGCATACATCGCCACAAACTGGCGCGAGATGTTCTCAAACGGCTCGGTCTCGAAGGTATAGCCCATCCGCCTGTAATAATCGATCACGGGAAACATGAAGTGCCTGCGGTATTCTTCAACGCCCTGCATGCGGCTCATGCCGCGTTCGATCAGCATTTCATTGGCGATGCCATAACACATTTCTGTGTCGTCCAGCAGGGTGCCGTTCCAGTCCCAAATCACGAGATCAAATTTTCTTTCGTTCATTTTGCTGTCACCTGATTTCTCCCGCAGCTGCGGGTTTGGGGTCGTTTACCATTTGTTATGCACCTTTTCGGCAAAACACAGGAAACGCTTGAGCTCGATTGTTGTGCCATCGTCCAGCACGATGGTGCCATCCATATAGCCGAATACTTGATGCTGATCGGAGAGCAGAGGACCGACGTTTGTGTACGCCACGCGGTCGAGAATCGGCGAAAACGTGGTTTCAAACCGTCCGTCACTCGAAGAAAACGACCAGGGCGAGAGGTAGGCCTCTTTCCCTTCCTTCATCGGAATATGGAACGTCACACGGTCAATTTTGTGCGCGATCCCGTCGATAAAGAGCATGTTCTCGGATGCGGCGGAGACATCGCCAAAGCCGTAGCCGAGGTTGAAGCCGACCACGCGGCCGTCCACCAGACCCTGCCCCGCACCCCAATACCACGTGTTTTCATAAGTCCAGGCCCCGCGTCCCCAGTCGAGAATGCCGAAGGACTCCGCGGGATCAAACTCGCGTGTGACACCGCCGATGGTAAAGCTGCCCGCGGCGCGCATCGCGATGATCTTCTGATTATAATAAAATGCGGTCTTTTTCTCGCCAAAGGGCGTGGCGATGACCATCGTATCCTGCGGCGCGTTTGTCAGCAGAATGTCGCAGTCAAACGGTTTATCCCCGTCGAACTTGTCCAGATGGAACTTCAGCCTGCGCGCGCCGTTTTCAAGCGTAAAGGAGCCGGAAGCGCCTTTGATGCACTTTTTGACATCGCCCGATTCCGAGCTTGCGGGAAAGCACGTGCTGCCGAACGGAAACCAGAACATCGGGGAAACGGTCTTCTCCGTCTTTGCTTCAAAGTCGAGGAAAGACGCGGAGAGAAGCCCCATATACGCGTTGTCCGCAATCGTCAGTGCGACGCCGTATCTGCCGTTGTGGATCAGATAGTAATCCCATTCCTTGATGCGGAGGCTGCCGGCGCGGATCGCCTTTCGATCATAGGTTTTCACGAGGGCGGTTGCATATCCGGCCTCCGCAAGAGCACCGGATTTGTCGAGAAGCGGGCCTTTGGAGAGACGATGCTGCATGGTTCTCTTCCTCCTGCTGTTTCCGTTTTGATCCGAACGGTCGTGTTCGGGTCGTGTTCCGATCGGATTGGACGGATTTGCTTTATTATAACCCCCGCCGTGTGTGCGCGCAAGAAAGCCGCCGCTTCCTGAAATGACAGCACCACGTTCGGGCGGGGAGGCTGTTCCAACTTTGGCGAAATATGTTATAATAACCGGATGAAAAAGCAGCCAACAACGGCTGCAAGGAGAAGGAGTGGCGCAGCACCCGCGATGGATACCCGCGTTCAAACCCAAAAAACAGTCGGAATACTGCTCCTGTGCGCCGCGTTCATTGCGATGCTCTGGCAGCTTGTGTCCATCTATGCCTTCGGGATGCGGCATGTCGCCCACGGACTACTGCTGATTGCCGGCATTTGCGCGCCTCTTGTGCTGGGAACCTATCTCTATACCCGCGCGCTTCCTTCACGGGAGGAACGCCGCCGCGCGGTGCGCTTCTCGTTCTTCGCACTGTTTCTGTTCTATGCACTGGCGTTGTTTGGCGCGCTGATCGCCTCCCGCGTCGCGTATCAAGGTTTGTCTGAAGCAAGGTTGGCCTATTGGGACAAGTTTGATCTCATGACGAACTTCAACCCCCTGGAGACAGTGCGGCTCTACATCAACGCGATCAAATACGACTATATCGGCATGGAGATTCCGCTGAGCAACCTCATCGGCAACGCGATGCTGTTCATGCCCATGGCGGTGTTCCTGCCGTGCCTGTTTCGTCCGATGCAAAAGCTCTGGCTCTTTGCGCTGACGATGTTTCTGCTGCTCGTCGCGGTGGAGGCGCTACAACTGCTGCTCGCCTGCGGGAGCTGCGATATCGACGACGTGCTCTTAAACCTCGCGGGCACGCTGATCGTGTTCGGCATCCTCAAGCTTCCGTTTGTGCGCCGTGTCTTGCGGCGGCTTTATCTGCTGCCGGAGGAGTCGCATCCGCGCAAGCAAGCGCCGGATGTTTCATCCGCTCCGCCCGCCGCTACAGCCTGATCTCCCGCGTGGCGATCTCGTCCACAAACGCCCTGTCATGCTCGACAAACAGCATCGTAGGGTTTGCAGCCAGCAGCAGGTCGCGAATCTGCATCCGCGAAAGCACATCGACAAAGTTCAACGGCTCATCCCACACATAGAGATGTGCCCGCTCGGAAAGCGTCTTCGCCAGAAGCGCTTTTTTCTTTTGTCCGCCGGAAAACGTGCGCATGTCCTTTTCAAACTGCACGCGCGGGAAATCGAGCTTGCGCAGGATCGTCAAAAACAACGACTCGTCGAGCTCGTTTGCGCGGGCAAAATCCGTCACCGTTCCGCTTAAGAACGAAGTATCCTGCGGCATATAGGAGAGCACGAGGCCGCTTGCCGTGCGCAACACGCCCGTGTGCGGAATATCCTCCCCCATCAGGAGCTTGACGACGCTGCTCTTTCCGCTGCCGTTTTTGCCAAGGAGCACCGCGCGCTCCCCTTGCCGCAGGGTGAAATCCAGCGGACCTGTGACGACGCGCCCGCCATACACAATCGAAAGATCCAGCGCTTCCACAAGCAGTTCCGCATGGTGGCGCAGTGGAGTCACTTTCAGCGTGTCATTACGCTCGATGTCTTTGAGGAGCTTCTCCTTTTCCTTCGCCGCGCTCTCCTGCCGCCGCTCGGTAGCCTTGGCGCGCTTCATCATCCGCGCACTTTGCGCGCCGATGAATCCGCGATCGAGCGAATGCTCGCCGATCTTGCTGCGCTCCAGCCGGTCGCTCCACTCGGCGGTGCGCTTTGCCGCGGCGCGAAGGTCGCTCATCTCCCGCGTGAGTCGCTCGTTTTCCGCGCGCTCGAAGGCGTCCTGCCGGCTGCGGTTCTCCTCCCAGCTGGAGAATGTGCCCTTCTGCACCTCGATGCTCGCGCGATTGATCGAGAGGATGTGATCCACGCAGCCATCGAGAAACGCGCGGTCGTGGCTCACAAGGATGAACCCCTGCTTGCCGGAAAGATAGCGGCTGACGACGGCGCGCGCTTCCATGTCGAGATAATTCGTGGGTTCGTCGATCAGCAAAAAATGCCCGCTGCGGCTAAACAGCGCGGCGAGTAACACCTTAGTCTGCTCGCCCGGGCTGAGGGTCGAGAACGCGCGCTCCAGCGCGCCCAGCTCCACCTCCAGCAGATTCAGCTCCTTTTCCAGCCGCCATCTCGGCGCATCTAAAATCGAGGCGAATACCGCATCTGTGGTAAGCGAAGCATCCGCGACGGGGAACGGGAAATAGTCGAACACGACGGAGGACGAGATCGTTCCTTCGTAGTCGTGTTCGCCCATCAGGAGCTTGAGAAACGTGGTCTTGCCGCGTCCGTTTCGCCCGACAAAGCCGAGTTTCCAACCCGTGTCGATGGAAAAGGATGTGTGTTCGAAGATAGTGTCGTAGCTGCCTTCATAATGAAAGGTCAGATCATTGACGCGAATCTGGGACATGTTGAACCCTCCTGTCTGTACAAAGAAGAAACAAAATGCCAAACGCTGCCGAAAATCCTCCGTCCCTTTTCGTCTGCTCTCCGGTTGCCCGTTTTTTTCAAACAAAAAAAGAACCCGTTGATGGTTCGCGTACACGTTTGGCATCTCAAAAACACGACAGGCGCGGCAAAACTAACCGCTCCCGCGTTTTCATCCATACCAAGGTGTTTAGCGAATCATCGGAGTCCTCCGTTAAAAGATTTCATACAATTATACACAGCGCACGAGCGTTTTGTCAATGCGGCAGGTCGCGGTAGATGTCATTGCGGAATGTGCTATAATGAATTGCGATCCTGTATATGCAGTCAATCGAACGCAACCGTTTCGGTTCTGTTTTCAGCAGGATCTGCACAACCACAACGGATACTGACCATTTCGATAAATAATTCCCACTCCGCCGCAACCTCACGCGCTATTGCCGAGTGTTATGGGTGGAAGAGAGAGGTACCAAGCGCTTATGGAACAGCTGGCCAAGCCAAACGTGCCAATTCCGGCCGACAACGTGGACGCGCTCTTTGCGCAGTATGCCAATACGGTATACCGCCTGGCGTTTCTGCGCACCAAGAGCGGAACGGACGCGGACGACATCGTGCAGGAGGTGTTCCTCAGGGCAATGCGCGCAAAGCCCGTATGGAACAGCCTCGAACACCAGAAAGCCTGGTTTATCAAGGTGACCATCAACTGCACCAAGTCGCTGCTGACCTCCGCCTGGCGGCGAAACACCGTACCCGAGAACGAAAATCTCCTCACCGAGATGCAGACGACGACAGAGGTTTATCCTTATGTGCTGGCGCTTCCCCCGAAGTACCGCACCGTGGTTCACCTGTATTATTATGAGGGATATCAAGTCTCCGAGATCGCCAAGATCACAGGAACAGCGGAAAACACGGTGAAATCCCATCTCTTCCGCGCACGCGATATGCTGCGGGAACAGTTGAAAGGGGAGTTTCAGGATGTTTAAAGAGCAGTATATCCGTGACAACGACAAGCTAACAGCAAAGGAGACGTTGCTCATGGAAATCAAAGAAAAAAACACGCGTGAGAGAATTGCCCTCACGCCAAGACAGAAATTCGTACGTTACGGCGCGGTATTCGCGGCCTTCGTACTCGTCGCCGCCGGTGTATTTGGCGTCACCCAACTCAACAAAACCAGCGCCCCCGTGCCGGAGAACGCAACCCTCGCGGCTGCTGACACGCAAACCATGACCGAGGCCAACAGCTACGACGACATCTTCGGCGCAATCGAAACCATCCAGAACCGCAACGGCATCTACGCGGGCGGCGTCATGACGGAAAGCGCGGTTGCGGACGGCGCGATGGCGGCTCCGGCTGCCGGCGAGGCCAAGACGGAATCGGCTGCGGCAGCGCCCGTTGCGGAGCCAAGCGCGGCCGGCCCCGACTATTCTGAAACCAATGTCCAGGTCAAGGGTGTGGACGAGGCGGACATCCTCAAGACCGACGGCAACTACATCTATTATGTTGCCGGCAACCAGCTCAACATCCTCAAGCCCGACGGAGCCGCAACAACGCTCGTTTCCAGCACGCCGCTTTCGGGTGACGACAGCTGGTGGGGCTACAATTCCGAGATGTTCCTGCTGGGAAACCGCCTCATGATCATCACCCAGAGCTTCAATACCGTTTGGGTCAACGACGCGAACGGCAATTATGAGACCAATACCGACCAGACCAGCGCGGTCATCTACGACATCAGCAACCCCGCGAAGCCGCTACAGGTGGTTTCTCTCGGGCAGAGCGGCTATTATGTCAGCTCCCGCATGATCGGAGACTATGTCTACCTCGTGACCTCGCAGTATATCTACAGCCCCGTCAAGGGCACACCGATCACCTATATCCCCGCGACCACGGACGGCGTCACAACCAAGCTCCTCCAGCCGACCGACCTCTACATCGGCGGCAGCCCGCAGAGCGCGGCCTATACCGTCGTGGGTTCGATCAACCTCAAGAGCGGCGCAAACTTCGCCTCCGCAAAGGCGGTCTTCGGCGGAACGAGCACCCTCTATGCCGACGCGGATCACCTGCTGCTCGCCTTCTCCCGTTATGAGGATGAAACCCTCCCCATCGCGCCGGACAAAGACGGCAAGAATGTCCAGATCACGCGCAGTTCTTCCAGCACGGACCTCGTGCTGCTGGGGCTCAGCGAAGGGCAGATCACACGGCTCGCCAACGGCAACGTGCCCGGCAACCTGTTGAATCAGTTCTCGATGGATGCGTACAAGAACGTGTTCCGGATCGTGACGACACTCAACAATTCGGAGCAGCGGATCTTTACCGACGGCGTGGACACCTATGAGTACGACAGCACGAGCGCAAACGCGCTCTACACGCTGGATCTCGATCTCAAGGTGCTCGGCAAGATTGAAAACCTCGCCAAGGACGAGTTTGTCAAGAGCGTTCGTTTCGACGGCGACATCGGCTACTTCGTCACCTTCCGCCAGGTCGACCCGCTGTTTGCGGTGGATCTGAGCAATCCGTCTGCGCCGCGCGTATTGTCCGCGCTAAAGATACCGGGATTCTCCGAATACCTGCATGTCTTTTCGGATAACCTGCTGCTCGGCATCGGCTACAATGCGGACGAGAACACCGGCGCCATGCAGGGCGTGAAGCTCTCCATGTTCGACACCACGAACAAGGCAAGCGTCAAGGAAGTCACCTCCGCGAAGGTGGATGCAAGCTGGACGGCCGTCGGCAGCAACCACAAGGCAATCCTCGTGGACGCGGAGAAGAACCTGATCGCCTTCCCGGCGGACAGCAACTACTACATCTACCGCTACACGGCGGACAAGGGCTTTACGCTCGCCGCGCGCGTCAATATGACGGCGGATCTCTCGAGTTGGAACCTGCGCGGCTTGTTCATCGGGGACTACTTCTACGTCCTCGGCGACTCGGGCGTCACGGTCATTTCACTCAGTGACTTCACCGTGCTCACCACCGTGAAACTCGGCTGACACAACCACAAAACCACACAACAACACAACAAAAGCGGGCGACGTGCCCGCTTTTGTGTTGCGCGTTAGGCGCATTACCCTAAAATGAATTTCTGGATTTTCTTTTGTTCCGCCTGCGGATTCAGAATCAGCACCTGTTTTATGATCGCTTGCATCGCATCGTTTTTTTGGATCTTTGCGGCCTCTGCAAACACCTCTTCCCCCCAGAACTGCTCTGTGGTGCAAAACACCGTGGAATACCAGCCATATTCCTCGCCTTTTTGCGAAAGCTTCTGCTGCCTGCCGCACATGGTCAAAAACATCCGCATCTGCAATTCCGTCAAAGCGCTGTCAAAGCGGCTCTTTTCCTCCGCACCGAAGGATGCGAGTTGCTTGATGGCATGCAGCGGCAGCGTGCCATATTCGAGCACAGCATTGTAGATGCGTTTTGCCGCGTGGCTGAGCGTTCCGTCCGCATACGCTTGCGAGAACGCTTCGTCTCCTCGCCGCGCGGCGAGGAAATACGGCGCCCATGCGCGCGTATAGAACCCGCTCTTTTTGAAGAAGACCTTGCCGTAGGCGATGTCTTTTCTCTCGTCCAGCACACGCATGCGCCATTCCCAGGGGTCTGTGTTTGCGTCTCCTGTGTGCCAGCGCACGGGGGTATCATACGGCGGTGTCTCATCCCAGCTCCATGGAATCAGCGAGTAGATGCCCTCGTCGTTGCCGCCGCCGAGAGTGAACCCAACCCGCAGGAGCGCCGCTGCATATTCCTGATAATTTCGAATTTCGATCTGCTCCACCGTATCACCTCCGCTGTTTTTTCTATTATATCAAAACAAACGAATGTGCGCACGGGTGATTTTTCGTTATCCCTTCGGCGCAACGCGCAGACGGATAAATCTTTTCACGTCCTCCAACACCTGTGCGTCGGATATACGGATCATCAGCCAGCGCGCGCCGTTAAACGTCTGCGTGCGGGCAAAGAGTTCCCGGATGTAATCGGAGCACGTTGGCAGCAGCAGCTCCGCCTCCGGCGCTTCCTTCGTGCCGATGGAAATCAGCGCGGTGAACTGTCCCCGGTCAGGGTAGAGCGTGCAGAGCGAGCGCCCGCTTTTTTTATACTTGACATTCCAGCCGGGAGCCCCGCTGCAGGTGCTGTGTTCCACCTTTGGGGCGATGGTATACGTCGATTCCGCCCAGTCGCAAAGCCCGTTCCAGAGCGGGCTTGCGATAAATTGTTCGATCTGTTCCAGCGTCGGTTCCAGCGATTTGGGGTAAGCTTCAAACCAGGTCATACGCGTGTCCTCCCTTTGCCGATCAAATGTTGTTTGCCGCATCCGCTGCATATTCCGTCATGCAGGTTGATCAAGTGTCCGCACTCTGCGCAGGTGTGTGTTTTTATCTGCTCGCGCAAAAGCGCCTCCGCGCCGATTTCGCGCAATCGCACTGCGTCCGCAGATAGATCCACGCCGTATCCGTCACGATATCGCTTGCCGAACGTCTTCATCCGTTTACACGGGCGATCCGCGCAGTCCGTGCAGGAGAAAAGGCCCCTCTCGGCGGCGCAGGCGCGCATGATGCACTTGCGTCGATATACATCCGGCTCGCCTAGCCGCGCACGGCAGCCGGGGCACGGATCTTTGCCCAGATGCCGGTAACAGAGCAAGCAATTCAGCCCGCAAGGCGCCAGTATATTGACGTCGATGGTTTCCGGTGGTTTCATGCGCGTCTCCTTCTACTGCGTCTAAATCTATTTTCTCGGAATCCTGCGTACAAACAATCTACCCAAATACCGTTTTTCTCGGCAAGGACGGATGGTTCAACGGTTATTTTGCGTGCTGCTGCCAGATGGCTTTTGCGTGCGTGGCGAGCTGCGCGCGAAGGCGTTCGGGCTCGAGAATCGTCAACTCCGTGCCGAAAGACAGCAGATAGCTCACCACCCAGCTGTCCTGCGGCATCTGGACACTCACCCGTAAGCTGCCGTCGAGCTGCTGCTCGATGGTCGATCGCTCAAATTCATCATACACGCGATACGCGATAGACGGGGAAAACAGCAGCTCGGCTGGCTGCATAGCGGGCATCGCATCAAGGCTCTGTTCCAGCGGCGGGATATCATCCGGAAGTGCGGGAAAGCACTCGTCGAGCACCGTCATCTCAACAATCCGGTTCACCTTAAACAGGCGATAGTCCTCCTGCATACGACAATATGCATGCAAATACCATGCCTTGTCCTTGAAGATCAACTTCACGGGCAGGATCACGCGGCGGTTCGTTTCTCCGCTGGTGGAGCAGTAGACGATTTCGATTGCGCGGCGTGATGTCAGCGCGGTTTTCAGGCGCTCAAACTTCACGCTGTCCGTGCTGCCCATGCCCCAGCGGGAGAAATCGACCGCAATCCAATTCGCGTTCTGCTTTTGAAACAGAGCGCCTAGCTTATTGAGCAGCGCGTCAACCGGCTGTTCCACGGCGCGCAGACTCTGGATCGCATAGAGAATCTGGTTTTGCTCCTCATCGGAAAGCAGCGCTTTATCGAAGGAGTAATTGGGCAGCAGCGAAACGCCGCCGTTCTTCCCTTGGGTTGTGTAGACGGGAACGCCCGCAAGCGAGAGCGCGTCGATATCCCGATAGACCGTCCGCACGGAGACTTCCAGCGCGCGGCTAAGCTCCGGCGCGGTCATCGTACCCCGCTCCAGCAGCAGATAGACCATTTGAAACAGCCGGTCGTTCTTCATCATGTTCCGCTCCATGCATTGGATCTAGTGTCAGTATAAAACAAAAACCTGACAGGTTCTATGTCAGGTTTACATGATTTCGTGATTGTCTGCGAAACTTTTGCTCCGTGCAGGTTTGGTGGCAGGTAATCGCATCGCGCGATCTATTTTTTTACGATACCAGCGCCCGACCCGCGACGACATATTTGCGCAGCAGCGCGCGGAGGGTGTCGAGCTCGCTCTGGCTTGTGATCTGTCCTTTGGGTATGACCACCGCGCGCTTTTCTCCCGCGACAAGATAGATCGCGTGCTTCGTTTCGCGCGCGAGATAGATTTGTTTCCAAGTGAAATCAGTATCGCCGCGCTCGCTCTTTGCGTGCACACCGTTGCGATCGATGCTGTATTGCACCGAAAAATCGCTCATCTTACCGGTTTTATACTCGTTGTTGACGCGCAATACAACGGAAATCAGGTTGAAGGCAACCATTACAACCGCGCCGACGAATGCCGCGATCAAACCCACGCCGCCCGCGTTCGTCACGGAGATGCCCTGCCCGTAACGGATCAATGTCACGAGTAAGCCGAGTATGAGAAACGTCATAATCGCAAGCCCGGTGAGTTTCCGCTTCATACGAAAATAGTTGTATTGGATGTTGTCCTGTTTGTTTATGGTGAATCTGCCGGAATACGTCATCTGCTGAGCTCCTGATCTTATCTGATCGTAATAGTTTTTGCCGTTACAGTTCTTGTAGATAGAGTTCTTATAGATATAGCTCTTGTAGATATTGCTCTTGTAGATATTGCTCTTTTCGTTACAGTCCCGCGCGCGTTATCCGCGGCGAATCTTCAGCCGCACGGCCTGCACGTTTTTCTCAAGCAGCGCGCGAAATGCCGTCAGTTGTGCCGCATCCGCGAATTGTTCTTTGGGCAGCACGTTTGCGTGAGAATCGGTGATAAACACATAAAACGCATGCTTGGTTTCGCGCACCTCGACGATGCGGTCCCAGGGCAGGTCGGAATCCCCGCGGTCGCTTGCCGCGTGGATGCCGTTCTTGTCCGTGGTGAAGGTGACCGTGAAATCCGCGAGTTTCTTTTGTTTATAATAGCTGTTGATGCGCAGCGTTGCGGTAACGACGTTGATGCCGACGAGGATCAGCACACCGACGAGCGCCATGCCCAGCGCGTTGAGGAGCGCAAAGGAAACACTCGCACCCCGCGCATACTGGAGCAAACCGATCATTGCGGCGATGATCACAAACACAAGCGCGCTTGTCGCGATGAGCTTCTTCCGCATCAGAAAGAAATTATACCGTAAGTTGTCTTTTTTTGTGATGGTAAACGTTTGGGAGAATTGCGTCATATCCGAAATGCTCCTTTTTATGATAGGGGACATCTGTCGCGTATTTACCGCGTCATGGAATGCTTTCATTATATCCTTCCCACGAGTTACTGTCAAAATTACTGCGTTGGACTGGTTGCCGTGGCTGGCTTTTATTGCAGGAACTCAATCGCTCGCGTTAAACCGCAAGCGTTCCCCGCGGATGTATGACCCGCGGGGAACGCAATGTGTTTTGGCTCGGTCTTGGTTAGTTGCGCTGCAACGCCTCGATGGGCGTCATCTTGCTCGCCTTGGCGGCAGGATAGCTGCCGAATGCAACGCCGATCACCACGCAGAAAAGCAGCGCAAGGATGGCTGCGCGCCACTCCATCGCAATGGTCATGTCCGCGATCATTGCAAAGATCTTCAGCCCCAACGCCGACAGCCCAAGCCCGATCAGTCCGCCAAGGATGGAGAGCACGCATGCTTCGATCAAAAATTGCATCATGATGTGGCTCCTGCGCGCGCCGATGGCTTTTCGGATTCCGATTTCACGCGTGCGCTCCGCAACGGAAACAAGCATGATGTTCATAATCCCGATGCCGCCGACCAGAAGCGAGATCGCGGCGATTCCGCCGAGCATCAGCGAAAGCGTGCTCATCACGCTGTCCAGCGTGTCGAGGAGTTCGCTCATGTTATAGACCGTGTAGCTTTCCTCATCCCGCGTAAGCAGCAGCATCTCATATTCTGCCTGCGCCTGCGCGATGTCCACCGTATTGGTCGAGGTTGCCTTGACATATGCGGTGGTGATCGCGGTGCTGTCCGCAATGCGCTGCGCTGTCGTCAAGGGAATTAAGATCTGTGAGTCGGAGCTGGATCCGCTCTCCGCGAGTAATCCGACGATCGTGAAGGTGTGATCGTTCATCGTAAACGTTTTGCCCAACACGTCGTAGTTTTCGAAGAGCTCTCCCGCAACCTCGGTCCCGATGACTGCGGTATAGGTGCGCCAATCCAGATCCGAATCTACTATCGCGCGACCCGCCTCCATCTCGCGCCCGGCAATATCCATATACTGGCCTGTGACGCCGATGGCGGAAACACCGGTATAGTTGCTTCCGCTGCGCGCGGTGCTGCTTACGGTAAGATACGGCGCGACGCCCGCAATCGCGTCATATTGTTCCATTCCCATGAAGTCATCCGCATCCAGCGTGACGTCCTCATCCGTGACGCTAACGCTCAGAAGATCCGACCCCATCGAAGCGATCGCGTTGGTGATGCTGCTGCTTGTGCTCTGCGCAATCGAAACGAGTATGATCACGCTCATGACGCCGATAATGATGCCCAACATGGTGAGAAACGAGCGCATTTTGTTGGCAAGCGTAGAGCGCACAGCAAGGCGAAGCGAATTTAGAAACATCGTCATACTAGCTCTGCCTCCTCCAGCGTAGAAAACAATCGCCCGTCGCGCACATATACCGTGCGCTGCGCTTGTCTCGCAATTTCGTCGTTGTGCGTAATCAGCACGATGGTATAGCCCTCTTCTGCGAGCCTTCGAATCAGCCGCATGATTTCCGTACCGCTCTTGCTGTCGAGATTGCCCGTCGGCTCGTCCGCGAGGATCACGCGGGCGTTGCTCGCCAGCGCGCGGGCAACCGCCACACGCTGCTGCTGCCCGCCGGAAAGTTGGTTGGGGCGGTGCTGCATGCGGTTTCCTAACCCCACCTGGTCCAGCGCGGCTTTTGCGCGCTCCAGACGTTCCTTCTGCGAGAGCTTTTGATAGATCAGCGGGAGTTCTACGTTTTCCAGCGCGCTCATCGAGTCGAGCAGGTTGTACTGTTGGAACACGAATCCGATCTTCTCACTCCGAATGAGCGAGAGCTCGTTGTCCGTGCAATCCGCAATGTTCACGCCGTCGAGTCTATATCGCCCTCTGTCCGGCAGGTCGAGGCAGCCCATCACATTCATCAGCGTGGTCTTGCCGGAACCGGAAGGTCCGCAGATCGCCACAAATTCCTTGGGGCGCACGTGCAGCGAAGCATCGTCCAGTGCGTGTACGGTTTCGTCGCCGACATAATAGGTTTTATAGATGTGTTCCAGCAGCAGCATGTCGCGCTCCTTTCCCACATAAGCTTGCTTTTGTTTGTTGTTGCAGCATGGTGTGTTCCTCAGTTACCGCTTCTTTGGTAGTTGCCGTCACCCATACCGCTCGGCGGCTGGAAGCTACCGTCTCCGCCGGGCATCGCCATGCCGCTTTGCCCGCCAAAGCTGAAGGAGTTCATCGTCACGGAGTCGTCTGCGCTATAGGCGGCGGTGCTTGTGCGCTCCGGCACCCAGATGACGTCTCCCGCGGCAAGCCCTTGTGCCGTGATCGCGATATATGATCCGTCCGACATACCCGTCGTTACGGTCAGTTTGGTAAGCTTGTCGAGATTCAGCACGCCGTCCGCCTGCGTCTCGCCCGCCTGCGTTCCCTCTTCTGTAAGGTAGAGGAACGTCGTATCGCCTTCATATTGCACCGCGGAGACGGGTACGATCAGCGTTTCTCCGCTGGTGTCGGTGATGATCTGCGCGGATGCGCTCATGCCGGGGTATGCGCCTTCGATGGGTTCGGTGGAGATGGTCGCGGTATAGCTGGTCACATAACTGCCGCTGCCGGAATAGGAGATGTTGGTGACCGTGCCTGTAAATTCGCCATCCAGCGCGTCGAGCGTGACGCTCGCGCTCTGGCCAAGCTTGACGCTGGCGATATCCAGTTCATCGATCGACAGCGCGATGGTGAATCCGCCCGTTCCGGTGAGCGTGCAGACCGATGTGCCGGCGGCGATTGTGTCACCCGCCTCGACGGAGAGTGCGGTGAGGGTGCATTCCGTGTCGGCCTTGACCGTCAACAGCGCCTCCAACTCTGAAATCTGCGTTCCTAGCTCCGCTTCTGTGTTTTTCAGCGTGGTATAGTTTGTCGTCGGGGCACCCTCCGCCAGCGTAAACACACTCGTGCCTTTGCTGACCTTCTGGTTATCCTTTACGTTCACCGTCGCGATCTTGCCGGAGGCCGCCGTGACTTCGACGGACTCGTTGACGGTGATGCTGCCGGAGCCGAGTGTCGTGCCGCTCTCGCTGAGCACGGTTGCGCTTGTTCCGAGCGGATAATAGTCGTCTTTAAACACGACCGTCGCAAGGCCATCTTCCATCTTGGTGATGTAGCCTTCCTGCTTGTCCTCCCCGATCTGTACGCTGACCGCGTCATATCTCTCCATGCCATCGGTTACGGGTATCTTCAACTGCATCTTGCCGTCGGTCGAAATCAGGCACAGATACTCCAAATCGTCCACAATGCTGCCTGCCTCTGCCCGGATGTCCTTGACGATGCCGCCCTTGCTTGCCGTCACATTCAGATTGGTGAGCAATTGCTTCGCGGTGGCAAGCGAAGCGCGTGTGTCACTCAGTTCATCCTTGAGGTCGCTGAGTTGATCCTCTACTTCGCTCGAAGTCATGGTCATGACGACCGCCCCAGCGGGAATCAAGTCGCCCGGCGCAAAGTTGACGGCGGTTACCGTCGATTCCGCGGTGGTAGTCACACCCTGCGTCTCCAGCGCGGCGAGGGTGCCGCTCCCGTCGATGGTCGCGCTGATTTCGCCGCTGCTCACCGCGGTTGCGCGATAGTTCAGCGTACTGGTTTCGTCTGCGCTCTTTTTACTGAAATTGATGATTACGATCGCGCCGACCGCGAGTAAAACGGCAGTCGCGCAAAGGATGATGATGGTACGCGTGCGCTTCTGTTTTGCCTTCTTCTGCTTTGCAGCGGTAAACGAAGTGTCGAAAGATTCCATACGATTTTTCGCCTCCAAATTCATTCGCTTTTGATCATATGGTGCGGTTGTGACACAAACGTGACGTACTCTTGCTGAAAATATGTACCATTGCGACACGAACCATCACAACGGGAGGTTGCCGCCGACAAATGTAAAAGCGTCGACATTCTGCCAAGATTGTGTCAAAATCGCCGGATAGTATGGAAAAAAACTGCTATGCGCGCGTCGCGCAGGAATGAATATGGAGCATTGAAGCATGAACATCTTTCCATCCCGTCCCTTTACCCGCACGCTCACGGCGCTGCTAGTTGCCGTGCTCTTGATGAGTCTGTGCTTCGCGGGAACATCCGCGGATACCGTCACGGTTTCCAGCGCAAGTGAACTCTCCGCAGCACTGAGCGATGCCGTGACAAGCGGAAACACGACCATCGTCTATCTTTCCGCCGGCACCTCCGGAATCGAACTCAGCGGCTCTCTTTCGATTCCATCGAACGTCACGATTGACCTGAGCCCAAGCGGGGGCACCCTGCGCGTGGGATCCGGCGGCACGTTGGCGGTCGGCGGCTCCATCGTCGGAGGTTCGATCGAAGTCTCCGGTGGAACGCTCCTGCGGGAAAATGGCAGCAGCGTCACCGCCACGATTACGGCAAACAACGGCGGCGTGGTGCGCGGCGCGCGCGTGCTCTCGCTGGAAAACCTCAGTTTAACGAGCGGGGAGAGCATTAGCGCAATCACCTATAAGGGGCTTTCGAGCGCGGACACGAGCGCATATGTCACCCGCGCGGCGACGGCGGTTCTCTATGTGCGGATGACCGGATCCAACTATTCCTCTTATCTGACAATCGAAACCGTATCAACCGACGCCGGCAATCTCTTCCGCCTCGGTACGAAGTATACCGATACGCTCTCGCTGACGTATGCGCTCACCTATGGCGGGCTCACGGACGCGCAGCTTTCCGCTCTGAACCCGACAAGCTATACCGCGAGCGACGCCGCAACGCTGCTCAATAACCCCACAAAAGAGGGATTCCTCTTTGCTGGTTGGACGTGTGAGGCGCTGGGTGTGACCGTTCCGCAAGAGAAGATGGTCATTCCCGAAGGGACAACGGGCGCGCTGACCTTGATCGCCATGTGGGTCGAGGCACCGGCGGGCAGCGGAAAGACCGGCGAAAACAGCACTTCCCCCAAAGCAGCGGAGGACGCGCAAGCGCAGCAGGAAAACGCAACGCAGCAGCAGCAGGAAGAGCCCCAGCAAGAGAGTACGCGCCGGACGCGCACGGCATCCTCCGGCACAAAAGTGACGTTCACGAGCGATGTTGACAGCGTCGTTCCATCGCTCGCGGGTAAGAGTGACGGTTCGTCGTTCCCCTGGGGTTGGATGTTCGGTGGTCTCGCAGCGCTCGGGCTGATCGCCTTCTTCGCGGCACGGAGCGTCAACCGACGGCAGCGATAGCCGGTGCACAAAAAAGCGGGGTTCATTTTGAACGCCCCGCTTTTTTGTGTTTGATGGCTGCGATTTTCGCGCCTTTGTTTATTTGTGTTCGCCTTCGGACGAATCCGTGGTTTCCTTCTGCTCCGGTTCCTTCTTCATTTGTTCCGCATAGGCATGAAACGCAGTCTTGCCGTCGGCTTCCCACCAATCGTCATAATACTCCCAGTCCTTCCAGTCGTGCTTCTCGCCTTCGCCGCTGCGATGGTGATGATGGCACTTGCCGTGGTGATGCTTCTTGTCCGAGTCGCCGGAGCCGCTGCTGCCGCCAAAGCCAAACAGGATTTTCGCCAGCAGGAACAGGCCCAGACCTTCCCAGAAGCCGATGGTGCGAAGCCCAAACAGACTCGGCATCAGCCAGTTCCAGAGCCACATGATCAGGTTGCCGAACAGCAACCCCAGCAGGAACGCGCCTGCGATACCGAGCACCGTATAGAGTGTGTATTTCGCCCAGTTGGGAACACGATCCATTTTCTTTTTAAAGCTACGCATATTGATTCTCCTATTATCTTGTTACAGATTGTCTTGTTACGGGTTGTCTTGTTTTATACCTGGGTTTGCATGATTAAACCTCTGAATCCTCCAACAGTTTTTTTAGGGTCTTGACCGCCCGGCTCTTGCGGGAGAGCAGGGTGCCGATGGGTTCGCCCCACTCCTCGGCGAGGTCACGAAAGGATTTGCTCCGTAGCTCGGTTGCGATCAAAATCGCGCGCTGCCGGGGTTCGAGTTTTCCGATGGCGTCCGTGAGGCGGTGCATGCGTTCCGCCCGTTCCTCCTGCGCAAACGGCTCCTCGTTTTCCGCAGCCAGCAAGTTCAGAAGCGGCAGTTCTCCGTCCGCGTCCGCCATGCCGTCGAGGCTCGTCTCCCGTGCGCGCGTTCGCTCGTAGTCGACAATCTTGTTTCGTACCGCGCGGTAGGCGTAGGCGGCGAGGTTTTCCACGGGCCCATTGGTCTCAAGGTGACTCACCAGATGCAGCATCACGTCCGCGACGATATCCTCCGCGTCCATCTCGCTGATGCGCCGGGTCTGGTTTTTGGCAAAGCGAACGAGCTTCTCCCCCTCGCGGTTGAAGAACGCGTACCACTTGCTGTTTTCGCCTTGCTCCATCGCCATCCTGTCCCCTTATGCTATATTGACGGAAAATCCCACCGATTATTGCACAATAAGCGTAACTTATTTTAAAAATTACTATCCCAGATATATCACAATCTGCGTCTCTTTGCCAGCACGTGCAAAAAAGGGGCTCTACACTTTACATTGGGGTAAGGCAAAAAAAGAAGAAGCATAATCGCTTCAAATCTTGTAGATTAAGGTTGCAACACCACTACGAGAAATGGAGAAGGTTATGCTTCAAACACATCTTATCGCAGAATTGCTGGATATGGAAGCCTATGATTTTGAAAAAGTAGAGCAGAACGAAAAAGAGATCGTTCTAACGGTGAGAATGAAGCCACGAACGCAGGAATGTCCGGCATGCCGGACACCGTGCAGTCAGGTTCATGACTACCGGTTGCAGCGTGTGAAAGACAGCCCGATTCAAGGCAAGCTCGTGATTTGGCAGTACCGTAAGCGACGATATCGCTGCCCCTGTTGCGGGAAACGGTTCTATGAAGGGAATTATTTATTGCCGAAGCGGCACCGAATCACCAACCGACTGGCAGCGTTGGGAATCGATCAATTGCGAAAGAAGCAATCTCGAAAAGAGATTGCAAACACGCTCGGAGTCTCCGAATCTTCCGTTGGCCGCTGGATGAATTTGCTTGAATTTGGGAGACCCGCTTTGCTGCCAAAAGTGCTTTCGATCGACGAATTTCGCGGCAATACCGAGTATGGAAAATTTCAGTGCATCCTGACCGATCCCGTTCACAAAAAGATTGTTGATGTGCTTCCAACGCGCTATCATGCGCAGATTTATGACTATTTGCGGGCTTTTCCGAACAGAAATCAGGTGCAATACTTCGTGATGGACATGAACAAGGAGTACCTTGTTGTTGCGAAAAGGCTGCTGCCAAACGCGAAAATTGTGATCGACCGATTCCATGTGGTTCGCCACTGCGCCTGGGCGCTAGAGAACGTGAGAAAGAGAGTCCAGACGAAGTTACTGCCCGAACAGCGTAAATACTTTAAGCGCAGCAGAAAACTCCTGTTGGCACATATGCGGGATCTATCTGCCGAGAATAAAGCCGCTGTGGAACGCATGCTGTTGATGTCCCGAGACCTTCGGGAGGCATATCTGCTGAAAGAGAAATTCTACGACTTCATGGATTCGTCCAACTCCTTGCAGGCAAACGAACGTCTCCGCACCTTTCGTGCTCATGCCTTCGTTACCGATCTCCCGGATTTTTCCAAATGCCTTACGATGCTGCGAAACTGGGAACCCTATATCCTCAATGCGTTCGATTGCCCTTACTCCAACGGCTTCACAGAGGGAGTCAATAACAAGATAAAAGTGCTCAAACGTATCGCGTTCGGCTACCGTAGCTTCAGAAATTTCCGCACTCGAATCCTCTGCACCAGCAATGTTTAAGGGAGCTGTTCGCTCTCGCTCTCAGCTCCCTTTGTTTCTCTTAATCTACCGCTCACCCCAACTATTGACGGAGAGCCAAAAAAGGCTCCCGCTTGCGTGCTGTGGGAGCCTTTGCTTGGTTTTTGCGGAATCAATACACCTTGCGCTTGACGTAGGTCGTGTGCAGGATGTGGTGGGATTTGTGCGAGCCGGGCTTTTCAAGGTAGGTGTCGTACAGTTCCTTGACGAAGGGGTTCTCGTGGCTCTTGCGCAGAGCCATCTCTTTATCCTGTCCATACAAACCCGCCGCACGCTCGGCGCGCAGATCGTGGAAGTTGCGCACTTCGCCGGGCTGATGGGGCTGTCCGCCGCCGTTGACGCAGCCGCCTGGGCATGCCATGACTTCGATGAAGTGATAGTCCGCCTCGCCTTTTCTGACCATTTCCAGAAGCTGAAAGGCATTTTCCGTGCCGCTCGTGACCGCAACGCGCACCTTGGTGCCCGCGAGATCATATTCCGCTTCCTTGCAGCCTTCCACGCCGCGCACGGCGGTGAAGTCGAGGTTGTCCAGCGGTTTTCCGGTGACGATCTCGGCGACGGTGCGAAGCGCCGCTTCCATGACGCCGCCGGTCGCGCCGAAGATGTGGCCTGCTCCCGACGCAACGCCCAGCATGGGATCAAACTCCTCGTCCGGCAGATCCGTAAAGCGCAGTCCCGCGCGCTTGATCATATTCGCCAGCTCGCGCGTGGTGAGCGACACATCGACATCCGGCACACCCGCCGCGGCTTCGTTGTCACGCGTGCACTCGTACTTCTTCGCGGTGCAGGGCATGATGGAGACGACGTAGAGATCCTTGGGATCGATGCCCATCTTTTCGGCGTAATAGGTTTTCACCAGCGCGCCGAACATCTGCTGCGGGCTCTTGCAGCTACTAAGGTTCTCGATCATATCCGGGAAATAGTATTCGCAGAACTTGACCCAACCCGGCGAGCAGGAGGTGATCAGCGGCAGCTTTCCGCCGTTTTGCAGGCGTTGCAGCAGCTCGGTGCCCTCTTCCATGATGGTCACGTCCGCGGCGAAGTCCACATCAAACACCTTGTCAAAGCCGAGGCGGCGAAGCGCCGCAGCGAGCTTACCCTGCACATTGGTGCCGATCGGCATGCCGAAGCATTCGCCGAGCTGCACGCGTACGGAGGGAGCGGGCGCTACGATCACGTGCTTGCTCTTGTCGGCAAGCGCGTCCCAGACGAGGTGGGTGTCGTCCCGTTCGCAGAGCGCGCCCGTCGGGCAGACGGAGATACACTGGCCGCAGTTGATGCAGCTGGTCTCATTCAGCGGCATATCAAACGCGCTGCCGACGTGGGTATCAAATCCGCGCTCGTTGGTGCCGATGACGGCGACGTGCTGGTTTGCGCCGCAGACCGCAACGCAGCGGCGGCATAGAATGCACTTGCTGTTGTCGCGGACGAGGTGCGGCGCGCTGCGCTCATACTGGGGCTTGAGGTTCTCGTTGCCCATGTACTTGTACTGGTCGACGCCATATTCATGCGCGAGCGCCTGGAGTTCGCAATCCGGACTGCGGTCGCAGCTGAGGCAGTCCATGCGGTGATTGCTCAAAATGAGCTCCAGCGTGGTCTTTCTTGCCTGGCGCAGATCCGCTGTATTGGTCTGAATCTCCATGCCGTCCGCAACCTTCTGTACGCAAGCCGCCGCGTGACCGCGCACGCCCGTCGCCTGCACAAGGCAGATGCGGCATGCCGCGATGGCATTGATCTTGCGAAGGTAGCAAAGCGTGGGGATTTTGACGCCCGCAATGTGCGCCGCCTCCAGAATGGTCGAATCGGCGGGAACCTTTGTTTCGATCCCGTTTATCTTGACTGTTACCTGATCCATGTTCCTGCCTCCTTACTTCTTTGAAATGGCGCCGAATTTGCAGTTTTCCATGCACGCGCCGCATTTGATGCACTTGCTCTGATCGATGACGTGCGGTTCCTTCACCTTTCCGGCGATGCAGCTGACCGGGCACTTGCGCGCGCAGAGCGTACAGCCCGTGCACTTGTTCGGGTCGATCACATATTGCAGGAGCTTTTTGCAAACGCCCGCCGGGCAGCGCTTCTCAACCACGTGCGCCTCATATTCGTCGCGGAAATACTTCAGCGTAGAGAGCACGGGATTCGGCGCGGTCTGTCCGAGGCCGCACAGCGCGTTGTTGATGATGTAGTGGCACAGCTCTTCCATCTTGTCGAGGTCTTCGAGCGTACCGTTCCCCTCGGTGATCTTGTTGAGCATCTCAAGGAGGCGGCGCGTGCCGATGCGGCAGGGCGTGCATTTGCCGCAGCTTTCATCCACCGTGAACTCCAGGAAGAAGCGCGCGACATCCACCATACAGTTGTCTTCGTCCATGACGATGAGTCCGCCGCTGCCCATCATCGAGCCGATGGCTTTGAGGTTTTCATAATCGATCGGCGTATCGAGGTGCTGCGTGGGAATACAGCCGCCCGAAGGACCGCCGGTCTGCGCGGCCTTGAATTTCTTGCCGCCGGGGATGCCGCCGCCGATTTCAAAGAGAATCTGGCGAAGCGTCGTACCCATCGGAATCTCGACAAGGCCGGTGTTGTTGATCTTGCCGCCGAGTGCAAACACCTTTGTGCCCTTGCTGCACTCCGTCCCCATCGAGGAGAACCATTCCGGCCCGCGCACGATGATCTGCGGAATGTTCGCGAAGGTTTCGACGTTGTTGATGATCGTGGGCTTGCCAAAGAGGCCCTTGACCGCCGGGAACGGGGGCTTATTGCGCGGCTCGCCGCGGAAGCCTTCGATGCTGGTCATCAGCGCCGTCTCTTCGCCGCAGACGAACGCGCCCGCGCCGAGGCGGATGTCGATGTCGAAGCAGAAGCTGGTTCCAAAGATGTTTTGACCGAGCAGTCCGTATGCGCGCGCCTGCTCGATTGCGATCTTGAGGCGCTTGACCGCGATGGGGTATTCCGCGCGGACGTAGATGTATCCGTGCGTGCCGCCGATGGCATAGCCCGCGATAGCCATGGCTTCCAGCACCGCGTGCGGGTCGCCCTCGAGTACGGATCTGTCCATAAACGCGCCGGGGTCGCCCTCGTCCGCGTTGCAGACGACGAACTTCTCGTCCGCCGCGTTGTTCGCGGCAAACTGCCATTTCGTGCCGGTCGGGAAGCCCGCGCCGCCGCGTCCGCGCAGGCCGCTGGCTTTGATCAGGTCGATCACCTGCTGCGGGGTCATCTCCGTGAGCGCTTTGCCCAGCGCGAGATAACCGTCGAGCGCGATGTATTCGTCGATCTGCTCGGGGTCGATCACGCCGCAGTTGCGCAGCGCGATGCGCATCTGGCTCTTATAAAACGGCGTATCGGAAAGCGAAGTAACGCCATGGGGCATCTCTTCGGTCTTCGGATTGTAGACAAGGCGCTCGACAGGACGTCCCTTGAGCAGATGTTCGCTGACGATCTCTGTCACGTCCTCTTCCGTCACGCGGCTGTAAAACGTGCCTTCGGGGTAGATGATCATGATAGGGCCCAGTGCGCAGAGGCCGAAGCATCCGGTCTGGACAACCTTGATCTCCTCATCAAGACCTTGCTTTTTGAGCTCTTTTTCGAGGTGCTCGCGAATCGCGGGGCTTCCGCTGGATGTGCAGCCGGTGCCGCCGCAGATTAATACGTGTGAACGAATCATTGGTTACTCCTCCGCTTATTTCTCACCGATCGTGTATTCGTAAACGGGCTTGCCGCCCTTGATATGCTCGCTGACCACCTGCTTGGCTTTTTCAGGCGTCATCTTAACATAGGTGACTTTTTCTTTGCCCGCTTCAAACACTTCTACGATGGGTTCGAGGCGGCAGATGCCGATGCATCCTGTTTGCGAGACGGTCGCCTTGTCGCTCACGCCCTGCTTCTCCACCTCTTCTACCAAGGCGCTCAGCACCGGGCGCGCGCCGGCCGCGATGCCGCAAGTCGCCATACCGACGACGATGCGGACTTCGTTGTGCCCTTCGCGCAGTGAAACCTTCCCCTTGCTTCTTTCGCGAATTTCCGCTAACTCCTGCAATGATTTCATGTTCTTCGTTCCTTCCTCACTCATGATTGATCTCAAATTGTTTGTCTCTTCCGCGCCGAATTTCGTCTACGCGGCATTGTATAAAAAAGCAATTCTGCTCATGCTTGACTCGTGTTGTGTGAGCTTTTAATCAAAAAGCAATTCTGCTCATGCTTGACTCGTGTTGTGCGAGCTTTCAATCAAAAAAGCAATTCTGCTCATGCTTGACCAATTTGCACGTGATCTTGCGTTTCTTACGCTTCCCCGTTTAAAAACTCTCTCGCCCATGCGAGCACGTCGGGGCTGTTCAGCGGCACATCATCACCCAGAATTTCCCGCATCTCGTCGGTACTGAGCCTCAGTTCCCCCGCTTCGGTCTTGTATGTATATGTCAGCGAGAGGTCGGGGTTGCCTTGCATCAGCGCAAGAATCGTCTCCGTCATATCGCCGAGCGGCTCGCAGTCCACGTGCGCGGTGTCAAACGTTGCGGTGACGCTCGTGCCGTGCGGCTCCCCCGCCTGCGTCGCCTGACGCGATTCGATTGCAACCGTTCCCCCCGTCTGCTCCGCCGCGAGCTTGAAGAGCGGAAGCCCCATGCCGACTTTTCGCGTCGTGCGCGTGGTGGTAAAGGGGTTTGCGGCTTCGGCCGCGAACGCGGGGCTCATACCTGTGCCGTCGTCTGTGATTTGGATCGTCAGCCAGCTTCCCTGCCGCGTCAGCGTGATCTCCAGGCGGCTCGCGCTGGCCTTGATTGAATTCTGCGCGATATCGAGGATGTTGAGCGAGAGTTCTTTCATATATGTTCTCCGCTTTGTCCGCTCAGGTAATCGATCAACGCGTCTCGCACCGCTTGATCGCTCGCACCACTCTCGCAGGGCAGGTTGATCGCATATCCCTGCTCGGCAATCTCCCAGAGTCGGTGCGCATCCGAGGAGACAATATGGCGTTTGCGCCGCAGGATCGGGTGTTCGCCCCAAAGCCGGGGCAGCTCCTGCGTCACCTTGATCTCAACCGTGGGAAAATCCGGCGTTTCCGGCATGCCGCCCAGCACGCTGAGCATGCCGTTCGACTCGCGGTCGATGTGCGCGGGAATCGCGATTCCGCGATGCGCCGCGGCAAGTTGCGCGGCGTCTTCCAGCGAGAGTGTGGTTGCGTTGATGAGCAGCTGCTCCTCTTCGCCGCAGGGTTCGTCTTCCTGATCGATCAAAAGCTGTCTTCCAAAGATCTCCGGCCTGTTTTGGATCAGTATGCGCGCTTTCCCCACCACTGCGGAAAAGGTGATCGCTTCCGATAAGGTGCGAAAGAGGCACAGAAGGTGCACATCCTCGCTCGTGGTGAGCTCCATGCCCGCAACCGGCACCACGCCATAGGTTTCACACGCGGCAAAAAACGATTGGCAGTTGCCGCAGGTGTTGTGATCGGTCAGCGCGATGATGTCAAGGCCGTTGAGCTTTGCCACGCCCGCGATATTCCCCGGCGTCATCTCTTCCTCGCCGCAGGGGGAGAGGCAGGAGTGTATGTGCAGATCGCATCGAAACGCGCTCATAGCATCCGGCTGATCTGCGCCGCGAGTGCGAAGACCGATTCGTGGCTTCCGAGCAGGTTGATCCCCTTTTCGGCTGCAAGTTCCGCCACCCCCGCGTCCGGCTCCACGCCTTCGCAGAGAATCACGCAGCTGACATCCGTCAGTGTCGCGACCGCGAGAATGTTTGGGTTTGACATAATGGTCAGCCAAGCGTCGTCCGCCTGTGCCCGCCCCATGACCCAGCTCAAAAGATCGCCCGCGTACCCGCCGCGCACGTCCCGCCCGCTTTGCGGCAGCGCGAACGCGGTGAGGTTGAGCGTTTCTTTCAGGCGAAGTACACTCATGTCTGCTTCTCCTCCGGACACTTGACCAGTTCTTGAATGCGTTCGCGCATGTAGACGATGCACTCATCCACATTGCGCCCGCCGAGGACTACATCCTCGGCAAACGCGCGGCACGTCGGCGCACCGCAGGAGCCGCAATCCAGCGAGGGCAGAGAGGAGGCAAGCGCTTCCACTTCGCTCATCTTCTGCATCGCGGTGGTTAAATCGTCGTCAAACTTTCCAACAGGTCGATATTCGAGGTCTCTCGGGAAGAGAATTTCATCCGGGTAACCCGCGATATCGTCCTTGTCCAATCGATTCTGCGATACCGGCAAATAGCGTCTCAGCGCCTGCAGCCTTACCCGCGCGATATACGGATTTTCCACCGTCGCCACCCCGCCGACGCAACCGCCGGGGCATGCGTTGAGCTCTACAAACTGTAACATCGGGAAGTGTCCGGTCTCAATCTCGTCGAGCACGCGGATGACGTTTTCGATCCCGTCCGCCGCAAGGTACTTGTCGTTGAACAGCGCGCTCGCCTCTCCGCCCGTGCTTGCCCAGCTCATGCCGATCATGCCGCTCTGGCTCGTCGCCTTCGGGGCCACGTTTTTCTTCATGACGCCGATGAGCTTAAAGTAGATATCGCTCATCGAGACGACGTAGTCCACATGGCTCTTTTCGCCGAGAAAACCGTTTTTCACATAGCTGGCCTTTGCGGGACACGGGGAGATGAACACCACCGCGATATCCTCCGGCTTGAGCACCGGATGCTTCTGGATGGCTTCCTCGCGCGCGATCTTCCCCGCCAGTTCCATCGGCGGCATCATGGGGATGACATGATCGCAAAGATACGGAAAGCGGAGCGTGATGAGCCGCACGACGACAGGACAGGCGGCGTTGATGACCGGATAGCTTACGTTTTCCTCGCGCATATAGCGGCGCGTATATTCCGTGACAATCTCGGCGGCACGGGCTACCTCAAACACATCATCAAAGCCGATATCCAGAAGCCCCTGGAGCACATAGTCCACGTCCTCCAGGTCCACAAACTGTCCGTAAAACGAGGGTGCGGGCAGCGCGATGCGATATTTCTTGGCGTCTATGTCTTCAAAGCGGTCAAAGTTTGCCTTCTTCGCCTGATACGGGCAGCGGCGGATACACTCGCCGCAGTCGATGCAAACATCCGAATTGATCACCGCGTGACCGTCGCGGATGCGGATGGCTTCCGTCGGGCAGCGCTTGAGGCAGTTGGTGCAGCCCTTGCATTTTTCGATGTCGAGTGAAACCGAATGCTTGTATTGCATCATGCGCGCGTTCTTCGCCTTTCCGCCTGCCTGCTCCCGCGTCATTGCCGGGAGCCTGCCTGCGTTTTCTTGCGGCGCGCCGCGGCGCTTGTCAAAAGCGTCCTGTCCCGCGCGCCCTATCGTTGCGGCAAACTGCTGATCGGGTTTATTTGCCTTGTCGTGACGTGTTTCTTAGCTGTGTTTTTCAGAACCGGTGTAGACCTTCATGGTTACCGTCGTGCCCTTTTTGAGCACGGTTTCAATCTTCATCTCATCCGTGTAGCGTTTCATATTCGGCAGCCCCATACCGGCGCCGAACCCCAGCGCGCGGATGTTGTCGGGCGCCGTGGAGTAGCCCTCCTGCATCGCGAGGTCGATATCCGGTATCCCCGGGCCCTGATCCGCCAGAATAATCGTGATGCAGTCCTTGTCGACATACACATCGGCGGACCCGCCGCGCGCATGCACGACCATATTGATCTCGCCTTCATACATGGCGATGGACACCCTTCGGATCATCTCGGCGTCGAATCCCAGCTGGCGGAGTTTCCGCTTGACCTCGACCGAAGCCGCGCCCGCGGAGGTGAAGTTGTCCCCGTCTACTTCAAAATGGAACCGCAGCGCCTCAGCCATTGGCACAGGCCTCGTTGCCCAGCCCGCTTGCGTAGAGCTTCCCGCAGGCCTCATACATCCGGCTGGTGCTGGCGAGCACCGCGATGTGGTGCTCCTTTGCAAGATCCAGCATGTCCGGCGTGGGCCGCTTGCTGCGAACAAATACGATGCAGCGCATGTCCATCATCATGGCGGTTCGGATCACCTGCGGATTGACAAGCCCGGTGACCAAAACCCCTTGATCCTTGACATAGGCCAGCACGTCGCTCATCATGTCGCTGCCGCAAGCGCTCTGCACGTCTTCGTCGAGCTGTGCGTCACCGCAGAGCACATCCGCGCCGAGCAGCGTTGCGATTTCACGAATCTTCATTCGATTCCATCCCTTCGTTCCGGTTCCTTCGGGCGAGGTAACCTATGCCCTTGCGGGCGAATACGCTTAGTTGTATTTTGCGAGAATACCCTTGATGTCCGCGGTGACAAGACGGCCGTAGACGTCCTCATCCACCACGATAACCGGAGCAAGCCCGCAGCAGCCGAGGCAGCGCGTCGCTTCCAGCGTGAAGTTGCCGTCCGGCGTGGTGGCGCCCGCTTTGATGCCCAGCTGCTTTTCGAGTTCTTCGAGAATGTTTTGCGAGCCCTTGACGTAGCAAGCCGTACCGAGGCAAACCGCGACGCGGTGTTTGCCCGAGGGGTTCAAAGAAAACTGCCCGTAGAACGTGACGACCTGGTAGACTTCCTCCACCGAAATTTCGAGACCTTGAGCAATCTTGGTCTGCACTTCGATGGGCAGATAGCCATAGAGCTCCTGCGCCTGCTGAAGCACGGGCATCAATGCGCCCGGGACGTCCTTGTTGTCCGCGATGATCTGTAAAAGCTGTTTCTCCTGCTCCTGCGTCCCGTGAAAGGGAACGACAGTTTTCTGCTTTGCCATAATCTTCCTCCTCGGCGTGATTCAAAAAACCGGCGCACGGCCGGCATAAAGCCAAGAGGAATTATATCATAGCAATATTATTTAGGAAAGCTGAAAATCGATTTTTGAGCTCGAATCCGTCCTTTTTTATCGATTTTCCTGTATTTATTCACGCCTTTGACAGACTTTATCCATACGCCTATAATAGAGGTGCGCCGGATGAACATTTTTCACTTGCGTCCGGTGCCCGCCGTTGTTTGCCCGGCAATCTTTGGTTGTATGGACAAGTGCGTGCGCTCCGTCGCGCAGATTCCCGCCATGCACGGACGGCGGAAAAACCGAAAGGGGACCTTTTTCGCGTATGCGTATTCTCGTGACCGGCGGCGCCGGATACATCGGCAGCCACACAGTTCTAGAGCTCCTCGACGCAGGCTACGACGTTTTGATCGCGGACAATTTCGTCAACAGCAAGCCCGCGGCGCTTACGCGCCTGCGCGCGCTCGCGAGCCGCCCGTTTGATTTTGAAGAAGTCGACCTGACGGATGCCGATGCCACAAACGCGCTGTTTGCGCGCGGGTCTATCGACGCGGTGATCCATTTCGCGGGGTTGAAAGCCGTTGGCGAAAGCGTACAAAAGCCGCTGGAATATTATCGCAACAATTTGACCTCGACCTTCAATCTCTTGCTCGCGATGCAGAAATACGGCGTGGAGCGCTTTGTGTTTTCCAGCAGCGCGACGGTCTATGGCGATCCGGTCAGTGTGCCCATTCGTGAGGATTTTGCTCTCTCGGTCACGAATCCATACGGGCGCACCAAGCTGATGATCGAAGATATGCTGCGCGACGTTTCATTCTCCCAGCCTGGCCTTCGCGTCTGTCTGCTGCGTTATTTCAACCCCGTCGGCGCGCATGCGTCCGGTCGAATCGGCGAAGATCCAGCCGGGATTCCCAACAACCTCATGCCATACATCGCGCAGGTTGCGGTGGGCAAGCTGCCTGCTCTGCGCGTCTTTGGCAGCGACTATCCCACCCACGACGGCACGGGCGTGCGGGATTACATCCACGTGGTCGACCTTGCCAAGGGACACGTTGCCGCGCTGAAAAAGCTCGAGACGGGCACGGGTGTGCTGACCTATAATCTTGGAACGGGCGTGGGCTATTCCGTGCTGGACGTGCTGCACGCGTTTGAAAAAGCCTGCGGAAAAACGCTGCCATATGAAATTGTCTCTCGCCGCCCGGGCGACGTCGCCGCCTGCTATGCGGATCCCGCAAAGGCCGCGAGCGAGCTCGGCTGGCGCGCGGAATACGGCATCGAGCGGATGTGCGCGGATGCCTGGCGCTGGCAAAGCCAGAACCCGAACGGATTTGAGGACTGATCGGTTTTTTAGCGACTATGAAAAATGCGTGTTTTTTAACAAGGCTTCGATTAAAATAAGATTAATAATAGAAAAATGAAACGATAACTAAGAGAAACCTTCAAAGGAGATTTTTATCTATGCAGAAACCTGCTCTCGTCGTCATGGCCGCAGGCATGGGCAGCCGCTACGGCGGCCTCAAGCAGATCGACCCCATTGGACGCCACGGCGAAATCATCATGGATTATTCACTCTATGACGCGCTGGAGGCGGGCTTTCAGAAGGTCGTCTTCATCATCAACCGCCGGATCGAACACGATTTCTACGAGGTCGTTGGCAGGCGTGCCGAGAAGCACATGGAGGTACGCTATGTCTTCCAGCAGCCGGAGTCGATGCTGCCCGCGGGATTTTCCGTTCCCGAAGGCCGCGTGAAACCCTGGGGCACCGCGCACGCGCTGCTCTGCTGCAAGAACGACATCCGCGAGCCGTTCGCCGCGATCAACGCGGACGATTACTACGGCAAGCATGCGTTCACCGTATTGTATGAATACCTCGCAAACGCGAAAGACGGCGAGAAATCGGATTACTCGATGGTTGGCTATCTTGCCAAAAACACGTTGACGGAGCATGGCTCGGTCGCGCGCGGCGTGTGTGAGGTAGACGCAAACGGCGAGCTTGTCAACATTGTCGAGCGGCTCAAAATCTTCAAAACGCCCGAAGGTCCCGCCTATACCGAAGACGACGGGCAGACATTCATCCATTTCGCCGAGGACAACCTCGTTTCGATGAATTTCTTTGGATTTACGACCTCGCTCTTCTCCGCGCTGGAGGCGCGCTTTCCGGAATTCCTCACCGAGGCGATGGCGACAAATCCGCTCAAGGGAGAGTTCCTGATCCCGCAGGAGGTCGGCCGCATGCTGCGCGCGAACACAGCGAGCGTGCGCGTGCTGTCCTCGCCCGATCGTTGGTATGGCGTGACGTACCAAGAGGACAAGCCGGAGTTCATGCAGGCGTTGAACGAGCTTACCGATGCGGGCGCGTATCCGAACAAAAAATTGTTGGACTAAAAGAAACGGGTGCGGTTTTTGCCGCACCCGTTTCTTTTTTTCACCCGAATCCGCGCCTCCCGAGCGCAGATTCCATTCGTCCATGAAACCAGGGGTTGATTAGCCCGCGTTGCTTGCGGACGCGACATTGCCGCCGGAAGCGACGTTGCCGTAGGACGCGATCGCATTGCCATTAGACGCAACCTTCGGGCCGCAAGCGGTGAAGAAAACTGCGCTCACTACAACCATCGCCAGAAGAATCATGCTCTTTTTCATGTGTCAAAACCTCCGAATGTCTTGTTTTTTTCTCGTACTGAGTGTACTATATGTGTTAGTACGCCTGTATGATAATCCAAACGACGCAATTTGTCAAACGAAAAGCGCTGTTTTTCGGGAAGGTTCACAAAAGATACACACTTTTTTCGAGCCAATATGGATCGAGAACAGCCTGAAAAGCGCGCCACCATTGCCACAGGCAAACGATTCTCATGAACCAGAGGAAATAGGCTAATGTCGAAGAATAGCGCGGAAATTGATGCCGGCAAACCATTCATTGAGGCGACGCAATCGGCGCAGAACGACCGCGCGCCGCGCGGCAGCCGCCCGGCATTCTCCCTCCAGCAAACTTTCTCCCGAACCGCCGCCGTGTTGACGACGGTCTATCTTTGTGTGCTGTTTCTGGGTCTTCCGTTGGTGTTCAGCAATTTTTACTTCAACATCACCGAGACGAAGCAGTATTATTTCCTGATTGCAAGCGGGCTGTATTTACTCCTTCTGCTCTTTGCGCGGATCGCCCTTCCGCCGGATTTCGGGCTTTTGCGCGGGAGGTTTCGCCTGCATCCAGCCGCGCTCGCGCTGATTGCGCTGTTTTTTGCGGGTCTGGTTGGTGGATTGCTCAGCCGCTATCCAAACGAGGTTCTTTTCGGCGAAAACAACCGCTATCAGGGTCTTCTCACTCTGTTCTGCTATGCGGGTCTCGCTTTTGCGCTCTCGCGGCAGCGGATTGATCTGCGTTGGCCGGAGCGCGCATTCCTGCTCGGCGCGTGCGTCGTGAGCCTCTTTGGCGCGCTGCATCACTTCGGCGTCGATCCATTGGGATTTACGCAAAACCTTCGCGCGAGTGATCGCGGACGGTTTCTCTCCACCATCGGCAACGCGGATTTTTACGCAAGCTATCTTGCGATGGCGTTTGCCGTTTCGCTGGGTTTCCTATTGCGCGCGGAGCGACGTATGGAGCGTCTCTTCGCCGTGGTAATCCTCTCGTTCGTCTCCTTCGGCGCGCTGGTCGCGGGCAGCGACAGCGCGGCGCTTGGTCTGCTCGCGCTTGCCGCGGTCGCGCCGCTGTTGCTGTTTTCGGATGCGCGTGCGCTTCGCCGTCTGCCGCTCGGCTTGTGCGTCTTCCTTCTTTGCGCGTTCGTCTTCGGCCTATTTTCGCCCGTGTTGCCGTCGGCAACCTATCTTTCCACTTTTACAACCACACTGGACAAAGCAACCGTCTCGCTCCCACTCGCGGCCTTCTGCGTCGCGCTGTGGTACGCGCTCTCGCGTGTTACGCCGGAGCGTCTCGCGCGCGCTAAGCGCCCGTATGCCGCTTGTTTGCTTTCGGCTGTTCTATTGGGGCTTATCGCACTCGCGCTGCTCAACACACTTCTAGGCGATCTTCCGTTGGGCGGATTGGAGCGATATCTGCGCTTTTCTGAGAGCTGGGGCACCGATCGCGGGAAGATCTGGCCGTTTGTGCTGCGCGTCTATGCGCATTTGCCCGTAGCCCAACAAATCTTTGGCGCTTCCTCCGGCGCGCTGTTTCATGCGGACGCGATTAACCCTGTGTTCTCCGACGCGGCGCTGGACACGGCGCATAACGAATATCTACAGTACCTCGTCACAAACGGCGCGCTTGGACTTCTGTGCTATGTTGCCGCGCTCGCGTTTGCCATTCGCGCGGGTATCCGCCGCGGGAAAACGGAGCCGGTCTATCGGGGGCTGACGCTCGCGGTCATCGCCTACGCCGCGCAGGCCTCGGTGAATATCGCCCAACCCATGACCACGCCGATCTGCATCGTACTGATGGGCGTGCTGATCTCAAAAGAAATGCAGAGCGCCTCTGAGAGCGGATTGGAGCAGGGCTAAGACGAACGCGAACGTGAAAACGCAGCATCCCCGCCGTTGGCGGGGATGCTGCGTTTTCAAGCGATTCGTTACACTTCGTAAGCGGCGAGAACCTCGCCAACGTAGAGTACATGCGGGTCACCATTGTCCAGTGCCTGATTCGCGCCGTAATAGCTCGCGCGAAAATCGGGATCCAGCGTGCCGAGGTCGAGCAATTGCTTCTGCACGATCCGGCATTCCATCACGATTCCACAGCCGGCGAGCGCATCCGCGCCACCCGCGCGGGGTGCCAGACGCGATAACCCAGCCTCTTTCTCCTTGTTTACGTCCCTACCGGAGCGCGTGCCGCAAAACGCGAGTGCTTTGCCCATCTCCTTTGCGCGCGGAATGCTGAGCGTAAAGACGTTTGTCCCCTCCATCAATGAATGGGTATAGCGGCTCTTTCGTACCATCACCGTGACGACAGGACGCGACCAAACCACGCCAAACTGCGCCCATCCGATGGTCATAGGGTTCCAAATCTCACCGCCCGCGGTTAAAAACGCGCCGCGCGGAAGCTGCTCTGTCGCCTGCGGGAGCAGCGCGGAAAATTCTTTTACGTCCATTCGTCTCTCCTTTTTTTGTGTGTTCAGTCATCCTCGAAGACATACGCCACGGTTCTGTCCTTCTTTTTTTCCGGAAAAATCTCCAGCTCAAACCGGTCAAACGGTATGCTTTCGATAAAATCCGCTTGCGTAAACCAGGTGCGGTCAAAGCGCGCGAGCTCCTGCACGTGCTTGGCAAGCAGCACCGGACAGGCAAGGTCGAGCGGTTTTGCGATCTCCGATATCAGCCGCGACCATGCCTCTGCATCCAAAGGCCGCGCGGGGAATTCCCGCACGGCCTCCTGTATGATCTTATGGTGTTTGAGTACCTTCGCCCAAATCTTCACGCCGTTACTTGTTCCAGATGAACCATCCCCAGAGAACCGGAGTGGTGCCATCGGTATAGAGTCCCTTGAGCGTGCCTGCGATCTGCTTTTTATCCTTCACGTCGGAGGAGTTGATCGTAGATTTCGCGCTACGGTTATAGATGATGACCTCAACGCCTTCCGAAATCTGCAAGCGGAAGATGGTGTACGGATCCGTGGAGATAATCTCCGTGATCTTGCCGGTGACGACAAAGTCCCCGCTCGTGGTCGTGCCTGCCTTGATCTTCTCAATGTTCTTGGCAAGATCGGACGCGGCCTTCTTAAACGCGCTGGAGGAAACCGTCGGAGGACGCTCCACCGTAACGGTCGCCGTGCCGTCATAGTAGCCCTGCATCTTGCCCACGAGGTTGATGTCATAGCCACCGACCTTGGCGATTGTGACCAGCATGGTGAACGTGCCCGTCTCAGTCACGGTCGCCTCGCCGTACGTCACGTCGGTCGAGCCGCTGGTTGCGGTGATCACGGCGCCGGGTGTGCAGGTGCCGGTGATGGTAACGCTGCCCGTATCGGAAGAGAGGCTCTTGAGATCGTTGTTGACCGTGAACGACATGGTTTGCACGACGTACGGCTCAACGGTGATCACCTTTCTCGCGGTGACGCTGTTGTTCTTGCGTGCCTCGATGGTGATGCTCTCTGTACTTCCCGACGAAAGCGCGGTGTCGTCCACCGCCGGCTCTTCAACCGCCGGCGCCTCGGTGGCCTCAGCGGTTGCATCGGGAGACGTGCTCGCATCGGGTGAGGCAGCGGGATCCGGCGTGGTAGCGGGATCCGGCGTGGTAGCAGCAGTCGCTTCCGGTGAGTTAGTCGGCATCGTTAGGGCGGCTGCGGGCGCCTTGGGCGTATAGCTCGCGGTAAAGAGGCCTGTGCTGTCCACGTAGACCTGCTCGTCGTTGACGAAGACCTTGATCTCGCCATCGTAATTGTTTACCTGACCCATGATCGCGATCGGGCTACTGTCAAACGTCGCGTTGATGGAATCCGTCGCAGGCTCTGTGACGCTCAACGAGAGCACAGGAACCGTGACCGTGATGGCGGGAACGGCGATTTGCATCGTCTGACCATCCGGTGAAATCGCCTGGATATTCGGCTGCAACGTCAGCGTCTCGGTGTCCACCGGCGCGTTTGGCATAAACACATCCCGCGCGATATGGAGGATGATGCGATTGTTCGCGGCAACGGTTGCGGTGTCCTGCGTCAGCGTCGCGTCGGTAATCACGCGGATTGCGCTGCCGGTCGGCGCCGCGATGTCGATGTCGTACCACACGTCGTTGGTGGTGGGATCGGTCGACTCGGTGATTGTCGCGGTATACATCTGGCTTCCGGGATCGGCAGTTGCAGAAGGATCGGCGGCGTTGACGTCGTCCGCGTTGCCTTTGTTGAAGATGGTGCCGATGGAGGCAAACATCTTGCCCACATCGCCGTCGAAGTTTTTCTTCGCGATATACATGCCGAACACCGCGATGAGCGCAAGCAGCAGCGCGATCAAGCCCCAGAAGAGGATGGTCGTACCTTTGCCGCGTTTTTGCGGCATGTCGTCATAGTCCTCGTCGTATTCTTCTTCGTCTTCTTCGTCGAGGTCGTCGTCCGCATGGCGCGCGAGCTTGGTGGGACGCTTTGCGGCTTTGGCGGGCTTAAAGTCCTCCTCGTCCTCTTCGTCCTCATAATCGTCGTCGTCAAAGTCGGACGGCGCATAGGTTGCGCGTTGCGGTTGCGGCGCAGCCTTTGCCGCGGGACGGGCGGAAACAGGCGCGCTTACAGGCGCTTCCGCTGCGAGACGCTGACCGCAATAGGCACAAAACGGCGCGTCGGAAACCACCGGCTTGCCGCAATGTGGGCAGGTCGGTGCGGGGGCGCTTGCCGCGGCGCGCGGCGGAATGGTGGGGCGAAACGCGCTGGTAGGCGCGGGCGCATCGCCGGAAGCCGGACTGAAAGGCTTCTCGGGTGCACCGCTGTAGGCGCTCTTTGGCCAGGCCGGCGGCTTGACAAAATCACGCGAGGGTCTTCCTTCCTCGGCGGTTGTCTGTTCCGCGTGATTGGCGATCGTATCCTCTTCACGAAGCTTCGCACCGCATTCTTTGCAGACGCTCAGGTTCTCCGCGTTATACGAACCGCATTCTTTGCATACCATCTATCCACTTCCTCCGTTCTGAAGCGAGTATTTCTTATTCGCATAGTCCAACCAATATAACGCAACTATTATACAACCCGCATATGGACTGTGCAAAGAACATTTCGTGAACTTTTCGGTAAATCGCACACGTTTGGCGGTCTCCAGACACAGATATGCGCGCGTACTTTTCCCTTGACAATATATCTTATATTATTTTATACTGCATAGTAATCGGTCGACCATTTGATCCAGCAATTGTACTTCATTATTTTACCTCGGATGAATACCAATTGCTTCATAATCGGTCATCCAATCGATCGAATCATTGTATTCTTTTACCAAGGAGAATTACATATAGAAGGCTATGACTGCGAAGAAGTAACGGTTATAAGGGGTTTTCGCCTCATCGCGTCCGCAAGAGAACTGCCGTTTGGTGCGAGGCAGCCGGACACACCCGTGAATACGCGCAACCAGCCGCCGCCTGAACGAGCCGCCGAATGCAGCAAGCTTGAGTAGGGATGCGCCGGGATTCCTCCCGTTATCAAAGGCAGGGTATCGACCACGTCCGGTTTTTCAACCGCGCCGAGTCCGTACCCGCAAAGGCCGTTTCCGTGAGGAATCGGCAAACCGAGGTGGTACCGCGAATGAAGATCTCGCCCTCTTGCAATAGCAGGAGGGTGTTTTTTTATTCCTTTTTCAGAATGATCGATGTTCCAAATAAGATCCAAATAAATGACACGGAGGAAATCAGGGCAATGGGCGAAGTCAAATTGTTTTCGGGAGTGAAGCTCCCACTTGAGATGCACAAAGTGCGCGTGGTGCAGAAGCTGAACCTTCTTCCCGTGGAAGCGCGGCAAGCAGCGATGGCACAGGCCGGCAACAACACATTTCTGCTGAAGAATGAGGATGTCTTTCTGGATATGCTCACCGACAGCGGCGTAAACGCCATGAGCGATCAGGCGGTGGCCGCTATGATGGTCGCGGACGACAGCTATGCCGGCAGCGCGACGTATTACCGCCTTGAGGCAAAGATCAGCGAACTCTTCGGCACGCAATACTTCCTCCCCGCGCATCAAGGACGCGCGTGCGAGAGCATCCTCGCGAGCGCGTTTGTCAAGCCCGGCGACGTGGTGCCGATGAACTTCCACTTCACCACCGCAAAGGCGCACATCACGCGCGTCGGCGGCCGCGTGGAGGAGCTTGTGATCGACGCGGGTCTTGAGCCGGAGAGCGAACTTCTCTTTAAGGGAAATATCGACCTGGATAAACTGCGCGAATGCATCGCGCGAAACGGCGCGGAGCACATCCCGTTTATCCGGATCGAGGCGGGCACCAACCTCATCGGCGGGCAACCCGTCTCTTTGGAAAACATGACGGCGACGGCGAAGCTCGCCCACGAGAACGGCATTCCGATCGTACTCGACGCAAGCCTTTTGCAGGACAACCTGCACTTCATCAAGACGCGGGAAGCTGCCTGCACAGGCATGAGCATACGCGAGATCACGCGCGCGGTTTGCGACAACGCGGATATCATCTATTTCTCCGCCCGTAAGCTCGGCTTTGCGCGCGGCGGCGGTATGGCGATGAATAACCGCGACTACTACGAGCGCATGAAGGATTTCATCCCGCTGTTCGAGGGCTTTTTGACCTATGGCGGCATGAGCGTGCGCGAGATGGAGGCGATGACCGTCGGCCTCGAGGAGACCATGGATGAAACCGTGATTTCGCAGGGGCCTCAGTTCATCGAGTTTATGGTGGACGAGCTGAAGAAGCGCGGCGTGCCGGTCGTCACCCCGGCGGGCGGCCTCGGCTGCCACATCAACGCGAGAAAGTTCCTTTCGCATGTGGACGACCACGCGTATCCCGCGGCGGCGCTCGCAACCGCGGTGTATATCGCAAGCGGCGTGCGCGGCATGGAACGCGGCACCCTTTCGGAGCAGCGCGAGCCGGACGGCACGGAGCCCATCGCAAGCATGGAGCTGCTGCGCCTCGCGCTCCCGCGTCGCGTGTTTACGATGAGCCAGGTGCTCTACGCGGTCGACCGGATCAGCTGGCTGTATGAAAACCGCAATCTCGTCGGCGGACTGCAATTTGTCGAGGAACCCGCTTCCCTCCGTTTCTTCTTCGGCAGGCTTGCGCCCATCGGAGACTGGCAGGAACGGCTCGTCGCAAAATTCCGCAAGGACATCGGGGATAGTTTGTAAGTAAGATCTCTTTTCCTCCATCCAACATAACGCGCGAAGGCTCCCCCGCAAAAACGGAGGAGCCTTTGTGCTTCGTCAATCGCCATGCATAAAAAAGCTCCCCTTTGCAGAGGAGCTTTCGCAGTTGAATCGTTGTGTTACGCGAACGCGTGATAGATCGCCTTGACCGCGGTGTTGAGGTCGTCGTTCTCGATGCCGACGATGATGTTCATCTCCGAGGAACCCTGATCGATCATGCGGACGTTGACGCCCGCCTCATAGAGCGCGCCGAAGAGCCGCGCTGCCACGCCGAGGGAGCGGATCATGCCCTTGCCAACCGTGGCGACAAGCGCCATATTGGAATAGACCTCGATGCTCTGCGGCTCGCAGTCCCGCTGAATCTCACGCAGCACCTGCTCGAGATGCTCCTTGAGCTTGCCGTCCGAAATCACGAGACTCATGGTGTCGATGCCGCTCGGCACATGCTCGAACGAGATGTTATAGCGATCCAGTACCCGCAGCATGCGATAGCCGAAGCCGACCTCGTTGTGCATGTTGTCCTTATACACGGTGATGACCGTGAATCCCTTGCGCCCCGCAACGCCGGTGAGCACGCCGTCGCGCTTGTAATACTTCAAAAACGCGTCGGGGATGACCATCGTGCCCTCGTCCTCGGGACGGTTCGTGTTGCGCACATTGATCGGGATCTGCGCGCGGCGCACGGGGAAGATCGAATCCTCGTGCAAGACGGTCGCGCCCATATAGCTCAGCTCCCGCAGCTCGGAATACGTCACCACCGAGATCACCTTGGGGTTTTCGACAATGCGCGGATCCGCCATCAGAAACCCGCTGACGTCCGTCCAGTTTTCGTAGACATCCGACTGAACCGCGCGCGCGACGATTGCGCCCGTGATATCGCTACCCCCGCGGGAAAAGGTTTTGATGCTGCCGTCCCGCTTTCTGCCATAGAAGCCGGGAACGACGACGTTTTGCGTCTCCGCGAGCTTTTGCGTCCATTTCTGCGTGGTCTCGTCGTCATAGGTGCCGTCCGCATGGAAGCTGATCAACTCCGCAGCATCGTAAAAATCAAATCCCAGAAAGTCCGCGAGCAAGAGTCCGCTGAGATATTCCCCGCGGCTTGCGATATAGTCTTCGCTTGCGCCGGAAAGAATGTTTTTCTTGATCGCGGAGAGTTCCAGCGCGATGTTTGTCTTGAGGCCAAGCTCCTGCTCGATGCCTACATACCGCTCCGCGATTTGCTGATACGTGTCGTCAAACGAAAGACCGTTGGAGTTCTTGGCATAGCAAAGATACAGCAGGTCCGTGATTTTCTCGTCGCCGGGGAAGCGTTTACCCGGCGCGGAAGGGACTACATACTTTCGCGCCTTGTCGGCCAGAATGATATTCTTGACCTTTGTGAAGTTCTCGGCGTTGCAGAGGCTGGTTCCGCCGAATTTTACCGTTTTGACCGCCATTGGTTTTCCCCTTTTCTATGCTGCGGCAGCGCGCGTCTCCGCCCGCCGCCGTCGGATCCCTGCTTGTATCGATTCCGATACGGTTATTTCTTCTCCAGCGAGCGGCATTCGAGATAATAGCGCTTCTCGTTTGCTTCGCCCATGGAAAATGTTTTTCTCGGCAGCGCGCCATCGAAAATGACGGTGGAGAAAAACTCGCTCTTCTTCAGCGCCGGCAGTAAGAATCCGATCGCGCCACCTTTTTTCGCAAGCTCTTTGACCACGTCCGCGCCGTGGATATAGTCGATCTCACAGCCGCAGATCTCCTTGACCGCCTCGTCGAGCGCGGATTGGAGCGTACCCACGGCGAGTTGCGACGTCGGGCAGCTGACGATGAACGCGCCTTCGACTTCTCCCGTGATAAAGGGGAGAATATGCGTGTCCCCGCCCTGGGCGCATGGCATGCGGCCGAGTTCGACTCGCGCGCAAGCGTATTGCGCCTTGAAATGACGCAGGATAGTCTCGATCGCGCGGTTTCCGGAAGCGCCAAACACAACGCGGTGAATTGGCTCGAATACGATCCCGTCGTCATGCACGTTTTCCACCTCGACCAGCGCATAGCGGGCGGGATGATCCGCGCGTTCGCTCTCCGGCAGCGTGACTTTGATCTTCTCCCAGTTGGCCTTCGCCGTGGCGAAACTGTGGTTGCCGTCGCCCATGGCGAACAGCATCGGCGCGCGGGCGCCATACTTCTCGGAGAAGCGCTTCTCGTCCTTGAGCACGCGCAGCGCGTCTAGCACGCTGAGGATATCGTTCTCTCCATCCACAAGATGGCCTGCGATGTGGCCGCCTTCCAGCATGAGGTCGGTATCATAGAGCTTGGTCAGCTTCGCTTTTTTCTGCGTGAGTGGCTCGATGACCGTCTTGTCCGGGTCGTCGATCAGCACGAGAATATGCGGAAGCTCGATGGGCGCGCCCTCGCGGATCTTCAGCCGCGGCGGAATGCGGGAGACAATCGTCCCTTCCGTCGCGCGGATCAGCGTGGTGGAACCCTTGGAATAGTCATACGCCTCAAGATCCAGCGCCATGACGAGGCCTGTGCGCGTAGCGCCCCCGACCGTACGGGTGACGAGAACAAAGCCCTGCGGCTTTTCTTCGAGCACGCCCTTGTCGAGGTAATCGCGCATGTGCTGCTTGATGCTCGCGATGCGCTCCTCTTCGCCGGGCTTTTCCAGATACGCTTCCGGCAAAATCAGCTCCAGCGTGGACGGCGCTTTGCCGACGATGCGCTTGGCGTCTTCCCAATAGGCGGGCTGGGATGTGTACTGATCGCACGCGACAACCGCCCACTTGTAATAGTCGGTGCCCTTTTTCGGCAGTAATACGTGCGGTACTTGCACCGCAACGTCGTTACGATACCGGTCTTCCATCATTTTGATACCCCTCTTTAAACTCTTTTGTATTGGTTTGCCGCATTCGGTCGCTCCTCCGAATTCACGCGGCATAGCACCGTTTTGATAAACGTAATGCGGGTATTATACCTTATATTTTTTTTGCTTTCAATAATATCTATGGGTTTTTCTGCGCGTTTGCATCTATATTCGGAATATTTGAATATTTCACAGCGCATACGGCGAAAAAAGCTTACTCTCCGAGTGTCGCGACCATGACCGCCTTGATCGTATGCATGCGGTTCTCGGCTTCGTCGAAGACCACGCTGTGCTTCGAGCGAAAGACCTCATCGCTTGCTTCCATCTCTTTTAAGCCGTATTTCTCGAAGATCTCTCTTCCCACGACTGTCTCCAAATTGTGAAAACTCGGCAGACAGTGCAAAAACAACGCCTCCGGATTGCCGGTCTTCTGCATCAGCGCCATCGTCACGCGGTACGGCTCCAGCAGGGCGATTCGCTCGGCAAACTGTGCCTCCTCGCCCATCGAAACCCATACGTCCGTATAAACCGCGTCCGCGCCGGCAACCGCATCGAGAGATTCGGAAAACTCAATTGCTGCTCCCGTCGTTTTCGCGAGCGCCCGCATGCGCGCGGTCAATCCTTCCTCCGGCCAGAGCGAACGGGGCGCCACCGCGGTAAACGCCATGCCCATCTTCGCGCAGCCGATCATCAGACTGTTTCCCATGTTGTTGCGCGCGTCACCGACATAGGCAAGCTTGATCTGGTTCAGCGGCTTTTTCGCGTGCTCCTCGATGGTCATGAAGTCCGCGAGGATCTGCGTCGGGTGGTCGGTGTCGGTGAGCCCGTTCCAGACCGGCACGCCGGAAAACCGCGCAAGGTTTTCCACAATCTCCTGCCCAAAGCCGCGATACTCGATCGCGTCGTAGTAGCGCCCCAGGACTTTCGCCGTATCCTCGAGAGACTCTTTTTTTCCCATCTGGCTGTTGCTCAGATAGGTGACGTGCGCGCCTTCATCCAGCGCCGCAACCTCGAACGCGCAGCGCGTGCGTGTGCTGGCTTTGTCGAAGATCAGCACGATATTTTTGTGCTTGAGCCGTTCGGGGAACACACGCTCCTGTTTTTCACGCTTAAGCGAGTGGCTCAGGTCGAGCAGATAGCGAATCTCTTCCGGAGAATAGTCGAGCAGTGTTAGAAAACTTCTTCCGCGCAGGTTCATGTTGTTCCTCCATGCAATAGCGAAGTATTAGCTCAGCTTCATCAGTCCGACGTCGTAGCCATCCACATACAGCGAATAGGAAAGTCCGTCGTCCTGAAACGATCCCAAAAAATACGAAAACCCGTTGTGATCAAACGCCTTTTCAAACCGCGTTCCCTTGTTGTCCGAAATCGTCATAGGCTTTCGATCCGTCTCGAGCATCGCAACCTGCACAAAGCGCTCCCGCGTGCGCTGATCGCCGCGAATGATGACGCTGACGTCCTCCGTAAAGCCGTTTTGCCGGGTCGTATACCGCGGGCTGACGAGGAGAAACGCGTTCTTGTCTTTTTGAAAGATTCCGCTCGTCGCCTCTGAGAGCACCATCGCGGAGTCTGTCCCCTCGATGCTGTAAATCCAGTCCGCCTTGCCATATTGATAGGTAAAGGCCCGCTCCGCCGTCGGAAACCCGCCGAAATCATTCTCAAACGGCCATTGGAACAGCAGGGTGCCAAACATCAGCGCGGCGCAGCAGGCGGAGACGATGTAGACGCTCCTTTTCTCCACGAAAACGCGCCGAAAAACCGGAATCAGCACGATGGGGGACGCCAGAAGAATGGCCGCCGCGATACGAATCCAACTGTACATACGATCTTAGTCCTATCACTTTCGGGTTCTCGACCGCGTGATTGCTCCGCGCCGGTATCCCATTTTACCACGTTTTGCAGACTCCCGTTCACTCCCGCCAGAGCGGCATACTCATTTTCCATTTGATGGACAGTCGCGTTTACTCCCGCCACAGCGGCATACTCATGCAGCGGGGACCGCCGCGCCCGCGGGAAAGCTCGGCCGATGGAATTTCGTGGACGGTTACGCCTTGCTCGCGCAGGATGCTGTTTGTAACATAGTTGCGTGAAAAGGCGATTACTTCGCCGGGCGCGACCGCAAGCGTGTTTGTGCCGTCGTTCCATTGCTCCCGCGCGGCGTCGATCACGCTCGCCCCGCCGCAGTGGATCATCGTGACGCGATCCAGATGCAGCGCCTCCGCGAGCGTCTCCGCGAGCTTCCGCTTCTCCGGCTCGATCACGAGCCTGCCGTCTTTTTTGACGAGCGAGAACGTCCGCACAGCGGGCAAGATTGAGGGATGAATCGTGAATTTATCCACATCCACCATGGTCATCACGGTGTCGAGATGCATGTAGGAGCGCGTTTTGGGAATATCGATCGCGAGCACGCGGGAGATCCCGGTCTCCGCGCAAATCAGCCGCTGCGCAAGCGATTCCACCGCGTGCGGATCGGTCCGCTGCGAAATGCCGACCGCGACCACCTCTGGCGAGAGCACGAGTACATCTCCGCCTTCGATGGAAAACGGGTCGGATCGCGCATGCAGCATCGGGGTGTTTCGATAGAGCGGATGATGGGTAAACAGATATTGCCCGAAGAGCGTTTCACGCGCGCGCACGGCGTTTGCCATGCTGGAAACGCACACGCCGCCATCGATCATGAAGAACGGATCGCGCGTAAAGTAAAGATTCGGCATCGGGTCGACGAAGAAGGGATACGCGTCGTCGATATAATCCACAAGATGTCGGGGCTCCTCCGTGCCAAGATCGCTCTTGCGCACGCCGCGCACCATGCGTAGCAGCATCTGCGGTACGGGCAGGTTCAAGAGATACTCCCGCACCTGCTCCTCCGCGCCGCGTACGGAAAGACCGATCTCCGCGATGAAATCGGAGACAAACTGCTCACGCACGTCGGCGTCCGAAACCGCCTCCGCAACAAGATCCAGTAAATAGCACACCTCGACGCCGCACTTGCGGAGCGTTTCGGCGAACTGGTCATGCTCTTCTCTGGCATGTACCAAGTAGGGGATGTCTTCAAACAGCTGGCGGGAGAGATATTGCGGCATGAGGTTTTCCAGCTCCTGCCCCGGGCGGTGCAACAGCACGCGCTTGAGCTTCCCGACCTCGCTTTTAACCCGAATGGGAGAATTCATGCAGTTCCTCCTGAGCGGTGATGATCAACAAAAAAATCCGCTTTGTTGATTGATTTCTGCGTATAAAATCCGCGTATCGTTTTTGCCGCAATGGACGATGCCGCAAAACGTCTCGCTTTTCAGCGCATAGGTCTATTCTATCAGGAACTTTATGCATTGTGTGAAAAACGCGCAAATATATCTTCTTCCAATTGCATAGAACGCAAAAAAGCCGCGCAGTTGCGCGGCAGAGAAAAACAGACTTTAGCGAATAAAGCTCGTAACCACTTTCGGTTCATCCTTCGGCAGGGGAACGGTGTCTTTCCCCGCCTCGATAAGCTGTAAGAGCCACGCCATGCACGCCGCGTTCTTTACGAGGGTTTGCATGCCTTCGCCATCTCCCGCAACCTCCTCCTTGTCCCGCCCGTAAGCAATCGTCCAATATTGCGAGGGCGGAATCACGGTCTGCGCAAGGTTTAAATAGTTGTTGAGCTGGTGGACGACGTCCACGCCGCCCGCTCTGCGTACCACCGCGCAGCTCGTCGCCACCTTCAGGCGAAAATAGCGGGAGCTGGAATAAAACACGCGGTCGAGAAAGGATTTCATCGTGCCGGGAATCCCCGCATAATACGTCGGACAACCAAGAATAAAGCCGTCCGCCTCGCGCATCTTCTGCGCGACCTCGTTCACACAGTCGTCCTTGAACACGCAACGGTTGCCTTCGGACTTGAAGCAGTGTCCGCAGGCGATACAGCCGTGGATGTTCTCTTTGCCGATCTGGATCGTCTCGCTCTCAATCCCCTGACGTGCCAGCTCGTCCGTCATCGCCCGGAGCGCCATGCTCGTGTTGCCGTTTGCGCGCGGGCTGCCGTTGATTGCGATCACTTTCATCTGCGTCTCTCCTTTTCTTGTTTGCTTATGTTAGGATTTCTTTTTGCTCCGTTCGTCCAGCGGAAACGGCAAAAGCACGTCCCCATCGACTAGGATTGCCTGCCGCGCAAGCCTTGCCAGCGGCAGGTCGCTCTTGCTGTCGGAATAAAAGCGGTCGATTTGCGCATCCGGATACGTTTCGCGCATGCGACGCACCTTCTCTTCGCCATGGCAATTCAGTCCGTCATACAGGCCGGTTTGCGGGGCGACGCGGGAGGCGATCATCGCAAGTTCAAGCCGCTTCATCAGTGGATCCAGCAGGAACTCCGGCGAGGCGGAGATGATCAGATCGTCCTCGCGCTTCTGCGCGAAATACCAATCCTTGAGGTTTGCGTCGTGCGTCAGCCAGAAGCGTTCCACCTCTTCCGCCACGTCCGGCACAAGCCGCAGATAGCGATAGAAGCGTTCCTTCACGCGCGTTTTTTCCGCGAGCCTGAGCACCATCGCCAGCAGCCACGGCACGGCCGCGAGCGCGCTCCAATACACGCGCGGATATTTCGCCGCGCAATGGCGAAAGAAATCTACGCTGGAATCCCCGCGATAGATCGTATTGTCAAAATCATAAACATTTCTCAGCAAGCGTTGTCCTTTCCCGCGCGCCGCGTTCGGCGCGTGGATGCCTTGTTGATGGATCGAAAAAAGCGCCGCCCGCTCAGCAAGCGCTGGAATCGCGCAGCACGAGCTGCGGCACCTGCTTGGGGTCTCCCGTGATGCAAGTCGCACCGGCGGCAAGAATCTCCGCCTCCGAGCGGAACCCCCAGTTGACGGAGACGCAGCGCATGCCTGCGTTATGGGCAAACCGCACGTCGACATCCGAATCCCCAACATAGACGGATTCCTCCGGCGTGACGCCGAAATAGTCCATGATAAAGTTGAGCGCATCCGGCGCGGGCTTGATGGCGAATTTATCCATGCGACCCAGCACAAGCGCGAACGCATTCTTGGGGTAGAGCGTCTCGACCACCTTCACCGTATCCGCGTGCGGCTTGTTGGAGGCGATGGCCACCGTCACACCCGCGGCCTTGATCGCCTCTACCGCTTCGATCATCCCGTCGTAGGCATGCGAGCGATCGAGACTGTGTTCTTTGTAGTGTTCCATGTATCGCTTCAGCACTGTTTCCGCCTGATCCTTATGTTCCGGCGGAACCGCGTGTTCGCACATAAAGTTGACGCTGTGTCCAACGATTGCGGCGACGCGCGCTTCACTAAGCGCCGGAAAGCCGCATTCGCGCAAAGCGAAATTGAGGCTGTTGGTGAGGTCGTGCAGGGTGTTGACGAGCGTGCCGTCGAGATCAAATACGCAGAGTTTTACCATGATGATGCCTGTATTATTCCTTTTCACGAATCTGTGTGCCATGCGGCAAAAACCGAATGGAGCGCACCCGAACACGAACCCGCGCCTAAAGCCCCATCAATATGCCGAACTGGCCGAGAACGACCAGAAGTGTGCCGAAGACGGTCGCGCCCGGTTGCTTTTCCTTTTGAAACATGCGCGCAAAGAGCATCACAAACACGCTCGTAAGCACGCCGATCGGGGCAAGATAGCTGATCTCGCCGCGCAGGGAGGCAAAATGCGTCGCGGCAAAACTCCCCGCGAGAAAAACGGCGGCAAAGAACACCCCGATCCACGCGCGGGGCGAAAAGTCCCCCAACGTCCGCTGCTTGCCGCGCAAAAAGACGAAGAGCCAGAGGAACACGGCGCCAAACGCCGCTCGCCAGAACTCGAACACCACGCTATCGCCTGTTTCCCCCACCAAACCACGCCGCACAAGCAGCGCACCCGCGGCGGCAACCACCGCAATCAGCGCGTAGACAAACCATAGTTGGCTCTGAATCTGCTGTGTGCTGCTCTCGATAAAAACGATGCCGAGAAGCATCAGCACCATGCAGCAGATCTTCCATAGCCCCATCGGTGCGCCAAAGAGAAAATGAGAGGCAGCAAGCGTGATCAACTGTGAAAGCAGAAACACCGGCATGACTTTGCTCACTTTTCCGCCCGTCAGCGCGGTAAAGAGGCTCAGCCAAGCGAGCGCGGAGAGGAACCCGCAAACCCCGATCCAGAGCAGCTGCATCTGCGTAATCATCAAAACGCGCGGGATTCCGCCGGAAAATTGCAGCAAAACGGCACAGCACGCCGTCAGCAGCAGCGCGAACACTGCCGCCGCCGCGGAAGGATCCGCACGGCGGGCCGCGCAGCGCATCCAGCTCGGAACCCCGCCGAGCAGTATCGTGCTGCCAAGCGCGAGCGCGACCCAGATGAGCAAATTGCGGATTGCCAAAGGATCCAGATCCATACGCCGCCTCCTGTTCTTTCCGCAAGGTATTGTATCACACCAATAGGGTTGCTACAACCGTTTGCGCGGGTATTCCGGCATTGTATCTCGCACCGGCTGCCGTTTTTGCTTCGCTGCGCCGCACACGTATGCTATACTAAAAGCGGATCGCATCCAATCGATGGATCCATACAGACAGTTCGATTTTTCGGCAGGAGGCGGCAGTCCGATGTGTGATACGCTCGGTGTTCTATGCGGCTCTTACGCGCTCTTTGGCAAAAACAGCGACAGGAGTCCGAACGAAGCGCAGGTGACGGAGGTCTATCCCGCACGTGTCTATGACGGCGGCGAAGTTGCCTGCACCTATCGGTTGATTCCGCAGGCAAAGGAGACGCTGGGCGTGCTCCTTTCCCGACCCGTCTGGATGTGGGGCGCGGAGATCGGCGTCAACGAAGCGGGCGTCGCCATCGGCAACGAGGCGGTATTTACCAAGGGGAACTATGGCGCGCCGTCCTTGACGGGAATGGATTTGCTTCGTCTCGCTTTGGAGCGCGCGGACAGCGCGGAGCGCGCGGTGAATGTGATCATCGAACTGCTGGAGCTCTATGGACAGGGCGGCAACTGCGGCTTTGACCACGCGTTTCATTACGACAACTCGTTTCTGATCATGGACAAAGACAAGCTTTTCGTGCTTGAAACCTGCCGCAAAAACTGGGTGGTGAAATCGTATCCCAGGGCTTCCATCAGCAACCGCCTTTCCATTGGAACAGATGGGGAACGTTACGGCGGCGGGATTTGCGATTTTGCAAAGAAGCACTCCGACCCGCTCTACAGCTATTTTTCCGGCAGCCGCCAGCGCAGGCAGGCAAGCGCCTGCGCCCTGCCCACGGCCAAGAACGAGACGGACCTCATGCGCGCGCTGCGGGGGCACGACACAACCGTCGCAAACCCGTTTGCGCAGGGCTCTGTCGCGAGCTGCTGCATGCATTATGGCGGCATGGTGGGCGACCACACGACCGCAAGCATGATCGTGCGTCTCGATGAACACGCACCGAGCGTCTTGCTCACAGGGTCTTCCACCCCGTGCGTCTCGCTCTACAAGCCCTATCGCTTTGGCAACCCCGCGCGGCTCCCCGTCACAACACCGGAAAGCGACGCGGCGTTGCGCTATTGGCGAGAGCAGGAAGCGTACCGCCGCCAAATCATCGGCAAGGTCGTGCCCGCGGAGTTTTTCTCTGAGCGGGATGCATTGGAGGCAAGCTGGCTTAGGGATGTTTCTTCCGACAGCGCGGCGATGGACGAACTCCTCCTCCGTGCGCTTGCCGAGGAAGCCGCTTTTTACGCAAAATTTGACCCGAAAACGTTTGAAAACGCGCCGCTCAAGAGCGCCTTTGCAAAGAACTGGCAAAAGAAGAACGCGGCATTTTCTGTCCGCGAATCGCAGCAAAACACACAGGAGTAAAACAGCAACGCATGACGAATGACCCGAGACAACGGCTGGAAGAGGGCGTCTCCCATCTGGTAGACGAGCGGAGAATCATCAGCGGCATCGCAGTTTCCTATGGCGATTGCTCGCGCGGAGAATCGTTTTGCCGCGGCAACCTGCGCGAGGTACGCCTGCAAGACGGCGAATTCGTGCCGGATGTTGCGCCACTTGAGACGGATTCCGTCTTTGATCTTGCCTCCGTTACAAAGCTCTTTACGTGCATCGCCGTGCTGCAGCTGGTCGAGCGCGGCAAGCTCCGGCTTGACCAAACCGTCGGCAGCGTGGACAAACGCTTTTCAAGGATACAGGATGTCACCATCGAGGATCTGCTGTGCTTCCGCGCAAACTTGCAAACCTCTGCGCGTATGGACGCGGCGAAAAGTGCCGACGAAGCGGAAGCGCTTCTGTTCGATATTCGCACGGGCCCGCCTCCCACACGAAAATACTATACCGATATGGGTTCCATGGTGCTTAAGTACATCGTCGAGTCTGTTTCCGACACGCTCTTCTGGGAATTTTTGCAGGATAACATCGTGCTCCCGCTCGGTATGACGCGCACGTTTGCCGCGGTGCCGGCGGCGCTCTTGCCCGAGACCGTGGACTGCAACTATGAGCGGCGCATCGTCAACGGCGCTTTCTCACTGGACACCGCCTGCCCGGCGGGTACGGTACACGACCCCAAGGCGCGCCTGCTCCAGACCGGCCTGCCCGCACCCTGCGGACACGCGGGGCTGTTCGCGAGTCTGGACGATATGACCAAGCTCGCGCGCGGGTTGTTGGGCGGCGCGCTGCTGCACCGCAAGACCCTGCTCGAAATCGGCGTCAACCGCACGGGTGGCAAACTGCCGGACGGAACCGACTCGCAATATATGGGTTATCTGTGCTATTCGAAGCAGCCGGATCAAACCTTCAGCGAGGTGCCCGCGTATTTTGGCCCGCGTACGATTGCGCTCAACGGCTTCACGGGAAACCACTTCTCCGTCGATCCGGAAAAGAACCAGTTCATGATTCTATTGGCCAACCGCATCCACAACCGTGCTACGACGGTCACCGGACGCGCAAATCCGCTCGACAAGACGGAAACGATCCTCTGGGACGACAGAAAAACCTACATCGTCTCGCAAAACTTCGTCTACACGAAGGATCAATATCTCAAGAACCACATCGGGGAGATTCTGGCGGGGTATTGAGAGGCCACAGATCGTTTCGCATCCGCAAAGCACAAGCAAAAACCGACGCGCTGGTACAGGCGCGCCGGCTTTTTTTCGGTGCGGGGGTTGCTTTACTCTGCAGCGTTACGCTCCGCTATGAGCCGCCGGGAGGCACGCCGCTCAAACAGCAGATTCAACGCAAGGCCCAACGCAACCAACGCACCGCCGATAAGATTCGCGGTGGAAAACGCGCCGTCCATCAACGCATCCATCAGTACGCCCGTGAACACCTGGCCCACGAACATCAATAGCGTGATATACAGCTGCGGGATCTTCACGACGACAAGGTTGCTCAACCACACGGTAGCCACGCCGATCGCGCCGCCGAGGTAAGCCCACCCGTTTGGCGCGAGCACGAGGCCTGCCCAGACCGCCTCGCCACCGCCGAAGAGCAGGAACACGGGAATCGCGGTGAGCAATCCGCAGACATAATTAAAAAACGTGCTGATATACAGGCTGGTTTGGTCCGCGAGGCGAGAATTGTAGGAGCGCGAAATCACCAACAGCACGCCGGAGAAAAACACCGCCAGCACCGGCAGGAACGCAAAGCCTTCGCCCATCATCCACGCGATGCCGCCGATCACGAGCAGAATGCCCGGCAGTTGGTCGACGCGAAACGGGTGTTTCCTCATGCCCAGCAGCCCAAACTGATCCACCAGCGCGCCCGCGATGCTCTGCCCCAGGAGGCCGAGCGCAAGGATCGCGGAGAGGCTGATCTTGCCAAAGGCGAAATTGACGCTCGCAGTGGTCGCGACCCCCAGCACGCCTCCAAGATAGAGATACCACGGAAGTCTCTTTGCAAACGGTTTTTCCCGGCGCGCGAGGATGATCCCGCCGATGAGGGTCAATCCCACGATGTGGATGATGACCGTCGCGGCGTAGATGCCGTACGTCACGGTTAAGCCGCCGTTGCAGGCGATCATCACCGCGACGAGAATGCCGATAAATAAGGAAACAAGATAGTACATTTTGGATCGCTCCGGGTCAAAGTTCGCCTCTTGGTGCGGTCTTTTGGTTTGCCCGCTGCGATGGTTGACAGCCTGAGTATAGAACCTCCTCTTGACGCGGCATATGACATATGTCACACTAAAATCAAAGAAATCCAGATAGGAGGACGGCATGTTAAAGCAGAAATTAACGCGGGATTACGCGCCTGTGCTTGCGGAATACGCGCTGGACTGGCTGGATCTTTCCTCCGCCGTTTTGCTGCGCTTTGAGCGCTGCGAATGGATGCTGCGCGCCGAGGAAGAGATCTCCTATCTCTACGTGATGCTCTCCGGCAAGGCGAAGGTCTTGATGAGCGACGAGAGTGGGCGGAATCTTTTACTCTGCTACTATGTATCGGAAGGCATCATGGGCGATATCGAGCTGATGATGGGCAGGAAAGAAGCGATCTCCTCTGTCCAGGCGGTGACCCCTGTCGTTTGCATCGCGCTGCCGCTGAGCGTATATGCGCCCGCGCTGCTCTCGCACCTGCCGTTTGCGCTTCGCGCGGCAAAAGGGCTTGCGATCAAGCTGCACACCAGTGTTGCCAGCACGACGGAGATCATCCTGCGCCCGTTTGAAACGCGACTATGCGCCTATCTTCTGCAGGGCGCACACGACGGTGTGTTTTCCGATCGATTGATCGATGTTGCGGAGCAGCTCGGCGTAAGCTATCGCCACCTGCTGCGCTCGCTCAAGACGCTCTGCGAACAAGGCATTTTGGGAAAACAGTCCGACGGATACCACATCCTCAATCAGGCGCGGCTGCGCGAAAAAGCCGCCGAATAAAACCGGCGGCTTGCAGACTGCGCACGAGCTTCGCGTGCGGAAATTACCCTTTCGGCTTCACCGCGCGGGTGGCAATAAACGTCGGAATATTCATCTCGTGCAGCTTTCCGGCGCCGTTGATATCCTCAAACAAATGCGTGAGCACAAGTCCCGCCTTGAGTTGACCGCCTACCTGTTCTTCAAACGTATGCGAAAATTGCACACCGTCGTCGGTTTTGAGCAGTTCTTCCATGAGCGAGGGATCGCTCAGCGGGTCAAACGGCAGGCTGTGCATCAGCTCTGTCTCCTCGTTGTTGAAGATGTAATTGATGCCGTTGTCCAGCCCCGCGAGCAGTATACCGCCGGGCTTAAGGATGCGGAAGCATTCGCGCCAGAGCGGCTCCACCTCACGGATGTAGCAGTTGGAGACGGGATGCACGATCACGTCGAAGCTCTCGTCCGCAAACGGCAAGGGTTTGGACATATCCGCGCGTACGATGTCGATCTCATATCCTTCGCGCGCTGCTACCATGCGCTCACTCTCGAGCTGCCGCTCGGAATAGTCCAACACGGTACAGACGGCACCTGCCGCCGCAAACATCGGCATCTGTTGACCGCCGCCGCACGCAAGACCGAGTAGCGACTTTCCTCTCAGGTCGGGAAACCACTCGCGCGGAACAGGCTTGCTCGGCGTGAGCACGATGCTCCAGTTGCCCTCTTTTGCCGCAAGGAACTGTTCATGGCTGACGGGGATTCCCCATTCCCAGCCGTTTTCGACCCAACGATCGACGGTTTTTGCGTTGACCTCTTGATAGGATTCCTGCATCGTTATTTTCCTCCAGTTGTTGTTTCTGTTTCCTGTCGCTGCGTTAGATCCGCCTCCAGCGCGGCGTAGAGTCCGCCGGATGTGCGGCGCGGATGACCCGAGTCGCCCGCCGGATGAAACGCGTCGGCATGCGTCAATCCCTCGTCAGTCGCCGGAATATCGCCAAGGTTCAGCGCCCCACGATTGACGCAGGTCGCATATTTCTCGCGCTCTTTCGGCTTCGGCTCTGTTCCGACCACGGCAAACACCCCGTAGGCCGCAAACAGCATCAGCAGCGGAAGCCCAAGCGCCCGCGTGATCATCTGCCGCTCGCTGAACAGATGCGCACCCGCCCAGATGAGGAACAGCCAGATCAATAGATCGCCCGCGCCGCCGCGCCGCCGCAGCAGGCCGCCAACCCAAGCAAAGAGATAGACCCCCGCGAGAAAGCAGAAATCCAGCAAACGCAACCCGCGCAACAGCACCGAAAGTCCCGCTTGCAAAGCCACGCCCGCATCCGGAGCCGCCATTGCGCCGTCCTTTTCCAGCCAGAGGTGCGTAATGCTCTGATCCAGCCGGATCGGTTCGCCCTTGAGGTCATATCCTTTTTGAAGAGTCGCCCAATCCAGCGTGTCAAAAAGCGCGTCCCCCTGGCGCAGTTGCTGTGCAATGCCCGCCGCATTCGCCCCCGCTAGATTCTCGTCAAGCTCCTCGAGATTCGGCGCATTTGACGCAAACGCGCGGAGCGAAAAAAACACGGCGCTAAACGCGAGCGCAAGCAGTACGAGCCGCATCGGCTCTTTTTTCATACGAAATGAAGAGAGCAGCAAAACCGCGAAGAACACAAAAAACGCAAGCGCAAAGAGCCAGGCCGTCTCCAGCGCGACGCCGCAGAGCGCAAGCATCAGCCCGCTCAAAGCGGAAAACGCCATCGCGCGCCCGCGCCGAAGCGCGGAGAACGCCACGAGCGCAAACAGAACGGACAACAACGCAAGCAATACGGCCACATGCAGCATTGCCTGCCCCGTGGAGAGCACGATGTTAGCGGGATACAGCGCAAAGAGCAGCCCTGCCGCAGGCGCGCTGCCTTCGTCGAAACGGCGCGCGATGCGATAGAGTATCACAGCGCTAAGCGCGGTGAGCGCGCAGAGAAACAGCGCCATGCGCTGCTCCGGCAAAAACAGCGCGGCAAGATTTCGCTGCCCGAACACAGCGCCGCCAAAAGCGGGCGCGCGCTGCGCGAGCAGCAGAAGCACGCGCGGCACAAATGCCGCAAAAAAAACACCCGTACCCCAAAACAAGGTGAGCCGCCGCACGCGGCAATTTGCCCAGCGGACGAGAAACACACTGAGTACGGCGAACGAAATGTAACCAAAGAGCAGCCAGCCAAACACCGGCGTGCTCATCAGTTCTCCGTCCAGCAAATAGGCGAAGTGTTTGTATCGAATGATGACATATCCCATCAGCACGAGAAACACAACCGTCGTGATCATGGAAAGCGTTCTGGCAAGACCCTGCTTGCCGCCGCGGTCAAAAAACAGGCTGTTCGGGCGCATGCGCCGGCTCCTTTATCGGGTCTGCTGACGAGACCATATGCCGTCAGTATACGGTATCCGCGCGGCAAAGGTCAAACGCCGTACGCGGTCGGTTGGTGCCGAAGTCACGCAGTGCTTGCCGGGCGAATTGCTTTTTTTCCAAAGCTTCGATATACTGATAGTACTTTTTGAGCAAATCGCGGAGGTTTTTTTCGTATGCATTCGGATATCGCTATCATCGGCGGCGGCCCCGCAGGATTAACCGCGGGATTGTATGCCGCGCGCGGCGGCGCGAGCGTCACCCTCTATGAGGAGCTCTTCCCCGGCGGACAGATCGCAAAGACGCCGCTGGTGGAAAACTACCCCGGCTTTCCGGATGGCGTGGTTGGCTATGAGGTCGGCTCATTGCTGCAAAAACAAGCGGAGAAATTCGGGCTCAAGGTCGAATATGCGGGTGCAACAGGCCTCGTGCTGGACGAAAACCCGAAGCGTATCCTTCTGCCGGATCGTGAGGACACGGCAAAAGCCGTCATCCTCTGCATGGGCGCGCACGCGCGCTCCCTCGGCATCCCGCGTGAGGAAGCGCTCACAGGTGCCGGCATCAGCTATTGCGCAACGTGCGACGGCGCGTTTTTTAAAGAAAAAGCGGTCGCAGTCGTCGGCGGTGGAGACACAGCAATCTCGGATGCGCTGTATCTTTCACGCTTCTGCACGAGCGTGACGGTGGTGCACCGCAGGGACGAATTCCGCGCGGCTGCGGTACTGGTTGAAAAAGCGAAGAGCGTGCCGAATATCCACTTTGCGCTCTCCTGCGTGCCGCTCAATCTCGTCGGCGAGAAGAACGTCGAAGGCCTCGAGATCATGGATCTCAAGACCTCCGTTGCGCGCGTGCTTCCCGTCTCCGGCGTGTTCGTCGCGGTCGGTATCACACCGCAGAGCCAACTCGTTAAGGGCGTCGTCGCCATGAACGAAGGCGGCAGCATCCTCACCGATGAATTCATGAGAACCAACGTCCCCGGCGTCTATGCCGCGGGCGACATCCGCAATACACCGCTTCGGCAAGTGATCACCGCCTGCTCGGACGGCGCCATCGCCGCGACCACCGCGCTGGAGTTCAACGCCTGCCACTGATTTGCCTCTGCTGCCCGCGTTGGGTACGATTGACTGACAGGATAGGAGAAACTACATCCATATGGGTAGACTTTTTGGAACCGATGGCGTACGCGGCATCGCAAACCGCGACCTGAGTTGTGATCTTGCGTTTAAGATTGGTGCGGTCGGCGCGTTTGTACTGACGAACGAAGTGCACTCCCCGCGCATTCTCGTCGGCATGGACACGCGCAAATCCGGCCCGATGCTGGGCGCCGCGCTCTCGGCTGGCATCTGCTCCGTCGGCGGCGACGTGCTGGATGTCGGCATCCTGCCGACGCCAGCGATGGCGTATCTCGTGCGTCTCTATGAGGCGGATGCGGCCGTGATGATCTCCGCCTCCCACAACCCGATGGAATACAACGGCATCAAATGGTTCGACAAGAACGGTTTCAAACTCTCGGACGAGATTGAAGACCGCATTGAGTCCATCATCGCCAGCGCGGAAGAGCTGCCCCGTCCCGAAGGACGGGAGGTCGGCCGCGTGATCTCGGCTGTGCGCGCCAAAAAAGACTATTGCGATTATCTTGTGGAGCAGTCGGAATATCGCTTTGAAGGACTTCGCATCGTATTGGACTGCGCGCACGGCTCCTCGTCTTTCATCGCCAAAGAGGTGTTCGAACGGCTCGGCGCGGAAGTCATCGCAAAGTCCTGCGCGCCGGACGGCATCAACATCAACGACCACTGCGGCAGCACGCACCCGGAACGCTTGCAGGAGATGGTCGTCAACTATGGCGCGGATCTTGGCTTTGCGTTTGACGGCGACGCGGACCGATTGATCTCCTGCGACGAGTACGGCAATATTGTCGACGGCGACCAGGCGATGGGCATCTTAGCGCTGCACATGCACAGCAAGGGCACGCTCGCAAAAGACACGCTGGTGCTGACCGTGATGAGCAACCTCGGCCTCAAAAACGCGCTCAAGGAAGCGGGCGTCAGCATCGTGGAAACCAAGGTGGGTGATCGCTATGTGTTGGAGAATATGATCCAAAACGGCTACTCCATCGGCGGCGAACAGAGCGGACACATCATCTTGTTGAGCAAGAACACCACGGGGGACGGCATGATGAGCGCGCTCGCGATCCTCGGCGTCGTCGCGGAGTCGAAGAAGCGCCTCAGCAAGCTTGCGGCTCGGATTCCGCAATTTCCGCAGGTGCTGGTCAACGTCATCGTCGAAAACGGTCTTAAGGCGGAGGCGCTCGTGGACGGCGAACTCACCGCGCTGACGAAACAGATCGAGGACAAGCTCGGAAAAAACGGACGCGTATTGATCCGCGCAAGCGGTACGGAACCGCTCGTACGCATCATGATTGAAGGACAGGACGAAAGCGAGATTCTCGACCAGGCGCTGTCGCTTGCGCACATCATCGTGCGCAAATATAACGGAAAGATTCGCACCTGACGCTTTGCCCTTGATTATAAGCAGACTCAATTGGATTGGAAGAACCGCACCGCAATGTTGACGAAAGCGCAAAAAACAGAGGCCCTCGCGATTTTACACGCGACGTATCCAAACGCGAAGCCCGCGCTGGATTTCGCGTCCCCATTTGAGCTTTTAGTGGCAACCATCCTCTCCGCGCAGAGCACGGACGTGATGGTCAACAAATGCACGGCTGAGTTGTTCCCCGTGGCCAACACGCCGGAACAAATCGCCGCAATGACGGAGGAAACCCTCTTCCCCTACATCAAACGCTGCGGCTTTTTCAACACGAAAGGCCGGCATATCCTCGAAACCGCACGCATTCTCGTTGCCGAATACGGCGGAGAAGTGCCCGCGGATTTGGAGAAGCTCCAAACCCTGCCCGGCGTTGGCAGAAAGACCGCGAACGTGGTCGCGAGCAACGCCTTTGGCATCCCCGCCATCGCGGTGGATACACATGTGTTTCGCGTGAGCAACCGAATTGGCCTTGCTAACGCAAAGAATGTAGAAAAAACAGAGGAACAGCTGCAACAGGCGATCCCGCGCGAACACTGGACTGCCGCGCACCACTGGCTGATCTACCACGGCAGGCAGATCTGTGACGCGCGAAAGCCAAAATGCGACATCTGCCCGCTCAGCCACATCTGCCTGTACGTGCAGGGCGCAGGTCAGGCGGCAAAGAAGCCCACCGCGCGCAAAAGCGCGGCAACCAAGACGAAACGGAAAGATTAGGTATCATCATGCAATTTGTCGATCAAGCGCGCATCGTCGTCAAGGCCGGAAACGGCGGAGACGGGCACGCATCGTTCCATCGGGAAAAATATGTGCAGCAGGGCGGCCCCAACGGCGGAGACGGCGGGCGCGGCGGGGATCTCGCGTTCTTTGCCGATCCGCACATGTCCACGCTGCTGGACTTCAAATTTCAGCGGTTTTACCGCGCAGAAAACGGCGGGGCGGGAGGAGCGGAGCTCTGCACGGGTAAAAACGGCAAGCCGCTCGTCATCCGCGTACCCGTCGGCACCATCGTGCGCGATATCGAAAGCGGCGCAATCCTCGCAGACATGAGCGAGGCAAACAAGGAGCGCATCATCCTGCGCGGCGGACGCGGCGGAAAGGGCAACGCACGCTTCGCAACGCCGACGCATCAGGCCCCGCGTTTTTCGCAGCCGGGCATCAAGACGGCGGAATATGAAGTCGAGCTGGAGCTTAAATCGATTGCGGACGTGGGTCTCGTCGGTCTCCCCTCGGTTGGAAAATCGACCATCCTCTCCGTGCTGACCGCGGCAAAGCCGAAGATTGCGGCGTATCATTTCACCACACTTTCGCCGAATCTCGGCGTGGCGTCCCGTCACAATCGCTCGTTCGTACTCGCGGACATTCCGGGATTGATCGAGGGTGCTGCGGAAGGCGCAGGCCTCGGGCATGACTTCTTGCGGCATATCGAGCGCACGCGCATGCTGGTGCACGTCGTGGATATCTCCGGCAGCGAGCAGCGCGATCCCGTCGAAGATTTTCAGAAGATCAACGACGAACTCTCAAAATTTTCACCGATGCTTGCGGAGATTCCGCAGCTGGTCGCCGCAAACAAGACCGACCTGCCGGAGGCGGAAGATAACCTCGCGCGGTTTAAAGAAGCCTATCCAGACGTGGAAGTGTTCCCCGTTTCGGCGGCGACCACGCAGGGATTTGAGGCGCTGCTGGATCGCGTGGTGCAGGTGCTCGATACGCTCCCGCCGGTGTTGCGCTATGAGGAGACGGATCTTGCGGAAAGCATGGGATACGAGGCGGGCTTTCAAATCAAGCGCGGGGACGACGGCGTGTTTGACGTTACCGGCGGTGAGGTTGAAAAGCTCCTGGACTCGACCGATCCCGACGACGAAATCTCCATGCGCAGATTCCAGCAGTTGCTCGTGAAAAACGGCATCATCGCGGCGCTGCGTGAGATGGGCGCCAAGGACGGCGACAGCATTCGCCTCGGCGAATGGGAGTTTGACTTTTTGGATTGATCATCGCGCGTATTCGCTCGTTGCGCAAACACAACCAGACGAAAACACTTTGGAAAGGCGGCATAGCAGATGGATCAAACACAACGAATCCACATCACCGTCGAGACGACGGTTCCCGTATCTCCAAAGCTGGCATGGGAATACTGGACAAATCCCGCGCACATCACCCAATGGAATCAGGCCTCGGAGGACTGGCATACCCCACGCGCGGAGAACGATCTGCGCGTCGGCGGCAAATTCTCTTCCCGCATGGAGTCCAAGGACGGCAAATTCGGCTTCGACTTCTGGGGCATCTACGACGCGGTGGAACCATATCGTCTGCTTGCCTCCACCCTCGGGGACGAGCGCACGGTGCGCACGACGTTTGAACCAGTCGCCGCGGGCACACGAATCGTCGAAACATTTGAAGCGGAGGGCGAAAACTCCGTCGAGATGCAGCGGCAGGGCTGGCAGGCCATTTTGGATAGCTACAGCAAATATGTCGCGAAACAATAAGTTTGAACAGCAATAAGTAACGCAACTACGCCCGCCTGACGGCGGGCGCTTTGCGTAAATGTGCTCCTGTTAGTAATCGATTCTAAAATAGTCCAGATATTGCTTGAACTGATCCTGCGCGGCGATGCAGGTTTCCCTTAGGTAGCCCCGCTCATCCGACCACTGCTGTAGACCGCGATAATAGAACGCCTTGAGCTCGTCGCTGATGATGAACGGCACGATCCTGTTGCGCAGACACTCCTGAAACAGAATCAGTCGACCGACGCGCCCGTTCCCGTCCTGAAACGGATGAATCCGCTCAAAACGAACATGAAAATCAAGAATGTCGTCCAGCGTCTTGTTCGGAATCGCATTGTACTCTTTCAACAACTTCTTCATCTCTCCCGAAACATCCTCCGGCGCGGTGGTCTGTTTGCCGCCAACCTCGTTTGGCAACTTCTTATAGGCGCCAACGGCAAACCAGCTTTTGCGCGCGTTGCTCGTGCCGTTCTTCAACGTTAGATGCAGTTGCTTGATGAAATTTTCGCTCAATGTTGCATTCGCCTGATCGATGACCCGATCGATACAGCGAAAGTGATTCGCGGTTTCAACCACGTCGTCAACGCGAATCACTCCTTCGCCGATGCCGATGGTGTTCGTTTCAAAAATGTAGCGCGTCTGATCCTGCGTAAGCCTGCTGCCCTCGATGCGGTTGGAGTTGTAGGTCAGCTCAATCTGCACCTTGTGATAAATTCCGCCGGAGAGATGCGCTGCCTTCTCCACACGGAGTCGTTCCAGCAGCGTGGTCGGGTTCTCTTTGTGTTTGTTGATGCGCTCCGGCTGTTGCGCCGTTTCGGGAATGCTCCAAGTCTTGCCCGTTAGAAACGCATTCGGAATCTTCCCGTTCGCGCAATAGTTGCGCACGGTGCGCTCCGCAACACCCCAGCGCTTTGCCAGTTCTGATACAGACAGGTATTTCATCGCTCATGCCTCCTGTGTGCTACCTTCATCATAGCACGTTATCGGCAAGAAACACATCCCATTTTTCTTCTCCTTCGTCGTTTCTTGCCGATATCGGCAAGCTTAATCGCGCAATACCATCATTCAGATCGTTCCTCTTCACGCGCCATTTCCCGCCGGATCAGTTCCTGCGCGATTGCAAACGCGCTTAGCCGCCGAGTCGCAAGCGTATGCTGCGGCGTGCCCGCGGCAAACTTTGGCAGGATGGCTTCCACGCGCGTTGTAGCAAACGTAAAGGCTTCCTGCGCACGCGCCAGCGCTTCCCGTGATGCCACGACATCAGGTTGCGACTCGCCAAGCTCCCGCGCGATCAGCGAAAGGGCGAGCGAATACGCCGCGATGCCGCGCGCGGTCAGGCGATGCTGCGGGGAACCCTCCTTCAGCTTGAGAATCGCCTTTTCGCTCTTCATCCGTATGGAACCGATTGCCCGCGCGGCCTCGCGGAGTTCTCCCTCGGAAAACAATTGCATCCCAATTCCCTCCTCAAAACGCGTCTGTGATAAAGTCATACAACAAATCGGTTGTATGCGATATAATCGTAGCATAACAACAAGGGAGGCATTCCAATGAACATAGATTATAAAACTACAGCATACGCCGCCGGTGGAAGAGATGGTCACGTCAAGGTAGAAAACAGCGCAATCGATTTTGAAATGGCGCTGCCCGCTGCGTTGGGCGGAAAGAAAACCGAAGGGGTCAACCCCGAGCAGCTCTTTGCAGCAGGCTATGCCGCATGCTTCGGCAGCGCATTGCAGCACGCGATTCGCGTCCGCAGACTGAATCTGCCCGCGCCGGATGTGCAGGCTACTGTCGGAATCGGCCGCAACGAAGAGAGGAACTTTCAACTGGAGGTCGATCTTGTCGCAATCGTCGATACCGACGATGCCGCGCTTGCCGACGCCCTCGCGCAGGAGGCGCATAAGGTTTGCCCGTATTCCCACGCGACGCGCGGCAACATTCAGGTAACCGTCTCTGGAAAAACCAGATAGAAATTACCCTCGCTCGAATTTTGCAAAGGGGCTGTCGTTTGTTCGACAGCCCCTTGTTTCTTTATTTCTCTTCCGAAGCCAGCCTGCGGCCCATGAGCACACCCATGACCGAGGCCATCATGAGTCCACGCGTCCATCCGCTGGAATCGCCCAACGAATAGAATCCCTCGATGTTCGTTGTGAAGGAATCATCCATCTTCACGCGGTTGGAATAGAACTTCAGCTCCGGCGAATAGAGCAGCGTCTCCGCCGCGGCGAAGCCGGGCACGACCTGATCGACTGCCTGAATGAAGTTGATGATGTTCGTCATCGCGCGGTATGGCATCGCCGCCGTGATATCGCCCGCAACCGCGTCCGGCAGCGTCGGCACCACGTTGGAGAACGAAAGCTCCCTCTGCCAGGTGCGCTTACCATCGAGGATATCGCCATAACGCTGCACAAGGATGTGCCCCGCGCCCAGCATGTTGGTGAGCTCACCGACCTTCTGCGCATAGGCAATCGGCTGGTCGAACGGCACGTTGAAGTTATGGGAGCAGAGAATCGCAAGATTCGTGTTGTTCGATTTCTTCTCCTTGTATGCGTGTCCATTGACCACGGCAAGGTCGTTGTCATAATTTTCCTGGCTCACAAAGCCGCCGGGATTTTGGCAGAAGGTACGCACCTTGTTGCGGAACGGCTGCGGATAACCGATGAGCTTGCTTTCGTAGAGCACCTCGTTGACGGTCTCCATGACCTCGTTACGCACCTCTACGCGCACGCCGATATCGACCGTGCCGGGTTGATGCGCAATCCCGTGCTCCGCGCAGATGTTTTCGAGCCAATCCGCTCCGCGGCGTCCGGTCGCGATCACGACGGTCTTTGCAAAGAGCTCAAAGCCCTGTTTGCCGTCGTTGAGCAAGACGCCTTTACAGACATTGTTTTCGAGGATCAGGTTTTCGCACGCATGGCCAAAGAGCATCTCCACGCCATTTTGCAGCAGAAACTGTTCGATGGCATAATAGATATCCTGTGCTTTTTCCGTGCCGAGATGTCGAATCGGGCAGTCGACAAGCTTCAATCCCGCCTGAATCGCGCGGCGGCGGATTTCCTTGACCGCGGTGTTGTTGTTGATGCCTTCGACATGATCATCCGCACCGAACTCCAGATAGATTCCGTCGGTATAATCGATCGCCGCCTGCGCGCGATCCGGCCCGATCAGAGAGGGAAGATCTCCGCCGACTTCAAACGAAAGCGAGAGCTTGCCGTCCGAAAACGCGCCCGCGCCGGAAAAACCGGTCGTGATGTGGCAATACGGCTTGCAGTTGACGCAGCGGCCGGTCACGGCCTTCGGGCAGCGGCGCTGTTCGACCGCGAGACCCTTTTCCACGATGACGATGCGCTGTTTTGTGCCGTGCTTGATCATCTCAAGTGCGGTAAAAATGCCCGAAGGGCCTGCGCCAACGATCACAACGTCTGTCTGCATGTGTATTCCTCCCAAATCAGTCTACGAAAAAATCGAATCTGCCTGCCGGCGACAGACAGGCGCAATTGTGCGCACCTGCGTCAACCAACAAAGTATTATTTTTATCAGAAATCAAGCCGTTTGTCAAATAAAACCTGCGTAAGGACACGATCTTGCCGCCGCTCTTTCCAGTCATCCGAAAGCATGATATAATAATGCATCTTATTAAGTAGGGAGCGCCTCAGGCATGCAGCTAGCAGAATTGGTCCGCCGCATCCGACACGGCGAGAAAGAAGCCGTCAAGGAACTCGTCGCCTCATACGGCAACGCGGTTTTTCAGCGCGCTTTTGAGCGCACGGGCGATAAGGAACTCGCGCGCGAAGCCGCGCGCCAGACCTTCGGGCAGTTTGTTGCGATTGTACAGCAGCAATCGGAGGATGACGGCTGGACGCTCTGGTTTGGCGACCTGATCGAGCGCAATATTTCCACCTATGCGCAAATCAGCACCGACATGCGTACGATCGAATCCGAACTGGATCATGAGATCATCACGAGCACGCCGGTGTCATCGCCGTTTCAAAAGCCGGCCGAACCGGAGCAAGGCTCATTCATCCGGCGCGAGCCGGAACCCGCCCGTAGAGAAGATCCGGAAACGCCCCCGTGGCGCATCGAGCACATGGAGCATGACGTTGCTCCCGTGCGCGCGCAGGAATCGTCCCGGCGGGATAAGCGCGCACAAAAGGCGGAAAAGCGTGCAAATAAGTCCGATCAACGCATACACCGGGATAGCGTGCGGGATGAGATCTTTGACGAGCAGTACCGCAAACGTGATCGCGGCGGCGCAGGTCATACGTTCTCTATCCTGCTGCTGATACTCGTAAGTCTCCTGCTGCTTTGGGTGGTTGCAGGCGTTGCGATGACGCTGCAATGGATCCCCTATTACGATCTTGGCTTTACCTGGTTTAACCAGAACGTATTCAAGCTCTTCTAACCTGCGACACAAGGAATACCGCATGCATACGATCAAGGTGGTCATGCTCGCAAGCTATAAAAATAATAGAGGGATACAGAAAAGAGGTTCGCGTGAGCGAGCCTCTTTTTGACAAATGGCTCTACACTTTACATTGGGGTAAGGCAAAAAAAGAAGAAGCATAATCGCTTCAAATCTTGTAGATTAAGGTTGCAACACCACTACGAGAAATGGAGAAGGTTATGCTTCAAACACATCTTATCGCAGAATTGCTGGATATGGAAGCCTATGATTTTGAAAAAGTAGAGCAGAACGAAAAAGAGATCGTTCTAACGGTGAGAATGAAGCCACGAACGCAGGAATGTCCGGCATGCCGGACACCGTGCAGTCAGGTTCATGACTACCGGTTGCAGCGTGTGAAAGACAGCCCGATTCAAGGCAAGCTCGTGATTTGGCAGTACCGTAAGCGACGATATCGCTGCCCCTGTTGCGGGAAACGGTTCTATGAAGGGAATTATTTATTGCCGAAGCGGCACCGAATCACCAACCGACTGGCAGCGTTGGGAATCGATCAATTGCGAAAGAAGCAATCTCGAAAAGAGATTGCAAACACGCTCGGAGTCTCCGAATCTTCCGTTGGCCGCTGGATGAATTTGCTTGAATTTGGGAGACCCGCTTTGCTACCCAAAGTGCTATCGATCGACGAATTTCGCGGCAATACCGAGTATGGGAAATTTCAGTGCATCCTGACCGATCCTGTTCACAAGAAGATCGTTGATGTGCTTCCAACGCGCTATCATGCGCAGATTTATGACTATTTGCGGGCTTTTCCGAACAGAAATCAGGTGCAATACTTCGTGATGGACATGAACAAGGAATACCTTGCTGTTGCGAAAAGGCTGCTGCCAAACGCGAAAATTGTGATCGACCGATTCCATGTGGTTCGCCACTGCACCTGGGCGCTAGAGAACGTGAGAAAGAGAGTCCAGACGAAGTTACTGCCCGAACAGCGTAAATACTTTAAGCGCAGCAGAAAACTCCTGTTGGCACATATGCGGGATCTATCTGCCGAGAATAAAGCCGCTGTGGAACGCATGCTGTTGATGTCCCGAGACCTTCGGGAGGCATATCTGCTGAAAGAGAAATTCTACGACTTCATGGATTCGTCCAACTCCTTGCAGGCAAACGAACGTCTCCGCACCTTTCGTGCTCATGCCTTCGTTACCGATCTCCCGGATTTTTCCAAATGCCTTACGATGCTGCGAAACTGGGAACCCTATATCCTCAATGCGTTCGATTGCCCTTACTCCAACGGCTTCACAGAGGGAGTCAATAACAAGATAAAAGTGCTCAAACGTATCGCGTTCGGCTACCGTAGCTTCAGAAATTTCCGCACTCGAATCCTCTGCACCAGCAATGTTTAAGGGAGCTGTTCGCTCTCGCTCTCAGCTCCCTTTGTTTCTCTTAATCTACCGCTCACCCCAACTATTGACGGAGAGCCTGACAAATCAGTGGTTTGTTATATCAGTTTAAAAATTATTGGTAAAACTATTCCGATGACAACCAATATTAAACCTATAATTCCAATAATTGTAGTTGTTCTCTTGTTCTTATCTTCTTTTTCAACTCGCTTCTTTTGTTCATCAAACTCAAGTATCGCAAGTCTGCCAGCGGTCGATATACCTTGTTTATAACCAATAACAATTTCTTTCAAAAACTTCCCATTAATCATTTTCCCGGGTTCAGGGTTGGGGCCAAATAGTTCATTTTGCTGAAGAAGGCCCTTTTCTTCTAGTTGTTGCAATATAAACGGATCCATCAAGCTTACTTGCGGCTCTTTGTTTTTAAGAAATTGAACTAGTACATTATATTCTTGCTCTAGAATCATGTTCTGGCTCCTTATCCTTAAATTAACTAACTATAAGCGAACGGTCAACTTCTAGTTTTGCTATATTATTAAATATTATGTTTACAACCCCAACTCCCGCAAGCTCTCAAATACCTTCCCGTCAATCTCCAAGCGCTTTGCCAGCAGTTGCTGCGTGCGCTTTTTGCGGAGCTTGTTGAAGTCCCGGTCGCCATACTTGTCGTCGCCGAGGACGGGGTGGCCAATCGCCGCCATCTGCACGCGGATCTGGTGCGTGCGCCCCGTGAAAAGCTCGATTTCGAGGAGGCTTGCTTCGCCGTCGGTTTGGAGCACGCGAAACTCCAGCTCGCACCGGAGCGCGCCCGCGTCGCCTTCGCGACAGAGGCGGACAAACGCGTCTTCCGCATCCTTCTGCACCCAGTGGACGAGGCGACCTTCGCTCTTTGGTGTGCCGCGCACGACGGCGTGATAGATCTTTCGTAGTTCATGCGTATAAAATAGTTGCTCGAATTTGTTCGCCGATTCCTCCGTCCGCGCGAAGAGCACAATCCCCTCCGTGTTCGCGTCCAGACGGTGCACGGGAAAGACGCACTCAAACAGCGACTCCAGCTCGCCCAGCAGCTCGCCCTCCGTCTCCACGCCCGCGCGCTTGTCCACGACGAGGCACTCCCCGTCCAGATAGACCCCGCGGCAAACGGAGAACGCAGGCAGGAGCGCAATCTGCGGCGCAAACGCTTCCTCCTGCCAGGGCGGCGCGGAGAAGAACGTCATCGGTTCCTTCAAGGTCGGGTGCAGGAGCGTCAGCGCATAGGCCCAGAGGCGGATCTGCTCGCCGTCGTATTTTCCCTGCGCATACCGTTGGTCGCCATAGATCGGGTAGCCCGCGTTTGACAACTGGACGCGGATCTGATGCGGCCTGCCGGTATAGAGTTCGATATCGAGCAGCGCAACATCCTCCGTCTGCGCGAGCAAGGCATAGCTCAGGCGCGCTTCTTTCGCACCGTCGGTACCCTTTGGCACCACGCGGGAGGAGAACGTCGTTTCATCCTTGACAAGCCAGTCGGTCAGATAGTCCTGCGGCTTTGGGTGTCCGGACACGATTGCGCAATAGCGCTTCTTTGCCTCGTGGCTACTAAACTGCGCGGAGAGCCGCGCTGCGGCTTTGCTGGTCTTTGCAAACGCCATCACGCCGCCAACCGGGCGGTCGAGCCGGTGCACAAGGCCAAGATATGCCTCGCCGGGTTTGTCGTATCGGTCGCGCAGATACACTTTGAGCAGCGTGAGCAAGTCCTCGTCGCCGGAGCTGTCCGCCTGCACGGGCAGGTTGACAGGCTTTTCGACCACGAGGAGGTGGTTGTCTTCATATAGAATTCGGATGCCGCTGTCCGTGCGCTCGTCGCGCCGGAGTTTGGGTGAAAGCTGCTCTTCCAACGATATTCTCTTCCTATGCTACGTTTTCTTTGTTTGAATTTAATGCTTCGGCGTCCAGCGTCCACTTTCGCCGCAGGGCAAAAATAGATTGTCCCGCTCGATGGGCAGACCCACCTCGTCGGACACCGTGTCCCCTTCCGGCAGGGCAACGCGCAGAACGTTTTTCAACACGCTTGCGGCAAGGCCGGTCGTATAGCTGTTGACGAGGAAAAACGCGGGTTCACTGCTCAAGAGCTGGGCGCAGTCCGCGACCAGCGGATAGAGATCGGCTTCAATCTTCCAAAGTTCGCCGGTCGGTCCTCTGCCATAGCTCGGCGGATCCATCACGATGCCGTCGTAGCGGCTGCCGCGCCGGAGCTCCCTTTTCACGAACTTCACGCAGTCGTCGACAATATAGCGAATCGGTGCTTCCGAAAGCCCGCTTGCCGCGGCGTTGTCCTTCGCCCAGGCGACCATTCCCTTTGCCGCGTCTACATGCACCACCTCCGCGCCGGAGGCCGCGCAGGCGACCGTTGCCCCGCCCGTGTATGCAAAGAGGTTGAGCACCTTTGGCGCTCCTTCATGCGTCTTTTTCCAGCGTCCGAGCTCGCCGCGCATCCAGTCCCAATTGACCGCCTGCTCGGGAAACAGCCCCGTGTGCTTAAAGCCCGTCGGGCGCACGACGAACGTCAGGTCGCGATACGTTACGTGCCAGGACTCGGGTAGTTGCCGCTGCTCTTCCCAGTGTCCGCCGCCGGTTTCGGAGCGGAGATAGACCGCGTCCGCTTTGTGCTCGTCCATCGGCCAGACGGCCTGCGGGTCGGGTCGCAAGAGGGTGATCCCCTTCCAACGCTCCAGCTTCATGCCGTTGCCCGCGTCCAGTACGCGAAAATCGTTCCAACCGTCTGCGATAAACATGGATTCTTCTCCCAAGCGGCGTTTCCGCCGTGATTCAATTCTGATTCTACAATATATTAGTATACCGATTTTTTACGCGTTCGGAAAGGACGGATTTCCCGCCGTCTACTCGTGCAACAGTCGTGTGCGTTTGTGTTGCGCGCGGACACGGTTTTCGATATACTCATTGCCATGGATGGTTTTTTAAATGAGGAACTAAAGGGGGAAGTCGTCATTGTCACGGGCGCAAACGCCGGCATCGGCAAGGCGACAGCCGCGCAATTATCCGACCTTGGCGCGACGGTCGTGCTCGCCTGCCGCTGCAAGGAACGCGGAGAGGCCGCGCTTTCGGAGCTTTCGTGCGTCGGCGGTCGCTGCTTTGACCTGATGCCGCTGGATCTGGCCGATCTCGACAGTGTCCGCGCGTTCGCGGCCGCGTTTGCGGAAAAATACAGCAGGCTCGACGCGCTGATCAACAACGCGGGCATATTAGGTCGCCATCGCGCGGAGACGAAGCAGGGGTTTGAGCTGAGCTTCGGCGTCAATTACCTCGGCGCGTTTCTACTCACGATGCTGCTGCTTCCGCTGCTTGAAAAAAGCGAACAAGGTCGCATCGTGATGATGACCAGCATTGCCCACGGCTGGGGCGGCGTGCGATTTGACGACCTGAACTATACGCGCGGCTATAATCGCTTCTCCGCCTATGGACACAGCAAGCTCTGCTGCCTGCTGTTCACCCGCGCGCTTGCCGAAAAGCTCGGCGCGCGCGGCAGCCGCGTGACCATCAACGCCGTGCATCCCGGCATCGTCGCGACAGATATCGTGGTCAACCGCGCAAACGATCGCTTCCGTTGGGTCGCGTCACTCATGAAGATTCTGTTCATGACCAGCGACGAGGGGGCAAAGACCAGCGTGTTTCTGGCTTGCGAACCCGCGCTGGATCGCGTGAGTGGAGAATATTTCTATCGCTGTAAAATTGAGCCTTCCAGCGAAGAAAGCAAAAACCTCGCAAGCGCAAACAGGCTCTACGACGTGAGCCTAAAGCTCTGCGGACTACCTGATCCGCTGAAATCGTAACCAAACAAAATAGAGGCGAACGCAGAAAACCTGTATCGCCTCTTTTTTCTACCTCAGAACTTCGTCACCAAGGGTAAATCGCTTCTACAATAAACCAGTTCTCGTCGATTTGCGTATACTCAATGCTGTCCGCAAGAGAATGTTCTTTGTCGTACTCGATCTCTTTCTTATCCGTAAACCAATAGAGGGATGTTTCTTTGGAACCCGTATCAAGTTTTAGATCATCAAAATTGATATAGAACTTCATAGGCCGCCCCTTACGCTCCATCATGAGCATATAGGGATGAAGATTCTCGAAAACGGAAACGATATTCTCCCACTCTTCTTCCGTAAAGAATTCTTTTTCGTGTTCTGTTAGTATCCCGGTATCGCCTTCCTTGAAATCAATCAATTCCTGCATCATGCCCTTGTTTGAAAGCACGCTGTTTTTGACAGAATTCAGTACGACTTTATTCTGCCAATAGAGATCAGTCAGTTCCTCTTTTGTATGGTACTCCGTTAAGTCCGCCGGAAGAATGAACTCTGGACCCGAGGATAAATCGATGGCAACACAGGCTCCGATACCGATAACGCCCAATATAACCAATCCAAGAACGACTTTTTTCCAAGTTTTCATGCTGCACCTCAGTCAAACGAATGATAGCCATCGAAGTAATCCGTCGGCTTGGTTTGCTAACGAACGATGCCAGAGTTATAGCGCAGTGCCGTGAGGGAGGAAGAATAACTCCACCTGCACGGCGCAAATTCCATCCTTTGATGGATGTCGTTTCAACGAATGTACCTTCCTTCGACAATGTACCAGCCTTCCTCCAGTTGCGTATAAACACCATCAGGGAAGACGCCGGGTTTTTTGTGGTACTCCAATTCCTCTTCGTTTGGGAACCAGTAAAGATATACGACCTTCGTTTCTAGTCCCGGATTCAGATGTTTAAATGTTATGTAGAAAACCAATGGGCGCCCTTTTCGTTCCAACATCAACATATCAGGATGCAGATTTTCGAATACAGTAACGATATTCTCCCATTCCTCATCGTTAAAATACTCTTTGTCGCTCTGATAACTTATGGCGATATCGCCCTCGTTGTATTCATCGAGTGCTCGAAGTAGGGTTTTGCTCGATATCACACTATCTTTGACGGCGTCTAGTACGGATTTGTTTTGACAGTAGAGATCTGTCAGTTCCTCAACTGTGTGGTATTCAACAGATCTTGTTGGGATAATTGGCTCTTGACCTGAAGATAAATCTACCGCAATACACGCGGTGATTCCAATCATTCCCAAAATAATTATCCCGTGAACTACTTTTCCCCATGTTTTCATGCTGCACCTCAGTCAAACGAATGGTAGCCATCGAAGCAATCCGTCGGCTTGGTTTGCCAATGTACGATGCCAGGGTTATAACGCAGCGCTGTGCGGGAAAATCAACACGGGTTCTACCCGCTCCGCGCATAAGCCAATCCTTCCGCCAGAAGTTATTTTAGCGATCGTACATTTTTTCGACAATAAACCAATTGCCGTCGATTTGCGTATACGCAACGCTGTCTGCAAGAGAATGTTCTTTGTCGTACTCGATCTCTTTCTTATCCGTAAACCAATAAAGTGATGTCCGCTTGTATCCTGTTTCAAGTTCCAGCTTTGAGAAATTGATATAGAATTTTACAGGCCGTCCTTGGCACTCCATCATGAGCATATAGGGATGAAGATTCTTAAAGACAGAAACGATGTTTGCCCACTCTTCTTCCGTAAAGAATTCTTTTTCGTGTTCTGTTAATATCCCAATATCGCCTTCCTTGAAATCAATCAATTCCTGCATCAGGCCCTTGTTTGAAAGCACGCTGTTTTTGACTGAGTTCAATACGACTTCGTTCTGCCAATAGAGATCAGTCAGTTCCTCTTTAGTATGGTATTCGGCAGACCCAGCTGGAATAATATATTTGGGACCTATTGTGAACTCCACAGCAATGCATGCCGCTAGTGTAACAAGGCCTATTACAAAAATCGAAATGATTATGATTGTTTGTTTCTTCATAACATCACCTCAAGTAAATAAATTATAGGCATTGAATCCCTTGGTTATCATCTCTTGATCTTGCTCTTGATCACCATAATCATCATCCTGCATAGAATTATACTGCGATTCAAAAAAGCCTTGATCTTTATGATCCCGCAACTGCGCCGCTCCAGCCTGCTGTAGCAACAATGTTTCTGGTATGCCAAGCGCTTTTCCAACCATAGCATAATTCAAGTTACCCAGATCGGAAGAGCTGATATCAATTCCGAAAACATTGTAAATTTGATCTTCTTCTGGAAATGGAAGCCCCGGTAACGCCTTGCCCCAGATTATTGGGTTTTTGTAATCCATCGGCGCGTCTTTTTTTATGTTCTGATAAAACGACCACAATAAAGTTGGTTCTGATATAAACTTATTGGCACCAGATAAAAACGCGATTCTCTTCGCTTCCTCAACATTCTTCATAATCAACTCTTCAATCTGCTCGCTAGCAACTGCTTGATCGATATCAGCATAAGTTGCCCTTCTAGCAGCTCTGGCAGCCAAGTCCGGATTTCCTCTAGTATACTCTATACCCCTATCGCTTTCACTTGCTTTTTTTGTAAGATTATCTAGTATTTTCTTCTCCTGCTCATCCAACCACCGCAGCACTTTCGGCACAAAGACTGCATTGTTTTCATGTTTGCCGGTTCATTCGCAAAACTTTCTACCAGCCCTTATTCGCCCGATCAACGCGCCCTTACTCACGATTTCCTTCACAATCCAGCTGAATTCGTTCCGCAATCGTGGCAGGATTATTAACTTTTTTCGGTTCCACTTCCCCAGGGGCGCACATTTGGTATAATATCATTGCTTTACCGGGGGGTAAATTTTAAGAATCAAGGTAGAAAATGAAACGCTTTTTCGCATTTCTCATAGCGACCCTTATGCTGAGTACCACGCTGTTGACCGCGGGCTGTTCCATCGTGACGCGCGGCAGCGATTACTGCTACCGTTTTTTGGACTATATCTGCGCAGGCTCGTTTGACAAAGCGTACGAAATGCTCGCGGACAGCATCAAAGCGCCGGAAACAGAAAAGGAGCGCGAAGAGCGCATCGCCGAAGAAGAAAAAGAAAAGGAAGAAAACCGCAAGATCTGGCGGCAGGTGTTCGGCCTTGATAAAGTAGAAACGCCGACGCCGGAGCCGGAGAATACGCCCGCGCCGGAAGCTTCCGGCACGCCGGATCCCAACGCGACGCCAGGGCCCAGCGGTACGCCGAATGCTTCCGTGACGCCGGAGGTTTCCATCACGCCGGAATCCTCTGTCACCCCAGAGGCTTCCGTCACACCCGAAGCATCTGTCACACCCGAGGCGGACGCGACCGTCGACCCGAATTCCATGGATATGGACGATATCCCCGCCGACCAGCGGGACACGGACATGACGCCCGCGCCGGGCACAACGCCAGCGCCGGAGACATCCGCAACGCCGGATCCAAATGCCACGCCAGACCCGAATGCCACGCCCGGCGCAACGCCGGATCCGAACGCCACGCCCGATCCGAACGCCACGCCTGGCGCAACGCCGGATCCGAACGCGACACCCGCGCCCGGCACAACGGCAACGCCCGCACCGACCGACGCAAACGGTGACGGGGTGCCGGACGACACGAACGCCACCATCACGAAGGTGGAGTTCATCGAACGCTATCAAAGCATCTTCGACGAGCTGGAGCTCACGGGCATCGACTACACCGCAACGGATGTCGTCGACGGCGAGATCATTGCACGTGTGAATTATACGCTCACGTACCACAGCGCGCGCGCAGGCGAAGACCTCACTTACGATTTTTCCGTCGAGGCAAATCGCATCGAGCACCGCTGGACGATCAACTGGTCGCCCAAGCTGATCTTCCCCGATATGGAGTGGGGAGATAGCCTCCGCGTCGGCGTACTCCAAGCAAGCCGCGGCGAAATCCTCGCCTACGGTGAACCGTACGCGCAAAACGTGAACGCGATCACCGTCTTCTGCGTGCCGAGCTCGATCCCGAAAGTAGACGAATTCATCCGCGCGGTGGCCGCCATTCCCGAGATGGAGATGACGGAGGATGACGTACGCACGGCGCTGACCAAGGTGCGTAACGACTTCGTTAAACTCAAAACCTTTTATCCCGACGAAGCGACGATGGACTTAAAGCAGCGATTACTCGCCGTCACAGGCCTTGCCCTCGACACCGCGAACTATGGCACGCTGCGCTTCTATCCCAACGGAAAGTCGCTTTGCCACATCGTGGGTTACGCGGGAATCATCTCCAAAAAAGAGAAGATCAACTATGAAACATATGGCGATATCCGCTATGACGCGGAAAACGACCGCTATGTCAGAACGCCTACGCGTTACAACGGCGACAGCTACATCGGTAAATACGGGTTGGAGCAGCTCTATGAAGACCAGCTTTTGGGCACCAACGGACGTTTTACCTATATCCAAACCAAAGAAGGCGGCAGCCGCGGCATGCTCTATTCCACCAAGGCGGTGGACGGAAACGACCTGCATTTGACCATCATCCCCGAGCTGCAGGAGCGGCTGGAGGACGTAATCGATACGGTCGTCTACGACCAGCGCATCCACGGCAGCGTGATCGTGCTCAACCCCAAGACGGGCGCGATTCAGGCGATGACCTCCTGGCCGGGATTCGACCTCAACGACCTCAGCCGAGGCCTCCCGATCGAAGAGTGGACTGCCTTGCAAACCGACCCGAATATCCCGTTGTACAACCGCTCTACACAGGGTTTATATACGCCGGGATCGGTGTTTAAACTCATGACCAGCGCGGCGCTGCTTGAAACGAACACGATGACGATCAACGACCAGTTCCCCGGCTCCGAGGACATTCATGTTGACACATGGTACCCCTCCGAAACGTTCCTCGCGAATCTTGCCGATCGCGCAAGCCCGCTGACTTGGAAAGAGCAGAGCAATGACCGCTCGCTCGTTCGTACCCGCGCGGACAGCAGAAAATCCCCGATGAACATGCCAAACTCGATCATATCATCGGATAACCTCTTCTTCTCTTATGCCGCAATGCGGATGGGATGGAAGAAATTCACCGCGTTTATGGAGCAAATCGGCTGGACGACGACCATCCAGCTCGAAACGGATGGAACCGAACCGCGTATATATTGGAAGGTCAACGAGAGCGATCCGGAAAAGGTTGCGTGGTTGAACCTCGCCGAAGGTGGCATCCCCATCTGGGAGAAAAATGCGGATGGCACATACAGCCAGGTACCAAACGTGAATCTCGTGTTGGACAAGCAGCTCTACGGTCTGGATGTCAGCAAGCCGCAGCTCTTCAACGAGCGCGCGCCGGACAAACCGCTGAACGAATATGACCTCGCGGTCACGGGCTACGGGCAGGGCGAAATCCTGATGTCGCCGCTGCAAATGGCATGTTATGCCTCCGCCTACGCAAATGACGGCGTAATCATGCAGCCGTATCTCGTGGACAGCCTCTGGCACGCGGACGGCACAGACTATGCCCTTGTAGAGCAGAAAGAGCCAAAGATCTATCGCACCATCCTGCAAAAGGGTACGGTGGATACGATCTATCCCGCCCTGCTGGATGTCGTCACAGACGGCACGGCGCGCAGCATGGTCAAGAGCTTCATCACAAAATCACCGCTCGATTTGGGCTATACCCTCGCCGGAAAGACGGGCACCGCCGAGCTCAACGACGACAAGACGAAAGAACTCGCTTGGTTTATCTGCTGGCGCGACAACAAGGGCGGCGAAAAAGTGACGGCGGAGAATGCGCGCCTCGTGTGCATCATGCTGGAGATCGACCTCACGAAACTCCCCGATGAGTGGAACCAGATGAAGTTTGACATCGCCCGCGCGCTCTTGAAAGACGACGTGCTGAACGAGACGGAAGGCTGACATGCGCAACCCGAACTGGCTATAGACAAGCACGCACGATTGTCATACACTAAAACACAGATAACGAACATCAACACACGATCGGTTCGCACCGGTCGTGTGCTTTTTCAGGGAGAGCGATCAAAAATTATGACACAGCAAGCCAACGCAACCAAGCGCATCGTCTTCACCGGAGGCGGCACCGCGGGGCACGTAACCCCAAACATCGCGCTGATCGAGCCACTTTTACGCGAAGGATGGGAGGTGCACTACATCGGCTCCGAAACCGGCATGGAGAAAGGGCTGATCGCAGGGATTGCAGGCGTCACCTATCACGGCATCTCGACGGGAAAGCTGCGGCGCTATTTCTCCTGGCAAAACTTCATCGATCCATTTCGCGTGCTCAAGGGTTACGCGCAGGCAAGGCGGCTCATCCGCAGCATTCAGCCCGACGTGATCTTCTCAAAAGGCGGTTTTGTCTCCGTGCCCGTCGTACTGGGCGCCGGCAAGGTGCCCGTGGTCGCGCATGAATCGGACTATTCTCCGGGGCTGAGCAACCGGATTGCGACGCGCTTTACGGACAAAGTCTGCTTAAGCTTTGAGGACACGCTTGCCCATATTCCGCACGGAAAAGGGGTCTTCACCGGCACGCCGATCCGCCCCGCGCTCTACATCGGCAGCCGCGAACGCGCGCTTGCGTTTACCGGGCTTTCCGGCGGAAAGCCTGTGCTGCTCGTCATGGGCGGCAGCCTTGGCGCGCAGAAGCTCAACGAGCTTGTCCGCGCTGCTCTGCCGCTGCTGAACGAGCGCTTCGAGGTGATTCATCTGTGCGGGCAAGGCAAGAACGACTGCAACTGCATCTGCTGTGGTTATTCGCAATATGAATATATCGACAAAGAGCTGCCGGATCTGTTCGCACTTTCCGACCTTGTGCTCTCCCGCGCGGGGGCAAACAGCGTCTTTGAGCTCCTCGCGCTGAACAAGCCCAGCGTACTCGTCCCGCTGACCTCCGCCAGCACGCGTGGGGATCAGTTGCTCAACGCACGCTATTTTGAAAAGAAGGGCTACGCGAAGGTCGTCGACCAGAACACCGCAACGCCGGAATCTCTGGTTGCGGCGATTGACGAGGTGTACAGCCAGCGTGCGGAGTATGCGGAGCGGATGTGTGAAGACACGCGCTCGGACGGAACAGAAACAATACTTGAGATTATAAAAAAGGCGGCAATGAATGGATAACTCTTCAACCAAGAAACCCGGCGGGCCCAACGGTTCCGCACCACGCGGACACGCGGGCGGGAAGCCATACGCGGGAAAGAAACCGGCTCCGCAGGGAGCAAAGCCCGCGGGAAAGCCATACGGCGAAAAGCGCAGCTACACGCCGGGCGGCAAGCCTTCCGCGCAGCCTAACGCCGAAAAGCGAGCTTTTTCGGATCAAAAGCCATATTCCCGCGACCAATCCACGTCGCCGAGCAAGCCATATTCCGAACGAAAGACGTATTCTGAACGGAAGCCGTCCTCTGAGCAGAAGCCGTATCCCGAAAGAAAGACGTATCCAGACCGGAAGCCTTCTTCGGATCAAAAGCCATATTCTGAGCAAAAGCCGTATTCCGAACGAAAGACGTATTCAGAACGAAAGCCGTCTTCGGATCAAAAGCCATATGCGCAGGGTAGACCCTATTCGGAACGAAACAAGTTTTCCGACCATAAAACCTATGCCCGCCCTGCCGCGCCGCGCGTTACACCGCGGGAGGAAGAGACCGCCATTACCGAGCAGCAACTGCAGGTTCTGGTCTCCACGATTGCAACCGAACCCGTCACCGCGCTTTCCGCCCTCGCCGCGCATGCGAAAAAGCGCGCCGCGCGCGAGACGCTGGAGCGTATCTTTTCCGAGCGGACGATCCTCTACAACGCGCTGACCGCGCCGGAACCAAAGGCACGCAAAAACGCCGCGCGTGTGCTCGGCGCGTTTGCCAACGAGCGGGATACCGACGCGCTGATCTCCGCACTGGCGACGGAGCAGACGCGATTTGTCATTCCATCTATTCTGCTCGCCCTCGGCGCCATCGCAAACAAACCTGCGGGGCAAGCGATCCTTGCGTACGTGCCGCCCACCGCCGCGGACGAAACCGAGGAGAAGCACGTAGCCGATATACTGGAAGCGCATGAGAAAGCGAAAGCCGCGCTCACGCGGGATATCCCGCTGCCGCAGCGCACGCGTCTCTCCCAACCGCGAGAAGTATTGCTCGTTCCCCCGAACGGTTTCGGCCCGATCTTGTTCAAGGAAACTGCCGCAAGCGGCTTTTCCGCAACGCTGCATACCGACGGCGTGCGCGTAACGACCGATCAGATCAAGACCCTGCAGGAACTACGCTGTGCGCAGGAATTGTTGCTTCCGCTTGCCGCCACGATCCCGATCGATGAACAACACATTGCGGAGATTGCAAGCGCTGTCTTAACGCGCCCGTACCGCATCGAATTGCGCAACTACGCGGGCGACCGTGCCGCATGTATCCGTGCGATCTCCACAGCGCTCGGCGGCGGGGACAATCCCTCGCATTATGCGGACGAGCTTCGGATCGTCTGCAACAATGACACCTGCGATGTGTTCATTCGTCCCCGGGATGTGCCGGACACACGCTTCGCCTATCGCAAGCGCGCGCTGCCTGCCTCCATTCATCCCGTTCAGGCGGCGTGCCTTGCGCGCTATGCGCTCTCGTTTGTCTCCACCGCGCGCCCGCGCACGTTGGATCCGTTCTGCGGCAGCGGAACGCTGCTGTTTGAATTGGAGCGCGTCGTGCCAACCGCGTTGATCGGTGTGGATATTTCAGAGCGCGCGCTGGATGCCGCGCGCGAAAACGCGGCGGCCGCGCACAGCGGCGCGCGCTTTGTACACAAAGATATTTTGAAGTTTGAACCGCGCGACCCGTTTGATCTTATCCTGACGAACTTGCCATTCGGCAACCGCGTCGGTACACACAGCGCAAACGAGACGCTCTACCGCGGCTTTGTACACGCGCTGCCAACCCTCTTGGTCTCCGGCGGCGTTGCAGCGTTGTATACCATGGAGCACCGGCTGCTCTCCGCCTGCATTTCAGAGGAGCCAAGCCTCTCCCTCGCGGCAGAGATGGTCACCGAAGCAGGCGGACTCAATCCGCGTGTCACCATCGTACGGCGAACATAACCATCCCCGTCCTACCAAGACCTTGCGCACAAGACGTACCGCGCTACCGGACCCACACGAACCACGTGTGGGTTCTTTTTTTGTAAGCCAATCGGTTTGTAAACGAGCTTGGAAAATCGTGGCGTTTTCGTGACCGCATTGTGAAAGCCCGCCAATGAAAGGCACGACACTGATAAACATAATTTTTATGTATTTTAAGTTCATCAACAGTTTTCTTTTCTCTCGCGTGTAACAGAGATGTAACCGTGTCCCAGCCTTGCCGACGCCAAAATACCACTGCCCACAACGATGATTCCGCTGTTGTATCTGCCGGGCGAACCGCGGTGCGAAATTGCCGGAAACCGCCTTTATATCGACATTTTGCAAATCTTCAAAATCGTATTTTCGCCACATTATCGCTCTGTTTTCTCGCCTGCACGGGAACAATCAGCGGAGGCATCAGAATCGGCTACTCGATCCGATTACTATAGACTCACGTGCGGTTAAAGGGTTTATACTGCTCTGCAATTTAAAACTTTACTCTGATCTGTTGAAATCGTGATTGTGATGATATAAAATAGATGAGTTAATGTGTCAACTTTGCTCCTCTGAATGAGGCGACAACCCTTTGTAAAACAACAATAAAGTTGTATACTGTTGTTAACAGCCGTTGTCGAAGAACAGGATGTTTTTTGCAGACAGATACAGAACGAAACTATGGCGGTGATTGCATGCAGTATGATTATCTGATCGTCGGTGCTGGGCTTTACGGCTCTGTCTTTGCGCGTCAAATGACAGACGCGGGAAAGCGTTGCCTCGTCATCGACCGCCGCGACCATGTCGCGGGAAACGCGTATACGAATCGCATGGACTCCATCGATGTGCATCGATACGGCGCGCATATCTTCCACACCTCCAACGCGCACGTCTGGGCATATGTGAACCGTTTCTCCGAGTTCCTGCCTTATCTGCATACCGTGATGGCAAACTATCATGGTGAGCTTTACAATCTGCCGTTTAATATGAATACCTTCTCTCGCCTCTGGGGAATCGCGACCCCGCGCGAAGCGCAGATCATGATCTTTAGCCAGCAGGCATGTGCGGCGGGCGACCCGCAAAATCTTGAGGAGCAGGCCATCCGTCTCGTCGGAACCGACCTCTATGAAAAACTGATCCGCGGCTACACGCAGAAGCAATGGGGACGCCCCTGTACCGAGCTTCCTCCGTTCATCATCCGCCGCTTGCCCGTTCGCTTCACGTTTGACAACCGCTACTTCAACGACCTCTATCAGGGCATACCAAAAGAGGGATATACCGCGCTGGTCGAACGCTTGCTGGACGGCATCGAGGTTCGATTGCAGACGGACTATCTGCGTGATCGATCGCAGCTGGACCCGCTCGCCAAGAAGATCGTCTTCACAGGCCCGATCGACGCATATTATGATCATGCGCTTGGGTATCTGGCCTACCGGAGCTTGCGCTTTGAAACGGAGCGTCTGAACGAGCCGAACCACCAGGGCTGCGCCGTGATGAACTATACCGACGCAGAGACGCCCTATACCCGCGTAATCGAGCACAAGCACTTTGCCTTCGGCGATCAAGCGCATACGTTCATCACCCGCGAATATCCTATGGAATGGACGCCGGGCGCCGAACCGTATTATCCCGTCAACGACGCGGAAAACCAGCGGTTGTTTGCGGCATATCGCGCGCTGGCGCAGTCGGAAACGCGCGTTCTCTTTGGCGGCAGGCTGGGGGAATACGCCTATTATGATATGGACGCCGTCATTCACTCCGCGTTGGAGGCGGCGGATCGGGAGCAGCAGATATGCGTGTAGCGATCGTCGTCGCGTCCCACAAGCCCTACTGGATGCCGGAGGATAGCATCTATCTCCCGCTTCAGGTTGGCAGTGTGGATCATGCGACCATTGCGGGATTTCAGCGGGATGATTCAGGCGAACAGATCAGCACGCGCAATCCTTCCTTTTGCGAGCTGACGGGGCTCTATTGGGCCTGGAAAAATGTCGATGCGGCGTATATCGGGCTCGTCCATTACCGCCGTCACTTCGCCGGCACGTTCCACTTTAATAAGAAGCGCCGCGTTGCGACACGAGAGGCGATCGAGCGTGCACTTGCCCGCGCGGACGTGCTCCTGCCAGCCAAGCGACGGTATTTCGTGGAGACGAACTATTCGCAATACATCCACGCGCACCATGAGCAGGATCTGACCCTGACGAGAAGCATTCTGGAAGAACGCTGGCCGGATTATCTGCCCGCCTGGGACAGCGTCATGCGGCGCAGAAGCGGGCACCGGTTCAATATCTGTGTGATGAAGAAGCCTCTGCTGGATGCGTATGCCAGCTGGTTGTTCGATGTGCTTTTTACGCTGGAGCAGCGGCTCGACACCTCAGGCTATTCCGGTCTCGACGCGCGCGTGTTCGGGCTGGCGTCCGAGCGATTGCTGGATGTTTGGCTTGCGCGCAATCCGGTTCGCACCGCCGAACTGCCGATTGTCAACCTTGAACCACAGCATTGGCCCAAGAAGATCGTTGACTTCCTGCGGCGGAAGTTCAGGCGGCGCGGCGCGCGCTAGCAGCCATCCACAACGCCGGAAAAGGAGAAGCTATGCCGAACGAACCGCTGATCTCGCTCGTCGTGCCGCTGTATTGCGCACAAGACTCTCTCTCCCGCTGCGTGGATTCGATCCTTGGGCAGACCTACAGTAACCTTGAACTGATCCTGGTGGACGATGGTTCGCCGGACGACTGCCCCGCGATTTGTGATCAATACGCGCTGGCGGATTGCCGCGTACGCGTGATCCATCAAGAAAACCGGGGTGTCTCCGCGGCGAGAAACGCAGGAATTGATGCCGCAACGGGCGAATATCTCGCGTTTGTCGACTCCGACGATTGGGTTGAGCCGGATTATCTCGCCTATCTTTGGATGCTTTTGTCGGAAAACCGTGTGCTGCTTTCCGCATGCAATCATATTGTGGTCGCACACGGAAAGCAGCACGCCAAGTATCCCGTCAGCGATGCGGCGATTCGGCTTCCGCTGCGCCAAGCGATGCAAAACATGTTGTATCACCTGCCGCCGGATGTCAGTCCTTGGGGCAAGCTCTTTCATCGAAGCCTCTTTGCGGGATTGCGCTATCCGGAAGGCATGACGTTTGAGGACACCTATCGTGCGGCTGATCTTTTGATCGCAGCAGGTGAACTCGTCTATGGGTCAATGCCAAAGTATCACTATGTCCTGCAGGCGAATTCGCTCAGCAGGCGGGCGTTTCAACAGAGCAGCTGGGCATATCTGGCGGCTGTTGATCACTTAAACGCTTTGACGCTGGCGCACTATCCCGATCTTGCGGCCGGCTGTACCCGGCGGCGGGTACACGCGGCGCTGAGCATCCGCAGGCTGCTTGTCGGCGCGAGCAAAGCGCAAACGGACGACATCGCGCGCTGTGAGAGCATTATCCGCGCGAGCGCGAAGAGCGTCTTGCGTGACCGGCACGCACTGCTGCGCGACAAGGCGGGCATCGTGCTTTCGCTTATGGGTAGAACCGTATTTGACGCGGTGTGGAAATTCTATCAGAAAATACGGAGAGATTACGAGTGATCCGAATACTGGTTGTAGGCATGACCGAGACGATCGGCGGCCTGGAAAACTTCATCATGAATTACTATCGGCTATTCGATAAAAATCAGTTCCAAATTGATTTTTTATGCCGCTTTCCCCGCTGCGCCTATCAGGAAGAAATCGAACAAAACGGAAGCCGCGTTTTCAACATCATGCGCCGCAGCAAGAACCCGATCCAGTATTATCAGCAGATTCACGCCTTTTTTCGAGAGAACGGAAGCAATTACGATGTATTGTGGGATAATGAATGCATGTTCAATGACATTACCCCTTTGCAACTTGCGGCGCGTTACCAAATTCCGATGCGCATTGCGCACAGTCATAATGCCGGGAACATGGATACCAGCCTAAAAGGCCGGTTGCAGGGATTGCTCCACCATCTTCAAAAGCACCGCATGACTCGCTATGCGACGGATCTATGGGCTTGCTCAAAGATTGCCGGTGCATGGGCGTTTTCAGAAAGAAACGGCGAGGGCGCGAATTATCGTGTCATTCCGAATGCCATCGACAGCGAACGATTCGCCTTTGATGCCGCAAAGCGCAGTGCGTGCCGCGAGCGGCTTGCACTGGACAATCGGTTTACAATCGGCTGTGTCGGGCGGTTGCAGTATCAGAAGAATCAGGCGCTCTTACTACAAGCTTTCGCGCTGTTTGCGAAGCACCCGCTTGGGGCGGATGCGCGCCTGCTGCTGCTGGGAACGGGGCCGGATGCGGAAGCACTGCAAGCGCAGGCGGTTTCGCTTGGAATCGAACGCCTCGTTCTTTTCCTCGGATATCGCGCGGATACGGAACACTTTTTGCAAGCGATGGACGTATTTGCGCTTCCCTCGCGGTTTGAAGGCCTGGGCATCGCGGCAATCGAAGCACAATGCAGCGGACTGCCCTGCTTAGTCTCTCGCGCGGTCCCGCAAGAAGTAGCCGTTACCGATCTCATCCGGTTTTTGTCAGGCGATAATCCCGCCGACTGGGCCGATGCATTTTTACAGTTGGCCGAGACCCGTCCCGCGCGCTATTCAAGGAGCACGGAAATCGACGCCGTGAGCTATGGAATCAACGATGCCGCCGAAAGGCTGGCTGAACGCTTCAAACAACAGATTGGAGTCATCATGCATGCGTAAGCGCGGGCGGTTCATCCTTCAAATACAGGAGACAGTGGCGTTACCATACGCGCTGTCAAAGGCACGCCGCGATGTGGAGCAATTGGCAATCACGCGTGGATACAAGCCGATTCAGTTTCGCGGATTTGATAGTGCTCATGGAAGCCGGTTGAAATGGATTCGTCTTGGGATTCTTTGCGTTTTCGACTGGCTGCGGATGCTTTTCACTATTCCGGACGGGTCTCTCGTGCTTATTCAGTATCCGCATATGCCCATGAAATCCGCGCCAATTGTGCGTTTCTTTCTGCCAATGATCGCCCGCATCAAACACTGCGCGTTCACGGCATTGATTCACGATCTGGACTCCCTGCGCGCCGTCAACGGCACGATGGCGGTTTACAGCGACCAAAAGTTGTTGAGAAGGTTTCAGGCGGTCGTCTGCCACAATGAGCGGATGCAGGACTCGCTGCTCTCACTCGGAGTTCCGCAGGATCGAATTTTTCTGCTTGGCTTGTTTGATTATCTCTGTGACGACGTTCCGGAGAAGCCTACTGCTTCTATTGGGAAAAAGCGTACGGAGATTGCGTTTGCGGGCAATCTGTCCGCCGAAAAATCGGGGTTCCTATACTCGCTTCCACCGCTTCTCGGCGATTCTGTTGCTTTGTTTCTTTATGGAAGTGGGTATTGTGAAATAAAATCAAGTTGTGTACAATACCAAGGAGTTATTTCTCCCCAGCAGCTACCTTCCGTACTGGATACGGACTTTGGTTTGGTGTGGGACGGGCCCTCCGCTGAAACATGCGACGGGGCATACGGCAGGTACATCGCGCTCAACAACCCGCACAAGGTTTCTCTATACCTTGCGGCGGGAATTCCGGTGATCATCTGGAGTGGGGCTGCGCTGGCAGAATTTATCGTCATGCATGGCTTGGGTATATCCATCTCCTCGCTCAGCGAACTTCCGCGCGTACTGGCGGGCGTTACTGAGAGCTCGTATCGGGCGATGCGCATAAACGCGCGAAACGAATCCCTAAAGATCCGAACGGGATACTATTTCAACCGTGTATTGTGTGAAGTGGAGGCAAAATGTTCCAACGAATAAAGGAATATCAGTTTCTCTTTGAGGAACTGACCAAACGGGATTTCCGAAAAAAATATAAACGTACCATACTCGGTGTGTTCTGGAGTGTGCTTTCTCCGCTGCTGACGCTGCTCGTGATGCAGATTGTATTCACGCGCTTTTTCGGTGGCAATATCGCGCACTATACCACATACCTGTTTGCCGGCAATATCATTTTTTCGTATTTTACCGAGGCGACCAACGGCGGCATGACCGCGCTGGTAAGCAACAAAGACATCTTCTCGAAAATCAACGTACCGAAATATATGTTCGTGCTTTCCACGAATTTTTCGACGTTGCTCAATTTTGTGCTTTCGCTCCTCGTATTCTTCCTCTTTGCCGCGCTGGATGCGGTTGTGTTCCGTTGGAGCTTCTTACTGCTCCTATATCCGACGATCTGCCTGTTCGTGTTCAACATAGGTGTGAGCATGATCCTCTCTGCGTTTAACCTGTTCTTCAGCGATACGTCATACCTCTATCGCATATTCACAATGTTGCTCATGTATGCCTCCGCCATCTTTTACTCCGTGGATTCCTTCCCGGCGAATGTGCAGCGGATATTCTTAATCAACCCGGTCTATACGTATATCAAGTTTTTCCGCATCATCGTAATCGACGGCAATATCCCGAGTCTGTCGTATTTTCTGCTCTGCGGATTTTATGCTGCCCTCATGCTGTTCATCGGCGTGGTGATCTACAAACGCTATAACGATAGGTTTATGTATTATGTTTGAGACAGAACAAAAAGCAACCGCATTAGACGTGCGTGATGTTTCAATTCGCTATATGACAGGCGACTTTATCAACATTGGCCTGAAAGAATTTCTCATGCGCAAGATTACGCGTAAATATTTCGCGCACGAGTTCTGGGCTGTTCGGGATGTGTCGTTTTCTCTTAATAAAGGGGATATGCTGGGTATCATTGGCACAAACGGGGCGGGAAAGTCCACGCTGCTCAAGGCGATCAGCGGCGTTATGCGACCCACGCATGGAAGTGTAACAGCAAACGGGAAAATCTCCGCCCTGCTGGAGCTGTCCTCCGGTTTTGACGGCGACCTGACCGTCAAGGAAAACGCGTATTTGCGCGGCGCAATGCTCGGCTATACCCGCGCCTTCATGAACGAAAAATATGACGAGATCATCGAGTTTTCGGAGTTGAAGGAGTTTGAGGAGCGTCCGTTTCGCCAACTTTCTACGGGGATGCAGGCGCGCATCGCTTTTTCCATTGCAAGCATGGTGCAGCCAGATATTCTCATTCTCGACGAAGTGCTCTCCGTTGGCGACGGTGGGTTCCGCAAGAAAAGCGAAGAAAAAATGCGCCGTATCATCGATAGCGGTGCAACGACAATCCTCGTTTCGCATTCGCTGGAACAGATCCAGCAGCTCTGCAACAAGGTGCTCTGGATGGACCACGGGAAGCAAGTTGCGTTTGGAGAAACAGCCGTGATTCTTGACCAGTACATTACGTTTTTGGGTTCAAAGTAAAGAGGACGGTTTTTCGTAACGTCTTTTTATATCACTTAATAAACAGTAATAGTGTTATCTTGAAAGGAGTGAAGGATAAATGAAAGTCGTTATTTTGGCAGGTGGGTTCGGAACCAGAATCACTGAGGAAAGCCACTTTAAGCCGAAGCCAATGGTGGAAATTGGTGAAAAGCCGATCCTCTGGCATATTATGAAGCTGTATTCACACTATGGCATGAATGATTTTATCATTTGTGCGGGGTATAAACAGCAGGTTATCAAGGAGTACTTTTTTAATTACTACCTACATAACAGTGACGTCAGTTTTGCTTTGCAATCAAATTCCATGACAGTACACGCAAATAACTGCGAACCATGGGAGGTGACTGTCGTTGATACAGGATTGAATACGATGACCGGCGGACGCGTCAAGCGGATTCGAGACTATATTGGCAACGAAACATTCATGCTCACATATGGCGACGGCGTTTCTAATATCAATATTCAAGACCTGCTTAAGTTTCATCAGTCACACGGTAAAACCGTAACGATGAGCGCTTATAATGCGGGGCAGCGATTTGGAGTTCTTGATATCAATCAAGATGGTTCTATCTTGGATTTTCGCGAAAAAACGCAAGGGGACGGTAACCAAGTTAACATTGGCTTCATGGTTTGCGAGCCTGCTTTCTTTGATTATATCGACGGTGATCAAACTACACTTGAAAAAGAGCCGCTGGAAAACGTTGCCAAATCCGGTCAGTTGATGGCATATCGGCACAATGGATTTTGGCAGTGTATGGATACAATTCGCGAGAAAGAGCAACTCGAAAAGTACTGGGCGTCTGGAAAAGCGCCGTGGAAAGTCTGGTAAGAAGATGGATCTGTCATTTTATAAAGGCAAACGTGTATTCATCACCGGGCACACCGGTTTTAAGGGAAGCTGGTTAAGTCGCATCCTATTGTTTGCCGGAGCAGAGGTTGCCGGATATGCGCTTCCGCCTTCCACAGATCTCAATCTGTTTTCGCTCGCTGGCTTGGATGGAATGACGCATCACTTTGGCGATATTCGCGATTTGGAACGGCTCTCTAGCGCATTGCAGGAGTTTCAGCCCGAAATCGTGCTGCATCTTGCCGCGCAGCCCATCGTTCGAATCGGATATCGCGATCCTGTGGAGACATACAGTGTCAATGTGATGGGTACCGTAAACATCATGGAGAGCGTAAGAAAGACCGAAAGCGTGCGCTCGTTTTTAAACGTGACCACTGATAAAGTCTATCAAAACAACGAGTGGGTCTGGGGCTATCGGGAGTCCGATGTTTTAGACGGCTTTGATCCCTATTCCAACTCCAAGAGTTGCTCCGAACTCGTGACACACTGTTATAAGCGTAGCTTCTTTGGCGATGCAACTGTTGCGATCTCTACAGCACGCGCCGGCAACGTGATCGGCGGCGGTGATTTTGCGCCCGACCGGATCATTCCCGACTGCATTCGCGCCGCAACTGCAAAGCAATCGATTATCGTTCGGAACCCCTACTCCACCCGCCCGTATCAGCATGTACTTGAGCCATTGATGGCGTATTTGATGATAGCCGAGCGTCAGTATCAGGATGCTTCGCTTTCCGGAAGCTACAACATCGGGCCGGATGATCAGGACTGCGTCTCCACCGGAGAACTCGTAAACCTCTTTTGCAAAACGTGGGGGGAAGGCGCCAGTTGGGACGCCCGCCCGGACAATGGCCCGCACGAGGCAAATTTTCTGAAGCTGGATTGCTCAAAGGCAAAGCAAACATTCCACTGGAAGCCCGCCTGGCACATTGACCGTTCCGTTGCGGAAACGGTTGCGTGGACAAAGGCCTGGCAAAACGGCGCGCAAATAAAAGACATTATGAATCACCAAATACAGGAATACCTAGAGGAATGCAAATGAAGAAAGCGATCGTTTCCGGCGCTAACGGGTTTGTTGGCAGCGCCGTTGTGAAAGAATTGGTATCCAATCAATATGAAGTATGGGCGCTGGATCTGGACGGGCATTCCGATCAGCTTCCTGATTCCCCCGCCGTGCATTTCGTGCCCTGCGACTTAAGCCGAATGAAAGAGCTGCCTGCCAGCATCAGTGCAACAAACTTTGACCTGTTCTACCACTTTGCATGGGTTGGCTCCGCGGGTCCGGCGCGCGCCGATACCGCAGTGCAACTCAATAACGCGCAGTGGACGGTGGATGCGTTACGCACGGCAAAGGAATTGGGATGCAGGCGCTTTCTCGCCGCCGGCAGCATCATGGAACACGAAACGATTGCGGCCTGCTATACGCAGGGAAATCGTCCGGGGCTGGGATATATATATGGCAGCGGCAAAGTGGTTGCGCATACCATGTGCTGCTCGGTTGCCGCAGACATCGGCATTGAGCTCGTTTGGCCCGAAATCACAAATGCATACGGCGTAGGCGAAAAAAGCCCGCGCATGATCAACAACACCATCCGCCAGTGCCTGCGCAATGAAACCCCGCAGTTCACCGCCGGAACGCAACACTACGACTTTGTTTATATCGACGATGTTGCGCGCGCCTTTCGCTTGATCGGCGAAAACGGCAAGCCGTTTCATGAATACATCATCGGAAGTTCTACCGCAAAGCCTTTGAAGGAGTTTTTGCTGGAGATGAATCAGGCAATCGCCCCGAATCTCACATTTGCGTTTGGCAATGTTCCATTTACGGGTGTGGATATGCCTCTTTCTACTTTCGACTGCAGCGCAACCGAAAGGGATACAGGATTTCGTGCACAGATCAGCTTTGCAGAAGGTAGCAAGCGCACATATGATTGGTGGAAGAGCATGGAGGAGGGCAAGTAATTGATTCAACCATTCCAGTTCACGCAGACAAGTATACAGGGCCTCTACGAAATATCGGCGTTTCAGGCGGACGATATACGCGGTCTCTTTACTAAGGATTACTCCAAGGCAGTTTTTGAGCAAAACGGCATCCCGTATGACTTGGCGGAAGTTTTCTATACCACGTCACACAGGGGTGTCATCCGCGCGATCCATTTTCAGCGCGTCAAGCAGCAGCCAAAGCTGGTTCGCTGCATCCACGGGCACATCTATGACGTGGTTGTAGATTTGCGCAAGGACAGCCCGACGTTTCGGCAATGGCTGTCGTTTGAGCTCTCCGGTGACCAACCGCGCGAGATCCTAATCCCCGCCGGATGCGGGCACGGATATCTGGTGCTTGAGGAGTCTATCGTGTCCTATAAATGCGCGGAGAAGTTCTATGGCGAATACGACGACGGAATCCTCTGGGATGACCCGGATCTCGCCATCGACTGGCCACTCACGCGAATCGGGGGATTGGATCACGTGATTCTGGCGGAGAAGGATCAAAATTTGCAGAGTTTTGCTCAGTTTGTGTCAAAAGAGGAATAAGGGAAAGCAATGCATTTTAAGCAATTCTTAAAGAAACTTTATATCAAATTCTCCCCTGCTTACAGGATGCTTCAAAGCGTTGATCGAAAGCTTCGGGTAATTGAAGAACAACAAGCATCTATTAGTAGTAATGCAGATGCTTATCATCGTGACCTAGCTTACCGCCTTGACTGCTATTATAACAGTCTGCTTGAGCGACAAAACAAAGCGCAACAACTCAATTTGAATACTTTCTGGTTGTTGAATCCAACTGCGCAAAATATCAAGGACGTTCAACGTGCATTTTGGAAGTCCTTTCCTCATGCCGAGGGAGATATGGCGTCAATTCAATCATGCAACCTCTGGTTAATGCGGGAATTGAAACGCATTTGCGAAGAAAACGGATTGCCAATTTGGCTGCACGGAGGTACATTGATCGGCGCAATTCGGCATCAGGGGTTTATCCCCTGGGACGATGATGTGGATGTCGGAATGATGCGCGGTGATCTTGAAAAGCTAATTCAAATAACAAAAGACACAAAATTTAAAGTGTTTATTTATTATCACGACGATGAAACGTTTTCCCGCGGGTATCAATTTAAACTCGCCGATGAGAGTTTGCCCGTGTTCGTCGATATTTTTGTATTCGATTCTTGCTTTTGCGCCAACGATCAGCAAATGTCTGATATGCAGTCGCTCTACAATGAAACACGTACAAAAATGGTCAGCGATTTTCTGTCATTACCCACGCCTCTTCGTGTGATCGACATCGGCTATCTTCGCTTCGGGCCTTTCAGTAGCAACGACGCAATCATAGCGGACAGCATCCTTGAGGAGAACCGCGCAAAGCTTGGCGACCCGGAGGGTGGCAATTGTCTCTATTATGGCCTAGAAAACTATCCTTTCCCCTACAAGATCATGAGGCAGGATGCGGTTCTTCCGATGCGGACGGTGCTGTTCGAGGGCGAAACGTTTGAGATTCCAAATGATTATGACACGTATCTGGAAGCTTATAACGATTACTGGCAAATGCCAAGTGATTTCGGCAAAACATCGCCGCACGCATATTGGTATAAACCACACATTGATACGATGAAAGCATTCCTATCGGATTTAGATAATATTGAAGGGAAATAAAAGCGTACCATGAACTGTGAACATGATTTCGAACAGAAATCAATCCAAGTAACACCGGCCTTTGAGAACGGAAGCATCAACATCTGCTTTTCCTCCAGCGAAGAATATGCGCCATTTGTATCCGTGGTCATTCAGTCAATTCTGGAGAACAGAAACCCGATCGATCTATATGATATCGTCATTTGCACGGCGGACATGACGCCCCGAACACAATATTTGTTGCAGTTCATGACAAAGGGCGTCGAAAACGTGTCCATCCGTTTCTGTAATATTCAACGTCTTGTGGAAGACATCGCGTTTTATACCTGGGCGCACTTTACACCGAACACGTATTACCGCCTTCTGATTCCGGAAATCTTTGCAAAGTATGACAAGGTGTTGTATTTCGATTCCGATGTCGTTGTTTGCGATGACATCGCTACGCTATTTCGTACAGAGATTGCAGATGGGTTCCTGTTCGCCGCTGCCAGAGACACGCATGTTGAGTCATACTGCGCTTGCGGCAATGTCGAATTTATAGACAATTGTCGTAGCCTGGGACTCGCCGAGGGGGATCCTTATTTTCAATGCGGCGTTTCACTTTTCAATATTCAAGCGATGCGGGAAGCCTTTCCGGATAACTTCCTCGTCAAGGATGCCAGCGCAAATCAATACACCTGGATGGATCAGGATCTGTTGAACAAGCGGTGCAGGGGACGAATCCAGCAGCTGCCGAACCGTTGGAATATTATGGTGCTCAACGATGAAATAGAATCGGAGCGCTTCCTCCCGCAACCGTTGCTGGACGAATACTTTCTCGCTAGGCAAAACCCCGGCATCATCCATTATGTTGGTCGCAGCATACCATTTTTTCGTCCTGAAATCGATTTAGCCGAACTTTATTGGCCGTACGCACGCAAGACCCCTTTTTACGAGTTTTTGTTGAAGAGGATGCAGTTTGACGTGTGCAATTACATACTGGATGAACGATCGATCTCCAAAAGATTGAAAAAGACCGTGAAAGCAATTGTACTGGCTCCCATCGGGCTGTTTGCGCCAAAGGGATCCAAGTTGCGTGAGAAACTAAAAAAACAATACAGTAAACTGCGGGGAAGATAAGGTGCGCCAAACCGTCTACATCGCAACAGCATCCAGCGACGAGTACGTCCCGTTTTTGTGCGTGCTTTTGCGGTCGATATTGGATCATATAACGGACGATCATCACTACGCTATCCTCGTTATGGATGATGGCATCCGTCCTCCGCGCAAAAAAAAGATCGAGAACATGGCTCGGTTCTTCCCGAATGTCTCGATTCAATTTGTCGATATCGACCGTCATCTTTCTGCATCAAACCTATATACGCGCGGAAACATTGGCCGAACGACATACGCAAAGCTGTCTCTGCTTGAATTGCCGAGCGAGGTCGAAAAGCTCCTCTATCTGGATGCGGATACCATCGTAAACGTCGATCCGGCCGAGCTATACTCGATCGATCTTTTGTCAAACGACCTGGCCGCGGTTCGTGATCCGATGATGACGTCCTGGTGTATTGGGAAGCAAAGAGCATCCGAACTGGAGAACTTAGCCCTCCTGGGCATCTCCGATTGCAGAGAGTATTTCAACGCGGGTGTGATGCTGATCGATCTGAAGCGCTGGCGCGCACAATACACGACCGATTTTTTCTTGCAGAAAGCAGCATCCCGAGAGTGGCTTTGGTTTGATCAGGATATATTGAGTCAAGTATTCTATCATCATGTTTTATACCTCGATCAGACATGGAATTTCATGACTTGCACGGAGGACATACACCGCGCTCTGCTTTTTGAACAGCTCGGCTACCCCTATCAGCAGAAAAACAAACCGAAGATTATCCACTATGCCGGGCACACAATCCCTTGCTATCGCCCTCGTGTGATATACGGACGCTATTTCTGGGGATACGCAAGTCGGTCACCATTTTTCGGGATCATATTCATGCGTCTGTGTCAGCATCTCCTCCACAAGATCAGCAAAATCAATACGCGCTCGCCCGAGAAAGCATAGCGACGAGACCGCGAAAAACCGCAAAGCGAGGATGACTATGGAATTTTCGACAAATCTATTTTTGTTTTTTTTCTTGCCGATAGCTTTGGCTGGTTACTACTTGCTGAAAGAGAGCTATCGAAACATCTTTCTCGCGGTTGCGTCCTGTGTGTTTTATTATTGGGGCGGACGAAATACAATTCTCATTCTGGCAATATTGATTCTGCTCAATTATGCCGGAGGGCTTTTGATCGTCTGGGCTGGCGGACATAGACGCTTGAGAATGGCCGCGCTGACATTCTTTATCCTGATCAATCTATTCGCGCTTTTTTTCTATAAGTATGATTCTTTTGCGAGACTGACGATCAATCATATCATCGGCAGCGATCTCGCAATCCGCCAAATCGCGATGCCGCTCGGGATTTCGTTTTTTACGTTTCAAGGTCTATCATATCTCATCGATCTCTATCGAGGCCAAATCGAAGCGCAGAGAAACCCTTTGAAGCTCGCCTTATACTTTTTATTGTTTCCGAAGCTGCTTTCCGGCCCCATCGTACGGTACAAGGACATCGAAGCGCAGCTGACGTCCCGGCAGTACAGCGCCGAGGGTTTTTGGAGTGGCGCGAAGAGATTCATCTACGGTCTGGCAAAAAAGGTGCTCATCGCAAACCAGCTTGCGCTTATCGTCGATCCGATTTTTGCAAAGCCCGCTTCGGAGCATACGGTCCTGGTCGCCTGGGCCGGAGCCTTGTGCTATACGCTTCAAATCTATTATGATTTTTCCGGTTACAGCGATATCGCGATCGGCTTAGGGCGTATGTTCGGGTTCAATTTCCAAGAGAATTTCAATTTTCCGTATATCTCATCCTCGGTCAAGGAGTTTTGGCGAAGATGGCATATTTCCCTTTCGAGTTGGTTTCGGGATTATCTGTACATCCCATTAGGCGGCAGCCGCAAGGGTAATACATACCTCAACCTCATCATCGTGTTTCTAGCTACCGGTCTGTGGCACGGCGCTTCGTGGAACTTCATCGTCTGGGGCATGTGGTACGGTGTGTTTTTAATTTCGGAACGTATTGTGGAGAAGAGATGGCCGAATATAAAAATCCCCCGTATGATCGGAACGCTCTATACTTTGCTGGTCGTCGTTGTCGGCTGGGTTTTCTTCCGCGCGCCGGATCTTAGCTACGCGGCAAACTATATCTCCACGATGTTCGGTTTCCGCGAGCCGATGCTGTCGGCCTATCCGATTGATCTGTATTTTACCGCAAAAACTCTTTGCGTTTTCCTGTGCGCAATCGTGCTTTCTATGCCGCTGAAGCAGGCTCTCAAGGTTCGCTTGGGGGACAAAGCTGCATCGCCCGTTGTCTCGATTGCTGAAAACGTACTTTTGCTGGCGCTTTTCATACTAAGCGTCGTTTATATCCAGAGCTCTGGTTCCGCTCCGTCGATCTATTTCCGCTTTTAGGAGATTTTGCCTGTGAACAAGACAAAGATAACTTCGAGCATCATGATTTTTTTGTTCTGCGTCATACTGATTGCGCCCATCAGTATGGTAAATTTGGAGCAGGATAAAATTTCAGTACACGAGAACAGGGTTTTAGAAAATTTCCCAAATATGATAGACACGCACGGTTATGTCCATTCGTCGGAAATCTTCAAGTTTGAAACATGGCTCAATGACAATATCGGGTTTCGCTCCCTCAGCTCGCGTATTGCCGCATGGGTTGATTTAAAGATCTTCCACACCTCTCCAACCAGCAGTGTTCGCGTCGGAAGGGACGGTTGGTATTACTATACGCTTGGGAATAATTTACAAATCGCGCTTGGCGACTACCCGTTAAACGAAAGCACTCTCTCCGGAATCGCTGCGTCGCAGCAGGGCATAAAGACAGCGCTCGATGGAATGGGAATCCGGTATCTGCTTGTTTTGACGCCGGGCAAGCCTAGCATATATCCGGAGTTTATCAGTCACAGCGATCTTTCGATACGGGAAACTCCGGTCGATATCGTCTCCGCATATCTCGCGAACCATACCGACGTCCCTGTCGTAAACGTAAAGCCTGCACTATTGGCGGAGAAGGAGAACGGAAATCTGGTCTTTTATAAATCCGATACGCATTGGAGTCCATACGGCGCGTATGTGGGATTTCAGAGTATCAGCGATACAATCGCATCGTTATACGGCAAACAATTTTCAAGCTTTCAACTTCAAAAGACACAGATGTCATTTCAGGGAGATCTGTATGGCATGATGAACGCAAAGGGACTTCTCAAAGACGAGACCATTGAAACGTGCAAAATCGTTCAACCGCAAGCGAAAAAAACCGATGATCCGGAATTGCTGTCCAAGATCGAAGAATACCAAAATAAACCCGGAAGCAATTGGCAAGGCGCGGCCGAGATCTATGAGAACCCCAGCAAGGAAGGAACCGTATTGATCTTTGGGGATTCTTATTTCCAACCCTACTTAAAGATGGCTGAATATTTTGCCGAGTCCTATCAAAAAACGATTTTGGTTCGTTGCCTTGTCGCTTATCAGGAAACGATCGATTTGATTCAGCCGGATTTGGTCGTAATGGAGATAACCGAACGCGCCATCACCCTGCTAAACGGATCCAGTATACAGCGTGGTCAATAAGAAGGCGCGCGTAAGCGAATCCTTCCCAACTTAGCGTGGACGCCTAAAGAAGGCGACTGTTTTGGGGGTCTTGTCCGCAAAACATCTCACCAGTAAAGCGGCAGGGATCCTTGTGCGGTCGACTGGCAAAAGCCTTGATCTGTAAATAACCGATATCCGGAGGAAGAAGTCATGCAATTGATCGAGAATCCCATGAACAAAGGAAGTATGAGCAAACTTGTAAGGTTTTTCGTCACTTTTCTCGTCTTGGTTTTGCTTTGCTCTGTTCCTTTGATGAAAGGACTATATTCTGATTGCAAGGCAAAGGTAATCGTGGAACGAACGGGTTCGACAATGGTTCCGATCAGCAATCAGAAAGTCTCGCAAGAAATCTATTTGCAAGGAAGCTTAAAGCAACTGTACATATACTTTCATGTTGCGAAACTTCCAAATCCGCAAGATACCGTTTCCATAACATTGGATCAAGGCAGCTTGCATGTAGAAAGGCAGTTGCTGTTATCCAGTCTTGTATCAGACGACTTCAATCAGATCAAGGGCGACTATTCGGGCTTCCAAAAAGGCAGTGTCATGCTTAGCGTGATGGCTGACAGTACGGATCAAACTGAGGTTTATTGCGCCGTGTCATCGACGCTAATTTCGGGATTGCCGGCTGCGGTGAATGCCGATAGCACATTAAACGGGCCACTGCAAATACAATACAACATCTTTAAGATAAATCATTATTTTGTTTATGATACTGTTTTGTTCACTTTGCTACTGCTTGTGCTGTTTTTCACCAGCTGGCTATTGGTTTTTAAAAAAGAACTTCTGGATAAGAAAAATTATCTGTTCTTCTGTTCTTTTTCGATCATCTTTCTTTCTGTTTCTTTAAATAATCCAACCGCTGGCTATTTTGGACAGCCAATCAGCGAAGCTGCATATGAATTTTGGTATAAGGCACATCAATTTGAATTTGGCAGAAGTATGATGACCTTGATGTCCGGGGAAGCATTGGCATGGCTCGAAAGGATCATGATTTATGTAGCAGACAAATTGTCTGCAAGCGGCAAACATGTATTTGTGCTTGCGCAGTTGATGGAGTTGACTTTTATCTCCGCAGTATCCTCAATGGCTTGTTTAAAGGCATTTCGTCGCTATTTTGGCAACGAAATTCGTCTGCTATTCTCCATTTTCATGGGTAGCTTGGTCTTCTTTATCAATGCTTACTTTTTCTACGGCGTGAGCTATTGGAGTGCATTCTTCTTTATAGCATTTGCACTATTAAACCTGGATGAATTAAAGCGATGGCAATACGCGGGCGGATTGCTGTTGACAATCATATTATGCGTTTCCAGAATCTACCACGTTGTGCTGATTCCGGTTTGCCTTTTCCTGCTCATTACACTGGGCAAAAGCCGCGGACGACGTTTTCGCATACTGAATATCGCGGCAATTGTAGCATCAACCTTTGAGGGGGTTTATTCTGCCGTCTCTATCGCAGAAACCGTTTCAAATGCAGGCGTATTGCAAAACATAAAAAACATGGGCATTCTCAAATTGATTGGTAACACGCTTTATTATCAGGTTCAGATGCTGAACTCACTGTTCACGCATCAAGCGAACCAAAACGGACTTCTTGCTAATATGATTTGGTTATTCTTACTATTCGCATTGATAATCTTTGCACTGGTCCGGCTGTTCTCCAAGAAGCATGATTCCACAATTCCAGTTGTAATAATTTCCTTAATGCTTTTCAGCTTGGGAACGATTGCGATGAACGTCATTACGAGCGGTAATTGGGCAAGCATCAGTTTCCCAATCAGCTATTCCAAAGAGGTTGATTGGACAGCCAATTACTTTCAACAAGCGGATTTTCATTTTTCCTACGCATACATCTGCATGGGATTCTTGCTTATGGTCGTGCTTTATGTCTTCAAAAATCACTTCGTCTCCCGCCTGAAAACATATTTTGCTCCAGAGAAATCGTCAAAGGCAATGCTATTTTTCCAAAGAGCGGGCTATCTATCTTTTAGCTTCGTTATCTTAATATTAGGCAGTATGGTGGCCCACACAAAAGTATCTGTTACGCAAATTCCAACCGAATGGAAGGCCGTTTATCATGTAACGGACCAGATGGCTTACTACGTACCGATTAATGTAGATTATCCGGTGGCTACGATTTCTTTGGCGCATAATAGCACGCCTATGATGTTCGGCTTCCTTTCAAATGGCGTATGGGGCAGATGGCAGTATGGAGACCCTGCGTATCATACGAGCACCGTATATTCGAAAGCAGTGCTAGGTGACGATAGCGATATTGAGACGAAGGGGCTGTTATCGATCTGCGCACATAAGGCGCTCACGAATTTTGAAACGATCTATGTAGCGGTTCTGTATGATCGTGAAGGCAATGAAATTGCCCGCGTGCCGCAATCGAACTCCGCGAACCGTATGTGGGTTGATTTTATGTTAGAACAGCCTTTGGGAAATGTATACTCCGTAGCGTTTGAATTGTCTAGTGGGGAGCAAGCATATGTTAACAATGCATTGCAATTAGGAATTTCGATGTATGCACTTTATTAAACTTCAAGGATGGATACTATGAAAACGATCAGTGCAGTAATACCCACGTATAATGAAAAAAACAATATAATGGACAGCTACAAACGCGTAAAGAAAGTTCTTGAAGAACAGTTGTGTGAATACAAACATGAAATTCTATTTATTGACAACTATTCTACAGATGGTACGCGAGATTTATTAAAGATCCTAGCCACAAAGGATCCTTCTGTGAAAGTAATTTTCAATGGCCGTAATTTTGGATGGACACGATCATCTTTTTATGGCATTCTCAACACCACCGGAGATTGCACGGTGTTGTTGGCCGCGGACATGCAGGAGCCGCCCGAGAAGATAGTTGATTTTGTTCGAGAGTGGGAGAATTCCTATAAGATAGTGATTGGAATAAAAAGCAAAAGCAAAGAAAACAGATTTAAGTACTTTTTGCGCAATTGCTACTATCGATTTATCAACTCTGTAACGGAGATCAACCATATTCGTCAGTTTATGGGGTTTGGTCTTTATGATCGCAGTTTTGTGGACGTTTTACGTAAATTGGACGATCCACTGCCCTACTTCCGTGGCATTGTTAGCGAACTCGGTTTCCGAATGAAGGAAATTGAATATGTGCAAGAAAAGCGCAAAAAAGGAAAAACCCATTTTAATTTCTTCAAGTTATACGATCTTGCAATGCTGGGCATTACTTCATATTCAAAAGTAATTTTGCGTATGGCTACTATTATTGGGTTTATTGTTTCTTTCTTTTCCATTGCTATCGCTATTGTTACTCTGGTTTTAAAATTGCTCGATATCATTCCTTACCCTACAGGGATCGCAGCCATTAGCATTGGTGTTTTTGCATTTGGCGGCATACAACTGTTCTTCATTGGTCTGTTAGGTGAGTATATCATGAATATTAATATTCGAATGATGCGGCGTCCGTTGGTAGTAGAAGAGATGCGAATGAATTTTGATACATCCAACACGCCTGAATGATGTGTCAGCATCTCGGTAAAAGTCGCCTCGTTTCGCGTTTTTTCTGCTGTGCCCAAAAGGATCCGGACATTCGACCTAAGCGTTGGGATTGACTGCCTATTGGCGCTTTGGCATCTGTACCGGGACAGGAAAAGCTGCGTAAACGACCTGAGAAAAGCAATCTCGGAGACCCAAACGCAATCCGTAATGCGCTGCTCTCCTTTTGTTGAAATTGACTGCACCCATTTGACCAAAAAACACTCGTTTTGATGCTTTGCGGTCTCTGGTGCAAAAGCTGCGATCGTAAGTTCAGCGCGCGAACGCAGTGATGTAAAGCAGCACAAAGCCATCCGCCGGACAAATCCGACGGATGGCTTTTTATGTTTCTGTATGGTGCGCTATCATCGGAGTGACGGACAACTTTTGCCGGTGCCGACAGGCAAACAATGCCTGCTTGCCGCCCCGATCCTGCGTATGCCGCGTCAGCGATACTGGCCGAGTGTTTCCTTCCATGTTGCAATGCTCGTCGCAACTGTTTCGAAGTACTCCATCGCCTGTTCCGCGAGTCCCTCTTCGCCCTGCATGATTTGCTGCGCCTGGTCAAACGCCTCGCTCGCGGCATCGCGCTGCTTTTCATAGACGCCATCGAGCGATTGCGCCGCATTGCGTATCATGCCTTTATATACTTCGTCCACACTGCGCACCACTTCGCTGGTCAGGGAATCGAACTCCGCCAAGATGGGCGTGATATGCTCCCGCTGCTGTTTCTTGACGATGTTTTGCCGCACAAACCCACCGATGGTCTGCGCGACCAGATACAGCGGGCCGATGAACGAAGATAGACTGGTCAGGTTGAGTATCACTTCGCTTGCAAAGAGCGCGGAGTCCACCTTCGTCCAGCTGATATCCGCCATGGAGAGCGCGATCTGCGTATTGACGACGCCAAAGTGTTCCGCATAGATCTCGTTTGCGATCACCTTTGCGGTTGAGGCAAGCAGATCTACAATATCGGCCTGATGACGTTCGACGCAGAGCGCCAGCGCATCCCGTACCATATCGGTCAGGTAAAACTGCAAATACCGCTCCAGATCGTTTCCCGCGGTGGATGTTTGAGCGGCCGTCAGCTCCTCCCGAATCCGCGAGAGTAGTTCCGTCATCCATACGCTTGCCTCCGCGCGCATATCGCGAATTGTGGCGGCAACCTCTTCTTTGTGCTTCTCCAGGTCCTTGCGCCGCGTCTGTTCCTGCGCTTGAAAATCATCCTTCGCCTGCGAGCGCTTCTGTGCGCCGCTCTCCAGCGTGCTCTTGAGCAAGCGAACGTGATTCAGCACATCGTTGAGCAGATCCTCGGTCAGCGCCGCAACGCGCGCGGATCGAATGAGATCCTTTTGCAGCAGTACATCGTCCCGCAGCGCCGTTTCAAACGCGTAAAAGCTTTGATCCAATACCTCCGCTAGCGCAGGGCTGGGGCGTTTCCGATTCATTTTCCTGCAATACTCGTTCAATGCGCTGATCATAAACACGCTGCAAGGGTTTCCGATCACAGAGACGCGCTCGAGCATGCGCGCGCGAATCTTTTCGATGTTCTCCTCGGTCTCCAGAAAATCCGCCATGTTTACGACCAGGAAGATGCGGGAGAAATTCTGCGGCAGCACGTACGTCGAGAGAAACGCCTGCTCCGCGCTCGAAAACGGCACGTTGGCGGAGATTACATACAAGATCGCATCCGCGTGAACCAGATAATCGCTGATCTGCGCATCGAAGGTATTGTCAAGCTCGCCCAAGCCCGGCGTATCGATGATCGTAACCTCTTTGAGCATCTCTGCATTGCTGCGAATATCCAGATATCGCACCGGACTTGGCAGCTGCGAGAGGATGCCTGTGAGCGCGTCCCGCGTCAATTCCTCTTGTTCCAGAGCAACGCGCTTGTTGTCCTGTAAAATCATCTCCGCGCGCAGCGTTTCACCATAGGAGATATGGTTGATGGTCAGCGTCTCGGGTGTGACCGCTGTCGGCACGACATCAGCCCCCAGCAGCGCATTGATCAGTGTGCTCTTGCCCCGCTTAAAATCTCCGACCACGATGATTTTAAATGTTTCGGAGAGGTGTTCCCGAACGGTGCGCTCTTTGTTTTTCAGCGTTTCTGAAAATGCGTTTCCGAGGATCTTGGAAAACATGCGATCGACGCGCAGCACGCGCAATTCGTCCAGAACAATCTCTGCATCGGCAATCTCCGCCGCGCTGTCCCGTTTCATCCGGTTTTCGATTTGGAACTCATTCATCGTACTCACCTCGCCTTCTCGCTTTTGATCACGCCGATATACTTTTCGCATCTTGCGTCCAGCTCCTGCTTGGAAAGCGGCTGCATATCGGGCGTGCGCATCTCCGGATGCCAGCGCAGCAGCGCTTCGCTGTTTGCAAATTCCTTCAACGCAAACAAGCGGCGAATCGGCACGGGATGATCATATTCCAGCTCCAGTATGCGAACGGGTGTGCTTCGCAGCGCCTCATATTGTTTCATCGCGTCCTCGATATTCACTTCCGCCTGATTCATCATCGATCCATACATGAATTTCGCCATGACATGCATAGTATCGTCCAGATTTCCGGTGCAAATCACGCCTGCGCGGTCACACGTTACCTCGGCGGCCCGGCTCCAGCTGTTAAACGCCCAGCGCAACGGCATCGAAACCAGTTGCAGGATTTGATTGACGCCAGGAATGCCAATCTGCATCGAATTCAGAATCAGTTCAGCGGCGGTATTATAGATACCGTGGTTGTTGTGAATATGCCCGCATTCATGTCCCAATACAGCCTTGAGCTCGTTCTGCGTGAAGCGCTCCACCAGAGCAGAGTTTAGAATGATCAAAGGCGCGTCATCCTCAAACGCAAGGGTCGACGCGTTGATGACGGCAGGCTCCGGCTTGATAAACACCGTCGGAATCCCGATCCCCAACGTTCTAGCGCAATCCACGGTCATCTCATAGATACCCGGAAACTGAGACGGGCCAACACGAATGGCGTTCATATTGAGCTGCTGTTTCGTCAACGGTACGTAGGTATTGGTGATCGCTTTTGCGAGCGCATAGAATCCCGGTATCGCCTTGAGCTTCTGGCGAAGCGAAAAATCCAGGCCATATGCGTAATCGGGCAGCCCGCCTTCCAGATGCGCACCAAGGAGTGTTTTCTTTTTGTCGATATAGTTGGAAAGACTGATATCCATCACGATGGTCGGGTTCGTTCGTTCCATATCGTCGTCCTTCACTGCGCTACGGCAGAAAGCTGCTTGCCAAGTTCATTTGCCCGATCGCAAATCACATCCACATGCTTGAGGATCTCGTCGATCTCCTGCTTCTCGCGCTCGCTCATCCCTTGGTTTTTCGCAATGTCTGCGTTCAGTTGATCCAGTTGCGACTGCACGTCCGTCAGAATTTTTTCCGTCTCGGTACGGATTCGTTCCTTGAGCGCGTCAAACGCGGTCGTAACCTGTTCGCGCACCTTCATACCGAAGTCGCTCTCCGCCTTCATGGTCTTCAGCTGCTTGATCGTCGCTTCCTTAAAGGAATCTTTATATTTCTGCGCCGTATCCTTGAACAGGAATTTCCCGATGGCCCATTTGCTGGTAAACGTTCCAACCAGCGCGGCACCGACCGCCGCAACGATTGCAACCGGCCAGGTGATGGGGATTGCCAAAAGGCCGAGCAGTATGCCCGCGCCTGCCGATGCCGCAAAGGTTCCCGCGGCTCCGGTCGCGCCGCCCAAAAGCGCACCCTTCCAGCCCGCCTCTTTAAAGCCCGTATAGACGCCACCGATGCCCATCAAGAGGAATGCGTTGCCTGCAACGCCGATTGCGGTGTCCAGATTGCTCAGTTTTTTCTGGGATTCCGGAACAAACAAATTCTGCACTGCCTCTGTCGCGTTAAAGAATTTCTCTTCAAACCCGGAGAGACGCACCGCTTCCTTCTCCAGCGCCGCGCCAATGACGGACTGGATCTTTTCCGTTTGAATCTGGCTTTCGTCGGTCATTGCGCTGCGTACCGCACTGATCAAATTCTCTCTCGTCGTTTTTTCCGCAGGATCCTTCAATTCGTCCGCCGATTTGATCACATATTCGTCAATCGCCCGTTCGGCTGCCTGCTCCAGCTTGGGCCAATAGTCCTGAATCGCGGGGGTCAGGTTGAGATAGACGCTTTGCATGGCCTCGTTGATCCGGCTGAACTCCATCTGGCGTTCTTTGCGAATCTTCTCAATTTCAACCATCGCCTTGTTGTAGTTGGCTGTAAACTCCTCCCGCTCCATCGAAAGCGCAGATTCACGCAGGTTGGCGGTCTTGACAATTTCCATGGCAGCCGTCTTGATTCGATTGACCGGAACGGTGAGCGAGATCGCGCCGCGCTCCTCCGTCAGGAAGCGCTCCAGCGCCGTCTCAAACACGGGAAATTTGCTCTCTTCGAGCATTGCGTTGTCGCATTTCTGCTTACCCTTGAGCGCGTTTTTTGACGAAACGCCATAGATCCGCAAACTCCCGAGTTTGCTCTTATACAGCGCATACTCCTCCGAGTCTTCGCCAAACGTGTTCTTCGTCTTGAGCAGGACCGAGTCTTCGATGCGCTTGCGAATATTGGCCAAGATCTTTTTTGCGTCATCCTCGCTGACCAAGTCGATTCCGGTCACGACAAAAAGTACGCGGCCCAGGTCGCTTGTGATGATCTTGTTTTCGAGAAATTCCCGCTCCGACTGCGAAAACGGAGAGCCCGCCAGGATGACCATGATTGCGGCATCTACCTGCGGCAGAATGGATAGCGTAACATTTGTCATCGTGTCGTCGTCGCAAAGGCCTGGCGTATCGATGATCGTCACGCCGTTTTTGCAAAAGTGGATCGGGTAGAAGACGGTCGCGACCTTGACCGTTTTTGCAACGCTTTCGCTCTCCGGCGTCAGTTTCGTCACATATTCTTCCAGGCGATCGACCTCGATGTCCTCGACTCTTCCATCCAGATACTCGATCCGTGCAAACGGGGTGACGCCATAGGTCACGCGGTTGACGGTCGCGGTTGCCGGCAGAACATCCGCCGGCAATACTACTTTCCCCAGCAGGGCGTTGATCATCGTGCTTTTTCCGCGCTTGAACTCTCCGACAACGGCAACGTTAAAGGAATCTTCGGCCAGCCGTTTCAATACGTCCTGAATCGACGACTGGTTGCCAGACAGTTGAAACTTCTGGCTATAGTCGCTGAGCTGCTTGAGGTCGCTCGTGAGCGTCAGTACGGTCTGCTTGTAGTTCAAAAAACTGTTGATCTTGTTCTCTTCCATCTTTCTATCATCCTTTTCTATAATTTATATCGTTTGTTTCGCGCGTCGATCACTGCGCCGCAGCAAACAGATTCTTGACTCTCGCGCCGGCAATCTATCGGAAAACAACTTGGATCGTTTGCGAAAAGCGCTATCGACCCAATCTTCAACTGATGATCAGCTTTAGGATGATACCGATGATGATCAGCGCGATCACCCATCCACAGCCAGACCCGCTGCTGCTGCTACTGCTGCTGCTACTACTGCTGCTACTGCTGGTCGCAGATTTGGTTGACACCGACGTGGACTCCCATTTTGTCCCACACCTGTCGCAGAAGAGCATATCATTAGGCAACACATTCTTGCATTTGGCGCAAATCCGCTGATCGGCGGGCGGTGGCAACCGCTCCCCGCATCGACCGCAAAACGAGAACCCATCCGGATTGGTTGCACCGCATTTCTGACAATGCTTCATCTTCGATTCACTCCTTCTTTTGTTTCATACTTTCTCCTGTCGCGCGCGTCCTGTGCCGACCTATGGCAGATCCCAATCCCGCACAAACACGCCTGCGCCCCGGGATCAAACACAATTGTTCCCGCCCCGCGCATACAGCACCGATTCGTTGAGTTGTTTGCTTTGCTCAATGATTGCGCGAGACTGCGCGGAGAGTTCATAATAATTGCTTTGATAGGCTTTGTATCGCATGTCGTGGATTTCGTCCGCCTTGCGCAGCGGTTCCTGCACCACGGCATTGACTGTCTCCGCGAATGCTCTCGTTTGCAAAAACCAGTTTTTTCGAATCTCCACCACGGTGTTTTCGAGTTGCTGATTCAAATCGCGAACGGATTCTTCGACCGCGGCGGTGATGGGTACAATCACATTACATCTAGACAGATCGCTTGTTTGCGGAATCGGAAACTTCGTCCAGACGAACCGCAGCTTGGATAACTCCGTCTGTGCAAACTCCCGCATGCTCTTTTCCAGCGGTAGAAAAAACGTGTTTTGTTCCTGTTCGGACTTCTTGCCCCCTTGACCGGTCTGCGTGTGTTTACGAAAGAAGGGGAGTAATTGCAAAAGCGCATCCAGCAGCGTGTCGCGCTCCTTTGAAAATGCGTCCGCGTAGTCCATGCGAATGCGCGTTTGCGCTTCGTTGAGTGCGGTAAAAATTCCCTGGTGCGTGTTGACGCGAATATTCGACAGCCTCGCGATAAAGGTGCGCATCATCGTGGGCTTGTAGGCGCTCACGCGATTGGTTGTCTGCCCGACCAAGCCGTCAAACGCCAGAAACTTTGCGTTCAAGTCCTTCAATAAAAACCCGGACAGCGCGTCAAACATCGTATGGCAGCGTTTCAGGCGCATGCTCTCCTGTTCCCATTCCTGCATCCGCCGCGAGTTTTGCTCTTCAAACCGATCCACGATATGGCATAGTTCGAGATGCACCTTGTTTGCGGTGTGTACCACCTGATCGGCCGTCACGCAGCGCAACAAATCCTCATAAAACGGTTGAAAATGACTTTTTTCGCGTTTGTTCCGGTCGTTGGTCAGGAAGGACTCCAGCGCAAGACTCGAGGAGATGCCATGCACATGGATATCATCCAGCAGGCGGTGTGCCTTCCTCTGAATCTCCGGCGCGCTGTTCCGTTGGGACAGCTCTTGAAACACATCTTTTATAATGCGCTTTTTTATGGATTGGATGAACGTGTCATACGCATAATCCTCCTCGGACAACTGATCCATAAACGTCACGACGAAGATGAGGTTTCCGATGTTTTCCCGCTCGATCAGATCGCACACAAAGCGTCTTTCCGTTTCGCTAAAGGGAGAACGCGCAAGGATCGGGACGATCACCGCATCCGCGTGCGCGATCATACTGATCGTGACGCGCGTCATCTCCTCGTCATCGTCCAGTCCGGGCGTATCGATAAGATCGACATAATTCTGGCAGATGACGGTGGGATAGGTGACGACTGCTTCCCGAATCTGTTGCGCCATGCCGGCGCCTTCGGGTGTCAGCTTCGTGACGTATTCCGAGAGTTGGTCTATCGCAACGCGCTCCGTCGTTCCGTTGTGAAAATGGATCTGTACACCGGGCTCCGAGCCGTAGGTAATGCGATTGATCGTCGCGGTCGTCGGGGTGACATCCGCCGGAAGCACCTTTGAACCCAGCAGCGCGTTGATCAGCGAACTCTTCCCGCGCTTGAACTCGCCCATTACGGCCACGACATACTTCCTCGTCTTGAGCAGTTCTTTGCACTCCACGATCCTGGCTTTCAGCGCGTCGTCAAACCCAAGCAGCGAGATCATCTCCTGCGTGCGTACGAGGTTTTCATACAGCCGGTATTCTGTCGCTTTTACATTGTTTTCCATATCCGTCCCTTTGTGTGGTTTTTTCCGCAGGACGTGTCTTCGACCCCTGTCGACGGCCCATCTGGTGCATCTGGTGCAAACTTGGTTGCCTTGCCGCATTGGTATGAGCCAAGTCCCGCAACACGCGCGGATGCCTTACTGTGCGGCGCCGTCCCGCACGTCAAACACAAACGTGCTCTCGTCAATCGTCACGACGGTATTGTCGCTTTTGTCGTTGTTGCTTCCAGCAAATCTTGCGATCAGCCGTCCCGTTATCACGTTTCCATCGGCACTGACGTCATCAATCGCAATGACAAATTGACTTCCGTCCCGATAGTCCATGGCGGGGAAGCCATACTTTGCGCTTTCTTCCTGCTGCGAAATGGTGTACATCGCATAGTTGTTTCCGAGACGATCGGTATACAAAACGCTCGCGCCGCCGCTTTGAGAATAGGCGTCCGCCTCGGTGAACTGATCGCCCGCCTGTCCCCGGACGGGGACGAGCAACGACACGCTGGCGAGCAGATTGTTGCGAACATCGCGCGCCCAATACATTACGCTATAAAACCCGCCGGACTGAACGAGGCCGACGAGTTCCAGCTCCTGCGTTTCGCCGTCCATCGACAGATACATAACGCTGCCTGTGCTCGACTGCGCATCCTGGTCGCTGAACGACAGCGATTCCTTGCCGGAATCCGAAGATCCCGTCTGGCTTGCGTTGCTATTGCCAGAACCAAACAGGCTGCAACCAAACAAACTAAACACAAGCAGAAGCACCAGAAAGAACCGGATGATTGTTTTCATTGTTTGCTTTCCCCCATTTGACTTTGACTCTATGAACGCTGCATTCACAACGATTGATGCAAGTCGGGTCTGTCATGCCGCAGCGTTTTCCAGCGCTTGATCGCGCATATTCATCCCGCTGTGGCAGCTCGATCCGCCCGAAGCACATCGCGCTTTTGACTCGTGCGTTTTCCCGCAAAGGGCCGCAGATACTGCATAAAAACTCAACAGAAAATGGACACATTTATGTTATTGTAGATCATCCCCAAGAGCCATAGTGCGCAAAATGCGAAAAAGATGATATTTGTGAATCCACTTTTGTTGACATTGCATTTTTGATGATGGTACTATTTTGATAGTTGGGCAAATGCCCAGGGAGTGATCAATGGCACAGAATAAAAAGGCGAAAACAACCGACGAACTGCTACAGCTTCTGACGCGATCCAATCGAATGGAAGACTTTCTCGATCAGCACGGGGAAGATCTTTCCGAATTGCAAGTGGTCGAATATTTACGGCAAATGCTGACTCAACACCACGTGTCCAAACAGGACGTGCTGAAGGCCGCGAGTCTTGACTATTCGTTGGGATATCAAATCTTCAACGGCTATCGCAAGCCGAGCAGAAACGCCCTCTTGCGGCTTTCCTTGGCCATCGGTTTGTCGCTGGATGAGGCGCAACGGCTCTTGAAGATCGCGCAGCGCGGCGAACTCTATCCCAAGACCCGTCGAGACGCCGCGATTATTTTTTGCATCCAAAATCGTCTGGACGTATTCGATGCCGAAATCATGCTCGAGAAGATCGGCGAAGAACTTCTGGATTGAGGGAAATGCGATGAATCGAGATGCTTCGGCGTTCTTGAACGACTATCAGACCAAGCTGGAACAAGAGCTGTCGCTCCCGGCGGCTATTACCGATTCCTACAACCTAATGGACTGCCTGCAACAGTCCACGTTCAAAACCACCTGCCTGATCACCTCCAAGGCGGACGGCACGACCTACGTTCTCAAAACAGCGTCTCATCTGTGCAAGGAAAATCTTGCGGAGGAGTATTCGCTGCTTTGCTCGCTGGATATCCCCGCAATACCACGCGCGGTCTCATATTTTGAGGATTCTACGCACAAATATCTCATTCGTTCCTATATAAAAGGGCGTACGCTGCAACAACGCGTCGAGAAGGACGGCCCGTTCCGCGAAGAGGATGCGGCTGCTGTTCTTTCCTCGCTCTGCGATACGGTGCTCCTGCTGCACGCGCAAAATCCGCCCATCATCCATCGCGACATCAAGCCGCAGAACGTGGTGCTGACGCACGATCAAACTTGCGCGCTGATCGACTTTGGCACAGCGCGCAGATTCCAGTCGTCTTTACGAAAGGATACGGTCTATCTTGGCACGCAAGACACGGCAGCGCCGGAGCAGTTTGGCTATAAGCAAACCGACATCCGCTCGGATATCTACTCCATGGGTGTGCTGCTTCTGTATCTCTGCACCGGCGGCTATGATCTGGACAATGTATCCTTGCTCAAGCACAGCGCTCTGGCAGGTATTATTAAGCGGTGCACACGCTTTGATCCCGACCGGCGATACGCCAACGTGCGCCAGCTTCAGAGCGATTTGCGGCGGGTCTTTCGCGCGGCTCCTGCGGCAAAACCTTTGCTCATTGGAATCGTGCTCGGCTTTGCCGCCGGGTTTGCGGTGGCTGCACTGCTTCCGTTCGGACTCACCCAGCCGAGTCCATCTGTCCCAACCGCGGCAAGCGCGGCGATTCAGCAAGCGCCAGTGGCAGGCTTAAATGAGCCGGTCGTCACATTCGATTCTCCCGTTATCGAGCAGGCGGTTCGCGCGCAGTTGGGTTTTGACGCTGCCACCCCGTTGCGTCAAATCGATTTGGATCAGGTCACAACCCTCCTTCTATTTGGAGAAAAGCAGTTGTCATATTGGGAGGACGTCACCCACCATGCCCGCTATCTTGCGGGCACCCCAAGCGGAGAGATCACATCGCTTTCGGACATTCCGAAACTGCGCAACCTCAGAGAACTTTGCATCAGCAATCAAACGATCACTGACCTTTCCCCGCTGAAGAATATGCAAATCGTGCGGCTCGCGCTCGGCGGCAATCGAATCTTCGACCTGTCCCCGCTGGCGCAGATGCCCTATCTACAAGAACTCTTCCTTGAAAACAATCCGTTTTTAAACCTTCAACCACTGGCTGATTGCGCGTTTTTACATGAGCTGTGCTTAAACGAAACCAGCGTCGTCGATTTTTCCCCGCTCTACGGAAGCGAGATTAAAACCCTCTATCTTAATTCATCGAATGTCGACGACTATTCGTTTCTTGCCGAGCTGCCGAAGCTGACGCGGTTGTCCGTTTCAAACCTTCAACCAGATGATCTGGAGCTCGTCTACGGCCTCAAAAACCTGACGATGCTGGAATACCACGGCGACCTGCTCGATCTCAATCCTCTGTTGCGTCTAAACCGCTTAACTGATCTGCTTCTGCTCGATACGCGGATTTCATCGCTGGAAGGAATCTCTTCCCTGGATCAATTGCAGTATCTGTGCTTGAGCAGTTCCGAGGTGGTCGATCTCGCCCCGTTGACCGATCTTCCCGCGCTACGAACCTTGGATATCTACAATCTTGCAATACGGGACGATTCCGTGCTGTTCCAACTAAAGCATCTCTCGGTGCTGTATTGCAGCCCCGAGAAAAAGGCCGCGCTCGAAGCCGGAGATAAACCGATTCCATTTGAGGTCGTCCCGCTGTCGTGAGCATGCGCGCGGCGGAAAGCAAGCGCGATCGATTGAATAGATTCGTGCGTACACGAGTCGATCGGAGAAAAACCAAGTGTTTCGTTTCAATTTAACTGCAAAACGGATGCCGTCCCAAAGGGTTGGCATCCGTTTTCGCTTGTGTTGGAGCAAAATTCTATCGTTTGATCGATTGCGTCTGGTTTGACGCATGCGCAGGGTTCATTTGCGGCGCGCTGGATGCGCGTTTATTCCACGGTTCCCAACGCGCTGTATCCGTTCATTGAAAAGAGCTGCTTACGCTCCGGCACACAGTGCGCCTCCACAACCTCCGCGAGGTAGAGCACGTGGTCTGATACCTCCAGCGTGTTGATCAGGCGGCACTCGAGCGCGACCTTATGCGCTTTCACGAGTTTTGTCTGCATCGTCAAAGCATCCATCAACTCCACCCCGAACTTCTCCGGCTTATTCTCGGTTCGTCCGGAGCAGGTTCCGCAGCGAAACGCGGCTTCCTGCAGGCTCTCGTCGACAATGTTCAGTCCGAACTCCTTCGTCTCGCGGATTCTTTCGCCGGAGTAACCCTTTGCACTAAGGCATACCGCGATAGTCGCAGGACGATTTGAAACGTATGTCCACCAGGACAACGCCATCAGATTCGTCGAGCCATCCTCCTTTCGCGTGGAAACCAACGCAAAGGGATTTGGCGACGTACATTTTTGAATCTGACCGATCTGAAAAGCCATCCGTTTTACCTCCTGTTCTCGGCGGATGCGCAGATGGTTTCCCATTCTGCCGCACACGCCATTGGCGCCGCGCGCAAGTCCTTGTTTGCTTTAGTGCTCCGCGTCCAGGTCAAACAACCCGGTAAGCGAGTGAAATAGTATCTTATACTTTTCATAGAGCCGCTTGTACGTTTCATGGTTTTCCATGTTGGGTTCAAACGTCTTTTTGATCTGTACCATCTGGTTCACGGCGCTTTCAATGCTCTCGAACACACCAATCGCGCACCCAGCCAGAATCGCGGCGCCGAGGCATGCCGTATCCTGCGAAGAATGGGTCACATAGAGCGTTTTCCCCGTGATATCCGCTTTGATCTGGTTCCAAATTTCTGATTTGGAACCGCCGCCCATCGTCCGGATCTGCGCGACTTCGAGCCCCATACCCTCGATGGTCTCCAGATTGCGACAGATGATATATCCCAAACTCTCCATGATGCTGCGGATAAAGTGCGCGCGCTTGTGCTTGAGCGTCGCGCCGTAAAACACGGCTTTCGCGTTCAGGTTCACGTCCGGCGCCATGGAGCCCTGCAGGTGCGGCAGCGTGAGCAGCCCGTCCGAACCCGGATCCACCGTGACCGCTTCTCGATCCATGAGATAGTATGCGTCGAGTCCCGTCGCGTTCTGCATGCCGATTGCATCCGCGCAGAAGGCATCCCGAAACCAGCGCAGACACATGCCGCCCGTGGTGAACGTATGCATCATGTAGGTGTCCGGCAAAGCAAAATAGTGCACCGGCATCAAACGGTTTTCATCATAGGTCAGCTTTCGTGTCGGCACACAGATCGCCAGCGCCGCGCCGATGTTTTCGGAGAAAATGCCGGGGTGAATGTTGCCAACCCCGATCGCGCCCGCCGCCTGATCCAGACAGCCCGTACTGATTTTTGCATGAGGCGACACACCAAGCAGTTCCGCCATCTGCGGCAGGATCGTTGCGACCAGTTCGCCGGACTCTTTGATCTCAGGCAGCCAGCTTTCTTGAATGCCTACAAAGTCGAGCATCTCCTGCCAGTATTTCTTGGTTCGGATATCCCAATACTCCGTCGAAGTCAGAAGCGACCCTTCGGTTACGAACTTCCCCGTCAGGCGGTGGATGATAAAGTCCTCCAGCAGCAGGATATGTCCGATCCGGCTGAATAATTCCGGCTCGTTCTCCTTGATCCAAAGAATTTTCGCAGCCGGCCAGCACGCTTCGAAGCTCACCTGACCCGTAATTTCATAGCAGGTTTCGTTGCCGAAGCGATTGCGCAGCGTTTCCGCCTGTGCGCCCGCGCGGTTATCCATCCAGACGATCGCGTTCATCAAAGGCTCCGCTTCGGCATCCAGCAGGCAAAGCGTCTCTCCCTGCACCGAAAACCCGATGGCCGTGATGTCGCGCGTGTCCACCAAATCCGCTTTACGAATCACCTGCATGCACTTGATGATGGAATCCATATAAACGGCGCAGGGTGCTTCCACAATCGTCGTGCTCGGGGTAAGGAGTGCATACTCTACCACGGCGGATGCGCGCTGCGTCCCGCTGTGATCGTAAACGGCGGCTTTTAAGGAAGTGGTTCCAATGTCAAGCCCCAAGATGTATTCCGGCATGGCTGACCTCCTCGTTATTGATGCGGCGCGCAGGACCAGGTGAGAATTGCTTTCTCGCTGCCGATGTTAAAGAGCTTATGATCCTTCCCCTCGGGTACGAGCATCGCGTCCCCTGCGCGCAGGCGATAATACGTGTCATCCTGAGAAACATAGCAGAGAACCTCGCCCTGCACGCAGAAGAATACCTCGTGCGCTTCGCTGTGTCCCGGGTCGACCGCCCCAACGCCGCCCGGCGGAAGCTCGGACATGCCAAATGTGATCTTTTCGGTCTTATAGTACTCGCGGCAGACCTCCTGATCCTCCATCCAAATCTTGGTTTCGTCCTTCGATTTGATCGTGACGTCGCTCATGGTATCCCTCCTTGTTTTTCTTATTTCAGTTTGGCCATGGAATCAATCACAACTTCAAGGTTTTTCCGGACGCTTTCGCCCGGCGCAAAATTCTCGGTAAACAGCGCGGAGCCCATGGTAAATCCCCACGGGTTGATGCGGCTGATGAACGCCAACCGCTCGTGGCTATTGATACTGCCCGCGATTACGACGGGTTTCTCCACGCGGCGGCAGTATTCCTCTGCCAGAGTCGCGCCGTCCTCATGCCGGAATGCCAACAGATCGATACCGGCGACGCCTTCTTCGAGTAACCCTTGTGCATCCGCGATGACCTCGTCAATCGTGCCTTCCAGAATGCTCGGGCTGCCGTATACCTTGCCGCAGAACGGAAGGAACTTGATCGGCTGCGTCTTGAGATAATCGAATACGCTCTTATGGTACACGGTACCCATCAGGTAGTCAAACCCCAAAGCGACCGCGGTCTTCGCGCCGGTCATGCAGGCTTCCTCCGTGTAGGACACCACTTCCAGAAACGTGGTCTTTCCCGCCTGCTTCATCGCGTCGACGAGCTTTTTCATCTCCCCAACCTCAAGACCTACATCCTTGAAACCCCAGAAAGCCACCGGCAGATCCTTGCAGGATTCAAACACCGAAAGGGCGTTCTTCACCGTCTGATCGTTGTGCGTCAGCATGATAATGATATTAGACTCCATTGTTCTACTCCCCTATCTAATTATATAATGATCGATTGTTCGCTCTTACCCCAGATAAGCCTGCGCAATCCGCTCGTTTGCCTGGATGTATTCCGATGTACCTTCATAGGTCACGCATCCGGTCTCAAGCACATAGCAATAGTGCGCGATCTCCATCGCCATCACCGCGTTTTGTTCCACGAGCATGATGGTTTGGCCGTTCTTTGCAATCTGCGTGATCGTATGGAAGATCTCCGCAACCAGCTTTGGCGCGATGCCCATGGATGGTTCGTCCAGGAGCAGCAGCTCGCCGCCCGTTACCAATGCGCGTCCGATCGCGAGCATCTGCTGCTCTCCGCCGGAGAGCGTGCCGCCCGGCTGATGGATGCGCTCTTTGAGGCGCGGAAAGAGCTCAAACACCTGCTCCTTACGTTCCTGAAACTGCGTTTTATTCTTGCTTTCATACAGATACGCAGCCACGCGCAGATTTTCCCCAACGGTGAGATCCGGAAAGATATGCCGCCCTTCGGGCACGTGTACAACGCCCATTGCCGTGATTCGATTCGTCGGTACATTCACGAGGCTCTTTCCTTGGAAGTCGACCGAGCCGCTCTTGATCGGCAGCACGCCCGTCAGCGCATTCAGGGTCGTGGTCTTTCCCGCGCCATTCGCGCCAAGGATGGCGACCACTTCGCCTTTGTGCACCTCGAAGGATACGCCCTTGAGCGCCGCAATCTTCCCGTAGGATACATGCAGGTTGTCCACCTTCAGGATCGGTTCGCCCTTGCGTTTATTCTCATTCATATGCTAGTTCGCCTTTCCCAAATACGCTTCCAGCACGGCGGGATCCGACTTTACCTCGTCCGGTTTTCCGATTGCGAGCTTTTCCCCAAAGTTCACAACCAGAATCTTTTCGCAGATCCCCATCACCAGCCGCATTTGATGCTCCACGACAAGAATCGTGAGTTGATAATGATCGCGGATGCCGATGATCAGTTGGTTCAGATCGTCGATCTCCGTCGGATTCATGCCCGCCGCGGGTTCGTCCAGCAGAATCACCTGCGGTTTGCAGCAGAGCGCGCGCGCAATCTCCACGCGCCGTTGCGCGCCATAGGACAGCGACCCCGCTTTCTGATACGCCATGTGTTCCAGATTCAGGAAGCGGAGTATTTCAAGCGACTCCTCTTCCAGCCGCGCTTCCTCCGCCTGATACCGGCGGGTCGCGAGCAGCGCATCCAGTAGGCCGTATTGAATATGGCTGTAGTGCGCAATCTTGAGGTTGTCCAGAACCGTCTGATCGTCAAACAGGCGAATATTTTGGAAGGTTCTGGCAATTCCACCGCCGGTGATCACATGCGGCGCCAGCTTGTTGAGCTGTTTTCCGCTGAATTGGATCTCTCCCGCGGTTGGAATATAGACGCCGGTAATCACGTTGAACAGCGTCGTTTTACCCGCGCCGTTCGGGCCGATGATACCGAAGATGCATCCCTGCTCCACATCAAAGCTGATGTCGTTGATCGCTTTGATGCCGCCGAAGTGCATGCTCACATTTTTTAAGGAAAGGATTGGTTCACTCATCTTTGTGATCCCCCTTCTTCAGCATACGGGGTTTCCATTTTGTCCAAATCGATTGTATGAAATCACCCAGCTCCATGTATCCAAACAACCCTTTGGGTCGAAATACCATGATGACGCAGAGCAGTCCGCCGCCGACCACCCATCTCCACGTGCCGAGGTTTTTGAGCAGTTGAACAAGGATCTGCCAAACAGCCGCACCGAAGATGGAGCCGGTGATGCTGCCCATACCGCCGAGATAGACCATCACAAGTCCGTCTACAATATTGGTAAATCCGTAGGCGGAAGGACTCGTATATCCCAGCAGATGCCCGATCAACGCGCCGGCAATCCCGATCAAAAACGCGGATAGCGCAAACGCGATCGATTTATTCAGCCGCACATTGACCGAGACCAGCATGGAAGCCACCTGATCCTGCCGAATCGCCTTGAGGCTGCGTCCGTATTTTGAATGGATGAACCTACTCACAACAAAGATCGCAAACAGCAAGCAGCCCATGACCCAATAGACGTTTGTGTGGCGGGGGATGTTATTGAGCCCCTTCGAAGCGCCTACAAACGCCATGTTCTGCAACACACTCTGAACAATCAGCGTGAAGCCGAGCGTGATAATCGCCAGATAATCCCCGCGGGTTTGGAACGAAGGAATCGCCACGAGAATGCCCAGCAGCATCGCAACAAGTCCGCCCGCAAGAATCGCAACAGGAAACATCCATTCGGAGCTGAACAGGAACTTTGTGCAGACAGCCGCGGTGTATGCGCCGACCGCCATAAATCCGGCATGCGCCAGCGAGAATACGCCGAGATAGCCGTTGACCATGTTGATGCCGAGGACGACGATCGCATAAATGCCGATATATTGGAAAATCAGCAATGTAGAGGTGGAGAGTATGCCGAATTCCTTCAGCATGATCAGCAGCAAAACGGCAGCAGCCGCCGAAGCCACTTTCCAAACCGAACGCTTTTTTGAAAGGCTTTGATTCTTCTTTATCATGTCGCCACCTATATCTTCTCGTTGACTTTTTTGCCCAGAAGCCCCGTCGGCTTCACGAGCAAAACCAGAATCATGACGGCAAACGCAACAATATCCTTATAGCTGGAAACGGGAAGCACAACGGGAGCAATGATGCTGATTGCCGCGATGATGAACCCGCCGAGTACCGCGCCGCGGATGCTGCCGATGCCGCCGAGCACCGCCGCGATGAACGACCACCAGATGATCTGTTCGCCAACGTTATACGCAAAGATGCTATAGGCCGTTCCGTAGAGGCTCCCCGCGATGGCCGCCACCACCGCGCCAAACACAAACGAAGCGCTGATCACGCGGCTGGTTGCAATACCCATAAACCCCGCGGCCACCGTGTCCTGAGACACCGCGCGCATCGCGGTTCCGAGCCTGGTTTTCTTGACAATGATGTTCAACAGGATCATCGTCGCAATCGCGATTGCAATGATCAAAATCTTAAACAACGGAATATTGACACCCAACAATGCAAACTTGATATCGGGGATCAATTTCGGCATACGCAACGCCTTGGAACCCGCTGTGTTCAAAATCAGATATTGCAGCACCATGCCCACGCCGACGGAAGAGACGACGACCGTCACCTTCGGCGCTTTTCGCAGGGGGCGATACGCGATCTGTTCGATCAAGAGCGCCACAAGAGACGTTACGACGCAGGAGGCAGTCAGCGCGATGACATAGACAAGCCAGGTGCTCTCCATAACCCGAAACAAGAGCGTGCTCACAAAAAACAAAACGTACATGGACACGCCGAATACGCTGCCATGTGCGAAATTTACAAGTCCGGCTATGCCGTAAACCATCGAAAATGAAATCGCGGTCAAGGCATAGATGCTGCCCAACTGAAGGAAGTTGATCAGCTGCTGTACGATGATGCTCACAATAATTCCCCCGTTTCAAACAATATGGTGGCTGCCGGGAATTTCCTCCCGGCAGCCCTGAAGCATGTTGCGAGCAAGCCGACGTTACGGCTCAATCGTATCGAGGTATTTGAACTGCCCGTCAGAGATCTGAATGATGACAGCGGATTTCGTCGGGTCGCCGTTGCCATTGTTAAAGGTCATCGTACCGGTAACGCCATCATAGGTGGTGATTGTCTTCATGCCGTCACGAATCGCGGTGCGATCGAGCGACTGCGCGTTTTCGATGGCCAGCTTGAGCAGATACACGGAGTCATAGTTCAGCGCCACGATGTCGTTCGGGTCGGTATCCGTACCATAGATCTTGTGGTAGTTTTCGATGAACTTGAGCGCGACGTCGGAGGCAACGTCCTTATGATAGTGGCCTACCCAAAGTGCGCCTTCCAGCAGATGCTCGGTGTCCCATTCCAGAAGCGAAGTGTCGCCCCACGTATCGGAACCCATGAATTTGCCGGTATAACCCATGTCACGCGCCTGCGTCGTCTGCGTGATGATCTCTTCGTAGAAGTTGGGCAGCAGCAGGATGTCCGGCTGCGCGGCCGCAATCTTGGTCATCTGAGACGTGAAGTCCGTTTCTCCGGTCTTACCGTTGTAGCTCAAGTATTCCACGACGGTGCCGCCAAGCTCTTCATAGCTCTTCTTAAACTGTGTCGCGATGCCTTCATTATAAGGATTGGACATGTCGTAAAGAATGGCGGCTTTCTTCGCGTTTTCAAACTCATAGGCATACTTTGCGAGAATTGCGCCCTGGAAGTCATCCGTGAAGCAGGCACGGAAGTACCACTCGGAGCTGGTCAGGTTTACGAGCGTGGACCAGGGGGAAATCGCCATCAAACCCTGTTCCGTTACGATCGCCTGCGTGGCCATGCACATATCAGAGTCGTTGGGCCCGATCATGGCGACGATCTCCGGATCATCCGCAAACTGTTGGGCATTGACGGCGGCTTCATCGGTGTTAAACCCGTTGTCCAGCGCTTTGTACGCTAGTCCATAGGTTTCGCCGTTGACGGTGATACCGCCCGCGGCATTGATCTCGTTAACCGCCATATCGATGCCCTTGACAGAGGATTCACCGATGATGGGGTTTGCACCAGTCAGCTCATAGTTCAATCCAAAATAGATTGTTTTGTCGAACGCTCCCGTTGACGCAGCAGCCTCGGACGCGGGGGCTTCCGCTGAAGAGGCAGCTTCCGTCGATTCACTGCTCACGTTGTCCACATTTGCGCTTTTTCCGCTGCATCCCGCAAACACTGTCATCACCAACAGTATGCAGAGTACAGCCGCTGTGATCTTTTTCATGCTTATTCCTCCTGAGATGTTCTAATTTTTGCGACTGATCAAAAATCTGAAAACTATTGATATGTTTTTGCATGTTTTTGCTCGTTTTGATAAGTCGTAATTGATTTTAATATACACACCCCATATCGGCATGTCAATACAATTCAAAACAAAAAAATCCCTTAAATGTTTGACTTTATAAGCTTTTACAAAGATTCTCGAGGATAAAAATTGCAAATGTTGACAAATCCGGATCCCAGGTGCTACGATGATTTCAACCGATTATTTTTCCATTATCGCTCATTTTGTTTCATTTGTGAGCAGGTAACCAGCCTTCCTTCGGTCAATATGGGCAAATTGCCCGCCATCCTTCGGTCAATATAGGCAGAATACCCGCCTCCTTCGGCCAATATGGGCAAATTGCCCGCCATCCTTCGGTCAATAAGAAAGTAGAAATGATTGTTGATATGTATGATGCAGTAATTATTGGATCGGGAATCAGCGGAGCCACGCTGGCAAACGCGCTTTCCCGCTATCAGCTCCGCGTGGCGGTGTTTGAAAAATCGTCCGATGTTTGCGGCGGCGCGAGCCGCAGCAACTCGGCAACCGTGCATTCCGGACACGATGCAACCTTCGGGAGCCTGAAAGCACGCTATAACGTTCTAGGTAACGCGATGTATGACCGTCTTTGCGCCGATCTGAACGTGCCCTTTTCGCGCAACGGCATGATCCTGTTCGCCACCAGCACGGCGGATATGGATGAAATTGCCCGCCTGAAAAAGAATGCCGACCAAAACGGCGTACCCGGTGTGCAGGTGCTCGACCGCGCGTCCCTGATTGCGATGGAGGGTTCGTTTGGCGAGGAAGTGGTCGGAGGACTGTATGCCCCGACGAGCGGACAGGTTTGCCCCTATTCGCTCGTGATCGCCCTGTGCGAGCACGCGGCGGAAAACGGGGTTTCGTTCTTCCTCAATACCGCGGTACAGCGGATCGAGCGGGATTGCGACGGGTATCTGATCCACACGACCCACGGGAGCGTTTCCTCTCGGTTTGTGTTCAATTGCGCGGGCGTATACGCGGACGAAATCAACGATATGGTCAGCCGCAACCACTTTCACATTACACCGCGCAAGGGTGAGCACCTGATTCTGGACAAGAAGCTCGCGCCCTATGTGAAATCAACCATCAGTCAAACACCGTTTCTTCTGCCATCCGGCGGACACACGAAAGGCATGGGCATCATGCCCACCACGGACGGCACCGTTTTGCTCGGCTGCACCGCATGCGATGTGCCGGACAAAGAAGATACGGCGACGAGCGCGGAGGGAATCTCCCAGATCATTCGCTTTTTTGAGGAGAACTGGCGGCATCTGCCCATCCACAGCGCTGTTGCGTCGTTCCCCAGACAGTTGATCATCGGTGCATTTGCGGGACTCCGCCCGCACCCCGATACGGATGATTTCATCCTTGGGGAAGCTGCGGACGCACCGGGCTTCTACAATATGGCCGGCATCGAATCCCCCGGATTTACTGCGGCGCCGGCGATTGCGGAAGAGATGGCAAGCGATTTTGCGAAACGATACCGAATTCCGCCAAACGAAACGTATTGCCCGACGCGAACGCGGCCGAAAGCGTTTCGAAATATGAACACCGCGGAGCGCGAGCACGCGCTGGCGTCGGATCCGAACTATGGCCGCATCGTTTGTCGCTGTGAGCAGGTCACGCGCGCGGATGTGCTGCAAGCCATCCATTCGCCGGTCGGCGCAAAAACGGTCGACGCGATCAAGATGCGCACACGCGCGGGCATGGGACGCTGTCAGGGCGGCTTCTGCTGTCCGGAAGTCGTGTCGTTGCTTTCAGAGGAGTTATCCATCCCCATGACAGAGGTTACGATGAGCGGCGCGGATTCCCATGTGATACCATATGAGATCGGAACGTTCGAGGCATTATGATATGAAAAAAGAGTTCGTCGATGTTGCCGTCGTTGGCGGCGGGTGCGCGGGGCTTTCCGCAGCGCTCTGCGCAAGGGAGGCCGGCGCAAAGCGTGTTGTGCTGTTAGAGCGGGCGCCCGAACTCGGTGGCGTACTGCGGCAGTGCATCCACAACGGCTTCGGTATCCATCGCTTTGGCGAAGATCTGACCGGCACACAATATGCGCGGCGCCTCGTCGATCGCATCCGCGACACCGATATCCAATGCCTGACTAGCACCATCGTGCTGGATTTGACCGCGGAGCGCGTTCTCACGGCTATGAATGAGGAGGGGATCACCGAATATCACGCAAAGGCTATCATCCTCGCAACCGGCTGCCGGGAGCGCCCGCGCGGTGCGCTCGCAATTCCCGGGACGCGTCCCGCAGGCGTGGTCTGTGCCGGTACGGCACAACGCTATCTCAATCTGGAGGGGTATCTCGTCGGAAAACGCATCGTCATACTCGGCTCCGGCGATATCGGGCTCATCATGGCGCGGCAGTTTGTTCTGGAAGGCGCGCGGGTGATTGCGGTTGCCGAACGATTGCCCTATTCCAGCGGGTTGATGCGCAATATTGTGCAATGTTTGGATGATTTCGAAATCCCGATCTACTACCGCTCGACCGTGACGCGAATCGTAGGCCAGCATCGGGTCGAGGGTGTTTATCTTGCGGAAGTGGACGACTGCAATTGCCCCATTCCTGCGACGGAGCGTTTCATCGAATGCGACACGCTGCTGTTATCGGTTGGATTGATTCCCGAGAACGAGTTGGCGAGTCAGGCGGGATTGCCTCTTTCGCAAACCACCGGGGGTCCGGCGGTGGATGATTCCCGCCAGACCGAGATCGAAGGGGTTTTCTGCTGCGGCAATGCTTTACATGTGCACGATCTGGTGGATTTTGTGTCCATCGAGAGCGAAGCGACGGGAAGAATGGCCGCCGAATATGCCGCAGCAGCAGCGCATCCGTCTTGTGAACATGTAATGGTTCATGACGGTCAAGGCGTGCGGGGTGTTGTTCCGCAGAAAATCCGGCTGAACACAGGAGATCCGCAATTGACCCTCCAATTTCGGCCGGACAATCGCTACGGCGCGTGTTATGTCGATGTGTTTGACAAGCAGCGCCGGATTGCGCGGGCAAAACACACGGTATTGACACCCGGAGAAATGGTTGAAATCAAGGTGCCACGCGCGGAGATTCAAACGGATATCACAGTTGCCGTCACAGAGATTACCACTTGAACGGATTGGACTTTACATCCCATCATATTACGGTATGATGGTAATGATCGAGATGTGCAAAAAACGAACAGAGAAGACAGGAGAGACAAGTTCAACGATGGAACGAAGTATCCTATGTATTGGTTGCCCGCTTGGCTGCCGCCTCACCGTCGTGCTGGATGATGGTTCCGTCGTCCGCGTGTCCGGCAACGCCTGCAAACGCGGCGACGCCTACGCAAGGCAGGAAGCCGTGCAACCGCTTCGCAGACTGACGGGAACGATGCGTGCCGCGGGCTGCAACCGCCCGTTTTCCGTCATCACGGACAAACCCGTTCCAAAGGAGCTCCTGCTGGCGTGCGCCGCGGAGCTCAAGCGGCACGCGCCGGAGCCTCCCATTCAGTTCGGGGACGTGGTTCTAACCAATATTCTCGGCACGGGATGCCAAGTGATCGCGACGCAGGATTGTCAGCTTCCATTTAAATCAAAGTAATTGAATTACCAGCTAATACAAAAAGCAAAATAACAAGATTGCCAGCTTCTATACAAAGCAAACAACAATATTACCAGCTTTTATAAAAAGCAAAATAACTGGATTGCCAACTAATATCAAAAACAAAACACCAGAATTACCAGCTTCCATCAAAAGCAAAATAAGTTGAGGTAATGCTTGATGCTGAAAGAACAACGGATCGGCCTCGTATTGGATGAGCTTTCCCGAAACGGAATCATCTCCATTGAAGATCTCGCAAAAAAGATCGACGTCTCACCTTCCACCATCCGAAGAGACATCGAGGAATTGGAGCTGCAAAACTCCGTCCGCCGCGTTCGCGGGGGCGCTGTCTCCTGCACCCCGTCCGCCTCCTTCGAGCCATCGTATTCCGCCCGCCAGGATATGTTTTACGACGAGAAGCGGCGGATCGCGCAAGCGGCCCGATCTCTGATCTCCCCAAACGAAACATTGTTCCTCAGCGGCGGCACCACCGTCAACGAGTTTTCCAAGACGCTGTATGACATCTCTCCGCTCTATATCGCAACCAATGATCTGATGAGCGCCGTCGAACTATCCCACTTCAACAACGTGGATTTGATGGTGCTCGGCGGAAGCCTGCGCAAAAATCACTTCTCGCTGAATGGATACTTCACCGAGAACATCATCAGCCAGATTCACGCGGACAAAGCGTTCATCGGCGTAGACGCGGTGGATTTCGACACCGGCTTTATGAATTTCTCCGTCGAGGAGATCCCGCCTAATAAAATGATGATCAAAGCATCGCGTGAAGTGATCATATTGTGTGACCATTCAAAATTCAACAAAGTCGCCTTCGTGAATATCTGTAAATTTGACGATGTCGATCTTGTCATCACCGATAAAAACGCGAGTGAAGAGGTGCTCGACCGACTCAAGGAACTGAACGTGGAAGTGATGACGGTCTAGCATTCTGCCAGTTCGCGTGTCACGTCGCCTGTATGTTTTTAATTTGTTCATATAATTTACAATTTTAAATAGTTCCTGTATAATGAACATGTCCCGTGATTTGCATGGAAAAAACTTAGAGGAGGATGTCACATGAAACGATTTCTCATCGTCTTTTTTTGCGCTGCGATGTTTTTAGTGTGCATAGCTTGTTCGACTCAAACATCCACGCAATCCGATCTGCAAGCGGCAGCAACTACCGCTACCCCAGAGGCAACAGCAACAGCAACACCAGTGCCAACGCCAACACCAACGCCGACGCCGGAACCTACGCCCGCGCCTAAAGTGCTCACGTTTTCACCAAACGTTGAGATGAGCAAGACCGATTCCGTCTCCGTGATTCTGGATTCCGTGACCTACACGCAGAATCAATCGATCGATCTCCAACTGACCGTTGCAAATAACAGTGAAACCACCTGGGGAATCTATTCTTTCTATGGTTCTGTGAACGGCTGGGGATTTGCGTTTGAGATTCCGGACGGAAGCGTAATAGCCGAACCATCCAGCACACAGAGCGTAACCATCTCCGCACCGCTGAACCCAACGATTGACGCGCTGCTTAAAATTGACGAACTGCAAAATGTAACCCTTACATCAAGCGCTTTCCCCTATGACGGCGGACCCGCATCTTTTACGTGTAAATTAGCCGAAAATGAAAATTGTTCGCCGGAGTATGTGCAGGAATACCCCAAATTTGACACCCAAGTGTACGAATCAAAAACGATGGCCGTAAGCCTGGCTAAGCTCGACACGGAAAACCGCACCGCATATCTATATGTTGAGAATCCGGGCAAGAAAGATGTATTCCTGAACAATTTCTGCGCGGCTGCAAACGGCTACTGTTCCGACGAGTCCGTCTTGAACGGGTTCCTGCCCGGAGGAAATGGAAAAACGATACTAATGTTTGACCTGTCCACTCTGTTGGAAGCATCCGGCATGGATCAGTTGAAGAAGCTTGCCGTTTCGGGTGACTGGTCAAACGAGCTCGGCATCGGATACAGCCGTGAATTCACCTTCGGCGTCCCGATTGAAGGCGGAGACGATGCATACCTCCCCGCCTACGATGAAACGGGAGCGGTTTGGATCGATACGGACGATGTCAAGTTGATCTATCGGGGAGCAAACGCATCGGATTTCGGATTTTACCAACTTGAGCTGCTGCTGATCAACAAAACCACCGACAAGCCAATCACTCTTTCTCCGCAGCAAGGTCTTACCTTCGGAGAGGAGAGCCCGTGGCTGTCGTCTGCTGTCATCGTAGCGCCCGGCTCCGCCAGTATCATCCACCTCGATGTGTACGGCAGCGACGGTGTCCCGATTTCTCCTGAAGAAGTCGGCATACAGGGAGCGATTCACGTATTTACGGCCGGATTCCGCAAAATAGCATCCGGTGCCGTCGACATTGCGCCGCAAGGCTGATCGGATTCCCATATTACATCGTTCATTCAAGCGACAAGGCCACCCGTCGGGGTGGCCTTGTCGCTTGGTGTGCCTGGGTCGCACCAACAATTCCTGTTGACAGCACAGTTTGTTTCACTATAATAAAACCATTACGGCTTTTCTTTTGAAGGTGAAAACATGACCAATCGTAGTAAAGCGAAACCTTTCAGCACTTTGAAGGTGGATACATGACCAATCATAGTAAAGCGAAACCTTTCAGCACATGGAAACCATTTGAAAAGATATGGTTATTCGTCTTTTTAACCACCATTCTCGCCGCAACAATCTACTTCTCTCTCAGCGCTACCGATGGTTCCAATACGGAGAATATTCTGCTGAATTGGGTTGTTTCCCCGTTGTCGGCAATCAGCGGAATCATCTGTGTTGTTCTGGCTGCCAAGGGTAAATACTCGAACTGGATTTGGGGTATCGTCAACGCGTTGCTCTATGGTTACCTCTCCTTCAAAAGCGGATATTACGGAGACATGCTTCTGAATCTCGGTTACTTTTTACCGACGCAATTCATCGGGATTTTCGCCTGGAAAAAGATGATGAAACCCGGCAGCAGAACCGACGTGAAAATGCGGCGCTTGACCTCGACGCAAACCTGCCTTCTTATAGTCGGTTCAATTGTCGCGACAATCCTGTTTGGATTGTTTCTCTCTCAGGTCGATAATTGGTTCACAAGCAACATGCAAAGGAACCATTCCATTTATAGCTACTTTGCGCTTCTCTTTGGCGTGAATTTCAAGTTCGCGGGTCCCATTCTGGACGCATCAACTGAGATTCTGCAAATTCTGGCTCAAATCTTCATGATTCTCGCATATGCCGAGCAGTGGATCCTTTGGATCATGACGAACATCATCACCGCTATCATGTGGATCATCGTAATCGTTGCCGACCCTTCCAGCGCCAGCTGGAGCGTTCCGACGCTGATCATGTGGATCGCTTACCTGGTAAATTCGGGCTATGGGTATTATAACTGGCGAAAAGGCGCAAAGCTGGAGCTGGCTGCCGTATGAGATATCAATGTGGTCTGTATGGCGGCAGCTTTAATCCGCTGCATCTGGGTCATGTTCGTTGCATCATTGAAGCCGCCAACCAGTGTAAACGCCTCATACTCGTTCTGTCCTACGGGGAAAATCGAAACGAAATCGATCTGCGGGTTCGTTATCGCTGGTTGTATTCGTTGACCCGTCACCTGAACCATGTACAGATCTGTATTCTCAATGACGCGGCTGTTTCAAAGGAAGCGTATGGTCAAGAACACTGGAAAAAAGATTCCGAAAAAATAAGAGCCTTTGCGCAGGAGCCAATTGACGCGGTGTTTTGTGGCAGCGATTACGACGCCGACAGTTTCTGGTCAAAGTGTTATCCCGAAGCAAACCTGATCATTTTTGAAAGAAATGGAATGTCCTCTTCCGAGATTCGGAACAATCCGATGGCGTGCTGGAACTGGCTTCCAACTATTGTGCGTCCCTATTACGCAAAAAAAGTGTTGATCATCGGCAGCGAAAGCGCCGGCAAATCTACAATCACAATCAATCTGGCAAACTACTATAATACGAACTTCCTGGAAGAAGTCGGTCGCGATATCTCAGCTCGTTCAGGAACCGACTCGCTCATGTTGCCGGAGGACTTCACCGACATCCTGCTCCAACACAAAGCGCGTGAAATTGAGGCTTTCAAGCAGTGCAATCGCGTGCTGTTTGAAGATACCGATTGTCTTACGACGTTATTCTATCTCAATTTTCTTGATGGACGGGATAAAGAAAAAAACTGGCATCTCGCCGAAGCAATCTCTTTACTCAACCGTTATGATCTGGTGCTGTTTCTTGCTCCGGATGTAGATTTCGTTCAGGACGGCGATAGAAGTCCCATCATCGCCGCTGACCGCCAGAAATACAGCGCGCAACTGATGGATTTGTATCAGGCAAGAGGCTTTCATATGAACATTATCGCGGGAGATTATCAGGAGCGGTTTTCGCAGGCAACTCATCTTGTGGACAAACTGCTTGAATGATAGCGCGCTCTTTCGTGGAGCACTCACATGTTGCCAAAAAGTGTCCTGCAAGATATCCGCACGCACATTTTTGCAGCAGATGCAAGCAGTCGGCTGTCTCCATATGCCTGATCGGCTAACACGATAACTTGTTTTAGAATCATCGTAATTTGTATTGCAAGTTGCAAAACATAAGATCAAAATAAGGTGGGAACGCACAAAGAAGGAGATGGAGCCGATAACGATTTGCACAATGTGATAGCAGACTAACAAAGCACGCAATCCCTTCTTCTCTCTAGCACAGCAGACGGCGCTGCAATGGTAAGAAATGCCAGGAATCATAATTTTATAAAAGGAGTTATTCCGTATGCAATACAAAACAGAACAGGTAGTCCTAAAAGAAAAATTCATTGGCCATGATGCGAAAAACTTGATGTTGCTTGACAGCATGCTCAACAAATACGCTGCTAACGGATGGACGCTCTGTACGATGACAACCACTGTGGCGGGAGGAACCGGATTGGGCGGCGGTGACAGGACGGTATTTACGCTCATCTTTCAGAAGATGTAATCCAGGGTGCAGCGCTCTCAGCATCCTAAATTTCCGAGACAAATAACGTTATTTTTGAATTTGTCGCATTGTTGCATGACTCAGAAACAAGGTAAATTTGAACGTCTAAAAGTCTCCCAATGCGCAATGTCATGAACCAGCGGAGCGAACGCAAGCATGCGTCAACTCGCAGTCCAGCTGAGCAAACGAATGCCCCGCATCTTTCGTAAAGATGCGGGGCATTTTCAGATGCGATTTGGTTTTTAACGGCGTTTCTTCTTCTTTAATACCACGAGTAGGACGATCGCAGCCAGCAGGGCAAAGCCTGCAATCGCCACAAAAATCCAGTTGACGGCCAAAGTGACAAAGATAGCTGTGGGGCCGTCCGCCCCGCCGATGACTCCGATGTTCATTTGGTTACCTCTTCCTGCTTTGATTCATCGGGGAGTATATCATAGCAATGCGCAAGGAGCAAATCCGCGGATTCATCCGAGATGGTCATCCGAAAATGTTCATTCGGGATGTTCATTCGGGATGTTCATTCGGGATGTTCATTCGGGATGTTCATTCGGGATGTTCATTCGGGATGTTCATTCGAGATTGTGCAGAATCTGCTCATATTTCTCCGTCGCCAGCTCGCTGACCTCGCCTTTTTTACTGATGGTGAGGTTGGCGAGTTTTGCATGCGGGCGTTCGACGACAATTTTACCGTTTTGCAGTTTGCCCTGCAACACGCCGAGCACGTCCAGAAAGCGAGGGTCTCGCTTTGCCGCGTCGTAAAACGAGAGCACATAGACATAATAGAACAGGTTGTAATTGGAAAACGGGAACGCAACCTGATGAAAGAGCGTGCCGATGCCGTAATGGCACGGGCCAAGCGGCGCGCGTGTGACCCAATGATCCAGCAAAAACCCAACCGTGCGGTCAAGCCGGGGATCGCTGTTGGCAAGGGGAGTAAAGCGAAACGCGTCCAGCGCGGTCAACGTCGGCCCCGGGTTGGAGAATTCCGTCTCCGGTCCGCGGCCGAAAAAGAACTTCTTGCAGCGCCAGCCGCCGTCGTCGTGCTGTGTTTCGAACAGATGCGAAAACGTCGTCACAAGACGGGGATCGGCAGCAAATCCCAGATAGCACAGCGACTTGGCCGCGTAGATTGTTTGGCAGGGATAGATAGTGCTCTTGGGTACGAGCGAAAACCTGCCGTCTGGCCGCTGTGCCCGCCAGAGCAGCTCCGCCGCCGCGCCAAGCACGGGGTCTTCGACGGTGAGTCCCAGTTCGGGGAGAAGATAGCATGCCTCCAACGTGCAGAGCGGACAGCCCTTGGCGAGATTGCCCTCCGGCGTTGCCCAAAGGTCGGCGCCGTTATCCGTTCGGTGCGATAGTATCTGTTCGATGTCGGTGGCTCTGTTTTCCATTTCAAGCACCTCCAATCAAGCTCTGCCTCACGCGCGGATGGCGTGGAGACTAGAGCAGCTTCTCATATAAATAAAACAAACCTTTGCGGTATGTAATTTCGCCAGCCTTACGATACCCGCGCGACTCGTAGAGCCGTAGTGCGGTTGGGTTGTGCGAGAACGCATCGAGCCGGATGGCGCAGATGCCGCGTTCGCGCACAACCTGCTCCAGATAGTCCATCGCCTCGCGCGCAATCCCCCGCCCTTGAAACGCGGGGTGGACGCAGAGCCGGTGCAGCACAACGATTCGCTCGGGATGCGTGTTCCAGTCCGCTTCCTCATAATCCTCTTCGGCGCACTCTTCCAACGCGAAGACGGCGGCGATTTGTCCGTCCAGGGTTCCGACTTGTAAAATCCCCTGCTCGATATCCGCAAGCAGAATCTGATAATCGGGATAGATCGCGTCCCATTGATGAATGCCGATTGAGTCCATATGCCGCGTGGCCTCGCCAAAGAGCGACACAATCTCCGGCAGGTCATCCGGGCTGGCAAACGCAAACTCCATAAGGCCTCCTTCGCGTGCTTGATGCACTCATTATACTGCAAAACATGCAGAAACGGCGCAAATATTCGCAAAATTCATTGTATAGAGAAAGCAAAAAACGCATGACTATACAAGTATGCCGGAGTGGAATCATTTACTACTATCATCAAAATTCGCATAAACATTGCTTTTTTTTTCAATATCTTATATGATAAGGCGATGCTATCTATTTGCTACATTGTCAGAAGAATCAGTATATACTGACGTGCAAGGATCAGCATAGCCAATCTTATTCATATGATAGCGAGGGGATGACAATTCCATGTGGAAATATGCATTGAAGCGCATATTGCTTGCCATAATGACGGTTTTTATTATAATCGTCATTACGTTTTTTGCCATGAATGCGATACCTGGCGGGCCTTTTGAATCGGAAAAAGCACCGGAGCCTTCTGTTCGAAAAGCGCTGGAAGCCAGGTACAATCTGGACAAACCAATTGGGGAGCAATTCTTAATTTATCTGGAAAACCTATCGCAAGGTGATTTTGGCCTGTCACTGAAAACCGGCCGTGAAATCACAACGACCATCACAAACGGGTTTGCGATTTCCGCAAAACTCGGTGGAATGGCGGGATTGACTGCGATTGTGTTTGGTATCGTGCTTGGTGCGATTGCCGCGCTGACGCGAAACAAACTGCCGGATCGACTGATCATTTTCTTTACGACATTATTCGTTTCGGTGCCTTCTTTCGTTGGGGCAACGATATTATTGCTCGTATTCTGTCTACAGTTGAATTGGTTTCCGGTCTGGGATGCATCTACGACCGCATATTTTCTGCCTGTGATTGCGCTTGCCATGTATCCTATGGCATATATCACTCGCTTGACGAAATCAAGCATGCTGGATGTTTTAGGGCAGGACTACATTCGAACAGCGCGCAGCAAGGGCCTCAGAGAAAGCGTTGTTATCTTTAAGCATGCGCTTCGCAACGCCCTAATCCCTGTGGTAACCTATATTGGGCCAATGCTTGCCTACATCCTCACCGGCAGCCTTGTGGTAGAGACTGTGTTTACCATCGGCGGCCTCGGCAGCAAGTTTGTCTCCAGCATTTCGCAGCGCGATTATCCGATGATAATGGCGACGACAATCTTCCTCGCGGTATTGATGGTAGCGCTGACCTTGGTTTCGGATCTGATCTATAAAGCAGTCGATCCGCAAATCAGCTTTGATTAAGGGGACTGACAGATGGAAAAAAAGCAATTCAACGCGGATATGATTCCGAAAAAGCGCCTGCTAAGTTTGCAGCTTGACGTTTCAAAATTCGAATCAGCGACAGACGAAGAGAAGATACAGCATGTTAAGATGCGCGAGTCTACTACGTTTTTTCGCGATGGAATGAAGAAGCTCTCTCGAAACCCCCTTGCAGTCGTCAGCATTATCATATTGCTTGTGATCGTTTTGGTCATCGTGTTTGCGCCGATGGTCGTTCCATACGATTATGACCAGATGATTACCATAAACGGCAAGCGCGACAAGGGCGCAAAAAACATGGCTCCGTTTGAGTATTCCGAGCGGGAGCAAGAAGCAATTGCCCAAGGGCAAAAGCTGTTTCCGCATCTCTTTGGAACCGACGAACTTTCCCGCGACTATTTTATCCGGGTGGTTTATGGAACGCGCGTTTCTTTAATCGTCGGTTTGTTTGCGAGCCTTATCGTCTTGATGATTGGCTTGGTCTATGGTTCTATTTCCGGGTATGCCGGCGGGAAGGTGGATATGGCGATGATGCGCATCGTCGATATTATTTATTCTCTGCCGGATCTGCTGATGATCATACTGCTCTCTGTGGTTTTGGACTCCATATTGACCGGCTCTTCCATTGCCATTCTGAAGAAAATCGGCGTGAATATGATCAGCCTTTTCATCGTGTTCGGGCTGCTCTATTGGGTCGGCATGGCGCGGCTCGTCCGCGGACAGATTCTACAGATTAAAAAGAACGAATACGTGCTTGCGGCGCGCGCGCTTGGCGCAAAGTCCGGACGGATCATCCGTAAACATGTCCTGCCGAACTGCATGAGTGTCATCATCATCTCAACGGCGCTGCAGATTCCGAATGCGATTTTCACCGAGAGCTTTTTGAGCTTCGTTGGTCTTGGGGTGCAGGCGCCAATGCCGAGCCTTGGTTCTCTGGCGAGCTTCGCCAGAGGTGGCTTGCAGAGCTATCCATTCAAACTGATCTTCCCGGCTGCTGTCATTTGCCTGATCGTTCTGGCGTTTAACCTACTCGGCGATGGGCTAAGAGACGCATTTGACCCAAGGCTCAGGAGGTAAGAGAAGATGAGTGAAATTTTATTACAGGTAAAAGACCTGCGCACGTCGTTCTTTACCGAAGCGGGCGAAGTAAAGGCTGTCAACGGCATTTCGTTTGATCTCGAGTGCGGCAAGGTGCTGGGCATCGTGGGCGAGTCCGGCTCGGGCAAGAGCGTAACGGCATATTCGATCCTGCGCATTCTCGTCGACCCCGGCAAGGTTGTCGGCGGGGAAGTCCTCTATGAGGGCGAAAATATCTTGAAGTACTCCAAAAAGCAGATTCGGGAATTTCGCGGGAATAAGATCAGCATTATTTTTCAGGATCCAATGACCTCGCTCAACCCGGTTTACACCATTGAAAACCAGTTGGTTGAGGTAATCAAGCTGCATACCAACCGCACCCATCAGGAAGCGAAAGACCGGGCGGTTGAGATGCTGACCCTGGTTGGGGTCAACGAACCGGAAAAGCGTGTGAAGCAGTATCCCTACGAGCTCTCCGGCGGTATGCGCCAGCGCGTCATGATTGCCATGGCGCTCGCCTGCGAACCGGATGTGCTGATTGCCGATGAACCAACCACCGCGCTGGATGTGACGATTCAGGCGCAGATCTTGGAATTGATGCAAGACCTGCAAAAAAAGCTTGGCATGGCAATCATTCTAATTACGCATGACCTTGGCGTCATTGCAGACATGTGTGACGAGATCATCGTCATGTATGGCGGACGTGTTTGCGAGCGCGGTACCGCCGATGAGATATTCTATAATCCCAAGCACGAATACACCAAAGGGCTATTACATTCGATTCCAAGCCTCGCGAAGAGAAAAGAGCGTCTGATTCCTATCGGTGGTTCGCCGGTTGACGTGCTGAACCTGCCGAAAGGGTGTGCGTTTGCGTCTCGATGCGACAAGGCAATGAAAATCTGCCTGAATGAAATGCCGGAAGAGCTGACGATCAACGCTCAACACAAAGCCGCATGCTGGATGAATGTCAAGGAAGTCTATGTCAATGCCGCAGGTAAGGATGGTGAGCAAGCATGAACCAGCCGTTAATTGATGTCAAAGACCTGAAGATGTATTTCCCGATTAAGATCGGATGGTTCAACACAAAACCGCTCAAGGCCGTCGATGGAATTTCGTTCTCGATTAATAAAGGCGAGACGCTGGGTCTTGTCGGCGAGTCCGGTTGCGGAAAAACGACGGCGGGCCGTGCGCTGTTGCACCTCTATAAGCCAACCAGCGGTGAAGTCCGGTATGATGGCAATCTGATCACCGCAAAGAACATTAACGAATACCGCAAGGACATGCAGATCGTATTTCAGGATCCGTATTCCTCGCTCAACCCCCGCATGACGGTCGCGGATATCATTGGTGAGCCGCTGGATATTCACCACCTTTATCATTCAAAGAAAGAACGCGCGGATCGCATTGCGGAACTGCTTGACCTGGTTGGCTTAAACAATGATCACGCAAACCGTTATGCGCATGAGTTCTCCGGCGGTCAGCGTCAAAGAATCGGTATTGCCCGCGCGCTTGCGGTCAATCCCAAGTTCATTGTTTGCGACGAGCCGGTCTCCGCACTGGATGTGTCCATTCAGGCTCAGATCATCAACACATTCGAGGATCTGCAAAAAAAGCTCGGCATCACGTATCTGTTTATTGCGCATGATCTCGTGGTGGTACACCATATGTCAAACCGGATCGCAGTTATGTATCTTGGTAAGATTGTTGAGATCGCAGAGGCGGATGTTCTCAATAGCAATCCTATTCATCCATACACGCTTTCGCTGCTCTCCGCCGTGCCGATTCCCGACCCAGATTTGGCAAAGAAACGCCGCCGCATCATTCTGGAAGGCGACGTGCCAAGCCCTCTCAACATGCCAAGCGGATGCCCGTTCCGTACGCGTTGCAGTTACGCAAAAGAGCGCTGCGCCGTAGAGTGTCCGCAGTTGACAGACCGCGGAGACGGGCACTCTGTTGCCTGTTGGGAACGCTGATTGCGTACTGCATAAACGCTTATCAAGCCGAGCCAGGCGGGGTCAAACATTGACAATGAATGGTCGGCTTGTTATTATATAGACATGTGTATGCAGAGTTCTAGACACAATTATCCGTTACACAAAATTAATAGGAGGAAAGAAAATGAACGTTAAGAAGTTGCTTGCCCTGTTGACTGTAGTCTTAATGGTCGTCGGCTTTGCCGCGGCTTGCGCGCCCGCAGCCACCACGGAAGAACCCGTTGCAACCGAAGCTGCAGCCGAGGCCACAGAGGCTCCCGCAGCAGAAGCGGTTTCAGCAGCGCCCGCGAACTGGGCGGATTATGATGCCCTGCTCGCTCAGATTAAAACAACGACGGACTTTACCGCGCGCGTAGACCTCATGCATCAGGCTGAGGATATGCTCATGGCGACTGGCGCTGTTTGCCCGATCTATTATTACAACGATCTTTTCATGCAGAAAGCCGCCGTACAAGGCATTCATGCCAACCCCTATGGCATGAAGTATTTCCAGTATGCGACCAATGGTACTTCCGATACGCTGAGCGTCAACCTCGCAAGCGAACCGGAGAATCTTGATCCGGCTCTGAACACAACCGTTGACGGCGGATGCCTTGCAATCCTCGAGTTCGGCGGTCTGTACTCCGATTCTGCCAACGGCATCGTTCCGAACTTTGCCGATGGTATGCCCACCGTCTCTGCGGACGGCATGACCTACACTGTTAAGGTGAAGGACGGCCTCAAGTGGAGCGACGGCAGCGACCTGACCGCGGCCGACTTCGTTTACTCTTGGCAGCGCGTTGTTGCGGCTGAGACCGCGTCCGAATACAGCTACATGTTCAGCGCGATTGCCGGCTATGCCGATAAGAATCTGAATGTTACTGCTGACGGCAACACCCTGACCATCGTGTTGGATGCTCCCTGCGCTTACTTCCTTGACCTGCTCGCATTCCCGACCTACTTCCCCGTGAAGCAGAGTGCCGTGGAAGGCGCTGAAGGTTATAAGGATGCCTCCGGTGCAGTGGTTGCCCCGAATGCATGGTGCAAAGAGGCGGGCTTCGTCTCCTGCGGCGCATTCACCCTCACCGAGTGGACACATGACAGCGGTATGGTCTTCACGAAGAACCCCTACTACTGGGATGCCGCGAACGTGAAGCTCGAAACCATCAAGTTCATGCTTTCTGCAGATGACGTTGCAATCTTTGCCGCGTACAATGCAGGCGATGTGGACTTCATCGACACCGTGCCGACCGATGAAATTGCGAACCTCAAGACCAATCCTGAGTTCAAAGTTATCGATAACCTCGGCACCTATTATGTCTGCTTCAACGTGAATTCCGATATCTATGCCGGCATGACCGCAGATCAGGCTTCCGCTCTTCGCAGAGCGATTGCTTCCGCGATCGATCGTCAGTACATCGTCGACACAGTTGCCCAGACTGAGCAGAAAGTTGCAACCAGCTGGGTAGGCTATGGCGTGAACGACGGCAATGGTGGCCAGTTCAAAGACGCAGCCGCTTGGAATTACCCGAACGGCACAGACGGATACTTCAATGATGCAGATGTTGCAGCTGCAGTGCAGATTCTGACGGATGCCGGTTTCGAAATGGAAAACGGCATGCTCAAGACGCCGATCGAGTTCGAGTATCTGATCAACGAGAGCACCGGCCATCAGGGTATTGCTGAGTGCGTCCAGCAGGATCTCGCGGCAATCGGCATCAACATCACCATCCACACCGTGGATTGGGCAACGTTCGTCAACGAGCGTCAGGCCGGCAACTTCGATATGTGCCGCCATGGCTGGCTCTGCGATTTCAACGATCCGATCAACGAGCTTGAGCTCTTTGCCTCCACCAGCGGAAACAACGACGCACAGCTCGGCAAGTAAGTCTAAACAATACGCGACTCACAAAAGCCTCCGGATTTTTCCGGAGGCTTTTTATGGCTCTCCATCAATCGTTGGAGCAGAGCGGGTGACGAAGAGAAACACAATGGAAGTCGATTAATAGCTATGATAGAATGCTATAGAGCTGTTGCAGGAACAACTGTGCAGATTGGGCAGGAGGGGCATGATGAAGTATTCCGGAACATTGATCGCCGTACGTGACATGGAGCGCGCCAGGGCGCTGTACGAGGGCCTGATGGGATGCGAGGTCGCGATGGATCTCGGGGTTCATGTCGCCTATAAAAACGGGGTCTTCCTCCAGACGAAGGACACCTGGACGGCGTTTATTGAACGCGACGTATCGATGATTTCGTTTGGCGGAAATGATGCGGAGCTATATTTTGACGAGCACGACATGGATTCGTTCCTGCAACGTTTGGAAGCGTTCGGCGTTGAACTCGTACATCCGCTTAAGGAGCATGGCTGGGGACAGCGCGTGGTGCGCTTCTACGATTTCGACAGGCACATCATAGAGGTTGGCGAACATTTGGGTGATGTCGCGCGTCGATTTTATGCGCAAGGAATGACGCGGGAGGAGACGGCAAAACGCATGGATGTTCCGCCGGAAATGCTGGACTCTTTCTTAGCGGAGGAATAAAGTGTAAGTTTGCAACAAACAAAAAATACGCCGTTTGCAATTGTCGTTCAGTTAAGCGTCCAAACAGCAAAGCCAAAGAACCGTGTACGAAGAGAAACGTAACCGGTTCTTATTTATTGGGATATTTTTTGTATTGTTGCTTTGAAGGGCTTAACTGAATGATATTGCCTAAATTGGGGTTCTTGGCGTGCCTGGGAGGATTTCTCCGGTTATCCGGCCACTGCTCGCTCACACCGCTCGCAGTTTGGTCGGCTGCCCTCCGCCTGCCGCTAAAAACGCCGACACAGCGGCGTTTTTTTTGACGCGGCTCCAAATCCTTTCAATTTAAAAGCCAAATACAAATGCCACCTCTCGGGTGGCATTTGTATTTGGCGTGCCTGGGAGGATTCCTCCGGTTATCCGGCCACTGCTCGCTCACACCGCTCGCAGTTTGGTCGGCTGCCCTCCGCCTGCCGCTAAAAACGCCGACACAGCGGCGTTTTCTTCACGCGGCTCCGAATCCTTTCAATTTAAAAGCCAAATACAAATGCCACCTCTCGGGTGGCATTTGTATTTGGCGTGCCTGGGAGGATTCGAACCTCTGGCCTTTGGAGTCGGAGTCCAACGCTCTATCCAGCTGAGCTACAGGCACAAGTATTTAGTTGTCATTTTCGCGCCTACAACCAGCGGAGTCGGAGTCCAACGCTCTATCCAGCTGAGCTACAGGCACAAGTATTTTGTTGTCATTTTAGCACCTGCAACCAGCGGAGTCGGAGTCCAACGCTCTATCCAGCTGAGCTACAGGCACAAACGTTATACTTTTTGTGTGAAATCGCGCGCATAATCGGGGAAAATCCCACAAAGACGCGAAGCAGATTATACCATAGGTTTCTTCTCGTAGCAATAGGCGATCGCCTCGCCAACGGTCGCAACCGGCACAAGCTTGAGCCCCGCAAGCTTCGGCGCTTTTGCGGATTTCGGCAGCAGCACGGTGTCATAGCCCAAGCGTAAGCACTCGTTGAGCCGCGTTTCGATCCGGCTCAGCGCGCGCACCTCACCCGTCAAGCCCACCTCGCCAAGCGCCGCCGTGCGCGGCGGCAACGGCAGATCCATCATCGCGGACGCGACGCAGAGCGCAACGGCAAGGTCGGTGCTGCGTTCGTCCAGCCTCAAGCCCCCGACGACGTTGAGATAGACATCCTTCGTCGAAAGCCTGAGATGCGCTTTCTTCTCCAGCACGGCAAGCAAGAGGCTCAGTCTGCCGGTATCCACGCCCGCGCTTGTGCGTCGCGGATTGCCAAAGGCATTGTCCGTCAAGAGCGACTGCACCTCCGCAAGAATCGGACGGCTGCCTTCCATCGCGCAGGTTACGCAACAGCCGGGAGCCGACTCGCCGGAAAGGAACAATCGGGACGGATCGGCTACCTCGCGCATGCCTCCATCGCTCATCTCAAACACGCCGACCTCGTTGGTCGAACCAAAGCGGTTTTTCACTGCGCGCAAGAGACGGAGGCCTTCGTGCCGGTCGCCTTCAAAATATAAAACCGTATCCACAATGTGCTCCAGCACACGAGGGCCCGCGATATTTCCGTCCTTGGTCACGTGACCCACGATGAGCACGATGATGCCCGTCTCCTTGGCAAAACGCGTGAGCCGCGCGGTTACGGCACGTACCTGGCTGACGCTTGCGGGCGCGCCCGTGCTCTCCTCGGAGAAGATGGTTTGAATCGAGTCCACGATCAGCACGCTGCAATGCGTGTTGTTCGCCTCGTCGATGATTTGATCCAGATCGGTTTCACACAGAACGTCGATGTCGTTCTTCATGCCGAGGCGATCCGCGCGCAGCTTGATCTGCGATGCACTTTCCTCACCCGAGACATACAAAACGACGCCTTCGCTGGCGAGCGTGTCCGCAGCCTGCAAAAGTAACGTCGATTTTCCGATGCCCGGATCTCCGCCCAGAAGCACCACCATGCCGCGAATCAACCCGCCGCCCAGCACGCGATCGAGCTCGCCCATGCCGGCGGAGACGCGTTTTTGCGGCAGTGGAACCACCTTGCTGAGCTTTTGCGAAACGGCGGTGCCGCTTGGCGTGGCGCTCTTTACCTTGACCTCGGCAAACTCGGTCATGGTGTTCCAGCTTTCGCACTGCGGGCATTTGCCCATCCACTTGGCGGACTCATAGCCACATTCGCCGCAGATATAGGAGACGCGCTCTTTATTCGCCATATCAGCCGACGACCTTGAGATATTTCCAGAGCGGCTGCGTGCTGTCGCTCATGTCGCGCCAGAGCGCATAGTTCCCGCCAGCCATGACAAACTGCGCGTTACTACCCGTTTCGCTGATGACATAGGTTTTGTCGTCCGCAAAGACATAGGCATATACCGTCTCGTCACGGCTGAAGATCACGCTGGTCGACGTAATGTTAAAATCGATCACACCGGAGGCGACGCGACGTGCCGCTGCTCCGTTGACGCTGATATATAGATCGCTGCTGTCGTCATGATTCCCGCTCAAATACGCCCAGCGATCGCCCGCAGACTTGGGGTCATGCACAAAGCTGCCCGCGGCAAAGTCCCAGCGGCTGTTGTCCGAAAGCAGAACCGTACGAATCAGGCTCTGGCCGGGATTTGTCGTGTCCGCGTCGGCATAGATCACCTGTCCGCTCTTGATGGAAGGCGCGCTGTCCGTGTATACACTGCCCGACAAAACCGCGAGTGTAACCAGTTCGCCGCTGCTCACATCGCAAACCATCAGCTTGGCGGTGGTGCTCGCCGTGCGTTCCGTCCAGACCACATAGGGGAATTCGAACGAAAGCTTTGGCGCTTCCAGTGCAAATTCCGCCATCACGACGGTTTCGCCCGTGGCCTTGTTGAGCCGCACGATGCTGCCGCCGCCCGCACTCTTGCAGTCTGCATACAAAATCAGATCCGCATTCTCCACGGGATACCGTATCGTATCGTTGATGCGCATGATATCGATGTTGACGAACGCGCCCGTCTCCGGGTTAAGGCGGACAAGCCTGTCGCATGCGTTTTCGCTCGCGCCTGTTGCAAACAGGATCTCGTCGGCAAATACGCTCGGATCAACGACCGCCGTAGGCAGGCCGTAGCCTTCGCCGAACTGCACCGTTTTGACCTCATTGGTCAGAATCGGATGCAGCGGAGCTGCGGTTTGATTCGACGTCACCGGCGCGACAACCTTGCCCAACAGCGGTTGTCCGCTGCTGATGCGCGCGTTGATCAGCGGCATCGCAAACAATACGACGATCAAAACAAGCGCAGCCAACGCGCCGAGCACGATCACCAGCTTGACCAGAGGGCCATAGCTCGTCGCGTCCAGATTCATCTTGCGCTTTGGCGCATAGATTAAGTTTTTACTCATACGTTTCACGCTTTTCATTCTACCGCACGCGCGTTGTCCGGTCAACGAAAGAAAGCGTGAACGAATTCCCATATTTCACCCATATCTCGCCTAGATCACTCGTTTTCCGTGCGCTTGCGCGTTGCGAGTGATTTGCGCTTGTGATTCGTGCTTTTGCGCATCTTCAAAATATGGTATCATGAAGAATAAGGTTGTCCCGTAAGCACGGGCTTGCAACGGTCAATCACTCTTATCCATCGGAGAAGAAGCGTACCATGGCTTATCGCGCGCTCTACCGCCAATATCGCCCCGCCCGCTTCCAAGACGTCATCGGGCAGGAGCACATCACAACCACGCTGAAACACCAGGTGTCGTCGGATCGTCCGGCGCACGCCTATTTGTTCTGCGGCACGCGCGGCACGGGCAAGACGACTTCGGCACGCATCTTGGCGCGCGCGGTCAACTGCCTCAGCCCCGAAGACGGAGAGCCTTGCGGTAAATGCGAAGCATGCCTGATCACGGCAGGGGAAGGCTCCTCGGACATCACCGAAATCGACGCCGCGAGCAACAACAGCGTCAACGATGTGCGCGATCTGATTGAAAACGCGCAATATGCGCCGCTCAATCTCCGCCGCCGCGTGTTTATCATCGACGAGGTGCATATGCTCTCCGGTCCCGCATTCAACGCGCTGCTCAAAACGCTTGAAGAGCCGCCGGAACACATCCTCTTCATCCTTGCGACCACGGAACCACAGAAATTGCCCGCAACGATTATCTCCCGCTGCCAGCGGTTTGATTTTCACCGGCTTTCGATCACGGATATCAAGCAAACGCTCAAGAGCGTGCTCGCGCAAGCGGGCGCCTCCATCGAAGACGGCGGCCTGACGCTGATTGCGCGCGCGGCACAGGGCGGCATGCGTGACGCGTTGTCGCTCTGCGATCAATGCCTCGCCTTCTGCGGGGATCATGTCACCACAAAGAACGTATATGATGTATTGGGCAGCATGGAGGACGCGTTTCTCTTCGATCTCTCTGCCGCGCTTCTTTCTTCTAACGCGCCGGACGCACTTCGGATGCTGGATGCTATCATGCAGGCGGGGCGGGATCTTTCCGTCTTCGCCGCAGATCTTGCGGCGCATTTTCGCGCGCTGCTGCTCAGCAAAACTTGCGGTCGGTGCGAAGATCTTCTGGACTGCACCGAAGATGCGATGACGCGCTATCTGGAGCAGGCAAAGGGCGCGTCCGAATCGCGGCTGATGCTCGCGGTGGATCGCCTGATCGCGGCGCAAAACGACATGCGATATCTGCCGTCTCCGCGCGCGCTCTTGGAAAGCGCGCTCATCCACATCTGCCGGCCGGAGGATTCGCTCTCGATCGCCAATCTGGAAGCGCGGATCGACCGTCTGGAATCCCAGATCAAAGAAGGTATTCCCGCGCAATCGGCGATGAAGCAGCCTGCACCGCCGGAGCCGGCGCAAACGAGTCAACCAGAAGCACCCGCGGCGCATACCGCACGCAAAAAAGAGGCGAAGACCGCGAAGACAGAGCCTGCGCAGGAAGCCGCGCCCTGGGTCGATCTGACCCCGCCACCGGAAGATTGGGCGCCGGAGGACGTTTTTTCCCATCCTTCGCAGGAAGAAAGCGTTCGCTTGCCGTCAAAGCCGGAACCTACGCCGGAGAAGTCGGCATCCGCACCGAAAGCGGCATCCCAGGCGGGCGGATCCAGCGAAGCCGCGACAATTTGGCGCGAAACGATTGCGGGCATCCCGAATATGTTTGTTCAAGCGTTGGCCCGCGAGGCGACGGCGCTGCATTTTGAGCAGAACACCCTGAGCGTCGGATTCACCGAAGCGCAGGAGACGAAGCACAAGAATCTCTCCGCACCGATCAATTATGAGCCGACGCTGCGCGCGCTACAGATGCTCAAACCCGACGCAAAGCTTGTGATCACAACCACGAAAGCCGCGCCCGCAAGCGGTCAGGCGGAGGAGCTCGCAAAAGCGTTGTTCGGGGATAAACTCACGATCGAATAGATACCCGAACCATCTGGTAGTAATCGTGGACAAGTTCACGAACGAATAGATACCAAAACAACATCATAATATTTGGAGACAAGTTCACGATCAAATAAATACTTTAAAATACGATTCAGAGATAGCTTCAGGAGGAATTTTTTTATGGCAAAAGGCGGATTTCCCGGCGGAATGGGCGGCATGGGCGGCGGAAACATGCAGCAGCTGATGATGAAAGCCCAGAAGATGCAGCAGGACGTGGCCCGCGCGCAAGCGGAGCTGAATGATCGCGAATTTACCGCGAGCAGCGGCGGCGGCATGGTCAGCGTGACCGTCACCGGCAACAAGGACGTGAAATCCATCGTCATCAACCCCGCATGCGTCGATCCCGACGACGTGGAGATGCTGCAGGATCTCGTGCTCTCCGCGGTCAACGAGGCGCTGCGCACGGCAACCAAGACCGTCGAGGACGAAATCGGCAAGATTACGGGCGGACTGGGGCTCGGCCTGTAACCATGCTCACCATTGAACCCATCGTCCGGCTGACAACCCAGCTCGCGCGCCTGCCCGGCATCGGGCAAAAGAGCGCGCAGCGGCTAGCGTACCATATTCTCGACACCCCGCTGGCGCAGGCACAGGAGCTTGCCGCGGCGATTCTTGCCGCGCGCGAAAAGGTGGTCGACTGCCCGATCTGCGGGACGTATACGGACGTTTCCCCCTGCGGCATCTGTGCGGACACCAATCGTGACGGAAGTATCCTTTGCGTGGTCAGCGACGCAAAGGACGTCATCGCCATGGAGCGCACGCGGGAATTCCACGGAAAATACCACGTGCTGCACGGCGTGCTCTCGCCGGTGGACGGTGTGGGACCCAACGACATCCGCATCAACGAGCTCGTGGAGCGCGTCAAGGCGGGCGGCGTGAAAGAAGTCATCCTCGCGACCAATCCGGACGTGGAGGGCGAAGCAACGCATCCTACATCGCGCGTCTATTAAAACCCATGGGAGTCAATTGCACGCGCATCGCGCACGGCATCCCCATCGGCGGCAATTTGGAGTATACGGACGAGGTTACGCTCGCCAAGGCGATGGAAGGACGACGGCAACTGTAACGGCTTATAAAAATAGCGGCGCAAGCCGTTATTTTTTTGCGAATTTTTCGTTAGAGACACACCCGATACGCCGTCGGCAGCGCGTGGGATTCGTCCAGCAATATCCAGCCCTCCGGCAGAGCATTTGCCGAAACCTCAGCGGCGCAGACGCGCATGTGCCACTCGATATGTGTAAAGATGTGTTTGCGCTCGTAAAAGCGTAGTTCGCCGACGGGGTTGACGCCGTGACCACCTAGCCACGCGGCGCACGCTGCATCCGACAACTCTCCTGCGGTTTCCGGCAGCTGCCACAATCCCGCGAGCAGGCCGCTGTCCGGTCGGCGGAAGCCTATGAGTTGACCTTCGATCGTGAGCGCGAACACCGTCTTTTGCTCGATCTTTCGCGATTTTTTCGCACAGAGCAAGGGCAGCTCCGCCGTTCTTCCCGCGCGATAGGCCACGCAGAATTCCCGCACGGGGCAATCGCCGCACCTGGGCTGTCCGTTTGTCAGGCAGACGGTGGCGCCGAGCTCCATCAACGCCGCGTTGAACGCGCCGGACTTTTTTGCTGGTATGAGCGGCAGCAAAGCCACGCGAACCTCTTTCTTAAACGCAAGATCGCGGATACCCTTTTCCACACCAAAGAACCGCGCATAGACGCGCAGCACGTTACCGTCCACGGCAGGCACGCTTTCCCCGAATGCGATCGACGCGATCGCCCCCGCGGTGTATTCGCCTATGCCGGGCAAGGTGATCAGCGCATCATAGCGATTCGGCATGATTCCTCCGAAACGGGAAACGATCTCGTTTGCCGCTTTTTTTAAGTTTCTCGCGCGGCTATAGTAGCCCAAGCCCTCCCAGAGCTTGTGCAGGCGGTCGTCGTTAACGCTTGCGAGGGCAAATACATCCGGCAGTTCGCGCAGGAAGCGTTCATAATACGGAATCACAGCGGCGACGCGGGTCTGTTGCAGCATGATTTCGCTGATCCAAACCGCGTAAGCATCGCCCGTTTTGCGCCAGGGAAGTTCCCGCGCTTTTTTTTGATACCATTCCAACAAGGGCACAATCCATTCCATAGCAACAGTATACCATACAAGTTTCGCACGCTTTCGGCGAAAAATGCACGGAGATTGCTCGGAAATTGTGCTATACTATTTCTCTAAACCATGCGGGCATAGGCGCATTACGCCGCCCGCAACGAAACCACAGAGGTGAAATCAAATGGATTACAGCGAACTAACCCTTCAGGCGGCAGCGGCCGTCGATCATCTGCTCCAAAGCGCGGAGTATCGCAAGGGAGATATTTTCGTCATCGGCTGTTCGACGAGCGAAATCGTAGGCAAACGCATCGGCTCCGCCTCCAGCGAAGAGGCGGCAAAGGCCGTCATGGATGCAATCCTGCCCAAGGTGACCGAGGCGGGGCTTTACCTTGCCGTGCAAGGCTGCGAACACATCAACCGCGCGATCTGCACAAGCCGTGCCTGCATGGAGCAATACCATCTGCAGGAGGTCTGGGTGCGCCCGTGGCTGCATGCGGGCGGCGCATTCGCAACCGAGGCATATAACCGCATCCCGGATCGCGTGATGGTGGAGGACGTTCGGGCGCAGGCCGCGCTCGGCATCGACATCGGCGGCACGCTGATCGGCATGCATCTGCATCCCGTCGTGGTGCCCGTGCACATCGAGCAGCGCAAGATCGGCGAAGCTTCGTTCCTCCTTGCAAAGACACGCCCGAAATATGTCGGCGGCCCGCGCGCGCAGTATGGCGACGACGGACCTGCCCATAGATAAGGCGATCTCCCACGGATACGACACAAAATATTGTATTTTCACGTGCTGGACGCACAGCATAAAGCGCGTAAACAATCGTATAAAACATGCGAAAAGCGCCCAATCATGCGTTTTGTTCGGACATTTGTAAGAAAAAATACATTGCAATTTTACAATTGGGTGTACTATACTAGCTTTGGTATCCGCGTATCGGGTCTGTGGTTGAAAATCGATGCCAGTCGCAGGCAAAACGATCCACGTAAGCGGGCAAAGCCCCGTGAGCATGGTGCGGTCTAGAAGTAAGTCCAACCGAAGCATATCTAAGCATGCATTTCGAGAGAGGCAGTAGTGAGAGGCACATCGCCGGGTAGCGAGACTTCCAGTTGGCGAGTGTGGGGGCAAAAACCAGGTCAGCCGGCACTCGGATATCAAAAATTTTCACAAACCGAAAAGGGGAAAAAGTCAAATGTTCCAAGACAAAACACTGGTATGCAAGGATTGCGGTAAGGAATTCGTCTTTACATCCGGCGAGCAGGAGTTTTACGCGGAGAAAGGGTTCCAGAACGAGCCTGTCCGCTGCAAAGACTGCCGCTCCAGCCGCAAAACCACACGCAGCAGCGAGCGCGAGATGTTCGATGCCGTTTGTGCGGAATGCGGGGCGCCAACCAAGATCCCGTTCCAACCCAGAAACGACCGTCCTGTCTACTGCAGTAACTGCTTCCAGAACCACAAGCGCTGACGCATTCCCCTTATTCCGTTCTCGGATATAATCGGAATCAGTAGTTCACAAAACGACCTGAGAGGCGTTCTCCCGAACAAGGAGACGCCTTTTCCGAATTTTGGCGTGCGTTTCCCGCGCTTGCCAGCATCCAAGGCGCGTGTTATGCTCATACTGCAAACAATCGAAGAAATCGAGGAAGATACACGATGGAATCCGTCAAAGACCGCTTTTTACGGTATGTGAAGATCAACACCCAATCCGAACACCACGTGGACAAGATCCCCAGCACCGATCGGCAGCTTGACCTCTGCCGCCTGCTGCACGACGAGCTCATCGCCATCGGCGCCAGCGATGTCACGATGGATCCGCACGGCTACGTGACCGCCAGCATCCCCGCAAACACGACAAAGCGCGCGCCCGTCGTCGGCCTGCTTTCGCATGTGGACACCGCGGACGCGGTCAGCGGCGCAAACGTAAAGCCCAAGCTCACGCCAAACTACGCCGGCGGCGACATCGACATGGGCAACGGATATACGCTCTCTCCCGCGGATTCGCCCGCGTTGCTCTTGCACATCACAGACGAGATCATCTGCACCGACGGCACGACGCTTTTGGGTGCGGACGACAAGGCGGGGGTCGCGGAGATCATGACCTTTGCGGAGCGGATGCTGCGGGCGGACGCGCCGGAACACGGCAAGATCCGCATTGGATTCACGCCTGATGAAGAGGTCGGGCGCGGGGTGGATCTCTTCGACGTTGCGGCCTTTGGCGCAGAGTTTGCCTATACGGTGGACGGCGGCACGTTGGGCGAGATCAACTACGAGTGCTTCAACGCAGCCGGTGCGGGCGTCCACATCCAGGGACTCAGCACACACACGGGCAACGCAAAGGGAAAGATGGTCAATGCGCTGCTGCTTGCGATGGAGCTGCACGATCTCTTGCCGCGCTTTGAAAACCCCGCCTGCACGGACGAATACGAGGGATTCTTCCATCTTGACAAGATGGAGGGCTGCGTAGACCACGCCGATATGACCTATATTGTGCGCGACCACGACAGGGAGAAATTCGAGCAAAAGAAAGCGCTGATACAAAAGGCCTGCGCCTTTATCAACGAAAAATACGGCGCGGGAACGGTCACGCTACAGATGCAGGATACCTATTACAACATGAAGCCGAACATACCGATGTTTATCGTAGACGCGGCAAAGCGCGCGATGGAATCCATCGGCGTCACGCCGTTTGAAGCGCCGATTCGCGGCGGCACGGACGGCTCACGCCTGAGCTATATGGGGCTACCGTGTCCGAATCTCTGCACCGGCGGACACAACTTCCACGGGCGGTATGAGTTCATCAGCACCGAGGCGATGGAAAAAGTGGTGCGGATTCTCGAAGCGCTTGTCCCGTCGTTTGTGGAATAGCCGAAATTCAACCGATATGCAAAAGACGCTCCACTTTGATGAAGCGTCTTTTTTTGCGGCGCGTTTACCGCCGAATCGTTATATGTCCCAGTTTTTCCGCGGGTTTGCTTGGCCGGCTTGTTCGTTTTGCGCGCGTTGCTGCTCCTGTGCAAGATGATGGCGCACAAGCTCCTCTTTTTCCGGATAGGACATGGGGTTATGGGACATCATGTTGCGCAGCACGTCGATCTTCGCCTGAGTTGCGGCCTGTTCGGGGTCGTTCCAGTCGATTGGCGCGCCGGATCCGCCCTTATGGGACATGATTCGTCACTTCCGTTTCGATTCTGATTCTGCCAGATTTCGTGCTCATTCTAGTCCCGCGCGCGCGGAAAGTCAAGACAAGACGGGGTAGAAGCTTTGTAGTACGCTGTCCAGCGTTCCGCGATCCGGACAATTGAGAAAGACCAACGCATACGCGGTGTTCTGCCGGACTGCAACCAAGCCCATGTAAGAAACAATACCGTCTTTGATCCGCTCGCAGGACAAGACGGCGTGCTTATCGTCTCCGATCGAAATCATATCGATCGCAAGCGTCTGCTTCTGGTGTGAATTGTCGCTGTCCACATAAAACAGATTGTCCTGATACATCTGCAGAACCGAGCGCTCGGTTGGTATCGTATCTGCGTAATCTGAAAAATCTCGCACAAACACATACACTTCCGCGCTATCCTTGTCATCATAGACGAAGTAATCAAAGAAGACTTCCCCGCTCTTGAACCGATCGATATACTCGCTCACATAGGCGTCTTCTTCCTCTGCGCTCGTCAGGATTTCGTTCAGTTCATCGATCCCCTCGCGACCATAGTAATACCATCCTTTCGGCGCGCGAAAACCGAAGCCGAAGAAATCGCTGGAGTAGCGGGTGTCGTCTCCGAAGCCAACGCGAAACGCTTCCGCTTCGAGCGCCGGTTTCTGCGTGGGCTCCCGCGCGGGTTCCGGTGTGGGCGCTGGCGTGGACGCTTGCGTGGGCGTCGGGGCTTCCGTCGGCGTCGGGGACGCGCTTGGGGTCGGTTGCATAATCGCGACAAACCGTTGGCAGGAAATCAGCGTTGCGCCGATGATCAGACAAAGCAGAAGAGCGATGCACTTGTTTCGAAATCGCATAGTTTCCTCCCGCGTTTTCTTTCACTGTAGCACAATGAAACCAACAGAACAAGTAATCTCCCATCATCCGATGCTGTGTTTTTTACTCAGGCAGTAAAAAACCGCGCAATGCGCGGCAAAACTTACAAAGAGCAATCTATCCCCGATACTTGGAAAATCCAGTGAACAGATACCATCCGAGGATCGCGTTAAAGCCCGTAGCGGCAAACACGCTGAAGCGTTCGAACACGCCAAACAGACTCTTGGGCGCAAGACCGATGCCAAGCGGGCCACAAAACATCACAACAAGCGCGATCAGCGCGAGCACACCCAGCGACACATACGCTTTTTTACGCAGACCGCCGATGATAAAGAAGACCAGCGAAAGGATCGAGAGCACGACCACGCCCGCCGTAACCACCATGTGCATCACGTCCTGAAACGTACCCGCATAGCCGCTGTCCGTCAGCGGAAAGCTCGCGTAGCCCGCGGCGGAAACCCAGTTCATCGCGGCAAACAAATATGCACCCAGGCGCAACGAACGGTTGAGCTTTCCCTGCACAAACACGCAAACCATCATGACGTTGACGATTCCGCAGAAGTTGTAGAGGCTCGAAAGCTGGCCCCAGAGCAGCCGCGACGGCGCGTTGGCCGCAGATAGATCGCTGACCGCCTGCTGTGTCCAGACATAGCCGGGATACGCCAGCGGCGAAAACACGACCGCAGCCGTGTAGGAAAGAAGGCTGACAAGGCCCAAGAGTCCGAGCCATTGGATCAGTGGTTTGCGTTGTTTCACGTGAAATAACCCCCCCATGTTTTTATTTTGACATCTCCCGCACCACCCCGCGCGGGAGAAGTTCAACTTTCTCCCTGCTTCCTCAGCCGACGTTGATGCCGAGCAGCTGTTTTGCGGCAAGGCCGATGACAAACGACAGCGCGGCGACGCCGAGGCTGATTGCCACCATCTCGCCAAAGCGCCGCCAGAACGACAAATCCTGCGCTACGGAGAGATAGTAGTTAAACGCCAATATGATCAGCACCACGGTTGCGATCATGATGCCAAAGGCGAGCACATAGAGCTCGTTTGGCAGCAGAAGATATGGAAGCACGATCGCAATCACGGTTAAAAGATATGCCACTCCCGTGTAGAGGCTGGATTTGAGCGCTTCGCCGTTGCCTTCCGCCCGCTTTGCAAGATAGTTAGAGGCTGCCATCGAGAGCGTCGCGGAGACGCCGGTGATGATGCCGGAAAGCGCGACGAGCCTGTTGTTGGCGAGCGCGAACGTCAACCCCGCGATGGTACCCGTGAGCTCCACGAGCGCGTCGTTGAGCCCGAGCACGATGGATCCGACATAGTGGAGCCGCTCCTCGTCGATCAGCTCCATGAGCTTCGCTTCGTGCGCTTCTTCATCCGCGATGATCCGCCGCACCTCCGGCAGCTCCTGTTCGATCGCGCGCAGGTCAGAAAGACCAACATCCTCGCCCTTTTCGAAAAACTTGATCGTAAACGTGATGCCGAGCAACCGGCTCAACAGAGAGAACAACGCGATCTTAGTCCGATCCGGCGCGACGTCCCGTCCGGTATAGGCGCGCCATGTTTCATAATGCCCCCGCTCCGCGCGGGAGATTTCTTCAAACGCGCGTTTGTTGGTTCCGTCTTTCAAGCGCGCTGCAATTTTTCCGTAGAGTATGCTGCCGGTCAACTCGTCCCGCTGCATCTTGAGGAGTTTGCCCGTCAGCTCCGCCGTCATCATTCTATCCATCTCGCATCCTCACTTTTTCATTCGTCATGCACAACACTTCTCATTTTCGCGTTTATTATACGCCGGATCTCGTCCATCGTACAGGGACCGTTTTTGCATGGTTGGAGCCACGAAAACACATCCCGCTTCGGACCAAACCGAAGCGGGATGTGGTGGGTTTCTGAGATTCTACTGGATTTTGGATTCGGATTGCTTAGAAGAGATCGTTGTTGTCGTTCTCGTCTTCGTCGTCAATCCGGTCTTGGCGATTCTTGGTATAAAGCCAGATGCCGCCGACGATCAGCGCAACCGCAATCAGGATGATCGCCGCGATGAACCAGCCATCCGAACCGATACCTTCGTTCTTGATTTCCGGCGAAGCGGTCGGAGACGGCAGCGGGGACGCGGAAACGTCCGGCGAGGGCGATAGAGACGGCGAGGGGCTGATGCTGTTGATCTCACTGCTGAGGAAGACATAGTCCGAGCAGTGCGTCTGCGAGACGCTCGCCCAACCGCTGCTGTCCACCACCGCAGTCTGCTGGAAGGTCATGGTGTTGTCCGCATTCAGCAGATAGTAATACAGCGTCTTTCCCGCTTGCGCCGCGCCGATATTCAGGCGGATGTTCGCCTTGCCCGGCAGTTCGCCGCTGTAGTTGTAGTGTACCGTCGCCACATACGCGTCGCCCGCAATCTCCTCAGCGGTTTGCGCCGCAATGGAGCTGTTGATCGACGCGCCGAAATCGTACCAAAGCTGCGTATATGTCTGCGTCATCGTCCCTTTCGGGAAGGTGAACTCGACATCCGCCTGCTTGATGGTGACATCCTGCGTCTTGTTGCCTTCGGCGAGGCTCTTCATGGTCGAATACAGGATGCGCGTGTTGTCCTGCGTGAGCGTGTAGGAATACAGCGCGGTTGAACCGCTGCTGGTCGCGCTGGGCTTCGGCGTTGTGCTCGTGTCGTCATCCGAAGAGGACGCGGCGGACGTAGAGGTCTTGTACGGATCGCTCGCCGGGGAGGCCTCCGTCGTTGCGCTCGCCTTATAGCGCTGATAGAACGTATAGCTTGTGCCGGACTTGAGCCCGCTAAACGTCGGGCTGTCCTGCCAGGTCGTGCCGCCGCGCGAATATTCCATGCCGGAAACCGTAGCGAGAACGATCTTGCTGGTCGAGCGGCTGTATCGCGTCGGCGCGTCCGGCGTGTCTCCGATATAGTACGCTTTGGCAACCGTGCCAAGCGATTTGGAGACGACCCCGCCCTGCACCGAGCTCGTCACCTCCAGCGTAAGCTGGTTGCCGATATCCGCCGCGCTCACGACATAGACCGTGCCCATTCCGGCGACGGTATTGCCGCGTTTCCAGGTATAGCTCAGCGTGCCGGTATTGTTGCCGCCCGAAAGCGCTGCGGTCATGGTGATGCCATAGCGCGCCTCGCCGGTGGTCGTGAGCGTTCCGGTGAGCGCGGGCAGCGTGCTGAAGTTGACACTTCCGCTCGGTGCGGATACCAGCGTATCGATGGTTTCCGCCACACGCTGATAGAAGGTATAGGTCGCGCCAGCGACGAGGTTATGGAACGTCGGCGTGTCCTGCCAATTTGCCCCGCCAAGGGAATATTGGTAGCCGCTGGTCGAGTTGAGCGTAATGCTCGTCGCCGTCGCGCTCGCCATGGTCGGCTTTTCGGGCGTGGTCGTATTCTCTGCTTTCAGCACCTTATCCGTGCTGAAAGTAAGCGTACCCGTCTGTTCGTTTGTGGAGATCGAGAGCGTGATCACCTGTCCCACATCATCGCTTTTGAGCAGATAGGTCGCGTCCGAGCCTACCGTGGCTCCGCCGCGCTGCCAGAGATAGCTGATCGTGCCGGAGCCATTGGAGCCGGAGAGCGAGCCTGTCAATGTTTTGCCGGACTGCACCGTGCCGCTGATCACTGCCGAGCCGGTGAGATCTGTGAGTGCCTTGATGGCCGTCTTTTCACTGGTGTCGGAGGCGGCCACGGTGGTTGTCGCCTTTGCGCGCTGATAGAAATCATAGCTCTCGCCCGCGTTCAGGCCGGAAAACAGCGTGCCGTCCTGCCAGTCTATGCCCGTGCGCATGTATTCATATCCGCTCACACTCTGGAGCTCGACGGATGTCTTCGTTACGGTTTTCGGAACGGGTTTTATCACGGCGCTCGCATACGGCGCTTTTGTAATCGCTTCGGTCGAGGCGCTCTGCGTCCCCGTCAGCGTTGCATCCGTTACATCCAGCCGGATGATCTTGCCGATATCCTCCTCTGCAATCATATAGGTGGTGTTCTTGTCGCCTTCTTTCAAAAGCGCTTCGTCCTCCACCCGAACCCACTTGAGATGGATACCGCTCAGATCCGGCTGGCTGAGGCCGGAGAGGTCGGCGGATAGTGTTTCTCCAAAGTACGTTTTGCCGATGATCACAGGCGTGCCTGTCAGTGTGGTCACCTGTGTGCGGGTAATGTAGACTTCAAGGTCGTTCATCAGCGTGTCGCCGCCGAGGCTGAAGCTGCCCGACGATCCGTTGACTTTGACGAGAGTATGTACAGTATAGTACGACTGCGCGGGGATGGAGAACGCGACCGTAACGCCGCTGGCGATTGCCTGTCCGCTGAGGAATGGGGTGCCGCCTGCGGTTGCGCTCTGCCCCGAGGCTGACGTGGTATACACCACAGCGAACTTCGTTGCGTCGTCGGCTGTTGTAAACGAGCCGGAAGCGGCTGCGCTGGTGTTCGGCGTTACGGCAAGGTCGGCAAATGCGCCCGCATTTACATTGACTGTATAGGTGGTGTTGATCGCAAGCTTGAGCGGAGTGCCGTCGCTGGTAAAATCACCGAGGTCATAGACGGCGTACCAATGATCGGCGATCGCGTCGCCAACCAGTGTGCCGGAGGCGGCGTCCGCGATATAGGTTGCGGTGCCGTCGGAGACGGTAATGCTTATTCCGCTGACCAGCGTCACCTTTTCGCTCAGCGAAAGGATAATTTTCTGGTTTTCGGTTGCCGCCGCGTAAAAGGTAGGGGAATACAGCATGGCGGCGGGGGCGGTTATATCCGCATCCGCCAACGCTACCGCTGGCATAGAGACCGCCAACATGAGCACGGCGAGCAGTGCCACCCATTTTTTATTCATTTTCCAATTCATATGCGCTCCTTTCCGCGTCGCGGCGGGATTCTTTTCGTTGCCGCGCGCAGTGAGTCCAATTTTTTTCTTGTGAAAATTGTGGTTCGCTTTTTTCCGGCGGGAGTCCTTCCAAAAGCGGCTATCGCGAACTTTCATGGACGAATGCGCTGTTCTTTGCCTCAGTATGCCACAATCATTTTGTGTTTGCAAACCGCCAAAGGCGCTTCTATCTATAACACTCGGCAAAAACGCAAATCGTTGCAGAGTGTTTTCAATTTCTCCGAAATTTATAGTTTTATTTCTCTGTGCAAAGAAGTTCGTACACCAGTAGATTTCGGTTTGTTATCAGAAGAGTATTTTCAATTTCTCCGAAATTTATAGTTTGATTTCTCTGTGCAAAGAAGTTCGTACTCCAGTACATTTGGGTTTGTTATTAAAGAATGTTTTCTGTACGCAAAAGCTCCGTCGGCAACCACCGGCGGAGCTTTCCATTCCATTGTCTTATAGTGCGTGTTTCAGCGTGAGAAAGCGGCGATACAGCGCGTCATATTCGCAGCCGCAATTGCCGCATTCTTCGTTTGCCTGCTCCACCGCGCGAATGAGTTCGTCCTTGCAGCTCTCCCCGCAGAGATATGCGTTCGCAGGAGCGGAAATCAGCTCCCAGCCGGAGTCCGCAAAGCGCTTCATAATGGACCGCAGTTCATGCTCTTCCATATCGTGTGCCTCCTTGCTTCATTGAGGGGGTACCCTGTTGGAACAAGTCCTGTCGTTCATGTCCAGCCGGTGCATGCACCGTTTTGATCGTTACGCGGAAGCGTTCTGCCCCTTGAGAGATCTCAGGCTTTTCCCTGCTCTTTTTTTAGGCGAGCCGCTTCGCGCTCTTCCTCTTCCTTGATCTGGGAATAGCGAATCGCCTGATCGTTTTCGTCCCAGAGGCGCTCCATGTTGTAATACTTGCGCTCCTCTGGATAAAAGATATGTACCAGGATATCCGCAAAGTCCAACACGATCCACTTGCCTTCGCCATAGCCTTCACTGCGGCGCAGCGCGAGGCCGAGCTCCGTAGCCTTTTGATCCACCTCGTCCGCAAGGGATTTCACCTGCTGCACGGCTCTGCCGCTGCAGATGATAAACCAGTCCGCGACGATGGTCTTATCCGCCACATGAATGGCGACGATGTCCTGTGCTTTTTTATTGTAGAGTACTTCGCAGACGCTCAGCGCCTTTTGCTTGATGGATTCGTTCAATTGTTTTCCTCCGTATTGTCGTTTGTCATTTTGTTACTGTGTCAGGTGGATTCGTCGTTTCTTCTTGCGTTTGCGATTCACGCGCGGCGCGGCTTTTCTTCATACCAGGCGATCGCCCTCGCCGAGGCGGGATGCGCCCGCTTGCCTTTTTTCTCGACCTGCTCCGCCACGCGCCGGAGCGCATCGCGCATGAAGCCGTCGATGTCCGCCGAAACATGGCTTCGATAGTTCTCCACGCCGGAAAATGTCCGCGTGGGTTCGATCAGATCCGCCGCGTAGATCAGCGCGTCAAAATCCGTCATGCCCCAATCACCCGTCGTATGCAGGCGAATCGCGCGGAGGATGGTTTCATCCGTGATGCCATATTCCATCTTCGCGAGCACCGCGCCCGCAAACGCGTGGTAGACGGGAGAAATCCCGGTTTCGTCGCCGGAGAGCACCTCCTGCGTCAGGGGATCCAGACACTTCGCGCAGTCATGCAAGAGCGCCGCAATCTGTGCCTTCTTTGCATCCTGCCGCCACAAGACGGCGAGCCTTGCCGCGGCGCGCATGGTGCCGCACACATGGGAAAATCGCTTGGCGGAGAGCGCCTCCCTGCTTTTTTCCAGCAGCGCGCGAAGCGGCTGCGGAAAATATGCGCCGGATTCATAGGCCGCCTGTTCTGAAGCTTCCGGCATCAGCCCGTCCACGGGAAGTCCCGCTAAGAGGCGTTTTCGGATCTCGGTGGACGAAATCACATCCGCCTTGGCGGAAAGCAGGCGCACGCGCGCGCCATAGCGTTCCCGCAGCATCTGCGCGGTTGCCGCGTCGTCTTGTTCGATGCCCACGCGCGGCACGCAGAGCACGCTTGCCATCTTCAGCACTTCCTCGGGATGATACCAGTTTGGCAGATCCGCGAGGGTATCGCTGCCGATGATGATCGAAATCTCCGCCTCGGGAAATTGCGCGGAAAGCTCCTGCAGGGTCAAAAGCGTATAGCTCTTTCCGCCGCGCAGAATCTCCAGCTCGCTCGCTTCGATCCGTTCCTCGCCAGAGAGCGCGGTTTGCACCAACTGAAAGCGGACGCTTGCCGCTACGTCCTCATCCACAGCCTTGTGCGGCGGGTCCGCGGCGACCATCAGCAAGACGCGATCCAGCGCGGCTTCGTCCCGCGCGATTCGCGCCATCTGCACATGCGCGCGGTGGATGGGGTTAAATGTACCGCCGAGCAGTCCGATTTGCATGTGCGCCGCCCTTTACCCCTCTCGTCTTCTCCCGCACCGGCAATCGTTTTCTTTACAAACAAGCCGGGCGCGGGTGCTTTCTACTATTAGAATACCATGTTTTTTCGTTTGGTAAAAGAGCGGTGATTTCCGGGCGCTGTCAAACCGCCGCGCGATTGACAAACGCGGGGTGGAATGCGACAATAATCGCGTATAAATATGTGGAAATCCCGCATGCGCAAAAGGCGCTTCGGCGGGCAAACGATCATTCGAAAGCGGGGAGATCTATCATGACGATTGAGTACAAAAAGCTGCAAAACGGGAGCGATGTCCGCGGCGTTGCGATGGAGGGCATCGAAGGCCAACCGGTGACGCTGAGCGCCGAAGCCGTCTCCAACATTGCGCGGGCGTTCGTGCTGTTTTTACAGGAACGCACGGGGAAAAGCGAACTGCGGCTTTCCATCGGGCGGGATTCCCGCCTTTCCGGCGAGACGCTGCTCAACGCCGCGGCAAAGGGCATTCTCGACATGGGCGCGGATGTGGCGGACTTCGGCCTCGCCAGCACGCCTTCCATGTTCATGAGCACCGTCACGGCGGGATATGATTATGACGGATCCATCATGCTCACCGCGAGTCACCTGCCCTGGAACCGCAACGGCATGAAGTTTTTCACAAAGAACGGCGGGCTGGAGAAGAGCGACATCGCAAGCATACTCGCCAGCGCGCAGGCGGACGCGTTCATCCCCGCGCTCGAGCGCGGCAAGCGCACGCAGGTGGACTTCCTCTCCGTCTATGCCGCGGGGCTGGTCGAGCGCATCCGCAGCGGCGTACATGCCGAGGATTATGCGCAGCCGCTCAAGGGGTTCCATATCGTGGTGGACGCGGGCAACGGCGCGGGCGGGTTTTATGTCGACCGCGTGCTCCTGCCGCTCGGTGCAGTGACCACGGGCAGCCAGTTCCTCGAACCCGACGGGCACTTCCCCAACCATCAGCCAAATCCGGAGGACAAAGCGGCGATGGACTCCATCGCGCAGTGCGTGCTCGACAACAAGGCCGACATGGGCATCATCTTCGATACCGACGTCGACCGCGCGGGTGCGGTTGCCAATGACGGAAAAGAGCTCAACCGCAACCGGCTCATCGCGCTGATCTCCGCCGTGCTGCTGGAGGAACACCCCGGCACGACCATCGTGACAGATTCGATTACCTCCAGCGGACTTGCCGCGTTCATTGCGGAAAAAGGCGGCGTGCATCATCGCTTTAAACGCGGATATAAGAACGTCATCGACGAATCCATCCGTATCAACAAAAGCGGAAAGGACAGCCAGCTCGCCATTGAGACCAGCGGACACGGCGCGCTGAAGGAGAACTATTTCCTCGACGACGGCGCGTATCTAATCACGAAACTGCTGATCAAGATGGCGCAGCTCAAGAAGGAGAACCGCACGCTGTTTTCGCTGATCGACTCGCTTGCGGAGCCTGCGGAGAGCGCGGAGGTGCGCATGAATATCTTCGTGCCGGAGTTTGCGGCCTATGGCAGCGGCGTGCTCAAAGACCTCGCCGACCATGCGGCAAAAGAGGGCTGGGACGTGGCGAAGGAGAATTACGAAGGCTTGCGCGTCTCGTTTGGCGCGGGTGAGGGAGACGGTTGGTTCCTGCTGCGGATGTCACTGCATGATCCGCTGATGCCGCTGAATATCGAGAGCAACTCTGTCGGCGGAGTGCACCAGATCGCGCAAAAGCTGGTTTCGTTCTTGAGCGGGTATGACAAGCTGGAGACGAGTGGGTTAAAGGGGTTGTAAAAGTAGAATGACGAAAAAAAGCGGGCGGCGCGTGAGCGGCGCCTGTTTTGATACAGAGCTGGATGATCCTGCTGATACTCTATTTTGGCATCAGGCGCATGCCGTAATTTCTTCTTGCGGGAGACCATATTTTGCAGGTTTAGCCATATCGGTCTGAATTCAGTGACAAAATACTATCTACTCCAAACGCGGAAGAAGACGTAAACTTTGGCTTGACTTTGCTATCCAATCCGATAATATGGAAGCTAGTCTCGTGATGACAGGATGCCCCTGTCTTTTCATTCGAAGACAGTTGATCCGATCAATCCTCATCCCTTTTCATTTGGAGGAACCGTGAAATCAAGAAGCGCAAAATCAATCGTTCTATTCTTCAGCGTTGCATTTCTTACTGCATTGCTTTGTGGCGCATGTTCCTCGACTCATCAGGCGTCCCGTACGCCTGAACCGGTCTTGGAAGCGGAAGGATTGCATCAAGTCGTCTCTTCGGATGCGGCGCAGGATGCCTCAACCCCGACGATCGCACCAACGCCTCAGCCGGCCGAAACGGATGCTGCTCCGACCCCGTCTCCAACGGTAACTTTGCCCGCCACGGATCCCTCTGCCTATCAGGACGTTCGAAAACAGTGCAAGTTTTATCCAACCAATAACAGGAGCGAATTTTTCTACGCACGTGACGTCAGCATGGAGAGCGTGTGGCGGAGCTATCCGGGAGAGCAAAGCATTACCATTGAAGTACAAAGTGATGTTGATTCGATAGCCGGCTTCTATTTCAATTGGGATTCCCCTCCGCCTACCTGGAACTTGTATGCATACGATTCTACCGGCAAAGAAACACTCGCGGACAGCGGCGGGGGAAATTGCGGATGGACAGAATTTGCGCAAGTGCCTGCGGATATGTCCAGCTGCAAGACGTTCAAGCTGGAAGCAACCAACCCAGAAATAGCGTTTGCGATTGCAAACCTTTCGGTGTATGCCGGCGCCATTCCAGAATTTGTCCCCCGGTGGGAAAGCTACAACGGGAACAGAATGGACTTATTGGTGATCGCGGCGCATCCGGATGATGAATGCGTGTTTCTCGGCGCACCCGCGGCGACATATGTCAACGAAGGAAAGACTGTTGTAACCGGGTATATGACATGGGGTACATCCGATCGTCGCTATGAAGCGGAGGAAGCTTGCTGGATGCTTGGCGAGCAGTATGCGCCAACCATGCGAGCCGCGCACGATATGATGGCAAATTCTCTGGAATCGATGGAACAATACTGGCCGCTTGACAAGGCGGTGGGTTATATCGTTGAACTGATCCGAAAGTACAAACCCTCCGTCATCGTCACACACGACATTGGCGGCGAATATGGCCACGGCGCACATATGGAAACCAGCCTTGCAACACAACTCGCGTTTGCACAAGCATCTGACCCGACGAAGTATCCGGAATCCGCCGCAAAATACGGCGTGTGGACGGCAGGAAAACTGTATCTTCATATGTATGAGAAAGACGCGCTCACGTTTGACCTGAACGCGCCGCTTGACAAATTTTATGGAAAAACAGTTCTTGAGGTGGTATCTGCCGCTTTTCATCGGCATCAGTCACAAGAAGCCAAGGGATGGGCACTGGAAACCACCGGAAGATGCAGCATGGAGTATTTCGGATTGTTTGCCTCGAATGTTGGGCCCGATAAAATGCATGATTCCATGTTCGAGAATATCACGCAGAGCGTAATGGACAGTATCAATGGGATCAGCCTTCCTTGAAATTCTGGATAGAGCTTTGTAAATCGCACTTTCCGTGAGAACTACGAACGGCTCCGCGTCTCGTTCGGCGCGGGCGGCGTGCACCAGATCGCGGAAAGATCGACATGGTTTTGAGCGGGTATGATGAACTGGGGACGAGTGGATTGAAGGGGTTGTAAAACCTAAGATAGAAAAAGAATGCAGGCTGCGCGTGAGCGTCGCCTATTTCTTTAAAAAAAGAGTAAACAAGCTAGTATAAAATCAAAATCCACTCGATTCTATCCAAATTTAGATGTTTTTTACGGATTTTTCTCAAATAATGATTGTATTTGATAATGTATAGTGGTATTTTGGTTTTGAGGTGTTGTTATGTTATTACAATTCAGAATTAATAATGTCAAATCTTTTCACGAAGAAGCTATTATTGATTACTTAGCTTCGAATATTGACGAACATCAAGAACATGTGTTTACAAAGAATGATAATTCTATGCTTCCGCTTGTTGCGATTTATGGTGCTAACGCCGCCGGTAAAACAAACATACTCTCTGCGTTTACCGAAATGAGTGAATTCATTAAAACATCCGTGGATTACAGCGAAGATTCGAAGAAATTCTTTTTTTTATTCTCTTCTTTTCTCTATGACGCTAATAAATATGATGAGCCTCTTGAGTTTGAAGTTACTCTTGCGCTTGACCTTGACTATAGATATGGATTTACCGTAACTGAAAACTCCGAAGTTGTTTCCGAGTATTTAGAGTTTCGCAAGTCCCCAAGCGGTGTGTTTCTGAAGATTTTTGAACGAATTAAAGGCGAGAAATTACTGATCGGTAAATCGAGCATCATTACAAGCGAGGAGCGAAAGCAATTACTTTTCATCTTCGATTATATTAGGGAAAAAGATTTGCTTTTAACAATGCTTGGCAGAAGATTCAAAAATTCTAAGCAAGGTTTTCTCTCTCGCTATGCGTTGATTTACGAGTGGTTCTTAAATGTGCAAAGTTGTCCAGAGTGCATCTTGAGAGATAGAAATATTATTGTTGCTCAAGAAGGTACTCCACTATTTGAAATTTTTTCTGATGAAAAAGCATTAGAAGGTTTCTTGAAATTTGTACAAATGGCCGATCCAACGATTATTAACTTGAGTCTCGAAAATGAAAAAGAAACTGATACGAGTAATCCCAAGTCGCGAAGACTTCTTGCCCATAGACGATTAATGAATCAAAGTGAAGCCGCTGCGATCTTTCCTTTGCCAACAATACTTGATTCGAGTGGAACAAAATATGTGATGCAATCCTATCCAATTATTAGACAAACGTTACAAACCGGGGGTTTGCTTATTGCTGATGAAATCGATAGAAGTCTTCATCCCACTTTGCTTTTAGACGTCATTAATTTATTCACAAACCCAGAAACAAATCCAAATCACGCTCAATTGCTTTGCACAATGCATAATGTTGTAATTATGGATAAGCGTTTTATGCGGAGAGACGAAATCTGGTTTGTTGAGAAGAACTCGTCTGGCGAAAGTTCTGTTTATAGTTTAGCGGATTATAACGACGTAAGAAACGATGCTGATTTTTGTAAAAACTATATCCTTGGAAGATATGGAGCGGTTCCGGTAAGGTAAGGAAATGGATAGACGTCCTGCACAGCTAAGAAAAAGAGGCAACACACGCGAGCAAAAGCCTACAGAGTGGCTTATTTGCTGTGAAGGTAAAAGTGAGGTAATCTATTTAACTGATTTGGTCGATCAATTATCCTTGCGATCAGGAAAGTCGTCTGGTGGAATACATATCGGCCTTATCGACGCCGATTGTTCACGACGCGGTTTTCGAGGTGCGTGTGGCAGACAACATCAGGAATTACTTCAAAGAGTACAGACCTGTGCTAGTAAGTTCTTTGAAAAAAGATGGATAGTATTCGATTGTGACGCTGATGGTCAACCAAATCGCGAGCAACTATATAGTAACTTTGGTAAAACAATATTACAATCAAACAATGCGGGAGTTGAAGTTGCTTGGTCAATTCAGAGCTTTGAATATTGGCTGCTGTCGCATAAGAATTACCTTGATGGGGTAACAAAAGATACTATCGAGCGAAACCTTTCAATAGCAATTTCTGAGGCTGTGATGCAAAAGCCACCCTGTAACAAGAAATATCAAAATAAGTCAGGAGAAAATCATTGCCAAAAAGGCAGTCCATCGGTCTGTGAAGATAAAGCTGCAAGAAAACCGTACTATAATTCTTTGACTTGTCTCGGAGGGATCACAGGCGTCAAGAACGCTTGTAATAATTCCAAACGGTGCTACATTAGATACCAATCTGAAATAATTTCAAGACAATATAAATCAATCTCATGCTGTTGTAATATCCACCAACTTGTCGACGCTCTTGCAGAGTATTTCGGTTATACGACTATAATGGATGTCCCAGATTAGTCTTAACTTGATTCAAGTTAGGAGCTTCGCTGAAACTACTTCCATTCCACAAAACCCCGCAGCGCACGCACGCCACGGGGTTTTGCTTTACTCCAAATTCTCTTTTCGTAAAAGATCTTACCCCTTCACAAACACCCTCTTAAACAGCCTCTGCACCGGCGGCAGGGCGGCGACCACGACGCAAAGAATCGTATCCACGCCGATCGAGAAGAAATTGTAGACCAGCGAATACGCCCAAACATTGGTAAACCCGTAATCCGCCGCATAGGAGCCGAAGAACACCGCCCCCGAAACCGTGCTCGCCATCATCCGCAAAAAGCCCGCAACCGCCGCGCCGACGGGCAGGTTTTTCGGGAAGAACGCCGCCGTACCCAAAAGCGTAAACGCCACGAAATAGTCTAAAATGAACTGCACGGGATGGACGATATACGCCCCCTGCGCCACCTGCAACAGCGAAAACGCAAACGCCGCGGTGAAGCCATAGAGCGGGCCGAAATAGGCGGCATACGCAAAGAGCGGCAGCATGGAGAGCAGCGTGACCGTGCCGCCCAGCGGCAGCGAGACGAGTTTGAAGTAGCTCAGCACGAACGCAAGCGTGATCGACAACGCGCCGTAGACGAGCGCCTGCGTGCGGCTGGGTTTGCCCGCCGCTTCCGGCGCCGCACTCCGCGTTTTCTGCCGCTTTGTATAGGCCGCGACCGCCCAGACGAGCAACCCCAGCACGACGAGCGCGCCAAGCAGCATGTACAGCTCGATTCCTTCGAGCGAGGCGAGTTTACTGAACAGTTTGAATTCCATTGTTTATTTTCTCCTTTTTCCATAAAAAATAGTCGCCAGTGAGACGACCATCAAAAAGAAGCTGCGATATGTATCACTTTCCTTCGATGGCATGACCCAACAGGTTCCAAGGGTACTTCTCAGTCCGGCTGTTCTCCGGACGCCCCCGTGATGCGAATTAGAATACACGGTTTTGTCACGGCTGTCAACCTTGACAAAGACAGTCTTCCAACGTAACATGGTTTCGTGCTCCCGCTTTGCGGGTGTGTCCCGAAGAATGGCAGACAGAAAAGAGAACACAACTATGCGTTTGGATAAATATTTGAAGGTTTCCCGCATCATCAAGCGCCGCACCGTCGCGAACGAGGCGGCGGACGCGGGCCGCGTCAGCATCAACGGCAAGGTCGCCAAACCTTCCACCGAGGTGAAGGAGGGCGACACGCTGGATCTGCTGCTCGGCGGCAGGCACCTGCTCGTGCGCGTCGAAAGCCTGAAGGAAAGCGTGCGCAAGGAAGACGCGGTGGGCATGTATACGGTGCTCAGCGGAGACGCGGATCAATGAACGGCGCGGTTGGCGTCCTGCTCTGCGCGGGCGGCTCCACGCGCATGGGGTTTGATAAGCTCCTCACACCCATCGCGGGAAAGACCGCAATCGAACGCTCGATGGAAGCTCTTCTACTCGGCGGTGTGGACGAGATCGTGTTTGCCGTTTCGCCCGCGACGCGCGCGTTTGTGGAATCGCTCGTCTGTCCGGTTCCAAGCCAGATTGTCGAAGGCGGCGAAACGCGCGCCCTGTCCGTTCTCCATGCGCTGCGTGCCATCGAACACGGGCAGATTGTCGCGATTCACGACGCGGCGCGCTGCCTGATCTCGCCCGAGACCGTGCGCGAGAGCATCGCGAGCGCGATCGCATACGGCAGCGGCGTGGTCGCGGGTCGGGTGACGGACACGATTGTCCAGCTCGGCGGCGGCACGGCGACAACACTCGATCGCAGCCAACTCATCCGCATGCAGACCCCGCAGACGTTTCGCTTGGATCGCATTTTGCGCGCCTATGAAACGGGCGATCTCAGCCGCGTGACGGACGACTGCGCGCTCTACATCGCGGCGGGCTACGAACCAAGATTTGTCTACACCGAAGGCGAGGCGGCAAACCAGAAGCTTACGACCGGCGCGGACTGGCAGCTCGCGCTGGCAAGCTATGCGCGCTTTGGAACCGGCTATGACACGCACCGACTGGTCGAAGGGCGGCGTCTGGTTCTGGGCGGCGTCGAGATCCCGTTTGAAAAAGGGCTGCTGGGCCATTCGGACGCGGACGTGCTCACACACGCGATCATCGACGCGCTGCTGGGCGCAGCGGGTTTAGGCGACATCGGCAGGCTTTTTCCGGACACAAGCGCCGAATACAAGGACGTAAACAGCATTCGTTTGCTGGAAGAGGTCGTTGCAAGGCTCGAACAAGAACACCTCCGCGTTTCACACGTGGATGCGACGATCGTCTGCGAGCGGCCGAAGATCAAGCCCTATGCGCAGGAGATGATTGCCCGGCTTGCCGGCGCGATGCGCGTCCCTCCCGCGTCCGTCTCCGTGAAGGCCACCACCACCGAGGGAATGAACGACGAGGGAAAAGGCCTTTGCATCTCCGCCAGCGCGATCGCCTCTTTGGTCTAGCCGGACGTTTTGGCGCGGATGTTTGATCCACCCCGCATAGCCATTCGTCGATCTGTGACGCCTGCTACATAGAGTCCAAAATATGTAACAGAATTATAGGGATCATGTAACAGCGTGTAACAAACTCGCCGAAAACCACGTATTTGGAGGGGTATGGTTCCTGCCGTGCTGTGGTAGAGGCTCTCTGTACTTTGCTTTTTTCCCGTGTTCCTGTATACTGTTGCGTAGAATCTGCGACCGCGCCGCACAAGCGGCACGTCTCCATCTCCCGTTTCCCCGATACGGCCATGAAGCGAACAGCATCCGACAAAATCCGCCCTGCGCTGTTCGTGTTCCGCTGCTGCAATTCCAAACCGGAGGGTTTATGAAGCAATCCATCGTATCCAAATCCGCGCGTTTCGGCTTGCCGCTGCTGCTCTTGCTGCTGGCCGGCTGCTCCGCGAGCGCGCCGGCTCCAACGCCTTCGCCCGCGCCAATCGCCACAACCGCAACGCCATATATCATCGCGTTCTCCGCCGATACGCCCGCGCCAACCGCATCCATGACGCCCGCGCCCGCAGAGGCCGTGGTCGATCCCGCGATACAGAAGATTCGCGATACGCTCCATACGGAACTCGAAACGCTGCCGCTCGTCGGCTTTGACGGCGTGATCACGCTCTATGCAGAGCCTTCCAAGAGCGCGACCTCGCAAAAGCTGAAGAATGAAACCGCCTTAAAGGTACCGGATGAGCTGATCGTACTGTCCGAAAAAACCTCCGCCGAAGGGGATCTGTTTTATCAGGTGCAATCTGTGTTTTCCAGCGACACCGGCTATGTCCTGAAGAAGGATACCAACACGAGTATGCTTGCCAGAAGTGGCGTCTCCGGCTTTGCGCAGATTGAATCGAGCGGCTGCTTTATCCTCGCCGACGCAAACAAAAAGTCGGATCTGCTGGCGCACGCGAGTGATCAGGCGGTGCGCATCCTCGGCGAATACAAAGATTTCTACTATATCCTGACGCAGGACGGTACGCTTGGCTTCGTGGAACCCGCGCAGCTCACGCTGATCGAGAAGGATGTGTTGGAGGAGCGGCTCGCCCTCGCCGGTGCACCTGGCGTGGTAGCCACCATGAGCGATCCGCTCACGGACGCCTCTGCCGCAAACGCGGCAAAGATGCTCCGCGCAGGCGTGAAAAGTGCTGCTGTAGATTATTGGAACACCGCGCAGTCCCATAGCACACGTCAGGGTCAGCTGAAAAAGGCCGCTGTCGCGATGCTCTCCGTCGCCGCGGGAACGGGGCAACTGCCCGTCGGTCGCGACGGCATCCATTTCCTGCCGTGCCTCGAAGTGCCTCCGCTTGCGGAGGGCGAGGAGCTCCAACAGGGGCTCGACTTCAACATCCATGGTTCCATCTATACCGACAGCCCGCTGACCAGCGTCCGCGCAACGTTTGCCTCGCTTGGCGAGGGTACGTCCATCGACGTGAGCGTCAGCTTTTCGCCCGACGACGCGGTGCGCGATTATTCCATCTGCTCGGATGAGCTGACCTTGGAAGGCAAAGCGCTGGACACGCTCTTTGACATCAGTCAACTGCGCGCAGGGCGCTATCGATACACGCTTTCGGCAAAGACCGTCGCAAATCCGGGGGGCGTCACGCTGCAAACGGTGGAATGCAAGATCGTGGACTCGTCCCGCACCGTGCTCACGCGCAACAAGTTTGACGATAACTATATCGAAGCCGATCGTTTCTTCGGCGGAGTCACAGAAAAGTTTCTGTTCCATTATTCCATTAAGGATGGACGCGGAATCTCGACCGAGAACGACTGGCGCAACAAATACATCGTGGAGTCCAGCCTGGGGCGCGTACACAGCGACGCGGTGCCGTATTTCGAAGTGGCAAACCATTATCTGGAAAACACCTATATCTGTGTGACCATCGTCAACCAGCGCACGGGAAACACCTCCGAAGGACGCGTAACGCTGCTCAAGGAACTGATCGACAAATCGACCACATACGTGCCGCGCTTTCAATCCAACCTCGAGTATGTCAGCCACCATACGCTCGGCACCGCCATCGACGTCAACGACAACATGTATCCGAACTTCAATGTTCTGAGCAATCATGATCTCGTCGGCAGCGAGGTCAAGAAACACCTCGTCTACAACGGCATCAAGACCGCGGAAGATGGCACGCAGTATTATGACTTTACCTACGACGGCAGCTATTCCGCGCGGTTTGCGCGCGTACCGAAGACCATCATCAACTATTTGCTCTATGAGCTCGCCTTTTTCCGCGCGGGATTCCAGTGGGGTTATTACTACGAGACCGCATGCGACGGCATGCACTTCATGCTCTCGGAAAATGACATCAATCGGCACATGCACAGCGATATCGGACTAAGAAAGATCTACACCTACATCGATCCGGAATGGACGTATACCCCCGGCACGACGCCCGCGCCATAATAAAAAACGCCAACATGACTCAAAACGGGAGCAAGCGCTTCCGTTTTTTGTCTCGACAAACGTTATCTGAGGGTTTGGGGGATTCGCAAATCCCCCATTGTCAGTCAAATACGGCGATTCATTCGCCGAATTTGCAGAAAATATCGCAACAGCGGTATTATTTTCACGCAGTAAAAATCCATCGGCAAGGGACGAAGGACTTTGTCGATGGACTGAAACGGGAGCAAACGCTTCCGTTTTTTGTGTCATTCCATCCGCCGTTTGTGCATAGGCTTTGTGTTTTACGAGCCTCTTGTGTATACTGAATAGCAGCAACCGCAGGTCTCTGTGCGAGACTTCGCGCGATCATGTTGTCAGGAGATCTATGAAGGCATCTTTGCTTGTATCCAACTGCATTCTAGCACTGTTTCTGGCGGGCGGCGCCGTTCTTGCGCCAAAGGCGGTTTCGGCTCCCCCGGCGCGATATGCCGAGGCAACCGCAACGCCCGAGATTCCGCCCGCAAGCGCAACCCCGCAGGCGAACGCACCCGCAAGCGGAGCATTCATCGCGGTGGATGTCGCGGCACAAATCCGCGAAAATCTGCTGACGGATCTGCCGCAGCTTCGCCTCGTCGGCATGGCGAGCGCGATCTTCCTCTACCCCGAGCCCACGACAAGCTCGACAAAGATGAAGTTGCGAAACGAGTCTGTGCAGGGCATCAGTGAACTGATCGTGCTCAAAGAAGTGACCTCCCCCGAAGGAGCCGCGTTCTACCAGGTGCGCTCCACATTCGGCGGCGAAACGGGCTATATTCTGGTTCGGGACGCAAAGGAGAGCCGGCTCGCTGGTAAAGGCGAACCGGGCTATGCGCGCATTGAGGCCGCGGCGTGCGATCTGCGCGCCAAAGCGCAGGAGGATGCGCGCGTGCTCGCAAGTGAAAGCGAACATCTAGTCCGCATTCTAGGTGAGCTCGATGGCTATTATTATGTACTTACCGAGGCGGGTCACTTTGGCTTTGTATTGCCTGCGCAGCTTGTGCGCGTCAGCCCTTCGGAGGTCGCCGAACGCGTCGCGCGCGCTGAATCCGCGAGCGTTCAGGAGAGCATGAACGATCCGCTGACGCAAGCCAGCGCCGCCAACGCGGCGAAGATGCTCCGCGCGGGTGCGGACAGCGCGGGGGTGCACTATTGGACCACCGCGGAGGCGCATGTTGCCCAGCAGGGTTCGCTCAAAAAGGCGACCATCGCCATGCTTTGCGTCACGGCGGGCGGCGAGATAACGCCGGTCGGCTATCAGGGTATTCAATTTCGCTCTTGTCCGGAAGTCCCGATGATGCGGCAAGGGGAGATTTTGGAACGCGGACTGGACTTCAATCTCCACGGCTCGCTCTATTCCGACAGCCCGATGACGAGCGTGACCGCCGAGATGAAACCGCTTGCCGAGGGCGGCAGCGTGATCCGCGAAAGCGTCACGTTCCTGCCCGAAGATAATGTCACCGCATATTCGCTGACCACAAAAATATACGAATCTCTGGACAAACAGTTTGACGTGCGGCGGATGCGGCCGGGACCGTATCATTTTACCCTCTCCGCGACCAGCGTTTCGCATCCCGATCCGATTTTTCTGGTTTCCGTCGACTGCTCCGTCGTGATGGTTCGCCCGCATACGCTCGCGCAGAACAAGTTTGACGACAACTATCTCGACGCGCTGGAGTTCTTCCACGGGGACACAAACGCCTTCCTGTTTCCGTTTTACATGGGCGACGGGCGCGGCATCGGCACCGACGAGACCTGGCGCAACGCGCACATCGTCGATTCCAGCATGGGACGGGTCAATGTCTTTGCCGTGCAGAATTTTGAACGGGCGAACCATTACCTGATGAACACCTATCTGCGCGTGTCGCTGCTCAACCGCCGCACGAACGAAGTTGTCCCGGGCGAAACGATGCTGCTCGATACGCTGGTGGACAAATACTGCGCCTATGTGCCGCGCTTTCAGTCCAATCTGGAATATTTGAGCCACCACACACTGGGCACGGCGATCGACGTCAACGACAACATGTATCCCAACTCGAACACAAAGAAGAACCATGACCTGATCGGTGGCGAGGTTAGGAACAATCTGACCTACAACGGCATCAAAACCGATGAGAACGGGATCCGCTACTACGATTTTTCGTATACCGGCGATTATCCCGCGCGCTATGAAAAAGTACCCAAGACAATCATTAACTATCTGATCTATGAGCTTGCGTTTTTCCGTGCGGGGTTCGAGTGGGGGTTCTATTATGAAACCACCTGCGACGCGATGCACTTCATGCTCACGGAAAACGACATCAACCGTCATATGCAGACGGACATCGGCCTTCGCAAGGTCTACGACTATATCGAGCCGGACTGGACGTATGTACCCACGCCGACGCCGACGCTCAAACCAACGCCGACGCCGAGACCCACGCGCGCGCCAAAGACGACGCCAACGCCGAAAGTGACGCCAGCGCCAAAGACGACACCAACGCCGAAAGTGACTCCGGCGCCCACACCTACCCCTGCAAAATGATCCTTGTTCGCATCAAAAACGGGAGCCCGCGCTCCCGTTTTTATTTGCATCTTACTTTCTCGATCTGCCCTTGTTGCGCTTCTTGGCGCCGATGGTGCCGGGCTTGGCCTGCGCCGCGCGCTCCAGCGCGTCCTCGCCGGAGAGCTTGCGGATCTCGTCGCGCAGCTTTGCCGCGTGCTCGAATTCCAGCTCTCTCGCCGCCGCGCGCATCTCCTCGGTCAGCATCTTCACCCGCGCGGCTTTTTCCTCCGCGCTCATGTCGTCGCCCAAGTCCGCCACTTTTTTCGTCATGAGTAGTGTCGAACGCACCGCCTTCTTGATGCTCTGCGGGGTAATCCCGTGCTCCTCATTGTACGCCTTTTGGATCGTTCTCCTGCGGTCGGTTTCGTCCATCGCAAATTTCATGCTGGGCGTGATCACATCCGCGTAGAGGATGACCGTGCCGTCGACGTTGCGCGCCGCGCGGCCAATCGTTTGCACGAGGCTTGTGGACGAGCGCAGGAAACCCTCTTTGTCCGCATCTAAAATTGCGACAAGCCCCACTTCCGGCAAATCCAAGCCTTCCCTGAGCAGGTTGATCCCCACAAGAACGTCAAAATCACCCAATCGAAGATCGCGGATGATCTCCATGCGTTCGATGGTCTCGATGTCCGCGTGCATATAGCGCACCCGTACACCCATGCCGTCGAGGTACTCCGTTAAATCTTCCGCCATGCGCTTGGTCAAGGTGGTCACGAGTGTGCGATAGCCCTTCTGCGCTTGCTTGCGCACCTCCCCAAGCAGGTCGTCGATCTGTCCTTTGACGGGACGAACCTCCACTTCCGGGTCAATTAGCCCCGTCGGACGAATGATTTGCTCCACAACCTGTGTGGAACGCTTCATCTCATATTCCGATGGCGTTGCGGAGACACAGATCATCTGCGGAATCCTCGCCTCAAACTCCGGAAACTTCAGGGGTCGGTTGTCAAACGCGCTCGGAATCCGGAACCCATAGTCGACCAGCGACGTCTTTCGCGCGAGGTCGCCGCGAAACATGGCGCCGATCTGCGGAATCGTCACGTGACTCTCGTCCACAATCAAAAGAAAATCCTTCGGGAAATAGTCGATCAGCGTAAACGGTGGCTGGCCGGGACTGCGCCCGTCAAAATAGCGCGAATAGTTTTCGATGCCGCTGCAATAACCGATTTCGCGCATCATCTCGATATCGTACTGCGTGCGCTGCTCGATTCTTTGCGCTTCAATCAGGCGATCCATCCGCTTAAACTCGTCCCGACGTGCCTCGGCATCGCTCCAGATGGTGTCGATTGCGGCGTCCAGCTTTTCGCGGCTGGTGGCATAGTGCGACGCGGGGAAGATCGCGACATGCGCGCGCTCACCCAGGAGCTCCCCCGTGAGCGAGTTGATGTCCATGATGCGCTCCACCTCGTCGCCAAAGAACTCCACGCGAATCGCCGTGCCCGCGCTGGAGATCGGGAAGATATCCAGCACGTCTCCGCGCACACGGAAGGTACCGCGCGAAAAGTCGATGTCATTGCGCTGAAACTGGATATCGACCAGCTTGCGCGTGACCTCATCCCTTGGGATCTGCATGCCTTGTCTCAGCGAGACCGAAAGGCGCATGTATTCCTCCGGATCGCCCAGCGCATAGATGCAGGAGACGGAGGAGACGATGATCACATCCCGTCGCTCGTTGAGCGAACTCGTCGCGCTGTACCGCAGACGGTCGATCTCCTCGTTGATATCCGTCGTTTTTTCGATATAGGTATCCGAAGCGGGAATATATGCCTCCGGCTGATAATAGTCGTAATAGCTCACGAAATACTCCACCGCGCTATCGGGGAAAAACTCCCGAAACTCGGAGCAGAGCTGCGCCGCGAGGGTTTTGTTGTGCGCGATGACGAGCGTGGGCTTTTGCACGCGCTCAATCACCTTCGCCATGGTGTAGGTTTTACCGCTGCCGGTGACGCCGAGGAGCACCTGCGCCTTGTCTCCGCGCAACACCCCCTCCGTCAGGCGTTCGATCGCCTGCGGTTGGTCGCCCGCGGGTTCATATTCGGATACCAGCTTAAACTCGTTCATACGATCTCGTAAACGACGGTCTTCCCGTCGACGCGGTGGGCATAGATATACTCCCTTGCTTCTTCGTGCGCGGGGTGCTTGTCGTAGACCGCGATGGCGTCGAGGTCGGCAAACGTGCAAGTCAGCGCGAGATCATAGCTCCGTTCGCCGTTGTGCCAGATGTCCGCGCCCGTCTCCATCGACAGAATTTCGGGGATCTTGCCAACCATGCCGTGGAGCTTTTCAATCACCGTCGGCAGGCACTCCTCCGGATCGCGAAATTTGAAGAGTACGATATATTTGAGCATTTCGCTCGCTCCTTTCGCGTTGTCTGCAACCCTCTGCGGCGTTTAAAACTCGAAATCGACCGTCGCGGTTGCCGTGCGGTGCGCCTTGATATACGCGCGCGCTTTCTCGTGCTCCGGATGACGATCATATATTTCGAGGTCTTCCTTTGTGTCGAATGTCACGATCAGCGCAAGGTCAAAGCTGCGTTCGCTGTGCTTGAAATCGCGCCCGGTTTCGATTGTGCGAATCCCGGGGATGCTGTCCTTGAGCGCGAGCAGCATTTCGGCAGCTTTGGGTGCCTGTTCGTCGGGATTTTCAAACTTGGTGAATACGATGTGCTTGATCACGGTCTTGTTCTCCTTCTCGATTTCCGTTTTTTGCGGATGATTTTCTAAAAATTTTCCTGGCACGCAAGCACCAGCGCGTCTGCGGCCTTGCAAAGCCCCTGCTTTTGATTCCATTCGATGGCGATGAACGCCTCCATCATCTTGACCAGCTGGGCATAGCTTCTCTTCTTCGCGCTCGCCGCGGCTTTCTGCACAGGATATGGCTTCATGCCGAGCAGCTGCGCCATCTGCGCTTCCGTCTTGCCAAGCAGCAGACACTGCTTGACGTTGAGCACGCCGCGGACGTTTCTTGCAAACATGGTCGCAAGCCCCATCGGGCTTTCGGAAGGATCGTTGACCAGCTCCGCCAGCGCGCGCATGCCGCCTTGCTTGTTGCCCGCCCAGAGCAGATTCATCACGTCAAACACCTTCGCCTCGCTCGGTGGCCGCACGCAGGCCGCCACGGCCTTCGTGGTCACGCGGTTGCCAAAGCCGACATAGGCGCCGAGCAGCAGGAGCGTGTTTTCCAGCGCGCCAAGGTCGGAGCCGAGATAAGAAATCATCCGATTTGCCGCGGATTCCTCCAGCACGATGCCGTTTTCCTTCGCGCGCTTTTGCAAAAATGCGTTCAACTGCGTCCCGTCCAGAGGATCAAAGCTTACCGCGCGATCCAGCGCGGCAATCGCCTTATACAGCGGGTTTGCGAGCTGCGGCTTTCCGGGACGGACGAAAACCAGCGTGGTGGTCTCCGGCACGTGTTTACTATAGTTTTCCAGCGCGTTTGCGGTGTCCGCGTCAAATTCTTGTACGACCACGACGCGCAGATCGTCAAAAAACGGCATCGTCTCTGCCGCCGCCTGCACCTCCGCGGGCTGCGGCGCGCGCAGGATTGTGGTGTTCATGTCCCGCATGTCGGGGTTTGTGCGCGCGAGGATGGCCCGTACGCCCCGGTTGAGGCTATACGGGTCTTCTCCGCAAAAATAGTATGCGCCGCCGACAGGGCCGCCGCCGTTTACGGCTTTGAGAAATGTCATTCCATCCATTGGGGTTATTATACCATTCTCCGCTCGTCTTGCAAACGATTGTTCTTACTATTCCGATGAAAGAATGCGCGGCATTTGCCTTTTTTTCTTGGAAGCTGGTTATCGATGCGCGCTTGTTTTGGTCGTCTCTGAGGACTTTTCAAAAAATAAGTATCCTATTCATCTTACAATTCAAATCCACAAAGTTATCCACACTCTGGGGATAACTCGGTGGATAACTGTGGAAAAAGAATGACCAGCACCGGATTTTCCGCGAAAACACGCTGTTTTTCGATGAACAAACTGTGGATCGACCAAACGGTTGTTCACCAAATGCACAGAGTTATCCACAGAGCACCGTTTTTTCTCCGACAACCCAACTAGAGCAGCAGCCAGAGCAGAATCGACGCATCCGCCAGCAGAACGGCAAAGAGCGCGCGCGTCTTCCCGCTTCGGAGAAACAAGCGCGAGGCAAAGACCATCGCCGCCAGCCACAACAGATACGCAAGCGTGCTTGGCGCGGGCAGCGCGAGCGTGACCCGACCGCCAAAGCGTGCCACGCCGAGGATAACGTCCAGTGCGGCGCGGGCAATCCAGCAGACCGCGTTCCCCAGCGGAAACCAGATGTAGGAAAGCACAAGCCCCACTGCGGCCGGAATCAGAAACACGCTGGAGATTGGGATCACGAACAGATTGGTCACAAGCGAGAGAAACTGAGCCTGCTGAAAGAAATAACAGCTCGTCGGCAGGGTGCCGATTACGACAGCGGCACTCGCGCCGATCAGCCCCGCCGCCGTGGAGCCGAGGCGCATCAGCGGTTTTTGAAAGATAGGCGCGAGCAGAATCATCGACAGCACGGCGACAAACGAGAGCTGGAACCCCACATTCCAGAGCGAATACGGGCTGTAAAGCAAAATCAGCACAAACGCGGCGCTCACGGCGCTCACCGCATCCAGCCTTCGACGAAGCGGAAACGCCATAAGTCCGATCAACAGCATGATACCGCTGCGTACAACCGGCGGGGAGAACGCGGTGATCGCCGCGTACAGCGCGCAAAAGAGCGCGACGGCGGCAAAGCGCACCCAGGCATTGCGGCGAAACAACAGCGAGAACGCAACCGCGAGCAGAGACACGTGCAGCCCCGAAACCGACAGAAGATGTGCAATACCCGTATCCCGAAAGGCGGTCATCATCTCGTCGTCGATCTCCGAAACATCGCCCAAAATCATACCCTTTGCTTCGCCCGGCGCATTGGGAAAGAGCAGCGCGATGCGCTCTCCGATCGCCGCCCGCAGATGTAGCAGCGCGCCGTATGCATCCGGCGGGGACTGCCAGAGGCATTGCGCCTCTCCCCGCGCAAAAGCGATGGCAAACACCTTTCGATAGCGATCGTTGAGGCGATATTTTTCGGCGGATGCCACGACCTCCGCGTTTGCCGAGACCACCTGTCCATAGGCGGGCGCCTCCGCAAAGCGCGCGAACAGCCGCAGTCTGCCGGAAACAGGCGTGCCGTTTAACGTCGCGTCCGCCAGATAGACACGGAAGCTGCCGAATTCCCTTGCTTCCGGCGTTTCGCAGATTCTCCCCTGCACAACGCCATCTCCGAGGGGCACAGAAGTCGGCGCCGCGAGCATAACGCGCACGAAACCCAGCGCGAGAAAGATTAAGAACACAGACCACATCGCTTTTTTCAGCATGCGGGCGGCAAACGCGCAGAGCAGCAGCACGAGGCTTGCCATCAGCGCGCGAATGAGCGAAAACCCGTCCCCGATCAGCAGACCAAAAAGCAGTCCGATGGCGGCGACGGCAAACGGCCGCGCGTGAAACCACGGCGGATTTTCCGCCCTGGACGCCCCTTGCGTTTGCGCTTCGCTCTTCGGGCGGATGGTATCCAGCCTTGCAACGGATTTCTCTTGGTTTTTTTGGTTTTTTTGTCGCATCGGATTGAGTTAATCACACCCGATCTTGTTTGTCAATTCCGCGTGTCCCCGCCGGAACGGATCACCCGCGCGCGGTTGTCTCAAGATGGCGGCGAGTGTTATACTATAGATGTTATCAGAAATTTTCCGCGTTTTCCCGACGCGGACGGACAGGAAACAACACACGATGAAATGGCTGGAAATCTGCGTCTATACGACCGATGCGGGACTGGACGCGGTGACGTTTGCGTTTTCCAATGCTGGGCTCGATCAGGTGAGCATCGAGGAAAGCCACGAACGCGCAATGGCGTTTTTAAACGAGCGCGTGGTCTACTGGGACTATGCGGACGCGGACAAGGTCGGCGTAGACGAACCCTGTGTGAAGGCGTATGTCGCGGATGTGCCGGAAAACGCCGCCGTGGTGGAGGACGTCAAGCGCCAAATCGCTCAGCTGCGCGAAACCGATCTCGGCTACGACGCGGGATCGCTCCAGCTCGTGGTCAACCGCATGGACGACGCGGACTGGGAGAACAACTGGAAGGCCTACTATAAGCCGCTCAAGATCGGGAATCGGCTGTATGTGCTGCCCTGCTGGATTGAGGAGAGTGCACCGGACGCGCGCGTCACACTCAAGCTCGACCCAGGCGTGGCGTTCGGCACGGGAGAGCACCACACCACAAGGATGTGCCTGGAGCTGCTGGAAACCGTGGTCAAGCCAGGGGACGACATGCTCGATCTCGGCTGCGGCAGCGGGATTCTCTCCGTCGCGTCCGTTCTGCTTGGCGCGGCGCATGCCGTCGCGGTGGACATCGATCCGGTGGCGGAGCACGTCGCCCTCGAAAACGCCGCGATGAACGGCGTCGTTCCCGCGCAATACGATGTGCTAATCGGCGACCTGCTCACAAACGAAGCGCTGCAGAACCGCATCCGGCGCGGATACGACGTCGTCGCCGCGAACATCGTCGCCGGGGTGATCATCGCCCTCGCGCCGTTTGCCAAGACCTGCTGCAAAAAAGGCGCGCCGTTCATCGTCTCCGGCATCATCGACGAGCGGGAGGACGAAGTTACGCAGGCGCTCCTGCGCGAAGGGTTTGCCGTCGAGCAGGTTCTGCGCAGCGAAGGCTGGGTTGCGATGCTTCTGCGCGCATAACTTTTTAGCAAGCATCGAACGAATTACAAAATAGTCAAAATAAGGATACTTCATGCGTCGATTTTTTTGCGACAACATCACATACCCCGACGCCACCATCGCGGGCGACGACGCGCACCATATCAGCCGCGTGCTCCGCATGAAGGCGGGCGACGCGCTCTCGCTCTGCGACGGCGCGGGAAATGAGTATGACGCGGTGATCGTCTCCCTTTCGCAGGAGGCGGTGCGCTGTACCGTTGGCGAGCCGCACGCGAGCGCGGCGGAGAGCCCCGTACGCGTCACCTTGTTTCAATGCCTGCCCAAGACGGGTAAGATGGAGCTCATCGTGCAAAAATGTACGGAACTCGGTGTCTTCGCCGTCGTTCCCGTCGTCTCCGCGCGTTGCGTTGTCGTGCCGGGCAAGGATTATGAAAAAAAGCGGGAGCGATACAACCGCGTGGCGTTGGAGGCGGCGAAGCAGAGCCGCAGAGCCATGGTTCCTTCCGTTCTACCCCTGATTAGTCTCAAAAAGATCGATGTAAAACAGTTCGATCTGTTTTTGATTGCGTATGAGGACGAGAACACCGTCTCCCTCAAGCAGGCGCTGCACGCGGCGGGCACGCTCGCCTCGATTGGGATCCTGATCGGACCCGAAGGCGGGCTGGAGGAGAACGAAGTCGCCGCGCTCGTCTCCGCCGGAGCCGTGAGCGTTTCTCTCGGCAAGCGCATCCTCCGCACGGAGACGGCAGGGATGGCGATGCTCGCGCAGACGCTGTATGAGGTAGAGCCATGAAACAAAAGCGAACGCATTCCGTACAGGAACGATTTGAGGTAACCGCATGAGGGTCGCGCTGACCACACTCGGCTGCAAGGTGAATCACTACGAGACCGAGGCCATGCGGGAATTGTTCGTTCAAGACGGCTGGGAGATCGTGGACTTTTCCGCTTTGGCGGACGTCTACGTCATCAACACCTGCACCGTCACGCAGACGAGCGACACAAAATCCCGCCAGATGATCGCCCGCGCGCACCGGATGAATCCGGACGCGCTGGTCGTCGCCGTCGGTTGCTATGCGCAGACCGCGCCGGAGGCAGTCGCAAGCCTTGAAGGCGTCGGTCTCGTGATCGGTACCAGCGGGCGAAAAGAGATCGTTCGCCGCGTGAAAGACGCGCTTCAGTCCAAAGACGAAGAGGCGTATATTTCGCCGCTTTACGAGATGCGGGAGTTCGAACCGCTCTCCGCCGTGCGCGATTCGCGCACGAGAGCCACGCTGAAGATTCAGGACGGATGCGTCAACTTCTGCTCCTATTGCATCATCCCCTTTGCGCGCGGCCCGCTGCGCTCCCGCCCGCTCAGCGAGATTTCGACCGAAGTCGCCCTTCTGGCGCAGGAGGGCTATCGGGAGATCGTGCTCACGGGCATCCATCTCGCAAGCTACGGGCGCGATCTGCCGGAAACAAACGCGACGCTGCTCGACGCAATCGCCCGCGCAAGCGAACCGGAGGGAATCCGCAGAATTCGCCTCGGTTCACTCGAACCGCTGTTTGTGACAAAAGAAGTCGCCTGCGCGCTCGCGCAAAACGACAAGATCTGCCGGCAGTTTCATCTCTCGCTCCAGAGCGGATCAAACACCGTCCTGAACCGCATGAATCGCCGGTACACGGCGGAGGAATATCAGGACGCCCTCGCGCTCTTGCGAAGCGAAATGCCCAATTGCGCCGTCACCACGGACGTGATTGCGGGGTTCGCCGGAGAGACAGAGGAGGAGCACCAGGAAACGCTCGCGTTTTGCCGCGCTGCGGCGTTTGCGCGGATGCACGTGTTTCCCTTTTCCCTGCGAAAAGGAACAAAGGCGGAAGGCTTGCCAAACCACCTGCCAAAGTCGGTCAAGGATGCGCGCGCAAAAGAATTGATCGCGCTTGGCAAAGAGCTCACGCAGAGATATTTGACCGCGCAGATCGGCAGCGTGGTCGAGGTGCTTGCGGAAAGCGACGGCGCGGGGTACAGCGGCAACTATATCCGCGTCAAGACCGATGCGCAGGAGGGCGAAATCGTCCGCATCCGCATCGAGGGCCTGGACGGCGAGACGGCCTATAGCACGCGGCTGGATTAAGCGGGTCAAGCGCAGATTCGCATTTGAATTCAATTGATTTTGCGCCCCGATACAGGGTAAAATAAAGCAAAGGAGTTGAGAAGATTGAGCAACTGCATCTTTTGCAAAATCGTCGCAGGGGAAATCCCCTCGAAAAAAGTGTATGAGGATGATGTGGTCATCGCATTCCACGACATTGAGCCGCAATCCCCCGTGCATGTGCTCGTCGTGCCGAAAAAACACATCATCGGTGTCAACGAGTTGACGCGGGAGGACGAGGCTATCGTCGGCCATGCATACGGCGTGATCAGCAAGCTTGTCAAAGAGCTCAAGGTGGACGAGACCGGCTATCGCGTTGTGGTCAACAGCGGCAGAGACGGACAGCAGAGCGTTCCGCATCTGCATTTTCATATCCTCGGCGGAAGGCTGCTCGCTTGGCCTCCGGGCTAATCTATTACAGATTCCAACAAAAGAGGGCTCTCCGTCAATCGTTGGGTAGAGCAGTAGACTAAGAGAAGGGCAAACGCTCTTCTCTTTTGTTTTGATTAACGCTTTGTTGAATAAAACCGTCTAAAATAGCAGAATCCGCGGTTTGGTTCCGTCTAAAAGAAATCACGACGGCTCGAGGCAAAGTGTGATACGATAGAGTATACCTACATGAGAGGAACAACCCCCCATGCCTTTAGCCCTCGGAACACGCCTGCTGCGTATGCAGCTCCGCCTGACGAAACCCATCGCGCGATTTGCGACGATTGAGGATGCAAGAAAAGCGCAGGATCAACTCGGACGCATGACGGCCGAAATCCTGAAAACCAAAGTCAATTTCGAGCCGGTCGCATTCGACCGCTTTGAGGCATGCTTTGCCGTATCAAACGCATGCGCCGCGCCCTGCGACCGCGCGATCCTCTATCTGCACGGCGGCGGCTACACGGCAGGCGGGCTCGATTACGCAAAGGGCTTTGGCGCCCTGCTCGCGGCGCAGACGCGCGTCTCCGTGCTCTGCGTTGCCTATCGGCTCGCGCCGGAGCATAAGTTTCCCGCGGCGCAGGACGACGCGATGGAAGCCTATCAATACCTGCTGGATTCCGGCTACGCGCCGGAGCAAATCGCAGTCGTCGGCGAAAGCGCAGGCGGCGGCCTTGCGCTGAGTCTCTGTCTGCGTTTGCGGGACGAAGGGAAACCCATGCCCGCGTGCATCGTTGCCATTTCACCCTGGGCGGATTTGTCGCTCTCCGGCTCCTCCTACAACAATAATTTCCGTCTGGATCCAACGCTGATTCGCGAGTCGCTTGCATATTATGTGATCGCCTACGCAGCGGGACACGAAGACGAGGCGTACGTTTCCCCTGTGTTGGGCGACTATACCGGCTTTCCGCCGACGCTGCTGTTTGCGGGCAGCGACGAAATCCTGCTTTCCGACGCGAAGACCGTCCACAAACGCCTCAAGAAAGCGGGCGCGGTCAGCAAGCTCGTCGTCGCCGAAGGCATGTGGCATGTTTACCCGCTCTATGGCACGCCGGAGGGCAAGCTGGCGCTTGTGGAGATGTCCCTCTTCATCCGTGAACATGTGGGACTCGAAGCGCCGAATTTCGCGGATCCAAACGAGACCGCGCAATAAAAAAAGGACGCATTATGCCAAAGAACAAAAAACCGACCAAGTGGATGAAGCTCGACAACGCGGCGCTCATCTATCCCGCAACGATGAACCGCAGCTGGACGGCGCTCTTCCGCCTCTCCGCAACACTGACGGAACCAATCGACGAGGATATCCTCGAAGTTGCGCAAAAGCGCACGATGCGCAGGCTGCCCTGGTTTGCCTATAAGCTCAAGCGCGGTCTGTTCTGGTTTTATTTGGAACACAGCGACGAGCTGCCCAAGGTCGAGCAGGATGTCGCAAACCCGTGCGTACGCATGCGGCTCAACGAAAACGACGGCTTTTGCATGCGCATACGATACTATCAAAACCGCATCGCGGTCGAATTCTTCCATGTGCTGACCGACGGCACGGGCGGGCAGGTGTTCCTGCAGACGTTGGTTGCGGAATATCTGCGCTTGAAATACGGCGCGAACATCCCCAGGAGCGACAAGATTCTCGACTGCTCGGAGGAGCCGAAGCCGGAGGAAGCGGAGGACAGCTTCGCCATGCATTCCGGCCGGATCACGCAAACGCGCAAAGAGGTCAAGGCGTACCACATCAAGGGTACGGACGAGCGAAACGGATTTGTGCACATTATCACCGGCTCCATGAACGCGGAGGATGTGCTCGCCAAAGCGAGAGAAAAAGGCGTCAGCGCGACGACCTATCTCACGGCGGCGTTGATTCTCTCGGTCGACGCCATTCAGCGGCGGAAGGTGCCGAGCATCCACAAATATAAGCCCGTGAAAGTTTCCGTCCCCGTCAACCTTCGAAACGTGTTCGCCAGCAAGACCCTGCGTAACTTTGCAAACTATGTCAACCCCGGCATTGACCCGCGGCTTGGCGCGTATACATTTGATGAAACGCTGAACATCGTGCACCATACGCTTGCGATGGAGGTTACGGAAAAACTGCTGAACGTCAAGATCACCACAAATGTGCGCTCCGAGCAGAACACCGTCCTGCGGCTCACGCCTCTGTTCCTCAAAAACATGGCGCTCAAATACGTCTATTCGCAGGTTGGAGATGTGCTCTCCTCCACGACGATCAGCAACCTCGGCGTGGCGAAGCTGCCCGCGGAGATGTCCCAATATGTGCGGCGGATGGACTTTATTCTGGGTCCGCTCGCGGATAACCGCGTCTGCTGCGCGGCGCTAACCTACAACGGGCGGCTTCGGATCAACTTCACACGCACGATTGCGGAGCCTTGGCTGGAGCGGGAGTTTTTCACGCGGCTCGTCAAGCTCGGCATCCCCGTCAAGGTGGAGAGCAACCAGCGCGACTAGCGCATAAACCCGCCGAAATAAACAAAATTTTCGCATGAAGTGCGGAGGAAATGATATGAGTTATTGCGTCAATTGCGGCGTAGAGCTGCAAAAGAGCGAGCCGCGCTGCCCGCTCTGCGGCACGGAAGTGTTAAACCCCAACGAACTGCCGGAGGAAAAGCCGATCCGCCCGTACCCCGCGCATGTGGAGCACCTCGATAAAAAGGTGGATCAGCGCTATATCGCCTCGTTCATTTCGCTTCTGCTGTTGATTCCGCTGTTTACCACCATGTTGGCAAACGTCTTTGTCAGCAAGCAGCTCACGTGGAGCTATCTCGTGCTGGGCGGCGAGCTGGTCGTCTTCACCGTGTTTTTGCTGCCGATGATCGCGCGCATGCCGAAGGTATTGTATATGGTCATCGATACGGCTGCCGTTTGCATCCTGCTGCTGCTTATCCGCGTGCTGACAAAGAGCAGTTGGGACTGGTTCCTGCTGCTGGGGTTACCGATCACGATACTTTCCGCGCTGATGTGCTGGTTTTTCTCACTGATGGCCTCGCCAAAGTGCCGCATACCGGTGTTCATTCGGTTCTCCTTTGCGCTGGCCAGCATCGGGGCTTTGGTGGTCGCAATCGAGTTCCTCATTGGCGTCTACAGCCAGCATATCGTCTGGCCGACGTGGTCGCTCTATGTGCTCTTCCCGTGCCTCGTGCTCGCAAGCTCCTTGTTGCTGCTCAACCGCAGAGCCAGGGTAAAAGAGGAGATCAAGAAGAGGTTTTATTTTTAACGATCTCCCAAACAACCCCGCAAGACAACAAACCGCCGAACGATCGTGAGATCGCTCGGCGGTTTTTCTGTTTCTAACGTTTATTCTTTTTCTTCCGGTTTCTCTTCGGTTTCGGTCTTTTGTTCTTCCGGCTTGGCCGGTTCTTCCGGTTTTGCTTCTTCCGTCACCGCGGCGGTTTCTTCTTTTGCCGCTTCGGCCTTGTCTTTCTTTTTCTTCTTTGGCTCTTCCTCCACGGGAATCGGCAGATCGAGCACGGTCTTCTTCAGCAAGCCAAACTTCACCAGCAGCAGCAGCGCAAGCCCGCCCGCGAAGATGAAGATGCTGATAAACTGACTTGTCGACAGCGCGCCGACAAACCCGCGCTCATCGTTGCGAAAGAATTCAATCGCAAAGCGCCATGCGCCGTAGAGCACCATATACCAACCGGAGACAGTGCCAAACGACTTTTTCTTGGTCAGCCGCCAGACGAGGAACGCGCACAGCAGGAAGAGAAACGCGCTCTCCAGAATCTGCGTCGGCAGCAGCGGAACCCCTGCCGGAGCCGCGCTGCCCGCGGGGAAGGTGATCGCAAGCGCGCAATCGCACTCCATGCCATAGCAGCAACCCGCAAAGAGGCAGCCGATGCGGCCGAACGCGTGGCCGATCACCAGCGCGGGGATGAAATAGTCCGTCAGCGAAAAGAACGGGAGTTTCTTTCTCAGCGCGAAAATTGCCACGCCGCCAAGTCCGCCGATCAGCGCGCCATAGAACACAAACCCTTCGCGCAAAGTATGCAGCAGATAGCCGGGATCCGCGATAATCCGCTCGATCTCCACCAGCCAGAAAAGCACTTTCGCGCCAATAAAGCCGAGAATGATCGCCCAGAGCGCGGCAGACAGCGCCTGATCTTCCGAAAAGCGGGTGTGTTTCCGGGTGAACCCCAACAGAACGAACGCCGCGAGCATACCGATGGCGGACATCACGCCATACATCGGGATCGTCACCCCGAGCGCTTGAAAAGATGGTAACATATTGCTCCTCAACTTCATTTTATAATGGAGAGACGGAAGGATCCCCCTCCGTGCAACGCGTGCTGGAACGAATTAATAGAACAAGCGTGGCAGATCGCTATACTGCATGAACCCGGCAAACGCGACGAAGCCGAACGCGATCACGAGAAGCGTCACAAGAATCGTGAGGATTCCCAATACGAGGCCGACGATGCTGGTCACATAGCCCGCGGTGTTCATGCTGTTTTCCTTTAAACCGTGCGCCGCGGCGAACTTGCGGTTGGAGCGGCTCATGGTGAGCCCAACGATGGCGAGCACAAGCCCGATGACGGGGAACCAGGTAACCACAAGGCTCACGATGCCGAGCACCATCGCCGTGACGGACTGCTTGTTGTGGGACTGCTGTTCGGGCGTTAAGATGGTCGTATACTGTTCCATAAAACTACGCCTCCTGACTATAGATTTTCGTTTTTTTGCGTCCTTGGGGCGGCATCCCGCATTCGTTCAGGCACCCTGTAGACGCCACAAATTGTATCACGATTTTTTGGTGGCGTAAAGGAAGGCATCCGATCATTTCGCGTTCCGTATGCAACCCCATTTAGAGCACCCTTTGTAACCCCAAGATTTGTATCCCCTATGCAGCCCGATCCCTCCCCAAGAATTGACAAACCAACTCAAAGAGGATATCCTACATATTTAGGATAGTTTCGGAGGATTTTATTCATGCAGGAGCGTTACGACCCACAGGGTATTGAAGCCAAGTGGCAAAAAATCTGGACGGATTCGCATTGTTATGAAGCGATCACCGGCTCGGAAAAACCCAAATACTTCCCGATGATCGAGTTCCCCTACCCCTCCGGGCAGGGTCTGCACGTCGGCCATCCGCGCCCGTTTACCGCCATGGACGTCATCGCGCGCAAACGCCGACTCGAAGGCTACAACGTACTTTACCCCATCGGCTACGATGCGTTCGGGCTGCCGACCGAAAACTACGCCATCAAAACCGGAATCCATCCGGCGAAGGTGACGCACGACAACATCATCCGCTTCCGCAGCCAGCTGCAACGGCTCGGCTATTCGTTTGACTATTCCCGCGAGGTCAATACATCTGACCCCGACTACTATAAATGGACGCAGTGGATCTTCCTCAAGTTCTTTGAACAGGGACTTGCCTACAAGGCGGAGATCCCGATCAATTTCTGCACGAGCTGCAAAGTCGGCCTCGCCAACGAAGAGGTGGTCGACGGCGTTTGCGAGCGCTGCGGCGGAGAAGTCGTGCGCATGGTGCGCTCCCAGTGGATGCTGAAGATCACGGCCTATGCCCAGCGGCTCATCGACGACCTCGACACCGTGGACTATCTCGAGAAGATCAAGGCCCAGCAGATCAACTGGATCGGACGCAGCGAAGGCGCGCTGGTCAACTTTTTGATCAAGGACAGCGACGAGAAGCTGACCGTCTTCACCACGCGCCCGGACACGCTCTTTGGCGCGACCTATATGGTCGTGTCTCCGGAGCATCCGATGATCGAGCAATACCACGAGCGAATCACGAACATCGAAGATGTGCATGCCTATCAGAAAGCAGCCGCGATCAAGAGCGATTTTGAGCGCAGCGAGCTGGCGAAGGACAAGACCGGCGTGCCGCTTGCGGGCATCTATGCCATCAACCCCGTCAACGGAAAAGAGATTCCGATCTGGACGAGCGACTATGTCCTCATGGGGTACGGCACAGGCGCGATCATGGCGGTTCCCGCGCATGACGAGCGCGACTATGACTTTGCCAAGGTGTTTCATCTCCCGATCATCGAAGTGGTCGCGGGCGGCGACATCGAAACAGAAGCGTATACCGACTGCGCGCACGGTAAGATGGTCAACTCCGGCTTCCTCGACGGCATGGAGGTGGACAAAGCCATCCCCGCGATCATCGACTGGCTCGTCAAAGAGGGCATTGGCGAGCGCAAGGTGAACTTCAAACTCCGCGACTGGGTCTTTTCGCGCCAGCGCTACTGGGGCGAGCCCATCCCGCTCGTCTATTGCGAAACCTGCGGCTGGGTGCCGATCCCCTACGATCAGCTCCCGCTGGAGCTGCCGATGCTGGACGATTTTACGCCAACCGACGACGGAAGCAGCTGCCTCGCCCGCGCGAAGGACTGGCTCCACACCACCTGCCCGAAGTGCGGCGGCGAAGCCACCCGCGAGGCGGACACCATGCCCAACTGGGCGGGTTCGAGCTGGTATTTCCTGCGCTATACCGACGCGCAAAACGACAAAGAATTTGCCTCCCGCGAGGCGCTGGACTACTGGACGCCGGTGGACTGGTACAACGGCGGCATGGAGCACACGACGCTTCATCTGCTGTATTCCCGCTTCTGGCACAAGTTTCTCTTCGACCTCGGTCTCGTACCCACGAGTGAACCATATATGAAACGCACGAGCCACGGCATGGTGCTCGGCAGCAACGGCGAAAAGATGAGCAAATCCCGCGGAAATGTGGTCAACCCCGACGACTATATCCCGTCGTTCGGCGCGGACAGCTTCCGCACCTACATCATGTTCATGGGCGCGTTTGACCAGCCGATTCCCTGGAACGAACAGGGCACGCGCGGCTGCCGCCGCTTCCTCGACCGCGTCTGGGCCCTGCAAGACATGGTTAAAGGCGAAGGCGACACCGACACCGAGATGAAAAAGAAGGTGCACGCGACCATCAAGAAGGTCGGCGAAGACTACGAGCGCATGAAGTTCAACACCGCGATTGCCGCCATGATGGCGCTGACGAACGACTTCTACGCCAAAGGCCAGCTCACCAAGGACGAGCTGCACACGCTGGTTCTGCTCTTGGCGCCCGTCGCCCCGCACATCAGCGAAGAGATCAACGAAGCGCTTGGTTATTCGCCGATGAAGAATCAGCAATGGCCGCAGTATGACGAGAGCGCGCTGGTGGAAGACGCGGTGGAATACGGCATCCAGGTCAACGGCAAGGTGCGCGGCAGAGTCACGCTGCCCCTCTCGCTGGACACGAAAGCCGTGGAAGAAGCGGCGCTGGCCTGCGAAGACGTCAAGCCGCATCTCGAAGGCAAGACCGTGCGCAAGATTATCGTGGTCAAGAACATCGTCAACATCGTGGTTGGCTAACAAAGAGCATACGAAACGCAACAGCGGCGCGGGGAAAACCCTCGCCGCTGTTTTTTACTTTTTCCTCTTCACGCGAAATATCTGTCGATTACTGGTAAAATAAAATCCAACTTTCAAGTTTTGAGCCGTCTAAATTGGTTTTTTCGATTGCATTAAGTAAAATAGTACCGTTTATATCTGTTTATCATCTATGATTCTGATTGGAATATGATAAAATAAAAGAAAAACTGCATCTGTCCCGCCCCGTGGAAACGAGCAACCGTAACGACTGGAACTGTTCGGAAAACGACGAAAGGAGATCATGTACATGCCCAGGTTCTGCGATTCCTGCGGCGCGCCATTGGGGGAAGCGAAGCGTTTCTGCACAGCGTGCGGCGCGCCTATTTTGGGCGCGGAAGAGAGCGCCCCGGCAGAGAAACCCACCCAAAAGAAAAGGGAGCTTCGCAGCTGTGCGTGTTGCGGTGCGGAGCTGGAGGAAGACGCCGCCTATTGTGAGCAGTGCGGCGCGCGCACGCCTACCGCAACGGACGTTCCGACGCAAGCCGCAAAAGCCGCGGTGGACGAGATTCGCCGCCGATACAATCCGCTTTGGATCATTCCGCTTCTGCTCGCGGCGCTCGCTCTGTTTGCTGTTCCGGCAAGCCTCAAAAGCACGGGTGTTCCGGAGATTTTGAAGAACCCGCTCGCGTGGGCCGTTTTGCTCACGGCAAGTATCGGGATTTCATCCGTGCTCTACCTGCTGCTCAAGCGCTCGAACAAGGCGCTCCATTCCGCCGACTCCTCCATTGGCGGGGAAGACCGTCTCCCGCCCGGCGCCGCGGCTTCCGCCGCGAACAGCGCGGGCGTGACGCTGGCGGTCACGCTGCTTGCGGCTATTGTATTGCTGGCGTTGAGCCTGCTCGGTTTGGGTGGCGGCAGCGGCGGATCGAACCGTAACGATGTGAACGTCTCACCAAAACCCACAACCAGCGCCGCGCTCAACGCACCCGTGGTAACCGCGGCGCCAACCGAGGAACCAATTCCCAAAGAGCAGACGCTGACCGGGGTCTGGCTGCCGGAGGATAGTCTTGTCGCCGCCGAGGGAATCAGCGGGCCGAACATGGTGACGCAGATTCCGAGCATCCTCTTTCAAGATGGTTGCATGTTCATGGGGTATGGCGACAATGCCGCAGATATCTACTCTGACGCCTGCCTGCAAAACAACTATATCCCAAACTTCAATGGCTTCCCGTTCACCTACAGCGATGGCGTGATCACCATCAGCACGCTCTCCGGCTCGCCTGACCAAGTCTGGACGATAGACGGCAGCATGAATATCAATACGGGCATGAGTGTGTTCGTTCCCTGGACGGATGCAGCCATCGTGGAAAAGGGGTGAATGATATGCGTGAACGATTCTGCAACTCCTGCGGCGAGCGCCTTGGCTCGGACGCACGTTACTGCAAACACTGCGGTGCCCCCGTTTCCTTCGGTCGAGAATCGTTTCTTTCCAGTCCGTGGTTCCTGATCATCGGCGGAACCATGCTGTCTGCGATCCTGCTCTTTTCCGGTGTCCGCATGGTCACTCAGCTATCCTCTGGCGCATTTCCTCATGCGGGGTTCTCCCTCTTCGCCAGTGTCACGCTCATTGTCACACTGCTCGCGTTTCTGTTGGGTCGGGCTTGGGCGGTACGCGCAGCGGGATTTGATCGCACGCGTATTCGGCGCGCGCAGCGGGCGATCCAAGCATCCGGCTTCCGATCCTCGCATCGCGTTACGCGCCCCGTCCTGCTCGGTGTGTGTTTCCTATGCATTGCGGCCTTCGTTCTCTCGCTTCTGCTCAAACCTGCCATGCCATCCGACCAAGCCGCGGAGTCCGCCGAGATGACCGCCGGAGCGCAGAGTGCTTCCGCTTCAGACGCCGGTAACGGGCAAAGCGAAGTGGCACTTGCGCAAAGCAACTCCATCGTTAAAATCAACGGTATCTGGACGCTCTATACGCAAGAGATGAGCGGGCTCAACTATCTTCAGCGGTTTGTCTATTTTGACGACGCGAAGGCCGTCTCCGGCACCTGTGTCGCACCGCCGGAAGTGGCGGTCAAGTTGATGGGTGAAACGCCGCTCAACGACGTTACCATCGACGCAACCTATACCTATGAGGTCACGGGGGTTTCGTTTCTCGACGTGCGCGGGCTGAGTGAACCCTACATCTCCTCGATGGAGATTACGTTCCGTGACCCAGTGGGCAATTCCCAACCGTTTACCGTGACGCTGGATATCAACCATACGCTGGATTTTTCCAAAAATCCCGACGGCGGTCTGCAAGAATACCAGTCACCATTGTCTCAATATAACGAAGCTACGTTTTCCTATGACGCAAAGGCGGTTCAGGCTATCGCAACGCTGCCCGTACCGGAGCCCGAGCTGTATGGCTTATGGATCGCCACGGATAGTCTCAAAGCATTTTCAAACTTTGATATGCACAGCCAAGATGATATTCCATTCTTGTTTTTCTATATCGACACGGTGTACGTCGGGCTATGCGCTTCGGCGGCAAACGCGCGCGAGGTTCTGATGGATCCAGACAATGCGGCCAGGCTATGCACCATACACGCGCAATATCCATTTGTCATAGAACATGTCACCTACGCTCTTCAAGAAACACGTGCGGTTCCGAATATCGACACCTGCTGGATCACGTTTCAGCTCGATGCAATGGCAGCCATGGATCTGTACATGGAAGAAGGGTCTCTCATTCCATGGGAAGACAAAGTCTATCAATACAGCGAAGGGGTTGAATGGGGCGCGCCCTGGTAACGACCCCCGTGTAACGTGCGCAACAAAGGCACTTGTGACAAAGCGCCGCGCTATTCAGCGCGGCGCTCTGTGTTGACGCACGGTTTATGCGTGCATTTATTTGATCGCTTATACCCCAAGCGTCTCTTCCAACTCTTTTCCAAACCCCGTTTGCTTGTTGCAGACAAGGATGGTCATGTATAAAAGCGCAAGGCAGACAAGCAGATAATACGGCAGTCCTGAAAAGCCAATCACCTGACCCACCCAGCCGACCACAGGCGGCATCAAGGTTGCCCCGACATAGGCCGCCGCCATCTGGAGCCCGATGATCGCCTGCGAAAAGTTTTTACCGAAGCGCTGCGGCGTGATATGAATCAGGTTCGGGAACACCGGCGCGCACCCGAGACCAAAGAGCAGCAACCCGATCAGTGAAAAGATCTGCGGCAGCGGCAGCGCAAGCAACAGCGCCCCGGCAACCGCAATCATCAGCCCGATGTTGACGAGCTTGCCTTCTTTGACGCGCATGGCAAGCAATCCGGAGATCATGCGCCCGCCCATGATGCCGAAGAAGAACAGCGAACCCCAGCTCGCGGCCAAGCTCGGCTCTACACCGCGCACGGAGACAAAATAAGTCGCGGCCCACAACCCCACGCTGGCTTCCCCCGCGCAATAGAAGAAAAACGAGAGCACGGCGAAGATTGCGCCGCGCTTTTGAATCGCCGCCCGGTTGTCAATCTCCGACTGATCCCCCAGCAGCTCGTCCGGAGACGCATGCGAAGCCTTCCCCCAGAGCGGGAGCGTGAGAAACATCACGAGCGCCAACGAAAGCTGAATGACAGAGACGAAGCGGTATCCGCCATGCCAGTTTCCGCTCTGCTTGAGAAATTGCGACATGATCAGCGGGCTGATCGTCGCGCCTACGCCCCAGAAACTATGCAGAAAACTCATGTGACTTGCCTTGTAGTGCAGCGCCACATAGTTGTTCAGCGCGGCGTCGATCGCCCCGCCGCCAAGCCCAAGCGGGATGGCAAGCAGTAAAAGCACGACAAAGCTGTTTGTAAACGAGATTGCCAGCAGCGCGCTCGCGGTGAGCAGCACGCACGCCGCGGTCACCCCGCCCGTACCGAAGCGGCGGATCACACGGACGGAGACAAGGCTGGAGATCACCGTACCGACGGTGATCCCGATCGAAACAAAACCCGCATACGAAACGGGCACGCCGAGCTGCGCATAGGCAACAGGCCACGCTGCGCCGAGCATGGAGTCCGGCAGACCGAGGCTGATGAACGCAAGATAGATGATCACAAGCAAAATAGTAGCCATGCGCGTATTCTATCGGGTTTTGTCGTGGATGGGAAGTGCTATTTTAGCGCTGCGGTGCAAAATTGCTGAAAGTTGACGGAATCGTTGCAAACACGGATTTACTCGCCTCGCTTTCACAAAAATGTTGCCTCCTGCGCGTGGTTTTTCGCGGAATATTCCGATATACTCAGCGTATGCAGAAAACGGAAACAGCTCAACCAAAGCCGCCCGCAACACGCGGGCAGAAGATCGCCGCCATCGCCGCCATCGCGGTGTTTTTTATCGTCCTCGCGCTGCTGAGCGTGTTCGTCGGCGGCCCGATCGTGAAAACCCTCGGTGATCCGGCCTCGTTCCGCACCTGGGTCGATGCGCGCGGCGTCTGGGGACGCATCCTGTTCGTCGGCTTGATCGCGTTGCAGGTCGTCATCGCGTTTATCCCGGGCGAACCGTTTGAGCTCGTCGCCGGGTACGCATTCGGCACGCTCTGGGGAACGCTCTTGGTTTGGATCGGGGCCATCATCGGCACGACGATCGTGTTCCTCTTTGTGCGAAAGATCGGCGTCAAGGCGGTCGAGGTATTCTTCCCCCGCGAGAAGATCAACTCGATGAAATACCTGCAAGACGAAAAGAAGCTCAACGCCGCTGCGTTTATCCTCTTCTTAATTCCCGGCACGCCGAAGGATCTCTTCACCTACCTCGCGGGGCTCACGAAGATCCGCCTGCTGCCCTGGATTGTGCTCACAAGCATCGCGCGCATTCCCTCCATCATCACCAGCACCATCAGCGGCAACGCGCTCGGTATTGAGAAATACAGCTTCGCGATCATCTTATATGCAGCAACCGCAATCGTCTCGGGGATTGGCATCCTCTTCTATCAGCGGGCGCAGAGAAAGCATATGCTGTCGGAAGCGGCGCAGGAGCTGATCCGTGTGCCACTCGCGGAATACCCGCCGCCGATCGATCCGGACGCGCCCGTGCAGGACGCGACCCCCGCGGACGAGTCCACACAGGACACACTTGCGTCAAAGCCATAGCACCCTTCACGTCCGCGTATGCGGGCGTTTTTTTGTGTTTGATTAACGAACCAGATAGATTACATCTACACCCGCACACACGGACGAATTGGCAAAATTGCCACGTCCTGCTCGCACGAAACCGAGCCCGGACGCGCCTTTACCGACACGCAAGAATTGGCTGTTTCGTCACCCGCGTTTTGCAATTGTGCGGCGTTCATCATGCAGCTGGCTGCACAAAGCGGGAAACGTGCTTGTATAGATATTCTTCGCGCTCACGTGCATATTCAGCCTTCTATCCACACCATCCACATAGTTATCCACAGAAATTGTCGTTATATTCCGCGATTTTTGGTGGTTTTCCACATTTTCCTCTGTGAATAGGATGTGGTCATTGTGGAAAAAAATCAAAAATGCACTTGCACGGGTAAACAACGGATATGCAAATATGGCGTAGATATGACAGCTTTGATTTGCAGTTCCTCCGAGCAAAACAACATCCAAACCCATGCAAGTCAAACCATGATCGTGCCAAATTGCGCTATTTTTCGCGCAACGCTCCCCACTGGAGCAAGCGGTTTTTTCGTAAAAAAGACAAGGGGTTGCCGTTTGTTGTTACATCGCAAAGACAATTTGTGATTTCGGGAAAGAAAAAGCGCGCAGACGAATCCGCGCACGAATGGAGGGGTTTCGCTATCTCATCGCGTGAACGATCAGAATAGGTTCTATTCCAAAGGAATTATTCCGCTATCTCATCGAATAAACGATGCCGGAGAGGTTCTATTCCGAAGGAATTATCCCGCTATCTCATCGAATAAACGATGCCGGAGGGGTTCTATTTCAGAGGTTCTTCGATCGAAAGATATGGCACGGCGTTGAGCGAAAGCGCGTCCGTATGATTGGCAAGGAGTTTGCCATACGCCGCGCTGCCGACCATCGCGGCGTTGTCGGTGCAATAGCGTAGATCCGGGCAATAGAACGCGATACCCGCCGCAGCAGCACGCGCCGCCATCGCCCCGCGTAACGCACCGTTTGCCGAAACGCCACCCGCGAGCGCCAGCTTTTTTCCTGCCTCGCCCGATTGCGCGATTGCCGCGCGTACCGATTTTTCCGCGAGGATCTCCACCACCGTCTTCTGAAACGACGCGGCAAGATCCGCAAGATCGACCGCTTCGCCCGCCTGTCGTGCATTGTGGAGGCGGTTGACGACAGCCGTCTTGATGCCGGAGAAGCTGAAGTCAAATCCTTCGCCTTCGTTGAACGCGGAGCGGAAGCGGTAGCGATTCGGGTCGCCTTCCCGCGCGAGCTTTTCCAGATTTGGCCCGCCGGGATACGAAAGCCCCAGCACACGCGCGACCTTGTCAAACGCTTCGCCTGCCGCGTCGTCCCGCGTGCGCCCGATCAGATGATAATGATCCTCATTCTCCACGCGGATGATGTGGCTGTGTCCGCCGGAAGCCACGAGGCAGGTAAACGGCGGTTTCAGGTCGGGATGGGTTAAATAGTTCGCCGCGATATGGGAGGCGATATGATGCACGCCGAGAAACGGCAGCCCCACGGCATACGCGAGGCCCTTTGCATAGCTGAGCCCGACCAGCAGCGCGCCGACAAGCCCCGGCCCATTGGTCACCGCTACCGCGTCAAGCTCGTCCAACGAAAGCCCCGCCTCTTGCAGCGCAAGGCGCACCACGGAGCCGATCTTCTGCACATGACTCCTCGAGGCGATCTCCGGCACGACGCCGCCATAGGGCACATGCAGCGGAATCTGCGTATGCACAGCGTTGGAGAGTACCCGACGCCCATCCTCCACCACGGCAGCCGCGGTTTCATCACAGGAGGTTTCAATTGCGAGGATACGTACATGCGGACTTTGCCGGATTTGATCCAGTTTTTCCGCAACGACGCGTTCATAGTGTGTCATGTTTCATAAACCAACTTATCGTTTGATCCGTCTGTATACGCCTGCATGCGCAGTGCCGTAATCCTTCCTGTTCTATCAATCAATCGTCCAAAAAGCCCGTGTCGTCGTGTACATTCGCCTTCTTCTGGGGGCGTTCCGCGCTCTGCGCCGGCTTTGCCGATCGTGGTGCCGGCTGTTCGGCACGCGGCTTTCGTGCATCCCGCGCGGCAGGTTGCGCGGGCCTTGGCTGCTCCGGCGCGGCGGACTGCGCAGCCTGCGCCGCGGCGCGCTTCTTTGCGATGCGTGCCGCACGAAGACGTTCCTGCTCCGCTGCCTCCGCGGCCTCTTGTTCCGCCGCCTGCTTTTTCGCCTTGTGTGCGGAAATACGCGCGCGCTTCTCCGCGAGGCGCTTTTCTTCCTCCGCGGTACGGCGCGCATCGTCCCGCGCCTTCTTGCGCGCGACTGCCGCGCTCTCACGCGCTTTCTTGCGCGCGAGCGCAATCGTACGCCTGCGCTGATAGCCCTCCGAGGAGAGCACGAGGGCGAGGATGCTCAACGCGATGAGCGCAAGGATTACGATCCCCGAATAGAGACCGATCCGTGCGATGATATCCGAGAAGATCTGCTCCGGCAGCATGTTGATCATGCGGCTCTGCGTTCCGTCAAAGAGCCAGAGGTCGTTCCAAAAGAGCATCTCGTGGAAAAACGTCCAAAAATTGGTGAAGTCAAGCGCCGCCCACGTTCCAAGAAAGCCGAAGATCAGCAGGAACACAAACGAACCGGAAAGATACCCTTGCGCAAGATACTGCGGCGCCTTGCGAAAATGCACGACGGCGGCAAAGAGGAAGAGGATCAGCATCACCAGCACGCCGACGTCCCGATAGGAGGCGATTTTGGTATAGATCTGCTGCACGTCCGCCATATGCTCCGCTTCCTGCGGATAATCGAACATCTGCTTTGCTTCGCCGTCGATGGTAACCGTAACGTTGATATCCGGCGCCGCTCCCTCCATATAATCCACAAGGCGGTTGAAGGAGGTGACAAGATCCGAGTTAGAAACACCCATCTTGGGCCCGACGGCAAGCTTGGTGAACTCATTGTTGACAAACGTATCGTCGTTGATGACGAAACCGATCGAGGTAAACACCAGGATCAAAATCAGCAATATGGAGGCCAGCGTCGCCATCCCGACGGAAATCAACTTTCTCATAGCTCTCTACTCTCCCTGAATAAGCTTCAACTTTTTTGTAAGCGCGCGCAAAGGCGCAACGCTTTGTTTCTTATTATCTTTTGCGCCAAAGATGCGCAGTGGTATTATAGCACAGCAATCCGAATTCTGCAGAAAAAAGCAATTTCCTTCGCAGAATTGACGCAAGTTCGGCAAAGATTCTCGCTTTTTCACGCATTCAAGCGCCGGAAACACAACGCACCCCGACCGATACGCTGCTTCATTTACGTTGTTTCTCAACCAGGTGACGCATAGTAAACACGCAATGTGGCTCGTTGCATTTTCCTGCCTTGGCTTACCGTGAAAAGCTTGCGTGCCCGGAACTTCCACGATAGAATAACAATAATCGGGCTGGCTTCATGCTTCCAAAAACCGATTGATCAGAACAACAATAATCGGTATAATTTCCAGCCTCCGAGAAACAGATTACCCACATCCAAACCCCCACACATTATTGCGTGCTAGTCGGCGCGCGGAAACGAGGCAACGCATGAGTTATCGAATTTTCACCGACGCGACCAGCGATCTTCCGGCAACGTTTGCCGAGCAGCTGCAAGTCAGCGTTCTTCCGATGGGATTCACCATGGAAGAGAAAGAGTATTTCTATATCCCCGGACGATCGGATATGCCGATTGAAACCTTCTTTGAGAAGATGCGCGCAGGCATTGCGGTCAATACCGCGCAGGTCAACGCCTTTACGTTTCTCGAAGCCTTTGAGCCCGTGCTCAAGAACGGTGAAGATGTGCTCTACATCGGGTTTTCCTCCAAGCTCTCCGGCACGGTGCAGAGTGCGTTCTCCGCGGCGGAAGAGCTTTCCGCAAAGTATCCGGATCGCAAAATTTTCGTGATCGATTCCTGTTGCGCTTCGCTCGGCGAAGGCTTACTCGTCTACTATGCCGCACGCAAGCGCGACCTGAGCGTGGAAGCGCTCGCAAAATGGGTGGAGGAAAACAAGCTGCGCTTTGTGCACTGGTTTACGGTGGACGACCTCGTCTACCTCAAACGCGGCGGGCGCATCAGCGGTGCCACCGCGGCAATCGCGACGATCCTCAACATCAAGCCCGTCATGCATGTGGACAATGAAGGCTACCTCGTCGCCACGGAAAAGGTGCAGGGCAGAAAGAAATCGCTGCGTGCGCTGTTTGATCATATGGAAAAAACGGTCGACACCGAAGCGACCGACACGGTATTCATCGGACACTGCGCGTCGGCCGCGGACGCGGACTATGTTGCGGGTCTTGTGCGCGAAGCATATCCTGCTATGACGGTTCATGTCGACGACATCGGCACCAGCGTCGGCGCGCATTCCGGCCCGGGCACCATAGCGCTCTTCTTCCTCGGCAGCGAGCGATAAAACCAACCCCAGATCCTCTCCGCGCGATCGCGCACAACACAAACCGAATGCACGCAGCGATACGACATTGTCGTTGAGGATCGTCTTAGCTTGATCGCGCGCAACACAAACCAAACGAACCCTTGCAGGGGGCTGACCGGTAACGGCAGCCCTCTTGTGTTTGATCGGGCTAACGATCGTAGGATCTACTCTCGTTTCCGATCGATCACGCAAAAACCACGACAGATTCGGCCCTGAACACACAAAAATTCACGCTGTCCGTACCGCGTGCTTGTATTACCCGTGTGTTGCGACTAAAATGAAACCACAACGCAATATTGCCGTACGGGTACGGGCAAGCGCCCGGAGCCGTACCGCAAGCACACGGAGGACGCATGGAACCAATCTACATCACGGGACACCGCAACCCGGACACGGACTCTATCGTTGCGGCGATCTCCTATGCCATGCTCAAGAACGCGCTGGGCGAGCGCGCCTATGTCGCCGCACGCATCGGCGAACTCAGCGACCAGACGGAGATGCTGCTCAATAAATTTGACTTTCCCGCGCCAAAGCCGCTGCACACCGTGCGCACGCAGGTTTCGGACCTAGACTATGACACGCCTCCCATCCTTTCCGCCGCGGTCAGCGTCTACCACGCCTGGCAAACCATCGTGACGGACACGGCGGGCGTGCCGACGCTACCCGTCACCGATGAGGACGGCAAGCTCTTTGGTATGCTCACGCCGGAAGAGATCGCGGCCTACGACATGCGCTTCATCAAAAACAGCGACATCGAAGGCATCCCACTGTTCAATCTCCTGGCGAGCCTCGACGGGCGGCTGATTCGCGCCAAGTCGGAGCAGACGACGCTTTCCGGCTCGCTGATCATCTCCTTGCCGACGCACGCGGGTTTGCCGGAGATCAACGAAACGAGCATCGTACTTTGCGGCAATCAGCCGGACGTCATCCGCCTTGCGCTGGAGAAACACGCCGCAGCGATCATCGTTTGCGAAAGCGAGGTGCCGGAGGAACTCGTCGCGGGCGAACACGACAGCTGTATCCTCTCTACGCCCTTTGACGCATATACCGCCTCCCGCCTTGTCATCTTCGCCGTGCCGGTCTCGCGCATCTGCCGCACGGAAAATCTCGTCTCCTTTCATTTGACGGATTATCTCGACGAAGTGCGCGAGGCAACGCTGAAATCCCGCTTCCGCAGCTATCCCATTCTCGATGAAAACGACCGCGTGGTCGGCACCCTCTCACGCTTTCACCTCCTGCGACCGAAGCGGAAACGCGTCGTACTCGTGGATCACAACGAACTGCATCAGTCCGTGCCCGGCTTGGAGCAGGCAGAGATTCTCGAGATCATCGACCATCATCGCCTCGCGGAGGTTGAGACGGACGCACCGGTCTATGTCCGCAACGAACCGGTCGGCAGCACATGCACGATCATCACGAGCATGTATTTTGAACGCGGCGTGATGCCGAGCAAAAAGCTCGCGGGTCTGCTGGCGGCGGCGATCGTCACCGACACGATCGTGTTCAAATCCCCGACCAGCACACCGGTCGACCGGACGATGGCGGAGCGCATGGCAAAGATTGCCGGTCTCTCGCTGGAAACGCTGGGGCAGGAGATCTTCTCCGTCTCCCCGACCGAAGGAAGCAACCTGGACACCCTGTATTTCACGGACTTCAAGCAGTTTCAGATCGCGGGACATTCCATCGGAATCTCACAGATCACCACGCTGGACTCCGAGTCACTCATCAAGAAAAAAGCGGACTTCGTCGCGCTCATGGCGCGCGAATCCGATCAGCACAGCTATGATATGATGCTGCTGATGCTCACGGATGTACTCAAGGAAGGAACCTTCCTCTTCGCCGTAGGCGACACCGACTCCGTCGAGCACGCGTTCCATGTGACACTCAAGGATCACGCGGCGTTCCTTCCGGGTGTGATCTCCCGCAAAAAACAGATCGTACCCGCTCTTTCACTCCTCTGGGGCTAAGCAAAGAGCCTCACGCAACCTTCCGCCTCCGGCGCGCAACGCACGGAATTTCCCGATATGGAGGACTACATCGATGCAACTCACCATAGACGGCATCTCGACCGAGGTCAGCGCGAGCGAACGCTTGCTTGACGTCGTCCGGCGTCTCGGCCTGGACAGTACGGATCTGCGAACCCGTCCGCTGGCCGCCAACGTCGCGGGAGAAACGTTCACCCTCAACTACATCCCCCTGCGGGAAGAAAGCGCGAACGCCAGCCAGCGCGTGACGCTCCGCCGCGCAATGCGCGCGTCAAACGGCGTCGTCACCCTCCTGCGCTATGATAACGCCCGCGGAAATCGTGTCTATGAGCGTACAATGCTGTTCGTGTTCCTGCTCGCGATGCGCACACTTTATCCCAAGACGCGGGTACGAATCAACTACGCGGTCGGCGCAGGACTCTTCGCCAGCGTCGGCGACGGGCAGCGGCTGAGCCAGCAGGACATTGACCGGATCAAAAAAGAGATGCGCGCTATCGTCGAAGCCGACCTGACGCTGGAAAGAAAGCGCATCGACATCGACGATGCGATCGAGTTCTTCTCCGCAGACGGTCAGGAGGACAAGGTGCGCCTGCTGAAATACCGGCAATTTTCGTTTTTTGACGTCTACCGGCAGAATGACTATGTCGACTATTTTTACGGCGAAATGGCGCCAAGCACCGGCTATGCCTCCGTTTTTGATTTGCAAGCGCAAAAGGGCGGGCTGTTGCTTCTGCGCCCCTCGACGCAGGATCCGAACAAACCCGCAAAGCATGTGTCTCTGCCACGGCTTTCCGGCGTGTTTTCCGAGAGTGAGGAGTGGGCGAAGCTCATGCATTGCGCGGTGGTCGCGGACCTCAATGACATGGTGCTCAGCGGAGAAGTGCGCACGTTGATTCGCGTCAACGAAGCGTTGCACGAAAAACGTTTTGCGCGGCTTGCGGACGAGATCGTGGCGCGCGGTGCGCGGGCCATTCTGATCGCGGGCCCTTCCAGCAGCGGCAAGACGACGAGCGCAAACCGCCTCTGCACGCAGCTGCGCGTGCACGGCAAAACGCCGGTGCTCGTTTCGCTGGATGATTACTACCTCAACCGTGATCAACTCAAACCCGGCCCGGACGGAGCGATCGACCTCGAGGACATCGCAACCATCGACATCCAGCAATTTCAGGAAGATCTCTCCCGCTTGCTCCGCGGCGAGGAGGTGTCGCTGCCAAAGTTTGATTTCATCCGCCAGCAGCGCTGCCAAACGGGGCACATACTCCGCATAGACGAGAGCACCCCGCTGGTGATCGAAGGTCTGCATGGATTAAACCCGCGGCTGCTGCCGGATACGATCGACAAAAAACTGATCTTCCGGCTCTATGTCTCCGCGCTGACCACGCTGAATCTTGACGACCACAACCGCGTACCGACGACGTATCTAAGGCTCCTGCGCCGCATGGTGCGGGATCACGAAACACGAGGCGCCTCGGTCGAGCGTACGCTTTCGATGTGGGACAGCGTCCGGGCGGGCGAGGAGAAATGGATCTTCCCCTATCAGGAAGACGCAGACGCGATCTTTAACACCACGCTCATCTATGAACCCTCCGTGCTCAAAAAGCACATCTTTCCGCTCTTGAGCGCGGTGCAACCGGAGAGTCCTTATTATGATGAGGCGCGCTCGATCGTGAAGTTTTTAAATTATTTTATGGAGGCGGATGTCGAGGATGAAATCCCGCCGACGTCGATCCTGCGTGAGTTTGTCGGCGGCAATACGTTTTACCGATGACATCGCTTGAAGCCTTCGCCGCCTCTGCTCTGTTTGCTCCACTCAAACAAAGCCGCGTTTCATTTGAGCTAATATCGATACAAATTTCACAAAAAGTCGGCGTTTTCGTTACAATATAGTTAAGAAAGAGAAAACGTTCGATACGCTTGTTGACTTTGGAGCCTTACATTCGTATGATGGTATCAGTCCATGAAACTCCCGTTTCATCCGAATTCGACGCTCCGATATCTTAGGAGGAATGACAAAATGAAGAAAAACCTGATTCTCAAGGCGACGGCATTGCTCAGCATGCTTGCGCTCGCCCTGGTCATCATCGGCGTTCCGGGCATGGCTCTGGCGGATATTAACGCCGTTACCATTACACCGGGCGGCGGTCAAAGCTACAACATCCCTGTCGGCGGAACAGTCGACCTCACCGCCGCTGTCAGCGGGACCCCGTTGGGTTTGGTGACCTATTCCTGGGCGCGATCCAGCATCACCAATATTTCGCTCAGCAGCGATACGGGTTCCACGACGACCGTCCGTGGATTGGTTCCTGGCACTTCCACATCGATCACCGTCACCGCGTCTGACGCTGGCGGCGCTCCGACCGTTGTGTCAACTTCCATCACCATCAACGTGTCGGCGATAACCATCAGCAACGCTAACCTCACCCTCAACGGAGGCGCAACCCAGACGCTTACGGTAGGCAACGTTTCTTCCGGCAGCAATACGGTCTGGAGTTCCACCAACACCAACGTGGCGACGGTTAACCCTTCGAGCGGACTTGTCACCGCAGTTGGCGGCGGTACGGCTATCATCACGGCGGCTAACACACCCACAAGCGGTGCCGTCCAGTATATAAACTGCGGCGTCTCCGTTTCTCCGATCATCACGATCACGCCAGCCACACAGAATATCACCGCGGCAAACACACCGGGATCCATTCAATTGACGGTGCAGTACGGCGGAGACATGATCACCTCTTCATCCGGTGTGAGCTGGAGCAACTCCAACGCCACAGCGGGCTCGTTGAGCGTCGCGCCCACGACATTAACCGGCAGCGGCGGCACGTACTCTTGCACGGCGACGTTCCTCTCCAACTCCACGGGCGTGAACGCCACAAGTAACGTAACCGCGACGATCTTAGGCGCGGCCAGCTACTCTACCGCAAAGACCGCGACCGTCAATGTGCGCACCATGCGGTATCTGACCGTAACAGGTGACAGCACGCTGAACAAGACCGACCGTTATGGCGACTACACCCTCACACTGCATGAAGCCAACGGCGACGTCGTAAACGACGACACCAGTACGGCACATTGGAGCTGGTCCTCCTCGTACCTCTCAGTCTCCAACGCGGATAGCAACAACTCCCGCGCAGACATGGAAGACGGCGTTGCGAAGATTCAGCTTTATGCACGCTATAACACCTCCTCCAGCGGCACTCGCATCTATGCATGGATCAATGATGATTCCAGCAACCGGGTGTATACGACCGTCAACATCTCCGGCTTGAGCTCTTTGCCGCAAACCGGTCAGGATATGACGCTCATCTACATTTTAGGTGGAGCAGCGGTCGTGCTCCTTGCCGCAGCGGGGGTATGGTATGGCATCCGTAAGAAACAAACCGCAGTATAAGCGGGGAGAGACGAGCGGGCTTCCATCGATCCGTGAGGAACATCATACATCCTCAAAAAAGAGCCATCGTGAGGTGCGCGCCATCCGTGCGCTTGGACTCACTGCGATCCTGCTTGGCATCATGGCCTTGGTTTTGCTCGGCATCAAGCTCTATGAAGGGCAGGCTGCCGCGGCAAACGCCAACGCCCTACTAGAAGCCTATAAAGCGCAGGCGACCGTTTTACCGACGCAAAGCCAAAGCCCCAGCCTCAGCCCCGTACCCGAAGCGACCCAGTCCGCAACGGATGAGCCGATTGGCACACCGGATCCGACGGACGAGAGCTTTGAACAGACGAATGAAGAGGCGGATGTAAATGCGGCGGCGGACGCAAACCAGCACCTATCCAACGATGGTTCTGTCACGGAAACATCTGAGTCCGGCGAGTATGTGCAGCAAGACGCGCCAGAGCAAATCTCTGACCTGGACAAGATCATTCAAAAGATCGCCAAAGCCACGGGCGACGACGGCATGATCGGCATTCTGGAGATTCCAGAGATCAATCAAGAGCTGCCCATCATCGGCAAATGGTCCTACGACCTGCTCAAGATTTCGATCTGCCGCTACAAAGGGCCGGATCCGAACGAAAAAGGCAATCTCGTCTTGATCGGTCACAACTATAAGAGCGGCGCGCACTTTGGTGATCTGGATAAGCTCACGGTCGGAAGCGAACTCTTCCTGACCAACACCAAGACGGGCGAACGTATTCGCTATGAGGTGTATCAGGTCAAGCATATCGCGCCCGACTCGTTCAGTGCGTTGAAGTCCTATCACGGCGATGCGGGGCTCACGCTCATGACCTGCAGGAATAACGGTACCAACCGCCTGCTCGTCCGCTGTGAGCAGAAAGAAGCCACGGCAACGCCAACGTTGACACCAACACTGAAGATCACTCCAAAGGTGAGCCCGACAAAAGCGCCCTGAGTGTACAACCCACACCCGAAGGAAGAAACTCCTTCGGGTGTTTCTTTGCGTAAAAAAAGAGCGAACGCATCCGCTCTTTCCTGATTTTGGGCAATGAACGCTAGAATCCTTTGATGATCGTACCGGCTGCCAACAGACCATATCCTACGATCGCAGCGATTGCGCCGACGAACCCCGGAATAAACGGCACGACGCCAAACGCGGAAACGATGCCGATGACGAAGATGACCAGCGACGACCAGAACGTAAATTTCTTTGGTGCATTGAGCCTCATGACTGTTTTCCTCCTGTCACTCTTTGGGTGTGCGTGCCGCGCGTAAGCGCACATGCTACATGGATGCTATCGCAAGTATATCAAACCTTTTGTGTTTCGTATAGTTCTATCCCACAGATAAAACCCCGCAGATAGAACCCCGCAAATAGAATCCCTTCGAGTAATCCCGCACATAAAATCTCGTTGAAAAGGACTCTACACGATACATTGGGGTAATGAGAAAAAAAGAAGGAGCCGCGCTTGCGATTCCTTCTTTTCGTGTCGCTTTGGTTGCGAAGATCGCTTCCTTACAGCCCTTTGACGAGCAGACCAAGCACGAGCAGAAGATAGCTCAAGCCGGTCAGGATAAAGCCGATGACCGCGACGATCGGCGCGGAGGGCACGATGTTCAGCGCGAGCAGGAAACCAATGACAAACGCAAAGATCGAGACCCAAAAGGTTACCTTTTTCGGCGGATTGATTTTCATAGATGATACCTCCCGTTTTTTTATTTACGCTTTTTGATTTATAAACGCACACCGGCTTTCATGCGAACGACGGCATGCTAAGCGTCCCTATGACTTATAGAAAACCGAGTTTCTTCGCCTGCTCCATATATTTGGGCAGTTCGTCCAGAGAGATTGCGACATCATGCTTCTTGGCAAACGTCATAAATTCCATCATGCTGACTTTGCCATCGGCCATGATCGCGGCGACTTCCGCCTGCAGTTCTTTGTCTGTTTCATACTGTTTCACCAGTTGTTCTACCGTTGCCATTGTCGTCACCTCCATATATGATTTCTTTGAGTATAACAAGACTTCCAGTGGTTGTATAGATGGTTTGCCATATAATTGGGTTATAATGTCACATAACGTCAATCCATTGGTTGAAATCCTGTTTTTTGCGTGTCTGAATGCTCGGTTCACTTGTGTAGTACGATATGAAATGCTCTCTGCTTTCGTAAATCTTGACGGCTAATGCTTGATAGAAAATGTTTAAGGGAGCTGTTCGCTTTCGCTCACAGCTCCCTTTATTTCTCTTATTCTACCGCTCTACCCCAACGATTGACGGAGAGCCTGAATAACGAACCGGCTTAAATGATCCCCTGCGCCATCATCGCGTCCGCAACCTTCGCAAAGCCTGCGATGTTCGCACCGGCAACGAGGTTGTAACCAAGACCATTTGACTCCGCAGCCTTTGCGGAGTTGTCATGAATGTTCGTCATGATGGTATGGAGTTTCTGATCGACCTCCGCTTCGCTCCAGCTCAGCCGCTGGCTGTTCTGACTCATCTCCAAGGCACTGGTCGCCACGCCGCCCGCGTTGACCGCTTTGCTGGGCGCTATGATCATGTGCTTCTGCTCCATGAGGAAGCTCAGCGCGTCGTTCGTCGTCGGCATGTTCGCAACCTCGATGTAGTACTTCGCGCCGGAGGAAGCGATCTTTTTCGCGCTGTTGATGTTCACGTCGTTCTGCGTGGCGCACGGCAAGTACACATCCGCCTTGACTCCCCACGGCTTTTCGCCAGGATAGAATGCGCAGCCGTAACGATCGGCATAATCTTTGACCTTGTCTCTGCCGCTGTTGCGCATTTCGAGCAGATATTCGACCTTTTTGCCCGACACACCCTTGGGATCATAAATATAACCATCCGGGCCGGAGAGCGTGATGGCCATCGCGCCCAGCTCCTCCAGCTTCTTGGCAACACCCCAGGTCACGTTGCCGAAGCCGGAGAGTGCGAAGGTCTTGCCTTCCATCTTATCGCCTTCATGTTTGAAGACTTCGTTGACATAATAAACCGCGCCGTAGCCCGTCGCTTCGGGACGAATCAGGCTGCCGCCGTAGCTCATGCCCTTACCCGTCAGAACGCCGTTTTCAAACGCGCCGCGAATTCTGCGATATTGACCATAGAGGTAACCGATCTCGCGCCCGCCCACGCCGATATCACCCGCGGGTACGTCGATATCCGGCCCGATATGGCGGTACAGCTCCGTCATAAACGCCTGGCAGAACCGCATCACTTCCCCGTCCGATTTGCCGCGGGGGTCAAAATCACTTCCGCCTTTTGCGCCGCCGATGGGCAGACTGGTCAGGCTGTTCTTAAACGTTTGCTCAAAACCAAGAAACTTCATGATGGACAGATTGACGGAAGGATGGAAACGAAGACCACCCTTGTAGGGGCCGATCGCGCCGTTGAACTGCACACGGTAGCCGCGATTGATCTGGATCATGCCCGCGTCGTCTACCCAAGTCACACGAAATGAAATGGCGCGTTCCGGCTCCGCCATACGCTCAAGGAGCCCCAGTTTCTCGTATTCCGGATGTTTGTTCACCACTGCTTCCAGCGAAGAATAGACTTCTTCCACCGTCTGCAAAAACTCCGGTTCGCCTGCGTTCTTTTTCTTAATATCTTCCAATACTCGCTGAATATAGGCGTTCATGCCTGTCCTCCTGATGTGCTGAATTTGATAGGATCTGTGGGAATTCGCTCAAGTTCATCATAGCCCCAGGGGCAGGCAAAGTCAACGAATCTGGCGCAATATATGAAATTATTTTCGTATGCCTTTCATTTTTTGAGCACTCAATACAATCTCTGATTACCCATCCAGTTTTTCTGCGACCGATCGCGTTTAATCGCACACAGCAATTCCTAACAAAATGAATACATTTCCGCCACATGGCGTTTTATTCAAAATAGAACAGATCCTCAAATTTCTTGTCCAGTGCAACGCAAAGTAGTAACGCCAGTTTTGCCGTCGGATTAAACTGACCCGTTTCAATGGAACTGATAGTCTGGCGTGATACGCCGACGAGCGCGGCAAGCTCTTCCTGCGAGAGGTTTTTCTCCAATCGAGCAGATTTGAGGTGGTTGAGCAACTCCAGCTTGTTTTTCATATTTCGCACGTCTCAGTGCCCTGTGTAATAGCGAACCAACGCGATGACCGCGCAGGTCAGCACCACGAGACCAAGCAGCAGCAGATCTTTTCGCTTCGTTTTAAAAAAACGATACAAAAAGGAAACGCTGACCGAGCCGCAAACGACGACGGTCAAATCCATCATGGTTTGCCCTTGCGCCGCACGCAGGTAAGCAAACACGGCGGAGAGCAGCACCATGGTCATGAATGTCCACCGGATGGATTGGTCGCGAATCACGTCTTCGCGTTCGTCCCTGTTCTCCGCGCGTCCTTTTTCGAGAATCTCTTCTTTCTTCATAGATGCCTCACAAAAACGAATTGACAAGTTTTCTTGTCGCTGACGCAATCATACGGCTTGCCAAGTTTACTTGTCAATACTTATTTTCGTACCGCGAGGCGGACGCGTTACAGAAATTTTCTGGTTTTCGCGAGGCTTCTCGTGTTTTTGCGCTTGCGTGCGTCCTCCGCCAGCGCGCGCAGCGCATCCTGTGTAAGAAACAGAACCAGCGCGGTCAACCTGTATTTTTAAATTATTTGACACCAAACACCTGTTATGATACGCATATAAGGCAAACCGGTTGATAAAGTGAGGAACAGCATGGATCAAAGGGACGCCTATTTTGACGAGGTGTATCACCAATGTGCCCAGAAGCTCAAGAAGTATCTGGTTTCACGGATTCGCTCCGTTTCCGATATGGAAGATGTGTATCAGGAAGTCTGGAAACGATTCTACGAGCGCACGGCGGGCATCCACCCACGGGAACCCATTTGCTATCTGATCAAAATCGCAAAAGGGGAACTCTACAAGCGATATCGGAGCCAAAGCCGGATCAATGAGCGGGAAGAACCGCTCACGGAGACGCTGCCGGACGCGCACGCGCCGTTTGAACCCGCGCTGCTGGATCGGATGGATGCAGCGGATGTTTGGCAAATCGTCAAGACGGAGCCATTGCTGTCCTATCAGTCATTTGTGCTCTATTATGGCTTTGATCAAAGCGTGCGGCAGATTGCGCAGACGCTTTTCATCAGCGAAGATGCGGTGAAAGCGCGGCTGTATCGCACCAGAGAACGGATTCGAGCGGAATGGAAAGGAGCCAATGAGCAATGACGGAACATGAATTGTTCAAGGAGGCTGTTATGCTATATTTAGTGGACGACGCGCATAGTAAGCGCGAGAGTAAAAAACGCAAGACACATCCCATCGCGCGAAAGATTTTGTTTGCCGCGGCGTGCCTACTGGTTGCCATGAGCGTTACGGTGTTCTCTATCCCCAGCGCGAGAGCAGCGGTAGAGGACTGGCTCAACGGCTGGTTTAGCGCCGGCGAGTATTTTGGGCAGAAGAAAGACGAGCGAACGAAGGAACCAACCATCGAGGCGATCATCACCAACGCGGACGAAAACCGCGCATACATCACCGAGGTCGCAAGCGGATATGAGGCGTATGCGGAAGGCTTCTCCATGACGCTGGACGAAATCGCCTACGACGGCGAATCCATCTTCCTCTCCGGCACGATGTCCGGCGCAACCGCGCGCCCGTTTGTGCAGGCGCAAACGGGAGGGGATACCTTCCGCGCGGAAAAACCCGCCGGTTCGTTCGATGGAAATGGCGACGGGGGATACTTTTATAGCGCTTGTGAGAATTTTGTAAGTTTCGAGACTCCGGAAGGCCAGCATTTCAGTGGCGAAATCGTACCAAGCTTTACGGACGAAATGAACACCATTGCTGTTTCACTGGCGAACAAAGAGCCAGAAAAAGTGTTTGAGAACGGCAAACTTGTGACCTACAACAAAGCGGCGGACAAACTGTGGGACGCATATTTAGCGGATCACGATGTACACTTCTCCATCGAACTTCAATCTTACGGATCAGATGCGGAGCCCCTGACAGGCATGGTTAGCGGGGAGTTGTCGTTTCGGATGGAGTATTCCTTTGTGGACGGCATAGACACTGTTCCGTTACTCAAAGCGAGCTTTGGCGCGATCAACATCGACGCAACCACATATCAAGATAAGACGCAGACCACGCAGGCAATCTCTGACGTAAGCGTGGAGCTCGGCGGAATACACCCCGCAACGATACAGGAATGGCAGCAGATCAATGAGCGCACACCGGATTACTGCGAGGTCTACTTATATACGCACGAGTTGGATTTCACCGGTGCATCCGTCTCTCTCAAGGAGATCTCCTTTACGCCTACGGATACGAAGATTAAAATGCACGTCGTGCTGCCGGAAAGCTGGACGAACGCGGAACGCAATTATGCAGGCTTGACATTCAAATTCCTGTTGGACGGAGAGACGATGGAAACCGCAACCCAAGCCAAGTTCTGCGTCGAGGGTCCGCGTGGAACGGGAGATCCGACAGGTCACGTGCTGGAATACGACTGTCCGTTCTGGGAAAGTACGCTTCCGCCTAGCCAATGGGCAAGCGCCAAAACACTTACGATCATCCCTATGACCGAGTATTGGTGGGATATGCTGGTCAATTATGACGACGGCCCCTACGAACCCTTCTCCTTACGAGACGGCGCAGTTCATACCGAAATTGCGAACCACAGCGGGTATCAGGCTGAGATCTTATACGACGAAATGACCCAATACGCCATTACCATCAACCTCGACGATTACCGCTGACGCAAAACTTCAAGCGATATACACAAAGGGCGCACCGTTTCGGGTGCGCCCACTTTCGTAATCTCCAACTTATCTTTCTGCTACGCCAAATACCCCTTTAGAAGCCCGTCCACAGCCTGCATCAGCGAGGAGAGGGTTGCGGATAGCTGTTCCTTCGTCTTTGCTTGAGCACCGATGTAGAGCTTGAGCTTGGGTTCCGTTCCGCTTGGGCGGATGACGATCCAGCTCTCGTCCGCAAGCAGCCAACGGAGCGTATCCGACTTCGGCAGCGCAATCTCGCAAACACCGCCGCCTGTTTGGCTGCACACACGGGCAAGATAGTCCTCCGCCGTGACGACGGGGATCCCCGCAAACGCTTGCGGCGGGTTTCTGCGCAAGCGCGCCATCGCGCCCGCGATCCTCTCCATGCCCTCCTTGCCCTCTAGCGTATAGCTCTTGACGCTCTCGCTAAAGAAGCCGTACCGATCATAGATTTCGTCCAGCGCGTCAGAGAGCGTCATGCCCCGCTCGGCATAGCGGATGCACGCTTCCGCCGCAAGCATCGCCGCGCAGACCGCGTCCTTGTCCCGCGCGAGCCCGCCCGCGAGGAAGCCAAAGCTCTCCTCAAACCCGAAGAGGAACGTCTTTTCTCCGCTGGACTGATATTCATCCACCTTCTCTCCGATGAACCGGAAGCCCGTCATCACGTTTTCCAGCTCTACGCCGTATGCCGCGCAAATCGCGTCCGCGAGGCGCGTCGAGACGATGCTCTTGATGACCACGCCGTTTTTCGGCAGACGGTTTTGTTGGCTCATTGAAGAGAGGATGTGCTCCAAGAGAATACAACCGATCTGGTTGCCCGTGAGCGTAACCCACTCGTTCGCCTTTGTCTTGACCGCAACGCCGAGACGATCCGCATCCGGATCGGTCGCGAGGCACACGCGCGCCCCCTTTTCCTCTGCGAGCGCGATGGCGAGGCGGAACGCGTTCGGATCCTCCGGGTTCGGTGCGGTGACGGTCGGGAAGCGTCCATCCGGCGCAAACTGCTCCAAAACGGGGATCACATTCGTCAACCCCACGCGAGAGAGCAGCTCCCGCACGGGTACGGCGCCGGAGCCATGCAACGGCGTATACACGATCGGCAGCGCTCCGCCACGGCGGCGCACCAGATCAGGATCGAGCAGCAGCCCTGCGGTCGCGGTGAAATAGGCCTCGTCCTCCGCGCGGTCAACCAGCGTGATTGCGCCCGAAGTCAAAGCCGCGTCGTAATCCATCAAGAGCGGCGAGAACATCGCAACCCGCTGAATCTCCTCATAGATCGCCGCCGCTTGTTCCGGCGCGACCTGTCCGCCATACGCCCAATAGACCTTATAGCCGTTATATTTGCTGGGATTATGCGAGGCGGTGATCACCACGCCCGCCATGCAGTTCAGGTGCCGCACCGCAAAGGAAAGCTGCGGCACGGAACGCAGCGAGGAGAACAGATATGTTTTGATCCCGTTTGCGGCGAGGACGCGCGCGGCTTCCTTTGCAAACTCCGGCGAAAACAGGCGGGAGTCATAGGCGATGCAGACCCCGCGTTCTTTCGCGCCCACAAGCGAAAGCATGTAGTTGCTCAATCCCTGCGTTGCCCTGCGCACGACATATTCGTTCATGCGATTGGTGCCCGCGCCGAGGATTCCCCTAAGCCCCGCGGTGCCAAACTCCAGCTCGCGGTAAAAGCGCTCCTCAATCTCTGCGGCGTCGTTTTCGATGGCGCGCAGTTCCGCGCGCGTGGTTTCGTCCAGCGTCGGCTCGTTCAGCCAGGATTCATAGATGGATCGCGTGTCCATTGGCATGTTCCTTTCCCATTGTTCCTCCGCGTTGCGGGGAAGAGTCAATTCCATTTCCGAACAGGATATGGATGCAAATCAATCGCGGAGCGAGGCGAGAAACCCCTCCACCGCAGTCCAATATTCCGCATGATTCTGTGTGTCATCAAACAGGGCGGAAGAGCCGTGCCGCCCGCTCTCCTGCGGGACAAAGAATACGCTGCCCTCGGACGTGATCTGTTCCGCAATTTTGCGCCAAGCCTTCTCCTCGGACTTTGCGGAGGTGATGAACGCGGGCTGCGTGATGTTCTTTGCGTAGTCCGAGACAAGCTTGCCTTCCAGCTTGAAGTATTCTCCCGGCGAAAACGCGAGCACGGCGTCGATCTCCTCGGGATGCTGCGACGCGAGAATCAGCGAAAGCGAGGAAGAATAGGAACTGCCCCATACGATCAGCTGCTCCGGCGCGTACGTATCGATCAAATAGGAGAGCGAGGCTTCCAGATCCGCAAAGGCGTCCGTGTATTCCGTCGCAAGCTTTTGCGCTTTTGCTGCCTGATGGGTTTCATTTTTTACGCCGTTGGCCGTGCCGCCGCTGCGCTGATCCACCGCGAGGCAGTTGTAGCCTAGCGCGTTGAGCTTTGGCGCGATTTCGAGGTATTCCCCACGGCTGTAGTTGGCCTGATGGAAGAGGAGGATCATCGGTGCGTCAGCACGGCCCGTCCAGTAGAGGTCGGCGGTCACCGTCAACCCGTCCGAAGCAGGGAAGGTCACAGTGGAGATCGTCTGCACCGACGGCGGCTCCGTCGCGGTTTTTATCGTTGGTTCCGGCATTGGCGTTCCCTCCTGTTTTGCTTCTTTTGTTTCGCCCGCCATTTGCGTCACCGGTTCACTTTTGTGAACGGGAAGAAATAGTACGGCGAGCGCAAGTGCAAGAATCAGTAAAATTCCGACTGCAAAGAATAGAATCGACTTCCATTTCATACTAAGCACTCCTTTGCGTGATTCATCCAACACAGGACACCGGCAGAGTTTTCATGCTTTTTATCAAAATCGCTTCGGGAATCGTTTCGGATTCATTTACAAACCCTTCATCTGATTATACCCGCCACCGTGTTGCATGGCAAGGCGGGCTGTGCTATCATACCCGTATGGAAAAGCGCATGCAAACGAAGAAGCGCTATCAATCCGCCAGCTTTCTCAACAGCGGGGCGGTTTTTTACGGTACGCTCATGTTCGTTGTGGCGCGTGTGTTTACGCTCCTTCAGCTGTTTTCGGACGCATACGCCCGCAAGAAACTGGAACAGGCGCCGCCGGAAAACTTCACCTTCTTTGGGATTCTTTGGCTTCTAATCGTTATCGGTATCATCGGCCTCGCGTTTTATTTGCAGCTGCAAAACAAACAACGCAAGCTGCGCATGGTACAGGGCAACTATTTTCTGCTCCTGAACGCATTGATCGCCGTCTGGGGGATCATCAGCGCGATCAGTTATCTCGTGGAAATGATCCTGTTTTTCGAGTTTGTTTATCTGCTCGATTTTCTGACGCTGATCGGCGCGATGGTGGTGCCGAGCGTATTGTATCAGCTTTCCGACCGTAACCAGACGATCCCGCAGGATAACATCCTGTTTTTCACCGCGATCGGATCCACCGTCCTCTCCGCGCTCGCGGCGCTGATCGTCGCCCTCGTTCTTCGTAAAAGCTACACCCCGTTTCAATTGTTGCGCGAGCTGATGTTTCGCGCAGGAATCATCCTCTTTGGCATCGCGGGGCTATTAAAGGCGATCCGCTTACGGGCCGAACTCCCGGAACTCGTCGCATCCATGCCAAAGCCTGTGCCAAAGCCCGCGGCAAAGCCCATATTCAAGGCGGCACCCAAGAAAAAAACCGACGCAAAGGGACGCGTCAAATGCCCCGACTGCGGAAAGAAGCTGCCTGCGGATACGCAAATATGCCCGCGCTGCGGGTTTGATATTGATACGCCGGATCTCTTTGATGACGATCTTGACGACACCTTTGACGAAGATCTGCTCGACGAGTCCCTTCCGCCGGAGCCGGAGGCGGAAGAAGACGCCATTGCGCCCGAGCAGGACCCGTTTGAAGCGCCGCCGCCGGAAGCAGCGCGCCAAGAGCTGCCGAAGGATCTCTGCCCGCGCTGCGGCAAGAAGAAGCCGCCGTTTTTGAGCACCTGCCCGCACTGCGGCTATTATCCCGGAGACCCGATTGAGCAAGCGGAAATTGAAGCGGAAAAACAGAAGCAGGCGCAAGCGAAGACCACGGACAGCGCCGTCTATGTTCCGCCGGAACCCAAGCACGAACCGAAATGTGAAAAATGCGGCAAGAAGATCCCCGGTGGGCTCACCACCTGTCCGTATTGCGGGTTCCATCCGGACGATGCGCGCCTGCCGAAGGAACCGCCCAAGCCTGAGATCGGACCGCTGTTTGAGGATGAGGAGGAGCCGGATACGATCTTCTGCCCGCGCTGCGACAACGAGGTGCTGTCGGATAGCGAGATCTGTCCGCATTGCGGATATCACTTTGTTGCGGCGCGTGATACGGGGCGGACACGCCGACCGACGCAACGTCTGCCAAAGATGCCGGAACCGAGCCGGCTGACCGAGAAGAATTCGATCGAGTGCCCGGAGTGCGGAAGACGGTATTTTGCCGCGCGGGATCGATGCCCCTACTGCGGATTTGGACTATACGACAACTAAGAGTTCAACAACCAAGGTTTCAGTCAAGACCACCCGTAAAACGGGTGGCTTGCTTTTGGCTATAAGCCCGTGGTGCCTACATGCGCCTCAAGGCGCTGCTCTCACGGTGTTCAAGCTACCATGTATCATCTTACTTTTTGCCCCTAAAGGGGCTCTTTGGTTTTAAACGGATCTGCGTACTCTTTCACACTTAGTTTGTCAATTGCTTGGTCGTGCTGTTCCTGTTCGCGGATATATTTCGCTATTGTAGCATCGTTTAGTCCAACCGTGCTAACATAGTAGCCCTCCGACCAGAAATGCCTGTTTCCAAACTTGTATTTCAGATTCGCATGTGCATCAAACATCATCAGCGCACTTTTCCCCTTTAAGTATCCCATAAAACTGGATATACTGATTTTTGGGGGAATACTGACCAGCATGTGTACATGATCCGACATCAGATGGCCTTCGTGTATTTCGATGCCTTTGTACTCACAGAGCTGCCTGAGTATTTTTCCGAGGCTTTCTCTGTATTGATTGTAGATGATCTTTCGTCTATACTTCGGAGTAAACACGATATGGTATTTGCACATCCATTTCGTGCGCGCTAAACTGTTTGCTTGTTTAGCCATAAGACCGCCTTTCTTACATGGTAGCTTGAACTCTTCCATTGTAAAAGAAAGGCGGTTTTATTGGTATAACCTCTGTCGCGCACCCGCATAGCGGGTGGTTTTGTGTTCCTCCCGCTTCGCGGTCGGAACGGACTGAAGTCACTAAAAAAAACGCTCATCTGTTCAGATGGGCGTTTGCTCTTGTTTGCATTTATCCGTAGATCAATTTCGGCGAAAAATCCAGCTTGTCCGCCGCGACGCAGTGGTATACTATCCTGTTTCGCTCGCCTTCAAACGCATAGCGGTTTGCCTCGCCGTGCAGATGTCCGTAGACCACGATATCAACCCCCGCTGCCTCCAGCCGCTCCGTAAAGCCGCTGCCCTTGTCCTTGTCCGCAAACGGTGGAAAATGCAGCATGGCGATCTTGGTCATCACCGGAGGGAGAGAAGAGATGGAAAGCGTCAGCCTGTCCAACTCCCGCAGATAGATCTTTTGATCCTCCGCGCTGAGGTTCCCGCTGCCGGGACAGAGCCAACCGCGGCTGCCGCAGATGCCCACGTCGCCTTCCACAATGGAATCGTTCTGCAGCGCGCGCATACCGGCTGGCAAGCCGCTGCGCACTCTACCGATGGCGCTCCACCAATAGTCGTGATTTCCCTTGAGCAAGACTTTCTTGCCGGGTAAACTGCCGATAAACGAAAGATCGGGCAATGCGCCGCTCAGCTGCATTGCCCAACTGATATCGCCGGGAATCAGCACAAGATCGTCCTGCGTGATCTGTTCCCGCCAGTTTCGTTCCAATTTTTCCGCATGTCCGCGCCAGGCCTCGCCAAACACGTCCATTGGTTTTTCCGAGGTGAGCGAGAGATGCAAGTCCGCAATGGCGTAAATCTGCATCCAAGCGCTCCTCTCCGCCGCAGATTGCGGCGCTTTGCGTTTGCTTATTCCTCTTCGTCGTCGAGATCTTCTTCATCTTCCAGAAGATCTTCGTCGTCAAACTCATCATCCGTCGGCACTGTGGAGGCATTCTCCAGCTCGACCTGACGCTTTTTTTCCTTGAGGCAAGCGAGGCAAAGCTCGCCGCCGCGCACCACCGGATGTTCGCCGCACTCGGAGCACAGGATGACTTCATCCTCTTCGCTTTCCTCTTCGGCATGCCGTATATGCGCCTGCACGCGCTTCATCTCGCGCCTGCATACCTCGCAAAACTCTTCGCCATCGCGAATGTAGTTCAATTCACATTTCGGGCACTTATGCAATGCCATACCTTTTCGTCCTGCCTTTGATTCCAAACGTTACGTTTGGTATTATGCTAAAGATTTTTATGCATGTCAAGGAAAAGTTGATAATCATAAAAATCGCCCGACAATCGGGCGTCTGACCGTCAAAAAACTTGTTTTTTGACGGGATAACCGCTCTTTGCCTCTCGTCCTTTGGACGCACGGGCGGCAAAGAGCACGAGGAAACGCCCCTACGGGGCGATCCGTTGCGCCGGCTCAACCGGCGCAGCCGGAACGAATGGGTTAAGGGTTTCGACCCTAAACAATCCCGGGGCTTTTTGGACAGACTGTCGCCCGACAATCGAGCGTTTTTTTGTCCATTGGCGCGGGATTTCGCTTTTTATTCGTCCGCGTCGTCCTCTTCGTCCTCCTGTGCCTCTTCCAGCGCGGCAAACGCTTCGGCAGCGGAGGCAAAAAGCAGCTCAGTCTGGGCAGCGCGCGTTGCCTGATCTTCCGCATCCTCAAAGATCTGGCCGATGCGCTCGCTCAAGGCATCCTTGCCGATCTTTTCCTCCGCCGAAAATGGAATGGCAAACGCCGGCGCACCGAGGAGCTTTGCTGCTTGATTCGCGGCGATCACGCGCTGGGATTTACTGATCTTGTCCGCCTTGGTTGCCACAACGGTAAACGGCACGCCCGCGTGCAGCGTCCACTGGAACATCTGCCGATCCTCGGGCGAAGGTTCATGGCGAATATCGACCAGAAGAAACAGGTGTTTCGGTCTGCCGCTCGCCAGATAGGCGCCGATCAAATCGCCCCACTCTGTCTGCTCGCTCTTGCTGCGCTTGGCAAAGCCGTAACCCGGCAGATCGACCAGGAAAAACGCGTTGTTTAACAGAAAATAGTTGACGAGGCGTGTTTTGCCTGGCGTTTGCGAGGTTTTCGCGAGCTTTTGGTTGTTGGTCAGGCAGTTGATCAGGCTGCTTTTGCCAACATTGCTGCGCCCGACCACGGCGATTTCACACGCAAGCGGGGCAGGGTATGCCTGACCCTGCCCAACGCTTGTGACAAATGATGCTTGATTAATGGCGAATTGTTTCATGCGTCATATCCAACCCCGGCAAATTCAGCCGCGGCTCCGTTCCGTGCGGATGCATGGTCAAGGCGACATGCAGCACGTCGTCCACCGTCTCCGCATAGTCAATCTTCAACGCGCCCTTGATCTCCGCGGGCACATCGAAGAGATCCTCCCGGTTTGCCTTGGGCAGCACGACGCGGTCAACGCCCGCGCGCACGGCGGCAAGCAGTTTCTCGCGCAGGCCACCGATCGGAAGAACCCGTCCGCGCAGGGTGACTTCACCCGTCATCGCAACCGAGCTCTTGACCGGAATGCCGGTCAGCGCCGAGACCAGCGCCGTCGCCATCGCAACGCCTGCGGAAGGGCCATCCTTCGGCACTGCGCCCTCCGGCACATGGATGTGGACATCCAGCGTCTCTAAAAACGCGGGATCGATTCCGAAGCGCGCCGTGTTCGCGCGCACATAGGTCATTGCAGCCTTGGCGGACTCCTGCATCACGTCGCCCAATTGGCCCGTGAGTTGCAGAATGCCCTTGCCGGGCACCGCCGCGCTCTCGACCTCCAGTGTTTCGCCGCCGACGCTTGTCCAGGCAAGCCCCGTGACCACACCGACGGTGTCCGGACGCAGTGGTTCGTTCTTTTTGAACTTCTGCGGCCCCAGCCATTCCGTGATGCGGCTTTCGGTGAGGGTGATGCGCGTCTTGCCTTCCGCAAGGTCGCAGGCGGCCTTCCGGCAGATGCTCGCAATCACGCGCTCCATCTCACGCACGCCTGCTTCGCGCGTATAACCGCCGATCAGGATGCCGAGCGCCTCGTCGCTCACGCGAAGATTCGTTTTCTTCAGTCCGTGCTTTTCCATCTGCTTGGGCAGGAGGTGGCAACGGGCGATCTCTACCTTTTCGACGAAAAGATAGCTCGGCACTTCGATGAGCTCCATGCGATCGAGCAGCGGGCGCGGAATCGCGCTGGCGTCGTTCGCGGTGGTGATCATCATCGCGCGGCTGAGGTCATACGGCAGCTCCAGAAAATGATCCGAGAAGGAGAAGTTCTGCGCGCTGTCGAGCACCTCCAGCATCGCGCTGGAAGGATCGCCGCGCATGTCTTTTCCGAGCTTGTCGATCTCATCGAACAGGAGCACGGGATTGATCGAGCCGGATTTGCGCATGGCCTCGATCACACGACCGGGCTGCGCGCCGATATAGGTGCGCCGGTGCCCGCGGATCTCCGCCTCATCATGCACGCCGCCTAGGCTCATACGCACGAAGTTGCGACCCATCGCCTCCGCGATGCCGCGCACGATAGACGTCTTGCCTACGCCCGGAGGGCCTACGAGGCAGAGGATCTGCCCTTGGGGATTGTTCGTCAGCCGCTGCACCGCAAGGGTTTCGATGATGCGCGTCTTAATTTTCTCCATCCCGAAATGGTCGCGATCGAGCACCGTTCTTGCGTGCGCAAGATCGAGGTTATCCACCGTTTCCTCCGTCCAGGGGAGGTCGAGGATGAGCTCGATATACGCCTGCGCCATCGGCGCCTCATGCGAGCCTCCTGGCAGTGTGGCGAAACGATCCAACTGCTTATTGAGCGCCTTTCGCACAGCGGGCGGGAGCTGCTTTTGCTCCGCTCGTTCGCGATATTGATCCAGCACGTCGTCTTCGCCGTCGCCGAGTTCTTCCTGAACAGCCTTGAGCTGCTCCCTAAGGACAAACTCCTTCTGGTTGCGCTCCACGGCCGCCTTGATCTTGCCTGCGATGCGGCGATCCACCTGCATCACCATGAGTTCGTTTTCAATGATGCCGAGTAGGCTTGCCGCGCGAGAGAGGAGATCCGTCTGCTCGATCAGTTTCTGCTTGTCCTCGAGTTTACTTACCACGTGCTGCGCAATCGCGTCCGTCAGCTCGGAGAGCGTCGGAAGCGCGAGCACCGCATCCTTTTGATCCTGCGTCAGGCGATCCCGCTGACCCGCGTGATCGTTAAAGCCTTCGCTCAGGCGGCGGCGCAGTGCCTCCGCCGTGAATTCATCCGGCTCCTCGTCGCGAATCACCTCAAGCTGCGCGGTATAGTGCGGGTTTTCAGAGATCACGTGCGAAATTCTCGCGCGCGCAACACCCGTTACCAGCAGATGCACCGTGTCGTTCTGGATGCGGAACACCTGCCGAATCCGGCAAATGGTACCGACCGAATAGAGATCCTCCGGTGTAACGTCGACCACCTTCGCATTTTTTTGCGAAACAAAAAACGCATACCCTTCGTCCGAAAGCGCCTGCTCCATCGCGGAGAGAGTCTTCTTTCGTCCGATATCGCAATGCATTACTTCGTTTGGCAACACCGCAATCCCCCGAAGCGGGATCACGGGCAGCGTTACGATTCCATGCAGTTCCATCCTGTTTTTCACCTCCATCAGGGGCGTTGGATACCGTTCCCCCGAACTGTCCTCTGTGTTCCTATGTTGAAAGATCCAATGGCCGGGTGACCCTATAAGCGCCCCATGTTCTTGGATTGTAGTATCAGTATAACGGCAAGATATCGCCAATGCAAACAAGCAAATCAGCATATTGTAACCTTACGACCACAAGACTGTGAACTTTTAGCATCAAACGCACGAGAGTGCTAACAACGTTTCGTTTGGTGCTTTTCGCTGTTCACAGCGACGGGTTTTGAACTCGTTTTTTTGATCTTCTGAGTGAAAACAAAACGGCGGTTCACAGAATATTGCGAACCGCCGCTTCGTATCAATCAGCAAATACGTTTGCTTTATTGACGAGCCGAAGAACCCGTATGCTTCGTACCGTCAATCTTGTTGGAAGAAGACTTAATAGTTGACCTTGCGTACTTCGAAGTACGCTTTTGCATGGCCGCAAACCGGGCAGACTTCCGGCGCCTTGACGCCCTCATAGAGGTGGCCGCAGACGCGGCACTGCCAGATCACCTTCTCGTCCTTTTCAAAGACTTTGCTGTCCTTGAGGTTGGCGGCGAGCTTGTTATAGCGCTCCTCGTGGCTCTTTTCGATTTCGGCAACCGCCGCAAACTGATACGCGAGCTTGTCGAAGCCTTCGGCCTTCGCGGTTTCCGCAAAGCCCTTGTACATATCGGTCCACTCATAGTGCTCGCCTTCGGCGGCCATCTTCAATGCTTCGTCGAGAGAAGGAATTTCGCCGCCATGCAGCGCCTTGAACCAAAGCTTGGCATGCTCTTTCTCGTTGTCCGCTGTGTCGGCAAAGATTGCGGAGATTTGCTCATAGCCTGCTTTCTTGGCAACCGATGCGAAATAGGTATACTTGTTTCTGGCCTGCGATTCGCCCGCGAACGCGGTCTGAAGGTTCTGTTCCGTCTTGCTACCCTTGAGTTCCATCGTGGTAATCCTCCTATATATCATTCGTTCATTCGTGCTGATTGAGCAGCACCCATTGGAAAATAGAAATCGCGTCACCGCACAATAGTGCTGATATCATTCGATCCTTCGTGCTGATTGAGCAGCACTCATTGGAAAATAAAAATCGCGTCACCGCACAATTGCGCCTAGCCAACCTGCCTTTGCGCACGTAAGCGGCAATCATCACATACACCGCGGAGCACGACATCATAGGAGCGCAGCTCATAGCCGGTTTCGCTCTCGATTGCATGCTCAAACGATTCAAACGACGGCAGATGTACATCTGCAACCGCGCCGCACTCGTCGCATACGATGTGGGAGTGGGACTCCTTCGTCTTGTCAAACCGACAGCTTCCGTCCGCAAGAGGGATCTTTTTCAGCCTGCCTGCGTCCGCAAGTTGGTTGAGGTTGCGATAGACGGTTCCGAGGCTCAGGCGGGGCATTTCCACCTTCAATTGCTCGTAGACCATGTTTGCGGTTGGATGGTCGCATCGTTCCGACACGGCACGAAAGATTTTCTCACGCTGGTGTGAATACCGCATGGGGTTCATTTCCTCTCCCGCATTGTAAAGGCGATTGTATTTGATGACACGTCTTCCGATTCGGTTTCCTTGCAGTAAAAAATACATTGTAACTACATAGTAACAATTACTGTTATTTATACTATCGCAAATAAATATGTTCGTCAAGGGCTTTCTTCTGAATTTGATGCAATCTTTCTACAGAATTTGATGCAATCTTATATTTTAGCAGCGTCCCTTCGACGATAAGCGATGCTACGCTCCTATTGCGCCGGATTTTCGCGTGAATGGAGCAGGTTTTTTTCGAACAAACGCGCTACACGCTGATAGAGAAGGAACGTGATCACCGAATTTGCGACGGTCTTGATGGCGTTGAAGGGAATGATCGTGCTCGGCAGCAGCGCAACCAAAGCCTCACGCGGGACACCGAAGAAATGCACCGTAAAGATAAGGTTCATGGGAATCATCATCAGCGTTTGCAATAGCGCGCCAATCGCCATGCCGATGATCGCGACGGTGCGCGTCCTGTTGTGCTGATAGATCAACCCCGCCGCGACCACATAGGAGCCCGTCGCGAGGAAATGCATCACGGCGCCCACCCAGAGGCTCTGCGGCGAAACGAGCAGCCATTGCAGCAGACTCACCACCGCCGTCAGCGCAAGCCCCCAGCACTGACCATAGAGAAATGTTCCGATCAAAATCGGCACATCCGCCATGTCATATTCCAGGAAAGCTGCCGAGGGAAAGATCGGAAAATGAACGGCGTAGACGAGGATGATGGACAGCGCGGTCAGCATACCGAGCTTGACCAATCGGTCGATATAGGTTCTTTGTTTCATGCTGGTTGTCCTCCCGATGGAGCGCGACGCAAGTTGATTCCTTCGCGGAGTTCGTTTAAAGAAAAAACCCCGTGAATCAATGCACGGAGTCTTACAAAGAAAAAACCCCGCGCATCAACGCACGGGGTCTTACAAAGCCATATCACATTGGCATTTGCTTCTTTCATCCGGACTTGCGGTGAAAATGATTTCACCGGTTTACCGTCGGCAACGGATTGTAACCGTTTCGGCCGCAGATGCGGCTCGCGGGCTTGTCGGCTCTGTGGCCGCTTCACCGCCGGTGGGGAATTGCACCCCGCCCCGAAGCTGAATCGTATTTTTTTGTCATCGTTCTACATCTATGTATTTTGGCTTATCGTACCACGCGGTTTTTGGTTTGGCAATGCGAAGGCTCATATTTTTGCACATTTTTTTGGTAGGTTCTACCCGACCCGTATTACCGCCCGGTGGCTCAAGAGTACGACACAGAGTTCCTTGACCCGCTGTCCCGTGAGCGATTCCAGCGCCAACGCATACAGCCGCAGCTGCTGCGTATGCCGCCCCGCCGCCTGCTCCGCCGTTTCGTTTCCGCGGACGCGATCTGTCTTATAGTCCACAATCACCCATGCGTCGTCCTCAAGGAAGCACGCGTCCAGCACGCCCTGCAAAAGCACGGTTTCCTCCGCGTCAATTCCATAGAGCATCTGCGCGTCCATCGGATAAGAAAACGGCAATTCCCGCTCCAGCCGCCGCGCCTGCCGCATCCGCGCAAACAGCGGATCCTTCGTAAACCAGGCAACGGCTTGCGCATCCGCCGCCTCCGCCTGTTCCGGCGAGAGCTGGCCCTGTTTGCAAAGCGCGGCGAGATAGTCCGTAGCCTCTGCTTCGTCCAATTCGCGTTCCAGCGGCAAAAACTGCATCGCCGCGTGCGTCGCGGTTCCCACAAACACCGCGCTTTTCTCTGCGCCAAGGAACGCGGGGCTGGCAAACATAGGCAGGCTGTCTTCGCCCTTCACGACGCGGCTGACCGAGGCTTTTGCGCGGATCTGTGCCGCTTCCGCGTGCGCATACGTCCAATCGAGCTTCGCCTCGAGCGCCGCGAGTACATCGGGCTCAAACGGTGGCAGCTCCCGCACGCCCGGCTGCGCCAAACCGCCGAGGAAATCCTTACGCTCGTGGATCATCGCCGGCAGATGCCGATTCGTACCCATCAAAAGCCACTGCACGGGTGAGGAAACGCGGATCGCTTGCCATGCCGTCGGGACATGCGTCGCGCGCGCAAGCTTCTCTTCCGGTTTATTCAGGCACGCGGTGAGGATCAATTTTCGCCGTGCGCGCGTCATCGCAACATACAACACGCGCATCTCCTCCGCAAGCTGTTCGCGCTTGACCCGCTGGGAGAGGATCACCCGCGCGAGCGTATCCCGCTTCACGCGCTGCATTCCCTCCCGGTCGATATATCGCAGCGCGACGCCAAAGTTTGCGTGCAATTGCAGGCTGTTGCTGACATCCATCTGATTGAATTTTTTTCCCATACCCGCGACGAATACGACGGGGAACTCCAAGCCCTTGGATTTATGGATCGTCAGGATGCGCACCACGTCCGCGGTGACCGTCTGCGCGGCGCCGACGCTCGCGTTGTCCTGCGCGAGCGCAAGGTGACGCAAAAAGTTCCAAACCCCGCGCGCACCCGCGCTCTCAAAGGCATGCGCCTTTTCGAGCAGCGCGTTCAGGTTCGCCTGCCGCTGTGCGCCGCTGACGCCCGCGCCCATCTCCTCATAAAACCCGGTTTCATCGAGCAGGATGCCGATCAATTCCTCGACGGTGACCAGCCTGCTCTCCGCGCGATAGGCGTCAAGCTTTTCCAGGAATGCTTTTGCGCGATTGCCGAGCACTGTGCCCGTTGTTGCGCAGTCGAAAAATGCTTCATAAAACGCGCCTTCCGGATGCGCCGCGCGTATATTGGCAAGCTCCTCATGCGTGAAACCACCGATGCTGGAAAGCAGCACGGAAAGAAGCGGCACATCCTGCCTGCGGTTGTCGATGATCGACAGCAGGTTTCGAAAGACCTGCACCTCGACCGCGTCAAAATATCCGCCGCTGGACTGCGCATAGGCCGGCACGCCGGAGGATGCAAGCGTTTGGGAGAGCATCTGCGCCTCGGTACCCGCGCGCAGCAGCACCGCAAAATCGCCGTAGCGGTATCGCCTCGTCTCACCCGTTCCCGCGTCGGTATAGCGTTCGCTTTCCATGATTGCATGGATTCTGCGCGCGATAAGACGGGCTTCGACCTCCAGATCCGCCGCGTCTTCCAGCGCGTCCTCCTCGTCCTCGCTCTGGGCGCGTTCCTTGCGGACCAGGTGCAGCTCCGCGCCGCCTTCGGGTTGACTTCTCCCGCAGACCAGCCGTGCGCGCGCATCGTAATCGATATCACCGGAACGCGTCTGCATCACCGCCTCAAACACCGCGTTTACGGCGGAAAGCACCGCTTCCGACGAGCGAAAGTTGCTGGCCAGATCGATTCTTGCACCATCATCGCCGGAAAACAGGGCGAGTTTTTCTAAAAACAGACCCGGCTCCGCCTGACGGAAGCGATAGATCGACTGCTTCACATCGCCCACAAAAAACAGGTTTTCCCCGCGCGAGATACAGGAAAGAATTGCTTCCTGCACGCGGTTGCTGTCCTGATATTCGTCCACGGCAATCCAGCGGAAGCTCTCGCGGTATTCCCGCGCGATCTCCGGCCGCGAAAGCGCCGCGAGCGCGAAATGCTCCAGATCGTCATAATCCACTAGGTTCTTTTCGCGTTTTGCCTCGGAAAACGCCGCCTCAAAGCGGAGCGTCAACACGCAGAGAGCGCGCACAACAGCGCCACATTGGCGAAGCGCGGCTCTTTCCTCCGCCTCCGCGCGCAAAAGCCGTTTCCTTTGCTCCTTGATGAGGTCTTTGCCCATATCCCGCGCGTCCTTCGCGCCCGCTCTGTCCTCCTCGGCAACGGAGCGGGGGAAGACGAGCCTGCCGTATTCCATGGCGAGCAGCGCATCCCGATAACTGCTATACGTGCGACACAGCAGCATCGCGCGATAGCGCGAGAGCTCGTCGTCCAGAACGGAGATTGCGTTTGCGCAGTCGGGGGAGAGCAAGTCCCGCTCGCGCACGATGGTCTCGAGCGCCATGGCAAGCTCATCCTTGCAAAACGAGACCGCGTCGTCGAGAATGCGCTGTAATGCGGCCTCGTCCTCATATCGCGCGGCGGCAGCCATAAGCCATGCTTCCGGTCGTGGTTGCGCGCGGGTGAAACGATAGGCCGAAAGGATTGCGTCCCATGCGGCCTGCTCGCTGCCAAACGCCGCCAGCAGCGCGGTATAGTCCGCGTCGTTTTCAGCAGCGAGGAGCGAAAGCAGCTCGTCCCGCACATGTTCGATCAGCGCCGCGCTCTCCATCTCGTCCGCGGTCTTTGCGCGCGCGGGCAAGTCCACCGCGTGATAATGCCGCCGCAACACGCGGGCGCAGAAGGCGTGGATGGTCGAAATATATGCGCCGTCCACATTGCGTGCCTGCCGGCGCAGGAAACGCATCGCCTCTGCCGTCTCCGCTTCATCCGCGAGCTGAGAAAGCCGCGCAGAGATTCTTCCCTTCATCTCGGCTGCCGCGGCGCGCGTAAACGTCAGCACCAGCAGGCTCTCCACGGGAGAACCGGCACGGATGCGCGAGACGATCCGCTCCGTGAGCACGGCGGTCTTGCCCGCGCCGGCCGCCGCGGAAACGATCAGATTTCCTTCGCTTTGGATCGCAAGCAGCTGCTCGCTCGTCCAGTTATTCATCGGCGTTGCCTCCCGCGGATCGCTTACGATTCCGTCTCGTCCTTCGCATCGGCTTCCCCTCCGATCAGTGCAAAAAACTCATCCTGTTTGATGGTCTTGAGCAGGCGCACGCGGCAGCCCGGCTTTTTCGGGTCAAACCGGCACACGCTTTTATAGTCGCAATAGATGCACGCTTCCTGCCGCTTTTTCCGCGCGGCAGGGGAGGCGGCAAGCTCGCCGCCCAGCATGCGCGAGAGCGTTTGTTCCGATTTTTTTCGCGCGAGCGCGAGGAGGGATTCCATTTGGTCGGATGTACAGACGCTGCCCGCGTAGTTCGCTTCTCCCGTCTGCTCGACCTTATACAGCACTGCGGATTTTCCACCGGTGAGCGCGTTGTCGCTCGCGCGGATGACGGCGGCATCCGAAAGCGTCAGCCCCTTGAGGCGAAACGCCTCCGCAACCGCGCCCTCGATATCCTCCTCCGCGTCCGACACGACAGGCTGCGAGATCGGCATATAATACATCCCCGCGCGGGTTTCCGCCCGCTCCGCCGCGGCCAGAAGATACAGCGGCAGTTGCAGGGTGAGTCCTTGCAGCACGCCCGCAAAGTCAAAGTCCCGCCCGCCGGTCTTATAGTCGACAATCCGTAGTATCTCACGCCCACCGGTCGTCGCTTTGTCCACGCGATCGATCACGCCGCCAATCAGCGCCGCGCTGCCATCCGGCAGACTCAGACGAATTGGCGGGAACGGCGCGCCTTGCCCAAAGCGAACCTCGGTCTGCACCGGCGAAAAGCTGCCCGCGCGCATTTGGTTCACGATCGCAAGCACGCTCTGGCGCAGCGTTTCGATGAGCAGGAACAGCGTTGCGCGAATGCGCTCGTTTTCCAGCAGGATGCCGTCGTGATGGTTTTCGATCACCTTCGGCAGCGCCAAATCCAAAATCGCGAGCGCCTCGGCATCCGAAAGCAGCTTCCAGTTGCCGTTTCTCTCGTTGACCGCGCGCACAAACGCCTCCAGCGCGGCGTGATAGAACGCGCCAAGGTCCGCCGCGCGCTCGGTGAACTCCCGCGTTTCCTGCGCGCGGAGACCATAGCGTACAAAATGCTGAAACGGGCAGTTGTTGAAGCTCTCGAGTCTGCTTGCGCTCATGGGCACATTTCTGCCATAGAGCGCCTCCGCAGCCTCGCGCGGAATCGAAAGCGGCAGAAAATTCGCCGCGCTTTCCGTGATCATCCGCTGGGTGAGTGCGCGGGTGCTGTCCCTGCGTGTCAGCCATTCGACCAAGGCGGGCAGGCGGGCGGGGCAGACGCCGTCTTCACGAAAACGCCTTAAGTCCGCCGCGGTCATGGTCAGCGCCTCCGCCGCGCAGTCCGGCAATGTGTCGGACGATTCGATGTCGCTGCGCCTTTGGCAGTTCGGGCAGAGCGTTTCCAGCCGCTCGATCAGCGGGCTGGGCGAGAGCTCCCCGCCACCGTCTCCATAGGAGTAGCTGACATAGAGATATTCGTCGGTCTTGCTCAGCGCGGTGTAAAGATCGAGCCGATCCGCCGCCGTGAGCGCATCGGACGTCTTTCGCACATAAGCGCCTTCCTGTTGGAGCGCGCGAATCTCCGCATCGTCAAGCAAGCCCTCGTTCTGCTGCGGGCGGGGCAGGAGGCCTTCGTTCGCGCCGACGATGAAAAGCGCGCGAACCCTGCGGCTGCGGGTGCGCACCACGTCACCCACCACGCCCTGATCCGCCGTGCCGGGAACAACGCCGATCGACGCCCCGCGCATACCCTCCTCCAGCAGACGGTAGAAGCCGGCACGCCCGATGTTGAGCTCACCTAAAATTTCGCTGAGCTGATCCAGAAGAGCGACCAAAAGATTCCAAACCTGCGCGTGCTCCTGCATATCCGCAAGCCGCTGCGAGCGCTGCAATTCCTCCGCGCGGGATTCCAGCTGGTTTTGCAGCCCAATCTGCAACAAAAACTGATACAACGCGCGCACCTGTTCTGAAACACGCACGCGGGCAAGCCCTTTGCCAAGCGGCTCCAACACGGCAGCCGCGCAAGCGCGCGCGCGTTCCGCGCCCTCGCTCGGAGTTGCGCGCGTAAGGGGTTTGGTCAGAATATTGCCGCGAAGGCCGGTGCGGCGCAGATACAGATCCAGTTCCTCCGCGTCCGCCTCGGCGCAATTTGCATAGCCGCTTTTGAGATACCGCTGCAAATCGTCCGCATGAAACCCGTTGGCGACATAGGCACAGGCGGCGAGCATCGCCTCCGCCGCCGCGTGCCCGGAAAGCGGGCGCTTGCGGTCGAGAAAGATCGGGATCCCTCTGCGCGCGCAGGATCTTCGGATGAGTCCCGCATATGCGTCCAGGTCGGACACCACGACCGCCATCTCGCGATAGCGAATGCCTTGTTCCCGCGCAAAAGAAAGGATGGTTTCCGCGAGGGCTTCCGCTTCGGCGCGGCGGTCACTCGCACCAAAGAGCGTGAGCTTTTCCGCATTGCCATGATATCGCTCGGCCGGATACGCAAACAGATTGCGTTCGATATGCCGCATCAGGGGATCCGCGCGGTTCGTTTGCTCACAGAGGCGTTCCTCCGTGATACTTGCGCCCACACGCTCCGCCACCTCGCGCAGGAGCAGCAGCGTCTCGCGCTCCGGCTCAAATACCTCTTCATCCGCGTTCTGCACGCAGTCGATGCGCAGTGTAATCGTGACAGAAGGACAGATTCGCATGAGTTCCCCGAGCAGCGCAATCTGCTGTCGGCTTGGATAATCGAGTCCGTCGATATAGACCGGTTGTCCCGCGACGAACGATTCCGGCAGGAGCCGTATCGCTTCCGTCGCCGCGTCGTCGAGACTCAGGTAGTGCGCGCTCAGGTAGTCCTCCGTTTCACGATAGAGAATCGAAAGATCCGAAAGCTTCTCCGTCAGTGGCAGCTCCTCCGGCAGGCGGACAATCAGCGCGTCCAATGCGTCCGGCGTCAACCCCGCGCGCTTGAGATCCTGAAAAATGCCCTGCAACTCCTCCGCAAATCCGGCGCCGTCCGCCGCGCGGGAGAAGAGCTTGAGCGTATCCTTCTTTCGTTCGATTGCACGGCGGATCACCATGCGGTGTCCTTCTGCGGATAAAAAAGGGCGCGTCTTTCCCGAAAGGGAGAGCACGCGCTCGGTCAGCCGATCGATACTAAAAACCTGGATGCCCAACAATCCGCCGAGCGCTTCCGCGAGCAGCCGCTCCGCTTCATAGGTGAATTGTTCCGGTACGATCAGCATACTGCGCTCGCCCTTTTGCTGGTGCGCGCGCAGGGATTCCACCACGCGTCCGGTCTTGCCCGTGTCCGCGCGGCCTAAAATCAGATTGCATTTGCCGCTCATGACTGTTTCTCCCGATCAAGCGGCTTCCGCCGCCATTTTTCGCGGCTGCATTGGCGCATCATTTCAACATCTCCCGGTGCAGCACGGCATATTTCATCTGCCCGCGCTCGCTGGTGCTTTCGTAGAGCACGACCATGTTCGCGGTGAACGCGGCCTTCTGCGGCGGGAGCTCGAACGCTTCATCGCCTTCTATCTTTCGCCCAAGGGTTACATGCGGCGTGAGCCTGCCGCGGTTTTTTGAAAACCCGCGTTCCCAGAGCGCGGACTCCAACGATTCGTAGAGACGGTTTAATTCCTCGCTGTCGCAGGCGACGTTGACAAAGGCGGTATGCGAGCCGTCCGTTTTAAACGAGCCATACTCCTTCAGCCGCAGCACAAACGGTTTGATATCACGCACCGCCTGGCGCATCGCGTCGGTGATGTCGTGGAGCGCATCCGTTTCGCCGAGAAAATGCAGCGTGATATGATAGTTCTCGCGCGGGACAAATCGGCCGGTAGCGCCATGCGCTTCCAGAGCGGCGCGGGCAGCCGAAAGCGCGCGCGTGATATCCGGCGGCAGGGGAATGGCGATAAAGAGTCGCATCGTAGGGATCCTTTCCTGCCGCGCGGTTGTTGTGCGCGGCGGTGGCGTTACTTGTAGTATAGCCAAATTTGCAACTTTTTGCCAGAGTCGGCGGCGGGAAAGCGCGTCGCGGTTTTTTCGCTCGGCGCATGCAGATCGATCGAGCGCTTTGTTTGCTCGCTTTGACCTCGACTCATACGATTGGTGGATGTTTTGGCACGCTTCCGTCCATTTTATTGATAATTGAAGCCTATCCTGCAAAAAGAGGTCGAAAAACGAGGGGTTACCATGTGTGAAAGGCGATCATGCAACCCACTTATTCACAAAAACTGTATGAGTTATCCACAGAGGGTTATCCACACTGTCCACCACGTTATCCACAGATCGTGGATTTTTCGCGTTTTGGTATGTGTATAAGTCAAAAAACTGTGTGGAATGCGATGAATATACACGTTTATCATGCGTTTTGTAAAAAATGATATACAAAATCCAGTACCACGCGGGGTGATGTTCAGCGCGCTTCAGATTGCAAAGACTGTCTTTTTTTCCGCAACAAAAAAAGCCTCGTAAAGAAGCTTCAAAATTATATCGTTCCTGTAGTTGATTGAATTTTTTTAGATGTCTGCTCCGTATAAAAAAGTTGAAGTTCTTTTGCTTACTTTTTTTTCAAGAAAAGTAAGTTACTTCTCTCTGCGCAGGATCTGCGCGCCAAGGGCGTTTAGCTTCTTGTCGAGATACTCATACCCGCGGTCGATGAAATGGATGTTGTGCACGTTGGTGGTTCCGCTCGCGGCGAGACCCGCGACGATCAGCGACGCGCCCGCGCGCAAGTCGGTTGCGTAGATATCCGCGCCGCGCAGGGAGGGGATACCCTTGACCTTCGCGGTGTTGTTGTCCTTGACGCTGATGGAAGCACCCATGCGTCGCAGCTCCCTGACATGGTTGAAGCGGTTTTCGAAGATGGTTTCATTGATGCTCGAAATTCCACCGCAGGAGCAAAGGTATGCCATCATCGGCTGCTGCAGGTCGGTGGGGAATCCGGGATACGGCAGAGTTTTGACGTTGATGGGACGGGGGCGGTCGTTCATGATCACGCGCAGGTAAAAGTCCCGTCCGTCGTCGCCTTCGATCACGCGCGCGCCGCTCTCCATGAGCTTCGCGGAGATGGCTTCCATATGGGTCGGAATCACGTTTTTGATGATCACATCGCCCATCGTGGCGGCGGTCGCGATCATAAACGTGCCGGTTTCAATTTGATCCGGAATGATGGCATAGCCGCAGCCGTGCAGACGGGGTCTGCCGCTGATGCGGATGACGTCGGTGCCCGCGCCCTTGACGGAGGCGCCCATCATATTGAGAAAGTTTGCGACGTCGACCACGTGCGGTTCTTTTGCGACGTTGCTGAGCACGGTGTTGCCCTCCGCCATACACGCGGCGAGCATGACGTTGATGGTAGCGCCCACGCTGACCACGTCAAAATAGATCTCCGCACCGACGAGGCGTTCGGCCTTTGCGCGGACAATGTTGTGTTCGCAGTCCAGCTCCACCTCGGCGCCAAGCGCGCGCATGCCTTTGAGGTGCTGGTCGATGGGGCGCGCGCCGATCACGCAGCCGCCGGGAAGCGCAAGCTCTACTTCGTGAAAACGACCGAGCAGCGCGCCGAGCAGGTAATAAGACGCGCGCATGCTGCTTACCGCGTCGCTGAGCGCTTTGGTGTTCGTCAGTGTGCGGGAGTCGATGCGCATGCAATCTCCATCGGTATAATCGACGCTAACGCCCAGTTCCTCCAAGATTTCCTTGAGGCTCTGGACGTCCTGAATATGCGGCAAATTCTCGAGAACGCACGTTTCGCCCGCGAGAACTGCGGCAGGTATGATGGCGACTGCGGCGTTTTTTGCGCCGCTGATGGTCACGGTTCCTTCGAGCCTCTGACCGCCTTTGATCTCGTACCATTCCTTTAGCATACGCTAGTTAGTCTATCGGAATCAGGAAAAGAAGTCAAGCGCGGCGCCCGACTTGTGCTGACTTGTGCTCTTGGAATCAAAACCACGCAAACCGGTCGAATATACGATCCGGCTGTTTTTATTCACGACATCCGCAGCGCATAAAAGGGTTTCGTTCTCCCTTAACGGAATCTTTTGTGCAATCGTGTTTCGTTTCTGATGCAAATCAAATTTGCTCTACCCACAGATAAATGGTGGGAAATTATAATCAAATCTCTTTATTTCTCTAGGTTTTTTATGCTTTTATGTTGTTTGACGTCTTTGCCCTCGTGTGAATGTTTCTGCATCTGGAATCTATGAAACCTTCATTTCAAATATATTATTCGGAAAGGTGTAATATTGATAAGGAATGAATTGACAATCGTATAAACGCATGCTAAAGTAATTTTAGTATTTCTCTATTTTTTTGAGATTTCGGAGGGACTCCATGGAAAAATTGGTCATCGCCCTGGGCGGCAACGCGCTGCAAGAGGGAAACGGCCCGGCAACCGCGGAAGCGCAGCTGGAAGTCGTTGAACGCACATCCGCCTACATCGCGGATATCATTGAAAAAGGCTATCAGGTTATCCTCGCGCACGGCAATGGTCCGCAGGTCGGCCGCATTGTGCTGCAGAATGAAAACTCCGTCAACGTCACCCCCGCAATGCCGTTTGATGTTTGCGGCGCGATGAGCCAAGGCATGATCGGCTACCATATGCAGCAGGGTCTTACGAAGGCGATGCGCGCGCGCGGCAACCACACCGGCGCCGCAACCGTGGTCACGCAGGTCGTCGTCGACAAAAACGACAAGGCGTTCCTTGCGCCCTCGAAACCCATCGGTCCTTTTTATAGTGAAGATGAAGCGAAAAAGCTTCAGTCCGAGAAAGGCTATTCCGTAAAAGAAGACGCCGGTCGCGGATGGCGCAGAGTTGTCGCCTCGCCCATGCCGGTTGAGATCGTCGAACTGCCGGAAGTCAAGTGCCTCATCGAAGGCGGCTTCGTGGTCATCACCGTCGGCGGCGGCGGCATCCCTGTGATCCGTGAGGAGAACGGCGACCTCGTCGGCACCGCTGCGGTCATCGACAAAGACCTCGCGAGCGAACGCCTCGCGGAAGATCTGGACGCGGACGCGCTGTTAGTGCTCACCGCCGTGGAGCAGGTTTGCCTCAACTACGGCAAGCCGAACGAGAAGCGGCTTTCGACCATCTCGGTTGCCGAAGCGGAGCAGTATATCGCGGAGGGGCATTTTGCGCCCGGCTCGATGCTACCGAAGATTCAGGCCGCGGTGAAGTTTGCAAACAGCAAAGCGGGCCGTCGTGCCATCATCACCTCGCTCGACAAAGCGGTCGACGCGCTGACCGGCAACGCCGGCACGGTGATCGTTCAATAATCTTCATTCCAAATTCCGACTTCCTCATCTTCATCCTCTTTCTGTTATAGGGAGAAAAGCGAAAAGAACCTGTTGTGTAAGCAGGTTCTTTTTGATTTCTCTATCGTTTTTCTATCTTCTTCTAATTGTTTCTGCTTGACAGTCCAATCGTTTGAGTGTTTTAGAATTCTTCTGCGCGCGCGATGTTTTTCAGTCTGGTTGTTTGTTCAGCCCGAAACTCACATCGGATGCTACATCATGTTGCGCACTGTTTCAAGGTCCAATAGCACCTCGTTTTGCTCGTGCGGAATATTCGCAGACCCGACAAAAGCCGCTGAACGATGATACTCCTTCCAAGCTGTAGCGGATGATTGACTGACCTGCTGAAGATGGGATCGAAGATGGAAGGCATTGGTCAGGTGTTTCGCCAAGTAATACAGCGCAATCAGCCCGCCAATTAGTCCAACCGCTCCGCCGCCGGGTACGGTTTCCTTGAAGGTGGGCGATGTCAAAAACAGCACAAACAGAACGATACAACCAATTGCAATCGCGCCGACGACACCTGCAAGAACAAAATATATTGTCAGATCCTTTTTTCGCGACTTCGTATAACAATCCGGACAGATTGCCCCGATTCTCTTTCGAATGTTTCTATACTTTTTCGTGGTTGTCGTCGTGACTTTTCCAGGAGTCGACCAATCCTGTTTCGAATAGACCTCACCCTTGGTGGCAACATAATACTCAACGGGGCTCATTCTCCCGCCGCAGGCGGGGCAAACACACGGGGGAATCACGCTGTACTCTTCAAGGGTGAATGGGATCGGCACCGCGGCCGGCTTGTCTTTCTTTTCTTTCATACAAGTTTCCTTTCGTGCGTTCCGATGCGTTATTGATCCTGTTATCGTACTTATTTTATCAAGCAAAGAAACAAAAAGGTGTGCTGTCGGCACACACAGTCGTTTCTCGATTTGCCCTTTTCACGAAAAAAAGAAGAGAGGTTCACTCTCTTCAGCGTATCGATAAGCCGTATCTGGGGGCATGGGGGATTCGCAAATCCCCCATTTTCAATCAAATCCGGCGATTCATTCGCCGAATTTGTAGAAAATGCCGCTAAGCGGTGTTTTTCTCTCACAGTAAAAATCCATCGGCAAAGTACGAACTACTTTGTCGATGGACGGAAGAGAGGTTCACTCTCTTCCCGAAATTTTTTCGAACACCCGCTCCAGATCTTCCCGCGAGAAGTATTCAATTGTGATCTTGCCGCGCGTATTGCTGCCAGCAAGGGATACCTTTGTGCCCAGCGACTCACGGAAGGATTCTTCCAACTGCGCAAGCTCCGCGGGCAAATGCGGTTTCTCCTTCTTCGCGGCAGCCGCGGGCTTCTTCCTTTCGGAGAGCGCTTTGAGCTTCTCCTCCAACGTGCGGACGGAATATTCCCGTTCCACGCACTCTTTGGCGAGCTGCTCGATTTGTCCGCCGTCGGTGAGTCCCGCTAGGGCTCTGCCGTGTCCTGCCGAAAGCGCGCCGCTCTTGAGCAGCTCAATCACGCTTTCCGGCAATTGCAGGAGGCGAAGTGCGTTCGCAATCGCAGGTCTGCTCTTGCCGAGACGCCCGGAGACTTCCTCCTGCGTCATATCGTGCTGCTTCATCAAAAACCGGATGGCTGCCGCTTCTTCCACGGGATTCAGGTTTTCGCGCTGTATGTTTTCGATCAGCGATACCTCGTGAATCTGCGCCTCATCATAGTCTGTCACCAGAACCGGTACTTCCGAAAGTCCCGCAAGGCGCGCTGCACGAAACCGTCGTTCACCCGCGATGATCATGTATCGGCTGCCTTTTTGTTTGACGATCAGCGGCTGCACGATTCCGTGCACACGGATCGACTCCGCAAGCTCGTTGAGCGAGGTTTCTTCAAATTGTTTGCGTGGCTGGAGCGCATTGGTGTCGATCTCCCGCACGTTGACCGAAAGAATCCCCGCGCCGGATTTGACCTGCTCCTCCATGGATGCGGAGTAAGGATCGAGTAATGCATCCAGCCCGCGTCCGAGACCTGTCTTTTGCGCGGCCATTATTTACCCTCCTTGGAGATCATCTCGCTTGCAAGAGAGGTATACGCGGTGGAACCCGCACTGTTCGGCGCATAGCGCGAGATTGGTAAACCGAACGACGGCGCTTCGCCGAGGCGAACACTGCGCGGGATGATGGTGTCATACACCTTGTTTTTAAAGAATTTTTTGACTTCCTCGACCACCTGCATGGATAGATTCGTCCGTGAATCAAACATGGTCAGCACAACGCCCTCGACATCCAGATCCGGATTTAAACTCTTTCGAACGAGTTTTACCGTGTTCATCAGAAGACTCAACCCTTCCAACGCGTAGAACTCGCATTGGATCGGCACCAGCAGCGTGTTCGCCGCGGTCAGGGCGTTGAGCGTCAGAAGCCCCAGCGACGGCGGACAGTCGATAAAAATATAGTCATAGCTCTTCTTGGTTGCGTTCAGAGCGCGTTTGAGTACCTGTTCCCGCGCCATCAGGTTTACAAGCTCGACCTCGGCGCCCGCAAGGGAGATGTGTGCGGGGAGGAGTTTGAGCGAATCGATCATCGTATCCTTGGTTGCTTCGTCGACCGAGACGTCGTTGATCAGCACGTCGTAGATGGATTTTCCGTCGCCTTCTTTTTTAACGCCGAGTCCGCTGGTGCTGTTTCCCTGCGGATCCGCGTCCACAAGCAGGACGCGCTTACCCTGCTCGGCGAGGCATGCGCTGAGGTTCACGGCGGTGGTCGTTTTGCCGACGCCGCCCTTTTGATTGGCTATCGCTACGATTTTCATAACAGAGATTTCTTCCTCCGATATTCTCTTTCCCTTTTCAGAGAGTGTTTGTTTCAAAAGAACCGCTATCGCCATTCTAGCAGAATCGGAAAGGGGATTCAATGTTTCACGTGAAACAAATGATTGACGGTAAGATTATTGGAGGAAGTTACACCTTTTATGATTCTAAAAGCAATGAATTGCCTTTTTAAAATGATTCATTTGTCTAAATTGTTTCACGTGGAACATGTCTGTTTTTTTTTCCGTAACGAACTGTTTGTTTCACGTGAAACATTTTTATCTTGCCTGTTCTAAATACTTAATCGTTTATAGAATGTTGATACCTCTTCTTCTTTATATTTTTTTCTATTTTTCTATTGTTTTTCTTTAAATTGAATAGAAGCATTTTTCTGATTAGAAAACAGAATTGTCTTTTTCGGCTTTTGCGTTTCTTAAATAAAGTCAAAAAGAAACACCTTTTCGATTTGCCCATCTCTATCTTTCCGTTCGATTAAGTCGGACGAAATTGGACAGTTTTGAAAAAGTGTTTCTCTTATTTAAACTTCTTTGTTTAAAAATTGGAGTAGATTCTCACGGGAACGATGAGATAATAATATCCCTCCGTCTTGGCCGGTCGAATCACGCAGGGGCTGATGCTGGTCGTAAAATCCATATAGATTTTCTCATCGGGGATGTTTTTAAGAACATTGATGCAAAAACGCGGATTAAACGCAATGTCGATGTCTTCACCATTGATCTGAACATCAATCTCTTCATTGATCTTTCCTACAAAGCTATTGGCAGAAATCGTCAGCCTGTTGTCGTGAAATTTCATCACGATGTTGTTGTTTCCTTCTCTCGCCATCAACTGCGCGCGATCGATACTCTCCATCAGCTCCGCTTTATCGATCATCGCACGCGTGGTATGCTCCTTTGGAAGTATGTTTTTATATTTGATATAGTCTCCGTCCAGGAGTCGCGCAACCAATCGGGAATGCTTGATGTTGACACAGACATGCGTTTTGGTAAACGTCATTTCAACATCCGCTTCCGTCTCGTCCATCATACGGGATATTTCAGCCATCGATTTACCGGGGATGACGACGTTTCTCTCCGGCACAGGATTCTTCAGCGGCATGGAACGCTTGGCAAACTGGAACGCGTCCGTCGCAACGATGGTGATATCCTCGCCGAGTTCCATCAGCACGCCGGTTAAAATCGGCTTGCTGTCATCCTGCGCGGTTGCAAACACCGTGGTGTTGATCATATCGCGGCAATCCGAATGATCCATTTTGACGGTGAAGGTTTCTCCCGTGAATCTCATATCTGGAAACTCTTCCGAAGCCTCCACGCATTGCAAACTGCTCTTGGCTCTGCCGCAGGAGATATCGAGCGATTTTCCGGAAAGCGTCACTTCCGCAATCGATTCCGGTAATTTCCGTACAATCTCGGAAAACAGCTTTCCTGGTATGATTGCAAAGCCTTCTTCCTCAATGGTCGCAGGGAGAAGACATTCTTTTTGGAGCATCAAATCCGAACACTTGAGCTTGACTCCTTCCGTGGTCGCTTCCAGATAGATTCCTTCCAAAATCGGCATCGTGGTACGTACGGGAAGCGCTTTGATGACAGAAAGAACTCCTTCTGTCAATTCTTTCGAGTCAATGTAAAAATGCATAATCCAACTTCCTTTCTCAGCGCTCGGTTCTATCGATCTATTTCACTGCGTCAGAGGGTTCTATTTCAATATGTTATCTCTTGGTTGCTTTTATTAAACCAAGATTTTTTTGAAGGACTGTTCTGCTTGTATCGATGAAAGTGCGCAAGGGACTAAAATAGCTTCTCAAATGAGTCGGGTGAAAAATAGTTGTCCACACGTTTTGGCGGGAAAGAGTGTTTATGATAGATAGTAATACAGAAGTAGTAGAAGTAGTATACTGTGCGCTGTGTGGAGAACTTGCGTTTTCCGCGCCCCTTTGCGGTTTTGGCTGTGGATCAGGTCGTGGAAAACCGGAGAGTTTGACCCTGCCTTATCCACACACTCCATAGTCTCCACACACTACACATCGCGTCCACAACGGGTCTCCACAAAATGTGGATAACATGGAAATTGCAAGAGTTCTCGTTTCTTCTCTTCTGTTTAGAAAAAATATGTTACGACATTCTCTTTTTCACATCTTCAATCACAGAGGAAAAAGAGCTGTCTCCTTCAATCATCTCTTCGACGCGCTTGCAGGCATTGATCGCCGTGGTGTGATCGTTTTTGTCAAACAGCGTACTGATGCGCTTATAGGGAATCCCCAGCATATCGTGGCAGAGATACATCGCAACCTGACGCGGCAACACAATCTCGCGGTCTCGTCGCTCGGAAAGAAGACTCTCAACCGGGATGGAATAGTATTCCGCAACGGTATTCTTGATGATCTGCGGCGTGATTTCTTTTTTCTTGACATCCGGCAGCAGATCGCGCAGCGCCTCGATGGTCAGCTCCAGCGTCAGCGGACGCCTGCGCAGCTGCGAATAGGCCACCACGCGCGTGAGAGAGCCTTCCAGTTCACGAATGTTGCTCACGACGTGTTCCGCGATGAACTGTATGATTTCATCGTCCACATCAAGATTGTCGAGCCGCGCGCGGTTGCGCAAAATCGCGATTCGCGTCTCCACGTCCGGCGGCTGAATGTCCGCGATCAGACCCCACTCAAACCGTGAGCGCAGACGCTCCTCAAGGCTGCTGATCTCCTTCGGCGGACGATCGGAGCTGATGATGATCTGCTTGTTGGCGTTGTGCAGCGTGTTGAAGGTGTTGAAAAATTCTTCCTGTACGGATTGCTTTTTCGCGATGAACTGAACATCGTCGATGAGCAGCACGTCGACATTGCGATAGCGCTTGCGAAACTCCAGCCGTTTGTCGAGCTGGATTGCCGTGATCAGCTCGTTGGTGAAGGTTTCGCTCGTGACATACATCACGCGCGCCGCGGGATCATTGCCCTTCACCGCGTGTCCGATGGCATGCATCAAATGCGTTTTGCCTAAGCCGACGCCACCATACAGAAACAGCGGGTTATAGGCCGCCGCCGGGTTTTGCGCGACAGCGAGCGCCGCCGCGTGTGCAAAATGGTTTGAACCGCCGACAACGAAGGTTTCAAACGTATATTTCGGATTGAGCGCAAAGACATTGATCGGTTCCGCGCTGATGGGGTTGATATAGATATCCCGATCTTCCGGCAGGATGATCTTGATATCGGAAATCGTCTCGTTCGCCGCCTTGACCGCATCCCGCAGATTTTCGAAATAGAAGTCTTCGAGCGTTTTTTGGATATCCGGTGTGGGAACTTCAAGGATCAAAATATCCTTTTGCAGCGCTAGAGGTACGATCACGTCGATCCAGGCGTGAAACGACAGTCCCGTCATTTGAGGACGGATATTCTCCCGCGCGGCCGCCCAAATCGATTGCAGTTGATCCATAGTGATATACCCCCTATATTAAAGACCATCATAGCAAAAAACCGGCACATTTACAAGCCGCCCGTATCCCGAAACGAGGCGGCCGGATTGTTCGCTCCATGCGTACGTTATTACTTGCGCCGATTCAAACAGGGACGTGCGTAAGCATGGATTGTGTGATCGATTTCTGCTTTCGTCTCGCGCGAAAACACCCAGCACGACGCGTCAAAAAAGTATAAAATTCCGTGATATACATTCCGATTTTGCGTGTGTCGATCAGAAAAATCGCCGTAGGAACCATATAAAAAACGCACGCATATTATGCGTAAAAAAGCCAAAATGAAGTTGCTTTTTCGCAAATTTTATTTTGAGAAATACGGATTAACGTGAATAACACGTAAACAAGCGCGAAACTCCCCACTTTTGGACTAAAATGATGGAAAATCGGACGCAATGGGTTAACAATCTGTGACAAACCGCCCGTTTGATTGCAATGGCACTTTTGAGGGTTTACAATAGAAGAAGAATATAGTAATCGGGGGAAATATGCCCGTGGGAGAATCGCTGCGCAGTCAGTTATTCATAAACTCCGAGAAGGTGGGAGACTTCGTCGAAATCACCCTACCCGCAACCGGGGAGGATGAGGAAGGCGAAATTGCGCGCATCCACTATTTGGAGGCAGGCGTAGGCGAGCCGCTGCTGCTGGTTCATTCGCTCGGACAATCGCTCTATACCTGGCGAAATGTCTTTGCGGAGCTTTCGGACAACTATCGCGTCATCGCCATCGACCTGCCCGGACACGGATATTCATCCCGCCCGGATACGTTCCTGTATACGGCGGATCAGTTTGCGTTCATCCTCAATGGTTTTTTGGATGCGCTCAACATCAAGTCCTCGCACATGGTTGGTTTTTCGATCGGCGCAATGTATATGCTGCGCTTCCTTTCGCTCTATCCCAAGCGTGTTGCCAACTGTGTTGCGATCTCGCCCGGTGGGATTACGGAGCACATGCCGAAGCTGATCCACAACATGCAGATGCCGCTGATCGCAACCTTTGCGCGAAACCTCTACACCGCAAACGATGTGCGAAAGCTGTTGATCGAGTGCGTGAGCGATCCCGCGCTGATCGATGATTATGTGGTCAAGCAATACTATGAGCCGCTCTCGGACGGACTGACCCGGGAAGCGATGATGTATGCGCTGCGCAACTATGATCAGGAGGTCATCGCGGAGGGACTGCTGCCTGTGGAGCACGAGGTGCTTGTGCTCTGGGGGAAAAACGACCGCTGGCATCCTCCGGCGGGCAGTGTCTATTTCCAGAGTGTGCTGCGCGCCGGACGCTACTATCTCGTGCGTAACGCAGGTCATCTTTTGCAGGAAGAAGCGCCGATGAAGCTGCTAGAGATTCTCTATAGCTATATCCCGCCCGCCGTGCCGAGCTATGACGTATACCGCTATACGCAAAACCTTGCGGACGATCAGGAATGATTGCGGAGTTTGACCTGGGCGACGTGGTGCTCATGAAAAAACCGCACGCCTGCGGCGAAAACCAGTGGACGATTATTCGCGTGGGCGCGGATGTCAAGATCAAGTGCAATCATTGCGGGCGAATTGTGATGCTTGACCGCGCGGATTTCGTGCGGATGGGCAAGAAAATCTTAATCAAAAAGGAACAACCGAGTGAAGCGTAAAGCCTTTACGCAGAGCCAGATTCGCTATCTGCGCGACCGCGCCGAAGAACAATATGAGAATATGAGAGGATCACGTTCGTTTCGCAACGTGTCTTTTTTGCTCTATATCGCAATTGTCGTGCTCATCGCACTGACGATTCGCTCGTTTATCGCGGAGCCTATCCGCGTCGACGGAGATTCCATGATTCCGACGCTTGTGCACAATGAGGATATGTTCGTCGAGAAGATGAGCTATTGGTTTAGCGACCCGCTGCGCGGAGATATCATCATTTGCTTTTATCCCGGCTATACGGAAAGCTGCGTCAAACGCGTGATCGGACTGCCTGGCGATACGGTAGAGGTCAAAGAGGGCAAGATCTTCATCAATGGCACGGCCCTGGACGAAAGTCCCTATTGGAGCGGCGAGATCATCGGGGAGATGGATCCTGTCCTCGTACCCGCGCGAAATGTGTTCGTCATTGGCGACAACCGCAACGGCAGCAAAGACAGCCGGAACCCTTCCGTCGGCAGTATTCCGTATTCCAAGGTGGTTGGCCGCGTCGTAGCCGTCGTCTATCCGTTTGATGAATTCGAAGTCTTCTCGCGGGTGATCTATCCGTGAGCGAGACACGAGCGCGGCGCCGCAGCGAAGGCCGCGCGCGAACCTATCGCAGCGCAAGGCGGATCGGATGGTTGTTTTCCGTGCTGGTAACCATCTCTATCCTTTGCCTTGTGTTTTTTATTTGGCTCGCTCCTTTGCGCATTGTGGATGAGAGCATGGCTCCCGCTCTCAACAGCGGTGAAATGGTACTTTGCGATCGGATTGCGAAATACGTCCGTATGCCGGAACGCGGGGATATCGTCCTGTTCTCCACAAACGACGGGCTTTTCATCAAGCGTGTCGTTGGCATGCCCGGCGAGACGGTGGAGATTGTGGCGGGACATGTCTTTATCAACAGCATTCCGCTGGACGAAAGCAGCTATGCCGTCAACTATGTTGGCGACCTCTCGCCGGTCGAGGTGCCCGCGGGTAGCGTATTCCTGCTTGGCGACAATCGCGCCGAGATGTATGACAGCCGCCTTACCTCCGTCGGGTGCATCCCGTTTGACCGCATTCAGGCCGTGCTCCGCCTGCGGGTTTCTCCCTTTAGCCGGATCACCTACTTTTCTTGAAAGAAAAGTAGGCAAAAGAACTTGCACTATGATACTGTAAGTTTTTTGAATTAGGATCGTTTTCTGATGATACACCTCACAAGCTTTTCTGAAACAGAAAGGCTTTTTTGATTGCAAAAGATCCGATTTTCTATATAATGGAACAAATTAATGCTGAAAAAGAGGCGTAATCATGCTGATTCGAATGGCTGAGCACAAAGACCTGCAGGAATTGCTGGACATTTATAATTTTGAGGTGGTCAACGGCGTCTCTACGCTCGACCTCAACCCGCGTACGCTTGCCGAATGGCAGATCTGGCTCGATCGCCACAATGTGGAAAACCATCCGCTCTATCTTGCGCAGATCGATGGTAGAGTTGCGGGTTACAGCAGCCTCAGTTCCTATCGGGAAAAGGAAGCGTACAAGTCCACCGTTGAGCTGTCAATCTATATCTCGCCCGATTTCCGCAAGCGCGGGATTGCGACCGCGCTTATGGCATACATCCTCGACCTCGCAAAGGCAGACCCGCGCACGCATACCGTCGTCTCCGTCATCACCGCCGGAAACGAAGCGAGCTGCAAGCTGCACGAAAAGTTCGGGTTCGATTTTTGCGGCACCGTGCCGGAGGTTGGCATGAAGTTCGGGAAGTATCAGGATATTGTGACGTATAGCCTGTTTGTTTGAAAAAGGGATATATAAAGGCCGTTTCGCATGATGCGAGACGGCTTTTCGCTTACTATATGTCTGTTTTCTCCTTTGCCTTGCCCGGCAGGAGCGAAAGAACCAACAGCACCGCGCACACCGGAATCATGATCCAGTTGCCGATGCTGCCCGGCGCGGTACCCACCGTGACAATCGGTTTCATCTGCCCGATGACGATGCGCATGGCGTATTCGATGATCATCAGCACATACATCATCGGAATGAGCGATTTATATTTGACGTAGACGCCGAGATAGACAATCCCCATCAGCAACTGCGACAACCCCCAGAGGGAGAACATGAGCACGACCGTCGCCGCCGCATCCGCGGGGTAGGCGTTTAGCGGAATGGTCGCGATGCTCTGCGCGCCTCCGTCCGCCGCAAACACGTGGATCAGGCTGCGGACAATCGTCGCCGCCGTGATAAGCAGAAAGGCGTATTGCGAAAGCTTGATGCCGCGAAACTGGTTGTCGACCACGGCGGGCAGGAGTTTGATTTTATCAACAGGTATCTTTTCCATCAGTATCCTCTTCCCAATATTGAATGATTTTTTTACTTTATTACAGTTGCATGAACCGAAGATGAAGATTCCACCGAAATCGTCTCGGTGGTTTTTGTTTCACGGGAAACAATCGTCTAACTCAGCGGGTCGATGCTTTCCGTTCTAAAAAGAACCTTTCTAATACTCAATTCCCTTTCTCGCCAGCACACCCTTTTTAAATGGATGCTTGACGAGCTTCATTTCGGTGACGTAGTCCGCCCGCGCGAGTAACGCGGGATCGGGATCGCGCCCCGTGATGACCAGCTCTGCTTCGCCATGTTCGTTCAACAGCGAGAGCACCGCCTCGCGGTCGATCAGACCCAACGAGAGCGCGGCGCAGAGTTCATCCAGCACGAGAAGCGAACACATGTTTGCTCTTGCGAGCTGCGTGACTTCCGCGAGCGTATGGTCGTGCATCTTTCGCACTTTTTCTCTCATCTCCTCGCTCATATTCGGGAAGAACCCGTGCGGAAGGTCGTTTCGGTAGACGGGCACTTCCAACCGCGCAAGCGTCGCGAGCTCGCCCGTCGGCAGGCTCTTGAGGAATTGCGCAAGCACCGCCTTGCCGCCCGCGCCGGCATGGCGACAGATGAGTCCCAGCGCCGCCGTGGTTTTGCCTTTTCCGTCCCCGCAATAGAGGTGTATCATATGGATTCCTCCGATTCTACACTGTGTTATCCACATTTTACGATATTTTTGTGGAAAAAGGCAAATAAGAACAGGCTTCTGATTCCGATTCCGATACTTCTGTGGAAAAAGGCAAATAATAGCGCGTTTCAGACACCGAATCAAATAAGATAAAACCGGCGAATATATGCGTTGCACGACAGGTAAAAAACCATGTGTTGAATTGTGTGCAATTAGCATAGTTTGTTCGCGATTCGTTTACCCACTGTTTGCGAGAGCGTCACAGCGGGTTCACAACGGGTATCGGTAGTCTATGCTAGTATGTGTGAAAGGTCCCATCTTTATCATATACACACGATAACTCATGATGAAAGGATGGACCCAGTATGTCCAAAAACTCCTTGCGTGCGTCGGTTTTTGCGCTGCTTGCGCTCATGATAGTGCTCACGAGTGCCTGTGCGCCGCAGTATGTTGGCGAAGAACGGGCGAAGAGCGCGGGCCTCGCGCTCTTGCGGCAGGCATTCGCCGTCAATCTTCAGGATGCGCACGTGGAATATTTCGAACGCGCGGGAAGCAGCGTCATCGACAACACAGAGGTAAGCGCGGACTCCGGCGCGCCGAACCAGATTTATCTTGTCACCATATCCGATCAAACAATGGGAGCGGATCTCTACTATTGCGAGGTGGACGCGAAAACCGGCGTCGCCTATTACGCAACCAAGAGTGAATGGCTGCTCGCGCCTCTTTCGAACGAATCTCAACAGCAAACAACAGAAAATACAGCGCAGCAGGACGACACGGAAGCGGAAGCCGCATTGCAGGAATGCAACGCGAAGGACGCCGCTTGCGCATTTGTCATGCGCCGGTTTCAAAAAGAGGTCGCACTCATCTCCGGACAGGGCTGCTGCAAACGCGACAAAACCTTTTCGCAGCAAGTCGGGATCGGATACTTTGTGACGTTTGCGGACGGGTCTCTCTATCGCGTCGGGTTCTCCTGGCCGGAGATGGAGCTCGACGAGGTGCAATTGCTGGACAATGAAACGAGAGGAGAACGCCCATGACCGAAAGAAGACAATCCATCCACCGAAAGTCCGCGCTGCTGATCGCGGGTCTGCTCTGCGTGTCGCTGTTCCTCACAGGCGGCAAACCCAAGCTGGTCAGCGAAGCGAAGGCAAAGGAGGCAGGTCTTGCGTTCATCAACCACGTGTTTGATGCGAATGAAACAGAGGTTACCGTAACCATGGCAAAGCAAGCAGGGGTTACATATGTTGACGGAGAATATGAGCAGACGGGGAACGAACAGCAAGTCACGTCTTACGTCGTCGCGACTCCGCCGGACGCATACGGGTTATCGGATTACACGGCATATGTAAACGCGGAGACCGGCGTGGCTTATTGTGCGGAGCAGCACGGGCATGTGCCGAAGATGACGCAAGCGCAACGGGAGAAGTGGGAAAAGGCGTATGCAAACGGAGATTCGAATGCGATTGATTACTTGAGTATGGACAGCGAGTGCTATGACTTTGCGCGGGATTGGTTTCCGAAAAAGTTCGACTTGAAGGATAAGATTCTCGGCATCATAGATAGCGGAAGCATGTTTGATTCAGATTCGGCGAGCACGAATTTCTATGTCGTGATTCGGGATGGCACGATCTATCACATAACGATGACCTGGCCGCAGCTGACCGTGCTTGAGGTCACCCTGCTGAATCAGCTTCGACCCACCGGAGAACTGCCGTGAGAAAACAGAGACGCTTTCACATGCTGCAACGCACGCGGAGGCACCGCTGAGCCTACGAACGAGAACAAGCAACAGGAGGAAACATGAAAAAAAGACTGGCGATTCTACTTGCGGTTCTGTCCTGCGCAACCCTGCTGGTTGCCGGAAAAAGCAACACGGTCGGATATGACAAGGCGGAAGAAGCGGGGCTGGCGTTCCTGCGCGTTGCATTCGGTCTGGACGCAACCGAAGCAAAGGTAAAGCTCGTCACGCTGCCGAACATCAAAATCATCGATCAAACCAAGGTATACGCGCAAAACACAAGCGCCGGCACCTGTTACCATGTCGCCGTGTTCGACACGGAAGCGAACTATCCCTACTATACGGCGGAGGTGAACCCGATCACGGGCGTGGCATATCGGGCGCAGTTTGCGAGAAAATACATCCAGCTTACGGCAAGCCAGAAGAACAAAGCGCATTCGATTGGAACACTGGAAGCTTTTCCCGATTTTGACTTTTCTGCCCAAAAGCAGGAGGCCGTAGCCGCGGCGCAAAGCTATGTGGAGACCCATTTTGCGTCAACCGACGCGATTGCGCATGTTTTCCCGCAGGATATCCGCACGGACAGCGATATGTTCCCGATGGTGGATGTGGATAGCCTCGTCTTAATGAAGAGTGGAACGGTGTATCAGATTACGGTCTGCTGGCCTTCGATGACCGTCCTCGATGTTCGAATTCTTGGAGAGGAACAAACAACGGAGTGATTCACGTGAAACGATATGGAATATGTGCCGTGCTTATGCTTGGGATGATGCTCTCGCTCGCAGCCTGCGGGCCAAAGATCATCAGCGCGGAAGAGGCGAAAACCGCAGGCTTGGCGCTGATCAACCAGGCGTTTGACACAGAGGTAACGGATGCGACGGTGGAGTATCAGGAGCGCGTGGGGGAAAGCTACAAGAACGGCGTGATCGTACAGTATGGCACGGAAGAACCGCGCAGGTTTTATTCGATCCGGTGCGGCGAAGCGGAGGACGGAAATCCCCTCTATTATGCCGAGGTAAACGCACAGACCGGCGTTGCCTACCGCGCGGACAAGAGCATTTCAACCACCGTGCTGACCCCGCAACAGCAAGCGCAAGCCGATGCGATCGGCACACAGGACGATCTGCCGATAGACGGGTTTGAGGGCGAGGAGCAAAAGGCGCTCAATCTGGCGGAAGAATGGGTTTGCAAACGGTTTGAGCCGGATGTTCCCGTTCTCAACACCGTGTTCAACAGCTCCATGACCGACAACGTGGCTTTCCCACTCATCTATGTGAACGGATTTGTGGTCTTTTATGACGGAACGATCTATAGCGTCGAGGTCTGCTGGCCCGCGATGGAAGTGATCGGTTTTCAAAAATGGAATCAGGATTACGACAGGAAAGCATCATGAAACGTAAACTCTCATTGCTCCTCGTAAGCTTGCTCGCGCTAGTACTGTTTCTCACCGCCTGCGGACAAAAGGAAGATGGTGTCGTTCTTGCCATCGGCGAAGAAAAGGGAAAAGCGGCAGGGCTGGCGCTGATCAATCGCGCGTTTAATGTGAACGAGACCGAAGCAAGCGTGGAGTATCAGGCGCGCCCGGCGGCGGCTTTTCAGGATGGAACCACAGGGCAAGAAGCCACCCTGGAGCCTGACAGGGTTTATGTCGTCAAAGCGACTCCGGAAAAAGGCGAAACCGAATACTACTATGCGGAAGTGGATGCGGTAACGGGCTTTGCCTACCGTGCGGAACGGCTTCTGTCCGGCATCGTCTTGACGAAAGAACAGCAAAAGCAGGCGGAAACGCTCGGAACACTGGAAGAATCGAATTTGGATTCCCTCTTACCCGCGCAACAGGACGCGCTGACGATCGTTGCCGATCTGATGGAAAACCGTCTGGAGAAGGATGTTCCGATTCTTAGAATTTACCCGGATATGATTGAATCGGACAGCGTGGATTTTCCGAAGGTCCTGTTGGAATACTTCGTGATCATGGAGGATGGGAAGGTCTATAACCTAACGCTCTGTTGGCCGACGATGGATCTTGTCAAAGTGTATATCCGCGACTAGGAGGGTAGTAAGAAACGAAAGCTATTTCTGCTGATCGCAATCCTATTGACGTTTTCTCTCGCGATGACCGCATGTAAACAAGGCGACATCGGCGAGGCAATCTCCCTCTCGCAGGTGGAATCCAACATCACCCTGACCGCAGAACAAAGGGAGCAAGGGGAACAGCTTCTTGCGGCGGAAGCAGATTACGGCAACGAGCACTGCTAAGCATTCGCGTTGATGAAGGATGCATATCATCTTCCAGCATCAAAAATGAAACTCAATCAAAAACAACGCTATTTTCGCAAATAAAACAAGGGCGCGCCGTCTCCGGTGCGCCCGTTGTGTTGCTTGAATCGATCTGGTCTTAGTCTTCCAGACCCGCTTGGCGTTCCACGCCGTTTTTCTCCAGCTTTTTGAGCATGGCGGCGGGGTCTTTGACCTTCGCGAGGAAGATCATGGCCGCGATGATGTACGGCTTGAAGGAAGCCTGCTTGTAGAGCGGGTCGCGATAGCGGTCAAACACCGTCGCGGCAACTTCGCCCGCTTCGCAGCTGACGCCCGTGATGTCGGCGGGCAGGCAATGCAGGTAAAGCGCTTTGCTGTCTTTGGTCTTGGCCATCAGCTCTTCGGTGCACTCCCAATCCTTGTGCTCGGCGTTCTGCTTGAGCAGCTTCTTTTCGAGGTGCTTGATGCCGTCGCTGTCGCCATTGCCGTAGAGCTCCGTGCGCTCTTCCATCGCCTTAAACGGCGCCCAGCTCTTCGGGTACACGATGTCCGCGCCCTCAAATGCTTCCGCCATGTCGTTGGTGACGGTGAACTTGCCGCCGCTCTCGGCGGACTGGCGCTTGGCAACTTCGATGACGTCGTCCATGACTTCGTATCCTTCCGGATGCGCCAGAACAACGTCCATACCAAAGCGGGTGAAGAGCCCGATCACGCCCTGCGGGACGGACAGCGGCTTGCCGTAGCTGGGGCTGTAGGCCCACGTCATGGCGATCTTCTTGCCCTTGAGGTTTTCCACGCCGCCGAGCTCGCGGATGACATGCGCCATATCGGCCATGCACTGCGTCGGGTGGTCGATGTCGCACTGGAGGTTGACTAGCGTCGGCTTCTGCTCAAGCACGCCGTCGATGTTGCCCTGCTTGACAGAGTCCACAACCTCGTGCATGTAGGTGTTGCCTTTGCCGATGTACATGTCGTCACGGATGCCGATGACGTCCGCCATGAAGCTGATCATGTTGGCGGTTTCGCGGACGGTTTCGCCGTGCGCAATCTGGCTCTTGCCTTCGTCGAGATCCTGTACTTCGAGGCCCAGCAGGTTGCAAGCGGACGCAAACGAGAAGCGCGTGCGCGTGCTGTTATCGCGGAAGAGGGAGACGCCGAGGCCGGAATCGAAGATCTTCGTGGAGATGTTGCGCTCGCGGAGGTTCCGAAGCGCGTTTGCTACGTTGAACACCGCGTCCAGCTCGTCGCGGGACTTTTCCCACGTCAGGAAAAAATCGCCTTCGTACATCTTATCAAACTTCAGGTTCTCCAGTTCCTTCGTGAACTGCTTGATGTCTTCCTTTTTACCCATAAACTCACTCCTAATTTTTGTTGTTTGTGCGGTTGAACCGACAGTCGTTTTGAAATAGAACGTTTTGAAATAGAACGTTTAGAAATAGAAACAAATGCAGAGCGGGCTGCGCCCGCTCTGCATCTCGCAACCAATCAGCAGGCGGATTTGTCCGAGTTGGTGTCTGTGCCGCCCGCGCGGAACTGGCAGACATCCTCGTCGCCCTTGCCTTTGTACATCGAGGGAACCAGCGCGTAAACTGCGGCGCAGGTTACGAGATCCTGCTTCCAGATGATCTCGTTTGGCGCGTGCGCCTGGCTCTCCGCACCCGGGCCGAAGCCGACGCAGGGGATGCCGTGGCGGCCCTGGATGGCGACGCCGTTGGTGGAGAACGTCCATTTGTCGATCAGCGGACGGTTTCTCAGGTGCATGGAACCCGCGTTTCCGATGCGCGTTTCACCATAGAGCGCCTTGTGCGCGTCGGCAAGCGCCTGGACGTGCGGGGCGGTTTCTTTGTTGATCCATGTCGGGAAATAGCACTCGGTCTCGTACACGAGTCCGGTCCAAGCGGGACGGTCATATTGATACATCGTGACCACCGCGCCATGCTTTTTGCAGGCGGGCAGATCCGCGATCTCTTTGAGGCAGCTTTCCCAGGTTTCACCCGCGGTCATGCGGCGGTCGATCGAGATCGAGCAGCTGTCCGCAACGGCGCAACGGGAGGGGCTGGTGAAGAAGATCTGCGAAACGGTGCAGGTGCCGCGGCCTAAGAACTGCGCGTCTTCGTAGTGGTTGGGGTTAAACTTCGGGTCGAGCATCTTGACGAGACCCTTGATGGCATCGCTGTCCGCAGCGCCGTTTGCGTTGAGGGCTTCGACGTCCTTGAGGATGTCCGCCATCTTGTAGATCGCGTTGTCGCCGCGTTCCGGCGCGCTGCCGTGGCAGGAGATGCCCTTCACGTCCACGCGGATCTCCATACGTCCGCGGTGTCCGCGATAGATGCCGCCATCGGTCGGCTCGGTGGAGACGACGAACTCCGGCTTGATCTTGTCTTCGTTGTGGATGTATTGCCAGCAGAGTCCGTCGCAATCCTCTTCCTGTACGGTGGCCGTCACAAGGATTTTGTAGCCTTCCGGAATCAAGCCGAGGTCTTTCATGAGTTTCGCGCCGTAGACAGCGGAAACCACGCCGCCTTCCTGATCGGATCCGCCGCGTCCATAGATCACGTCGTCGGTTTCATAGCCTTCGTAGGGGTCTTTTTCCCAGTTGGCGATGTTGCCGATGCCGACGGTGTCGATGTGTCCGTCAAACGCGATGATCTTATCTCCGGTACCCATCCAACCGAGGGCGTTTCCTTCGGGGTCGATTTCGGCCTTATCAAAGCCGAGCGCTTCCATTTCTTGAATGGTGCGCTTGACGACGCCTTCCTCTTCGCAGCTTTCGCTGGGAATCGCGATCAGATCGCGGAGGAATTTCGTCATCTGCTTTTCATATGCCTGCGCTGCCTGTTTGACCTTGCTATAATCCATGGTGCGTGATTCTTCCTTTCTTCTGCTGTGGCCGCGGCCGCAGCATGCTGGCCGGGGTCAGTCCTTTTTTGCGTCGATGTAGGAATAAAGGGTGTATTTGCTGATGCCGAAGTATTTCGACACCTTGTCGCCGCTCTTGGTGACGAGGAAAGCCCCCGCTTGATAGAGGAATTGAATCGCCGCGATCTTGTCCTCTTTGGTCATCATCGCGACGGGTTTGCCGACGATGGCGACGCTCTGCTCAATCAAATCGTCGAGAAGATCGTTGACGTTCTGCGGGATGCGCTCCGGCATGGTGGGTTCGCTGTTGTGGTGGAGTACGGAGGAAATCGCCCGCTCCGCCATCAGTAGCTCCGTGATGTCATAATTGATGGAGAGTACGCCCTCAATCACGCCTTCCGCGTTTCGCAGATAAACGGTACTGGACTTGAGCACCCTGCCGTCACGCGTTTTGGTGAGATAACCCAACTCGTCCACCAAGGAAGGGTCGTGCTTGCGCTGAATTGCCTCGAGCACCACGCGCGAGGCGCTGCCGCCTGCCTGACGATGGGAGACATGCCCGTTCTCGATCGCTACGATCGTGTGCTCGGTGTCGTCGCCGGAGATGTCGTGCACGACGACTTCGCTGCTCTCGCCAAACTCGGACGTGATCGCTTTGGCGAGCCGCTGCAAAAATTCCAAATCCATGTCGCGAACCCTCTTCCTTATCCATAATATACAGAACAAAACGAAAAAACAAGCAGGAAAACAAATATATTTTATGAAGCCTTAAATATTTTTTGTTCCACCGCTCTAAATATTAATTTTATTGTAACATAAATCAAATGATGATGCCAAAAAATTTTGAAGCAACAGCGCTCTGTGCGGGTTTTTGCGGCACAATTTTAGTCAAAGCACAGAAATAAAGGCGTACAGCGGCAAAAAAACAAGCGCTTGTCACGATTTTTGCGTAACAAACTCACGTTTCCTTTCTTGTGCTTCCCCGTGAAATACGGTAGAATAAATTGACCTGAATACAGGCAGAAACGTAAAGGTGGTGAACCGCATGGAAGAACAACGCGATTTGGTGGTATTTTCCGATGACGAGGGCAATGAGTTTGAACTTGAGATCGTAGACTACTTTGATTATGAAGGCCAGGAGTATGCGGTGCTTGTCGATCCCGAGAGTGGTTGCGGCTGCGGCTGTGGCTGTGAATGCGACGACGACGAGTGCGAAGGCGAGCATGAGCATGAGAGCGGCGCGGAAGTTTACATCATGAAGATCGTCGTCAACGGCGAATATGAAGAGTTTCTCCCCGCGGACGAGGACAAGATGGAAGCCCTGTCCAAGATTGTGGAAGAGCGCTTTGAAGCAATGGAAGACGAAGACGATGAAGAAGACGACGAAGAAGTCAAGAAAGACGCAGAGTAATCTTTCGTTATCCGGAAGCAAAACCTTTAAACCCGCGGTAGAAATGCCCGCGGGTTTTCTTTTTTTATCGGAGCGAAACTGCGATAATGATTACTACTTATAGTGTATCGAAACAATAGAAATCGGTGTCAACCACAGGATGTTGGGGTACAACTTTGCGCCAACACAAGGGAAAATGTACTTTCCACAGCCCGTCCACAAAAGTTATCCACAATGGTGGATAAAGGTGTGGATAACAGTCAGATCATGAAACGAAGTGATTCTTAGATTTCCGATCCAGCGCATTTGGGGAACTTAATCCGCATTCGAGTCGTCATGATCGGAGTTGTCATTCTCGTCTGCGAGCTTCTTCTCCCGCCTTTTCACAAAAACACCTAAAACGAATGAGAGAAGAAATGCAACGAGAAACAATCCCGCAAAACAGGTAAGAAGATAGAAAATGATATGCTCGTTTCCCCATATATTCGCCCAAATGATGCCGGTTCCGATCACGGCGGCGAGAAAGCCGCTCAGCAGATGCGTCCTCCAAGTTGGCGTCGTATATGTTCCCCAAAGTCCCCGCCGTAAAAAGGAAATCCCAACAAACAGGGAAACGACGACTAATGCGATAATCTCGCAGATTAACTGCATTGGATCGTGAAACAACAGTAATTGCACCGGAATGCTGATCACGAGCAGCCAAAACAGCAGCCATAGGGCAACGTGTTCGATTTTATGAATTTCGTGATCTTGTCGTTCATCCGTGAGGCGTTTCATCGATGTTCTCCTCCCAAAAAATGTCGTCCAGCGTCTTGTTTAACGCCTTGCAAATCAAAACACACAGATTGATTGAAGGATTGAAGTTGCCCGCCTCAATCAAGCCAATCGTTTGCCGGGTTACACCAACGCGCACCGCAAGCTGTTCTTGCGAGAGATCGTTTTGTATACGCGCCAGCTTTAGTTTCTTATTCTTTGCTTGCTGATTCTTCAATTGTTACGATCACCTCCATAAACAGAATAGGCTTACATACAACAAATGTCAACTATATATTGCATTATGGCGGATATAAATTACAGTAATAGCAGAATCGAAATGAACTCAGCCGAAAAAGACATCCCTTCGGTAGAAAGGGCATTGTGAAACGACTCGGTCAATCATGGAAAATCGCGAAAAAGCTTCGGATAATCGCTTGCACCGTGCGCGATGTGATACGCGTAAACCGCACGCCCGATCAGACGATATGCCGCGATGAACTTGCCGCAGATCACCAATCGAAACCCCGTTTCCTTTAGCCAGCGGACGCGTGGGAGAGAACCCGAAAGCGGATACGTCTTCAGGCACTCCAACGAGTCCAGAATCTGGTCGGTGAGCGTTCGCGCGGAGTCCGCGCCCGCGAGCTCCAGATAAACCCGCGCAATCTCCTCCCGCTTTCGTTGTGCGGGCGTGAGCAATTGAAGCTTATCCGTTGTCGCGGGCATAGATCGCCTACTCCGTTCTTGTTGATACAGATCGGTTCCTCGCCCTCGTGTGCAAGCATGGAGATCGAGCCGTAATCGTTTCGCAGCGCGGTTGACGACTTGATAATCATGCGCTTTCACCTCCTGTAGAGTATTATGAGAATTATGGCGGAATTAGCCCATTTATTCATATCAACAAACAAGGAAATTGATCGAACAAGTGTTTGCCATTAAAAATGATTTCGTGTATACTGTCATCAAAACGAACGAGTGTTTGCGGTGAAACGGAAACTTGAGTGTTCCATGCGAGACGCGTTTGAGAATTTGTGATATACTAGAACATCGGTCAATTGCGGAAAACCGCATACCGAATGATCTCCATACTCTCCCGCCTGTCATAGCCGGGCGGCAAAACGAAAGGGACTCCTCATGAAGGACATCATCATCAAGGGCGCGCGGGAGCACAACCTGAAGAACATCGACCTCGTCATTCCGCGCGACAAGCTCGTGGTTTTTACGGGACTTTCCGGCAGCGGAAAGTCGAGCCTCGCGTTTGACACCATCTATGCCGAAGGGCAGCGCAGATATGTCGAAAGCCTTTCTTCCTATGCGCGCCAGTTCCTGGGGCAGATGGAAAAACCCGATATCGACAGCATCGACGGTCTTTCTCCCGCAATCTCAATCGATCAAAAGAGCACGAGCCATAACCCGCGCAGTACGGTCGGCACCGTTACGGAGATACACGACTATCTGCGCCTCTTATACGCGCGCTGTGGCGTGCCGCACTGCCCGGACTGCGGGCAGGTTATCGAGAAGCAGACCATCGACCAGGTGGTCGACCGCGTGATGTCCCTGCCGGAGGAGACAAAGGCGCAGATCATCGCGCCCTGTATCCGCGGCAGAAAGGGCGAACACCAGAAGCTCTTTGAAGAGCTCAAGCGCGAAGGCTATGTGCGCGTGCGTGTGGATGGAACGATTTATGATATCGCTGATGTGCCAGCATTGGATAAAAAAACCAAACATACGGTGGAGGCGGTCATCGACCGCATCGTGATCAAGGCTGGCATCGAGGGGAGACTGACAGACTCGCTTGAGACCGCATTCCGCCTCGGCAACGGCCTTGCCATCGTGGCAATTGTGGAAGGCGAAGAGATGCTCTTTTCGCAAAACTATGCCTGCCCGGACTGCGGCATCAGCATCGAAGAACTCACCCCGCGGATGTTTTCCTTCAACAATCCCTTCGGCGCGTGCCCGACCTGTTCGGGTCTCGGTACGCTCCTCAAGGTCGATCCCGATCTCGTGATTCCTGACGGAACGCTCTCGCTCGCGCAGGGTTGTGTGAATGTGATGGGCTGGAACAGCGGGTCAAAGGGGACCATCGCCGCGATGTATTTCGACGCGCTAACCAAGCATTATGGGGTTTCGATGAAAACGCCGTATGAAGAACTGCCCAAAGAGGTGCGAGACGCGATTCTCTACGGCACCGGAAAAGATAAGCTCCACATCGCCTATAAAAAAGAATTTGGCAGCGGAAGCTTTGACGCGCCGTTTGAAGGCATCGCCGTCAATATGGAGCGCAGGTATCGCGAGAGCACATCGGACTACAGCAAGCAGGAGATTGAGCGTTTCATGACGCAAACGCCCTGTCCGGACTGCAAGGGCAAACGCCTCAAGCGCGAGAGCCTCGCGGTTACGGTGGGGGATTGCAACATCGCGGATCTCTCCGACCTACCGGTGCGCGGTGCGCGGGAATTCCTTGGTAATCTGCAACTCGGCAAGACGCAGGCGATGATCGCGGAACAAATCTTGAAGGAGATCGACGCGCGACTCGGCTTCCTCGTCAATGTCGGTCTTGATTATCTGACGCTGTCGCGCTCCGCCGTGTCGCTCTCCGGCGGCGAAGCGCAGCGCATCCGCCTCGCGACCCAGATCGGCAGCGGACTCATGGGCGTGCTGTATATCCTCGACGAGCCGAGCATCGGCCTGCACCAGCGGGATAACGCGCGCCTCTTAAAGACCCTCCAGCGCATGCGAGACCTCGGAAACACTCTGATTGTGGTGGAACACGACGAGGAAACGATCCGAACCGCGGATTATGTGGTGGATATCGGCCCGGGCGCGGGTGAACACGGCGGCGAAGTGGTTGCGGTCGGTTCACCGGAGGAGATCGCGGCAAACGAAAATTCCATCACCGGCGACTACCTCAGCGGCAGGAAGCGCATCGAGATCCCCAAGACGCGCAGACCCGGCAGCGGCAAGTCGCTGGTTATCCATGGCGCGCGCGCGCACAACCTCAAGAATATTGACGTGGAGATTCCGTTGGGCAAGTTCGTCTGCGTGACGGGCGTCTCCGGCAGCGGAAAGTCGAGCCTCGTCAATGAGATCATCAAAAAAACGCTGCTGCGCGACCTGAATCGAGCGCATACGCGTCCGGGCGACCACGACCGCATCGATGGGATTGACGCGCTGGATAAGGTGATCGACATCGACCAGAGCCCCATCGGGCGTACGCCGCGCAGCAATCCGGCGACGTATTGCGGGCTTTTCGATCTGATCCGCGCGGTGTTTGCCAACACGCCGGACTCCCGCATGCGCGGATACAACAACGGAAGATTCAGCTTTAACGTCAAAGGCGGTCGATGCGAGGCATGCAACGGCGACGGAATCATCAAGATCGAGATGCATTTTCTGCCGGATATCTACGTCCCTTGCGAAGTCTGCGGCGGCAAGCGCTATAACCGCGAAACGCTGGAGGTACACTACAAGGGCAAAAACATCTACGACGTGCTGAACATGACGGTGGAGGAGGCGCTTCGATTCTTTAAGCCCCTGCCGAAGATCGCAAAAAAGCTCGAAACACTCTACGACGTCGGTCTTGGGTATGTGAAGATCGGGCAGCCCAGCACCCAACTGAGTGGCGGCGAGGCGCAGCGCGTCAAGCTCGCGACCGAGCTCAGCCGAAGGGACACCGGACGCACGCTGTATATTCTCGACGAACCGACGACGGGACTGCATGTGGACGACGTCAAGCGTCTGCTTGAGATTCTGCAGCGGCTTTGCGATTCGGGCAGCAGCGTGCTGGTCATCGAGCACAATCTGGACGTGATCAAGTGCGCGGATTATGTAATCGACCTCGGACCCGAGGGCGGAAACGCGGGCGGCAATATCGTAGCCACCGGCACGCCGGAGGAGGTTGCGCAGGTTGCGGGCAGCTATACGGGAGAGTTCCTCAAGACCGTGCTGTAAACGCATTTCCACGCAACAACGCGTATAAATGAAGAACAGGCATTTTGTAACAATGCTGTGACGAAACGGGGATGCATATGGGCGCTCCCCGTTTCGTATTATATAATGCAGTTGCCTCACATTTTGGTTTGGCAACGGAAACATTCGAAAGTATGCACGGATCCGCAAGGATCGGCCACGAAAGGAAAGAAACCATGTATACCAGATGGAGACTCTATATATTAGCCGTATTTTTGATCGTGATCGCCGCGCTGCTCTTCGGCTGCCGGATCTGGCGCAAGCGCGGACATTCATTCAGCGCGCTGCGCGAAGTGTTTCTGATTCTCGGCGTGGTGCTCATCGTGGAGACGCTGATCGTCTCCACGCTTTCCAACTATAACCTCGGCGTCATTTTGCCCGCGTTTTTTGGCGTGCCGCTCTTGTTTCTCGCGTTTGTGTTGCCGCAGATGAACAAGGGCTTTTTGCGTTTCCTCAAGTGGATGATCGCCGCTTGTTATGCCGTTGCGATCGGGATCTTTCTTGTGTGCGGGTTTTTGATGATCCGCGCAAGCAGCGACGGCGAGCATGTGGAGGCGGACGCGGTGATCGTCCTCGGCGCGGCGGTGCACGGGGACAAGGTCACCTGGGTGCTGGAAAACCGGCTGAATACCGCGATGGAATATTTGGAAGCGCACCCGAACGCAATCTGTGTCGTTTCCGGCGGACAGGGTGCGGGCGAATCCGTCACCGAAGGCTCTGCAATGAAGAAATACATGGTCGAGCGCGGGATGGATGAAAGCCGGATTATCGCCGAGGAAAAGGCGAAGAACACCAAGGAGAACTTTGAAAACTCCAAGGCGATCATCGACGAAGTCATCGGCAACAACGCGCGCATCGCGTTTGTCACCACGAACTTTCATGTTTACCGCGCGGGCGAGGTTGCGCGCGCGCAGGGCGTCAACGCCGTCGGCATTCCGGCGGAGGATGTGTGGTATCTGCGGCTCAACAACTTCCTGCGGGAATGCGTGGGCATCTGCGTCTATGCGCTCCGCGGAGATATTTAACGGAAACCATCCGCTCGTTATCACTACTTGATAAATCGTGTATTGCGCGTGTATGATGTACGGGACTATTTGGAACAAACGGATGATATGAGGTTGTTATGACGATTTGGATTGCGATGCTGCTTGGACTGGTGCAGGGGATTGCCGAGTTTCTGCCGGTGAGCAGCAGCGGGCATCTGCTCTTGATTCAAAAGATGTTCGGGATCACGGAAGGGGCGCTGTTCTTCACCGTGATGCTCCATCTGGCGACGTTGATCGCTGTGTTTATCGTCTATTGGCCGACGTTGGTCGAGCTGATCAAAAAACCGTTCCAGAAGACCGTCGGGCTGCTGATTGTCGCGACCTTGCCCGCCGTACTCATCGCGGTGCTCTCAAAGATGATCGCGCCTGTTGGGGCATTCTTTGACGCAGCGGACGCGGGGCAATATCTCGGGTTCGGGTTCTTGCTTACGTCGCTGCTGCTCTTCATCAGCGACCATGTCCGCCATACGCAGATCGACGAAAACGGGGAAACGATCGAGAAAAAGGGCAAGAAACTAAAGCAAATGCAGGTGAAGGATGCGCTGATCATTGGAGCCATGCAGGGCGTCGGTGTTTTGCCCGGCGTTTCCCGTTCCGGCAGCACGATCTCCGGCGCGCTCTTTGCGGGGCTCAACCGCAAAACAGCGGCGGATTTTTCGTTCCTGATGTCGATTCCTGCCATCATCGGCGGCGCGGTGTTTGAGATTCCCGATGCGCTGGCGACGGGGCTTGGGGATATGCACTGGACAACGCTTGTCGCGGGCATGCTTGTCGCTGGGATTACGGGCTATTTTGCCATCAAGGTGATGATCAACGCCATCAAGAAAAAGAAGTTGATCGGGTTTGTGATCTATACGGCCGTGCTCGGCTCTCTGGTGTTGGTCGATCAGTTCGTAACGCACTTTTTCTTCTGACGCAGACCTTTACAGGGGGTTCTCGCATGAAAACTGAAATTCGATATATCGAGCTGAAAACTGGATACTCCGATAACGGTCCCGCTTGGATCGGGAAAGTTGCCTTTTCAAATTCGGGAAGGACGATGTTTTTCATGGATAAGGCGTTTCAAAAAAAACGCGGTTATCCCGGCAGCTTCTTTGACGTGGAAACGGGGGAAACCTATTGGATTACAGGAATCAAGAAGCGCGGAACCAATCGCCACTGGGCGGGCGGTGGCATCATACAGCTCGACCGAACGCTGATAGACGAATATCTGACGCAGACGGGACAGAAAGAAATCGACCCGAATCGCATCAAACTCGTCGATATTCTGGCGGTCTATCCCGTTGAAAGAATTCATGAGAAGATGAATGAAGGCATTATTAAAAAGAGCGTTTATCGCGGAATATAAAGAAATACCGGCGGGGTACGAACCTCGCCGGTTTTGTGTTACGGATCATTGCTATTCTTTTTCGGATTCCGGCTCCTTATGCAAAATCCCCACGCACCGCACTTCTTCTAGCGGGATCACGATGGTCTCCGTCTGCCGCTTGCCGTCCCGCAGGAGCCCCTGCGATTCGTAAAACGAGACCGCGCGGTGATTTTCCTCCAACACCCAGCAGCAGATGCGCAGGAATCCCGCGCTTGCGGAGGTGTGCTTGAGGAAATCGAGGAGCATCGTGCCATAGCCCTTACGCCACGCGGAAGGCAGAAAATAGAAGAAGCTGAACTCCGCAGCGTCGGGAAGATCTTCGTTTCGCGCGCGGTGGAGGCTCGCGGCGCCCACGGGAACGCCGTCTTCACAGAGCACAAAATAGCGCATGTGCGACACGCGTGCAAGCCCTTTGCGCAGAGACCGAATCTTGTCCTGCTCACGAATGCCGCTGAGGTAGCTCTGCGGGATGATGTCCGCGTAGGCCGTCTTCCATGCCTCGTTGATGATATGCGCGATGGCGGGAATGTCCGCATCCGTCGCCTGGCGGATCTCGACGCTAGCTTGCTTGTTCACGCGCACCCGCCTCCCTTTTACATCCATCGACCGCCGGATCATCGTTTGTCCGGCGGGATTTTCTCCATATTCTCAATCGGCAGGTCGGTGTATTGCCGGATCGCCGCCGAAAGCCCCTTTCGGTATTGCACACCGAACGCAAGCGGATGAAACTCCGATCGTCCGGTGATCAGGCGCGGGTTCTCATCGCCATAAAACACGAGATAGCAGCGACTGGACACCCTGCCGTAGAGATTGGTGCAGAGCGCGATATGCTGGATCTCCTCCCATGCGAGACGATACACAAGACCGCGCTTTTGATAGCGAACCCCGCGTTTGGTGATAAAAAACCGGATGGAACCAAACCCGAACAGCTCCAGATACACGGGCAGCAGGATAAACAGAGCGACCGCGCCGAGCAGCGCATATTGTAGCGCCTGCATGACGGAAAAGTACCGGTATGGCGTGAGATTTTTGTAGACCAGCAGAAAAAACGAGATCGCAAACAGCTCGATCATCCCATACTTGACGATCGTTTCCAGCGGGGAGACAGCACGCAGTTTCATAGTTTCGTCTTTCCTTATTCAAATTCTCCTGTATTATACACCGAATAGAGAAGGGGCGTCTCACATTGTTCGAGAGACACCCCGTTGATTTGATCAAATTCTCCACTCGTTTTCTAGAAAGAATTACTGTGCGGCGGGCGGAGCAATATGCTTTTTCTTTGGTTCCACTTCGATCTCTCCGGCTTTGATCAGAGAATACTTCGTGATGACGGGACCCACCAGCTCATAGATCAACGTTGCTGCGAGGATGACCGCCTGAATGGAAGCGCCATACTCCGGCAGCTCACGTACGACCAGCTGCGCAATACCAATCGCGACGCCAGCCTGCGGAATCAACGACAGCCCGAGATATTTACGTATCTTTGGCGAGGTCTTAGAGATGGTGCAGCCGACAAATGCGCCTAGGTATTTGCCGATGACGCGCGTGATGATATACACCGCACCGATGACGCCGAGCGAAGGCAAAACGGAAACGTTCAGCTCCGCGCCGGAAAGCACAAAGAACAGCATGAACAGCGGCGGCGTCCAGGAATCGGCCTGTTCGAGGGTTTGGATCGCGTCGTCACGCAGGTTGACGTAGGTTGCACCGATTGCCATACACAGCAACAGATGCGACAGATCAAACTGCTGCGCAATGCCGACCCCAAGCAACACCGCGGCGATGGAGATGGTCAGGCGGTTGCCCCGGCTTTGAAAAAAGCGATTGGAGAGCGCGATGATTGCGCCGATGATCGCGCCGATGCCGAGGGAGAGCAAAATCTCCAGCAAAGGATTGACGAGGGTTGCCATCACGTTGAACGCCTCACCGTTTTGAATCATCTTCGCAATGGAGACGGAGAGGGCATATGCCATCAAACCGATGGCGTCGTCCATCGCGACCACGGGCAGCAGCGTGCTGGTCAATTCGCCCTTGGCGCGATATTGCCGTACGACAAGGAGCGTTGCCGCGGGCGCGGTTGCGGCGGCGATTGCGCCGAGACAGAGCGCCATCGGCACCGGGAATCCGAGCGCGATGACCACGACGTCCACGAGAATCACAGCGCCGAGTGCTTCGCAGGCGGTGATGATGAGAATCTTCCCGCCAATGGCTTTCAAGTGTGCAAGCTTGAATTCGCTGCCGATGGAAAACGCGATGAACCCCAGCGCTGCCACGGTGATGATATCCAGCGCCGCCAGCGAATCCGCGGAGATGAGGCGGAAGCAATACGGCCCGATCAACAGTCCGGCGACGAGATAGCCCGTCACGTTCGGGAGCTTGACAAGCTTGACGACGCGTGTCATCAGAAGCCCGGCGATCATAGCCAGGGCGATCGTAAATAGCGTATGCATGTTACTTGTGCGAGACTCCTTCCCAATTCATGACCGGCACGGTGAAGAAGATGCCGGTATTCGGGTTGCGAAGATCTCCCGCAACATTGTGGATGATGTCCTTTACAACCGGGACGTCCTCGTCCTTGAGTACGATGAGGATCATCTTGTTGCTCTGGCGGCAGGGATTGATGAACTGCCGGAGGGAGCCGAAGATCGGCGCGTCCTCGCCGCAGGCGCTGAGCGTCGTCAGCATGCCCTCGCAGTCCACGACGGATGCACCTTGCAGGCCGGCTTCCATCAGTTTCTGGAAGATGGGGCTGACGCTCTCTTCATGATTTGTGATGTGTACAAACAATTGCATAAAAACTTCTCCTTGTCCGCGAGCCATCTCCCGCACGCGTGCACCAGCAGAACGCTTCACGCGACAAAAAACGACGATTGCGATATTCAATAAAATGAAACATAGAGAAACTACGCCTCGCAGCGTTGTTTGTCAAGAGACGCACGTATAATTAACGTGCGTCTACAAGAATTTATAGTTTGTTTGTCATGTTTTTACGTTATTTGCTTTCCCCTTTTTTCAGGTGACCGTGTCCGTGACAATAGATCTGGCGGTTGTCGAGCGCCCACTGCCGTTCCGAAAATGCGCCGACCGAAACGCCGGAGAGCGCGTCAAACATCTCGTACATCTTGCTGTCCAGCAGATCGATCTCCGCGAGCACCTCTGCCTCCGGGAACATCGGCAGTTTCGGGCTGCCGAACTCCGCCTGACCGTGGTGTGCCAGTAGCATGTGTTCGACCAGCATAGCGGTTTCCCCCGGCACACCGAGCAGTTCGCACGCCGCGGAAACATCCGAAATGCCGATCGAGATATGACCCACCAGCATCCCGCGCGCGGTGTATCCGCTCGCGATGCCGAGCTCGCCCGTCTCAAGTTCCTTGAGTTTTCCGATGTCGTGGAGAATCGCGCCGGTGTAGACGAGGTCTCCGTCCAGCGCGGGGTAGATGTCGATGATGGCTTTGGCGAGCTTCGTCAGCGTCCAGGTATGGTGGAGCCAGCCGCCGCGCGTCGCGTGGTGGAGCTTGACCGCAGCGGGATAGAACAGCAGCCGTTCGCGGTTTTCGCGCATGATGTATTGCACAAGCCGCCGCAGGTCGTCGTCCTGAAAACTCTCGGCGAGGGAAAACAGCTCGTCGTAAAGCCACTCCGGATCAAACGGTGCGCAGGGGAGAAGCTTTGCCATATCGACATCATCCTCCGGCGTGGTGCGGCGGATTTTGTCGATCTTGAGCTGCTCGGTGTCCTTCCAGATGTTGATGGAACCGCGCACCTTGACGACGTCGTTGGCTTCATAGACGCCATGCAGTTCCTTATTATAATCCCAAAGTTTTGCGGCGCAGTCACCCTCGCTGTCCGCGAGGATCAGGTCGAGATATTCCGTGCCCTTGATGTTCGTCTTGACGCTCGCGCTTTTGACGAGGCAAAACCCCTCGAACGACTGACCGTTGCTTTCGTTTAATAATCGCATGCGACTCATGGCTGTGTTCCCCCTTTGTTCCGTTTCTTTCCGAACGTGCAGAACACCCGCCCGAAAAAAGATTGCTTGGATTTCTTCTACACAGTATAACATACTTGCTCCGCTCTCTGGCAACGGTTGTGCCAAAGCGCAATGAAAACGCACTGTTTTCAACGGAAAGCACGCCGTGTTTTCGGCGGCAAGCGCGCCGTGCGTTGCCGGATTGTTCCGCTTGTGGTAAAATGCGCGTGTGCATCGCGCGGCAAGAGAATCGCGTGCCGACAGGAAATGGAACGAAGAAACGCCAACTATGGAAACAAACAGCGCAAACAATTTTGATATCGTCGTCATCGGCGCGGGGCACGCGGGCGTGGAAGCCGCGCTTTCCTGCGCGCGAATGGGGCAAAAGACGCTCCTTTTGACGCTAAACCTGGACTCTGTGGGGCTTATGCCATGCAATCCGGCCATCGGCGGCACGGGCAAGGGACACCTTGTGCGCGAGATCGACGCGCTGGGCGGCGAGATGGGCTTAGCCGCGGACGACACATTGATTCAAATGCGGATGCTCAACACGGGCAAGGGACCCGCCGTACATTCGCTGCGCGCGCAGATGGACAAGCGACGCTATCACGAGCGCGTCAAGCGCGCCGTGGAGGAGCAGGAACATCTAACGCTGGCGCAAGGCGAGGCGAGTCGCTTTCTCACCGAAGGCGGGAGCATTTCCGGCGTAGTTACGGCGGAAGGCTTCACGTATACCTGTCGTGCGGCGGTGGTTTGCGCGGGTGTCTACATGAAGAGCCGGATTTTGATCGGCGACTTTTCCCGCGAGAGCGGCCCCGCGGGTCTGCTCCGCTCGGAAACACTCTCCGACGCGCTCCGCGAACTCGGCGTGCCGCTTCAGCGGTTCAAGACAGGCACGCCCGCGCGCGTGAACGGGCGCACGCTCGATTATGACGAGATGGAGCGGCAGGACGGCGATGTGCCGATGCCCGCGTTCTCGTTCCTCAACGGCAGACTCGTGCGCGAGCAAACGCCGTGTTACCTCACCTATACCAACGCGGACACACACCGCGTGATCCTGGATAACCTGCATCGATCGGCGATGTACAGCGGCAAGATCAACGCCACCGGCACGCGTTATTGCCCCAGCATTGAGGACAAGCTTGTGCGCTTTGCGGACAAGGACCGCCACCAGATCTTCATCGAGCCGGAAGGGCGCACGACAAATGAGATGTACGTTCAAGGCATGAGTACGAGCCTTCCGGGAGATGTGCAAATCGCGATGCTGCGCACCATGCCGGGGCTTCATCGCTGTGAGGTGATGCGCCTTGGTTACGCGATCGAATACGATTGCATCGACCCAACCGCGCTGGATCGCACACTGGCTGTACGCGATGTACCCGGTCTCTATCTGGCGGGGCAGGTGAACGGCACGAGCGGATACGAGGAGGCGGCGGCGCAGGGTTTGCTCGCGGGGATCAACGCCGCGCTGTATTGCAGCGGCGAGGAGCCGCTGACGCTGGGGCGCGACGAAGCGTACCTCGGCGTGCTTGTGGACGATCTTTCGCTGAAAGGCACGCCGGAACCATATCGAATGATGACCTCGCGCTGCGAATATCGCCTGCTGCTTCGGCAGGATAACGCGGACGAGCGGCTGACGCACAAAGCTTTGCGCACGGGGCTCATCTCCGGCGAACGGTATGAGCGGCTGATGCAGAAGCGCGACCGGGTCGAGCAAGCGCTTGCGGCGCTGGACAAGACCGCGCCGCCGAGCGAGGCGCTGCGCGAACTGCTGCAAAAGCGCGGGGAGAGCGTGCCCGTATCGGGCGTGAAGCTCTTTGACCTGCTCAAGCGCGTCAACATCCGCTATACCGATCTGCTATCTGTTTTCTCCGCGCTCAATCCGCTGGATTGGGAGACGGAGGAGCGCGTGGAGACACTCGCGCGGTACGATGGCTATATTCAAAAGCAACAGGAGCAGGTCACGCGAAATCGCGCGTTGGAGCACACGCCGCTGCCGGAGGATCTGGACTATCTCACGCTGGAAGGACTCCGCCTGGAAGCGCGACAGAAGCTGAACAAGCACAAACCCTCCTCCATCGGCATGGCGGGGCGCATCTCCGGCGTGACGCCTGCGGATGTCAACGTGCTTTTGATCTATTGCAAGCGCGGCTTTTTCGCCGCAAAAACCGAAACGGAGGAACGCGCATGATCAAGGAACTGCTATCCCCGCTGCGCCCCGATCTATCGCAGGAGCAGCTGGCAATGTTTGAAACCTATTATGAAATGATGGCGGACTGGAACACGCGGATCAACCTCACCACCATCATCGCGCCGGAGGATGTCGTCAAAAAGCACTTTCTGGATTCGTTTGCCGCGGAGCCGTATCTCAAGGCGGGCGCGCACGTGGCAGATGTTGGCACAGGCGCGGGCTTTCCCGGCTTGCCGCTGTTGATCCTCCGCCCCGACCTGAAGCTGACGCTCATGGACAGCATGGAGAAGAAGCTGTTTTTTCTGGAGGCGGTGCTGGAGAAACTCGGACTTTCGGCGCAGTGCGTCCACACGCGCGCAGAGGACGCGGGGCAAAACCCGCGCTATCGTGAACAGTTTGACGCGGCGCTGACCCGCGCGGTCTCGGGCTTGCCGGTGTTGTGCGAACTCACGCTGCCGCTGGTGAAAGTCGGCGGGGTGAGCATCGCCTACAAGGGTGATTCCTCCGAAGAACTCGCCGCGAGCGGACACGCGCTGGAGGTTTTGCAAGCGACGGCCGAGCGGGTGACGATTGCCTCCGACTATGGCGTGCGCGAACTCGTGATTGTAACGAAACATGGCACAACACCGAAGCAGTATCCGCGCAAGGCCGGAACACCCGCGAAAAAACCGTTATAAGACCAAACGAAAGACACGTTCAAATTACAGGAGAATCATTGGAGAAGAAGACCACAACCAGAAAGGCCACGCGCAGCGGCGGAAAAGCAAACGCCGCGTCTTTTGCCGCGGGAATCGCGGGGCTGCTGCTTGCGGCTTGGCTCATTTACGGCACGGTGACGATCGATCCGTTCCGATGGGGTTTGTTTGCGGAGGAGCTGATCATCGCGCTCTGCGCACTGCTTGCGCTGCGTTTTCTTTGCGTCATCCCGCTGCCAAAGTGGGTTTCGCTGGTCACGATCATCCTGCTCCCTACGGGAATCGTGCTGGTCGGTGCGCTGCACCTGCCGGAGGATTCGGTTGCCTTTTCGCGCGCGCTCTGCCTGGCGGCTTCCGCGTGCTTTTCGCTTCTTGCCGCGCAGCAGATGGATAACAAGCCCGACGGGGTGCTACTCACCGCGCTCTTGATCGGCGTGTGTCTGCCCGTTTTGTTTGTCGCAGGCACGAGATTGATCGACGAGCTCGCCCGCGCGCTGATCTCAGCGGGGGTATTTATGGCGGTGCTCGCCGTGCGGCAAAAGGCGGTGGGGCTCGCGTATCTTGCCGTTCTCGCGTTTACGGTTGCGGGTGCCGCGGGGCTGTTCGCCGCGTTTGCCGGGTTGGGCGCGGGCATCGGCGCGCTGCTGCTCTCGCCAAAGCGGAAGCGCGGGGGTTGGACGCTTGCCGCCGTACTGATGGCAGCGCTGCCCGTCGCCGCCTGGTTTGCCGCGCGCATCCTGCTGCCGGCGGGGAATCTATTGTTTGCGCAAAACACACTGTTCGGTGGCGAATTTGCCGGGCTCATCCGCGTGCATCTCTTGCGCGCGCTTGCGCTGGGGCTTCTGCTGCTTGCGGTTCGCTTCTTTAGCCGCAGGGAGGATGCGGCGGTTCCCGTCGTACTCGCGCTTGCGGGTTGCGCGGCGGCGCGCCTCCTGCCGTTTGCTGCGTCGCCCGATGTTTGGATGGACGCGATGTTGTTCTGCTCCCTCGCGGGTGTGGGTGTGGCAAAGACCGCGCGATAAAAGCTGGTTTCTTGCGGGCTGCGACAACACCTGATATACTTGTAAAACTGTCTGGGAACTTTGATTTTTCGCAGATGATTCCTTTTATTTGGACAGCGCTCGTAAAAACGTTTGCGAGCGCAAGGAGAATCATTTTTATGTTAAAAAAACGAATCGCGGACTTGTTTGAGCGCACCTTTTGGGCAGCCGCTCTTCCGCTGATCATACCCATCGCGCTGCAAAATCTATTGATGACGTCGTTTCGCCTGATCGATACGCTGATGGTCGGGCGCTTGGGCGACGTCTCCATCGCCGCGGTCGGTCTCGCGGGATGGGCTTCGTTCTTTGTGGAGCTGCTTGCACTTGGGATGTCCAGTGGAGCCGCTGTCTTTGTTGCGCAGTATCACGGCGCGAACAATCGCGCGGGCATGCTGCGCACATACGGCATGATGCTGCTATTCATGGTACCACTGGGGCTCGTGTTCACGCTCGGCGTGGGACTGTATCCCGCGTTTGTGATGGGGCTGTTTACCGAGGATGCCGCGCTGATTTCGGAGGGAGTGAAGTATCTGCAGTTCGCGTGCATTTCCTATTTTTCGTTGACATTAAACCTCGCGTTTTCCGCCATGCTGCGCTGCACGGAGCAGGTGAAAATTCCGATGATTACGAGCGGAATTTCAGCGGGGTTAAACGCCGTGCTCAACTATATCTTCATCTTCGGCGCGTTTGGACTGCCCGCGATGGGCGTCGCCGGAGCCGGACTTGCGACCGCGATCTCTTCGCTGATCAATCCGATTCTGATGCTCAGTATCTCCTTTGCACGAAAGACGATCATCATCGCTCCGCTCAAGGAAATCTTCGCGATCAAAGGCTTCGTCAAGCCCTTCTGGGCGCGTGCGTTGCCGGTGCTGCTCAACGAGTTTTTTTGGAGCATATCCATCCTCGTGGTCAACATGGTCTTTGGGCGAATGGGCACGGATAATTACGCCGCGCTGACGGTGGAGCGTACGATCGAGGGACTGGTATTCGTCTTCTTCGTTGGCATTTGCAATGCTTGCAACATCCTCGTCGGTAAAGCCATCGGGGCAGGCCGGATGGAACAAGGCAAAACATATGCGCGCAGGTTCGTCGCATTGACGCCGATCATCGGTATTCTTGCGGGAGCCGCGATCATACTGCTGCGCTATCCGCTCATTGGACTATTCGACCTGAGCGAGGCGGCAAAGCACACCGCGCGTGTACTTCTTGTGATCTTTGCAATCGACGGCGTTGTGCACTTTATTCCCTATGTCGCGGTGGTCGGCATCTTCCGCGCGGGTGGGGACACGCGGATGGGGCTGATCGTCGACGTGGTGTGTCATTATCTCTTTATCACGCCAGCGGTCATCCTCGCGGGGTTGGTTTGGAAGCTGCCGTTCATTACCACATATATCATCATGTTGGCGGTGGACGATGTCTCCAAGCTGTTGATCACAATTCCATATTTCCGCACCATGCGCTGGATCAAACCCATCGAACAGACGGAGTTGCTGGATCGGGAGGCAGGATTGATCGAGTCGGGATCGGAACCAACACTCTGATCAAACAAGGCATACAAACTGCGGCAGATAAAATGCGAGTAAAAAAAGCATCCGATAGAAAGCGAGAAATAGAATGCGGCGGCGTATTCGATATCGCTTGCATTCTATGGTATAATCGTCCATATCGTATGGGTATATACCGCTGAGCGCGAACGTATATCAAAACGACCCCTACTCAAAAACAACAGAACGCGCATAATGCATCGGGTAACGCCTGATTGTGCCAAGGTAACGTTTATCTTCACGCGCGTCGAGAAGATTGCGCCGGGCGGACACGGGAATCACGGGTTTCAAGGGGAATTGCGGGCGCAGGCACGCCTGCACATGGGGGAATGAATCTGACTTATGCATAAGGCAAAAATGGGGTTAAAGCCGATCAACGTTTTGCCGTTTGGATTTATCGTTGTCATCTTGACCGGCGCGCTTCTGCTGATGCTGCCGATCTCGAGCAAGAGCGGCATGACGCTTCCGTTTCTGGACGCGTTGTTTACCGCAACCAGCGCAACCTGCGTGACCGGCCTCGTCGTTGCGGATACGGGCACCTATTTCTCGCTGTTCGGGCAGATCGTCGTCATCCTGCTCATCCAGATTGGCGGCTTGGGGCTGATGACGATGTCGATGATCCTGTTTTCGTTTACGGGAAGAAAAATTTCGCTGCACGACCGCATGAGCATGGCGGAAGGCTTGGGCGAAAGCCGCCTGCAGGGTGTCGTCCGGCTCGCGCGCGGCGCGTTGCTGGTGACAGCAATTATTGAGCTGACAGGAGCGATCTTGCTGTCGTTCCGGTTTGTTCCGCAATATGGCGTTGCCAAAGGGCTTTGGTTTTCCGTCTTCCACAGCATCTCGGCGTTTTGCAATGCAGGGTTTGATCTGATCGGCGGGTATCGTTCGTTTACGGGCTACAGTCACGATTCATTCCTAATGTTTGTGATCATGGGATTGATCATCGCGGGCGGTCTTGGCTTTGGGGTGATCATCAACCTGCGCAACACGCGGGATCTTCGCAGGCTGCGGCTGCACAGCAAGCTGGTGCTCACGGGAACGATATTCCTGATTCTGTTCGGCGCACTCGCGTTCCTCTGGATCGAATATGAAAACCCGAAGACCATCGGAAATATGAATCTGTTTGACAAGATCGTCAACTCCATCTTCCAGTCGGTCACGCTGCGTACGGCGGGTTTCAATACGATCAACCAGTTGACCTTGCACGACGCGAGCAAAGGCGTTGGTATTCTGCTGATGCTCGTCGGCGGCGGCCCCGCGGGCACGGCAGGCGGACTCAAGATCACAACCGTCTTTACGCTCATCTTGGCTGCACGCGCGTATCTGCGCGGAAAATTTGAAACAGAGGCGTTCGGACGCACGATTCCGTTGGAACAGACGCGCAGAGCCCTGACGATCACGCTGTTGGGCGGCGTCTTCCTGCTTGGCATGGCAACGATGCTCTCCTTTTCGGAGCAGGACATGCCGGCGGGCAGCCTCGGTTTACTCAACCAGCTCTATGAGGCGACCAGCGCGTTCTGCACCGTTGGCGTTTCAACGGGTGTGACCGCCGTGACGTCTCCCGTTACGCGCGTGATGCTGATTTTGCTGATGTATGCCGGCCGCGTCGGCCTCGTTACCGTTGCGGTGTCTCTGGTTGAGAGCACAACACGAAAGGAACCCGTTCTGCACTATCCGCAGGAGGATATTCTGATTGGATGACGAACCGGCATCGGGCAAAAACGTGCTCGATCCAACCATACAAACTTCATTTTATCTGCAAGGAGCGGAGAATCGTATATGAGCAAGAGTTTTCTAATCATCGGACTCGGACGTTTTGGCCAGAGTACCGCCCGCATGCTCACCACCCTCGGGCATGAGGTGCTCGCGGTAGATAAGCGTGCGGATCGTGTCAGTGCGATCAAAGAAAGCGTCCTGCACGCCGTGCAGGCGGACACGACGGATGAGCGCGCCATCGCGCAACTGGGCATTCGCAATTTCGACTGCGTGGTCATCTGCATCGGGGACGATATCCGTGCTTCGGTTCTTGCGACCGTGCTCTGCCGCGAAATGGGGGCGAAGAAAATCGTCGCCAAAGCGCAGGACGATCTGCACCAAAAGCTGCTGATCAAGACCGGCGCGGATCGCGTGGTGCAGCCGGAGCATGACGGCGGCATCCGCCTTGCGCGTTCGCTGGTGTCCGATGGCGTGCTGGATACGCTGGATCTTTCCGAGGACTACAGCATCCACGAGATCGAAGTCCCGCGGGACTGGGTTGGTCGTTCGCTCGCGCAGATCGATGTGCGAAATCGCTATGGCGTTTCGATTATCGCAATCCGCAGGGACGGTCACGTGACGGTGAACCTCGACCCCACAAGCGCGTTTCATAAGGAAGACTCGATCTATCTGCTGGGCGACGATGCAAGCTTGGAGCGTTTCGGCTGAGCTCTTCTGTTTGGCTTCTGCGGCGGCGCTTTGCGCCGCCTTTAGTCCATCGACAAAGACATTCGTCCTTTGCCGATGGATTTTTACTGTGTGAAAAAAAACACCGCTTTCGCGGCATTTTATACAAATTCGGCGAATGAATCGCCGGATTTGATTGATAATGGGGGATTTGTGAATCCCCCATACCCCCCGATAAGGTTTGTCGATACGCTGCGGCGGCGCTTTGCGCCGCCTTGTTTTTTGCGCGTTTGCCGTTTTGTGCGCCATCTGTTAAACTGTCGATCAGGGATGAACACCGATCAACGGGAGGGGAAAACACAGCATGAGAAACAAACAAAAGACGCTTGCGGAACAGCTCCACAGCCGGAAGCTGCATCAGCCGCCGAAACTGATCTATTGCGCGTTGGGCTATCTTTGGAAGCTGCTGTATTTCAAGAAGCTGGGTGTCACGATCGAGCGAAAGGACGACCCGCGTAAATGCAAAGGGCCGTATATCGTGGTCAGCAATCATGCCTCCCGTATGGACTATATCTACACCGGCGCTGCGATGCTGCCGGACACGCTGAGCTATGTGGCGGGATACAATGAGTTTTTCCGCGCGCATCTGGCGTTCATCTTCCGGCTTTTGCAGATCATTCCCAAGAAGAACTTCACGCCGGATATCTATACCATCAAGGAAATCGCGCGCATCCTGCGCAGCGGCGGGCGTGTGATGCTCTTTCCGGAGGGGATGAGCAGCATCGGCGGCGGAAACCAGCCCTCGGCTATCGGTAGCGGGAAGCTGCTCAAGCACTTCGGCGTGCCGGTCTACAGAACCAGGATTTCCGGCGGATACCTCACCAGTACGAAGTATTGCCTCGACGAGCGTCCGGGCAAGGTGCATGTCCTCGTCGACAAGTTCTTCACGCCGGAGCAGCTCCGGCAGATGAGCGCGGAGGAGATTCAGCAAGCGCTGGATGTCGCGATTCAAAACGACGATTACGAATGGAACAAGACCGCAAAGAATACCTATGACGGTCACGGAAATATGGCGCACCAGATGCACACCCTGCTGTACCGCTGCCCGCGCTGCAAACAGGAGTTCACCATGCGCGGCGAAGGGGACACGATTCGCTGCCTCCATTGCGGCAACGGTGCGCGCGTCGGCGCGGACTATCGCCTGATCCCGCTCGATGAAACGTGTGTGATTCCCGATACCCCAAAGCGCTGGTTTGACGACGAGCGCAAGGAGGTCTATCGAGCGTTGCTCGACCCTGCGTTTGCGCTGACGGAGCGGGTTCGTCTCGGCACACTACCGAAGTTTCAGCCGCTCAAGGACCTCGCCACAAGCGAGATCGTAGGCGAGGGCGAGCTTCACCTCGATCACACGGGATTGACGTATTCCGGCACGAAGGAAGGCGCGGCGTTTTCGTTTCATATCGAGCCGCAACTCCTGCCGACCTATGGCATGTGCACGGATGTCTCCCGCGTCTATACCTTCTTTGAAGGAGTGTTCTACGAATTCTATCCGCAGACGGAGTGCATCGCCAAATGGCTGCTCGCGACGGAGGAGCTGCATCGCATGCACGGCGGCGAATGGAAGCCGTTCCCCTGGGCGGATACATATGCGTAGAGAGAACCAATCGATGCGGGAAGGAGACGTGGATCATGCAAAAGGCGGCGGGTACGGCGGCGACGATCACGCTCGATCTGCACGGTAAAACGCAATATCAGGCGCGAATCACGCTGGATGCCGCGCTGCGGCGCAGCGCAGGCGCATATCGAATCCGCGTTGTGCACGGATATCACAACGGAACGGCTCTGCGGGAGCTGGTGCGGGGGGAATATGCCGCGCACCCGCGCGTTCTGCGCGCGGAGACGGTCTCGGAGAGTGCGACGGATCTGATCCTGCGGGAATTATGAGCGAAGAAACAACAAGAACGGAGTTTGCGGCTCCGTTCATTTCGTGTATGGGAGATTTCTTTGTGAAGTCGGCGCGCCTATAGCGCGCGCGGGGTTCTGGTGTTGCGTTCGATGAGGGATTCATAGCGTGCAATCGTACTCGCCGCGATATCATCCCAGGAGAGGTAGATCGTTTTTCGAGCTGCTTTGCCGATTTTTCGTGTGGCTTCGCGGTCGCTCAGGGTCTTGTGCAGCACATCGCAGAGGCTCTGTGTCGTGTCCTCGCACAAAAAGCCGTTTTCGCTATCGAGAATCGGTTCCGCGGTTGCGCAGCCGCGCACGACGACGCTCGGCGTTTCCATCGCGGCAGCTTCGCGCACCACCATACCCGAAGTATCGTAGAGCGAAGGGAATACGAACAGATCGGCATTTTCATACAGTCCGTAGAGATCGTCTTCCCCCGTGATGTGCCCCGTAAAGCGTGTACAATCCGAAAGCCCCAGCTCATCCACCTTCTGGCGAATCGATTTTGCGTCTGGTCCCTGCCCGGCGAGGATGAGGGTAAACGGAAACCCCTCCTGTGCGTAACAGGCGCAGCTTTCGAGAATGCGCAGGATATTTTTCTTCCAGTTCATCTGTCCGCAATAGAGCAGCAGCGGCTCGTCCGGCAGGTTGTATTTCTCCTTTGCCCGGCTGGCGCGTGCGGGATTCGGGTCGATGTCCGGCGTGCCGTTGGGCATGACGACCACTTCGCCGACATAGCCATAGTCATAGAGCGTTTCCTTGGAGCTCTGGCTGACCGTCCAGACCTCGTCACATCGCTGATAGAAGTTGACAATGGTTGCCACCGCGAGGTTTGCGAGCATCTCCGTCTTGGTCAACTGATAAAAGTCGTCATAATAGCGCGAATGAAACATCCCGATGATCGGGATTCCGCGCCGCCGCGCGAGACGTTGCGCCTCAAGCCCCGCGACGAAGGGGGAATGCGCATGGATGATGTCCAACTGGACGTTTCGCATGCGCGCGTCATAATGCGGATCCAGCTGCGGGATGCCGGTGCTGTATTGCTTCTGTCGCGGTAATTCCATGCTGATGAAGTCGACCAGCTCGAAGGGGTATCCGCCGCGGAATCCCGTGTCCGCCATAGGGGCGATGACGGTACATTCTTCCCCGCGGCGGGAAAGCGCCACCGCATAATGATACACAACGCGGCCGACACCGTCGACAATCGGCAGGAAGGAATCGCTGAATTGTCCAATTTTCATGAATAAACGCCTCGCTTGATTCGTTATTGTCTGCGCCATGCGACACGCTCGGCGCAAAAGCGGTAGAATCGCAAGACGCGCTTACGATAGGTTCATTCTACCACAACACAAAAAAACATGTTATGATGGAAGGCAAGGTTTTGACAAAAGCGTGTGAACGATTGTGTCATCGCAATCCTTTGGCACGTGAAGCGCGGCTGGGCTCGGATGCAAGACCGCGCGCGAAAACACAGTGAAAATAGAATCTAGAGCGTATCTGAAACAATCGAGAAGTTTATAAAGCAAGAGAACGATACTGAATCAATCGTGAAATTAAGAATAAAAAGCGTCGCTGAATCAATTATGAAATCTAAAAAACAAAGAGAACGATATTGAATCAATGAAGAAGAGAACCATACAATTCTGCCTCCTTGCGCTATGGATGTTGTTTTCGGTGATTCCCGCCACGCCGGCGCGCGCGGAGGAATCGCCGTGGATTGGCGACCTGACGGGAGACGGGATCACGAGCGCTGCGGATGCGGCGGCGATGCTTCGCGCCATCGCGTTTGGCAGGCTCCAGGAGAACTCTCGCCCCGATCTCGATTTCACAAAAAACGGAGAGATCAACGGTATGGATGCGCGCGCGGCTCTCTTCTATGCCTGCGGCGGCATATCGGACTGGATCTCGTTTGGCGAGCGGGTCTCCAGCGGCTTGTGTGACGAGCGGCTGTTTGACCAGTTTTCGTATACGGGCACGCAGAGCGATGAAAACGGCAACTATAAGAGCGCGAACGTCTCGGTTCGCCTCATAACGGGTAAGACGGAGAACAGCGTCTATCATGTTGCCGATCTCTATGTGCAGGATATCACCTGCTTCGTCACCGCGTTCGGCGGCGGAACGTTTCGCGGTTCTGCGGAGCCGGTCGAGACGATGTTTGACGGGATTGCGGGCGCAATCGTTGCGATGAATGGAGATTACTATTCGATTCATGTCCGGGGCCCGATCGTTCGAAACGGCGAAACGTTCGAAGCCTATATCACGAAGGATTGGGACATCGCAGTGCTCAAAAGTGACGGAGAGCTGTCGGTATTTCCCTATAATCAGCTGAAAAAAGAGGCCTTTTCCGGCATGCGCGCATATCAAACCTGGGTGTTCGGGCCGTCGCTTCTGGATGAAGAAGGGCACGCGAAGGAAAGATTTCGCAGTTATGTGCAGGCGGAAAACCCACGCTCGGTTCTCGGATATTATGAACCCGGGCATTATGCCTTCCTTGCTGTGGATGGCAGATCGGGCGAATCGTCCGGCATGACGATGCAGCAACTCTCTCAGCTCTGCGAAGATCTCGGCTTTGCGAGCGCCTATAATATGGATGGCGGGCAGTCCAGCACGCTCTATTCCCGAATCGGCTTCTGGAACGTTCCCTACCGAAGCGGCAGACCTGTGAGCGACATCCTCGCGATCCGCGAGCTTCCGGAGGGGTAACGAACGTGAGTTTGCTTTTGAAAAGCGCAACAAAACTTGTGTGAATTGAATTTTAAAATACACAATACGAGTGTACGTCTATCAACACTGATCCTTTGGTCGATCAAGCAGAAAATCAATCCGATTTGAGAACGGAACAGCATCAACCAAGCCGTATTGTGGTTCTTGCAATAAAATCTATTGTTGTTCTAATTATTTTAATTGCGGATTTCGTTGTGCTATAATATCGGCATGATGAAACACATGCATGTAAAAACCCGACTCTTGCTGATCCCAATCATTCTGCTCCTGGGGTGTTTTGCGTGCTCGCCTTCGACGAATTCGTCCGGGCTTGTCATCAGCGAGGTTGTTTCCAGCAACCGCACGTCTTTACTCGAAGATACGCTGGGTTCGCCCGACTGGGTGGAACTATATAACGGAACGAACGCCGCAATCAATCTCAACGGCTACGGCTTTTCGGATAATATTCGCAACCTTCACAAATTTGTGTTCGGAGACGTGACCATTCCCGCGAATGGTTACGTTTTGCTGTACTTGTCCAACGCGGAGGCGGTGGAGAATCGGGATGCGTCGATTGCGGGCTTTGGGCTCAGCAAGGGCGGAGAAAATCTCTTTCTGACCGATCCTTATTTTGGATTGGTGCAGGAGCTGACGCTCCCCGCGCTGGAGACCGATGTCTCCTATGCGCGCCGCCCGGATGGAACGTATGGGTTTACCATGATGACCACGCCCGCCGCGCCGCCGGAGCAGATTTTCGATTCCGCCGCGGAGATCTACAGTCAACCGACAGAAGATTTGATGATCTCCGAGATCGTACCGCGCCCGGACAGCGGATATGCTTGGGTAGAGCTTTATAACGCATCCAACGAAGCGATCCGGCTGGAAAACTATTGCATCAGCGACAGTTCAACCACACCAAAACGGTTTGCATTGCCTTCGGGTACGCTGGAGGCAGGCGGATATCTGGTCTGCTCGCTCAGCGGAGCCAAGGATGAGATCGCCCCGGATGGTTCCATACAGGCAAACTTCCGCATTGGCGACGAGGAAAACGCGATCTATCTGGCGGACGCCGGCGGGTTGCTCCTCGATTCCTTGAGTTGGCCTGCGGATCTCGCCGTTGGGCTTTCCGTTTTGTCGGACGAACAGTACAGCGCATTCCAGACGCCGGCCGCGCCAAACAGCACCCGCACGCTCACGGAAGCATTTGTGCAGGATGCGGAAGAAGCGGGCCCCGTTTGCATCAACGAGGTGCAGCAGAACAATGCATATACTTTGACCGATCAGGACGGAGATCGCAGCGGCTGGGTCGAGCTGTGCAACCGCTCCACGCAGGAGGTCTCGCTGGAGGGATATTTTCTATCCGACAAAGCGGACGCGCCCTATCAATTTGCGCTGCCGGATGCGGTGCTTGCGCCCGGCGGATATATCGTCGTCTTCCTCTCTGGAAAAAACCGCGTGCAGGACGGAGAAATCCACGCCTCGTTCAAGCTCTCGTCTGAGGAGACGGCGCTGTATTTGGCCCATGACGCCACGTGCCTGCGCGAAACCATTGCCCTGCCCGCGCAGCCGCCGGAGGATATCTCCATCGGTCAGGTGGAGGATGGCAGCATGGCGTTCTATGCGTTCCCCACGCCGTGGTACGAAAACGCGACCGCATTTTCAAGCTTGGATGAGGCCGTCAAGAAGGTTGCGGATGTCACGATCAACGAAGTGTTTTCCAACGCCGTATTTCGGGACGACACGGCGGACTGGATTGAGCTCAAAAACAATACCGAACAGACGATCTCCCTGAACGGTTGGTATCTGTCCGATTCGCTCCAGGAGCGGAAACGATGGCAGATACCGGATATCAACTTGGAGCCAGGCGGATATACCGTGATCTATACGGCAAACGGAGCGGTCGACGACGATAAATCGATGGCTTCTTTTTCTATTGCGGCGTCGGGTGAAACCATCTGCCTTTCGGATCCGAACGGATGCCGTGTGGATTCGTTTGAAACTGGATCCATCCGCGCGGGCGGCTCCGCGGGACGAAGCCAAACCGCCGAAGCGGAACGCGTTTTTTTCTCGGTGCCCACGCCCGGCAAGGCAAACGAGGGCAGCTTCTCATCCGGCTATTCGGCAAAGCCGATCTTTTCGGACAACACACTGCTGCATACGGGCGCTTTTTCGCTCACGCTGCGCTGCATGGACGCAAATGCGGAGGTTTTTTATACGACGGATGGCTCTGCACCCACCAGGCAGTCGGTACGCTACGAGGCGCCGATCTCGATCGAGCGCAATACGGTCGTCCGCGCGGCGTCGTTTCGGGACGGTTTTTTGAGCAGTGATATCGCCACGCAGACGTTCCTGTTCGGTGCGGATCGGGAGCTTCCGATCCTTTGCCTGACGACCGACCCCGGAAACCTGAGCGGGCCGGATGCGATCATGGCAAACCGGAACCTGTTCAACGACGATTGGGAACGGGCCGCCGTGATCGAATACCAGTCCGGAGAAGATTCTTTTTCCGTGAACTGCGGAATCCGCCTGCACGGGAACATGACGCGGCTGACGAACGGCTACGGCAAACCTTCGATGAAGCTATGCTTTCGCGGATGCTATCAAAACCCCGTGCTGAACTATCCGCTGTTTCAAGACGGAAAAACGACGGTGTTTCACGACCTGCTTTTACGAAACGGCAGCGATATGCGCTTTGCGGTGATCCGTGACGAGCTGCTGACCGACATCGCCTATCGGGTGTCGGATCAACTCTGCGTGATGACGGCGCAATATGTCGCGGCCTATTTCAACGGCGAGTACATGGGACTCTACGCGATCAAGGAAGCGATTGGAACGGGATATTTTGCGGAGCACTTCGGTGTTTCGGAAGAAAGCGTCGAGATGCACCGCCCTCAACGGGAGGAGCACGAAGACTTTGTCGCGCTCATGCGCTATGCCAAGGAAAACGACCTGACCCAGGAGGAATCCTATCGATACGTGGAGTCCCGTATCGATTTTGACAGCATGATCGATTGGCTCATCTTTGAGGCGTATTCTGCCAACCGCGATCTCGGGCTGAATGTGCGCTATTATCGCAGCGCCGAACTGGACGGAAAGTGGCACTATGCGCTGTTTGACTTCGATATGAGCATGAATACCGACGCGGGCTTTGATGCGCTGCTCAAAGGCGCGTGGAACATCATCCCGCGCAAGCTTCTGCAAAACAAAACATTTCAGGATCGGTTTTTGACGCGCTTTGCCTATCTGCTGGAGCATGAGCTCTCCCAGGAAGCTGTGCTTGCCGAGTTTGATTCCCTGACCGGACAGATCGACGAGGAGATGGTTCTGGAGCGAGCGCGGTGGCCCAAATCGCTCAACAATACATGGGAAGGCTATGCGCTTGACCTCAAAAACGAAATTCTGAAAGATCGCGCGGGGCAGCTCAAGGCCAGCATAGCGGACTATATGAATCGACCCTTGTCCGATATTGAGGCTTATTTTCATCAATAGAGATAGCCTAGCGCGCGGCGCTCAATGCAAACAAACAGACGGGATCCGGCGGGGGCTATCTTTTTTGCGCGTTTCGTGTATCATAATAGAATGAAATTCGAAACGATGATCGCGCGCTTCTTTGGTTGAGCCTCGGCAGGAAGAAACAAACGGAGTCGACCATGAGAATCAAAGGATCGACCATTATATTGAAGAAGCAAGACGATAAATAAAGACGATAAATAAACACGACAAATAAAGACGACGGATAAAGACGAAGAATCAAGACGAGAAATAAAGCGACGGATAAAGACGATAAAGTAATACATGGAAGACTTATTTCAAAATCAAATAGAGGAAAACGCGCCGCTTGCGGATCGTATGCGCCCGCGGACGCTCGATGAGTTCATCGGGCAGAAGCACATCGTTGGCGAAGGCAAGCTCCTGCGCCGCGCGATTTTAACCGACCGCCTACAATCCTCCATCTTCTTTGGCCCGCCGGGCACGGGGAAGACGACGCTCGCCGCGATCGTTGCCAACGTGACAGGCGGCGCATTTGTCAAGCTCAACGCCGTTACCTCGGGCGTCAAGGAGCTCCGCGCCATCGTGGACGAGGCGGAGCAACGCCTCCGGCTCTATCGCCAGCCGACGTATCTACTGCTGGACGAATGCCACCGCTGGAGCAAGACGCAGAGCGATTCCCTCCTGCCCGCGCTGGAGAAGGGCGTCATCCGCTTCATCGGCTCCACGACAGAAAACCCGATGATCGCCATGACAAGCGCGATCGTTTCCCGCTGCCGCGTATTTCAGTTTTATCCGTTGTCCAGCGAGGACGTGGAGCAGGCGGTGCTTGCGGCGGTGAAGGATGCGGAGCGCGGATTCGGTAACCTTCCGGTCGTGCTGGAGGAGGAGGCGCTGCATACCATCTCCGCGATTGCAAACGGAGACTGTCGCAACGCACTCAACGCGCTGGAGCTCGCGGTGCTCACCACGGAAAAGGACGAGGCGGGTGAAATTCGCATCACGCGGGAGATTGCCGCCGAATCCAGCCAGAGGAAAGTCATCAAGCTCGACGAGCAGTTGTTTTACGACATGCTCTCGGCGTTTTGCAAATCCCTGCGCGGCGGAGATTCGGATGCGGCGATCGCATGGTTCACGCGTCTTTTGTATGCGGGCGTGGATCCGCGCATTATCGCCAGACGTCTCATCGCCCATGCGAGCGAGGATATCGGACTTGCAAATCCGCAGGCGATGGTGCAGGCGGTTGCGGCGGCGGACGCGCTGGAGCATGTCGGTTTGCCCGAAGCGCGGCTATCACTCACGCAGGCGATTCTGTTTCTCTGCGAGTCGCCAAAGAGCAACAGCGTGGTTACGGCCTTGATAGCCGCTTCCGCGGACGCGGAGACGAGCTTTGATGAGCCGGTTCCGGTGTACCTGCGGGATACATCGTTCGCGGGCGCGGGCAAGCTCGGCCACGGCAAGGGCTATCTCTATCCGCACGACTACCCGGGTCACTGGGTCAAGCAGGACTATATGCCGCCGTCGCTCAAGGGCAGGCGGTACTATATCCCCTCCGACCAGGGCCAGGAGGCGAAAATTTTGGAAAACCACCAGCGACGGGAAAAGCTCCGAAACGGCGAACAACCCGCGCGGGACAAAAACGAGGAATAGCGCAAATAAATGCGCCAACGGAGAAATGCACATGAATATGATGATTCCTGCGACCAATATCAGCTTCACACAACTGTTTACGATGATCTTTTCCGGTACATTCGGGCTGATGGGGCTGATCTTTCTTGCCGTCGGACTTGCGGTGAACGGATCCATCAATCGAAAACGAAACCGCTGTACCGCCTCGAGTGAAGGCGTGGTCAGCGCAATGCAGTCGCAGTTTGGCGCAACGGGACTGCGCGCGGTCTACAGCTTCTCCATCGACGGAAGAGCCTTGCAATACGTCTCCAACTATGCGGGAAACAGCGAGCTTTTGGTTGGCCAGAGCGTTATGGTCTATTATGATCCTGAACGGATCGGATGCGTGTATATCGAAGAGGACGCGCAGCAGATGCGTGCGTTTACGCGCGTGTTTACGATTCTCGGCGTGGTATTCCTCGCTGTTGCGGCGATCGTTGCGGTGGTACTGCTCACCGTTTAATCGGGCGGTTTTTACTGGCTGCTGCCGAAAAATGCGGTTTGATCGCTTCAAAACACCCTAGGAGCGAATGCGGGGATATTTCGGACATTTTGTGAATAATCATGGGGTATCATTGGCACGGCATCGGGCTTATGGTACACTAGACGTTGCGAAAATGCTCACCCGCAATTTCGCGAAAGGAGCATTGGATACATGGCAAAACGAAGAAGGAGAGCATCCGGCGCGCGCAAGACGCTTGTTGTCGTGCTGGTCGCGGTCGTCGCGGTTGCGCTCGTTCTTTATTTAACAAAAGGCGGCGGCAAGGTTGAAAACGAAAACCTCGGTCAGATCGAGATCAACGAGGTGATGTCGAGCAACAAAGGCTCTGTGCCGGACGAGACAGGCGATTTTCCGGATTGGATCGAGATCTATAACAACACCGACTCCAATATGGACATCTCCGGCTTCGGACTCACGGACGAGCTGATCTCCGCCGCGAAGTGGACGTTTCCCGAGGGCTCAGTTTTGCAGCCGCGCGGGTATCTTGTTGTATTTTGCAGCGGAGATCCCACGCGCGGAAGACTCCACACACCGTTCAAGCTCTCCGCTTCGGACGATGTGATTCTCTCCAACGTCTCTGGTAAAGTGGTAGACAGCATCACCCTCAAGCCCGTGACCAGCGGCTATTCGCTCGGACGCGGCGCGGAGGACACCACCGCCTGGAAAGAAATGCTGCCCAGCCCCGGTTATCCGAACACAACCGAGGGCGCAGCGGAATATCTTGCAACGCTGTCCGCCTCGGCCGAGGAGAGCAACGGCGTCTATCTCAACGAATTTATGGCGAGCAACGCCTCGACCCTCATCGGACCCGACGGCGCGTATTGCGATTGGATCGAACTATACAACACCACGGGCGCGGAGGTTGACCTCGGCGGGTTCGGCATCTCGGATTCCGCAACGCAGCCGCTGAAATACACGCTGCCCGCGGGCACGAAGATAGCCGCAAACGGCGTGCTGCTCATCTATCTGACCGGACGCGAAACCCCGGAGGGCTCGGACAAGATCGAAGCGCCGTTTTCGCTTGCCGCCTATGCTGAGAGCGTGGTATTCTCCACACCGGCGGGGCGCATACTCGATCAATATGACTACACCCGCGCAAACACGGACATCAGCATTGCGCGCAATCCCGACGGCACGGGCGAGTGGACGACCACCTCTCAGCCGACACCGGGTTATACGAACAACAACGCGGGTCTGGAAGCGTTTATGAAGACGCTCTCATTCGGAAAGGGTGAGATCGTCATCTCCGAGGTGCTCAACGCGAACGTCTCCACCCTCAAGCAGCCGGACGGTGAGTTCTACGACTGGATCGAAATCCACAACACCACGGGCTCGCCAATTCCTCTGGCGGGGTATGCGCTGAGCAACAACGCGAAGAACCCCGCAAAGTGGGTGTTTCCCGACGTAACGCTCAATGCGGGCGAATATCTTACGATTCAAGCGTCGGGTAAGAATGTATCCGACGCGCAAAAAAAAAATAATCTAGAGACGAACTTCGGGCTCTCCGCGGACGGCGACGTCGTGTTTCTCTTTTCGCCGGATGGCACGATTCTCGATAAGCTGCTTGTACCGAAGGGTCATGCAAATGTCAGCTACGGCCGCACGGACGCCACCTTGTATTTTTACGCAGAGCCAACGCCGAATGCCGCGAACAGCACAGGCATGGCGGGCTATGCGCAGGAGCCGAAGATCACGACCCTCGGCGGAACCTTTGACAGCGCGCAGAGCGTCAGCGTCGAGGTGCCGGATGGCTGCAACGTCACGTTTACCACCGATGGATCGGTGCCGGGCGAGAATTCCTCCCGCTATTCAGGCCCGATCACGATCAGTAAAACCACGGTTTTGCGCGTGCGCGCGTTCAAGAGCGGCTATAACGGCAGCGACACAGCGAGCCAGACGTACGTGATCTATACCGGCGAGAGCACGATTGAAAGCCACAAGTACACCCTGCCGGTGATCAGTATCGTCACCGATCCGAAGAATCTTTGGGATCCGGACATCGGGATCTATGTTGCCGGAAATGATTATGCGGAAGCAACCGGAGCAGAAACGGATCCGCTGAAAATCACCGTTCCCAAAAACGATACGAATTGGAATCTGTTGAACTTCTGGGCGCAGCCCAAATCGCATCCGGATCCGCTAGGCAGAACCTGGGAACGCGACGTACACTTTGACTACATCGACCTGGACGGAAAAACTCTTTACAGCGGAGACGGCGCGATTCAAATTCAGGGTCAGTTTTCGCGCTTTGGGGAACAGAAGGGTCTCGCGCTGATCGCGCGCGGCGCATACGGGGACTCGATGTTCAACTTTCCGTTCTTTGAGAATCGAACGGCAACGAGCTATAAGTCGCTGATCCTCCGCGCAAGCGGACAAGACCAGGGCTACTCCCGCATTCGTGACAATCTCATCACAACCCTGTTTGAAGAGGGCAACACGGGGCTTCCGCCGGAACGCGCGGTCGTCGTGCAGGCGCACAAACAGGTCGTCGTACTGCTCAACGGAAAATATTGGGGCGTGTACGATTTTATGGAGAAGATCACCGAACACTTTGTTGCGGCGCGGTTCCATCTTGCCAATCCGAAATCGGTCGATTTACTCTTCGGCAACGGCAACCAGTTTTGCGTGCTTGCAGGCAACGGCTGGGAAGACTATACCAAGATGGTCGAGTGGGCCGGGAGCCATGATCTGGGCGACTCCGCCAACTATGATTACATCAATTCGCTGATGGACACGGAGAACTACGCGACCTTCGTCGCGGCCGAGATCATCGTTGGCAATACGGATTCCGCGAACATCAAGTATTGGCGAAGCACGGAATACGACAACAAATGGCGCTGGATCTTCTACGACTTCTGCTGGGCGATGAACCGCGATGACGATAAGCAGGATGCGTATTCGAGCGGGTACCGAAGAGATTTCTTCAGTCGGTATTTCGACCCGGAGGGACACGGCCAGAGCAAAGCGGCTTCCACGGTGCTCATCCGCGCGCTGCTGGGCAACGCGAGCTTTCGGCAGATGTTCCTCGAAAAAGTCGCGCTCATGATCAACGACGTGTACACACCGGAGAAGATCAACGCGATGGTGGATCGCCTGCAGGGCAACATTGCGGAAGAGATGAAGTATGACGTCGACCTCTGGGACGGCATCAACTATTCCTCCTGGCAGCAGCACTGCGACAATATCCGCGCGTATGGGAAGAACTATCAGGAATACGCGCTGAAATATGTGCAGAACTATTTCAGCCTCAGCGATTCGGAGATGAATACCCTCTTCGGACGCACAACAACGTTAACAGAATAGCGCCGCAAATCGCGGAGCGAAACAATAGCCCCGGACGTACAAGGAGCAGGAAAGACAAGGAACATGGCGGCTAAACAAGCGCTTACCGGCAAGCAGTACCGGCACGAACTGAAATACATCATCTCCGAAGGGGAGCATAAGCTCTTGAGCACACGCGTCAAAGCGTGCCTCAAGCAGGATTATCATGCCTCCATCAACGGCGGGGAGTACTTCATCCGCAGCCTGTATTTCGATGATCCGTTTGATACCGCGCTCTGGGAAAAATCGAGCGGCACAGGTTCACGCGATAAGTTTCGCATCCGGATCTACAATCTTTCGGACAGCGCAATCAAGCTCGAACGAAAGCACAAGGAAGGGCAATACATCAAAAAGGACAGCGTGTCTTTGAGCCGGCAGGACTGCGACGAGATCATGCGCGGCAACCTTGAGTGCCTCAAACACAACGAAAGCCCCTTTGCGATGCAGTTTTATGGTATCTTTAAGGCCAACCACCTTCAGCCGAAAGTCTTGGTGGACTATATGCGGGAGCCATACGTGTTTCCTTCAGAAGACGTGCGCATCACGTTCGATAAAAATGTGCGCACGGCCCTTCGGTGTACGGATCTGTTCAACCCGCAAGTCATCACATATCCCGTCTGGGACTTGCGCAATTGCATGATCCTCGAAGTGAAGTTCAACGATAGCCTGCCACAATATGTGCAGGAGCTCCTGACGCTCGGCGCCGCGGAGCGAACGGCGGCCAGTAAATACGTCTTTTGCCGCCAATATGAATTTTAAGCGAAGCGCACAACGCGCCAGCCATAGAGATTTCTTCATCAGGATGATGTTAAGGAGGTAACGTATGAACCCAATTATGCGCGCAGAGGGCGAATCCCTCACGACCGCGTTCAACATCAAGGAGCTCTTTTCGAGCACGCTGAATCCCCTGCAGGTGATACTCACGTTGGTCATCGCGCTCGGCATCGGCGCATTTCTGTATTTCATCTACAAGAAGACGTTTGCGGGTGTTGTGTACTCGCGCTCGTTCAACCTGAGCTTGATCCTGCTGACGATGGTTTCCGCGATGGTCATCATGCTCATCAGCTCCAACCTCACGCTCTCTCTGGGCATGGTCGGCGCGCTGTCCATCGTGCGTTTCCGTACGGCAATCAAAGACCCCATCGACACGGTCTATATGTTCTGGGCGGTGGGCGAAGGCCTTGCGCTCGGCGCGGGTTTTGTGGATGTCGGCCTCATCGGCGCGCTGGTCATCGGCGTGATCATGGTCATCATCACCTCCGTCAAGGGCAGCGGAACCATGCCGTATCTGCTGATTTTGCACTTTGACGACCGCGCAAGCCAGCAGATCAAAGGATTGATCCGCCAGCTGCCCAAGGCGCACATCAAGAGCAAAACCGTCCAGCATGACGGCATTGAGCTGACCATCGAGCTGCGCATCCGCGAGAGCGACACGGACTTTGTCGATAAGTTCCTGCGCGTGCCCGGCGTGTTCGACGCAACATTGGTCGCGCATCAGGGAGATTTGCTCTCGTAAGTAATTTTTATAAGGATCGTTCTATAAAAACTTAGATGAGTTCATCGTGACACACCCAATAGATCAGAGAGTCCAGTAATCGCAAAAGATTAGTATTATATTACGTATAATATTCTGGAGGACGATCAATGGCAGGCAAGTTTTCGTTAAAGAAATTCGCTGATATCAATTTGAACGATCATTTTTTCGATGAACTAAAGGCAGATTACCCGGGGAATGATAATAGCACTGGATTTGCAGAGTGGTTTCGCAAGAAAGCCTCTGCAAATTCGACTGTTTTGGTGTTTGACGATGATGAGGGCTTGGGTGCGTTTGTATATTTGAAGGATGAAATCGAGCGGATTGAGCTCGTTGATCAAACGCTTCCCGCAATTCCAAGAATGAAAATTGGAACCCTTCGTCTTGCGCCGCGTTTCAGAGGGCAACGACTTGGTGAAGGCGCGATTGGATTGGCTCTATGGAAATGGCAGTCGACAAAAAAAGATGAAATCTATGTGACTGTCTTTGAGAAACATGATGTGCTGATCAATCTATTTTTACGATTTGGTTTTTCTTACGCTGGAGATAATCTAAACGGGGAACGTGTATATATCAAAAATCGTAAAACAATCGATTTTAGCGACCCGTATAAAGCCTTTCCTTTTATCAACCCTGCTTTTCAGAAAGCGGGTTATCTTATCGTCGATGATCGTTATCACGATACACTTTTCCCATATTCAGAACTAAAAAACACGCTACAGGAAAGCGTTGCGTCAGCTGTAGCAAATGGTTTAACGAAAATATATGTAGGGGCACAATTCACCGCGCCGCATTATCAGACGGGAGAGCCGATATTAATATACAGAAGGCATACAGGTGAGGTAGGGAAACGTTACAGATCCTGCATTACTTCGTTTTGCATTGTTTCAGATGTAATTATGGTAAAGACCAATAATAGATATTTTCTTTCATTCCCTGACTTGATAAAGAAAATTGGAAACAAGTCGGTGTTTGATGAGCAGGTTTTAAAATCAAAGTACGACAATGACCGAAATATGGTTGTGATTGAAATGCTATATTACGGATATTTCGGTGAAGGAAATAACGTAAATATGGATTGGCTTGACAAAAACGGATATTGGTCAAATGGCGAAAATGTGTATCCAACGAGTATTCGATTAAACCCAGATCAGTTTAAGCGAATTCTCACGGAGGGAAAAATAGATGTGTCAAATGTTATTATCGATTAACCCAGAACATGTAGAAAACATCCTCAATGGTACAAAGCAATACGAGTTCAGAAAAGTACGATGCAAAGCAGACGTTGATGAAATAATCATCTATGCCACCGCTCCTCAGAAAAAGGTTGTTGCTAAGGTTGAAATAGAAGAAATCATAGTTGATGATGTTATTGAGGTTTGGCGAAAAACAAGCGCATTCGCAGGAATCTCTTATGCTTTTTTCAGAGCATACTACAAGGGTAAAAAAAAGGCAGTAGCATATAAACTTGGAAAAGTTGAAGCTTATGAGGTTCCAAAGAATCTTGCAGACTATGGACTTACATTTGCACCTCAATCCTTTGTCTATTTAGAATCCGCTGTATAATTTATCGATTGTATTCCGTATTATATTGGCAGCCGGAAGACGGGCAACCCCGTCTTTCCGGCTGTTTTTTGCGTGGAGAAACGCAAGGGGGTTGCGCCTGCGGCGCAGGCAGAGAAAAAGCGCGCAGGAAAGCGCATCTCTCCTGCATAACATCGTGTAATTTCACCAAAAAACGTCAGTTCTTTTCTATAATATATATACAGTATCTGTTAAATGTGGTATACTTACCTGTAATAAATTCGGGGAAGTTTGAGCAGCGATACCATGCGCGTTACCGGCCTGCGGCTTGTCAATTTCAGAAATTATCCGTCGCTTTCTCTGCGTCCGGATGCGGGGCTTTGCGTGTTGACGGGTGAGAACGCCGCGGGCAAGACAAACGTGCTGGAGTCGCTATTTTTATGTTCGCTCGGGCGCAGCCACCGTACGATTCGGGACGCGGAGATGATCCGCGCGGGAGAATCGTTTGCCAGCGTCGCGGTCGATGTCGACACGCGCGGGGGCCCGCGCAGGATTGAATGCAAACTCTTTCCGGGCGAGCGCAAGAAGATCACGATCGATGGTTCTCCGCTCTCCCGCTCCGGTGAGCTGTTGGGCTGCCTGAACGTGGTTATGTTCGCGCCCGAGGATCTCTCCCTCGTCAAGGACGGGCCGGGCGAGCGCAGGCGCTTTCTCGACATGGCAATCTCTCAATTGCGTCCCTCCTACTACTACACGCTCCAGCAATACAACGCGGCGCTCAAGCAGCGAAACGTATTGCTAAAGGATCCGGACGGGCTGGATTACGATGCGCTGGAATGCTGGGACGAGCAGCTCGCGGTTCTCGGCGCCTCCATCATCCTCAATCGTATGGAGCTGGTCGAGCGCGTCGCCGAGATTGCGGCGGAGCAGCATGAGACGCTTTCGGATGGAGCGGAGACGCTCCGCGTGGAATATGAACCAAACGTCTCGCCGCAAGCCTCCAGCGATCTGGCAAAAACCCTGCGCCTCGCGCTATCGGACACGGCGGAGCGGGATGTCTACCGCGGGAGCACCTCGGTAGGTCCCCATCGGGACGATCTTGGTCTGCGGGTCAGCGGAACGGATGTGCGCGTCTATGGTTCACAGGGGCAGCAGCGCACGACGGTGCTCAGCCTCAAGCTCGCGCAGCTGGAGATCCTCCGCGCGGAAAAAGAGGATTCGCCCGTGTTGCTGCTGGACGATGTGTTTTCCGAGCTGGATCGCAACCGGCAGAAGATGCTGCTCATCGCGGCGCAGGACTGCCAGACGTTTTTAAGCTGCACCCATCTGGAAGAGGTAGCGGCGGCAGGCGTCGAGCAGATGCAGGTCTATCAGGTGGCAAACCGCCGCGTGGTCGAACTGTAACACAACGAGGAGGATGATCGCATGCAACTGCATATCGGCGCGGATGTCAGCATCCCGATGGACAAGATCCTCTTCGTGCTCAATGAAACGGGAATGTCGCAGCCGACAAAGATCTTTATCGACAAAGCACGCAGGGAGCGCAGATTTACTCCCTGTACGGGCAAGATCAAATCCTATGTCGTACTCAAGGAGCGCGGCAGGGAACGCGTCTTCGCCTCCCACATCGCCTCTGCGACGCTGGAGAAGCGCTGGAAGAGCGAGATTGGTCGCGAGTATCTGAACGAGGTTGCAGTGCTGACCGTTTCCGAGGCGGATCAGGAATAGCGGAAGCAGGGCAATATCGGTTCTGCCACCGCGCGGAAGATTATTTTAGGAATAAGAACGAGAGAATGCGCCGTCCGCACACGCAGCACGGCTGGCAACGAGATAGAGAGGAAGTAAACATGGAACTACCCAACAAAGAACAATACGATGCGTCTCAAATTCAGGTACTCGAAGGATTGGAGGCCGTCCGCCGCCGTCCCGGCATGTACATCGGCTCGACGGACACCCGCGGTCTGCATCACCTGGTCACCGAGGTGGTCGATAACTCCATCGACGAAGCACTCGCGGGGTATTGCACGCATATCGAAATCTTTATCCGTCCGGACAACTCCGTCTCGGTCGTGGACAACGGCCGCGGCATTCCCGTCGGCCTGCACGAAAAAACGGGCAAGGACGCGCTGACCGTGGCGCTGACGATGCTCCACGCGGGCGGCAAGTTCGGCGGCGGAGGCTACAAGGTCTCCGGCGGTCTCCATGGCGTCGGCGTGAGCTGCGTCAACGCGCTGAGTGAAACGCTCCGCGCGGAGATTCACCGCGACGGGCATGCCTATGTGCAGGAGTTCATCCGCGGCGAACCGATCAACGAGGTGCACATCGAGCGCGATATCGCCGAGGACGACACCGGAACGATCATCACGTTCCTGCCGGATCATACGATCTTCGACGAGGTCAATTTCGTGTTTGACACGATGAGCAGCAGATTTCGCGAGCTCGCGTTTCTCAACGCGGGCGTGCGCATCTCCATCACGGACGAACGGGAGACACCGGCGCACGTAAAGTCGTTCTGCTATGAAGGCGGCATCGTCTCGTTCGTGCAGTATCTCAACAAAAACAAGGAGTTGCTGCATCCCGCGCCGATCTTTTTTTCCGCCAAACGGTTGGAGGACGGAAATGAGACCGGTTCGGTCGAGATCGCGATGCAGTACAACGACGGCTATAACGAGAACATCTTCACCTTTGCCAACAACATCAACACCATCGAAGGCGGCGCACATCTCGTCGGGTTCAAGTCGGCGTTGACGCGCGTGATCAACGATTATGCGAAGAAGTATAAAATTCTGAAAGAGAATGACGCGGCGCTCTCCGGCGAGGATATCCGCGAGGGCTTGACCGCGATCGTCTCCGTGAAACTCATGGAGCCGCAGTTTGAAGGCCAGACCAAGACCAAACTCGGCAACGCGGATATTCGTCCGCTTGTGGACGGCGCGGTGGCGGATGGTTTGACGCGCTTTCTGGAGGAAAATCCGGGCTGCGCAAAACTCATCATCGAAAAATGCATCACCGCCTCGCGCGCGCGAGACGCCGCGCGAAAAGCGCGCGAGTTGACGCGCAGAAAGAGCGCGCTGGACTCCACCTCGCTGCCCGGCAAACTTGCGGATTGTCAGGAAAAGGACGCGAGCAAGTGCGAGATCTTCATCGTAGAGGGAGACAGTGCGGGTGGCAGCGCGAAGATGGGCCGCAACCGCGCGTTTCAGGCGATCCTTCCGCTGCGCGGGAAGATTCTCAACGTCGAAAAAACACGCCTCGACAAGATCCTCGCAAATACGGAGATCAAGGCAATGATCACCGCCTTCGGCGCGGGCATGGATGCGGATTTCGACGAAACCAAGCTCCGCTATCACAAGATCATCTGCATGACGGATGCCGACGTGGACGGAAGCCATATCCGCATTCTGATGCTGACGTTCTTCTATCGCCATATGCGTCCGTTGATCGACAACGGCTATGTCTACATTGCCCAGCCGCCGCTGTATCAGATCAAGCGCGGCAACTTCCTCAAGTATGTGTATTCCGACGAGGAGCTGGATTCGACGCTCAACGAAATCGGGCGCGAGCCCAAGCCGACCATCCAGCGATACAAAGGCCTCGGCGAGATGAACCCGGAGCAGCTCTGGGACACGACGATGGATCCCGATACGCGCATCATGCTCAAGGTAACGGTGGAGGACGCCATCGAGGCGGACGAGCTCTTTACCCTGCTCATGGGAGACAAGGTGGAACCGCGTCGCGAGTTCATTGAACAAAACAGCAAGCTTGTCGTCGATTTGGACGTTTAACAGGGCAGACACGAGAGAATTGAGAGTGTGAGTATGGAAGAAAAAGACACGACGATCATAACCCCGACGCCGACGGTCACCACAAACCGCATCGTACCCATCAAGCTCGAAAACGAGATGAAGAAGAGCTTTATTGCGTATGCCATGTCGGTCATCGTCAACCGCGCACTGCCGGATGTAAGAGACGGCCTGAAACCCGTTCACCGCCGCATTCTTTATTCGATGGACGAACTGGGCTTGCAGCCGGACAAACCCTTTCGTAAGAGCGCGCGTATCGTCGGCGACTGCCTGGGTAAATATCACCCGCACGGCGACAGCTCGGTTTACGACGCGATGGTGCGCCTTGCGCAGGATTTCTCTACGCGCTATATGCTCGTGGAAGGGCACGGCAACTTTGGCAGTGTGGACGGCGACAGCGCGGCGGCCATGCGTTATACCGAAGCGCGGCTCTCCAAGATGTCCAGCGAGATGATGGCGGACATCGAGAAGGACACCGTAGACTTTATTCCGAACTTTGACGAAACGCTGATGCAGCCCAGCGTGCTGCCCAGCCGATTTCCAAATATTCTCGTCAACGGCTCCGGCGGCATCGCCGTCGGCATGGCGACGAACATTCCCCCGCATAATCTGGGCGAGACGATTGATGCGCTCTGCGCGCTGATCGACGATCCCGACATCGACAACGACACGCTGATGCAGGTGCTGCCGGGGCCAGATTTTCCCACCGGCGGCATCATCATGGGGCTTTCCGGCATCGCTAGCGCTTACCGCACGGGGCGAGGGCGCATCATCGTGCGCGCGCGCGCGGAGATCGAAGCCTATGGTGCGGGCAAGAGCCGCATCATCATCACAGAATTACCGTATCAGGTCAACAAGGCGAGATTGGTCGAGCGCATCGCAGAACTCGTGCACGAAAAGCGCGTGGAAGGCATCTCCGACCTGCGGGATGAAACCGACCGCACGGGTATGCGCGTGGTGATCGAGCTCAAGAAAGACGTCAACGCAAACGTCATCCTGAATCAGCTCTATAAGCATACAGACCTTCAGACAACCTTCGGCGTGATCATGCTGATGCTCGTCGACGGCGAGCCAAAGGTGCTGCCGCTGCGTGATGTGCTGTATTATTATCTGGAGCATCAGAAGACCGTCGTCACCCGCCGCACGACCTACGACCTCAACCGCGCGAAGGAACGCCTCCACATCCTTGAAGGCTTGATCATCGCGTTGGACAACATCGACGAGATCATAGACCTCGTCAAGGCGAGCGCAAGCCCGGCAGAAGCCAAGCTCAAGCTCATCGACCGCTTTGGCCTTTCCGAGCGGCAGGCGCAGGCCATCCTCGATATGCGCATCCAGCGCCTCACGGGGTTGGAGCGCGATAAGATTCTGGATGAGGATCGCATGCTGCGCGAACGCGTGAGCTATCTGCAGGGCATTCTGGACGACGAGGGTAAGCTGCTCGCCATCATCAAGGAAGAAGCCCTCGCAATCAAGGACAAGCACAACGACAAGCGGCGCACCGAGATCACACAGATGATCGACGACATCGATCTCGACGACGTGATTCAGGAAGAGGACATGGCGGTTACCATGACCCACTTCGGCTATATTAAGCGGCTCACGCCCGACACCTACCGCGCGCAAAACCGCGGCGGGCGCGGTGTCATCGGTCAGGGCACGCATGAGGAAGATTTTGTGGAGCGTCTGTTTGTGACCAGTACGCACAGCAATATTCTCTTCTTCACGAACCTCGGTCGAGCGTTTAAGAAGAAGTGCTATGCGATTCCCGAGGCGGGCAGAAACGCAAAAGGCATGCCGATCGTCAATCTTTTGCAGCTCGGTGAAGGCGAGAAGGTCACCGCGATGTTCCCCGTCGAAGGGGAAGGCACGGAGGGCTATCTCGTGATGGCCACGCGAGACGGCATCATCAAAAAGACGCCGGTGAGCGAACTGCAAAACATCCGCAAGGGTGGCCTCATCGTGCAGAGTCTGCGCGAGGGGGATGCGCTCATCGCCGTGGAATACAGCATGGGCGACGACGAGTTCATCATCGCGAGCCGCAAGGGCAAGTGCGTCCGCTTCGTGGAGGAGGATGTGCGTCCCATGGGCAGAACCGCGATGGGCGTGCGCAGCATCAATCTCTCGGAGGACGATTCCGTGGTCGACATGGTCAAAGTGGTCAAGGGCGGAAACGTGCTGACCGTCACCGAGCTCGGCATGGGTAAGCGTACGCCGGAGGATCAATACCCCGTGCATCATCGCGGCGGCAAGGGCGTGCTCGCGACCCAGCTCACCGAAAAGACGGGCGATCTCGCGTGCCTGAAGATGACGGCGGAGGGCGAGGACGTTATGCTGATTCGCGACGACGGAACCATCATCCGCCTGCCGTTGGATCAGGTGAACATCATCTCGCGTAACACGCAGGGCGTGCGGCTCATGCGTGTGGAGGCGGGCACCCGCGTGGTGTCGGTCGAGATCGTACCGCATGTGGACGAGGTGGAAGCCGCGGAAGGATTACCGGAAGGCGCGGAAGCCGTAGCCACGGAGCCCGAAGCCGGAGCACAGCCGGAGACGAACGAGTAACGAGCAAAAGGGTTTCGCGTGAAAGCGCGGAACCCTTCTCTGAAAGACGCCACAACTACTTTTTTAATCACTCCACACAGAAAAAAATAAAAGGAGCAATGATGAAACGAGCGATCATACTATTTCCGAAATTCAGTGGGTTGGAAGAGATCCAGAGCATGCGGCAGAAATTTGACCCGCTGGCGCACTACATCGCCCCGCATATCACGCTCGTGTTTCCGTTTGAGAGCGAGCTTTCAACGCGGGAGATTGCAGACCACGTCCGCCGGGCGCTCCGCGGTGTAAAGCGTTTTCCTGTCTGCCTGCACGGGTTTACCGGCGATCAGCCGGAGGGGTATCTGTTTTTGAAAGTAAAGCAGGGGAATGATGAAATCATCGACCTGCATGACAGGCTCTACAGCGGTGCGCTGAAGCCGTATCTGTATCGCAAAATTCTCTATTGCCCGCATGTCACTGTTGGGAGAGTGATTGACTTGCCCGCGTTTGAAGAAGCGCTCGAGGAACTCGACGGCATCACGACCCAATTTGAATGCGAGATCGGTCAGGTGTTTGTCGAGAACATCGATGCGCGGGAGCAATCGTCGATTGAGCTGGCGTTTGATTTGGAGTAGAGGCAGGATTACAAAAAGTATCGCGAGCGGAAAAGATCAGAAGTTCGTAAAATCTTCCGTTTCACAACCAATATTGGTAATGAAACCGTAAACATCCTTGTTCCAATAATCCAACAATGCTATACTGCAATCAGTTCTTGATTTAAATTCGATCAGAAAATTGAATTTGGGAGAGGGTGAGTGATTTCATGCGTCAGCGCGATCTTTCTAAGCGCTTCACCAAACAGGAGAAGAGTTGGATCTTCTACGACTGGGCAAACTCCGTCTATGCCACCAACATCATGGCGGTCATCTTCCCGATCTATTATGCCAGCCAGGCGGGGGATATCGGCAACAAGTGGTGGGGCATCGGCGTCTCGATCGCTTCGCTCATCGGTGCGATCATTGCGCCAACACTGGGCGCGCTTGCGGACTTCAAGGGTAATAAGAAAAAGCTCTTGTTCGCGTTCATCCTCATCGGCGCCCTGGCAACAGCCGCGCTCGCGTTTTTGGATGACTGGAAATGGATGCTGATCGGCTATGTGATCTCTCACATCGGCTTTAGCGGTTCCTGTGTGTTTTACGACTCCTTCCTTACCGATGTGACCACCGAGGATCGGATGGATCGCGTCTCCAGCTGGGGCTATGCGATGGGCTATATCGGTGGCAGCACGATTCCGTTCGTGATCTCGATTGCGATCATGCTGCTGCGGAATTACGATCCATTTGCGATGAAGTTCGCCATCCTGATCGTCACCGTCTGGTGGCTCTTCTTCTCGATCCCGATCCTCAAGAACGTCAAGCAGGTGCACTACGTCGAAACCCCGCAGAACGAGCTCGCCAAGCACGCGTTTCGGAACCTTATGGATACGATGAAGCGCTGCTTGAATAACCGCGGCTTGTTCATCTACCTGATCGCGTATTTTCTCTATATCGACGGCGTGGGCGCGGTGATTTCGCTCGCAACCAACTATGGCGCGACGCTGGGCCTCGGCACGACGGGCATGATCTTCGCGCTTTTAGTGACCCAGCTGGTCGCGGCGCCCTGCGCGATTCTCTTTAGTAAGCTTTCCGGCAAATTCGGCGCGATTCGAATGATCATCGCCGCCATCGCGATGTATTTCGTGATCTGTGGCGTCGGTTTCTTTATGGGTCGCCTCGTCGAGCCGTACCAGCTGGATCTCGTCGCCACCACGCGCGCAAGCATCGCGGCGCAGGGCGTTTCCTTTGAAACCAAGGACGACACAAAGGCTTGGGAAGCGCTCTCAAAGGACTATGTGGAGGATTCGCGCGCGGCGCTCTCCGCAGAGGACAGAACGGTGGCGTTCGGCGAAGTCACCGCGGATCTTGCGCGAAAAGCTGCCGATCCTGCGGGCGTCAGTTATGCGTTTAGCAGCGATTCCGCACGCATGACGGCGGCTGCCGCCATCGAATCCGTCGGCAAAGAGCTTGCGGTGTACGCCAAGGATGCGCAAAAGCAGACCGATTACAACGGAGCCAAAGCGACGGCAACCACGCTCTTCTGGGTGCTCGCGGTTTTGGTCGGCACCGTGCAGGGCGGCATCCAGGCGCTGTCCCGCTCCTACTTCGGCAAGCTGGTGCCGCAGACGAGAAGCGCGGAATACTTTGGCTTCTACGATGTATTCGGCAAGTTTGCAACCGTTATTGGCCCTCTGCTCTATGCGATGTTTTATTTCCTCACCGACCGCGCCTCGATCGGCATACTGAGTCTCTTGCTCCTCTTTGCCGGCGGCGGGCTTTTGCTGCTCTTTGGCAGAAAGGAACTTGTCAAAACCGAGATCGAAATGCGCGAAGCGAACGCGCGGATGCAGGCGCAGGAATAATCTGTTAAAGCGCACGCGAAATACGAACTACTTTGGAGGCATGCTCCCGATTTGAAACCAATCAAACCATATGTACAGGCGATCTTACTCGTCGGCGCGGCGGCCCTATTGCTGGCCACGCCGACGATTTCGCTTGCTGAAAACGAAGAGACGGCCCACGACGTCACGTCTTTGTCGCACTCCGCGACAAAAGAGGACGGCAGAGCCGTGCGCCGCACGCGTGACAAAGATGTTCAAACCTATGCCGAATATGATGCGGACTCGTCGTTTTCGCTCGTCTGGGAGGCGGATGCAGGCGTTCGCACCGCATACGTGAAGTGGTATGCGCAGCCGGATTGTGCTATACTGGTGCAGGCGGACGAAACCGGAGCGGAGCTTTCCCGCGAGACGCTGAACGAGCCGAACTTCAACGATTGTTACGCAATCCTGCCGGAGGCGCGGAGCCTTTCGCTCTCAAGCGAGAGCGGGATGCGCATCGCGGAGGTGACGCTTTATTCCGAAGGCACGCTGCCGGAGTGCCGCTACGATTGGCTGCCACCGTATGAAAAGGCGGATCTTCTGGTCGTATCCGCACATTGCGACGATGAATTCATCTTCTTCGGAGGAACGATCCCCTACTATGCAGGTGAGCGCGGCCTCGCGGTGCAGGTCGCATATATGGCAAACGGAGATCGCGTGCGCGTGGACGAGGCGCTTAATGGACTTTGGCACGCGGGCGTGCGGCATGCTCCAGTGTTTTTGCCGTTTCAGGATGTATACACCGAAACGCTCCGGCACGCGCTGCTGAAATGGGGCGAGGAGGAGACGACACAGGCGCTGGTCGACCTCATCCGCACGTTTCAGCCGGAGGTTATCGTCACCCATGATTTGAACGGGGAATATGGTCACGGCGCGCATATGGCAACCGCATATTGCATGCTGGAGGCGATTAGCCGCGCGGCAGAACCGGCGGCGCATCCCGATTCTGTGCAACAGGGCGCATGGCAGACGCAGAAACTGTATCTGCACTTGTATCCCGAACAAGCCATCACGATGGATTGGAACCGCCCGCTTGCGGCGTTCGGCGGCAAGACCGCGCTGGAGGTTGCAAACGAAGCATACCACATGCACGTTTCCCAGCTGGAGTATCACAGCAACGTCTATGGCGATGGTGAATTCAGCTCGCTCGAATACGGGCTTGCGTTCTCGGCGGTGGGGGCGGATGTGACAAAGGATGATTTCTTTGAGCATATCGATCCCGCGCGGTTGAGCGACTATGTCGCCCCGACGCCTTCGCCCACAATCGCGCCAACACCCGCGCCAACGTCCACGCGCGCGCCGGAGCCAACCGCGACGGAACATTCGCCCAACCTTGACCGCGAACAGGCCATGCGATTGCGCGGCATTACGGGTATCGCGTTTGTCGTGCTCGGCGCCGGTGCGCTGATTGCGCTCAAAAAGCAAAGAGAGAAAAAAGGATCCCGGTAAAGTAGTTGATTTTCGGGAACACACAAAAGAGTATCTGAAAAAAGATTCCGATGTTCATTTGTTGTCAGGAATCCATGGAATAATATCTGGAGTTTTCATTGCATGAAGAAGAGCTTGGCCCTCCTTGTTTGCGCAGCGGCGCTGCTGTTTCCCTCCGCCGCGCTGGCGGAGACAACCGAATCCTCCGATCAGCCCGGCGAAACGCTGGGCTTACGCTTCACCCTGCCGGAGGAGGACGTGCCGTATGCCGCTCGATTGACGGACGCTTTCGTAGCCTCACGTGTATCGTTTCGCGCGAAGGATACCATCCGCATCGAGCCGGACGGTTCGGCGCAGTTGATCGTACTCAACTGGTTTGAGTCGCCCGCGTCGTACACCGTCACCCAGCTCGACGCATCGGGCGGGACGATCTCGGAAGAGACCGTGACCGACCGTCAACTCGGCAGGCAGATCGCGTTGCAGGACAACTGCGCGGCAGTCTCCATCCTGTTCCTCGAAAAAGGATCGTTGGGCGGTGTTGTCGCCTATCCTCGTGGCGCCGCTTTGCCGCAAAATCTTGCGCCCGCACCGACGGCGTGCGATCTGCTGGTCATCACCGCTGAACCCGGCATGGAGTTTGATCAGTTCGGCGCGGTGCTGCCCACCTATGCCGTCGAACAGGGTATTTCAACGGCGGTGCTGTATGTCTCCGATTATGGCAAGCCGGTTCGCGCGTATGAAGCGCTCTCTGGATTGGTCGAATCAGGCTATACGCAGTATCCACTGTTTGGCGGATTTATCAGCGACAACTATGATTCCTATAAGATCACTGCGGGAGAGTTCAATACCCGTGTCTTGACGGGATATCTCAAGGAACAGATTCAGTTACTCAATCCAAAGGTGATCGTTACCCATGGGATATCAGATCCTTTCGGCGCGCATAGTCTCGTTGCGGAGTGCGTCACGCTCGCGGTTGCGGAATGTCCGGGCGTGCAGAAGCTCTATTGCTTCGGCTCTGCGGATGAGAATGCGACGATGCTGGATTTGAACACGCCGCTGAACGCCTACGCGGGGGAAACCGCAGGCGAGGTTGCCCAGCGCGCATATGATCAGCACGCGTCACGGCGCCTCTTCGGCTTGACGGTCGATCCTTCCAGCGCCTATACGCTCGCCTATACCACGGTAGGCGCGGACGAGGCGAAAAATGACCTGTTTGAGCACATCGATCTCGCGTCGTTACTCCAGTATTCGCCCGCGACGCCGTCTCCCGCGCCATCGCCGGAAGCGAGCGCAACGGTTGCCCCCGCAGAACAAGCGCAGGAAGAGCCTTCAGCCCCGCTGCCCGCGCAAGCGGACAAAGCCGCGGAACCCCGCGGCGCGGAAGTGCCGGTTTTGCTGTTTGTCGGCGCGGGCGCAGTTCTGAGCGTGCTGCTGTTCGCGCTTGTCTATGGGCGCGTCAAGGCCAGCCGAGGCAAGGGCGACGCGGTCTGCTTCTGCCTGATTCCGCTCGCGCTTGGTGTTGCGCTTGCCGCGGTGCTCTCGGGAACGAGCGCGGAGGCGCGCGTGCAGAAGCCGGCGCAAGCGATCGAGGTACCGCAAGTGACGACGCAGCCAAGCGGGACGCCCGCGCCAGGCGATACCCCGGCGCCGAGCGAAACGCCCGCACCGACGGAAGAACCTGCTGCGGATCCGGACGCGCAATATTATCGCACGGCGGACGAACCCGCGGAGGTCATCGTCATAGATCCCGCAAACGGACGCTGGGAATATCGCTCGGACGATCTTGGCATCACAATCGAGCGCGTGAGCGCGCAAAACAGCCTAGGGAAACCTTTGACGTATTTCGTTGCGGATATCCACATGCGTGATATCAGCCAGTTCCGTCCGGCGTTTGGCGCCGAAGGGCATACGGGCAGAGGAGCCATTCATCCGTGGCTGATCGCGCGGCGCGAAAAAGCCGTGCTTTGGCTCACGGGGGACAATCTGATCAATGACGAACGTGAGGAAAAAGGAATCCTGATTCGCGACGGGCGGATGTTCTGGTCGGCGGAGAAGGAAGACACGCTTGCGATCTATCCCGATATGTCGATGCGCATCATCAAAAAAATGAGCATGACCCCGCTGACGCTGCTGGAGGACGGTGTGGAAAACGCCTATTCCTTCGGTCCCACGCTGATCGATAACGGCGTGGTCAACGACCAGGCGTATAGGCACCGCGTCCGCCGCGCAAACCCGCGCGCCGGCATCGGATACTATTCGCCCGGACACTATATCGCGATTGTCGTCGACGGGCGGCAGAAGGACTATAGCATCGGCATGCCGGTTGAAGAATTTGCGCAGCTTTTTGCGACGTATGGCTGCACGATCGCGTACAATCTCGACGGCGGACTTTCCGCGGCGATGATCTTCATGGGCGAACAACTCAACACACATTCCGGCCAGCGCACGGGCGGCAGCGACAACATCTCCTACCAGCGCGCGGTTCCGGACGGTTTGATGTTCGGCTATAGTTCTCAGGTGCCCTCCGTGGACGATCCGATCGTCAACGACGGGAATAACGGGAATAAGAAATAACGCTGCATAGAGATTCCTGACAATTCCGTTGTTTTTGTGGTTGACGCGAAAGAATGCGCGTGCTACAATAACCACCGAACAAAAAACTGAATACCGCCTTATCAAGAGTGGCAGAGGGACCGGCCCTGTGAAGCCCGGCAACCTGTTTGTGAAGAGCAAATAAGGTGCCAATTCCGGCAGCGAAAGCTGAAAGATGAGCGTTGCACCATCGAACTCGTGAAACCTCATCAGCGGATGAGGTTTTTTTGTACCATATATCTCGGAGGGAATTTTTCATGGCTACCAGACTCTTTACGTCCGAATCCGTTACGGAAGGGCACCCGGATAAGATTTGCGACTGCATCTCGGACGCGGTGCTGGACGCAATTTTCGAACAGGACGCAAACGCGCGCGTGGCTTGCGAAACCGTAGCGACGACCAACCTCGTGCTCGTGATGGGCGAGGTGACGACGACGGCGCATGTGGACGTTCAGAAAATCGTGCGCGGCGTGGTGAGCGAAATCGGATACAACAAACCCGAATATGAATTTGACGCGGCCTCGCTCAATATCATCACCGCGCTGAACAAGCAATCACCCGATATCGCGCTGGGCGTCGACCACGCACTGGAGCAAAAAAGCGGCGAACAGGAAGCGCTCTTTTCAACCGGTGCCGGGGATCAGGGCATGATGTTTGGCTATGCGTGCGACGAGACGAAGGAATATATGCCGCTGCCGATCTCGCTGGCGCACGCGCTGACGCGGAGGCTCACTTCTGTGCGCAAGAGCGGCGAAATCGCCTTTTTGCGGCCGGATGGCAAAAGCCAGGTCACGGTGGAATACGACGGCAACACGCCGGTGCATATCGATACCGTTGTTGTCAGCGCACAGCATGACGATGTGGACATGGAGCAGCTTCGCCGGGAGATCACCGAGCGCGTGATTCTGCCCGTGTTGCCGCCGGAGTTGGTTGACGCGCGCACGCGCATCCTTGTCAATCCCACGGGGCGGTTCGTCATCGGCGGGCCGACGGGAGACTCCGGACTCACCGGACGCAAGATCATCGTGGACACTTATGGCGGCTATGCGCGACATGGCGGCGGCGCCTTTAGCGGAAAAGACCCCACCAAAGTGGATCGAAGCGGCGCCTATATCGCGCGCTATGCGGCGAAGAACGTCGTTGCGGCGGGCCTCGCCAAGCAGTGCGAAATCCAGCTTGCTTACGCCATCGGGGTTGCGTGCCCGGTTTCCGTGCGCGTGGATACCTTCGGCACCGGCACTGTGGAGGATAGTGCAATCGAGCACGCGGTGATGGCCGTGTTCGATTTTCGCCCGGATGCGATCATCGAAACCCTCAAACTGCGCAGGCCGATCTATCGTCAGACCGCGGCATACGGCCACTTCGGCAGACTCGATCTCGATTTGCCGTGGGAGCGGCTGGATCGCGTAGACGCGCTGAAACAGGCGATCGGGAAGTAAACGGACAATCAAATAAAGCAATCCTACGGAGCCACGCGGCTCTGTTAGTCCATCGGCAAAGTCCTTCGTCCTTTGCCGATGGATTTTTACTGTGTGAAAAAAACACCGCTTTCGCGGTATTTTCTACAAATTCGGCGAATGAATCGCCGGATTTGATTGAAAATGGGGGATTTGCGAATCCCCCATGCCCCCCGATAAGGTTTGTCGATACGCTGGCGGAGCCACCCGGCTCCGTTTTCTTTACAATATTGTCACGTGATATTAAAACGTTTGTTCGGTATAATGGAGCTTAGAAATCATAAGAATTTCGCTTTCGGTATTTTCTGATTATTTTTTGTGGTAATCCTGTTATATCCTCCAGAAAACAAGTTTGGAGGATATTTCATGCGATACGCAGACGATACAAAGCCCCAAAACAAAAAGATTCTTTCCTTACTGGAGCACGAAGACAGGCAAGCAGGAACGTCTTCGAATAAGACTGCCGTTCAAGGAAGCACGAGCGCGGGCGTCGGCACAGCAGCGGCTGCCACGGTAAAACCTGCCGTAAAGGCAAAAGGTACCGTGTCAGGCAACGTTGGCGCCGGATTAACGAAAGCGCAGCAGAAAGAAGCTGCTCTCGTCGGCAAGCTCCCCAATGATTTCCCGCTTGATCAATGGGAAAGAATGAACACAAAAGCGCAGCTCAAAGCGATGCAGCACAGTGGACTCAGCGATCAGGAGCAGTGGGTTCTGCTCAATGCAACCGCACCGCAGAGCGTGCTGGTTCAGCACAACCAGATGTTGGATGAAATCGCGATCAAGGCTTCTATCGCAAGCATGCTTATCCCCGTATACTTTGCTGCTGCAACACAATCTAGCCAGCACACGCAAACAGCCGACAACAAACCCGCAATTTCTCCCTCTTTACAAAGAGACGCTCTTCGGCAAGAATTAGACATGCTGAAGGAGGAGGGGAAGAAGAATCCGCTTGGGAAAGTGGGTGGAGGGGTAGGCACCGCGGTATCTCCAAAAGCGACGGGGAACGTGACAGCATCACTTGGGTCGATGCTGAATCCGCTACCAAAACCAGGTTCGATGCCCGTTGTGACACCCGACGTTGACAACAAGACGAGTCCTTCTGGAAAATCAGCCCCTATAGTTTTTTCAACGAAAGACAAACAAATTTTGTTGAGTATGCTTGATATGGATAGAAGCTTATTGTCTGTGAGTGACAGAAAAACAGTTGAGTCCATAGAGCGCCAAATACAGCGCGGAGAAACAACTCCCAGCCAACTGGGGCGATTCTATGATGACCTCTTTTCCATTCGTGCAAAAGTAACGGAACTTGAATGGGTGGGTGATAGAAAAACAGAAAGCAAAGGGTCCGCGACATGGGGAACGGAGATGATTAATAATCAATCAGATTATTCGAGTAAGCCTGGTTCCTTTGGCAAAGAGGGAAATATGAAAGACAATGCATGCGGGTACATGGCAATAAACAATGCCAATCAGGTGCTGGGAGATCAAACTGACTTTGGCAATACTTCTTATACACTGAATAGCGATCGTGATTTTACAACAATGTTGGGCGGGACACTTGGAATGAATCCGCTCGTGGTGGGTTCGTATTATCGATCCAAGGGCTATCGTGTTAATTTGTTCTTAAATCCGAGTAATGTTCCTAAGACTTCGGATGCGTACATCATGCTCTATTTTTACAAAGATCATGATATAGACGGAAATGAAGGCATCGGCGGTCATTATATTGCTGTTACGTACAATCCAAATACTGATAAATTCACTGCTTATAACAACCAGTATGGGAAATCGCAAGAAGAGGATTCCCTTGATAAACTTCTCCCTACAGATCCATATGGATACTGCGTTTGGGGAATCGAAGATCCAGATAAACCTCAAAGTATAGGATCCGCAGCTACGGCATATGAAGAAAGATATTGATCTGCATATTGGTACCCCTGTTCATGGTTCAATGATAGACGCGAGGTGTGAAATGGAAAAACCGCTCAGACTGCTACTAATCATCATGATTATTCTGTTGTTCTTGCTTACAGGATGCACAAGCTACTCCCCATATTACAACAACTTTGACACACGGTTGTTTTATGCGAACATGAAACCGTCCCTTGAGAATTACGGAAAGAAAGCTGCGGTATATGACAACCGCATCTATTACTTATCCGCGGAAAAAGGGTCGCAAGGCATCTACAGTATGCTGTTGGACGGTACGGATGTGAAACCGGAGTTTGAGACTGAAGATATTCGTTCGCTAACCGTAACATCTGACGGGTTTTATTACACCGGTTTTGCGCATATCAGCGAGAATGCGAATGGCGCGTATCGTTGTTTCCATCTGCTGCATCGGGAGTCTGCGGCAAGCAACCCAATCAATTTAATCAGTCAAGCCGAGAATGCGGACTTATTAGACGGAGATAATGTCTGGGACTTCTATTTGAAAGAAGACGGGAGTCTTTATTTCCGAATTCCGCGAATGCTTTTTTTCTTTGGTCTGAATGGTCTAACAATTTCAACACTGTATAATGGGAAAATTCTCACATTACCAGACTATAATATGATGTTGAATAACCTAAAAGCATTCGACAATCCGCATCAACAGAGTGGGCTCGTAGTTTATCAAAACAAGAACCTATTATTTCCACTGTCATTCGAGATTAACGATGGAGAAAAGATTGTAGAAATCTTTGATGATGAAGACGTATCCTTGTTTGATGAAACGAAGAACAGGACGGTATTGCCCATCGATGCCATTTTTTTGAGTTTTACGGAACGATATGATGGACCATATTCCGATCGCTGGATCATTCGCTTTTCTGATGAAAAGATGCTTCTGGTTTATGAAGCAGGGTTATACGAGTATGATATGAGAACCGGCACAAGTAGAGAAGTATATGCTTTCCCAAAAACAGAAAGTATATACGCTGCATATGATGATGGCACCGATATCCTCTTGTTGACGAAAACATTCCGGAAGGAAGGCTGGATCAGGAATCGGTTCAGAAAGTTCTTCCAAATCCCCAAACAAAAAGGTGAAACCCTATATCGCATAGACCCATCAACGGGGGAAAGCACGACGATGCTGGGGTTGGATGAGGGCGATGCATTCGTTTCTATCGATGATGCAATCGTCGCAACCGCCTCGGATAACATGATCTCGATCTACGACATCAGCGGTGACAAGGCCGAGCTACTGCGTACCATCGAAGTGGAGCACAAAATCGTCGATCGAGCGAATAAGGTGGACACCGCAGGCGGCTGGCTATTCCTCTATCGCTTCAACGAGCAGACCCAGCGGGATGAGTTGATTGAGAAGGTCTTTATCGGGTCGTAATCAATGCAAAACGGAGCAACAAAACGGAGCCACGCGGCTCCGTTTTGTGATTAGCGTTTATTCTTCTTTACCCGATTTGCCGGTCTATTTCTGTTCCTTTAGCTTAAGAAACGTCGTCGCTTGCGGAGAAATCCGCGTCGCTGTGCTGATGCCGCGCGGCCTTTCTTGCCTTGCGGTCGTCTTCCTTCCATTGGCGGGAGATGAGCATGACGGAGCTGATGATGGCCGAGACCGCGAGCACTGCGAAAACCAGCTTGGAAAGATCACTCGCCATAAATGCCATCACGGCGTTGAAGCCATCCACGACATAGAACACCAGCGTCATCACACCGAGGATGATTGTCAAATGCGGCAGCGCACGGGCTAACATTCGTTTCATATGCATGTCCCTCCCTTACTGTCCTGCCGTGGGTTCCACGATCAAGAGAATGTCACTCGTCTCGCGTGGAGAGGCGGCCTCCGGCTGGCTGTGCCATTCGCCCATATAGGTCATAACCGCGGTGTCGCCACCGTCGAGGTTAAAGGCAACCTTGCAACCGAGGTCGTAAAACACCTTTGCAAGATCTGCATGCGACAAACCCCAGGAGTAGTCCGGCTGCCTTCCATCCACGAGAACGAAGCAGTAGTGCCCGGGTTCATAGTAGCCGATCGCGCTGAGCGGGTTTGCTTTGCCGTTGGGAAAGCTCGTAGGCACCTGACCATCGACCAACAGCTGCGGCCCGAAGGTCCAGATTTGGTAGGGCTTTTTCGCGTAGATTGCGTCGACATCCGCGCGCTTGATCTTCTGGGAATAGGTCTCCATGGTCCCGTCATAATACAGCACGCAGATATCGCCGAAGAGCGGCAGCTTGTTTTCCCACTCTACGCCGTTGCGTACGACAATGCCGTCGTGGAACGCGAAACTATCGCCGGAGATGGCAAGCAGCGCGTTTGAAATCTGCGAGAGCTGGAGCGTAGACATCACGTTCTTGCGATCGCCCTCGTTCTGGTCCTTGTAGTCCAGCGCGACGGCGGTGCGGAAGCTCTGGATATCCTTGATGTAGATATCCGCGAGATAATAGGTGATGGGCTTGCTCTCCGTCCCTGTGACAACCGTTTTCAACTCGATGGATACGTTGGCGCTCTTGTAGGAGTCTTCCGTCTGTTCCACTTCGCCTGTGGTGAATTTCTCGGCGTATTTTCCACCGAGAAGGCCGGTATCGACGATCTGTGGGGTAGCGGAGACGACCGCTTCCTCCGTCGTTTCGGCGCTTGGTTGCGTAACTTCCGGTGAGGCGGTGGCTGCGGCCGGCGGACTTGCAAGTGTCTTTGGCGAATAATCCCGTTCGCGCAGGAAATAGAAATAGGTGAATCCGCCAAGCAGTGCGCCGAGCACGAGAAGATCGGCGATGATAGACGTCACCAGCCGCTTGACGCCGGAATTCTTTGGTTGCATCATGATCTACTGCATTCCTCCTGGCTTGATTGATGACAAAATGTTGTGAAACAAACGTGTCTCAGGCCTCCGGCCCGATCTCTTCGCTCTGCGGCGGAAACACGTATTTTCGTTGCATGAAAAAGCTGATGGGGTAAAGGGCGAGCTCGACGATGATCTTCCCGACTGCGAGCGGCATGACTTGCGTGATGGCGACCATCAACGCATAGTTGATGATCAAGATGCCAGTAACGAGCACATAATAGCGCAAGATGCTCGCGCGGCTTCTGTGTTCAAACACGAGCTTACAGTTCATGAAATAGTTGGCAAGCGAGCTGAGGATGCGCGCGCCGACGACGCTGAGCAGCAGCGATTGCGCCATGCCCTTCGTGGTTGCGGAAAAAAGCAACAAGAGCACATAGTCGAGGAGCATCGCGACCATCGACGAGGCGACAAAAAACAGGATCATCTTATAGATGCGCCAGCCGTCGCGCACGGCGTTAAAATGCGAGGATTTGTTGTCTTCAATATACACGGTTTCGATCGTTACCTCTTCAATAGGGATTCTGTGCCGCGTGGCATACAGCAGTACGTTGATCTCGTATTCATACCGGTCACCCTTCATTTCGAGCATCATCGGAATACGAAACACGCCAAAAGCGCGAAGACCTGTCTGCGTGTCGAAGATCTTGACGCCCGTGGAGGCGGCGAACACCGTGCGTGTGATGGCGTTGCCCGCGCGGCTTTTAAACGGAACATTGCCCGTGAATTGACGGCTGCCGAGTACGAGCTTCTCCGGTGCGGCTTCCCAGGCGCGGCTGACACGGATGATATCGTCGGGCAGATGCTGCCCGTCCGCATCGATGGTGACCACACCCTCATCCGCCGGGAACTGCTCGTAGATATACGTCAGCGCGGTCTTGAGCGCCGCGCCCTTGCCACGGTTTGCGGTGTGATGGATGATCTTTGCGTAGGGCTCAAGCGAGTCAAAGATCGGACGCTTATCCGCGTCGCTGCCGTCGTTGACGATGATGAGATCGTAGCTGGTCTTCTCGTGCAACTCGTGCACAAGACGGGATAGCTTCTCGTCGGGCTGATACGCCGGAATGATGACAACCATGGATTCGCTCCTTTGTTGGCTGTTTTGCGATGCAATTCTCCCGTGCGACGCGCCGGTTGCGCGGAAGAATAACAGAACGTGCGCAGAAAGAAAACGCGCTTACGCTCAAACGCGTGTATAGTATAACCTATTTCCGCGCGTGTGAAAAGCGTTCATTCGATACGACGCAAGAATGTCAAAATTTTCAATTTTCCGCGGAAAACGGCCGAAAATGGACGATTTCTGCTCGATTACTTTGTAAACTATTTGTAATAATTGGAAAGCACCGCGGATTTTTCGGATTTCCTGCTATAATAAAGTCGGTATCCATAGACGGAAAGGACACGGCGAAGCAATGACCCGAACACCGGACAATATACCTGAAAAGGGCGATCCCTCCATGCGCAAGACATCAGCGCAACACGAGGAGCGGGACGCGCTGCAGGAATACAATTATCGCGGCACGGAGGTAGAGCCTTTTGTGCCGACGGATGTATTTCCCTCCACGCAGGTGCGCGGGAAACGGCGCCATCCGAAACGGAAGAAGCGTGCGCTCTGGGCGCTGATGGTTGCCGGCGGCGTGCTGCTGCTGGCAGTCGGCTGCGTGTTTGCTTATGCGCTTTTGTTGGATCCGAGCACGCAGTTCAGCGGAGACGTGCAGCAAGACCCGACCGAGATCGTCTCCGTTGCCGAGCCGGACGAAACCAACAAACTCGGTGCGCCTACGCCTACGCCGACACTCGACCCATACCAGGTGGTCAGTGCGCAGGCGGATTTGAGCATGATGCAGAACATCGTCAACGTGCTTCTCATCGGCGTGGACTATGCCGAGGAGCGCGAAACCTGGAACGGCAAACATGAGTATCATTCGGACGTCATGATCGTCATGGCGATCAACTTTGACGAAAACCGCGTGGATTTGATCTCACTTCCGCGCGATACGTATGCAAAGATCCCCGGCATCCGGGGCGTCTATAAGCTCAACGCTTCCATCAACTGCGGCGGCGGGTTTGAGGCGCCGGGCGGAGCGGGGTTTTTGAAGACCTGCGAAGCCGCGAGCTGGATGCTCGGCGGCATTCCCATCAATTATTACTATGCGGTGACCATGCCCGCGGTCAAGGAATTGGTCAACGCAGTCGGCGGGGTGGACTATAACCTCGAGCTTGCGTTCAAAATGGCCGGTCGCGAATACAGCGCGGGGCCGACGCATCTCAACGGCCAAGGCGTTCTGGACTACCTGCGTGTGCGCAAAAACATCAACTCCGGCGGCGATCTCAACCGCGTCAACCGGCAGAAGGAGATGCTGATTGCGCTGTTTGATTCGATGCAAAAACAGAACCTCATCCTGAAGATCCCCGATATCATCGGTTCGTTTGAAGGACAGCTCTTCACCAACTGCACGTTGGGGCAGACAGCCGCGCTGACGAAGTTTGCGTATTCGCTCGATAAAGATAACATCGGCATGTATTCCATGGACGGAAAGATGATCTACGGCATCTTTAACTGGAACTTCTGCCTGACGAATCAGACCAAACGCGTCCAGATCATCGATGAAGTCTACAATGTCACCGTGCCGAAGGAACTGGAATACACCGAGGAATATGCATGGTACCGTTGGGCGGATATGATCGCGTCGCAATATCTGGAAACCACGCGTCCTCTGGTTGAGTTTGTCTCGGAGGCGCTGGCGGCGGATGATCTGCTGCCGACGATGGAGCCCACGCCGGAGATCACACCGGAACTCACGCCGGAGTTCACGCCGGAGGTGATCACACCGCCGCCCGTGACGGAAGCGCCATTGCCGCCGGACACGGTGACGCCATTCGTGCCCGCAGGTTTGATGGGGGCGAATGATTTTTCCGTTGTTCGTCTGCGTGCGCAGAGTCCGATCAGGAGCGAGGAATATCAGCAGTATTCACTGATCGCACGCGAGCTGTTCGACGAGTTTCTGGTCTCGCTGGACGCGCTGGAGGAGGCGCAGGCAAACGCCCGCAGAGAAGCCTCCGATTTTGCAAGCGGCAGGAGCAACGATTTAGCCCGGGCAACACAGGACGTCAAGGACTATGCATCACATGTCAAGATGAACGCCCTGCAACTTGCGCAGGAGTTCGGATATTCCACCAGCAAGTTCGTCTGGGCTTACTGGTTCGACAAAGACTCCTCGTTCAACGAGGTTCGCGTGGATTTCCGCTGAGACTGACAAACAGAATGTCACCAAACCGGAGCAGGAAGAGCAAACCTTCCTGCTCTTGCTTTATCCAAAAAGAAGAAACCCCAGCAAAAAATTGCGAAGGTTTCAGGTGAAGATTCGGAAACGGAAAACAATTTTGCGGGCGCGGTTATAGCTTGAGTGCGTCTTTGGGGCAGACATCCACGCAAGCGTTGCAGAGGATACATTCTGTGCCGTTTGTGCGGCTTCTCGCGTTGTCGGTCATGTCGACGTTCATCGGGCAAACTTTCTTGCATTTCCCACACGAGATACACTTGTCTAAATCCACCCTGACGCGCGTGAGCGAAAAATAACTCGCGGGTTTGAGAAACACCGTAATTGGGCAGATGTATTTACAGAAAGCGCGGTTATCCCGAAATGCGAATGCAAGGGCGATACCGACGATGTAGTAGACTGCGTTGCCGATGATGAAGCTCCAAAACAGGATGTCGTCGAGCTTTGGTATGTGAAGGAGGAACAGTGCGCCAACAAACGCCAGCGAACCGGCAAACACAAGATAGCGAATCCAGCCGATACGCTTGCGGGGTGCATTCGGTTTCTTGTAGGGCAAAAGGTCGAGAACCATCGCGGTCCAGCAGGCGTAGCCGCACCAGCCGCGCCCGAACAGCAGCGGACCAAAGAGCTTTGCCACGGCGTAATGGATCACAGCCGCCTGAAAGACACCGAGAAAGAGATAGTACCAAAATCCTGCGATTTGCATATTCTCTCGTGAGAGTATGCCAAGATAGACGAGCATATATAGCCCCACCGCGAACTGCACGGCTTGTCGTGCATAAGGGAATTTCTTGATGTAGAGCAGGAGACCAATTGCGATGCAGCTACCGATGTAAGTGAAGTTGAAAAAATAGAATAAGGTGCCTGTGGTGAGCCAGAGCGTGACCGCAATCGTCTCAAACACCAGCCACATGCCCAAAGGGAATAGATATTTTTTCATCTTGAGCTCCGTTCCGAAAGAACTAAAAATGACAGCATACATGGTACGCTGTCATACAGCGTATCGACAAACCTTATCTGGGGGCATGGGGGATTCGTAAATCCCCCATTTTGAATCAAATCCGGCGATTTATTTGCCGGATTTGTAGAAAATACCGCGAAAGCGGTGTTTTTTTCACACAGTAAAAAATCCATCGGCGAAGGACGAAGGACTTTGTCGATGGACAGAATGACAGCTTACATGGTGAGCTGTCATATGCAATAAAAAATCAGACGGGGATATCGCCTACTCCGTTGAGTACCAGTCGGGGGCGATAGGGGAAGTTTCGCATCTCTTCCTCGGTGGTGACGCCGGAGAGTACCAGCACGGTGTCCAGCCCGCTCTCAACGCCCGCGACGATGTCCGTATCCATCCGATCGCCGATCATCGCGGCTTCACTGGAATGGACTCCTAGCATGCGAAGGCCGGTGCGCATCATCAGCGGGTTCGGCTTGCCGACAAAATAAGCGGACTTTCCGGTTGCGAGTTCAATCGGCGCAATGAGCGCGCGGCAGGCGGGGATGATGCCCGTTTCCGAAGGGCCGGTCATGTCGGTGTTGGTACCGATCAGCTTTGCGCCGTTTTGCACGAGGTGCACAGCCTTTAGGATGCTCTCATAGTTGTAGTTGTTCGTCTCGCCGACGACCACATAGTCCGGGTCGACGCCGTTGGTCATGATGCCCGCTTCATAAAGTGCGTTGAAGAGTCCCGGCGCGCCGATGACATAGGCGCTGCTGTCGGGTGCTTGCGTGCGGATGAAGTTCGCGGTCGCCAGCGCGCTGGTGTAGAAGTGGCTCTCGTCAACGTCCAGCCCCATGCGTGCGAGCTTGCTCTGGAGTTCCTTTGGCGTCTTGCCGCTGGCGTTGGTCAAAAATAAAAACTTCTTGTCTTCGCGATAGAGCCAGTCCACAAATTCTTTCACGCCCGGCAGGAGCCGTTCGCCGTGATAGATCACGCCGTCCATATCGCAAATGAAGCCTTTTTTACTGCGTAAGGTTTCCATGATTTCCCTTTCCTGTTCTTCTTTTTCTCTTCTTTTCTTTGTTGTAATGAGCATACCACGTTTCGAAAAAGCACACAAGCATGGCGAAATTTCACGCAACACAGCGCGATTGGTTTTGCACAATTTGATGGAAATAAACAAAAAAAGGCGGCAGGAATACAGACAAACGGGCAGATAGACGAATGAGTTCACATTTTCTCTATAGTTCGTTCAAACCGTTACGGTATACTTTCGTGGATGTAAAAAAGGGGGCGAACGCATGAAACCACGAATCCAACCGATCCGGCGCGCATTATCCGCGCTGCTGGCGCTGCTTTCGCTCGTGTTCGCTGCGGGGTGCAGCGCGTTCGATCCCGTCGTATCCATAGGTTCGCCCTCGCCGGTGATCACGCAGAGCGCCGCGCCGGAAGAAACGACGAAGCCGGCCACACCCGAGCCTCCCGCGAGTAATACGCCGGGGGCAAACACGCAGACCCCGCTTACCACAGTTCTGAGCGAAATGAACGGCGCGGGTGCGTACACGATAGCGACGGATGTCAGCGAGAGCAAGAAGACCTATTATTCCGAACAGCCGGATGAAAACGCGCTCCGTGTGGAGAACGGCGCCATCGCGGGTGTGGACGGCGCGAGCGTGGAAAAACGCGCGGGCGATGCCTCCAGCCTGGAAAACGCGCTGCAATTCGGACTCAACGCGGCGGCGCTCGCGCACGCAAATGCGCAGTTGCTGCTGGTCAATAGTGATATTCTGTCCGCAGCGCTCGGCGCGGGCGGCGTCTTTGCCTATGGCGGCAGGATTCAGCTGCAAAACAGCGTCGTTCGCGCGACGGGTATATCTGCCTATGCAATCGCTGCGGCGGGCGGCGGCAGCGTCAACGCGCGGGAGACGAATCTCTCCACGCAGGGCGCGGACTCGCCCGCGATTGTCGCGGCGGCGGACGGCTCGGCTTATGTAGAGGGCGGCATGGTGGTTACGGGCGGCGAAAACGCGCCTATCGCGCGCGCCGCCGGCAAAGTCACCATCTCCGGCGCGACGCTGCGCGCGAACAATGCGGAGGCGTTCACCATCAACGGTGGAAGCGTCGTGTTGACCGACTGCGCGGTCTCCGGCCGGATGTCGGACGCGGCTGCGGGCACGCAGAGTGCGCCGTATTGTGTCGCGCTGTATCGCGACATGGTAGCAAACGATGCCGCCGGCTCTTTCTCAATGACGCGCGGCGCACTGAGTGCGATTCGCGGAGATCTGTTCTATGCAACGAATACGAATGCCAGCATCTATCTGGAGGGCGTTGCGCTCTCACTTGGCGCCGGGTGCGCGCTCCTGCGTGTCAGCGGGAACGATGGCTCGCGCGGCTGGGGCGAGGCGGGCAGAAACGGCGCGAACTGCACGCTCATCGCGAAAAACCAGCTTTTGAGCGGCGATATTATCGTGGATGAGCTCTCCTCCGTGAGTGTGACACTGCGGGGAGACAGCGCATATGTCGGCGCAATCAACGCCGCGAACACCGGCGCCGCAAAGGTGACGCTGGAGTCGGGCGCCACCTGGACGCTGACCGAAAACTCGTATCTGACCGCATTCACCGGACGCATCGGCAGCATCGTAGCAAACGGATTCAACGTCTTTGTCAACGGCGTTCCGTTGATCAACTAAGCAACCATAACCAACATGTTTGTCAACGGCGTTTTGTTGATCGACTAAGCAGCCATAACCAACATGTTTGTCAACGGCGTTTTGTTGATCGACTAAGCAAGCATATTCAACATATTTATCAACGGCGTTCCGTTGATCAACTAAGCAACCATAACCAACATGTTTGTCAACGGCGTACCGTTGATCAACTAAGCAACCATAACCAACATGTTTGTCAACGGCGTACCGTTGATCAACTAAGCAACCATAACCAACATGTTTGTCAACGGCGTTCCGTTGATCGGCTAAGCAAGCATATTCAACAAAAGAAAGAGATCGGAACATGAAACAGGATCATATTGTCTCCATAGACTCTTCGCGCTGCATCGGTTGCGCTCTCTGCGTGCGAGATTGCCCGACGGCAACCCTCCGGATGGAGGGGAAGTGCGCCGTCGTTGCGGGTTCGGGCTGCATCCATTGCGGGCACTGCCAGGCGATCTGCCCGCAGGCCGCGGTCTCGCTCTCCGGCTTTACCGAAGCGCCGGAGGTGATCACACCCGCGATGCGCGTCGATGCGGAGGCGCTGCTGGGTCAGATGAAAGCCCGCCGTTCCGTGCGGCAGTTTTCCGCGCGGGAGATTGAGCCGGAGCGGATCGAGCAGATCATCGAGGCGGGACGCTATACGCCGACCGGCACGAACAAACAAGGCGTTTCGTTTGCCGTGCTGCAGCACAACATCGCGGAATATGAGTCAACGGGGATCCGGCCGTTTCGCGGCCTTAAGCGCGTGGTAGACCGCGTCTATTCCGGCCTTCGCGCCATCGAAATCGACGATCATTTTCTGTTTAAGAATGCCAAAGCGGTGATCGTGATCAAGGGCGCGGATACGGTGGATGCGGCACTTGCCGCCTCTTCGATGGAGCTGATGGCGCAATCGTTGGGTCTCGGCGTGTTCTATAGCGGATTTTTTACGATGATCACCCGCATCTCGCCCCGCTCGAGAAAGCGGCTCGGTATCCGCCGGGGTGAAAAAGCGGTGGCGACACTCGTACTCGGTTATCCTGCGGTGCAATACCAGCGCACCGCGCAACGCGAACCCGCAGATGTGTTGTTTGACTGAGGTTTTGCTTTTCCAGAGAAAATAAGTGTAAACAAAAGGGCAGGAAGCGTAATGAACTGAACCCCATTGATTAGACACAAATAAAAGCCCCTATCGCAGGAATACTCAAGATTGCATGAACTGGCGTCGTTTCTCTAGCGGCGTCAGTTTTGTTTTAAGCTGAATCCGCTCATGGTTGTAGAAGAATATGAAGTTGTCAATGAGTTGTCTTGCGTGAGCAATGGATTGCGGCTTGTGCCTTCTCAAGCATTCTGCCTTCAGAATACCGAAGAAGTTTTCAGCCATAGCATTATCATAGCAATTCCCCCTTCTTGACATTGAAGGCGTAATGCCATAGTCTCGTGTTAGGGCGAAGTATGCGTTTGAGGTATATTGAAACCCTTGGTCGCTGTGGAGCTGCAACTCTGCGGCGACCGCTTCTTTTACCTGCGCACTACGAACTGTCTGAAGAACAAGATTGATTGTCTGCTCCGTTCCAGTCTTGTACGCGACAATACTGTTGTCAAACAAGTCGCGAATGACCGAAAGATATAAGGTTCCTTGCTTCGTTCCAATGTACGAAATATCCGTTACCCACTTCTCGTTTGGACGATTCGCTGTGAAGTTGCGGTTGAGTAGATTCGGGTATCGATGCAGCTGATCCGACATTTGTTGGTACTTTCGTTTCCGCCGCACCTCAGAGAACAACCCGTATTTCTGCATGATGCGATAGATTCTCTTGTGGTTCACATGGCATCCCCGCCGATCAAGCCATAGCCCGATTCGCCGATAACCATATGTGCGATCTGTTTCCTCGCGGCATTGGCGGATAAGCTGCACAAGCCTATCATCCATCGTGTTTTCTTTTCTTCGCAGATATGCGTAATAACCGCTTCGCGAAACCTGAAAGAAGGAACACATGATTGCTACCGGATACTTATCTTGATATCTTCCAATCGCTGCAAACTTGATCTCTGGTCTCACATCCTTCCAGCAGCTTGAAGAAAAGACCGTAATAAGTCATTTTCCATCTCTAACTGCTTGATTCGTTGCTGATACTCCTCTTCCGCCGTGATTGGGCGCTTGCGTGGTCTGCCACGCTTGAGCGGTACTTTGTGTGGCTCGCGTTGCTTTCTATGATATCGTTCCAGTAACTTTTTGATTTGATCCATCGAGAACCCTAGCTCTTTAGCGATCATTCGATGCGTGTAACCGCTCTCTTTCATCTCTAAAACCTTTGGTAATATCTCTCTCCAATAATGTTTTCCCATACAAAAACCTCCTATCGCTTTATCCTACGATAGGAGGTGCTTTTTCTCAATGTCCGTTTTTCGGGGTTCAGTTCATAAAGCTTACCTGCTCTTGTTTAAGATGTTTTTATGAAGGGGTGTTGGTTGGTGGGAGAAACCTACTTTTTGCATCCAGCGACGATCTCGCAGATGTCGTCCACATCGCTCAGCGCAAGGTCTGCATACATCGGAAGCGTCAGCACGTTTCTACTGACGTCCAGCGCAATGGGTGTCTTCGCCGGGTCAAACCGGCCCGCGTAACAGGAGGCTTCGCTCACAAGCGGGAAGAAATATTTGCGTGCGAAGATGCCATACTGCTGGAGCGTATCATTAACCTGATCGCGGTTTGCGCCAAACACGGCGGGGTCGAAAGAGACGGGCAGATACGCGTAGTTTTGCGTGACGCCGTCGCGGATCGGTCGGAACGACAACCCCGCGATGCCGGAAAGATGCGCGCGATACCGCGCGGCGACCAACGCGCGTTTTGCGATCTCGCGTTCGAAGTATTTCAGATTCAGCAGCCCCATCGCCGCCTGAAACTCGTTCATCTTCGCGTTGCCGCCGACCTCGCGGACCGATTCATCCGCATGGAAGCCGAAGTTCTTATAGGCGTCAAGCCGTTCGGCAAAGTCTGCGTCGCGGGTTGCAATCGCGCCGCCTTCGATTGTGTTATAGCACTTCGTGGCGTGGAAGCTGAACATGGATGCCGTGCCGAAGTCCGCCACCGCGCGGTTGTGGATCGTGACGCTGAACGCATGCGCCGCGTCATAGAGCACGGGGAGGTTATGCCGCGCAGCAATCCGGTCGATGGCTTCCATGTCGCAAGGATTTCCGTAGACATGCACGGGCAGGATGGCGCGGGTGTTCGGGGTGATCTTCTCTTCGATCTTTGCCGGGTCGAGCGTGAAATACTCCGGCTCCACGTCGCAGAACACGGGCGTAAAGCCGCAGCGGACGATGGCGTGCGTGGTGGAGAGAAAGGTAAAGGGCGTGGTGATGATTTCACCCGGGGCAAGGTTCAGGGCTTGGATGGCGCATTCCAGCGCGAGATGCCCGTTTGTAAACAGTCGAAGATGCGGCGTTTGCAGTTTTTCTTTCAGCGCGGATTCCAGCTTTTTGTGCTGCGCGCCGCCGTTAGTGAGATAGCGCGAGGAGAAGATCTCCCGCACGAGCTGTTCATATTCTTCCACCGGTGGCAGCGACGGACGCGTGACCAGAATCGGCGGGTCTTTCTTCTGCATAGTTCTCCTTCTTTGCCGCTTCGCGGCACGGGAATGGTTAAAAAGTATTTTAATCCTTTTCGCAGGATATGACAATTCGTTATTCTATCACTTCGACACCCGCAACGAGGTATCTCATTTTAATAATGTCTGCCGGCGCCGCATCACTGTGTGCGGGGATGCGGACAATCCCTTCGATATCGGTCACCGGCCCGTGAAACGGGTTATACAGGTTTCGCGCCATGCTTCCCCGCAGATACCGGATCAGATTATTCGGTGTGCCGCTCGACCAACTGCCGAGGCGAACATCCACCACGCCGCCGCCAAGCCCCCACCAGAAGCTCACGATCGGAGACTCTTCCCGATCGGAACCCAGCAGCGCGCTGAGGCTCCCGTTGAGATAGCTTTTCACGATAGCGGTATAAAACCGCTCCCAGTTCCAGTCGGGCGCCGCGAGATACCGCACGGGTTTGCCCGCCGGGTCAATGCTGATGAGCGCGGTAAACACTCCATACGGCAGCTCCGCGAGGGAAAGAGAGGCATAATGCGGCGTCAGTACCGTGTCCGCGCCGAGGCTAGCCGCGATCTCGACCCCCCGCTCGCAGGTCTCCATTTGCTTTGGATCCACGTCTCGCGTGACCATCAACACGCGCGCATCGGGACGGACGGAGCGCACACCGACGGCAAACGCGTTGATATCCGAGGTAAAGCGCGCGTAGTTCAGCTTCGGGGTGATATAGGCGACCGTTCCGGTCTTGGTGTGTTGTCCCGCCGCGACGCCGCAGAGGAACACCGCTTCATAATAGCGCCCGAAATAGGTGTGCAGCCGATAGTGATGCTGCATCCGGGAATAGACGAGCGTCATGCAGTTTGGATGCTCCAGCGCAAAACGCAGCACGGGGTTCATCAGAGACGGCGTTGTGACGAACAGAAGCCCCGCGTCTCCCGCCTCGGCGGCCAGCAGATCATAGGCGTCTTCGCGATCCTGTAGATCCAGCACGCGGGAGTCAACCTTTTCACCGAGCTCCGCTTGCATGGCGAGGCGCCCCTGCTCATGTGAGCCGAGCCAGCTGTTTTGGGCGCGTTCTCCCGCGTAGGCAAAGACCACCTTGGGGTTTCGGTGCACCGGCAGCAGGCGCGTAAAAAACGTCGGCTCCGCTGCCTCCGCTTCCTCCTCCTGCACCACGCGCGGCGCGGGCGGGTGCTCCAGAATATCCAGTTGCGGCTTGAGGGTGAGAATCCGTGCGGTGAGTTCCTCCGGCATGATGTGCATCGGGAAGCCGTACACATGCAGATATTCCAAAAACGCGTCTCCCAGAGATAACGTGCAACTGGTGTTGAGATAAGCACCTTCAAAGCGCGTGTATAGCGCGTTGTAGTCCGGCTTGTCCTGCGCGGGATCCATCTCGGCGATCAGACGCTGTTCAATGCGATACAGCCGCTCATACTTGCGGGATTCGGATAGTTCGATGTCCGAAAACACGCCCTTCTTGCTGTAGGCGAGGAAGGTATAATACCGTTCGATGGCGGGATCGTTCTCGTCCCACTGCGGGATCAGGCGGATGATCTCCGCCTCAAACGAGCTCGCCTCGTAGTATTTGAGCACGCTGACGCGCTTGTTACCCTCCGCGACGTAATATTTCCAGAGATATTCATAGACGCGGATCGGGTCGCGGATGCCACTTTGTAAGTGCGCCTCGCAGAGATTGATCCACTTGTATGCAAACTCCGTATCGGCGCTGAGCAGCGGCATAAAGTTATAGGCAAACGAGTTGGCGCGGCTGGCCTGATAGGTACCCGCGATGCGATTGAGCGAGATGGGGCGCATCGGCTGGTCGACGACCGCGAGCACGCCGTTCTCCTCTCGCCGCGCGTGGATGACGGGCAGAAGCCCGCTCTCGCCGCGGGCGCGGCGCAGGGCGAATTCCTTTTGCCCGCGTTTTCGTGCGCGTTCATATTCTTCGTTCGCGTTGAGGTTTTGGCTCATGTATTCCCTCCGGGACGGTGGACTATTGTTCGTATCTCAGTCGATGGGGCCGGGATTATGCGGGATCCGGAAACTCCATATCGAGCAGATAGTAGTTATACGTGTTGATGATGGTGGTTTCGTTGTATTGCATGATTCGCCTGGAACCGATGGAATAGGTCAAGTCCTGTTCCATTTTCAAGCAATGCAGCAGTGCCTATGCGGGATCCGGAAACTCCATGTCGAGCAGATAGTAATTATACGTGTTGATGATGGTAGTTTCATTGTATTGCATGATTCGCTTGGAACCGATGGAATAGGTCAAGTGCTGATGCCCGTGCAGATGATAGCGCGGTTTGTATTTGTCGATCATCTTGAGAAACGTTTCAAACCCCTCGTGAAAATGATCGTCCCCGTCTCCGAGTCCGGCAGCCGGCGCGTGGGTGACCAGCACGTCAAACCCTTTTCTCAGCGATAGCGCGAGCGTTGCCTTGAGTACGCGGAGGTTCATCTCCCGTTCGGAATAATGGTTCGGCGCGGGACGTTCGCTCTTGCATCCGCCAAATCCGACAAAACGAATGCCCTTGATGACGACGGGCTTCTCCTCAAGATCGATGCAGCCCTCCGGCGGGTTTTGCTCATAGCGTGCGTCGTGGTTGCCGCGCACAAACAGCAGCGGCGCGGGAATCATCGTCACAAGGAACGAAAGATATTCCGGCTTGAGATCGCCGCAGGAAATCATGACATCCACACCCGCAAAGACCTTCGGGTCGAAGAAGTCCCAGATGTATTCGCTTTCATGATCGGAGAGAACAAGAGCCTTCAGTTTCATGCGAATTTGTGTGTTTCCGTTTCTAGTTTTGAGATAGGAAATAGATGCGAACCGACGGATGGTTCCGCGGCAGATGACGATACCATCATCCGAGGACTGCCGCGTGGGCGAGGGGAAAGAGGATAGTATTACGATACACGCTCTTTCAGTTTCTGTAAAGCGTGGTTGATCCAAAGCGGGGGATTCAAAGCGGCGAATAAAAACCCGCCCGGCTCGGTTGCGGACGGGTTGCGTATGCGGGTGCGGTGCGCGTGACGCTGTTCAATTCTGTGCGCTCGCTAGGTGTGATAGAGCTTTTTCAGCGCGCTCATTCCGTGCAGAATGCAGAGGCGAACGTTCTGCGCGCTTGCCTCCGCTTCGTGTGCTTCCAAAGAACGGACCAGAGACTCATGCAGCTTTGCGGACTTCGGGATATCCGGCGCCAAAGTGAGGTGCTGGCGTACAAGTCGCATGATCGTACCTTCAAAGCTCTTGAACGTCATGGCATAGACGGCATTGCCGGAATACTGCGTTAAAAGATAGTGAAAGCGGCAGATCGGCTCCACCGCGTCCAGTGGTTGAACGGCATTCTTGATGCACAGCGAAAGCACGCGCAGCGTCTCGATCTCGTCCGCCGTAGCGTGCGTGCTCGCAAGGCGCGCGGATTCGCTCTCGATCAATACGCGCAGATCCACAAGGTTGCAGAACAACGGATAATCCAGCCGAAAGCTGTCGCAGTTCATCAGCGCACTGAGGACCTGCAACGTTCCGTGCTTTTTATAGTCGGCGATGATGCTGCCCTGGCGCGGAATGATGCGGATGAAGCCCTGATTCGCCAACTCCAGAATGCCGGTATTGACAAGCGAGCGGCTCACACCGAGCTCCTGCGCAAGCTCCCGCTCCGGCGGCAGCTGTTGACCAATCTGATATTCCCCGGAGAAGATCTTCTGTTGCATCGCGTGAACGAACGATTTCTTGAGGCCTTCTTGTTTCATTGTTCTGTTAACCGGTTGGCTTCCTTCCTGATTCGTTGGAGGCGATGGAGCTTTTCCCGCAGGGAAGCGAAAAAAACCCGCGCCGCAAGGTATCTATACAGGCAAGCGCATCGAGCGCGCTTGTGGGGAAGCAAAAACAAAAGGGATCGTCAGCGCAACAACACAATGCTCAGACAGATGAAGACCTGTCCGATATAATAGAGCGAGAGGTTCATCGCGCGAAAAGCGGGATAAGGCCGCTTCCCGAACTGGTTGAGCACGAGAAGAACATCGCTCGCGGCAAAGAGCACCCCGCCAGCGGCGAAAACCGCGCGGCCGGCGCTCTGCGGCGCGAACGCAAAGAGCGTCACTGCCACAGCTGCCATCAGAAACACGATACAGAGATAGAGGATACCAAAGATTTTAATCGCCCCGGCAACCTCCACACGGGAGAGCACAAAGCGAATCAGAAACACGGAAAGCACCGCGCAGGCCGGCAACGCGTAGAGCAGCACCAGAGGCGCCAGACCAATCAGCGCGAATAGATAAGCAACATGCCCGAGCAGGAACGCGGATATGCCGAAAAGGAAGATCGTCCGCGCCCGCTCCGCAAGCAAGAAGCGAAGATTGAGGCAAACATCGCCAACCGCGCCAAGCATCAACCCAAGCACGATCAACCGCGCAAACACGGGGTTGTCAGAACGGGAAAACGCCAGTATGCCTGCAAAAACGAAGAGGAGCGAAGCGCATCCCTTGGTCAAAAGCGCGCCCAGCATACGCTTGCGATGCTCCAAGATGATAAAAACGGTCTCTGCCGCACAACCAACCAGCAGCAGGGCAATCAGGGATAGTGTCATCGTTCGATTCCCCTTCCTGTCGCGGCGGATTGTGAAACGAGTGTATAAATACGTACGATAGAATTTGCCCGTGTAACAGAGTATACCAATTTTTGCATATCGATTCAAGTGCAAGCGACGAATTTTCACAGCTTCTCTGCGGGTGCGGGTTGGATTGTGCCATGGGGGAAGGTGTTTTTCAATTGAATAGAGCGACAATAAATTGTATATTATGCTATTTTATGCGTGATATACGCGTAAAGACCCGTGTGTCCGTTTCTTTTCGGATCTGTTTTTTCTGTTTCCAACATATGCCATTTCAGACACGGTGTAAAGGGCTTTTCTGCGCATTTTAAAAAAATATAGACGGATTTTCTAAAAAAAGTGCCTCCCGACGTACATGCGGGAGGCACAATTGGTTCATTTGCTGGAGAAAGCGATCGATTACAGCGTTGCTTTCCAGAGGCCGTGGAGGTTGCAGTATTCGTAGGCCGCGAGAACTTTCGCACCGCCGAGCGCAAACACGGCTTCGGGTTTGCCACCGATGGCGAGACATTTACGCATACCGCCGTCGTCGGTCTGCAGATAAATCCACGCGATATGGTGCTCCTCGAGCATGGGATGATCGATACTGCCGACATGGACGGTGCAGGTGTCGCCTTCCACCTTGATGACGGGGACGTGTTTTTCCTGGCTCGCGTCGACGCTGCCGGGGATGAGTTCGGTCATGTGCTGACCGCAGCAGCTCATGGGTGCGCCGGAAGCGTGAATCATGCCAACGAGGTTGCCGCAGATTTCGCAGCGGAAGAAACGGGTTTCACAAGTCATGATGAAGTTCCTCCTTGATCTATTTTGTTTTATTTGAAGAGGGAGATCGTCTGTCCGCGGATATTCATGCGCGAACACGACGGCAAAAAAAGTTGATTGCGCGGGGTCAACCACCGCATACGTTTGAGAAATTCTACCATGTAATGATACACCGAATCCGTAACAATGTCACTATATAATAATAATTCCTGTTAGCGACATATATACGAGTCAATATTATTATACAAAGTTGTGGCGTAAAACACCAGTAAAACGGAAAAAGAATCGTGAAATCAAGCCGTTATGCGAAGGTATGGCGTAAAACAGCTTCATCATCAAGAGGCGTTTTGTGCAATCCACCGAATGTTTGCGAAAATTTCAACACATATCCGCGAAAAACAGGGTATAATCAGTCAAGAGATCATTCGGGAGGGACAGCATGGGACTTGACGCATATCTGCCAATCTGGAAACAGCTAACGAGGGAAGACCAGCAAGCGCTGGAGAATGCCGCCGTGTTCCGCACCGTGCCGAAGGGAACGATCATTCACAACGGTTCGGCGGACTGCATCGGCGTACTTGTGATCAAGGGCGGACAGCTAAGGTCCTATATCGTTTCCGATGAGGGCAAGGAAGTGACGCTCTATCGTCTTTTGGAGCGGGACATCTGCCTCTTCTCCGCGGCGTGCATGATGTCCAGCATTCGCTTTGAGGTCACCATCGAAACTGAGAAGGATTCCGACGTATGGCTGATCCAAACCGAAGCGTACCACGCCGTCATGGAGCGCAGCGCGCCGCTGGCGAACTATACCTGCCAGGTGTTGGCGTCGCGGTTTTCCGAGGTGATGTGGCTTATGGATCAGCTCCTCTTCAAGCGCTTTGACGCGCGGCTCGCCACATTCCTGCTCGAAGAGAGTACGATTGAGGACTGCGACACGCTGGAGATTACGCACGAGAAGATTGCAAACCATATGGGTACCGCGCGCGAGGTGGTCACAAGAATGCTCAAGTATTTTCAGGAAGAGGGTATGGTCACGCTCACACGCGGCGGGGTGACCCTGATTGACCGCTGCAAGCTTGACGCAAAGGCTGGATAAACTGGCCGTCAAATAACATGTTTTTTACTGTCAAAAGCGCCGTCCGGGTGGAGCCGGACGGCGCTTTTGCGTTGCTTGCAGTTTTACTTATGGGATCAAGGAAAGAATCTGGGGTTTGGGACGGGCGCCCGCGGTCTGATTGACCACTTTGCCGTCCTTCATGACGATGAGCGTGGGGATGCTCATGACGCCAAACTTTGCAGCGAGCTCAGGCTGTTCGTCGACATTTACCTTGCCGACCTTCAGATCTGCGCGTTCGTTCGCGATCTCGTCGATAATGGGAGAAACCATACGGCACGGGCCGCACCAGCTTGCCCAGAAATCGAGGAGTACGGGTTTCGTTTCTTTTAAAACTTCTGCATCGAAGTTGTCCTTCGTGATGATCTTGACGGACATAGTCTTTGCTCCTTTGCTGTTGATGATATTATTGTATAAAAATCAACACCTGGAAACAGTGACTATGTTACACTGAAAAACACGCGAAAACCGGTCGTTTTGTGCGCAAGATTCTCGATCAAAAGATGGAGGGAACAGTCTCGTGAAAGTTGTGATTCTCTTTGGCGCTTATGCCGCGGGCAAGAGCACCGTTGCCAAAAAACTCTGTGCATGTACGGGCATGTCAATCGATCAAGATTGCGTGAATGTGGAAGCTGTCAATCGTCAATTTGGGTACTCGATCCAAGTACGAAACAGCTTATCTGAACGTCTGAGAAAAACCGTGCTACAGACGTATTTGCTGACGGCGGAATCGGGGCTTGTCATACCGTATCTTTGGTGCTTTGATTGGAAAAACGGGTTTGACAAGGTGAACGCGATCGAGTCCGTGTGCATGGAGGCGGGAGCGGAGGTTTGCTATGCGGAGCTGGTTGCGGACGAAGAGACGCTCCGGCAGCGCAACCGCGAGAAGATGGCGGCGGAAAACGATGGCGTTGCCATCGATCCGGCGCTCTGTGATCAAGCTTTTCTCAGGAACAACGAGGAATTTCGTTTCGTGTCCCTGCCAGGAGAGCTCAAAGGGAAGAATCATTTCCGGCTTGACAACACCCATCTATCTTCTGAGGAAGCGGCGCAGAGAATCCGCGCGGCATTTGATCTATGAAGGGATCCATTTGTTTTTATGCACTTTAACGCGTTAAAACAGCACACAGAAAAAGCCATGAATTGGTGAAATTTCGGCCGAGCGAATTTCTCTGATCTGTATTGACGTGGATGATTATGCAGGATAGACTTGGTTTATCCAAAGAAATACACACGGGATACGGAGACGACAAGATGATTGAACTAAACGGTGCAACGCTGACCATCGAAGAGGTTGTCCGCGTGACGCGCCATCGCGAACAGGCGGTAATTCCGCAGGAAGCGCGCGCGGCGATCGACCATTCCCGCGCGCACGTTGAGGCGATGCTGAAAAGCGGCGTTGCGGTCTATGGATTGACCACCGGATTTGGGAAATTCTCCGAGCGGCGGATAGCGGACGAAGACGCGGCGCAACTTCAGCGGAATCTGATCATCAGCCACGCCTGCGGAACAGGTGAGCCGCTGCCGACGGACGTCGTACGCGGCGTGATGCTCCTGCGCCTGAACGCGCTGGCGAGCGGATTCTCCGGCATCCGGCTCTCCACGATGGAGACGCTGCTTGCGATGCTCAACCGCGGCGTGCATCCCGTCATTCCCGAAAAAGGAAGCCTCGGCGCGAGCGGGGATCTCGTGCCGCTTGCGCATATGGTTCTGCCGATGATTGGGCTGGGTCTGGCGGAGCTTGACGGCGAAATCTTGTCCGGCGCGGAGGCGATGCGCAAGGCGGGCATTGAACCCATCCAGCTTGCGGCAAAGGAAGGCCTCGCGCTGATCAATGGCACACAGGTGATGACCTCCATCGGCGCGCTCTGCGTTCATGATGCGGTGCAGCTGAGCAAAAGCGCGGATATCATCGCCTCCTTGACCTGCGAAGCGCAGGGCTGTATCACCAGCGCGTTTGACGCGCGTGTCCATCTTTTGCGCGGGCATGCGGGGCAGATGGCATGCGCGGAAAACCTGCGGGCGCTGCTCGCGGGGAGCCAACTCTCCGGCGAGACACGCCCGGGCAAGGTGCAGGATGCGTATTCGATTCGCTGCATTCCCCAGATTCACGGCGCGAGCCGGGACGCGATCTGCTATGTCTATGAAGCGGTCAGCCGCGAGATCAACGCGGTGACCGATAATCCCCTGATCTTCCCGCAGGAGGGAGACGTCATCTCCGGCGGAAACTTTCACGGGCAGCCGATGGCGCTCGCGTTCGATTTTCTCGCCATCGCGCTCGCGGAATATGCCAACGTCTCCGAACGGCGCACAGAGCGTCTCGTCAACCCCGCGCTGAACAACGGACTGCCCGCGTTTCTCGCGCCGAACGGCGGTTTGAACAGCGGGTTTATGATCGCGCAATATGCCGCGGCTGCGCTGGTTTCAGAAAACAAGGTGCTTGCGCATCCCGCAAGCGTGGATTCCATCCCGTCCTCCGCCAATCAGGAGGATCATGTCAGCATGGGAACCATCGCGGCGCGCAAGTCGGTCGAGATCCTCAAAAACGCACAGCGCGTGCTCGCCATCGAACTCTTCGCGGCGGGACAGGCGGCGGGGATCATCGGAGAAGAGAAGCTTTCTCCCGCGATGCGCGCAACGTATCTGCTGCTGCGCGCGCAGGTGCCGCAGATCGAGCGGGATGTTGTGATGTATGAGCTGATGGAAAAATGCGAGCGCATCGTGATGGATCACCGGCTGATTCCTGCCGTGGAATCGATCACGGGCGAGCTGAACTGATCATAGGAGGTGCGCTGATGAAAAGCGAAGTCGACAAGCGGGCGGAGACGATCCGGCTCGGCAGCGAGCTGCCGGACATGCCGGCCTTTGACTCGTCCAAGCGCCGCGCGCCGGATCGCGGCTTCCGCCTGAGCCCCGCGCAGACGCGGCAGGCGCTCAAAAACGCGCTGCGCTATGTGCCGGAGTCCCTGCACGAAACACTCGCGCCGGAGTTTTTGCATGAGCTGAAAACCCGCGGGCGGATCTATGCCTATCGCTATCGTCCCGCCGGGCGCATCTACGGCAAACCCATCGATCAATATAAGGGCAAGTGTCTTGCAGGGCGCGCGCTGCAGGTGATGATCGACAACAATCTCGATTTTGACGTCGCGCTGTATCCCTACGAACTTGTCACCTATGGAGAGACGGGGCAGGTTTGTCAGAACTGGCTGCAATATCGGCTCATCAAGCGATATCTGGAAGAATTGACCGACGATCAGACGCTTGTGCTGGAGTCAGGTCATCCCGTGGGACTTTTTCCGAGCAAACCCACGGCACCGCGCGTGATCCTCACCAACGCGCTTATGGTCGGCATATTTGACAATCAGGACGATTGGGAGATCGCGGAGCAGATGGGCGTCGCCAACTACGGACAGATGACCGCCGGCGGCTGGATGTACATCGGCCCGCAGGGCATCGTCCACGGCACGTTTAACACCATCCTCGGGGCGGGACGAATCTATCTCGGCGTTGCGCCGGAAGGCGATCTAACGGGAAAAGTGTTCGTCTCTTCCGGACTCGGTGGCATGAGCGGCGCGCAGCCAAAGGCCGCGACGATCGCGGGGGCGGTCGGCATATTCGCGGAGGTGGACGCCTCCCGCATCCAGACCCGCCTCGATCAAGGTTGGGTCGATCTGATGTCGGACGATCTTTCGGAGGTCTTCTCCCGCGCGGAGCAGGCGAAGAAAAACGGCGAACGCATCTCGATCGCCTATCACGGCAACATCGTCGACCTGTTGGAAGCCGCTATGGAACACAAGTTTGCGATCGATCTATTGAGCGACCAAACCTCCTGTCACAACGCTTATAACGGCGGATATTGTCCAGTCGGGCTGACGTTTGAGCAGCGTACGGAGCTGCTGCATCGCGACCGCGCGGCGTTTGCCATGCGGGTGGACGAATCCCTCCGGCGGCATTATGCGGCGATCGTGGCGCTCAGCGCGCGCGGCACGCACTTCTTTGATTATGGCAACTCCTTCCTCAAGGCGGTGTTCGATGCGGGCGTGACCGCGGTTTCGAAAAACGGTACGGACGCAAAGGACGGCTTTGTCTTTCCTTCCTATGTGGAGGATATCATGGGTCCGCTCCTGTTCGACTTTGGCTTTGGCCCGTTCCGCTGGGTCTGCCTCTCCGGCGATCATGCGGATTTGCAAAAGACCGACCGCGCGGCGATGGACTGCATCGACCCCGCGCGCTGTTGGCAGGATCGGGACAATCACGCCTGGATTCGCGACGCGGAGGCAAACGGGCTCGTCGTGGGTACCGAGGCGCGGATCCTGTATCAGGATGAAGAAGGCCGGTGCAAAATCGCGCTGCGCTTCAATGAGATGGTGCGGCACGGTGAGATCGGCCCCGTAATGCTGGGGCGGGATCACCACGACGTCTCCGGCACGGATTCGCCCTTTCGCGAGACGGCGAACATCAAGGACGGCAGCAACGTCATGGCGGATATGGCGGTGCAATGCTTCGCGGGCAACGCCGCGCGCGGCATGACGCTCTGCGCGCTCCATAACGGCGGCGGGGTCGGCATCGGTAAAGCGATCAACGGCGGCTTCGGCCTGCTGCTGGACGGAAGCGCGCGCGTGGACGAGATCATACAAAGCGCGATGAGTTGGGACGTCATGGGCGGCGTCGCGCGCCGTAGCTGGGCGGGCAACGCGGGCGCAATTGCGACCGCCGCGCGATACAACGAACGGGAAGCCGACAGAGCGCACATCACCCTGCCTTATCTTGCGAGCGATGCGCTGCTCGATCGCGTATTATCGGAAAACAATTAGGAGAAGATTGATTATGGCAAAAATAGTTGAATGCGTACCCAATATCTCGACCGCGGATGCCGACCTCGTGCAGGAGGCGGCAGGCATCGTCCGCTCCACGCCGGGCGTGACGCTCCTCAACACCTCGAGCGACGCGAGCCACAACCGCACGGTGATCACGTTTGTGGGAGATCCCGCGGGCGCGGAGGAAGCGGCGGTTCAGCTCGCGAAATTTGCCGCGCGCTGCATCGACCTCACAAAGCACAAGGGAGAACACCCGCGCATGGGCGCGATCGATGTGATCCCGTTTATCCCCATCCGCGAGGTGACGATGGAGGAGTGCGTCGCGCTCTCAAAAAAGGCAGCCGAGCGCATCTGGCAGGAAGCCTGTATGCCCGTGTTCCTCTATGAAGCGTCCGCCTCCGCGCCGCATCGCGAGAACCTAGCCGCCATCCGCAAAGGCCAGTTTGAAGGCATGGCGGAAAAGGTGAAGGAGCCGCAATGGGAGCCGGACTTCGGCGGGCGTACGATTCACCCCACGGCGGGCGTGGTCGCGGTTGGCGCGCGCGCGCCGCTGATCGCGTTCAATATCAACCTCTCCACGGCGGACGTGGGCATTGCGGACAAGATCGCCCGCGTGATTCGCCAGTCCGGCGGGGGTCTCGCCTGCGTCAAGGCGATGGGCGTGTTCCTCAAGGAGCGCAACTGCGCGCAGGTTTCGATCAACATGACGAACTATTGCGCAACGCCGCTGTATCGCGCGGTGGAGTTCGTCCGTTTTGAGGCGGCGCGCTATGGCGTGAGTATCGTCGGCACGGAGATCGTGGGTCTCGTTCCGATGCGAGCCCTGATCGACAGCGCGGAATACTATCTCGGCATCGAAAACTTTGACCCTGAAAATCAGGTCTTGGAATATCGGTTGAACTAATTTCTTTTGCGCGCTTGCCGCCAAAACGGGCATTGTTTGAACTGAGCTAATCGGAGGACGACCCATGCTGCTGATCCACAACATAGGTACTCTGCAAACCCCCGTCGGCAGCACGAGCCTGCGGGGAGACCGGCAGGGAGAAAATCGAAGATACCGCAACGCCAGCGTGCTCATCGACGGCGAAACCATCGTCGCGATTTCGCAAGACGGCGTGTTGCCGGTCTGTCCGCCGGAAACGGAGCGGCTCGACGCGGGCGGCGCCTTTGCAACCCCCGGCTGGGTGGATGCGCACACGCACCTCGTCTTTGGCGGCTGGCGGCAGCATGAGATTCCGCTGAAATTGAAGGGCGCAAGCTATCTGGAGATTTTGGCATCCGGCGGCGGCATCCTCGACACCGTGCGCCAGACGCGGCGGATGAGCGAGGACGAATTATTCTCCCGCGCGATGAGGTTTCTCGACGAGCAGTTGCGATTCGGCGTGACCACGACGGAGATCAAAAGCGGCTACGGACTGGATTTGGAACACGAAATCAAGCAGCTCCGCGTGATCTGCCGCCTGAATGATGCGCACGAGATGGACATCGTCCCGACCTGCATGGCGGCGCACGCCGTCCCGCCGGAGTTTGCCGGACGCGCGGACGCTTATGTGGATCTTGTTTGCGATGAGATCCTGCCGCGCGTGGCGGAGGAAGGTCTCGCGCGCTACTGCGACGTGTTTTGCGAAACGGGCGTGTTCTCGCCGGAGCAGAGCAGGCGCGTGCTGGAAACGGCTCGCTCGCTCGGCTTGGGACGCAAGATTCACGCGGACGAGATTGACGCCATCGGTGGCGCTCTGCTCGCGGGTGAGCTTGGCGCTGTCTCGGCAGAGCATCTGATTGCGACGGACGATAGCGGGATCTCCGCCCTCGCGGCGGGCAACGTCACCGCGTGCCTCCTGCCGCAGACCTCGCTCTATCTGAATAAAAATTTTGCCCGCGCACGGGAGATGATTGCCCGCGGTGTGGCGGTTGCTGTCGCGTCGGACTTCAACCCCGGCTCGTGCCCGTCGCTCAACCTCCAGCTCTCGGCGAATCTCGCGTACCTGCGCTATCGCATGACGCCGGAGGAAACCCTTACCGCGCTGACGCTCAACGCCGCCTGCGCAATCGGGCTTGGCGACAGGCTCGGCACCATCGAACCCGGCAAGCAGGCGGATCTCGTCCTGTGGAATACCGACGGAATGGAACTGCTCTGCTATCGCATGGGCAGCAATCAAGCCAAGATGGTCATCAAGCGGGGTAACATTGTCGCGAAACCGTAAACCAAAAAGAAGCCACGACCGAACCAAAGCAGCGGCGCATCCGGCCGCTGTTTTTTGTTGTGCACGGGGCTTGTGCTAGCCGCATTTTAGAAACACCCTGTAGAAAAAAGGAAAAAGAGGCTGCCCTCTCGACGATTTTGAAAAATCGTTTCGGGGCAGCCTGTTCTGCGTCAAAGAGACATAAGAAGTTCATTTTCGAAAAAAGAATGATGGAGGAACGCAAAGAGGGGGCTTCGCGCGCGGATCCGATCCGTTATGGATTATCGCGCTTCCGGCGGGCTCTTGTAAAGAGGACGGCACCCGCGATGAAAGCGGAAACAACCACGGCTGCAAGTGCGTACACGACCCAAAAAGAGGAAGCGTGGCGCTCTGGATCGGTCGGCGCAGGCGAGTCGGTAGGCACGGGGGTTTGCGCAACGGGACGGGGCGAGGGGGTTGGTCGCATATCCGGCGTAACCGTTGGTACGAATGCGACATAGTTGCTCAACGATTCCGGCGCAATGTTCTCAAACATATCGTTCTTGAGAAGGTCCGGACCGACGGCGGAATAATACAATCCAAAGTCTGAAAGGCTGTATTTGCCTTCATTCAACACGCTATAGTGCCCAACCTGAACCTGCGAAACATGCTCTGCAAACGCCTCTTTTGCGATTTCGAACACGTTTTTCGAGTCAAACTTGTCAAGCGGGGCTAAAACATCCAGCTTGATTTGATTTTCGGCAAAGAGGTGCAGGTAGAGTTTTTTGACTTGAAATGCCCCATATTGCGCGAATGAATCCGGATCGAAGCTGGGATCCGCCGCAAGCGTAACCGCTCTGCAAATTGCCGCGGATACGTTTTTATGCTGCCAATGACCGTACTCTCCCTTTTTATCGTGCGTGACTAGAACCTCCGGCTGATATTGGCGAAGGATTCGCACAAAATAGAGCGCGAGCTTTTTTGTAGTAAACTCATATTCGCGCTTCTCGCTCTGAGAGCCCACGATATTGGGGAATCCGCCAAAGAGCGGATGATTCCGCAGCCCCATCACCCAAGCACCGTTCATTGCTTCATTGCCGCGATCGCGAATATTGGAGGAGCAGACATATAGGATCGTCCCATTCAGACCTTTTTCCACGCCATACAGTGGAACGATTGCACCCATGAAAATCACGTCATCGTCCGGATGAGTCGCAACAACCAGAAAGTCTAATTTTTTCGGTGTAGGATTCCATGGATGATAGTTGTTCGGAATCATATCAGGCCCATACAGGACGGCTTTGCTCAAATCCATATCGGTTTGAGAAGATAACGTAACCCCGGCTGCGTCGCTGGATACCGGATAGAGTTGGTTGAGCTGAAAGGTTTCCCCGGGGATTGATTCGATGATACTTCCATCCGCCCGAAATTGCGTAACGGTAAAATCGCGCGGGAATATGGTCCATTCCAGATAGAGCGAGGAAGCGGGGACTTCATCCTGCCACGAGATCGTGAGTTGCCCCGGCCCACGTACGACGAAGTTGTTCATCGGGTTGTCGTCCCAAAGGCTGCGTAACCCTTCTTTCGTCGGGTTTGAGCTTTTGTAGGTGCAGTCTTTCCACAAGGATTCCGGTTCATCGGCGAATGCTTTGGGCGAGAAGACGGAAAAGAAAAGCATCACAAGCAGGATGGAAAGGATCCGCTGTATGGTTGTTCGCCTCAATTTCGCCCTCCAAAGTGATCCATCTTGATGGGATCACGAGAAAAATTTGATGGTGTTGATTCGTCCGGTTCGCCGCAGGATTGTCGCGTCAAACCCCTGCGGGATGAATGTTCAAACGGGACTATTATAGCATGCCGGGCATGAGACCGCCAGAGAGAACCCGCTACGAAATGCGCTTCCGCAGGGTTTTCGTCGAAGGTATGGGTGATCGACTGCGTCGAATTTCGGGATCAATTACGCGCGAGATTCAGAAGCGTGCGTGCGCACGCCCACTTGCGGGAGGTATGGTTCAGATGGGGTTCTGGTGCTCATGCGTGGGAAGGTTGTTGTGGGGTAGGGGGATAGGGGATGAAAGTACTGCTAACTAAGTATTATAGATTGTTTACTTGAACAAAAGACTGCAATATTGGCAGGCCTTCTTTAAAGTTTTCTCTTGAAACGCTCTTGCATATTTTATAAAACGCTTGAAGAAATAGGATTTGCTCGTGATTAAAGGAATTTTTCAAAAAAGATTCAAAATCAAATTTTGCTGGGAAGATGTCTTCGATCATAGCGAACTTGCCAAAGAACTGCATTAAGTTATAGGTATCTTGTTTAGAAAAGCTGTCTATTATCCCGTTTAGTATTACTTGTATGTGCGCTTTTGCTGTTAAGAATAAGGTCATTTTGTTTGCATGTTTATCTTTGAAAACCCTTTCCTTCAAAACCATCTCATAGCCTGTTTTACGCGCAAAAAACTCACTCCACAGAATAAACGCTCTATAATACTCCCATTCGTATATTTCATCAGGTGTCGTTGGTTTCATGTCTAGAAAAATAATTCTCTGATCTACAGCGTGTGAGTATTCATGATGCACAGTACCTATCCATGTTAAATCCTTCTCGTTGATGTACATTTGAAATTTGGTTATACTAAAGATAACTTTAATGGGATCGCTCCAAGTTTTATTATGAATACATGTTCCGTTTGAATCCTTAAGGAAGTCCCTTTCTGATTCAATTCGTTTTGTTTCATTATCCGATACAGAATATTTCAAAACGCAATTATAAATATTGGGGGTCAATTCCCATACGATCCCATCCATATATATGAAGTTAGTTTTTTTGTGGAAAATTTCAACTTGCTTGTTTATAGCCGCTTCAAGATTCATAAATAACTCCTAGATACAGTAAATTTTTCTTGAGAATTGAGCCGTCGATAATTCTGGTTGCTGAAAGCAACTTCTTCAACGCCAACGATCGTTTAAAAATGGAATAGGCTTCCTTATCAAAGAGTGAGATTACTCAAACTTATAACACGTATATAACAATTATATCCGCCTAATGGACAATCTGCAATTGTTCATAGCGTAAGTATTATTTATTATGTATTAGTCTTAAATATGAAAAGAGAAAGGGTAAATAAACACTAGAATGTTAAGACAACAAAAAAGACCCTCGCGGGTCTTTTTTCATGGTAGCGGCGATCTGATTCGAACAGATGACACTCCGGGTATGAACCGAATGCTCTAGCCAGCTGAGCTACGCCGCCATATAGAGTTCTTTTGTGCCGATTTTCGGCGGCACATGGTGTATTATAACCGCCCGCCCGACCGCTGTCAAGAGCAAGATGCCCCATTCCCAACGCCTGATTTTTTTCACACAGATTGCAATAATATACCTCTCTTTCGGCTTTTCTTAGTGCAATCGGCATGGTACAATTTTATCTGTGGATTTCTACCCGAAATCGCTTTTTGAATCTTTCACGGTGAACCCGTTCAGGAGGATATCTATGATTCGCTATCACGACCATCCGGTCACCCTGCAAAACGGCAGGCCGCAGCAGTCCGGCAAGGAGAACGCAGATGCGCGCCAGAAGACCATCGCGTATTCCATCCTGCGCGCGCATAACGTCTCGGACGATCCGGAGAAGATGCGCATTCGTTTCGATGCACTGATCTCGCATGACATTACCTATGTCGGCATCATCCAGACCGCACGGGCAAGCGGACTTGTCGAATTCCCCGTGCCATATGCCATGACCAACTGCCACAACAGCCTCTGCGCCGTCGGCGGTACGATCAATGAGGACGACCATCTCTTCGGGCTTTCCGCCGCGAAGAAATACGGCGGCATCTATGTGCCCGCCAATTTGAGCGTGATTCACAGCTACGCGCGCGAAGAGCTCGCGGGCTGCGGGCGGATGATTCTGGGCTCGGACAGCCACACGCGCTATGGCGCGCTGGGCACGCTCGCGGTCGGCGAAGGCGGGCCGGAGCTGGTCAAGCAGCTGTTGAAGAATACCTACGACATCGCGGCGCCGGAAGTCGTGCTCTGCTACGTGACGGGCAAACCCCGCCGCGGCGTCGGCCCGCACGACGTAGCCCTCGCTCTCGTCAAAGAAGCGTTTGCCGAAAACCGCGCGAAGAACAAGATACTGGAGTTCGTGGGCCCGGGCATCAAACATCTCTCTGCCGACTATCGAAACGGCGTAGACGTGATGACCACGGAGACGACCTGCCTAAGCTCGATCTGGGAGACAGACGGCGAGACCGCGGAGTATTTCCGCGCGCACGGTCGGCCGGAAGTTTACGCAAAGCTCGCGCCGGAAGACGGCGCCTATTACGATAGCATGATCACCATCGAGTTGGATAAGGTCGAGTGCATGATTGCTCTGCCGTTCCATCCGAGCAACGCGTATCCCATCCGTGAGTTCATCGAGCGGGCTGACGAACTGCTGGCGAAGGTGGAAGCGGAAGCAAAGGCGACCTTCCCGAAGGTTTCGCTCGATCTTCGGAGCAAGATTCAGCCCGACGGCGTCTATGCCGACCAGGGCATTATCGCGGGCTGCGCGGGCGGCTTGTTTGACAACATCATGGAAGCCAGCGAAATTCTCGAAGGTGGATCCGTTGGCAGCGGCGCGTTTTCACTCTCCGTCTATCCCACAAGTGTGCCGGTCAGCCTCGCGTTGACGCGGGCGCAGGCGTCGGAGACGCTCGTGCGCGCGGGGGCTGTGATGAAGCCCTCTTTCTGCGGGCCGTGCTTCGGCGCGGGAGACGTCCCCTCAAACAACGGCTTTTCCATCCGCCACACCACGCGAAACTTCCCAAACCGCGAAGGCAGCAAGCCCGGCGAAGGCCAGCTGGCCTATGTCGCGCTGATGGACGCGCGGAGCATCGCGGCGAGCGCGGCAAACGGCGGGCGGATCACACCCGCGACGGACGTGGTCTATCGCAAGCGCCGCATCCGCTATCGCTACGATCGCTCGCCCTATGAAAAACGTTGCTACAACGGCTTTGGCAAGGCGGATCCCACGGCGGAGCTCGTCTTCGGGCCGAACATTGCGGACTGGCCGAAGATCTACCCGCTCACGGACAACGTGCTTGTGGAGCTTTCCGCCGTGATTCGCGACCCCGTGACCACGACGGACGAACTCATCCCCTCCGGTGAGACGAGCTCCTATCGCAGCAACCCCCTGCGCCTTGCGGAGTTTACGCTCTCCAGGCGCGCGCCGGACTATGTCGGCCGCAGCAAAGCGGTTGCCAAGGCGGAAGCCGCGCGCCGGGAAGGCGCGGCGACAGATGCGTTGAAGGCGCTGCTTTCCAAGGTTGGCGACGCGGAGATGCTCCTGAAAACCACCGCCTATGGCTCCTGTGTGTTCGCCAACAAACCCGGCGACGGTAGCGCGCGCGAGCAGGCTGCCTCCAGCCAGCGCGTGCTCGGCGGCTCCGCCAACATCTGCTATGAATATGCGACCAAGCGCTACCGCAGCAACTGCATCAACTGGGGCATTCTGCCCTTTACGCTCCCTGCCGGCGCGCGGTTTGATTATGAGGTGGGCGATCATGTGTTCGTGCCGGATGTACGCGCCGCGATCGAAGCACAAAAGGATACGCTTTCCGCCGTCGCGATTCGCGCAAACGGCTCCACGGAAGCCATCACGCTCCTTCTGCCTCCGCTGACCGCGGATGAGAGAGAGATCCTCCTCGAAGGTTGCCTGATGAACTATTACGCTGCGCAAGCGGGCAAGTAAGCGCGCGCAACCCCCAAGACCAAACACAAGCCGAAAGGAACCGGATATGGATTTGATCAAGATGAAAACCCCGCTCGTCGAAATGGACGGCGACGAAATGACCCGCATCCTCTGGCAGCAGATCAAGGACGAACTGATTTTACCGTTTGTCGAGCTCAAGGCGGAATACTACGACCTCGGTCTGCCGGAGCGTGAGAAGACGCGCGATCAAGTGACGACGGACGCGGCAAACGCGATCAAGAAATACGGCGTCGGCGTCAAATGCGCGACGATAACGCCAAACGCGCAGCGTGTGCAGGAATATAACCTGAGCGAAATGTGGAAAAGTCCCAACGGCACCATCCGCGCAATCCTGGACGGAACCGTGTTTCGCGCGCCGATCCTGATCGACAGCGTGAAGCCCGTGGTCAAGACCTGGAAAAAGCCGATCACCATCGCGCGCCACGCGTATGGTGACGTATACCGGTCGACGGAATACCGCGTGCCGGAAAAAGGCAAGGCGGAGCTGGTGTTTACCGGCGAAAACGGAGCCTCCTTCCGCAAGACGATCTATGATTTTGAGTGCCCCGGCGTGCTACAGGGGATGTATAACAAGGACAGCTCCATCCGCTCCTTTGCGCACAGCTGCTTCCAATACGGCTTAAGTACGAAGCAAGACGTCTGGTTTTCCACCAAGGATACGATCAGCAAGCTCTACGATCATACGTTTAAGGATATCTTTGAGGAGATCTATGAATCCGACTACAAGACGAAGTTTGAAGAAAGCGGACTGACGTATTTCTACACGCTGATCGACGACGCGGTTGCCCGCGTGATCCGCTCCGAGGGCGGCTACATCTGGGCCTGCAAGAATTACGACGGCGACGTGATGAGCGACATGGTCAGCACCGCGTTTGGCAGCCTTGCGATGATGACGAGCGTGCTGGTGTCTCCGGATGGAAACTTTGAGTATGAAGCCGCGCACGGCACGGTTACGCGCCACTACTATAAACACTTGCAAGGCGAAGAGACCAGCACCAACCCCATGGCGACGATCTTTGCCTGGAGCGGCGCGCTGGCAAAGCGCGGCGAACTCGATCATCTGCCCGCGCTTGCGGACTTTGGCAAGAAGCTTGAGCAAGCGTCGATTGAGACGCTGGACGCGGGCATCATGACCAAAGACCTCGTCGGCCTTGCGGAAGGCATCACGCCCACGGCCGTGAACAGTCTCTCTTTCATCCGCGAGATTCACAAGCGCCTCGCTGCAAAATACGCGTAACGAGTGCTTGTAAGAAGAATAGACGTACGGCAGCCAGATATTGACAGCAACAACAACAACAGGTATGATAGATCTGTAGGGAAACCTATGGTCGGGATGAAGACCTAAAACTCATTCCCATGCCAGAGTAAACTGCGAAAAATCAAGTTAAGGGATGACCAAAAGTCATCCCTTAACTATTGGAAAGGCAATCATGCCCGAAATTTCCTTCAAAGACAGAGTTCGAACCGAGATGATCCGTTCTGCCGCAGACTATCAATGCAATTTCATCGATTGCGAATACTTGGTTTGTTCTGATGCATTCACCGACAAAAAGTTTTTTATCATCGATGGCAAAGCAGAGAATTATAAACACCTCACGGGTGTAAATTCGGCGCTTGATCCTATTGCCTTTTTTACGAAATGTTATGACGGATCACTCGCGATAAGTGATTTTGATTTCAATAAGGTTGGAGAATTCGAGAAGGACACGATCGGTACTGTCCGCAGAAAGATATCGGTGCTTTCAACCATGGTTAGCCTCTTTCACAACAATCAAATTCTAGCTGAAGAAAATTTCGTTAAAAACAGGATCACTTGCTCCTTTGCAACCACGGATGGACTGTGTACGGTTGGATTTATCAACACATCAAAATCGCGCCCGAAGACACTGCTTAAGGGCAATGTCCTAAATCAGCAAACCATGAAGCCGGTTTGCTTGTTGATTCGAAAAACAGCAGGACACCATCGGTTCCACGATCTGTTGATTGGCGATTCAGAAGCGTTTTCGAATTACTACAACTCAATAAAAGAGTACGTGGACGAGGAGCTAGCAAAACGTTTGTTGATAACTCCGTAAAGGCACCTCAGACCTTGATTCGGACGATGTAACCCAGTAGAGCACATAACGGTTTTCTCAATCAAGCAACCCCGTGCGAAACAGCATCGCATGGGTTTTTTGACAGAACATTCATACAAGCGTCATGCGCCCGACACAAGTGTTTTATAAGATCAAATCGCGCGATACAATCCGGCAATTTGTCCGGACGCGAATCAATGGCACAAGGAGTGTGTGAGTATATGAAGCGATCCGTATTCAAGCGCGTTCTTTCCATCGCGATGATGCTTTTACTGCTGTTTGCCGCAGGCTGTGGCAATGTTCCCGTGCGGGGCGCCGCGCAAGACACCGCGTTGGAGCCGGTTGTGATCGGCGGCGAACCCGAACAGAGCAACACGGCGGAGGCTGACCACAGTGGCCTCTTTACCGTAGACGGCGAGACGCAGGAGTCCAGCGGCGAAACGTATGCCTCCGACACGGAAGATGGAAACGTGGTACTCGTGCAACGCGCGGGCGTGCTCACCATGAACAGCACAGATATCAACAAGACGGGCGATTCCGCGGGGGATTTCTCCGCTGGTCAGAACGCGGCGGTCGGCGTATTGTCCAAAGGGCAGATGACGCTGAACGAGAGCAACATCACCACCAACGCCATCGGCGCGCCCGGCATCTTTGTGGCGGGTGAAGGCACGCAGCTCGCGCTCAACGATACCTCGGTCTATACCTCCGGCGAATCCTCGCCCGCGATCATCGTGCGCGAGGACGCTAGCGCGATGGTCACGTCGGGTGCGCTCTCAACCGAGGGTTCGGATTCCCCGTGTATCCTGCTCCTCGGCGGGAGACTCACGCTCAGCGGCGTTACGCTTTCTTCCACGAGCGGGGACATCCTGCGCGTGTCTTCGGGTGACAACTTCCTGACGCTGGACAACACTGTGGTCACAGCGATGCCGGGCATTGGGGACGAAGCTACGCTGGTGCTGCGGCTATCCAACAACGCGTCGCTTACCGGAGCGCTCGGCGGCACATTGCCCGCACGATCTTCGGTCTATCTGGACGCAACGAGCAAGCTGACGCTTACGGCGGAGACGTATCTTGCCGTGCTGGTCAATGCCGACCTTACACACGCAAATATCCAATCCAATGGATTCAATCTCTATTATGACTCCGGTGCGGAGGAGAATGCTTATTTGAACAGCCAGTCGTTCCTGCTCCCCGGCGGCGGATTTTTAGCGCCGATCATCTAGCGCCGATTTTTGCGATTTTCCGCATTACTTCTCGCTTTTTGTGCGGTCGCGTGTTATAATCAAGCGCTAAAAAGGAAGTAAAACCCGCGTTGGCGGGGGAGGAGTAGGATACGATGACAGGAGCGGAACGCGCGGAATATCGCAAGCTTGCCAATACGCTGAAGCCGATCTTTCAGATCGGCAAGGAAGACATCAGTGAAAACCTGATCAAAAGCGTGGATGAAGCGCTCGGCAAGCGCGAACTGATCAAGCTCAGCGTCCTGGAGACCAGCACACTCGGCGCGAGAGAGGCTGCGGGCGCGCTCGCGGAGGCGTTGGGTGCGGAGGTGATCCAGAGCATTGGCAGGAAGTTTGTGCTCTATCGCAAAAAGCCGGAAGAGAAATAAGAAACAAGGGGCTGTCCACTCTACGATTTTGAACAATCGTTTCGGGACAGCCCCTTTTTTGTTGCTTGAATTTATTTACAGTGTCGCTAGCATGACCGCCTTGATCGTGTGCATGCGGTTTTCCGCTTCGTCGAAGACCACCGACTGCGGGCTGGAAAAGACGTCGTCGCTCACTTCCATGCTGTCGCGGCCAAACTTCGCGCCCATCTCCTTGCCGATGGTGGTGTTCAGGTCGTGGAACGCGGGCAGGCAGTGCATGAAGATTGCGGTGGGTTTGGCAGCCGCCATCACCTTCGCGTTCACCTGATAGGGAGAGAGTTCCTTGATGCGCTGCTCCCAGATCTCCATGGGTTCACCCATCGAAACCCAAACGTCGGTATAGATCACGTCCGCGTCCTTCACGCCCGTTAGGATATCCTCCGTCTGCGTGACGCTGCCGCCGCTCTGCTTTGCGAGTTCCTTGCAGGTATTCGTCAGCTCCTCGGAAGGCCAATACGCCTTGGGCGCGCAGGCGACAAAGTCCAGCCCCATCTTCGCGCATCCGACCATCAGCGAATTGCCCATGTTGAAGCGCGCGTCGCCGCAATAGGCCATCTTGATGCCTTTGAGCGAACCAAGCTTTTCCTGAATTGTGAGCAGGTCGGCGAGGATCTGCGTCGGGTGAAACTCGGTGGTGAGTCCGTTCCAAACGGGCACGCCGGCGTATTTGGCAAGCTCTTCCACCACGCTCTGACCGTAGCCGCGGTATTCGATGCCGTCATACATATGCCCAAGCACCTGCGCGGTGTCCGAAATGCTCTCTTTTTTGCCGATCTGCGAGCCGGAGGGATCGAGATAGGTCGTGTGCATGCCGAGGTCGAAGGCTGCGACCTCAAAGGCGCATCGGGTGCGCGTGCTGGATTTTTCGAAAATCAGCGCGATGTTCTTGCCGCACAGCGCGTCGTGCGGAATACCCGCCTTCTTATTCGCCTTGAGCTCCGCCGAGAGCGCGAGCAGTCCCGCGATTTCGTCCGGCGTGAAGTCGAGCAGCTTGAGAAAGCTCTTTCCCTTCAGGTTCATGTCCTTCGCCTCCTGTTATGTATTTGAAGTTAGTATGTGCTCAAAATTTGTTTTAGTATATCAAGCCCCGCGTCGATCTCCGCTTTCGTAATCGTCAGCGGCGGCATGAGGCGGATGGTATCCGCGCCCGCCGTCAGCGCGAGCAGCCCGCTCTCCACAAGCTTGCCGACCGCTTCCCGATGCGAGCAGTTGACGCCGATACCGATCATCAGCCCCAGCCCGCGCACACTGGTGACGACGCTCAGGTTCCAACCCGTGACCGTCTCGCGGATGTACGCGCCTTTTTGCGCGACTTCGCCGAGGAAGTCCGGCGTGAGATGGGTAAGCACCGCGACGGCGCCCGCCGCGCAGATCGGGTTGCCGCCGAAGGTCGTCGCGTGCGTGCCGGCCGAGAGCGTGCCCGCGCAGCTCGCAGATGCGAGTACGCCGCCGAAGGGCAACCCCGCCGCGATGCCTTTGGCGAACGTGACCGCGTCCGGCTCGATGCCGTATTGCTGGAAACAGAACAGTGTGCCCGTTCTGCCGACGCCGGTCTGCACCTCGTCGATGAGCAGAAGGATATCGCGCGATTGACAGAAGCTCGCAACTTCCCGCACAAACGCCTGATCCAGCGGCAGCACGCCGCCTTCACCTTGGATGAGTTCCATCATGACGGCGCAGACCGTGCCGCTCATGCACAAGGACTTCACGCTCGAAACGTCGTTCGGCTCCGCGTAGAGAAAGCCTTCTGTAAACGGATAAAAAAACTGATGAAACACATCCTGCCCCGTGGCGGCGAGGGTTGTAATCGTGCGCCCATGGAAGGAGTGATTGAGGGTGATAATCTTGCTTCTATCTGCACCGTATTTGTCGAAGGAGTACTTGCGCGCGAGTTTGATCGCGCCCTCGTTCGCCTCCGCGCCGGAGTTAGAAAAAAACACGCCCTGCATGCCTGTGCGTTCAACCAGCATCTTCGCCGCCGTTGCCGCGGGCTCGGTGTAAAAGAGGTTCGACACATGCGGAAGCTTTTTTGCTTGCGCGGTAATGGCGGCAAGCCAGCTTTCGTTGCCGCAGCCGAGGGAGCAAACACCGATGCCGCTGGCAAAGTCGATGTACGATTTGCCGTCAAAATCCGTCAGCGTCGCGTTTTCGCCGCTTTCGAGTGCGACGGGAAAGCGTTTGTAGGTGCCGAGGATATATTCGTCCGTCATCTGCATTACGTCTTGATTGGTCATCTATTCTCCTTTGTGCGGGCGTTTCTGCGTTCCTGCCCGATCCGGGTGTGTTCTGGGTGTTACGCGGTCACCATGGTGCCGATGCCCTCGTCCGTCAGCATTTCGATCAGGATTGCGTGCGGCAAGCGCCCGTCGATGATGAACGCACGGTTTGCGCCTTTTTCCACCGCGTGGGCGCAGCATTCGAGCTTTGGAATCATGCCGCCCGTGACCACGCCGCTTTCCTGCAAGCGCGGGATGTCTGATAACGACAGCCGGGGAATCAGGCTCTGCGGGTCGGCGGCGTCCATCAGCACACCCTTGGTGTCCGTCATATTGATGAGGCTCTCCGCCTCCAACGCGCCCGCGATAAAGGCCGCCGCCGTGTCCGCGTTGATGTTGTAGATGTTGCCGGCTTTATCACAGCCAAGTGTGGAAACGACGGGGATATAGCCCTTTTCAAGTAAATCTTTGATCGGTTCGGGGTGGATGGCGACGATCTCGCCGACATAGCCCAGTTTTTCGTCGAGCATTTGCGCCTCGATCAGGTGACCGTCCATGCCGCTGATGCCAACGGCTCTGCCGCCAACGTTCTGGATCAGATTCACGAGCCCTTTATTGACCTTTCCTGCGAGCACCATCTGCGCGACCTCGACCGTCTCTTTGTCGGTCACCCGAAGCCCGCCGACGAACACGCTCTCTTTGCCGAGCTTTTTGAGCGTCGCGCTGATCTCCGGGCCGCCGCCATGGACGAGTACGATCTTGATCCCGACGAGCGTTAAGAGCACCACGTCGCCCATGACCGCTTTTTTCAGCGCTTCGTCCTCCATGGCGCTGCCGCCGTATTTGACCACGACGGTTTTTCCATAGTAATTCTGAATGTAAGGTAGCGCCTGAATCAGCACTTCCGCCCTGTTTTTAATATCGATGTTCATATCAGTTCGTCTCCACTTCTGTGCCAAAGACATTCAGAATATCGATGTTCATGTGCGGTAGTCTCCGTTGATCTTCACATAATCATACGTCAGGTCACAGCCAAAGGCGGTCGCGGAAGCCTCACCGTCGCCCAGCGTGATATCGATCGTGATCTCCTTTTCGCTGAGGACGGTCTTTGCGAGCTCTTCGGAAAAGTCCACGCCCATACCGTTTTGGCAGACGGTCAACGATCCCGCTGCGGAGGAGAATGATACGCCGACCTGATGTACGTCCGTCGGCACGCCTGCGTAACCCAGCGCGCAGAGCACGCGACCCCAATTTGCGTCCGCGCCGAACATAGCGCATTTCACGAGAGGCGAATTGATGACGGATTTACTGAGCTTCACGGCTGCTGCTTTGTCGGTGGCTCCCGTGAGTTTGCAGAGGATGAGCTTGGTTGCTCCCTCGCCATCGGCGGCGATTGCGCGGCTTAAATACTGCGTGACCGCCGAAAGAGCGGCGCAGAACGCGTCGTAGTCCGCGCCGACAGTCGTGATTTTCTCGTTTCCCGCCATGCCGTTTGCGAGGATGGTCACCATGTCGTTGGTGGAGGTGTCTCCGTCCACGCTGACCATGTTGAAGCTATCCGCAATGTCCGCGCTCAGCGCTTTTTGCAGCAGATCGGGTGAGATGTTCGCGTCCGTGGTGAGAAAACCCAGCATGGTCGCCATGTTCGGCTGAATCATGCCGCTGCCCTTGGAGATTCCGCCAATGTGGCAGGTTTTGCCGCCGATTTCGAACGCAAACGCAATCTCTTTTTTGGCAAGGTCGGTGGTCATGATGGCTTCTGCCGCGGCGTTGCTGTCGTCGCCAAGCGCGGCAATGAGCGGCTCGATGCCGTTTGCGATGGGCTCGATGTCGAGCGTTTTTCCGATCACACCCGTGGACGCAACCACGATGTCGCTTGCGGAAATCTTCAGCGCGGAACCCAGTAGATCGCACATCTGCGTTGCGATCTCGACGCCGTTTGCGTTACAGGTGTTGGCGTTGCCGCTGTTGCAGATGATGGCTTGCGCATAGCCGTCCGCTACATTCGCCTTTGTAACCGCAATCGGTGCGCCTTGCACAAGGTTTTGCGTATAGACGCAGGCGCAGACTGCCTTTGTCTCGCTATAGATCAGTGCGAGGTCTTTCTTGCTCTTGTTTTTGCGGATGCCGCAATACACCCCTGCGGCTTGGTATCCCTTCGCGGCGCAGACGCCGCCGTTGATCTGTTTCATAATGCTTACCCTTTCCAATCGCCTCGCTCCAAGGCGTGGTTGTTATTTACCCAGCGTCAGGCCCGCGTAAGGATCCGCGCCGATGAGGATGTTCATGAGTTGAATCGCGGCGCCGGAAGCGCCCTTGCCGAGGTTGTCAAACCGCGCCAATAGCGTGATGCGCTCGTCGTTTCCCGCGACAGAGATGTCCATGCCGTCGAGATCCTTGAGTTTGCCGCTTGCGAGATAGCCGTGTTCGTCCATCGCTTCGCAATAGCGCACCATGGTTCCCGTGTATCGCGTGCGGTAGAGGTCGCGGATGTCCTTGACCGAGAACCCTGCTGCAAGCTGCTCCTGAAAGACGTTGATGATCGTGAGCATGCCGTTGAAGTAGTCCGCAACGATCGGGGAAAACGCGGGCGCAGTAGCAAGCCCGCTGTAATGCTGCATCTCCTTGAGGTGCTTGTGCTGCTGCCCCAGCGCGTAAAGGCGCGGGGACTTTAAGAGCACGTCACGATAATCCGATTCATATTGCGCGATCATCTTGTGCCCGCCGCCGCTGTATCCCGTGAGCGAGGTGCAGCTCAAGAGCGCGTCTTTTTTCAGGATGCCCGCTGCGATCAAAGGAGCCGTCAGCGCGAGAAAACCGCTCGCGTGGCAGCCGGGCACGGAAACGCGGGTCGCTCCGTCGAGCTGTTCCCATCCGCCGTCCCAAGCTTCCGGCAGGCCATAGACCCAGCCGTCCGCAATGCGGTGCGCCGTAGAAGGATCGATGATGCGAACGTGTGCTTCCTCGACCATGGAGCAGGCTTCGAGTGCCGCGTCCTCCGGCAGGCAGAGAATCGCCACATCGCAGCTGTTGAGCAGCTCGCGACGCAGGGCGGGATTCTTGCGCTCCCGTTCCGGCAGGGTAAGCATTTGAAGATCCGTGCGCAGGGACAGGCGGTCGTAGATCCGCAATCCCGTCGTTCCCTCTTTGCCGTCGATAAAAACCTTCGTCATGCTTTCACCATCTTTCGAATCTGCTCAATCTGCTTCGCGACCGATTCCGGCGCGGTTCCGCCCTCGGAGATGCGGCTTTTCACGCAGGTGTCGAGGTTCACCGCCTCGTAAATGTCCTGTTCAAATAATTCGCTCATCGCCTGATAGTCACATATCGGCAGGGTTTCGAGCGTTTGCTTGTTTGTGATGCAGTGGGCGACGAGCTGCCCCGTAATCTTGTATGCGGTGCGAAACGGCATGCCCTTTTTCACGAGATAGTCGGCGGCATCTGTCGCGTTGATGAATCCTTCCGCCGCGGCCTTTCGCATGTTCTCCGGCTTGATGGTCATGGTGGCGATCATCGGAGCGAAGACGGAGAGGCACATTTTCGCGGTGTCGATCGCGTCGAAGATCGCTTCCTTGTCCTCCTGCAAGTCCTTGTTGTAGGCAAGCGGGAGACCCTTCATCATGGTCAGCAGCGTGATCAGGTCGCCATAGACGCGCCCTGTCTTGCCGCGCACGAGCTCCGCCATGTCGCTGTTTTTCTTCTGCGGCATGATGGAGGAGCCGGTGGAAAACGCATCCGAAAGCTCCACAAAACGAAACTCCCAACTCGTCCAAAGGATGATCTCCTCCGAGAAACGGGAAAGATGCGTCATGAGCATGGAAAGCGCGGAGGCGAGCTCGACGCAGAAGTCGCGATCCGCCACCGCATCCACGGAGTTTGGCAAAACGCCCGCAAAACCAAGTGTCTTTGCCGTCATGCCGCGGTCGATCGGATACGTCGTCCCCGCGAACGCGCACGCGCCGAGCGGAGAAAGGTTCATGTTGTCCGCCGCGTTGTTCAGGCGCTTGACATCCCTAAGCAGCATGAACGCATAGGCGAGAATCCAGTGCCCGAATGTGACGGGTTGTGCGCGTTGCAGGTGCGTATAGCCCGGCATGACGGTCTCTTTGTGCTGTTCCGCAACGTCGGCAATCGCGAGGATGAGCGCTTTACTCAGCGAAAGGATCTGCGCGGTCTCTTTCCGGAGCGCGAGGCGCAGGTCGAGCGCAACCTGATCGTTGCGGCTTCTCGCGGTGTGCAGCTTTTTGCCGTCTTCCCCGATGCGGCGGGTGAGTTCAAATTCTACAAACGAATGGATGTCTTCCGCGAGCGGGTCGATCACGATCAAACCGCACTTGAGGTCGGTGAGGATGCTTTCCAATCCTTCGAGAATATGATCCGCGCTCGTCTGCGGCAGGATGCCGATGGCGGCGAGCATGCTCGCGTGCGCCATACTGCCGGTGATATCCTCTTCAAACATGCGCGCGTCAAACGCGATCGAGCGGTTGAATGCGTCCGCCAGCGCTTCGTTCGCGCCGTCTGTTCTGCCTGTCCAAAGTTTTTCCATCGTGTTTCACCCTCGTTTACTGCGTTCGCTTCCGCGCTTTTGTGCCGGTTGGCCTGTGAAGCAAGAAGCGTATTTTGGGAACGAGCGCCCGCCGGAGGCGGGCGCATCGCGTGATTGTCTCTTATACGTTGCGGATCGTCCGTTGTACGGCTTATTTGAATAGGCCGGAGAGGATGGATTTCTTCTTGTTCTTTGCCTGTACCATGGCGTTCACCTTGGTGGGCAGACCGTAGAGGTTGATGAACCCTTCCGCGTCCTTCTGGTTATAGTCGCTCTCGCCGAAGGTGGCGATGGCTTCCGAATAGAGGCTATACGGGCTCTCGATGCCGGCCTTGATGATGTTGCCCTTGTAGAGCTTGAGCTTCACCGTGCCGGTGACGCTCTCCTGCGTCTTGTCGACGAAGGCGGCCAGCGCCTCGCGCAGCGGGGAGAACCACAGGCCGTTATAGACGAGCTCGGCGTAGGTGATCGCAAGCTCTGCTTTCTTGTGCGCGGTCATCTTGTCCAGCGTGATGGTCTCCAGCGCTTCATGCGCCTTGTAGAGGATCGTGCCGCCGGGGGTTTCATAGACGCCGCGGCATTTGATGCCGACGAGCCGGTTTTCCACGATGTCCAGAAGCCCGATGCCGTTTGCGCCGCCGACTTCGTTGAGAGCTAAGATGATGCTCTTCGTGCTCATCTTCTTGCCGTCGAGGGAGACAGGTGCGCCTTTTTCAAACCCGATGGTCACATAGGTGGGTTTGTCCGGCGCGAGCTCCGGGCTGACGCTCATCTCTAAAAAGCCCTCTTTTTGATAGAGCGGCTCGTTCATCGGGTCTTCCAGATCCAGCCCCTCGTGGGAAAGATGCCAGAGGTTCTTATCCTTGGAATAGTTCGTCTCGCGGCTGATGTTCAGCGGGACGTTGTGCGCTTCCGCGTAGTTGATCTCGTCCTCGCGGCTCTTGAGCTCCCATTCACGCCAGGGTGCGATGACCTTCATGTTCGGCGCGAAGTGCTTGATCGCAAGTTCGAAGCGAACCTGATCGTTGCCCTTGCCGGTGCAGCCGTGGGCGATCGCGTCCGCGCCCTCTTTGAGGGCGATCTCGGCGATGCGCTGCGCGATCACGGGGCGCGCAAACGAGGTGCCGAGCAGGTATTCTTCATAGATAGCGCCGGCTTTGAGCGTGGGCACGATGAAGTCGTCGACAAACTCATTGGTGAGGTCTTCGACATAGAGCTTGCTTGCTCCCGTCTTGAGCGCCTTCTGCTCAAGACCATCGAGCTCGCCCATGCCCTGACCCACGTCTCCCGCGACGGCGATGACTTCGCAGCCGGGGTAGTTTTCCTTGAGCCACGGGATGATAACGGATGTATCCAGCCCACCGGAATAGGCTAAAACGATTTTCTTGATATTCGACATGGTGCTTGCCTCCAATTGGTGAATTGCATATATATTAATAAAAATAGCATAAATAGTCAAGTACTATTTTTAAAATTATGAGGATTTATTTGATAAAACCGTGTTTAATTCGTAAGAGAGCTGAATAATATACAGTAATATGCATAATATACACGCGGAGACCGCTGATTGGGGCAATCTTGAACGTGTAAAATGAATAAACCACCCTGCATGTCTGCAAGGCGGCTCATGAGTAACGGCGCGATTCGCCGGAGTGATTTCGTTGTTGGGGTAGAAACGGCACGGAAGCGCCGGAACACTTCTTGCTTACACGCAGGCGGCAATCGGGCACCAGGCTCTGCGCGGGGTGATGCGTCTGCGGCAGACTGCGTCACGGAAGGCATATCGCTCGGCGGTGAAGAAGGAGATGCGCCGTTTTGCGCGCGCGTGCTCTTCCCGTGCTTCGGAAACCGCGATGAGTTGCGTCATGGAGCCCAGACAGGTGGAGAACGCATAGCGGATATCCCGCGCGAGGGTGCAACCCTCGGCGCGATAGTCGCGCTTCATGCAGTAGACTTCCTTGACCACGTCGCGCGCGCTTTCGCAGCGGGCGAAGGGATCGGATTGCAGCGTGCTTTCTTCCACCGTGTAGTGGTCGCGGAAATAGTCGTTGAGCTGCTGCTCATACGCGCCGTGCTGTTTGAGTCCCAGGCGGAACTCCGGCGTATGCGCAAAGGTGAAGTAGTCCGTCAGGTAATGGCAGAGGATGCCGAGGCGCAGGGCGTATTCCGGCGGGAGCTGCTCCCCGCACGTGACGGGCTGCCCCGCGAGTGCTTCGGTGAAAATATGGATCTCGCGCTGGCATTTCAGCGTGAAGTGCGGGTTTAAGATTAACTCCGGCAGGTAGTCCGGCAGCATGTTGCCGAGTACGAACAATTCCTGGTCGAGCAAGACGCCCTGCGCGGTGAGTGCTTCATATAACAGATGCCCCATGGCATGGTGGGACGCAGATTTCATTTCTTCTCCATTTCTTCTTTTCTAGACTTTTCTTCTTATTTCTCGTCTATCATAGAGGAAAAGGATTTGACTGTCATCTGTTTTCCGTAAAACAAATGTAAAATTTCGGGGTTTTGGATTGTAAAGTGTTAAAAAACAAGCCGCTTGCGTTCGCAAACGGCCTGTTTGATGCGATTTGTATTACTTTTCCGTCATACTACTTTTGTTCGTTTGCCTTCTTCTCCCGCAGCGCCTTGAGCACCACATCGGGCGTCAGCGGCATGCGCAGGAAGCGGACACCGATGGCGTTTGCAACCGCGTTGGCGATCGCGGGGGCTCCCGGCACCATCGTGATCTCGCCGATGCCGCGCGCGCCGTAGGGGCCGGTGGGTTCGGGGTTTTCAATCGCCTCGACGATCATCTCCGGCATGTCTTCGAACGCGGGGATCTTGTAGTCCACAAAGCTCGGGTTCATCACGCGTCCGTCTTTGAGCTTCAGCTCTTCATACAGCGCGGTACCCATTGCCTGCACCATCGCACCCTCCGCCTGTCCTTCATACATCGCGGGGTTGATGACCTTGCCCGCGTCGAAGACGGAGACCATCTTGAGCACCTTGACCTTGCCGGTCTCGATGTCGACCTCAACCTCCGCGCCATTGACGCCCATGCTCCAGAACGCGACGGGCTTGGGCGAAAGGCCTGTCTTCTTGTCGGCCGCGATGTTGTTCGGCACCACGAAGGAACCGACGCCGATCATGGGGCCGCCGATGCCGCTCTGATCCGGCAGGGTGAGACCCAGCGCGAACGCGGCAAGAGGCACCTTCTGATCCGGATAGAACTTGCGGCAGACATAACCGTCTTCCAGATACAGGTCGTTTTTCCATGTGCCCATCTTGATCTGCGCCAGCTCCAGAATCTTGTTGCGGATATCCTCCGCGGCAAGCTTGGTTGCGTTTCCCGCGCAATAGGTCGAGCGGGAGGCGACCGTTTGCCATTCATACGGCGTGTGGTCGGTGTCGCCCGTGCGCACGCTGATCTTCTCGACGGGAACCGTCAGCGTCTCCGCCGCGATCTGCGCCATGATGGTGTCCGACCCCTGACCGATGTCGTGGCAGGAGGCCAGCAGCATAAACGTGCCGTCCTCGTTCATGCGGATGATGACGGAGGAGGCCACATCCGTCGGCATGGATGGTGCTTTCCAGCCACCCGCGATGCCCTTGCCGCGCAGCTTCGTCGGGCTGCCGGAAGGCGCGCTGGGCTTGTCCAGCTCCATGAGAGCCGCCGCACGGTCGAGGCACTCCTGATAGCCGGCGACGTCGATCGTCTGACCCGTTGCGCTCTTGCCGCCTACGCGGATGCCGTTGATCTTACGCAGTTCAAACGGGTCAAACCCCATCTCGTGCGCGATCATGTCGATGTTCTGCTCGATGCCAAAGTGGATCTCGCACATGCCAAATCCGCGATACGGCCCGCCGACAGGATGGTTCGTATAGACGCAATAGCTGTCGGTCGCGATGTTCTCGATATCATACGGACCCACACAGCCCCAGCCCGCGGCCTTGACGATGTTCACGCCGTATTCCGTATACGCGCCGCCGTCCCAGGCAAGCACGTTTTTCGAGCCTATGATCTTGCCGTCTTTGCGAACGGCGGTCTTGATGTTGATGTGCAAGCCCTGACGCACATAGGCGTTTTGGAACTCGTCCTCGCGCGTATAGGTCATCTTGACCGGGCGACCGGGGTTGAGCATGGCGAGAGGGATGACGATGCCTTCCAGCGTCGTGCCCGCCTTGCAGCCGAATCCGCCGCCGACGGCCTTTGAGATTACGCGGATCTTATTAAGCGGGAAATCAAAGGTCTCCGCAAGCGCGCGGCGCACGGCAAACGGGCTCTGGCACGCGGCCCAGATCGTCAGGTCGCCATCCGGCATATACTGCGCGGTGCAGGCGTGCGGCTCGATCGGTACATGCTGCACATGCGGGATGTAGAAGCTGTGGTCAAAGACCCGATCCGCCTCTTCAAACGCTTTGTCCGCGTCGCCTTTCCGGAGTACGTAATGGTGGGAGATGTTCGTGCCGGGCTTCGGGTAGAAGATCGGAAGCACTTTATACGAGCCAAGATCGGGGTGAATGATCGGTGCATCCGGCTTCATGCCTTCCAGAGAGTCGGTGACGGCGGGCAGCACTTCATACTCTACCTTGACGAGTTCGCAGGCGCGGCGCGCGATCTCTGGCGAGTCCGCGGCGACAGCGGCGACCGGTTCGCCGCGATAACGCGCCTTGCCGACCGCGATAAAGTTCTTGTCTTCCAGATAAAGTCCCGCGCGGCGCTTGTAGCATTCACCCGTGATCACGCTGCGCACGCCCGGGAGGGCTTTTGCCGCGGTAAGATCGATCGAGAGGATGTTTGCGTGCGCGTGGGGAGAGCGAACGACCTGCGCATAGAGCGGACGGGAGAACTGGATATCGTCCGCAAAGACAGCGGTGCCGGTTACTTTTTTGATCGCATCGAGCCGTTCAACCGATTGGCCAACAACCTTCATTTCCGACTTGACCGCATTCAGGTTTTCATTGGATTGTCCTACGACGTTCATTTTTCGTAAACCCCCTTTGCAATCACGTCTTCGATGGCTTCGACGATCTTCTTATACCCCGTACAGCGGCAGAGGTTGCCGGACATGTTGCGGTTGATCTCTTCGCGGGTGGGGTGGGGATTCTCGCGGAGCATCGCTTCGGCGCTCATGAGCATGCCGGGCGTGCAGAAGCCGCATTGCAGCGCGGCGTGGTCGATAAACGATTCCTGAAGCGGGCTGAGCGCCTCGCCGCATGCCAGACCTTCCACAGTGGTGATGACCTTGCCGTTGGCTTCTGGTGCGAGCACAAGGCACGCGTTGATGGCTTGGCCGTCCATGATGATGGTACACGCGCCGCATTCGCCCGCGCCGCAGCCTTCCTTGGTGCCGGTAAAGCCGAGCTTTTCGCGCAGGACATGCAGCAGCGTCTCGCTGCCGGACACAGTTAGCTCAACGGGCTCGTCGTTGATGCAGAATTTTACACAATAATCCATGCTGGTTTCCTCCTCAGGCCAGTTTGCTCAGCCCGTCGCGCACGAGGTAGGACACGATATCCAGCCGATACTGCCGGTCCGCGCGTACGTCGTCGATGGGGCTGACTTCGGTTGCGGCGAGCGCCGCCGCCTCGGCAATCAGCGCGTCGGAGAGCGCCTTGCCCGAGAGCAGCGCTTCGGTCTTTCTCAGGCGAACCGGCGTGGGGGCCACGGAACCCATTGCAATGCGGAAGCCATCGCGCGCTTTGACTACCGTGCCGCAGACGGTGGAGAGATCCACCTCGTTACGGCGGGCGACCTTGCGGAACACACCGCTTGCGTCTGCCAGATAGGGCACGCGGATGCCCGTGACGAGTTCACCGGGTTTCAGCGCAACCTTGCGCACGAACAAAATGAATTCCGTAATCGGCACTTCGCGCATTCCGGAAAGGCCGAAGACCTCGACCACTGCGTCATGACAATACAGCGGCGTTGCCGTATCCGCCAGCGGAGATGCGTTGACGATATTGCCCACGCAGGTTGCGCGGTTTCGAATCTGCCGCCCGCCGACATAGGACGCGGCCTCCGCCAGATATGGATAATGGCGCAGCACATGTTCGTTGGTTGCAATCTGCGTCATGGTCGCAAGTGCGCCGATGTGCAGACCTTCCGTCTCGGAAAACGTGACGCCGCCGATATCGGGAATGTTCTTCAGGTCGATCACGTAGTCCGGCGCGATCAGATGGTCGCGCAGGCGGATGATCACATCCGTCGCTCCAGCCATAAAGATCGCCTTGTCGTCGTGCTCCAGCTTGAGCGCGGCGGCTTCCTCCAGTGTTTCTGGAGCAAGATACACAAAATCTCTCAAGAACGGTTCTCCTCTCATTTGTGAAATGAAGTATCAAAACCCCTGCGGGGGAATCGCCAAATGTTCTGATTATTTAAGGGCAAGTACTGGTTGATAGAACATGAAACAAAGGGCTAGCGGATGTTTTTTTAATAATGGTTGATAGAACGTGAAACAAAGGGCTGTCGGATGTTTTTCGATAATGGTTGATAGAACGTGAAACAAAGGGCTACCGGATGTTTTTTTGATGCGTTCTGTTTTTGTTATTCAGAGACGGAGGTGTCTTCAAAAAACGTTTATTTGATCGACGAGCGGTTTATTCGGATTTGCTTTGGTTGAATTCTTGATTTTGAATTTCCAATAGTGCGGCGGAAAGCGCATATTCCAAACGGCGATACCGCGCCACCCAATCCAGACCATCCTGCGTCAGGCTGCTGCCGCCGCCGGTGGCTCCTCCTAACTTGCGCTCCACGAGCCGGCAGCCGAGCGCCTCCTCCATGCGGTTGAGGGTCAGCCATGCGTTGCTGTAAGAAAGCTCCGCCCGTGCCGCGCCGCGTTGGAGCGATTGTTCTTGTTCGATGCATTCCAGCAGGCGAATGCCGCGCTCGTCGATGCCTGTTTCGCCAAGTGAAACCGTCAGCGTCGCGGTGAGAATCGGGTTGACCTGCGTTTGTTCGCGCTGCTCGCGCTGATAGTCCTGCTCGGTGTTGATGTCGATGAGCATGCCGTTTTCGTCGGTCGGCACAAATTCCGTCTCGCGCTTCCATTGTGAGAGCGCACCGCGAAGCCCGCGCTCGCCGCTATAGTTCAGCAGCGAAGGGAAGCAGCTTTTGCGGATCATCACAGGGTGCCCCGCGCTGCCGCGAAAGCTCGGAATCGCGACCGGTTTTGCGCAGCGGAGCAATTCCAATATCGTTTCCGCGTTGAGATAAGGCACGTCGCCGGGGGTAATCAGCACACGGTCACAGTCGAACGAGAGCGCACGCAGTGCGCATTGGACGGACGCCATCATGTCCGTGGAGACATAGTCTTCGTTTTTTACGAAACGGACGGCTTCGCCCGCGAGGTGCCGCTCCAGCATGCCCGCGTGATATCCCGTTACAATGAGGATATCCGTTACGTTCGCCGCGCGGAACACATCGATCTGGCGACGAATGACGCTCTTTCCGTTGAGCTTGAGCATCGGCTGAAAATGACTCATCTGCCGGGGTTCGCCCGCGGCAAGAATCACGGCAACCGCACTCATACACCATCCTCCTGCGCCAAAGCTTGCTTCATATAAGTTTGCACACGCGCGTAATCCTCGGGCGTGTCGACATCCAGCAAACAACCTGTTTCTTTCGTGACCACATAACCGATGCTGACTTCTAGTGCGCGAAACGCGCCGCGCAGACCGTCCTCGCCGGAATAAGCGATCAGCGGATCAAACAGCCTTTCGCGGATCAGCGGTGGATGCAGACGGCGTTTCCCCGTGCTGGGGAATACGACATCCAACGCACCGGCTTCCATTTCGCTTAGCAGCGCGCGCAGCACGTCCGGCTCGATCGCCGGCATGTCGCCGGGGAGCAGGAATACCGCGTCATATCCGCCCGCGCGGCGGATCGCGTCGAGTCCGATCTGGAGTGAGGCAAACATCTCCGTTTCCTCAAAGGCATTGTTCCAGTGGAAGCTTGCGTTGTAGCCTTCGAGCGCTGCGATGATCTCCTCGCCCCGTTTGCCGACGACGACGAATAGATCCTCGATCCCGGCCTGCGAAAACACGCCTGCCGTATGGGCGATCATAGGGGTTCCGTTGATCGGTAGCAGCGGCTTAAACGCATGCATGCGCAGCGACTGCCCGGCAACGGTAATCAAGCCTGCGACTTTCATCGATCGATACCACCTCATAATCGAAACGGGTACGTTGCTAGAATCCTGCTTTTTTCATCGAATGTCAAGACCGTTATTTTTCAAAAGAAATACTGAATTATGCATGATTCGATTCCGAATCCTGCGTTTTATGACGTAAAGTCCGGTTCCGCGTCCGGCGGACATTCCCAGCTGTTCCGTGTTTTGTGGTGCTCAATTCCCGCATAAAACGAAGCGGCGCGCACGCGTAAAATCGACTTTGGCCCGGCGAGATAGCTTCCGTCCGCGTGTAGTTCCTTGAAGATGACGAGAAGCGGTTCTTCCAACCCGTCTTCATGCAGCACGCGCAGAAACACCAACGTCCGACCATAGCCGTCCGTTTCCAGCACTGCGACCTCGGGAAACGACAGCGTTTCCTCTTTCTGTGAAAAGCGCGAGACAAAGTCCGCAACCGCGGCATGCTCCGTGCCGTTCGCCTCTCGTCCGCCATAGGTCAGCATGGGGCGCACCTCCTTGGTAAAACGTTGGAACCTGATTTCAATATAGCATGCGCCGCGTGCGGAAACAATCGTTTTCCATTATATATTGACGCCAATCAATTGCAAACTTGCATATTCATTCTGGCGGGAGGCAGCACGCGCGCGAATGCGAGCCCAAAACAGAACACGGGCGGGACATTTCCCGCCCGCAGAGCGCGTGGATCTTGCGCGTTTTGGCTTAGCCGAGGCCGAGGAGCTTGTTGCGCGCCTCGATATACGCGCTTGTGGTGAGTTCGCCGCGCGCATAACGCTCCTTGAGGGAGACGATCTCCGCATTCGCGTGGTTGTCCGTGCGCCCGCCTTCGAGGATCAGTCTGCGCTCCTCATATTCTGCGGGGCCCATGCCGGAGGCATCCTTCTGCTCATTGAGGATGGTAACGAAGCGATCCTGCGCGGTGGGGGCAACGGTGTGCGCTGCGGCTGCGGGCGCTTTGTTCTTGCGGCTTGCAAGTACGACGATCAACAGCACGATTGCAACGATGAAGAGAGCAGCCAGGATCAAGCCGGAGAATCCACCGCCCATCATCCTTCCGGGGAAATAACGAAACATCATCATAATGATTTCCTTTCAGTGAAGCACGCGTTTATGCTGCTTCTATGTGTATAATAATAGACGAGAATTGCAGAAATGTCGTGTTTCTCGTGCGTTTCAATTTCAAACCATTGCGGCAGAATCATGGCAGTCAGGGACGCAAAAAGCGCGCAATCATGCAGGATTTCCGTCGAAATACCCGAACAGAATGAACCGAGAAGTTGAAAAATATATTCTTCGGCGAGTTCCGAGAAAATATAAGAATGCGCAAGTTTCGAGAGATGGCAAGAATGCGCATATTCAGATAGAATATAAGAATGCGTAAGCTTCAAGAGGTTGTAAGAATGCAATTGTAAGAATGCGCAACTATTGACAACGTTACGCAAAGGAATATAATAAATCTAGAAAGTAGATATTTACTTTAAACGTCCTGTGTCTTCCGAAGCCCTACGTTCCTACGCAGGGTACTATGTAGGGGACATGGGGCGTTTATTTTTTTGACTTGAAATCCCAGTGCTGGTAGGGACATTCCCAATGCGGGTTTTGATAGCCGCAATCACCTGTGGAAATACCGATGTTAAAATGTGGTTTCATCTGGCAGATCTGCTGATAAATGTGTTTGTAGAGTTGCTCTTTTGCAACCGTCCTTTGCCCACGACGCGTCTTTCCTTCCGGGATTGCGCGGTGAAGTTCGTTTAGCCTGAAATTCATTGCTCCCAGAACGACATCCACACATTGAAGCAATACATGATTATGCGAGCAAATCTCCGCAATATCACCTTCGCGAATGCGCAGAGGGGAGTTTTGAAAGTCGGTTGTATTTGGCATTTCAAGTAAAAAATTCTTGAATGCAGCACATTTCTCTGTTGTGTCCGGCAACTGATCCAGATAAATTCTCACATAGACCGGCGCAAACTCTTGTGGGATCGTTCTTAATCCGAAAGCATGCTTTATAAATTGATAATAGAGCTTGAAGTATTTTTCGTCCTGAGAATAATGATGTGCAGGTTCATCCTTCATGCTGCGGAACATGATTCGAACTTTGATTTTTCCTTCCCGTACAAAAGCAAAAAACGAGTCCATAATCACTTTGTATTTTTCCAGATAAGGCATGGTTACTTTTGTCCATTTCAACTCACCGAAAAAATGCAAATCGCTTTTTTTAAGATTGAGCGCTTCATTGATTGCCGTAATGTCTTTTCCATTAACAATACATCCACCAAAGAAATCGCCGTACTTTTTCCCTTTTTCGGCAGACTCATCACACAGTAACACAAACTCCATACATGCTCCCAAACAACGCAATACCTCATTCTAGCAGAAGCATTTGATTTGTTCTAGAGAGGTCGAGAAACAATGAGAAACAACAATTGATTTGTATGAGGCTTTGAAGAAAAATCCCGCTTTGCGGCTCACATGTGCGCGAATAATAAGAGGACAGATGTGCATCTGCAACCTCGACACACGCGGGGCATTTTTCCTGCGCGCAGATTTCGTTACGCGCACAGGTCTCATCAAAAAACACATAGCCCACACACCGCCAAAACAGATTGACACGCGAATTGGATCAATAATACAATAGCGGTGCTGCGCGCCCGCGGGCGGGGTGTTCGCGCTGGTTGCGCAGCCATCATTTACGCTCCATTTCCGGCGAACAAATCACCAGGATGCGCAAATTATTTGATTGAGGCGGATAAAAGAAGAATGCAGGATAGGAAACCGCAGAAACCAAACGGACTGTTGTATCATTTTGTCTATGGTATCGCGTATTTGTTTTTCAAACTCGTCTATCGCTTCAAGGTTGACCGAACGGATGCGCCACAGATCGGGGAACCGTTTGTTTTGCTCGTCAACCACATCAGCAATCTCGACTTTCTCTTACCGATGTTGGGGATGTATCCGCACAAACTAAACCTTGTTGCGACGATGCAGATGTTCCGGATGAAACCATTGCGGCCGTTTCTTTGGTGGCTGGGGTTCATTCCCAAGGAACAGTTTGTTTCAGATCCGAAATCGATCCGTCATATCTTCTATATGGCAAAGCGTGGTGGGAATATTGAGATTTTCCCCTCCGGACAAAGCTCCTACACGGGCGAATCCACACAGATCGACCCGAACATCGTGAAACTCCTGCAAAAGATCAAGCTGCCGGTCTACAGCCTGCGCATCAGCGGCATGCACATCGCGCTGCCGAAATGGAACATGAGCATTCCGCGCGCGTCCCGCGTGGAGCTGAAGGTCGGGCGGCTGTTCACCGCCGAACAATTGCGGACGGAGGACACGAACGTGCTCTATCGCGCGATCGTCGATGCGCTGTATTTCAACGATTACGACTGGCAGAAGCAGCACCGGATCGGGGCGCTCCGCCCGCGCAACGCCGAAGGACTGGAGCAACTGCTCTATGCTTGCCCGAAGTGCGAAAGAGAGTTCACCATGCGCGCAAAAGGCAACAGACTCGTCTGCAATCACTGCGGAAACACGGCGCTCATGGACGAATACGGCTTTCTCGCTGCGGCAACGGCGGACGACGTCGCATTCCAAACCCCGCCGGAATGGTACGCATGGCAAAAGGACGGATACCGCCTTTCGTTCGGCGCGGGTTGTGTCCACAGCGAACCCTGCAAACTCTTTCGGATTTCCGATGCAGGCAAATATCTACCGGCCGGTGAAGGCATATTCGACCTCTCGCGGGACATGTTCACATACAAGGGCACCTGTGACGGGCGCGAGATCGCTTGCCGGATCGACAACCGCATGGTTCCGAACTTCTCCAACGAGATCCGCAGCTATTTCAATATAGAAATAGAGGGTCGAATCTACGCGATTCAACCCCTCAGCTCTCCGGCGGTATTCAAAGTGACGATTTTAAAAGAACTGTTCAGCGAGGCCTGCCTGGCGGAGGCGTAGATCGCCCGCCGCGAAAACGTGCTACTCCTCTTCCTCAAACACCGCAATCTCTTTGATATTAAACTCCTGCCCCGTGACCATGACGCATTCCCATGCGCCGCACGCGGGGCATTTTTTGTTGTGTTTGAGGTATTCGTAGACCGTGCCGCACTTTTTGCAACGGACGGTGGCGACGAGCAGCTCGACCACCAGCTCCGCGTGTTCCATCTCGGTTCCATCCGTTGCCGCAGGCCAGCATTCTTTGAGGTAACGCGGGACGATGGTGGAAGCCTCGCCGACCTCCACCACCACCTGCGCGATATCGCGCAAAGCCAAGCCGTTTTCTTGTGCAACGGCGGTCACGCGCTTTTGAATTTCGAATACGATCCCCAGTTCGTGCATGCGTTATTTCACCACGCCGAGGGCGCGCTTGACCTTCTTGATCACGATCTTACCCTTGCGCTTGAGGACCTGCTTGATGACCACGGGCTTCATTTCCGTGAATTCCACGCCCGCGCCATCATAGCGGCGGACGAGATGGATCGCGTCAAACTTGCACTTTGTGGTGCATTGTCCGCAACCCACGCACATGTACTGATCGACCAGCGTCACGCCGCAGCCGAGGCAGCGCGCGGTCTCCGCCTTGACCTGCGCCTCTGTGAATGTGCCCCGCAGGTCACGGAAGGTTGTTGTGGCGGCTTTGCTGTCCAGCGTTTCCGGCTTCTGCCGCGGGGTGTTGTCATAGCTTTCGACGATGGCGTTCTTTTTGTCGAGCTCCTTATACTCCCTGCGGTCGCGTCCGATGGTCAGCGACTGACCCGGATGTACAAAACGATGGATCGAGATGGCCGCCTGCTTGCCCGCCGCGATGGCGTCGATCGCGAACTTCGGCCCGGTGTAGCAGTCGCCGCCGGAGAAGACGTCCGTCTGCGCGGTCTGGTAGGTGAAGCCGTCCGCCTGAATCGTTCCGTTGCGGTTGGTGACGGTTTCGCATCCCGAGAGCAGGTCGCCCCAGAGGATGCTCTGGCCTATGGTGACCAGCACATGATCGGCGGGTAGTGTGATGGTTTCGCCCGCGTCAAACTTCGGCGAGAAACGGCCCGTTTCATCAAACACGCTCATGCAGCGCTGGAACACCACACCCGTGACCTTGCCGTTTTCGCTCGTGAGACGCACGGGCCCCCAGCTGTTGTGGATCGTGATCTGCTCCTCGATCGCCTCTTCAATCTCTTCTTCCGAGGCGGGCATCTCCTTTCGGGATTCGAGGCAGACCATCGTGGTTTCGGTGGCTCCCGCGCGAACTGCGGTGCGCGCAACGTCCACCGCGACATTGCCGCCGCCGATGACGACGGTCTTGCCGGAGAGCGTCAGCGCCTCGCCCGCGTTTACGCGGCGGAGGAATTCAATGCCGGAGAGCACGTTTTCCGCGTCCTCGCCCTCTACGCCGAGTTTGCGCCCGCCCTGCGCGCCGATGGCGACATAGAACGCATGATAGCCCTGCGCGCGCAGCTCGTCGAGCGATATATCTTTACCGACCTCGACGCCGGTGCGGAACGTGACGCCGAGCGCGCGGAGGATATCGATCTCCGCGTCGATCACATCCTTCTCGAGACGGAACGCGGGCACGCCAAGCGTGAGCATGCCGCCGAGTTTCTGCTCTTTTTCAAACACCGTGACCGTATAGCCATCCTGCGCGAGATAATACGCGCAGCTCAAGCCCGCGGGCCCGCTGCCAACGATCGCGATCTTCTTGTCGGAATAATCATGCCGCTTGTTCGGGATAAAGCGACCGTCCGCGGTCAGCTCCTGCGCCGCGACGAACTTCTTGACCTCGTCGATGGCGATCGGCAGGTCGATTTCGCCGCGCATGCAGGCGTCCTCACAGCGGCGATTGCAGATCCGTCCGCAGACGGCGGGGAACGGGTTCTCGACCTTGATCAACTCCAGCGCCTCGCGGTATTTTCCCTGTGCGGCAAGCTTGAGATACCCTTGCACGGAGATGTGCGCGGGGCAGTTGGTCTTGCAAGGCGAGGTACCGCTATCGACCACGTCCTCGCGATTGAGCCGGTACTCCGCGTTCCATTTGTCTTCGGCCCATTCCTCGTCGCGCGGGGTGATCGTGGTTGTGATGTCCGTGACCACCGGCGTTTTGGAACAGAGCTTTTGACCGAGTTTCAGCGCGTTGATGGGGCAGTTTTCCACGCATTGTCCGCAGGCGACGCATTTGCTCGCGTCCACCTCGGAGACGTAGTTACTGCGCACCATGTCGACATTTTTAAACATCGCGGCGGTGCGAAGCGAGAGGCAACCGCAACCGCAGCAATTGCAGATCGCGTGCGTTTTGCCGCTGCCGTCGGTATTCGGAATTTCGTGCATGAGTCCGTTTTCTTCCGCGCGTTTGAGGATTTCATAGGCCTCCTCGCGAGAAATCTGCCGTCCTCTGCCGGTGCGGATATAGTATTCCGCGGCGTGACCCATCTGGATGCACATGTCCTCCTTCAAGTGTCCGCAACCCTCGCCCATGACCTCGCGGTCGGTGCGGCAGCTGCACGGGGACACGGTGAAGATGTCGTTTTCCTCCAGATAGGAGGAGATTTCCTCATAGCTCGCCTTGCGGCTTTCGCCGTCGATCGCGCTCTGAATCGGAATCACGCGCATGAGACCCACGCCGACGGGGAAGGAGCCGGAGCTCATCGGCCCGCGCACGCGCCCATAGGCTTCCATTGCGTAACCCACGATGGGGTACTGCTTGACCACATCAAGGTTGTTGATGATCATCTCCATCGTGCCGGGAATCCACGTCTCCGTCCAGAACTGATCCACACCGTTGATGTGGTTGACGAAGCAGCCGCCGTAGACCGCGAACTTCATCAACTGCTCGTGGCACCAGCCTTCGGGCTTGCCGACGATGGCGGAAACTTCCGCCGCGCTCTTCTTCACATATGAACCAAGCGCGAGGCCGACCTCACACATGTCGTCGGTGACGCCCGCCTCGAGGATGACGTATTCCGGGTCGTCCCAGTTGTAGCCGCCCTTGTCGCCTGCCTTGAGGCCGGATTTCTTGCGACCAATCATGTTGGCGAGCGCGATGATGTTCTCGCGGTGTTGGCAAACGTATCCTTCGGGGAAGGTCATCTTTGTGATGCGATCCATAATAAACTCTCTCTCCTTATTCACTGCGTGCAGAAAACGATAAAACTTAGTCCTGCTGCCAGGCTTTCACTTGCGAGCGGAGCCAGTTCGCCCAGGGCTCGATGCCCTCGCCCGTGCGCGCGCAGATGGGCAGTACCGTGATGTTCGGATTGATCTTTTTCGCGCGCTCCACCACAGCGGAAAGATCAAAGTCGAAATACGGCAGCACGTCGATTTTGTTAATCAAGAGCACGTCGCAAATCGAGAACATCAGCGGGTATTTCAGCGGCTTGTCGTCGCCCTCCGGCACGGATAGGATCATCGCGTTCTTGACCGCTCCCGTGTCAAACTCCGCGGGGCAAACGAGGTTGCCGACGTTTTCGAGGATCACGAGATCGAGATCCATGGCATTGAACTCATCGATGCCCTGGCGCGTCATGTCCGCGTCGAGGTGGCACATGCCGCCGGTGTGTAGCTGGATGGCACGCACGCCAGTTGCTTCGATCGCGGCGGCGTCCACGTCCGAGTCGATGTCCGCCTCCATCACGCCGATGGACATCTCGTCCTTGAGCGCTTCAATCGTGCGCTTGAGGGTCGTTGTCTTGCCGGCGCCCGGGCTCGACATCAGGTTGAGCAGGAAGGTTTTCTCCCGCTTCAAGTCGGCGCGGAGTGCATCTGCGAGCTTTTCATTGCTCTCAAACACGCGCTGTTTGATTTCATACACCTTATACATATTATTTTCCTCCGAAATGAAATTTCGTGTTGTGTTGTTCCCGTTTTCGATTTGACTCGCATCGTTTTCGTGGCAAACTGGTTGAACCACATATCGATACAATAACACCGAATGACGACTAGGTCAAGATTTCCGCAGAATATGGGCGTTTTTGTGTGGAATATATTCTTCTGGCGTGATATAATCGCATCAGAATCGTGGTTCAACCAAATACCAGCGTCGCGAATGGATTCCGCACGGAGAATCGAGAACGCGACGATAAGGATATTTTACACCTTTCCAAAGAAAAGAGGCACACGATATGTTTCAAAAACTGACGGCGCCGACGCTCAAGGAGCTGTTTGTGCAGGAGCTGGAGGGGCTGATCCTCTCCGGCGAACTCGCCATCGGACAAAAACTCCCGCCGGAGCGGGAGCTTGCGCAGACCATGCAGATCTCGCGATCGGTCGTCAACGACGGCCTTGCGGAGATGGCGCGGCGGGGATTTTTGGAGATCTCTCCGCGGCAGGGCACCGTGGTTGCGGATTTTCACCGCAACGGCACGTTGGATATCCTGGTTTCGATCATGAGCTATAACGGAGGTCAGCTCCCGCGCGAGGAGATCCGCTCGATCCTCGAAATCCGCGGGGTGATGATGGCGTTTGCGCTGGAGAGCGCAATTCCGCGCATAACGCAGGCGCAAATCGACGCGCTTTCCGCGCAGAGCGAGGCGTTTGCAGCCGCACGCGGGCCGGAGGAAGCGGCGCAGCTCATCTACGAATTTGACCACATGCTCAGCGGGTTTTCCAACAACACGCTGTTGCCGTTGTTTTTCTGTTCGTTCAAAACACCGATCAAGGAGCTCTGGCGCAGATATGTCACGCGAAACGGCGTGAGCATTCTCAAACAACGCAACGACGAGCTGTTGGAGTGCATCGCGCGCAAGGATGTCGTCTGCGCCAAGCGCGTCGTTTCGGACTCGATTGCGGAGACGATCAGCGGACGGACGGAGATCTATGGGGGATAGTTGGGCACATAATTATATATTTTATCGTTTCGCTTGCTCGTGACGTAACGTCATTTGCTACACTTCGCCTTGGAGGTGAAAAACCATGTCCGATTTTACAACGGGAGAGCTCGCGCGGCTTTGCGGCATCACCGTGCGCACGGTGCAGTTCTACGATGCGCGGGGGCTCTTGCATCCGGCCGACCTTAGCGAAGGCGGGCGGCGACTCTATTCGGAAGCGGATCTGCGCAAGATGCGCATGATCTGCGCGCTCAAGACGCTCGGGCTCTCGCTGGACGCAATACAGGGGGTACTCGCGAGCGAGAAGCCGGAGCGCGTGCTGCTTCTTTTATTGGAAGAGCAGGAGCGGCGCATCGCGGATGAACGGGGCGCGCTGGAGCGGCAGCACCGCGCGGTGGAGACCGTCCGTGAAACCATCCGAACAGGGCGGATGATCTCGATTGAATCCATTGCGGACATGGATCGCATGATGGAAGAAAAGAAGAAACTCAACAAGCTGCACTGGACCATACTCGCCATGGGAATGGTGATGTCAGGGCTTCAATGGGCAACGATCATCTACTGGATCATCAAGGGTGTTTGGTGGCCGTTTGCCGCTATTTGGCCGCTTGTCATCGCTATTGGCATTTGGATCACACGGATGTATTATAAGAACACGCTGTATATCTGCCCGGACTGCGGCGCGCGATTCCGTCCGGCGTTTCGCGAGATGTTCTGGGCGCGGCATACGCCAAAGACGCGGCTTTTGACCTGTACCGAATGCCATAGCCACGGCTGGTGTGTCGAGACATATGGCAAACTCGCACAAGACTAATTGAACTTCACAGGGGGGGACCACAACAATGGACAACACGATTTCAAACCTGAGCATCCTCGCGATGGCGTTCTCCGCGTTGATCGGGATCGCGATTCCGGTGGTGCTGTACTGTATCTTCCGAAAGAAAGGCGCAAATCACCTGCCGTTCTGGACGGGAGCCGTCACGTTTGTGCTCTTTGCGTTTGTGTTGGAGCAGGTCGCATACTTCTTCATTATGAAGACAGCGCTCTGGACGACGATCGTGAACAACGTGATACTCCTCGGCGTTTTCGGCGGATTCATGGCCGGTCTGTTTGAAGAGACGGGGCGCTTTATTGCCTTCAAGACCGTGCTGCGCAGAAAGCGTTGGAACGACCAGAATGCGCTGATGTATGGCGCGGGACACGGCGGCGTGGAAGCGGTCATTCTGCTGAGCGTGGGGATGATCATCAATGTCATCTTCTCCTTGCAGTTCAACGCGGGGCAGAGTTCCGCTTTCGGCGGGCTGGACGCCGCGCAGCAGCTGATCAACACGCCGTTTTGGATGATCTTCGTCGGCGCGATTGAGCGCGTTTCAGCGGTCACGATCCATATTACGCTCTCCGTGCTGGTCTGGTTCGCGGCGAAAGACGGCAAGAAGTTCTGGCTCTATCCACTCGCGATCTTCCTGCATCTTTTGGTGGACGCGGTGGCGGTGATCCTCTCGCGTTCCGGCATAAACGTCTGGCTCATCGAAGGCGCGGTGGGCGCGCTCACAATTGCGTTCGTTCTCATCGCCATCGTGGTTTGGAGGAAGAACCACGTGGCGCAGGCGGCACTGGAATCGATGGAAGAATCCACCGATATGGAGCAAACCGCGCAGGAGACGGCGGAACAAATCGAAACCCAGGTATAACAATCGATCTCGTGTAAAAAAGGCTCGCAGGAGCCTCAGCGTATCGACAAACCTTATCGGGGGGCATGGGGGATTCGCAAATCCCCCATTTTCAATCAAATCCGGCGATTTATTCGCCGAATTTGTAGAAAATGCCGCGAAAGCGGTGTTTTTTCACACAATAAAAATCCATCGGCAAAGGACGAAGGACTTTGTCGATGGACTAAGGCTCGCAAGAGCCTTTTTGCGTGGGTGCGATGCGGATCGAACCGTTGATCATCAGGAATAAGCAGATTGATTGCGAGATGATACTTGTGATCATCAGCAAGAGAGCAGGTTGATTGCGAGATGACACTAAAAGAACGCGCAAAACAGCTCAAGACGGATATCCCCGCCGTGTTCCTCGCGCTTCGCCGCCGGGAAACGCCGTGGTACGCGAAGCTGCTTGCCGGATTGACGGTAGGCTATGCGCTCTCGCCGATCGACCTGATCCCCGATTTCATCCCAGTGCTGGGATATCTCGACGATCTGATCATCCTGCCCGCGCTGGTCGCGCTGACCTGCCGGTTGATTCCGGCGGGGGTGATGGAGGAGTGCCGCGCGGAGGCGGAGGGGTTGTGGCAGGGCGGCAAGCCGAAACGGTGGTATTACGCGGTGCCGATCGTGCTCGTTTGGCTGATTGTCGTGTTCCTCATCGTCCGCGCCATCGTGATCAAGCAATAGTGCAACTACGCGCAGAACAAACAATCCCCGTCCGAATTACTCCGGCGGGGATTTTTCGCATTCTAGTTTTCGATTCAAACTGAATTCTTCTTCGCAAATTTTTGCTCGATTAAGAGTAGAGAAGTTTTTTCGGGTTACTTCTTCTTCGCTAAATTCTGCTCTTTGCGATAGGTGGTGATGCGCCGCACCAAATCCAGCGGCAGGGGTTGATCCAGCGGGAACTGCACCGTGCCTTTGCTGAGTTTGTATGCGCCAAGCTCGGCGGCGAATGCTTCGATTCCGTCCGCGCCGGGGTAGAAGCCGATGTGGCTCTTGTAGCCCGCGAAGTGGACAACGTTGCCCTTGAGGAAGAACGTAGGGATCCCGTAGGCGATCTTCTCCGTGGATTCAGGGAGGATCTCAAGGATCGTCTCGCGCATCTGGTTGAGTTTTTCCTGCACTTCCGGTGGGAACTCACGGATGTAGTCGGTGATGGGGGTGGGGGGATTGTGGAGCATAGGTTTTTACCTCCCATAAAAGTGATTTTAGTATAGCATATTGGGAGGGGGGGTGTGTGATGGGGTTACGGTAGGGCACGCAGATGCTTTCAAAATTACTCCATTTAAAATAAAGTGGTTAGCTGAGGAGGCTGTTGGCAAGCGGATTGATATTATGTATATTTACTAAATTAATACAATACCCTTGGATTTTGTGAAGTCTGAGAAAGATGCTGCTCCTATTTTTCGCCCTTTTGAAAGCATTTTTGCCCAGATTATATTACCATCAGCCTCGCTAATTAAATGGCACTGGCAAGCTGAAACAAGAATATCCCCAGTCGTAAGATGCTTTAATCCGTAGGAGGCAATGTATTGGGAAACATCACGCAGATTATTACTAATTACGACACCGTTGTTTTCGAGTGCTAATGCGATAACAGCAGCTTCACCCCGGTCGATGACTTTGAATCCTTTATCAGGAGATGTTGTTAATTTTATGTAGGTATCGAACTCATTTGAACCAGCGAGAATATCAATTCTTGTAATATCTCCTGAATAAATCAAGGTATCAATTTTAACTTTAAAATGTGGCATTGATGATGGCGTTAACTCTCTGTACACCTCTGAAGGCAAAAGGATTTTTTGGGGATATAATGCGACTAACAGATGCTCCTGGTTTGCCCATAGAAACGACGATAAACAGTCGGCGTCGAAGTACAAAGGATTAGTCAACGTTGTCATCCTCACTCTCGTAATTCTCAATTAGTAAATCATCACGAAATGCTTCCATTAAGAATTCTTCATATTTGCCGTACGAAATTAAATCTTCACTGAATAAACGTTCAACGGATTTAATGTAATGCCCAAGCGTAGTCCTTGCATTACCTTCGGAGCTGGCTTTATATAACTCTGTTTTGAAACCAAGTTTAGCGGAGTTAATGATTACGTTTGTGATCAATTCGTCTGAAAAAGGCTCTCGCAGATAACCATCACTTACTAATCTTGTTAGCATCGCACGGCGACTTACGCCGAAATGTTGCTCTAAGCTAATTATATGTTGCAAAGTCAAGGGAACAGAGTTATTCTTTGTAATCTCATATACTTTGCTGAATAAGGACGCAGATGGAATAAGGAAATAAGAAGCAAAAATGTTTGCTTCTTTCTCTTTTTCATTATCTGAAGTAAATGATTTTTGACAGATTGTCTTCTGCTGAAGGGTACTATCAAAAAAATAATGAAAAAACTCATGCGCAAGTGTGAAACGCTGACGACCCAAAGACATGGTTGAGTTGATTGCAATTAAACCCGAATAATCTGATTTTATGCAAGCTCCGCTAATCCTGTCACCCAAAGGGTAGAACAAGAGCGTGAGATTATCGATACTATTCGCCATCGCAAATATATCGATGGGCGACATTTCGTCTTCGCCGTATTTTTTACGAAGCATTGTGGACAGATTACTAATTGTAACCTTATCAAGCATCGAGATTCTCCTTAATTAGCTTATCCATTCTTTGCTGATTGAGTGCTACTCTGTTTAGTATTGCGATTATGGCCAAATCTTCTTGGTTCATATTATCGGCGCGAAAGGCGATTGATACATTGGGCTGTACATCGACAAACATTTGCTCGATTGGACTGCAAAACAATGCAGATAATCTTTCGAGCATCTCAGTATTGATAGCACGTTCACCGCTTTCAAACTTAGAGATCAAACTTTGATCTACATCAAGATACGAAGCGATTTGCTTCTGATTTAGCCCCATGCTCTCACGTAATGTCTTGAGATTAACTCCTAATCTCTTCAAATCAACCATAAATATTCCTCCTTATCTTTGATTGATATGATTAGTATACCTGATGATTGTCATAAAATCAAACAAAATTATGATGATAATTATGACAATTCGATTTACTATAATTCTGCTATTTCAAGGGCTATATATATTTTAAAACTGCGCTATAATATATCTACAGTTTCCCCCCCCACCCGTAACAAAGTCACCGACTATCGATCACGAAATATCGTATCCTAGAACCAAACAGGAAAGGACATTTCTTGGATGGAACAGGACACAACAATCAAAACCCCAAAACCGAAAAGCTGGAAACGATATTTGCCGATGATGATTCTCGCCGTGGCGGGATTGATCGCCGGCTTTTTGTATTATCGTTTGGTCGGCTGCGCAAGCGGCGCATGCCCCATCACATCCAATCCATATATTTCAACTGGATACGGCGGAGTGTTGGGTATTTTGATCGGTTATATCGTTACCCCGGGAAAGAAAAAGGAGGATCAGGGCGCATGAAAAAGGTTGTTATCATCGGCGGCGTAGCGGGTGGAGCCAGCTGCGCGGCAAGGCTGCGCAGGCTCGACGAAACCGCGCAGATCGTACTCTTGGAACGTGGGGAATATATCTCCTACGCAAACTGCGGGCTGCCCTATCACGTAGGTGACGTGATCAAGGCGCGGCAGGCGCTGCTTCTGCAAACGCCGGAAGCGATGAAGAAAAAGTTTGAAGTGGACGTTCGCGTGCAGAACGAAGTCCTCTCCATCGACCGCGCGCAGAAGACCGTGCAGGTCAAGCGCGTCGACTCCGGAGAAACCTATACGGAACCCTACGACGTGCTGGTGATCTCCACCGGTTCCTCGCCGCTCCGTCCCCCGATCCCCGGCATCGAATCCTCCCGCGTGCAGACGCTCTGGACGGTGCCGGACACCGACCGCATCCGTGCGCTCGTGCGCGAGCAGGGCGTGAAGAGCGCGGCGGTCATCGGCGGCGGCTTCATCGGCCTCGAGATGGCGGAAAACCTCAAGCACGCGGGACTCACCGTCAGCCTCATCGAGGCGCTGGATCAGGTCATGTCCCCAATCGATTTTGAGATGGCGCAGTTATTGCATGAATCCCTCGTGCAAAACGGCGTAGATCTGCACCTTGGCGACGCGGTGGAGTCGTTTCAGGACGCAACAGACGGGGTGGAGATCAAGCTCAAGAGCGGCAAAATCGTCACGGCCGAACTCGTGATCCTCTCCATCGGCGTGCGCCCCAACGGCCAGCTCGCGAAAGAAGCGGGCCTTGCCGTCAATGCGCGCGGCGGCGTCGTGGTGAACGATCATATGCTCACGTCCGATCCTTCGATCTACGCCGTGGGCGACGTGATCGAGGTGACCGATTTTATCAGCAAGGAAGCGACGATGATCCCGCTGGCAGGCCCCGCGAATAAGCAGGGGCGCATCGCTGCGGACAACATCGCGGGTTTGGATGCGGCCTATCACGGCACGCAGGGCTCCTCGATCGCGAAGGTGTTCGACCTCACGGTCGCAAGCACCGGCGAAAACGAAAAGTCGCTCGTCAAGCGCGGACTTGTCCGCGGCAAGGACTTTGAAAGCGTGACCATCACGCAGAACAGCCACGCGAGCTATTATCCCGGCGCGGTGCCGATGACGCTCAAGCTGCTCTTCGCCAAGGATGGCAAGAAGATCTTCGGCGCGCAGATTGTGGGCAAAGACGGTGTGGATAAGCGCATCGACGCCATCGGCGTGGCGACGCGGCTTGGCGCGAGCGTTGCGGATCTCAAGGAGTTGGAGTTTGCCTATGCGCCGCCGTACTCCTCGGCAAAGGATCCGGTGAATATGCTCGGCTTCGTGGCGGAAAACGTCAGAAACGGCATGGTCAAGATCGCGCCGTGGAACATCGCGGAGACGGACAAGAACGTCTTGCTGCTGGATGTGCGCGAGGATGCGGAGCTGTTGGCGTTTAGCATCCCCGGCGCGATACAGATCCCGCTTGGTCAGCTCAGAGGCAGACTCGGCGAGCTTGACAAGAACAAACACATCGTCGTCTTCTGCGCCATCGGCGTGCGCGCCTATAACGCCGCGCGCATCCTGAATCAGCACGGCTTTGGCGACGTCTCGGTCTATCCCGGTGGCGCGCGGTTCTATCAATCGACGCATTATAAGGAGGTCAACCCCATGCCCTATACGAAGAACGAACCGGTTCACGACAGTGGTCATGCGGAGACCGCCAATATCCCCGTCGCCGCAATGCGCATCGATTGCAGCGGCATGCAGTGCCCCGGCCCCATCATGAAGGTCTTTGAGACCATGAAGCAGATGAAGGACGGGCAAGTGATGGAAGTCTCCGCGAGCGACCCCGGTTTCGCGCGGGATATCGTCGCCTGGGCGCGGCGCACGGGCAACACGCTGCTTGCCAACGAAAAACGCGGCAACGACTATGTGGCGCTGGTGAAAAAAGGTACGGGAGCGGTCGTGTCCCAGCAGATTCCGCAAAGCATGGCGGGCGATGGCAAGACGATCATCGTCTTCTCCGGCGATCTGGACAAAGTCCTCGCGAGCTTTATCATCGCAAACGGCGCGGCCGCGATGGGGAGACCCGTGACCATGTTCTTCACCTTCTGGGGTCTCAACGTCCTTCGTAAAGCCAGCCGCATCAAGGTGCAGAAGAGCTTCATCGAGGCGATGTTTGGCGGCATGATGCCGCGCGGCGCCGGGAAGCTCAAGCTGAGCAAGATGAATATGGGCGGCATGGGCACGGCCATGATGAAGATGGTCATGCGCAAAAAGAATGTCGATTCGCTCGAAACCCTGATCCAAAAGGCGATGAAGGCAGGGGTGAAGATCGTCGCCTGCACGATGAGCATGGACATCATGGGCATCCAGGAGAAAGAGCTGATCGAGGGCGTGGAGCTCGGCGGCGTCGGCGCATACTTGGGCGACGCGGAAGAGAGCAACGTCAACCTTTTCATCTAATCCGGTTCTGACGAGAGGGCGCGCGGTGGAAACACGGCGCGCTCTTTTTTACGCTCTTTTTTACGCTCTTTTTTACGCTCTTTTTGCCCTGTTCTGCGGCGAATGGTTTGCGGCGAATACTATTTGAAATTTACGCGCGAAAGTCGTATGATCGAGGGAGAAAGACAGACTCAAGAGAGGGGGATTTTTGTATGAAACAAGACCTGCTGTCGGAAATACAAACCCAGCTTTCCGCGCTGGGGCTCGCGGCGACGCCTTCGGACAAGACCGACCTGGCGCTCGACGCAACCCTGTTGGACGCGAGTTTTTCCACCGGCAAACGAACGCTTCGTTATGAGGCGATGATTTTGCTGGACGAAGCGGAGAAACAGGTCAGGATGTATGAAAAAACGACCGAAACCAGCGCGGGCGTGTCCTTTGGCATGAGCGGCGAAACCTCGTTCCAGAGCGGGAATACGCTGATGCGCAAGGTGAAATGCGTGCAATATGACCTGACCGGTAAGGCGTTTGAATACAACTTTGATCTGGGCGCGATCAGCAAGACGGTCAAGCGCGCGGCGCAGGACCACGGCTGGTCGTTCAAGACGGTAATCATGAAAAAGAATGCGATGTTCCGCTAAAGCGTAACAGCGGCAAAAGCAATCAACACGCGCAAAATCACGCTTGATTTGTATAGGCGAAATGATTAAAATAATACGGCTGGAGAATTTCACGCGCTTGCGTGACCCTAGCGGAGCGTATGGTGAGCCGCCCAACGGAAGCATTCTTCCACGGGCGGTTTTGCGTTCTCTTGGGGCATTTGCGCGAACAGACGGAGCGTGAAACGCGTGTTTTCCTGCGGTTCACATTCCGCGCTATTCAGGAAGCAAACGGTGTGATATAATTCCATCAATTCATGATATGGAGGAATTTACGCATGGCAGACGTCGTTTGGAAGGATCGCAAACGCATCATCTTCGGCTTGCCGTGGACGTTTACGCGATATTCCCTTACGCAGGAGAAGCTCGTCATCGATACGGGGTTCATCAGCCGCAAAGAGGACGAGATTCGTCTCTACCGCATTTTGGATATCACGCTCAATCGTCCGCTGAGCCAGCGCATCTGGGGGCTTGGCAGCATCCGCCTCAACACGGCGGATAAAAGCGCGCCGGAGGTCGAGATCAAGCGCATCAAGCGGGCGAAGGAAGTCAAGGAGATGCTCTCGGACATGGTTGAAAAAGAACGCGACGAAAAGCGCATTGCGGCGCGCGAGTTCATGGGCTATGGCGACATGGACGACGACGCGGATCACGTCAACTAACAGCACTTCGATTCCTAACGGGTAGACGCAAAACGCGTTTACCCGTTTTGTTTTAGTGAACTGGCGATTGCACAACAATGTGTTGAATTTTGCAGACATATATTTCTCAAATCAATTGAATCATCCCAAGTGCATGCTATAATTAAAAAATATACAATCTTTATATGCTTTATGTGATTGATCAATCGAAGGGAGAATCGGGATGGAATTTAACTCGAACAGCGGATTTTTGTATGCCATCGTCGCGATTGTGATCGCGTTTGTGCTCCTGCAGTCGGTCGTTTTTTTCATCAAGGCGTGGCGTAGGGGGCTCGCGCTCGGCATGGACAAGCAGGCGCTCAAAAAGACGGTCGGCTCCTCCGCGCTCTTCACCATCGCGCCGGCTTTCGCGATTCTGCTTGGCGTGATCGCGCTGAGCAACGCGCTCGGCTTTCCGCTGCCGTGGCTGAGGCTTTCGGTCATCGGTTCGCTGACGTATGAGGCTACGGCGGCGGCTGCCGCGGCTGCCGCGGTTGGGTCCTCGCTTTCCGCGCGCATCACTGACCCGAAGATTTTTTCGACCATCGCGTGGGTGATGGCGCTCGGCATCATTCCCGGTCTAGCATTGGTGCCGATTTTCGGCAAAAAAATCGAAAAAGGCATCAGCAATATCAAAAGCAAGGACTCCAAATGGGGACAAATCTTTCTCTCCGGCCTGTTTCTTGGGATGATCTCCGCCTTCTTGGGTCTTGTCTTTGCGAAGGTGCAGACGGGTCTTACGGGTTGGATTCCCGTGTTCGTCATGTTCGCCAGCGCGATCTTGATGATGCTCTGCGGCCTTGTGCGCAAGCTCTTCCGCGCGAAATGGATCGAGGACTATGCCCTGCCGATCAGTCTTTTGGGCGGCATGGCGCTTTCGATTCCGATCACCACGCTGGTGCAGAGCTTGGTTGGCTGAGGAAAGGAAACGAATATGAAACAAGAAATGAGTTATCGTGACAGCGTACACAAAATGGGACGCGTCTGGATCCTCAGCGCGCTTGCCATGCTTCTGGCAGTGCCCGCGGCAATCTGCATCTATTACAACGCCTGGCCGCCCATTGGCGGGTTGTTGAAAGGTCTTTTGAGCATTGTGCCGATCTTTTGGACGGTCGGCGTGATCGAAGTGTTTACCTATGTGCCCATGCTCGGCACCGGCGGTTCTTATCTGGGTTTTGTGACGGGAAACCTCGCAAACCTCAAGGTGCCCTGCGCGCTAAACTCGATGGATCGGGCGGGCGTACAGGCGGGCACGGAAGAGGGCGAGGTCATCTCCACACTCGCGATTGCGACGAGCTCGATCGTCACGACCCTCATCATAGCGGCGGGCGTGCTGCTGCTCTCCCAGATTGCGCCGGTTCTGGAAAGCCCCGTGCTGCAGCCTGCGTTTGAAAACATCCTGCCCGCGCTCTTCGGCGCGCTCGGCGTGGTGTTTGTCTCCAAGGATTGGAAGATCGCGATTGCGCCGCTCGCGGTCATGGTCGCGCTGTTCCTGTTTGTGCCTTCGCTTTCCAGTGCGGTCGGCCTCATGGTTCCCGTCGGCGCGCTGATCGCGATTGGGGTCGCGCGGATCCTCTACAAGAAAAACCTGCTGTAAACAAGCGGCAGAGCAAAGACGAAACGAACACCTAGTTTCCCGCTTCCAAAGGGAAGTGGAGAAGGAGAAAAAGATCCATGACGTATTTCTGGTTGGCGCTCGCGGCGCTGGTTGTCGCATTTTTTGTGGTTATCTTGATCCGCGCGCTGCGCTTCACACCCAAAGCAACGGCTCCCGCCGCATCCACCGCAATCGAGGTGGACGAGCAGGCGGTGATCTCCCGTTTTGCGGAGATGATCCGCTGCAAGACGATATCCTATTATGAAGACGAGCGAATCGACAAGGCGGAGTTTGCGAAATTCCGCGCGCTGCTGCGGCAGCATTATCCAACGGTGTTTGCGCGCTGTCGCTATGAAGAGATCGGCCCCAGCGGCATTTTGCTCTCTCTCAAGGGAAAGAGCGTGGAACACCCCGCCGTCTTCATGTCGCACTATGATGTGGTGCCCGTCAACGAGGAGCAGTGGACCAAGCCTGCGTTTGAAGGGCGGATCGAAGACGGCATACTCTGGGGACGCGGGACTCTGGACACGAAAGGAACGCTGCTTGGCGTCATGGAAGCCGCGGAGCAGCTGCTCAAGGACGGATTTGTGCCGGAAAACGACATGTATTTCGCCTTTGCGGGAGATGAAGAGGTCGCTGGGAAATCGCAGCCTGTCATCGTGGAGACGTTCCGCGCGCGCGGGATCGTACCCGCACTGGTGTTGGATGAGGGCGGAGCGGTGGTCGAGGGAATCTTCCCCGGCGTCAAGCAGCCTTGCGCGCTGATCGGCATCGCGGAAAAAGGACTCATGGACGCGCAGTTCGTGATTGAAGGTGCGGGCGGGCACGCCTCCTCGCCGCCGCCGCATACGGGTATCGGCCGCCTTGCCGCTGCCGTGACGCGCATCGAGGCAAAGCCGTTTCCCGTGACGCTGACCAAGCCCGTCGCGGAGATGTTCGATACGCTGGGCAGACGTTCCTCGTTTGTCTATAAACTGATCTTCGCAAATCTCTGGTGCTTCCTGCCCGTGCTGGATGCGATGTGTAAAAAATCGGGCGGCGAGCTCAACGCCATGATGCGCACCACGTGTGCCTTTACCATGGCGGAGGGCAGCAATGCCAGTAACGTGTTGCCGCCGCGCGCACGGATGGTTGCCAACCTTCGCATCATCAGCGGGAGCACGATGGAGAGCACGCTTGCACATCTGAAAACGCTGGTTGCGGACGAAGGTATCAGCGCGAGCATCCTCCACGGCACCGATCCCTGCCGGATCTCGCGCACAGAGGGATATGGTTGGGAGAAGCTCACGCACGCGATTGCCGAGACGTGGCCCGCGGCGGAGGTTTCGCCGTATCTGATGTTTGCGGCGTCCGATTCGCGTCATTACAGCGCGATCTCGGAGAACGTCTACCGCTTCTCCACGATGGAACTCACGAAAGAGGAGCGCGCGGGGATCCACGGGCACGACGAGCATATCCCGCTTGAGAAGATCGTCAAGACGGTGCAGTTCTATGTGCGCCTGATGCGCACCCTATAGCCGCAATGCGAGAAACAGAAAACGTCGTCCACTGGGCGGCGTTTTTGCGCGACGCGCGGACGCAATCGCCGAGTTGTTCTTCCGCACGTTAGGGCCTTTACTTCTCGTTCAATCTGCTCGATCGCATAGATTACAACGACAAGAGCAAGAGTGTTATAAACCGTTGCTGGAACCACGGCGTTTTTAGAAAGCTTGCTGGAACGAAGAACCCCGCCGGAGGTTGTCCGGCGGGGTTTGTGTGCTGTCTTTGTGATTGGATGAAGAAACGCGAAAGTGCGCTGATTATTCCGCGATCGTGAGGGCGACCTGCATCATGTCGTGGAAGGCGGTCTGGCGCTCTTCCGACGTGGTTACCGCCCCGCCGATCAACAGGTCGGAAATCGTGCAGAGGGCGAGGGCTTTCTTGCCCGCACGCGCGGCGTTCATATAGAGGGCTGCGGCTTCCATCTCTACCGCGAGCACGCCGAGCTTTGCCCACTCCATCGTACCTTCGATGCCTTTTTCGGAATAGAACGTATCGCTGGAGAGTATGTTGCCGACCTTGTAGCGGAGACCGCGCTTTTCGCACTCGTCAACCGCGCGGCGAAGCGTTGCATAGTCCGCAATCGGCGCGAAGTTGCCACTGATGCCATACTGCGAAAAATAGGCGGAGTTGGTGCATGCGCCTTGACCCAGCACGATGTCGAAGAGCTTCAGGTCTGGATGCATGCCGCCCGCGGAGCCGATGCGGATGATGGTCTCCACGCCAAAGACGTTATAGAGTTCAAACGAATAGATGCCAATGCTCGGCATTCCCATGCCGCTGGCCATGACGGAGATGCGCTTGCCCTCGAAATATCCCGTATAGCCTTGTATGCCGCGGACGTTGTTGACGAGCTCGTAGTCCGTCAGATATGTTTCCGCGATGTGCTTTGCGCGCAGCGGGTCGCCGGGCATGAGCACGGTCTTGGCGAAATCCTCTGGGCTGCAGCTGATGTGGGGTGTTAAATTGGCGGTTTTCATGATATTCCTCCGAATCAACAATCAATGTAATGACCAACTCAGTATATCATATCTGCTTACGCAACGATCACTTGTAAATGCGAACATAATTTGCGCTACTCTGCCCGCGGGCAGAGAAAAGCCACGTATCTATTGCGGCTCTCGGTCGTTGGATTCGATATGCCCGCGCCAGCCGGAGGTCGGGCGAAGATAGCACGCAGGATCAAATGCAAATGCCGCAAACGGTGTTTTGCCGCCATCCTTCTGCGCAACCAGGAACGAATCATCTTCGTTCTCACGATCCGGCAGATGATCAAGATATCGAACCGCCTGCTCGGAAAACCCCGCAAGACGGCAGATGAAGCGATCCGCGGCCCAGATGCGATCGGACATAACGATCACGCCGATCGGCTTTGGAGAGGGCTTCAGCGGCCCTTCGCCTTCTCCCGCAACGATCAGATCGGCCACGTTGAATACACTTCTCTGCGGCTCACTTTGCAGCGTGCCGTCCTTGTCCGCAAAGCGCAAAATCCGGTTGAGGTCTACGATGGTGCGCCAGATGGTGTCGTTCCCATACCAGCTGCCCTCAAAATACGACCGGCTCTCTTCGCCGGAGAGTTTTTGCACAACGCGCACGGTCTTGTAGAGCCATTTGTACAGGAAAAAGCGCCGCTCTCCGGCATAATCGCTGTCGTTCTTTTTGTCCAGCAGGCGGGATTGCAGCCTGTGCAGCGCGCTTTTGTCGCGGTACTCGTCCCCGTTTTCCGCCTTGGAACCGACCGTGTGGTGGGGCAGGTCTTCCTTTCGCATGCATGCGCCGACGAAATTCTTCGCACAGGCAGTCAGCCCTGCTTTACGGTGCGCTTTCGGCTTGGCGAGGTTTAAAATCACGTCTGCCTCCAGCACGCACGGGTGAATCATGTATTCGTGCTTTTCCAGGGAGTGGTGCTCTTTCATGAGGCTTGTGGCATAGTTGGTTACGCGCATGCGCTCGATCTTGTCGCCCGACCACTCCGAGAAGAGCGATTCACGACCAAGATCGACCACGATGCCGGAGGACGAATTGCGCAGCACGTTCATGCGCGCGTTTGTCTCGTGCGCCACCAGCCCGCGAAAATCCATGATTTCCAGCGGGATGCCTTTCTCGCGATAATATGCCCAAAGTCGGTCGTATCCCATAGTTTGATGCAGCGATTCAAAATGGCAAATCTGAATCGGCGCATCGCCGACGATCACGCGGCCTGTGCCTTTCAGCGCGAGCAACACATAGTCCAGCACGGCGCGGATGACGCTCGGGTGCGTCACGACGCAGTCCATGTCGTGTGAAGGATCATCGTTTTTGTGCAGCACCCAGTTGGGCTTGAGCAGCACGGTCATGCCCGGGCGGATGAGCGCGCCCAGCGGGTTCCACTCGGCCGTCCCATCGTGCGCCGCGTCGTATCCCAGCGCGCGGAATCCTTCGCGGATCAGGCGATATACGCCATTTTCCTCCGCGGAGCATTCGGGATAGGGATACTCGGGGTAGTGCTCCGAAGGCGACCAGTATGTCTCGCCGGTGGGGTAGACGGCGTTTTGTAAACGCCCGAAATAGACCTGTTCCATGGATGTATCGAACTCCTTCGGAAGAAATCGGCAGCATGGGCAATATAACTTTGAACTCCTGAATCAGCTCTTTCAGAAGAAATCGGCAGAATGGGCTATGAAACGCAGGAATCCTGTAGCAGTTCTTTCGGAAGAAAACGGCGGAAAGTGTAATGAAACGCAGGAATCCTGTAGCAGTTCTTTCGGAAGAAAACAGCACGCTTACCCGATGAACCCTAAAACATCTGCGGGAAATAACGCTTTAAGTCAATCCATTCGCCGAGCTTGTCATCCCAATCCTCCGGCTGAAAGGTCTCCATCCCGCTGCCGGGATAGAGCGTAATCTCGCCGCAATACACGCGACCGTCGATTTCATATAGATCGACACGCGCAAACGGCAGTCCTTCGCTGAGGCGACGCGCGATTTTGATCATCTCGTCATAGCAAGCGGGGCGCGGCAGATCCTGCGGGTCGGCGTGATAATATCGCTCAAACGGCATCCGGTTCCAGTCCGGATCAAAAAACGTCACGTTCAGCTTCCCGCCCAGGAAGCGGTTGGAGCAAACGAATGCGCAGCGGTGCTCGCCGCCGAACATCATGAACTTGTAGTCGAGCAGCTCGCCGCGGGATTCATTTTCCATGTATGCTTCCGCGATGATGCGCGGGCATATGTCGCGATACGGCCATTCGCGCCCGCCCCAGTAGTAGTTTCGCGCAAGACTCTTCTTGATCTTTGCGCGCGCGCCTGCTAGATCGAGCGTCGCTTTATCCGTGCAGACGACCACGCCGCCGCTGTCATGCGTGCATTTGAGTACGAATTGGTTCGGAAGCGTTGAAAAATCGATCTCGTCAAACGAACACCAAGGCCCGCCGACAAGCGGAATCAGATATTGCTCGCCGATTACATTACGTATATAGTCACGAACCGCATACTTATCGGCCAACGTGGGATAGAGCGGATTGTGATCAAACACTTTCAACCACTGTATCTTTTCGTTGAATGAGCGCGGGTTTTTCCAGTTGAGCTTCTTATGGAAGTAGGACAGCCACAGCATGGACAGATAGTCCTTGTCCGGCAGCCAGTTGAGCAGTCCCCGTGCGGAAAGTGCAAAAAACAGCGCGGCTGACGCGGTGCGCCTCGGGTGGTCATCTTTCTTAGGCATGCGATGCTCCTGTTTCTTGATGCGCGCCAAAGCGCGAAAAAGCATATTCTGGCTACCATATTATCCGTGTAGACAAAGAGTGTCAATGCTGCTAGGCGCGAAAGAGAGCAAGCGACAGTCACCCTGAGCCCGCTTTGCGCCCGATTTTTCATTGGTTCAAGACAAATTTCTTGACAATCAATTTTCAGCAAGGCTAAACTCATTTTGGAACCTTTGCAGGGTTCAAAGGAGGAGAAAACATGTCCAAGTCGTTCATTCCGCAGGGCTACCGCTCCAAACTGGGGCTCTACGACACACAGAACGCGATCGAAATCATCAAGAGCACGTTTTTGGAATCTCTCTCCGCGGTTTTGCGCCTCAAGCGCGTCTCCGCGCCGTTGTTTGTGAATCCGGCGGAAGGTCTGAACGACAATCTCAACGGCGTTGAGCGCCCGGTTTCCTTCGACATTCCCGCGACCGGCGGTCATGGCGAGGTGGTGCAGTCTCTCGCAAAATGGAAGAGATACGCGCTCGGCCGCTATGGCTTCCGTTCCGGCAAAGGCCTCGTGACAGACATGAATGCCATCCGCCGCGACGAAGCGCTGGATAATCTGCATTCGGTTTACGTGGATCAATGGGATTGGGAAAAGGTCATTACGCTTGAGGAGCGCTCGGAAGACACGCTGAAACAAGCCGTGATGAACATCGTCGACGCGATCTATTATACGCAGCAGATCATCTGCGCGAAATATGAGGTGCTCACCCCGTTCGTCAGCCGGGACGTTTCCTTCATCACCGCGCAGGAGCTGCTCGATTTATACCCCGATTGTGACCCGAAAGAGCGGGAATATCGCTATGTAAAGAAACATCCGACTACGTTTGTGATTGGCATTGGCGGAAAGTTATCCGACGGGAAACCGCATGACGGACGCGCGCCGGACTATGACGACTGGCAGATCAACGGCGACATTCTCTTCTATAATCCGATGCTAGATTGTGCGTTTGAAATCTCCAGCATGGGCGTTCGCGTGGATGCTGTAACACTGGACAGGCAGCTTTCCCTCGCAGGATGCGAGAATCGCCGCGCGTTCCCGTTTCACAAGATGTTGTTGGAGAACAAGCTTCCACAGACGATCGGTGGTGGTATCGGACAGTCCCGGCTATGCATGCTGCTGCTGAACAAAGCCCATATCGGCGAGGTGCAAAGCTCGCTTTGGGATGCTGAAACCATGGCGCTTTGCGAGCACGCCGGCGTAACGCTTTTGTAACAATCAACGATTCCTGGAGCCGCAGCCATCAAGGTGGTGCGGCTCTTTTTTATTTGCTCCGAAATGGATTTTCTGTGTGCAATCTGCGAAATCTCGTTACATACCATGGTATCCAGCCGCGGAACCGTCCCATACGGAATTGCGTTTTGTGTCCATGTAACAATATTCTTCCGACGAGCGTTGTGTTTACAAGCAACGGCTATGTAACAAACAAATCCATGCGAACCGAAAGCGGGCGTATTTGCCGAAAGTTGCCCCCAAAATACATGAATAAAAAGTGCACAAAGCAACAATGATGTAATGCGTATTTCATACAATATGGTAGAGTGCAAAATATATATATACAAACATGGGCAGAAACCCTTGCGCGATAGACCTTAGGAGGCAACAAATTATGAAATGGTCGCAGATCAAACGATTCATCAGCCTGACGCTTTGCGTTTTGATGGTGCTCGCCCTGCTTCCGACCAGCACGCTGGCGGAAGATGCGGTGGCACCCACAACAACAAACGCACCTGCTCAGACAAGCGCACCCGCGGCACCAAGTGCACCCGCGGAGCCAAGCGCACCCGCGGCACCAAGCGCGCCCGCAACCACATCGAGCGAGGCGACACCCGCACCGGTGAGCACGCCGACGCCGGAAAGCACGGCAACGCCCACGCCAACCTCGATCGCAACAAGCGAAGCAACGCCTGTTCCTTTGGGGACGCCGCTCGCGGATGTGACTCCGGAAGTGCCGCTTACATACATCGTCAACTTCGTGATCGACGGCGCAACCATGTGGGGCATGCAGCAGACCATAACACAGGGCGATACCGTAAAATCCCCCGGTACTCCCGCGCTGCCGGACGGTGAAGCATATGTCGGCCAGGTGTTCTTGTATTGGCACGAGAAGAATCACAGCGCGTATGATTTCCATACGCCCGTGACTTCCGACCTGACGCTTTATGCCGCGTTCGGGCCGTCGGAGGAAACGCCGAAGACGGAGGAAGCGCCGAAGACGGAGGAAGCGCCGAAGATGGAGGAGGCACCAGCCATTTTGGCCGAGGAGCCCATGCTCTCCGCATTCTCGGCGGAAGGCGGAATACTGCCGGAGAGCACACCACTGTGGACATATACGTTCGTGGTGGACGGAACGACGGTCGATACCAAGATTGTCGCCAACGGTGAAACGCTGGATGCGCCGCAGGCGCCCGCTGCACCGGTGGGACAGAAATTCGTCGGCTGGTATGCCGGCAGCAACTTGTTTGACGCATTTGGCACGCAGAGTGTAACGGAAGACGGAGCGACCACGTTGACCGCGAAATTTGAGCCCGCCTATTACGTCTTTTTCTACAACAAGTTCGGTTCGGTCTTTAAGACGGTTTTACCGGACGCCACCAACGTCGTTGCCATGCCAAGCAGCAGCGAACTGCAAGTCGCGACCGACGAAGTGGTCGTTGGCTGGTCCTTAACGCCTGGCGGAACGACCGATGTCGGCGCAAGCGTTACGGTAAACGGCGCGAATATCAGTCTTTATCCGATCATCAAAACCGTTATTTGGATCTCTTTCAATTCCGTCGGCGGCACGTATATCACGCCGATGTATATTCTGCCGAACACGCCGCTGACACTCGCCGCTGTCAATGCGCATATCGCGGCGAATAACAACGGCTCCAGCACGGTCGTCAAACCAGGCTATACCTTCACGGGCTGGTCCGGCTTTGCGTTCGGCAACACTCCTACCGGCGCGGTAACACTGACCGCGGGCTGGACGCCGCAGACCGTCGGTTATACGGTTCTCTTCTGGCAGCAGGCTGTTGAGGGGAGCTCATATGCGGTATTCGCGAGCGATACCGTGACCACGCGCACCGCGCTGGCGGGCACGAGCGTCTCCCCGTCTTCCGCAAACGGAGACACCACAAAGAGCTATAAGGGCTTTACGTATAACGCAAGCAAATCGGTCTCCGTCACGGTCAATGGAGACGGTAGCTCGATCTTAAACATCTATTACGACCGCCAGATCTGGACGGTGAACTGGCAACTCCGCGCCAAATCCAATACGGGCGGATACAGCGCGTACAATAACTTTAATGTCTGGCAAACAAAATCCGGCCGTTACGGCTCCAAAGTCAATCTATGGCCGACGATTGCCGACATCAACGCCTACTACAACAACGGCTATGAATTTACAGGCTGGAGCGTGAATTCCACATCGGGTGGTACACGCCTGACGTATTTGGAGATTTTTGAAGACGGCGGATCGCAGCTCTTCAGTAACGGTACATTGAATCTCTATGGGCAGTTTACCAATCGTGGAGCCAGCGAACTGTACATCAACCATTACTTGCAAAACCTCAGCCTCACTTGGCCGGGCTCTGCGAGCGTGACGGCTTACGCTTTCAATTCCTCCTCGTTTAACGTCAACAACCGCTTCGAGGGGTTCACCGCGGCGTATTACAGCACCAACGCGAACACGAACTGGCAGGGGGTTACGCCCGGTTCAACGGACGTCGATACCAGTGACCTGACGACGCTGAACATCCGGCATACGCGTAACAGCTATCTTTTGACGGTGCGGAACTTTAACGTACAGCTCAGCACAACGAGTCTATTGTATGAAGCTCCACTTGGAAACGCGCCCAGTACGCCGTCCAAGCCGGTTGGCATCCCCTCGGACTATGTCTGGGCGGGATGGTACACCACGCAGGAGGGCTTTGCAGGAAGCGAAGTGAGCTGGAGCGGCACGATGCCCGCGCATGACCTGATTATATACGGCGTCTGGAAAGAGCCGGTGTTTTCGGGCATCGCTCATTCGGTCTCGTTCGGCACACCCGGCGGCACGACTGTGAACCTTGGCCAAATCGCATACGGCGGAACCATCAGCGCAAGCGCGCTGGCCAGCGCGCAGACGGCGGCCAACAATAACAAGCCCAACCCGACGGATACGTTCGGCGGCTGGCTGATCGTGAAAAACGGCTCGCTGATCCTGTTTAATTCCAGCATGCAGATCTTTGAAAACGTGGTCTTGTACCCTGTTTGGATCAGCGCGCTCAATTTCTCGGTGACCTATAACCTCGGCGACGCGAGCGGGACCGTTCCGCTGGACAGCTTGAAATATGCCTCTGGAAGCCAGGCGCAGGTCAAGGCGTTTGACGCGGCTTCCGTCACGCCGCCCGCGGACAAGGTGTTCATCGGTTGGCGTTCCAGCGCGGACAGCAAGATTTACTATCCCAACAGCGCCATCACGATGACGCAGAATACAACCCTGACCGCGGTCTGGGTGTATTCCGCCTATCAGGTGACGATCACTTACGATGGCAACGGCGGCGCGACAAGCGGCGGAGCGACCAGCTTCACGGGCGGCGCGCTGAACAATACCTATCATACCGTGCAAGGGAATTCCTTCATCAACACGGGAAAACGGTTTATTGGCTGGAACACATCATCGGATGGCAGCGCCAGCTGGTACAGCGAAGGCGACAGAGTTCTGCTGGGGATGAGCGTTTCGGGCGCACCCGGTACGTTGTATGCCATCTGGGAAGATGAGACGTTTGACGTAAGCGTCACGGCAGATCCCGCCGAAGGCGTCAGCGCGGAAAACGGCGGAGGCCAATATATCTATGGCGCAGATGCTGCGATTAGCTGGACACTGACCCCCGGCTATGAGATCACCAGTGTAACGGACAATGGTGGAATCGTACCCGCATCCGCATATACAGGCAATAGCTATGCGCTCGCTGACATCACAGCGGATCATGTCATCGTGATTCACACGCAGAAAACGGTCTTCACCCTGACGTATGACGGCAACGGCGGACTCGCGGGTGGCAGCGAAAGCTATAGCTCGACCAAAACAGTCGGCGCCGGTTTTACGGTGGATGCGAATACATTTACGCGCGCAGGGTATTACTTCCTTGGCTGGAGCACGGTCAAGACCGCGACTACCGCGGATGCGAACTATGCGCCGGGGCACAGTGTTCTCATGCCGAGCGCGAATTTGACACTGTATGCGATTTGGGCCGCAAAAACAGCGGTAACCCTGACGGCCAATAGCTCCACGCAGAACTATAATGGGAGCGTTTTGAGTGTTACCGGCATTACGGCGAGCATCCCGGGCCTTACCATCGAAAACACGACCGCGGGCGTTTCCGGTACGAATCCGGGCGTCTACACAACGATTTTTGCCAATCAGGCGGGACTCGTGCTCAAGAGCGGCGGCGTGAATGTGACCCAACAATATACGGTGTCCTGGGCCAGCGGATCTTTGACGATCAACCCGCAGGTAACCTACCGCGCGCGAGAGAACGATCAATGGATCGGCGTTGAATGGGTCGCATACGGTACGGGCGATGCGAGCTATTCAGTGAGTGTGCCGCAGAACATCACAATCGGAGGCACGAAGTATTATTGGCTGGGCACTTTTGATCCCGCGACGGCAAACGACCTGATTGCGAACACAACGATTTACGCAGAGTACAGCCAGAATAAGACGCTCGTCATCACGGCGGACAGCAAGACCTATCCATATGATGGAACGATGCATGCGGTCACGACCGGCACTGTCAACGTGCCGGACGTTACGGTAACGGGTTACACGGTTTCCGGCAGCGGAACAAACGTTGACACCTATACAACGAGTGTAACGCTCGGCACGGTACAGATCATGAGCGGCACCACGGACGTAACGTATCAATATAATGTTGCGACTGCGGACGGTCTTCTCACAATCACGCCGGCGGACACGACGGCGGACTCCGACGGCTATGTTGGCACATATGACAACGAGCCGCACGGGATCACGGTCACGCCCGCGATCGAAGGCTCCGAAATTCTCTACAGCCTCACGGACAGCGAGAATCCGGCGAACTACAGCAGCACGAAGCCGGAGCTGACGGACTATACACCCGGCACGACGGTCTACTTCATGGTCACGCACCCGAACTACAATCCGGTGTTCGGCGAAGAAGTGATCCAGATCGACAAGCGGGTGCTCGCGCTCACGACGTCCTCCGCCACGCAGATGTACAGCGGAAGCGCGCTGACGAGTCCGGCCTGGAGCTACGACTCCACGGGTAACGACGGCTTTGTTGAAGGACAGGGCTTCTCCACCGCGATTGCAAACGGCTCGATCCTCGACGTCGGCACGGCGGACAACACGTTTGCCTACACGCTGGCTGCGGGCACGAAGGCCGCGAACTACACGCTCTCCGTCACAGAAGGCAAACTCACGATCACCGCGTCCGACGCGCTGAGCGTGAGCGCCAGCGACGTCACGCACCAATATGACGGTATCGCCTACGGCGTAACCGCCTCCGCGAACCTGCCGGAAGGCACGGTGATCCGCTACAGCGACCACAACAGCACGGATCCTGCGGACTACGAACTCACGACGAGCCCGAAGGCAACGCACGTGGGCGAGAGCAGCACCGTCTATTTCGTGGCGGTGAACGACAACTACAAGCCCGCATTCGGCAACGCGGACGTGACGATCACGCCGCGGGAAGTCACGCTCACAGCGGCCACCCAGACGCGCGCATATAATGGAACAGCGCTCGTCGACGCGAACGTGGCGATCACGGGCGACGCCTTCCTCGACGGCGAAGGATTCGAGATCCTGCCGACGGCGGCGGGCTCGGTCACGAACGTTGGATTCACGGCGAACACGGTCGTGGCGGGCACGCTCAACGGCGCGACTGCCGCAAGCGACTACGCGTTCACGCCGGTTTCGGGTCTGCTCACGGTCACCGCGCGCACCCTGACGGTGCAGGCGGACAACCAGACGATCGCGTATCCCGCGGATCGTCCGGCAAACGCCACGCTGAGCTATTCGATTGTCAGCGGCTCGATCGAGGGCGAAACACCCGCGTTCGGCGGCACGCTGGGATACGATTCCACGCTGGCGGCTGATCCGCTGCTGCCGCACACGTACACGGGTGCGATCGTGGAGGGCTCGCTGGCGCTGATCAACGGCAGCAACTTCAAGGCCGGAAACTACGCGCTCGTGGTACTGCCCGGCAACCTGATCGTCGGCAACGGCGACTTCACGGTCAACCTCGAGGGCGGCAGCTGGACGTACGACGGCCATTCGCACGGCACGGAACTCACCAACACCACGCCCGACGACACGATCGAATACTTCGTGCCGAACGGTACGGGCGGCTGGACTTCGACCGGCAACACGCCGCCGACGGTGACGGACGTGGACGACGGCCCGCTGACGGTCAAGGTCGTGGTCAACCGTCCCGGATATGATCCGGCGGAAGCGACGACGACGATCACAATCACGCCGGCGGACACGACGGCGGACTCCGACGGCTATGTTGGCACATATGACAACGAGCCGCACGGGATCACGGTCACGCCCGCGATCGAAGGCTCCGAAATTCTCTACAGCCTCACGGACAGCGAGAATCCGGCGAACTACAGCAGCACGAAGCCGGAGCTGACGGACTATACACCCGGCACGACGGTCTACTTCATGGTCACGCACCCGAACTACAATCCGGTGTTCGGCGAAGAAGTGATCCAGATCGACAAGCGGGTGCTCGCGCTCACGACGTCCTCCGCCACGCAGATGTACAGCGGAAGCGCGCTGACGAGTCCGGCCTGGAGCTACGACTCCACGGGTAACGACGGCTTTGTTGAAGGACAGGGCTTCTCCACCGCGATTGCAAACGGCTCGATCCTCGACGTCGGCACGGCGGACAACACGTTTGCCTACACGCTGGCTGCGGGCACGAAGGCCGCGAACTACACGCTCTCCGTCACAGAAGGCAAACTCACGATCACCGCGTCCGACGCGCTGAGCGTGAGCGCCAGCGACGTCACGCACCAATATGACGGTATCGCCTACGGCGTAACCGCCTCCGCGAACCTGCCGGAAGGCACGGTGATCCGCTACAGCGACCACAACAGCACGGATCCTGCGGACTACGAACTCACGACGAGCCCGAAGGCAACGCACGTGGGCGAGAGCAGCACCGTCTATTTCGTGGCGGTGAACGACAACTACAAGCCCGCATTCGGCAACGCGGACGTGACGATCACGCCGCGGGAAGTCACGCTCACAGCGGCCACCCAGACGCGCGCATATAATGGAACAGCGCTCGTCGACGCGAACGTGGCGATCACGGGCGACGCCTTCCTCGACGGCGAAGGATTCGAGATCCTGCCGACGGCGGCGGGCTCGGTCACGAACGTTGGATTCACGGCGAACACGGTCGTGGCGGGCACGCTCAACGGCGCGACTGCCGCAAGCGACTACGCGTTCACGCCGGTTTCGGGTCTGCTCACGGTCACCGCGCGCACCCTGACGGTGCAGGCGGACAACCAGACGATCGCGTATCCCGCGGATCGTCCGGCAAACGCCACGCTGAGCTATTCGATTGTCAGCGGCTCGATCGAGGGCGAAACACCCGCGTTCGGCGGCACGCTGGGATACGATTCCACGCTGGCGGCTGATCCGCTGCTGCCGCACACGTACACGGGTGCGATCGTGGAGGGCTCGCTGGCGCTGATCAACGGCAGCAACTTCAAGGCCGGAAACTACGCGCTCGTGGTACTGCCCGGCAACCTGATCGTCGGCAACGGCGACTTCACGGTCAACCTCGAGGGCGGCAGCTGGACGTACGACGGCCATTCGCACGGCACGGAACTCACCAACACCACGCCCGACGACACGATCGAATACTTCGTGCCGAACGGTACGGGCGGCTGGACTTCGACCGGCAACACGCCGCCGACGGTGACGGACGTGGACGACGGCCCGCTGACGGTCAAGGTCGTGGTCAACCGTCCCGGATATGATCCGGCGGAAGCGACGACGACGATCACAATCACGCCCGCGGACACGACGGCGGACTCCGACGGCTATGTTGGCACATATGACAACGAGCCGCACGGGATCACGGTCACGCCCGCGATCGAAGGCTCCGAAATTCTCTACAGCCTCACGGACAGCGAGAATCCGGCGAACTACAGCAGCACGAAGCCGGAGCTGACGGACTATACACCCGGCACGACGGTCTACTTCATGGTCACGCACCCGAACTACAATCCGGTGTTCGGCGAAGAAGTGATCCAGATCGACAAGCGGGTGCTCGCGCTCACGACGTCCTCCGCCACGCAGATGTACAGCGGAAGCGCGCTGACGAGTCCGGCCTGGAGCTACGACTCCACGGGTAACGACGGCTTTGTTGAAGGACAGGGCTTCTCCACCGCGATTGCAAACGGCTCGATCCTCGACGTCGGCACGGCGGACAACACGTTCGCCTACACGCTGGCTGCGGGCACGAAGGCCGCGAACTACACGCTCTCCGTCACAGAAGGCAAACTCACGATCACCGCGTCCGACGCGCTGAGCGTGAGCGCCAGCGACGTCACGCACCAATATGACGGTATCGCCTACGGCGTAACCGCCTCCGCGAACCTGCCGGAAGGCACGGTGATCCGCTACAGCGACCACAACAGCACGGATCCTGCGGACTACGAACTCACGACGAGCCCGAAGGCAACGCACGTGGGCGAGAGCAGCACCGTCTATTTCGTGGCGGTGAACGACAACTACAAGCCCGCATTCGGCAACGCGGATGTGACGATCACGCCGCGGGAAGTCACGCTGACTGCGGCCACCCAGACGCGCGCATATAATGGAACAGCGCTCGTCGACGCGAACGTGGCGATCACGGGCGACAACTTCCTCGACGGCGAAGGATTCGAGACCCTGCCGACGGCGGCGGGCTCGGTCACGAACGTCGGATTCACGGCGAACACGGTCGTTGCGGGCACGCTCAATGGCGCGACTGCCGCAAGCGACTACGCGTTCACGCCGGTTTCGGGTCTGCTCACGGTCACCGCGCGCACCCTGACGGTGCAGGCGGACAACCAGACGATCGCGTATCCTGCGGATCGTCCGGCAAACGCCACGCTGGGCTATTCGATTGTCAGCGGTTCCATTGAGGGCGAGACGCCCGCGTTCGGCGGCGCGCTGGGATATGATCCCACGCTGGCGGCTGATCCGCTGCTGCCGCACACGTACACGGGTGCGATCGTGGAGGGCTCGTTGGCGCTCGTCAACGGCAGCAACTTCAAGGCCGGAAACTACGCGCTCGTGGTACTGCCCGGCAACCTGATCGTCGGCAACGGCGACTTCACGGTCAACCTCGAGGGCGGCAGTTGGACCTACGACGGCCATTCGCACGGCACGGAGCTCACCAACACCACGCCCGACGACACGATCGAATACTTCGTGCCGAACGGTACGGGTGGCTGGACTTCGACCGGCAACACGCCGCCGACGGTGACGGACGTGGACGACGGCCCGCTGACGGTCAAGGTCGTGGTCAACCGTCCCGGATATGATCCGGCGGAAGCGACGACGACGATCACAATCACGCCGGCGGACACGACGGCGGACTCCGACGGCTATGTTGGCACATATGACAACGAGCCGCACGGGATCACGGTCACGCCCGCGATCGAAGGCTCCGAAATTCTCTACAGCCTCACGGACAGCGAGAATCCGGCGAACTACAGCAGCACGAAGCCGGAGCTGACGGACTATACACCCGGCACGACGGTCTACTTCATGGTCACGCACCCGAACTACAATCCGGTGTTCGGCGAAGAAGTGATCCAGATCGACAAGCGGGTGCTCGCGCTCACGACGTCCTCCGCCACGCAGATGTACAGCGGAAGCGCGCTGACGAGTCCGGCCTGGAGCTACGACTCCACGGGTAACGACGGCTTTGTTGAAGGACAGGGCTTCTCCACCGCGATTGCAAACGGCTCGATCCTCGACGTCGGCACGGCGGACAACACGTTTGCCTACACGCTGGCTGCGGGCACGAAGGCCGCGAACTACACGCTCTCCGTCACAGAAGGCAAACTCACGATCACCGCGTCCGACGCGCTGAGCGTGAGCGCCAGCGACGTCACGCACCAATATGACGGTATCGCCTACGGCGTAACCGCCTCCGCGAACCTGCCGGAAGGCACGGTGATCCGCTACAGCGACCACAACAGCACGGATCCTGCGGACTACGAACTCACGACGAGCCCGAAGGCAACGCACGTGGGCGAGAGCAGCACCGTCTATTTCGTGGCGGTGAACGACAACTACAAGCCCGCATTCGGCAACGCGGACGTGACGATCACGCCGCGGGAAGTCACGCTCACTGCGGCCACCCAGACGCGCGCATATAATGGAACAGCGCTCGTCGACGCGAACGTGGCGATCACGGGCGACAACTTCCTCGACGGCGAAGGATTCGAGACCCTGCCGACGGCGGCGGGCTCGGTCACGAACGTCGGATTCACGGCGAACACGGTCGTTGCGGGCACGCTCAATGGCGCGACTGCCGCAAGCGACTACGCGTTCACGCCGGTTTCGGGTCTGCTCACGGTCACCGCGCGCACCCTGACGGTGCAGGCGGACAACCAGACGATCGCGTATCCCGCGGATCGTCCGGCAAACGCCACGCTGGGCTATTCGATTGTCAGCGGTTCCATTGAGGGCGAGACGCCCGCGTTCGGCGGCGCGCTGGGATATGATCCCACGCTGGCGGCTGATCCGCTGCTGCCGCACACGTACACGGGTGCGATCGTGGAGGGCTCGTTGGCGCTCGTCAACGGCAGCAACTTCAAGGCCGGAAACTACGCGCTCGTGGTACTGCCCGGCAACCTGATCGTCGGCAACGGCGACTTCACGGTCAACCTCGAGGGCGGCAGTTGGACCTACGACGGCCATTCGCACGGCACGGAGCTCACCAACACCACGCCCGACGACACGATCGAATACTTCGTGCCGAACGGTACGGGTGGCTGGACTTCGACCGGCAACACGCCGCCGACGGTGACGGACGTGGACGACGGCCCGCTGACGGTCAAGGTCGTGGTCAACCGTCCCGGATATGATCCGGCGGAAGCGACGACGACGATCACAATCACGCCCGCGGACACGACGGCGGACTCCGACGGCTATGTTGGCACATATGACAACGAGCCGCACGGGATCACGGTCACGCCCGCGATCGAAGGCTCCGAAATTCTCTACAGCCTCACGGACAGCGAGAATCCGGCGAACTACAGCAGCACGAAGCCGGAGCTGACGGACTATACACCCGGCACGACGGTCTACTTCATGGTCACGCACCCGAACTACAATCCGGTGTTCGGCGAAGAAGTGATCCAGATCGACAAGCGGGTGCTCGCGCTCACGACGTCCTCCGCCACGCAGATGTACAGCGGAAGCGCGCTGACGAGTCCGGCCTGGAGCTACGACTCCACGGGTAACGACGGCTTTGTTGAAGGACAGGGCTTCTCCACCGCGATTGCAAACGGCTCGATCCTCGACGTCGGCACGGCGGACAACACGTTCGCCTACACGCTGGCTGCGGGCACGAAGGCCGCGAACTACACGCTCTCCGTCACAGAAGGCAAACTCACGATCACCGCGTCCGACGCGCTGAGCGTGAGCGCCAGCGACGTCACGCACCAATATGACGGTATCGCCTACGGCGTAACCGCCTCCGCGAACCTGCCGGAAGGCACGGTGATCCGCTACAGCGACCACAACAGCACGGATCCTGCGGACTACGAACTCACGACGAGCCCGAAGGCAACGCACGTGGGCGAGAGCAGCACCGTCTATTTCGTGGCGGTGAACGACAACTACAAGCCCGCATTCGGCAACGCGGATGTGACGATCACGCCGCGGGAAGTCACGCTGACTGCGGCCACCCAGACGCGCGCATATAATGGAACAGCGCTCGTCGACGCGAACGTGGCGATCACGGGCGACAACTTCCTCGACGGCGAAGGATTCGAGACCCTGCCGACGGCGGCGGGCTCGGTCACGAACGTCGGATTCACGGCGAACACGGTCGTTGCGGGCACGCTCAATGGCGCGACTGCCGCAAGCGACTACGCATTCACGCCGGTTTCGGGTCTGCTCACGGTCACCGCGCGCACCCTGACGGTGCAGGCGGACAACCAGACGATCGCGTATCCTGCGGATCGTCCGGCAAACGCCACGCTGGGCTATTCGATTGTCAGCGGTTCCATTGAGGGCGAGACGCCCGCGTTCGGCGGCGCGCTGGGATATGATCCCACGCTGGCGGCTGATCCGCTGCTGCCGCACACGTACACGGGTGCGATCGTGGAGGGCTCGTTGGCGCTCGTCAACGGCAGCAACTTCAAGGCCGGAAACTACGCGCTCGTGGTACTGCCCGGCAACCTGATCGTCGGCAACGGCGACTTCACGGTCAACCTCGAGGGCGGCAGCTGGACGTACGACGGCCATTCGCACGGCACGGAGCTCACCAACACCACGCCCGACGACACGATCGAATACTTCGTGCCGAACGGTACGGGTGGCTGGACTTCGACCGGCAACACGCCGCCGACGGTGACGGACGTGGACGACGGCCCGCTGACGGTCAAGGTCGTGGTCAACCGTCCCGGATATGATCCGGCGGAAGCGACGACGACGATCACAATCACGCCCGCGGACACGACGGCGGACTCCGACGGCTACGTTGGCACATATGACAACCTGCCGCACGGGATCACGGTCACGCCCGCGATCGAAGGCTCCGAAATTCTCTACAGCCTCACGGACAGCGAGAATCCGGCGAACTACAGCAGCACGAAGCCGGAGCTGACGGACTATACGCCCGGCACGACGGTCTACTTCATGGTCACGAACCCGAACTACAATCCGGTGTTCGGCGAAGAAGTGATTCAGATCGACAAGCGGGTGCTCGCGCTCACGACGTCCTCCGCCACGCAGATGTACAACGGAAGCGCGCTGACGAGCCCGGCCTGGAGCTACGACTCCACGGGTAACGACGGCTTTGTCGAAGGACAGGGCTTCTCCACCGCGATTGCGAACGGCTCGATCCTCGACGTCGGCACGGCGGACAACACGTTCGCCTACACGCTGGCTGCGGGCACGAAGGCCGCGAACTACACGCTCTCCGTCACAGAAGGCAAACTCACGATCACCGCGTCCGACGCGCTGAGCGTGAGCGCCAGCGATGTCACGCACCAATATGACGGCGGAGCTTACGGCGTAACCGCCGCTGCGAACCTGCCGGAAGGCACGGTGATCCGCTACAGCGATCACAACAGCACGGATCCTGCGGACTACACGCTCACGACGAGCCCGAAGGCAACGCACGTGGGCGAGAGCAGCACCGTCTATTTCGTGGCGGTGAACGACAACTACAAGCCCGCGTTCGGCAACGCGGATGTGACGATCACGCCGCGGGAAGTTGTTGTCATCGCTTCGAGCGCAACGCGCGTTTACAATGGCGCGCCGCTGACCGCAACCGGATGGAGTCTGGATCCCGCGCATAATGGTTTCGTCGGAACGCAGGGCTTCGCGACCGCCGCAACGACGGGCAGCGTCACCAACGTCGGCACGGCCGAAAACGGCTTTGCATTCACGCTCAAGAGCAACACGACGAGCGCGGATTATCGCATCAGTGTTGTCCCCGGCACATTGGAGGTGACCCCGCGTGCAGTGCTCATCGCTGCGGTGGATACCGATAAGAACTATGGTGCCACGGATCCCGCGTTCGGCTATCGCGTTCTGACAGGGACTGTCGAAGGAACGACGTATTACCCGATCCTGACGGCAGATCTCGCGAACGTGACGGTGAACGTCATTCGTACCATCAGCGGAAACGCGGTTGGCGCGTATGTCGATGCGTTGGTGCCGGATGTGAATGCAACTGCTGCGGTCTTACACAACTACACGTTCACGACACAGAACGCGGACTTCACGATCAACCCGCAGGTGTCCTACAGTCTTGGCACCACGGAACCGGTCGAGGGATTCCCGCAAACCCAGTGGTTTGATCTTGGCATCGATGCGACCATCGCGACGGCGGACGGCGTGAAACGACCCGGATATCGCCTGACCGGCTGGGAAGACGCGGCAACCGGAGACACGATCGCGCTTGGCGCGAAAATTCCGGCCATCGCGCAGAACTATGCGCTCAACGCGGTCTGGGTGGTCTCGCTCTACGATGTGCGTTATGAAACAGGAACGCTGAGCACAGTGACCCTCATGCCGGCAAACCAGACCGGACTTCGGTACACCGCGGCTCTGACGGTTCCGTCCGACATCCCGTATCTCTCCGGTTACGGCTTCGTTCACTGGACAACGACCGGCATCGACGGATCGGAAATGACGTTTAACCCCGGCAGCGCGTTCAAAATGCCGGATAACGACGTGACCTTTACGGCGGTTTGGGAGCCGAGAACCTCTCCGGTCTACTATCATCCGAACGGCGCAGCGGGCGCAACGGTGGAAGACGGACGATTCTTTACGGACTCGGTCGTCACGGTCTCCGGCAATATGTTCTCGCGTCCGGGCTATCGCTTCCTGGGTTGGAGCGAGAGATCCGCAACAGCGGGTGTATCCGAACAGGCGGGCAACACATTCACGATGCCGCCGCGGCAGGTGAACTTCTACGCGCACTGGGAGAAACTCTCCTTCACGGTGACGTATATCGTCTCCGGTGGCACGGGTTCGATGGACGGAAACACGCCATATGCGGTGTATACCGGCCTCGGATACGGTGACAACATGCCGGTTCCGGCAAATCCGGCGCTCAACGGCTATGTTTTCGACGGATGGACGAGCGCAATCCCGGCAAGCGTGCCGGATGGCGACCTCGTGATCTATGGAACGATGAGCCTCAAAGGCGTCGATAAAGAGCCCGAGGTGGTTCCGGATGAAGAAACACCGCTTGCCGGTGGGCCTATCTGGGCGCTGCTGAACCTGATCTTGGCGATTGCAACCGCGTTGGCATCGATTCTGATGCTGATCGGATATCTCGGCAAGAAGAAGGAAGAGGAAGACGGCAAAGTCATCCGCGAAACGAAGAAACACGGTTTCGCCCGTGTGCTGACACTGATCCCTGGCATCGGCGCCATCATCGCATTCATCCTAACGGAGAATATGCGTAATCCCATGGTGTTCACCGACCGCTGGACGCTCTTGATGGTGATCATCACGCTCGTGCAGCTGGTGCTTGTGCTCTTCGGAGTCAAAAAGGACAAGGAGCCTGAAGACGAGCGCAGGGGCGATCCGGTCTAAGAGAGAACCCTCTCCAGAACACACAGAACCCAAAATACGCATCCGGTGCTATAAAGGCGCCGGATGCGTTTGTTTAGTGACTTCAGTCCGTTCCGACCGCGAAGCGGGAGGAACACAAAACCACCCGCTATGCGGGTGCGCGACAGAGGTTATACCAATAAAACCGCCTTTCTTTTACAATGGAAGAGTTCAAGCTACCATGTAAGAAAGGCGGTCTTATGGCTAAACAAGCAAACAGTTTAGCGCGCACGAAATGGATGTGCAAATACCATATCGTGTTTACTCCGAAGTATAGACGAAAGATCATCTACAATCAATACAGAGAAAGCCTCGGAAAAATACTCAGGCAGCTCTGTGAGTACAAAGGCATCGAAATACACGAAGGCCATCTGATGTCGGATCATGTACACATGCTGGTCAGTATTCCCCCAAAAATCAGTATATCCAGTTTTATGGGATACTTAAAGGGGAAAAGTGCGCTGATGATGTTTGATGCACATGCGAATCTGAAATACAAGTTTGGAAACAGGCATTTCTGGTCGGAGGGCTACTATGTTAGCACGGTTGGACTAAACGATGCTACAATAGCGAAATATATCCGCGAACAGGAACAGCACGACCAAGCAATTGACAAACTAAGTGTGAAAGAGTACGCAGATCCGTTTAAAACCAAAGAGCCCCTTTAGGGGCAAAAAGTAAGATGATACATGGTAGCTTGAACACCGTGAGAGCAGCGCCTTGAGGCGCATGTAGGCACCACGGGCTTATAGCCAAAAGCAAGCCACCCGTTTTACGGGTGGTCTTGACTGGCTCTCCGTCAATAGTTGGGGTGAGCGGTAGATTAAGAGAAACAAAGGGAGCTGAGAGCGAGAGCGAACAGCTCCCTTAAACATTGCTGGTGCAGAGGATTCGAGTGCGGAAATTTCTGAAGCTACGGTAGCCGAACGCGATACGTTTGAGCACTTTTATCTTGTTATTGACTCCCTCTGTGAAGCCGTTGGAGTAAGGGCAATCGAACGCATTGAGGATATAGGGTTCCCAGTTTCGCAGCATCGTAAGGCATTTGGAAAAATCCGGGAGATCGGTAACGAAGGCATGAGCACGAAAGGTGCGGAGACGTTCGTTTGCCTGCAAGGAGTTGGACGAATCCATGAAGTCGTAGAATTTCTCTTTCAGCAGATATGCCTCCCGAAGGTCTCGGGACATCAACAGCATGCGTTCCACAGCGGCTTTATTCTCGGCAGATAGATCCCGCATATGTGCCAACAGGAGTTTTCTGCTGCGCTTAAAGTATTTACGCTGTTCGGGCAGTAACTTCGTCTGGACTCTCTTTCTCACGTTCTCTAGCGCCCAGGCGCAGTGGCGAACCACATGGAATCGGTCGATCACAATTTTCGCGTTTGGCAGCAGCCTTTTCGCAACAACAAGGTACTCCTTGTTCATGTCCATCACGAAGTATTGCACCTGATTTCTGTTCGGAAAAGCCCGCAAATAGTCATAAATCTGCGCATGATAGCGCGTTGGAAGCACATCAACAATCTTTTTGTGAACGGGATCGGTCAGGATGCACTGAAATTTTCCATACTCGGTATTGCCGCGAAATTCGTCGATCGAAAGCACTTTTGGCAGCAAAGCGGGTCTCCCAAATTCAAGCAAATTCATCCAGCGGCCAACGGAAGATTCGGAGACTCCGAGCGTGTTTGCAATCTCTTTTCGAGATTGCTTCTTTCGCAATTGATCGATTCCCAACGCTGCCAGTCGGTTGGTGATTCGGTGCCGCTTCGGCAATAAATAATTCCCTTCATAGAACCGTTTCCCGCAACAGGGGCAGCGATATCGTCGCTTACGGTACTGCCAAATCACGAGCTTGCCTTGAATCGGGCTGTCTTTCACACGCTGCAACCGGTAGTCATGAACCTGACTGCACGGTGTCCGGCATGCCGGACATTCCTGCGTTCGTGGCTTCATTCTCACCGTTAGAACGATCTCTTTTTCGTTCTGCTCTACTTTTTCAAAATCATAGGCTTCCATATCCAGCAATTCTGCGATAAGATGTGTTTGAAGCATAACCTTCTCCATTTCTCGTAGTGGTGTTGCAACCTTAATCTACAAGATTTGAAGCGATTATGCTTCTTCTTTTTTTGCCTTACCCCAATGTAAAGTGTAGAGCCGTTTGTTTTTCGCCGGCGATTTCATGCTCGGTAATCCTTGCGTGCTGCCGTCACACGAAAGTTTCGCGGGTTTTGCGCTTGCTGCACACAACGGCATGTTCTGTAACAATCGCAAAAATCGACGCGAGCGGAACACTCGATGTAACAGCGTATAGCGATCGAATGGGAATAAGTAAGGCGTGTCACTCGTGTCAAAGTAACAATCTGTTGCATTTGTGTGATTTGCAGCGTTATAATCATTGCATGAAACGAGCGTCGCTGGCCGAACGGTTGCGAAAAGGTGTAGTGTGGCTGCTTTTTTTCGGCTTCTTTTGCCTGACGGCGTGTGCGGCGAGCGAGCCCGCGCCGCCGATTGCAGCGGAAACCGGTTCTTCCTCCATGCAAACAAGCGCATCCGTAGCGGAACGGGAAGAGCCGCTGCTGCTTCCGCAGGCTTCCGGAACCATTGTATATGAGGGGGCAGGGGTCACCATCGACGCCTCGCATACCGATCAGGGATATGTGATGATTCGCTGCGAACCGGGCGAGAAGCGTCTCAAGGCGCGGATCGCCACCAGCGCGCAAACGTATTATTACGATCTGCCCGGCGGCGAAAGCTATAGCGTGTATCCTCTCCAGATGGGCGATGGTGCCTATACCGTCCGCGTGATGGAACAGGTGGAAAACGATCTTTACGCGCTTCGCTTCGGCGTTGAAATCGATGTTGTATTGGCGGATGAAACCGTACCTTTTTTGTATCCGAACCAATATGTGTGGTATGATACGGATACAAAAACCGTACAAAAGGCACGAGAGCTAGCGACGGGTCTGACCAGCCAAAGAGAGATTGCGGAAGTGTTTTACGAATATGTAGTCTCCCACATGACCTATGACACGCAAAAGGCGAGGACGGTGCAAACAGGATATCTGCCCAGTGCGGACGACGCGCTGGAGAGCGGCACCGGAATCTGCTTTGACTATGCCGCGCTGCTTGCGGTCATGCTGCGTTCGGAAGGGATTCCGACACGGATGCTGATCGGTACCGTTAAGCCGGAGAACCTCTACCACTCCTGGAACAGCGTGTTTCTGGAAGGGAATTGGGTCTGGATGGATCCAACGCTCGATGGAACAGGGCACAGGGAGCAGGACTATATCACCGAGCGAATCTATTAGGTGAATGTTACGCGGATCTTTTCGATGCGGCCCTCGGCAGGAGGCAGTATCATACACACAGAAAGGGAACCGGAATGCAGCAGAAAACGACGCAAAAGACGCTTCCGCCGGACGAAATCGCGCTCTTTTGCGAGCAGGTCGCCATGGTGCTCAAGGCGGGCATCCCCTTGGGCGACGGCATGGAGACTCTCGCGCACAGCTATGCGGGCAGCCGCTATGGCGCGCGGTTTGAGGGCATGCGTGCTGCGCTGGAGCGCAGGGGAACGCTTGCGCAGGCGCTTGAGGACGCGGAAATTTTTCCGAGCTATCTGCTCGCCATGACGCGCATCGGCGAACGCTCCGGCAAGCTCGATGAGGTGATGTCGTCTCTTTCCAATTATTATCAATGGGAAGCGCAGATCAAAACCTCGGTCAAAAACGCGATTCTATACCCAAGCGTACTTGTGATGATGCTTGCGGTGGTCATTGGCATTCTCGTCGTCAGCGTGATGCCTGTGTTCCAGCGCGTGTTCGATAGCCTCGGCCTCGCCGCGGCGAGCCCTGCTTCCGCCGCGATGCGAATCGGCGTCGGCGTAGGAAAAGGGATGTTGATCCTCGTTGGCGTTTTCGCGGTGGCGCTTGCCATAACGGGCATTCTGCTACGGACGAATAAACGGGAGTCCGTGCTTTCGCTGCTCTCTCGCGTGATTCCTTCCGTGCGCCGCGTCAACGCGCGGCTCTCGACCGCGCGATATGCCTCCGCACTCTCGATGATGCTGACCGCCGGCTATCCCATGGAGGACACCATGCAACTCGCCCCGTCCGTTGTGACGGATGAGCGGCACAGACGACAGGCGGAGCTTGCGCAGCGGGAATTGCTCGCGGGCAGCGATTTTGCGGGTGCGATTGAGAAAAGCAAGCTCTTTGAACCGATGCACGAGAAGATGATTCGCTTTGGCTCTGCCGCGGGTAAATTGGACGCCGTCATGGAAAAACTCAGTGGAATTTATATGGAAGAGGCGGACGATGCGATCCACAGCGTGATTGCGATGATCGAACCCACACTGGTTGCGGTGCTCTCCATCGTGATCGGCGGAATCCTGCTCTCCGTCATGCTGCCGCTTCTTTCCGTGCTCTCCGCCGTCGGTTAACCAAAGGAAGGCGCTTCAATCAAAAAAGTCGGCTCATGTGCGCCATTGGCGACAGAAAAACGACGTTTTATTACATCGTCACATACAGATCCCCTGTTGATTGATACGATTGCATCCAGGAAGGGAGGAATCGGCATGCACCTCTATGAGAGGCCGCGCGGACGGAACCGCGGGTTGCTGTTTGCTGTCGCGGTGTTTGCGCTGCTTGCCGTTTTCTTTCTCAGCGCGCTTGTCTCCTCGGCGCAGCGTAACGACGCGCGCGAGACGGAGCTGGTGCGCGCTGCAATCCAGCGGGCAATCGTCACCTGCTATGCGGTAGAGGGAAAATATCCGCCGAGTCTATCGTATTTATATGACAACTACGGCATATCGGTGGACGAAAGCCGCTATGTCGTGTATTATGACGTTTTCGCCTCAAACGTGATGCCGAGCGTACAGATCACGCGGATTGGAGGCGACTCGTGAGCGCGCGCGGAGATTTGAATCGGCGCGGCGAGGTGCGCGGAGTATTTATCTTCGCGTTGCTTGCGGCGTTTGCGTTGCTCTCGCTGGTTGTGGTACTCGTCGGGGCGCGGTCCTATCGCATGATCGATGCCTCCGCCGAGCAAGCGTTTGTCTCACGTACGGGACTGAGTTATCTGATCGGAAAAGTACGCGGCGCGGACGCGGCGGATCAGTTGGAGATCCGGGGCGAGGCGGACGTCAGCGTCCTCGTGCTCGGACAGCAGATCGAGGGCGAGCGTTATAACACCTATATCTATTGAGTAAACGACGAGGTGCGCGAATATTTTGCGCGCGCGGATCTCGCGTTCTCGCCGGACTATGGCGAGAAGATATTGGAAGCGAGCAGCCTGATGTTTGAGGAAGAAGGCAATCTGCTCAAGATCGCAATTATCGACGCGGGCGGAGAAACGCACACGGCTGCGGTCTATCTTCAGTCGACAAAGGAGGGCGGCACATGACACACATGCTTCAGCCGCCAAAAAAACGAGCCGCATTCAGCCCTGTGCTGATCGAGCTGACGATTGTGATTCTATTCTTTGCGCTCTCCACGAGCGTGATTGTCCGCCTCATCGCCGCGGCGGATGCAACGGCCCGCGCGAGCGCATATGAATCGCGTGCCATCCTTGCTCTGGAGCAGGTCGCCGAGCAAGTCAAGGCCGATCCGATCGGCGATGGATTCTGCAATACCTGCGGCGCGCGTGTGTTCTCGCTTGCAATCGCGGACGATCTCGTTGTCGATTGCATCGTGACGAGCGATTCATCCCCCTTGCAGGGCACGCTCTATGACATCGAACTGACGGTGACATCGCCCAAGGGCGAGGTTTTCGCGCTCGATGCCGCGCGCTATGTGCCGGATGCGGAGGCTGCGCCATGAAGCAATATCCATCCCGAATGGGCGTTGGCGCCTCCAGCATTTTGCTGATTCTCGTGGTTGTGAGCTTAACGCTTTTTGCGTCGCTCGCGCTGTTTCAGGCGCGCGCAGACGCGGCGCTTACCGAAAAGACCGACGTTAGCGTTACCGCGTTCTATGAAGCGGACGTGCGCGCGCAGGCGATGCTTGCGCAGCTCGACGACGCGCTGCTGTCGGGCGAATCGATCGCGCAAACGGACGGCGTCCTCCAACAGGAAGACGGAAACTATCTGTTCTCGATCGACTCCAGCGACGGGCATGTGCTGCGGGTCGTGGTCGATGTCTCCGGCGGGTGCTGCGAGATTATGAGCTATCGATATGAAAACGCGCAGGATTGGGCGAACCAAAGCACGGGTACGCTCTGGCAGGGAGGCTGAACGATATGGCGGAGATTCATGATATTCTGCTTGCCGCCATCGAACGCGGCGGCTCGGATGTGTTCATCATCCCCGGCTCTGTCGTGCGGCTCAAGGTTGCCGGCGAAGTAAAGCCGCTGATGGATGTACTTCTGAAGCCGGACGATACACGCCGCCTGATTCGGCAGGTTTACGAGTTGGATCAGCGCGAGATGGATCGCCTGACCCAGCAGGGCGATGACGATTTTTCGTTCTCGATCAGTGGGGTTGGGCGCTTTCGCTGCAATGCGTATCAGCAGCGCAACTCGCTTGCGATGGTCTTACGGGTGGTGTCTATCGCGCTGCCGGATCCTGATAAAATGCATATTCCTGCGGAGATCATGCGGCTCGCGGACATCAAGAAGGGTCTTGTGCTTGTGACGGGCCCTGCGGCAAGCGGAAAATCAACCACGCTCGCTTGCATCATAGATCGCATCAACACCAGCCGCCGCGGGCATATCATCACGATCGAGGATCCCATCGAGTTCATCCACGCGCATAAGTCGAGCGTGCTGAGTCAGCGCGAGATTGAGCACGACACCCAGAGCTACAAGACCGCCCTGCGCGCGGCGCTCAGGCAGGCGCCGGATGTGATTCTGTTGGGCGAAATGCGCGATTTTGAGACGATTCAAACCGCGCTGACCGCGGCGGAAACCGGGCAGCTCGTGCTCAGCACGCTGCACACCGTCGGAGCCGCGAAAACGATCGACCGCATCATCGACGTGTTTCCCGCCAATCAACAGCAGCAGATTCGAGTTCAGCTTTCGATGGTGCTTCGCGCCGTGGTCAGCCAGCAGTTGCTCCCTACGGTGGATGGCGGATTAGAGCCCGCGTTTGAGATCATGCTGGTCAACAGCGCGATTCAGAACATGATTCGCGACGGAAAAGCGCACCAGATGGACAACGTGATCTTCTCCGGACTGTCGGAGGGAATGCGCGCCATGGACACGGACATCCACCGCCTGTATGCGCAAAAGCGCATTACGAAACAGACTGCACTGCTCTTTGCAGCCAATCCCGATCAGCTTCGCAAGAAGCTTGACGATTGATCAGACTTTTGCGGCATAACGGCCGCGGATCAATAGAATCTTTGATTGATTAAAACTTTTTGCGGCATTACGGCCGCGGATCAATAGAATCTTTGATTGATTAAAACTTTTTGCGGCATAACGGCCGCGGATCCATCATTTTCTCGATATCGAGTAAGCGGTGCGCTCCAGTCCGCCGCATCACGCCAGAACACAAGGAGGAAACGGCATGTCTCACGCCAGAATCAAGATCAAAATGTTTGGCAATTTTGAAATCGTGGTCAACGGAAACGTTGCACTCACGCAGCTTCGCCAAGCAAGGAAAACGAGCCAGTTTCTCGAATATTTGATTCTCAAAAAGGATCGCGCGGTTCCGCATGAGGAATTGCTCGAGATGCTCTGGTCGGACAAGGACAATCGCAATCCTGCAACAGCGCTGAGAACGTTGCTGCATCGTTATCGTTCGCTTGTGGATCAGAGCAATCTGCCGGAGCTTTCGGATTCGATCCTCACCGCGCGCGGTGCGTATCAATGGAATTCGAATCTGGATTGCGAAATCGATGTGTTCGAGTTTGAGCGGCTCTGTCAGGAGGCGCGCACGCCCGGCATGAGCAATCGCGAGTGCATTGAACGATATCTGCAAATGCTGCAGATCTATACGGGGCCGCTGCTTACAAACTCCGCGGAGGAGATGTGGGTCGTACCCAAGAGCGTCTATTATCACGATCTGTTTCTGGAGAGTGTCTTTACCCTGCTCGACCTTTTGAAGGTGGAGGAGGAATATGATGTCATCGTCCAGGTCTGCCGCAAGGCGATGGACGTGGATATGTTTGACGAGCGGCTGCATCTGGAGCTGATGATGGCGCTGGTCAAGACAGGCAAAAAGCGCGAGGCGCTCTCGCAGTATTATTTTGCGACCGATCTGCACTATAAGCAGCTCGGCATACAACCCTCCGGCGAGATTCGCGCGGTGTATAAGCTCATCGTGCAGGCGGATCAGGAGATGGAGGCGGACATCGAGAAGGTGCAGAACATGCTCGAGGAGGACACCGACGGGCACGGCGCTTTTGTCTGCGAATATGAGATTTTCAAGGAGATCTACCAGCTGCAGCGCAGAATGCTGGAGCGCTACAACGGCACGATGTTCCTCGCTCTGCTGACCATCAGCAATACCTATGAGCAAAGGTTTGATAACCTCGTGCTGGATAATATCATGAAGCAGTTGCTGCATGTGTCCCAGACAAATCTACGCCGCGGGGACACGATCTCGCGATACAGCGTGATGCAATATGTCGTGCTTCTGCCTTCCGTGACGTATGAGACGGGCCGGCTTGTAATGGATCGCATCAAGAAAGCGTTTTACAACGAGTATGTCAAGTCGAGCGTGGTCTTGACCTATAAACTGCGCCCGCTGTGCATCAATAAATATGAAACCACAACGCAAAAACGGATCACCGAGTTCAAGGACGAAGAGTAAGACTTATCCCGACATGCAAAAGCGGAGGAACAGCGATTCCCCCGCTTTTTTTGTGTCGTACGATCGATTTTGGATGTCCCGTACCTATCTGCTTTTGCGTTCGCACGCATGGGAAAAGTCCGCACTCAACTGGAAGATCAGTTCGCTCCGCACCAATCCAGCGATCCAATCTTTCGGGATCGCGTCCAGCCCGTATGCAATGCCTGCAAGTCCCCCCGCGATAGCGGCGATGGTATCCGTATCCCCGCCGAGATTGACCGCAGTCAGAACGCAAGAAGCGTAAGAATTCGTCTTGCAGAGGCACCAAAGGGCGGCAAACAGAGAATCCACAACATATCCGGAGCTGATGATCTGCTCCTCCGCGAGGGAGGATAAAGCCGTCGCGCTGGCTGGAAAGAGTTGCGCCACCTCGCTTTGCCAGTTGTGATTCACCGCGCTGTAGTGCGCGCCCGCCTGAATCAGCCCCGCGTCGACGGCGCGCGCGATGGAATCGCCGCGGAGTAAATTCTGCGCGATTGCGCAATACATCCCGCACGCGATGATGCAGCGCATATGTGCATGCGTGAGCGCGCAAACGTCCCCGAGCTGACGCATCGCCTCGGAATTCTTCGTAAACGGTTCATCGTATTGCGCGTCGAGATAATAAGCCATGGGTAATATGCGCATCAAAGACCCGTTTCCCGCGTCCATCTCACCGCGTTGGCCGCAGGTGCGCGGGTTATTGCGCCGCTGATAACAAAGGATCGCCCGATGCGTCGTGTGCCCGATGTCAAAGCGGACATCACCCGCGGTCAAATACGCAGAGTTGCACCAGCGCGTGAAGGTTTTCATCATGTCTGTCGGGTCAAACCCTCGAAGAAGGCTTTCCATCGTGCAGAGCGTGAGGGATGTATCGTCGGACCATGTTCCCGCGGGCTGGCGGTGCGTGCCGTAGCCGCGCATGCCTGCCACGGGATCACGTCTACGCTCCTCTCGTGCGGAAAACTCGACCGGCACGCCGAGCGCATCGCCGACCGCGATGCCAAGGATCCCCGCCTGCACCTGCTGAAGCGTTGCCATATCAAGCTCCTTATCGTTTCAATTCGAGCCATTTTATCAATTCGTCCGCGCAACGACAGGGATATCGTTCTTCTTTGCCGCAAGATACGCGTCCGAATCCTTCCAGGCATATACGGTGATGTTATTTTCCTGCAAATACTCTACGTCGCCCAACGCTGAGTTTTGGAAGACCACGCCGATGTCTACGAGCGACTTTGGTAGATACAGCTTTTTAAGCGATTTGAGGTTGGAGTAGGGGCTGCCAAAGATATGCGCAATCCCTTCCGGCAACGTCAGTATACCGTCCTTGACATCATAGAAGCAAGCGTATAGATACAGCCCGTCGGGGTTTTGCAGCATCCCGTCGATGACACGATACTCCGTGTTTCCGGCGGCAAGGGTTACGGACGCGAGCGCCGTACACTCTGCGATCGAATCGTTGTAATCCGTCATGCTTGCTGGCAGTTGAACGCTGGCGAGTGCATCGCAGCCGAGGATTGCTTGGTATGCAAGCGTTTGAACGCCCTCCGGCACGATGAGCTTCTTGAGGTTATGGCATTGGAAAAACGATTCCTTGTCGATCGTTTCTACCCCTGCCGGTACCGTATATGTTGTATTTCCCGCGCCGTCAAAGTAGAACAGCAGCGTCTTTCCGTCCAGACTCAGCAAAGCGTTGTCGCGGCAGACATAGGCGGGGTTTCCTTGCGCGATGGTTACGCCGGCAAGCGCGGGACAATCGATGAACGTGTCCGTCGAGATGTCGACGAGTGACGCCGGAATCGTTACCTCAGACAGCGCTGTGCAGCCTTCGAAATCACGCAGATCCAGCTTGGTGATTTCCGCAGGGAGCTCGACCGAGGTGAGCGATGTGCATTTCGAGAAGGTGAAACCCTCAAGCTTTGTCAAGTGGGCGGGCAGATGAACGCTCTTGAGCGAGGTGCAATCCGAAAACACGGAAAGGCCAAGCAGTGTAAGTGAATCCGGCAGCGAGAGCGCTTCCAATTCATCACAGCCGGAGAACGCAAAATCTTCGATCTGCGTCAATCCCGACGGAAACGAGATCTCCTTTAGTGCGGAACAACAGCAAAATGCGGACGCGCCGATCGTCTCCAGGCTCTCCGGGAGCGTGACGGACGAAAGCGCGTAGCAGTATCCAAATGCTTCATCGCCGATCGTCCGCGTTCCCTCCGGGATATCGATCCGGGTAAGCATTGTGCAACTGGAGAACGCACGATCGCCGATCTCTTCCAGCGCGCTTGGCAGGGTGACCTCTTTGAGCGAAGAACTCATATAAAATGCGTTTTCACCGATGCTTGTGATTGAATCCGGCAGCACGATCTTTTCCAAATGCCAGTCTCCAAAGGTAGACGCGATACCCGTCACGGGTGCGCCGCCGAGCGTTTTTGGCACGATGACTGTCGCCTGATTTCCGGCATAGTGGGTGATCACCGCGCCGCCGTTCTCAAGGGCATAGGTATATCGCTCGGAGGAACCGGTCGCGGTATAGGTCTCACTTTCGCTGTCGCGGGTCAGGGTCATGACGTCGGTGTTGCAGGAAATCATGTAGTCGATGTCCCCGATCCGAATCTGATCGTCCTTCATGGCGTAAGTGGTCTGTGCGCCATCGACCAAGGCCGTCTTGTCGTGAAACAATTCCATCTGCTTGGGAAATCCGTCGCGCACGGTGGACGAATTCGACTGCCATGCGGAAACATATTCCGGAAAATTGCCGATTACGCGTCCCATGATGAATAATCCGATAAGGACGAGCAAACATACGCCGAGAATGCCAAGTACGATCCAGAGAGTGAGTTTCTTCTTTTCTTTCATGGTTCCTCCTGTTAGATCCGTTCGGTTGCGCGTGCGCGAGAAATCTGCCTAATCGTATTGTATGCCTCCTGCTGGTGTGATTGGTCGATGAAAAGTATACAATTCGCCGCAATCAGCGCTTTCCCCTGTAAATAGCCGTGATTTGCCAGGTCCGCGGAACTGTGGTATCATCAATCGAACCCTTGGACAAAACTTGACAACAGCATAAGCCAAAAAGAACCGTCGTTGCGTTTACCGCAAAGAAGGGCTTTTGAGTATGAGTGCCGATGAGGTAAGGTATATGAAGAAAGCCGCTTCTATTTTTTTGCGGTCAGATGTCACAAAACAAGATATCACACAGCTATCCCGCTGGATGGAACGTCCGGAAGTAACGCGCTATCTGAATGAGCACGCGCATATTTCGCATGCGCTGGATGCGCTGCTTTGGGATGTGCCGGAGCCGATGCTTGGCCAGCGGCTTTCCAGCGGCGGCAAGTTTTCGATGATCTCTCTTCGCTGCGGGCGGCCGATCGGGTTTCTTTCGCTGCGGCGCATGGACACGCCGGGAGATTGGGAGATTGTCACCGCGATCGGTGAACCAGCGCTTTGGGGCGCGGGCTTCGGGGCGCGCGCGCTTCGCCTTGCCTTGCAGGAGGCGTTCTATCCGCGCGATACGCCCGTGCGGCGTGTGGTTGCGACGATACACCACAATAACCTTCGCTCCATGCGCTTGTTTCTGCACGCGGGGTTTTTACCTTGCGGGGAGGCCGGCGCTTGCGCGCGGCTTTCCATTACACAGGAAGAGTTTTTTCGCAAATCGCCCTGATCGGATGAAACGCCGTCTGAAAGGCGCGGCAATGCGGTAAACCTTGTCAAATCCTGTTCCATGGCGTATACTAGCGAGCGGTATTCGATTTTTTTAGGAGCAGGAACAAGAGACATGATCAGAAGTTTTCTCGCCGGGCTCAAGCAGGAGTTTTCCGGCTATCACGCAAAGTCTTTTTCCAAGGATGTCATGGCGGGTGTCACCGTCGCTGCGGTTGCGCTCCCGCTTGCGCTCGCTTTTGGCGTTAGCAGCGGCGCGGATGCCGCGGCGGGGCTCATTACCGCGATCATCGCGGGCGTCATCATCGGCTCGCTCTCCGGCGCATTTTTCCAAATCTCCGGGCCGACGGGCGCGATGGCTGCGATCCTGATTTCCATCGTTTCAAAATATGAGATGCAGGGTGTGTTTCTCGCAACCCTGATGGCGGGTGTGTTTCTCCTGCTCGCCGGCGTCCTGCGTCTTGGCAAGCTCACAAGTTATATTCCGGCGCCGGTCATCACGGGGTTTACCTCCGGCATCTCGATTCTGATCGCCGCGGGACAGCTCGACAATTTCTTCGGCGTGCGTTCCGCGGGGGAAGATGTGGTCGAGCGGATCGGGAGCTATTTTTCACTCGGATTCTCGCCGAATCTGTATGCGGTCTGCATCGGACTGTTCGTCATCCTCTTCATGATTGCGTATCCGAAAAAATGGAACGCGGTTGTGCCCGGGTCGCTGGTTGCAATCATTCTCGCAACCACCGCTGCCTCCTTGCTGGGCTTTGACGTGGCGCGCGTGGGCGAGATTCCCAAGACGCTGCTTCCCGCCGAACGGCTGAACCTTTCCGCCATCAACCTCCACATGCTCCTGCGTCTTGCTTCGCCCGCGTTCAGCATCGCGATGCTTGGCATGATCGAGAGCCTCCTCTGCGGCTCCAGCGCGTCCCGCATGACGGGCAAGGCGTTTAATAGCGATCAGGAGCTTGTGGCGCAGGGCATCGGCAATATCGTACTGCCATTCTTCGGTGGCATCCCCGCGACCGCGGCGATTGCGCGCACCAGCGTCGCGGTGAAGAGCGGAGCCGTGACACGGGTCACGAGTATTGTCCATGCGCTCGTTCTCGTGGTGTCCATGTTCCTGCTTTCACCCGTGATGTCGTCGATCCCGCTCTCCGCGCTCGCGGGCGTGCTGATGGTCACCGCGTTTCGGATGAACGAATGGAGCGCCATACGCTATATGTTCAGCAGAAAATTCAAGGGAGCGATCCTCAAATATTTTGTCACGATGATCGCAACCGTGATCTTTGATTTAACCACGGCGATTGCGCTTGGGGTTTTGGTTGCCCTGCTGCTATTGGTGCGCAGACTCTCCAAGATTGAGATCAACATCGAACAGGTTGACGCAAGCAGACTCTCGGCGGACGGTGATACGATCTGCCGGAAGTTTGGCAACGCGCGCGTCGTCTACGTCGCGGGCGCGATGATCTTTGCCAACACGCAGGCGGTGGAAGCGATCCTCGCAGAAATCCCGCCGGACTGCGACGCGGTGTTCTTCTCGATGCGCGGCGTGTCCTATCTGGACGTTTCCTGCGCGCAGGCGTTTGAGGGCGTGATCGGTACGCTCCGCAAGCGCGGTGTGCGCGTCGGCTGCTGCGGTCTTTCCTCGGAGACACGCCGCACGATGGAGCGCAGCGGAATCCTTACGCTTGTGGGTGAAGAAAACGTGTTCTGGAGCATTGACCGCGCGTTGACACAGAGCTGCGACTAAGCGGGCATACTAATAGAATCCTTGCGAGTGCAGGCGGGTGCGAAAGTGCCCGTCTTTTTTTGCCTGTGCATGAGATAAGCATGAGAAATGGAGTGGATCCGTTTTTGCGGATTTTTCTGGCGCAGGCTCGGCACGGCATGATACGATAAGACGATCCATTCCGACCATTCCGAACAAAGATCCAAATTATACAGGTGAGCGCAAACCTCTGGCGGTGCGAAATCTTCCGCGTAAAACCGGGATTTTGATCGTCCTCCAACCCCGCCGCGCCAGACAATCTTCAACCCGTGTTGATATCCCGTAAAATGAGAAGAGGGGGGATACCATGAACAGGCTGACACACTTGAACCATGCATCCGCGAGCGATGCTTCCCATGCTTCCGATTTCGGATCCGGCGGATTGCCGGATGCGAACAACGGGGAGGTAACCATGCGTGACGGCGGCGCCGCGGGCTACCGTACGCTTGCGGTCATTTCGCTCCTGTTTCTCGCCTTTGGCTTCACGCAAAGTACACTCTCCGAGATACTCGCCGGTTTTTCCGGCATCATTCGCTCGACCAGTATTCTGATCACGGACTATGTTGCGCTCGGCGGCATCGGCGCGGCGTTTGTCAACGCGGGACTTCTGATGCTGCTCTCGGTCGCTCTGCTCGCGCTTTTGCGCGCACCGTTTCGCGGCATCAGTGTCGCGGCCGTGTTTCTCATGGGCAGCTTCGGGCTGTTTGGCAAAAACATCTATAACGTTTGGCCGATTGTGATCGGCAGCTGGCTATATGCGCGTTTAAAAAAAGAGGCGTTTACACAGCACGTTTACACCGCGCTGTTTGCGACCTGCCTCGCCCCGATTGTAACGGAGTTTGCGTTTGTGCTGCATCTGCCGGGGAAAACGGGCGTGCCGCTCGGCATTCTTGTCGGGGTCTGCGTGGGACTGCTTGCGCCGCCGCTCGCCAATCATTTGAAGCACGTGCACAAGGGATACAGCCTTTACAACATCGGTTTTACGGCAGGCATCATCGGCACGGTACTCGTATCCTTGCTGAAATCCTATGGCTATCAGACCGGATTCAATTTTTATTGGAGCAGTGGAAACGATGCGCGCTTCGGTGTGTTCTTGTGCCTGCTGTTCGCTTTTTTTATCTTTCTGGGGTTTTGGATGCGTCCGCATCCACTCCCCGCGCTCCGCGCGATTTATCAGGAATCAGGGCAGTCTTGCTCGGATTTCGTCAAGATCGGCGGCTTTGGCGCAGCGCTGATCAATATGGGGATCAACGGCTTTGTTGCAATGGGCTATGTGCTGCTCGTCGGCGGTCCGCTCAATGGCCCTACCATCGGCGGAATACTGACCATTGCGGGATTTGGCGCTTGCGGCAAGCATGCAAAAAACATCCTCCCCTTGCTCCTGGGCGTCGTATTGGGCAGTATGACAAAAGTTTGGAACATTCATGACCCCGCCGTGCTGCTTGCGGCGCTGTTTGGAACCAGCCTTGCCCCGATTTCGGGTCACTATGGCTGGGTTTGGGGCGTCTTTGCGGGGTTTCTGAATTCCTCGGTTGCGCTCTGCTCCGGCGTGCTCCACGGCGGCATGAATCTTTACAACACCGGCTTTTCTGCGGGCATTGTCGCGGCATTTCTCGTGCCGCTTCTGGAAGCGTTGCCCAAGCGGATCAAACGTCGCGTGGAGCAAGAAGCGGATCACACTACGATTGGCGGAACAGAAACATGAGAAAATTAACTTTTGTCAATGTGGATCGGTCGGACTTATAATAAGACATCACAACCCTAAACATATCTGCTTGTGAACAACAAAACTGCGCATGTCCCGCGCTGAAGAAACGGAGCCAGCATGCAAAAATGGAGCAACGCGGTCACTGCCCGCGCGGAAGAAATCCTCTCTCAAATGACGCTCGCGGAAAAAGCGGCACAGATGGTGCAGGTTCCGTTTGCATACGTTTCACGTGAGGAGGCGCGGGATTGGGCCGCGCGCGGTGCGGGATCGTTTCTTCATGTGCTGGGCGAGGACGCGCAGGAGATTCAACAAATCGCAACCCATACCCGGCTTGGAATTCCAGTGCTCTTCGGCATAGACGCCATCCACGGCCACGGCCTGAATCAACAGGCTACGATCTTCCCTTCCCAGCTGGCTGCGGCATGCAGCTGGAATCCTGCACTCGTGGAGGAGATGGGGCGCGTAACCGCGCGCGAGGTCGCGGCGGACGGCTTGCATTGGACGTTTTCGCCCGTGCTCTGCCTCGGAAGAGACACGCGTTGGGGCAGGATTGGCGAGACCTTCGGCGAAGACCCCTATCTTGCGGGCGAGCTCGGCGCCGCGATCATTCGCGGCTATCAGGGCGACGATATCTCGGACGGCGAGCATATCCTCGCCTGCGCCAAACACTATATCGGCTATGGCGACGCGGTTGGCGGCCGCGACTCCTGCGACACGCAGATGACAGTTCGAAAACTGCGGGAAACATTTTTGCCGCCGTTTGCGCGCGCGGTGGAGGCGGGCGTGGCGACCATCATGACTGCTTATGGTTCGATTGACGGCACACCGTTTACCGCGAGCGGGCGGGCGCTGCGCGACATCCTGCGCGGGGAACTGGGGTTTGAAGGATTTGTCGTGACGGATTGGGACAATGTCGAAAGCCTAGTCACCAAGCAGCACGTTGCGGAGGATCTCGACGAAGCATCGCTTCTTGCCGCACGCGCGGGCAACGACATGATGATGACGACGACGGCGTTCTATGACAGCGCAATACGCTTGGTTGAAAGCGGAAGGCTTGCGGAATCCGTGCTGGATGAGGCGGTTCGCAACATCTTGCGCGTCAAGGTTGGCATGGGGCTGTTCGAGCGTCCGCTGGATCGCGCGGACAAGCGCCTGCTCGGTGCCGCGGAACACCGGGAGAGCGCGCTTGCCGCCGCACGGGAAAGCGTGACTCTTCTAATAAACGACGGCATCTTGCCGCTGAAGGATGACATACGCCGAATCGCCGTGATCGGCGCCAACGCGGACGATATCCGCGCACAGTATGGCGACTGGACGTATTTTACCCATCCGCACACACGACCGAAGGTCACACCCGCGCGACCGTATGTCACGCTTCTCGAAGGCATTCGCGCGCTGGCGCAGCCGCGCGGCATAGAGGTTGTCTTCGCACGCGGCTGCGGGCCAATACCGGGCGAAGCGGACGATCTGGACGCCGCGGTTCTCGCGGCGCAGGACGCGGATCTCATCCTGTTTGCCGTAGGCGATACGATCGAGCAGGCGGGTGAATATCGCGATCGGGCGGATCTTTCACTCTCCGGCGGGCAGGAAGCGCTCTTTACACGATTACTCGAGGTGCAAAAGCCCATCGTTTCCGTGCTGGTCGCGACAAAGCCGTTGTGCGTTTCGCATCTTTCGGAGCAGTCTGCCGCATTTCTCGTCGGGTTTAACGGCGGCATGTTCGGCGGTCAGGCGCTGGCGGAGGCAGTCTTTGGCGAAATCAACCCCTGCGGAAAGCTGCCGATTTCGTTCCCGCGGCACAGCGGGCAGATCCCGGTGTATTACAATAGTCTGCCCGGTTGGCATGGCGAACGCTATGTGGATCTGCCGGAAACGCCGTTGTTCGCCTTTGGTGAGGGACGATCGTATACATCGTTTTGCTATTCCAATCTGCGCGTGGAGACGGAAACCCTCCGCGTTTGTGTGACGCTGTGCAACACCGGTGGACGCGAGGGGAGCGAGACAACGCAAGTATATCTGCGCGATCTTGTCAGCAGCGTGATGACGCCCGTCAAGCGGCTCGTCGCGTTCCAAAAAACAACTCTCGCCGCAGGCGAATCAAGGGAGCTTGTATTCACGCTCAAACGAGAAGATTTTTCGCTTGTTCGTGCGGACGAAACACGCGTCGTGGAGGCGGGCGCGTTCCGGATCCTGGTCGGCGGCAGCTCAAAGCAGGAGGATCTGCTGCAGATTGAAATCACGCTTGCATAGTGCGCCGCCATATTTGAACGAATGCAACAGAGCACTCTATCTTGTCCCGCATAGAGTTGACGGTATGAGGTGTATGCGATTACAATACGATTGTATAATCCATAAAAAAGAGCAACAGTATACAAGCGTTTAATGGAATTTGCACAACTATCAACTTCGAACGAAAGTTGGTTCTAACAAATGAGTGCTTCCAATCGGATCAATCTTTTCCTATCTGAGTTTCAGGCGCGACATACGCTGAGTGAGGCACGCAGCGCCATCAATCTGCTTATATTTCAATTGATCTATCTTGTTCTTCTGGCGTTGACAATGATACTAAGCATCTTTGTAGACAGTGGAGACCGGCGAGCCTTTTATATTTTTCTGCTCGGCGGTTTATTACTCGCGATCGTGTTTGCACTCATCTGTAATCTTCGCGGCAAGTTTCGTGGTTCGATCTGGTTCACCGCCCCATGCATGGTTCTTGGGCCGTGGATTTCCATCCTGTTTGATCCCAATGTGTTGGCTGGCGATTTTGTTCCGCTGATCTATGTTGCGATGTCGATTCAGCTCTGCTCGATCCTGCTAAGAAAGCGACTCACGATCGTGATAGCGATCATCCAGCTCGCTGGCGTGATTGCGCTGATTTTAGCGATGCCCGCTCTGCGATCGATCAATTGGGCGAGCTTGATTACCTTCATCGTCTTTACTGCGGTCATCGGCGTGCTTTACGGCTTTTCCAATCAGCGGCAAATGGAGGAGATTGAACAGCAGCGCAATCAATTGATCCGCGACGAGGCGAAACTGCGCGTACTCTCCGTGCGTGATCCGCTTACGGGGCTGTACAACCGGCGATATATGGAAGAGACGTTTGACCGCGAGATTCAGCGCGCCATTCGCAAGCAGCAGCCGCTGTCCGTCATCATGGCGGATATCGATGGATTCAAGACCATCAACGACACCGTGGGTCACGTACTCGGCGACAAAGCGCTGGTCAAGGTTTCTGCGTTTTTAATGAAGAGCATTCGTGCGTCCGACGTTGCCTGCCGCTTTGGCGGAGACGAGTTTTGTCTGATTTTGCCGGATTGCTCCCTGCAGGAAGGGATCATTCGCGCAAATGCCCTGCGCTGCGCGATCGAGGAGATCAGCGCGGAGCCTGACGAGGGGATGGAGGGATTCACGCTATCGTTTGGGGTGGCCGCCATGCCCGACGACGGAATGACAAGGGAGGCGCTCATAGGAACAGCGGACAGCGCGCTCTATTCTTCCAAGCGCGCCGGACGAAATCGCGTCAATGGTGCGCGAACGCTTGCCGAGCACGAGCCGGTCCAATCGTAATTTGGTTTTTGTGTCCTTTACCGTCCCGCGCGAGGATTTTTAGGATGTCGAGCGACATGAAGGAGGCAGTATGATGACAACGGACGAACGGACAGGCCTTGCTATCGAGTCGTATGCGATCTCGGAACAGGAAATGCGCGTTCTATTTGAAGAAATGGGTCTCCCGTTTTCGTATTATCGGATCATTTATGACCCGGATGGGCGCGCGGTGAACTATACAATTCTTGCGGTGAACCATGCCTTTGAATTGGAGACGGGGCGCTTGCGTGAAGAAGTCGTCGGGAAAACCGCGTTGGATGTGTTTCCGCAGACGGAGCAATATTGGATTGAATGCTTTGGTCGTGTTGGGAAAACAGGAAAAGCGGAGCACATTACAAAATACGCAACGGCGTTGAATAAATGGTATAGTCTGCGCGCCTATTCTCCGCAGCCGGAGCATGTCGCGGTCATGGTCAGCGATGTGACGCAATATATTCAGGAACAGGAGAACTTGATACACACCACCGAGGAGTTGCGCGCGCAGCAAGAGGAGAACTATCGTCTCGCACATGAGGAACCGATCACGGGTTTGCCAAACCGCGCGTGTCTTTACAGCTCGTTTTCGAAAAAAACGGGTAACGGACAGGAAGCGCGTTTCTCTGTTGTGATTCTTGCGCCGGATAACCTCGCGGAGATTCTGGCCTCCTACGGCAGTGTGCTCAGCGACGAGATCATGCGCATCCTGGCGCAGCGCGTGCGGGCGACGCTATCCGAACCAAACGAATGCTTCAGCATGACGGGAACAGATCTCGTATTGCTCTTTTCCGAGCCTTGCGACGAGCGGAATCTGCGCAAAACATTGGAGAAGATACAAAAAACAATTCGTCAGGTGGTCGAGGTGGATGGCGCGAGCTTTTACATCACCGCGAGTTGTGGCGTAGCTTGCTTCCCGCGTGATGGCAGGGAACGCGAAGAATTGATTATGAAGGCGAACCTCGCGCTGTATCAGGCCAAGCGTGCCGGTGAGACGATGCTGTTTTTCAGCGATCGGATCAGTCAGACGGTGTTGCGGCGGACACAAATTCGCAACGCTTTGCCCAAGGCATTGGAGAACCATGAATTTGAGCTGTATTTCCAGCCGCAGATCCATCCGGCTTCGGAACGGTTACTTGGGTTTGAGGCGCTTTTGCGATGGCACAGCCCGACGCTCGGCGAGGTTTCGCCGCTGGAGTGCATCAGCGTTGCGGAGGAGAGTCGATTGATCCATCCGCTTGGCGAATGGGTCATGCGCAATGCTTGCCAAACGCTCCACGAAATCAACAAACAAAATCGCGCGGATTTCTTCATGGCGGTCAACGTCTCCGGACTGCAGGTTCAGTCGGAAGAGTTTGTAGATCGTGTGTTTGCCGTGTTGGAGGAGACACAGGTGCGGCCGGATCAGCTTGAGATTGAGGTGACGGAGTCCGTGCTGGTCGACCGGGAACATCGCGTGATCGACAAGCTCAACACCATCTATGCGCGCGGGGTTCGCGTCGCACTGGACGACTTTGGCACAGGCTTTTCTTCCTTAAGCATGCTCAAAGATTTGAAGATCTCGACGCTGAAAATCGACCGCACATTCATTCAGAACGCGAGTATGCTGGGTCTTGCGAAGATGATCGTACGGCTTGGCCACCTGTTCGGGGCAAAGACTGTTGCCGAAGGCGTTGAAAACGAAGAGCAGATGCGATTTGTGCGGCATATGGGAAGCGACCGCGTGCAGGGATATTTCTACGCGTTGCCGATGCCACTCGATAGTCTCAAGCGCTATCTGGACACAAAAGCTTGCCGTTAAAATGCACACACCGATTGCAACAAGCGCGCTGTAAGATACGGCGCGCTTACTTTTTTGTTTCTCGTGGGGTGGCTTTGTGGTAAAATAACCGTACGCCCGCTTGGATGAGAGGGGCGAAGAATCGTAGGACGCGCAAAAAATAGCCATTCCGCGCCCCGCGCCAAGGAGCAAGCATGGAAACACCAAACAAAAATCAAAACGAAATACAGATTCATCAGCTCGCACAGGAGTTCAACAAAGCCGAGGCACATGTCAAAAACGTCGTCGACCTTATCGACGAAGGATATACGATTCCGTTTATCGCACGCTACCGCAAGGAGATGCACGGTACGATGGACGACACGACGCTGCGCGATCTGGCAGATCGATTGTCCTACCTGCGCAATCTTGCCGAACGGCGGGAAGAGATTAAAAAATCGATCCTCGCGCAGGATAAATGGACCGATGAACTGGCCAAACAGGTCGAGGCGGCGAAAACCCTCGCCGTGTTGGAGGATCTATATCGCCCATACAAGCAAAAACGCCGCACGCGCGCAACCATCGCCAAAGAAAAGGGATTGGAACCGCTTGCAAGCCAGATCTTTGCGCAAGGAAGAGAATTGCCCGCGCCGGAACAACTGGCAGAGGCGTTTCTAGACGCGGAAAAAGGCGTCAACACCGTGGAAGAAGCGTTGGCGGGCGCCGCGGATATCATCGCCGAGGCGGTTTCCGATGATGCGGGGATCCGGCAGAAGCTGCGCGACGTTATCGCGAAAAACGCGAAGGTAGGCTCTGTCGCCGCAAAAGAGGAAGACTCCGTCTACCGGCTCTACTATCAGTTTGACCAGCCGATGAGCCGCATGCAAAGCCACCAGATCCTCGCGATCAATCGCGGTGAGAAGGAAGGCTTTCTCAAGGTCAACCTTGATCTTGACCGCGAGCTTGCGCTGGGTACGGTCAAACGATCCGTTGTCAAGACAGCTTCGCCCACGGGCAAGTTTGTCGAGCGCGCGGCGGAGGATGCTTACGACCGCCTGATCTTCCCTTCGGTGGAGCGCGAGAGTAGAAACGCGCTGACCGATCTTGCCAACGAGGGCGCGATTCACAACTTCGCGATCAACCTGAAACCGCTGTTGATGCAGCCGCCCGTGAAAGGGCACGTGACGATGGGGCTAGATCCGGGTTTTCGAAACGGCTGCAAGGTTGCGGTGGTGAGTGACACAGGCAAGGTGCTCGACACAACCGTGGTTTATCCGACGTTTGGCGAGCGGCAAAAGGAAGAAGCGATCGACAAGCTCGAAGCGCTCGTGAAAAAACACGCGGTCGAACACATTGCCATCGGCAACGGCACTGCCTCCCGCGAGACGGAGCAGATGACCGTGGAGTTGATCGCCAAAACACGCGGTGTGAGCTATATGATCGTCAACGAGGCGGGCGCGTCTGTCTATTCCGCGAGCAAACTCGCGGCGGAGGAATTCCCGCAATACGACGTCAATCTGCGCTCTGCGGTTTCGATTGCGCGCCGGTTGCAGGATCCGCTTGCGGAGCTGGTCAAGATCGACCCCAAGGCAATCGGAGTTGGACAATATCAGCATGATATGCCGCAGAAGCGGCTGAGTGAAACGCTTGAGGGCGTGGTAGAGGACTGCGTAAATGCGGTTGGTGTAGATGTCAATACCGCGTCTGCGTCTCTGCTCAAGCAGGTAGCGGGGTTGAATGAGACACTCGCAAAAAATATCGTAGTCTTCCGCGAAACAAACGGCGCGTTCACAGCCAGAAAGCAGCTCATGAAGGTGCCCAAGATGGGGCCGAAGGCGTTTGAACAGTGCGCGGGCTTCCTGCGCGTGCCGGAGAGCAAGCTTGTGCTCGATAACACAGGCGTGCATCCGGAGAGCTACGCCGCCGCGGAGAAGCTATTGGAGCGCACGGGATATTCTCTCAAGGATGTGGCGGCGGGGCAGATTTCCGATTTGCCGGAGCGTGTCAAGCAAGCGGGCGAGAGCAAGCTCGCGGCGGAGTGCGGCGTTGGCTTGCCGACGCTCAAGGACGTGGTGAAGGAGCTGATCAAGCCCGGACGCGATCCACGCGATGAGCTGCCAAAGCCGGTCTTGCGCACGGACGTGCTGGACATCAAGGACATTGCACCGGGGATGATTCTTACGGGAACCGTACGAAACGTGATCGATTTTGGCGTTTTCGTCGATATCGGCGTGCATCAGGACGGGCTTGTGCACATTTCGGAGCTGGTCAATCGCTTCATCAAGCATCCCAGCGAGGTGGTATCCATCGGCGACGTGGTCAAGGTGCTGGTCCTCGGCGTGGATGTCGCGAAAAAGCGGATTTCGCTTTCGATGAAACAGGCGCATAGTTCGTAAAGCAGGCGCAGAGTTCATAAAACAGGCGCAGAGCTCGTAAACGCGCTTACGACAGGAGGGCACGATGCGGTTTGTCAATCTCAGAATGCAAAACGGTAACCCGGCGGAGCTGGTTCTTACCGCGCAGGAAACGAACGGCCGTGAGACGGTCTATTCCCGCGTGTTTCTTCCGCCGCAGCGGCTGATTCTGCTCGGCGGTGGGCATGTGTCCCAGCCACTGTGCCGCTATGCTGCGGATCTTGGGTTTGACGTCGTCGTCGTGGACGATCGACCGTCCTTTGCCAACACCGCGCGCTTTGCGGAGGCGGGCAAGGTGGTCTGCGATTCGTTTGAAAATGCCATCCGTATACTCGCGGTCAACCGATACGATTTTGTCTGCGTCATCACGCGCGGGCACAGACATGATGCGCTTTGCCTGCGCGCGCTGCTCGCGGGAGAACAGCCCCGTTATCTGGGGCTGATTGGCTCAAGAAGGCGTACGATCGAGCTTTTCAAGCTTCTGGAAGAAGAAGGAAATGATCGCGCGAAGATCGACAAAATCCATACGCCGATCGGACTCGCGATCGGTGCGGAGACGCCAAAAGAGATCGCCATCTCGATTCTTGCGGAGCTGATCTTACACCGCAGCAGTAAAAGCGCGGAGCGGGAGGCCGAGCGCCTCGCACTTGCCTCCCATGAGCCGGAGTTGCTCGCCTATCTGCTCGCCAAACAAGAGCCATGTGCGCTCGCGGTCGTGGTGGAAAAAAGCGGATCCACGCCCGTGCCTACGGGCGCCATCATGGCGGTCAATTCCTTGGGCGGGATCGTCGGCACCGTTGGCGGGGGCTGCGGAGAGCACGAAATCGTCAAACATGCCCTGGAAACCCTTCGTACGGGGAGGGCGCAGCTCGTTTCTCTCGATATGTCAAACGACGTTGCGGAGGAAGAGGGCATGGTCTGCGGCGGGCGAATGAAGGTTTGGGTCGAACCGTTTGCGGAAGAATCATAACAATCCTGTGGGCAGCCGGAGCAATTCGGCTGCTTTTTGGTTCTCGATCAATCGTTGGGGTAAAGCGATAGACGAAAAGTCTGCTTTTTGATTATTTTATACTTGACAAGTAGGATCGATCTGTGTAAAGTAAACATATAAAACATATATGCAAAATATAAGGAGAGAATCAAATGGCTAAGATTTCAAAAAGCCTGACGGAACTGATTGGAAAGACCCCGCTTTTGGAGCTCTCCAATTATGAAAGCAAAAACCACCTGCAAGCGAAAATCGTCGCGAAGCTCGAATACTTTAACCCTGGCGGCAGCGTGAAGGATCGCATCGCGTATGCGATGATTGACGACGCGGAGAAGAAGGGTGCGCTCAAACCCGGCAGCGTGATCATCGAACCCACGAGCGGCAACACCGGCATCGGACTTGCATTTGTTGCGGCAGCGCGGGGATATCGCATCATTCTGACCATGCCGGAGACGATGAGCGTCGAGCGTCGCGTGCTGATGAAGGCGTTCGGCGCGGAGATCGTACTCACCGAAGGCGCAAAGGGTATGAAGGGCGCAATTGCAAAGGCGGATGAACTAGCGGAGCAGATCCCGAATTCGTTTATCCCCGGACAGTTTGTCAATCCTGCAAATCCCGCGATCCACCGCGCGACCACTGGCCCCGAAATCTGGGATGATACCGACGGAAAGGTGGATATCTTTGTGTCCGGTGTGGGTACGGGCGGAACACTCACCGGAGCGGGCGAATATCTCAAGAGCAAAAACCCGGATGTCAGAGTCGTCGCCGTCGAGCCAGCGGACTCTCCCGTTCTCTCCGAAGGTCGCTCGGGTCCACATAAGATTCAGGGCATCGGTGCGGGGTTTGTGCCTGCGGTTTTGAATACCGGCGTGTACGACGAAATTATCCCCGTGAAGAATGAAGACGCGTTTGCGACCGCCCGTGAAATCGGCAGAGTCGAGGGTTTGCTCGTCGGCATCTCCAGCGGCGCCGCCGCATGGGCAGCAACCGAACTTGCCAAGCGTCCCGAAAATGCGGGCAAGACCATCGTGGTCGTCCTTCCGGACACAGGCGAACGGTATCTTTCCACCGCTTTGTTTGCTGACTTGCAGTAATCAATCGAAACGGAGCATCACAAGCGTCTTCTGCTGAACATGGAATATCGCGCGTGATCCATTCAAAAGGCCGCCTCGCGCGGCCCTTTTCAGTCGCAATCAACCATCAGTTGACGATACGATCGAATGGCGGTATGATTTTGAGGTGCTTTTTCAACGGCGCAAATAGAAAGGCGAAAACACCATGCTCAATGAATTTTCCCGCGCGGAGCTTCTGCTGGGCAAGGAGGCGATGCGGTTGCTTGCGGGCGCACGCGTCGCGGTCTTCGGCATCGGCGGCGTCGGCAGCTTCGCCGCGGAGGCGCTTGCGCGCGCAGGAATCGGCAGCATCGACGTATTTGACGACGACAAGGTCTGCCTCACGAATATCAATCGCCAGCTGATTGCGCTGCATTCGACCATCGGCAGGCAAAAAGTCGAGGTGATGCGCGAACGCATTCTGGATATCAACCCGCGCTGTATTGTCACCGCGCACGCTTGCTTTTACAGCGCGGAGACAGCGGATTCGGTCGACCTGTCGTGTTACGATTGTATCATCGACGCCATCGACACCGTCTCTTGCAAGCTGCTGCTGATTGAGCGGGCGAATGCCGCGGGGGTGCGGATCATCAGCTGCATGGGAGCTGGCAACAAGCTCGATCCTACACGGCTGGAGGTTTCGGACATCTACAAGACTTCCGTCTGCCCGCTTGCGCGTGTGATGCGAAAGGAACTCAAGGCGCGCGGAGTCCCGGGCCTCAAGGTCGTCTACTCGCGCGAGGAGGCGATCAAGCCGACAGAGGATGGTTCGATCAGCTGTAAAACCGGCTGCGTTTGCCCGCCGGGGACAAAGCGGAACTGCACCGCGCGCCGTCAGGTGCCGGGCAGTGTGTCTTTCGTGCCGCCCGTTGCGGGGTACATTCTCGCGGGGGAGGTTGTCAAGGATATCATCGCGGGGAAATAGAACCGTACCACTGGAAGGACTGCAAACGGCGGCTGGCGACAGCCGCTTTTTTGATGCACGCGACCACAACAAAACCGTATGGTTAAGATGTGTACAGTTGTGCAGATTGCATACTTGCAATGTGCAATTATGAGTGATATAACAAAAGTGAAACAGCATAAATCCGTATAAAACGATAAATCTTGCAACAAAGCGAAGCGTCAAAAGCCAACAAATAAAGTACCAGTCGGAACGATTAAATAGTTAGCAAAAAAGAGACGGAGGACGATATGAAACGTAGGGTGATTACATGGCTCGTTTGTCTCGCGCTCATATTGTCCTGCGTGCCGGTGCGCGCGCAAGCGGAGGAGACGGATGGCGGTTGGAAGCTCGTCGGGCAGACGGGCGGAACGACAAAGGCGCTGCTAACGGAAGGGACGACGCTCTATGTCGGCTCCGGCCTGCATGTGCTGATCGTGGATGATGCAACGCCGGGGACGTTGCGCGTGCTCGGTTCCAGCCCGCTTTTGCCGGACTTTGTCGAAGGCATCACGAGTGACGGCGCGGGGAAACTCTACGTTTCCTGCGGGTTCGGCGGACTCGTTGTGCTGGATGTCAAAAATCCCGCGAAAACCGCTATACTCGGCGTGCTGGATATGCGGGGCTATACGGAGGGTGTTACGCTGTCCGACGGTTATGCGTTGGTTGCCGATGGACCGCAGGGGCTGCAGATTGTAGACGTCGCCGATCCCGCGCACATGCGGACGGTTTCGGAAGCATATCCGCTTGCGTATGTGTATGACGTCGCGGTCGTGGGAAACATCGCTTATCTTGCGGGCGGCGGCAGCGGCGTGTTCACCGTAGATCTCACCGACCCAAAACATCCCGTTGAAGCGGGGCTGACTCCGCTCGAGGGCTTTACATATGATTTGGAACTGCTCGCGGGCAAGCTTTATGCGGCTTGCGCGTGGGGCGGCGTGACCGCGCTGAGCCTCGATTCGCCGCTTGCGCCGAAACGTTCCGTAAACGCGCAGACCAGCGGATGGGCGATGGCGCTCACCGCGTTCGGAACGGATCTTCTGGTGCTCGACGGCGCGGATGGCGCGATGATCTATGGCGTGGAGCCGGGCGCGCTCGTCCATCGATCCACCTATACGCTGGGTGGGTTCGTGCTCGCGGGGGCGGTCAACGGCACAACAGCATATGTGCTTGATCGGGAGAAGGGGTTGCTTCTGCTCGATTGTAACGAAAAGCGCGCGCCCGTGCTCACCGGACGTTGGATGCCGCTTCTGGAAGGGCGCAGGCTGACGATGCAGGACCACGCATGCTATGTCGCGGGCGGGCTTTCCGGCATGCACGTGTTCGACATGAAAAACACCGCGAGCCCCGCTGAGACCTATTGGTACGATACGGGCGGCGGATACGCCAATCAGGTACTGCTCGATCATGGAACGGTCTACCTCACCACACATCTTGCGACGCAGGAGCCGCTGGTACTATTCGATGGCGCTGACCCACTGCTGCCCAAAAAGCTGGGCGCGGTGCCGAACGATGAAAAGATCTTCAACTCCGCGTTTCGAGCGATGTGCATGGGGGATGGCACGCTCCTCATCGCGGGAGAACAGTGCGACATTACCGTCAATATCGACGACTTAACCAAACCGTATGCGCTCGGGCGGATCAATCTGGAGAATCCGATCAACGCCGACAGCTCCGGATCGCTGATGATCTCCACAAACAGTAGTGCGCTTCAGCTTGTGGACGTATCCGATCCGGCAAACCCGCGTTTGATTTCGGAGCTGCCCAAGAATTCCGGCGGCGAAGCGATCCGGTTCATCAACCCGACGACGGTGATCACATCCGCCGATCCGGGGATCTGGATCGTGGACGTCAGCGATCCGCAAAATCCCAAGAAGATTTCCGAACTCAAGATCGCGGGAAGCGTGATGGACATCTTCCTCGACGGCACGACCGCGTACCTGACCAGCCTCGGCGATGGGATCCAGATCGTCGATCTCTCCGACCTGACAAAGCCGGTGTTGACAGATTCGTTCACAACGATCGGGCTCGCCTATGACTGCTTTGTCAAGGATGGGCTCGTCTACGTCGCCGATAGTTACGCTGGAATGACGGTTTACCAAAAGGACGGCTCCAAGCAGGATAACACGGGCGCGGTGCAAAGCGTAACCAGCAATCTTTCGCTCAAGACCGGAGAGGAAAAATTTTCGCTGAATCTCTACTCTTCCAATCAACCGACGCCGACGGAAGCGTTCCAAAGCGTTGTCACCAGCGCGGCGGACAGCGGCGCGGGCACGCTGCGCGATGCGCTGGAACGGCTTCAACTCAACACGACGATTACGTTTGATCCGGCGGTGTTTCCCGTGGATCATCCCGTGACAATCGCGTTGGAGTCGCAACTGCCGGAAATCGCAAGCGATCACCTGACGATCGACGCGAGCAATGCCGGCGTGATTCTCGACGGGAGCAAACTGGAGGACGGCAGCGGACTTCGGATCTACTCGTTCTACAATCGCATCATGGGCCTGCAAATCGTTCATTTTCCACAGCATGGTATCGATCTGCAGGGGGGAGATAGTATTGTCGGCGGCGACCGGGCGATTGGAACCGGACCGATGGGGCAGGGCAACCGATTGAGCGGCAACGGCTGGTATGGTCTTCGCGTCGGCGGATTCGGACACACCGTGCTCGGCAATTATGTCGGCGTTGATCTCACCGGAGAAAAACCGGATCCGAACTTTGACGGCATATTCATCACCGAATCGCGGGACATCACGGTCGGCAGTGTTCGGCCGGGCGAAGGGAACCTCATCAGCGGCAACCAGTCGATCAACATCGACTCCTGGGGCGACCATACCAGAATCTTCGGCAACATCATCGGCCTCAACGCCACGGGAACAAAGGCGATGAACACCGAAACCGCAAGCAATGTCACGCTTGAGAGCGGCGTAATGAATACCATCGTCGGCGGCACAACGCCGGGCGAGCGCAATATCATCGCAGGGGCAGGGTTTGGCGTTGTGTTCAGCGACCCGAACAGCTACCAATGCGCGGTGATCGGCAACTATATCGGCACCGACATCACGGGCACAAAGGCGATTCCGAATCACGAAGGCGTTTTACTGTGGACGAGCGGGAATCACCGCGTCGGCGGCACGCGCGCGGGCGAAGGGAACCTCATCTGCGGTAATCAAAACGGCATACAGCTCAATGGCTATGGTGTATCGGAAAATATCCTGTTGGGCAACAGCATAGGCCTCGGTGCAAACGGAAAGCCCCTCCCGAACGATACGGGGATTTCGATCAACATGGGGCAAAAGCAGGTGATCATCGGCGGATATACGCAGGCGGAGGGCAACCAAATCTACGGCGGAACGATCGCGATGCGGATCACAGACCGCGGCATCCAGGCCTGCTATATCGCTGGGAATACGATCGACAATCCGGGCGGCGCAGGCATCTATTTTGAAAACGGGTCGAACCATAACTTTGTGCAGGCAAATACGCTGACAAAATGGCGATACAACGCCGTACGCGTAGACTACGGCGCGGGTAACATGCTGCGCGCAAACCTGCATGCGGGGAGCAAGCCACAGGAGATCATCCTCCTGATGGAAGGGGGAAACGGTGGACTTATCGCACCGGAGGTGACAGCCTCGACCCCGAACGGTTTCTCCGGAAAGACCGTCCCGTTTGGGCGCGTGGAGACGTATCTCTTTGATGCGAAAGACATCCATTCCCTCGGGTTTACAAACGCCGACGCGAACGGCGCCTTTACCGGCGCATATCCCGAACTCAGCGTGGGCAAACGCTTTGTCCTGCTCGTCACGGATGCGTTTGGCAATACATCGTCCTTCTCCGGTGTGTTTACGATGCCGGTCAAGTAAACGCCGGTTGCGTGAAAACATTGGAATATAGTATACTGATTTTAATCTAAGAAAAGGACATCGTCCTGATTCGCAATTAAAGAAAAGGATATTGTTGATGATTTACTACATCCGTATTCGCTGAGGGAACGAAAGGAACAGGCCGAAACAATCGGCTCTGTTTGCTTTGCCTGACGTACGGATGAACCGGATTGTGCGTGCAGATGCGCGATACGGCGCGGGATTCGTTTGGTTTAGGCAGGCAGGCATACGCTCGCCTGTCTTTTTCGTTCAGACGATGCTGCCGGTTTTTCTTGCATCGTCCCGCGCTCACCGTGTTTGTCCGTATCATACGGTGATCATATCACGTGGATAAACCGTCCAGCGTGGTAAAATGAATCATACTTAGGGACAACGAAGGGAAATGAATATATGCCTCAACAGATCAATTGGAAACGAAGGTATTTTACAATATTGTCCGGTCAAGCCGTTTCGATGGTGACGAGCGGAATCCTGCAAATGGCGCTGATCTTTTATCTGACCGAGACGACAGGCTCCGCGCTTGTGCTCTCTTTGGCAACGTTCTTTGGCTTCCTGCCGCAGGCGTTGCTGGGCCCGTTCATCGGCGTTTGGGTGGATCGCTGGAGCAGGAAAGCAGTCATGATCGGGGCGGATCTGTTTATTGCGCTGGCTGGCGTCGCGCTGGCAATCATTGCGCTCAACATACAGCCGCCGATCTGGGTTGTGCTGGGCATCCTCTTTCTGCGCAGCGTCGGCGCGGCGTTTCATACACCCGCGATGTCCGCGGTGACGCCGCTCATCGTGCCGGAGGATCAGCTGGTCAAATGTGCGGGCTATAGCTCGTCCATTCAGTCGATCAGTTTTCTCGTAAGCCCTGCGCTCGGCGCGGTGGTATACGCAAGCTGGTCAATTTCTGCAATTGTGGGGCTGGATGTCGTTGGTGCGATCATCGCCGTGCTATTTGTGGCGTTCATCACCATACCAGCCCCGGAGAAATCGGAGCTGGTGGGGCAGGAGAGCTTTTTCTCCGACCTGAAGAACGGCTGGGTCGCCATTCGGGACGACAAGGGGCTTTTTCAGATGCTCTGGATCGGTACGCTATACATGCTGGTATTTATGCCGATCAACGCGCTCTTTCCGCTGATGAGCATGGGCTATTTCGGCGGAACGACCACGCACGCGGCGATCGCGGAAACATCGTTTTCCGCGGGGATGCTGGTCGGCGGCCTTGTGCTCGGCGCGTGGGGCGGCTTCCGGCGGCGGATCCTCACGCTTGGGCTTTCCGTGATCCTCATGGGTGTGGGGTTTGCTTTATCGGGGTTGTTGCCAACGTGGGGGTTTGTAGGCTTCGCCGTGCTCTGCGTGGTGATGGGTTTTGCGGCGCCATTCCACGGCGTGCAGACGGCGATCTTTCAGGAGCGCATTGCGCCGGAGTGCTTAGGACGCGTGTTCTCGCTCAGCATGAGCATGATGTCGCTGGCGATGCCGATCGGCTTGATGCTCGCGGGCGCGTTCGCCGAGGTCATCGGTGTGCACAACTGGTTCCTCATATCCGGTATATTGGTCATACTGATCGCGCTGCTGATGCTGGCGATGCCGGCCATCCGCGCGCTGGACGATAAGCCCGCGCCGGAGATCGTCCCGGATACCGCCGAGCTGCCATAATTACGCAAGGGAGTCCATCGCAAACAAAAATCCCCGTGCTGTCGTCGTTGTACCAGCGCGGGGATTTCTTTCGGTTGTAGGTTCTTTTGTTATCGGTCTTGCGTGTGATGGGGTTGATTCCGTTCCATGAGGCCCGCTTTGCCGCGTCCAGCGCGTGCTTCTCGCGTTTGCTCATTTTCTCGCGCGGGAGGAAGGATTGCATGGTGTGTCACGTCCTTTCGTGTATCGGTTTTGTCCGCGCATTAGTATACGTTCTTCTGCGACAAAATGCAATTGTTTTTCCGTTGTGATGCGGTATAATACGGGTAAAGTAACTTCCCGCAAATATGTGCCACAGTGGCGCTGACGGTGGCAGTTACGGCGAGAAGTTATGTGTTGATAAGGGGGGATATTCATATGATCAATCGAACGCGTTTATGGATCATGATCGTGGTTTTACTGATCGCGGGGGCGTTGTTCACGCTCGGCATGCTGTATTTGCCGGATACACTCGTGATGCAGGTGCAGGCGGATGGCACGCCGTCCAACACGCTGCCCAAGCTGATCGGACTGCTTATTCCGCTTGTGCTTTCCTGTGTGTTTGCCGTGTTCTATTATAAAAGCGGTAAAGGAAAGAATCTCTTTGTCGCGCTCATTGGTCTTGCCGCGTTTGCGCTGACGTTTTACTTCAACCGTTGATCCTTCGCGCACGTGAAAGAGGAGCTGCCTTGACGGGCAGCTCCTCTTTGCATGCGGATGAATTCCAGTGATTACTTACCGAAGGTACCATCCTGTAGCATCTGGATGTATTCGGCAACCTTCGCCTGGGTGTCGGCATCCATGAGGACATCGTTGAACTTGCCGAGGAAGACCGCGCCGTTTTCGAGCGAGCCGAAGACCACTTCGTTGCCGAAGGTGCCGGCCTCGACCTTTTCGAGGCAGATGGCGATCATGCGGGCGTTGTCGGTGACGACGCTGTTCACGACGCAGGGGTTCTGGCCGAGGAGATCCGCGGGCTGACCGATGTCAAAGATCTTCACGGTGTCGCCGTTCGCCTGGTCGATTGCCTGACGCGCGCCGGAGTCGACGGCGGAAGCATCACCAAAGAACACGTCTGCGCCTTCATTGATCATGGAAGCGGCAAGCTCCATACCCTTGGCGGTGTCGTTGAAGGAACCTGCATAGGCGGAGACGACCTTGATGGCGGGGTTGATCGCCTGCGCTGCGGAGGTGAAGTTCGCAAGCTTGGACTTCGTGGTGTCGAGTTCCATGCCGCCGATGAAGCCGATGACGTTGGTCTTGCTCATGAGACCCGCGATGATGCCCGCGATGGAGCCGATCTGGTCGGCGTTGGGCAGGATGCTCATGATGTTGGCGGTGGGCAGTTCAGTGGAGCCGTTGAGCACCGCGAACGCAACGTTCGGGTAATCCGCGGCGACCTGCTTGACGGCGTCGCTGTACTGGTTGCCGGGGGCAAAGATCATGTCATAGCCGAGGTCGCAATAGCTGATCATGGTATCGGCATAGGCGGACTGATCGATGGCATCGGTGTAGGCGGTTTCCCAGCCGCGGGTTTCTGCGGCGGCGGTCATGCCGTTGTAGCAGGCTGCACCCCAGCCACCGTCGGAGATGCTGGAATCGCAGATCATGGCGACCTTAAAGGTCTTTTCCGCTGCGGGCGCGGCTTCCGGCGCGGCTTCCGTTGCGGTTTCAGGTGCGGCTGCGGGGGCGGGGGCGGCTGCTTCCTTGGCGCAACCGGCGAGCATGCCGAGGGACAGGCACAGGACGAGCGCAATAGCAAGAATCTTCTTCATACGTGTTCTTTTCCTCCATCAAATTTTATGTAATAACGAGATCACTCGCAATTACCAACAGGATCTGCGGTGCGATCCGCAGAGGGTTACCGCTCTTCGCGGTAATAGGGCTTGCCTTTGCTCTTCGGGCCAACGATCTTGCTGCCGAAGATGGTCAGCGCGATGAGCGTCATCACATACGGGATCATCTGGAACAGTTGATACGGCAATAGGTTTGTGCCGACCTGGAGCCGGAGCTGCATCGCGTCGAACAGACCGAAGAGCAGGCACGCCATCAGCACGCCGGAGCCCGACCAGCGACCAAAGATGACCGCGGCCAGCGCGATGAACCCACGCCCGGCGATGATGCCGTCGGAGTAGGTGTTGACGTAGCAGGTGGTCAGATATGCGCCTCCCATGCCTGCGAGGAAACCGCAGATGATGCTCGCGATGTACTTTGTGCGCACAACGTTGATGCCCATGGTCTCCGCGGCTTTGGGATATTCGCCGACGGCCTTGTAGTTGAGCCCCGACTTTGTGCGGTTGAAATAGATCATCGTGACGATGACGAGCAGATAGACCGCGTAAACCATCGGCGTCTGATCGAATAAAAGCTTTCCTAAGAACGGAATATCTTTCAAAACGGGGATGGAGACGGTCTTCATCAGCGTGGCTTGCGCAAGGGTGGAGCTTACGCCAAACACGACGCGGTAGATGAACGACGCGAGCGCCGGCGCGAAGATGTTCAGCGCCATGCCGTAGACGATCTGCTGTCCCGCAAGGGTGATCGTGCAAAACGCGTAGACCATATTGACCAGCACGCCGCCCAGCGCGCCGCAGAGCACACCGAGGAACGGATTGCCCGTCCAGAAGCACACGAGGAAACCGACAAGCGAGCCAAAGGCCATGATGCCATCCAGACCGATATTGACAAGGCCCGCCCGCTCGGAATACAGCTCTGCAAGCGCCACAAACAGGAGCGGCGTCGCCATGCGTACGGCGGAGATGAGCACCTCGGAAATCGTGTTCCAATTCATACGGATTTAACCTCCTTTTTCTCGAAGAGGTTCATGACAAACATACGAACCTTCGGAAGATGCAGCATCGAAGATCCGGCGACGGCAAAGATGATCACCAGCGCTTGAATGATATCGATCACGCTGGTTGGTACGCCGGTGCCGACCTGCATCGTCGTGCTGCCGACGCGCAGCACCGCAAAGAAGTAGGCAACCACGACCGTCGCCAACGGGTGCAGCTGCGCAATCAGCGCGAGCGCCACGCCGTCAAAACCGTAGCCACCACCATAACCGCTGATGAGCCGGAACTGTGTGCCGAGGATATCGCAGGCACCACCGAGCCCGGCAACCGCGCCGGAGACGACGAACGCCGCGAGCATATATCGTTTGACTGAAAGTCCATTGTAGCTGCTCGCCACAGGATTAAAGCCCACCGCGCGCAGCTGGAATCCCTTGGAGGTGTAGAAGAGAAAATACCAGATGGCAAATCCCAGCACGACCGCAATTACGATCCCCCATGTGATGCGAAGATCCGGGATGATGCGGCCGAGCTTCGTCGCGTCCGGAACGGGCGCGGTCTGCGGCACGCTGCCTTCGCGCAGAGCCGTTGTATAGAGATAACCCATAAAGAGCGTTGCCACATAGTTGAACATGATCGTCGTGATCATCTCGTTGAGGCCGCGCCAGGTTTTTAAGATGCCCGGCAAGAGCCCCCAGATGCCGCCCGCAAGCGTGCCCGCGAGTACCGCGAGGATGGTGACCCACCAACCATCGTGGCCGATGAGGAGGGTAACCGTGATGGCGGCCATGGCTCCGGCGAGAAACTGTCCTTCGCCGCCGAGATTGAACACACCGCAGCGATAGGCAAAGCAGGTGCAGAGCCCTGTGAAGATCAGCGGCATGGAACGCACGACGGTGTTGGCGAGGTTGGTCTTGGATCCGAATGCACCCTTCATCAGATAACCGATGGCCTCGATCGGGTTTTTGCCCAGCGCGAGGATGATCAGCATCCCGACCAGAAACGCCAGCAGGATCGAGAGAACCGGGATCAGCACATTGAGCGTTTTCGTCTTTTGCATCGCGTTCTCCCTCCTTTACTTGCCCGCCATCGCGAGACTGATGGCTGAAATCGGCGGATTTTTGCCGGAATATTCGCCCATGATTTTGCCTTCGAACATGACGATGATCCGGTCGGACAATTGCAGCACTTCGTCGAAGTCCGCGCTGATGAGTAGCACCGCGCAGCCCGCGTCTCTTGCCGCGATCATATTGTCGCGCACATAGCGCGTGGCTCCGATGTCTAAGCCCCGCGTCGGGTGTACGGCGACGAGCAGATCCGGCTGTGCTTCCAGCTCTCGAGCGAGGATAACCTTTTGCTGATTGCCGCCGGACAGAGAACGAATCTCCTGATCCATCCCTTGGCAGCGGATGTCGTATTTGACGCGCATCTTCTCCGCATAGGAGCGCATCGCCTTTTTCTTCAGATGCCAGCCGTTGAGGTCGCAGAAGTCGCATTTTTGCGTGCTCTTGAGGAGCAGGTTTTCCTCGACTGTCATGTTGCCCACGAGCCCCATGCGGTTGCGATCCTCCGGAATATGGGACACGTTTTTCTTGATGAAGTCCGCCGAGGTCACATGTGAGACCCTGCAGCCTTTGAGAGAGACCTCGCCCGCTTCTGCCATGGTGACTCCGGTGACGATCTGGCTCAGCTGACTCTGTCCGTTTCCATCCACACCCGCGATACCGAGGATTTCGCCTTTGCGCACCATCAGCGACACGTCGTTGAGTCCGTTGTGCTTGCTGGCTTTGTTGTAGTCTACGTTTTTGAGCTCGATAACGGGCTCCTGTTCGGATTCTTTTTTCTCATATTCGCACTCGACCAGGTCACGCCCGATCATCAGGTTTGCGAGCTCTTTTCCGTCCGTTTCGCTGGCGTTGAGGGTTTGAATCGTCTTGCCCGCGCGCAGGATGGTCACGCGGTCGCTAACATGCAGCACCTCGCGCATCTTGTGGCTGATGAAGACGATGCTCTTGCCTTCTTTTTTCAGTTTTTCAATAATGGAATAGAGTCCTTCGACTTCGATGTCGGTGAGTACCGCGGTCGGTTCGTCCAGGATGAGCAACTCCGCGCCGCGATAGAGCGCCTTGAGGATTTCCACGCGCTGCTGTGCCCCGACGGAAATATCCGTAATCTTCGCTTCCAGGTCGATGTTGAGACCATAGCGCCAGGAGAGCTCCAGAATCTCTTTCCTGCGTGCGTCGTGGTTGATGAACAGGCCCTTAAAGCGCTTGTCTCCGAGGATGATGTTCTGCATGACGGTCATGGCTTCCACGAGCATAAAGTGCTGGTGCACCATGCCGATGCCGAGGCGAACCGCCTCCGCGGGGGAGTCGATGTCTACTTTTTTGCCATGGAGGTAGATTGACCCCTCCGTCGGTTGATACAGGCCGATGAGCACGTTCATCAGCGTGCTTTTACCCGCGCCGTTTTCGCCAAGCAGTGTGTGTACTTCGCCTTCGCGGACATCAAAATTGATGTCATGGTTGGCGTAAAAATCACCAAACTGCTTGCTGATATGCTCCATGCGGAGGATCTCGTTCATAGACCACGTCCCCTTCCTGATTCCGGCGGATGGCAAAGCGATTGCCTCTTTATTCAAATGTGTTTCTTTGCGTTCGGTAAAAAGATGAAAGATCGTTGCGCGATGATGACTTTTTTCGGCTTGTTTGTGAATCGGTAAAGCATAATCGAATCTACAAGCAATATAACAAACGTTCCGTACGGAAACCGTACGAAACGTCTTTGTTTCGCCGAGAGTTGGCGCTCATCTGCAATTTTTTCTTTCGTCCCTACCGGCGCCGTAGTGTTGCACCAAGCGATCCGAAAACTGATTCTATATAATATATCATACCAACCGTACGAGAACCGTACGGAAAACAGGGGGGATAAATTATTCTTATTTTGGGCTTCGCCCAAACCTGAAAAACGAGTGGAATCTTTCTAAAAATTTCTAGTGATTAGTTCTAGCGAATAGTTCTAGCGATTAGTTCTAGCGATTAGATCTAGTGAGTAGTTTAAGTGATTAGTTCTAGCGAATAGTTCTAGCGAATAGTTCTAGCGAATAGATCTAGTGAATAGTTCTAACGAATAATAGGAAGCAAAAATGAAAAATCCACCCTCTACAGAACGCAGAAGGTGGAAGTCATACCGTGGAAGGAGCGAATTCCCACGGTATTCGAGGGTGCCAGGGTCAAGATTTATACCGCGCTTGCGCCGTAATTCGCGAGAACGCGAGCCGACGGGTCGTTGACATTGCAGCCTTCCCAACTACGGTTTGGCATCCAGAAGTCCTTGACCATATGCGCTTGGCCGGGGTACTCGGCCTCAAACAGTTCGCGGTACAGCAGCGACTCCTTCGTAAAGGGCTGTGAGAAGGTGTATTTCTTGCTGCGCTCGGCAAACTCCTCGTCCGTATAGAGCTTTTCGGCATATGCTTTGATCTGATCGACCATCGAATGCCCGACCGCGTCCGAAAACGCAGCTTTTTCACGATACAGAATATCTTTTGGTAAATAATCCCCCTCAAAGGCGCGGCGGAGAAGATATTTGCCTTGCCCGAAACGGTTCATCTTGAGGGCGGGATTGATGCTCATCACATACTTGACGAAATCCAGATCGCCAAACGGCACGCGCGCTTCCAGAGAATTTGAAGAGATGCAGCGATCCGCGCGGAGCACATCGTACATATAGATCTCGTCGATGCGCTTCTTGGCTTCCTTCTGGAACTCCTCTTCGTTCGGCGCGAAGTCCGTATACTTGTAGCCAAACAACTCGTCGCTGATTTCGCCCGTGAGCAGCACGCGCAAATTCGTGTTTTCGTGGATGTATTTGCAGATCAAATACATGCCGACGCTTGCACGAATGGTCGTTATGTCATACGTTTCAAGGATTCGCACGATGGTACGCAGGGAGGAGATGACTTCCTGTGAAGTCATCATGACCTCGGTGTGCTCCGAACCCAGATAGTCCGCAACCTGCTTTGCATATTTCAGGTCGATTGCGTCACCAACCATGCCGATGGCAAAGGTGCGGATCGGATGCGGCAAATACTTATTGGCGACCGCGCAGACAAGAGAGCTGTCGAGCCCGCCGCTGAGCAGGAAGCCAAGCGGAACATCCGCGTCGAGTCGCTTCACGATGCCGAGCGTCAGCTTTTCGCGGATATTGGTGCAGACCTCGTCCAGTTCGTCCGGTGAATAGTGCGCAACGTCCGTGAGGTTCGCGTATTGGACGAACTCGCCGTTCTTCCAATAATGCCCCGGCGGGAAGGGCTTGATCGTCTCTGTTAAGCCTGCAATATTCTTGGCTTCACTGGAAAACAGGATTTTCCCGTCCTCGTCATAGCCATAGAACAGCGGACGAATGCCGATCGGATCTCTCGCTGCGATCAAAGAATCGCTCTTGTGATCGTAGAGGATCAGCGCGTACTCCGCGTCGAGCATCTGGAACATGTCCGTCCCGTACCGTTGAAATAAGGGTAAGAGCAGCTCGCAATCCGAGCCGCTCTTGAAGTCATATCCTGAGAATAATTCGTCACGCATCTTGCGAAAGCCGTAGAGTTCGCCGTTGCAAACGACCGCGTCCCCGCCTCGCTCAAATGGCTGCATGCCGCTCTTTTCCAGACCCATGATCGTCAGACGATGGAACATCAGGTATCCATCCCCAACACTCAACATACGCGACAGATCAGGCCCTCGTGAGATGGTTTTGTAAAATCCGTCGACAAGCAAATCCAAAGGTATGCGCTTGCCGAGGTATCCCATGATTGAACACATGATCTTCGTTCTCCTGCTTTCGTTTCGTTATCTGACGTTAAAGAGCATATCGCCGTAAGAAGGATACGGCCAGTCGCTCGTCGCGGTCAGGATCTCGAGCGCATCCACGCTTGCGCGCAGCTCGCTCATTTGTTCCAGCACTTGCTCCTTGCAGATGTCGGCGGCCTTGTGCGCGTCTTCCTCTGCTTTCGCGTTTGCAAGGGCGTCTTCCAGTCCCTTGACGCTCTCGTATGCGGCGCGGGTCAGCGCGGCTGCGGTGACAAGCGTCTCCGTTTCATAGGTGCTATCCGCAGCGCTTGCATATGCGCGCTTGACCGCAATGGTATCCGCGAGTTTCTTCTGGAAGCCTGCGGAAGCGGGCAGGATGTCCTTGCGGGTCATGTCGATCATCGTCATGGCTTCGATGCAGACGATCTTCTTGTAGTTTTCAAGCGCGATCTCGAGGCGCGCGCGGATTTCGGTCTCACTGAGCACCTTGTGGGAGGTCAGAAGATCGATGTTCTTCTGCGAAACCATGTAGGGCAGGCAGTCCGGCGTGGACTTGAGATTGAGCAGCCCGCGCTTTTCCGCTTCTTTGACCCAAGCGTCGTCATAGCCGTTGCCGTTGAAGATGATGCGCTTGTGGGCCTGTACAACTTTGAGAATCAGGTCATGCACAGCGCCGGTGAAATCGCTCGCGCCTTCGAGGATATCCGCATATTTGCGGAGGGACTCGGCAACCGCGGTGTTGAGCACGGTGTTGCAATCCGATACCGACTGACTGGAACCCAACATGCGCAATTCAAACTTATTACCGGTGAACGCAAACGGCGAGGTGCGGTTGCGATCCGTGGTGTCTTTCGGGAAGTGCGGGATCACGTGCACGCCGACTTTCATCTGCATCTTCTCACGTGCGCCGTAAGCGGAGCCGGAGTCAATCGCCTCCAGAATCGAGGAGAGTTCGTCGCCAAGGAAGATGGAGACGATTGCCGGCGGGGCCTCGTTCGCCCCGAGGCGGTGGTCATTTCCTGCGCTCGCAACCGAAATACGAAGCAGGTCCTGATAATCATCCACCGCCTGGATAACCGCGCAGAGGAAGAGAAGGAACTGCGCGTTTTCATTAGGCGTTTCCCCTGGCTCCAACAGGTTCGCGCCGGAGTCCGTCGAAATTGACCAGTTGTTGTGCTTGCCGCTGCCGTTGACGCCTTCAAAGGGCTTTTCATGCAGCAGACAGACGAGGCCGTGTTTTTTGGCCACGCGCTGCATGATCTCCATGGTCAGCTGGTTGTGGTCTGCCGCGATATTTGTCGTCGAGAAAATCGGGGCGAGCTCGTGCTGCGCGGGCGCAACCTCGTTGTGCTCGGTCTTGGCGAGTACGCCAAGCTCCCAAAGTTCGTCGTTGAGGTCTTCCATAAATGCTTGGACGCGGGGCTTGATGGAACCGAAGTAATGATCTTCCAGCTCCTGACCTTTCGGTGCGCGTGCGCCAAAGAGCGTGCGCCCCGTGAAGAGAAGGTCTGGGCGGCGGTCATAGTCCGCCTTGTCGACGAGGAAGTATTCCTGCTCGTTGCCGACCGTGGTGGCGACCCGATGCACGCTTTCGTTGCCGAAGAGCTTAAGGATGCGCATCGCCTGACGGTCGATCGCCTGCATGGCGCGCAGCAACGGGGTTTTCTTATCGAGCGCTTCGCCGCCGTAGGAGCAGAACGCCGTCGGGATGCAGAGCACCTTTTCTTTAATGAAAGCAAAGCTGGTGGGGTCCCACGCGGTGTAGCCGCGCGCCTCAAACGTCGCACGCAGGCCGCCGGACGGGAAGCTGGACGCATCCGGTTCGCCCTGTACGAGCTCTTTGCCGGAGAACTCCATGATGATGCTGCCGCCGGGGGTGGGCGAGATGAAGCTGTCGTGCTTTTCCGCCGTGATGCCGGTCAGCGGTTGGAACCAATGGGTAAAGTGGGTCGAGCCCTTTTCAATCGCCCAATCTTTCATGGCGTTGGCAACCACATTGGCGACGGAGAGGTCGAGCCTCTTGCCTTCGCGAATCGCGGTCTGCATCGCCTTATACGTGTCTTTGGGCAACCGCGCCTTCATGACCGCATCGTTGAACACCTTACTGCCGAATGATTCCGATACCGTACGCATGGTCATTTCTCCTCCTATACCCTTTCAAATACCATTTTCAAATTCTATCTGGTTCGCTCCCGGTTCAGCCCGCCCCGAACTACCGCGCGTTTGTGGTCCGTTGGACCGACGATTGCGATGTTACCTATAAAAAGAGGCAACGACACAGCGGTACTTCCGCGGCGCCTTTGCCGTTTGAAATAATATGCGGATAGTATACAGCGCAGGGTAACGCTTGTCAACCCGAAATTTGTGCAGGAATTCCTGCGAATTGTCGCAAAAAGCGGACTTGTTTCTACGCGAACCGAGCTGAAAATTATTTTTGCGCCCTATTATGCAGTTTGAAATCGTATATCATTCACGAGATTCTTGACAGAAAATCCTATATTATGTATACTCGCAAGAACAATGGCGTTCGGATCGGGGGATTTTCCGCCCGGCTTGGGCGCTTTTTGCGAAAAATTGCGCAAAAAAACGATGGCAAACACGCATGAAGTTGCGTGAACCGCCCCAAAAGCGCGAAACAAGACGAAAAATATGCTACACTACGATCAGAAGACGGAGAATCCCGCGTGAAAACACGCGAACCGGGCGTTACGCGATCCAACAGCGCGGGCGCGAACGATGTGTTCTATTTATTATAGGAGAGGATGTGCGCGGAAAATGATCTACACCGCACAGGAAATTGCCGACTATTGCGCGGCGGAGGATGTCAAGTTTATCCGACTCGCGTTTTGCGATGTGTTCGGCGTACCAAAAAACATCTCCATCATGCCGGAGGAGCTGCCGCGAGCGTTTTCGGACGGCATCTCGATCGACGCCTCCGCCATTCGCGGCTTTGGAGACGAGGCACACTCGGATCTTTTACTGTTTCCGGATAGTGAGACGCTCACCGTGCTGCCCTGGCGGCCGAGCCACGGGCGTGTCGTGCGTCTTTTTGCGGATATCCGCAGCTCGGATGGATCGCTTTTCCCACAGGATACGCGCAATATTCTAAAGCACGTGATCGCGGGCGCGCAAGACGAGGGTGTCACCGTCAATTTCGGTACGGAGTTCGAATTCTATCTTCTCCGGCTGGATGCGGACGGAAACGCGACAAACATCCCCTATGACAACGCGAAGTATATGGACATCGCGCCGCTGGATCGCGGAGAAAACGTTCGGCGGGAAATCTGTCTGACGCTCTGCGAGATGGGCATTCGCGCCGAAAGCTCGCATCATGAGGACGGACCCGGGCAGAATGAGATCGATTTCCGCTATGGCGACGCGATGCGCGCGGCGGACAATGCGATTACCTTCCCGTCCGTGGTGCGCACGGTTGCGATGCGAAACGGTCTCTGGGCGGATTTTTCGCCCAAACCATTTCCAAACGAAAGCGGCAACGGCATGCACATCAACCTTTCTTTGGCGAAGCCGCATAGCGAAGGCGCGCGGGATGCGTTTATGGCGGGATTGCTTGACCACATCTGCGAGATCACCGCGTTTCTCAACCCCGTGGACGCGAGCTATGCGCGACTTGGCGAATGCAAAGCGCCGAGATTCGTCACCTGGTCGCCGGAAAACCGTTCGCAATTGATCCGCATCCCTGCCGCAAAAGGCGAATATGAGAGAATCGAGCTGCGCTCGCCGGACCCGGCGGGGAATCCATATCTCTCGTTTGCGTTGATCCTCGCGGCGGGTCTCGACGGCATCCGGCGGAATCTCAAAGCGCCGCCGCCCACCAATGTCAACCTCTTTACGGCGGACGATTCCATCACGGGGAAACTCATGCAGCTGCCGCGCACGCGCGCGGAGGCGGCACGCATCGCAAAAGCAAGCGCGTTTGTGCGCGACGTATTGCCCGCGGGCATTGTTGAGGCGTATACCGCGGACGCGGAGTAAGCGCAATCACGCACGCAAAGATTCGATTCATGATTCTGTCGCGCAAAAACGCGCGGCACAACAGCCGAAGGAGAGTTGCGTTTGCCAAACCCTTACGCAAAGCAGAATAGCGTATTGATCGTGTCCGGATCGGATCGCTCCCGCGAGACGCTCGCGGAGGTGTTTTCTTCCACGCGCTATACGCCTGTGGCGGCACGCGGCTCTGCGGCGGAAGCGCGCAGGTTCGTGCTGGATACGCCGTTTTCGCTGGTGTTTATCAACACGCCTCTGCCGGACGAGACAGGCGCGCAGCTCGCGCTGGATCTTTCGAGCAGCCGGAATTGCTGTGTGGCGCTTCTGGTGCCGGGGGATCATTACGATCAGGTGAATGAGCAGGTGGAGGACGCGGGCGTGCTTACGCTCAGCAAGCCCTGCACGGCGCAACAGCTGCGGCAGGCCGCGGCGATGATGAGCGCAACGCGCTTTAAGCTCGCGGATCTGGAGCAGAAGACCGCGACGCTGGAGGAAAAAATGGAGGAGATCCGCCTCGTCAATCGCGCGAAGTGGATGCTCATTGAGCGCAGAGGGATGGACGAAGCCACTGCGCACCGCTATATTGAGAAGCTTGCGATGGACGCGCGGCAGACCAGAAGGCTTGTCGCGCAGACGCTGATCCGTTCGCTGGACAACGACTAGTTTCTATTTTCTTATTTTAAACAGGAACAAAAGCAGGGTTGCCAAGTTGGCTCGGACAAAGGCCGGCTACTTTTGACGAACGGTTTTAACTGTCTATCAATAGTGATAGGCATAAGAAGGAAGCTGCTCAATGCGCCTACGTCGATTGCAACGATTGCAACCATACAGGATATTCAGGCTAATAGAACCCAATATGGGATTTCTCAAGCTAGGGCGGATGAGGTATCTTCGGAGTTGCTGAAAATAGCAAACGCTCGAATCGGTGCTAATAACCGCGCATTGCCGTTTGCAAGCGACTTTCAACGTAACTTGTTTCTAAAACGGCTCGACAAAGAAGAACAGAAACTGCTAGAATCGGCGGATGGACAAAAGATTACTGGCAGTGATATGCTCTCAGATGATAAACAGATCAGTGATCCAAATAGACACAAATTCCCTGATGGTAGAGTGGTTTTCAGGGAAGTTGATACTTTTAGTAAGGTTGCAAAAGTTGCCAAGGACGTATTGAAAGCATTTGTTTTGGCTCAAGATATTTTACCGATTTCTCTCAAATTATTAGAGGATAAAGAAGTTGGAAATTTAATATAGGGGCGTCAGCTCTACCAGCTGAAGGCCACGTGGCTGTTACTTACACATTTCCGTTTGAAGATAAAGATGGAATGTATCAAATTGTTAATATCTATGAAATGTGGGAGAAATTTGCGAAGGAGTTTCTAGAATGGTAGAAAATATAAATACAAGAATCAAAATACTTTTTAAACTTCTTCCGCTCGGTTTGCTTACCATCATTGCGTTCATGACTTTTTCTGCGGTTTATTCGAGCGGGGATGTACATATGTTTCCTCACTCGTTTGCAGTGGACAACCAAAAACGACTCTATTTGCTCTTTTCCAGCGGCGTGTATTGTGTGATGAATGGGAAAATGGTCGAGGTTTTACCGCCTTATGACAAGGCGGATGCGATTTCCATTTCGGATGATAATCGCCTCGCTTACTTACGCGGAAACGAAGTTACAATATATGACATAGACCAATGTGATCCAGCAACAGGAAATTTGACAGAGATTGACAGGATTTCTTTGGAAGATGATGCAGATTTTTCTAGTCAATTTGGCAAGCTCAACGAACAAAACGGCATCGTCTATACCTATCATCGCGGGTTGTTTTCTTATTCGATCACGCAGATAGATGACAGCGCATCCAGCTTGTTTTACCAAATGCCGGACAAGGATATGATATGGAACCTGATTGTAAATGTGTATATCGTATCAATGGTTGTTGGCGTGTTGGCGATTATTCTAGATCGAATGCGGGCGTTAATCGCGGAGCAGAATAAAGTCACGGAATGAAGCTTGTTCAAGACTGGTTTAACGTGATACAAGAAGAGAGCGATGTATTATGGTGTATAAAGCATGGTAGAAGGTTACGACTTTTCGAAATTCCCCCAAAGTACCAGATTCGTTTCTGGATACTGGGCGTGTGCGACTCTGGAGCATCAACACGCGCTATGTGGTCGCGCAGGGGCGCGCTTGTGGGGCAGTTGGCGGCGTTAATCAGCGCTATGTGCACGACTAGAATCGGCGGGGGGACGCAAGATTACTGGAAGTGAGTTGCTCTTCAAGGATAGTTGTTGGTTCGATTCCGATCACGCAGTGAAGATGCCTCCGCCAAAGATTATGAATGAAGTTGACAATGACAGTAAACTCACCTCGGTTGGAAAAGAAATCCTGAAAACATGCATGGGCGGCATAAGGGTTATCTTGCCAGCCACAGTATTTGATACTTGGAACACTATACTGAAGGAGTATAACAAATGGTAGCCAACGCGAAGGAAACCCCGACGAAATTCGTATTCGCTTTTGGTTTTTTTGCTATGACATCTCTGATTGCAGGTATCCTTATTTCGTCGGTATTTCTCTCTGGAAAAGCTCACGGGATCCCTAATGATTTCGCGGTGGATAATGAAAAGCGCATTTATCTGAGTTACAACAGCGGTGTTTACATAGTTATGGAAGGAAAGTTCTATGCGATATGGCCACCGAACAGAGATGGAGGCGCGCTCTCCGTATCCGAGGACGACATGCTCACGATCGCGAATGGCGCAGAGGTACGCGTTGCGGACTTGACCCGAAGTGATCTGAAAGCCGGACGGCTAGAGATCGTCAAGTCTGATTTTATGCCTAATAATGTTTTGTATTCCATAGGTTTGGAGAATCATGAAACAGACCAACAGAATGGCATAACCTACCGTTACAAAGGGAACTTCTTTTACTACGAAATCTTCCGCGAGGAAAATGGCAAATCCGAACTGATCTACTCTATGCCGCGAAACGACTATATCTGGAATCTAGCAGTAATAATCGATGTGATTGCGTGGTCAATATCTCTGCTCGTAGGTGTTTTGCTTCTGATCGCGTATTTGAAACAACATCCCGAATACACAAGAGAAGCGCCTAATCTCTGGAAGAACCGTACACGCTGAAAAAACAGTTTTTTCCCTCGCAGCCATCTGCGGGGGATTTTTTTTACGCAAAAATTCCTCTTGCGCTTGTAATAGTTCGTGCTATAATTGAATCAATCAACAAATCATTGAATAATAAACATATTTACAGGAACGATTTTACCAAAGGAAACGAAATATGCGAAACAAACTGGATGAGCATCTCATTCTCGATGCGGCGCTCAAGGTGTTTTCCCGCTTTGGCTACAAGAAGTCTACGCTGGAGGACATCGCGAGCGAACTGAACATGACCAACACCGCGATGTATGCCTATGCCGCGAGCAAGCGGGATCTGTATGAGCGTACGGTGGCATATGTGATGAAACGCTGGCAGGCGGGTGTGCAGCAGGCGGTGGAGCGGAAACGGACCGCGCGGGAGAAGATGTCCGCATTGTGCGAAAGCGCACTGTATTATCTCGCGCAGGATGTGGAGTTTTGCGCTCTGCTGCGGAGCGATCCATCGATCTTCCCGATGTTCCCGACGGTGGATCCTTATGAGGAGATCAACAGGGACTCTGTGCGGATGATCGAGCATGTGCTGCTCTTTGGGCAGGAGATGGGGGAGTTTCGCGCGGCGGATGCGTCTGCGGTCAGCGAGGTGCTGTTTTCTATCTATAAGAATTTTATCATCCATACGTATATCAACAGCGAAGAAGATTACACCAGCCGGTATTTGCCCATCACGATGGATCTGATCCTAAACGGGATAAGGAAGGTTTGATTGCGCGCTGCGCGCGCAGGCTTTTTGATAAATAAAGTTCAACACTATCTGGCAAAATTAATTTAACAGGCACATCAGGAGAACGGATTCTCCCAAAATAAAAAACTGCATATCTGAAAGGAGCCTATCGGTATGGTCAAGTATCTCTCTGAAGACTGGCGCAAAGAGGTAGAGACGCGCTTGCGTGCGCAGCTCACCCCGGAAAAGATGAACAACCTCACCTCCTCGATGAACAACCTTTACCTCAACTGCCCCGACGGCAACAGTCACTACTTCTTCGTTGGCTTTGTCGACGGCAAAGTGGACAGCGTGCAGGTGGGCGAGGGCGAAGGCCCCAAGGCGGAGTTTGTGATCTCCGGCGAATATGAAACCTTCGCCAAGATCTCCCGCGCCGAGCTTGGCGCGCAGAAGGCGCTGATGGGCGGACTCCTGAAGCTCAAGGGCAACATGGTCAAGGCGCTCAAGCTTGCGTCGCTGGTTGACCGGTTGAATAAGATCATCGCGACGATCGAGACCGCGTATTGAGGAGGAAAAACGATGTTTGACAAGACAAGCCCGTTTTATATCGATTTCCCCGCGCGCATTGCGGCGATTCAGAAAGAGATGGCAAAAGAGAAGATCGACCTGTATCTTGGCTCCCGCTTGCGGACGATGAGTTGGACGACGGATGCGTTTTTCCCCTGGCGCAGCTTTATCGTGATTCCCGCGGAAGGATTGCCGACGGCGTTTACGTTTGTCATCGACGCCGCGCGCGCCGCGGACGACAGCTGGCTGGATGAGGATCACGTGATGGGCTTTGCGCCGATGGGCGGACAGGATCAGATCACGCAGATCTCAGACCTGATCAATGACTATCTCCCGCGCGGCGGCAGAGTCGGCGTCGAAGCGGGCATGAGCAACTACCTGCCGGAAGGATACCTCACCTATTACGAATACAAGGCGTTTGAGGCGGCGCTGCCGGACTGCACGCTGGTCAACGCGCATCCCATCGTCGACCGCCTGCAGATGATCAAGGACATCGGTACGATCAACCGCTTCCGCGAGGCCTCCCGCATTGTCGATATCGGACACGAGGCCGTGCTCGCCGCAATCAAAAACGGCGGATGGAAAGGCATGACGGAAACCGAGATCGCGGGACTTGCCGGCTATGCGATGCGTAAGGCGGGTAGCACGTTTGAGTGGTCGTTCACCGGCGGAAACGAGATCGCCGCGGGCTACCGCACGGGTCTTGCGGGCGGCGCCTGCACCCCGGCCTCCACGAAGAAGATCGAGGCGGGCGAACCGCTGATGGTGGATATCCACGCGCTCTTCGGCCTCGCCTGCGGCGACCACAGCCACAACTATCTGATCGCTCCCGCAAGTGATCGGCAGCTTTGGCACGCGAAGAACTTTGTGGACATGGTTGCGCTTACGCTCAAGACGTATCGCGCGGGCATCTCGCCCTCGTCGCTCGCGGAGCAGATGATGGACTTTGCGGAATCGCGCGGATTTGCGGACTTCATGGTGCCCGGGTTTGAGCACGGCATCGGCATGCTTGGCGACGAGTGGAGAATCGGCAAGCACGACGGCCCGTTCCCGTATTGGACCGATCCGGATCACGAGTATCTGGAGAATGAAGTGCTGATCTGCGCGATGCAATATGCCTGCCCGGATGAGAACATCGGCTTTCGGTATGAAAACCCGATCCTGCTCACCAAAGGGGGCTGCGAGTACATGAGCAAGTTCCCGCTGGGAATCGAAGTGATCGAGTAAAGGGAAGTTACAGGGGCTCCGCCCCAAACCCCGCTCACGGGTAAAACCCCTGAACCCCCCTTCTTTCAGTGAGACCAAACGGCGCGGGCTTTTGCCCGCGCCGTTTGGTTTTTCGCCTTAGAACTCCCACAGTTCGCCAGGGACGATGTCCGCCTTATGTACGGTTGTCGTGATGTCGAACGTTCCGATGAACACCCGGTTGTATGTTTTGTCCCGGTCGTAAATATCCCAAACAAGCCGAATTTCGAATGTATCAGGCAAGTACTTTGGCACAATCTGCATGAAGTGTCCGCGCGTGCTGCTTTCCCAGTCGTCAAATGTGGTAAATGTTCCGTAGCTTTCCACCCATAGCTTTGCCGCCTCCACGGTATACTGCCCTCCCTTATCCCAGCATTCCAGCTCTGTTCCGTCCAAATAGATGTGCTGGACTGTATAGTCCGCCTCCGGTGGACAGTACAATCCGTCGATCGTATACCGGATCGATAGATAACGCTGCGTGGGGTCAAATCCCAGCCGCTCCAGCGTAAGCGTAACATCCCCCACGGTTTGGCTGCCTTCCAACGGGCAGCGTAACCTCTCGTTCCGGCCGTCCGCCGCAAGGCGACGCGTTTCCTCGCACCAAGCCTCGCGCTCCGCGTCGTCCTTGGGCAGGGTGATTACGCCCGTGCGCGGGTTGATATAGAACGCAATCTGTATCCGTTCTTTTTCGATCGTAATATCAATTCCGTCACCGGTTTGGCCTGAATCGATTCCTCCTTCCCCAAGCACCGCCACCAGCACGGTTTCCGGCAACTCCGCCTCGCTTGAATACCATGGCAGCAACGTCAGCGAAGTCAGTGTGGAGGGATAATCGCCGGTGTAATTCTTCCCCTCTTCCGTGTGCGGCTCGTATACCGCGCTGAGCTGCGTTCCGATGGTTTGGTAGCCGTCCAGATACATGTCGTAAAACGTATTCACGCCTTTGTTCTGCCAATTGCACTCGCCAATCGCGCCAAGAAGAACGCCGTCCTTGGAAGCCGCCGCGTCCGTGAGCGTAAACGCGCCCTGCACGATGTCGAGCTGCGTTGCTTCGTTCGGCATGCCGGCGAGCGTTTCCGCCTGTTCCGCCGCGCTCGCCTCCAAACCGGCCAGCGCTTTCTCAACCCACTGTTCCCGCCTTGCTTCGATCTGCTCCGTGGGCACAGTGTAGACAAAGTCAAACGAAAAACTCCCGAGCGCTTCTCCGCGCGTGTCGCCGCTCCAGTTGTAGAGCGTGCAGGTCAGCGTCATCGGCATGCCGGACTCAATTGCTTGATCCTCGATGCGGAACCAGATTTCGTACTGCGCGCCAAGTGCTTCGTTGTCCGCGCGCGCAACGGCGGGCAGTGACCGTACGGTTCCGTCTGCCTTTCCATAGGCGTCGTAGGTTTTTCCGCCGGCCGACAGCACATATGCAAAGTCGGTTAATCGGCTGTTATCCCCCGTTTTCGCGTCGCTGGCGTCGAACGCGACGTGCAGCTCCGGCGGATCGTCGTTCGTCCAGAAGCTCACACCCTTGAGGTCCAGCGAAATGCCGTCCGCCTCGCCAGTGCCTGTGATCGGGCTATAGAAGGTCGTCCCTGCGATTGCTTCGTCCGCAATGCGCTCCGCCAATGCCTGGCGGTCGTCCACCGCCTGCTCGCTTTGGACATACTCCTTTGCCTGCTGGGTGCTGCTCCAATAGACCGCATAGGCGGCGCAGGCAGAGAGCAGCAGGAGAATGGCTGCGATCAAAATCAGCAGCGCTTTGCGCTTTGCGCTCATGCGCGGTTCCGGCGCGGGCATGCCCGCAGCCAGCGCGCGGCATTCCCGATTGAGCCGCTGATTCAGGCGGCTTTTAAACGCCGCCGAAGCGGATACGCCGTCAAACGCTACTTCATAACGATTCATAGCCTTCTCCTTTCAACAGGGTCTTGAGCTTTTTGCGCGCGCGACTCAGCCGCGAACTCACGGTTCCTTCTTTTTCACCCAACGCACGCGCAATCTCGCCAATCGGTATGCGCTCATAATAATACAGATAGACGGCATAGCGGTCGGCTTCCGGCAAACGGTTCACCACGGCCAGCACTTCCGTCGTTTCCGGCGGCAGTGTTGCTGCGTCCGCTTCCTCCAGCGGAACATGCGTACGCCGCGCGGCGGACTTTCCGTAATCCTTGCATAGGTTGATCGCCGTGCGCAGCAGCCACGCCTTCTCGTGCGCGAGGTCGCGAAAACGCGGTTGCGCGCGCAGCAGGCGCAGATAGACCGTCTGCACGATATCCTCCGCTTCCGAAATGTTCTGCGTACGGTTGATCGCAAGCCGCAGGAGCATGCTGGAATATGTTTCCACAATCCGCGCAATCTCCCGCTGGCTTGTCAGGCCTGTTCTTTCCATTTCAACACCTATCTTGCGTATTTTGCTCACATCATATCAATCTTACGTGCACTTTATACTTATAACACGATTGTAATTGAAAAATCCCTGCATGTAAGAAAAAAGTTTATGAAAAAAACGCACAACCTCGCGGCTGTGCGTCAGTCTGTAAAAAAAGCTCCGGGATTGTTAAGGGCCGAAGCCCTTAACCCATCCGTTCCGGCTGCGCCGGTTGAACCGGTGCAACGGATCGCCCCGCAGGGGCGGTTTCTCTGTGCTCTTTGTCGCCCGTGAGTCCGAAGGACGAGAGGCAAAGAGTGGTTATCCCGTCAAAAAACATGTTTTTTGACGGTCAGACGCACAACCTCGCGGCTGTGCGTTTTGTGTGATTTTCCTTTATTCGATTGGCTTGAACGCGCTCGCAGGATTGCTGCAGATCGGGCAGATATAGTCGTCCGGCAGCGTGTCGCTCTCCAACACATATCCGCAGATGCCGCAGACGAAGCCCTTCTTTTTCTCCGGTTCGGCGGATTTTGCCGCTTCCGGTTTTTGTTCCGGTTCGGGTTTCTTCGTCTCTGCGGCGGGTGCGAGGGGGACAAACACCTCCGCGCCGTGCTTGCAGACGGGGCAGATGAAGTCCGCGGGCAGCGTGTCGCTCTCGTGAATATAGCCGCAAACCGTGCAAACCCAACCCTTCTTTTGCGCGTCTCCGGCGCCGGGCGCGGGCTTGATGTGCTTGTGGTAAAAATCATAGGTTACCGAAGCGTCGCCGTTGAGCCGTCTCGCTTCGGTCAGGTCGGCGAGGAAGAGCGTATGCGTGCCGCAGTCGAGCGTATTGATCACCTTACCGCTGAGGAGCACGTTTACTCCCTCTGTGACGTACGTAAGTCCGTTAACGCTGCGTGCAAAATCGCTGTAGTCCGCAAATTTGTCGTACTCCCTGCCGCTCTTGAGGCCGAATCTTTGATAGACGTCGAACTTCGAACGCTCGGTCAGAATGGATAGGTTGAAAATGCCGCTCTTGAGCACCATGTCGTGCGTCATGTTTGCCTTGTTGACCGTAAACGTCACGCGAAGCGGTGTGCTTGTCGCCTGGATGACGGTGTTGATGATGCAGCCGTTGTCCCGCGCACCATCCTTGGCGGTGAGTACAAACAGGCCGTAGCTGATGGCAAAAAGCGAGGTTTTGTCCAGCTCGCCCATAGGTACATCCTCGTTTTTCGGCAGAACCATGGTGTTCGCAATCGCGTTTGCGAGCGCGTCGATCTCGCCGAGCTGCTCCTCCTTGAGAGCGGAACGCAGGCTTACCGTCTCTTCGAGCACGACCATGTTCTTGAGCGGCGCGAGCGTCTCGCGCATGAGTTTTCCGCTGACCGGCGCCCAGGAACCGTTTTCGATGAATGCGAGCGTGCGGTTTTGGATGTTGTGCAGCGCAAGGTCGTGGATGAGCTCTTCCATCGTGATGAAAACACCCGCGTTATACGTCGTCGCCGCAAACACGAGATGGCTATAGCGGAAGCAGGCCGCGACGATTTCAGACATCGGCACCACCGAAACATCGAACATCTCGACCTTGACGCCCAGATCGCGCAGACGGCTTGCGAGGATTTCCGCCGCATTTTCGGTGTTGCCGTAGATGGACGCGTAGGCGAGCATCACGCCGGTTTCTTCAGGCTCATAGGTGCACCAGCGCTGATATTTTTCCACATAGGCGGAGAAATCCTTGCGGTGTACAGGCCCGTGCAGCGGGCAGATGATCCGCACGTCCAGATTGGCGACCTTCTTGAGCGCGGATTCCACCTGCGGGCCGTATTTGCCGATGATGTTGGCGTAATAGCGCCGCGCTTCGTCGACAAACGTGTTGTAAAAATCCAGTTCGTCGGCAAAGAGCGCGCCGTTGAGGGCGTTGAATGTACCAAACGCATCCGCGGAAAAGAGCACCTTGTCCGTGCGGTCATAGGTGAACATGACCTCCGGCCAGTGCACCATGGGCGCCATAACAAACTGAAACGTGTGGCGACCGGTGGAGAGGGTGTCGTTTTCCTTGACGATGATCGCGCGCTCCAGCACGTCCGTATCAAAAAACTGGCAGATCATCTCGCTCGTCTTCTTTGTGCAGACGATCTTTGTGTCCGTGTAGCGGCACAGCAGATCCATCAGCGTTGCGGAATGATCCGGCTCCATGTGCTGCACGACCACATAGTCCAGCTTGCGTCCGTCGAGCACATGCGCCACGTTTTCAAAGAACACCTTTGCGACGGCTTTGTCTACCGTGTCAAACAGGATCGTTTGTTCATCCAGAATCAAATAGGAGTTATAGGAGACGCCATCCGGAATGGAATAGACGCCCTCAAACATGGCGAGCCTGCGGTCGTTTCCGCCAACCCAGGTGATATCTTCGTTTACTTTCCGCGTGCAAAACATGCGCTTCGTGCCCCTTTCGTGTGCCTGCCGATCAAAATGGCAGGTGTATCTTCCAAAATCGATTGGTTTTATTCCTCGATCAAAAATGCGGCAAATCCGCTGCTTTGTTGCTGTGTCCCGTCCGAGAGCACCCAGAGCGCCTCGGTATCCGCCAGACGCTCGATCAGCGCCGCGCCGTCTTCGAGTGGCATACAAAACAGCCCCGTGGTCAGCGCGTCCGCAAGCGCGGAATCGCTCGAGATCACCGTGATGGAGTCGTATCGCGTGGACGGCATCAGCGTGCCGGGATCGATGATATGATGATACCGAACGCCATCCACGGTGTAGAAGCGCTCATAGGTGCCGCTCGTCACCACGTTCTGCCCGCCCACCGCGACGACGCAGAGGTTGCCTTCCGCGTAGGGATCCTGAATGCCGACCTTCCAGCCGGTGCCGTCGGGACGGGTGCCGATGGAGCAGACGTTGCCGCCGATGCTCAAAAGCAGGTTGGTGACGCCCTCTTTGCGCAAGGTTTCGACGATCTGCTGGCCCGCGTAACCCTTGCCGATTGCGCCGACGTCGATCTGCGTCTTGGGATCCGTGATGTAGAGCGTGCCCGCCGCGCGGTCGATCACGATGTTGTCGATGGAGGCGTGAGCGTTTGCGTCCTGCAGCGCGTTCATCGGCGGCAGCGCAGCCGATTCGGGGTTGGCGATGCCCGCGTCGCGATAGTCCTGCCAAATCTGAAGCACGCTGCCCATGGCGATGTTCATGTTTCCGCCGGTCAACTGATCCATCTCGATGGCATATTCGATCATATCAAGAATCTTATCGTCCACCTTGACCGGCGCAATCCCCGCGTTTTGATTTACGCTTGCGAGGTTGTTGATGTTGTCATAGGTGTGGTAGATGTCGTAAAGCTGGTGATACGTCAATAGATCGGAATGAATCTGCTCCATGATGTCATTTGCCCGCTGCTCGCTCATGTCGTAGATGATGACGGTGGTGACGGTGTCAAACACGTCCAGATAAACCTTGCTGTATCGTTCCGGCGTGGCGTTCCCCACGCAACCGCCCAGCAGGCTGATGATCAGCAGCGCGCTAATCGCGAACATCTTGATTTTGAATATGTGTTTCTTCGTGTGACGCTCCTCGTGGAAATTGCCGTACTGACTCACGCGCAATTTCGATTGTGCCTGAGTGCATTATTCCATGTTTTCTCGTTTGAATCAAGCCTTGGGCGGGGATTCCTTTTTGTTTTTTCCGTTGCCCGCGTCCCTCTGCGCGGCGGGATTCAGCCCGCGGAACGTATACCGCGCGACCAATCCCGTGAGCGTACCCGTCACCGCCGCAGCCAGCAGCAGCACGGGTAGGTAGGCGAGGATTGCGCGCGTCTCCACCACGAAGAGAGCGACGAGCATTTGCGCAATGTTGTGGCTCACCGCGCCGAGAATACTCACGCCCACGATGCTCAGCCCCGGCATTTTCCGCGCGAGAATCATCACAAGCAGACTCAAAACACCGCCGGCAAAGCTATAGAGCATCGCGGCGGGTCCGCCGAACAGCAGCCCGCTGACACCGACCTTGAGGAACATCAGCAGGATCGCGCTGGGGATATCCAGAAGATACAGCGCGTAAAGCAGCACCGTGTTGGCAAGGCCTAGCTTGACGCCCGGTATACCCGTGACGGGCAGCAGATGCTCAAAATAGCCCAACACAATTGCAACCGCGGTGAGCATGCCGAGTTTTGCGATTGTGGAGGCGCTCCATCTGCGGTTCATCTTCCGCCCTCCGCGCCCGTGACCTCGACGGAAACCGCGTTCGGCAGGCATACGATCCAGTTGTCGAGCAGCAGGTCGTCCGCGTTGTGCGGGTCGATCACGCTGTGATGGACGCAGATCTGGTTTTTACAGGTGGAGGATTCCATGTGTACGCCGTGTTCGTCGATGACGATGACGTTCACCTTGCCGTCCCCTTGATCCACCGTGATGGTTTGGTAGTCGTCCGCGGAGACTTGTTTGTAGACTTCTTCGCCAACATATACGGTGACGAGCGCGCCGGATGTTTTTGGTGCCAGATAACGCGAGGCAAAAAACGCCAGCAGCGCAAGCAACAGCACCCCGCAAATCAGGATGATATCCTTCTTCTTCATGCCGCGCCGCTCCTTTCATTTGTGTTCCAATTTTCGTTTACCGCTATTGTACCACGCTTCTGCGCTAACCTGCCAGTGGCTCTTCTTTTATACGATGGAACGCTCTTTTTTGCCTGATCAATAGACTCTTTCTTGCATGCCGTCAAATTCTTCTATTGCGCGAGGGAACACATCTCTTTTGCGTGACAGAACGCCTCTTTTGCGCACCGAAACGCCTCTATTATGCGACGGAACGCATTCGTTATGGAACATCGTTGCTGAAAACTTGAGTTTGTTTGTTATAATAAGGTAGAAGTGTATCACGCACGATGCGTGATGCGAAAGGCTGTAGCGAAGTGAACGCTGCAACCGAACAAAAAACGATAACGATACAATACATCACTGGAGGTGTGTAAAAAATGAAGGTACTGATGATCGGTGGTACCGGGCTGCTGGGCAGCCAAACCGCGCGAGAGCTCATCTCCCGCGGACATAGCGTGCATTCCATCGCACTTCCGCCGTTACCGGAAGGCGCGCTGTTGCCGCCGGAGATGACGCTGACGCTGAAGAACAGCAACGACATGACGGACGACGAGCTGCGCGCGATGTTTTCCGGCATGGACGGGTTTATCTTTGCCGCTGGTGTGGACGAGCGAATCGAAGGCCCGTCGCCCATCTATGATTTTTTCAAGAAATATAACATAACGCCCCTGGAGCGCATGCTGCGCCTTGCCAAAGAGAGCGGCGTCAAGCGCGCGGTCATCGCGGGATCTTACTTCTCCTATTTTTCGAAGAAGTGGCCGCAGATGGAAATGACGCGCTGGCATCCCTATATTCGCAGCCGGATCGACCAGGAGAACATGGCGTTTTCGTTTGCGGACGAGAACTTTGCGGTCTCCGTTCTGGAGCTGCCGTATATCTTCGGCACGCAAAAGGGCAGAAAACCCGTCTGGGTGTTCCTTGTGGAAATGCTGCTCAAGATGAAAGGCGCGATTCTCTACCCGCGCGGCGGAACGACGATGGTCACCGTCCGTCAGGTTGGGCAAGCGTTTGCGGGCGCGCTGGAACGCGGACTGGGCGCAAACGCCTATCCAATCGGATGGTTCAACCTGACCTGGAAAGAGATGATTTCCATCATGAACCGGTACATGGGTGTGCCGGAAAAGAAGATCATCACGATTCCGAAGTTCCTCTTCGCCATGAGCGCTGGCCAGATTGAGAAGCAGCACCGCAGCAAAGGCACCGAGGGCGGCTTGCTCATGTCAAAATTTGTGGATATGCAGACGAGCAATCTCTTCATCGACAAGGCGGAAGCGTGCCTTCCGCTTGGCGTAACGGATGACGACATCGACGCGGCCATCGGCGAATCCGTGCTCTTGAGCATGGAGGTACTGGATCAAAAAGCGAAGGTCATCGATATGAAGGCCGAATGATTCAAGCTTTCTATTCAATGGATCGCCACATAATGAAGACCGAATAATTCAAGCTTAATAGTCAAGATAACCGCCACATAATGAAGGCCGAATGATTCAAGTTTTCCATTTGATAGATCCGCCATATAAGCAAAGCCGGAATCAAAAATTCCGGCTTTTGCTTTACAGATTCGCGTGAATCAACGTTCCCGCTGTTATGATTTACAGATAGATCATCGCAATCCAGATCAGTCCAAGCAGCCCCACGAGTGAGAGCAGGAGTTTATCACCCAGCAAGACCTCCACCGGATCACCGTCCGAGTCCCGCTCCACATGCAGACTGTAGCTCATGCAGATCAAAATCACGAGCGGCACTGTCCAGACGATGTTTCCCGTATTGATGCGCGCAATGGTGATCGGGTCGACCGCCCAGAGCGAATAGAACGCGATGGTCAGCGCGAGGCACATATACATGTTCTTGTCCAGAAAGCTCTGGTTGTAAAACTGAAGCACATTGCGCTTGGCTGCGTCGTCCTGGCGGATCAGCTCGTTTCTGCGCTTGCCGAGACCGAGATAGAACGACATGGAGATCACCGTCAGGTACAGCCAGCGTGAGATCTCGATCCCGCCGAGCGCGGAGCCATATAGCACGCGCAGTACATAACCGGAGACGAGGATCGCGACATCAACAATGGGGATATTCTTGAGCTTCATGCTGTAGGCGAGGTTCAGCAGCAGATAGATGATGAGGAACACGAATGTGTACCACTCCACCGCCTGGGAAAAATATTGCAGCACTGCGGTCGCAAGAACCAGGCAGATTCCGAGCACATACGCCGCGCGTTTGGACACCGCGCCGCTTGCGATCGGACGGTTTTTCTTCGTCGGGTGCAGTCGGTCGCGCTCTGCGTCCCGAATGTCGTTGAAGATATAGACCGCGGAGGAGAGCAGGCAAAACGCGCAGAAGCCGATTAGCGCGCGGACGAGATAGAACGGCTCCAGCAGCTGCCCGCTGAAGATGAACGGCAAAAAGACGAGAATGTTCTTGATGTAGTGCTTGACGCGCATCAATTTCAAATATTTTTTCATCGTACCCTCGCAAATTCCATGATTGTTCGCTTCCGCGTTAAGCGACAGGATAATACAGCATGCCAAACCGAACCAGATCGATCATCCCGAGTGTATTGACGCAGGCGAGCGCGGCAACGATGAGCGCGACCAAGCCATAGCGCCATGTGGGCTTATGGGACAACAAACGCTGCAAAAGCATGTACAGAAGTGCAGCGAATGCCCAGAAGAAATAGAGCGTATAGAGTACCATTCCGTTTTCGGAAGCGCCCCAACCGATGAAAAACAGCAGTACGAGCGAAAATCCGGCCCAAAGGGAGAATACGCGCATGCGGGCATCCTTGCAAAAAAGCACGGCACTGACGGCGGACAACAGCAGCAGCGCAAGACCGAGCCAGTGAACACCGGTTGGCGCGAGCATTTGATAGGACGCGTGCGCATAGGTCAACGGGTCGATGGCCGCGGCGGGCCGCACAAAGCACGCGGAGACAAACGCAAGATATTGCAGCGCGCGTGCGCCGAATCTGACCCCGCCCGCAAACGAGGAGATATCCCGCGCAGTCTGTACCGCACGGTTGAGCAGCGGCACCCTTCCAAAGAGGATAAATACTCCAAGGAACGCAAGCCCGGCGGCAACCAGCGCGCGGAGACGCTTTCGAACGTCTTTTTCACAAAACAGCAGCGGAAAGAACGCGCCGCTGGTGAGCAGAGACCCTGTCGCAGCGACGAAGAGCATCGTGCGCGGCTCTTCCTTTTGCTGCCAGGCATAGAGCAGAACAATCACCCAGAATACGGAGAAGGCATATTGCTCAAACGCCAGCGTGAACAGCATCACGGGATAAAAGACCGCAAGCAGGAGCAGGAACAACAACCGGTCGACGCCCGAAAGCGACAGCACGCGCGCAAGCAGCGTAAAACCAAACAGCATCAGCAGCACCTGAATGGACGCGAGCGCGAGCGCATAGGCATGCGGCACGAAGAACAGAAGCCGGGAAAACAGCATAGCCACTGTAGAGAACGGCATCGAAAACACGGCGAACATCGGCTGGCGGATGTCGTTTTCATACGCGTTGACGTAGAGATAGGCATTGGTTGAGATCAGATTGCCGGAGTCCGTGGTGTAGACGACGTCATAGGGCGCGCCGCCGTAGAATGCGTTTGTCCGGCTGTAGACGATTGCGATCACAACGATCGCGAACAGGGTACCGATCACGACAAAGAGCCGCTCTGTACGGCAGGATCTGTCAAGCCAGCGCTGCGTAAAGCGCGCCGCCCAATCGCAAAACAGAGTAAACCACACAAACAGCGCAAACAGCGCGAGGAGGCAAACGAGGGTTGGAAGCGCTTTACCCGCCGCGCCCGCGAGGAAGGACAGCGGAGAATCCGCAAGAAACGGGACGATGACCTCCTGTGTTGTGGCGGCGAATACCGTGCGATAAAACAGCGCGACGCTGCACGCGAGCACCACGCCGAAGATCAAGGAAAGCGGCTTAGGCGAAGTGAGCGCAACGCGCGGAAAATCAAACCGAAACGCAAGAATCAGGCAGACGATCAGCGAAAGGAACACACCCGCGCCGATAAAAAGAAGGGATCCGCCTTGCGATAGCAGCAGCGTCATCGCCGCGCCGGACAGCGCGAAAATGAGCTTGAGGGCGATTGAGCCGCTTGTCTTTTCGGGCGTCGTGCTGGTCTGTTCCATATTCTCTCCTGAACCGATCGATTTTACGCAAACAGGCAGACTTGCCTGAACACAGAAGCATCGTTTGCCGCATACGCCGCAAGCAAAAATATGCTCTATTATACCAACCGACGGCTGGAATGTAAACCGACGGCATCTGGTGCCGGTTGGCTCATGCAGGCAGGATGCGCTGCCCTTTTTTTACGGACTATTCTATCCCGTGCGAAGAAGTGGTACAATAATGTATCTTAATCTGTGTTTTCATTCGTCTAAAAAGATTTTAAAAAGATCGAAACGAATATGATATGCGCTTTCATTGGGTAAAATACATTAAACAAAACGAAAAAAATATAGTATGTGCTTTTGTTTGGATGAGAAGATTTATAAAGACCGAACCAACATCGTATACTATGATCCCGGATGCAAAGCGAACGGGACTCCAATCGAAGGAAGAAATCAAATCGAAACAATCATGAATGCGGGAGGGTGGTTTTTTGGAAATCGCCATCAATTTGGTGCTGAATACTACACTGTTGCTCTCCATCTGCATTATATTGAATCTTTTTTATCAAAAACTGCAAGCGCAGGGTATTTTCCACCGAATTCTGGGCGGGATCCTGCTCGGTTTTGCTGGGATTGCCATCGTCTCGATCGCCATCCATTTGCCCGGCGATGTTATTTTTGATACGCGGTCGATTCTGCTGAGCGTCTCCGGACTATTCTATGGCGCGGTGCCGACGGTAATTGCCGCGGCGATGATCGCGCTCTATCGGGTCTATGTCGGCGGATCCGGCATGATCATGGGAATTGCCGTGACCATTACATCCGCCGCAATTGGCATTCTTTGGCGCGTGCTGCGCAAAAACACCGAAAAGAAGCGGCATATCGAGTTTTTTCTGTTCGGCATGCTCACCCATATCGTCCTCATGCTGTGCACCTTGTTTTTGCCGAACGATCTGATCTTGCCGACGCTGAAGTCCATCACGCTGCCGATCTTGACGATCTATCCGCTCGGCACGCTGCTCATGTGCCTGATTATCACCTACGAAGGAAAGAGTCTGCATACGGAAAGACTTTTGAACGCGAGCGAAATCCGCTTTCAGAAGGTCTGCGAACAGGCGCCTTTGGGCATTATGGTGGAAAGCGATAATGTTGTGAGCTATGTAAACGCGGCATTTGCGCGCATGCTTGGCATGACGCAGGAGCAAATCAAGCACACAACTTGGAAATCATATACGCACCCCGACGATCTGGAGAGAGACCATATATTATACAAGCAGATGCTGCGCGGCGAAATCGAAGACTATGACCTGATCAAACGATATATTCGGCCGGATGGCGAGGTTGTCCGTACGCATCTCTATGTGGCAATTTTAAACCGTGCAAAATCGCAGGAAAAAAGTGACTATATCTGCATTGCGCAGGATATCACGCGCGAGTTCAACCGCGAGCAGGAGCTGCTGGAGAGCGAGCGAAGACATCGCGAAATTTCCGGGTTTTTAAGCGCCCTACTCGACGCCATACCGGATCATATCTTCTATAAAGACAAAAACAGAGTCTATTTGGGATGTAACCATGCGTTTGAGCTTGCCTCCGGCGTCACAAAGGCACGCTTGATCGGAAAGAACGATTTTGAGATCTATGACGGCGACACAGCCGAACTCTTCGTGACCAAAGACGAACAGGTACTTAGGAGCCAGCAGGAAAACCGTACGGAAGAGACGATCGTCTATCCCGACGGGCACGTGTTGATCACGGAGACACTTAAAACGCCGTTTTTCACCGATGACGGCGAGCTGGCAGGGCTTATCGGCATCAGCCGGGATATCACGGACCGCAAAAAGAAGGAAGACAAGATCGCATATCTGAGTATTCACGACGTGATGACAGGGCTCTTTAGCCGGATGTACTTTGATACGGAGCTCTATCGGGTGGACGCGGCGAACGAACTGCCATACTCCATCATCACCGGGGACATCAACGCGCTCAAGCTCACCAACGATCTCTTCGGCCACAACGAAGGCGACAAGCTCATCATGGAGACCGCGTCGTTGCTCAAGACATGCTGCACGCAAGGAATCGTCGCGCGGACGGGCGGGGACGAATTTTCCGTCTTGCTGCCGAAGACGGGCGAAGCGGAGGTCATCCGGACGGTTGCATGGATCAACCACACGTTTGAAGAACGAAAAGCCCAACACCACGAACAGAACTTCTTTTTGAGCATCTCGCTGGGTTACGCCACAAAAACGAGAGAAGACCAAACCATCAGCGAGATCTTGAAAACAGCGGAAGAGCATATGTATCGCAGAAAGCTCCTGGAGCATCAGAGCATTCGCAGCACGTTGCTTTCCACCATCAAGGAGCTATTGTTTTCCAAGAGCAACGAAACGATGGATCACGCGGAGCGTATGGCCGATCTCGCGCGGCGCATGGGGGCGGAGCTTTCGCTGAGTGAGACGGATCTCATCTCGCTGGAACTGATGGCAACGCTTCACGACATCGGAAAGATTGGCATCAGCAACAGTGTGCTGAGTAAGCCTGGCAAGCTGGAAGAGATCGAATGGACTGAAATCAGGCGGCACCCGGAGATTGGTTACCGCATCGCGCTGACCATTCCGGAGTTGCAGGGCATCGCGGGCTATATCCTCTGTCACCACGAACGCTGGGACGGCGGCGGATACCCACAGGGGCTGCAAGGCGAAGAGATCCCCTATATCGCGCGGATCATCGCGATCATCGACGCCTTTGACGCGATGACGCAGGATCGACCGTATCGCAAAGGCATGACGAGCGATGATGCGGCAAACGAACTCATCCGACACGCAGGGACGCAGTTTGACCCCTCCATTTCACGCGTGTTTGTCGAGCGCGTGCTGGAGCGGCCGTTTTCACTGGCGCAGCGTGCGCGGATAGAAGAGGACATATAACGCATGCCGCTGGAAATCGTACGAAATGACATCACGCAAATGCGTGTGGACGCGATTGTGAACGCGGCAAACGAGCGGCTCGCGATGGGCGGCGGCGTATGCGGCGCAATCTTTGCGGCGGCGGGGGAAAGGCAACTCGTAAACGCATGCGCAAAGATCGGCTTTTGCAAAACGGGAGACGCGGTCATCACGCGCGGGTTTGCGCTTCCCGCCAAACACATCATTCACGCGGTCGGCCCCATCTGGCAGGGCGGCAGCGCGAACGAAACGGAGTTGCTCGCCGCCTGCTATGACAGCGCGCTTCAGCTGGCGCACCGAAAAGGCATTCGCAGCATCGCCTTTCCGTTGATCTCGTCCGGCATCTATGGCGTGCCCAAGGATCTCGCTTTGCGGGTGGCTAGCGCGCGCATCGGAGATTTTTTGCTCACGCACGAGATGGACGTGTTCCTCGTGGTGTTTGATCGGGCTTCGTTCCAAATCGGGCAGGAGCTGTTTTACGAGATTCGTACGTTCATCGACGATCGATACGCCGGCATGGCCGCTGCGCGCGATAGAAGGCGCGGCGCGTCGTTCCGCCCGCATGACTGCGAGACGCTTGCGCTGGAAACCGCGCACGAACGCCCTGTTCCGGCAAAGAATTTGGCGCCGATGGCAGCGCCCTGTGCCGCCCCGCCTTCGCGGGAGACGCTGGATCGCATGCTGCAACGCGCAGGGGAGAGCTTTAGCGAGCGGCTTTTGCGCCTCATCGACGAGCGCGGCATGACCGACCCGGAGGTTTATCGCCGTGCGAATATCGACCGCAGGCTGTTTTCCAAAATTCGCGCCAGGCAGGACTATCGCCCGACGAAAAACACCGCGCTCGCGCTCGCAATCGCGCTGCGGCTGAATCTGGACGACACGGCGGATCTGCTTCGCCGCGCGGGATATGCGCTTTCCCCATCCAACCGCGCGGATCTGATCGTGGAATACTTTCTGCGCGCGGGCAACTATAATATCTTTTCGATCAACGAAGCTCTGTTTATGTTTGAAGAAAGCCTGCTCGGATCCTGAGTTTACACCATATCTTTTTCATCGTGCGTGCTTCGGAAAAATGATAACAAGCTAGTGCAAAAATTGTCGCTTTCGATGCGACTTTTTTTCTTGCAATCTCTGCTATTGTAATCCTGACAACAACGGAGCAAACAGGAATGGAACAACATAATAGATCAAGTTCAGAAGGAGATCATACAATGAAGCAAGGTTTGACGGAACTGGTGTTTATTCTTGATCGATCCGGCTCGATGGGCGGGCTTGTGAGCGATACCATCGGCGGATTCAATGCACTATTGGAAAAGCAGAAGCAGGAGGCGGGAGAGTGCGTGGTGACCACCGTGCTCTTCGACAATCAGTACGAACTGTTGCACGATCGCATCGTGTTATCCGCGGTCAGCCCGATTTCGGAGAAGGAATACTATGTGCGCGGCATGACCGCGCTCTTGGATGCCATCGGCCGGACGCTGGAGAAGATACGCAACGTGCAAGCAAACACGGCGGAGGACGGGCGCGCGGAAAGGGTGCTGTTCGTCATCATCACGGACGGCATGGAAAACGCCAGCAGTGAGTACCGGATCGATCGCGTGAAGGAGATGATCGAGCGGCAGAAACGGGAAGCCGGGTGGGAGTTTCTGTTTCTCGGCGCCAATATTGACGCGATCTCGGTTGCCGCTGGATTTGGCATTGCCGCCGATCGTGCGGTGACTTATCGCGCGGATGGCGCGGGGACAAAGCTGAACTATGAAGTGGTGAGCGATACGCTGGCTTGCGTCCGCTCGGGCGCCCCGCTCCCGGTGGATTGGAAAGAGCGGATTGAGCTGGACGAGAAGAAGCGCAGGAAACAATAGGAAGAAGCCGCATAGCAGACGGCACGCTCGCTTTTGACAAGAGCGAATCCAAAAATCAGGCCGGACCCAAACCACTTGGGCTCCGGCCTGTTTGTATGGCATGGCGGCCGCGCAAATTTGTTGAAAGAGCCTCTCAAGTTTGGTCGTTTACAATCAACCGTTGCATTTAGGCCGAACTGTCGTATAATGCACACAGGTGAACCTTATGTTCAAGAAAACCATTTCTATCATTACAATTCTGTTGCTCTGCTGCGCCGTCGTACTGATCGTTCGCGGCGAAGGCTGCTTTTTTGCGCGCGAACAGGATTTGTCGTTGGAAAACCTCGATTCGCTCGATTTTGCTCGGCTTGAAACCATCAAGAGCGAACGAACCCAGAGCAGCAGGTCGTTTCTTTCTTTTTCGTACGATGGGTTTGATCTGCCGGTCTATGACGACGCGAGCGGGGCACTTCTCTTTTGCAAACAGCTTTCCGACCGGATTACGATTCAAAAAAATCTCTCCTGTGAGATTGGAACATTCACGGATGAAACCGGCGTCACAATCTTGGCATATGACCGCGCGCACTATCGCTTCTATCGCGTGGAGTGGACGACGCTACCGATCGTCTGCCTGCAAACCGTCGGATTACCGATGGGGAAATCGATCGATCACGATCTTTGCCGCGGTCTTGTGACCGTATACGACGCAGACACGGGAGACGTGATGGAGTTGCCGGCGATGCTTCGCACACGCGGGGAATCCAGCCTGCGGTATCCGAAGGTCGGATACCTGATGCGCTTTCTCGACGTGAAATCCGGCGGCGATGCGAACGTGTCCCTGCCGGGGTTTTCAGAAAACACACAATTGGCGCTGAACTCGCTCTATGAGGACAATACGAAGATTCGTGATTATGCTTCGCTGTCGCTATGGAGCGAGATCCGCAATACAAAGCGGGATCCAGCGCGCGCGTATGCGATCGATTTCGTCTATGCTGAGGTGTTTGTCAACGGTGCGTATGCGGGTCTCTACGGGTTGCAGGAAAGCACCAACCTCGCGTCGTTCGGTTTGGCGGGCGCGGAATCGGTGAGCTTGTTTAAGCCGGATTCACACCGGATTCCTCAACGGGAGACACTGCCCGTTTCTGGCGACATGTGGGACGAAATCAAGCTGGAAGAAACGACGCAGGAGGATCCGTGGACCTTCCTCGGCAGCGCGTTCGATGAGATGTTCTATCGCGAAGAAGCCGCGTTTGCTTCGGGTCGCTTGCAGGCGTTTGATCCGGACAGCTGCGTGGATTATACGATCTGGTGCAATTTTTTGTATGCCAGCGACAATCTTTGGAAGAACATGCTGCTCATTACGGATCAGCGCGATCCGGCAAACGAGAAGGTGTTTCTCGTTCCATGGGACAGCGATCAGTGCTTGGGTCTGGTCTGGGATAGCACGCGTCCGCTCTTTGTGTATGAGGACGCCGATCGGGCGGCGCTTCCATTGATCGAACAAGGCCCTTTACCGCTTGGCAAGCTTTGGGCGTACGATATCGACGGGTTTCGAGGGAATGTCGCCGCGCGCTGGTTTACGCTCCGCCAAGGCGTTCTGCGCGAGGATGCCTTGCTGGAACAGCTACACGAAGCGTTTACCCGCGTGACGCAAAGCGGCGCGCGGGAGCGGGATGCGTTGCGTTGGCCGCGGAGCGCGCAGTGCACGGACAATTCGTTCATAGAGTCGTTCGTGCGCCAAAGGCTTGCGTATCTGGATGCGTTTTATGCGGAATACCGCTAAGAGGATTTCATGGAAAGCATGGTCAAATAAAGCATAGGCGCGAACGAACGGGAAGCGGACAAACACGGATGGATGAATTTCGCAGCGAGCACAAGTTCATTTGCACGCAGGGGCAGCTGGAGATCCTCAAAGCGCGGCTAACTCCCGTGCTGCGGCAGGACGCGCACCAAAGCGGCGCTTGTTACCGGATCCGCAGCCTCTATTTTGACGATGCGGATGATACCGCGTTTCTCGATAACGACGCGGGTACGGATACACGGCGAAAATTCCGGCTGCGCGTATATGAAGACACGCAGTCCGGCGCGCGCCTGGAGATCAAGCACAAGCTTCGCGGCGGAACCAGGAAGGAATCTTGCCAGATCCCTCCCGCACTGTGCGGGTCGCTCCTGCGTGGCGAAGTCCCCGCTTGGCGGGAGGATTTTCCGGCCCCGCTGCGGGCGCTGTTTCAGGAGGTACGGCTGGGCGGGCTTGCCCCGCGGATCATCGTCGAATACGAGCGCAGCGCGTTTGTCTGCGCCGCCGGCAATGTCCGCGTGACGCTGGATCGAAACATTGCCTACTCCTCTGAAACGGTTCGCTTTTTGGAGGATTCCATTCCGCTCGTTCCCGTGCTTCCGGTGGGCATGCATTTGATGGAAGTGAAGTATGATGAATTCATACCGGACTATATCCTGCAACTGCTGGAGATGGGGGATCTGACCCGCACGACGTTTTCAAAATTTTATCTGGCTGCCTTGGCGCAAAGAGGAGAGTATCTATGGTAAGCGATTTGCTCAAATATTTCACCAACTCGGATGGATACAGCTATCGCCACATGCTGCTGATCTTTTTCGTGATCTGTGCCGTTTCGTTCTACATTTTTCTTGTCTATCGCATTACGGCAAAAGCGACCGTCTACTCAAAAACATATGGGATCACGGTCGGCGGCATCGGCATCGTCACCGCAGGCATCATTATCGCCATGCAATCGAGCTTTGTAATCGCGCTTGGCATGGTCGGCGCCCTTTCCATCGTGCGCTTTCGCACGGCGATCAAGGATCCGCTTGATCTGCTGTTTCTCTTCTGGGCGGTGGGCGAGGGCATCATCTGCGGCTCCGACCTGCTGGGACTTGCGCCGCTTCTGTGCGTGGTGATGACCGCGGCGCTGCTGGTGTTCAACAAGTTTCCGCTGAAAAAAGCGCCGTATCTGTTGATTGTCAACGCAAGCACCCGCGCGGTCGAGGCGGAGCTAATCCGCGTATTGCGCGAGAGCAAATGCGCCTACCGCGTCAAGTCGAAGAACATTACGCGGCGCTCGGTGGATCTGATTGTGGAGCTGCGCGCAAAGGATGCGGACGCAATCCTTGACGAAGTGCACAAGATTGAAGGAATTGAGAGCCTCTCTTTGCTCGCTCACGACGGGGAAGCGCGGTTTTAGAAACAACAAGTAAGCAACGCGCACTATACAAAAACATGCACCGCGCTAATTTGGCACGGTGCATGCTTTTTTGACTCGGAAACAATACAGAGGGAATCAGGATATTTTTTCGTGATTGATAATACCGCCCAGTACCGTGCGCAGGCAGATGCGGATATCCAGCCAGATTGACCAATGCTCGATATACCAAATATCGCACAGCACGCGTTCTTCGATCGAGGTATCGCCGCGATAGCCGTTTACCTGTGCCCAGCCGGTGATGCCGGGGCGCACGAGGTGCTTGAGCATATACAGCGGCACAGTTTCCTGAAACTGCTCCACATAATGCGGGACCTCCGGCCGCGGGCCGATCAGACTCATGTCTCCATTGAGTACGTTGAAGAACTGCGGGAGTTCATCGATGCTGGTCTTTCGCATCATGCTGCCAAAGCGCGTCTTGCGCGGGTCTTCATTCGTCGTCCAGCCGGTGTCCTGCTCTGTATTGACGCGCATGGAGCGGAATTTATACATCTGAAACAGTCGCTTGTTTCTTCCCACGCGGGTCTGGCTGAAGATAATTGGCCCCGGACTGGAAAGCAGCGTTCCGATTGCGGCAAAGAGCATGATTGGACTCGTTAAGACGATCAAAATCAGAGAGCCGATGATATCAACCGTGCGTTTGATCATGGCGTTGCCGGGATAGTCCAATGGCGTTGTGCGGAGGTTGAGCATCTTGCACTCTCCGAGGGAAACGATTGTTGTGCTCGCGGGGATATAGTCGTTGTAATACGGGATGATGGAGATCTTGGTGCCATATTTTTCGGTTGCGACGATAATCTGCGGCAGCAGCTGCGTCTGCTCCTGCTCCAGAGCGACCACAACCTCGTCGATGCCGGGGCTTGCGAGCACCTCGATTCCATTGGTGGCCCAGTCGCCAAAGCAGCGAAGGCCGTTGAGCGCGGTCGCAGTTCCGATATAACCGTCTATGATAAAGCCGTATTGCGGTGTCATCTGAATGGTTTTTGCGTATTTTTTGGCGAGTGGGCCGCTTCCGATCAGGACCACATGCTTGAGGTTATAGCCCCTGCTGCGATAGTGCGAAAGCACGATCCGCATGAGCATCCGCTTGAGCAGAATGAGCATGCTCGATAATGTAAAGAAAATCGCAAGCGCCGCGCGTGAGAAGTCCGTCAGCCGGACGACATAGTACAGCGCACCGCAGCTGAGCGCGATGATCGTGTTGACGATCAACACCCGCTTGATGTCAAACTGAAACGGTTTTGCGCGCACGGAGTCATAGAGCTGCACCCACTGATAGCCAAGCACGCTGGCCACGCCCAACGAAACGGAAAACCAGAATAAATTGTTTGGCAGCAGTGCCGGATGTGTCGGATTTTGCCGAACTACAAGTAGCCAAAAACAGGTGGACCCAATATAAGACAGGCCGATAATACAAAAATCAATCAGTCTATTGATATGATTGAGTATGTGCTGCCATCGTTTAATCATATGGAATCCTTTGCTGAACATTTTTCATTCCTGTTAAAACAGGTTTGTGCGCGCATTGCTGCGATGCGTTTACTAGATATTTATCTTACGCAAAACGCGTAGGTTCGTCAATCCGTACAGGTGAAATTTCATTGAATTGCATCCGCTCGAAAACGTCGTATAACCTATATCAATAGTAGACGATCGAATCAATCCTGTTGAAAAAAGGTCACACACGCGGCATGATGCATAATAAGAGTGACTGTGTTGAAAATCGAGAGTTATCGCGACTCAGCCGAGGATACTGGGGGCCGAGTACGCCTTGTACACGCGGATCGTTCGACTCTTTTTGTAAAAGACACGAATGGAGCGGGAAATACGCAACCGAAATCATGCGTTTTGCACTCTGAAGTGAGCGCATATTTTCTCTACATTTTCCAAAAAACACTCGCGATGAGAAGAAAGTTAGAGTATGATAGTCTGGATATTGTGATACAAGCGCGCCGACGGAGAGACATCGTCTTTTCGTGCAGCAATCGGCGCAGCGTAAGAGGAGGTTTTTTTCTTTGGATGCATCGTTGAAAAAACGCTTGGAGCGCTTTGCGCTGGAAATCCGCATCGGCGTTCTGGAGCAGATGAAAGCGCGCGGGTTCGGGCACGTCGGCGGCTCACTGAGCATTACGGACGCGCTGTCTGTTCTGTATGGCAGCCAGATGCGCTTTGACCCGAATCGTCCGGATTGGGCGGAGCGGGACAAACTTGTCTGCTCGAAGGGACACGCGGGGCCCGCGGTCTATGCGGCGCTCGCGCTCTCCGGGTTTTTTCCATATGAAATGCTCAAGACGCTCAACCAGCCCGGCACCAGCCTTCCGAGCCATTGCGACCGCAACAAGACGCCCGGCATAGACATGACCACAGGTTCGCTTGGGCAAGGCACGAGCCTTGCGTGCGGCATGGCGTTTGGCGAGAAGCTTCGCGGACGCGACGCAAGGGTATTCCTTATCGTCGGCGACGGCGAAGCGAATGAGGGTCAGGTTTGGGAAGCGTGCATGTTTGCCTCCGCAAAGAAGCTGGGCAATCTCGTTCTGCTCATGGATGTCAACGGCAAGCAGCTCGACGGTTGCACGAAGGATATTCTTGATCCGCTCGATTTGCCCGCAAAGCTCAGTGCATTCGGGTTTGATACCGTCAGCATCGATGGCAACGACATCGAGGCGGTCTATGAAGCCCTTGAGCGCACAAGAAACGGCGGAGACAAACCCTATGCCATCGTGCTCAACACGGTAAAAGGCAAAGGCATCACCGCCGTGGAACAGGCAAAGAGCAACCACAGTATGGCGGTTTCTGGCGAGCAGTGGAACGAATGGCTGCTTTCGCTGACCGCGCAACTGGACTAAAGAGGGGGGAAGAGTGAAATGGAACTGATTTACGACGGAAGTATGGATTCCCGCCTGTTTAAGGATATCATTGGACAAACCATCCGCGAACTGAGCGAACAGGACAGCGACTTTATCTATCTCGACGCAGATCTGATGAGCTGCATCGGCACCTGCGCCTGGGCGGTGGAGCATCCGGAGCGCGGCGTCAACTGCGGCATCTCGGAATCGAACATGATCGGCGTTGCATGCGGTCTTGCTGCAACCGGCTTCAAGCCTGTGGTGCATACCTTTGGCCCCTTTGCCTCACGCCGCGTGTTTGACCAGGTGTTTCTCTCCGCGGGATATGCCAAAAACGACATCACCGTCATCGGCACCGACCCCGGCGTGACCGCAACCTTCAACGGCGGCACGCATATGCCGTTTGAAGACATTGCGCTCTATCGCACGATTCCGACCGCGACCATCATCGACATCACCGATGTGACGATGCTGATCAGCGTGCTCAAACAGTGCAAGGATCTGCCGGGCGTAAAGTATATCCGCGTCGGCAGAAAGAGCGCAGCGAAGGTGTTTGCACAGGGACAGGAGACGCCTATCGGGCCTGCCATCACCCTGCGGGAAGGCAAGGATATCGCGATCTTTGCCTCGGGCATCATGGTGCACGAAGCAATGCAGGCCGCAAACCAGCTTGCGCAGAGTGGCATCGACGCCGCGGTGGTCAATTTCTTCACCATCAAGCCGCTGGATACGCAGGCCGTCAAGAAATATGCCAAGCAGTGCGGGAATATCGTCGTTGCGGAGAACCACAACCGCATCGGCGGGCTCTACAGCGCGGTCTGCGAAGCTCTCTCGCGCGAAAACACGGCGAAGATCGACGTGGTCGCGGTCAACGACGAATATGGTGAAGTCGGCCCGCAGGATTATCTGCAGAAGCGCTTCGGTCTCACCGCGGAGCACATCGTGGAGACGGCGAAAGGCCTGATTCAGGAATCCTGATCGTATTCTTGAGAATGGATCCAACACGACTCTCCCTGCATCGTTGGGCAGAGCGGTAGGCTAAGAGAAACAAAGGGAGCTGGGCGCTTTTGCGCTCAGCTCCCTTACACATTGCGTGCACAGTAGTTTTTTAATTTGGCAATTCCGAACTGCGGGAATGAAGACCAATTATTGGGGCAACCGTGAGCGCAGGATCCAACAAAAAACCGTCCAATCACTTGGGCGGTTTCTTGCGAGATAGGAACAACATGGGATCGACTCTGGGGATAAATGTTTCTTAATAAAATAAGTCTGTACAACATGGGGATCGACTCTGGGGATAAATGTTTCTTAATAAAATCAGTGGGCACAACAAAGGGTCAACGCTGGGGATTTTTGTTTCTTAATAAAATCAGTCGGTGACGACCTCGTACGGCCAGTCGATGATGCCTCCGAAATCCACAACGTTTGTGTAACCGATGGCAAGGAGCTTCTTTGCCGCCTGTGCGCTGCGGTTACCACTGCGGCAGTAAACAAGGATCTCCGCGTCAAGGTCTGGCAGTAAATCCGGCTGCGCGGTCGTGATTGTCTCGTTGGGTACAAGGATTGCGCCCGCAATATGCCCCGCGTCATACTCTTCCTGCGTGCGCACGTCGAGAATGATGAGTGTATCTCCGCTGTCCATGCGGGCTTTTGCGTCCGCTGCGGAGATCTTCTTATATTCCGCTTTCGGCGTGGGGGAAGGCGTTGCCGTAACCTCAGCCGCGGGTGCGGCGCAGGCAGACAGCGTCACCGCGGAAAGGACGAAAAGAAATAATCTGGCAAATCGTTTCATAAGCAATACTCCTTATTGACACGGGAATCCGTCAAGCAAGCGAGATGGCGCCCATCGGGCAATAGCGTACACATTTGCCGCACTTGATGCATTTGTCCATATCCGCCTTTGGCGCACGGTAGCCCGACTGCGAGAGCGCCTCTACGGGGCAAACGCGAACGGACGGGCACGGGTGATTCTGCGGGCAACGGGCTGCGTTGATGCGGATGACCGCGTCTGCACTGACGGGTTTCTTCTCTTCCGGCTCACCGCCGAACATCTGGCTCCAAATACTGTTACTCAAGCAAATACCTCAACACACATCTTATTTTCTTAACAGTAGTTTATTTCGCGCGCGCAGACCGTAACCAAGTCACGGAAAAGCTAGGAAAAGAGCGGCATTGCGCTGCGCTGCCGCATCTGATAGGATAAAACGTGAATCATATATGGGGGAGAATCGGATGACGAGCGAGCAATTCTGGCAGGACTTTCTGAAAAAAACGGGCAGAGATGCGCAGACAAAGTATTTCGAGTGTTTTTATTTTGACCTCAACGAGCGCTCCGCAAACGAGCTGTTGGCGCTGGTGCTCTCCGGTAAGAAGCGGGCGACTGCCAGCAGCCTCTACGCTTTTGCGCCCGAAGAAGCGCCAAGACCCGGCAATCTCTCCATCGTGACGGACTGGGACGGCAACCCGCGTTGCATCATCGAGACCAAAGCCGTCCAAGTGATTCCGTTTTGCGAGATGACGTTTGAGATCTGCTCGCGCGAGGGCGAGGACGAGTGCCTCGAAACCTGGCAGGCGGGGCACAGACGCTTTTTCACCGAGGATGGAATCGAGACGGGTTATACATTCACGGAGGAGATGCCCGTGATCTTCGAGGATTTCGAGGTCGTTTACCGAGGTTGATTTTTGCAATACCATGCCGGTGATCTCCGGGGACATGGAGTTTATATTTCTATCGAAAGCGTACACAAAACAGCGCGCGCGGAGAGAGTTCCGGCGTGCTGTTTTGTTATTTAATGAGAATGGATTGACAAAACAATGAAAACTGATAATAGTAGTTATATTAAATTGAAGGGATAGACTATGAGTATTATTTCTGATCTAGCAAATGATATGGTAAAAAGTCAGAGCTTTGAATTCAAGAGTTTTCAAGAAGCAAAGGCGACTGTAGAACACGTTTGTAGGGGAAAGGTACTGCGTATTACTTATGATAGATTGTCTCTCTTTATTTATTCAAAGAATTTATCTGCACTGCAATATTGGAGACTAGGGAGAGCATTAAGAGCTTGGTTAACAAGTCACAACAATGAAGATCACAAAAAGCGAATTGAGTACGGGATTCTATTTCAATATGCTGCATTGCACCCAGAATATCAGAACGCATCGATTACAAAAAGTGAAAGGCCAGATTTCATAGTCAAATCGGAGGGGGAAACTATTGGTATTGAAGTTACTCGTCTTGAGAAAGAAAGCGATAGCGTTATGTCTAAAATATTCGAAGATATATACAAGCCAGGAATGAAACCAAATGAAGTAATGGATTTAGCTTTTAAGAAACACGGATACAAAGCCCAGGAATACAAAGTCACAGAGGTTCAGAAGGACGTTTTAGCAATTCAGCACATAGACGATATGCTGATATCAACAGAAGCTTTTGTTGATATAATTGGTAAAAAGATCAATAAATATAATGATAAAGCACCGAAGTTTGATAAATTTCTAGTGTTGTGTAATGCTCAACATGGAATAACCATTACTAGCGAGAACGATGCAAATAATCTCTTAGATGATACCTTTGAAGTGTATTCAAAGCCTAACATGAATATTGCATTATTGTTCTTAAATCTGAATAACACCTTAGAATGTGTGGAATACAATTCGAGGTCAAATTGAACTAACAGAAGCACAAAACAGCACGCGCGGAGAGAGTTCCGGCGTGCTGTTTTGTTTCGGACTTAGAGAATTAGTCCAGCTTTGCGGGCGCGGACGCAGGCGCGCCGTTTCCACCCTTTGCCAGCAGCAGGCCTGATGCGGCGGCGGTCAGCGGAGCCGCGGCGACGAGGCCAAACGAGCCAACGATGGTATGAATCACCTCGGAGGCGACATACTTATAGTTGAAGACATTGATTATCGGCGTTCCTTGTGCCATAAACACCATCAAGAGCGCAATATAGCTGCCGGAATACGCGAGAAGCAGTGTGGTGGTCATGGTACCCATCGCGGCTTTGCCGACGCGCATTCCGCTCATCATCGCTTCAAAGCGCGAGAGATCCGGTCTTTTGTGTACGACCTCGTTGACCGCAGCCGCGATATCGACCGAAAGATCCATCATTGCCCCGCTGGAGCCAATGAAGATGCTCGCCATAAAGATCTGCGTCAGATTGAGGGTTTCATATCCGCTATAGAGCAGACTCTCGGAAAACGACATGACCGCGCCGTGGATATGAAACGCGTTTGTGCTGATCATGCCGAGAACCGCGGTGACAAAGAGCCCGGCGATCGCGCCGATGCAGGAAGCGAGCGTGATGCGGTTAAACCCGAACACCAGTGCGATGATCAGGATCGTAAGCCCTGCCGTAATCAGTGATCCGACCAAGATCGGGTTCACACCCTTGAGGCAGAGCGGCACGAGAACCTTCCAAATCGAAAGCACGGAGAGGACGAAGGACAACACGGCCCGCAGCCCCGTCCAACCGGCAAACAAGATCAGTAGGGCGAAAAACGCACCCAATAGCAGCAGTTCGCCCGTGATACGGTAGTGGTCGATCATGCTCACGGAGGCAACCGTTTTGCCTGATTCATCGAAACTCACCAGAACGAGCGCAGTCTCGCCTGCTTTGTAGATCTTGTCCTGCTCCAGCGAGCCATTGAGCATGTTGTAGGCGCGGTGGATTTCGCCCTTGTGGACGCCCTCAAGGAGCCGAACGTCGCAGACCTGCTCACCCGTGCGGACAAGGCCGGTGTCTTTGATCGTGCTGTCGTCTACAGAGACGATGCGTGCAGAGATCCGATCGGAGTCATCGGTTCTACTGGCGCCCGCGCTTTCATAGCCGGTCGGCAACAGCAGCAAGACCAAGATGAGCACGAGACAGATAACGGAGGAGAGCCAGTTTCGCTTTTTGCTTTGGGGTTTTATCATACGATTATTTCCTCAACTCGGTATTCGATTGTTTTTGTCTTTCGGAGACAGCCGAGGCGCCCGCCGGAAAGAGGCGGGCGCCGCTGCCTTGCAGGGGTTACGCAGTTCAGGGGCGTTTAGCCGATTCCCAGAAGCTGCGCCATCTTGTAGTAGATGTCGGTGTTGTCATATCCGCCGACGAAGAGCTCCGCGCCGACACCGCTGGCATAGACCGCGGCGGGAAGCCCCGTGTGCGAATAGGACGAGAAGTTGATGCCGGACTTGTTGTTCAGCAAGTGCGTGACGGTGACGGAGAACGGCGTGTAGGTGCCGTACTGGATGTATTCTTCCTGCGTCTGGAGGGACTTTCCGTTCGCGTCGGTTCCGAAGCCGCCCTTGAGGGTCAGTTCATACGCTTTCTTGAGTTCGCCGACTTCGTAGTCCGTCAAGACCAGCGTCTTGTTTGCGGCGGTGTCCGCCTGATCCGGCAAGACGAGGCCGAAGAGTGCGGAAACATCCTTCATCGCGTCCGCAAACGGAGTCTTGTTCGCGACATAGTTCGCAACATAGTCCGCATCATACTTTGCGTAAGAGATCGTCTGGTAGTTGATGTTCTTGAGATACGTGCTGTAGTTTGTGCCCGCGTAACCAATCGAGAGACCGCCCGTCTCATGGTCGCCGGTGACGAGGATCAGCGTCTCGGAAGGATGCTTTTCCGCGAAGTCGATCGCAACCTGAACCGCATCCGCAAAGGCGAGTGTGTCGTGAATCGTGCTGCCCGCGTCGTTCGCGTGGCACGCCCAGTCGATCTTTCCGCCTTCCACCATCATGAAGAAGCCCTGATCGCCTTCGAGCATCGTCACGCCCTGCTGCACATAGTCCTTGAGCGCCCAGGCGGTGTCCGCGCGGTCGATTTCATAGCTCATGGACGCGCTGTCCGCAAGATCTTCCGCAATGACGATCGCCTTGCCTGCATCGGCGGCGAGCGCCTGCGCTTCCGTCTGGGTCTTGACGACCTTGTAACCCGCGGCGGAAGCCAGCTCATACAGGTCGGTCTGCGGCTTGTCGCTGCTGTTGCCCGTGGACTTTAACAGGGCGCCGCCCGCGAAATAGTCAAATCCGCTGTCGATCAGTTCGAGACCGATTTCATAATAGTTGTTGCGGCTCGCCTGGTGCGCATAGAACGCGGCGGGCGTCGCGTGGTTGAGGTTGACGGTGGAGATGATGCCGATTTTGTAGCCCTTATCGTTTTTGAGCGTTTCGGCGATGGTCGTATAGGTCTTGTTCTTGGCTTCGTTCATGTTCAGCACGCCGCTATAGGTTTTGTGTCCGCTCGCGATGGAGGTTGCGGTCGAAGCGGAGTCCGGGCAGAACGAGGTCGAGTCATAGGTCGTGGCAGAGCCGGAAACGGGGAATTTCATGAAGTTGAGCATCTCGTTGGTGGTCAGGATGGTATCCTTATCCTCGTTGATGCTGAGATAAGCCGCCGCGGTTTGAAACTGCGGATAGGTCATGCCATCGCCGATGAAGAGGAAGACATACTTCGGTGCGGCGACGGGTTCGCCCTCGAAACGGACGGGGGTGACGAGGCCGGCGCCGGGCGCTTGCGCGGTTTCCGCGCTGGCCGCCGCGAAGCCGACGGGGATTGCGGCAAGCAGCAGCATGGCTGCAAGCAGAATGGGAAGCAGACGTTTGCGATTCATAAGTGAAAACTCCTCTCATATCATCCCGATTGTTCTTGATGAACGCATTGTACCAACTCAATGTTAAGCGCGCGTCTGTGTTTTCGTAAAATGCGGATGAAGTCGATTATTTAAAGAAACGCCCGAACGATTGGCGTTTTTGCCCCAAACCTCCCATGCGGATCAAAACAAATTCAAAACGAAACCGCAAAGCGAAAATAATCATGCGCGCGAGCTGACCTGTATTTGATACAGCCGCAATTCCCACAATGAAAGCAGAATTGCGCTCACAGTTGCGCACATAAGATTGCATAAGTACGAATGGTATCCTATATTGTACAAATAACGGTCAAATGGTAATTCTGCGCGGGAGTATGAACTATGTTACAGCTGATTGCGCTTGTTCTCATCTATGGCGTCATGATGTTTATCTGGACGTTTGTGTTTCTCAACCGCAGCCACGACAAGGTCAATCAATCGTTTCTTGTATTTTTATCCAACATCCTTGTTTGGATGGTGCTCAATAATCTAAACGACTACAGCGACAACACCATGGTGACGCTTGCTGCCAAGACCGTCTATTGGCTGAGCATGATGTATCTGTCCATCACATTTCTCTACTTTATCTACCGATTGCTCAAGCGCAAGATCGATTGGGAGTTTTATATGGCGCTCGGCCTCAATACGCTCACGGTCGTCGTGCGCTATCTTTACCCGATCGATTACTCCGACCCGACATTTTGGCGACTCTCCCTGCCCGTGGTCGCGCCACTGATGGCGACGGCCTTTAGCTTGCCCGCAATCTATGCGCTCTATCTGGTGCTAAAAACCATTGTGTCCACTAAGGACAAACGCCAGCGCACGCAGATGAACTACATTCTCTATGGCATCGGCCTTGCGCTCGTCGTGAGTGTGATTTCGGAATATTTGCTTCCCACGGTGTTTCATATAGACGAAAAGCTATATTTGATGCATTCGGCTATCGCGATCTTCGTTGTTGCGATCTTTATCTCCATCATGCGCTTCCGTCTGCTCAATCTTCGCTCGGACTATATCTATCGAAACCTGTTTCTCAACGCGAGCGAAGGAATCCTGATCGTCAACCGTTCGGGGCGCATCGTCAGTTTCAACCGCGTCGGCAGGGAAATTTTGCACGATGAAAATCTGGACGCCGGGGATCTCGTCTCGCATTATATCCCGGACTATCGGTATGAACAGGATTATCATCAGCAAGAGCTAGTGCTCACTCTGGGCGGAGAGCGGCGGTATCTGCTCATCTCGCAATATCTCATCGACGAAATGGAGCGGGACACGACAAAGCTTCTCGTGCTATCGGATCTAACGCAGGCGCATGTACGGCACGAACAGGAAAAGGAACAGTTGCTGGAAAAAAGCAACATCGATCCATTGACCGGACTATATAGCAAACAATACTTGCGCGAAAAATATACCGGCATGGAACGATCCTCGTTGCGCATCGCGCTGCTTTTTATCGACGTAGATGATTTTAAAACCATCAACGATTCGTACGGACACATGGTTGGAGACGAAGTGCTCCGTTCGCTTGCCGCGTGCATCAAGGGAAACGTTCGCGTGGAGAACGACGCGGTTCGTTTTGGCGGGGATGAATTTGTGGTGGTTCTGGAAAACACGGGTGCGGAGGAAGCTTATTTCGTCGCGGAACGCATCCGCTCCTGTACGGGCGATCTGGAGTTCTCCGGCGGAGAAGCGCTGTTTCATATCACGCTGAGCATCGGACTTATCGAAGGCGCGGCGCCGCTCAATGAGCTGCTCGATAAGGCGGATCGCGCCATGTATGCCTCCAAGAACCGTGGAAAGAACAAGACTACGCTCTTTACCGAGGAAGTAGCGGACGGCGCTTTCCATATGACACTCTAGCAAACCGCGCACCATCCAAAAAATAATAAATTGAAAACATATTAAACCTATTGACAAAGTATTCTTATGCCCGTATAATCCTTTCTAATACGATTGGAAAGGGGGAACCGCGCATGCAGGAAATCATCTGGCTGAGACTATCGCCCAAATACCGGGCGGGGTTCGCTGCCTTGGGTCGTATGGACCGAATGTGCCGTTGATGTTTTTTTCATTCAGGGAGCACGCTTGTAAGAAAGCAAGCGCGAAGCAAAAACATTGGACCACAAGAGAAAGGGAATAACATCATGGCACAGAAATTCAAATTTGAAACACTTCAGCTTCATGTAGGACAGGAACAGCCCGACCCCGCGACCGACGCGCGCGCGGTGCCGATCTATGCGACAACATCCTATGTGTTCAAAGACTCCGCGCAGGCAGCTGGCCGCTTTGCACTCACCGAAGGCGGAAACATCTATACGCGGCTCATGAACCCAACGAGCGATGTATTCGAGCAGCGGGTTGCCGCGCTGGAAGGAGGCGTTGCAGCGCTTGCGACTGCGTCCGGTTCCGCGGCGATCACCTATGCTGTCCTCAACATCGCTGGCAGCGGTGATCACATCGTTTCATCCAAGACACTCTACGGCGGCACCTATAACCTCTTTGCCAACACGTTCAAAGACCTCGGCATCGAGACGACATTTGTCGATGGCAGCGATCCGGAGCAGTTCCGTGCGAATATCCGCCCGAACACCAAAGCCCTCTATCTGGAATCTCTGGGCAATCCCAACGCGGATGTGCTGGATCTCGAGGCAATCGCGGCAATCGCGCATGAGAACGGGATCCCCGTGATCATCGACAATACGTTTTCGACACCGTATCTCTTCCGCCCGATCGAGCATGGCGCGGACGTCGTTGTCCATTCGGCGACGAAGTTTCTTGGCGGTCACGGCACGGTCATCGGCGGCGTGATTGTCGACGGCGGTAAATTTGACTGGAAGCAGAACGATAAATTCCCGGGATTGAGCCAGCCGAACCCTTCCTATCATGGCATCGTCTTTGCGGACGCGGTGGGAGCCCCCGCCTATGTCGTGAAGATTCGCACGACACTGCTGCGCGATACGGGCGCGTGCATCTCGCCGTTCAACTCGTTTTTGCTGCTGCAAGGCATTGAGACCCTATCTCTGCGCGTGGAACGCCATGTGTCCAACGCGCTGAAGGTTGTGGACTATCTGACCAAGCATCCGAAGGTAAAGAAGGTCAATCATCCTTCGCTCTCCGCGGGCAGAGAAAAGGAACTCTACGACAAATATTATCCCAACGGCGGCGCGTCGATCTTCACCTTTGAGCTCGCAGGAACACGCGAACAGGCGCAGAAGTTCACGGAATCGTTGGAGCTTTTCTCGCTGCTGGCGAACGTTGCGGACGTAAAGTCGCTCGTGATCCACCCCGCGTCCACCACGCACTCGCAGCTGAGCCCGGAAGAGCTGGCGTTTGTGGGCATTCAACCGACGACGATTCGCCTCTCGATCGGCACCGAGCACATCGACGACATCCTCGCCGATCTCGCGCAGGCTTTCGACCGGGTCTAAAGTAAGCAACACAGCACGCACGCGGGGCGCCCAATCGGGCGCCCCTTGTTTTTTGTTCGCATGACTTTCTTACTATGCGATATAATAAACTTATGATCACCATCACAAACACAGATTTTAACATCCGAAAGATCGCGGAAAGCGGACAGTGCTTCCGTTTGAATCCGAATAGCAGCGGCTATACGCTCGTCGCAAAAGGGCGCGTGCTGCGGTTGACCGGGACAGACGGCGGATGTGCACTCGACTGCACGCAGACGGAATATGATGCTGTTTGGCGGGATTATTTCGATCTGGACACCGACTATGCCGCCATCCGCGCGCAGGCAGATCCCGCAGATGTGTTTCTTCGGCAGGCTTGCGATTACGGCGCGGGCATCCGCATGCTGCGGCAAGAACCGTGGGAGATGCTCGTGAGCTTCATCATCTCCCAGCGCAAGAATATCCCCGCGATCAAGTTCTGCGTCGAGGCGTTATGCACGCGCTATGGCGAGCCGATCGACTGCGCGGGTGAGCGATATTTCACGTTTCCCTCGGCGGAGCGGCTTGCCGCGCTTGACGAGACGCATTTTCTCGACTGCTCGCTGGGATACCGCGCGAAGTATGTGCTTTCCGCGGCGCGGATGATCGCTACCGGCGCGCTGGATCTCTCCGGCATAGACGCGATGGACGACGACGCGCTTTTTTCCGCGTTGTTGACCGTTTCCGGTGTGGGCGAAAAAGTTGCAAACTGCGTGATGCTCTTCGGCTACCACCGGCTCGATCGTTTCCCGCGCGATGTCTGGATCAATCGCATCGAAGCGCGCGAATACGGCGGTCTGTTCCCAACCGAACGATACCCCGACACAGCGGGCATCCTGCAACAGTATATCTTCTACTATGCGAGGAGCATGGAATATGCCGCGCAGAGGAATGCGGATGAAGTGTCGCATTGAACTTCTCAGGTTGGCGGGAGGATTTCGATTGCGATCAAGCATTTATTAGAACAGATTTCTGGAATGAACATCGGTTCACACCTCGACAAAACATGCCAAAATAGCCAAAGAGCACTCAAGTTGCGACAAAAAACGATTTCGCAAAACATTTGTGGATGATTTGTCCGGCGCTTCTTGACGGGAGCGTAAGCTTTTGATAATGTGACAATATCAAACGCGGTTTTGATGTGACCGCGCGAGATCCCTGCGCGCGATTTGCTGTGTTTGCGAAACGCCGCGCTTGGCTGTAGAAAGCCGTCCCCGAATGAAATCGGGGACGGCTTTCGTTTTGGCGGAAACGTTGATGAGACCGAATCCTTTGGGCGAGACAAATCGGGGGATTCGGTCGTTTGGCGGATGCAAACATGCGACTCGCGATTCGTTTGCAGGATCGATGACACAAAAATTCGATTCGGCTGTTGATTGGGCGGAATGCGACGTAAAATACCGATTAGAACGGTGTTCCTGCAACTTTTATGTGCGCAAAATGCAAAATATTCGTAAAAAATAAGCATTTACTGTTCCAAAGTCATGTGTTATGATATAAAAGACCGAATTTGGTACATATCAATTTCACAAATGTTTCACGAAAGGCAGACGTTATGGAAGCGATTTTTCAGAACTTTTCCAATCTGACTTGGCAACAAGTTGTCATGTGGGCCATTGGCGGCATCCTGATCTACCTTGCCATCAAAAAGGATATGGAGCCCTCGTTGCTGTTGCCGATGGGCTTCGGCGCGATCCTCGTCAACATCCCCATGTCCGGCGCAATCACACAGGTCATCGACGGGGTAAAAGAGATCGGCGTGCTCAACGTCCTCTTCGACGGCGGTATCGCAAACGAGCTCTTCCCGCTGCTGCTGTTTATCGGCATCGGCGCGATGATCGACTTTGAGCCGCTGCTCACCAACCCGAAACTCATGCTCTTTGGAGCGGCAGCACAGTTTGGCATCTTCGCGACGCTCGTCGGCGCGTCCCTGCTCGGCTTCCAACTCAAGGATGCGGCTTCCATCGCCATCATTGGCGCGGCGGACGGACCCACCTCCATCTTCGTCGCCAACTTTCTGGATTCGAACTTCCTAGGGCCGATCATCATCGCGGCCTACTCGTATATGGCGCTGGTGCCAATTGTCCAGCCGCCGATCATCAAACTGCTCACGACGAAAAAAGAGCGCAGAATCCGTATGGAATACACCGGAAGCAGCGTTTCTCAATCGACAAAGATTCTCTTCCCGATCATCGTGACCGTAATCGCCGGCATCTTTGCGCCTCGTTCGGTGGCTCTCGTCGGCTTCCTGATGTTTGGCAACCTGATCCGTGAGTGCGGCGTGCTCGGCAGCCTTTCCGACACCGCGCAGAAAGTGCTTGCGAACCTGATCACCCTCATGCTGGGCATCACTGTTGCGGCGAACATGAAAGCTGCGGAATTTCTGTCGCTCGATACGATCAAGATCCTTGCGCTCGGCCTCGTGGCGTTCATCTTTGACACCGCGGGCGGCGTGGTCTTCGGCAAGGTCATGAACCTCTTCACCAAGAAGAAGGTCAACCCCATGATCGGCGCGGCCGGCATCTCCGCATTCCCGATGGCATCCCGCGTGGTGCATAAGATGGGTCTTGCGGAAGACAAAACCAACCACTTGCTGATGCATGCGGCTGGCGCGAACGTTGCGGGACAGATCGCCTCTGTCATCGCGGGCGGCGTTCTACTAAGCCTCATTGTCAAATAAGAGAAGGGAGATACTATCATGAATCTCGAAGCTGTCGCACCTCTTTCCGACACCCTGGGCATTCTCGGCCTCGGCATGCTGGGCATCTTCATTGTCACGATCGCGATCATCATCACCATCACGCTGCTCAACCTGCTTGCCGCTCCGAAGAGGAAGAGCAAACAGTCGTAACGTGCGCGTGAGAAAGCGGGTCTTTACCCGTTTGATACGCGTTGACGAATCAACTACGGAAGCGTTACGGCGGCTTACCCAAAAGTTTGACCGCCGACACTCATACGACCGCCGCAAGGCGGATTAGTAAAAGGGAGATAGTACTATGGAAAACCTCATTCTGTACGGGTCTATTCTCGTCGCCCTTCTGGCATTTGCGTTTGCTGTATGGCTCTACCTCTGGGTTAAGCGTCAACCTTGCGAAAACCAGAAGATCATCAAGGCAACCGGACTCATCCGTGCCGGCGCGCGTACCTTCCTGCGTAAGGAATACGCCGTTCTGGCAAGATTTGCCGGCGTCGCCGCAGTCCTCATCTTTGTGTTCCTTCCCAAGCCGGTCTGGCAGAGCGACATCCTGAAGAATCTTCAGATGGTGATCGCTTACCTCTTTGGTACCACCTTATCCGCCATCGCGGGCAAGATCGGTCTCGAAGTTGCCACCATCGCGAATGGTCGCGCCGCAGAAGCCGCCAAGAAGGGCATCGCTCCTTCATTCATGGCGGGATTCCGTGGCGGTGCTGTCATGGGTATGGCGGTTGTCGGCGCGAGCCTCCTGGGCGTAACGCTGGTCTACCTGATCACGCATGACGCGACCACGATCCTGGGCTTCAGCTTCGGCGCGAGCTCGCTGGCCCTGTTTGCAAAAGCGGGCGGCGGTATCTTCACCAAGACTGCGGACATCAGCGCAGACCTTGTCGGCAAGGTTGAGCTGGGCATTCCGGAAGACGATCCCCGCAACCCCGCCGTCATCGCGGACAACGTTGGCGACAACGTTGGCGACGTCGCCGGCATGGGCGCGGACCTCTTCGATTCCAACGTTGCCGCCATGGCAGCGGCCCTCGTTATGGGTAGTGCGCTCGATTTAAACAATGCAAACAATACGAACATGGTGTTCGTGTTTGCGGCGCTGGGCCTTCTGGCGTCCATCATCGGCGTCATGACCGCCCGTATCGGCAAAAAAGGCAACCCGACCAAAGCGCTGAACTCCAGCACCTATGTCACCACGGCTGTGTTTGCGGTGCTCACCGCGGCTGCCACTTACGCCTTCCAGTTCTCCTGGAGAATCTGGGGTGCAAGCATCATCGGTCTCGCGGTCGGCGTGATCATCGGCGTCACGACGGACTACTTCACGGATGACTCCAAGAAACCCGTCCACTTCGTGGCGCACGCCAGCAAAACCGGCCCGGCGTTCACGATTCTTTCGGGTATCTCCTACGGTCTGCTCAGCGTCTTCCCGGCTATGATTGGTATCGGCGTTGCAGCGGTTGCCGCATATAAAATCTGTGAACCGCTCGGCGGTATCGAATACGCGCTGTTCGGCATCTCTATGGCTGCCGTCGGCATGCTCTCCATCGTCGGCATGATCGTCAGCAACGACGCATACGGCCCCATCGTGGACAACGCGCGCGGACTTGCTGAAATGGGCGACCTCGGTGAAGAAGTCCTCTCCATCACCGACGAACTCGACTCCGCAGGCAACACCGTCAAGGCCGTCACGAAGGGCTTTGCCATCGCGGCTGCGGGTCTCACCGTTATCGCGCTGCTCGGCGCATTCATGAGCGAAGTCAACACGGCGGCTGCCGAGATGATTAAACAGGGAGCAACAAATGTTTCTCTGATCACAAACTTCGACATCATGAATCCGATGGTATTCTTCGGTCTGCTCGTCGGCGCGGCGGTTCCCGCTGTGTTCTCGGCGATGCTCATGCTCGGCGTTGATCGCAACGCGCAGCGCATGGTCACGGAAATCCACCGTCAGTTCAAAGAAATCGTCGGTCTCAAGGAAGGCAAAGAAGGCGTTGAGCCGGAATATGACAAGTGCATTGAGATCGCCACCGATGGCGCGCTCAAGGAACTCGTTCCCGCCGGTCTCATGGCCATCATCGCGACCTTCGTCGTCGGCTTCATTGGCGGCGTTCAGGCAATCGGCGGCTTCCTCTGCGGAAACATCATCTCTGGTCTGCTGTTCGCACTCTTCATGAGCAACTCCGGCGGTCTCTGGGATAACGCCAAGAAGTTCGTTGAGAGCGGTCACGAAGGCGGCAAGGGCAGCGACGCGCACAAGGCGGCAGTCGTTGGCGATACCGTCGGCGATCCGTTCAAAGACACCGCAGGTCCTTCCATCAACACGCAGATCACGGTTGTGTCGCTCGTGGCATCTCTGATGAGCACGCTGTTCCTCACCCTGCATCTGTTCTAAGAACCACAATTTCAGCGTAGCGTATGAGGCAGCCCTGGCGGGCTGCCTCATTTTTACGCACCTAAGTGAAGAATCGATTGGCGAAAACGATTCCCCAAAAATCGACAGGACGCCCCTCTCGGAGCGTCCTAATGTGGGTTCAAACGACGGTTCTCTTATTTCCTGCGGTGGAAGAAATCTGTCACGATAAAAGATGGATGATGTCGGCGCCTGTCCGCACGTCGTATTGTCCCAACAATGTATATACTACCAGAGAATCGTGAACAAGGTATCAACCATATGTTACGATTTTGAAACGGATTGTGAACGGGCGTACAGAAGTGATAATGGTTCTTTTGATGGCGGAATATGGTTGACGATGGGGTAATACTGATAAAATCGATTGCGACTGCTTCATAAACTATGCAGATTATCCTGAAGGATGACCCCCGCGAGCAGTTGCCCGAGCATCGCCGCCTGCTCGAGATTGACCTTGGCTCCGCGCAGCTCGCCTCCGTTGAGAGAGATTCCGGAAAGATCGCAATCGGAAAGATCAATACCGGAGAACATGGTTTGAAATAGCTCCGCCCGCGTGAGCAAACAGCGGGAAAACGCAACGGAGGAAAGCGCGCAACCGGAAAGCGACGCGCTCGTCAGGTCGCATCCGGTAAAGCGGGTATGACGCAGTTTGGACGTGGCGAAGTTGCCGTAGCGCAGCACACAGCGCTCAAACGTTGCGTCGAGCAGGAATGTTTCCGAAAGAGCGGCGCCAAGCAGCTTGCACTCGATCAGCTGTGTGCGCTGGAAGGTTCCCTTTGTGAACTGCACATTCGATAGATCGCATTGTTCCAGCGAGCAGTCGATGAACGCCGCGCGCGGGAGCGCGCAACCAAGGAAACGGCACCCGACAAAACGACATTCACGAAAGGTCAACGCGGGATAATCACCGCTTTCCAGAACAAGGTTTTCAAACAGGATCTGCTCGATGTCCGTCTCTTCCGCGCAGGCCGCGGAAAACATCGCCTCGATACCCTCGCAAGGCGTCAAATGGTTCCATCGCAGGAGATTTTTTTCTTGTATCATAAGAGGGAGTGTAGCACGCGTTGCGTATCAAGTACAGAGAAATAAGCAATAAAAAAAGCTGCGATTTTTCGACAGCTCATATTTTCTGATGCTACTATAACACATTTGGCGGTGTTTTACAAGTCTTGCGCGCACATGTCTGCGGGGGCTATGCTTAGCAAGAGTAGGAGGTGTAATGCATGGAGCAGGAAAAAGACAACGGGTTGGTCGTATTGATTCAGGAGCAGTTTATGGCAGAGTTGCGCACCACAAACGAAACCTCTTCTCGCTATGGGCTAAAGCTTAGCGAACAGGGCATGCAACTGCTCACGCAGACGCGCGCGCGTGCACTGCTTGATCATGGACGCGTGGAACTCGGCAAGAGTGCAATGTCCGCACTCATCGAAGGATTTTGCGATTCGCCGTTTTTATTGCAGGAGGATTATGAAGCGACGCTGGCGGAGCTGCTGGACGCATTTTACTATTTTAAGAACGCCGGTGGCGAGCGGGTGGCCGATGACGAGCTGATCGCCGCTATGCGGATGCGGTATGATGCGTTTGAAGGCGCAGTAGAGGGCGTTACCGGCTCGACGCTGGAGGCGCTGTGTCTTGCACGTAGATTCGGGCTGAAAGAGGAAGAGGTCGAAGTGGAGGAGGAGGACGATGACGGAGCAGACCACGAATAACGCGCTGCTGCTGGCGATGCCGGACAGCCCAATCAACATTGAGCCGCCGGAGGAACTGTATCGCCTGTTGTCAGAGCGCATCGCGCGCTATACGATGGGGGACAGCGCTTCGGTTCCGGCGGACACCGCGCGGCAGATAATGGAGTCGATCCTTTATTGTCTCGACCTGCACCAGAGATTCCCCAGCTCAGATGCACCGGATGCGTCATCAATTGCGATGCGTTGGGAAGCGGGCGTGCGGGAGGTAAGGCGCGCAGCCAAGCGCGCAAAGCTGCTGCTCCTGCAGGCGCAGCACACGCCACCGCCGCTGACAAATATCGCGTATTGCGACACGATGGGCGCGCTGCCCTCGTTCTTTGCCGCATATGACGCGGATTTTTTCGCGCACGAAATTCCATGCTCGTTTGATTATCCGCTGTGTCACCCCGTCTCTGAGGCGTTGCTGGGCGCGGAGTATATGCAGGACTATCTGCGCCGCCTGCTCGCGGAGAGCTCTTTTCTGCGCGCGTTTTCGGCGGAGGCGCTGCTTCCGCTCTACCAAAGCTATTATCTGGACTATGCGGATCTACTGGTCAATCTGTATCTGCCGGCGGCGGAGATGGCGGTGCTGTGCGCGCTCACGGGGGAAGATGTGCGCGCGCTTTCACTTTCCGCGGCGGGAATCGCGCGGACGGGTGCCATGCTTGCACAAGTGGAGGAATCGCAGGCACGCGAGAGGATGCAAAACGCCGTTGTGTGCGCGTTGAAGGATTGCGGTCTCAGCGGAGATTTTTTACACGACTATCTGGGGCAGACCGCGCAGGATTTGCTTGTTCGCCTTCGCGCGGCTTCGTTGGCGGTGGAAACAGGACGGCAGTAAGACACGTGGCGGGCAATATCGAAACAAACGGAGGCGATCGAAGACGATCCGGCAGCGCGTGCTGTTACAGCAACACAAAAGCAATCAACCGCCGGATGTATGATGAATGTAAAACGATATTGCAAGATTTTTTGTTTGAAGGTAAACTGAGAAAAGAAGGTACAAGTGAGCGGTATGAATCGTCACTTGTATCGATTCTGTGGAGGGTGCCGAATGGATGCAACAGAGGACATGAATCTATACCCGATCGAGATTGCCGATGGGATCGATTGGCTTGGCTATGCCAACAACAACGTTGGCCTGCACTGCAATCCATACTTGATTCACGACGGGGATGAAGCGGTTCTGATTGATGGCGGAAGCCGGGACGATTTCAGCTTTGTGATGCTCAAAATTCTGCGAACCGGACTGAAGCCCGCGCAGATCAAGCGCTTGATCTATCATCATTACGATCCGGATCTATGCGGCAATCTGCCTCAGCTAGAGGCGATCATCCACTCCGAGGAGCTTCGCATCATCTCGCACATGGAGAACAACGTGTTCATCCACTACTATTCCAAGAAAACCCCGAAGCTGGACTATCGTGTGATTGGCGGCGAATATGTCTTCCAGTCCGGACGAAAGCTGACCTTCCACGGAACGCCGTTTTGCCATTCGCCCGGTAGTTTTATGACCTATGACACCAAGACAAAGACGCTGTTTTCCAGCGATCTGTTTGGCAGTTATGATGCGAACTGGCAGCTCTATCTGGAGTTGCCGGAGGATTGCGGCGAGTGCCGCTCCCAGCGTATATGTCCAAAGACGGGAAAAAAGTGCCCGTTATATGGGGTTGATCAATTTCACAAGCGGATCATGCCCTCAAAGACCGCGCTCTGGCATGCGCTAGACGTCATCGAATCGCTCGATGTGGAGCGCATTGCGCCGCAGCACGGCAGCATTCTCAACAGCAAGCGGGATGTAGAGGCGGTGAGCCGTTTTCTTCGCCGCATCGATTATGTCGGAATTGAATATTTAATTGCGGAGAACAAGCTATGAGGCGCTGGGACGCGGCAAACGACGGGAAAATCTACGACGATATCCAAGCATTGGAAAACACCGCGCTTTCTCTTTATGCGTTAGAGAGTTTTGCTTCCATCGTCGACAGCACGATTCAAGACGAACTGTTTCGAAAGCTTGTGTTGAGCCATGCGGAGATTGCGGGGAGTGTGGAGGATATGAACCAGCGCCTCGCGGAGAGCGAACGGCGCCTCCGTGAAGCGCAGATGATCGCGCACATTGGACGCTGGGACATCGACTATCGCGCGAAAACCCATCACTGGTCGGATTCGCTGTATGACATCCTCCAGATTCCACAAGGCGAGGAGCCGGATCGGAAAAAGTTCTTGCTGCGCGTGCATCCTGAAGATGTTTCAAAGATCGATCAGATTTCGCAATCGCTTATGCAAGAGCGGGCAACTTGGTCGGATCGTTATCGACTATTGTTGCCTGACGGCCGCGTTCGCTGGGTGTATGTCATACTCAACACGGAGTTCGACGACAAGAACAACCCGGTGCGCAGCTACGGTACGCTCCAGGATATCACCGCCATGAAAGAGGTGGAGGAGAAATTGGAGCGATACAACAAGCATCTCGAGGAGATGGTCTCCGAGAAAGTCAAGGAGATCTCCGATTCTCAAATGGCAACGATCTTTGCGCTGGTGAAGCTCGCGGAATCGCGGGATGACGAGACCGGCGCGCATATTGAGCGCACGGCAAGCTTTTGCCGCCTGCTCGCGGAAAAGGCGCGCAATCTCGCGCAGTACCGTGCGATCATTACGGACGAATATATCACGACCATCTATCGTGCAAGCCCCCTGCACGACATCGGAAAGGTCGGAATCTCCGACCTGATTCTGCTCAAACCCGGCAAGCTCACGCCGATGGAAATGAATATTATGAAAACGCATGTCGAAATCGGCTACCAAACGCTCAAGAACATCGACAAGCGCTTTCAGAACAACGCATTTATTCAGATGGGGTTGGATATCACGCGCTATCATCATGAGTGGTGGGACGGAAGCGGGTATCTCGCGGAACTCAAAGGCGAGGAGATTCCGCTCTCCGCGCGGATCATGGCGCTTGCGGATGTCTATGACGCACTGCGCTCCAAGCGCGTATATAAGCCCGCGTTTCCTCACGAGAAGGCGGTCGAGATTCTTCAGGAAGGCAAAGGAAACCATTTCGACCCGATGCTGGTGGATCTGTTCGTCGAGTCACATCCGGAGTTTCAGGAACTGTTTGATCGGCTGAACTAGCGGTTACATCTTTTTGCGCCTTCGGGCGCTTTTTTCATCTCCGGGCGGATGAATCATATCAGGTGCGAATCCAAAAAAATAGCCCGCAACGCTCGATGGGGGGAAAGAGCGCTGCGGGCTTATGCTGTTGCGTAGCGGCAGTGGAAAGAGGGGGGGGATTATGACTCCCGCCACGCAACCATGCGGATTCGCAGGGGGAGGCGCCATGGGAGAGGCGATGCGCCCTGCGAAATTGCACGTATGGGAAAGTGGGCTGCGATTGGGTGCGCACACGGATCCGTATCGCCGGTGTCAGGGAATGGCGCTTATCGCCCAGACGGTTAGCCCTCGTACCGGAGTGCTTCGATTGGGTGCTTGTTTGCCGCCTTGTTTGCGGGATACAATCCGAAGATCAGACCGATGGCCGAAGCGAAACCGACCGCGAGCAACACCACGCCGAGCGACATCGAAAACGAGATCGTCTTGGCAATCACGGTTACGACTTCCAGTATCAGCCACGACAGCGCGAGGCCCAAGAGGCAACCCATGAGGCTCACCATGAGCGCTTCGATGAGGAATTGCATCATGATGCTTTTCTTCCCGGCGCCGATGGCCTTGCGGATTCCGATCTCTTTTGTGCGCTCTGTCACAGAAACCAGCATGATGTTCATGATGCCGATTCCGCCGACCAGCAGAGAGATCGCCGCGATGCCGCCGAGCAGCAGAGAAAGCGTGCCTGTGACCGTGTTCATGGCGTCTGAGATGCTGCTCATGTTCATCAGGAGGAACGCGTCCTCGTCCTGCTGAAACCGTGCGAGCATGAAAGATTCGACCTGACTCTCGGTTTGGTCGGTGCCTCCCGCGGGGGAAACGGAGAGCGCGGTGACATACGGTGCGTCCGCCATGCGGGACTCAACCGTAAACGGCGCATAGACGGAATACCCGCCGATCATGGAGGCAAAGAGTGAGGTGTCCTCTTCCAATACACCGACCACGAGGAAGTTGCGCCCGCCGATGGTCAACTCTTCGCCGACAACATCGGCTTTGCCAAAGAGTTCCTCCGCCGTATTATAGGCAAGGACAGTGACATAGGAGGCGTTTTGTATGTCGGCAGTCTTTAAGAATCTTCCGTATTTCAGTGTTAACCCTTGTACATTATAATACGCCGGGGTGGTGCCATACAAGGAAACAGTGATGTCCGAATACCCGAATTTTGCCGTGGCGGTCATGCTGCCCGAAGGCGCGGCTTCATTCACCGCGCTGAGGGCGGCGATATCGTCCAGATCGGTGAGGCGAATCGGTGAACCCTTGTCATCCAGCACATTTACGGTGACCATATCGTTGCCGAGCTCCGTGATTGAGCTTGTGACCGCGCCGGTCGCGCCGTTGACCAGCGAAACCAGAACCACCAGCGCAACGACGCCGATGATGATGCCCAGCATGGTCAAAAACGATCGCATCTTGTTCGAGGTGATCGCTTCCCACGCCATCTTGATCGATTGCAAAATCATATGCCTACCTCCGATACGCGGCCATCCATGATGCGGATGCGCCGTTGTGCCTGCTTTGCAATCTCCTCATTGTGGGTGATGAGTATGATGGTGTCGCCTGCGCGATGCAGCTCGTGAAACAGCGCAATGATGTCGTCGCCGGTCTTGCTGTCCAAGTTGCCGGTGGGTTCGTCGGCGAGCAGGATGGCGGGGTTTGTTGCCAGCGCGCGCGCGATTGCAACGCGCTGCTGCTGTCCGCCGGAGAGTTCCGCGGGCTTATGGCTGCTGCGATCGGTCAAACCCACGCGTTCGAGCGCGCGCAGCGCCATTTCTCTGCGTTCACTGATGTGCAAACGCTGGTAGATGAGCGGCAACTCCACGTTGGAAAGCGCGCTCATGCGGGAGAGCAGGTTGAAGTTTTGAAACACGAATCCGATCTTCTTGTTACGGATGCGCGCGAGCTCCTCCTCGGAATACTGCTCGATCGATTGTCCGTCGAGGATGTATTCGCCGCTGTCCGCCACGTCTAAGCAACCGATGATGTTCATCAACGTGCTCTTTCCGCTGCCGGAAGGGCCGATGATGCTCACAAACTCTCCTTCGCGGATGGTCAGGTTCGCGCCGTCCAGCGCGCGCACCTCCTCTCCGCCGACCGAATACACCTTTGTGATATCGGTCATGGTGATGATGGGACGACTATCCGAAGACATGGTTACTCACCACCGTTCACAGTGCTGCTCTGCTGCATGTCATCCATTCTGTTGGGGCCGTAGTTCATGCCGGGAATCTTAGGCATTGCGCCTGCGTCGAGATACCAAATCTGATCCCCTGCGACAAGACCACTCGTGATCTGCGCAATGACACCATTCGAAAGACCCGTGGTGATATCGCGGCGTACAAGCTCGCCCGCTGCGTTTTTCACGTTGACATAGGCACCCGTTGAATCCTCGATGATTCGATCCACCGGCAATACGGGAACGTTTTCTACCTTGGAGGTGAGTATGACCGCGCTGCCGTTCATGCCCTCAAGAAGGCGATCGTCATTCGCAAGCGTCACTTCGACCGGATAGGTGGTGATGCTGCCGCTGACCGTGCCGATGCGGGAGATGTCCGTCACGACTGCTGTAAAGCTCTCGCCGGGGTATGCGTCAAGGGTGACGTTCGCGCTCTGACCGAGTGCGACGGAGTAGATATCGAGCTCGTCCGCGTCGATGGTGAGTTTGACCGCTCCGCCGGTATGCAAGACGAACGCGTCCGTCATTCCGTCGCTTGCCGAAGATGCGGTAACAGTCGTGTTTTCCGTAATCTTGACGTCGTTGATTAAGCCATCCACGGGCGCGATGACACGCGGATCCTGAATATAGGAGAGCAGGGTCGCATAGAGATTGGCCTTCTCGGTGCGCTCAGCAAAGGACTGATTATAGCTTGCGCTGGAGGGCGCGTCTTCAACCGCAATGAGCTTGTGGTTGTAGTAGACGATCTCGTTTTCCTTGGCGTATACGCTTGTTATTTTGCCGCCGGCCGCGAGCACCGCAACGGGGGCGTGAATCGTCAGCTGACCCTCACCCAACAGCGTTTCGCCGGCATATACTTGTGCGGTTGCGAGATAGGGCGTACCGTTGTCATTGAGCGTGATGAGGTAGCCGCTATCCGTCTTTTTACTGACCGTGCCGGTCGCCTGCGCGCCATCCCAGCGGACGGAAACGTCGCTGTAGAGGGCTAATTCAGCGGTCGTTTCGATGATGACCTGCATTTTGTCATCGGACGAGAGCAGCGCAAGCGCGCCATGATCGCGGATGATGGTGAGAACGTCGTCCCCTTCCTTGGCGGGGAGATATTTGATGCGACCGCGAACAGGCGCCTTGACCTGCGTGACTTTGCCGCGTGATTTGATCGCGCGATCCAGCGTGGAGAGATCTGAGCCAACCTGGGCCGCAACTTCGCGCAGGGAGTCGACATCCAACGTAGCGAGTACGTCTCCCGCTTTTACCGTGTCTCCGGCTTTTGCGGGGACGCTGGATACGCGCACGTCGCCAGGCAATTGCAGGGTTGCGGTATCTGCCGCGGAGAGACGACCGCTGCCGGTGATCGTGCGCTCGACTGTGCCGGTCTCGACCGTATAGGCGACATAGACAGGCTGCGAAGCACGCTGAATCGCGTTGCTCAAGAGGAGCAGTCCAACCACGATGGTGACAACGACCGCAATCAGCACCCAGAGCCAGACGCGGGACTTTTTCTTTTTTGTCTGCATGAGAAGGTTCCTTTCATCTTTGCTCCAGAGTGTTGCCGGAGCGCGTCATACATTTTTCCCGTTTATCGTAGTGGCCGAACGTGAACGCAAGAAAAACTCGGCCCCATAAATGATGGCATTTCTGTGAAAGCGCACAAATCAGCGCAGCGGCAGTTCCACCGTAAACTCCGTGCCCGCGCCTTCCTCGCTCTTGCAACGGATGTCCCCTCCGTGCAGCGCGACCACGCGCCGCGCTATGGAAAGGCCAAGACCGTTGCCGGGAGCGACGCGCGCGACCTCGCCGCCTTGATAAAACTTTTCGAAGATATGGCGCTGTGCCTCTTCCGAAATGCCGTAACCATCGTCATAGATCGAGAATACAGCGTTCTTTTCGTCCTTACGCAGACGGATATCGACACTGCCGCCCTCCGGCGTAAACTTCACTGCATTGTCGATGAGATTGAGCCAAACCTGACTCAACAGCTCCTCGTCGCCCTTCATCGTCACTTCTTCCAGCTCAATGTTGAGATTTAGCCTGCGCTGATCCCATTTGTTCTCAAAAAGCAGCACACAGCGGCGGATTTGCTCTGTTAAATCAAAGGATTCGCGGCTGGTGAGGATGGTCTGCTTTTCAACGCGGGAGAGGTTGAGCACATTGGTCGCGAGCTGCGCAAGCCGTGAGGACTCGTGGATGATGATATCGAGGTATTCCTCTCTCTGCTCGTGCGTGAGGTCGTCGTGCTTGAGCTCCTCCGCAAAGCCTTTAATCGAGACGATCGGTGTCTTAAACTCATGTGAAAAGTTGTCGACAAAATCCGCGCGCAGCATCTCGATGCTGCCGAGCTCCTCCGCCATGCGGTTGAAGCTGTTCGCAAGCTCGGAAAACGAGTTTGGCCCCGGCAAGTTCAGACGCGCGGAAAAGTCGCCCGCGGCGAGGCGATTGATCGCATCGATCACGCGCCGCAGCGGCTTGAGCGGATAGCGGCTGATCATAAAGGAGACCACGGTGCCGACCACGACGCTGATGATGAGCAGCATGAAGATCGGCAGCATCGGCTCCTGCCGGGAAAACCGAGCGATGTTGATTACATTGATGCGGATGAGCAGCGCTCCGATGAGGAAGATCAACACGGAGGTGATCAACAAAATGAGAAATACGATTGTGGAGAAGAGCGCCGTCAGCCCAAAACGCTGATGGATGGATTTCGGCTCGTGTTTCATGCTTTCTTCACCGCCTTATACCCTAACCCGCGCACGGAGACGAGCTCAAACTCCGGATAGCATTCAAACCGTCTGCGCAAGCGGTTGATGTGTACGTTGACGGTCGTGTCCCCGCTTTCAGACTCCATTCCCCAGATCTCATCCATCAGTTGGATGCGCGTGAAGATCTTGTCCGGATAGGAGAGCAGCTTGTAGAGCAGGTAAAACTCTTTTTGCGGCAGTGTTTGGCGATCCTCCGCGCGCGTGACCGTCAGTGTGTCATAGTCCAACTCCACCGCGCCAACGGTCAGCTTTCGTTCGCTGACGATGCGGGAGCGACGGAGCAACGCCTTGATGCGCAGGAGCATCTCCTCCGTATCGACGGGCTTTGTCATGTAGTCGTCCGTTCCGGCAAGAAAGCCCTTACGTTTGTCCGCCGGGAGCTGCTTTGCGGTTACCATCAGGATCGGAACCGTGTTTCCCGCCGCGCGCAATTCGTTGGTGAATGTATAGCCATCCATGCCGGGCATCATGACGTCCAGCAGGATCAGATCCACATGGTTGGTGTCCAGAAGAGCCATGGCGTCTTCGCCATTGACCGCGGTCAGAACGGAATATTCCGCGCGCTCCAGCACAGCTTTCATGAGCTTTCTGGCGTTTGTGTCGTCCTCTACAACGAGAATATGAAACATACTGCTTCCTCAATGGTCTACAGGTTTTCTGCGCGTTGCCGCACGCGGCAGTTAAAACGTAAAACAGGCGCGTCCGGGCGCGCCCTGTAAGGATGATTATATGCCGGAAGATGAACTGGAAAAAAACTGTTGATCCATTCGGATCATACGCGAGGACGATGAAGCCGAAAGCACATGTCCGGCGGTGATATCTTAGCCGTGCAGTCCGGCCGCCTGCCGCTCCATGTTCTCTACCACGATGTCAAAGATTTCGCCAAGCGATGCACAATAGGCGAGGATCTCCCACGGACGGTTGGTGTGGAAATGGATTTTGATCAGCGATTCATCGCCGACGGCGAGGAGACTGTCTCCTTCGAAGGTCGCGGTGATATAGTCGAAGATCTCGTCTTCGTTGAGCTGCTCGCCCGCAAGCAGCAATTGGGTGTCAAATTTAAACTCAAGCATCAGGGATTCTCCTTTGTTCGATTGCATGTATGGTTGTAATTATCGATATCATAGCACCATTGCCGTGGTACAAGCAAGAAAACGCGGGATACGGCACACAAAACGCTCATCGAAACGTTCCAGTCTGTCAAAAAAATCCTGAAAATTGAACGTTCTGACAGTATGACGCCGCAGCTTCCGCTGCGGCGTCATACGTATCTGTTTCATTGTGAATGATTCCTGTCAGGACTTCTTCGATTTCTTGATCAGCGCATACACGCCCGCAAACAGCCAGGCAAGAACGAACACAAGCCCATAGAGGATTACGGGAATCCAGGTGATCTGGTGGATATCCGCCCAACCGACCGGAGTTCCGGTGAGAAAATTCTGGAGCGCGCCGCTGTAGGTTGTCAAAACCAGAGCGGCATAGCCGACAAACACGCCCGCGATGGCGATCCGGCTTTTGAGGATGCCGAACACTTGCGTCACGAGGAACATCATCATGAAGCCGAAGAAGAACATCGGCCACATGCCGTTGCTTGCGAGGATTGCGACCACCGCGCCATGAATCGCAACGAATGCCTCTAAGAATGTCAGCCACCCGATTTTGGTGTGCCAGCTGGTCCGCGCGAGGGACATTTGCCCCATCAGCAGGAAGAGGTACAAAAAGCCCAGCAGGTGTCCCAACGTGCCTTCCATCGGATGGAACCAGAAGGTGAAGACCACTGCCCACGCGATATAGTAGCCATGCACCTTTTGCGCTGCGGCAACCCCCAACGGCGGCAGATAGACCTTCTTGCCGAAGAAGAGCCCGCGGCGGCTGTTGAGCAGAATCAGCATCAGTACGAGCATCACGATGACCGAGCCTTGCGAACTCATCACCGGCGTGAACTGCGCCAGCGCGTCGTAGAACAGCACGGTCTGCACGAGATGCAGCACGATGAAGATCGCGTTTGCGATCAATAGCTGAAGGTTATATTTGCCGATGGTGCCCGCTTGCGGACGCGGCTCGGTCTTGAGACGCGCAATCAGCACCCAGACGGTGATCTGGTGCCCCAAATACAGCACCCACATGCTGATGGATGCCCAGAGCTCGGGCTTGGGCAGCTTCCAATAGTACCAGGCGGCGCCGCTATCCGGCAGAAGCGTCGCGCGAAACGACGCGAGCAGCGGAGAAAACAGCCAGGTCGCAGCGACCATAAACAGAGAAAAGGCAAACACAAACCAGAGTGCGGATTTCAAACTGTATGATTTTTGTTCTACCATTCCGTAATTCCTCCCAAAAAGATTCTTGATCCAATAACTGTGGAGCAAACTTCTTATGCGGCGCCGTTGATGAACGCGAGCATGGCTTCCGCCGCGCGGGATTGCTGCGCCTCGCGGGAGATCGAGGCGGTGCCGTCGCCCTCCTGCAGACCGTAGTTGCCGAATTGCGCGTGGTTACCGCCTTGTATCTTCAGCACGTTGGCGACGCCTTCCAGCTTCGTTTTGTCGAGCATGACATCCTCACTGCCGTAGATGCAGAGCGTCGGAATCGGACTATCGTTGACCGGATATGCGCCGAGCAGGATCAGGCCGGCAAGTTTATCTTCGTTGCCCGCAACATAGCTGCTTGCCATCGCGCCGCCGAGCGAATGCCCGCCGAGATACCAACGGGAGACGCCGGGCACCGCGCCATATACCTTGTCCGCGGCTTTGCTGTCAAACACCGCGAGGCGGAACGGAACCTTCACCAGAACGACGGTGACCCCGCCCTCCCGCAGACGCTCCAGCAGCGGCAGATACGCGGTCTCCTCGACCTTGCCGCCGGGATAGAAGATGAACCCGTTTACGGTGTCGTTTGCCGCGTCCGGCGTGAGGATGGTGAGGCTATCCTCCTGCCGGATGTTTGCGTTGTTCAGCAGTGCGAGCGCGGTCTCGTCCGCGTGGCGATAGTCTTTCGTATACGAGAAAAATGCAACGACAAGAAAGACCAGCAGCGCGGCCAGCGCCAGAAGAATATATCTCCCAGTGTGTTTGCTGATTTTTTGCGTGCGCTCCATAAAAAATCCTCCTCATACGATCCGGATTGCGATTTAGCGGAAATGCCCAACCGTGAAGGATGTATCCTGATTTGATCTTATACGGTGCAAGAGTAGAAAATCAATCCGTCTGTGTGACGAACTCACAGGCAGGGGATGCAGCGATAGGCGAAGATCGTCACCGTTCCCTTGCCGGGATAGGTCTTGGTTTCGTAGAGCTTGGGGAATGCCTTGATCAGGTCGGTGAGCTTCGAAAACCCGTAGGTCTTGCTGTCGAAGTCCGGCATGACGCGCTTGATATAGCCGCCCGCAGAGGAGATGTTGACCCAACCGTCCGCATCCTGATAGCGTTCGCTCGCGGTCTTGAGATGACCGTGAATGGGAGCTATGTCGGTTTTCGGCACGGGTTTTTCCGACTTCTTGGCGGGCTTTGCCTCCTCCGGCTGCGCAGGCTTTGGCTTTTCCGCGTCGCCGAGGTTCTGCGTGAGGATGAAGTTGTCGCACGCGTTGCGGAACGAAAGCGGCGTCTTCTCCTCGCCAACGCCGAACACGTAGATGCCGGCCTCGCGCAGGCGGATTGCAAGCGGGGTATAGTCGCTGTCGCTGGAGATGAGCGCGACCGCGTCATAACGCTGCGTGTGCAACAGATCCATGGCACCGATGGCGAGGGAGAGGTCTGTCGCGTTCTTACCGGTGGTGTAGGCAAACTGCTGCTCCGGCTTGATGGCGAGGGTTTTGAGCTGTTCCTCCCAGTTTTTCAGCGCGCTGGCCTTCCAGTTGCCGTAGGCGCGCTTGACGACGATCCGCCCGTACGTGGAAAGTTCCTCCAAAATCAGTGAAAGTTTGCTTAGCTGTGCGTTGTCGGCGTCGATCAACACCGCAATATTTTCTAAGGACTCCGATTTATCCATTTTATCTGTACTCCGTTTCCGCCGCAGAGACTGCGGCAGGGGATTTGCTCTGTTGCCATTATATCACAACGCTGGGCGGCACATTTCAAAACAAAAACAGCCCCGAGGCGCTTCGGGATTGTCTTTGTAAAAAGGATGGGGTGGGATGAAGAAATCGTTCTGGTTCAGGGAATCGTTTCCGATAGATCACAGCACAGCGCGGCACATTTCAAAACAAAAACAGCCCGAGGCGCCTCGGGACTGTCTTTGCAAAAAGGAGGGGATGAGATGAAGAAATCGTGCTGGTTCAGGGAATCGTTTCCTTATATAACAGGGTCTGATCTGTTGAATACTCGAGTCAGCCTTCCGTGGGTACTTCCACAGGCTGCCAGACCGGGCTTTCCGCCATGGTGTCCTTGAGTTCATCCAAGCCGTCTTCGTTGTTATAGAGCGTTGTCATATAAAATCCTACGCGGCTGTCGTTGTAGGCGTGCTTTTGCGTATACTCCATCCAGGTCGATGCAGTTTCGTCATAGACGAGATTCGTCGCCCATTGGTTCCCGCTGCGGTCGGAATTCTGCGTAGTATAGACGACGGGCACATAATCACTGCTCACGCCGCTCATATAGACCTGCACATACAGCGTCTTGTCTTTCTGATACTGTGTCGCATCCACAACTTCGTCCTCGAGTTGTTCCCAACTGCCGCCAAGTTCGGCGAGCAGCTTGGTGCGGATGGCGTCGTTGCCGAGGCTGTTGTTTGAGGCGCCGAGGAGTGCGCGCTTATCCGCCATGGTGGTGCAGGCGTTGTACTGCGTGAGCAGCGTGGTTGCGCGCTCCAGCAGTCGGATTGCGGCGGAGGTCACGACGACAGGCTCTTCCGCAACAGGCTCTTCTGCAACAGGCTCTTCTGCAACGGGCTCTTCCGCAACGGGCTCTTCTGCAACAGGCTCTTCTGCAACAGGTTCTTCTGCGACAGGCTCTTCTGCAACGGGCTCTCCCGCAACAGGTTCTTCTGCAACAGGCTCTTGTGCGACAGGCTCTTGTGCAACGGGCTCTTCCGCAACGGGGGTTTCTCTGGTTGGTGTGCCGATTACGATAGGTTCGGCAACGAGGTGCACCTGCTCGGCGGTCACGGGTGCTGCGAGCGGAACCGCGGAATCCACAATCGTTTCAACTTCCGCTGCTTCTACCGACTGGTTGGGGTAGACGGGCGTTGAGGCGACGACGGTTTCGCGCGCCGGAGAACCGCCCATCAGCATGGCGGCGAAAACGATCAATAGCAGACCAAGGCAGAGAGGAGCGAGACGCAGGACTTTCTGATTCATAAAAACCTCTTACTCAATCGAATGAGATCAGCATACTCGAATATTATTACATAGACGTTACAAATAGAATTTTGAATATTTTATTTTGAGCGACATGCGTGTTTCGTAAAAGAAGGACTAATTGGTCGAAGAAACACCAAAAAAGACGATGCATGAACGGAATTATGTAACAAAAATATGCTTGTCTATTTAACGATCATGCTTCACGAAAATAAGATTGCATGATTGCATGTGCATTCGATAGATGTATAGATAGAAACACGGAATGACAGAACTGACACGACGAAAAGCAACGGATATGTAACTTACTCTAGGCGCGCAACGTGATAGACATGTAACATAATCCCAAATTTTGACAAAAAAGCAAGCATCCGAAATAATATATTCTGGATGCTTGCTGTTTGCTGTGTTTCTTGCCTCGAATTAGTTCATCAGTACGTTGTACTGCTTCTTGATCACCCGAAGACGCGGAATGTCCTGCTCGCTGACCAAGGTGGCGGCAAAGCCGCTGTGGCCCGCGCGACCCGTTCTGCCGATGCGGTGGACGTAATATTCCGGTTTATCCGGCACGTCGTAGTTGATGACAAGGTCGATGTTGTCCACATCGATGCCGCGCGCCGCAACATCGGTCGCAACCAGCACGGGGGTTTTGCCCGCGCGGAAATCGCGCATGATGCTGTTGCGCTGGCTCTGGCTCAGGTCGCCGTGGATGCATGCGCTGGTCAATCCTGCCGCGTTGAGCTTGCCGGTGACGGCTTTCACCCTGTGGCGCGTGTTGCAGAAGATCAGTGTCAGCCGCGGATCCGTTTCCTTCATCAGGAAGTTCACGGTTGTGATCTTTCCTGATTCCGGCGTGTGGATGCTCATCTGGCGCACGGTCTTGGTGGGTTCGTTGCGCTCGCCGACCTCAATGGTCGCGGGCTTGGTCAGATAGCTCTGCGCGATGCCGGAGATTTCCTTGCTCATGGTTGCGGAGAAGAGCATCATCTGGCGCTCGTCCGGAATCGTGCTGAGGATCCACTTGATATCCGGCAGGAAGCCGAAATCGAGCATCTCGTCCGCCTCGTCGAGCACGACATAGCGGATGTTGTTGAGCTTCAGCGCGTTCTGACCGATGAGGTCTTTCACGCGGCCCGGTGTGCCGACGACGACCTGCGCGCCGCCGCGTAGTGCCTGAATCTGCACGTGGGGGGACTGTCCGCCGTAGATGGATACCGTGCGCATCTTCTTGTGCGGGGAGAGTTTCTTGAACACGGCGGTGGTCTGCAGCGCGAGTTCACGCGTCGGGCAGAGGATCAGCGCCTGCGGTCTGCGGTTGTCGGGGTTGATCTTTTCAATGATCGGTACTGCGAAGGCCGCGGTTTTGCCCGTGCCGGTCTGGGCGATGCCGACGAGGTCTTGTCCTGCGAGTAGGATTTCGAGGCTGCGCTCCTGAATCGGGGTAGGGGTTTCGTAGCCGGCTTCCGCCAGCGTTTGCTGCATTTCGGGGGTTAGGAGTTCTGCGTATTTCATGAACCGTTTCTTTCTGTTCCGAGATGGCATAAAAATAAGACCATGCCGACCATAGCGGGCATCGTCTTATCGAAAAAGCATAGTTTTTCCGTAAAAACGTTGTCCTGTCGTCTAATCGATATTGATACGTCGGAGCCGGAACGCTCTGAGCCGTATGGCAAGTGATGTATTTTCTTGCCAGGGCGTATCATTAATGCGACAGACAACGGGAGTTCGTACGAAAATCTTGGGTATCGTTTCGATTCAAATTGTATCCCCTGTACTTCTTTTGCAGGGGTGCTGCATCACAATACTTTGCTAGATTAGCACACATGTTCGCATTTGTAAAGCAAAGTTTGTGTGTCGGAGGAGCAAGTACGGCTCGAGGGGCTTGATTTGGAGAAGCAAAGTTTGTGTGTCGGAGGAGCAAGTACGGCTCGAGGGGCTTGATTTGGAGAAGCAAAGGTTGTGTGCCGGAGGAGCAAGTACGGCTCGAGGGGCTTGTTTTGGAGAAGCAAAGTTTGTGTGTCGGAGGAGCAAGTACGGCTTGAGGGGCTTGATTTGGAGAAGCAAAGGTTGTGTAAGCGTGAGATTTCGGGCAACGGAGGTGTTCTCCAGACCTGCTCCATGTACGTAAAGAATTCGTTTTGTGCGGATACGATTTCTATTTTACGAATTGTTCTTGGCTGATTATCTCTGCTGTCAGTTCAATCTGCTTTTCTCTTTCTTTTGTAATTAAGATATCATCATTTGGGGAAAGTAAGTTCATTACTTTAATCGAATAGTCGGATGAAACAATCGCGTGTCCTCTCATGTGCCCAGTTGCAATTGCCTGTGCAAAAACTCTAGAAGCAAATTTGCTCAATTCATTAACTGATTTTTGTGCTAATGTATTTGCTAAGAAACCTGCATTTCGCAGTTCGTAAGCATTTATTTCATTATTGATTCTTTTCTCAAATATGCCTAATGTCTTGGTGACAATGAAGTTTTTTTGTTCGTCATCATCTATATCAACATATTGAATAAAATTCTTGGCATTCTGTATCGCCCATAGTGCCAAATATTTCTGAGGCAGCTTTTCAAGCGCAGCTTCCAAATCACATCTTTTTGAATAGTTGTCCCTTATTTTAATTTTATAGCTTGTTGGTAAAACAACATGGTTTTCCATAAATGCAATTCGCTCATGCTCATTCCAAGCATAATCTAAAGGATTCATTTGTTATGCTCCTGAAATAAAGTTTGTGTTTGTTTGAGAACATTTTCTATTTGCCATGCTTCCTCATATATTAACACAATCCTAAATTTCAACACAACTGGACATCGGATTGCTCGGAACTGTTGGTTGCAAGTTGGTGAAACTATATTCATATGCAATTTACACACTTAAAGCCCCTCCTGCGCAGAACGTATTGTCCTTCGCGCAAAACTCCAGCGGAAGCAGTCGCTGCATTTCCTCAACAATAAAAATCATTTTTTATTGATTCCCTTTTCCACAAATAAGTGCACAAAAAAACGCCCCTTTTGCAAAGGGCGTTTTGTGCTTCAGATCAATTACTTGCGGAAGCAGTCGCTGCAGTAAACAGGACGGTCGGAACGGGGTTGGAAGGGAACCTTGCAGGGCTTGCCGCAGCCTGCGCAGGTTGCGTCATACATCTGACGGTCGCCGCCGCCACGGGGAGAGCTCTGCTTGCGGGCGGTACGGCAATTCTTGCAACGCTGGGGCTCATTGGTGAAACCCTTTTCCGCGTAGAATTCCTGCTCGCTGGCGGTGAAGGTGAAGCTGGCTCCGCAATCTTTGCAGACGATGGTTTTGTCGCTGAACATGGAAATACCTCTTTCGTTTTTTGATGGTTTTTGTTCTGGTGTACCCGTTCAATCACATTCATCTTTCGTGAATGGTTGCATCCTTGCTTGGGTTGGCGGCTTGAGGCTCCGTAAGAAACGAAAAAGGATCGTCTGTTTTCGCGAGACCAAGATGCCCTCGACCCTATCAATACGCCGCGTTGACTTTCGCCATTGCGTTTCTATCAAAAAACACATGTGCTCAATCATCAAATAACGGATGATCGGCAATCATGTGCGGTCAAAGCAATTATTTTGAATACTGGTTGACTATATCATAAAGAATTTCGCGTGTCAATTATTTCATCATAACAATCTTGTCATTTGCATATACAAGCTTAATTCGCTCAATTTTCCGCCTAATGACGCGAAAAAAGAGCGCATATCCGCAATGGATATGCGCTCGGGGGATGCGTTATTCGCGCTTGGCGCGTTGCTTACATCGCGTTGACGCGGGCTTCCAGAGCAGCAAGCTGGTCTTTGAGCGTCTTGGGCATCCGCTCGCCGTAGTTTGCATAGTGTTCCTTGATGGATTCCACTTCCGCCTGCCAATCTTCTTTTTCAAGATGGAGGAGTTCTTCCATCGCCGCGTCGGAGACGTCGAGGCCTTCAAGGTAGAGGTCTTCCTTCTTGGGCAGATAGCCGATGGCGGTCTTGTCCGCGTCCACTTTGCCGTTGACGCGCTCGACGACCCACTTCAGCACGCGGCTATTGTCGCCAAAGCCCGGCCAGAGGAACTTGCCGTTTTCGCCCTTGCGGAACCAGTTGACGTAGAAGATCTTCGGCAACTTGTCTTCCGTGGATTTCGTGCCGACATCGAGCCAGTGCTGCAGATAGTCGCACACGTTGTAGCCGATGAACGGCAGCATCGCGAAGGGATCGCGGCGAACCTGACCGATCTTGTTGGAGATAGCGGCTGCGGTGATTTCCGAGCCCATGATCGAACCGTCAAAGATGCCGTGCGCCCAGTCAAAGCTCTGGTGAACGAGCGGGATGGTGCGCGGGCGGCGTCCGCCGATGAGGATTGCGGAGATCGGTACGCCTGCGGGATCTTCCCATTCGGGTGCGATGCAGGGGCACTGCGACGCGGGCGCTGTGAAACGGGCGTTGGCATGCGCCGCGAGCTCTTTCGATTCGGGCGTCCAGTCCTGGCCCTTCCAATCGATGGCATGCGCGGGCGCGGGAGTGCCGATGCCTTCCCACCACACGTCACCGTCGTCCGTGAGGGCAACGTTCGTGAAGATGGCGTTCTTATCGATGCTGCGCATCGCGTTGAAGTTCGAGCTATCGGAGGTGCCGGGCGCTACGCCGAAGAAGCCGGATTCCGGGTTGATGGCATAGAGGCGCCCGTCTTTGCCGTACTTCATCCAGGCGATGTCGTCGCCAACGGTCTCCACTTTCCAGCCCGGGATGGTCGGGATGAGCATCGCGAGATTGGTTTTGCCGCAAGCGCTCGGGAATGCGCCGGTGATGTAGGTCTTGTTGCCCTGCGGGTCGGTGAGCCCAAGGATGAGCATGTGCTCGGCCAGCCAGCCCTCGTCGCGCGCCTGAGCGGATGCGATGCGCAGCGCAAAGCACTTCTTGCCCAGCAGAGCATTTCCGCCGTAACCGGAGCCATAGGACCAGATCAGGCGCTCTTCGGGGAAGTGGCTGATGTATTTCTTCTCGATCGGGGCACACGGCCAGCAGGTCGTGTCCTTCGCGCCGTTTTCCAGCGGCGCGCCGACGGAATGGAGGCACGGCACGAATTCGCCGTCGCCGAGGGTTTCCAGAACCTTGGTGCCCATGCGGGTCATGATGCGCATGTTGGCAACAACGTAGGGGCTGTCGGTGATTTCAACGCCGATCTTGGAGATGGGCGAGCCGATGGGGCCCATCGAGAACGGGATGACGTACATCGTGCGGCCATGCATGCAACCCTTGTAGAGTTCGGTCATGGTCTTCTTGAGCTCGACCGGATCCACCCAGTTATTGGTGGGGCCTGCGTCTTCTTTCTTCACGCTCGCGATGAACGTTCTGTTCTCCACGCGGGCAACGTCCGAAGGATCGCTGCGGAAGAGGTAGCAGCCCGGGCGCTTTTCCGGGTTGAGCGGGGTCGCCATGCCGCTGGCCACCATTTCGGCGAACAAGCGGTCATTTTCTTCCTGGGAACCGTCGCACCAATAAATCTGGTCGGGTTCGCACATGTCCTGGCATTCCTTGACCCATGCGAGCAGCTTTTTGTTGTTTGTCATTGTTTCGGCACCTTTCTCTGTCAGTATGGTTTTATGGTAAAACGTGATGTTTTCGCTGTATTGGCGTCATTGGCGGCGGCTTGCGAAACGAACTGGAAGGAATTCTGTATGTACACTGAGCTCGCGTAGCGTCGCGCCAAATCCGAACATATTGACGGATGGAGCATAGAAAACTGCAAAAATTAGGTGTAGCTGCCATCCCATGCGGCGCACATGCGCGGAGGGAACGGCGGGAAAGATGGGTTCGCAGTTGCGCAAGCGGTCGCTTTTCGATGGAATCGACCGTTTTCATACAGATCATGCGCAATCTTCACCAAATATATGATACACCGATTTATCAAGCAAGGCAAATGTTTCGTGAAAAATTTTCCGGAAAAAAAGTTGCGAAATCGTTAAATAAACGCATGCGAAAAAATATGCAGCATATCCTGCAATTTTCTGCGCAAAAAAATGCAAATTGCGATTTTTATGAAGGAAATCCGTAATTGCAATTGATTCCCGCTTGTCGGCGGTTGCATGACGGCGTCTCAAAATTGGAAGCCAGCTGCGAACAGAAAACGGACGTACTTCGGCTTTCATTCGATTGCGTGCAACAGTGAAGTCGAGCCCGGAAACCAAACGGGTGCAAGGATCCGAGCCATGTCAATGCACGCAGATTCGAACGCATCCATGCAAGCGGTAGCAGAGTGGATTTGACCGCGGGGAAACGCGCGGATTCGCCGTGGTTTGCTGCCCGCTGTGCGGCGCTGGCTTTGATTGACACCCACGCTCTTGCATGGTAAAATTTGCGCTATAAGCGGGGAAATCGACCCGTTTGCTTTGCACAACGGCGAGGCGAAAACAGAATGGGAGTATGGCACACGTCGATATACAATCCGGCGTGTGTAAGAGGGGCGGCGAGGATGGAAGAACAACTGCATATTGCATTGATTTCCACGCATTTTGCGCCGGAAGTCACGCCGATCACCCATCTGTATGCCGATCTTGCGGAGGATTTCTGCCGTTATGGTGCGCGCGTGAGCGTGGTCACTAAACTGCCGGGACACGAACTGAGCGAAGAGGAACGCGCGGCGTTTTATACACGGCGGGATGAGATCTCGCCGGAGGGATATCGCATTCAGCGCGTCGGCAACAAAGCACGCCGCGGAGCCAATCTGTTTGAGCGGGCGGTACGCGCGCTCCAAAACACATGGGCCATCTACCGCGCTTCCAAGAAACTGAATGCGGATGTCTATATCCTGTGCAGCCAGCCCGCCTATCTGGGCTTAGTCGGCGCAAGGCTTGGCCGCAAAGCAAGGACGATCTATCTGCTGCAGGAGATTTTTCCGGACAATCTCGTCGCAGCAGGAGAATATACCGAGTGGCATCCGTTCATGCGGTTTTGCCGCCGGATGGAGCAGTATATCTATCGCGGAAACAGCGCTTTTATCACACTTTCGGAGGAGATGAAGCGTACGCTGATCGCGCGCGGCGTGGAGGAGCACAAGATCGCTGTGATTCCCAACTGGGCGGATACGAACGTGATCCAACCGATCTTGCGCGCGGAAAATGTATTGTTTGACGAGCTTGCGCTTCCACGCGAGGGGTTCTATGCCGTCTACGCCGGAACACTCGGCTTCTTACAGGAGCCGGATGTGATTCTGGACGCGGCAAAGCTTCTCAAAGGAGAGACGGATATCCGCATCCTGATGTTTGGGGATGGTGCGCTGCGAGAGCATGTCGAAAACCGTGTGGAACGGGAGCAAATTGAAAACGTGCTGCTGTTCCCGCTGCGATCCATACAGCGGACGGCGCAGGTTTATTCGATGGCGGATGTGGTGCTGGTTCCCTTGAAAAAGGGGATGACGCGCATCGCGGTGCCGTCCGAGACGCAGCTTGCGCTTGCCGCGGGCAGGCCGTTGATTGTCTGCGCGGAGCCGGGCAGCGAATGGGCGCGCTCGATTGAACACGAGAGCTATGGCATTTGCATCATGCCGGGAGAGCCGCAGGAGATGGCAGATGCGATCCTCCGCCTGCATGCAAGTACGGTTTCGCTGGATGAACTTGGCGCACGCGCGCGCAAGTATGCATGTGAGCATGCTTCCCGCGAGCAAGCCACGCGCGCATATTTCGATTGGATTCATCCATCCTGATGATGCTGGCGCCTGCTTCTTGATCGAGCAACATGCTCTCATGATACAGAGCCATTTTGATCGAAGCTGATTAAAATCTAGAATCGATCGCGAAACACGCTTTCATGATGCGGAGCCATTTAGATCGAAGCTGATTAAAATCTAGAATCGGTCGTGAAACATGCTTTCATGATACAGAGCCATTTAGATCGAAGCTGATTATTATCTAGAATCGATCGCGAAACATGCTTTCATGATGCGGAGCTAATTGGATCGAAGCTAATTAAAATCTAGAATCGATCGCGAAACATGCATTCGTGATGCGGAGCTAATTGGATAGAATCCATTCTAAATCGAAGCTATTCTAAATAAGAAGGATCAACATAACGAGGAAGAAAAGGACACAAGAGACCAACACAACCAAACACAGCCCCTGCGTTGGGAGCTGCGGCCTTACCGAAGAACGATAGATTTGTTGGGCACGAACAGACGGGATTCGACACGGGAGACGGTGGATATGAAAATACTGATCACGGGGGCCGAGGGGTTCATCGGCAAGAACCTGATCATCGCACTGCGTTCGCGGGGCTATCGCGATCTGCTTCTCTTTGATGCGGATTCGCCCACCGAGGCGTTGGAACGCTATTGCGCGGATTGCGGCTTCGTATTCCATCTCGCCGGAACGAACCGAACGAGACAGCAGGATGAATACATGCAGGGCGATTTCAGCTTTACCGACACCCTCCTGCGACAACTCAACAAGCACAAGAACCGTTGTCCCGTCATGTTTGCAAGTTCTACCCAGGCCGCACTGCCCAACCTTTATGGACGAAGTAAGAAAGCAGGAGAGGAACTTCTGGAACTCTATGCGAACGAGACGCACGCGAAAGTCTATGTGTTCCGTATTCCGCATGTATTCGGAAAGTGGGCAAAACCAAACCACAACAGCGTAATTGCCACGTTTTGCTATCATGTTTCGCACGACCAGCCGATCGTTATCCATGATGAATCTACCATGATGCACCTTGCGTATATCGATGACGTAGCGGAGTCGCTGTGCGATTTGATCGATGACAAGACCACCAAGGAAGGCACGCATTGCATCGTGCCGCAGACCTATCATGCGACGCTGGGCGAGATCGCAAAGCAGATTCGTTCGTTTCGCAACATCCGCGAGAGCAACGGTATACCGGATATGAGCGAACCGCTCACACGCAAGCTCTATGCGACGTATCTGAGTTTTCTGCCGGTGATGGACTTTGCCTATCCGCTGGAGATGCGCGAGGACGACAGCGGCAGCATGACGGAATTTCTGCGGCTTGGCGCAGGGGGCCAGGTCAGCGTACTCGTCTGCAAACCCGGCATGACGCGCGGGAACCACTGGCACCATACGCGGGCGGAAAAGTTTCTCGTTGTCTCCGGCGCGGGTGTGATCAAATTCCGCAGGATCGACATGGACGAGGTGATCGAATACCCGGTCAGCGCAAAGAAGCACGTCGTGGTTGATATCCCGGTTGGCTATGCGCATTGCATCGAGAATACCGGTAAGACGGATCTGGTCACGTTGATGTGGGCAAGCGAATATATCGAAGGCGAAGGAGCGGACAGCGTACCGACGGAGGTCGCGATTCCTTACCCATAATTCCGGATGAGCTGGAGAGAGAAGCATCCGTTTGTCGGGCGCTTTTCTGCCCATATAAGGAACAGAGCGCGGGGAGTTCTCCGCGCTGTTTTCACGAAGTACCGAGAATCGCTCTGTACGGAATAGGCACATTCCTGCCTTGACACGGAAGACGGAGGAGAAGATGGAAACAAAACAAGCCAAGAGCGGCATGACTCTGCCAGCAAAGGCGTTGCCTGCGGAGCAGCGGGAGGATGCGGCGCACGTGTTGATACTCGGCGGAGTAGATGTATGCACGGAAGTGTTTCGCGCCGGGGAAGTGCTCGCGCGCCAGATACAGGCGCAGGATCTGTTGGTCGCAGCGCTTGATCAAGCGGAGGCGGTACAGATTCGCTGGTTGCAGGACGCGGGCATGGGCCTCGTCGCGCTCGCCGCAATGCGCGGGGAGGACTGCGCGCCGGTTTTGCCGGACGGGATGCAATCCATCGGCAGCGGTGAGAGCGAGGCGATGGCAAATCGTCCGTTTATTCGCTGCATCAACGGCGTCCGGCTCGGCTTTGTCTCCCTTGCGGAGCAGCCGCTGGACGGATTCAACGCCCGCGCGGACATCCTCCATCTTGCGGCATATGACCGCGTGCGCATGTTGCTCTGCCAGTGCGATCATGTGATCGTGCTTGTGCACAGCGGGGTCAGTGAAGGCACGCTTCCCCTGCCGGAATGGCGCGCGCGCTATCTGCGCTTGATCGACGCGGGCGCGAGCATCGTCGTCGATACCGGCTGCGCAAAAGGTTGGGAGATGTATCAGCACGGGCTTGTTTTCTATGGGCTCGGATCGCCGGCCGAGGCGGACTCGCTTGGACTCTTTCTCACACTGCGACGCAACGGGCGCTTTTCGTATGAGGCGCGCGCGCTGCAAAACACGTCGGGAACGCTCGATCTGTCGCAAAACGATGCGTTTCGCGCGAAGATCGACGCACAAAACAACCTGTTTACGGACGAGGCTGTCTATCTTTGCGCCGCAGACGAAATGTGTGACGAGCTTTATTGCAGGATTGCAGCGGGGCGTAAACGCGGCGTGCTCGGATTGTTTTCTCCGCATGAAAACGAGGAACTGCGCCTTGTGCCGTTGCTGGAGAACGAATCGCTCCGCATCTTGACGCTGCGCGCGCTTCGGCGGATTCGGAACCATACCCAATGAGCGGGTGAGAATGCGAAATGGCCGTGTCGGAATTGCGCGCGCGCAGTCGCGCGCGACTATAGATGGTGTAATTCTGTCGCGTGGGGCGCTACCCCTAGGCCGCAAAAACGCAACCATGACAAAAATACGAACAATTATGAAACAATGCGCTTGGGTTGCGCCATTTTCCTGCGCTGTGATATAATATCGCAGTGTATGTTGCAAAGTAAGCGGAGGAGTCTGCATTGAAGCCGGCTGCGGTGCTGGACATCGGAAGTTCCAAGATCGTCTGTCTGTGCGGCAGTTTTGTCAATCGCGATGGCATTACCGTGCACGGCGTTTCTGTCTGCCCGTATAACGGGTATCAGGCAGGCGCGTTCTCCGATTACCGCTCCCTACACAACGCCATTGTCGAGGCGGTATCCAAGGCGGAGCAGGAAGCGCGCATGCGCATTCGAGAGGCCGCAATCAGTGTGCCGGCTCCGTTTTGCAAGATGATCCTCACCGAGGCCTCGCTGCCCATCGGAAGCCGGAGCAAGCGTGTTTTGGCGGAGGATATCGACGACGTCATCTCGCTCTCCCTCAAAAAGGTCAAGCTGAGCGGATATGTGCTCATGCACAGCACGCCCGTCTCCTTCACGGTCGGCGGGGTGGTCTCTTCCGCTCTCCCGACGGGCGCGAAGACCGAGGAGCTCGGCGCGCTCGTTTCGCACATGTATGTGCAGGAAGAGTTTATCCGCGCCATGGAGCAGGCGCTCGCTCCACTTGATATTGAGATTTCGATGAGCGTCTCGTCCCAGCTTTGCGCAGCGCTCGCGGTCATTCCGGAAAAGGAACGCGTTCGTCCGGCGATCCTCATCGACGTGGGATACACTCATACGGATGTATCCATCGTGGAAAACGCGGCGCTGACCGATATGCGCTCGCTCGACGTCGGCGGAAAGCACCTGACAAGTGATCTTGCCTTCGGGCTGGATATTCCGCTGGAGACGGCGGAGCAAGTCAAGCGGCGGTTTGTCTTTTTGCAGGAACCGCTGAGCAGCACCGAAATCGTGCGCACGCCAAATGGTGCCAAGCGCGTGGATCATGCCGCGATCGAGCTGATTTTAGAAGCGCGTGCGGGCGAACTGGTTTCCCTGATTCGCACGGCGATCAAGGAGATGGGCGTCTCTTCGGAAGCGAGCCCCGTCACCTACCTCACCGGCGGTGGAATCGCCATGATGAAAGGCGGTATCGACTACCTCAAACGCGGCTTGCATCTGAACATTCAGCGCGACACGCCGTGGGTGGCGGATATGGATACGCCAAATTATACGAGCTGCTTTGCGGCACTCGATTTTGTTTTACGAGCCACGAGCGACGACGTGGTGACCAATACGTCGCCGGGCACGCTTGTGGATAGGCTTCGTAACCTTTTTACCAAATAAGGGGGACAAACAATGTTTGAACCGGATTTCGAAAACACCTCTTTTGCGCAGATAAAAGTCATCGGCGTCGGAGGAGCGGGCTGTAACGCAATCAATCGTATGGTGCAATATGGTCTGCGCGGCGTTGAGTTCATCGCCATCAACACCGATAAACAGGCGCTGTATCTGGCGAAGGCGCCGACCAAGATCCAAATCGGCGAAAAGCTGACCAAGGGCCTCGGCGCGGGCGCGGATCCCGAAGTGGGCCGCAAGGCCGCGGATGAAAGCCGCGAGCAGATCATCGAAGCGCTGCGCGGCACCGACATGGCGTTTATCACCGCCGGCATGGGCGGCGGAACCGGAACGGGCGCGACCAGCATCGTTGCGGAATGCGCCAAAGAGCTCGGGATTCTGACCATCGCGGTCGTCACCAAGCCCTTTACGTTTGAAGGCAAGGTGCGTATGCGCAACGCCGAAATCGGCATCGCGTCGCTCAAGCCTGCCGTGGATACGCTCATTACGATCCCCAACGACAAACTCATCGACCTCGTCGGTCGCGCGAGTCTGCCGGACGCATTGCGCGTTGCGGACGACGTGCTCCGTCAGGGTATTCAGGGTATATCGGATCTGATCGCGGTTCCCGCGATGATCAACCTCGACTTTGCGGACGTCAAGACCATCATGCGCGAAAAAGGTCTGGCGCACATGGGCATCGGTAACGCCAGCGGCGAAAAGCGCGCGGCGGAGGCGGCCCGCCAAGCCATCGAGAGCCCGCTGCTCGAAACCAGTATCAACGGTGCGCGTGGCGTGCTGATGAATATCACGGGCGGCCCGGATCTGAGTCTGCTCGAAGTCAACGAAGCAGCCGAACTCATCAGTGAGAACGTGGATCCCGAAGCGAACATCATCTTTGGCGCGGATATCGACGAAGCCATGGGCGATGCACTGCGCATTACGGTCATCGCGACCGGCTTTGACCGCGCGGATCGCATGGGCAACATCCAGGGTGTCCCCGGGTTTGGAGCGTTTAGCACCTTCCGCTCGCCGTACGGCAGCACGAACATGAATCCGAACCAACAGCAGCAGATGGCGCAACCCCAGCCGCAGCCGCAACCGTATCCCACGCAGCCGCAGCAGGCACAGCCCCAGCCGTATCCGACACAGCCGCAGTATCAACAGCCGATGCGCCAGCCGCAGCCGATGCAGCCGCAGTACGCCTCCGCTTCTTACGCGCCGCGCCGCCCGATCATGACGGACGAGCCGGTGGCGGCACCGATTCCGCAGCCGCGGCAGGATCAGGTATTCAGCGAAAATGATATCCGCCGGGATTATCAGGAGAAGCCCAAGAGCAAGCTGGACGTCCCCGCCTTCCTGCGCAACCGGTAATCACGCAAGAAACACCAAAGCGCCGCTCGTTTGAGTGGCGCTTTTTTTGTGGAGAGAAAAGGCCTAAGTTCGATGCGCCTGCGGTTATAAAACGCCATCAAGCCGAACGTTTATCCATCCGTTGCGCTTGCGTCGCCCGTGATGGGGATGACATCGCCGAGGTAGGTCGGCAGCGGCTGGAAGATGGAATAGACAAAATCTTTGCATCGCGCCAGAGTCTCCCGCACATCAAAAAGCAGATATGCGTTATAATCCCGGCTATCGCAGGAGACGCCATAGGCGTCCAACCCGAGCGCACGGGCGATGTACAGCGCCCGATACAGATGATACTGCTGAGAGACGATCACAACGGTCTTGATCTGGAAGATATCCCGCGCGCGATACAGGCTCTCATAGGTGGAAAATCCCGCGTGATCCAGGAAGATCACTTCGGGAGCCACTCCCTGTTCTATGGCGAATTCCTTCATCGCGTTGACTTCGTCATAATCCGCCTGCCCGTGGTCGCCGCTCATCAGGAGACGGCCGGAAGCGCCCATATTGTAGAGATCGACGCCCGTGTTGATGCGGTCTTTCAGGATTCCGCTGGGCTGCCCGTTGCCCCAGACGCGCGCGCCGAGCACGAGAATCGCGTCCGCGCCGAGGTTTGCTGCTTTTTCGGACGAGACGATTCGGCTTTGCGTGGTTGCCATGACAAAGTAGCTTGTACCGAGCGCTAACAGCAGCGATGCGAGCAGCAGTAAAGCAAGCGTGCGCAAGACGCGATTCTTCTTTTTCTGTTTTTGTGGTTTTCTGCTTTTCGTTTCTTTCATGTGGATAGGATACAGAACTCTTGTGGAGCGAGTACGAAAAAACCCGAAACAAAGTGTTAATAGATTTCGCTCTTTCAAATGAGATATCGCCTAAGTCGGTCCTGACATGCGATATTTTTAGTTGCATTCTTTTTAGAAGAAAGCAACCCTGACATTCACTTGTCATATTCTCTTTGCTATACTGAAGAAAACGCGGAAAGAGAGGGGAACACGATGCACTATGCCGACTATAAGACCATCCTCTCGCCGCAAAACGGCATGAATCTCTACCGCGGCTGCACCCACGGCTGCATCTACTGTGATAGCCGGAGCAAATGCTATCAGTTCGACCATGCGTTTGAGGACATCGAGGTCAAGCGTGACGCGGTCAAGATTCTCGAACAACAGCTACGGAAGAAGCGGCAGAAGTGCATGATCGGTACAGGTTCGATGTGCGACCCCTACATCCCGCTCGAAACGGAGTTACAGATCACGCGGCAGAGCATCGAGGTGATCGAGCGGTACGGCTTCGGACTCGCGATTTTGACCAAGTCCGCGCGGCTGCTGCGCGACCTCGATCTGCTCAAAAAGATCAATGATCGCACGAAATGCGTCGTGCAGACAACATTGACCACGTTTGATGAAAGGTTGTGCAGGCAAATCGAACCGCATGTTTCCTCCACGCGGGAACGGTTTGAGATGTTGATGACGCTGAAGGAGGCTGGCATTCCGAGCGTGATTTGGATGTCGCCGATTCTGCCGTTCCTCAACGACACAGAGGAGAATATCGATGGACTCCTGGACTATTGCGTGCGTGCGGGTGTGAAGGGGATCCTCTGCTTCGGCTTTGGCGTGACGCTGCGCGAGGGTGATCGGGAGTATTTCTATGCCGCGTTGGATCGCGATTTCCCCGGCGTCAAGCAGCAATATATCCGTGCATTCGGCAACGCCTACATCTGCAACAGTCCGAACAACGCGAAACTGATGGAACGATTCACACAAGTATGTCGAGCCAACGGCATTCTCTATCAACCGGACGAGGTATTCCGCTATCTTTGGACGTTTGAATCAAAACACGCGCCAATCAGCTTATTTGACCCATAATGTGCAGGCGCGTTTCACGGGGCGCTTCCGCCAACAGTATTCGAAGAAAAATATCCCGCAACGTGGGCGAATTGCGCCGGTTGCGGGATCTTTTGCAATTCCCCCGCGCGTGAACCATCCGGGGGGGGGTGGATGATTCACGCGCTTGTTGTCTCGTGGGGGAGCGCCGCGGGGAGGGGGCCCGGCGGCGTTATGTCATCGCCCCAATCGTTCGGGCGAGATGACCGTGTGGTTCGGCGCGGGATCCGCGTCTGTCACTGTTGCGCGGGTTTGTATTCGCCGAAGGTGACGGGAATGCTCTGCTCCTTGCCGTCTCGCTGGATGGTCAAGGTCGCCGTGTCACCCGCGTTGAAGGCGCTGATCACGCTTGAGAGCACGGAGTTGGAGGTGATCTCGGTGTCGTCCACCTTGAGAATCAGATCGCCCGCTTTGAGTCCGGCTGTTTCCGCCGCGCTGCCGGAGACGATTTGCGCAACCTGCACGCAGGTGGTTCCGCCGCCGAAGAAGCTGCCGAAAAAGCCGCCGCCGTTGTTCGTGTCCGAGGCGAGGGTGACATCCTGCGTATACACGCCGAGGTACGCCCTGCCGAGCACATATCCGTGATCGATCAGATTCGCGATGATGGTTTTCACACTGCTCACCGGAATCGCAAAACCGAGACCTTCGGAGTTGCTGCTGCTGGCTTTTGCGTTGACGATGCCAACGAGCGAGCCGCTCGCGTTGAAGAGCCCGCCGCCGGAGTTACCCGGGCTGATGGCGGCATCGGTCTGAATCAGTGTCATGGAGGTGCTTCCCACCGTGACTTCACGGCTTAGGGCGCTGATGATGCCACTGGTTGCGGTTCCGCGCAGTTCGCCGAGCGGGTTGCCGATGGCGATGACGTCTTCACCCACCGTGAGCATGTCCGAATCGCCCAGTGTCGCGGGGGTAAGGGCGGTGGCTTCAATCTTGAGCACGGCGAGATCGCTGCGGGAGTCGGATCCAATCAGCTTTGCTTCGTGTTCGGTGTCGTCGTTGAGTATGACCTTGATGGTCTCCGCGCCGTCTACCACGTGCTTGCAGGTGACGATATAGCCGTCGCTTGTGAGGATGATACCGCTTCCGCTGCCTGCCTGTACCTGCTGACTGTCGCTGCCGCTGTCATTCTTGTTGGCGAAAGGGAGGGAGAAACCGTTCGCGGTGTAGTAGGTGTCGATGCCGACGACGGAAGGCGCGGTGAGCTCGATGATCTGCGCGCGGCTGAATGTGTTGGCAAAGCCGTTCGTCGAGGCGCTGGTCAGTCCTGCGCTCGACACCTCCTTCGATTCGCTCAGCGCGAAACTGGCGGAGGGCTGGGCGTTGAGCGTTGAAAGCTGCTCGGAGACATACTGCCGCGTGTAGAGTCCTCCGAGCGCGCCGCCAAGCAGTGCCGCAACCAGCATGAACACAATCAGCGTTGAAAAGCGCACACTGCGTCTCTCTGCGCGGTGTGGCGTCCGCGCGCCGCCTTCCTGCGGAGCAGGGGAAGAATACCGTTCGTACCAATCGTTGTTTTGATCCATAAATCGATCGCTCCTTTTGGATGGTGATGTGCAGAAAAAAGCGGATTGAACTAGAAAGCGTTTCACATATCTACGGCGGATCTCAATCGAATCAATCGTTTGAAGCCGTTTTTTTCTGTTATGGTATCAGTATAGGAGAGCATTTTGAACTAACCATAGTTTGCATTTGAAGAATTGGTGGATCATTTGGGCAACATTATGGCAGTGAAGCGTTTGTTATACCCGCGTTTGATGTCGCGCACCGTGCGTCCGCATGCTTTCTTGCGCTGCCGGCGCGTAAAAAAGGCGGCGGGACGTTGCCGTCCAGCCGCCTTGATGTGCGGAGGTTACTTGCTTAGATCGATGACGAAGTCGCCCGTGTCGACAATGGGGTCAAAATGCCCCCCGTTGATGCGCGAGACCTTGAGGCAGACGGAGACGCTGCTTGCGCCTGCCAGCGTTCCTTCCGGCGCGCCTTCCGGCCAGAGCAGCAGGTAGCCGTGCGTGGCCGGGTAAGCATTGGTGCAGTACGTCATCAGCGGATAGGCCGTTCCGTCGACGAGAATGCTCGGGTCGGAAGGATACGCCGTGATGTCGAGCGTTTTCAGATAGTTCTGGGTGATGTTTTCCAGGTCCAGCAGGATTGCTTCGTGGCCGTCAAACTGTGTGACGCCCATGTTGCGCAGGATGCAATAGGAAAGCACGCTCTGGTAGACGACCGGGCCCGCGTCCGGCGCGCTCATCACGGTTTCCTGCACATTTGGGTCGATCAGGGAGGCTACGACGGGACGGTTGAGCCTGCCATCGAAGAGCTTGAGAGAAAGATAGAGATCCAGCTGATGCAGAGCCGTAATGTTCTGGCGCGTCATGACCTCCGTGCCGTCCAGAGAGAGCAGGCGGTATTTTCCCTCTTCCACTATATAGCTGCGGTTGACGATGTTGGTATATCCTGCGTAGACCGGGTCGATCATGACACTCATCCACTTCGCGCCTGGTTTCTTATAAAGAAGCGCGCGCGTGTGCTGGAGCGTGCCATCGATACCCTGCAGATAGACCGCGAGACTTTTGTCCTCATAGACCAGCGTGGCGCCTTCGGAAGGATCGCCCGCGGGCGACGCATCCGGAATGGTGATTGAGAAATTCTTTTGCTGCATGATCGCTTCGCCGGTGGCGTCGTTCCAGACGCTGAGGCTGAGAGATGCGCCAGCAAGGGATGTGATGTTCTGGTAGACTGCGTTTGGATCATCCACAAAGCGCACGACGGCGCTTGCCGCGCGCGTTTCGCCGGCCGCGATCTGTTCCGCGTTCTCCAGCGCGCCATCCACCTGCCAATCGTTCAGGCAGATGCCGCCGAGTTTGAGTGAGATCGCGGCGGTCGATGTGTTTTCGACGGAAAGATCGATGTAGGTCATATAGTTTGCGCTGAAGCGAATGCCAACGACGCGAATGACGACCTTTTCCTTGGAAAAGAGCGTCTGATCCAGCGCTATTTCCGTGAAGACGGGTTCCGGCGTGGGCGCGGGCGTGGGCTCCGGCGTCGGCTCCGACGTTGCGGTCGGGGTCGCAGCGGCCTCGGTCGGCGCAGGGGTTTGTTCCGTAACGGGAGCCGCGGCGCACGCCGCAAGGGAACACACAAGCAGCAATGTCGCTGCCGCGCTGAGGATGCGTTTCATTCCATCATTCTCCTTGGATGCAATCGGTTTTTGAACATCTCTTACCTTAATGTTGCCTCTGTAAAATGTCAAGCGAAAGTCAGCGCTGCACACGAAATTTTTCCATCAAAATACTTGTTTTGTAAAATGATTCAAAAAGCGATCTTTTCTGCCGGTTTGCATGATATAATTCCTGACAATGGTTGGTGGGGGTGGAATGTGAAGCGTGAAGGGTTACGCCTTTTCTTTGCGGCTGCTTTGGTTGTTTTAACCTGTTTGGTCGCGCTGGTATTGCATGACGTGGATGCACGCCGGATGGAGCGCGCACAGCAATTCGAAGAGAACATGGTTTCCGTTTCCGCGGTGGATTCACCGGCCGCTACGCCTGCGCCAACCGCGGTGCAAACACCCGCGCCGACCGAAACGCCTGTTCCGGGCATCGACTCACCATGGTACAGCGAGCGCAACGACCAGCTTTTTCAACTGATTCAACGAAATCAGCCGCAATCTCTGCCGGATGAAATTGAACTTCAGATCCGTCAGATGTATATCGATCCTACGAAACCCATGATCGCGCTGACGTTTGACGACGGGCCGAAACCGGGTATTACGGATAAGATCCTTGATATTTTGGAGAAGCATCACGCACGCGCTACGTTTTTTGTCTGCGGTTGGCGGTTCAATTCGCCGGAAAGCTGGGCCATTGCGCAGCGTGCTGTTGCGCTCGGCTGCGAGATTGGAAACCACTCCTGGGCGCATGAGGATTTGCAGGAGCTGAACTACGTGGCGTTGCGCCGCTCGGTTCAGAACACGAATGACAAGATAATAGAAATCACGGGATATCATCCGCATTGCTTGCGTCCGCCGGCCGGACGCAACAGCTGGGACGTTATGCGGGTTGCGCGGGAGAACGATATGGCGGTTGTTTTCTGGTCACAAAGCGGAAACGTGCTCGAGGTCGATCCCGAGAAGATCGCGCAGAATGTGCAAAAACAGATCGTCGATGGCAAAGAACTCCAGGACCGAGATATCATACTGCTGCACGACACAAAGCCGCTGATGGTCGACGCCGTGGAACTCATCGTGCCGCAGCTGCTGGAGAAAGGATTCCAGCTTGTCACTGTTTGGGAGCTGCTCAATTGCTCGGAGAGGGGCTTTGTTCCGGGCGAACTGTACGACCACGGATGAAAGTTCCGCGGCGCGGGGAAGCCATCGAGCACACCGATTTTGCGCGGGTAGTCGAGGAGCTTCTTTTTCCGCCCGTCCTCCATGGTGGCTCGCATGCAAGCGGTGCAACTGCTAAAATGCAGCTTCGTGCGATCAAGCATTCAAAAACGATGCCGACCGACTTTGTGTCCGGTCGGCGTTTTATGTATCGCGACTCTTTCTACTGTTCAAAAAAATCTAAACAAATGTTGAACTTATTGGGACAGGATTAGATAATTCGAGCCGAAATCCGGGCAGATCAAGCGGTGACGACTCTCGTTTTGCGCCATCGTAAAATGCAATTTGCGCGATATGAAACGCCAAATAATCGCTCGAAAACGGCATTGACAGAGTCGTAGGCTGTGTTGACTTTTCGTTGGATACCATTTAAACTGGCTGTGTGGATTTGGCTGCTCACGTCTCGTCTTAGCGCGCGTTTTTACGGACAAATCCATCAGCAAAAAGAAGAGAGGAAAATCAAAATGAAGAAACTGGTAGCAATCCTGCTGACCGTGTTGGTGGCATTTTCGATGTTTGCCTGCAAGACATCCACCGATGCAACAGCCACGGGCGGCAAAAAGGCCTACAATGTCGTCAGCCTTGTCAACGGCAACCTCGGTGACAAATCCTTCTTCGATTCTGCGGAATCCGGTCTGATTGCCCTTCAGGATGCCGGACGCATCACCTACAAAACCCTCGAATTGGGTGGTGAGGATGCCGATCAGCCGAAGTGGCTGGAAACCCTCTATGAAGTAGCGCGTTCCGGCGAATATGATCTGATCATCGTCGGCACCTGGCAGATGCCTGGTATTCTAGAGGAAGTAGCGGCGCAGTATCCGGATCAGAAATTCCTGATCTACGACTATGCGGACGTCATCGGCAAGAACGATAACGTTGTGAGCATCAGCTACAAGCAGAACGACATGGGTTACCTCATCGGCGTGTTTGCTGCGGCGATGACGTCGGAGACTTCCGTGAAAAACATCAACGCGGATAAGGTCGTCGGCTTTGTCGGCGGCGAAGACAGCCAGATCATCAACGACTTCCTCTATGGCTTCCTGGAAGGCGCAAAAGCGACCGATCCGGAAGTCAAGGTGGACACCCGCTATGTCGCAAGCTATGTCGACACCGCAACCGCCAAGGAGATGGGTCTCTCCATGATTAACGACAACAAAGCCGACATCCTCTGGGGCGTCGCGGGTCTCTCCGGCAACGGCGCGGCGGAAGCGGCACTGGAGACAGGCAAAGCCTGGTTCATCGGCGTGGATTCCGATCAGGAAGCAACTCTGCGCGCGGAACTCGCGGCGATCACCCTCACCTCCGGACTCAAGAACGTTGGCAACTCCATCGTCTGGATCTTTGACGAGATGGACGCAGGCCGCGTCTATTGGGGTAAGACCGTTACGCTCGGTCTCACCGAAGGCGGCGTCGGCATCGTGACCGACAAGAACTTTACCACCGTCACGCCCAAGACGGTGCAGGACAAGGTTCTCGCAGCGGAGGCCGCGATCAAAGACGGCACCATCGTGGTCCCCACCGCAATCGGCGACGAGACCAATGCCGTAACCGCGCTGCGCACGGCCATGCAGCCGTAAGGCAAAACCGGATACGATTTGACTTGTATCGCTGAAAAACACCGGGGGAGGGCGAAGTGCCTTTCCCCGGTTTCTTCCAATCAAACCTTAATTGTTCAATTTCTAATAGGCTCTTTCAAAACTGTTTCTAAATCTGTTTCTAAACCTGTTTCCCTGCGTGGCGTTGAATTGACGCTTCTTTTATATTAAGATAGCTGTAACACGACAACTCTATTTTTATGTTGGAATCATAACCGCACTGCGGTTTTTTATACGCAATCCATGTAAAGGGGCAACTCGATGGAACAAAATCAAAACGATCTCGTCGTACGGATGAAAGGCATTACCAAAGTGTACCCGAACGGGATCACAGCGAACCAGGGTGTCGATTTTTCCGTGCGGCGCGGCGAGATACACGCGCTCATGGGAGAAAACGGCGCGGGGAAAAGCACGCTGATGAAGATCCTCTTCGGGCTGGAGCAACCGACGGGAGGCGAAATCTTTGTCGACGGCGAAAAGGTGTCTCTGCCGAACCCGACCGCGGCCATCTCGCACGGCATCGGCATGGTGCATCAGCACTTCATGCTCGTGCCCAGCCTGACCGTCGCGGAGAATATGGTGCTCGGTATGGTGCCGAGAAAGAGCGGCGTATTGGTCGACAGCAAGAAAGCCACGGAGCTGACGCGCGAATATGCCGAACGGTTTCACCTGAGCGTCAATCCCGACGCGAAGGTGATGGATATCCCGGTTGGGATGAAGCAAAAGGTGGAGATCCTCAAGGCGCTGATTCGCGGCGCAAAGATCTTGATTTTAGACGAACCGACGGCGGTGTTGACCTCGCAGGAGACAGCGGAGCTGTTCCGCGAACTCGTCCACCTCAAGGAGCAGGGGTATACGATCATATTCATCTCCCATAAGCTCAACGAAATCAAGCAGATCACCGACCGGCTTACGATCATGCGCGGTGGAAAATCGATGGGGGTGTATGAAACCGCATCCATTACGGAACAGGAGATCTCGCGCCTGATGGTCGGGCGCGACGTCATGCTGGACGTGCAGAAGGATCAAGCGGTGCCGACGGACGTCGTTTTGAGGGTGTGCGGCCTTCAATACACCAATGAATGGAACAAGAAGATGCTGGACGGCGTGAGCTTTGACGTACGCAAGGGTGAGATTCTCGGCGTCGCGGGGGTTGAGGGAAACGGTCAGCGGGAGCTTGTCGATATGCTCTTTGACTTAAAGGAACCCGACGCGGGCACGGCGAGCGTGAACGGCGCGGACGTGATCAACGCCTCACAGGCGCGCCTCAGAAAGCTTGGGGTGTCGTTCGTGCCGGAGGATCGCATGACCTACGGCATTGCGGATGCGGCGACGATTGAAGAAAACCTGATCTCCGACCGCTTTGAGGAGAAGCGCTTCAATAAGGGTCTGCTCTTTGACATGAATGCGATTCACGCGGAGAGCGACCGGCTCATCAAGGACTATACGGTGCTCTGCAAATCCGGCAAGCAGAAGGTGAAGATGCTCTCCGGCGGAAACATCCAAAAGGTCGTCGTTGCGCGTGAATTTTCCAGCGAGCCGACTCTGATCATTGCGGATCAACCCACGCGCGGCATCGACGTCGGCGCAACGGAGTTCATCCGTAAAAAACTGGTCGATCTTTCCCGCGCGGGCGCGGCGGTGCTGCTGGTTTCCGCCGATCTCAACGAGGTGATGGAGCTGTCAGACAGCTTGATCGTACTCTATGGCGGTAAAATTGCAGCATACTTTGAGGATACAAGCCAGCTCAACGACGAGCTGATGGGTGAATACATGCTGGGGCTGAAAAAGCAGAGCGACGAGGAGATCGGGAGGGTGTGCCATGAAGGATAAGAGGATGTTCGCCTTTGAACTCGTCAGAGGCGCCGCCGCCATCGCACTCGCGCTCGCGGTCGGGGCGATTTTCATCTTCCTCAGCTCCAAAGAGCCGCTCAATGCGCTGCGCTATCTGCTCATCGGCCCGCTGGTCTCCGTCCGTGCCGGCGTCGCAAGCCTAAACACGCAGGGACTCTATACCATCCTTGCCGCGATGATTCCGACGATCTTCACAGGCCTCGCGGTCTGCGTGATGTTTTCAAGCAATCAATTCAACCTCGCCGGGGAAGGCGTCGTCATGGTTGGCGGGTTTGTCGCCGCACTTGCGGGGATCTATCTGCACATGAACACCGGTCTGCACGTGGTCGTCTGCGTGCTCCTCGCGGCGGCTGTCGGTGGGGCGATCATGCTCATCCCCGCGCTGTTGAAGGTCAAGTTCGGAGCCAGCGAGATGGTGACAAGCCTCATGTTGAACTATGTGTGCATGTATCTCGTGCTGCATTTTCTGAGCTATACATTTGCCGATCGCAGCAAAGGCTCTACGCAGACGTTCCCCTTTGCGGACACCGCAAAGATCGGAGCCCTTGTGGAAGGCGGCAGCAAGCTGAGCTGGGGGTTTGTGGTAGCGCTCGTATTCGTCGGAATCGTCGCGCTGTTTTTGTATCGCACGCGCTGGGGCTATGCCATCCGCATGGTCGGCATCAATCAGGCTTTTTCCAAATACTCCGGCATGAAGGTCGGCGGAACGATCGTGCTCGCGCAGGTGGTCGGCGGAATCCTCTCCGGCATGGGCGGAAGCATCGAGGTTCTGGGCCGCTACAACACGTTTCTTTGGAAAGAGCTGCCGGGTTATGGCTGGGCGGGCATCACGGTTGCGATTCTTGCGAAAAACAATCCGTTGCTCGTGCCGCTCGCCGCGTTCTTTATCGCGTATCTGAATAAAGGATGCGTACTGATGGCGACCTACAGCGACGTGCCAAGTGAAATGATCGACATCATTCAAGCGGCAATCTTCCTCTTCTTCGCCGCGGAACAGTTCCTCTCCGGCTACAGACAGAAGATCGTGGTCAGGAACGCGCGCGCCGATCTTGCGCGGGCGGCGGAAGCGGAAGGGGGCGCCGAATAATGGGACAGCAGCTGTTTGACACCATCTTTAAAGCGGAGTTTCTCTTTTCCGTGATCCGCATCACGGCGCCGATTCTGTTTGCCGCGCTCGGCGCGGTCGTTGCGGAAAAAGCGGGCGTGACCAACATCGGACTCGAAGGCATCATGATGATTTCCGCGCTGTTTGGCGTGCTGTTCAGCTATTGGACGCAAAGCTGGCTCGTCGGCGTGCTTGGCGCGATGATCGTCGGCATCCTCCTCGGGCTGATGATGGGGTTTTTTGCGCTGAAGCTCAAGACGGATATCATCCTTGCCGGCATCGCGGTGAACATGATGGGCGCGGGCGGAACGGTATTTCTTCTGTATCTGTTCACCGGCATGCGCGGCAACACCGGCGCGCTGGCGAGCCAGAACAGCCTGATTCCAACCGTCAGCATCCCGCTGATCAAAGACATTCCCGTGCTGGGCGACATCCTCTCCGGCCATGCGGCGCTGACCTATCTTGCGTTTTTGCTTGTTTGGCTGATCTGGGTCTTACTGTATCGTACCCCGCTTGGCCTCAACATTCGCGCCGTGGGCGAAAACCCCAACGCGGCCTCCAGCGTCGGCGTAAGCGTGCTGAAGATCAAATACATCGCGCTTGCGCTCTCCGGTGCGCTCGCGGGCTTCGGTGGCGCGTTTATGTCCATGTACTATTCCCAGGGTTGGAACAGCGGCATGGTCGCTGGACGCGGCTTCATCGCGCTCGCAGCGCAGGCCATGGGCCGCGGCGAACCCGTGGGGGCGATGTTCAGCTCTCTGCTCTTCGGCCTCGCGCAGGCGCTGCGCACCAAGGTCAGCGGTTTGCAGGGCGTTTCGAGCTATCTCGTCTCGTCGATTCCGTATGTGGTGACCATTCTGGGACTTGTGATCTATGCGGCGAGCACGATCAAGCGCGTGAAGAAAGCGCGCGCGGAGCGCCCGGAAGCGAAGGCATAACGATACGGCGGGAGACGAATTTTTTTGCACGGTATAAAAGGAGAGACATGACGAAACAGATCCCCGTGATTCTGGACGGTGACCCGGGGCACGACGACGCGATCGCGTGGGTGCTTGCCGCCGCGAGTCCGATGCTGGACATCAAGGCCGTGACCTCTGTCTGCGGCAACCAGACGATCGAAAAGACGACCTACAACGCCGGGCGCATTATGACGCTCGTGGGACTGCATGCGCCGCTTGCGATGGGTCGCGTGAAACCCCTGCTTGCGGACGCGATCATCGCGCCCAGCGTGCACGGAAACAGCGGGCTCGACGGCCCCACACTGCCGGAGCCCATGGACAAACCGCTCGAGATCGACGCGGCTACTTTGATGGCACAAATTCTGGAGGAAAGCGAAGAGCCCGTCGTACTGATTCCGACAGGACCGCTGACAAATATCGCAACGCTGCTCTTACTGTATCCGCATCTCAAGGGTAAGATCCGCCATATCTATCTGATGGGTGGCGGCATCGACTTTGGCAACTGGTCACCCGCCGCGGAATTCAATATTCTCGTCGATCCGGAGGCCGCTGATGTGGTCTTTACCAGCGGGGTTCCGATCACGATGGCGGGTCTTGACGTCACAGAAAAGGCGCTGGTGTTTCCAGAGGATTTTGAACGCATCCGTGCGCTCCAAAATCCCGTGGCGACGGTCGTTGCCGAATGGCTGGATTTCTTCTATGGCTTCCATCGCAGCATCGGTTATCCGGGCGCTCCCGTACACGACGCGGTTGCGGTTGCGGCGCTGGTCAAACCCGAGATTATGACGATGGTGGAGATGTACGTTGCCATCGAGCTCACGGGCGACTATTGCCGCGGCACGACGGTAGGAGACAAGCTGGGTGTCTGCAAGCAGCCCGCAAACGCGCGTGTGATCATGGACATCGATCGCAAGGCGTTTGTCGACCTGCTCGCCGAGGCCGCCGCGCACTATGGAAAGGAGGGCGTAAGCGAATGAACAAACTGCCGATGCTGCTGGATTGCGACACGGGCGTGGACGACGCGGTCGCCATCCTCCTGAGTAAATATTTGCGCTCGCTCGCGCTCATCGCTGTGACCACCGTCGCGGGAAATGTCGAGGTGGAATACACCACGCGAAACACGCTCCAGGTGCTGGAGCTAGCGGGGATGGGGCATATCCCCGTCTATCAGGGCGCGGAAAAGCCGCTCTTTTGCGAACCTGTGACCGCGCACCATGTCCACGGAATGAACGGACTCAACGAGATTGAACTGCCCCGACCCGCGCGCAACGCGGAGGAGATGCCCGCGTGGGATGCAATCTATGAATATGCGAAGAAATACAAAGGCGAGCTGGTCGTGGTTGCGGTAGGCCCGCTGACCAACTTAGCGCTCGCGATTGCGAAATATAAGGAGCTGCCAAAGCTGCTCCGCCGCATCGTCGTCATGGGCGGCGCTGCGGTCGGCGGAAACGTCACCCCTGCGGCGGAATTTAACGTCTACGCTGACCCGGAGGCCGCCGATATGGTGTTAACTTGCGGAGCGCCCGTCTATCTATGCGGGCTGGATGTCACCATGCGCGCCTATTTCACACCAGAGGAGCTGGACGAGCTCGCAGAGCTTGGCACCAAACAGGCCGTGTTCGCGCGGGATGTGATGCAGGGCATCCTGAAGTTTTACCGCAACTATAATCTCCGCGGCGTCGCGCTTCACGACCCCATGACGGTTCTGTATGCGGACGACGATTCCTATTTTCAGACCGACCACGCGGGCGTGCGCGTGGAGACAAAAGGCAGACTCACGCGCGGGAAGACGGTCACCGACCTCTACAGCGACAAGCAGATGGAACACAACGCCTATGTTGTGACCAATCTGGATCGGGACGTGTTCAAGCGGCGCGTGTTTGAGATCATGGCACAATACGGGGAGTAACAAAAAGGGGCTGCCCGCAGACGGCAGCTCCTGTGTTTGTTCTGAATGCTTTGCGGGCGCGGGGTTCCTCTGCCGCATGCCATACTTTCTTACCTCGCTGTATTCATTTGCGCAAGCGCGTCCAGCGCGACCAAAATCTCGTGTTCCTCACCCTGCATGGCGGCGCGTTCGCCGTCGACATACGAGCCGATGGCGCCCGCTGTGTCCGCCTCGAACGCTACGACATTGTTGAGGATGCTCATCGCGCGAAGTCCGCGCAGGTGTGCGATCGTATAGAGCGCGGCTGTCTCCATATCGGCGCCCAGCACGCCGCGACGCGACCAATACTCGTCGATCTCCGCTTCCCGATCGGTATAAAAGCTGTCGTGACTGCGGGCGATACCCGTATGAAAACGAACGTTTCGCTGTTTTGCGGCGCTTACGCAGGCAAAAAGAAGTTCGCTGTCCGGGACGGCGGGGAAAATTGGGTCGATATACGTCTTGCTCGCGCCGTCGTCGCGCACCGCGCCGGAGACAAGTATGAGATCTCCAATCTTTACCTGCGGTTGGAGCGCGCCGCAGCTGCCGATACGGATCATATTCCGCACGCCGAGGTTTTTGAGTTCCTCGATTGCGATGCCGGCGGACGCGCCGCCGATGCCGGTCGAGAGCGCGAGGATTCGTACGCCCTGATAAGTGCCCACAAGACTCCGGTATTCGCGATTGTATGCAAGTTCGACTACATCCTCCAGAAACGGCTGGATGCGATCGAGCCGCGCGGGATCGCCCGGCAGGAGCGCGCAAACAGCGCCGTGGTTGCTCTCGAGGCGGATATGCGGTTGCAGTTGTGCCATAGAAGTTCGCTCCTTTTATTACACAGTGCTTATGAAACAAGCTGCTTTATTTTATCATATCCACAAATAAAAACGAAACGGAGGCACCGACATTGGCCAGAATTCTCAATTTCGGCTCACTCAATCTCGATCAGGTCTATCGGGTGGACGCGTTCGTTCAACCCGGGGAGACGAAGTCCAGCCTGTCGCTTGAAACACACTGCGGCGGGAAGGGGTTGAATCAGTCGCTCGCTGCCGCGCGTGCGGGCGCGGAGGTTTGGCATGCGGGGCTGATCGGAACGGATGGCGAAATGTTGTACGATACGCTATGCGAAAACGGGATCAACCTCTCGCTCCTGGAGCGCGCGGACAGCGTCTCCGGCCACGCGATCATACAGGTGGACGCGAGCGGGCAAAACTGCATTTTACTCTATGGCGGCACGAACCAGCAGCTGACACAGGCATATATCGACCGCGTGCTGGCTGCATTTGGCAGCTATGGGATGGTGCTTGTGCAGAACGAGACGAATCTCGTCGGCACCATCATCGAGAAAGCGCACGCGCGGGGTTTGCAGGTTGCAATCAATGCGGCGCCCATGGATGAAAAAGTGTTTTCCTATCCGCTGGATCAGGTCGATTGGCTGATAGTCAACGAGATGGAAGGCGCAAGCATCGCAAGGTGTGAAAAAGAGGTTGATATTCTGCCGAATTTGAAACGGCTTTATCCGCGGATGAAGGTTCTGCTCACGCTCGGCAAACGCGGCGCCGTCTGCGCGCGCGAGACGGAAACGGAAACGATCGGCATCTATCCCGTCAAGGTCGTGGATACCACCGCGGCGGGAGATACGTTCCTCGGTTATTTTCTCACCGAGGTGTTGGATCACGCGGACATTGCGGATGCGCTCGCGCTCGCAACCGCCGCGTCTTCGTTGTGCGTGCAAAAGATGGGCGCCGCAGACTCTGTGCCCATGCGGGCGGATACGCTTTGCGCAATCGAGCACGGCACCCTCGGTACGCTTGGAGAATGGGGAGGCTGGCGATGACGAAAGCACTCTATATCGATTGCTGCATCCGCGGCGAACAGAGCCGCACGCGCAGGCTTGCGGAGGCGTTCCTCGCGGCATACGGCGCGCGGGAGGGTGTTGAAATCACGCGCGTAACGCTCATGGATGAGCCTATCGTCCCGTTTTCCAATGGTTTCTTCTGGCAGCGCGAGCGGATGATTGAACGCGGAGAATTCGCGCACCCGCGCTTTCGGTATGCACATCAGTTTCAACAGGCGGATCGGATCATCATCGCGGCTCCTTTCTGGGATTTGAGCTTTCCGGCGCTGCTCAAGATCTACCTGGAGAATGTCAACGTGCAGGGGATTACATTTGACTGCAATGCGGAAAACGGCTGCTTCGGAATTTGCCGTGCGGAACGGATGCTCTTTCTGACCACGCGCGGTGGCGCGCTGGAGGGAAGCCCGATGGACAACGGCACAAAATATCTTGCGGACATGGCGAAATTCTTTGGGATTCCACGGTTTGATTCCGTCGCGGCGGACGCGCTCGACATGGGGTTGGAGCCCGTGGAGGAGATCGTGGCGCGCGCTGTTCTTCGCGCGGAAGCGCTCGCCAGAACTTTCTGATGCAGGAGAATCCGTTGGGGGGAACTATGAAAGCGGTCATTTACGAGAAAAAAGGTGTCGTGCGCCTGGTGGATAAGCCGATTCCGCAGATACAGGAGCCGCGTGACGTGATTGTAAAGGTCATGCGCGCGTCGATCTGTTCCAGCGATCTGCACATTCGAAACGGCGGCGTTTCGCGCGCGCGGGATGGCGTTGTCCTCGGCCACGAGTTCGCGGGCGAGATTGTGGAGACGGGCTCCGGCGTGAAAAGGTTTGAGCCCGGGGATCGGGTCGCGGTCAACGTCGAGAGCTTTTGCGGCGAATGCTTCTTCTGCCGTCGGGGATTTGTCAATAACTGCGTCGAGGGCGGTTGGGAACTCGGCTGCCGGATCGACGGCGGGCAGGCGGAATATGTCCGCGTGCCGACGGCGGACATGAGCTGCACCCGTATCCCCGATGCGATCTCCTATGAGCAGGCGCTGTTCGTCGGCGACGTGCTGGCGACGGGCTACTGGGCGGCGGGAATCGGCGGGATTTGCCCGGCGGACGTGGTGCTTGTGCTCGGCGCGGGCCCAACGGGGTTGACGACGATGATGTCCGCGCGGCTCTTTGGCCCGGCTCAAATCGTCGCCGTGGACGTGAATCGCGCGCGCCTCGCCCTCGCCAAAGAGAACGGATTGTGCGACGTTACCGTACACCCCGAAGAGCAGGATGTGATCGAGACCGTCCGCGCGCTGACGCAAGGACGCGGCGCTGATGTGGTGTTTGAGGTTGCGGGCGCAAAGAGCACCTTTGAACTCGCCTGGCGCGCCGCGCGACCAAACGCGACCGTGGTCGTCGTCGCGCTCTATGAAGAGGCGCAGACGCTTCCGCTGCACCAGATGTATGGCAAGAATCTGACGTTTCGTACCGGCGGCGTGGACGCGAGCCAGTGCCCTGAAATTATGCGTCTCATCGAGGCGGGGCGGCTGGATACGAGCCTCATGATCACGCACCGCGCACCGCTGAACGATATCATGCGGGGCTACGATGTTTTTGCAAACCAGAAGGAAGGCTGCGTCAAGTGGGTTGTGACGCCGTTTGAAGCGGAGAAACCGATTCTGGGCAATCTATTTTGAAACGAAGGGTGAAAAATGCGATCATTGACCCTGCGCCTTCCGCACGGGAGTCGGCGCGCGCAGTTTGGCGCAGGTAAGGAGAGGAGCAATCGTGAAACTGACGATTCTGACGGATAACCACACGTATATCGATCGCTATTATCTTGGCGAGCCTGCGGTGTGCTATCTGATCGAGGATGGAGCGCATGTGATCCTGTTTGACACGGGTTATTCGGATGTGTTTCTCGAAAATGCCGCGCGAATGGGCATCGATCTTTCGCGTGTGACGGATCTCGTGCTCTCGCACGGGCACAACGATCATACAGGGGGCTTGCCCGCGTTTTTCGCACGCTTCCCGCAGCCGGTTCGCCTCTTTGCGCACCCGAACGCGCTTTTACCCAAGCGGGTGGAGGGGGTGGACATCGGCTGCCCGCTCCCGCTGGAAGACCTGCGAAAACATGCCGATGTTCGGCTCGTGACAAAACCGCATGCCGTGAGCGAGCACGTGACGATATTGGGAGAGATCCCGCGCGTCTATGGCTTTGAGCAGGGGCGCGCCATCGGCGAAACGACGTCCGCCTGCGGCTGCTGCTGGGAGACGGACGAACTCGCGGATGATACCTCTCTCGCGCTGTTGCTTGAGTGCGGTGTGTTCGTCGTCACGGGCTGTGCGCACGCGGGGGTCTGTAACACGGTGGCGTATGCCAAGGCGATGACGGGCAGAGAAACCGTGTCTGGCGTGCTCGGCGGGTTTCATCTGTTTGAAACGGGGAACGCGCTGGCGGACACCATCTCCACCTTGCGCGCGCTGGGCGTCGGGTGCGTTTATCCCGCGCATTGCACGAGTCTCGCGGTCAAGAGCGCGTTCTTTGACGCGATGGAGACGCATGAGGTTGGCGTCGGTTTGACGCTGGAATGGTGATTTTCTTGATCTTGCGCACACAGACACGGACAACAAAGCGATGCGCGAACAATCATAAAAGTGAAATCAATTGGAAAAGGTTGTAACTCTTTGTTGTTTTTCCAAGAAACCACTTGAAAAGATCTCGAAAAACAATATACTGTCCATAGGAATCTTGAAGGGTCTTGTTGCGCTGAGACGTAGGCGCGCGCATGCAATGGGGGAGGATATCATGAAGAAAAAAACCGTGCGTATCACACCACTTGGATATATTGTGTTGACCATCATCATCCTTGTCATGGTGGTGAGCATTTATTTCATCGTATGGTCGATGCGTAATGCAGGCAGCGAACAACCGCAGGGCAACCTCAACAGCAACTCTGTCCAGACGAATACACCGACTCCATCGCTCGTGCCGGTGGATGCGGCAACTGCCGCGCCGACCACGCCGCCCGCCACGACCGCGCCCACGACCGCACCTACCACCTCGACAACCGTGACGCCGAAACAGGACGATACACCCGAACCGGCGCTCAAGACGCCGAGCCCCGCGCAGATTGCGGCGGCTGTGGACGGAACGCTCAACTCCAGCGGCGTTGCGCTGCGAACGGGACCCGCCAAGACGTATACGATGGATGGGAAATACGCGTCCGGAACACAGTTGAAAGTATATGAATTTGTAGACGATTTTTATTTCGTTCAGATCGTAAAGGAAAATAAGTACGGCTATATTTGGGCGGAGTTTGTCACCAAGGCGGGCATCGTACCCGGCGAGAACGCAACCCCGACGCCGAAAGGCATCGCGGGCACCATCCCCGGCACGGTCAGCGCGAGCGTGGTCGCTCTGCGCAGCATCCCCAGCACGGAGGACAACAAAGCCATCGGGGAAGCGAAGAATGGCGACGCTGTGTTGATCTACTTTAAGACGGGCGATTTCTACTATATCCAGGTGGTCGCCACGGGCGTGAAGTGCTACGCCGCGGCGAAGTTTATCACCGCGACCACGGCGGTTCCGACCGGAACGCCTGTGCCGTAAAATTCCCGATTAAATGCAAAAGGCTGCCTGATGAGGGCAGTCTTTTTTTACGGCTTTATCTGAAAGGAGCATTCTCACATCATTCATATTGGTTTAGATATTGTGATGTGTTGTAGTATAATGTCAGTGACAAGTAATCAATGATTACGCATCCATATAAAGTTGGGAATGTATGAGCAATAAACTGTATTATCGGGATAAAAAATTCTGCACGATCACACGCAATGTCGCAATCGGGCTGATGCTGTTTGGCGGGGTTCTTTTTACATTGCATTTTACGGCGGGCCAACCGAAATTTGAGGATATGTTGCGAGACACCATTGTGGTACAGCAGGTCAAGTATGTTCGAGCGGCACGTGGAACCGGACACTATGAACTCAAGTCGACACAGGGGATCTATTACTACATTAGCTTCAGAGACGCGTTTCACGCGATGGATGAAATCATAGACGCTGGCACGCGGGTACAGATCACATATTATACAACAATATTTCCAGCATACAATCACATCAGTCAAATGACAGATGGCGAGACGGAGTTTGTAAGGTTTCATGACTACAGGTTGGAAGATTCCGTTATCACTGCGGTAGTTGTTTCCATCTTCGATCTGCTCGGCGCGGGGATTCTTTGGGCGGGTCTTGCATACCGTAAAACAAGCCATTACACAAAAGAGAAGACCAAGGAGCTAGAGGAGCGGGCGCTGTTGAAAAAGGCAAGACGTTAAAGTGATTCAAGATTCAATTAACCTGCAGATAAATGCAACAAAGGAGGGCGTTTTCGCGCCCTCTTTGTGTATCACCTGTATTTAGTTTTTCGCTTTCGTGGCGATCTCTTCCAACAGCTTTGCTCTAAAGTCTGCCAAAGTCATGGTGCCGAGGTCGCCGTCTTTGCGGCTGCGCACCGCGACGAGCCCCTGCTCGATCTCCTTGTCGCCGATGACGAGCATATACGGAATCTTCTGCATCTGCGCCTCGCGGATCTTGAAGCCGATCTTCTCGTTTCTCAGGTCGGTCTCCACGCGGACGCCGTACTGCTCCAGCGATTTTTGCATCTCGACAGAAGCATCCGCCGTGCGATCCGTAATCGGCAGCACCTTCACCTGCACCGGCGCCATCCAGGTTGGCAGCGCACCCGCGTATTTTTCGATCAAGAGCGCCAGCGTGCGCTCATAGCAGCCGATCGAGGTGCGATGGATGACGACCGGGTACTTCTTGAGCCCGTCGCTGTCCATATACTGCATGCCGAAACGCTCGGCGAGCTGGAAGTCGATCTGAATCGTGACCAGCGTGTCCTCTTTGCCGTAGACGTTGCGAATCTGGATGTCCAGCTTCGGCCCGTAGAAGGCGGCCTCACCGTCCGCTTCATGATACGGCACCTGAAGGTCGTTGAGGATGTCGCGCATCATGTTCTGCGTGCATTCCCAGTCCTCTTTGTCGCCGATATACTTGTCCTTGTCGTTCTCGTCCCATTTGCTGAAGCGATAGCTCACGTCGTCCGTAAAGCCGAGGGTGTCGATCATGAACGTTGCAAGATCGAGGCAGCCCTTGAACTCCTCCGCCACCTGATCCGGACGGCAGGCAAGGTGGCCTTCCGAAATCGTGAATTGGCGCAGGCGAATCAGGCCGTGCATCTCGCCGCTGCTCTCGTTGCGAAACAGCGTGCTCGTCTCGTTATAGCGCATCGGCAGGTCGCGATAGGAGCGCGAGCGGTTGAGATAAGCCATAAACTGGAACGGGCAGGTCATGGGCCTGAGCGCGAAGACTTCCGCGTTTTCATCCTCCACGTCCGGCGAGTCGCTCATGATGAACATGCCGTCACGGTAATGATCCCAGTGGCCGGAGATTTTATACAGCTCACGCTTGGCCATAAACGGCGTCTTGGTGAGCATATAGCCGCGCTTCTGCTCCTCGTCCTCGACAAAGCGCTGCAAAAGCTGGATCACGCGCGCGCCCTTGGGCAGCAGGATCGGCAGACCCTGGCCGATGATATCCACGGTGGTGAAGAGTTCCAGCTCGCGGCCAAGCTTGTTGTGGTCGCGTTTCTTGGCCTCTTCCAGTGCGGTGACATAGGCTTCGAGGTCGGCTTTCTTTTCAAACGCCGTGCCATAGATGCGCTGTAGCATCTTGTTCTTCTCGCTGCCGCGCCAATAGGCTCCGGCGACGTTGAGGAGCTTGATGTTTTTTACGACGCCCGTGCTCTTGACGTGCGGGCCTGCGCAGAGATCGACAAAGTCGCCCTGACGATAGAAGCTGATGACAGCGTCCACGGGCAGATCGCGAATGAGTTCGACCTTATATGGTTCGCCGAGCTTGTCCATATACGCGATTGCTTCCTCGCGCGGCAGCTCAAAGCGCTCGATCTTCTGGTCTTCCTTCTCGATCTTTGCCATCTCGGCTTCGATCTTGCCGAGGTCTTCCGGCGAGAAGGTCTCCGTTGCGTCAAAGTCATAGTAGAACCCGTTTTCAATCGCGGGGCCGATGGCGAGCTTCGCGTCCGGCCAGAGGCGCTTGACCGCCTGCGCGAGCACGTGGCTTGCCGTGTGGCGATAGGCCCAGCGTCCGTTTTCGTCCTTAAACGTATAGAACGTCAGCTTGTGGTCGCCGTGGATGGGGCGGAAGGCGTCGCTGTGCGTGCCGTCGATGGAGCAGGACAGCGTGGCGCGCGCGAGCCCCGGGCTGATTTCGCCCGCAATCTCAAGCCCCGTTAACCCATCGGCAAATTCGCGTTTGTTCCCGTCGGGAAATGTGATGATCATTTGGATTCTCCTCCTGTTACTCTGTGCAATGATTGGAAACTTCTTGATTTGGCAATTCATCCGGTCAGGAACACCAAACCAAAATAAAAACGTCCCGAAGTAATATTACTTCGGGACGATAGTGTCGCTACCGTGGTTCCACCCGTGTTCGCGAGTATATGACAAACCCGCGCGCTTGATTCCGCTGTATCGGGCGGTGCCCGTTTCCGGTCGCTGGGCGGTCTTCGCGCCGCCATCCGCCGCCGCGCTTCCAGCAATGTGCGCGGCTCTCTTGGGTGAATGGTTCGTTGGCGTTACTGTTTCCCGGGTCTTACCAGAGTTGCTTTTAGTATAATCACGTAGAATGAAAAAGTCAAACCGTCTAAACGGCAATTCTGTGAAATATCTGAGGAAAAGAGCCCGGAATTCGCATGGTTTTGCGGAATTACGAAACTGCGCTTGCCGCGTGCTGCTGCGCGATTCGCATGCCCAGCACATCTTCCATCTCGTACCAGCCGGTTCTGCCGTAGATGAATTCGGCCGCCGTCAGCGCGCCTTCGACAAACGCTCTGCGACTGAAGGATTCATGCGTCAGAGACAGCCGCTCATAATCGCTCGCGAGCAGTACGGTATGCATCCCGACATACCCACCCGCGCGGACGGCGTCGATGGGGATATCCGCGCCCGCGGGTAGTTCCTCGGTGAGCGCCTCGGCAATCTTCTTTGCCGTGCCGGAGGGGATGTCATATTTCTTGCTGTGGTGCGTTTCGGTGACATGATAGTCGAACGAAGGCAGAGCGCGGGCGACGAGCCGCAGCGCCGCGAGGAGTACGTTGACGCCGAGGGTGACGTTTGGCGCATAGACCACGCCGAGCTTGTTGTGCAGCACAAAGTCGGTCATCCAGAGCATATCTCCCTCCGAAAAACCTGTTGTACAGAGCACCGCGCTTGTGCGCGCTTTCTTGCACGCGCGCAGTATCGCGCGCGCATTTGCCGCGTTGGAAAAATCGATTAAAACATCGGCGTGCGTCTCGGCAAGTGCCTGCTCAATTTGGGTAATCTCCCGTATAAGGATGCCGGTGTTGGGTCGGCTGATAAGTTCTCCCGCGTCGCGTCCGACTTTTTCGCTGCCGGCGCTGCAAAACGCGGCGGTTAGATGAAAGCAATCGCTCTCGAGCAGCGCGCGCAGGACTTCGCTCCCCGTGCGCCCGACGCCGCAGACGGCTACTTGTATCATGTGAACATCTCCTTTCCTCTGGTCGGCTGGGGGATTGATGTTCGCGGCTGGCAGCTGCATGCAAAAAAAACATGCGCCCGCGAATAAACCGCAAGCGCAAAAAGAGACAATTCGGTTTTCCATAGGGAATCAGACGTGGAAAAACACATGCTTTCTACGCTTACGAGATTAGCTGACGGGTTCGGACGAAAAGCTGTCCTACCGAAGCGATCTTCGGATTCACCCCAATAATTGGTTCTCCCGCTCTTCCGTGTGCGACACGGAAGATTCAGCTATTTGATTGTAGTTTCACTATATAGGGCGAAAGAGTGCATGTCAAATACTTTTAACTGTAAAACCATAAATAACGATAAAATAACGTATAAAATCTGTGATCCGATGTTTATTTATGATAGGGCTCATGCGCATTGATCTTAAACGCGCGATAGATCTGCTCCAGCAGCACCACGCGGCAGAGCCCGTGCGGCAGCGTCATATCCGAGATGGAGAGCGAAAGATCCGCGCGCTTTGCGACAGCGGGACTGAGGCCGAGTGAACCACCGATGACAAAGGTGATACATGCAAAGGAGCGATCGATGGTGGCCTGCAATGTCTGCGCGAATTGCTCGGACGAAAAGCGCTTGCCGTCGATGGTGAGGCAGACGACGAATTCGCCCGGCGCGACGCGGGCAAGCAAGCGCTCGCCTTCGCGCTCCATCACCTGCGCTTCTTCGGCAGGGGAGAGCGTCTCCGGCGCTTTTTCGTCGGCAACTTCCGCAATCTCCAGCGCACAAAAACGTGAGAGCCGCTTTGCGTATTCCGCAACAGCCTCTCGATAGAACGAATCCTTCACTTTTCCCACACAGGCAATCTTCAGTTTCATATGGATCTGTTGTGGATGAAGTCTTGCAAGAAACGATGGCACGTCACAGCTCAAACAACCCGCAGGGGCTGAATCTGTCTGCCACGGTGACAAACATGCTGTCCAGCAGACCCGCGCTCTCCAGCAGCGACTGCACGGTGACCAGCGCAAGCTCCGGCGTGTTATTTTCCTCGGAGAGATGTCCCAGGATTGCGTTTTTTACACCGCGCGCGTGCAGCTTTTGCAGCACCAGCCCCGCGTCCTCGTTGCAGAGGTGTCCGTGGGAGGAGAGGATGCGCATTTTGAGCGGATAGGGGTAACTGCCCGCCTTAAGCATATCCACGTCGTGATTGGCTTCTAAAAGGATCAGGTCGGAGTTTGCAACGGCGTCGATCATGCGGCTTGAGACGTGCCCGATGTCGGTCATGATGGAGAGTTTTTTTCCGCCGTGGGCGAACGTATAGCCGACCGCATGTGCCGCGTCGTGCGGGGTGGAGAAGGGATGGACGCAGAGTTGCTTGAGGTAGAAGTCCCGATCCGGCTCAAAGACACGGATGTTTTTGGTCGCGATCTCGCCGATGCTCTTTGGCATATGTTCCCAGCACTCTGCCACGGCATAGACGGGGATATCGTACTTGCGCGAGAGCACGCCGATGCCGGAGACATGGTCGGAATGCTCATGCGTGATCAGGATCGCGTCCAACCCCTCCGGGCTGAGGTCGATCATCGCCATCATCTCACGCAGGCGCTTTGCGGTTACGCCCGCGTCGACGATCAGGCGCACGCCGCCCGCCTCCAAATAAGAGGCATTGCCCGAAGAACCGCTGCACAACGGGGAAAACAACATAGTGTGGAGCTCCTTTGATTGCAGGCCGCAAAATAACGGCGAAAACAACATCGTGTGTCTATTTTTTCTCATAAAAGCACATCTAGTATAGCACACGGCAAACAAAAACGACAGTGAGACATCGGAGTCTTCGTCGGGTCTCCGAAACTTCACATCGGAGTCTTCGGAACCTCGCATATCCTCACTGGCGGTCAAGATCGAATTTTGATATACTACATTGGAAGTAAAGCACAAGTTTGAAACGGAACGATTGGGTGAATCAAACCGATGGATAGAACCTCAAAACGCGCTTATGCAAAGCTCAATCTTACGCTCGGCGTGCTCTATAAACGCGCGGACGGTTATCACGCGCTGGATTCCATCATGCAGACCATCGACCTGTTTGACACCGTCACGGTGGAGCGCGCGCGGGACATCGTGGTCACGAGCACTGGCATGATGCTGCCGTACGACAATACGATCCGCCGCGCGGCGGAACAATATTGCGCCCTGACAGGGCGCAGCGCGCACATCCGCGTGATCAAGCGCATTCCCGCGGAGGCCGGTCTCGGTGGAGGCAGTGCGGATGCCGCGGCAACGCTCAATGCTCTCCAGGAACTTTATGGCGAGGTAGACGAGAAAACACTGCTCGAGGTCGCGGCAAAGGTCGGCGCGGACGTGCCGTTTTGCCTGCGCGGCGGAACCCAGCGTGCGGAAGGCATTGGCGAGGCGCTGACGCCCGTGCGGGGGATGAAGCTCAACCTGCTCCTCGCAAAACCCGCCGAAGGGGTTTCCACCAAAGAACTCTTCTCACTGCTGAAGCTTCCGCGCAGAATGCCGGATACGATGGCGGCGCTCAAGGCTCTTGCGGATGGTGATCTTGCGGCGCTCTGTCCGCTTCTCTACAACGCGCTGGAAGAGCCCGCAATCGAGCTCGTGCCCGAAATCGGGCGGATCAAAGCGGAGCTGCTCTCCCACGGTGCCAAGGCCGCCTGTATGAGCGGCAGCGGCAGCGCGGTCTTCGGTGTATTTTCGGATTCCGAAGGCGCGGAGGCGGCGCGGGCGAAGCTTTCCGGCGTCGCATTTTCCGCGGTTTGCCAGAGCATATAGCGCGCGGGCGCGGCACGCGGATGCGCAAATATACTTCGCGTAATGCGCTGGTATGCGGCGGACGCGGGGAGCGTGTATCCGCGCTGTTTCCTTAAAGTGAACAATCCGAGAAAAAACGAAAAAACAGATGCAATTCGTGTGCGAAATTCTGTACAATCACGATACGGATCCATGTTACATGTCCGTTCTTTGAATGAATGTTCCGGGGGGATTATGAAGAAACGAACGTTCCGCTCTCGTAGAGGAATCGCTTTGGCGCTCGCGCTGGGTTTTCTGCTGGTCGCAGTTCCGTTTTCGTCCGCGCCTGCGGACTCCGGCGTGCAGTATATCCGCGTACTGCTCTCCACACAGGGCGTCCAATCGATGAGTGTCCCCGTCAAGGGCACCTATACGCTCGCGCAGACGCAGCGGACGTTTACCGACGGTACGCTGACGTTCTCCGCCAGCGGCGGCACGGTCAGCGTCACACACTCCAGAGAAGGACAGCTTTATTCGGGCGGCAACGCCACGATCGAGCGCACCAACCTCTCCCGCGACGCGGGGTATCTCACCATCAAAACCGTTGCGGGTACGCGCAACTATCTCGGCAACCTCCAGCTCAGCGCGAGCAACGGGGTGCTGATGATGGTCAATCGCGTCCCGCTTTCTCATTATCTCTATGGCGTGGTCGGTTATGAGATGAGCAACACATTCCCGCTGGAGGCGCTCAAGGCGCAGTCTCTCGCGGCGAAGGGTTACGGGCTTTTGAAAATTCGCCAGAGCGGATCGTATGATATTCTCGATACGGCGGACGATCAGGTTTATAAGGGCTATGACCCGGCGAGCCAGAATGTCATCGCGGCCGTCGATGCGACCATGAGCGACGTGTTGTATTATAATAACGTTCCTCTATTGTGCTATTATGCAGCGAGCAATGGCGGCTGGATGATTTTGCCGTCCGACCGCTGGACAAGCCCGATCTATGACGGCGCGTATAACTATGGCGCGGATCCGTATGACCTGATGAACCCATCATCGCCGGTAGAGAAAGTGTTCGTTTCGAATATCTACAGCGACAAAGCGATGGGTACGGCTGCGTTTTCGTTTCTTGACGCGCGGCTGATGTCCGCGATTGCCGCGCGCGGCGTGATCCCCAAGGATTTCTATTTTGGCGGCGTGCAGTCCATCGACAATGTCACCTCCTCCGGGACGGCGGGGTATGCGGACGATTTGAATCATCTTTCCGTCTCCGTGACGGCGACGGTGCGCGCAAAGATGCTCGACGCCCTGATTCCGACGCCGACGCCGACGTTTGCGCCGACGCCTTCGCCGACGCCGACGTTTGAACCGACACCCTCGCCCACGCCGACAGTTGAACCAACGCCGAGCCCGACGCCGCTGCCGGAAGGGGATCCGACGCCTTCGCCGACACCGACGTTTGAACCAACGCCTTCGCCGACGCCGACGTTTGAACCGACACCCTCGCCTACGCCGTCGTTCGATCCGACGCCTTCACCAACGCCCGTGATCGAGACGGTGAAGACCAGCCAGGTGAGCGTAAACTTTACGTTCGACGAGTTGGTTGCGGCCGGACTCTATACCAACCAGACACTCAAGATCTATTATGCCACGCCTACAAACGGGGGCTGGTATCTGCTCCACGCGCGCTATGGACACGGCGTCGGGATGAGCCAGCGCGGTGCGCAATATATGGCGAGCATCGGAAAGACGTATCGCGACATCCTCGCGTACTATTATCCGGGCGCAACGCTCGGCACCATGAGCTATGTGTTCCCGGAGACGATCGGCTCCACACAGCCATCATCGGCGCAAACCGCGCCGTCTGCGGGCAAGGTCACCGGCGGCACGGTGAATGTACGATCCAAGGCTTCCACGAGTGGCAGCGTGGTCGAAACACTCTCGCAGGACGCGCAGGTGACGCTGCTCGGCATGACGGGTGAATGGTACTTTGTTTCGACTCCAAGCGGGAAGACGGGGTATATTCGCAATGACTACATCACCTTGACCGGTACGTCGCTGATTGCGCAAGGCAAGGTCTCCGCGAGCGCAGTGAACTACCGCACGGGCCCTGCGACAAGTTACGCCGTGGTCGGTCAGCTTTCGCAGGACACCCAGCTCGGTATCTATGGTATGATCGCAGGCTGGTACAAGGTCAAATCCATGTCCACAGGACAGGATGGCTTCATCAGCAAAGACTATGTCATCATCACGCAACCGTTGGCGAACAACACCGGCACGACACAGGCGCCAGCGGCGACACCGCAGGCAAACACGAACACACCGGTGCCGACCGCGGTGGGGGACACGCCGACTCCGAGTCTTTCGCCGACGGCGCAGCCGACAGCGATCCCGACGCCAACGCCGACTCCGGGGCCGACGCTTGCACCAAACCTTGCGGCGAACGGCGCGATCAACGCCAACGGCGTATATATCCGCGCGGGCGCCAGCACATCCTCCAAGAGTTACGGCAGGCTGATTAAGAATACCGCGCTTGGTATCTATGAAAAGGTTGGCTCGTGGTATCGCGTGCGCGTTGCCGCGACGGGGCTGGAGGGCTACGTCTACGCAAAATATGTGAACCTGACCCAGCTGAGCAACACAAGCAGCACGGGAACCAGCTCCAGCGCGGGCTATCTCAACGCCTCCGGCGTGATCCTTCGCACAGGGCCGGATACGCGCTATAACAGCCTCGGCAAGCTCAAACGCAACACGAGCGTCAAGGTCATCGCGTCCTTCGGCGGCTGGTATCAAATCGAGATACCTTCCGCAAAGCTGACGGGATACACCCTCGCAAAATATGTTACCCTGACCAGCACGATCAAGTCGGACACCGTGATTGGCGTCGTGACCGGAAACCTCAACCTACGCGCGCAGGCGTCGTCCGGCTCTTCCTCCAAGATTCTGCTGACGATGCCAAAGGGCGCTACCGTAACGGTCTATTCCACCGTAAACGGGTGGTGTTATGTCGACTATCGTGGAACGAAGGGATATTGCTCGGCTTCGTATCTCAAGATTGGTTGATCGCGCCTCAACATGGGGTTCCGCGCGGTTTGCACGAAAGGATCGTAACGATCGTTGGATAAAAAGCGTCTCAATCGTATCTTTTTACTTACGGCGGCGGGCATGCTGCTTGTGCTCGGCGCGGTTGGCGCTCTGCGCGCCTCGCGGCAGGAAACGCAAACAGGACCTGTGATCATGGAGCAGGCGCAGATCGATACGGTCAACGTAGAGACGGTGGAAGCCACCGCCGCGCCGACGGAACAGCCGATGACATATGCCGACACCGTGGCGCTGCTGGTCGACCGTGTGCCGGTGATGACGTTGACCAGTGAGCTCGCGGCAAAGCAGATGCTATGGGAGTATTTGAGCAGCAGCGCACAAGCGCCTCAGGGGGAACGATTTCTTTCCGCTAAGTTTGACTGTGAACTGATCCTGACACAGGGAGATCCCGCGGTCAAGCCGCTGGAACCTTCGGAAGCGTTGAATCTGCTCGCGGAGAACCCGTCGCTCGTACCGATCCGCGTGACCACGCTGCGCACCGAGCGAACAGAAACCAGCCCGGAGATCAACGAAACGACAGAGGCTGCCCTGCCCAAAGGCACGCGGATCATCACGCAACTTGGCGCGGGGGCTGTGACGCAGACGAGCATGCAGGCGGTCTACCGTGCGGGCGTGCTGCTGGAGACCGGCGCCGCGGAGACAAAGACGCTCCGCGTTGTGCGCGCAACCATGGTGCGAAAGGGAACGTACACCAAGTCGAACACATCCGGCTCGCCGGATCGGCTGGAAGGCGTGGAAGGTAAGAGCAAGGGCGACCTCAAGCTTGGCTACCCGATGCGCGGACAGATTGCGCGCTATTTTGGATATGTCAACGGCAAGATGAACTATGGCCTCGAGATCAGCAACAGTGCTGGCACGAAGATCGTCGCTCCCGGCGAGGGCGTCGTGGTGTATTGCGGCGTGCGCGGCGCATATGGCTTCGTGGTGGACATCGACCACGGCAACGGCTTTGTCTCGCGGCTGACGCATCTTTCCGATGTGCAGGTGGAGCTCAACCAGCGTGTGTTCATCGGAGACGCGGTGGGGGAGCTCGCGGAGGATGAGGACGGCGGGAAACCGATCCTCCACTATGAACTCATCATCGACGGCATCCCCTATAACCCGCTGTTCTATATCGACTAACTCTTATCGCGTATCAAACTTAGAACATATAAAAACAGGACGGTTTTCACCGTCCTGTTTTTGTTTTGTGCGTTTTATGGGTTTGGGCAAAGCCCGCAAACACCCTACTCCATCTCTTTGAGCCGTGCTTCCAGCTTTTTTTTCACGCGCTGGATGGCGTTGTCCACGCTCTTGGTGGTGATCTCCAGATGCTCCGCAATCTGCTGATAGGAGTATCCGTAGAGATACAGCCCCAGCGCACCGCGCTCCAGCTTGCTTAAGGAGTGCTCGATGCTGTCCGCAACGGCCGCCCAGTTTTCCCGGCCGATGAGAACCTCCTCCGGGTCGCTGATGCGGGAGCTGGTGAGCACGTCGATCAGCGGACGCTCCGCCTCGCCTTCATACACCGAGCGGTTGAAGGAGAGATAGGAGTTGAGCGGGATGTGCTTCTTGCGCGTCGCCGCCTTGATTGCGGAGATGATCTGCCGCGTGATGCAAAGCTCCGCAAAGCCGCGAAACGACGTCTGCCGATCAAATTGATAGTCCATGACCGCCTTATACAGGCCGATCATGCCCTCCTGAATGATGTCCTCACGATCCGCGCCGATCAAAAAATACGTGCGCGCCTTGCTGCGGACAATCTGCTTGTAGCGCGCGTAGAGTGCTTCCTCCGCGCGCGCGTCGCCTGCGCGATGCAGACGCAGCAGCTCTTCGTCGCTCAGCGTTTCGTATTGCGTCATTCCGCGGCGTCCTGCCTCTTTTTCTCAAACATGAGGATGCCCGCGGCAACGCCCGCGTTGAGCGAGCCGATCTGACCGTATTGCGGAATCGACACGAGGAAATCACACTTTTCGGAGACGAGTTTGCTCAGGCCGTCGCCTTCGCCGCCGATGACGAGCACGAGCGGGCCGTTGAGACCCTGCTTGGTCATGGGCTGTCCCTTCATGTCTGCTCCCGCAACCCAGAGCTTTGCGCGCTTGAGTTCGTCCAGCGCGGCGGGGATATTGACCACACGCGCGATCTTGACGTGTTCCGTCGCGCCCGCGCTGGCCTTCACGGTTGCCGCCGTGACGGAAGCGCTCCTGCGTTTTCCGATGATCACGCCGTGCGCGCCCGCGCATTCCGCGCTGCGGATGATCGAGCCGAGATTGTGCGGGTCGAGGATGCCATCGAGCACCACGACGAACGGATCTTCATTCTTTTCGCGTGCGACGGCGAGAATATCCGCGACGGTGCAATATTCCACCCCTGCGGCATACGCCACGATACCCTGATGATTGCCTGGTTTCCCGCCGTGGCCAAAGGGCAGGCTGATTTCGTCCAGATGCCGCTTGTCCACCTCGCGGATGACGAGCTTGCGCTCGCGTGCGAGGCCGAGGATTTCGCGCAGGGAGCCGTCCGGCTCGCCGACGACTTCGATGCGGTCGATGCTGCGCTCGCTCTTGATGGCTTCCTTGACGGCGTTGCGGCCAAGGATGAGGAAGGGGATTTCATCCGGCTCGCCGTTTTCGGCTTCGTCCTCGACGGGGTTGTTGCGCAGGCGCATATCTTCGCTGCGACGGTCTTCGAAAGCAGCGGTTTTATTGTACGGCTTCTTTTCGAAAGGCCGGTTGCCCTGGTAGCCCGTGCCCTGCGGCTTGTCGCCGAAATCACGCTTGCCCTGATATCCGCCTTGCGGGCGGTCGCCATAGGGCTTCTTGCCTTGATAACCCGTGCCCTGCGGCTTGTCGCCATAGGTGCGATTGCCCTGATAGCCCGTGCCTTGCGGCTTGTCGCCATAGGTGCGATTGCCCTGATAGCCTTCGCCTTGCGGACGGTCGCCATAGGGCTTCTTGCCCTGATAGCCCGTGCCCTGCGGCTTGTCGCCGTAGGAACGATTGCCCTGATAGCCTTCACCCTGCGGCTTGTCGCCGAAATCACGCTTGCCCTGATATCCGCCTTGCGGACGGTCGCCATAGGGTTTTTTGCCTTGATAACCCGTGCCTTGCGGCTTGTCGCCATAGGTGCGATTGCCCTGATAGCCTTCACCCTGCGGTTTGTCGCCGTAGGAGCGATTGCCCTGATAGCCTTCGCCTTGCGGTTTGTCTCCGTAGGTACGGTTGCCTTGGTAGCCGCCTTGCGGACGGTCGCCATAGGGTTTCTTGCCCTGATAGCCCGTGCCCTGCGGCTTGTCGCCATAGGAACGGTTGCCCTGATAGCCTTCACCCTGCGGCTTGTCACCGTAGGTACGGTTGCCTTGGTAGCCGCCTTGCGGACGGTCGCCATAGGGTTTCTTGCCCTGATAGCCTGTGCCCTGCGGCTTGTCGCCGTAGGAACGATTTCCCTGATAGCCTTCACCCTGCGGCTTGTCGCCGTAGGAACGGTTGCCCTGATAGCCGCCCTGTGGACGGTCGCCATAGGAACGATTGCCCTGATAGCCTTCGCCCTGCGGACGGTCGCCATAGGTTTTCTTACCCTGATAGCCGCCTTCGGTTTTCTGTCCGTAGGGTTTCTTACCCTGATATCCGCCTTCGGTCTTTTGGCCGGAAGGTTTGCTGCCCTGATAGCCACCCGATTTCGGGTAGCCGCCCTTTTTTTCGCCGGGGCGGGAGGGGCCTTTGCTTTGGCCGGAGCCATATTGCTTCTGCGGCATGGAATTGTTTCCTCATTTCAATATAAAAGTAGTAAATTGTTTTGATGGCTGCTCTTGCTCCGGTTTTGTGTTCTTCCGAATACAACAGGCTATCTGAATCGTGTATCGATGGCTGCTATTGTTCCGGCTTCGTCTCCGGTTGAAAGTAAACGCTCATCAGCTCGTTAAGCCGCTCGTCCGCGCCGCTTAAAAACAGCCAGCCGACCAATGCCTCAAGCCCCGTCGCCGTGTGGTAGTCCGCGGCGGAAGCGTTTTTCGGCATGGTGCCGCTGTGTGCGTTGCGTCCGCGGCGAAAGACCGCGGCTTCGTCCTCCGTCAGGTTGGGTTCCATCCTGCGGTAGGCTGCTGCCTGCCCTGCCGCACAAACAAATTTGCTTGCGGCAAGGTGCAGCTCGTGCGGGGAGCGCGCGAACTGGTCGTTGAGGTAGATGCGCGCGTAGAGATCGCACACGGTGTCGCCGATTTGCGCAAGCGCCAGCGGCGCAAGTTGCCGCGGGTTTACGCAGGCGTCCGCTTTGGTTGCGCGCCTTATTTCATCAATCATGGCCATACACAATTATTCTATCTGTTTGTAAAATACAAAGCAAGAAATATCGCTCTCATTCCGGCGCGTTTGCCGGAAGAAACAAGAACAAAGACGAAAAACAGAGATATTTTACTTGACAAGCGCGTTGAGAGCCGCTAGAATAGCAAACAATATATCATCTAAAAGCTGTGAAGGGAACAAGACGTGGCCTCTTCCGCAAAGAGAACCGGCGGTTGGTGCGAGCCGGCGCGGCAGACCATGTGTATGGCTCATCCCGGAGCTTTTCGCCTGAACGATTCTGTTAGGGCGAAACGATTGACCTCGTTACCGGTCTAGGCCTTGATGGAGGCCAATAAGGGCCATTCGGGAAACCGAAGGCTGAACCAGGGTGGTACCGCGTTATACACACGCCCCTGACCAATGCGCATTGGTCAGGGGCTTTTTCGTCCGCTGACCAAGAGAAAAGCATCGACTTGGTCAGGGATTTTTTTACATACTCTGGCCGCCAAGCAGAAGAGGAGGAGTTTGCCATGCATCAATCATTTAAAAAGTATGTTCCCTTTGAACCGATTCGCCTGCCAAACCGCACCTGGCCGGACAAGCAGATTACGAAAGCACCCGCCTGGTGCTCGGTCGACCTGCGGGATGGCAATCAGGCGCTCGTCGATCCCATGACGGTCGAAGAAAAGCTCCGGCTGTTTCATACGCTGGTGGAGATCGGCCTTCGGGAGATCGAGGTTGGCTTTCCCTCCGCCTCCGAAACGGAGTTTTCGTTTCTGCGCACCCTGATCGAAGGCGGTCATATTCCGGATGACGTGACGATTCAGGTGCTGGTGCAGGCGCGCGCGCACCTCATCCAGCGTACCTTTGAGGCGATCTCCGGCGCAAAAAACGTGATTCTCCACTTCTATAACTCGACCTCGACGCTCCAGCGCAAGGTTGTGTTCCGTATGGAGATGGACGGCATCGTAACCATCGCGGTGGAAGCTGCCCGGCTGATTCGAAAGTTGTCGGCCCCGGTCATCGAGGCTGGCGTCAACCTTCGCTATGAATATTCGCCGGAGTCGTTTATGGGAACCGAGATGGACAATGCGGTTCATATATGCCAGCGCGTGATGGAAGAGCTTGGCGCAACACCGGAAAAGCCAGTGATTCTGAACCTTCCTTCCACGGTGGAGAACTGCATGCCCAACTATTTTGCGGACGAGATCGAATATTTCATTGCGCATCTGCCGAATCGAGAGAGCGCGATCATCTCGCTGCATCCGCATAACGACCGCGGCTGCGGCGTTGCGACCGCGGAGCTCGGCTTGCTTGCGGGTGCGGATCGCGTGGAAGGCACGCTCTTTGGCAACGGGGAACGAACGGGAAACGTCGACCTCGTTACACTCGCGATGAACCTTTATACGCAGCGGATCGACCCTGAACTGGATTTTTCGGACATCAATAAGATTAAGGAAGTATTCGAGAGCGTCACCAAGATGAAGATCGGCGAACGGCAGCCGTATGCGGGCGAGCTTGTCTTTACCGCGTTCTCCGGCTCGCATCAGGACGCAATCAACAAGGGGTTCCAATACAGCAAGGAGACCGGCACCGAATTCTGGGAAGTGCCGTATCTTCCGATCGATCCTGCGGATGTCGGGCGGCAGTACGAGCCGATCATCCGCATCAACAGCCAGTCCGGCAAGGGGGGCGCTGCGTTCATCATGCAGCAGAATTTCGACTTTGAACTGCCAAAGGCGATGCATCCGGAGTTCGGTGCGGTGGTGCAAAAGGAGACCGACCGCGTCGGAAAAGAGCTCAAACCGGAGCGGATATTCGAGCTGTTTTCGGCGGAGTATGTGGATCTCGACGCACCGTATCGCATCGTAAAGCAATCCTTTTCGGAGACGACGGACGAGGAAGGAAACTCCCATGTGTCGTTTTCCGGCACGCTGGCGCACAAAGAGACGCTCTTCGACGTTGTGGGCGAAGGCAACGGCCCGATCGACGCCTTTTTCAAAGCGATTCGCGGGCAAAAGATGGATCGGTTCACGTTTGTGGACTACAAGGAGCACGCAATCCGCAGTGGTTCGGACTCCAAGGCGGTGGCGTATATCCATCTGCGCGCGGACGACGGGAAGGATGTCTTCGGCGTCGGCATCTCGCACAACATCAGCCTTGCTCCCTTGCGCGGCATTCTCTCTGCGATCAACCGCGCGAAACGCATGCAGATCATCTGAACTTTTTACACAAAAGCACAAAACGCAAACGGCAGGCAACATTGCCCGCCGTTTGTTTTTCTAGCGATATGGGGTTGAGGGCGCAGCCCTCAAAAACTACCCGTTTACACCATCAATTCGCAAATAGAATTGGAGAACGAGACCGGATCTTCGATCGGCAGTCCTTCGATGAGCAGCGCCTGATCATAGAGCAGGTTTGCGTATTTTGCCACGCGAGCGTCGTCGGCGCCGAGTGTTGCGAGCACGGAAAATACGGGATGCGCGGGGTTGATTTCCAGGACGCGCTCCGCTTTCACGGAACCATCGGAGACCGGCATGCTCGAAAGCACTTTCTCCATCTCGATGGAGAGCGGGCCGTCGCTGGTCAGGCAGACGGGAGAGCTCTTGAGCCGGTCGCTCAGGCGGACATCTTTGACCTTGCCGCTCAGCGCGGTCTTGAGCGCCTCCAGAATATCCTTGTTCTCTTCTTGCGCGCGTTCCTGCGCCCGCTTTTCCTCGTCCGAAACGAGGTTGAGATCGGCATCGGAAACGGACTTGAACGTCTTTTCCAGATAGGTGCCGAGCATGCGCACGGCGAATTCATCCACATCGTCCGTCATGCAGAGGATATCATATCCCTGGTCGCGGACGCGTTCGGTCTGCGGCAGCTTCATGGCGCGTTCCACAGTCTCTGCGCAGACATAATAGATGTTTTTCTGGTCTTCCTTCATCGCGTCGACGTACTCTTTGAGCGAGACAAGCTTATTTTCCGCTGCGCTGTGGAAGAGTACGAGGTCGGAAAGGAAGTCCTTGTTCATGCCATAGTCGCTGTAGAGGCCGTACTTGATCGGCAGCTTAAAGCTCTTGTAGAACGACTCGTATTTTTCTCGTTCGTTGTCCATGAGCTTTTTCAGCTCCGTCTTGATCCGCTTTTTGAGCGTGACGGCAATGGTCTTGAGCTGGCGATCGTGCTGCAGCAGCTCGCGGGAGATATTCAGCGAAAGATCACTGGAGTCCACAAGCCCGCTGACGAAGCCGAAATAGTCCGGCAGCAGATCCGCGCACTTTTCCATGATCATTACGCCGCTGGAATAGAGCTGTAAGCCGCGCTGGTATTCCTTTGCGTAGAAGTCGTACGGCGGGTTTTTCGGGATATACAGCAGCGCATCATAGCTGACCACGCCTTCGCCGCTGAAATGGATGGTCAACAGCGGATCCTCGTAGTCGTGGAACTTGCTTTTGTAAAACGCGTGATAGTCGGTTTCGGTGAGCTCGCTCTTGGGCTTTTTCCAGAGCGGGATCTGGCTGTTGAGGGTCTCGTCCTCTGTGACGCTCTCCGTATCCTTCGGGTCACCGTTCTTCGGGCGGGTGTGCGTGTGCTCCATCCGAATCGGATAGCGGATATAGTCGGAATATTGCTTGACCAGCTGCGAGACGGTGTAGAACTCGAGAAACCGGTCATACTGCTCGTCGTCGGTATTTGCCTTGATCTTGAGGGTGATGACGGTTCCGCACTCCGGTTTTTCCGCCTTGGTCAGGGTATAGCCCTCGCGTCCTTCGCTCTCCCAGAGCCACGCTTCGTCGCTGCCGTAGGCGCGGGAAAGCACCTGCACATCGTCCGCCACCATGAAGCTGGAATAAAAGCCAACGCCGAACTGACCGATGATGTCCACCGAGTCACCGACATCGTGTTCCTTTTTGAAGGCAAGCGTGCCGCTTTTTGCGATGGTACCGAGGTTCTCGTCTAACTCATCCTTCGTCATGCCGACGCCGTTGTCCGTGATGGTCAACATGCGCTTGTCTTTGTCCGCAGTGATACGGATTTCGAAATCCTCACGGTTTTTTCCGACCTTGTCGTCCGTCAGCGAGAGGAAGTAGAGCTTATCGATCGCGTCGCTGGCGTTGCTGATCAGCTCGCGCAGGAAGATCTCTTTGTGGGTGTAGATGCTGTCGATCATCAGGTCGAGAATACGCCGCGATTCCGCCTTGAATTGTTTCTTTGCCATGAAACGTGCGCCTCCATCATGAAATGAAAAATTTCTATTAGCACTCAATTACACCGAGTGCTAATCTAGCATACTACGCCATCGGGCTGTTTTCAAGCACGCGGACGCGCTTCTACAATATTTTCACATTTTTATGTGCGACAAAACAAAAAATGACGGGGGCGAACCCCCCGTCGGAGCGTGTCAAAAAAGCTCTGGGATTGTTAAGGGCCGAAGCCCTTAACCCATTCGTTCCGGCTGCGCCGGTTCAACCGGCACAACGGATCGCCCCGCAGGGGTGGTTTCTCTGTGCTCTTTGCCGCCCGTGAGTCCGAAGGACGAGAGGCAAAGAGCGGTTATCCCGTCAAAAGACAAGTTTTTTGGCGGTCAAAGACGGGGGCGAACCCCCGTCGGTCAAATCGAATGCTTATGCGGTGATCAGTGCGGGGGGTTCTGAAGAAACCTCCTTCAGTAGCCGCATGAACTCTTCGCCGGTGATCGTCTCGCGCTCCAGAAGATGCTCTGCGAGCGTATGCAGTGCGCCTTCGTTCTCCCGCAGGATCTGCCGCGCACGCTGATGCGCACGCTCGACGATGGCGATGACTTCCGCGTCCACGCGCGCCGCCGTGTCCGAAGAGCAGGTCATGGCGCCTTCCTGACTGAGGTACGGGTTGTTCTGGCACTCCAGCGCGACCATGCCGAAGGCATCGCTCATGCCGAAACGCACGACCATCGCGCGTGCCATGCGCGTCGCCTGCTCGATGTCGTTGCTGGCGCCTGTGGTAATCGTGCCAAAGACGGTCTCTTCCGCGGCTCTGCCGCCGGTAAGGGTGGCGATCTTGTTTTCCGCCTCTTCTTTGGTCATCAGGTAGTGTTCGCTTTCGTCCACCTGCATGGTGTAGCCCAGCGCGCCGCTTGTGCGGGGTACGATGGTGATTTTATGCACGGGTGCGCTCTCCGTCTGCTTGGCCGCGACCAGTGCGTGGCCGATCTCGTGATACGCCACAATGCGCTTCTCTTTCGGCGAGATGACGGCGTTTTTGCGCGCATAGCCCGCGATGACGACCTCTACGCTCTCCTCCAGATCTTCCTGCTCCACGATCTCGCGCTTCATCCGTACGGCACGGAGCGCCGCTTCGTTGATGATGTTGGCAAGGTCTGCGCCGGAGGCACCGCTGGTTGCGCGGGCGATGGCTTCAAAGTCGACCGATTCGGAAATTTTCACGCCGCGTGCATGCACCTTGAGGATATCCGTGCGTCCCTTGAGATCCGGTAATTCCACGTGGATTCTGCGGTCAAAGCGACCGGGGCGCAGTAGAGCGGCGTCGAGGGAATCCGGGCGGTTGGTCGCGGCGAGGATGACGACGCCTTTGCGCGCGTCAAACCCGTCCATCTCGGTGAGCAATTGATTCAGCGTTTGCTCCCGCTCGTCGTTGCCGCCGAGGGCGTTGTCGCGTTTTTTGCCGATGGTGTCAATCTCGTCGATAAACACGATACAGGGCGCTTTCTGCTCGGCTTGGGAGAAGAGGTCGCGCACCTTCGCCGCGCCCATGCCGACGAACATCTCGACAAACGCGGAGCCGGAGATGCTGAAAAACGGAACGTTGGCTTCGCCCGCAACGGCTTTTGCCATCAGCGTCTTACCCGTACCTGGCGGGCCGACAAGCAGCGCGCCCTTGGGCAGCTTCGCGCCGATCTCGGCGTAGCGCTCGGGATTATGGAGAAAGTCTACGATCTCAAGCAGCGCTTCTTTGGCTTCGTCCTGCCCCGCGACATCGCCAAAGGTCTTGCCCGTCTGCGCTTCGACATAGATCTTCGCGTTTGCTTTGCCGAAGGAGAGCGCGTTGCCGATTCCGCCGGGCATCCCGTTTTGCATCCGCTTCATGAGAAACTGCCCGAGACCGATAAAGATCAGGATCGGGAGCATCCAGCTGATCAGAAAGCTCATCAGCGGGTTTGCTTGCGTGGGGATGCTCGCCGTAAATTTTACACCTGTCTTGTCAAGACGGCTGACAAGGGTATCATCCGGCCAGATGCCGGTTTTATAGTAGAGCGTCTTGTCGTTCTCCACGCTCGTGAAGGTGATGGTCTGCGCCGCTTCATCACGGGAGACTTCGGCTACCTTGCCGGAGTCGACCATAGAGAGAAACTCATTGTAGCCCACTTCCTTGACCTCGTTTTGCAATAGACCCGGAAACACGAAGGCGTTGAGCAGCAGCACCGCGATCATCGCGATAACGGCGTAGTAGTAAAGCGGTTTTTTGGACGGGGTATGTTCTTTCATGTACCTATCTGTTCTTTCTGCGGTTTATTATATAGGATGATAGAGGATGCGGATGAACGCAACAAAAACTGCGCGTGACTTCAGCGTCCCATGCCGTGGAGCACGAGCTGCTCCGCCATGTCGGCCATCTGCGCAGGGCTTTCCTTCATCTCGCGCGCGAACCATTCGCGGATGATGCCGATGAAACCGGAAGCGAGGAAGGAGAAATAGTAATCATATTGCTCGGGATCTTTCTTCTGCTCCTGCTGCCAGAATTCCAGCACGCGCACACGGATCATATCGATGAGCCTGCTGAAGAACGCCATGTCTCCGTTTCCGCCAAGAAACGCGGAGCTGATATCTGCATTGGCGGAGAAGAACGTGAATAAATCGAGCAAAAGCGCGTGCGGTTTGTTTTGCAGTTCCTCGGGAGGGTGCGCGCGAACAAGCGCTTCAAACTCGTCGAACACCTCTTGCTCCACCTGCTCGACCATGTCGTAGATGTCGCGATAGTGCAGATAAAAAGTGCATCGGTTGATGTCCACAAGCTGCGCGAGCTCGCGCACCGTGATGTCCTTGATCGGTTTCTCATGCATAAGCTGCGTGAGCCCTGCGCGAAGTTGCATCCTGGTTTTGCGCACGCGGCGATCCATTTTTTTGTGTTCCAAGGGAGTCGACCTCCGTATTGATGATGGATTTGTTGTGTGGACGGGATTTTGTTCGCCACAAGACAAAGGGGGTGTTTCGATCTGTGGTCGTCTCACAACTCTTCTCAATATAAACGAATCTTGATGATAAATCAACACGAATCCATGGAACTGGTGTTAACACAACGTGAACTTGCATGCAATTTGTGTCAAAAAAAGGAGACGGTCTGCATGCCGTCTCCCATATGGAATCGATGAATTGGTTTATTTCGGGTGCGCCTGTTTGTACTCCTTCACCCGTTGTTGATTGAGCTTGATGTTGTCATACGAATAGCCGATGAGGCAGTTCGGGTTTGCGATATAGATCGCCCGTGCCGTGTCGGTCAGCACCTGATCGTTGACCCCGCGGCTCGCGAGTATGACCGTTTTTCCTTCGACCAAGCCCGCGATAATCTGCTTGGAAATCGGTATGCCATAGCTGCGCTGCGTCCGTTGATAGACCCAGCCGATCTCTTCATAAGGGAGGATATAGCCGCTGCTGCCGCTAAAGACAAAGCGTTGGGTCAGAACCAGCTTGGATTTCGGAAAACGGGTGGTCTGCGGCGCGGAGAATTCCGCTTCCGCGGCATCCAGCAGGCCAAGCGCGTAGAGTCGCTGTTCGCTCTTCTGATAATTCTTGCGTTGGGTACTGCTCTGGAGCACCAGCACCAGCAAGAACGCGCCCAAAAAGACACCGCCGATGAGATAGAGCATCGCGACTTCGTACAGATCACTTGTGCCTTCATCGAGATAGTAGGAGCCATAATAGGCGCGGACATCTGTGGAGGTCGCGTTGTCGAACACGGTAGCGATCCGCTGTGAATCCTCGGGCGAAAGAAATGTTGTCATGCCGGTCAACCGAATCGGCGCGGGCAGGGTAAAATTCTCCGGATTCTGGGTATAATACGTTTCATATGCCGTAGCCTGCACAGCAAGCTTTTCAAACGCTGCCTGATCGAGCGAGACCAGAAACCAGTTTCCGTCGGGATCCATCGCCTCATAGATCGTATAGTTATCGTCTCCCGTGACCTCAAGCAACCAGCTGGAGACCATGGTAACATCCAGATAGCTATAGGTGCCGGAAGGAAGCTCTATGCTCATGCGTTCGGGTGCCTTTTGCGGTTTTGTGTACTCATATCCAGCGCCAAGGATCATGAGGCTTGTGAGGATCGCGAGAATCAGCCTCCAGATCCGAAACGATTTACTCGGCGTCATAAAATCTGGCAGTGCCTGCTGCACCTGTGTGTTTGCGTCCATCGATAACTGTCCCCCTCGTGTCAATTCGTTTCGTTCTAGTATACAGGATAGGCAGGTGAGCGTAAAGAATCAGTAAAGAATCGCATGCCGGAAAAAGGCTGCTCTGGCGGGTTGGAAAACGGCGTGATAGAATGGGTACGGAGGTAATAACTCTATGCTGAAGATTGCACAATGTTCCGATCTGTTTTATCCGGTTGCCGACGGCGTGAGTCGCGTGGTAAGCGCATACGCGCGCGAACTTTCCGCGCGCGGGCACGAAGTGTATGTGATCACTCCGCTTGTTACGCAGGGCTTTCGCGGTAGGTTGAACTATGAAATTCTGGACTATATCGCGCTGAACCTAGGAACGACGCAGATGAAGGGAACCGCTGCCGCGCTGGATATGCACTATCTCGCGCGGGTCAGTGCGCATAGCTTTGATATCGTGCATGCGCATAGTCCCGGCTCCTCCGGTATGGAAGCCGTGCGGATCGCGGACAAATGCCATGTGCCGCTGGTCGGCACATTTCATACGAAGTATATCCGCGAGTATCTGCCCAGCGCCGAGGACGAGCGGCAAAATCAGCTCTCCAAATATTTCGCGTTTGATTTTTTCAGCCGGTGCGATGAGATTTGGGTCGTCAACGAGGAATCGCGCTCCTTTCTCTATGAGCGCGGCTTCGAGGGCAACATCGAAGTCTTTGACAACGGCACGGAGTTGGAGGAGGCGGATCGCGAGACGCGGCAGCGCGCGCGCGAGGCGTTTCATCTGAACGACACGCCCGCGCTTTTGCTTGCCGGCAGTCTGGATTTACAAAAGAATCTTTCGCGCGTGTTTGAGGCGGCGGCGCTTTTGCATCGCCAGGGACGCGCGTTTCAGCTCTTGATCGCCGGCAGCGGGCCGGAAGAGAAGCATGCGCGCACGTTGGCGCGCGAGCTCGGCCTCATGGGTGTGATCCGGTTTCTGGGGCAGATTACGGATGAATCGCTTCTCAGCGGACTCTATGCGGAAAGTGCATTGTGCCTCTTTCCCTTGCAGCGCATCAACGCGGGGCTCGTCGTGCGCGAGGCCGCTGTGCAGGGCACGCCTTCGCTGGTCATCGCGGGCAGCCTGCCCGGGGAACTGATTACGGACGGCGTCAACGGACTCACCTGCGGGGACACGGCGGAGAGCATGACGGAGGCGATCGAAACGTATCTGTCCGACCCGAAGTTGCAGGCGCGGATGCGGGCGCAGGCGCGCGCCATGGCGCCCGTACCTTGGGATGCTGCGATCGCACGGGTCAACGCGCGATATGAAGCGCTCGCCGGAATGGACCGCGCGCAGCTGCGCAGGAAGCGCGGCTTGTTCCGTAAAGAGATGGATCGGGTCGATCTCACGCTGCAAAAGCGTGCGATGGACATGATCTGGAAGTTTTTAACGCAGGATACGCAGCATCTGTATCCCTATGCGCACCAGCCGCAAAAGCCCGCGTTCTTGCCAAAGCCGGAGCGGAAGCCACTCCCGCGCAGTACGCCGGAGCGCGAGGGAGTTTCCTCGCTCGCGATCAATGCTCTGCTGGATGCAGTCCATGCGGACGAGGCGGCAAAGGCGCATGAGATCATGATCCTGCGCAACGGCAAGGTCATTGCGGAGGCGAACTGGTCGCCCTATGACAGCAGGCTGCCGCATCAGCTCTATTCGCTCAGCAAGAGCGTCACCGCGACAGCCATCGGCATGCTGCGTGATGAGGGCTTACTCAGTCTCGACGAGCGGATTTGCGATATCTTCTTCGACAAAGCGCCGGAGAGCCAATCGCACCCCGCGCAGAAGATGACCGTGCGGATGCTGCTCGCCATGAGCACGGGAACGTACTTCAATGAGGCGGGCTCGGCGATGGGCACGGATTGGGAGCGGGACTTCCTCCATGCCCCAGTGAAGTTTGAGCCGGGCAGCGCGTTTGACTATAACTCGATGAACACCTATATGCTCGCCGCGATCGTCCGCCGCAAGAGCGGCGAAACGCTGACGGACTACCTCACACCGCGCCTGTATGAACCGCTCGGCATCGATTCGCATTATTGGGAAACCTGCCCCAACGGCACAGAGAAAGGCGGTTGGGGACTTTCGCTGACGCCGGAGAGCGTCGCAAAGATTGGACAATTGTACCTGAACAAGGGTGTTTGGAAGACACTATTTGGCGAAAAACGCCTGCTCAGCGCGGCGTGGATCGAGGAAGCGACAAAATCTCAGATCGACACCCCGCACGGCGAGATCACCTATGGCTACGGTCACCAGATCTGGATGACCGCGCGAGAAGGCGCTTTCCTTTTCAACGGCGCGTTTGGGCAGTATATGCTCGCCCTGCCGGATCTCGGCGTCATCGTGGTGCTGTTTTCCGGCACATCGCGTCTTTTTGCGCATGGCGGCGTGCTCGACTATGTCAACAGCGCGTTTGAAGGGATATGCGAAAAATCGCTCCCGCGTGATCCGCGCGCGGCGGACGCGCTGGAGGCAAAGCTCCATGCGCTGAGCATGCGTACCTGCTCCCCGTTTTTCATGCCGGAGCGGCACAGCGTTCCGCTGGAAGAACTGACCGCACGGCTCACCGGGCGCGTCTATTCGTTCGACGCGAGCATCGGCGGGCTGATTCCGTTTATCCTGCAAAGCGTGCATAACAACTTTACGACCGGACTGCAAAAGATCGTCTTTTCCCACATAGAGAGCGGAGAATTGGCTCTGGCGATGGTGGAAGGGGAATACACGCATCGCTTCACGCTCTGCGAAGGCGGCTATACCGCGGCGACAATCTCGCAACGCGGGGATGTGTTTGAGGCGCGCTTCTCCGTCCAGACGGAGATCTCGGAGACGGGCGAACTCTCCCTGCATATCGTTTCGCATTTTATCGAGACGCCGTTTACGCGGCTGATGCGCATCACGCTCGCGAAGGATGATACGCTCAAAATCGTCTTTGATGAGAGCCCGAGTATACGCGCTGCTTCCGAAATGCTCATGGAACTCACCGGAATCACCCGCGTGGAGATCGTCCGCAATGTCCTGCCGCTGCTCAAACAGGAGCGCATGCAGCACACGCTGCGTACGTTTACCACCGTCACCGCGCAGGGGAAACTGTAGGGAGAGTTTGCGCCTGCGGCGCATGCTACCACGCGTGGTGAATTGCGAACTGTGACCTAAAGCGATTCTAGCGAAATACCATTTGTGGTAATTTGGCGGAATAAGCATTCCCACAGGCAGGAACTGCGTCAGAAAGACGCTTTACGGCAAAAAAACAGCGCGGAACCGGATGGTTCCGCGCTGTTGCGTTATGCTTGTTATGCCGACTGTTTGGGTTTCTTCGCGGCCTTCTTCTCGGCCGTGCTTTCAACGAGCAGCGGCGGGCAGACCTTGTCGATGACGTCCTTCGTGATCCGGCAGAAGCCGACATCGTCGCGCGAGGGAATATCGAACATGATATCCAGCATCACGTCTTCGAGGATCGCACGAAGTCCGCGCGCGCCGGTCTTGCGCTCAATGGCTTTCTTCGCGACGGCACGCAGTGCTTCTTCATCAAAGCTCAGCTCCACGCCGTCCATCTCGAACAAGCGCTGATACTGCTTCATGAGTGCGTTTTTCGGCTCGGTGAGGATGCGCATGAGCGCATTTTCGTCGAGGTTTTCGAGCGTGACGATGATCGGCATACGCCCGACAAACTCCGGAATCAAACCGAACTTCAAGAGGTCTTCCGGCAGGATGCTCTTGAGCGTCTCGCCGATGTCCTTTTGCACGTTACTGGTGATCTCCGCGCCGAATCCCAGAATCTTGTGACCGATGCGCTTTTCGATGATCTTATCGATGCCGGAGAACGCGCCGCCACAGACAAAGAGAATGTTCGTCGTGTCGATCTGGATGAATTCCTGATGCGGGTGCTTGCGTCCGCCCTGCGGCGGAACGGAGGCGACCGTGCCTTCGAGAATCTTTAAGAGCGCCTGCTGCACGCCTTCGCCGGAGACATCGCGCGTGATAGAAACATTCTCGCCTTTTCTGGCGATCTTGTCGATCTCGTCGATGTAGATGATGCCTTTACTGGCCTTCTCTACGTCGTAGTCCGCAGCCTGGATGAGCTTGAGCAGGATGTTTTCCACATCCTCGCCGACATAGCCCGCCTCGGTGAGGCTGGTTGCGTCCGCAACGGCAAACGGCACGTTCAGGATGCGCGCAAGCGTCTGGGCGAGCATCGTTTTTCCGCTGCCCGTTGGCCCTAGCATGATGATGTTGCTCTTTTGCAGTTCAACCTCATCGTCCTTCTTCGCTGGGGTGTGGATCCGCTTGTAGTGGTTATAGACCGCGACCGCCAGCGCGCGCTTTGCCATATCCTGCCCGATGACATACTGGTTGAGCGAAGAGACAATCTCCTGCGGTTTGGGGATGTTCGTCAGGTCGATTGGTTCGGCCTCCACATCCTCCTCGATGATTTCGCGGCAGAGCTCGACGCACTCGTTACAAATGTTTACACCGGGACCCGCGATAATACGGTGAACGTCCTCCTGTGCTTTTCCGCAAAAAGAACAGCGCACGACGGACGAATCTTCAACTTTTGTCATAAACTACCCCTTTCCGGGTTATCTGCGCGGGGGAAAGACCTCGTCGATCAGTCCGTACGCGCGCGCCTCCTCGGCGCTCATGTAATTGTCCCGCTCCGTATCCTGCGTGACGCGTGCGACGCTCTGGCCGGTGCGCTGCGCGAGGATTTCGTTGAGCCGCTTCTTGAGTTTGAGAATCTGTTCGGCCTGGATGTTGATGTCCGTGGCCTGCCCGTGCGCGCCGCCGCTGACCTGGTGGATCATGATCTCGGCATTGGGCAGCGCTTTTCTCTTGCCCGGGGCACCCGCCGCAAGCAGGAACGCGCCCATCGATGCGGCAAGGCCGATACAGATGGTGGATACTTCGCACTTAATGTACTGCATCGTATCGTAGATGGCAAGCCCCGCGCTGACGGAGCCGCCGGGCGAGTTGATGTAGAGGTTGATGTCCTTATCGGGGTCGTCGCCCTCCAGGAAGAGCAACTGCGCTACGACGCTGTTTGCGATGTCGTCGTCGATCGGGCCTCCGATAAAGATGATGCGGTCTTTCAGCAGGCGGCTGTAGATGTCATAGCTGCGTTCGCCGTGGCTCGTCTGCTCGATGACCATTGGAATTAGGTTCATGTTCGTTCCCTCCTTCTGCGGGGAAAATTGGAAGATATCCGGCATGCCGGAAGGAGATTACTCCTTCGGCTCTGCCTTTTTCGCAGTCTTTTTCGCGGGTTTTTCCGCTTCGGCTGCGTCGTCTGTTTTCTTTGCGGCCTTTTTGGCGGTTTTCTTCTCGGCATCGTCCTTGACGAGCACGGCGCTGTCGGTCACGATCTTGACAGCTTTTCGCGCAACCACGTTGTCGCTGAGGTATTCCATGTCGTCCTCTTTGAGCGTCTTCTCGAATTCTTCCGCGCTCTTGCCGCTGCCGTCCGCATATTCCGCGATGATGGCTTTCAAGTCGTCCTCGTTGCAGGAAACGCCTTCTTTTTCGCCGATGGCTTCGATGACGAGCTGCATCTTCACGCGAGCCGTCGCTTCGGCGCGATAGCTCTCCTTGAGGCCGTTCATATCGGTGCCGGTATACTTGACATAATCTTCCAGCGAAAGACCGCTTCTGCTCAGCTGATAGGAGATATCGCGCATCATGTAGTTGATCTGGCGCTCGACCATCACGTCCGGAATGTCAACGATAGCATTGTCCGCGGCTTTCTGGAGTGCGATGTTTTCAATCGCGGTCTGGCGGTTCTTCGCGGCTTTTTCTTCCATCTTGGCTTTCTTGTCGGCCTTCAGCGCGTCGAGGGTGTCAAAGTCCGAAATGTCCTTGGCAAACTCGTCGTCCAGAGCGGGGAGCTCTTTGATCTGCACGCCCTTGATCTTGACGGCAAACACCGCGTCTTTTCCGGCGAGCGGAGCGGAATACTCCTCCGGGAACTTGACGGAGATGTCTTTCTCCTCGCCTGCTTTGAGGCCGATGAGTTGTTCTTCAAAGCCGGGGATAAACGTACCGGAGCCGATGACAAGCAGTTGGTCTTCCGCCGTGCCGCCTTCGAACTTCTCGCCGTTGACGCTGCCGGAATAGTCGAGGATCACGCGATCACCGTTTTCCACTGCGCGGTCGACTTCGACAAAGCGCGCATTCTTCTCGCGCTCTTTTTCGAGCTCGGCTATGACTTCTTCGTCGCGAACGGCAAAGTCGGGTTCCGGGACTTCAAGTTTCTTGTATGCGCCGAGGGTGACTTCGGGCTTGAGCTGCACTTCGGCGGTGAAGACGACGCCTTCCGCGCCGATGGTCGTGATATCGAGCGAGGGCTTGTCCACCGCGGTGAGCGTGTGCTCCAAAAGCGCCGCGTCGTACGCATCGCCCCAGACGAGATCGAACGCTTCTTCATAGAAGGCGCTCTCGCCATACATGCTTTCGATGACCTTGCGCGGGGCTTTCCCTTTGCGGAAGCCGGGCACGTTGTAACGGTTTGCGGTTTTCTGGTATGCTTTTTGTACGGCTGCGCCGAACGCCTCAGGCGAAACGGAAATCGTCAGTTTTACGCGGTTGTTCTCGAGTTTTTCAAAGGTTGCCATGTGCTCCTCCAACAATATATCGGTGTATCAAATTTCGAAATTGGCATAAATCGCCAGTATCAGACAATATTAACATAGGAAATCTCGCATTGCAACCCGGAAAACCGCCCCTTTTCCGTGACTTTGGCACACATGCGCGCCCCGTCACCGGTACAAGCGGGGCGGCCGCGAAAGTATGTTGGAATTTTATGGTGTATCCTGCATAAACCACAAGCAAAACGCCGTTTTTCGCAAACAGGATGAAAGATTATGCAATCGACCAAGTCGTGTGGCTGTGTGGCACGCAAAAACGCACCTTGCGCGTCGCAAAAAGTTCACACGTGTGATGCGATTTTTTGCGCGCGGCGGTTGCCGTCCGCACCGGAGGCGTGCTCCAACAGCAAACGTGCGGGAGCACGAAAACGCGGCTGTTAATCGACAGGTAGCTCACCTTATGTCAACAAACCTTGATTTGCCAAGCGCATGACGGCGTGGTATATTGATGTCAAACGCGTTTGCCGCCCGCGCGGATTTCGCGTCCCAATATAGATTTCTTTCGACAATTTAGACATAGATAAGGAGCCAAACTCATGACAACGGGACACAATTTCTGGGATGCTGGCGTTTGGTCGCTGATGGTCGAGCTGACCATACTGCTGGTGGGTATGCTGACGGCCAATATGCTGCGCCGGCTGATCAAGCCGCTTCGGCAATCTTTGATTCCGAGCTCGGTTCTTGGCGGGTTTTTGATTTTACTCGCCAATATCGCATACGAAAAAATTTCGGGCACCTCTCTGTTTAGCAAGGTCACGATGGAGACGCTCACGTATCATGGCCTCGGTCTGGGGTTTGTTGCGATGGCGCTGCGTTCCACCAAGCGCGTGAAGAGCAAGAAGAGTAACGCTGCCGTGTTTGACGCGGGCGTAACCACGGTTTCTTCCTATCTTTTGCAAGGCATTCTCGGACTTGCGATCACGATCGGTTTCTTCTTCCTCCTCGGCAGCTGGCCGGCTTCCGGCTTGCTGTTGCCGATGGGTTACGGCCAGGGGCCTGGTCAGGCGTATAACTGGGGACACGTTTATGAGACCGCGACGGCATATGCGCCGTTCCACTTCGGCGGCAGCTTCGGCCTCACCGTCGCCGCGATGGGCTTCGTCTCGGCGGGCCTCGGCGGAGTGGTCTATCTGCAGAGGATGCGCAAGAAGGGGCTGATCAAGTCCTATCTGGAAAATGCAGATGAGATGGAGGATCTCACTGCGGAAGCCATCACGGAAAAAGGCGAGATCCCGCTGTCCGAGTCATTGGACAAGCTGACGGTGCAGATCGGCCTTGTGGTGTTTACCTATATGGCGGCTTATGGCGTGATGTATCTGCTCTCGCTGGGGCTGGATTCACTCGGTGGATTCTTTACCAGCACCGTTAAACCGCTCATCTGGGGATTCAACTTCTTGATCGGTACCGTGATGGCAATTCTCGTGCGCAATGTGCTCAAGGGGTTGACCAACCGCGGGCGCAGGCAGTACCTCAACAACTTCATGCTCGCGCGCATCTCCGGCGTGATGTTCGACCTGATGGTGGTAGCATCCATCGCGGCGATCGATCTTACGGCGTTCTCGCACCGTGAGTTCATCCTTCCGCTGCTGACGGTCTGCATCGTCGGCGCGGTTGCGACCTACCTCCAGCTGGACTTCATCAGCAAGCGCATCTATCCGGACTATCGTGCGGAGTCGTTCCTCTCGCTCTACGGCATGCTCACGGGCACCGCGAGCACGGGCGTGATCCTCCTGCGCGAGATCGACCCGCTGTTTAAGACCCCGGCGGCCTCGAACCTCGTCTATCAGCAACTCTGGGCGATCGTGTTCGGTTTCCCGATGCTGCTGCTGCTCGGCTTTGCGCCCATCGGACTCACCGCCAACCCCGCGACGAGCAACCTGACCAACACGTGGATCACGCTTGCCGCGCTGGCGGCTCTCTTCGTGGTCATGAACGTGATCCTCTTCCGGCGCGAGATCTTTAAAAAGAAAGACAAACAGGTTTCGGAATAATCGAACGAACAACCAAGACCTTCGGCGCAAGTCGGGGGTCATCACAAATTAAGTGAAGGGAGAAATATGCATCAAAACACCAACAGAGAGGCAACTCTACTTGCGATTTATAATGAATGTAATGAACACGCGAGAGAACAGGCGAAAATGCGAAATGGCATGATGACAATATATCTTGCCTTATTTGCGGCATATGCTGGTCTTGTCAATGGTGAGCGGCCACTTTCGGAAATAATCTTTTATGGTCTAGTTGGGGCTATGTTGATTTTAGGGTGGCTATGTGCTAGAGCGGTTATAGATTATCGATGCTGGATTATTCGCTACCTGTCATGTGCTAGAGCAATCTCGTCGCTATTAATGCAAGATATGATTTGTGGATCAGCTGCAGATATATCCGAGATACTGCGAAAGCATATGAAAAGAGCGACAAGCGAAAAGAAACACATGTTTGCCAGAATGGGCAATTTAGTGGTCATTTTTTTTATTATTATTACTTCTACACCAATAGTTTTTTTGGCAGATCGAATGAAAATGATTTCTGGTGAAGTAAAGATATTAATTTCGATTATCTATATAATAATATATTCTGCAATTCAGATTCGCACCCTTGCTTATCAAGTAAAAATGGCTGACAACGAGGGAGGAGAGGGGAAGTATCATAAATTGCCGTGGATAATTGATTTCCATTAAACTCGAAAATATGGATATGAAGTGAACATTTTATTTTCTATAAAGCATCGTGAAAAATCAGAGCCAAACGAGCAAAGTTTTATCGTTGACAGACCCAATCACAATACGATACACTTACCACGTAAAAATTAAATATTCGGATGACGGTATCGGGAGAGACTACAACTCAAGATTTGAATCTGTAGAGCCGAAGGGGATTGCGCAAGAAACTCTCAGGCAAAAGGACCGATACCCGACGAAGCTTCGGAAAGCTGGAGATTTTCTCCGGCACCGACGAGGCAATTTCGCAATTCATGTCTAATTCTGGTTGCGAAAGAATCTTTCAGGTTCAAATACGGGGCGCGCGACTTTGTTCGCGCGTCCTGTTTTTTTGTTTTGGTTTTTGGAAAAGCCGTATGAAGCGGCAAAAGAAGGTCACGAAAGTCTATCGAAATTTTATTTGGAGGAAAAGAACAATGACACTGCAAAACGACCGCAAGTACACAGGCACCCACGAATGGCTGCTCGATCTCGGCAATGGCGTCTTTCGCGTAGGCCTGAGTGACTTTGCGCAGCATGCGTTGGGCGATATCGTCTTCATCGACCTGCCGCAGGTGGGCGATTCCGTCACCGCGGAATCTTCCATGGGTGATATCGAGAGCGTCAAGGCCGTATCCGAGGTGTTAAGCCCCGTCTCCGGCACCGTAACCGCCGTCAACGAAACCCTCTCCGGCGCACCGGAAAGCATCAATGCGGATCCGTACGGCGCATGGCTGATCGAGGTCGCCAGCGCAACCGCGTTCGCCGCGCTCATGGATGCGGCAACCTACGAGGAATTCTGCGCAAACGCGTAAACAATCACGAAATGGCCTCCTTCGGGAGGCTGTTTGACTGAAAGAAATAAAAAGCAAATATGAATTTTGAGGAGGGATTGCCTTGGGCAATTTTCTACCGTCTACTGACGCCCAGCGGCGCGAGATGATGGATGCCGTCGGCGTTCAAAAGATCGAGGAGCTTTACGTGGATATCCCCGCCGGGCTGCGCAAACAGGCAGCCGAAGCCGTAGCCGCGATGCCGGGCGGCGTTTCGGAATTTGAAGCATTGGAGCAAATGAAATCTCTCGCGAAGAAGAACCGCGTGTTCGACGCGATCTTTCGCGGCGCGGGCGCCTATTGGCACCACATCCCCGCCGTGGTGAGCCGCGTTGCCGCAAAAGAAGCATTCGTGACAGCTTATACGCCCTATCAGCCGGAGATCAGCCAGGGAATCTTGCAGACGATATTCGAATATCAGACCATGCTTTGCGAACTCGCGGGCATGGATGCGGGCAACGCCTCCGTCTATGACGGAGCGACCGCAGCCGCCGAAGCCGCCGCGATGTGCCGTGAACGCAACCGCAGCGTGACGCTGCTTGCCGCGGGACTCAACCCCGAATCCATCCAGACGGTGCAGACTTACGGTTTTGGCGCCGATGCGGCAATTTCGCTCGTACCGAATAAGGGCGGCAGGCTCGATCTGGACGCGCTGAAAGGCGCGCTGAACGCGGGTGTTGCAAGCTTGATTTTGCAATCCCCGAACTATTACGGCGTCATCGAGGATGTACCCGCAATTGCTGCGCTCGTGCACGCCGTGGGCGCAAAGCTTGTCGTTAGCATGAACCCCACTGCCATGGCGCTGCTGGCTAGCCCCGACGAGATGGGCGCGGACGTCGCAATCGGCGATGGTCAACCGCTCGGCATCCCGCTGAGCTTCGGCGGCCCATATCTTGGGTTTATGGCATGCAAGAAGGATATGCTGCGCAAGCTGCCGGGCAGAATCGTGGGGCAAACCACGGATGCGCAAGGGCGGCGTTGCTTTGTGTTGACCTTGCAGGCGCGCGAGCAGCACATCCGCCGCGAGAAAGCCAGCAGCAACATCTGCTCCAATCAGGCGCTCTGCGCGCTGACCGCCGCCGCCTATTGCTCCGCAATGGGACCGCAGGGGATGCGTGAAGTTGCGCGCGCGTGCTATGACAACGCGCATGATCTCGCGGACGAGCTCGGCAAAATCAAGGGCTTTGCGTTGGTCAATCCGGAAGTGCCGTTCTTCCATGAGTTTCTGACCCAAGCGCCCGCAAACACCGAAAAAGCACTCATGGCGCTGGAAGACGCGGGCATCCTCGGCGGGCTTCCCGTCGAAGGCGGCATCCTCTGGTGCGCCACAGAGCGCAACACAAAGGCGCAGATCGATCAGCTGGTCGAGACGCTGAAAAAGGCGGTGATCGCATGAAACTCGCATTTGAACGAAGCGTTGCAGGCAGACGCGGCGTTATGATCCCAAAGACTACGGTTCCTTCCGCCAAGCTGGACGGCGCGCTGCTGCGCAAATCGCCCTTGCATCTGCCGGAGCTGAGTGAAACCGACGTGAGCCGGCATTATTCCGAACTTGAAACGCAGGTCTACGGCGTGAACGATGGGTTCTATCCGCTGGGTTCCTGCACGATGAAATACAACCCTGCTGTCAACGAGCAGGCGGCCTCGCTGGAGGGCTTCCGCGAGATCCATCCCTTGCAGCCCGCGTATACCGCGCAGGGGGCCGTCGAGATGCTCGTGCGCACGAAAGAGCTGCTCTGCCAGCTCGTCGGCATGGAAGAGATGACGTTCCAGCCCGCGGCAGGCGCGCACGGCGAATTTTTAGGGATTCTGCTGATCAAGCGCTATCATGAACAGCGCGGCGACTGCGCACGCAAGAAGATTATCGTGCCGGATTCCGCACACGGAACGAACCCCGCAACCGCGAGCATGGCGGGCTTTACCGTGGTCAATATCTCCTCCGCGCCGGACGGGACGGTGGACTTAGCCGCCCTACGCGCGGCGGTGGGCCCCGATACAGCGGGACTGATGCTCACAAACCCGAACACGCTCGGCATCTTCGATAAAAACATTGAAGCCATTACGGACATCGTTCACGGTGCGGGCGGACTTTGCTATTATGACGGCGCGAACATGAACGCCATCATGGGCGCGGTGCGTCCCGGCGACATGGGGTTTGACGTGGTGCACCTCAATCTGCACAAGACGTTCTCCACCCCGCACGGCGGCGGCGGTCCCGGCGCGGGTGCGGTCGGCTGCAAGGAGTGCCTCGCGCCGTTTTTGCCGGACAAGCTGCCGACGAGAAACGCGGACGGCACCTTCTCCTATGTGGCGCTGCCCATGAGCGTCGGCAGAATGAAATCCTTCCACGGCAACTTCCTCGTCGTGCTTCGCGCGCTCACCTATATCACCATGCTCGGCGGCGACGGGCTCAAGCAAGCCAGCGAAAACGCAGTGCTCAACGCAAACTATATGCGCGTGCTCTTAAAAGACGTGCTTCCCGTTGCAAACGACGGGTTCTGCATGCATGAATTCGTGGTCTCTCTCGAAGGGCTGAAGAAGGAGACGGGGGTGAGTGCCATGGACGTCGCAAAAACACTCATCGACGCAGACATGCATCCGCCGACGATGTATTTCCCCTTGATCGTCCACGAGGCGCTCATGTTTGAACCCACCGAGACGGAGGGCAAAGAGACGTTGGATGCGGCAGTCGATGCGGTAAAGAAGATCCTTGCACGCGCAAAGACCGAGCCGGAAAAATTGCACCTCTCGCCTGTGACCACGCCCATCGGTCGGCCGGACGAGGTGGGAGCCGCGCGCAATCCCATCTTGCGTTATGAATTTACGGAGGAAGTAGTATGAGCGACTTGAAACGCACACTATTCTATGACCGTCACGTCGAAGCGGGCGCGACGATGGTCGATTTTGGCGGCTGGGAGATGCCGATTCAATATCCCGACGGTATCGTGACGGAGCACCTTGCGACCAGAAGCGGTTGCGGACTCTTCGACGTGAGCCATATGGGCAGGTTTCGCATTACGGGCAACGATGCAAAAGCGTTTTTGCAGCATGTATTGACCAGCAACGTCTCCGCGCTCGATCTCAACCAGGCGCAGTATGCGATTATCCCCAACGAAAACGGCGGCGCGATCGACGACGCATATCTCTATCGCTTTGTCGAGGATGCGTATATCCTCGTGGTCAACGCCTCCAATGCCCAGAAGGACTGGGCGCATCTTTCGCGCGAGATCAAGGCGGTTGACGCGCAGATGGAGAATAAATCCGAAGCCGTCGCGCTGCTCTCCGTGCAAGGACCGAAGTCCAAACAGATTTTGAGCGACATGGCAAACAGCGCGTTTCTGACTGAACCCGTTAAAAACGCCCTCGGCACCGTGCAGCTTTGCGGCAAGACTACGCACATCGCAAAGACGGGCTATACGGGTGAACCCGTGGGATACGAAATCTTCTGCTTGCGCGAGGACGGGCTGTTCCTCTGGGACGAGCTTGTGAAGCGCGGCGCAAAACCCATCGGCCTCGGCGCGCGGGACACCCTGCGCATGGAAGCGGGGCTTCCGCTCTACGGGCACGAGCTAGGCGTCGACAAGGACGGAAACGAGATTCCGATCTTTGCGATCTCGCTTGCGCGCTTTGCCGTGAGCTTTGCCGAGGAGAAGAAGGGCATGATCGGGCGCGCGCCGCTGGAGCGGCAGTTCGCCGCGAGCAGCCGCATCCTCAATCGCGATTTCTCCGACCTGCGTAAACTACCACGCAGGGTACGCCCCATCGCACTGACCGGTCGCGGCGTGCTCCGCGCGGGATTCCCCGTCTATCAAGATGGAAAAGAGATCGGCTACGTCACGAGCGGCACGATGATTCCGCGCTACGTGGTCGAAAATCAGGGAAGCCTACTCGAAACCTTCACCGACCAGAAAGCAATGCGCTCGATTGGGCTCGCGTTGCTGGATTCGGACGTGTTGACCGACGACGTGGTCGAGGTGGACATTCGCGGCAGTAAGATCAGCGCCGTGGTGCCCGCGTGGCATCTGCGCGGGGACGCGCCGCCGTATGCGCGGCCCATCGTTGTGGACGCGCCAGAGGAGCCGAAGCCGGCGCCTGCCGGTGATCTGCCCGCAAGCGCGCTGAACCTGCTCAAGAAGGCGCGTGAAAACCACGCATGGCGGCAGGAACGGTGCATCAACCTGATCCCCTCCGAGATGACCGCCTCCCGTGCGGTGCGGCTGCTTTCCGGCAGCGATCCGAGCTTCCGCTATGCCGAGCACAAGCGCACGGCCTCGTTCTATGACCATGAGGTGTTTTATTATCAGGGTACGAAGTTCATCGACGAAGTCGAGCGTGCGCTGGTTGCCGAGCTCGTCAAGTACTTCCGCTGCACCGAGGTGGAGGCGCGCGTGATCTCTGGTCAGATGAGCAACGTCACCGTGTTTTCCGCGCTGATGGATTACAAAAACCGGCTTGACCGCAAGCGCACGCCGAAGCGGCTCGGATACATCCTCAACAACCACATCATCAAGGGCGGGCACCTCAGCGCGCAGCCGATGGGCGCTCTCCATGACTATGTCGCATTCGATCCCGCAACGGAGCGCGCCGCGGTGGTGAATTTCCCTGTGCTGCGCGAGAATCTCTTCAAGATCGACGTGGAAGAGACCAAGAAGGTCATCGAGCGGTATCGTCCGGAGTTCATCATCTTCGGCAAGTCGATGGTGCTGCACAAGGAGCCCGTGCGCGAGATTCGCGCGTTTGTGGATGAGCAGAAGATTCCGACCACGATCATGTACGACATGGCGCACGTGCTTGGCCTCGTCGGACCGCATTTCCAGATGCCGTTTGAAGAGGGCGCGGAGATCGTCACCGGCTCTACGCACAAGACGTTCTTTGGCCCGCAGCGCGGCGTGATTGCGGTCAACTACAAAGAGGAAGAGCTGAAATATGACCTCTGGAAGACGATCCAGACGCGCGCGTTCCCGGGCGCGGTGTCAAATCACCATCTCGGCACGGTTGTTGGCTTACTCATGGCGGCATATGAGATGAACGCGTTTGGCGACGCATATCAAAAGAACGTGATCGCCAACGCGAAATCCTTTGCGCGGAGCCTGAAAGCTGCTGGGCTGGACGTCGCGGGCGATCCCGCGATCAGCTACACCGAGACGCACCAGGTGATCGTGAAGACCGGCTACGGCACGGGGCCGGAGGTCGCGGAACGGCTCGAGGAAAACAACGTCGTCGTCAACTATCAGGCAACGCCGGAGGAAGAGGGCTTCACCGCGAGCGGCGCCCTTCGCCTCGGGGTCTCGGAGATGACGCGCTTTGGCTTCGGGCCTGCGGAATTTGAGCAGCTGGCGAATCTAATGGCGGATTGCGTGCTGAGAAATAAACCCATCGCGGACGAAGTAGCCAAACTCCGCGCGGGCTATACGACGCTGGGGTATTGCTTCGGCGACGATCAGATTGCCGTCGCGCTGGACGCCCTTGCGTCCACAAGCGGAATTTAATCAAAACACAATTAGAAACACCCGCCGGAGGAGACTTCGGCGGGTGTGCGTTTCGGCTAGACACGGGATTTTATATTGTTCCAGACGGATTGAAAACGGAGCATAAAAAAGTTAGAGTTTGAGTAGGAGCGAAATCTACTATCATCCAACCATCTAATTTTGAATGACGGAGGAAATCATGATGATTCCGGCCTATATGCGCGCGCTCGTCAAGGAAACAGCGGACAAGGGCTTGACGCTCAAGCAGGTGAGAACCCCTGTGCCGAACATCGGCGAGGTATTGATCAAAATCCACAAAACCGCCATCTGCGGTACCGACGTACACATCTACAACTGGGATGCATGGAGTCAAAAGACTATCGTGCCGCCGATGACCGTTGGCCACGAATATGTCGGCGAGATCGCGGCGCTGGGCCCCGGCGTGGACGATTATCACGTCGGCCAGATCGTCACAGGAGAAGGGCACATCGTCTGCGGACACTGCCGCAACTGCCGCGCGGGCAACGGGCACTGGTGCAAGTTCACCAAGGGCGTCGGCGTCAACCGCGACGGCGCGTTTGCGGAATATCTCTGCATTCCGGAGACAAACGTGATTGCCGTGCCCTCCACCACGCCGGAGGAGATCGTCTCCTTTTACGACGCTTACGGCAACGCCTGTCATACGGCGACGATGTTCGACGTCACCGGCGAAGACGTGCTGATCACGGGAGCTGGCCCCATCGGCATGATGGCGGTCGGCATCTGCCGCCAAAATGGCGCGCGCAGAATCGTGATCACGGACGTGAACGATTACCGGCTCGATCTCGCGAAGAAGATGGGCGCATCCGCGACCGTCAACCTCAAGACGCAGACGGTCGAAGACGCGATGAAGGAGCTGCATATCGTCGAAGGCTTTGACGTCGGATGCGAGATGAGCGGCAACGGCGCCGCGCTGAATCAAATGTTGAAGCTCATGCGAAACGGCGGAAAAGTGGCGCTGCTTGGGATCGCGGGGCCGGGTACGGTCATCGACTGGAACGACGTGATCTTCAAAGGGCTCACGCTGCAGGGCGTCTACGGCAGAAAGATGTATGAAACCTGGTATAAGATGATGGCGATGGTGGAATCGGGGCTGGATCTATCGCCGATTCTGACGCACCGCTATCATTATACTGAGTTTGAGGAAGCGTTTGCCGTGATGAACAGTGGCCAAAGCGGCAAGGTGGTGCTGGACTGGACGGAGGAACGCGCATGAAGAAGGCCTATGAAATCTATCAGGCAACGCTGGACGAAATCCGCGCCGCGGGTACCTATAAGGAAGAACGCGTGATTGCAACGCCGCAGGGCGCGCGAATCGACACGACGAAGACCAGCGGCGTGCTCAACATGTGCGCCAATAATTATCTGGGGCTTTCGAATCATCCCGCGCTGATCGAGGCGGCAAAGGCGAGCTATGAGCAGTGGGGCTACGGGCTTTCGTCCGTGCGCTTTATCTGCGGGACGCAGGGGATCCATAAGGAACTGGAATCACGGATCGCGCGTTTCTTAGGCATGGAGGATGCGATTCTTTACAGCTCCTGCTTCGACGCGAACGGCGGATTGTTTGAGACGCTGCTTTCCGACGCGGACGCGGTGATCTCGGATGAGCTCAACCACGCGAGCATCATCGACGGCGTGCGCCTCTGCAAAGCCGTGCGCTACCGCTACAAAAACAACGACATGGTGAGCCTTCGTGAGCAGTTGGAGGCGGCAGGCGGCGCGCGGATCAAGCTCATCGCAACCGACGGCGTGTTTTCGATGGATGGATTTGTCGCAAATCTCTCCGCCATCTGTGATCTTGCGGAAGAATACGGCGCGCTCGTCATGGTGGACGACAGTCACGCGGTGGGATTTATGGGCGAACACGGACGCGGCACGCACGAATACTGCGGCGTGATGGGTCGGGTGGACATCATCACCGGCACGCTGGGTAAGGCGCTTGGCGGTGCCAGCGGCGGCTATACGGCGGCCAAGCAGGGGATTATCGACCTCTTGCGGCAGCGTTCGCGCCCTTACTTGTTTTCCAATACGGTAGCTCCAGCGATTTGCGCCGCGAGCATCAAAGTGCTGGATCTGTTAGAAGAATCGACCGCGCTGCGCGATCGTCTCCACGAGAACACGCGGTATTTTCGGGAGCAGTTGGGCAAGCTCGGCTTCGATGTGCCCAAGAGCGAACATCCGATCGTGCCAGTGATGCTCTACGACGCGCAGACTGCGCAGACCTTCGCAAAGAAGATGCTGGAGCACGGCGTCTATGTCGTGGGATTCTTCTATCCCGTGGTGCCGATGGGGAAGGCGCGCATCCGTACGCAGGTCTCCGCCGCCCACACGAAAGAAGACCTCGACTTCGCGGTCGCGGCTTTCGCGGCGGTCAAGGCGGAGATGGGGATATAAGAAACGGCAAGAAACAGCGACAGCAAGATCCATCTTGAAATAATTTAAAAAAGATACTGATATAATTGCTAATGGGGGGATTGCGAATTCCCCCTGCCACCAGAAAAGTTTTGTCGATATGTGAGCCATCCCCGCGATTCATCGCGGGCATGGCTTGCGTTTCTTCGATCTATTTCCTTGGCTTATAGTGACCAAATCTTTGGGCTCGAGGCGGAGACGGCGAGCGCGCCCGCCTGCAACGCCGCGATGACGTCCTCTTTTTCGTGGATGAAGCCGCCCGCAATGATCGGTACATGAACCCGTTCCTTCAGCGAGGCGATCACCTTCGGCAACAGTCCAGGTAAAATCTCCACAAAGTCGGGTTTGCTTTGCGAAATCTGCTGCTCAAAGCTGTTGAGCGAACGGGAATCGAGCATGAATCCGCGCTGTACCGCCGCAAGCCCTAGCTGTTTTGCGCGCTTGATCAGCGCCCCGCGCGTGCTGATGATCCCCTCTGCGCCGGTCGCCTTTTGAATTGCGTCGACCGCGATCTCCTTGCTGGAAAACCCTTCGATCAGGTCGAGATGGATCACGCAAAGCTTGCCGCTGTCATGCACGCGGCGCGTGAGAGCGCCGATGTTGAGTACATCGCCGAGCAAAAGGAACACCACGCGGCAGTCTGACTCCAACGCGAACGAGAGCTCCTCCTCGTTGCAGACGGCGGCGATGACGGGATTGATTTGAATCTGCTCTTGCAGCAGTTGCGCAGCATGTTCCAAAGCGGGTCTCTCATTTCGTTTTCATTTGATATAAGCATATGGGAAACGCACGAAAAGCGCAAGGAGCGTCTGCGAGAAATTCCGAAGCCGCAATTAGTTGGGCTACGCGCTTCGGTTTGAATGTGCGGCGCGCAAAGGTGGACATTCCGTCCACAATCTGCGTTTCCGTATGCATTGACGCACGGAAGAGGAAGATACTATAATGGCTGCATGTGGGCGATATCATCCCACATTCCAATCAAAAGAATTTTAATATCGCATCGACATACAGGGAAACGCGCACAGACCGCGTAACGCACAAGAAAAAGAGGATCCATCTATGGTTTTTTCTTCTACGGTGTTTCTCTTCCTGTTCCTTCCGATCGTACTGCTTGTCTATCATCTCCCGTTTGTCAAATCCATCACCGCAAAAAATAGCATACTCCTTCTGGCGAGTCTCGTGTTCTATGCTTGGGGCGAGCCGGTCTTTGTGTTTGTGCTGCTGGTTTCGATTTTGATCAACTGGGTTGCGGGTCTTGCGATGCACCGGCACAAGAAGGTCGTTCTCGTGCTTTCGCTGGTCTATAATGTCGGCGTGCTGTTCGTATGCAAGTATTTAACTGCGATTGCGACTGCCGTCAATGCGGCGGCAAACAGAACGTTGATTCCCTTCGGCGGCATGGCGCTGCCCATCGGGATCTCGTTTTTCACGTTTCAGATCATCTCCTATACGATCGACGTCTACCGCGCCTCGACACCGCCGCAACGAAACCCGTTCAATCTCGCGTTGTATATCACGATGTTTCCGCAGCTGATTGCGGGGCCGATCGTGCGCTATAACACGGTCGATGCGGAGATCGCGTCCCGCTCCGTCACGACGGAAGATTTTGCATATGGTCTGCAGCGCTTCATCATCGGCCTCGGCAAAAAAGTTCTGCTCGCGAACTATATGGGGATTGTCGCGGACAACCTCTTCGGCATGACGGGCGGCGGGTTATCCATACTGTCCGCATGGTACGGGGTGCTGTGTTATGCGCTGCAGATCTATTTTGATTTTTCGGGATACTCCGATATGGCGATCGGTCTCGGGCGGTTCTTCGGGTTTCATTTTGAAGAAAACTTCAACTATCCGTATATTGCCAGCTCGATCTCGAACTTCTGGCGTCGCTGGCATATTTCGTTGAGCACCTGGTTTCGGGACTATGTTTACATTCCCCTTGGCGGCAGCCACGTCAAACAGTCACGTTGGATCTGGAACCTCTTTCTTGTCTGGCTCCTGACGGGGATTTGGCACGGCGCAAATGTAACGTTTGTGCTTTGGGGGCTCGTTTACTTTGTGTTCCTGCTGCTGGAGCGGCTCACTGGGATGGAACGCAAACTCAAATGGGCTTATCGTATTCCGACGTTGCTGATCATTCTTCTGGCATGGGTGCTGTTTCGGAGTGCGTCTCTTTCCGACGCGGGTCTGTATCTGGGATACTTGTTTGGAAAGGGTGGATTCGGAGTCAGCGACATCGTCTTCCTAAACCAGTTCAGCGGTAGCTATGTGGTGTTCTTCATCGCGCTGATCGGATGCACACCGCTGCCGAAAAACCTGTTTCTCAAGCTGCGGCGATACATTGGTGAGACGCTCGGCAGATCCTTATCCTATGTGCTGGCGCTTGCGGTGTTTATCCTCTCGTCGCTGGTCTGCATACTGGATACGTACAATCCGTTCATCTACTTTAACTTTTAGCGCGACTTTTTGCGATAGGTGACATGAACATGAAACAAAACTGGCTGGATCGGGTGTTCATCGGCGTATTTCTCGGAATCATCGCGGTTGCCTGCGCATCCATTCTTGCGCGGTTTTTTACGCAGAAGGTGATTGTCGATGTGCTCGGCGTGCAAAGCAGCATCACCCGCACGATCCTGTTCGACAGACAGAGTGATACAATCGAGACCGCGGTTCCCGTGGAAAAGAGCGATGCGGACGTTCTCGCCCGATTTTATCGCTCGCCGGAAACGCAAGCGAACCCCTCGGAGGAGAATCCCGCGCAGGATGCCGCTTTGGCACCAGCGGTAAACGCGGAGGCGGCAGCCGATGCGGTGGAGGGGACGCTTCCCGCGCAAATCATACACTTGGAGCATGCCGTCCGCTACTTTGAAAAAGGAGTGTCCAATTGGGCGACCGATCGAATTGCGGCCTACCGAACCTGGGTCAGTGCAGCGTCCGCTTACAACAAATTCCTCGGCTGGAAAACGACACCGCGCAACGGCTATAACAGCGTGGTGTTTCTGCGGGATGGATACCTGACGACGTTTGCGAGCAAGCAGGACATGACGGCACGAGCGGATGCGATCCTCACGATCAAACACCTTGCCGATGAGCGGGGGATCGATTTTCTGTTTGTGCAATATCCCTATAAAATACGGGAATCGGATCCTGAAAGCGGGAAGCTCGACTTTTCAAACCAAAACGCGAACCAACGCATCGCCCGCCTGCGCGAAGGCGGCCTCTCGATTTTGGATCTGCGGGAGGAATGGGCGGCACACAAGCAGGAGGATTCCGACGCGTTCCGTAGCGATGTGTTTTATCGAACCGATCAGCACTGGCGCGCCGAGACCGGACTATGGGCCGCGGGGACGATTGCGTCCGCCGCCAACGAGTGCTTCGGCTATGAGATCGATCTGGCGCTGTTCGATCCAAAGAACTACACATTTGATCGTTATCCGGATCAATTTCTCGGTTCCTATGGCAGGCAGGTGACCCTCGCGCTCGCCGCACCGGAGGATTTCACGTTGGTGTATCCGGAGTTTGAAACCTCATTCGACTTTCCGCTGCTGCACGCGGTTCGTGAAGATGCCCTGACGGCGCAGCAGCAGGAAGAGCTTGAGGCGATTTCGGAGAAGGAGCAGACGCTCCATGGCAGCTTTGAGATGTTCTTTGACTACTCCATGCTGGAGCGCGACGACTACTATAACAAAGTCGCCTATTTCACCTATGTGGACAACCCGCATGATCTGGTGTACATTCACAACAATCTCAATCACGACGATTCGAGCGTGCTGTTTTTGACCGACTCCTTCGGACGTACGACGGTTCCGTTTTTCGCGCTGGGCGTTACGGACACCAAGCGGATTCGCCCGGATGCATTTGACGGCAGTTGGGCGCGATACTTCGACGCCGAACAGCCGGACCTGATCGTATATTTTGAAGGCTGAGCTGACGAAATTTTATGTTGCAAAGCGGCTTCCGCTCAAGCGAAGCCGGCGCGGAGAATCTGGCTTAGATGCAGGATTGAATTTCGCAGGCGATAAACCGCAGAGAGTCCGGCTCGAATTGGAAAATCGGGTTTGACAGGACGATGGAATCACGATATGATAGCGATGTACAAAAGTTCCACTGAGATTTGGAGTTCGGAGCGGCGCACGATTTGTTTTGCGTATGCTCCTTTTTTCATGTCCTGCAGACGGAAATCATGATAAAAACGGGCATTACGCGCCGCCATACGGCGGCAGAGCACATCTTACATGGAATAAGATCAGGAGGAAAATGACCTATGGAAGAAACCAGACCGTATATCCCTTGGGACATGATCGAAGGCTTTATGATCGACACATTCGTGGCCTATGGCGTACCGCTGGAGGACGCGAAAATCTGCACAGATGTACTCCTTGAGAGTGACCGACGCGGCATCGAAAGCCACGGCTGCAATCGCTTTAAACCCATCTATCTCGACCGCATCGATCAGGGCATCCTGTATCCTGTGACCGAATACGAAGTCGTCAAAGAGACGCCGACCACGCTCGTGGTGGACGCGCATGACGGCATGGGTATGGTCGCAAGCTACAAAGCGATGAATACCATCATCGAAAAGGCGAAGAAGAACGGCATGGCGATGGCGGCGATCCGCAACAGCTCGCACTATGGCATCGCAGGCTATTGGACCAGCATGGCGGTCAAAGAGGGACTCATCGGCATCTCCGGCACGAACGCGCGCCCCAGCATCGCGCCGACCTTCGGCGTGGAAAACATGCTCGGCACCAACCCGATGACCTTCGGTCTGCCGACGGACGAGGATTTCCCCTTTACGCTCGACTGCGCGACGAGCATCAGCCAGCGCGGGAAGATTGAATACTACGCAAGAAGCGGCAAGGACACGCCCGCGGGCATGGTCATCGGTCGCGACGGCAGCGCCATGACGGACAGCCCCGCGATCCTCAAGGGGCTCACCGATGGCAGCGCGGCGCTGGCTCCCTTGGGTGGCATCGGCGAAGACCTCGCGGGATATAAGGGCTATGGCTACGCAACCGTGGTCGAAATCTTCTCCGCGGCGCTGCAGGCGGGCAGCTTCCTAAAAATGTGCGTCGACCGCGACGAAAACGGCAACAAGAAACCGTATCACCTTGGACACTTCTTCATCGTCATCGATCCGGAAGCATTCTGCGGGCTTGCGACCTTCAAAAAGATTGCGGGGGATATCCTGCGCGAGTTGCGTGCCTCTGAAAAAGCGCCGGGACAATCGCGCATCTACACCGCGGGCGAAAAGGAGCACGACGTCTGGCTCGTCCGTAAGGACAAGGGCGTACCCGTCGGCGAAGCGGTACAGAAGGAGTTTATTGCAATTCGCGACAAGAAGAATTTGCCCTATCAATTCCCGTTTGAACAGTAAATAGAAAAACGAAAGCTGAACAAGGAGAACACTATGGATTACGCAAAAGAGTCCCTTCGTCTGCATGGAGAATGGAAGGGCAAGATCGAAGTCAAAGCGACGGTACCCGTTGCCACACGCGAAGACCTCTCTCTGGCCTATACGCCGGGCGTGGCGCAGCCGTGCCTTGAGATCGAAAAAGACGTCAACCTCAGCTACGAATATACACGCCGCTGGAACCTTTGCGCGGTGGTAACGGACGGAACCGCGGTTCTCGGCCTCGGCGATATCGGTCCGGAAGCCGGTATGCCGGTCATGGAGGGCAAGTGCGTGCTCTTCAAGTCCTTCGGGGATGTGGACGCCTTCCCGCTCTGCGTCAAGAGCAAGGAAGTGGACGACATCGTCAACGTGGTTTATCTCATCAGCGGCAGTTTCGGTGGAATCAATCTTGAGGATATCTCCGCTCCGCGCTGCTTTGAAATCGAGCGCAAGCTGAAGGAAAAGTGCGATATCCCGATCTTCCATGACGACCAGCACGGCACCGCCGTGGTCACCCTCGCAGGGTTGATCAACGCCCTCAAGGTGGTCGGCAAAAAGAAAGAAGGCGTCAAGATCGTCATCAACGGCGCCGGCGCGGCTGCCATCAGCGTCACCAAGCTTCTGCTTTCGGATGGCTTTTCGGATGTAACGCTCTGCGACCGCGCGGGCATCATCTACGAAGGTCGCAAAGAGGGGATGAACTGGATCAAAGAGGAGATGGCGCAGATCACCAACCGTGAAAAGCGCAAAGGCTCGCTCGCGGATGCGATGAAGGGCGCGGATGTATTCATCGGCGTTTCCGCGCCGAAGATGGTGGATGTCGACATGGTCAAGAGCATGGCGAAGGATTCGATCATCTTCGCCTGCGCGAACCCCACGCCGGAGATATTCCCGGAGGATGCCAAAGCGGGCGGCGCCGCCGTCATCGCAACCGGCAGAAGCGACTTCCCCAACCAGATCAACAACGTTCTCGCATTCCCCGGCATCTTCCGCGGCACGTTTGACGTGCGCGCGCGCGACATCAATGACGAGATGAAGGTCGCCGCGGCATACGCGCTCGCAGGGCTGATCTCCGACGAAGAGCGAAACGCGGACTACATCATTCCCCAGGCGTTCGATCCGCGCGTCGGTAAGGCGGTTGCGGCCGCGGTTGCCGAGGCGGCTAGAAAGAGCGGAGTGGCGCGCATCTAAGCGCGCAACGCGATTGGTACAACGGAATGAGGCGACGGCTACTGCGCGTGCAGATGGCCGCCGTCTTTTTTTTGCACGCGATTTTGAAAAACTGAATTCCTGCGCGTGCAATCAAATATTCGTACACGCGTCGGTACGACTGTATATCTGTATGCCCAAACAATATATTCGTTTTATGCTTCGGTTGACGGTGTATCTGTACGCGCAACATAAGAGGTGACAAATGACGGAATACCCGATATAATTCACTCAAACACAACATCTGCCCATCGGAACGTTTCAAGCGCCGCTAACCAACGACAGAAGGGCGGGATACCGTGCATAACCGCGAACCCAAGCGCGCTTTTCTGAAAAATCTCGTGCGATATTTTGGCTTTCCGCTCGCTGCCGCGGGTGTAATGCTGCTTGCTTTTTTTGTGCTGCAAGGCCAAATCGTACGCGAAATCCGCAAAGGAACCTTCCAGACGCTGGAGGACGCGGCACGGCAGCAGTCTATTGCACTGGAACGATATGTTGAACAGCTTTCCACGCGCGTGAAACTGATTGCGGGTTATGACGCGGACACGGGCCCCAACACGCTGGTGGAGTCTCTACGCACCGAGCTTGCGGAGGTAGCGAAGGATTGCGAAATCGGCTATGCAAACCCGGCAGGCGAATTACTCTATAGCGACCAAACACGGACGAACGTTGCCGCGAAGGAATGGTTCCAACGCAGTATGCACGGCGAAACCGCGGTTACGATCGCCACGCAAAATGAAGACGACGGGCTGGCAGATGTGCTCGTTTCGGCGCATGTGGAGACGCAGACCGGCGTGGAAGGCGTGTTGTTTTCCACGGTGGATCATCACAACTTCTCGAACCTGCTCAGAACACTCGCCTATGAAGGCAAGACGAACTCGTTTGTTTGCGATCGGACTGGTGTGGTTTTGTTTGTGGAAGAGGGAAACTCCATCGCAAAGGTCAATCGTCCAATCAAAGAAGAAATCAACGACCAGGGGATGACAACCGGAATAACCATCGATCAACTGAAAGAAAAACTCGCCAAAGATCAGTATGTTGCATTCCGGTTCCGGAATCAAGGCACGCCATATTATGCGGTCTGCGTACGGCTTGCGGCATATGATTGGTATGTGTTCTCCGTCGTACCGAGCAAGGTTGCGGACGTGATTGCAAATAAGGTCAGCGTCTATCAGATGGCGATGCTTTGCGTCGTTCTGCTCACCGGAGTCGCCATGGCGGCACAATCCTTTCGACACGAACGTGAGACGGTCAGCAAACTGGAAGCGGACAAAGACCTCCTGCGGCAAAGTGCGCAGCGCTATCTGCTGATATCACGGCTTTCCAACGAGGTGTTTTTCCATATTACGTTGGATTCGGGTTTGATATCCTTTAACGACAGCTTTGAGGCGATGTTTGGTTTCCCGCCGCCGGATTGTACCGTGAACAATCTCGATGAATGTACCAACCTGTTCTTTGAAGAGGATCGTGTTCATTTTCTCAGCCTGATCAACCAACTGAGCGAGGGAGAAGCGGAGGCGCACGCGGAGCTGCGGATGGTCAACTTCCGCGGGATTGCGCGCTGGAAACGGGTGGAGATCTTTTCCGTGTTCGATCAGGATCGGCAAACGGTGCAGATCGTCGGCAAGATTGCAGACATCCACCGACAGAAGCAGAGCATGCAGCGCCTGGTTCGCCGCGCGGACAGTGATCCACTCACGGGGCTGCTCAACCGCGGCGCAATCGAGCGGAACATCAAATCTTTTCTCGTTGGGGAAGGATTGGGCGGCAGGCATGCGCTGTTGATGCTGGATTTTGACAACTTCAAGGCGGTCAACGATACGCTCGGCCATGCGAAAGGGGATCAGCTGCTGGTTTCGTTCGCAAATGGTATCCGCAGACTCTTCCGTTCGGGAGATTACCTGTCCCGGATCGGCGGAGACGAATACATGCTCTTTATCAAGCATACGGGGGAGGATCATGTTGCGCTGGACAAGGCGGAGGCGCTGCGCGAGGAGATGGCGGGGTTAAGCCGCAAGATCGGGATACCGGTGTCCATCAGCGTAGGCATCGCGATGTTTGATCGGGACGGGGATACGTTTGAGAAGCTCTATAGAGCCGCGGATGAAGCGCTGTATCAGGTCAAGCGCAGCGGCAAAAACGCGATCTGCTTCTTCTCGGAGGCGGTCAACGCGGCGCAGGACAGCGAGGAAGTGATTCGGCAGGAGGAAGGCGACGAACTCTGCGACATCGACGGTATGTGTGCCGAGCGCGACGACGATATGATATGAAAAGGGAGGGCAAGACAACGGAAGAGCAAATAACACAGGTGCCGGAGATCGGCGCGCAGACCTACGTGAAATTCACGAAAAAACAGAATTTCCTGCAGGGGTTTAAATACCTGCTGTTCTCTGCTTCGGCGGGAATCATTCAGGCGGCATCGTTTGCGCTGCTCAATGAAACCATCCATTGGACCTACTGGCCGAGTTATCTGATCGCGCTGACGCTGTCCGTGGTGTATAACTTCACGGTCAACCGAAAGTTTACGTTCAAGTCCGCGAAGAATGTGCCGCTGGCGATGACGCAGATCTTCCTCTATTATCTCGTTTTTACGCCGCTCTCCACGTGGTGGGGTCAGGCGCTCACGCAAATCGGCTGGAACGAATACATCGTGCTCGTTGGCACCATGGTGATCAATCTCATCACCGAATTCAGCGTGTATCGCTTCATCGTCTTTCGCAAGCATATGTATACGAGCAAAGACGGGCAGGCGGAGCTCGCGAAGCAGCAGGTGGAGGAATAATTTTTCTACACAGAAAATCTCCGCGACTTGACCCGGTATACAAAGAAAACATTTCTCACACAAAGAGTCTTCGCGATTCGACCCATTTTAGAATAAGTCTTTCTCACACAAAGAGTCATCGCGATTCGACCCATTTTTAAATAAGTCTTTCCCACATAAAGAGTCTTCGCGATTCGACTCATTTTAGAAGAAGTCTTTCTCATAAAAGAACCTCCGGATTTTTCCCGGAGGTTCTGTTTATTTAGATCTTTGGGTTTGGGCAAAGCCCGAATCGAGTTCCCCTTTATTCCATCGGCTTAAAGCCTTCGCCGTGTACCTCCGTTGCGTCGGTAACGAAGATAAACGCCTCTTTGTCGATCTGCTTGACCGTTTTGAGCGTCTGCGAAAAGGAGTTGCGGCGCACGACGAGGATCAGCATGTGCTTGTCCCGCCGCGTGTAGCCGCCGCGCCCTTGCAGCACCGTCACGCCGTGGCCGAGCTCCTCCGCCAGCAGCGCGAGGATATCGTCGCTCCGTTCGGTCACGATATAGATCACCTTTGCGTGATCCACGCCCTGCATGATCGCGTCGATTGTGCGCGTGGTGACAAAGATAGTCACAATGGAATAGAGCGCGACTTCGATATTGCGAAACACGAACACGGCAAACACGACCACGGTCGCATCCACGATGAGGAGCAGCGAACCCATGGAAAGATTCGGAAACGCACGGTTGAGCAGCAGACTGATGAGATCCGTTCCGCCTGTGGTCGCGCCGCGCACGAAGATCACGCCCATACCGACACCGCAGAGCACGCCGCCGAGCACAGACGCCAGCAGGATGTTGTTGCTGTAGGGCGGGAGAATGCGTAAAAACAGCTCGATAAATCCGGAGAGCAGGAGAGTGGTAACGATGGTTTTCGCTAGCGGGCGAAAGCCGAGCTTCCACCATGCGAGGATGATCAGAGGGATATTGAGCAGCAGCGTCCAAACGCCGACCGAAACAGGCGAAAGAAACGCCAGCGCGGTCGCAAGACCGGACACACCACCGGGCGCGATGTCGTTGGGGATGGTGAAAAGCACCAACCCCGCGGCGACAAGCGCGCTGCCGATGACAAATGCTATGATGTCAAACACCCAACTGCGAACAGTCTCTTTCATGCAATCACGTCCTTCTTGTTCCGCCGACCCGCGCGGCGTTTCGACCGGTAAGCGGTTGAAGCGGGTTTACGGATTCAGCCCCTTCAGTGCGTCTACGGTAAAGACGCCGTTTTTGCGGATCAGCTTGCCGTCAAACCAGATTTCTCCGCCGCCGAATGCCGCCGTTTGGATGCAGACGATGTCGAGGTGGAGCTGGCTTTTATTACCGTTGAACGCGTCCGCATAGGCACAACCGGGCGTGAGATGGAACGAGCCGCCGATCTTTTCGTCGTAGAGCGTGTTACCAATGGACTTTGTCACCGCATTGTTGACCCCGATGGCAAACTCGCCAAGATAACGCGCGCCTTCGTCCGCGTCCAGCATTTCGTTGAAGCCCGCGGTGTCGCCATCGCAGCTTGCTTCGTCGATATGCCCGTTTTTGAAGACGAGGCGCGGGTTGTCAAACCGCTTGCCATATCGCATGGCGGGGGTGTTGTATTGCACCACTCCGTTTGCGCTTTCGCGTACGGGGGCGGTGTACACCTCGCCGTCGGGAATGTTCAATTCACCGTTGCAGGGAATCACGGGGATGTCCTTGATCGAGAAGCTGAGGTCGGTTCCGGGGCCAGTGATATGCACTCTGTCGGTCTTTTCCATGAGCTCGACGAGCGGGCGCATGTCACGTCCCATCTGCTCATAATCCACCAGCGCGGCGGAGAGGAAGAACTCAAAGAAGTCGTCGTAGCACATGCCGGCCTTCTGCGCGTCCGCCATGGTTGGCCAGTGCAGATAGACCCAGCGACGCTCATCGATGATCATATCGCGCAGCGGCCTGCGGATGTTGCGATAATACGTCATCGCGGTGTTGTCCACGGCGGAGAGCTCCGCGTCGTTTTCGTCCACGCCGATGTCCACGTGCGCAACGAGGTGCTCCCAATATTTCGTCTCCCATTCCAGCTGCGCGTCGATCGCGGGGCGGGAGGCTTCCGGATTCTTCGGGTCGATGAAGCCGAAGAAGAGACGGCTGAGCTCGTCGTCCGAAAGCTTCACAAACGGAACGGCCCCGAGCGCGTGGGCGCTCTTGAGCAGGGATTTGATAAGAGGCTTAGCAGGGATACTGCCGTTGATTTCAAATAGCTCGCCTTTTTTGAGCTTGAGGGAATAGTTCAAGAGCAGATCGGCAAGCCGATCAAGCCGTTCGTCACGCATACTGGTTCCTCCTTATGCACGCTATGTCCTATTTTATAGTAAAAACTGCCGTTCGGCAACACCCGAACGATGCATAAAAAAAGCGAAGGCCCAAACCTTCGCTTAAAGAAGCATTTGTTTATTCAGCGTTTGATTGTCCGGTGATTGTTTCCTGCGGGTTACCGAGGAGGCGGTTGATCCTCGCCTGATAGGATCGAAGCGCGCAGCTTAACACACTGTCGGTTTGCAAAAACTCGCTGAGCCGCCGTAGGTTGTGTCCAAACTCCGCCTGCGTCGCCTGCCGCTGCGATTCTTCGCCCAGATAAGGCAATATGCCATGCGCATGATACGCGAGGGAACTGCATTCGGAGAAAGGCGTAAACGCCTGCTCGAACGCCAGTTCGGCTTTTGCAATCGGAGAGACGATGAAGCGCAGGGTTTGAATCGTCCTGCTTTTCAGCGGCGAGATTCGTTCGCTCCGCGTGAGCTGGACGGAAAGCTCGTCCAGCCGCGTGAGCGCGCGCTCCAATTCCGCGTGCTGTTGCCCGGGAATTTCAAATTCCTCCGCGTTTTGAGAAAGCGTTTGCGAAAACGTGACGAACGCTGCGGACTCGACTTGAAAGCGCTTGAGCAGTGCGGAGCGCTCTTTTGCGTGTGCGCGCTGCAACTGGTGAACATTCGCCAGCGCGAGTATGGTCGTGAGCAATAAGCCCGAACTCAACCCGATGACGACGGATGGATCCAGAATGAACCAGCTTTCGATATAGAGCTCTTTCATGGCAGAAAGAAGAAGGGATACTACGACGGCAACGATCGTCAGGAACGTCAACGTCAGCGCGCTTTTAAACAGGATTTTCATCTTAGACCCCCTCATCTTATTAATGGAATAGTATCACTCTACGGTCGGAATTTGCAAGATGACGCGAAAATTATGAAAAAGAACGAAAGCCTTAACCTTCGTTCTTTCTCAATTTTGTCTATCGACGGAGTTTTGGGCGTAGCCCCAAGCATTCTTCCCCTTAATTTCTCCGCGAACGATTCGCCATTGCAAGCAGTCGCAGGAAGCTGATGAGCGAGGCAACCGCCGCCCAGACATAGGTCATTGCGGCTGCGTTCAATACCTTCTTTGCGCCGTCGCTCTCCTCATAGGTGATGTAGTTGCCCTCCTCGAGCATTCGCAGCGCGCGGGAGGAGGCGTTGAACTCCACCGGCAGCGTGACCACCTGAAACACCAGCATCGCGCCAAAGAGCACCACGCCGATCATTGCGAGGTTATAGCTACCCATAAAGAGACCGAGGATGACGATCCATGGCGCGGCTTGGGAGCCGATGGACGCGACGGGTAGGATCGCGTTTCGCAGGCGAATGGGTGCGTAGCCCTCCTGATACTGCATCACGTGGCCGATTTCATGCGCGGCGACCGCGATGGCCGCGATGCTGCTCTGCCCGTATACCTGTGTGCTGAGACCCACGACGCCGCTTCTGGGATCAAAGTGATCGGTCAGAGAACCCTGCACGGGCTGAATCTGCACCGTGCTGTTGGCGCGGTTTAAAAGCTGCTGCGCAATCTCCTCCGCGCGCATGCCGGAGGAAACGTAGCTCTGCGAAAATTGTTGAAACGTGCGTTGCACCTTGCTTTGGGCATAGAAACTGATGCCCATCACCGCAAGCAGCAGGATGATATAGATGCCATCGCCCGAACCATATCCAAAATACATAGGATTTCCCCTCCTGTGGTACTCTCAAAAGTATACCATATACAGCGTTTTGCGGAAGCGGAATTCAATATCGTTTGCAATTCAACCAAATTCTGATCAAAATGCCGCAAAAAGAGCGCGAAAAAGGGCGCATTTGTCTCGAAAAAAGCGTACGTCGGGTCTTTTCTACGTGATAAAATGTGGTATACTATCCCTTAACCCGAAACCAAATATCAAAAGTGAGAGGTAATTTTTTATGGCGCTCAAACTGTCTCAAATTCAAAAGTCGCCGGAAACGTATGCCGGCGCAATCGAGGTCTGCGGCTGGGTTCGTACCGTGCGCGAAGGCAAGACGCTCGGCTTTGTGGAACTCACAGACGGAACATGCTTTACACCCGTACAGGTCGTCTTTGAGCGCGATGACCGAAATTTGGGCAACGGGCTATCCACGGGCTGCGCAATCGCGATCAAGGGCGAATTGGTCCTGACGCCGGATGCGCCGCAGCCGTTTGAAATTCACGCAAGCGAGATCGTGCTTGAAGGCGCATGTCCCAGCGACTACCCGCTGCAGAAAAAGCGGCATACGCTGGAATACCTGCGCACGATTCAGCACCTGCGTCCGCGGACGAACACCTTTCAGGCGACGTTCCGCGTGCGCTCGGTGGTGGCAGCCGCGATCCATGAATTCTTCCAGCAGAACGGGTTTGTCTATGTGCATACCCCGTTGATCACGGGCTCGGATTGCGAAGGCGCGGGCGAGATGTTTCAGGTCACGACCCTTCCGCTACGCGATATGCCAAAGGATGAGGACGGAAACATCGATTTTTCGGGCGACTTTTTCGGCAAGCCCGCAAACCTCACCGTCTCCGGGCAGCTTTATGGCGAGGCGTTTGCCATGGCGTTCCGGGACATCTACACCTTTGGCCCCACCTTCCGCGCGGAATACAGCTTTACGGCGCGTCACGCGGCGGAGTTTTGGATGATCGAGCCGGAGATGGCGTTTTGCGATCTTGCGGGGGATATGGACGTCGCAGAGGCGATGATCAAATACATCCTCAAGACCGTGCTGGAGCGTTGCCCTGCGGAGATGGATTTCTTCAACAAGTTTGTCGATCCGGGTCTCTTGGAGCGGCTGGACGTCGTGCTCAAAAACGACTTTGTGCGCCTGAGCTATACCAAGGCGGTGGAGCTGCTTTTAGAAAGCGGCGCGGAGTTCAAGTATCCTGTCGGCTGGGGGGAGGAACTCCAAACCGAGCACGAGCGGTATTTGACGGAGCAGATCTTCAAGTGCCCTGTGTTCGTGACGGACTATCCCAAGGACTTCAAGGCGTTCTATATGCGCCTCAATGACGACGGCAAGACCGTCGCCGCGGCGGATCTGCTCGTGCCCGGCGTGGGCGAGATCATCGGCGGCAGCCAGCGCGAAGAGCGGCTGGATATGCTTGAAAAGCGCATCTCGGAGCTGGGCATGGAGCTTGGGCAATACTCTTGGTATCTCGAGCTTCGCAAATACGGCGGCGTGAAGCACGCGGGCTTTGGGCTCGGCTTTGAGCGGATTATCATGTACCTCACGGGCATGCAAAACATCCGCGACGTGCTGCCATTCCCCAGAACGACCGCAAATATGGAGATGTAAACCCAGAAACTCAAAAAGCTGCCGGATGCTTATTCACGATTGCTCCTTTCACACAAAAAGCCTACGGTTCAATTATACCGTAGGCTTTTTACTTTTGTCCGTTTATAGAGGAACATCACAGGAAGATGCTTTTTTTGTTGAGTTTGTTGTTTTACTTCTGCGGCGGGCGCTGGTTGTTGTTGCTGATCTTCTTCCAGCGCGCTGCTTCCTCCGCGCGCTGATGCATATGTTTGGCATAGCGGCGGTTGTCCAGAATGGTCGCAACCGCGAGCGTTACCACGCAGAGACAGAAGAGGATGATAAACACCATACTGATGCCGCTGCTCAAAAACCCCATGCCGGGGTTGAATTGGTTGAGGATACTCAGCGTGATGAACACACCGGAAAAAATGATCGATAGATGCGAAAACAGGGTGCGAAACGGTCTCATACAGGCGTGCTCCTTCAAGCTGTTCATTCATGCGCGGTAACGCCGCGCAAAGCGGATGTTCGGCGTTGCCGCCGCGGGGAGTCTTTTGAAATTGCCGCGGATGCCGCGAACGCGCGGGGCTATGCGACCGGATCGTTGCCGCCAAAGTAGATGATATCGCTGATCTCGCGGCCGCCTTTGTATGGACTGCCGACGACCTGCCCCTGAAACACCATCATGGAGGATTGCCCGCCGTCGAGGTTATACGCGTCTACGCAGCCGAGGTCGATCATCACCTGCGAAAGCTCCTGCATGGTAAGTCCCCGGGAAGTTTCTCCCTGCCGGCCATCGACATACACTAGACAATAGTGACCGGGGGCGAAATATCCGATTGCCGCACGCGGATTGTGCGAAATGATCGCATCGGAGGTGTTGTAGCTACTCGGAACCTGTCCGTTGTCGATCAACTTTGGCCCGAATGACCAGCCTTGATATGCACCGCGCGCGATAGCGTCCTCAAGATTGAATTCCGATTGATAATAGCTCTCCATCGTGCCGTCGGCATAGAGGATGCAAACATCCCCAGCGACCGTATCGCGATAAAGCACGCCGTTGCGGATCACGATGCCTTCCTGCCGCGCACGGTAACAGTCGCCGCTGAGCGCGAGAACCGCGTTGTTCTCTTGGGCAATGGTTGTGGTCAGCGCGTAGCCGCCGCGATATTTCCCGTCCGTAAAGGCGGTTTTGTAGCCTTGAATGTTTCTAAGCCATATATCCGCAACATAATAGACCGCATCGTCCGTATGGTTCTCGGTCACAACCACGCGCAGATTTTCGTCTGCATAAACGCCCGTTGCCTGCTCGACATCCGGTTCGTCCGTCGGAAACGTTGCGGAAAAGTCGCCCGGTACGGCGGTTGACTGCGGCGCGGGAGAAGACGACAATGCGGGCGCATCGACGGGCGTTTCCTGCTGCCCGGCGGGAGCCGGTGTGGTTTGCGCCGCGGGGGTATCGCCAAAGAGTACGATGTTTCGCAGTGGCTGGTCGCCACCCGAGGGCACCACAAAGAGGAACAGAGAGAATATACCGAGCGCGGCGCCGATACCCAGCAAATCCAACAGGATAACGAGGATTCCGGGCAGCGGTTTACGATGGCGCATAGAGGTTCCTTTCCGATCAACGGCGCAGGCAATGCCCGCTCATACTCGATAACAAGAATCTTTTTGATGATAGTATCGCGCGCATGTAAAAGCAAGAAGCGCAGCGAGAAAGCAACAGGAATTTCACATGCGGGCGGCAAAAACGACACAAATCTTCCGCAGAACGGTAGAAGGAAAGGTCCGTGAACCGTGTCGACGGACCATGTTTTTTTGTTCCCGAGCGAAGGACGCTGGTGTGTTTTTATAGCGTGATAGAATAGACCGTTTCTCCGTAGAGCACGCGCCCGTCCGGCACGAAGCCAAGGCTTTCATAGAGCACTTTTGCGATCGAATTCTCCGGCTCAAAGCTGATGTAGATGCGGTTGTGCTCCTCGTCCGCGAGACCGCGGATGTGCGCAATCAGCAGCTGCATCGCCTCCCGACCATACCCAACGCCCTGATAGCGCTGGTCGATCATCAGGCGGTAGATCCAATATTGGTGATCTTCCGCATCCAGGCAATACATCGCGAATCCGACCGGGCGGTTTTCCGCATACAGGGCGAGGGGGACACACTCCGGCATCACAAACGCCTGTGCAAGAGAGTATTGATTGCTGGCGACGAAATCCCGCTGCTCCGGCGAAACGGAGAGATCCAAAACGGGGAGGTAGTTGTGGCGGTCGATTTCGACAAGGCTGAGCATCGCTCCATGCTCCTTTCGCGCGCGGCAGCAGAACCGATCCGCGGCAAATCACCGCGGAGACTAGATATTCTGGCTGTCGAGCTGTTTGGCGTTCTTCATGCGTTGATCCTTGTTGAGATAGCGCTTGCGCATACGGATGCTCTTTGGCGTGACTTCGACAAGCTCGTCGTCCGCGATGAACTCCAGACACTGCTCCAAGGACAGCACCAGCGGCGTCGTAAGACGCAGGGCGTCGTCCGAACCGGATGCGCGCATGTTGGTCACGTGCTTCTTCTTGCAGACGTTGACGACGATGTCCTCCGAACGCGCGTTTTCGCCGACAATCTGTCCTTCGTACACGGGTATGCCCGAGCCTACGAAGAGCTTGCCGCGATCCTGCGTGTTGAACAGGCCATAGCTGGAGGTGTCTCCCGTCTCATGCGCAACCAACGAGCCGGTCTTGCGCTCTTCGATCGGGCCCTTGTACGGCTCATAATCGTGGAAGATATGGCTCATAACACCGTTACCGCGCGTATCGGTCAACAACTCGGATCGATAGCCCATGAGGCCGCGCGCCGGCACGAGGAATTGCAGGCGGACGCTGTTGTCGCCCTGATTGGTCATATCCTGTAGTTCCGCCTTGCGCTGGCCAAGTTTTTCCATGACTGCGCCGACATAGTCGACCGGCACGTCGATGGTCAGTTCCTCGATCGGTTCGGTCATGTTGCCGTTTTTATCCTTGTGGAAGATGACCTTCGGGCGGGAGACCGCGAACTCATATCCTTGGCGGCGCATGGTTTCGATCAGGATCGAAAGATGCAGCTCGCCTCTGCCGCTGACGCGGAAGCTGTCGGTGGCATCCGTCTCCTCCACACGCATGGAGATATTGGTCTTCACCTCGTTAAAGAGCCTGTCGCGCAGGTTGCGTCCCGTGACGTACTTGCCTTCGCGACCCGCAAAGGGGCTGTCGTTGAGCATGAACATCATGCTGACCGTCGGTTCGTCGATGTGCACAAAGGGCAGCGGCTCGATACAGGCGGGATCGCACACGGTCTCGCCGACGTTGAGGAATTCCATGCCCGCCACGCAGATGATGTCTCCGCAGGGGGCTTCTTCGACTTCGACACGCTTGAGTCCCTCGTAGCGATAGAGGCGGGTGATCTTTGTGTCGACTTTACGGTTGTCCTCGCCGCCGCAGATGACGACGGGCATACCCTTTTTCGCCGTGCCGCGTTCGATACGACCCACGCCGATGCGGCCGACGTAGTCGTCATAGTCGATCGACGAGAAGAGAATCTGCAGCGGTTCGTCCGGCAGAAAGTTCGGCGCGGGAATGGCGGTCAGGATTGTGTCGAACAGCGCGCACATATCGTTTTCCATGCCGTCCGGCGTCATGCCGCTCATGCCGTCGCGCGCGCTGGCGTAGACCACGGGGAAATCGAGCTGCTCCGCCGTTGCGCCGAGCTCGATGAACAGCTCCAGCGCCTCATCCACCACTTCCGCGGGGCGTGCGCCTTGGCGATCCACCTTGTTGACCACGAGGATCGGAATCTTGTTGAGTTCAAGGGATTTTCTGAGCACGAAGCGCGTCTGCGGCATGCAGCCCTCAAACGCGTCCACGAGCAGTAGAACGCCGTCGACCATCTGGAGGATGCGTTCCACCTCACCACCGAAGTCCGCGTGACCCGGTGTGTCGACGATGTTGATGCGCGTGCCGCCGTAGATGACCGCCGTATTCTTGCTGAGGATGGTGATCCCGCGCTCACGCTCGAGATCGTTGGAGTCCATAATGCGCTCGACGTCCTGTTCGCCTCTGCGCAGCACGCCCGCGTCACGCAGCATTTGGTCGACCAGCGTTGTCTTGCCGTGGTCGACGTGCGCGATGATGGCGACGTTTCGAATGTCCATTTGAGTACCTTCTTTCTAAATCACGAAAACAAGTTATTATAAACCACGACAGAGGGTTAGGACAAGAAAAATCACACGGATTGCGGTTATTTTACGTTTGTATCCCTCAAATACTTGTTTTTTGCGGCTATAAAGACGTTATATAGGAAGAAAAAGCGCAATCGACACGGCAAAAAAAGAATCAAAAAGAATTTTGCAAGATTCTCTTGACACGTCACGTGTATTAATGTATAACTGTGTTAGGACAATAATACATCGACACACGAAAGGAGGAACATGCATTGGCTTGGCAATTTCATTCAAATCGTCCGATCTATATTCAGATCGTAGACGAGATAGAACTTCGCATTCTCAACGGCACCTATGAGATGGGAATGCGGCTGCCCAGTGTACGCGATCTCGCGGTGCTAGCGGCGGTCAACCCGAACACAATGCAGCGAGCACTCGCAGAACTGGAGGAAATGGGATTGGTCAGTACGCAGAGAAACACCGGACGAACGGTGACGACGGATGAAACCGTGGTATCCCGCGCACGGGACAACAAAGCAGACACGCTCGTAGAGACGTTCATGATGCAGATGCAGGCGCTCGGCTTAAGCCGGAAAGAAGTGCTGGAACGTCTTGCGAAGGGGGAACACAAGGAGGGGGAACATGCAGTCAATTCTTGAAACGAGAGCGCTGAGTAAGCGTTACGGTACGACGCTTGCGCTCAACAACGTCGACCTGACACTGCCCAAGGGAAAGATCATCGGTCTGCTTGGGCCGAACGGGAGCGGCAAAACCACGCTGCTCAAAATCGTTGCCGGACTTTTGACGGCCACGAACGGAACCGTGCTCGTAGACAATCAGCCCGTTGGTGAGGGGACCAAGGCGTTGATTTCTTACCTGCCGGAGCGCACCTATCTTCCGGACTGGATGACGACGGAAGACTGCCTCGACTATTTTACGGACTTTTATGCGGACTTTGACATGGCGCGCGCCAGAGAGATGCTCTCCCGCTTGAACGTGCCCGCAAACAAGCGCATGAAGCAGCTGAGCAAAGGCACGCGGGAAAAGATGCAGCTCGTGCTCGTCATGTCCCGCAGAGCGAAGCTCTATCTGCTCGATGAACCCATCGGTGGGGTTGACCCGGCAACGCGGGACTACATCCTCGATACGATCATCGGCAACTACGACAATGAAGCCACCATCCTCATCTCTACGCATTTGATTGCGGATGTGGAAAAGGTGCTCGACGAGTTTCTCTTCCTCAGAGATGGCGTCATCATGATGCACGACACGACCGACAATGTCCGCGAGACGCAGGGCAAGTCGCTGGACGAGCTGTTCCGGGAGGTATTCAGATGCTAAAGAAATTGATGAAACACGATTTCCGCGCGCTTTCGCGCACGCTCTTCCCGCTGCAGATCGGCGTTCTTGGCGGCGGGCTGGTGGCAACGCTGCTCACCGCAATCACCATTCGTCTGGGTGAACACTCGGCCTCTACCGGCGGCTCCTCGCTGCTGCGCGGGCTCGTGATGGGCGTTTCCGCAACGGCTTCGATGTTAATCGGCATCGCAATCGTCGCATCCGCGTTGGTGACGCTGCTGTTGATCTGCTATCACTTCTACCGCAGCTTTCTTGCGGACGAAGGATACCTGACCTTCACGCTGCCGGTTCCGACCAGCAAGCTGATCTGGTCCAAGCTGCTTACCGGCATGCTCTGGACACTCATCAACGCGGCAGTCGTCATGGTAACGCTCTTGATCTTCTCGGTGTTCGGCACAACGAGCAATTCACTCGTCAATACCGAGGTGCTCCATGCGTTCCGGATGTTCTTTACGGATGTTCTACCGGAGGCTGCCAAGTACGTCAATGTCCCGCTGATGGGGATTGAAGCTGTGGTCATCGGTATCCTCGCGCTCGCGGCGCAGATGCTGGAGATCTACTTCGCCATCGTGATCGGCGGTCAGGTCGCCAAGAAGCACCGCGTCCTCGCGGCGATCGGTATGTACCTGCTCATCAACATGGGTGTGGGCATCGTCAGCACGTCGTTCATGTCGATCGTGGCATTCGGCGAAGGAGTCTCGAACATGGTGCTGGAAACCGTGCCGCAGGTAACGCAGTTTATGACCTCCGTCTTCGGCTGGTATGGCGTTTTGTTTGCGGGGCTGTCGGTGCTGTTCTTCTTCCTGATCCGGTCGATCTTCAAAAAGAACCTGAATCTCCAATAAAAAACCAAGAAAGTCCTGTAAAGATTCTTACAGGCGGGGGCGGCTTCGGCCGCCCTCTGTTGTGTTTTGAGAAGCGTTATGCACAGTCTTCAGCCTCGCAGCGCAAAAAGCTTGCGCTCACGATGCGGGAACCTCTATAATATCCCTCATGAAACGAGTATTGGGCAGCATTCGCCGCGCGGACGAGCGATATCACATGATTGAAGACGGGGACAAGATCTGCATCGGCGTCTCCGGCGGTAAGGACTCCTTGCTGTTGATGGAGGCGATGAAGCTCTATCAACGGTTTTCGTATACGAAGTTTGAGGTGATCGCCGTCATGCTTGACTTAGGACTCAAGCAGCAGGACGTCTCACGGATTCAAGCATACGCCGAGCGAATCGGCATCGACTTTGAGGTCGTGTATACGGACATCGGCAAGGTTGTGTTTGAATACCGTGAGGAGCGGAGTCCCTGCGCGCTCTGCGCGAAGCTCCGGCGCGGCGCGCTGAACAACTACGCGGTCGACCACGGCTGCAATAAAGTCGCACTCGGGCACAACCGAGACGACGTGATTCAAACGTTCTTCATGAGTATGCTGTATGAAGGCAGGATCAACACGTTTGCGCCCGTGACCTATCTTTCGCGCAAGGATGTGACGGTGATTCGCCCGCTGATCTTTCTGCCGGAGAAGCACGCGCTTTCCATTGCCAAGGCGCACGAGCTGCCGATTTTACCCGCAAACTGTGACATCGCGGGGCACACCAAGCGCGAGGAGGCAAAAAACCTCGTCAAGCATTTGACCGGGCTTGTGCCGGATTTTGAGGAAAAGTTCATGCACGCACTCTCGACCACGGAAACCTACGGCTTGTGGGATCGGTTGCGGCTCAAGGGTGACGAGAGTCATAGGAGATAAGTGATTACCCGCTGAACAGAAAAGAATATGACAATTAGAATTGCCCCTTCGGGGGTCTTTTTATTGCATTTTTAGAAGGACAACAAAACTCCGATATTTACATATGGGTTTGATTTTTGTTAAGACTCTTCGAGGGCTGTTTGTTTCGTTAATTGGTCATTATGCTTAAACCAAGCATTTCGCAACATTTAACAGATTGAATCAAGTATCAATTCGTGAGTTGTTCGCTCAAAATTAGCTGTATATTTTTTTACGTGAGGGTTGGGAGGATACCTAGAAAGCAGGATTTACAATTAAACAAACGCATTTCTAGTTAGCAAAACAAGCAACGGATACCTAATGAAATTAAACTAAAAGTGCGACATATCGTGATAACAATTCCTTGGAAAGAAACAACTTGTATTAGTTGTTAATCGGCGATAGAATAAAGCGATAAGCAACTTAGTTTTCGATCTTATATAGGGTGAATCCAATTTGAAAAAGAATTTATAGGTGATAAAATGATTCAATACGTATGCGAGAATTGCGGCGCGCATGATTTTCATGAACAAGGTGGATTTAAGATTTGCCAATATTGCAACTCAAAATTCCAAATATCTTCGACTGATGATATTCCGATGAAAACTTCTTATATTGCTCTCGACGATGATGTTCAGATGTTATTAATAAAGTGCCATAATGATCCAACGCAAGCTAACAAGTATGCGAATTTAATTCTAGATATCGATCCAAACAACAAAGAAGCCATCAAATATCTGAAGGTAAATAAGAGGTAATTATGAAGTTTTATGAAGTGGTCGATCGGTTCAAGCTAGACGCGCAGAAATTTAATGAGTATCTGAGCAGAACGAAACCCGAAGGATTTGTATTTGGTTTTCTAGAGAATAAATTTGCCAATGATGCAAATATTGATGCAATTGTAAATTCCTACAGATTACATGAAGCGAAAGAAGCAGAGGATAAAGCACGATCGGAAAAAGCGGCAGTAGAGAAGCAAATTGCTTGCTCGAAAATGTTAATTACGTCTGGTTTTAATTTTGACGGTTATAAAATCACGAAATATTCTGGTTATATTTCGGGCGATGATGCAGTAAGCGTTGATCGAGGCTTTGCGATTTTTGGCGAGAATACTAGTGTTAAAGACAAGCTTCTAGAGTCACTGGTTATAATTAGGAGAAATGCATTGGCTGAGCTAAAAGAAGCTGCCTATGCGCTTGGATGTAACGCAGTAATTGGTGTGGATTTTGATTATTTAACGCTTGATCCCCAAAGAGCAGGCTTTCCGGCAGGCGTCACAACATATGACCCATATATTTTTGGCGTCACCGCCAATGGAAACGCCGTAATAATTGAGAAAATAACTGAATGAAAAAAATGGAGCAGTTCTAATAACCTATTGGCAACATTGTTGCTTAAGTGGGAATCGAATCGGTTACGTAAACCTTGTATCACTAAAACAAGAAACATGAGACTTCCGTTGCTTAATCATATTCTTGTAGACGAAATAATGGAAGAGATGGAGAGCTCTCTTATTTCAAACATATCACAAAAAAAGAACCAGTCTCTCGACCGGTTCAAATCTGCTAAGTCCTCTTTGGGGTTTGTGTGCTGTTTTGCTTGGTCGCTTAGTCCGCCACGTAGGGCAGTAATGCGACGGTGCGCGCGCGCTTGATGGCAATGGCAAGGTCGCGCTGATGTTTGGCGCACATGCCCGACATACGGCGGGGCATGATCTTGCCGCGCTCGGTCACAAACTTCTCAAGGGTACGAATATCCTTGTAGTCGATGATAGCGGCTTTATCAGCGCAGAACTTGCAAACCTTGCGGCGGCCACGCTTCATACGGGGACGCATTTTACGGTCTTCCATGTTGCAAGCCTCCTAATTCGAAAATTTTGTTTGCGGGCGGTTGTCCGCTCGCGTTAAAACGGGATGTCGTCGGACTGGATGTCGGTAAACCCGGCCATATCCTGCGCGTTGTCTGCGCGGGTAGTGGGCGCGGCTCCGTCCTCCTGCTGCTTGGGCGAGAGGAACTCAACTTCGTCCGCCTGCACGTCGAGGGACATGCGCGTCGTGCCATCCTTCGCCTCATAGGTGCGCGCCTGCAGTTCGCCGACGACGGCGACCTTGCGGCCCTTGCTGAGGTATCGGGCGCACGTCTCGCCCAGCTGTCGCCAGGCGTTGATGCGGAAAAAGTCCGTTGGGCGCTCTCCGCCCGCACCGCTGGCAAAGCGGCGATTGACCGCGATGGTGAAGGAGCAGACGGTGACGCCGTTGGGCGTGGAACGCACTTCCGGGTCATGCGTCAGGTTTCCGATGAGTGTGATTTTATTCATGCTTCATCCATCCTTTCGGCACTGTGCTGCTCGTTACTCGCCTTTGCGGGTTACGAGATAGCGGAGAATCGCTTCGTCGTTCTTAAAGTTACGCTCGAGTTCCTTGGGAACTTCCGGCGCACACGTAAACGACATCAAGACGTAGTAGCCCTCGGTCTTGTAGTTGATGGGATACGCAAGACGCTTCTTGCCCCATTCGTCGACCGCTGTCACTTCACCGCCGTTGGTCGCGACAATCCCTTTGAACTTTTCGACGGATGCTTTCATCGCTTCCTCGTCCTGCGTGGGCACGATGATGTACAGAGCTTCGTATTGATTCATTCATTTCACCTCCTTATGGTCTATTGGCCCGGCGACACGGCGCCGAGCAAGAAGGACGTTAGCGGAAGCGAGTATATCACAAGAAAGCGTGATTTGCAAGGAGTTTCGCGGGGAATCGGCGCTAGCCGGGTTCTGATCGCGTAAATTTCTTTGCTTCTATTTCTTTTGAATAGAAAGCGAAAGGAGGACGGAATCCCGTCCTCCCTGGTCCTTAGCGTTTCTCCACGCCGAGCGTGACGCTCTCTTTGTTGACGTCCCACTCTTTCGTGTAGCCTTTGGCGCCCTTCGTCAGGTTTTCGCCAAGCGTTTCTTCGAGAATCTCCTTCCCAAAGAGGGAGAAGATCTCCTCGATCTTCGCGCTGCCGTCGTAGGAGAGGGCGATGTGGTCGCTGACCTCGAAGCCCGCTTCCTTGCGCATGGTCTGCACCTTACTGATCAGCTCGCGGACGAATCCTTCGTCGATGAGCGCCGGAGTAAGCTTGGTATCGAGCACCACGATGGTCTCGTTGTCCGTCGCGGCGACGAAGCCGTCCGACTTACCGGTGGAGACCAGTACGTCTTCCGGCCCAAGCACCACGAAGACTTCCTCAATGGTGACCTCATAGTTCCTGCCCGCGGCATGTGCGCGGACGACGAGGTTACCGACGCCCTGTTCACCCAGATGCGCGCCGATCTTCGGCAGAATCTTGCCGTAGCGCGGCCCCAGCGTCTTGAGCTGCGGCTTGACCTGATAGCTCAAAAACCCGGTAGCGTCGTTGACAAACTCCGCTTTTTTCACGTTCAGCTCTTCGGTGATGATCGTCACATAGTGTTCGTGCATCGCTTCGCCCTGGATGTACATCAGAGGAAGCGGCTGGCGGGTCTTGATGTTTCCGTCGTTGCGGGCAGCTCTGCCGAGGGTGACGATGTCGAGCACGCGCGCCATGTTCGCCTCAAGCTCCGCGTCGATGCGGGATTCTTCCGCGACGGGATAGTCGCAGAAGTGGATGCTTTCCGGCGCATTTTGATCCACGCTGCGCACGATATTCTGGTAGATCTCCTCGGTCATAAACGGCAGGAAGGGAGCGGTCAGCAGCGTCAGCGTATGCAGGCACGTAAACAGCGTCATGTACGCCGCCTTCTTGTCTTCGCTCATCTCGCTGCCCCAGAAGCGATCGCGGCAGCGGCGGACGTACCAGTTGGAGAGCTCGTCCGAGAACGCTTGCAACGCTCTGCCGCCTTCCGTGATGCGGAGCTTGTCGAGGTTGCCGTCGACGGTCTTGATCAGCGTATTGAGCCGCGAAAGCACCCAGCGATCCATTTCGGAGAGCTTGCAGTCTTCAAGCTTGTACTTGGTGGGATCAAACTGGTCGATCTCCGCATAAAGCGTGTAGAACGCGTAGGTGTTCCAGAAGGTTCCGATGAACTTTCTCTGCGCCTCGCTGACCGCTTCCATCGAGAAGCGGCTGGGCAGCCACGGCATGGAGCCGATGTAGAAATACCAGCGCACGGCATCCGCGCCCTGTTGATCCAGCACCGTCCACGGATCGACCACGTTACCAAGGTGCTTGCTCATCTTGCGGCCTTCCATATCCTGCACGTGACCCATGACGATGCAGTTCTGGAACGCAGCCTCGTCAAAGAGGCAGGTGGAGATGGCGAGCAGCGAATAGAACCAGCCGCGCGTCTGGTCGATGGCTTCGCTGATGAACTGCGCGGGATAGCGCCGCTCGAACTCCTCTTTGTTTTCAAATGGATAGTGCCACTGCGCAAAGGGCATGGCGCCGCTGTCAAACCAGCAGTCGATGACGACCGGCTCGCGCTTCATCGTCTTGCCGCACTTTTCGCAGGGGAAGGTCACCTCGTCGATATAGGGCTTGTGCAGCTCAATATCGGGCGAGACATTCGGATTCAGCTTTTGCAGCTCTTCGCGGGAGCCGACGACGTGGACATGCCCGCATTCGCACATCCAAACCGGTAACGGCGTACCCCAGTAGCGTTCACGCGAGACGCCCCAGTCGATGACGTTCTCAATGAAGTTGCCCATGCGGCCTTCCTTGATCGTCTCCGGAATCCAGTTGACGCTGCGGTTGAAGGCGATCAGCTTTTCCTTGACCGCGGTCATCTTGATGAACCAGCTCTCTCTGGCGTAATAGATCAGCGGTGTGTCGCAGCGCCAGCAGAAGGGATAGCTGTGCTCGAACGCAAGCGCGGCAAAGAGCTTGTTGCTGCTCTTGAGCGCGTCGAGGATGGGCTTGTCCGCATCCTTGACAAACAGACCGTCCCAGGGCGTGCCGCCGATCATATGCCCGCTGGCATTGACGAGCTGCAAAAACGGCAGATCCCATTTTTTGCCCACGCGCGCGTCGTCTTCGCCAAACGCGGGGGCGATATGGACAACGCCGGTGCCGTCCTCGAGCGAGACGTACTCGTCCGCCACGACGCGGTAGCCGGTCTTGTTGCCGAAATTCACAGGCAACTCAAACAGCGGCTCGTATTCGGTGCCGACGAGATCAGAGCCCTTGCAGGTGGAGACGATCTCGGCGGTCTCGCCGAGCACGTTTTTCACCAGCGCTTCCGCGAGGATGTACGTTTCTCCATCCTTCTTCGCGGTGGCATAGGTTTCCTTTGCGTTGACGCAGAGGGCGACGTTGCTCGGCAGCGTCCACGGTGTGGTCGTCCAGGCGAGGATCGCAGTGGTCGGATCGTTTTTGAGGAAGAACTTCGCGATGGCGGAGGTCTCCTTGACATCCTTATAGCCCTGCGCGACCTCGTGGCTGCTCAGCGCGGTTCCGCAGCGTGGGCAATACGGCACGATCTTGTGCCCTTTGTAGAGCAGACCTTTTTCGTGGATCGTCTTGAGTGCCCACCAGATGCTCTCGATATAGTTGTTGTCGTAGGTGATGTACGGGTCTTCCATATCCGCCCAGAAACCGACGCGGTCGGACATGGTTTCCCAGACCGACTTATATTTCCAGACAGACTCTTTGCATTTCTTGATGAACGGCTCGATGCCGTAGGCTTCGATCTGCTCCTTGCCGTCGAGTCCGAGCTGCTTTTCCACCTCGATCTCCACCGGCAAGCCATGCGTATCCCAGCCCGCTTTACGGAGCACATCGAATCCCTTCATGGTCTTGTAGCGCGGGATGATATCCTTGATCGAGCGCGTGAGCACGTGTCCGATGTGCGGCTTGCCGTTCGCTGTTGGGGGGCCGTCAAAGAAGGTATAGGGTTTTGCGCCTTTTCTGAGCCGCACGCTCTTCTGGAAGATCTCTTTGTCCTTCCAAAACGCGAGCACTTCTTTCTCGCGGGGGACAAAATTCAGCTCGCTCGATACTTTTTTGTACATTTGATTCGCTCTCCTTGTTCTGTGTGTCGTGTCAATCTTCTTGCCGGAAAAACGCGTAAAAAAATAGCCTTCCGCCCCGAAAAAAGAGGGACGAAAAGCACGAAACTCCTGCTTTGCGCGGTACCACCCTGCTTGGCGAAAAATCGCCCGCTCAAGACCCCCTTAACGCGGGGGAATACGTCGCGCGTTACTCGGCTTTCGCCTTTGGCACGCGCGCTCACGGGTGATATCGGCGCTTCCCGCCCGCCGCCGCCTTGCACCATACGCGGCTCGCTCCTGCGGACAATTGTGGAACCCGACGTGTCCCGATCATCGCTGTAATAGCAGAAGTATAGCGGCTTTTTCGCGGTTTGTAAAGGGTTGCGCGGGGCAGAATAGATTGCATACACAACCGATTATGCGTTTTTCTGCTGAAAACGTCTATTTTGCCTTAACAGACGGGGGATTGTCTGATATAATCATTCATTACGAAATAAGCAAAACGACAATGCGCAAAAACAAAGGAAGACATCGATGGATTTCAAACAGGCAATTGCATCCGCACTCTCCGCTCCCGCGGGACTACCCGCGGAGGAGTTGATTACATGGCTCGAAACCCCACCCACGCCGGAGATGGGAGACTATGCGTTCCCCTGCTTCAAACTCGCAAAGACGCTCCGCAAAGCCCCGCCGGTGATCGCGGGCGAGCTTGCCTCCGCGCTGACGCTGCCGGAAGGCGTGGCAAGCGCGACAGCCGCGGGCGGATATGTCAACTTCACGCTCGATAAAAGCGCACAGGCAAAAGCGGTTCTTTCCCGCGTGTTTGCCGAAGGTGCGCGCTACGGCGGCTCCAATCTTGGGCAAAAGCGCAACGTCTGCATCGACTATTCCTCGGTCAACATTGCAAAACCGTTCCACATCGGACATCTGCCGACGACCGTGATCGGCAACGCGCTGTACCGCATCTATAACCATCTTGGCTTTACGTCCGTGGGCATCAACCACCTCGGGGATTGGGGCACGCAGTTTGGCAAGATGATCGTGGCCTACAAGCTCTGGGGCGATCACGACACCATCGATCAGGGCGGCGTGGACGAACTCGTGAAGATCTATGTGCGTTATCATCAGGAGGTGGAATCCAACCCCGCGCTGGACGACGAAGCCCGCGCCTGGTTTAAGCGCATCGAGGATGGCGATGCGGAAGCGCTCGCACTCTTCGACTGGTTTAAGAAGATCACGCTCAAGGAGGTTGCGGAGGTCTACGACATCCTCGGCATCCGCTTCGACAGCTATGCCGGAGAGAGCTTTTATAACGACAAGATGGGTCGCGTGGTGGACGAGCTAAAGGAAAAGAACCTCCTCAAGCTCGATCAGGGCGCGCAGATTGTCGACCTAAGTGACTACAAGATGCCGCCGTGCATCATCCTGCGTTCCGACGGGGCAACACTCTACGCCACCCGCGACATCGCAGCCGCGCTCTATCGCAAGGATACCTACGATTTTGCCAAGTGTCTCTATGTGGTTGCGTATCAGCAGGATCTGCATTTCCGGCAGTGGTTCAAGGTGGTCGAGCTGATGGGTTACGACTGGGCAAAAGAGCTCATCCACGTCTCCTTCGGCATGGTCAGCGGCACGGAAGGCGCGTTCTCCACCCGCAAGGGCAATATGGTGAAATTGCGCGACGTGCTCTCCGCCGCCTGCGACAAGACCTATGAGATCATCCGCGAAAAGAGCCCCGATCTGGAGGACAAGGAGAGCATCGCCAAACAGGTCGGCATCGGCGCGCTGATTTGGAACAGCCTTTACAACGGGCGCATCAAGGACGTGGTGTTCGATTGGGACACCGTGCTCAATTTTGACGGCGAGACAGGCCCCTACGCGCAGTATACGCATGCACGCGCCTGCTCCGTGCTGAGAAAAGCTGCATACACGCCTAGTGAAACTGACTTTAGCCAGCTCACGGATACAGAAGCGTCCGCGGTTGTCTCCGCGATTGGCGCGTTCCCGGACGCCGTCTTGGACGCGATGGACAAAAACGAGCCGTATCTCGTCACCCGTGCGATCATCGCCATCTGCGCCGCGTTTAACAAGTTTTACTATGAACAGCGCATCATGGCGGACGACGCCGCCGTGCGGCAGGCGAGACTCGCGCTGACGGACGCGACGCGGCAGGTCATCGCCATCGGACTGAATCTCATCGGGATCGCCGCGCCGGAGCGCATGTAAATTTGATCAATATTTAGACGGACATATAGGGGGATCGTATGCTGGACATCAAGCTCATCCGCACGCAGCCGGAGCTCGTGAAAGAGAACATCAAGAAGAAATTTCAGTTTGACAAGCTCGCGCTTGTGGACGAAGTACTCGCGCTCGACACAGAGTTTCGCGAGGCGCACACCCGCGCGGACAATCTGCGCGCGCAGAGAAATTCGATCAGCAAATCCATCGGCGCCATGATGGCGAAAGGCCAGAAGGAAGAAGCGGAATCCGCTAAAAAGCAGGTCAACGACATGGCGGACGAGATGGCGCGGCTGGATGTCCGCGAAACGGAGCTTTCCGCCGAGATTCGCCGTCGCATGCTCGTGATTCCGAACATCATCGACGCAAGTGTGCCCATCGGCAAGGACGATTCCGAGAACGTGGAGATCGAGCGCTTTGGCGAACCCGTCGTGCCGGAATACGAGATTCCCTACCATGTCGAGATCATGGAAAAATTCAAGGGCATCGACCTCGACGCCGCCAGAAAGACCAGCGGCAACGGGTTTTATTATCTTTGCGGCGATATCGCGCTGTTGCAATCCGCCATCCTCGCCTACGCGCGGGATTTCATGGTGGATCGCGGCTTTACCTATTATATCCCGCCGTTCATGATCCGCAGCGGCGTGGTGGACGGCGTGATGAGCTTTGGCGAGATGGAAGGCATGATGTACAAGATCGAGGGGGAAGACCTCTACCTGATCGGCACCAGCGAGCATTCCATGATCGGCAAATTCATCGACACCTTCCTCGAAGAAAGCGAGCTGCCGCAGAAACTAACCAGCTATTCGCCGTGCTTCCGCAAAGAAGTCGGCGCGCATGGCATTGAGGAACGCGGCGTCTACCGTATCCATCAGTTTGAAAAGCAGGAGATGATCGTCGTCTGCAAGCCGGAGGAGAGCATGGCGTGGTTTGAAACGCTGCTCAAGAACACGATCGACTTTTTCCGTACGCTGGATATCCCCGTGCGCTCGCTGGAGTGCTGCTCGGGTGACCTCGCCGACCTGAAGGTCAAGAGCATGGACGTGGAGGCTTGGTCTCCGCGCCAGAAGAAGTATTTTGAGGTGGGAAGCTGTAGCAATCTCGGCGATGCGCAGTCGCGCAGACTCGGTATCCGCGTGAAAAACAAGGAGACGGGAAACTACTTCCCGCATACGCTCAACAACACGGTGGTGGCTCCCCCGCGAATGCTGATCGCGTTCCTTGAAAACAATCTTCGCGCGGACGGCAGCGTTGCGATCCCTGAAGCACTGAGGCCGTATTTCCGGAATAAGACGGAGATTCGGTAAACACTCTTCTTTGTTTCAATTCGAGCACATCCTTGTTAAGTAAGAAGCAAAGAATTCTTTTGTAAAGTCAAGATTACATAAAAAGGAACTGCCCGCGCGGTTCCTTTTGTGTTGTTTTTGCGGTTTTATCTTCCATTAGTTTTCATACAAGATAGCCATATCCCGAATTCTCCGCTTCATCTCCGCTCGCACATGCTCAGGTTCAAGGCACTCGCACTTGTCCCCGAAACCAAGCAGGATTCCGTAATAGTAGTCGTTTTCGATGAATGGATAGTCGACGATGTAGTGATCCTCGTCGTCCGAATAGAGGTCCTCGTCGTTGCAATAGTCAAGTATCCGTTCAAGAATGGATTTGTGGACTCGGAGCGTGATGGGCGTTTGCATCTTTGCCAAAAGATCGGAAGCGTCCAGCTCCGGCTTCGGATGATCTCGCGGGACGAAGGTTTTCTCTAGGAGCATCAGATTGAATGTGCGGGAGAGCTTGAACAAGCGAAAATCGTTTCTTGTATGACAATACCCCTGCCAATACCAATGGTTGCCCTTGAGTACCAGTTGATATGGCTCGGCGACGCGCGCGATCCGGTTTCCGTCGCGGTCGAGATAGGTAAACGAGAGCAATTTGCGTTCCTGCAACGCTGTTTTGATGAATTCCAAATTGGGTTGTATGGCTTGGTTGCCCGACCACGGACTTAGATCGATCGTGATCTGACCCGTTAGCAGCTCGATCTCCTTCGCCCGCTCGGCGGGGATGAAACTCCTGACCTTCGCGAGCGCGTTGACCAACTCTTCGCCTCGCATGATGCCGGAAAGGCTCGACAGCCCCATCAGGATTGCGGAAAGATCGGCGGTTGAGAAGACTTTTTTATCGATCTTGTATTGCGGCATGATTTCAAAGCCGCCGTTTACGCCGGAGGTGGAACGCACAGGAATCCCCGCCAGATTGATGGAGTCGATGTCGCGATAGATCGTGCGCGGGGAAACTTCGAACAGATCCGCGAGCTCCTGCGCGCCGACGCGTTCCTTTTCCAATAAGATCATGATCATGCTGACCAGTCTATCGATCTTCATCCTGCGTTCTCCTTTCGTGTTTTCTTTATTGTAACACGAATTGTTGCCATAAGGTTGTCAACAATTGCGATGTATGATAAAGACAGAACAACAAACCAACCATTGGAGGGAATCATTGTGCAGAACAAAGCTTTGGTCATTATCGACATTCAAAACGACATCACGAAACACTATAAAGAGATCATCGGAAACATTAACCGCGCAATCGATTGGGCGGTCGCGAACGAGATCCACGTCGTCTACATCCGGCATGAGAACCTTTCCGCCGGAACGAGGACGTTCAAACCCAACACGCGCGGATTCGAGCTGGTTGCGGAGCTGAACATCGTATCTGCGAACATCTTCACCAAGAGCAAAGGAAACGCGCTCACCAGCGAAGCATTTGCGGAGTTTATCCGCGCAAACGGGATAAGTGAATTTTATCTCGCGGGCGCGGACGCCACCGCCTGCGTGAAGGCGACCAGCTACAACATGCGCCTGAAGAACTACGCCGTGCATGTGCTCAAGGACTGTATTACGAGCTACGACAAGCGCAAGATTGACGAAATGCTGCGCTATTACGAGAGCAAGGGCTGCGAGATCCTCACGCTCGACAATCTGTAAAGCCGCAATCATATAAAAAATTGGAACCGCTCGAAAACGGTTCCAATTTTTGTGTGGCTTGTGTGGGAAATCAACCAGCGGGTTGTTCCGTTGCGGTGTCGGTGGTTGTGCCGGCTGCTTCGTCGAGCTTCGCCTGTGCGCCGCCCGCGCATGTGTCGCACGGATCCCAGCGGTTTGCCGCAAACGCGTCGTCCAGCGAACCCGCATACAGGGTGCCGCCTTCAGCAGCTGCAACCTTGTCCTTGATGTAGGGGCAGTTGCGGTCGAAGTGATAGCTGTAACCATAACGCGTCCAATAGACTTCGCCGACGGCCTCCGCCTGCGCCTCCTGCTGCAATTGCTGCACCTGCTCTTCGCTCGGCTGCTGGAAGTCCGTGCTTGCGGTTCCCGCGCCAACGAGCAGCACCGCAAGCAGCGCGATGAGGATCGTTTTGGTTTTTTTATTGAGCTTATCGCTCTTTGCGAGCAGGAAGATACCGATCGGCAGGAAGCAAACCAGAACCATGATCACACCCAGCTGATGCCAGAGCGTGCGCACGAGCTTGCTGTCCGAAAGGTTCGGACGAATCCGGTTTGCCTTTTTCCAGAGCTGGGCTGCGACGATGCAGAAAATTGCGTCCGCAACCAGCGCGCCAATCATGAAGAGGAATTCCGGCTCGTTCCAGTTTTGCGCGCCGTTACGGATGGCGTAGCTAAACGCAAAGAACGCACCAACCTCCGCCGCAAGCGCAAGCACCCAGAGGATGATCGCACCGATGCGCAAGCCCTTGACGGAACCCTTGCCGCCGGAAGCGGGAGCCTCTTCAGCCGTTTCTTGTACGGCTTCAACAGGTTCTTCCACTTTTTCCACCTTGACGGGCGGCTTTTTCGGCGCGGCCTTGGCGGGCGTGGATTTGGTTGTCGTGCTCTTGGATTGCGCTGCCTTTTTCGCGGCGGCTGCCTTTTTCGCGGCCTCTGCCTTTGCCGCGTCGGAGACGGTCTTCTTTTCCATTCGATTACCTCCACGATTCAAACTAGTAATTGGTTACAGTATAACAATAACAAAAATCGTTTGCAAGAACTCCACAAACGCAAACCACAAACGCAAACAGGAATCTCTGGCGCGCAATGTCGCGGACTGCTATAATGGAAACGCATTCCCGACAGCCCGCGCAAGCCCTTGGGTAAAAAGGCGCGGCGTGCATGCAACTCCAGAAACACATCTTAACAGGAGCGAAAAAGCAAAACATGTTGAATTTTGAGTTCTATTCTCCGACGCGCCTGGTCTTCGGCAAAGGCACGGCGGATCAAATCGGCGCCCAAATCGCGCCGCTGGCCAAAAAGGTCCTGGTGCACTACGGGAGCGATCGCGTGGAAAAAGACGGCCTGCTCAAGCGCGTCACCGACTCGCTTTCGGCAAACGGTGTTTCCTATGTTACCCTTGGCGGCGTGATTCCAAACCCCGATGTCGAGCTGGTGCGCGAGGGAATCGCGCTTGCGAAAAAAGAGAAGGTCGAGCTGATTCTCTGTATCGGCGGCGGCTCGGTCATCGATTCCGGCAAAGGCATTGCGCTCGGGCTCAAGAATCCCGACCTCGACATCTGGGACGTGTATGAAAAACAACTGGAAACCGCGGGTGCCTATCCCGTCGCGTGTTTGCTGACGTTCCCGGCCGCGGGCTCGGAGTCCAGCAACAGCACGGTGCTAAGCAACTATCAGACGCACAAAAAATGTGGCTACAACCGTGAATGGAACCGCCCCGTGCTCTCCGTGATCGATCCGACGCTGTTTGAAAGTATTCCAAAGTTTCAAGTCGCATCCGGCGTTGCGGACATGATGAGCCATATCTTCGAACGGTATTTTTCGAATACCGAGCATACGGAGCTCTCCGACGCGCTGAGTGAAGCAACCCTCAGAACGCTGCTCGCCTTCGGCGGAAAGGTGGTCACCAATCCTTCGGACTATGACGCATGGTGTCAGGTTGCGCTCTGCGGCACGGTTGCGCACAACAATATGCTGGGCGTGGGCAGGGAGCAGGATTGGGCTTGTCACAAGCTCGGCCATGAACTCACCGCGCGCTTCGGTGTCACCCACGGCGCGGGGCTTGCGGTGCTGACGCCCGCGTGGATGCGCTATGTTTGGCGCGTCAACCCCAAGCGATTCTATGATTTCTCCGTGCGCATCATGGGGCAGGAGGATCAGCCCAAGGCGGTTGCGGCGACCATCGAGAGCGGAATTTCCGCGCTGGAGACGTTCTTTTCGCGATTGGGGCTGCCCAGCAGGCTCGTCAAACTCGGCGTCGATCCCGCGCAGATTGCAGACATGGCACGGGTGGTGACCCACGCGCCGGATGGCAGCGAGCGCCCCTTCGGCGGTCTCAAGAAGATCTATGAAGCGGACGCGAAAGCGATCTACGAGCGGGCGATCTGAACTCGAAATCAATCAAGAGAGATGATCGTCTTTCTTGATTCAAAAAAGCGATCTGAATTCAAAATCAATCAAGAGAGATGATCGTCTTTCTTAATACAAAATGCGATTTGAATCTAAACCAACAAAAAAGAGGCGCGCGCCTCTTTTTTGTTGGTTTCAGTTGCGTTATTTCCCCGCGAGACGCTTGATTGCCTCGGCGATGAGCTTTGTGTCGAACCGGACGCTTTCGAGCGTGCACGATTCGTCCGGCATGTGCGCCTGGGCTGCCTCGCCTTCCGGCTCCACGCCGAACGCGACCGCGTTCTCAAACGAGCGGGCGTAGGTTCCGCCGCCGATGGAGAGGGGCTTCGCCTTCTTACCCATGGCTTGGCTGTAGATATCGAGAAGCGTATTGACCAGCTCGCAGTTGGGCTCGATATAGTGCCCTTTGGAAATCTTCTCATAGATGCGCGTAAAGCCGATCTGCGCAAACTTCTCGTCTTCGGCTGCGAGCAACTGCTCGGGCGAGACGCTGAAGGGGAAGCGGCAGTCCAGCGTGATGGTCACGGCGTCCTCCGTCCATTCGATCATGTTCGGCGAAAGCGTGAGTCTGCCGGACGCATCCGAAACATTCAGACCGAATGCTTCACCGTGCTGATCAAACGCCAAGAGCGCGGCGAGGGAGGATGCGGTTGCGAGGTCTTCCGCGTTCAGCGGCTGCTCCTTGAGCGCGTCTAACAGCGCGAGCAGCGCGTTCTGCGCGTCCTGCGGGGTGGAGGCATGCCCGGCACGACCGATTGCGCGGAGCTCGCCGTCTTTGCCGCTGAGCTGCATGCCGTGTTTTGCCGCGACAGGTTCGGGCGTGAAGGGCAGCGTTGCCACTGCTTCGCCGGGGATGACGTTCGGCGCGGTGCCGCAGGAGATGCGCACCTCGCTGCCGGAGAGTTTTTTGGTGTATGTCGTTTGTCCGATGTTTTTTTCGGAGTTGATGACGGGATATTGTCCGTCCGGCGTGAAGGCCAGCGTGGGGTTCGGCTCGGTCTTCTTATAGCGATCCACACAGCTCCAGCCGCGCTCCTCGTCGCACCCTAAAAAGATGCGTACGCGGCGCTTGAGCGGGACGCCTGCCTCCTTGATCGCGCGGAGGGCGTAGAGGGAGGAGATCGCGGGGCCTTTGTCGTCCAGCACGCCGCGTCCAATCAATCGTCCGTCTTTTTGTGTGAGGGTGAAGGGACCGCTGCTCCAGCCGTTGCCCGCGGGCACAACGTCCAGATGCGCCATGATCATGAGCATCTCGTCGCCTTCGCCATAATCGATCACGCCGCAGTAGCCGTCGAGCGAGCGCGCGGAGAAGCCCATCTCTCGTGCGAGGTCGAGGGTATAGGTCAGCGCGTTGTGGATAGGCCGACCCAGCGGCATGCCTTCCTCCGGCTCGCCTTGGGAAACGCTTGGAAACGCGATGAGACGACCCAACGCGGAAATCTGCTCGTCAAACGTCTGGTCGATCAGGTCGTAATACTTCGATTGCATTTTTCAAAAAACCTCCGTCATTCGGGTTTGGTGTGCTGCAACTATCATACTCAGCGCGAATGAAAAAAGCAACCCGCGCGGTTGCATAGCCGCATAGTTCGGGTTGACTTTTATGCGCGGGATTGGTACGCTTTCTGGCATGGAACAACAGAAGAACAACTACATACAAACGCTTCCCTGCGGGCAAACGCTCGCAATCTTGCAGGATCGGGACGCGGCGCAGGCTGCGAGCGCGCGCGGCGGGATCACGGTGTATGACGACCGCCGCACCGAAAATCCGTCGTTTCGGATCTTCGACTCCTATCGCATCCGAAAAAACCGCGTTAAGCGGGAGGTGATCCGCGCGATGATCGCCTACAGCGCGGCGAATCCGACCGAGCCCGCGTGGCACCGCACGGAACACTCGCTTGTGGTGGAGTGGATGGAGCACAATTTCGCTTATCGCGTGGGCTTTTTGCGAAGCCGCACGCAAAATGTCGACCTCGACAACCACGCCGAGGGTAAAGGCGCGCTGGGGTATTTTATCAAGAGCGCGTGGGAGGTTGTGCTGGGGTATCTTAAGCCAACGGGAAAGAAATAATTCGCTCAGTGGAAGTGTTCATAAAAAAAAGAGTGAGAGGCGTGCCGCCTCCCACTTTTTTTCTCCGTTACATTCCCAGTGCGTCATGCACATCCCGCATGCCGAGAATGCTTTTTTGAATCACGTCTTCGAGCGTCAACCCAAGCAGCTCGCAGCCGCCGAGGATGACCTCGCGGCTCACGCCCGCGGCGAATCCCTTATCCTTAAACTTCTTCTTTACGCTGGAGACTTCCATGTCCATCACGCTCCGGCTCGGGCGCATATAGGCAGCCGCCGTGATGAGCCCCGTAAGCTCATCGATGGTATAGAGCACGGTTTCCATGTGCTTCTCCGGCTTCGTATCGGTGCAAAGACCCCAGCCGTGCGCGAGCACCGCATGGATGAATGCCTCGTCATAGCCCGCATCGGCGAGGAGGCGAGGCGCTACCTTCAGGTGCTCTTCCGGCCACTGCTCATAGTCCACGTCGTGCAAAAGTCCCGCGATACCCCAATAGTTCGCGTCCTCGCCCGCTTCGCGCGCAAAATAACGCATCACGCCCTCGACCGCAAATGCGTGCTTGAGGAGGGCTTCGCTTTTCGTATACGTCTTCAGCGTGGAGAGCGCGTGTTCTCTTGTCAAATCCATTTCTCTTTCACCTCGCTGTTTGATGGTTCCGGTCTTGATTCCTTGGCAGTTTTTCAAGTGTTGTTACAATGTGATTTGTATGCCGGTTGGTCCGACAAATACAATCACGAGGACATTTCTCAATATCATATAATAAAATGAGCGAAATTGGTAATATATTTTAGAATTTTTATTGACAGGCGGCAAGTTGGATGATATCATTCATGATTGACTTATGATCTCATAACTGTCGAAATATGCCCAAAATCGGGTTTTTAAGCGGGTTTCGCGCATGAAAACAAGACTTGGGCCATTTTTGACCAGTTGACGGTATTTGAGTCACACAACAGGTTTTTGACACGAAAAAACGCAAAGGCGTGGCTTGCAACCGCGCCGGCAAGGGGAGTACGCGATGATGCATGACGTTCAAATGGGCAGACAGACGCGCAAGAGCTTTTCCAGAATTCGGGAAGTGCTCGACATGCCGGATTTGATTGAGATCCAAAAGAATTCGTACTATCGTTTTTTGAAGGAGGACCTGAAAGAGGTTTTTGACGATATTTCCCCGATTACCGACTATTCCGGTAAACTCGTGCTCGAGTTTGTCGATTATCGTATCGATCTGGACAGCCCCAAATATTCCATGGAAGAAAGCAAGGAGCGCGACGTCAACTTCGCGGCTCCGCTTCGCGTTACGGTCCGTCTGATCAACAAAGAAACCGGCGAGGTCAAGCAGCAGGAAGTATTCATGGGCGATTTCCCGCTGATGACGCCGCAGGGCACGTTCATCATCAACGGCGCGGAGCGCGTCATCGTCTCCCAGCTTGTTCGCTCGCCGGGTGTGTATTTTTCCGAGAGCTTCGACAAGGTTGGCAAGCAGCTCTTCTCCGCGCAGGTTATCCCAAACCGCGGTGCCTGGCTGGAGTATGAGACCGATTCCAACGGCGTTCTCTATGTCAAGATCGACCGCCAGCGCAAGGTGCACATCACCGCACTTGTGCGCGCGTTGGGCTATGGCGCAAACCCGCAGATTCTCGACCTCTTTGGGGATGACGAGCGTCTTTCCGCAACATTGCAGAAGGATCCCACGCACTCCGAAGCGGAGGGTCTCATCGAGATCTACAAGCGGCAGCGCCCCGGTGAGCCGCCGACGGAAGAGAGCGCACGCTCGCTATTAAATTCGCTGTTCTTCGACAAGCGTTATGATCTGGCGCGCGTCGGACGCTATAAATTCAACAAAAAGCTCGCCATCCGCGCGCGGATTCGCAACCACATCGCCGCGGACACGATTGTTCACCCGGTCACGGGCGAAATCCTCGCCGAGGCGGGGCAGACCATCGACCGCTTTATCGCGGGCGACATTCAAAACGCCGGCGTCAATGAAGTTTGGCTCCAGGTGGGCGAAAACCGCGTGAAAGTCATCGGCAACAACTTCGTTCGCGCGAATGAATGGCTGGAGTTTGATCCGGCGGAAGCGGGCATCAACGAGGATGTCCATCTGCCGACCCTCAAAGCCGCGCTCAAGGACGGCGAGGGCATGACGAAGGACGAGCTCAAGGCGCTGCTCAAGTCGCGCTACTATGACCTCATCCCGCGGCATATCATTCCGGACGACATGATCGCGTCGATCTGCTACCTCATCGGCATGCCGTACGGCATCGGCCGCACGGACGACATCGACCACCTTGGCAACCGCCGCATCCGCAGCGTCGGCGAACTGCTGCAAAACCAGATCCGCGTGGGTCTCACCCGCCTCGAGCGCGTTGTGCGCGAGCGCATGGGCTTGCAGGATATGGACGTGGCGATGCCCAGCAATCTCATCAACATCCGCCCTGTGACGGCGGCGATCAAGGAGTTCTTCGGCTCCTCGCAGCTGAGCCAGTTCATGGATCAGACCAACCCGCTCGCGGAACTGACGCACAAGCGCAGACTTTCCGCGCTCGGCCCCGGCGGCCTCAACCGCGAACGCGCGACATTCGACGTTCGCGACGTTCACTTCTCGCACTACGGACGCATGTGCCCCATCGAGACGCCGGAAGGTCCGAACATCGGACTCATCAACTCGCTCTCGACCTATGCGCGCATCAACGAATACGGCTTCATCGAAGCGCCGTATCGTCGCGTGGATGGCAAGAAGCACATCATCACGGACGAGATCGAATACCTCACCGCGGACGAAGAGGACAACTTCATCGTAGCGCAGGCAAACGAGCCGATCAACGAAGAGCTGCATTGGTTTATGAAAGAGCGCGTCATCGCGCGTATGCTGGATCAATTCATCGAAGTCAAGCCCACGGAAGTGGACTATATGGACGTCTCTCCCAAGCAATTGGTCTCGGTTGCGACGGCGATGATCCCCTTCCTCGAAAACGACGACGCAAACCGCGCGCTGATGGGCTCGAACATGCAGCGTCAGGCGGTTCCGCTGCTGATTCCCGAATCCCCGATCGTCGCGACGGGCATGGAATACAAGGCCGCGCACGACTCCGGCATCGTGCTGATCGCCCGCGAGGACGGCGTGGTTTCCCGCGTGTCCGCCAAAGCGATCGTGATTACGGACAAGATCGGCGTGGAGCACGTGTATAAACTCACGAAGTTCCAGCGCAGCAACCAAGGCACCTGCCTCAACCAGCGTCCTATCGTTAGAAGGGGCGACATCGTGGTCAAAGGCGATGTGATTGCGGACGGCGCCTCGACCGAAAACGGCGAAATCGCACTCGGCAGAAACATCCTGATCGGGTTTATGACCTGGGAAGGTTATAACTATGAAGACGCGGTTCTCATCAGCGAGAAGCTGGTCAAGGACGACGTGTTTACCTCCATCCACATCGAGGAGCACGAGGTAGAGGCGCGTGACACCAAGCTAGGGCCCGAAGAGATCACCCGCGACATCCCGAACATCGGCGAGGATGCGCTTGCGCAGCTCGACGAAAGCGGCATCATCCGCCCCGGCGCAGAAGTGCGCAGCGGCGATATCCTCGTCGGCAAGGTTACCCCGAAGGGCGAGACCGAGCTGACGGCGGAGGAGCGGCTGCTCCGCGCCATCTTCGGCGAGAAAGCGCGCGACGTGCGTGACACCAGCCTGCGCGTACCGCACGGCGAAGGCGGCATCGTCGTCGACGTCAAGATCTTCACCCGCGAGCATAAGGACGAACTCAGCCCCGGCGTCAACCAGATGGTGCGCGTTTATATCGCCCAGAAGCGCAAGATCAGCGTCGGCGACAAGATGGCGGGACGCCACGGCAACAAGGGTGTTATCTCGCGCATTCTGCCGGAAGAGGACATGCCCTTCCTGCCCGACGGCACGCCGCTGCAGATCGTGCTCAACCCCCTCGGCGTTCCTTCGCGTATGAACATCGGACAGGTTCTGGAGCTGCATCTTGGCGCCGCGTGCAAAAACCTCGGCATCAAGATCGCGACCCCGGTTTTCGACGGCGCGACCGAGACGGATATCAAAGAACTGCTCGTCAAGTCCGGACTCAATGAGGACGGCAAGACGACGCTCTACGACGGGCGCAGCGGCGAACCATTTGAAAACCGCGTCTCCGTCGGCTATATGTACTATCTCAAGCTCGCCCACCTTGTCGACGACAAGATCCATGCGCGCTCGACCGGCCCATACTCGCTCGTCACCCAGCAACCGCTGGGCGGGAAGGCGCAATTCGGCGGACAGCGCTTCGGCGAGATGGAAGTCTGGGCGCTCGAAGCGTACGGCGCGGCCTATACGCTCCAGGAGATCCTCACGGTCAAGTCGGACGACGTGGTCGGCCGCGTGAAGACCTACGAAGCAATCGTCAAGGGCGACAACGTGCCGCCCGCCGGTGTTCCGGAATCGTTCAAGGTGCTCATCAAGGAGCTGCAATCCCTGGCTCTGGACATCAAGGTCTTGTCCGATACGCGCGATGAGATCTTCATCAACGAGGACGACGACGACGACGTGGTGCCGATCGACGTCAATCTCGCGGGGCTTGAGGATGCGCCCACCTTCGCGCCGCTTGGCGACGAAGAGGACGATCTGGACGATTTCGACGACTTCGAAGATTTTGACGACGCGGACGAAGAGCCTGCGGTCAGCGAAGACATCGACACCGCGGACGAAGGCCTCGACGGGTTGGACGAAGACCTCGCCGAGCTTTCCGACACGCTGGATCTCGACATCGACAAGGATATCGAGTAAGCCCGGCTGAGATGGATTGTGTTTGACAAGACGACAACTGACATGAGCGGCAGCAAGGAGAGATAGATTGTGTTTGAATTGACGAATTTTGACGCGTTGCAAATCGGGCTCGCATCGCCCGAAAAAATATTGGAATGGTCGCACGGCGAGGTCAAAAAACCGGAAACGATCAACTACCGCACGCTCAAGCCCGAAAAGGACGGCCTCTTTTGTGAGCGTATCTTCGGGCCGACGAAGGACTGGGAGTGCCACTGCGGCAGATACAAGCGCGGCAGATATAAAGGCATCGTCTGCGAAAAGTGCGGCGTGGAGGTCACGCGCGCAAAGGTGCGCCGCGAGCGCATGGGTCACATCGAGCTCGCGGTTCCGGTCAGCCACATCTGGTATTTTAAGGGAATTCCCTGCCGGATGAAGATGCTGCTGGATATGAGCCCGCGCTCGCTGGAGCAGGTGCTCTATTTCGGCGCCTATGTGGTCATCGATCCCGGCCACACCGCGCTGAACTACAAGCAGATTTTGACCGATAAAGAATACCGCGAGGCGCAGGAGCAATATGGTTCAAAGGCATTTCGCGCGGGCATGGGCGCGGAGGCAATCCGCGAACTGCTGATTCAGCTGGATCTGCCGAAGCTCGAAAAAGAGCTTCGCGCCGAGATTGACAACGCCTCCGGCCAGAAGCGAGCCAACGCAATCAAGCGCCTCGAAGTCGTGGAAGCGTTCATCACCAGCGGCAACAAGCCGGAGTGGATCATTCTCACGGTGATTCCGGTCATTCCGCCGGAAATCCGCCCGATGGTACAGCTCGACGGCGGTCGCTTCGCAACGAGCGACCTCAACGACCTCTACCGCCGCGTGATCAACCGCAACAACCGCTTAAAGCGGCTCTTGGAGCTGCGCGCGCCGGACATCATCGTGCGCAACGAAAAGCGCATGCTGCAGGAAGCGGTAGACTCCCTGATCGACAACGGCCGCCGCACGCGCCCCGTTACGGGCCCCGGCAACCGTCCACTCAAGTCCCTTTCGGACATGCTGCGCGGCAAGCAGGGCCGTTTCCGCCAGAACCTGTTGGGCAAGCGCGTCGACTATTCCGGCCGTAGCGTTATCGTTGTGGGCCCGGATCTGCAGATGTATCAGTGCGGTCTGCCCAAGGAAATGGCGCTGGAGCTGTTCAAGCCGTTTGTGATGAAGAAGCTCGTCAAGGGCGGCTTCGCGCAGAACGTCAAGGGCGCAAAGCGCATGGTGGAACGCGTCGACCAGGCCGTCTGGGGCGTGCTGGAAGACGTCATCAAGGATCACCCCGTGCTCCTCAACCGCGCGCCAACGCTGCATCGCCTCGGCATTCAGGCGTTTGAGCCGATCCTCGTGGAAGGACGCGCGCTCAAGCTGCATCCGCTGGTCTGCACCGCGTACAACGCGGACTTCGACGGAGACCAGATGGCCGTTCACGTGCCGCTCTCGGTCGAGGCGCAGGCGGAAGCCCGCTTCCTCATGCTCGCGAGCAACAATATCTTAAAACCGCAGGATGGTCGCCCCGTCGTTTCCCCGACGCAGGACATGGTCATGGGCTGTTACTATCTGACCATGGTTCGCCCCGGCGCAAAGGGCGAGGGCAAGATCTTCCATTCTGAGAACGAAGCCACCATGGCGTATCAGACCGGCGAGATCGCCCTGCAGGCAAAGGTCAAAATCCGACTGGAGCGCGAATGGAACGGCGAGAAGCGCAGGAAGGTCGTGGACACCACGGTCGGCCGCGTGATCTTCAACAACGCAATCCCGCAGGATCTCGGCGGCGTTGATCGCACCAAGGAAGAGAACCTCTTCACGCTGGAAATCGACAAGCTGGTCGCAAAAAAAGACCTCGGCAACATCGTGGACAGCTGCTATCGCAAATATGGCCCCACGACCACCTCGCAGGTGCTCGACCGCATCAAGAAGCTGGGCTTTACCTATTCTACGCGCGGCGGCATCACCGTCGGGTTCCAGGATATTCAGGTGCCCGCGGAGAAAAAGCAGATGATTGCGGACGCGGAAGTCAAGGTCGAACAGATCGACGAACTCTTCCGCATGGGTATGCTCAGCAACGCGGAGCGCAGAGAGCGCGTCATCAAAGTTTGGGAAGTGACGACCGATTTGGTCGCAAAGACGCTGATGAATTCGCTCGACGAGTTCAACCCGATCTACATGATGGCAAACTCCGGCGCGCGCGGCAGCACGGCGCAGATTCGCCAGCTGGCCGGCATGCGCGGCCTCATGGCGGACCCGAGCGGACAAATCATCGAAGTGCCGATTCGCGCAAACTTCCGCGAAGGTCTCTCGGTTCTGGAGTTCTTCATCAGCTCGCACGGTGCGCGTAAAGGTCTCGCCGATACCGCGCTGCGTACGGCGGACTCCGGCTACCTCACCCGCCGCTTGGTGGACGTGTCTCAGGACGTGATCGTGCGCGAAGAAGACTGCTATGCAACCCGCGGCGAAGCGCCCAAGGGCATGGTGCTCACCGAGATTAAGGACGGCAACAAGCTCATTGAGCCGTTGCGCGCCCGCGTGATCGGCCGCTACGCGGTCGAGACCGTCAAGCACCCCGAAACCGGCGAAGTCATCGCCGAGGCGGGTGAGCTGATCTCCTATGAGCAGGCGGAAGCCATCGAAAAAGCGAACATCAAGAGCGTGCACTGCCGTTCCGTCTTCACTTGCCGCGCGGAGCGTGGCGTCTGCGCCAAGTGCTACGGCGCAAACCTCGCAACCGGTACGCAGGTGAACATCGGCGAAGCGGTCGGCATCATCGCGGCGCAGGCCATCGGTGAACCCGGTACACAGCTGACGATGCGTACGTTCCACACCGGCGGCGTCGCCAGCGCGGACGATATCACGCAAGGTCTCCCGCGCGTTGAGGAACTCTTCGAAGCACGCAAGCCCAAGGGTCTCTCCGTCATCAGCGAGATCAACGGCATCGTACACATCGACGACAGCAAGAAGCGCCGCGAGGCGGTTGTCACCAACGAGGACGGGGAAGCGGAAAGCTATCTGATCCCGTTTGGCAGCAAGCTCAAGGTTGCGGACGGAACAGCGGTCGAGGCGGGCGACGAGCTCACCGAAGGCAGCGTGAATCCGCATGACATCCTCAAGATCAAGGGCGTCAAGGGCGTGCAGGCTTATCTTCTGAAAGAAGTGCAGAGCGTATACCGCCTCCAGGGCGTTGAGATCTCCGATAAACACATCGAGGTCATCATTCGCCAGATGCTTCGAAAGGTGCAGATCGAGGAGAACGGCGAAACCAACATGCTGCCGGGCGAACTCATCGACATCTTCCGCTTTGAGCTGGAGAATGAGCGCGTCATCCAGTTGGAAGGTAAGCCCGCCATCGCGAAGCGTAAGCTGCTGGGTATCACCAAGGCATCGCTCGCGACCGACTCCTTCCTCTCCGCCGCCTCCTTCCAGGAAACCACGCGCGTGCTGACCGAGGCCGCCATCAAGGGCAAGATCGATCCGCTCGTCGGCCTCAAGGAAAACGTCATCATCGGCAAGCTGATTCCCGCCGGCATTGGACTGAAGCGCTATCGCAACGTCGTCGTGACGGACAACAAGTAACCCGGTCGGGATTTACAATTTCGGCAAACATACCAGCGACTGCCGCCGCGCCGGAGGATTCCGGCGCGACGGCTTCGCAACATCCGACTCCCGAAAGGAGCAGCTATGGAAAAACTGCCAGTCAACCCGAACTGTGAGCTTTCCGGCACGAAATACTGCGCTATGCTGAACATGCACACGTGCGCGGCATGCACCGTTCGTGATTCGGAAAACAAGGCGGAGATCATCAGCGATCTCGACCTTTACGAAACGCTTCTTCCGGAGGGTGGCATAGCGCGCTTGTTCGAATCGCGCGAGTGCCAGTTTTGCAAGACGCCGGAGAAGGGCAAGCGCCGTGGTTATGCGATATTGGACATGGCGCATCCCGAACCGCGCCGCGTGCAAAAATGGCTCTTCGGTAAGAAACTGGCGCGCATCGGCACCATGATTCCCGTTCAGATGGCCGTCTGCCCCAAATGCCGCCGCAGATTCCTTCTGCTGGAATACCTCTCGGCGCTGATTCCTGTCATAGTCGGCATTCTTGCGTTGATCGTGATTTCGATGGACTCGGTGCGAAATCCTCTGGTGGATCTTTCGATGTTTGCGCCGTTTGGCGCGTGGATTGTTATGACGCTCATCGGCGTGATTGCGGGCAAACTGCTCACCGACGGATTGCAGCACGCATGGGACAAAGAGATGGTCACGGATGTCATGTGTCATCCCGTCATCGCGGAGATGACGAATAAGGGCTGGACGCCGATCACCGCAAAGAGCCGCACAAAGCTGCTGTTCTCCAAGAGCCGTCTTGCGAGGGGGCTTGGCACCGGAGACGGCGAGCAACAGAGCGAGTGATAAAAATTGTGCTTTCCTCGACGAGTAAAACGCTATATATAGGAAGTGTTTGCGCCCGGCGAGAAAGCGTTTGACAAGAAGCAACATTGCTGATAAAATACTGCGTTGGCGGTTCCTGTTTGTCGTCCGTTTTTGTGAAACATGCTGGTTTCGCATAAGTTGATCGAAAACACACGCCAAGTAGACCTGATTTTGATCAAAATCGGGTAAGATACGCTCCGATCGGATCGGATACACCATTTGGATACAATGTTCCCTACAGGGGTTGCAGGGAGCGGTAATAGAGATAGATAAGTTAGATTTGATAAAGTTTGAAGGAGATTGATTCATGCCGACCATTAACCAATTGGTTCGTAAAGGCAGAGAGCAGGTGGAGTATAAATCCACGGCTCCTATTCTGAAGCAGTGCCCGCAGCGCCGCGGTGTCTGCACGGCGGTCCGTACGATGACCCCGAAGAAGCCGAACTCCGCGCTGCGTAAAATTGCCCGTATCCGTCTGACCGACGGTCTCGAGGGCACAGCATACATCCCCGGCATCGGCCACAACCTGCAGGAGCACTCCGTTGTGCTGATCCGCGGCGGCCGCGTCAAGGATCTCCCTGGTGTACGGTACCACATCATCCGCGGCGCACTTGATACCGCGGGCGTTGCCAATCGCAAGCAGAGCCGCTCGCTCTACGGCGCGAAAAAGGTACAGAAACAAGTTAAGAAGAAATAAGGGAGGGCCGAAGTATGCCGAGAAGAGGATTTATTCCCAAGCGTGAAGTGCTGGCCGACCCGATCTATAACAGCGTGGTCGTGACCAAACTCATCAACCAGGTCATGAACGATGGCAAGCGCGGCGTCGCCCAAAAGGCGGTTTACGATGCGTTTGATTCCATCCGTGAAAAAACCGGCCGTGAGCCGGGCGAAGTCTTTGAGCAGGCAATGAGCAACATCATGCCCGTACTCGAAGTCAAAGCCCGCAGAGTCGGCGGCGCGACCTATCAGGTCCCGATCGAGATCCGCACCGAGCGTCGCCAGACGTTGGGCCTTCGCTGGCTCGTGTCGTTTGCGCGTAAGCGCGGCGAGCGCACCATCAGTGCGCGCCTTGCCGGCGAGATCATGGACGGCGCAAACAGCCAGGGCAACGCCTTCAAAAAGAAGGAAGACACCCACAAGATGGCAGAAGCCAACAAGGCGTTCGCGCACTATCGCTGGTAAGCCAAGCATTCGCCACACGGCGAAAGGCGGCTTGAGCACGAAGGGATTGTCCCGGTTCATCCACGCGAAAGCGGCATGATCGCGGGAAGCAATTAAGGAATCAACAGCCACGGGCCTGCGGTTCGGAGCAAACGTCCGAACCGCAGACCCGCGCAATACTGTAAGGAACAAATTTTGTAACGAGTAAAGGGAAACGATTTTGCCTAGAGATACTTCACTGGAAATGACCCGCAACATCGGGATCATGGCGCACATCGACGCCGGCAAGACCACGACGACCGAACGAATCTTGTACTATACAGGCAAGATCCATAAGATCGGCGAAGTGCACGAAGGCGCAGCCGCCATGGATTATATGATTCAGGAGCAGGAGCGCGGCATCACGATTACGTCCGCCGCGACGACTGCTTACTGGCGTTCGCACCGCATCAACATCATCGACACGCCCGGACACGTCGACTTCACGATGGAAGTTGAGCGTTCGCTTCGCGTACTCGATGGCGCGGTCGCCGTCTTCTGCGCAAAGGGCGGCGTGGAGCCGCAGTCCGAGACGGTTTGGCGTCAGGCAAGAAAGTACGGCGTGCCGTGTATTGCCTATGTCAACAAGATGGACATCACCGGCGCGAACTTCGACAACGTCTGCAACATGATGCGCGAGCGCCTTGGCGCTAACGCCCTGCCCATCCAGCTGCCCATCGGCGCGGAGGGAGAGTTCCGTGGGATCATCGACCTCGTATCGATGAAAGCGGAGGTCTATTATAACGACGATGGTACAGATGTGCGCGAGGAAGAGATCCCCGCGGACATGCTGCCGATGGTCAAGGAACAGCGCGCGAAGCTGCTGGATACCATCATCGAAGAAGACGAGAACCTGATGGAGCGCTATTTCGGCGGTGAGTGGTTCAAGGCGGAAGAATTGATCCCCTGCATCCGTAAGGCGACGCTTTCCGGCAGAATCGTGCCCGTTACCTGTGGCACAAGCTATCGTAATAAGGGCGTACAGCCGCTCTTGAACGCGATTGTCGACTATCTGCCGAGCCCGCTCGACATTGAGCCCGCCAAAGGCACCGATAAGGACGGCGAAGGCGAATATGTGGTCGAACCGCGTGACGATGCGCCGTTTGCCGCGCTCGCGTTCAAGATTCTCTCCGACCCCTACGTCGGCAAGCTTTCGTTCATCCGCGTCTATGGCGGAACGCTCAAGAGCGGATCCTATGTGTACAACGCGAGCAAGAACAAGCGTGAGCGCGTCGGCCGCATCATGATGATGCACGCCGATACCCGCACGGAGATCGAAGAAGCGCACGCGGGTGACATCGTTGCCCTCGTCGGCATGAAAGACACCAGCACGGGCGATACGCTCTGCGTAGAGAATCATCAGATTCTGCTTGAGAGCATGGATTTCCCGGAACCCGTCATTCAGGTTGCCATCGAGCCCAAGACGAAAGCCGGCCAGGAGAAGATGGGCCTTGCGCTCGTTAAACTTGCCGAGGAGGATCCCACCTTCCGCACCTATACGGACGCGGATACCGGGCAAACCATCATTGCGGGCATGGGCGAGCTCCATCTTGAGATCATCGTCGATCGTATGATCCGCGAATTCCATGTGGAAGCACGCGTGGGCAACCCGCAGGTTTCCTACAAAGAGAGCATCAAAGCCCCCGTCAAGGCGGATTGCCGCTATGTCCGTCAGTCCGGCGGCAGAGGCCAGTATGGCCATTGCGTAATCGAGCTTGCACCGCGTGAACCGGGAGCGGGATACGAGTTTGTCGACAAGATCGTCGGCGGCGCGATTCCGAGGGAATACATCCCCGCGGTTGACAAAGGAATGCGCGAAGCACTCAAGAGCGGCAAACTCGGCGGCTACGAAGTGGTTGACGTGCAGGCGACGCTGCTGGACGGTTCCTACCATGAGGTTGACTCATCCGAAATGGCGTTTACCATCGCAGGATCGCTCGCCATCAAAGAAGCACTCGAAAAAGCGCAGTGCTCCCTGCTTGAGCCGATGATGAAGGTGGAAGTACTTGTTCCTGAAGACTACCTTGGCGACGTGATGGGCAACATCACCTCCCGCCGCGGCAAGCTCAGCGGCATGGAGACCCGCCAAAACGTACAGGTGATCGACGCGCTCGTGCCGCTCTCCGAAATGTTTGGCTATGCGACCGACCTTCGCAGCCGTACGCAGGGACGCGGAACGTTCACGATGCAGTTTGCGCATTATGAAGAGGTTCCCAAGTCGATTGCGGAAACCGTCGTCGGACGCAAGGAATACAAACTGTAACGAGATGGATCGGCTGATGACAGCGGATGCATCCCAAGCGTTTCACCAATAATTGATTCAGAAAAGAGGAGAAATTGAATGGCAAAGGCAAAATTCGAACGGAATAAGCCGCACGTCAACGTAGGCACGATTGGCCACGTTGACCACGGCAAGACGACCCTGACGGCGGCGATCACGATGGCGCTGTCGCAGCAGGGCGAAGCCAAGGCAATGCGCTATGACGAAATCGACAAAGCGCCGGAAGAGAAAGCGCGTGGAATCACGATCAACACCGCGCACGTGGAATATGAGACGAAAGCGCGCCACTATGCGCACGTCGACTGCCCAGGTCACGCGGACTATGTTAAGAACATGATCACCGGCGCTGCCCAGATGGACGGCGCGATTCTGGTTGTGAGCGCGGCGGACGGCCCGATGCCGCAGACCCGTGAGCACATTCTGCTTGCGCGTCAGGTTGGCGTGCCGTACATCATCGTGTTCATGAACAAGATCGATCAGGTTGACGATCCGGAACTGCTGGAGCTCGTCGAGATGGAAATCCGCGAACTTTTGAGCACGTATGAATTCCCGGGCGACGATATCCCGATCATCAAGGGCAGCGCACTGCAGGCGATGGAAGCATTGATCGCGGGCAAAAAGGCTCTGGAAACGCCGGAGTGCAAGTGCCTGTTTGACCTGATGGATGCGGTGGACAGCTATATTCCGACGCCGGAGCGCGCGGTTGACAAACCGTTCCTCATGCCGGTGGAAGATGTCTTCACCATCACGGGTCGCGGCACGGTTGCGACGGGACGCGTGGAACGCGGAACCGTCAAGATCAGCGAAACGGTTGAGATCGTTGGCCTTGCGGAAGCAACCCGCTCGGTCGTCGTGACCGGCGTTGAAATGTTCCGCAAGCAGCTGGATCAGGCAATGGCAGGCGACAACGTCGGCCTCCTGCTGCGCGGCGTGCAGCGCAGCGACATCGAGCGCGGCCAGGTTCTGGCCAAGCCGAACTCGATCCACCCGCACACGCACTTCATGGGTCGCGTGTACGTGTTGACGAAAGAAGAAGGCGGTCGTCACACCCCGTTTTTCTCGGGCTACCGTCCGCAGTTCTACTTCCGCACGACGGACGTGACGGGCTCCATCGAACTGCCGACAGGCGTTGAGATGGTCATGCCTGGCGACCACATCGACATGAACATCCAGCTGATCACGACGATCGCGATCGAGCCGGGCCTGCGCTTCGCCATTCGCGAAGGCGGCAGAACCGTTGCCTCCGGCGTCGTCACCGAGATTCTGGACAAGTAAGAAACCAAGAGACACACAAGAGAGGCTCGCACATGCGAGCCTCTCTTTTTACATGCTCTCCAACAAAATAGACACGAAAGTTCGTGCCTAATATATTTGAAAGTTCTTTTGCTTACTTTTCTTTCAAAGAAAAGTAAGAAGGCTCTTTTCTTACTACTTTTCTTTTAAGAAAAGTAAGAGATTATCACGTATTTTGTTGAACTGTTCCCCGATGGGCTTGGCAAGAGAAAGATCGGCAATCATCGCGTCCAGCTCCGAGAGCGTCACCCATCTTGCGTCTACCGTTTCGCCTTTTTGAAGACGGATGCTGCTCAGCGGAACATCCCGGAGTAAAAGGTAATGGTCGACGAACGAATCCCGTGTGGTCTCGGCGGCGATGAAGATCAGGTCGTCCTCAGAAGCAAAAATCCCCGTCTCCTCCTCCAGCTCGCGAACGGCGGCTTGCAGACTTGTCTCCCCGGCGAGGGCAGAGCCACCTGTATTCTCCCAAGTATCGGGGTAACTCTCCTTTTCGGGAGCGCGGAGCGTCAGCAGAAAATGAGCACGCGAATCCAGCGTCCAAACAGACACGACGGTGTGATACTCGCCCGGCGAGCAGGCGGTACCGCGTACGCGCGTCCGTCCGAGAGGTCTGCGCTTACTGTCGAATAAATCCCAAAGTTCCATCAAGTGCCTCCGGCTGAGAAAGTGCCTGCTTGCGCCCGCTATGCAAAGCGTCGATTACATAAACAAAACAAGTCCGATCGGCAGAAAGATCGCTAGGATAAAATCCAGCACCTTGATCTTGGTCACTTTCAACAGATTCAGTCCGATGGCGAGAATGAGCAACGATCCCACACAGGTCATCTCCGCAACGGCGGCCTCGCTGAGCACGGGCGCGAGAAACTGAGCCAAGAGCGTGATTGCACCCTGATAGAAAAACAGGGGAACGGCGGAGAGCAGCACGCCGGCGCCAAGCGTGCTTGCGAACACGATCGCGCTCACGCCGTCGAGTATGCTCTTTGTAAACAGGACTTCATGATTTCCGGAAAGTCCGCTGTTGAGCGAACCCACGACCGCCATCGCACCCACGCAATACAACAACGTGGTGGTGATAAACGCTTCGCTAAACTTGGAGCCTGTGTCGGACTTGGATACAAGTTTTTGTTCCAATCCGCCTACAAAGCGGTTAAATCTTCCGTCGAAATCGAGAATCATACCGATGGCGCCGCCGACGACGATGGCGATGGTAGCAATCAGCGCGTTTTGTCCTTTGAGCATGCCGCTGATGCCGATGTAGATGACCACGAGGCCGAGACCCTGCATAATGCCGCCGGAAACACGCTCCGGAATGCCCTTTTTAAGGAGGAGTCCGAGCGTGCCGCCAACAAGGATTGCCGCGGCGTTGACGATGGTTCCAAGCATGGGGAAAGTATCCTTTCTGGTGATGCCCAAAGCATAACGATTCATCTTTACTTGACATTTTGTATGATTATACGCTATTTGCGCGCAAAAAGGAATTGGCACGTACAAACAAAAACGCGTACCGCAGCCGTCCGAAATCAGGACGCAGGAGAAAGATGTGTTCAACGCGGCGATTGGCAATGAATTTGACATCGGTCACTAAAATGCGCAAGAATGTGCGCTTTTATACGCCTTGTAGGCGTAATGATTCGATGATACCATGTCACAGAATCCAGTTGTATCTCTTGAACCAAACGAAAAACAGCATACTTTTTCAAACGATTACGGCATTTTGTGAGGAGATTCGTATGAAAAAAACGTTACTATGTGTGCTCGCTTGCCTCATGGGCAGTTTTTTTTTCACCGGCTGTGGCCCTGGAACCATTCCGGATCCAGCGGGAATCATGCAGCCGACCACCGCGCTGGTTCAAGGATTGGATCAGCTCAAACCGCAGATTGCGCAAACGCGCGCGGACACAAGCGGGCAAACGAAGTATTGCATCGTGCTGGATGATGGATTTGGCATGAAAGGATTCATTGCGCCGCAATGCATGAGCTATCGCGCGGCGCTTGCCGCGGTCACGGGCATCAGCATGAATCACGAGCGCGTTTGCTATCGCGCAAGCGATCTTGTGGCCAATCAGGCGAGTGCGGTTGACGAGAGCGACACCTTTTTTGAAAACGCGGTTCAGGAATGGTTTTTCCGCGACAAGAGCAATGAGGCCGCTTCGATTATCGAACAGATGGCGCGGCAATATCGCCACCAGCCCGACCAGGTGGTTATTTTGCTCTCAGATCTTATGCTGCCGTCGGAGGATGACTATCTAAAGGCAGCGCGTGCGCTGGCCGACTCCGTCATCACGCCGAAGGACGCGACAATGGGGATCATCGCCATCGTTGGTGAATTCCGCGGGACAATTGAAAACCTGCCGATCAGCCCCAAGAACGGCTTCAAACGGAATGTTCGCGACTATATGGTGCTTGAGCGTGATGCCAACGGCAATTTCCGGCATCCGCTGTATCTGCTGTTTATGGGCGACGATCAGGCGGTGTTGGAGGCGATGCAGAAGGCTTCGGCCTCGTTGGACGCCTGCCCGTGGCTGGACGACACCACGCCGTACAATGCGACCTACTTTGCAGAATATGGCGCCGAGCGGACGAACAAGGACGACATGCTCTGTGAATTTAATCTGGGTTGTGAGCAGTATAATTTTGCCGATTATCCGGTGGAGAACATCGTCCGCGGCATCCGAAACAAGGACGGGAAGATTCGCTATCCTGCGCAGAGTGAGCTGACGGATGAATACCAAAAGATGCTGGGCGAAATTCCGATTGCGAAAATCTATCAGTCGGAGTATGGAACGACGGAACAAAACGTAACGATTCGATGTTCTGTGCCGTTTCTGCTGACAGATTCTTCACTGTTTGGCGAGACGAAGGGCGATCCACACAAGCTCTTCGCCTCCGCACAAGGGCTGACATTCCGCCGCGAGGACTATGATGTCATCGTGGAACTGCAAATACTGGAATACAGCGAAGCGGGCGGCACACCCGTGGCACGCTGGATCACGCCGAATCCGGCCGTCGTTCACTGCGCGTCACGCCAAATCGATGCGAATCGGGAGAATCTGGAGGTCGTCTTGAGCGTGAATACTGAACTGCTTAAACAAGACGTACCGCTACTGTGCAAGGTTTCCATCCGTGTGCGCATGACACCGGAGTGGGATGAGGTCGAACAACTCTTCCAAACCGATTGGCTTAAGGATTTGACGCTCGATTTGCGCACATTTGACAGCGAATCGATGGGCATCGGCGGGGGTGAGAGTTCCGCGCGCTTTACCGCCGCAACGACCGCGCGCACGCCGTTTCTTGAGAACCTGATCAGCGGCGGACTCGCGCAGGCGCATATTCAGTCCGTCGTCCGCGAGATCGACGCACAGTCGGCGCAATGCGTAGAGACGACCCTGTTTGGCATGGTCGTACGGAATGTGGCAAACCGCTATACCCAAGGCGTTACTTGGGAAGACACGGAGAACTTCAACGGCTGGGCATTCAGCGTAGAAGATGCGACGAAGATCAAGGCCGCATTCGATTGAATTGAAACGTCAAAATAAAACGGGAGGTTGTCTATGAAAGCGAATAACAGAAAACGGGTCGCGGCGCGGGTGATTGTAACGCTTTGTCTTGCGGCGGCTCTTGCGCTGATTCCGCCGGTGGCGTATCACAATCCCCTCTACGGCGTGTTCTATCTCGAGGATGCGGCAAAGGATATCGCAAATAAATTTTCAGACGCGACCCGATGGATCCATATGGGGGGAATTGCCGCGGTTTGGCTGCTCAATCTGGCATTTTTCATCATCAACGAAGCGCGCGCGGACAGCGGACGCAAGCTCTCCAGGCGTACATCGCTGCAAAACGTGCTGAACTTTCTGCTTGTGGTGCTTTGCGTTGCGGCGATGATCGGCTATCGTTACAATCTATCCGCAGAGGCGTGGATCGGGATCCTGCTGCCGACAGCGACGCAAAGCGTTGCGACGCTCTGGATGCCGTACTATATCGTGGCGATTTGTGCGCTGATCCTTTGGAACTTTTGCATGAACGCAGCGCCCGCGACAAACGTGATCGTTCGCAATCCAATCGCGCGATGGCTCGATGAACCCATGAAGCGCGCGGAACGGAACCGGTAAGGAAGGGAGAAGACTATGAAAAAATTTGTACTCGTGGCGATTGGCGGCACGGGCATGCGCGTGGCGCAGTCCCTTGTCGCGCTTGCCGCCGCCGGTTTTTTGAGCGATCTTTGCGAATCGGACTACAAACTTGAAATCCGACTGGTCGATCTCGATGTTGTTCCCGGCAGCGATAAGATCGAGCTGGAGGGAATGATTCGCGCTGTGAACGATGCGATGGGGCATCTGTCCATCAACATTGGGAAACATCCGGAGGATAAGCGCTGGCGGGCGAAAGGCATCGACGCAACGCAAACGTTGCAGGTGCCAATTGATGACCGAAGCACGCTGAACGACCTGCTGGGCGATGGGTTTTTGCAGGACGCCGAGGCGTTGGCGTACCATGCACTTTTTTCGGAGGATGACCGTACGCTTGTTTTACGCCGCGGGTGCAAAGGCAGGCCGCGCATCGGTTCGCTGCTTTGGGCGGAACAGTTCGATTTGGATTGGATCAATCCCGGCGGATTCTGGCGGTCGATCTTTGGGGACATCGTCGAGGATGAACTGCGGGTGATGTTTGCGGGCTCCGTTTTCGGCGGCACGGGAGCAAGCGGGACGCCGACGCTTGCGCAAAAGTTTGTCGAGGCCTGTCTTCGCGGGGACTTGGGTAATACTGCGCCCTATGCGAGCCATGTCGCGCTGACCTTGATGCTGCCCTATTTTGATGTCGGTCAGGATACCGACGTCGACAGCGGACTGTTTTCGATCAACAGCAAGATGGCATTGAAGTATTATGAGACCTCCGATGTGTTAAACCGCGTGGAATTTGCGCAATTTGTTGGTGACGACCGCCAACCGATGGAGAAGAAGAACGAGCACGGGGATTGGAATCGCGTGCGGCTGGATCGCAATAACAGCACGGAAGAGGGGCAAAATGACCCATCCATGCCCGCGGAGCTCATGGCGGCAATCGGTATCTGCCGCTATTTCGCGGGCAATATTCCAAAGTCGGACAATGTGCAGCATAAAGTCTTTGTTCCGCTGAAGTGGTGCAACACAAACCCGGAGCTGGACGTTGCGCCCGTGGACGCATTTCCGCTTTTGAGCTTTGATTATTTTCCCGTGACGGATGAGGGGCAGGACATCGGTAAAATCCGCTCGGTGAAGGATTATATCCTTCGTCTTGAGCGTTTTTGCCTGATGCTGGGGACGTATTATCGCACAAACGCCGCGGAAGATCTATTGTGGACCTATCGCCCGGAGGTGTTTCGAAGCGTTTGGAAAAAGCAAAGCGATCTGCTGGAAACCTATGACAGCCGGGTGGATGGTGTTGGTTCGGTGTTGCCATTCGCGGCGCATATGTTCCGCTGGCTGGAAGAACTGGATCACCACGGTATGAACGTACTGCTGAGGATGGAGGCCGCCGGCAACCGGAAAACACAGCATATTGAGCAAGTGGTGGAACGCGCGGCGCGGACCGGTTCAACCAAGCTGGATCTTCTTGGAATCCCTTGCGCGGAGATTACGGCGCAGATGAACTCGGCGCTCATCGATCCCTACGAGGCAACGAAATATTTCGTTTCGTCCTTGATGGAATGTTGCGTGCAGCGCACATAGCAGACGACGAATACGGAGGCAGAGATATGTCGTTTTATCATTGGTTTTCATCTCACCCGAACGAAATTATGCTTAGCGGCGGTGCACCCAAGCTACAGACGATCGGAAAAGAGCTCCGCATCATAGAAGCAAACCAGAAGGAGCGACCGAGACAGACCGATTTTCGCAGAATCAGTTCCGTGCCGGATATTTGGAGCCAGCATCGCTTGTTTGATATGCTGCTGCGCAACAATGCTGAGGATCCGAGCTATGTGGAGTATGAAGCCATCGCCGTGCGCGAATGGCGCGCTATGCTCGCGATTCTCGTTCTCGCGGAATCCTACGGTGTCACCGTTCATACAAAGACAATCCGATTTGCCGACGGGGTAAGAAGCCCGTACCTGCGGGCGGCATATGACTCCCGCCCGAACAAAGAGCAATGGCCGCGAATGGACATATATTATATCGAGGCGGGCAAGGTAAAATATCCCATCGCGATGTCCTCGCCAACGGTTCATATCATTCCGACCAAGGATGCGTGGCAAAGCCTTCGGACGGTCTATCCGGGTCAGATTCCATGGGTGACGGACAATCAGGTGCATGCGCCGGTTGTGGACGACGACGGGATTTTTTCGCCGTTTCAGTTGGGCGAGCTGGAATCGGAGAAAACACCCGCGATGATGCCCGTCCACGCCCTGCTGTTGCAGCGTTGGCTTGGGCAATATCGCGAGATGCTAAACGAGGAATACAGACGTTGTGAGGACACACCGTTTCTACTCGATATCGCTTCGGTAAGTGAATATGAGGACGCGCTTACACAAGCGTTTCGCCTCGACTCGGGGCGGATGCCGAGCATGGCGAGCTTCTTCTCGAACGAAGTGCATCAAGAAGGGTTGCGCATTGGAGGCATGCGCACACCCAGAAACTTAAAAGTGTTTCTGGATCGTGCGTTTTACTCGGTCATCGATCAGACCTCTACGCAAACGGAACTTCTTGATACCCATCGCTACGCGGGCGGAATCGCAAAGGAATGCCTCGTGAGCAAGGAGCAGAGGAACGGAAAAATTGCACACTTCTTCTTCGCGATGCCCGTAACAGAGATGTTCTGGCAGGTTTGGCGGGAGAACGAGCACCTGATGCCATCCTATTCGATTCAATGCGTGTTTGCTTCGGATGGGGTGACAATCACCAAGGTCACGGCTAAGGTCGCCATCGGAGAAATTACATTTTCCAAAGTATATTCCGTGGCGCAGATCGAATCCGATTCGTGGAGCAATCTCTGTACGGCGGCCATCTGGCCGCGGCAGAAGATCGCCGGTTGGCAGGAATACTATTTCTTCTCAAACGAGTTGAACGGGTATCGTCTGGAGCCGGAAGAAGAGGTGGCAAGCGCAAACAAGAAAACCCACCCGAAGTGTGAATTAACAGACGGCGAAATCTCGAGCTATAAGCTGTCGATGGCGCCGGAACGCTGCGTCCTGAAGAGAGGCGCCAGCGTTTTGGGTTATCTTGAAATTCGTAAGCGTAAGGAGATTCCGCAGGGACTGGATATCAATGTCTATCGCGCGTCGATCGACTTTGGTACGTCCGCGACGACGCTATACGGCTCGGTGGAAGGGAAAACGGCAAAGTTGCTTTCGGGCGTAAATCTTTGGAGTCTGCCGCTGATCAATTCGCCGGACAAGTTGGGGAATGACGCGTCCCGATTGGAGCGGTTCTTCTTCCCGGCATTGCCGCTTCCCGACGACGGCGGAAAATCAGGCGTCGGCCGATCGGCTCCCGCACAGTTGGATTATGAATCTCTGCAGAACAGTGAAGCGGCGCAGGCGCTGTATCCCGCCTGCGTACCGATGCAGACCATTCTCGCCGACACGACAAGCGATGAATTGTCGCGCGATGTTTTCCTTGACAGCTGGATCTTCTTTCGTTCGTTTCTACAGGTTCGGGACGGAAAAGACTGGCCGAGCATGCACACGAACCTCAAATGGGCGCATGGCAGAGCGAACGATCACAACCGGATTGAAACCATCCTGACGGAGATTCTTCTCATGCTGGCGCTCGAGGCACGCTGCCAGAATTGCAGCAAAATTGCGATTACCGCGTCCTATCCGCTTTCGTTTGACGACACAATACGAGACTCCTATTATGATGCTCTGATCAAGATGCAGGCAAAAATTATGGAGCAAACGGGCCTGAGCACATGGCGGACGCAGGACGCCGGAGAAGCGAGCGAGGCGCGCGCAACGGAGGCGAAAATCGTCAAGCATATCACGGAGAGCGAGGCGGTGTTCCGCTTCGCGGTGCGTCAGGAACCGCAAAATGAAAATTACTTCGTGGTCGACGTCGGCGGCGGCTCCACGGATATCTTTATCAGCCTGATCGACACCGCAAACAACAGAACGTCGAGCGCAACCTCGCTGGGGTTTGGCGCGAGAAAGGTTTTGCTTGAAAAGCTGCTGAGCAAGGAAGAAGAAATTCTTCGGTATTTGATAAACTCGTTTCAGAATGATCTGAAAGGGATCCTGCCGGTCGACACAGCTGCCTATATCCGCTCATTTGCCATGCGAAGCAGAAACAGTATGGTAGAGGATATGTTCTCCATCCGCATCCCGAAAAAAGCCAACGCGGCGGCGGAACTGATTCCGAATACGTTCGGTGACGCGTTTTTGAAAGCTGCTGCGGAGAATCTGAAATTCGGCCCGATCCGTGAACTCAAAAAGCGAATCGCATTCTATATCGGGGCTTCCATTTGGCTTTCCGGCATGATGCTCAGAGGCGAGGACAGCGCGGGTTCCTACATCTCTCTGCTCTTCACCGGAAACGGCTCCAAGATGATCCGCTGGATGTCGGCAGAAACCGACCGGATTCGTCATTTCCTCTATCTGCTGTTTAACGCAGCCGGCGACCTTGGATTACCGGGACAGAACTTTTCCATCCGGTTTACGTCGATGCCGAAGCAGGAAGTAGCGTTTGGTACATTGCTCGCCCTTCCGGAAGATTTCTTAGAAATCGAGAAAAAAGCGCCAAAGCAAGTTAAATTTGACCGGAGGAGACAAGACCCAGACGATTATGATGCCAACAGCGACGTAAAATACGAAAAAAAGAACATAAACACGAATTACTCCGATTTTTTGAAGTATATGTCCGCATACAAGCATGCCTGTAACGTTAGCTTTGGCTGGACATTCGAGCCGGAGGAATATGACCAGTCCATTCTAGACGAGGTAGGGGTTCAGTACAGAATCAAGCAGAGAATCGAAGACAGAGGATATTTCCTCAGCGCGCTGGAAGTAGTCAGCGAACGATATATGCCCTCGGAAGCGGAAAACGAATCGGAGTGAGAAGGGGATGATCGTATTGAGTCAAAAAATTAAAAAAGGCTATGCCGTGTTGATCCTGTTGCTCTCCATTCTCTTGCCCGTGTTTTCTGTCGCGATGGCGGATGGCGGCGATTGGCTTCAGATCGAGATCACACAGGAAACAGCCCTGCTGGATGCAGCGGCAATGCAGATCGGTACGTTGTTGCCAAATACGGGAAACGGTCTTACATTGCTTCTGGAGTCCGGTGAACGCATCGAAGGTGTTCAGGTAAATTATCTGATGTCGAGTGGCAAAGAAGAGAACCAGACGCAAGAACTCGCGGGGAAGACGAAGGTGAGCCTTAGTATTGCACAGGCAGCGCAGACGCTTCTTCCAGAGCCGACGGCGGAGCAACCGACGATCGATCCTACCCTTGATCCAACGTCGAACGAATTGTTCGGAAAACTGCCGCCCGAGGGATGGATTGACACCGATGTCGTGATGGCGACGTTGATCACGCTGCATTCTCTCGATCAGGACACAATTGCGGACAGAGACGCGATGATCGCAAAGCTGACAACACCGACGCCGGGCGCGAGCATGGTTCAAGGCGCGACGACGCCGCAGCCAACGCAGGAGCCTCTGGCAGAAAACGATTTGTGGGCGCGCTATCCTTGGCTTGCATATGTGTTTGTGGGATTTGGCGTGTTCGCCATTGGAATGCTCGCCTGGATTGCGGTTACCAACTCCGCCGCACATGAGGTGTCCAGCGAGCAGGCCAGGCAGCTATTAAAGCTTGCCGAACACCTCTCGAATGGGATCGTTGTAAAATCGCCGCTTAAGGTGGAGCAGACTGCCTGGCCGCGGGACGGGCGGGTTCAGATCACTTCGGAGACACTGGACCGGATTGCCTCCATCTCGCGACAGGGCGGTCCTGCGTACGCGCAGCCGCCGCAAACACAAAAGGAACCGGAACCGATTCCGGTTCGCGAAGGGGAAGAGCCGGATCTGCTCGCGCTGGCGAACAGCCTCGCCGGAATTACTTCCGCGGCGGAGTGGTACGCGCGTGTGCAGGATGCTGGTTTCCGCGCCCGGCTGCTGCAATCGAATCCCACGGATAAAGGTTCGTACATCGCGGACGAAGGCGGATATTCCATTGTTGCATGCCTGATGCGGAGCGAAAACGCAGAGCTGGCTTACGTGGTGCCTTCCTATCAGGATCCAAAGGCAAGCGAACCGCGCTGGAATCAGTTCTTTGTTGTAAATGAAGACAATAACGAACAAAACTTTCGCATCGACACACTGCCGGTGATGTTTGTTGAGCATGGCGTCTTCTTCCTGCCCAAATCGAAGGGCAGGCTGACGCGCAGAGTGCAGTATTATTGATCCCGGCAGGGATCGCGTAAAAAACGCAAGGTCAGAGAACCATATCCATGCAATTTGCTGCCAAAGCCGCCCGATTGGGCGGCTTTGCGCTTGCGCCGCACAAAAAAAGCCACCCACGAACGGGTGGCGATTGTGCAAAATGGTGTAAAGTTGTTATCTGCGCAGCAACAGCGCGGCGACGCAAAGGCCGCTCATGAGCAACTGAATGATCGCGAAACGATAGCCTACCTGTGTATCCGACCAACCCATGTTTTTGCGTGCGTGGTCGTGCAGCGGTGTGCGGACGGATTTGAGGAAGCCCTTGATCTTGGTTAAGCGGATGAAGAGGAGCTTGAATAGTCCGATGCCGCCATCGAGAATGATCACAAGCACGACAGGGATGAAGTAGAGCAGGTTATACGTTTTGAGCGCCATGATGCCAAGGAAGATGCCGATCATGCGCGAGCCCGCGTCGCCCATAATGATCAGACTCGGAGAAGCGTTAAACATTAGATACGCGAGCAGTGACGCGATGAAGATAAAGCACATCTGCGCAAGATCAGTCGAATTTCCCATCAGCAGGAAGATCGCGCCGAACGTGGCAAGCGAAACGATCGAGACGCTGCCCAACAGCCCGTCGACGCCGTCGGTACAATTCGTGAAGTTGATCGAAATCCATAGCACGAACGTGACAACGAGAAGGAAGAGCCACTTTGGCAACTCCAGCGTCCAGCCAAAGAGCGCGAGGCTGTGCGACTCGTTGAAGACGAGGTATGCGCCCGCGGCGAGCAGACACACGGCGAGGTCGAGGAGACCCTTCTTCCATTCGCTCCAGGAGGCCGAGCTGCGGTCGTCCAGATAGCCGGAGAGCATCTCAAGCAAAAACAACACGCAATAGATTACGTATTCCCAGCGAAACGGGACGAACACAAGGAAGATTGCCACACAACAGATGCTGAAGATGAGCCCCGCGCCACGCGGTTTTCCTTTGGCGAGCTCGCTGTTGACGGCGTATTTTCTGCCCTGATCCTTGGGCAGGCGCGCGATACCGATTTTGATCGCGAAAAAGGTCAGTACAAACGCTGCGAGGACGCTCAGGAGGATCCATCCCTCGCTGTAGGTTACGGGTAGCAAAGTATAGAGCATGCAGTTCTCTCCAAACAAGAATAGCAACAGTATACGCTGTTATGCGCATTTACGCAAATCTTTCGCTCGTGTCTGCCCTGTTTTGCCCGGTTCTAACCCGGGTTGGGCGCTTTAACGCGCTGGCGCGCCGCCCCGAGGGACGGCGCGCACAGACAAACGATTGGACAATGAAATCGGTCAGGATGCTGAGTTTGTTTTCACGGCGTCGAATTCGCCCTGGATCGCTTCGCTGGGTTGTTTTGTGCAAAGCGACACGACGACAATGACGATGCAGGAGAAGAGGAACGCGGGCAGGAGCTCATAGATGCTCCAGACGCCGCCGAGCTTGCTGATGAAGAAGTTCCAAACGAACACCATCGCACCGCCCGCGATCATGCCCGCAATGGCGCCGGCATAGGTCGTCCGCTTCCAGAAGAGCGAGAAGAGCATCAGAGGGCCGAATGCCGCGCCAAAGCCCGCCCAGGCGAAGTCCACGATGGTGAAGATCACCTGATTTTTGCCGGTTGCGACGAAGATCGCAAACAGGGTGATGAGCACCAGAACGACGCGGGACACCCACATCGCCTCTTTGTCCGAGGCTTTTTTACGGATTAGACCCTGCCAGACGTTTTTGGAGACGGCGGAGGCGGAGATCAGCAGATAGGAGTCCGACGAGCTGATTGCCGCGGCGAGGATGCCCGCGCAGACAAGACCCGCGAGCAGCGGCGGCAGGAGCTTTGTGGACATCAGGATAAAGATGTTCTCCGTATTGCCAGAGCCGTAGACCATGTATGCATCCGAATACAGCACGCGCCCGATGAGCCCGATGGCGACGGCGGTCGCAAGCGAAATGATCACCCATACGGTCGCAATGCGGCGGGAACGCTTGAGCTCATGCTCGGCACGAATGCCCATGAAGCGGAGCAGAACCTGCGGCATACCGAAGTAGCCGAGACCCCACGCCATCGCGGAAGCGATCGCAAGGCCGGAGTATTTGCTTGCCTCGCCGAAGAGCGCGGCGCCGTTTGCCCCCTCGCCGGTCGGATTTGCGGAGGTGACAAGGCTCAAAAACCCGGGGATGCTCCGCGCGTTGTCGATGACGGTAGCAAGCCCGCCCGCGGCGGCAATGCCGAGCACGACCACGAGCACGAGAGCCAGGATCATCACGATCGCTTGCATGAAGTCCGACGTGCTCTCCGCAAGGAAGCCGCCGAGGAAGGTATAGGTCAACACGAACAGCGCGGCGACGATAACCATCGTATTATAGTCCATGCCGAAGAGCTGGCTAAAAAGCTTGCCGCAGGCCATCAGGCAACTACCCGCGTAGGGCGTGAAGAAGACGATAATCATCACAGAAGCGATGGTCATCAGTACGCGCTTGTCCTCGTGGAAGCGGCGGGAGAAGAAGTCCGGAATCGTGATGGCGTCCACCTTCACGCTGTAGCGCCTGAGGCGTTTGCTGACGATCAGCCAGTTGAGATAGGTGCCGATGGCGAGACCGATCGCCGTCCAGCCCGCGCTGGCAAGTCCGCTCCAGTACGCGAGCCCCGGCAGACCCATCAGCAGCCAGCCGGACATATCGGAGGCTTCCGCGCTGAACGCGGAGACCCACGGCCCCAGCGTGCGTCCGCCGAGAAAATAGGCCTCGGTGTTCTTGTTTGCGCGTTTGGCGAAGATCACGCCGATGGCGATGACCACGAGCATGTACGCCACGATGGCGATCAGGTGTTGCACTTGATCTGCTAACATGTCTTGTTGTTCCCCCCATATTCGATTTTTTTGGTTTTGAGTATAATCATGCAGAATTTTGTGAGTATTATACGACGAGATGGCACATAAGCGCAAGAAAAAAGCGCAAACGGGCAGCAAATAAGCCGGGATGCGATCGAATTTCCGTTGCGCGGGAAAGCGTGTATAATAAAGAAAACAGAGGGATCAAACAAAACGAACGGGGACATGGGATATGCGTGGCTGGATGCTGCTTTTGCTGGCGCTGGTTTTTGCGTGGGTGATTGTGCGGATTGTCTCCGCAAACTCCACGATTCTACAGATGGCGTTCATACGCCTGCTTTGCGCCGCCAACGCGGGGGTAAAGCCCGCGGATTACGCCGCTGTGCTCGCCGCGATTGATACGCTGGGGACGGATCTCCCCTACAAGAGCGCGTTTGCCAACGGCACGCTGGATATTTACGCCGCAAAGGGGAATCGACCGCTGCCGCTCATCGTCTATGCGCACGGGGGCTATTATGTCGGCGACGACAAGCGGGATTTTGCGTACTATTGTCAGACGCTGGCGAGCAAGGGTTATGTGGTCGCGAACATCAACTATCAGCTCGCGCCCGAGGGGAGATATCCCGCGCAGAACTTGCAGGTCAACGAGGCGATCCGCTTCCTGCTCTCTCGCGCGGAGGAATACCGAATCAACTCCAACAAAATCTTCATCGGCGGGGACAGCGCGGGCGCGCATCTCAGCGCGCAAATGGGGCTGTATTACACCAATCCAGTGTTCCGCTCCCGCATCGGCGGCACGCCTGCGATTGCGCCCGATCAGCTCCGCGGCGTGTTTCTCCATTGCGGCTACTACAACATCGACACCCTGCGCGCAACGGGGTTTCCGATGATTGCGGACTCCGTGTGGATGATGACGGGGGAAAAGCATTATGAGGGGACAGAGGCGGCCGAGAGCATGAATACCGTCGCTTGGGTGACGCCGGAGTATCCGCCCGTGTTCATCGACTGCGGGGATAAGGATTCGTTCCTTTCGCAAGCGCAGGAGATGATTGCCGCGCTTGCGGAGCAGGGGGTTGAGGTCGTAAGCTATCTGCCGAAGACGACGGGGTTTCCGCTGATACATGAGTTTCAGGTGCGGCTGAATCTACCGGAGGCGGTGGAGGGGTTGGAGCAGTTGGCGGGGTTTTTGGGGAAGAAAAGTAAGTAAAAATTGGGATAGATGAAATAAGCGCGTCGGTCGTGAGGATGACGCGATTGGATGTAAGTATTTCCCCTAACTTGTAACCTGATGCGATGAAACACATTTACTTCTTTTAATGGTTACTATATACTTTTATGGAAGTGGAGGTTATTGCATGAGGAAACCAAGATTGAGCATTCAAGAGCAAGTTGAGCATATGAAGTCTCAGGGTATACAGTTTCAATACATGAGCGAACTAGAGGCGGCAGAGTACCTCGAAGAAAGCACCTACTACTTTAAAATCAAAGCTTATGCGAAGCTTTTTGATAAGTATACGAAACCAGAAAAGAAAAACCAGTACATCAACCTTGATTTCGCGTATCTTGTAGATCTTTCGATTATTGATGCTGGCATTCGACGGCACATTTTAAAGATGTCACTTGATATTGAGCATTATCTGAAGGTTGCTTTATTGCGAGATTTTAACAAAACAACCGCAGACGGATATTCTCTTGTTGAGAAATTCATTTCGTTGAACAAGCAACATTTTGACGATGAAATGAAAGCAAAGAGGCAAGGTAAGGCTTGCAGTAATTTGATAGAAAAATACGAAAATGAGTTTGCAATTTGGAATTTCATCGAGATAATCACTTTTCGAGATTTTGAAGATTTATATAACTACTTTTATAGTCAGTACGGTCATGAATTATACGGTAAAGGTGTCGGACCATACAAATATTTCTTCCATCCTGTACGGATACTGCGAAATGCAGCTGCGCACAACAATTGTTTGATTAACAGCCTAAGAACTCCGTATATCGCGCCTGAGAAACTAAATAGAAACTATCAGATTGCTTCGTTTTTAGGAAAGTCTATCCATAGTAAAACTTTAAATACAAATTTATCAAAACCTTTCATCCATGATTTTTGTGTAATGATTTATCTTTATTGTTTAATTACTCCCAAAAGAGTTCGTATTCATATGATAGGAGAGTTGAAAGAGTATTTCGAAACAAGAGTGATTAAGCATAAATGCTACTATGAGAAGAATCCAACGCTCGTATCGGCATATAACTTTCTTGTTAAGGCTATTGAGAGCTTTAATGAATTCTAGAACGAAAAACCCACGTTAATAGCAAAGTTGTTTTTTCTGTGAATAGGAGAAAATATTCTTGCTAATTCTGTAACCGCGAGTTACAATAGCAACGTAGCATAAAAGCATAAGATGTTTTTAGGGAGCCGGTGCCTGCACTGGTTCCCGTTTTATATATTATCCCCCCCACTCCACGCACCGTAGACCCCACCCCCACCCAACCTGATGTATAATACCCTTGTCGGCGCATGCACATGAAAAAATCCCCGCGCCGGACACGGAGCAAACACACCATGAAACCGCAGAACAAAAAAGACCTCATCGCCGCCTACAAGCAGCGCGCGCAGATCGGCGGCATCTACGCCGTCACCAACATGCAGTCCGGGCGCTCCCTCGTTCTGGCCTCTCCCGACATCGGCGGCATCCGCAAGCGCTATGAATTCTCCGTGCTCACGGGCGGTTGCTTTCACCCGAAGCTGCAGCAGGACGTAAACCAGTTCGGCAGCGGTGTTTTCTCGTTTGCTGTGCTGGAGGAGATGGAGAAAAAAGCGACGCAGACCGACCGCGAGTTTGCGAACGACCTGGAGGTTTTGCTCTCCCTATGGCTGGAGAAATATGATCCGGTAACGCTCTACTAATGCACCATAAGGCACGCGGAAACGGCGTGTCTTTTTTTGTGCACACCTGCGCGGCGGGAAAACGCAGCACATGCGCGCGAAAGCGTTGACGCACGGGCTTGAATAATAATACAATGATAGCTGTCGAAAGCCGCACCTCTGCGCGGGGCTTCGCAGGAATTAATTAGAAGAAGCGGGCGCGAGAACGTCCCGAAACAAGGAGAACACTCGATGAATCACCAGACCGACATTGAAATTGCACAATCCGCTCAACCGTTGCCGATTTTCGAGATTGCCCGCGCGCTGGAGATCGACGAGCGGTTTGTGGAGCAATATGGCAGATACAAGGCAAAGATTGACTATAACCTGTTAAAGGAACTCGACGGAAAACCCGACGGCAAGCTGATTCTCGTGACCGCGATTTCGCCAACCCCTGCGGGCGAGGGCAAAACCACCACCACGGTGGGACTTGCAGACGGTCTTCGAAAGCTCGGCAAGCGCGCGGTCGTCGCCCTGCGGGAGCCGTCTCTCGGCCCCGTGTTCGGCATGAAGGGCGGGGCGGCCGGCGGCGGATATGCGCAGGTGGTGCCCATGGAGGATATCAACCTCCACTTTACCGGAGATTTTCACGCGATCGGCGCGGCGAACAACCTGCTCGCGGCGATGCTGGATAACCACATTTATCAGGGCAACGCGCTCGGCATCGACCCGCGCAGGATCACCTGGAAGCGCTGTGTGGACATGAACGACCGCCAGCTGCGGTTCGTGGTGGATGGTCTCGGCGGGCGGGTCAACGGCACCCCGCGCGAGGACGGCTACGACATCACGGTCGCGAGCGAGGTCATGGCGGTGTTGTGCCTCGCGTCGGATATTTCCGATCTCAAGGCGCGGTTGGGTCGCATCATCGTGGGCTACACGTATGACGAAAAACCCGTCACCGCGGGCGAACTGAAGGCCGCGGGCGCGATGGCGGCGCTCCTCAAGGACGCGCTGAAGCCAAACCTCGTGCAGACGCTGGAGCACACGCCCGCGTTTGTTCACGGCGGTCCCTTTGCCAACATCGCGCACGGCTGCAATTCGCTGATGGCGACGCGTCTCGCACTCAAGCTCGGTGACTATGCGGTGACCGAGGCGGGCTTTGGCGCGGATCTTGGCGCGGAGAAATTCATCGACATCAAGTGCCGCATGTCGGGGTTGAAACCCTCTGCCGTCGTCGTGGTGGCGACTGTGCGCGCGCTCAAGCACCACGGCGGCTCGCCAAAGGATCAGCTGACGAGCGAAAACCTCAACGCGTTGGAAAAAGGCTTGCCGAATCTCCTGCAACATGTGGAGAATATCCAAAGCGTGTTCGGACTGCCTTGCGTGGTCGCGATCAACGCGTTCCCAACCGACACCGCCGCCGAGTTGGCGTTGGTGGAGGAAAAATGCCGCGCGCTGAACGTGCCCGTCGCCCTCTCGGAAGTCTGGGCAAAGGGCGGCGAAGGCGGGAAAGCGCTCGCGGAAGCGGTCTGCCGGATCGCGGAGGGCGAGAACCATTTTACGCAGAGCTATGATTTGGATTTGACCATCGAGCAGAAGATTGAGGCCATCGTCAAGCGCGTCTATCGCGGGGAGGGCATCACGCTCAGCCCCGAAGCAAAGAAGCAGGCAAAGCAGCTCACCGACCTTGGCTTTGGCGGGCTCCCGGTGTGCATGGCAAAGACGCAGTATTCGTTTTCGGATAACGCTACGCTCCTCGGTGCGCCGCGGGGCTTCACGCTCAACGTGCGCCAGCTCAAGGTCAGCGCGGGCGCGGGCTTCATCGTCGCGCTCACGGGGGACATCATGACCATGCCGGGGTTACCGAAATCGCCCGCCGCCGAGCGGATCGACGTCGACGATTCGGGAAAGATCAGCGGGCTGTTTTAAGCCGGACGATTGGAGGGAAACGCTATGGCAGTATTACTTCGGGGAGCGGAGGTCGTCTCCGCACTGAATGAGAAGATAACGTCGGAGGTAGCGGCGCTTGTTTCGCGCGGGGTTTTGCCCACGCTCGCAATTTTGCGCGTGGGCGAAAAGCCGGACGACCTCGCCTATGCGCGGGGCGCGATCAAGCGCGCGGAGACGGTCGGCGTCGCGATTCGCCAGATCGTGCTTCCGGAGACGGTTTCGCAGGAGGATTTACTTGCCGAGATTGAGAAGATCAATGCGGACGATTCCATCCACGGCTGTTTATTATTGCGCCCGCTGCCGAAACACATCGACGACGCGCGCGTGCGGGAATCGCTCCTGCCGGAAAAAGACGTCGACGGCATTACGGATGGTTCGCTCGCGGGCGTGTTTACAGGGACAAAAAGCGGCTTTCCGCCCTGCACGGCGCAGGCCTGCATGGAGCTCCTGAGCCATTACGGAATCGACCCCGCAGGCAAGCGCGCGGTCGTGATCGGAAGGTCGCTCGTGATCGGCAAACCCGTGGCGATGATGCTTCTGCAAAAAAACGCAACCGTGACCGTCTGCCACACCAAGACGCGGGAGATGACCGCCGAGACGAAGCGGGCGGAGATCCTCATTGTTGCGGCGGGTCGCGCGGGCGTTGTCGGCGCGGACTATGTCTCCGGCGGCGCGGTCGTGCTGGATGTCGGGATCAACTTTGACGACGCGGGCAAGATGATGGGGGATGTCGATTTTGAGGCGGTGGAGCCGATTGCGGGGGCGATTACGCCCGTCCCCGGCGGCGTCGGCACGGTGACGACATCTGTGCTGATGGCGCATGTGGTGGAGGCGTGTCATCGCGCGATTGCGCGCGCGTAAATCAGGGTAGATCGGGGGGTATCTTTTGAAGCAGAGCAGAAAATTGAGTTTTTTATTTACGCTGATCGTCTATGGTCTCGCGCTGGTGGTGGGACTGTATGCCTATGCCCGTGTGCGCGGTAGCGTATATGTTCGCGTGTTCGCGGCGGATGTCGCGGCGACGGTGTTCCTCTATCTCGTGAGCCTGCCGCTGGGCAACGCTTCGGTGTATGATCCATATTGGTCGGTCGCGCCCGTGGTGATTCTGCCGCTTTGCATCGGAGCATTCGGCGTATGGAACGCGGGGACGATTGCGCTCACGGGTTGTATCGTCTATTGGGGCATTCGCCTGACCGCAAACTGGGCGGATACGTTTCGCGGGTACGATCATCAGGATTGGCGTTATACCATGCTGCAAGAGAAGTCCGGCGTGTTGTATCCGCTCGTGAGTCTCTTTGGCATCATGCTCTTTCCCACGCTGGTGGTCTATCTTTGCCTCTTGCCCGCGTTGCATTATGTTTCGGCGGGCGGGGTCAATCTCTTTACGCTCTTTGGCTTTGCGCTGTGCGTGAGTGCGGCGACGTTACAGCTCGTTGCAGACATTCAGCTGCATCGCTTCCAGAAACGCGCGGTCAATCGGGGGCAGATCATCCGCAGCGGCGTCTGGCGGCACGCGCGGCACCCGAACTATCTGGGCGAAATTCTAATGTGGTGGGGCGTTTACGCGGTGTTGCTCTCCGTGCGGCCCGATCTTTGGCTGCTGGGGGTTGGCGCGCTGACGAACACGCTGATGTTCCTGTTGATCAGTATTCCCATGGCGGAAAGCCGAATGGCAGGCTATAAGGAAGGCTTTGGGCGATATGTGAAGGAGACGAACAAGCTGATTCCCATTGCGTTCAAGCGGGAAAAGGTCTGATTCCTGCCACGTCATACATCGATATTCACAAAACCGTCCAATCGCAGGGGCGGTTTCACAATAAAGATTTTGTGATCCATCCACTGCCCGTTTCGAATGGAGCGGGTAATACTCTTCACCAACAAGATTTGACTCGACAATTCGTCTTTTTTCCGTCTCCGCGCAAAGGACGGCTCCCAAAGCGGGAGAGGATTGCATTTCCGCTCTTAGATTGTTGAACTGTGTATTTTCACGCGCTTATAAGCGACCTGTTGCAACTGCGCGCGGAATAGTTGCGTAAATGCGTAAATTCGATTACTCTGTGTGTAATAGGCATGTAGCGGTGGCGCTCGCGCGGTGCGCGGGGGGCGCACATTTGCCGGGATCCAATTCACGATCCGGACAGGGGAGACGCAGCGATGGAGCTTCAAATCGCCGAAGGGCGGATCTATTATGAAAACGAGCAGAACGAAGTGCTTGCGGAGGTTACATATGTTCCCATTGCCGAAGGCGTGGTGGACATCAACCACACCTACGTCGACCCGTCGTTGCGCGGGCATGGGATTGCGGGAGAGCTGATGAAGGCACTCGCGGCGGAGCTGCGCGCGCGCGGCCTCAAGGCGAGCGCCACTTGCTCCTACGCCGAAATCTGGCTCGCGAGAAACCGCGCGGCAAACGAGGACATCATGCGCTGAATACGCGGGCGCGAATCGTATTGCGTATGCATCGAGGCATACGAGGGCAGCGTCGCAAGATCTACTGCCGGTCGAAAGCGAGAATAGGCGGTTTATCGCGCGCTTGCTATTGTGAACGAACTTTAAAATTTGCGGTTTTCGCTGCATGAAAGCCGTATTTTTGCCCATGAGTATGCAGCAAGCGTGTTGACAGCGAATTGCGAACAAGGCTACAATCAGTTCAGGTTACAGGGTGACCTCGACTGAGAAAGAGTCAACTCGTGCGTTGCAATACGGCTCGTCGCGGCGGTGCACGCGTTTTTCATTGTTTCGCGCGGGGCGGGGGTAAGCCGGAGAAAACCAGAGGTTCTTTGCATGCGATATTCGGGAGCCTATGTGCCGGATGAAGACCCGGTGGATCGTTGGGCATATGAGCGGGCCGCGCGTCCGCGTAAAAAAAAGCGCACCTCCGGCATTTTGCTGCGCGTGCTCGTTGCCCTGCTGCTCGTCTGTGCGGTTGCGCTGCTGTATGTGCGCCAATATACGGTGGCCGGAGATTCGATGGAGCCGACGTTGATGGCGGGCGATCGCGTGTTTTATGTTGGGTTTTCTCACGCGGAATATGGCGATCTGATCATCTTCGATGCGGGAGAAACCTATGGATTGGTCATCAAGCGCGTTGCGGGGCTGCCGGGAGATCGAATCGAGATCGCACCGGACGGGAGCCTGATCCGAAACGGCGAACCGGTGGAGGAAGCCTACATCCTGCCGGATGCGCTGGGCAACAGCGAGATGCAGGAGATTACCGTTGCACGCGGCAGGCTGTTTGTGCTGGGCGATCACCGCGCGGCATCGATTGACAGCAGGGATATCCGCGTCGGACAGATTCGGGTGGAGGCGGTGCGCGGCATCGTCACCCGGCTGCTTCGGGATACACAACCGAAATCGTAAGCACGTCGCGATTAAAGTATAGGATCGGTTCGATCCATTGGATCAAATCAGTCAAATAAAACCATGCGGCTGACAATCCGCAATTCGATCCATCAAAGGACGCATTTCATGAAGCAAAGCGGGCGTACAATCGGACAACTCGCCATCTGCATTCTGCTGGTCATCGTAATGATGGCGCAGTTTGGTTGCGCGGGTGAGGTTGTGCACGCGCTGGATTATACGCTTGAAAACGAGCTCTACGACGGTCAAACAGAGGAAACCCCGCCGACGGCGGAGGCGACACCTCCCGCGGAGACCGCGCCCGCCGCGGCGGAAACGACGCCAGCGGAAGCACCAACCGCCTCTTCTGAAGTGACAGCGCCGCAAACGCCTCCGCTCACGCCCGCGGAAACGCCCAGCCCGAGTGTGACAAGCACCGTTTCGCCGTCCGCGACGGATGCGATTGAAACGCCGCTGCCTTCGCAAACGCCGGAGCTGCATCACCTGCGCGTGTTTGTGCAGGATGCGGCGGCGGCGCCGCTGGTCGGCGCTCGCGTGACGCTGTTTCAGGACGAAGCAGTGCTGTTTTCCGGCATGACTGGCAGCGACGGCAATGTTTCCTGGTCGTTGCCGATGGGGCATACCTATCGCGTCGGCGCCTCTATGGCGGGCTACCAGGCCTGCGACGGGGATGGTGGTCAATATGACATGGCGCAGGATGTTTCGGTGAAGATTACGCTCGTGCAGAGCGGACAGGCGGACAACGCGGCCGCAACGCCGACGCCGCTGCCCGTGCCGGACGGCGCACCCGGAAAAGTGCACATCAGCGCGAGCGATGTCACGATACAACCCAAACAGGCGTTTGCCCTTCTGGACGGTGTGAGCGCGCAAACGGAGTTTGGACAGCCGGTGGCGGTCTGGGTGGTTGTAAACGGTGGATTTTCAGCCGAAGTGCCCGGCGTTTACGCCGTGACGTATGGCGCGTTTGAAGAGGGCGCGCTCATCACTGCGCTGCGGAACGTAACCGTCGCGGGCGACGTGGCATCTGCCGAGGCGGAGCAGCCGCACGCACCCTATGGCAGCAGCACGGATCGCTATGAAATATTGATGGAATACCGAGAGCTCGCGGGCGACGCGCTCAGTGAACGCATCGCCGTGTTGAATGCAGCCTATCAGCAAAAAGTGGAGGAAGCGCTTGCCGAAAATGCGGAAGCGCGCATTCTCGCCGCGGCCGCAGTGGAGAACGATACGGACGACATGACCACCCTTGCAAAGGATGTGCAGCAGACGCAGGATATCCGCGTGACCAACTGGCCGGATGTGCTCGCGACCTTCCTTGCCCAGAACGTTTCCAGCGAAGATTGTCCGTTGAATGCCTATCTGCTGCGGGATATCCCGCTGGATCGGCTTGACAGCGTGTTTTGGGATATGAATCCGATCGAAGTATTCCGTATGGACGGGACGGCAAACGTCCTGCTCAGCGCGAAGAACTATGAGGACATGGTGGATTCATACGGCATGAGCGCGAAGCGCAGGAACTTCCTGTACGAGCTCATGCAACCGGAGTTCCAGCGCACGTTTGCCTCCATGACCGGAAGCATCGCATTTAACGATGCCTCCGAGGAGAGCATCGACGCGCTGCTTGCCACACTGCCGGAGGACACCAACGTCGGGCGCAAAGAGGTGGTAGAGACCGCGCTTTCGCTCGTGGGCAAGATCTCCTATGTGTTAGGCGGGAAATATAACCGCCTGGGCTGGAACGATGCCTGGGGCAATGCAAACGTCGCGCAGGAAGGCGACATGCTCAAGATCTCGCGAGACAAAGGCCTCGATTGCAGCGGTTTTGTCAGTTGGGCGTTTATCAACGCGCTTGGCGACCCCGCAGCGCTGCGCGTCATCGGCAATGGCTCCAGCAATCAGTGGGCACATTCCACCGCAATCGGTTGGGATGAAGGACGCCCGGGCGATCTCGCGTTCTATTGTGCGCCCGGAGAGCGGCAATATAACCACATCGGCATCATCGTCGCCGTGGATGACGGCGGAAGCTATCTCGTTGCGCATTGTTCGTCCTTGCAGGATGGAGTGGTGGTAACCGACGGTTGGAGTACAGGCTTCCGATATCTGCGCAGGCCGGCGTTTTTCCAATAACAAAAAAGCAAAAACCGAAAATATTTAACTAAGTCCAAAGAAAAACATGTCGAAATGCATTGTAATACGGAAAATATTACATTATAATCAAAAATGTAACGATTCAATGTGAGTAAAATGCGATGATATGGATTGCTACAACCTTGCGTGAAGCCAAAACAATCTGTGAATAATTACGATGTAACGCATTTATACGCGGTTATAAAGTGCATAATCACTTGACAACTGTTTCTCTGTTTGATATTTTCTTGGCTAGGTGGATTTGTATATCTTGAATGACATGCATGCGACAAAACCGAATTGCAACGCAACGGACTGTTAATAATTCATGAACTTTCACGGTTTTTTATGCAATCGATGCGTACTTCGGTTAAGATAGTAGTTAATTGGTTTTCGCGCATGGTTTGGCGATTTTCCGGTTCCGTCAGCGTGTATCTACTCGAAAAATTCAGAGAATATTAAGTAGTTCACGCGCTTTATACAATTGGTGACAATCGGATACGACAATACGTAGTGAACATTTATAAGTTATTGATAAGCCGAAAACAATGAAAGCATATACGGAAGAATGAAGCGAATATTCGCTCTCAATCAGTGGTATATGCATCGACGCCGGATACAAGATACGGTACCGCCCGCAGATTCCCCGTGTGAGAACCCGTTTGCACCGCGTCGAAAACCGGAACACGACGAGTTACATTCCATTTTGGTTTTCATGGAATACTATCGCATCAATCAGCCGGATCTACGACCGCGTGGTCGAGGAAATACGGGCGGCGAACGGATCAAACGGTTCGACGCCGCAGCAGAAAAGAACGAATCACTCTCTGTACCTTGATAGCTTTATATAAGTGCGATTCTTCCCACGTAAATGGCACAACCCGCGAAAGCGGGCGTCGCAAAGCTATAGGGCCTACCGGCAGCGCTTGCCTACGGCAGCCAGTTCCCGAATGAAGAACTCACGTTTCACACAGCGGCTTGCATGACAGGCTTGGTTGTGTTTCGAAAAAAACGTCGGCGGTTCGAATTCGGTGGGATTTGAGCCGTTATTTATTTTTTGGGGAAGCGCATCAGCCGGAGGCGGTTGATCAAAAAATCGATTCATTTTCGTGTGATTTGAGGAGAGACAAACATGCAGGCTTTTCTGCCGGTTCTATTCGGCGCTGCACTGGGCGCCGGTCTGGCAGTTCCCGCGCGGCTCGTTTGCGAACTGCTGTTCAAGCAGCGGGCAATCGCCCAAAAGATGGGCAGGTTGCATTTCGTGATACTGCTCGTGAGCATGGCGCTCATCGGGGGCGTGATCGGATGGCGCGCCGGGGTTTCGTTCGCCGGACTCTATCTTCTATTGCTCCTGCTCGTATGTGCCGCGGCTTTTTACATCGACGCGATCCGTCGCATCCTCCCCAACGAGCTGATCGTGGCCATCATCGTCCTGTCAGCAGTGTTCGGGTTCACAGGCGCAATCCGCTTTCAAATCTGGCAATCGCTGTTGGGTCTCGCGGTTTGCTTCGTCATCTTCTTCGCCCCTGGACTCTTTGGCAAGCAAGTCGGCGCGGGGGACGTCAAGTTCGCCGCCGCAATGGGTTTTGCGTTGGGTCTCAAGGGCAGCCTCTACGCGGTCGCCTGCATGGGCGCGCTGGTGTTGGTATATGTGATTGTCGACTTTCGTGTGCCGCTTCCGCAGCGGCTGAAAGAGATGATTCCGATGGGCCCGTTTCTAGCGCTGGCGCTGATTGCAATGTCGATCATACTGCTCTAGCAAAATAAACCGGCACGCGTAAGCTTTGCCGCGTGCCAACTACGAATTACGTGCGGTATTTAAAAGAAATTCGATGCAGCGCCCCGTCGATGGGCGCGTTCGCATCGGGCTATTTCGCAGCCTGAAGCAAAAGAAACGATTCTCGTTTGATAGTTGCAATAAGGTCTGTGAAGAATCTCGTGGAAAGGAGGATTATCAAAATGAAAAAGTTCTTTATGAACGAGGAAGGCCAGGGCATGGTGGAGTACGGTCTGATCATCGCGCTGGTCGCGGTCGTCATCATCGGTGCCATCACCGCGCTGAGCGGCGGTATCGAAGGTGTCTTCGGAAAAGCAACGACGGCTCTGAACGGCCCTGCTGAGTAATCATCCTTAGGGTTCACGAGGGAAGGATGCAAATGATGAAACGCTTGTTTTGGGATGAAGAGGGTCAGGGTTTCGTGGAATACAGCCTGATCATCTTGCTTGTGGCGCTGGTCGTCATCGGTGCATTGTCGCTGGTGGGATCGGATCTTACTGCGTTTTTCACGGAAGTCAGCGCGAAATTCTAGGGGAATGCAGCGCGTTCGTTCCGGTGAACGCATAGGCCGGCATTAAGAAATGATGAACCGACCCGATTTGTTTACACAATTCGTTCCATACGACTTGCGTTGACTTTCATTTGTGTCCAAAGCCCTGGGTGGGAGGACTCCAAAACTGAACTTGTTCGAGTTGACGTTCGGCGGGCAGATGACCCGGCGCACGCGTAAACGAGAGCCAGGATTTCCGGAATGGGAGCGACCATTGGAAACAGCGGTCGTTCTCATTCCGGCACTCATTCATTGGACCGGATGAATCGCGAATGCAGCGTTCTTCCGCATCTCTGGCGCCACGGCCGCGTGTTCGCGGCGCGAGAGATGCAGACGAAGGACCGGAGAGATCTTCGGCAGAAAGGAGCGGCAATGAAACCTAATTTAGCAAAGCGGCAGCCTGCTTATTTCAAGCGACTGCGCGCGCCGAAACGGCGCGAAAGTGGCCAGTCGGCGGTGGAACTCGCGTTGACTCTGCCGCTGCTGCTGTTATTGATCTGCGGCATGCTGGAGATGGGGTGGCTCGCGTCTACGCGGCAGGTGATGGACACCATGACGCGGGAGGCAACGCGCGCGGGAATCGTCGCGTCTTCCACAACCGCCTGCACGTCCGCGGTCAACACCGCAATCACAAACAAGAAACCGACCTATATGAAAAATACGATCTCCGTCGTCGTGACATTCTCCAAGCCGTCCGACTTCAAAAGCGGAGACGTCACGGTCACAACGGGGTACGATCTGCCGACGTTGACGCCGCTGACCGCGTTTCTCGCGCCGGGCGGAAAATACCACATCGTGTCGAAATGCACGATGAAGGCCGGCTAGCAAAAAGGCCGCAGACACAAGCGATTCAGGCTGCGCCGAAACGCGGGCGCGCCGAACGTAAGAATACGGGATGCCGGAAAGGGACGAAGATCGCACTTGCACCGCTTGGGGCGGACGCATACGCGGACGGATCCGGCTGGAGGGTTCACATGAAAAAAATTGTCTTGTTCGCTCTGATTGCCGCGCTCTGCGCGGGTGCACTGCTCTATTTTTATTTGGGCAAGCTGGAAGCACAGAAGCAGGTCACGGTGGAGTATGATAGCGTGGTCGTTGCCGCGAGCAACATCCCCGCCTATACACCGATTACGAGCGACATGGTCACTCTCAAAAAGATCCCGTTGGGATATGCCCATCCGCTTGCCGCGCATTCGATGGACGAGGTGGTAGGTTTTGTGACCGAGAGCGATATCGTCGAAGGCGAAGAGGTCCTGCCCGCGAAGCTCAAACAATTCGGAGAGATCGCAAGCGGGCTTTCCTATGTCGTGCCGGAGGGTATGCGCGCGGTGACCGTCGCGGTTGACGAAGTTTCGGGCATTGCCGGATTCTTGCAGCGCGGGGATTATGTAGACGTCATCTCCTATACCACGACGACCTATATACCGGCAGAAGCGCCGGTCGTGGCGGATGGTCAGACGCCGAGTGCGGCGCAACTGCCGCAGACGCTGAGCACCACGCTGGTTGCCGCGCAAAACGTGCGCGTAGTCGCGATTGGGAAAGCGTCATCCGGCGCCGCGACGACGGCGGAAGGTGAAACCGACAGCGGATACAGCAGTGTTACGCTGCTGCTCTCTCCCGAGGACACCATGCGCGTCGTGCAGGGCGCAAAGAGCGGCTCCATCGTCTTGATTCTTCGCGCTTCGGGCGATCACGCACCGAATACGCAGCCTCCTGTCATCAACGATATGCTCTTGGTACAGGCGCAGTAAGGGGAAACATGAACAGCTTGCGCATCATGTTGGCAGCGAACACTGCCGACGACAGAAAACTGATCTCCGCGCTTTTAACAGACGAAGCCCTGCGTGTCGTGAGTTCCTTCCGGCCGGATGGCGACGGATTGAAGAAGGCGTCCTCTCAGCCTGCGGATGTGCTGCTGATCGGAACCCGCACGGCCCCGAATCAGGAGTTGGATTTTGCGGAGCGCATGTTTACAACGCGAAGCGACATCACGATCATTCTGCTCGCGCCGGCGCTGGATAGCCGAACGCTTGCCCGCGCGATGGAGTGCGGCATTGCCCGCGTGATCGATATCGACAGCAACGAGCACGATATCTGTACGCATATCATGACCGCCGCAAACCGCGACCTGAACCGCCGCAATTGCACACAGAAGATCGCAAGCTATGATTCCAAGATCATTGCATGCTATTCGCCAAAGGGTGGTGTCGGCAAGACGACGGTGGCGGTAAATCTCGCCTATGCACTCGCAACCATGAATAAGAAGATTGCGCTGATCGACCTGAGCTTACAGTTTGGGGAGGTTGGCGTGTTTTTGGATATTCCCAAGGGCGACACCATTGCGGACATGGTGGAGGAGCACTCGTTTGAACTCTCTACCATCAAGAGTTACCTCATTCGTCACCAAAGCGGCATGCAGGTCATGCTTTCGAGCAGCTCTCCGGAATACGCGGAGTTGATTCAACCCATGCACATCAATGCGATCCTTTCCGCGCTTCGAACGGAGTTTGATTATGTCATCGTTGATATGAGCGTTACCTTTGGAGATTGCGCCATCGCCGCGATGGAAACCGCGGACACGATTTTGCTTGTGGTCAACGAGGATATCGCCTCTCTGCACGACGCAAAGCGCAGCATCAAGGTGCTGGAAGCGCTGAACCAGCAGGATAAGCTCAAGATCATTGTCAACAAGGATGGCATCTCAACCATCACGGTCAAAAACGTTGCCAATCTTCTGGAGGCGACGCCTGTGCTCGTGATCCCATATGACATCAAGTCGGCCATGCTCGCGGTCAACCGCGGGATTCCGATGCTTGGCTGCGCGCCGAACTCCAAGGCGAGTAAAGAGATTCGCAATTATGCGCGCATGCTGATTCGGAGGGTTTAATCATGGGATTGCTGGAGCGGCTCGACAAAAAAGCACCAACAACACAGATCAGCGCCGGTGCGCAGTTGGAGGCGGACGAGGCTGCGGCGCTGCGTGACCGGGTGCACTATCAGGTTGTGGAAGCGCTCAACAAACGCGATGAAAAACATGGCGCGGGGACAAGCGAAGCAGAGACACGCTCGATCATCGAGTCCGCATTGGAACAACAGGCGTCCAGTATGGCGCGACCGGAGCGCAACCGTATCGCGGTGGAGATCTACGATTTTATCCGGGGTCTCGGGCCGCTGGAGAAACTGCTGGCCGACGAAACGATCAGTGAAATCATGGTCAACGGCGCAAAGCAGGTCTATGTTGAACGCAAGGGAAGGCTCATGCAGAGCGACGTGACGTTTTATGACAACGAGCAATTGCTGAACGTGATCGACCGCATCGTGTCCCCGTTGGGTCGTCATATCGACGAGGCAAACCCCATGGTGGATGCGCGTCTGCCGGACGGCTCCCGTGTCAACGCGGTGATCGCGCCGCTTTCACTGAAGGGGCCGCTGCTGACCATTCGAAAATTTTCCAAGACACCGCTGTCGATTGAGAATTTGATCAACTATGGCAGTTTGACGATTAAGATGGCAGCCTTTTTGGAAGCCTGCGTCAAAGGCAGGCTCAACATCGTGGTTTCGGGCGGTACCGGCAGCGGTAAAACCACGCTGCTCAACGTGCTTTCCGCATTTATTCCGTATGACGAACGCATCGTGACCATCGAGGATGCGGCGGAGATTCAACTCCAACAGCAGCATGTGCTCACGCTGGAGGCGCGTCCCGCAAACCTCGAGGGCACAGGACTCATCACGATTCGCGATCTGGTGCGAAACGCGCTGCGTATGCGACCGGATCGTATCATCGTTGGCGAGGTACGCGGCGGCGAAGCCTTGGATATGTTACAGGCGATGAATACCGGTCACGACGGCTCGCTCACCACCGGACACGCAAACACAACGCGCGATATGCTCTCGCGTTTGGAGACGATGGTTTTGATGGCGGGGATGAACCTGCCGGTATCCGCGATTCGCCAGCAGATCGCTTCCGCAATCGACATCATCGTGCAGCAGTCCCGTATGCGGGACGGCAGCAGAAAGATTACCGGCATCAGCGAGGTAACCGGCATGGAAGGCGAAGTCATCGTCACACAGGAAATCTTCACCTATGACCTTGGCGACGGGCGCGCGCCCGGCAGATTCCGCGCGACCGGCATCAAGCCGCGCTGCAGTGACCGGCTTATCTCGTCCGGCGCGGGACTCAAGGACGAATGGTTCCATTGATGGATCGATCCGGCGGCAGCTTGGACGGAAAACAGGGAATGACGAACAATCACTAAGAACGCGACAGAGAGGAGAGGAAACGCATGATTCGAACGATGGTTGTATTGGCCTTTGTGATCGCATGCTATTTCATCTTTTATCTGATTGCGATGGCACAGACAAAAGAGAAGCGCAATATGGATGTACGCGTGCGCGCACTGTTTGACATGGGTGCGGATGAAAACGCAAAGAAACGTGCGAACAGTAAGAAACCGCGCAAAAATCCGCTCCGCTTGGAGCAGATTGCGGATGAACTCTATGTCGCGGGCGTTGCGCTGCGCGCGGAGGAGTTTATCACCATCTGGATTCTGACCGGCGTTGCCATTCCCGCCATCGCGTTGTTTCTCGGTGCTCCGACCACGGTCTGCATCGGACTTGTGATCATCGGCGTGGCGGCCCCCATCTCGTGGGTGATGCTCAAGAAAAACAAACGGCTCGCGCTGCTTGGAACGCAGCTTTCCGATGCGCTCGCGATCATCTGCAATGCGCTGCGCGTCGGTCAATCGTTTCAGTCCGCGATGAAGAATGTTGCGGAGGAGATGGAGGAGCCTATCTCGCGCGAATTTATGCGCGTGTATCGCGAAACGCAGTATGGCATGCCGCTGGAGAACAGCCTCGCGCGGCTCGTCGAGCGAACCAAAAACCCGGATCTGGAGCTGATGTGCTCCGCCGTCATCATCCAGCGGCAGATCGGCGGCAATCTCGCTGTCATCTTGCAGAACATCTCGGATACGATCAACCAACGCATTCGTTTACGCGGCGAGGTGCGCACCCTGACCTCTGCGGGGCGCATGAGCGGATATATCATCGGCGCGCTGCCGCTGTTAATCATTCTGATGCTGATGCTTATCAATCCCGGTTACATCGATATGTTTTTTACGACGCAGTCTGGGCGGATCATGCTCGTGATTTGCGTTGTGTTGGAAGCCATCGGGTTTTCGATCGTCAACAAGATCGTCAACATCAAGATGTAGGGAGGAGAAACACATGCGACTTGCCGTATTGTTCTTTACGCTTGCGGTGTTTTTAATCCTGCTTTCGTTGTTGTACGGGGTTGGCATACGGAGCGATCAGATGCGAAAGCGCTTCAACCAGGTGCTGGAAACCGAGCGCACGTATAGCGACGAAGAGCTCAGGAAATCGTTTGCCGAACGCGTGCTCAAGCCCGCCATCAGGCGAGTATCCGAAGGGATTCGCCGTTCGGCCGGAAACAGCAGACCAGTCGGCATGAGCAAGGCCGCCTTAAAGGTGGATAAACAGTTGAAAGCTTCGGGCTTGACCTTGACTTTGCAGGAGTTTTCGTTTATCAAGAGCGCGCTGATACTCCTGTTCTTTTCGATCGGGATCGCGCTGTTCTTGCTTCTTCCGTTGAGCATCATGCTGAAGCTTCTCATCATGCTGGTCTTGGCGAATATTCCGCTCTTTGGTACCAGCTACTTCCTGACCTCCCGCGTAAAAAGCAGGAAAGACGCCATTCTGCGGGAGCTGCCGGAAACGATGGACGTTCTGGTCGTCAGCGTAGAGGCGGGGCTGGGGCTGGATGCCGCGATTGTGCGGCAATATGCCAAGAACAAATCCACGGTTTTGACAGAGCTGAACAACGCCATCCGCGAGGTGCAGATGGGCGTGCCGCGCAGAACCGCGCTGAAAGAGATGGCGGATCGCTGCGACGTCAAGGAGCTCACCGCGTTCGTCACGGCACTGTTGCAGGCGGATCAGCTGGGCGTTCCGATCAAGAACGTGCTGGATGTGCAGGCGGATCGCCTGCGCATAGAGCGCAAGCAGCGGATTCAGGCGCTGGCGGCAAAGGCGCCGGTCAAGATCATGCTGCCGACGGTGCTCTTCATCTTTCCGGTGATATTCATCATTCTGCTCGGCCCCGCGGCGGTCAGTATGATTTCGACCTTCCAATAGAGCGGGGGTAATGGTATACAGCGGGCGGCAAGCGGAAAACTGCAAACCATTCCGGTGCGCCGATTTGGGCATGAGGCGATGGCATACAGCGGGCGGCAAGCGGAAAACTGCGAACGATTCTGGTGCGCCGATTTGGGAATGAGGCAATGGTATGAAGACGGTAGTGATCAAGAAAAACGGCGAAACCATCGCGACGGTATGGCACGCGACCGGATTTTTTGCGCGATTGCGTGGACTTTTGGGACGGACACTGCAGGAAGATGGCGGCATGCTGCTCTCTCCTTGCAGCGAGATTCACACGATATGCATGGGATATGCGATCGACGCACTCTATCTGGATCGACAAGGGCGCGTGCTGCGCATTGACGCATCGCTCAAACCGGGCAGGATCTTGCCGCCGCAGCGCGGCGCGAAACACGTTCTGGAGTTGCCGTCCGGCAGCGCAAAGCGGCGCATGCTCACGGCAGGAGACATATTGGAGGGAATTCGATGAATGAAGCCATGGAGCGCAACGCGGAGGGCATAGACTCCCTTCGCAGCCGTATGGACGCGGACGCGCGGTTTCGCCGTTCGTTTTCCGGCTATGATCCGCAGGATGTACGCGCGTATGTGGAAAACGTCAAGCGCATTTTTGCCCAGCAGACCCGCGCCGCGAAGCAGGAGCAGGAAGATTTGATCGCGCAATTGAACTCGGCAAAGAGTGAGATCCAGGCGAGAAACTACGGCATCAAGAAGCTTAAGGAGCTGCTGATTGAACGGGAAACGCAGCTCAACGTCGCCAGCACGCGCATCAACGCGCTGCTGCAATCCGTCAAGTCGCACGGCGCGGAGCGGGACGAATTGGAACGTATGCGACAGGAAGCCGCGAGCAACGGCAACCTGGAGCGCATCGCATCACTCGAAAAAGAGACGCAGCAGCTGCGTTCCGCGGTCGCGCAGGCGTCCAATCTGGTGAACACCTGGAAGGCAGAGCGCGAACGCCTCATGGAGGAGAACGACCGTCTGCGTGAGGAAGTCTACTATCTGCGCGCGGTGACGGTCAATCCGCCGGCAGCGGACGGGAATCGTTTTACCGCTGCGAACGCATACGAACAGGCCCCGCGTCCGGCACGACCGGACGTGATCACGGCGGAAACACGGTTTGCGCAGCAAGCCGCGCAGCCCGCTCAGCAGCCGATGCCCACACAGCAAAAAGAGTTTTCTCAGGTGGCCGATAAGCTTGCGACAATGTTTGCGGAAGCGTACCAGCTCATCAGTCAGTTTAAGACAAACCTGGATCAGCAGCAGGAACCGCAGCGGGTGACTCAGCCTCCGATGCAGATTTTGCGACCGGAAGCATTGAACGCGGACGTGTTCTATCCAAGAAGATAGGCGCGCCAACCCCATGATGCGGCGTATCAAACCGAGCCATTTGCGTATCAGAACGCGCATAGCCGCTCGCATCGCGGTCGAATCACACGCACGATTGGAGGGATGCTCGATGCGTTCCATTAAAAAATGGTTTCAACGCGAGGGCGGTCAGTCTATCATACTGGTCGCGCTTGCGATCACGCTGCTGTGCGGCGTTGCGGCGATCGTGGTCGATGTCGGCATGGTTTCCGTGAGCCAGGGAAATATGCAAAATGCGGCGGATGCCGCGGCGCTTGCCGCCGCGCGTGATCTGCCCTCCGCCAGCACGGCGAAGACAACTGCGGTCAAGTATGCCGGACTCAATGGCGCGGACGCCGCGGGGACAAAGGTCACAACCCCATACAAGGGAAACGCGAACCGCGTCGAGGTCGTCTGCACAAAGACGGTGGAATATACATTCGCGCGTGTAATCGGTCTCGAGAGCACGGTGGTCACAGCCCGCTCGGTGGCGGAAAAATCCGGCGGCATCGGCGGCTGCTTTGGGTATGCTGTTTTCTCGGGCGGTGACAATCTGCTGCTGGGGATGTATTCCAGTAGCCTCAATATCACGGGCAGCGTGCATTCGAATTATTCGCTCATGATCACAGGCTCCAGCCAGACGATCACAGGAAATGCCGAGGCGGTCACGTCTTTAAACTGCTATATTTCATCGATCACCATCGGCGGTGTTGCGCAGGGCGCTTCAATCGATATTCAGGGAAGCTACATCAACGTTCCAAACCGTGTGACAAAGGCCTCTTCCGTCATCTCTATGCCCGACTTCTCCGCAGAAGTTAAGACGGAGGCAACCGCCGCCGGAAACTTCTCCAAGGGGGATAAGACCTTCTATGGCACCAACTTTAATGTCGATTCTTCATTCTATGTTGACGGAAAAGTTCAAGTCGCGGCGAGCACCTTCGCCGGAAAGGGGACAATCTGCGCAACCAAAGACATCAACATGAGCGGCAGCATGCTTGAAGCAAACTCCGGCACAGCCGTCTGCCTCTATTCCACGGGCGGGAGCATCAACCTTTCGACTTCGAACCTCACGATCAACGGAATACTCTACGCGCCAAACGGAGCCGTGAATATCTCCGCGAGCAACATTACAATCTATGGCAGAGTGATCGCCAAGAGTATATTGATTACGGGAAGCAACGTCAAAATCGTTTCGGGGGCAAGCGACCTCGACTTTCTTTCCGCCGGTACAATTGCATTGGTTGAATAGCTAAGCGCCGCGCAATCGGTGACACAGATTCTGAAAAGGCGGTTGTCCCGGCAAGCAACAAAGCATAAAATAATAAAGCAATAAAAAACACAAAATAAACAAGACAAAAAGAGGATGCGAGTGCACCCTCTTTGTTTGTTTATGGATTGCTTGTTTATGGATTGCTTGTTTATGGATTGCTTGTTTCAGTTTGGCTTTGGAGCTTCGGTTGGTTTGCGTCAGTGTTTCTCCTGCCCATAGTAGGCGTTTTTGCCGTGCTTGCGCAGATAATGCTTATCCAGCAAGACGGGGTTGAGACGTGCGGACGGCGCGAGAGAAAGCGTGTGCCAGGCCATCATCGCGGCTTCTTCCAGCACGGCCGCGTGATACACGGCTTCTTTTGCATCCTTGCCCCACGTAAACGGGCCGTGTTCCTGTACCAAAATCGCGGGCATGGCGACGGGGTCGGTGCCGCGCATGGCTTCGATGATCACATTGCCGGTCTCAAGCTCATATTCTCCTTCGATCTCCTGCTTGCTCAGCGGCCGCGTGACGGGTACGTCTCCGTAAAAATAGTCCGCATGCGTGGTGCCGAGCGCGGGGATGGCTCTGCCTGCCTGCGCAAAGATCGTCGCCCAGCGGGAATGCGTGTGCACCACGCCGCCGATGGCGGGAAACGCCCGATAAAGCGCGAGGTGCGTCGGTGTGTCGGAGGAGGGGCGAAGGCTGCCCTCGACCACCTTCCCGCTCGAAAGCTCGACGCAGACCATATCCTCCGCACGCATGGCTTCATACGTCACGCCCGAGGGCTTGATGATGATGATGCCGCTTGCGCGGTCAATCGCGCTGACGTTACCCCACGTGAACGCGACAAGGTTGAGCTTCGGCAATTGTAAATTTGCCTCCAGCACCTGTTGTTTGAGTGATTCCAGCATGATTCTATTCCTCCGATTTTTGCCAAAGATCAATATGCTTGTACAGCCGCGCGTTCCACGGCGAGGCTCTTTTGATAGGCCGCCATAAACGCGGCAAAACCCGCTGCTTCCTGTTCGGAGGCAGAGACGGTAACACTCTTTGCGCCCAGAAAGACGCGGTTTGTCAGATAGTCCGAGAGGGATTCGCCGTCCGCCTTGTTTTGCAGGAACGCGGCGAGCACCGCCATGCCCCAAGGCCCGCCTTCGCTTGCCGTCTCCATGACGGTGACGGGGGTGCCGAGCGCCGCGGACATGATCGTTTGTCCGATTCCTTCTGCCTTGAAGAAGCCGCCGTGACCTGTCATCGCGTCCAGCTCGACCTGTTCCGCATCCAGAATGTTCATACCGATACGAAGGGACGCGCAGGCGGAGGTGAGATGCGCGCGCATCACGTTCGCAAGGGTGAAGGAAGCATCCGGTTTGCGCAAGAGCAGCGGACGTCCCTCGTCCAGATTCGTAACGGGTTCACCGGAGAGATAGTTAAACGCCATGATGCCGCCGCAGTCCGGCGCGCCTTCGAGTGCTTTTTTGTAGAGCGTCTGGTAGAGCGTCCGCTCGTCATATTCCGCGCCAAGCGCGGAGGCCGCCTCGCCAAAGAGGCGAATCCAAGCGTCGATATCGCTCGTGCAGTTGTTACAGTGTACCATCGCGACCGGATCTCCCGCCGGCGTTGTGACCATATCCACCTCGGTATAGTAGCGCGAGAGCGCGCGCTCCAGAACCAGCATGGCAAACACACTGGTGCCCGCGCTGACGTTCCCCGTGCGCTGGCGCACGGCGTTGGTTGCGACCATGCCCGTTCCCGCGTCGCCTTCCGGCGGGCAGAAGGGGATTCCGGCTTCCAGCGTGCCGCTGGGATCGAGCAATTGCGCGCCTTGGGGTGTGAGTGCGCCTGCGGATGCGCCCGCGGGCAGTAGCTTCGGGAGCACGGCGGAGATATCCCAACTGTATCCCTGCTCCGAAACGAGCTTCTGGAACGAGGCGAGCATTCCGCCGTCGTAGGTGCGGTTGACGGAGTCGATCGGGAACATGCCGGAGCCGTCGCCGATGCCGACTACTTTTTCACCCGTGAGGCGATAGTGGATATATCCTGCCAGCGTGGTTAAAAACGCGAGGTCGGACACGTGCGGCTCGTGGTTCAGCATTGCCTGATAGACATGTGCAATGCTCCAACGCTGCGGAATGTTGAAACCGAAGCGCGATGAAAGCGCTTCCGCCGCGGCACCCGTCGTGGTGTTGCGCCAGGTGCGAAACGGCGCAAGCAGACGATCCGACGCATCGAATGCAAGATAGCCGTGCATCATCGCGGAAACGCCCATTGCGCCGACGCGGGTCAGCGGCACGCCATATTGCTTCTCAACATTGGAAGCAAGCTTTGCAAAGGCGTCCTGCATTCCGGCGAATACATCGTCCATCGAGTAAGTCCAAAATCCGTTTTCCAGGCGGTTCTCCCAGTTGTGCCCGCCGGAGGCAAGCACGGCGTGGTTGCGGTCAATCAGCACCGCCTTGATGCGCGTGGAGCCGAACTCGATGCCGAGATACGTTTCTGCGCCGCGGATCTTCGCGGCAATGCTGGTTTCCTGCGTCATAAACAAGCCTCGCTTCTTGATTTTTGTGGGCGGAGTCGTATAATTCGTGCCATCGCTGGCAAATGAAAATCGTGGTCTATCGGCTGCTGTCTTTTTCCATCAGCGTCCAGCGCAGTGTTTTGGATTGCGCGGGTTTCCCCGCGATGCGGTCGATCAGTGTTTCTGCCGCGATCTTGCCGATGTTCTGCTCGCCATAGGAAAGCGAGGTGATCTTGACGGGGCAGAGATCGCTCAGCGCGCTGTTATCAAAACTCGCGACGGCGACGTCCTGCGGAACGCGGACACCCAGCGAGAGCAGAAGCGGAATCAACCGAAAGGCGATCTCGTCGTTATAGCACACGACGGCGGAGCATTCCGCAATCTTGTGCGCGAATTCTTCGGTCAACAGCTCGTCCCGGCTCTCGGTCGTATACCAGAAAACCGAGCTGTCGGAGATCATCCGCCCCGCGTCGCGCAGAGCTGTGATATAGCCGGAATACCGTTCATGTCCTTGAATGTCGTCACTTTTAAAAATGCCCGCGATGTCGTTGTGCCCTTTTTGCAGCAAGTGCTGGACAAGCTCGTATCCGCCCCCGAAATTATCCGCATATACGCTGATCGTCCCGGCGAGGTCGGTATAAAACCCGTTGAAGAATACGATGGGGATGTTTCGCTCCGCAAGCTTGCGATACAAATCGAGGTTCGGGTTTGGCAGCGCGGTCTTGGTTCCCTCGACGAGTATGCCGTCGATGGGTCGATCGAGTAGATCCTGCAGGATCGTGCGTTCGTGATAGACGCTGTTTCGCGTTGCGGAGAGAATGGCGGAATATTGATTGGCGGCAAACACACTCTGCGCTTCGCGCAGAATGCCGGGGAAGATATAGTCGCTGATATAGGTTGTGATGACGGCGATGTTGCCGCTTTTTTTCGGGGATTTCGCGCGCACGCGCGAACCGCTGCCGCGTTGTTTGGTGATCAGCCCCGCGTCGACCAGGAGGGACAACGCCTGACGGATGGTCTGCCGGCTTGCGGAAAAACGCTGGGTGAGCTGCTCTTCCGTCGGCAGCATCTGCCCGGCTGTGAATTGACCCGATTGGATCGCGTTTTGCAATTCGGAAGCGATGCGCTGATATTTCGGCATATGACCTCGCTGTCGTGTTTTTCCCGCGCGATACGGTAATCATAGCGTGAATGGATACGTGCGTCAATACAAATATGGTATATGTATCCATGCAAAAAGGGGCAAAGTACGCGGATATACAGACGATTTGAGCCGATTGACCACCTATCCCTGATAGAATGATATCACGATGTCATACAATATTCAATACAACTTATCGCGCATTTCGTATAAAACCGTACAAATATCGATGAGCAGTGCAAATTTAGCGGATATATTTGTTCTAATTTCGCCGTAACCATATTGACAGTCGTTTTTTCTGGTGTTACGCTTCTGATAACAGTACAAAAACAATACAATTCCAATCTACCCGATGTAGACAAAACGAAATCATCATACAAGTTCCATCATTTTTCAATAAGGAGTATCACACATGAGCCTCAAGACAAAGGAAATCTGGTTTATTGTCGGTTCGCAATACCTATATGGCCCAAAGGTGCTGGACACCGTTGCCGCGCGCGGCGCGGAGATGGCGGCCTATATCGACGCGCAGAAGCAAATCCCCTGCCGCTTTGTCTACAAGGGCACGGTTAAGACGGCGGACGAGATCGAACGACTCGCACAGGAAGCCAACTACAGCGATGTTTGCTGCGGCGTGGTCACATGGATGCATACGTTCAGCCCCAGCAAGATGTGGATCAGCGGTCTCAATCTGCTGCAAAAACCATATTGCCATCTTGCGACGCAATATAATCGTGAGATTCCGGATCTGGAAATCGACATGGATTTCATGAACCTCAATCAGGCAGCCCATGGCGATCGCGAGCACGGCTTCATCGCCGCGCGGATGCGTATCCCGCGCAAGGTCATCGCGGGATTTTGGCAGGATGGGAAGGTGCTCGACGAGCTCGGCGCTTGGATGCGCAGCGCAATCGGCTATCACGAGAGCAAGCACCTCAAGCTCGTCCGCTTTGGCGACAACATGCGCGAAGTGGCGGTCACCGAAGGCGACAAGGTGGAAGCGCAGATCAAACTGGGCTGGCAGGTGAATACCTGGCCGGTGGGCGAGCTGGTCGCGGAAATGAACGCCGTGACCGAATCGGAGATCGATGCGCTCATGAAGGAATATGAGGCGAGCTACGATCTGGCGACCGATCAAATCGATTCCGTACGGTATCAGGCGCGCGAAGAGATCGCGATGGAGAAATTTTTCCAGCGTGTCGGCGCGATGGCATACAGCAACACGTTCCAGGATCTTGTCGGCATGCGGCAGCTGCCGGGCCTTGCGAGCCAGCACCTGATGGCCAAAGGCTATGGGTACGGCGGCGAAGGCGACTGGAAGGTTTCCGCCATGACGCGCATCGTCAAGGCGATGACGGAAGGCATGGCAGGCGGCACCGCGTTTATGGAGGATTACACCTACCATCTCGCGGAGGACGGCGCCTATTCCCTCGGCGCGCATATGCTGGAGGTTTGCCCGTCGATCGCCGCGGATAAGCCGCGCATCGAAGTGCACCCCCTCGGCATCGGCGACCGGGAAGCTCCCGCGCGTCTCGTGTTTGAAGGCGCGGAAGGCCCCGCCGTCGTGGCATCGCTCGTGGATCTGGGCGGCAGAATGCGCCTCATCGTGCAGGACGTCGAGGCGGTCAAGCCCATCATGAAGATGCCGAATCTTCCGGTGGCCCGCGTCATGTGGCGCGCGATGCCGGATCTCAACACCGGCCTCAAGCTCTGGCTGCTGGCGGGCGGCGCGCATCACACCGTGATGAGCTATGCCGCAACGGCGCAGATGCTCGCGGACTGGGCGGAGATGATGCAGATCGAGTGCGTGCGCATCAACAAGGATACCACGGTGGAATCGTTTAAGCAGGAGCTCTTCCTCGCCGATCTCGCCTGGAAGCTTCGCTGACCCAGCGGGCATCCGTTTAGGATTCTATTTTGATCAAGAACGGATCGCCTACACGCAAGTTCGTTCTTGAGCCAAGCAACAAGCTTATTTCAAAGCATCGGCTTTTTCATTCGGGTTCTTCCTCTTGCCGCAAAAGAGGGGCGGGCGGTTGCAGGCCCGCCCGCCCCGCCAAGCGGACCCGCCGGAAGAAACAATCGATTTGCGCATGCACATCATAGCAGAATAGCAACCCGACTTTTACAGCGTTGAAGTCGGGTTTTTTGAATCGAATTCTGAGAAAGCATCTGAATTCTTCTATATATATTGTTTCCTTTGGCGGTTATATTAAAACGGTGCGTGCGCATTCGAAACTCTCAACCACATTGCGTGCGTATCCGTTATAATAAAAAAGATGCTGGAATCTTGGCGAGATCCCGCGCGTTTTAACACCATCCGAAAAAATTCGACTCTTATCCGAAAAAAACACATTGGTGAAGCGAGAAATATGGTGAATAATAAGTGGGGCAGACTACACTTCAAAAATGGGAAGTTTACACGTCAAATAAGAAGGGAAGATCCGATGTTCAAGGTCTTTCTTGTCGAGGATGAAATCGTTGTACGCGAAGGGATTCGCAAGAATATCCAATGGGAGCAGTATGGTTTTTCGTATGCGGGCGATGCGCCGGACGGAGAGCTTGCGCTTCCTTTGATTCGTCAAATTCAACCGGATCTTTTAATCACCGATATCAAAATGCCGTTTATGGACGGGCTCGCACTGAGCGAGCTGGTTCGAAAAGAACTGCCGCGCACCAAGATCGTCATCATCAGCGGATATGACGACTTTTCGTATGCGCAGCAGGCGATTCGCATGGGCGTAGAGCAATATCTGCTAAAGCCTGTCATCAAAGAAAAGATGGTGGATCTACTCGTCTCGCTCCAGAAAAAGATGGAGGCTGAGCAGAAGCAGCGCGAATACCTGAGCATGTTTCAGCGCGAGGCGCAGGAATATGAAGCGTTTTCGCGCCGGCGGTTCTTTGAGCAGATCGTCACAGGCGGCTTGAGCGTTTGCGAAATTTCCGAGACCGCAAAGGCGATGGAGATTGACCTGAACGCGCCGGGCTATAATATCCTATTGTTTTCGCTCAACAGCGCGCAGTATGACGGCAGCACGCCGGAAGGATATTCGGACGCGCTGGCGTTGCTGCAGGATCGGGTCACGCAATATTTTCTCTCCCGCGCGGAGCTGATTCTGTTTCGCTGGAATATCACGACGCACGCGGTGCTGATCAAGGGCGGCGCGGAGGAGATTATCTCGCGCACGGCGGAGTGTGTTTGGGGGATTCAAGCGCATTGTGAGACGGCGGGGCCTGAGGTTAATTGGCACATTGCGTGCGGTTCGCCCGTTGCGCGCCTCAGCGCGCTGCCCGCCTGTTTTTCCGAAGCAAGCCGGATTCTATCCTATCGTTATCTTTGCCCCGAGGAGCACATCCTCACCGAGGAGAGCATACAATCCATTCGAACCGCCCGCGCGACGGAAACAGAACCGGGCACGCCGGAGGTCGATCAGGAGCGGGTACGCTGCTTTTTCAGCAGCGGCGCCGCGGAGGAGATCGAGCCGTTTATCACCCAACTGCTGCGCGGTGCGGGCGAGGAGAGCGTTCCGCTCTCGATGTTCTGCCGCTATCTGACCATGACGGTCTATTTTGCGGCGGCTGCCTATCTTGATTCCATCGGTTGTCATGCGGATAGTATCTGGCCGCCGGAATTGCGCCCGAAGGACAATATTTCCACGCCGGACGAGGCGCGCAACTATATGCGCCAGATCATGATGCACGCAATTCGCCTGCGGGATCGCGAGAGCAGAAAACAGCAGCGGGATCTGCTCAACAAAGCCATCGGTTTCATCGACGAGCATTATCCGGAGGAGGCCATCTCGCTTGACAAGGTCGCGCAAAAGGTGAACATCAGCCCCAACTACTTTTCCGCCATGTTCAGCCAGGAGATCGGGCAGACGTTTGTAGAATACCTCACGGGCAAGCGCATCAACGAGGCCAAGCGTATGCTGCGGCAAACGGATCTGCGCTCGAGCGAGATCGCGTATGCGGTTGGGTTTCGGGACTCGCACTATTTCAGCTTTGTGTTCAAAAAGGTATCGGGTTGTACGCCCAGCGAATACCGCAGAGGGGATAAACGGTGATCGAGAACATCAGCTGGACGGCAAAGACCGCGAAGACGACCATGCAAAAGAAACTCTGGAAGATGATCCTCATCGTCACGATTCCGCTGATGTTGATCATCATCCTTGTGGTGGGCATCGCCATCGGTTACGGCCTGCAATACAATTCCATCCTCAACAACGTGACCACGGCCTCCGATTTCAACCGTGAATTTACGGACAACATCAAGACCAAGATGTACTATTTCGTGATCGACAGCCAGTATTCCGAAGGCATGCCGACCGAAGAGGTGAAGTCCGCCGAACGGATCGCGCGAACACTCATTGAAACCACCGCGGAGAAGGACAGCCTCCGCGCCATCAACAGCGTGCTAAACCTTTGCCACAACCTGGAAGACAAGATGCAGGAGATCGCTATCACCCAAGGATACGATTCCCGCATGAGCCAGTTGAATGACAACATCTATGTCATGGCGGATCTGATCCAGGAATACATGTACACCTATCTTTATTATGAAGCGGTGCATCTGGACGCCCTCCAGTCGACCATGATTACGAACATGGTGGTGCTGATGGGTGTCATTGTCGTGCTCGCGCTCGCGCTATTGTTCTTCCTGCTCAGCTATTCGCGCAAGCTCAGCCGTAAAATCGTGGATCCCATCGATATGCTATGCGAGCGATTGGTCGCCATCGGGCGCGGTGGATTGTTGGTTTGCGAACCCATTCAGGCGGATGTCGAGGAAGTGCAGCTGCTCTCCGACGGGATCGAGAGCATGGTGGGTCATCTCAAGCGGCTGATCGAACGCAACACGGAGCAGGAGAAGCAGAGAAGGCGCACGGAGCTTGCCCTGTTGCAGGCGCAGATCAATCCGCACTTTCTCTATAATACGCTCGATACCATTGTCTGGTTGATCGAATCCGGCGAGATCAGCGAGTCGGTAGCGATGGTAAGCAGTCTCTCCAACTTCTTCCGCTTCTCATTAAGCCGCGGACAAAACGTGATTACCCTCAAAGAGGAGCAGCAGCATATCCGCAGCTATCTCGAAATCCAGCACATGCGCTACCGCGACCTGATGGAGTATGAGATCGACATTCCGGAAGAGCTCAACGTGTACATTCTACCAAAGCTGACGTTGCAGCCGCTTGTGGAAAACGCGCTGTATCATGGCATCAAGATCCGCCGCAGAAAAGGTCTGATTCGCGTCAGCGGACGAGTAGAAGACGGTCAACTGATTCTCGAGGTCGCGGACGATGGCAGCGGCATGAGCACACAGCGGCTGGACGAGGTGCGCGAGTCCCTGTTTGACGGCAGGAAGGAAGGCTTCGGTCTTCGTACGGTGCACCAGCGCATACAGATTCTCTTTGGGCAGGAATATGGCTTGACGCTCTCGAGCACGCCCGAAGACGGCACGAAAATCTACGTGAAAATGCCGATGCGAACAAGCGAGAAGGAGATGGAAGAATGAAAAAAGCGAGCGCGATCCTTGTAGTGCTGGTGCTTTGCGCTGGGTTCCATTTCGGTTGCGCGGTTGGCGCGGAGAGCGCGGAGCAGCCGGAGAAGACCGCCGGCAGTCCGATCGTGGTCGGATTCTCGCAGGTCGGCGCGGAGTCGGAATGGCGTGTTGCAAACTCCGAGAGTATGAAGAGCGCACTGAGCGAAGAGAATGGATTTGAGTTGATTTTTGACGACGCGCGCAACGAGCAGGAGAATCAAATTCGCGCGATTCGTACGTTCATCCAGCAGGATGTGGACTACATCGTCTTCTCTCCGCGCGTGGAGACGGGCTGGACGTCCATCTTGCAAGAAGCGAGGGACGCAGAAATCCCCGTGATCGTGATCGATCGAGACATCCAGGTAGAGGATCGAAGCTTATACACGGCGTATATCGGCTCGGACTTCGGCAAAGAAGGAGAAACGGCGGTCGAATGGCTGGAAAAACTGTTGGCGCGCAAAGGCAGGTCCGATGAGACGATCCATCTCGTCCATATCCAGGGAACCATCGGTTCCTCCGCGCAGATCGGTCGAACGGCCGCTCTGGAATCCGCACTGTTGCGAAATCCGAACTGGCAGCTCGTCCGGCAGGAACTCGGCGATTTTACGCGTGCCAAAGCATATGAGGTCATGGGTGCGATCTTGAAGGAAACGTCGGATATCGACGTGGTCTATTGCGAAAACGACGGCGAAGCCCTCGGCGCGATCGACGCAATGGAGGAAGCGGGTCTTTCCTGCAACCCCGACAACGGCGTGATCGTGATCTCGTTTGACGCAACGAAGCTCGGGCTTTCCTATTGCCTTGAGAAGAAGATCGCGCTGAATGTCGAGTGCAATCCCTTGCAAGGGCCGTATGTTGCGGATTTGATCCGGCGGCTGGAGCGCGGGGAGAGCGTAGAGCGCGTCATGCACGTGGAAGAGACGGCGTTTGACAGCTACACGATTACACGGGCGATGCTCGAAGGCAGAGGATATTGATTTTCGCACCTGCTATCTAAGTGAAGGGCTTCTGAAACGAAGCTCTTTTGATCAAAGAGGGAGGGAAGCCCGCGTTTGTTTTTTTACGTTATCGGTTTGAAAAATCATGGTGCGATCGTCGCGAAAAAGCATTGATTTGCGCGCACAGTTTGTAAAATCATCGGGTTGGTTCACATTCTTATCCGCTTGTCCAGGAGCCATTGGATTCCGGTTGTCCCTATGATATAAGAAGATTGTCGGTCATATCTGCTTTACCGGCACATCATTCACATCTGAAAAAAGGAAAGGGAATCGGAACCATGAAGAAATTTATTACTATGCTCCTTGTTGCTATGCTGGCGCTTGGAATGGTTGCTTGCGCAACTGCCGCACCCGCTGCCGCGACCGAAGCTCCCGCTGCCGCTGCTACGGAAGCCCCTGCCGCAGCCACTGAAGCACCCGCTGCCCCCGCGCTGATCAAAGTCGGCATCATCAACAACCCGCCGGCAGAATCCGGCTACCGTGCAGCCAACGTTGCGGACTTTGAGAAAGTCTTCACCGAAGCGAACGGCTATGCCGTCTCCACCTTCTACAGCCTGAAGAACGACGAGCAGCTCAACGCCGCAACGTAGTTCATCACGGACGGCGTAGACTACCTGCTCATCTCCGCAGCCGCCACCGATGGTTGGGACGCCGTTCTTGCCAGCGCCAAAGAAGCCGGCATCAAAGTGTTCCTGTTCGACCGTATGATCACCACCGCTGATACCAACTATGAAGCGGCTGTCGTCTCCAACATGGCCAATGAAGGCACAACCGCCGTCGAATGGCTCAAAGCGCAGAAGCTGGAATCCTACAAGGTTATCCACATTCAAGGCGCGATGGGTTCCGATGCACAGATCGGCCGTACCGCCGCTCTGGATGCGGAATTTGCAGCCGGCACCATGACCAAGGTTGTGCAGCAGACCGCAACGTGGGATGAAGCAACCGCAAAGCAGATCGTCGAAGCCGTCATCAATTCCGGTGATGAATTCAACGTCATCTATGCCGAGAACGACGGTATGGCCAAGGGCGCAGTCGCGGCGCTGGACGAAGCGGGCATCACCCACGGCGTCGGCAAAGCGGTCATCGTCATGGGCTTTGACTGCAACAGATGGGCACTGCGCGAACTGCTTGCCGGCAACTGGAACTATGACGGCCAGTGCAGCCCGTTCCAGGCGACCGTGATTGCAGACATGATCCAGAAGCTCGAAGCTGGCGAAACCCTCGCCGAGAAGAAGGTCATCTCCGAAGAGCGCGGCTTTGATGCCACGACGATCACCCAGGACGACATCGACACCTACGGCCTTGGCGAATAAGTCATCCGTATGATGTAAATTCCCGTTCAAGGGATCCAATCAGTTATAACGGTGACGAGTATGCGGACTGATGCCGCATACTCGCACCGCTGTTTTCACGAAGAATGCAACGCAGTAAGGATGGTAACCCATGGCGCAAGACATCGTTTTATCCATGCGAAACATTAGTAAATCCTTTCCGGGCGTGCGCGCGCTGCACAACGTGGATTTCACGCTCAACAAAGGCGAAATCCATGCGTTGATGGGCGAAAACGGCGCGGGGAAATCCACGCTCATCAAGGTGTTGACGGGCGTATATCCAAAGGACTCCGGTTCGATTGCGATCGCGGGCATCAACAAGGAAATCAGATCTCCGCAGGAGGCGCAAAACCTCGGCATCAGCACCGTGTACCAGGAGATTACGCTCTGCCCGAACCTTACGGTAGCCGAAAACATGTATATCGGCCGCGGTAATTATCGCTTCGTGCATTGGCATACCATGCGCGAAAAGACGACCGAACTCCTCGAAAAACTGAACATTCCCGCCAGGGCGACGCAGCAGCTTGCGACCTGTTCCCTTGCCGTGCAGCAGATGGTAGCCATCGCGCGCGCGGTCGACATGGATTGCAAGGTACTGATTCTCGACGAGCCAACATCCTCGCTCGACGAGCGCGAGGTGGAGAAACTATTTTTACTGATGCGAGAGCTCAAGTCCCGCGGTGTCGGTATTATCTTTATCACCCATTTTCTGGAGCAGGTATATGAGGTTTGCGATCGGATCACCGTGTTACGCAACGGTGAGCTGATCGGTGCATATGATGTAAAAGATCTGCCCCGCATCCAACTGATCTCCAAGATGATGGGGAAAGAGCTGGATGATATCACCGAGTTGAAAAAAAGTCGTGTATCGCACGCGCAGGCGGACAAAGCACCTGTGTTTGAAGCGAAAGGTCTTTCCAGCGCGGGCGGCGCGCGCGCGTTTGATTTCAAGATCGATCAAGGTGAAGTCAACGGTTTCACCGGCTTGCTCGGCTCCGGGCGCAGCGAGAGTGTCCGCGCGATTTTCGGCGCAGACAACGTCACCGGGGGCAAGGTGCAGGTCAACGGGAAGTCCGTTAAAATAGCGAAACCGAAGGACGCCATGAAGCTCGGGATCGGATATCTGCCGGAGGATCGTAAGCAGGACGGCATCGTTGACGAGCTCTCCGTGCGTGAGAACATCATCCTCGCGCTGCAGGTTTTGCGCGGGTTCTTTCGCCCGTTTTCGAGGGCGGAGGCAGAGCGTTTCGCGGACGAATACATCCAACTGCTCGGCATCAAGACCGCCTCGCAGGATACGCCGATCAAATCGCTCTCCGGCGGAAATCAGCAGAAGGCAATTCTTGCGCGCTGGCTCCTGACCAAACCGCAATATCTGATCCTCGACGAGCCCACGCGCGGCATCGACGTCGGCACAAAGGTCGAGATTCAGAAACTCGTGCTGAAGCTTGCCGAGGAGGGCGTGAGTGTCACGTTTATCTCTTCCGAAATCGAGGAAATGCTGCGCACCTGCTCGCGTTTGATCGTCATGCGGGATCGCAAGATCGTCGGCGAATTGATGCAGGACGATATGACGCAGGCTAAGATCATGCATACCATCGCGGGGGAGGCGGCAGAGAATGGATAATAGACTGAAAAGAGCGTTCCGGCACTTTCGCAAATCGCAGCTGGTGATACCTCTCTTTGCGCTGATGGTGCTGGCTTTATTCAACGCGATTCGCGACCCAAGTTTTTTTTCGTTTAACACCACCATCAACAACGGAGGCAACAGCGTGCTTTCCGGCAACATCATCAGTATCCTCAACAGCGCGTCCGAGCTTGCGATTATTGCAATCGGTATGACGCTGGTGACCGCGAGTTCCCGCGGGCAGGATATCAGCGTTGGCGCGGTGGCGGCGATTGCTGGGAGCGTGTTTGTGCGCGTGCTGCGCGAACACACGATCAACTGGCCGATCATTCTGCTGGCGTTTGTCTGCGCTTGCGGCGCGGCGGTGCTCTGCGGCGCGTTTAACGGAACGCTCGTTGCGGCGTTTCGGATTCAACCGATGATCGCAACCCTGATTCTGCTCACGGCTGGCAGGCCGATTGCCTACTGGATCAACGGCGGCGCGACGCCGACCGTAGAAAGTCCGCTTTTGAGCAATATCGGCAGCTTCATTCCCGGCATACCGATTCCAACGCCGATCTTGATCGTAATCGTATTTGCGATTTTCGTTTCACTGATCCTGCGGTTGACCAATCTCGGGCTATACACGCAAGCGGTCGGCATCAACGAACGCTCGGCGCGGCTCAACGGCATCAACGCGTTCGGTATGAAGATCCTTTCGTTCATGATACTCGGCATTTGTGTTTCCATCGCAGGCTGCATCGGCGTGAGCCGCATGGGGCTAATCAACCATGAAACAATCCTGCTGGATATCGAGATGGACGCGATTCTCGCGGTCGCCATCGGTGGCAACGCGCTCAGCGGCGGTAAATTCAGCATCGCGGGCTCGGTCATCGGCGCGTATATCATTCAGGCGCTGACCATTACGCTCTACGCGATGAAGGTTTCCTCAACCGCGGTCAAAGCGTATAAGGCAATCGTCATCATCGCGATTGTCGTACTCGGTTCGCCGGTTGTGCAGAGCTATCTGCTCAAGTTGCGCAATCGGATTTTCAAGGCATCGAACGAGCGGATGGAGGCGAAAGCAGATGGAGAATAACAGGCAACCTTCCGAGTTCCAGCGGCTTCAGCCGAAGGAGCCGATCTCCAACACAAACCTTTTGCTGATCATCACGGTGCTGACATTCGTTGGGATGTATGGCATGGCGATGACCGTCTGGGGTGGCGGGTTCCTCAATCCGCAGCAGTTTCTGGATCTCTTCAACAACAACTCGTTTCTCATCGTCGTTGCGTGCGGCTTGACCATCGTCATGATCGCGGGCGGGATCGACATCTCCGTCGGCGGCATTACGGCGCTTGTCACCATGGCATGCGTGGTCTACCTGGATGACAAGGGCGGCAGCGTTGTGGGTTCCATTGCGCTCGCGCTCGGCATCGGTACTGCGTTTGGGCTCGTGCAGGGGTTTCTGGTGTCCTATCTAGAGATTCAGCCGTTTATCATCTCTCTGGCTGGCATGTTCTTTGCAAGAGGAATGACCACCATCGTCAGCGTCGCACCCCGTACGGCAAAGCACGCGCTGTTTCTCGCACTCAAAGAGTTCCGCATCGTGATTCCCGGCATCGGTTCGTATGGCAAGACGGGGAATTTCATCCCCGCGCGAGTCGAGCTCGGCGTCATCATCGCGCTTGCGGTGGTGTTCGTGGTGTTCGCGGTGCTCAAGTGGACGCGCTTTGGCAGGAACCTGTATGCCATCGGCGGCAACAGCCAGAGCGCGCGGATGCTCGGCATCAACGTCAAGCGTACGCGATTTTTCTCTTATCTGCTCTGCGGCGTGCTCTCCGGTATCGGAGGCTATGTCTATCTGCTGCATACCGGCGCCGGCAACGCCAGCAACGCCTCGGCTGCGGAAATGCAGGCCATCGCTTCGGCGATTATCGGTGGCACGCTGCTGACCGGCGGCGTGGGCAATGTCATCGGTACGCTCTTTGGTGTGCTTTCGCTCAAGACCATCAGTAACATCGTCATCGCGTCCGGCCTGCGGGAGCCGTATTGGCAGAGTATTACAACCGGTCTGATGCTGTGCTTCTTCATCCTGCTGCAGAGCGTGATCCTCACCATCCGCGAGGGCAGCGGAATGCGCAGAGACTAGCAAGTGTCATTCGCGGCTTTCCCGTCTTCTGGCGGGGAAGCCGTTTTTTTTGCGCGGTAGTTGGATAATTATAATAATTTTTGGTATATATATTATATTTAGCTTTTCTATTTAAACGAAGTGTGTTATATTTCTCGCTAAAGAAATTTTCGCACTCAGTTGTCAGGAACGCAAGAGCGCGTAGAACAGGAGGAACGGGATGGAGCAGCCAAGATACCTGATTCTGGAAAACGGACAGGTGTTTCGCGGGCGGCCATTTGGCAAAAGCGGCCAAGTGATCGCCGAAATTGTGTTTACGACGGCCATGACCGGATATTTGGAGACGTTGACCGATCCGAGTTACCACGGCCAGATGGTGGTTCAAGCGTTTCCATTGATCGGCAATTATGGCGTGATCCCCGCTGATTTTGAGGCGGAAAACCCCGCGTTGCAAGCGTATATCGTTCGTGATTGGTGTCAAGTGCCTTCTAACTTTCGCAGTGAAGAAGACCTTGACACTTTTTTATTGTCCAAGGGAATCGTAGGACTTTGGGATATCGATACCCGTGCGCTGGTGAAGATCATCCGCGATCATGGTGTGATGAACGCGCTGATCACGGACGATCCCGAACCGGATGAAGCGACGCTGGCGCAGTTGAGCGGCTATCTGCTGACAAACGCGGTTTCCGCAGTCAGCCGTGCGGAAGCGGAGACGCTCCGGGCGGAGCGCGCGCAGCGGCACGTGGTGCTATGGGACTTCGGCGCGAAGAGAAACATCGCAAACGAGCTGCTTTTGCGCGGATGTGACGTCACGATCGTACCCGCGGCCACGACTTGCGACGAAATCCTCACCTACAAACCGGACGGCATCATGCTTTCCAACGGACCGGGCGACCCCGCGGAAAACACGGCGGTGATCGAACAGCTTCAGCTACTCTGCGAGGCGAATGTGCCGATTTTCGGCATTTGCCTGGGGCACCAGCTGCTCGCGCTGGCACGCGGAGGCGAGACGATGAAGCTCAAATACGGCCATCGCGGCGCGAACCAACCCGTTCAGGAGCTTGCGACAAGGAAGGTATATATCACAAGCCAGAACCATGGATATGCGGTGAAGACCGGCGACGCCTTGCCAAAGCACGCGCGTGTGAGCTTTCAAAATCTCAACGACGGCACCTGCGAAGGTATGGAATACCTCGACATTCCCGCATCATCTGTGCAGTTCCATCCTGAGGCGTGCGGAGGCCCTCTGGACACACGGTTTCTGTTCGATCGATTTATGGAGCGGATGGATCGTGTCTCTGATTATGGAGCGGATGGATCGTGTTTCTGATTATGGAGCTGATGGATCGCATTTCTGAAAAAACGGCGTGGGTTTTCGAAACGGGCGGTTTCAAAAAACCATGTTTCTAAATAGGCGGACCATTTCGTGGTTCAGGCTTTATTTGACAAAAGGAGTACAGTATGCCATTGGATCAAAACATCAAGCGCGTGATGATGATAGGCTCCGGCCCGATCGTGATCGGCCAGGCAGCGGAGTTTGACTATGCGGGTACGCAGGCCTGCCGTGCGCTCAAGGAAGAGGGGCTCACGGTGATTCTTGTGAACTCCAACCCCGCGACGATCATGACCGACCGCGCGATGGCGGATCACATCTATATCGAGCCGTTGACGCTGCCGACGCTGAAGCGGATCATCGAAAAAGAGAAGCCGGACAGCCTGCTCTCCACGCTCGGCGGGCAAACGGGGCTTACGCTCTCCATGCAGCTCGCGCGGGACGGTTTTTTGGAGGAGCACAGCGTGCGCCTGCTCGGTGCGAACCCGGAGACCATCGCCAAGGCGGAGGATCGGCAGCTGTTCAAAGACGCGATGCTCTCCATCGGACAGCCGGTGATCCCGTCGCGCGTGGTAACGGAGCTTTCCTCCGCGCTCGCGTTTGCCGAAGAGATCGGTTATCCTGTCATCGTCCGCCCGGCGTTCACGCTCGGCGGCTCCGGCGGCGGCATTGCGGACACGGCAAAGGAGCTCGCGGAGATTGCGGCAAACGGACTTCGGATGTCGCCGATCCACCAAATTCTCGTTGAAAAATGCATCTCAGGCTGGAAAGAGATCGAGTTTGAGGGCATGCGTGATCGAAACGGAAACGTCATCACGATTTGCAGCATGGAAAATTTCGATCCCGTCGGCGTGCATACGGGCGACAGCATCGTGATTGCGCCCGCGGTAACACTCTCGGATCGTGAATATCAAATGCTACGCTCCGCGACGCGGACGATCATCGATACCCTCGGCATTGAGGGCGGCTGCAACTGCCAGTTTGCGCTGCACCCGACAAGCTTTGACTACGCGGTGATCGAGGTCAACCCGCGTGTAAGCCGCTCCTCCGCTCTGGCGTCGAAAGCGACGGGATACCCGATTGCGAAGGTTGCGACCAAGATCGCGATCGGCTACACGCTCGACGAGATTCAAAACGCGGTGACGGGGTCTACCTCCGCCTGCTTTGAGCCGGCGCTGGATTATGTCGCGGTCAAGCTGCCGAAGTGGCCGTTTGATAAGTTTGTCTACGGCAGGCGCACATTAGGCACGCAGATGAAAGCGACGGGCGAGGTGATGGCGATCGGGCCTACGTTTGAACAGGCGATTCTAAAGGCGGTGCGCGGCGCGGAGATTTCGCAGGACAGCCTGAACATGCCAAAGCTGAAAGACAAAACGATCGAAGAGATCCATGCCCTGCTGCATCATTGTGACGACGAGCGTCTCTTTGTGGTGTTCGAGGCGATCAAGCGCGGGATTTCGAGGGACGAAATCCATCAAATCACCATGATCGATCCATGGTTTTTGGCAAAGCTTGCACACCTTGCCGGGTATGAAAAGCGCTTGTCGAATGATGGATTGACGCAGGAGGCCTATCTCGAAGGAAAAAAGCTGGGCTATCCGGACAAGGTTCTCTCCCGCATCAGCGGGCAGCCGATCAAAGAACACCTCTACGCAAGTTACAGGATGGTCGATACTTGCGCGGCGGAATTTGAGGCGCAAACGCCGTACTTTTATGCGGACTATGCCTGCGAGGAGAACGAGGCGCTCACGTTCCTGCAAAAACATGACACGGGCAAGCGCCGCGTGATCGTGTTCGGTTCGGGGCCGATCCGGATCGGGCAGGGCATTGAGTTTGACTATGCCTCCGTCCACTGCGTCTGGGCGCTGAAAAACGCGGGGTTTGAGGTGGTTATTGTCAACAACAACCCGGAGACGGTCTCGACGGACTTCGACACCGCGGATCGACTCTATTTTGAACCGCTGTTGCCGGAAGACGTGATGAACGTGATCCATACGGAGCAGCCGTATGGCGTGGTTGTCGCCTTTGGCGGACAGACGGCGATCAAACTCACACGCTACCTTTCGGAACAGGGCGTGCGCATTCTCGGCACACCCGCGGACAGCATCGACGCCGCGGAGGATCGGGAGCGCTTCGACGCGCTTTTAGAGCGGCTTTCGATCAAGCGGCCGAACGGGAAGACCGTCATGACCGAGGCGCAGGCACTCACAGCCGCGAACATGCTTGGCTATCCGGTGCTGATTCGGCCCTCCTATGTGCTCGGCGGGCAGAATATGATCATCGCGTTTTCGGATGACGACGTGCGCGAGTACATGGGCATTATCCTGAAAAAAGGCATCGACAACCCGATTTTGATCGATCAATACCTGATGGGCACCGAGATCGAGGTGGACGCCATCTGTGATGGCGAAGAGATTCTCATCCCCGGCATCATGGAGCATATCGAACGCGCGGGCGTACACTCCGGCGACTCGATCGCGGTCTATCCCGCTTGGAATCTGACGGGCCCTATCATCGAGCGCGTGGTAGAGCATTCCCGCAGGCTTGCGCTTGCGCTTGGCACACGGGGGTTGATCAATATCCAATATGTCATCTATGAAAATGAGATATACGTCATCGAGGTCAATCCTCGCTCCTCGCGTACGGTGCCGTATATCAGCAAGGTCACCGGCGTGCCGATGGTGGATCTCGCCACGCGCGCGATGCTGGGAGAAACGCTCGGCTCGATGGGGTATGGCACGGGGCTCTACAGAACCCCGCCGTATGTGGCGGTCAAGGTGCCTGTGTTTTCGTTTGAGAAGCTTGCGGATGTCGATATCCTGCTCGATCCGGAGATGAAGTCCACGGGTGAAGTCCTCGGTATCGGAAAAACGCGGGAGGAAGCGCTCTACAAAGGTCTCGTTGCGGCGGGGTACGATATGAAGCGGCGCGGAGGCTTGCTCGTCACCGTGCGGGACAAGGACAAGGCGGAGATGGCACAGGCCGTGCGTACGTTCGCCGAGATGGGCTTTACGCTCTATGCCACCAAGGGAACCGCTGCGGCGCTTCGCCGGGCGTGCATGGAGGTCGTCGAGGTCGACAAGCTCCATGAATCGCAGCAAAACAATATCCTGACGTTGATCGAAAGCGGCAAGATCGACTACATTTTGTCCACCTCTACAAAAGGCAGGCTTCCCTCGCGCGACAGCGTGAAGATTCGCAGAAAGGCGATCGAACGCGCGGTGCCGGTTCTCACATCGGTGGATACCGCAAATGCGCTTGCGGATTGCTTAAAGAGTCGTTATTCCGAATACAGCACGGAGCTTGTGGACATCAACCATATGCGAACGGAGAAAATCCGCCTGCCGTTTGTGAAGATGAACGGAACCAGCAACGACTATATCTATTTCGACTGCATGCATCAAGACATCATTGCGCCGGAATCGCTGAGCGTCTATCTTTCCGAACCGCACGCAGGCATTGGCGGGGACGGCATCATCCTGATCGAACCGTCGATCGTTGCGGATGCGAAAATGCGGATCTTCAACCGTGATGGCAGCGAAGGGAAGATGTGCGGCAACGGCATCCGCTGCGTGGGGAAATATCTTTACGACAACGGCATTGTCAACTCGTGTGACGTGACGATCGAAACCCGAAGCGGCATCAAACATCTCCGGCTTTATGTGCGCGGCGGAAAGGTGAAATCTGTCACGGTCGATATGGGCACCGCTACGCTTTCGCCGGAGCAGATTCCCGTGCGACTTGCGGGGGAAGCGATTGTTTCGCGGCGGGTTTCCATCGAGGGCGGGGAGTATGACATCACCTGCGTCTCGATGGGGAATCCGCACTGCGTGCTGTTTTGCGAGGATCCCGATCTGTGCCAGATCGAGAAGATCGGGCCGCAGATCGAGACCGCGCCGATTTTTCCCGATCGCACGAATGTCGAGTTTGTGCAGGTGCTGGATGGCCACACGCTGCGGATGCGCGTTTGGGAACGCGGCAGCGGCGAGACGCTCGCCTGCGGCACGGGCGCCTGCGCCGCGGTTGTCGCCGCGACGGAAAACGGCTTTTGCGCAAAAGGCGAGGATATCACCGTTCGTTTGCGCGGCGGAGACCTGCTTGTACGCTATACGGACGAGGGCGTTTGGATGACCGGCGACGCAAAGAAGAACTTTGAGGGCGTCGTCGAGCTCTAGTGCAGGAACGCAACAGGAAAAGCGCTTGAGCATTTGCCCAAGCGCTTTTGCGTTGCTGTGTTTCTGATATAGCTTCGAATGGGCTGTGAAAGAGCTCGGAATAGAAGCCGATTTTGCTGTTATGCAGCCACAAACTTACTGTGATGGGGCTTCGCGCGGCGATGCGTGTCGTGCTGATGCCCACCTTCTAGCTGACTTTACTTGGATGACGCTGCCGTCGTGCATGAAAATAAAGGTCAGTACAAACGACAAGCCATGCCGCGCATCGTTGATTTTCCAAGGACTCTTATGCTTGTGCGTCTTGAATAAATCGCCAGATACGCGCGTGCAAGCGCGGGATCATCCATTCGTCGTTTCCTGTCTCGCAGATTCCGGATTTAACTCTGTTCATGAATAATCATTGCGAGAAATGTGAAAGAATACGACATGAAACAGCGTGCGGTTATACGACGATCAGCTCGAACGTATGGGGAAGCGCAAGCGCTTCTATCTCGTCCCGCTGTTCCTCCGAGCAGTAGAGCTTCATGAGGGATGGAATCTTGAAAATCGCCGAATAGTCGCTGAGTGTTTGCCCGAAGATATCGAGTTCCAATAGGTTTGGCAAGCGGGTCAGCGGCATCAGATCAATGTTCGGGCTGGCGATCAGTCGCAGATAGGTAAGCTGCTGGAGCGAATCAATCCCTTCCAAACTCATGAGATGCCCTTCATCGACGGCGAGGGATGTTAGATTCGTAAGCGGCAAAATAGGCGCGAGATCCGTGATATTGAAGTTGACCACCAGCGTTGTGAGCTGCGTCAATTGCGAAAGTACGGCTTGCGCGTCTGCATCGGGTCGCGTGAGAAAGAGCAGCCGAAGGGAGGGCATTTCCAATAGCGGACGATAATCAAAAATCGGGGTGTTGGAAAGATAGATGTCGGTCATTGTGTTGTTGAGCGCGAGAATGTCATAGATCTTCGTATCGCTGAGATCGGCGATTTGGAGCCCGGGCAACTTTTGCAGTGCGTCGATCTGCGTGATCGGGTTGTTGGCGAGATAGAGCTCGCGCAGGGTCGTTAGACTCGCGAGAGGCGATAGGTCGGTGATCCTGTTTCCGCCGAGGGCGAGGCGAACCAGCTGCATACCATTCAACGGCGATAGATCCGAAATCTGTTGATTGCTCAGACAGAGCTCCTTGAGGTTGCGCAGCTTTGGAATATCGCGGAGCGTATCGATCGTGCCTGCTTGTGTGCCGGTTCGATAGATGGAATAAAAAGACACATCGTTCCAATCCGATGGGGTGAAGGTTCCAAAGAGGTATAAGCCCGTCACACGATCCAGATCGGCCTGCATCAGCGGGTCGTCTTCCTCAAATCCGAGTTGTGCACGCACAGCCTGCTCCACCTCCGGCGACTCGAAACGGATCGGCTGTTCTTCTACGTCCGGGGCTGCCGCCTGCGCCGCGGTTTCCTGGGGGAGAGATCGTTCTGAATCGAGCTTGATCGCGCCGGAGAAGACAAGCGCCGCGCTGATGCAAACCCCCGCGAGCAGACCGACTGCCGCGCCGCGCCAAAATGCGCCGCCAGCGGGAAGCGGTGCGGACGCGTGCCGGAGGCTTCGGGAAAGCGCGCGGATGCTTGCATATCTGCGTGCGGGATCGAAGCGCGTGCTTGTTTCGATGATGCGGCGCAGCGCGCGGGAGTGAATTCGCGTTCGTTCGGTTGGTTCGTATGCGCCGGTGCAGAGATACAGCAATAGTACACCTGTGGAATAGATATCTGCGCGATGGTCGGTCTGCTGATAGCCAAACTGTTCCGGCGCGGCGGTCGCTTGCGTGCCGAGACAAACCGTATCGTTCTTTTGCTCGTGATGAAAGCGGCGCGCCGCATCAAAATCGATCAATGCGAGCGTACGCTGACGGGTGAATATCACATTCTGCGGTTTGATATCCCGGTGGATCACCGGCGGATGCTGCGCATGCAAAATCGCGAGCGCGTCGCAAAGCCCGAGTACGAGACGAATTGCCTCCGCCTCGGAGAACGGGCCGTTGCGCTCGATAAAGTCGGAAACCGTCATACCCGCGACATGGCTGCGCAGCAAGAAATCCGTCTCATGCTCGGAAAAATAGGAAATCACGTGCGGAAACACGGGGGAGTGCAGGTTATGGAGGATTTCATATTCGGCGTGCAGATGTTCGCGCGCGCTGTTTTTTGCTGTCTTGAGCACGGCAAAGGAATCATCCGATCTGCTCCGCAGCAGGTAGGTGGATTTTTCCTGCGTTTCTGTAAGGCAATCGAAGAGGATATAATCTTCTGCAAGCGCATTCGGCAGCGAAAACACCTCCGCCAGTGTTCCTTGGTAAGCAGAGAGAAACGATAACACATGGTCTTTCATTGCGTGTCCTTATTCCAACAATTCTTCGCCAAGCTGCTCGAGCATAATCTCGGTATCGAGCAGACTAAACTTATGTTGAATGCAATAGATGATCGCGGCATCCCTGCGTGTTCTGGGGTAAAGCTCTCCACGCAGAGCGATTTTGAGCAGATATTGCGTCTCGTCAAGCGATAGTTGCATGCCAAGCGCAATGCGAAGCAGCGCGTTTCGGCGCGGTGTGCGATAGCCGCTGAAGATTTGATAGCCGTTGGAGCGCTCCAGATTGGCCGCGCGGATCACCGCTTGCTTGCTGAGCTGATACCGCTTGAGTAGATCTTCCAGATAATCCGCGATGCTGGGTGCGGGGAGCTCGCTTTCGTGTGCGTCAAAAAACGTCTCGAGTGAATGAGACTGCTCCAGCAACGCAAATAGTGTGGTTGTCGTGAGGTTGTCCGGTGGCTTATCTTTATTCATCTATCATGCCTCAATCGATTTATGAAATTCTACCATTCCGTAATTTCATGTGTCAACGCCGACAGGTGGTTTTCGAACAGAAAAGTACGCAAAAAAGCATACGGAATCAGAATTAAGCATGCAACATGTCGCGTCTATGGAATCCAATCGCGCCGTATATGCGAAAGCTGCGGCGTTGCCCAACGCGGCGGGATAGGATACAATAGGAGCGCGGCAGGATCAGGCTGCCGCAAAGAAAGCAGGATGTGGTCGAGAGGGGTAGAAAAAACATGAAAATTGTGGTGCTGGACGGATTCACGCTGAATCCCGGCGACTTGAGCTGGGGCGCGCTGGAAGCGCTTGGCGAGGTGACGGTATATGACCGCACGGCAGGGGAACAGATCGTCTCCCGCATCGGAGAAGCGGAAGCAATCTTGACCAACAAAACGCCGATTTCGGCGGAAACGCTCGCAGCATGCCCCGGCTTGCGATATATCGGCGTGCTGGCGACGGGCTATAATGTAGTAAACATCGAGGCCGCGAAGCAGCGCGGTATTCCGGTTTGCAATATTCCAACCTATGGTACGGCGGCGGTGGGACAGTTTGCCATCGCGATGCTGCTGGAGATCTGCCATCATGTCGCGCACCACAGCGACGCGGTACACGCGGGACGTTGGAGCGGGAATATCGACTGGTGTTTTTGGGATTATCCGCTCATCGAGCTTGCGGGAAAGACGATGGGCATCATCGGCTTTGGCCGCATCGGGCAGCGCACGGGGGAGATTGCGAGAGCGCTTGGGATGCGCGTGCTGGCGAACGATTCGCAGGAGAACGAATCGGGGCGGGACATCGGCAGCTATGTCGATCTTGACACGCTCCTGCGGGAGTCCGACGTCATCAGCCTGCATTGCCCGCTGTTTCCGCAGACGGAAGGGATCATCCATGCAGGGAACATCGCCAAGATGAAGGACGGCGTCATTCTCCTCAACAACAGCCGCGGGCCGCTCATTGTGGAGCAGGATTTGGCGGACGCGCTCAACAGCAGGAAAGTCTATGCTGCCGCGCTGGACGTGGTCAGCGAGGAGCCAATCCGCGCGAACAACCCGCTGCTTTCTGCGAAAAACTGCATCCTCACGCCGCATATCAGCTGGGCACCGAAGGAAAGCCGCCAGAGGCTGCTGGACGCCGCGATTGCCAACCTTGCCGCGTGGAAATCCGGCACGCCGAGCCATGTGGTAAACGCCTAACGCGTGCGGCGCAATCTGCTTCGAACAGCAATTATTTAGCAATTGGATCTGTTGCAACCAAATCCCGCGCGCAAAAAGCGTATGCGGGATTTTTTTAATTTATCGTTCGGAGTGCCTGAAAAAACACGCGGGGAGCGGGCTGCATATGCGAAGCATATCGCAAAAATATGCGATCGTATGCATTTGCGCCCTTTACAAAGGCAGTCGCCTGTGCTAAAGTTACCTCTGTTGGTACTACAAATAGGTAGTACCAATAGAGCATACCGGAGGCGCGTATGAGTGAGCAGATGCAGATCCAATCGGTGCGCAGCAGACTCCTGCGCGAGATGAAGGAAGGCGCCTATCGCTATTCCGGCAAGCTCCCGCCAGAGGGTGTACTCGCCGAGCGTCTGAACATCAGCCGTACGCAGCTAAGGGACAGCCTCGCGCAACTGGAGCGCGAAGGCTTTATCAGCAGACATCAAGGTGTCGGTACCGTGATCAATCGCCACGTGCTCGCGGTCTCGGTGCGGATGGATATGGAGATCGAGTTCATGGAGATGATCTCGGTGTCCGGCCGCCGGCCAAGCGTGTTGTCGTCCTCATTTGAGCAGGTTCCCGCGGGAGAGCTCGTGGCGCAGCATCTTGCGATCGCATCTTTGGATCCGGTGCTCAAGGTTTGCCGCCTCATTGGGGCGGACGAAAAACCCGCGATCTATTGCGAGGACTACATCCCCGTCACGCTGATCAAGAAAAAGGAATATACCGCGCAGGATTTGCAAAAACCAATCTTCTCGTTTCTCAAACAGTTTTGCGCGTTGGAGCCGCATATGGACCTCACGGAGGTTCGGCCCGCCGTCGCGGACGCGACGCTTGCGGAGATCTTTCAGGTTCCGCAAGGCACACCGTTGCTCTATCTCGATGAGATCGACTACGATAAAGAAGGCATGCCGATGCTATATTCACCGCAATACTATGTCGGTGGCGTGATTCAGCACACGATGCTGCGCATGAAGTTTTGATAAGCCTGCGTGCTTGCAGGCTTATTTCTGTTAGGAAAAAGGAAAGGATGATTTCGATGAAACAAGTGGCCATTGTTATGGGAAGCGCCTCCGATCTGCCTCTGGCGAAGGAAGCCGTGAAAACGCTTGCGGCATTTGGGATCCCGCATGTGGTGCGCGTGCTCTCCGCGCATCGTACGCCGGACGAAGCCGCGGCGTTTGCAAAAGCCGCGGAAGCGGAAGGGATCGGCGTGATCATCGCGCTTGCCGGCAAAGCCGCCCATCTTGCGGGCGCGATGGCGGCGCATTCGCCGCTTCCGGTCATCGGTGTGCCGGTTTCCCAACAGGATCTGGGCGGGCTGGATGCGCTGCTCTCCACCGTGCAGATGCCAAAGGGCGTGCCGGTTGCGACCGTTGCGATCGATGGCGCCGCAAACGCCGCGCTGCTCGCGGTGCGCATGCTTGCGCTTTCGGAAGAGGAATTGAACCAGAAACTGAAATACTATGCGCAAAAACTCGCGGAGCAGTCCGCGGAGGCGGACGCTGCAATACAAAAGGAGATAGAGTCGGTATGATCAAGCGGGAACAGATCTACGAAGGCAAGGCGAAGAAGGTATTCGCAACCGATGATCCGAAGATCGTCATTGTGGACTACAAGGACGATGCAACGGCATTCAACGGCCTGAAAAAAGGCACCATCGCCGGAAAAGGCGTGGTCAACAACAAGGTTTCCAACCACTTTTTCCGTCTGCTGGAAAAAGAAGGCATCCCGACGCATTATGTCGAGCAGCTCTCGGATCGGGAAACCGCCGTGCGCCGCGTGGAGATTCTGCCCGTCGAGGTCATCGTTCGTAATCGCGCGGCGGGGAGCTTTTCCAAGCGCATGGGTGTGGCGGAAGGGACGGCTCTCGCCTGCCCGATTTTGGAATACAGCTATAAGAACGACGAGCTGGGCGATCCGTTCATCAACTCCTATTATATCCGTGCGCTGGAAATCGCGACCGATGAAGAGATGGAGCAGGTGAAGACCTATTCCTTCCGCATCAACGACATCCTCAAGGCGTATCTCGATGGCCTCGGCATCGAGCTGATCGATTTCAAGCTGGAGTTTGGCCGCTTCGACGGCAAGGTGATCCTTGCGGACGAAATTTCGCCGGACACCTGCCGATTTTGGGATAAAGCGAGCGGCAAAAAGCTCGACAAAGACCGCTTCCGTCGGGATCTTGGCGACGTGGAGGAAGCATACCGTGAGATCATCCGCCGCCTGATGGGAGAATAACATGCGCGTGTCGTTGCCCTGCGCCGCGCGATATGAGCGGCTCAAACCGGACGAGGACTGCATGCACGAAGCATGCGGCGTGTTCGGAATATCCTCAAACGAAAGCGGAATGGACGCGGCGGAAGCCGCGTACTATGGCCTGTTCTCCCTGCAACACCGCGGACAGGAGAGCGCAGGCATCTGTGTCTCCCGCATGGACAAGCTATATTGCCACAAGGCGATGGGGCTTGTCAGCGGGCGCTTTTGCGACGGGCTCGGCTCGCTCAAAGGCAGCGATCTTGCCATCGGCCATGTGCGCTATTCCACGATGGGCGATAGCCTCCTCGTCAACGCGCAGCCGATCGTGGTGGATTCCCCACTGGGCCCGCTTGCGCTCGCGCACAACGGAAACATCATCAACGCAAAGGAACTACGTGAGGAACTGGAGACGGAGGGCGTCAGCTTTCAAACCACCATCGATTCGGAGATCATTGCGGCGCTGATCGCAAAAAACATCACAAGCGGGTTGGTCGAAGGCATCACAAGCGCCATGGAGCGGCTCAAAGGCAGCTATGCTCTTGTCATGATGACAAAGGATACGCTTATCGGCGTGCGGGATCCCAAAGGGATGCGCCCGCTCGCGCTCGGCAGTCTCAACGGCGCGTACATCTTAGCCTCGGAGTCCTGCGCGTTTGATACCATCGGTGCGGAATTCATCCGCGATGTGCGCCCCGGCGAAATCATTGTGGCGGATCGCGCGGGACTCAAAACGCATCAGGCGGTGCGCGCGGCGGAAACGGCGCTTTGCATCTTTGAATATGTCTATTTTGCGCGTCCGGATTCGGACATCGACGGCATCTCCGTCCACAAGGCGCGGGAGCGCGCGGGGGAACTCCTCGCGATCTCTTCGCCTGCGGATGTGGACGTGGTGAGCGCCGTGCCGGATTCGTCCCTGCCCGCCGCAATGGGATATGCGCGGCAGGCGAATCTTCCGTTTACCATCGCGCTCTCCAAAAACCGCTATATGGGACGCACGTTCATCGAGCCATCGCAGGATCAGCGGGAGATGGACATCTCCCTCAAGCTCAGCGCACTCAAAAGAAACGTGCGCGGAAAGCGTGTCCTATTGGTGGATGATTCCATCGTCCGGGGCACGACGAGTAAGTATATCGTCGAGATGCTCAAGACCGCAGGCGCGAAAGAGGTGCATTTGCGCATCAGCTCGCCGCCGGTCATGCATCCGTGCTGCTTTGGCATCGATACCTCGTCCTACGAGCAGCTTATCGGTGCGAATAATTCCGTAGAGGAAATTCGCCGCTACATCGGTGCGGACTCGCTGAGCTATCTTGGCATCGAAGATCTGTATAAGACCGTAGAGTGCGCGGCCTGCAACTTCTGCGCGGGCTGTTTCCACGGCAAATACCCGGAGGATGTTTCCGCGCTCATCAAGCGCGGCGGCAAACATATTCTGGATCGATAAGGAGGAAAACGGCGATGGCGGTAACCTATCGCGAGGCTGGCGTAGATGTCGAGGCGGGCTATGAGGCCGTGCGCCGCATGAAGGCGTATGCCGAGACGACGTTTGACAAAAACGTCCTGCAGTCGCTGGGCTCGTTCGGCGGCATGTATGCGCTGGGAGAGCAGGTGCTGGTTTCCGGTACGGATGGCGTCGGCACGAAGCTCAAGGCTGCGTTCGCGCTGGAGCAGCACGACACCGTGGGGATCGACTGCGTGGCAATGTGCGCAAACGACGTAATTTGTCACGGCGCAAAACCGCTCTTCTTCCTCGACTATATCGCAACCGGCAAGCTTGTGCCGGAAGTCGCGGCCAATATCGTAAAAGGTGTTTCCGACGGCTGCCGGCAGGCGGGCTGTGCGCTCATCGGCGGCGAGACCGCGGAGATGCCGGGGTTCTATCCGGAAGGCGAATATGATCTTGCGGGGTTTTGCGTTGGCATTGTGGATCGCGTGAAGCTGATCGACAACGCGCGCGTTACAGTGGGCGATGTCATTCTGGCCCTTCCCTCATCCGGCGTGCATTCCAACGGGTTCTCGTTGGTGCGGCGGCTGATTTCGATGGAGCGGACAAAGTTGAACGAATACAGTGCGGAGCTTGGCAAAACGCTCGGCGAGGAGCTTCTTACGCCGACCAGTATCTATGTTAAGCCCGTGCTCTCGCTACTCGATACGGTAGAGGTGCATTCCCTTGCGCACATCACCGGCGGCGGGTTTTACGAGAACATCCCGCGCAGTATTCCCAAAGGGCTGACCGCACGAATTGAAAAAAGTGCCGTGCGCATTCCGCCCGTATTTCGCCTGCTGCAACGCTTAGGCGAGATGGAGGAACGGCAGATGTTCAACACCTTCAACATGGGCGTGGGGATGACGATCGCGCTACCTGCGGAGGCTGCGGAGGAAGCGCTGCGGCAACTGCACGCGTCCGGGGTCATGGCCTACGCCATCGGCGAGGTGACGGCAGGCGCGGAGGGCATCGTCTTATGTTAAAGCCACGCATCGCGGTGCTCGTCTCCGGCGGGGGAACCAATCTGCAATCGCTGATCGACGCGCAGGAGAGCGGAAGGCTCAAGAGTGGGGCGCTCGCGCTCGTGGTTGCAAGCCGCGCGGAGGCATTTGCGCTTTCGCGTGCGGCAAGCGCGGGAATTGCGGCGGAGACGGTTGATCGCGGGGCGTATGAAAGCCAAGGCGCGTTTGAAGAGGGGCTGCTCGCCGTGCTTTCGGCACACAGGATCGACCTCGTCGTGCTGGCGGGTTTTTTACAGATTTTGTCCGGCGCGTTTGTGTGCCGCTATCCGGAGCGCATTGTCAACGTACATCCTTCGTTGATTCCCGCGTATTGCGGCAAAGGTTTTTACGGCATCAAAGTTCACGAGGCGGTGCTGTCCGCGGGCGAAAGCGAGACGGGAGCCACGGTGCATATGGTCAACGAGGTGCCGGACGGCGGGCGCATCCTGATGCAGCGGCGCGTGCCCGTCTTCCCGAGCGACACGCCGGAGACGCTCCAGCATCGCGTGATGGAGCAGGCGGAGTGGGTACTGCTGCCGTGCGCGGTGGAACAGATCTGCGCCGATATCCTGCGGGACGGACAAGAGGAGAACGATGAAACAGAAGCAATTGTTTGAAGTTTTGGAGCAAAACACCTATCCCGGGCGCGGCATCGTGCTGGGATACACGCCGGATGGTAAACGGGCGGCGCTGGCTTATTTCATCATGGGGCGCAGCGCGGGCAGCCGCAGCCGTGCGTTTGTGAAGGAAGGGCATGATCTCGGCATCCGCATGCTGGACGGCGGGAAAATTGCCGACACCAGCTTGATTCTATACACGCCCTTGCGTACGCTGAGAAGCGCGGTGATCGTCACCAACGGGGATCAGACGGACACCATCTGCGCGGCTTTGGCGAGAGGCGAAACGTTTGCGCACGCGCTCACCACGCGCTCGTTTGAGCCGGATGCGCCGCACTTTACCCCGCGCATCAGCGGGAGATTCGATTTTTTAGATGGTTCCTACCAGCTTTCCATTTTGAAGGCAGGCGACGCGGAGGGAAAGACCACGCAGCGGCAGACATTCTCCTATGAGCCGCTCGCCGGAACGGGGCATTTGATCCATACGTATGCCTGCGATGGCGAGCCGTTGCCGAGTTTTTCCGGCGAACCTGTCCCGGTTGCGATTCCAGACGATTGTTCCGCGTTTGCAGAGGCGCTCTGGCGCGCGCTGCACCCGGCAAATAAAGTATCGCTCTATGTGCGGTATACCGACATCGAGACGGGAACGTACGAAGACAGGATTTTCAATCAATACGCAACCAAAGGAGAACCGGCATGAAGGAACTGACGCTCAAATACGGCTGCAACCCGCATCAAAAACCCGCGCGCATCTATTCGGAGGCGGGAGAGCTGCCCATCGAGGTGCTGAACGGTCAGCCGGGATACATCAATTTTCTGGACGCGTTGAATGCCTGGCAGCTCGTGCGGGAGCTCAAAGAATCGCTGGGACTGCCCGCCGCGACTTCGTTCAAGCACGTCAGCCCCGCGGGCGCCGCGGTCGGACTGCCGTTGAGCGAAACGGATTTGATCGCTTGCGCGGTGGACGATCTTTCGGGGATAAACGATTCCGCCATCGCCTGCGCCTATGCGCGCGCGCGCGGAACCGACCGCATGTCGTCCTTTGGCGACTTTATCGCGCTGAGCGACGTTTGCGACGCGACGACGGCGCGCATCATCCAGCGCGAGGTGTCGGACGGGATTCTTGCCCCCGGCTATACGCCGGAAGCGCTCGCAATCCTGAAAACGAAGCGAAACGGCAACTATGCCGTGATTCAAATCGACGCGGATTATGCACCGGAAGGCATGGAGAAAAAGCAGGTGTTTGGAGTTACGTTTGAGCAGCCGCGCAACACGGCAAAGATCGACGAAACGCTGCTGCAACACCCTGTGACCATGATCAACGAGGTCGACGAGGCGGCAAAGCGGGATATGCTCCTTGCCCTGATTACCCTGAAATATACGCAGTCCAACTCCGTCTGCTTCGCGGCAAACGGGCAGACCATCGGCGTCGGCGCAGGGCAGCAGAGCCGCATCCATTGCACGCGCCTCGCGGGGGATAAGGCGGATATCTGGTGGCTGCGGCGGAGCGCGGAGGTGCTGGCGCTTCCGTTTTTGCCGCAGATCAAGCGACCGGAGCGTGACAATCTAATCGATCAATTCATCGCAAATCGCGGCGGCCTAGCAAGCGGCGAGGCGGGTTGGGAAGCCTATTTTTCGCAAAAGCCCACGCCGATGACACCCGTGCGGAAACGGGCGCATCTCTCCGCGCTTTCTGGCGTTTCGCTCGGCAGCGACGCGTTCTTCCCGTTTTCCGATAACATCGAGCGCGCGCACGAAAGCGGGGTTTCGTATGTCGCGCAGCCCGGCGGCTCCGTGCGGGATGCGGATGTGATCGCAGCCTGCGATCGATACGGTATGACGATGTTTTTTACCGGTATGCGCCTGTTTCATCATTAAACATGCTAAAAAGCAGAATCTTAGCAAGGTGAAATGGGAACGCTTCGGGAACCAGCCAAATTCTATTGGAACGCAAAATCCAAAGAAAAACGATGAGAGAGAATCTATGAATGTCATGATCGTCGGCGGCGGAGGCCGCGAGCACGCAATCCTCGAACAGATTTGCGAAAATCCACGCGTTGAGAAGATCTATGCTTTGCCGGGCAACGGCGGGATGGAGGCGCACGCGACATGCGTACCCATCCGCGCTACCGATCTCGACGGAATCGTACAAATTGCGATGGAAAACGCCATCGATTTTGCAGTAATCGGGCCGGATGATCCGCTGATTGCGGGCGTTTGCGACCGGCTCCGCGCGGCGGGCGTGCGCTGCTTCGGGCCGGGCAAGACCGCGGCCGCCATCGAGGGAAGCAAGAGCTTCGCGAAAAACCTGATGCGAAAATATGGCATACCCACCGCCGATTACGCGGTGTTTGACCGCGCAAATGAAGCCTATGCCTATCTGGCCTCGGCGCAGTATCCCTGCGTCGTCAAAGCGGACGGTCCGGCACTCGGCAAGGGCGTGGTGATCGCAAACACGCGGGACGAGGCGTTTGCGGCGGTGCGTGCTATGATGGAGGACGGCGCGTTTGGCGCAAGCGGCAGCCGCATTGTGATTGAAGAATACCTTACGGGGCACGAGGCAAGCATCCTTGCGTTTACGGACGGGACGACGCTGATCCCGATGATCTCCGCGCTGGATCACAAGCGCGCCTGGGATGGCGACCTTGGCCCGAACACCGGCGGAATGGGTGCGCTCGCGCCCAACCCGTACTATACACCGGCGCTCGCGCGGGCATGTATGGAGATGATCTATCTGCCGACCATCCGCGCGATGCAGGCGGAGGGCAGACCGTTTTCCGGCTGCCTATTCTTTGGCTTGATGCTCACGCAAAATGGGCCCAAGGTGATCGAATACAATTGCCGCTTTGGAGACCCGGAAACACAGGCGGTTTTGCCGCTGCTGGAGACAGACCTGCTTGAGATTTTTCTCGCGGTTGAAGAGAACAGACTTGCCGAAGTGCCTGTGTGTTTTCGCGGCGGCTCCGCCTGCTGCGTTGTGCTGGCAAGCGGAGGATATCCGGCCGCGTATCCAACGGGATTTGAAATTTCGCTCGGTGATGCGCCGCAAGCGGATGGGGTCATGCTCTATCACGCGGGAACCAAACGGGAACAGGGGCGCCTCGTCACCGCGGGCGGCCGCGTGCTCGGCGTCACGGCGCTTGGGGAACACGCACGCGCGGCGCAGAGCGCTGCGTATGCGGCGGCGGGACAGATTCACTTTACGGGCGCGTTCTGCCGGAGCGATATCGGCGCGCGTGCAATCGAATGGGCAGAACAGGGAGAGTAAGTACGTCATGGTTCATCGCATCTATGTGGAAAAACAACCGCGCTTTGCGCAGGAAGCGGCGGCGTTGCGCGCGGACATTCTGGGCGTGCTGGGTCTGACCTGCGTCAAGGATGTTCGTATGCTAAATCGATATGACGTTGAGGGCGTGACAAGCGCCCTTTTTGCGTCCTGCCGGAATACGGTGTTTGCCGAACCGCAAACGGACGTGGTCTACGACACGCTGCCGGGCGAGGCGGACGCGGTATTCGCCGTGGAGTATCTGCCGGGGCAGTTTGACCAGCGGGCGGAGGCTTGCGCGCGTTGCATCGCGCTGCTTTCGCAGACGGAGGCGCCGCTTGTCCGCACGGCGCGGGTCTATCTGCTGCGCGGGGCAATTACGGAGGCGGAGCTCGCCGCCGTGAAACACTATCTAATCAATCCCGTGGAGTCGCGGGAAGCACTGCTGACGCTGCCGCAAACCCTTGCACTCGCCGCGGAATCGCCCGCGCGCATCCCCGTACTCACGGGGTTCTGCGCGCTGGAAGAGGCGGCGCTACACAATTTTGTGGTGTCCTACGGCCTCGCGATGGACGCGGACGACCTCAAATACTGCCAGACGTATTTTCAAAGCGAACAACGGGAGCCAACGCTGACGGAACTGCGGCTCATCGACACCTATTGGTCGGATCACTGTCGGCACACGACGTTTTTAACCGAGCTGGACGCGGTGGAGTGCCTTGACCCGCGCGCGCAGGAGACGTATGAAACGTATCTTTCGCTGCGCGAGCGTCTTCAAATCCAAAAACCGGTTACCCTGATGGATCTTGCGACGATCGGCGCAAAGTATCTCAAGCGGCAGGGGAAGCTACCGCTTCTGGAGGAGTCCGACGAGATCAACGCCTGCACAGTCCGCACGAAGATTCGCATAAACGACGGCGAGCAGGACTGGCTCGTATTGTTTAAGAACGAGACGCACAATCATCCAACGGAGATTGAGCCTTTTGGCGGCGCCGCGACCTGCATCGGCGGTGCGATTCGTGACCCGCTCTCGGGGCGCGCGTTTGTCTATCAGGCGATGCGCCTCACAGGAGCCGGAGATCCGAGATGCGCGTTTTCCGAGACGCTACCCGGCAAGCTTCCGCAGAGGAAGATCGTGACGGGCGCAGCCGCGGGCTATAGCTCCTATGGCAACCAGATCGGGCTTGCGACCGGGCTTGTGGACGAAATCTATCATGAAGGATTTCTGGCGAAACGCATGGAGATCGGCGCGGTGGTCGGCGCAGCGCCTGCCGCCAATGTCCGCCGGGAAAAACCGGCGCCGGATGACGTCGTGCTGCTCCTTGGCGGCAGAACGGGTCGGGATGGCTGCGGCGGGGCGACGGGTTCTTCCAAAGCGCACTCGACCGATTCGCTCTCTTCCTGCGGCGCAGAGGTGCAGAAAGGCAACGCGCCGGAGGAGAGAAAGCTCCAACGGCTATTTCGGAAGCCGGAAGCCGCGCGTCTGATTAAGCGCTGTAACGACTTTGGTGCGGGCGGCGTTGCCGTCGCCATCGGAGAACTGGCGGATGGCGTGGCGGTCGATCTGGACAGAATCCCGGTCAAATATGAAGGATTGGACGGAACCGAGCTAGCCATCAGCGAATCGCAGGAGCGCATGGCGGTCGTGCTTGCACCGGAGGATGAGGCGGCGTTCCTCCTTTTTGCCGCGGAGGAGAATCTGGAGGCGACGCGTGTTGCGCGGATTACGAGCCAGCCGCGTCTGACGATGGAATGGCGCGGCGAGCGGATCGTCGACATCCGGCGCGATTTCATCGACCAAAACGGTGCGCAAAAGCATGCGCGCGCAACGATTCAACCGCCCGTGGCGCGCGAACATCCGGCGGCACAGCGCTCGTTTTCCGCGCGCTATACGGCGCTGGTTTCGGAGCGGAACATCTGCTCCCGGCGCGGTCTTTGCGAGCGGTTTGACGCCACGGTCGGCGCATATTCCGCATTGATGCCGTTTGGAGGCAGAAGACAGATGACCCCCGCACAGGCGATGGCGGCAAAGCTCCCGCTGCTCAACGGGGAGAGCGACGCCTGCACCTGGATGGCATGGGGATATGATCCCTTGGAATCGGAAGCCTCGCCTTATATAGGCGGGTATGCCGCCGTCGTACAATCGCTTGCGAAGCTTGCGGCGAGCGGCGCTCCGCTGAAAGAACGTTACTTGAGTTTTCAGGAATATTTCGGCAAGCCCGGTCTTGTTCCGGAGCGTTGGGGAAAGCCCGCCGCGGCGCTCCTCGGCGCGCTGAAGGCGCAGCTGGACTTTGGCGTCGCCGCTATCGGCGGCAAGGACTCCATGAGCGGCTCGTTTGAAGGAAGGGATGTTCCTCCGACACTTGTTTCGTTTGCGCTCGCGGTCGGGGAGACGAACACGATCTGCTCGCCGGAGTTCAAGCGCGTGGGATCGCGCGTCTGCCTGCTTTCGCCGACCTATCGCGCGGACGGGTTGCCGGAGGCGGCTTCGTTCAACGCGCTGCTTCGCCAGCTCCACGACGCAATCCGGCAAAAGCGCGTGCGCGCAGTCTATGCGCTGGGCGCGGGCGGCGTGGCGGAGGCGGTGTTTAAGATGTGCATCGGAAACGGACTCGGCTTCCGCTTTGGCGACGCGCTTTCGCAAACAGAAATCTTCGCGCCGCGCTTGGGTGCATTTCTCCTTGAATTGTGCGAAGGGGAAACGCTCGGTGCGCCGCTGGGCGAAACGCGCGCAGAAGGCGCAATCCTCTGGCGGGACGAGAAGCTGCTGCTCTCGCGGCTGGAAGTGGACTATGAGAACACGCTGGAGGAGATTTTTCCGACGCGAACATGCCCCACGGAGCGACTCTTTAGCATGTTGCCGGAGTCTTCCGCCTCCCATGCGCCCGTGACACGGAAGGCCTTGCCGCGCGAGCCGCACACGAAGCCGCGTGTGCTCATCCCCGTGTTCCCCGGCACAAACTGCGAATATGAGTCAGCCCGCGCGGTTGAACGCGCCGGCGCGGTAGCGGACGTGTTCGTCCTGCAAACCGCGTCGCCATTGGCGATAGAGGAATCGCTCGGCGCATTCGCGCGGCGGCTGGATTGCGCGCAGGCGCTCTTCCTGCCCGGCGGATTTTCCAACGGGGACGAGCCGGACGGCAGCGGGAAATTCATCACCGCGTTTTTGCGAAATCCGATCGCGAGTGATGCGCTCATGCGCCTCATGGAAACGCGTGATGGGCTTGTCCTCGGCGTCTGCAACGGATTTCAGGCGCTCATCAAGCTCGGCCTCGTGCCATACGGACGCATCATGGCGCCCGCGCCGGAAATGCCGACACTGACGTTCAATGAGATCGGACGCCATCAATCCAGGATTGTGCGCACACGCATCACGTCAGACCGTTCGCCCTGGCTCCTGCTCGCGGGAGTGGGAAACGTATATTCTGTGCCGATTTCGCACGGGGAGGGGCGCTTTCTCTGCCCGGAGGCAACGCTGCGCTCGCTCGCGCAGGAGGGCCAGATCGCCGCGCAGTATGTGGATGAATCGGGAAATCCCAGCATGGATGTGCGCGATAACCCAAACGGCTCACTCGCCGCGATTGAGGCGATCACTTCGCCGGACGGACGCATCCTCGGCAAGATGGGGCATAGCGAGCGCATCGGCGCGGGGCTCTATCAGAACGTGCCCGGCGAGTATGACATGCGGCTGTTCGAGTCTCTCGTGCGATATTTTTCCTAGCAATCGCTCAAAACGCGAACCGACCCAAACGAAAAGGCTCTCCGGCAACCGCCGGAGAGCCTTTGTGCATCGATCGGACGACCGATCATTTACGGTTTACGATGCGTGCGACGAGCGGACGATGCACCGTAATGACTCCCTGCGGGCAGAATTCCTGACAGCAGAAGCAGCGGATGCATTTTTTATCGTCAATCTTCGCGCGCTTTTGTGAAAACGTGATGGCGGAAGCCGGACAGACCTTCTTGCATTCTCCGCAGCCGGTACAGTGCTCGCGCGCAACCCTCGGGCGGCTGGCGAACATACCGGAAAACAGCTTCGACAGCGTTTCGTTCTTGCTGCCCCAGAGCTTCACGTCGTGCTTTGGCGTCAACTTGAAATCGGGGATTACGAACGAGGTAAGATCGCCAAACACGCTGAGTTCCGACACGGTCTTCGGAACCAGCCCGCGTTGATGCGCGGCGTAAAGCGTCGGAACATCCTCCACGGTTAGGTTCATCAGGTGCGCGCCCGCAAGATCGAGCGCGTGCGGATTGAAGGAAGCGAGGATCGCGCCCATCAGCCGCGGCGTGCCGCCGGAAGGGCCGTTGCCCTCCATCGCCATGATGCCGTCCGCAATCGAAAGGCGCGGCTTGCAATATTCGCAGACGTCCACAAGCATATTGGCAAACTGTTCGTGCGTATTGAAACGATAGTGAAACTCGGACTTCCGCATGCCGGGGATTGCGCCGAAGAGATTTTTGCAGGCGCCGGTATACGCCATCAACGCATGGGTTTTGATCTTGCATAGATCGATGATCGCGTCCGCCTGCAGAAGATAGTTCGTCAACTGAAATTCCTTTGCCGCAACAGCCTCCGGGCAATCGATGGTTACAATCGAAAAATCGTCGTTCAACGTTGCGCCCGCGTCCAATACCTGCCGCATGCCCGTGCCGCCGTAGACCGCGCTGAGGTATGCGTTGTTGAATGGGCCGCCGGGGCTGTCGCCCAAAATGGCGTGCGCGCCGCGCTCGGCGAGCAGCTCGCACAGCGCAACCGCAACCTGGGGGTGCACGGTCGCGGCTTTTTCCGGCTTTGCGCGCATCAGCAGATTCGCCTTGACGGCGATCTTCATGCCCGGCGTGACCCAATCGAGTCCGCCGATGGGATCGAGCGCGGCGATCAGCGCGGCTTTGACTTGCTGGGGGTCATAGGACACGCAGCGTGTAATCGAAACTTCACAGTTCATAGTACTCTCACAATCTATATGGAATGGTTGGTTGCATCGATGGTTCGACTCAATTACGGATGATTATAACACAAAAGGCGGGAGAAAATAACCGGACACACAATTTAAAATACCACACGGGGTAATGTGCGATTCGAAGAAGCTCATGCGGGGAAAAGCAGACCTACGATCGCAGAGGGACTCATTGCGACCATTAAGCGCCGATGGACGAATTGCGACGATGAAGAGACGGATTATTCTATGGAATACCATGTATGGTATAAATGAGCGAGACGGAAGCTTTGGTCTCTAGGCGAATATGCGCCATAGTCGGAATAGTTCTTGAGTATTGCTGTATAGACAAACAAAGTTCTTTTGCCGGGGAAGCATAAACGCAAGGATTTCGGGTAAAAAAATTACCACGCAGCGTAGGAGAAACGTGCGTTTAATGTAAGCCTGTATTACCTTCCTGCGACAGGATTTTCGTTCGATCCAAAACTTGCGCGGCGCGAAACGCAAACTGCCGTATAACCGTTCGCCAATGCTGCATTACATTTTCCGTCAATACTGTATTACATATATAGAAGAAACTGAATATAGTATCCAAAAAACAGCAGCGCACCGCCACCTGGTGCACTGCTGTTTTGGAGAAGGAAATCAGAAAACCAACCTTTTTGACCGAAGATTCTTCTATAGATCTCGTTGATACGTGCGATTTTATAGCCCGAAGATTCTTCTATAGTTCTCGTCGATACGAACGACCTTATTGTTCGAAGATTCTTTTATAGTTCTCGTCGATGAGAGCGACCTCGTCGGCGGAGAGCTCCCATTCGCCTGCTTTTGCGTTCTCCATCGCCATCTCCGGCGTGGTCGCACCCATGAGCGCGCAGGTTACGCCCGGCTGCGCGAGGACCCAATTGATCGCAACTTCCGGAATGGTTGCGCCGCGCGTTTCGCCAATTCCTTTCAGAATCTGCAAAAGGTCCTGCGCCTTGCTCCAACCGGGTTCCTCAAAACAATTGTAGAAACCGACGCGCTGTTCTTTTCCACCGGCAGCGGGTTTCGCCAGCTTGCCGGAGAGAATGCCACCGCCGAGCGCGCCGTAGGTCACGCAGCCGATGCTGTGCGCACGGCAGAAGTCGATCACACCATTTTGGAGGCTTGTTTGGTTCAGCAAACTCAGCGGAGGCTGGCAGCTGACGATGCCGGCGATCTCGACGCCAACCTGCATCTGCTCCGGTGAAAAATTGGACACGCCGACCTCTCTGCAGAGGCCTTCCTTCTTCATCTTGGCGAGTTCGTAGAGCGCGCCCTCAATGCCGAAGTTTGCGTCCGGCCAATGGATCATATAAAGATCGATATAGTCCGTTTGGAGCCGCTTGAGGGATTGCTCCATCTCCCAGCGGACAAGCTTTGGACTCAGACACTTGACATACTCTCCCGCAATCCGATGAATGCCGCATTTGGTCGCGAGGCAAACCTTATCCCGTCTGCCCTGGATCGCTTGACCGACCGCAAGCTCCGATTCGAAATGCGGACCATACCCCGGCGCTGTGTCCACCATATTGATACCGACGTCGATCGCAGCCTGAATCGCTTTGATTCCCTGCGCGACATCCACTTCACCAAAAAAGTCGTTGCCAAGCGCCCATGTACCCTGGCCGACGACGGAAACCTCCAAACTGCTGGTTCCGAGTTTCTTAAATCGCATGTCTCTTTCTCCTTTATCGATTGGTGTTGACGGAAGGAACGGATGTTTCGGATGTGCCGATGCGGATAGTGCATCATTGAATGCTTCTGAATCGAGTATGACACATGACATGACAAATGTCAATATCATATAATCAAGAATTTATCCCACACTGACTGGCTTTTTGCGGAAGAATACATGGCGCGGAATGGTTCAGCCATAGCGCACGGTGAAAATTCATGGAAATGTGGAGATCCTCATTTTCTTTCCATTGCAAGGTAAGATACAATGGGGAAGAGCAGATCACGATCCGAAAATACAGCATTCGATTCCTTATTATCATATAAAATGCATATCAAAAAATTCCCGGAACAAGCATTGAAAAATGTATTGACAAACGTCAAAGTGTTTGATACGATGACGCCAACAAACGTTATAACAAATGTCAAAACACATTTCAATCGCATTATTCACACAGAATCCATTCGATCATCCAAAGAGAGAGACCCTCACCTTCACACACGCCAACATCACAATATTCCTCATGCATCACGCAGATATCGGTGAAGACAATACCTTTGGATTTGGCCGGATTGCTGTTCCGGTTAAACATAAAACAACTAGGAGGAAGACACAGGATGAAGAGATTTGTTATGGTCGTTCTGGCGATGCTCATGGTATTTTCCATGTTTGCCTGCCAGAGCACAGCTCCGAAGACCGAAGAAGCTCCGGCAGCGGCACCCGCGGCGACCGAAGCGCCTGCGGCAGAACCCGCGGCACCCGCGGAGAAGACCACCGAAGGAATGAAGATCGCGTACTTTGTTTCTACGATGGCCAACGAATTCCATCAGGCGCGTGCAGCAGCTGCGATTAAGTACGCGAAAGACAAGTATGGCGCAGAAGTTGTGATCATGGATGGAAAATCCGACGACAATACGATGATCAACAACGTCGACATGCTCGCAACGTCTGACTTTGACGCGGCGGTTCTCCATGTGTGGCAGCCTGATGCGGTTGCGCCCCTGGTCATGAACGCGATTGACTCGGGCGTCGCCATGATGACCTTCTTCAGCCCGCTGGCGGACACGGGTATCCCGGTCTTCCGTTCGGACGAAGCAGGTGGTTCCTTTGCGATGGGCGCCAGCGCTGCCGAGCAGTGGGTTGCCGCGCATCCGGATAAGCCGGTTGTAACCGTACAGCTTGGCTGGCCGGATCACACCGAAGTCAAGAGCGGTCGTACGGATCCGTTCGTCGCCGGTATCGAGAGCGTTGTTGGCGCAGGCAACTACACCAACCTCGGCTGCATCGACTCCAAGGGCAGCGCGGACGCGACCAAGGAAGCCATGGCCAACATCCTCATCACCAACCCCGATGTCAACATCATCTACTCCGAAGCAGGCGACCTGACCCCCGGCTGTATGGCTGCGTTGGTTGACGCGGGCCGCGGCACGATGGATAACGGCGTACCCAAGACGGAAATCGTTGTGAGCGTCGACTGCCCTGTCAGCGAGCTCAAAGAGATCTTTAATCCCAACAGCTCCCTGAAGATGTCCCTCGGCCTGCCGCCGATCCAGACCTCCGAGAAGATCATCGACATCATCGTCGGCGTGTACCTCGGCGAAATCGCGCAGGTTTCTCAGCCCGCCGAAGAACTCTTTGGCGATGTTTACCCGGTCGACTTCTACAAACTCAAGCTTGCGGACGTCATCACCTGGTATAACCTGCAGTTCGGCACCAACCTGACGGAAGCGGACATTCTCGGCTAAGAAGAGAGCGTAAAGCAGATCGCGACACACTTGGGAGGGGTCACTATGACTCCTCCCAAGAAACAGATTGGATGGAGACAAGTCAATGGAAACAAACGTATTGCAGATCAAGGGGCTTGTGAAGGATTTTCCCGGCGTGCGCGCGGTAAACGATGTTTGCTTTGAGATCAAGCGAAACGTCGTGCACTGCCTCGTTGGAGAAAACGGCGCGGGCAAATCGACCTTGATCAAAATTCTGACGGGCGCCTGCGAAAGGACGGCAGGCACGATCCTGCTAAATGGAGAGGAATATTGCGCCAAAAGCCCGAAGGATGCCAGGGACAAGGGAATCAGCACGCTGTTTCAGGAGCTGAACGTTGTGGATCAGCTGACGGTGGAAGAGAACCTGACGCTCGGCATCGAAGATACGGTCTTTGGATTTCTACATAAAACGGACAAGATCAAAAAGATCATCGCTGTGCTGAAGGATCTGGAGCCAAGCATCAGCCCGAAGGAACGCGTAGGCCGCCTCAGCGTCGCCAAAAAGCAGATCATCGAGATTGCGAAGGCGGTGGCTGCGGAAACCGAAATCATCATCATGGATGAACCCACGGCCGCGCTCTCCGAATCAGAGATCAGCCGGCTGTTTACGATCGTGAAGCGCCTGCGTGAAAAAGGCGTCACGGTGATCTATATCTCGCACCGATTGGACGAGATCTTCACGTTGGGCGATTATGTCACCGTGATGCGCGATGGAAAGCACGTCGCGACCAAACCCGTCGCAGAGGTCAAGGATCGCTCGGAGCTGGTGCAGCTCATGATTGGCAAAACCGTCATCGAGTCGTACACGCCGAAAGAACAGCAGTCCGATCAGGTTTTGCTGGAGTGCAGGAACGTCTGTAATCATAAATTGAAGGAGATCTCCTTCACGGTGCGCCGCGGCGAGATCGTCGGGTTCTATGGGCTGATCGGTGCTGGCAAGACAGAGCTTGCGCGCGCGATTTATGGCGCGGATCCCTATTCGGGCGAGATCCTCCTGCAGGGCGAAAAACTCAAAGGAACGCCGGAAAAGGCGATTCGCGCGGGGATTGCGCTCGTACCGGAGGAACGCAGGACGCAGGGGCTGTTTACGCTCTTGACCATCAAGCACAACATCTCCGCGATGAATCTCAAGAAAATTTCGAGTCTGGGGTTGATCAACTCCGCGCACGAACGAAGCACCGCAAAGGACTATATTGCGCAGCTGAACATCAAGACGGATTCGATGGACAAGGAGACGAGTAAGCTCTCCGGCGGCAACCAGCAAAAGGTTGTGTTCTCCAAGTGCCTGTTTGCCAATGCGGATCTGTTGATACTGGATGAGCCGACACGCGGCATAGACGTCGGCGCAAAAGCGGAGATCTACACCATCGTGCGGGATCTTGTGGCAAAAGGCAAGACCATCATGTTCTTCTCCTCCGAACTGCCGGAGATTTTGAATTCCTGCGACCGCATCTTTCTGCTCTATGAAGGCGAGATCAAGGCGGAGCTTCAGAACGGCAAGGATATCAACAGTCAGGATATCATCCATATCGTGACGGGAGGTGCGGCATCGTGAACCAATCCATTAAGCCATTGAACGCGCGTTCCGCCGTGGGAAAGATCAGCAACGAGTCGTATCTCAACCGTGTGATGTTCCTTGTGCTGATCCTTCTGTTTGGCGCGGCGAGCATTTTCATCGACAAGTATTTTTCGACCGCGACGGCGCTGAACCTGATCGCAAACAATTGGTACATCGTCATCCTCGGCATCGGAGTGACGTTCCTGCTGGTCTCGGGGCATCTGGATATGTCCGTCGGCGGCATCGTCGCCATGGCGGGCGTGCTCTCCGCATATTTCTGCCAGCCCGCGAACGAAGGATTTTCCGAACTGGGACAGGGTCTCGGGCTGCCGTATGGCATCGCAATCCTGTTGACGCTCCTAGTCTGCCTGTGCATCGGCATGCTCAATGCGCTGTTCATCGCAAAGATGCGCGTGGCCTCGATCATTGTGACGCTGGGTACGATGTCGATCGCACGCGGAATCGGACAGGTTGCGGCGCTCGGCGCACAGCGCAGCGCGGGCCTGCCGGATCTCTTTGGGATGATTGGCAATGTACCGTTGTTTGGCCCGATCAAGATCGCGGCGGCGATCGCGGCGATCCTCGTCATCCTCGCGCTGTTTATCGAAAAGAAAACATCGTTCGGGCGGCGCACGTATCTGATCGGCGCCAATCGCGAGGCGGCGCGCCTTTCCGGCGTCAAGGTGGAGCGGCATATCGCGCTATTGTATCTGCTGAGTTCGCTGCTTGCGGGTATTACGGGCATCCTCCTCGCTTCCGAGATGAAGGCTGGTATCTCCACGCGCGGCGCAGGGTTTGAGTTCAACGCTCTGGTTGTGACGCTGCTCGGCGGGGCGAGCATCGACGGCGGCGTTGGTTCCGTGCTGGGGATGGTCATCGGTGCGCTGATTCTCGGCGTGGTGTCTTCCGCGGCCTATGGCCTGCTGCTGCGGCCGGAATGGCAGTTTATCTTAAAGGCAGTCGTGACGTTCCTCGCGATCATCGCGCAGCGCTATCTGCTCGATCAACGAAACAAGTAAGCGCGGCGGATGGTAAGGATCAGTTGGAAAGGGATTAAGGCTATGTCATCAAATTGTTCTCCGGCAACGCTCCGGGCCCAAAAGGCCAAGAGAATTGTAAAAGAAATATACGTCTATATCATTCTGCTGGCGGTCGTCACGACGCTGAGCATGCTCAAGGGTGATCTATTCCATCGAGGGAACTTCCTGTTCCCGGCGAATATCGCAAATCTTCTGCGCATGTCCGTGCCGATCCTGATGATCAGCAGCGCGTTTACGCTGATCTTCATCACGGGAAACATCGATCTTTCCGTTGGCAGCACGTTGAGCTTGACGACGGTTGTGCATGCGCTTCTCGTGCTGAATGGGTTCCCGTTCTTTCTTTCGCTTCTCATCGTGGTCGCGCTGGGCATCCTGCTTGGCACCATCAACGGCTTTCTTGTGATGAAGCTGAGGATCACACCCGTCATTGCGACCCTCATCACGATGAATGCATATCAGGGAATTGCGCGCTATCTCGTTCCGCCTGGAATCTCTTCGATTACCAACACGGATCTGCTCAAGATGCCGACATGGATGGGGCATTTTTCGAAGGATCAGGTATTTATGGGGCTTTCTTGGGCGTTTATCGTTGCGATTGTCCTGCTCATAGCGCTTGTGATCCTGCAAAAGAGAACGCTCTTTGGGAAGTATCTCGTTGCGGTCGGCGGAAACCGCACCGCGGCGGAGCTCTCCGGCGTGAATGTGGTCAAGGTCGTTTGGGGCGTCTATATCCTGCTGGGCGCGGTCAGTGCGCTTGCCGGTGTTACGAGGGCGAGCTATCTGCTCATCGGAGAACCGTATACGGGCGTTGGAGCGGAGACGGAGGCGATCATCGCATGTCTGCTGGGGGGCACGGTGTTCACTGGCGGCGAAGGCTCGGTTGTGAAGTCGTTTGTCGGCGCGCTGATTATCGTATGCCTGACGTTCGGTCTCAAGTCGGTGATTCCAGAATATTGGCAGCTCTTGGCAAAGGGCGGGGTGCTGGTGTTCGCGGTTGTGCTCAACCATTTGCTTTCGAAAGAGAGTATTGCGGTATAAAAGATGAAAGCACTGCGATATAAGAACCGCATGTTTCTACAGTTATAAAAGAGGAATAGCCGGAAATAGGCGGCGAAATTCAATCAAACAGTCCATTTTTCGTTGTAACATACAACGTTTCTGGGGGTATCAACAAATGTACGAGCAAGACAAACAGGAGATCATTCAAGCAGCGCTGGAGATTAAGAACTACGGGTTGATTGCGCTCTCCGGCGGCAACGTCAGCGTCCGCAAGGAAAACGGAGACGTTATTGTGACGCCATCCGGTACCGCGTATGAAAACATGCGCGAGGATGACCTGATCGTATTCAACGCACAGGGCGAACGCATCGAAGGCACGCTCCGCGAGTCCGTGGACACGGTTGCGCTGCAATATATCTATCAACAGCTGCCGGAGGTCAACGCCATTATCCATACGCATCAACCGTACGCCACGGCAGTCGGTCTCATTGGGGATACATTCCCCGTGGCGTTGACGACGCTTGCAAACGTAACGCTTGGCTCGATCAATGTCGCGCCATATTGCTCTGCGGCGAGTCTCGATATGGGCGTGCAATCCGTCAAGTATCTCGGCGGCAAGCGCGCGGTAATCCTGAAGCACCACGGCGTAATTGCGGTGGGCGGAACGCTCAAGGAAGCGCTTTACGCCGCGATCTATATGGAGGAAGCAGCAAAGGCATACCTTGCGGCAAAAGCCGCGGGAACGGTCGCGATCATGACCGACGAACAGACCGCGGACGCCGTGGAGATCCATCGATCCTACGGCCAGAAACACTGAGCAAACGAAGCAAACGCCTGCGGTGAGACGCGCAAACACCTCTCGTGCGCAGAAGGCGTTGGATACAGTACGTTGGAGGCACTTTGCTTGAGAAACTTGCAAGAGAACCTGTTCGGCTTATATGAAAAAGCATTGCCGAAATACTTGAATTGGGAAGAACGGCTCGTTGCCGCAAAAAGTGCGGGCTATGATTTCATGGAGATCAGCATCGACGAGACCGACGAGAGAATCGGACGGCTGCAATGGAGCAAAAAAGAGCGGACGAAGCTGATGGAATGCATCCACAGCGTGGATATGCCAATCCTATCCATGTGCTTGAGCGCGAATCGCCGCTATCCGATCGGCAGCGAGCACGAGGAGACACGAAGCAACGGCATTCAGTTGATTCGTGATGCGATCGATTTCGCGGTGGATTGCGGCATCCGCGTGATCCAGCTCGCAGGATACGACGAGTATGCCAACCCAAGCACGGATCTCACCGTGCAGAACTTCCATCGTTCGCTCGCGCAGTGCGCGCGTTACGCGCAGGGGAAGGCGGTCATGCTTGCGCTGGAAACCATGGAGAACGATCTGATGGACTCCATCCGCAAAGCAAAGCGGTATGTGGACGCGTTTCGCTCCCCGTGGCTGAAGATTTATCCGGATCTTGGGAATCTCTGCGCGACGGGACAGAACATCGAGGCGGAATTCACGCACGGGATGCAGGACATCGTTGCGATCCATCTCAAGGACACCTTGCCCGGTATCGTGCGCGATATCGCGTTTGGAGACGGGGATGTCGATTTTGTCTCCTTCTTTCGTCTGCTTGCGCGCGAACACTACAGCGGGTTATTCGTCGCAGAGATGTGGACGGATGAGACGGAACAATCCATTCAGACGGTAAAGGCGGCACGCGCATTCATCACGGAAAAAATCGTACTCTCGCAACAGACTTGACGAAACTTGCACGCGGACACAAGCGCCGCGTTGAGGAGGAACCAATGAGAAAAACAGGCATCAATCGCCTTACGAAGGAAAGCTTTGAACCGTATGGCTCTTATGCGAGCATTTTGGAACCGACGGGGCCGTTTTTTGGGGAAGAGCCGGTCGTGTTTTATCGCGACATGGTGCAGCAAAGCTTAGGCTATGCCTGCATCGCGTCCTATTCGACCTGCGTCGTAAACCAGCGCCCGTGGGTGATAACAAATTCCGAGGTGCACGATTACGCCCATGAGACGATTCTATGTCTGGATGGCGACTATTTGATGCATGTTGCGCCGGCGACAAGTGAGAAACAGATTCCCGCGGATCAAATCGAGGTGTTTCTGATTCCCAAAGGAACGCTCGTCAACGTAAAGGCAGGCGTTTGGCATCAGGCGGGCTTCCCGTATGACTGTGAATGCGTGCATATCCTCTGCGTGCTGCCGGAGCGGACGTATCAACGCGATTGCTATTGCTACGATCTGCCCAAGAAGGACCAGATTGAGGTCGTGCGGGAGTTCATCGATTCACAAAGTCCTTCTGCAAGCCGGAATTGATTTATCCTGCTCGTTTCCTGTATGATGACGACAGTAAGGCGTTTCACGCGGGCAATTGCGTTCGCTTGGTATTCCTACGTCAAATTTCTCTACGCGCCTGGCTATCGCCAAGGAACACATTGCCGTTTCGTTCGGCGAACGCGTGAAACAATCGGGAGGATCGGATGGGACGAAACTATCTGCTCGGGCTGGACAATGGAGGCACGGTGAGCAAAGCCGCGCTCTACGGCACGGATGGCGCGGAGATCGCGCTCGCGAGCGTGCGGGTCAAGCCGATCATGGAGCGCGTCGGGTTTGTTGAGCGTGATATGGATGCGCTCTGGGAAGCGAACGTATCCGCGATTCGCAGCGTGCTGGAGCGCGCCGCGGTAGATCCTTCGGATATCCTCGGCGTTGCGGTCACGGGGCACGGCTGCGGCGCTTATTTTGTAGACGAGCAGGGCAGGCCTGCCGCCAACGGCATCATCTCCACCGATACCCGCGCAAAGGAGTATGTGGAGCGCTGGAACGCGGACGGAACGTATGACGCGCTGCTCCCGTTGACCATGCAAATCATCTGGGCGGGACAGACGCTTCCGATCGTCGCCTGGCACAAGGATCACAGGCCGCAGGTACTCGCGCAGGCGAAATGGGTTCTCTCCTGCAAGGATTATATCCGCTTTTGCCTGACGGGAGAGGCGTATACGGAGCTGACAGACGTTTCGGTCGCAAACGGTATCAATCTCAACACGATCGACTATGACGAGGCAATCTTTCAAGCGTTTGGCATTGGAGAATACCGGCGGCTGTTCGCGCCTCTACGCAAATGCACGGACATCTGCGGCGTTGTCAGCGCAAAAGCCGCGCGGGAAACGGGGTTGCGCGAAGGAACCCCGGTCGCGGGTGGTCTGTGCGACGTCGCCGCTTGTTGCATCGGTACCGGCGTCACCTCGCCGGACAAGATGTGCATGGTGGCGGGCACGTGGAGCATCAATGAATTTCTGTCCGAAAAACCGATTGCATCCAAGCAATTGTTTCAAAACGCGCTCTATTGCATGGACGACTACTGGATGATCCTCGAAAACAGCATGACCTCGGCGAGCAATCTGGAGTGGTTCATCAAAAACCTGATGTCGCTGGAAAAGCAACAGGCGGAGAACGAGGGCGGCAGCGTATTTCCGCTTGCGGATCGCATGGTCTCCTCGATTGCACCGGAGGATTGTCCAATCATCTTCCTGCCGTTTTTGTTCGGCACCAATGTGAACGCGGACGCAAAGGCCTGCTTCCTCGGAATCAGCGGACTGCACACCAAGGCGCACCTGCTGCGCGCGGTCTATGAAGGGGTCGCCTTTTCGCACCGCGTGCACATGGAAAACCTGCTGCGTTTTCGGGAAAAGCCTTCCGGCATCCGCATCTCCGGCGGCGCGGCGCGTTCCCGCGTGTGGATGCAAATCTTTGCGGATGTATTCCAGATCCCGATTGAGATCTCTGCGGCATCCGAGCTCGGCACCATGGGCGCCGCGATGTGCGCGGGCATCGCCTCCGGCACATATCTAGATTTTGAGCAGGCGGTCGGCGTGTTTTGCAAGGTAGACTCCGTCTGCGAGCCGAACCGAGATGTCGCGCAAGTGTACGAAGACAAGTTTGATCTGTATCGGAAACTGAGCGGCGCGATGGATGGAACATGGAAGGAATGGAAAAACGTTTTCAAACATAGTAAACTGTGATACTATAATCTATTATTATTGATGAACATGGTTGAGGGTGTCCAATGGAATCCAGATATGATATGCAGATGATGGTACATGTATCCAGAATGTACTATATGGAAGGGCTCACGCAGCAAAGCATTGCAAAAGAGCTTGGTATCTCCAGATCATATATCTCCATGATCCTGTCCGAAGCAAGAGAGCTCGGAATCGTAGAGATCAACATCAAAAACCCGCTCGCGAGCAACGAGGAGTTGGCGCGAGAGCTTTCACAGGCGTTTGGCATCAGCAATTGCTACGTGACCCCTACGGTTGTCACCGCGCTCACACCGCTGACCAAAATCCTCGCGGCGCAGGGCGCGATTGTTGCGGAAAAGCTGATTGAGAACCATTCGACGGTCGGCGTCGCGTGGGGTATGACGTGTTATGAGTTCATGAAGGCGTTTTCCGAGAATTCGGGGCTGTTCGACGTCAACGTTGTGCCGCTCATCGGAGGCTCGCACCATCTTTCTTCGGAATATCAGCTCAATGAAATGGTTCGCCTCTTTGCGGAAAAGCTCCGCGGCACGCCTTCGTTTATCTATGCGCCCGCGCTTGCGGAGTCCATTGAGGACAAGTCGCTGCACATGAAGAGCCAATATATGCAGTCCATTGCTGAGAAATGGCGTAAGATCGATGTTGCAATCGTTGGCGTCGGTTCTCCGCCGGAATATTACAGTGACAAAACCCAATTCGATCCGGTGGCAACGCGCAGATCGTATGAGGACAACCCGGAGAAGACGGTCGGAGACATCGGCGCGCGCCGCTTCAACATCCAGGGACAGTTTTTGAAAAACGACTACAACGAGCGCATCATGGGCATTGACGAAGAAGGGCTGAAGGCCGCGAAAAACGTGCTGAGCATTGCGGCGGGGCACCACAAAGTGCTTTCCATCATCGGCGCGCTGCGGCTCAACATCATCACGCATTTTGTGACGGACGAAAGCACCGCAAAGACGATTCTATCTCTTGTATAAAGACAGTATCTACTCACACATAGAACATCAGCTCTCTGCCAATCGTTGGGGTAGAGCAGTAGACTAAGAGAATAACACCAGCAAAGCCGCGGCGTGCGCCGCGGCTTTTTTGCGTGCAAATACAGTATAAAAAATGCGTGCAGGATCAGGATCCGACTCTATTTCTCGCTCAAAATTGCGAGCGCGGCGCTGCGGTCGGTAATCAGTACGTCGATGTATTTCCCTTTGAGCGCACCGGTGATGACATCCTTCTTCTCTTCGCCGCAGGCGACGCCGATCACGGTTGGGATGCGCTTGATCTCCTCGAGCGTGGCGGAGATGATGCGATCCATCAACGGTGTTTCGCAGGGATGCCCGTCGATGTCGATGTACCTGCCGCAGATATCGCCCACCGCGCCTTCGCTTCGGAGGGTTTGCGCGTCCTCCATGCTGATATGCCCGGATCGAAACTGTGCGCTGAGCTCCGGCCGCGTGGAACCGAGGCCAACGACCGCGACTTTCGCGTTCGCGAGCCGCTGAAAATGCTCCTGAATGTGCGGCTCGTCCATCAAAAGATCTCTCAAAACCTTGCTCTTGACCATAAATGGCGCTTGCAACAGATAGCTGTCTCCGTTGAACGCGCTGGCGAGCGTCAGTGCGAGCGCGTTTGCGTCGGTGTCCATTGTCTTGTTACCGATGCCGCCGAGCAGTTGAATCACGTCCACGCGTTTATACGCGTTGTGGCGGATGTTTTTGACCACGTAGCTCAGCGTCGTACCCCAGGCGATACCGAGCAGCACGCCGTTTTCCAGAAAGGATTCCAAATAGATCGCGGCTGCCGCGCCGACGTTTTGTTTGCTCTCCTCGAGTGTATGGCTGCTTGGGGCAACGATCACATGGCGAATGCCGAAGCGATCCTCGATTCGTTTGGCGAGCTCGATGCCAAAGGAGGAGATGTCGTCGATGCGGATTTGAACAATTCCGGAGGAGATGGATGTCTTGAGCAGACGGGAGACCGTCGGACGGGAAACATGCACCTCCTGCGCGATCTCTTCCTGCGAGCGGCCTTCGATATAGTACAGTTTGGCGACCTTGATCAAAAGATCGCGTTTTTCGTCGATCGGCTGCGGCATAGTCACACTCCTTTTCGAGATGGTTTGAATATAGTGCATCCAACCTGCGTTGTCAAGCAAATCGAGAGAATATGTAAACGAATTCTATCAAAATGAGCGTTATTTTACAGTAAATCGCCCTATATATTAGAAACGAACAAAATAGCGTGAACATATGTGCATAATAGGCACGAAACATTGACATTAAATGCATGCGTCCATATAGTGAGAGCATACACAAGCAACCATTCGATATCGGAGAACAAACGATGAAGAAAGTATCTGCCTCGATTCTGTCCGCAAACTGGCTCAAGCTTGGCGAGGAGCTCGCGCGGGCGGAAGAAGCCGGGTGTGACTGCATTCACATCGACGTGACGGACGGGCATTTTGTCCCAAACCTGACGATGGGGATGGACATCACGCGCGCGGTTTGCGGGGCAAGTAGCCTGCGTACGGATGTGCACCTGATGATATCCGAGCCGGAGCGCTTCATCGACGCGTTTGCAAACGCGGGCGCGGACTCGATTACATTTCATCACGAGGCGACGGTTCATCCGTTTGTGCTGATCAAGAACATCAAGCGCAACGGAAAGCTCGCGGGCGTGGCGCTCGACCCCGCAACGCCTGTGGAAGCGATCGAACACTATCTCGACCAACTGGATCTCGTGCTGCTGGTCGCGGTCTGTGTGGGATTCGGCGGACAGAGATATCTCGACGCGGTGGATGAAAAGATCCGAAGACTCGCCAAAATGCGAAAAGACAGAGATTTACAGTTCGAGATTCAGGTAGATGGCGGAATCAACACCGAAAACGGCGCACAAAAGCGCGCGCTCGGCGTGGATAACCTGGTCGGAGGCTCGATGATCTTTCTCTCTGAAAATATCAAAGAAACCGTCAAGCTGCTAAAGACCTGATCGTATCAACACAGTCTTTTAAAAATCAATCTATAAAAATCAATCTATAGGAATCAATCTATAAGAATCAACAGGAGGAATCAACATGAGTCTCAACAGTGATGCCATTTCGGGAAAAGTATGCGTCGTGACCGGGGCCGCCAAGAGCATCGGCTTCGCGATTGCACAAAAGTACGCCGAGCAAGGCGCGAAAGTTGTATTGATCGACATCGACCCTCTGGTGGAAGCGTCCGCACAGTCGCTCGCGGACAAGGGCTATACCGCCAAGGCGTATGTGCTCAACATCACCAATCGTGACGCCGTGCTCGGCTGCTTTGCGGACATCGTCGCGACCTATGGCGACATCTACGCGCTGGTCAACAACGCGGGCGTCGTCGATACCCGCCCGTTTGAAGAGAACGACGAAGCGATTTTAGACAAGATGTTCAAAGTCAACGTCTACGGCACGACCTACTGCATCCAGGGCGCGCTGCCGAGCATGAAGAAGAACCACGGCGGCAAGATCATCAACTTTGCCAGCAAGTCCGGCAAGACCGGCTCCGCTTTGATGGCGCCCTATAGCGCGGCAAAGGGAGCTGTGATCGTATTGACGCAGGCGCTTGCCTTCGAGGTCGCAAAAGACAACATCAACGTCAACGCGGTCTGCCCGGGGATCACGGACGCGACGGGCGTGTGGTCGTCCGTCAGCCGCGGTTACGTCGAAAACATGAAGATGGAGCGCGAGGCGATCGTCAAAAAGTTTACGGAAAAAGTGCCGCTCGGCAGACTCACGGATATTCAGGACGTGGTCGATTTCGTTTTCTTTCTGACCGTAAGCGCGGACTATTGTACGGGTCAGGCGTTCAACATCACCGGCGGCAGAGAGATGCACTAACCGGCAATCGAGTGGGAGGATACTTCAAATGGATCTGAATTTAAAGGGAAAGACCGCCATCGTCACCGGCGGCACGACGGGACTCGGCGCGGGCATCTGTGACGTTCTCGCGGAAGAAGGCATGAACGTGATCGCAAACTATCTGTTTGACCCCGAGGGTGCGGATAGATTCGCAAAAGAGCTCAGCGGTAAATATGGCACCAAATGCGTCGCCATGTATGGCGACATCTCCAAGGCGGAAGACATCGACAGTATCTTTGCGCAGGCGGAAGAAGTCTACGGGCACGTGGACGTACTCGTCAACAACGCGGGCATCTGGCCCACGACGCCCATCGAAAAGATGAGCGACGACGAGTGGAAAAAGGTCATCGACATCGACCTCAACGGCACGTTCATGTTCTCCAAGCGCGCGGCGATCCACTATCTCAAGCATGACGTCAAGGGGCACATCGTGAGCATCTCCTCTAAGTCCGGCTTCACCGTCTCCTCGCCGGATCATGCGCACTATGTCGCGGCCAAAGGCGGCGTCAATATGATGACCAAAGCGCTCGCGCGCGAATTCTCCTCCCGCGGAATCATCGTCAACGGCGTTGCCCCCGGCATGGTACGCACACCGATCAACGAGGACAAGCTCTCCCAGCCGGAATGGCTGAAGTATTATGAGGATCGCATTCCCGTCGGTCGTGTGTCGACCGCGCGCGAAGTGGCGTATACCGTCGCGTTCCTTGCCTCGGAAAAGGGCATGTATATCGCGGGTGCTATCGTCGACGTCACCGGCGGCATGCTGATTTAACAAACGCTTCCATATTATTGAACACAACAAGAAAGACGGAGGAAATCAAAGTGGAAAAACAGGCATTGGGTCTTGTGGAGACCAAAGGGTTGGTCGGCGCAATTGAAGCGGCCGACGCGATGGTCAAAGCCGCGAATGTTACGCTGGTCGGCAAAGAGAAGATCGGTTCCGGCCTTGTCACCGTCATGGTGCGCGGGGATGTCGGCGCGGTGAAAGCAAGCGTGGACGCGGGAGCCGCCGCGGCAAAGCGCGTAGGCGAGCTGTATTCGGTGCACGTGATTCCGCGTCCGCACGAAGACGTGGAAAACATCCTGCTCAAATAACACAAAACGGAAACGGAGAAGCATATGGAAAAGCAGGCATTGGGTCTTGTGGAAACCAAAGGGCTGGTTGCCGCGATTGAAGCGGCCGACGCGATGGTAAAGGCCGCAAACGTTACGCTCATCGGCAAAGAGAAGATCGGTTCCGGTCTCGTGACCGTCATGGTGCGCGGGGATGTCGGCGCGGTGAAAGCCAGCGTGGAAGCGGGCTCCGCTGCCGCCAAGCGGGTCGGCGAACTGGTTTCGGTGCACGTGATTCCGCGCCCGCACGAGGACGTGGAAGGGATTCTGCTCACGTAAAACAGAGCAAGACGCGCACCAAACGGCAATAGGAGAAGAATATGGATATCGATAAACTCATACAGGATGCGGTCAAAAAGATCATGACCGAAGGACCGGAAACACAGGCTTCCGCCGGACGATATGACGCATCTTACGCCAAATACATGGATCACACGGTACTCAAGCCGGAAACCACGCGCGAGACGGTCAAACGCTTTTGCGACGAGGCCAAGGAATACGGCTTCGCGAGCGTCTGCATCAACCCCACGCACGTGTTGTATGTGGCGGAGCAGCTCAAGGGCACCAATGTCAAAACCTGCTGCGTCATCGGCTTCCCTCTGGGCGCAAACACCTCGTTCATCAAGTCGCTGGAGGCCATGGAGGCCGTCAAGAACGGCGCGGACGAAGTCGACATGGTAATCAACATCGGCGCGCTGAAGGACCAGAACTACACGCTTGTCTACGAGGACATCAAGGCGGTTGTGGACGCGGCGCACCCCAAGGCGATCGTGAAGGTCATCATCGAGACCAGCGCACTCACGGACGAGGAGAAGGTCATCGCGTGCGAACTCGCCAAGCGCGCCAAGGCGGATTTTGTGAAGACCTCGACCGGATTTGGCAGCGGTGGCGCGACCGTGGACGACGTGCGGCTCATGAAGCGCACGGTGGGCGACGCATGCCGCGTCAAGGCCAGCACGGGCATCAACGACCGCGCGACGACGGACAAAATGCTTGCCGCGGGCGCGGTGCGCATGGGCACGAGCAAGGGAATCCTCATTGTGAAGGATGAAAAACCCGCAAAAGACGCGCCGGTCGTTTATTGAGAAGAAGGGCGGGGACACGCATGGAAGTGACGACGGAACGGGCAGCGGTGCAGCGGCTGGTGACGCAGCGCATCGTGAAAAGTGCATATGAACAGACCGGCAAGCGCTATGTTCCCGCGGCTGCATCCAACCGCCACATCCATGTGTCTCAGCAGGATCTGGAGGCGCTCTTTGGCAGGGGATATGCTCTCTCGCCGGAGCGCGCGCTTTCCCAACCGGGGCAGTTCGCGGCGAAGGAGACGGTCTCGATCGTAGGGCCAAAGGGTCGGATCGATCAGGTGCGCGTGCTCGGCCCCGCGCGGGGCAAGACCCAGGTTGAAATCCTGACCGCGGATGCGTTCAAGCTTGGTATTTCGCCCGTCGTTCGTATCTCCGGCGATATCGAAGGCACGCCGGGTGCCGTGATCATCGGCCCGGCGGGCTCCGTGGAAATTTCGTTTGGGGTGATCGTCGCCATGCGGCATGTGCATATTTCGCCGGAGCAGGCGGTCTGGCTGGGGCTGCAAAACGGGGATCGCGTCAGCATCCGCAAGGATGGCGCGCGCGCGCTGGTGCTCGAAAACGTGCCGGTGCGCTGCGGAGAAGGGCATGATCTGGAGCTGCATCTGGATTTGGAGGAAGCCAACGCCGGCGGCATCAAAGGCGGGGAACTGCTCGAGATCGTAGATGTTGTGAAAAAGCCATGAGCCTGAGCGACGATCAAATTCAATCCATCATCGAGCGCGCGCAGACCGCGATGCAGACTCCGCGTGTCGAAAAAGACGCTTGCGCTGGGTTACCAAATCTTGCGGAAGCGACGCTGGTTTTCGTGCCGGGGTTCGTTCCCGCGCCGGAGCGGGCGATCCGCGCGATCCAGACAAAGTTTGGGGATGGCATCCAACTCGTCTTTCTGGACGATGTGGTGTGCGCCGTGGAGGGCATCCCTTGCTGCCGTCTCGATTGGGCGACGCAGAAGAATGAGCTTGTGGCGCTTTTGGTGCGCGCGCAGAGCGTCGTTCTGCTCGCGCCGGATACCGCGCTGCTCGCCCGCATGGGCGACGGCGATCCGGAGGACTTTTCCGAGGCGCTGATGCGCCGTATCCTCTGGGGCAAGCGCGTGGAGATCCTGCTGGATTTTGATCCCCCGAAGTTTCGGCGGGGCACTTTTTTCGCGAAGCTCTCGGAGGCGATCGACTCGCTTTCCGCCATGGGTTTCGGATTTTTCACCTATCAGCCCGCCGAGTCCTGTCCGGACGGCGTATGCGTGCTCGTGACCGAGAGAGACGTTGTTGCGGCAAAGCAAGGCGGCAGGAAGACGATCCTCTGCGCCGCGGGCGCAATCGTGACTCCGCTCGCGGTCGACACCGCGAAGGAATTGCAGATCCATATCGAGCGTGCGCAAGCGTAGCGCACACGGAGGGAAAGCGTATGATGATTGGCGTAGTAAAAGGCAGCGTGGTCAGCACGAACAAATCGGAAACGCTGCAGGGGCTCAAGCTCCTGGTGGTGGCGCCGCTGGATCTGGACACCATGCAGCCAAAGGGCAGCCCACTGGTGGCGATTGACGCCGTCGGCGCGGGCGAAGGCGAGGTTGTCATGTGTTGCAGCGGCAGCTCCTCGCGCCAGACCGCGTTTACGGACGGGAAGCCGAGCGATCTTGCGATCATCGCGATCATCGACTCGATCGACGTGCGCGGCGAGCGGGTATTTGAAAAATATAGCAGCAAGTAATCCCAGCCGACAAGCGGGAAAGAGGGCATTATGGCATATACGGATATTCAAATCGACAGCATCATCCAAGATACGCTCGCAAAGTTTCAAAACCAACCGTCAAGAACGAGCGGCGCATGGCTCTGCGACACGGCGGAGGAAGCGATTGCAAGCGCGAAGGCCGCACAGAAGGAGCTCATCAAGCTGCCGCTGGAGAAGCGCGGCAGGCTGATTGAAGCCATGCGCAAGGCCGCGCTCGATCACGCGGAGCCACTCGCGCGCCTTGCCAACGAGGAGACGGGCTATGGCAGAGTCGCCGACAAGAAAGCGAAGAATATTCTCGCCGCCGAGAAGACGCCGGGCATCGAAGACCTGCACGCGCAGGCCTACACGGGGGATTATGGCTTAACGCTGGTCGAAGCCGCGCCCTATGGCGTCATCGGCTCGATCACGCCCTCCACCAACCCGACCTCGACGATCATCAACAACGCAATCAGCATGATCGCGGCTGGGAACGCGGTCGTTTTCAATCCGCATCCCGCGGCGAAGCGCGCCTCGCAGGAGGCGATGCGCGTACTCAACGAGGCAATCGCGCGGGCGGGCGGACCCGCGACGCTGATCACCACCGTGAAAGAGCCCACGTTGGAGAGCGGAAAAACGATGATGGAGTCCAAGGATATCCCGCTTTTGTCCGTCACGGGCGGCGAAGCGGTGGTCAAGGTCGCCATGCGCACGGGCAAGAAGGTCATTGCCGCCGGCCCCGGAAACCCGCCGGTGATCGTGGACGACACGGCGGATCTCCCAAAGGCCGCAAAGGACATCGTAGACGGTGCAAGCTTTGACAACAACGTCGTCTGCATCGCGGAAAAAGAGGTGTTCGCGTTTGCGAACATCGTGGATGCACTCGTAGACGGGATGCAAAAAAACGGCGCATACCTCGTCTGCGGCGAAGAAATCGATAAAATCGTCAATACCGTCCTCGTCAAACAGGGCGAAACATATGTGATCAACCGAAGCTATGTCGGCAGAAACGCCAGCGTGATCCTCAAGGACAGCGGCGTGCCGTTTACGGGAGACCCGCGCCTTGTGATCGCGCGCGTGGACAAGAACCACCCCTTTGTGCGCACCGAGATGCTGATGCCCGTTCTGGGGATCTGCACGGTTTCCACCATTGAAGAGGCGGTGGAAGAGGCGATTTGCGCGGAGCAGGGGTGCCAGCATTCCGCGATGATTCACTCCACCAACATCAAGCACCTGACCCTTGCCGCGGCAGCGCTCAACACCACGGTGTTCGTCAAAAACGCGCCGTCCTACGCGGGGCTTGGGTTCCAGGCGGAAGGATATACCACGCTGACCATCGCGACGCCGACGGGAGAAGGGCTCACAAGCGCGAAATCCTTCACCCGTGCGCGCAGATGCGTGCTGCATGGAGACCTCCGGATTGTATAAACGGTAATTGGGACAAGAACGTCGGATCGACAGAACGGAAAGCGAAAGCGATGGCCGATATACTCGAAAAAATTCAAGCGGCGGGCGTGGTCGGTGCCGGCGGAGCCGGATTTCCGACGCATGTGAAGCTCAAAAGCAAAGCTGAGATCGTCATCGCAAACGGAGCGGAATGCGAACCGCTGCTGTGCGTCGATCAATGCACCATGCGGGACAACGCGGACGAGATCGTCGCGGGACTGCTGTTTGCAATGGAAGCCTGCGGCGCGGCACGTGGCGTCATCTGCACCAAGGAGCACTATCACGACGCGGTGGAGTCCCTCCGGCGCGCACTCAGTGGAAAGGACAACCTCTCGCTCAAGCTCCTCAAGAGCACCTATCCCGCAGGGGATGAACAAGTGATGGTCTATGAGGTCACGGGCAAGGTTGTGCCCACAGGCGGGCTGCCGATCAACGCGGGCGCGGTGGTGCTCAACGTCAGCACCCTCCAAAACATCAGCCGCGCACAGAGCGGCATCCCGGTTACGAGTAAAACCGTGACCATCGCGGGAGAAGTCGCAACGCCGATCACGATCGAATCCCCGGTGGGGGCGCCGATTCAGGCATTGATCGACCGCGCGGGCGGGCCGAACGAACAGAGCGGTTATGTCGCGCTCATCGGCGGACCCTGCATGGGTGCGCTCGAATACGACTGGAGCAAACCCGTGACGAAGACCACGGGCGGCATCATCGTTTTGAAGCAGGATCATCCGCTCATCGCCGCAAAGACGGACGATTTCGCGCGGGATGTCAAGCTCGCCAAAGCGGTCTGCTGCCAATGCAGTCTCTGTACGCAGATGTGCCCCCGAAACGCGCTTGGTCTCAAGGTCGAGCCGCACAAGGCGATGCGCGCCGCGGCAAACGGCGACGGCGCACTGCTGGGAGACGTCAACGGGGTGTTCTCCTGCTGCAACTGCGGGCTTTGCACCTATTATGCCTGCAACTTCGGCTTGAACCCCTCCGCGATGATGACGCGCATGAAGGAAGGCCTGATGCGCGCAGGCGTCAAACCCGACAAAAAGGTTGCGCACGAGGTTTCGGCGGGGTATTCGCTCACGAAGCTGCCGGTGTATCGGCTGCAGTCCCGCATGGACGTCGCGCGATATGACACGGACGCACCGTTTGTTGCGGAACCGCTCGCGGTTTCGTGTGTGACGATTCCGCTCAAGATGCACATCGGTTCCGCGGCGGAGCCCGTCGTCGCGGCGGGGGATCGCGTGAAAAAAGGCGACCTGATCGCGCGGATTCCGCAAGGAAAGCTGGGCGCAAACATTCACGCAAGCATAGACGGAGTCGTACAGACCGTGGACGCAACCGCCATCCGCATCGTGCGATAACAAAAAGACATGCGCACATAAAATGTTTGCCGTCAGGATATGTCCGATAGGAGAGAAGCATGAATGCATTAGGAATGATCGAATGCCAAAATATTCCCAAGGGGATTGAAGCCGCGGACAGCATGCTCAAGGCCGCGGATGTTTCGCTCTTGACCGCGCAGGCGGTCTGCGCGGGCAAGTATATCGTGCTCATCTCCGGCGATGTCGCGGCGGTGACTGCGGCCGTCGAGGCGGGCGCGATGGTTTGCGGCGGGGGATTGATCGACCAACTCGTGATCCCCAGCATCCATCCGCAAGTGCTCTCCGCCGTGGTTGCTTGTTCGGATGCGCCGCAGCCCAAGGCGCTCGGAATTCTGGAGTCGTTTTCGCTGTGCGTGAGCATCAAGATCGCGGACGCAGCGGTGAAGACCGCGGATATCACACTCATCGAGATCCGCCTCGGCAGAGGCTTGGGCGGGAAAGCGTTCGTCGTATTTACGGGCGATGTTTCCGCTTGTGAAGCGGCTGTGCGCGCGGCGGAACAAACGCAGGGCGCGCAGGGGATGCTATCGCAGTCGGTGGTGATTCCCGCTCCGAACATGGCGCTCATCCGCTCGATCTATTGATCAACAGGAATCACGAAAGGTGGGATTGCCGTGTATACGGGTCGCGTGATTGGCACAGTGGTGGCGACGAAAAAGTATGAAACGCTGGAAGGCATCAAGCTGCTCCTCGTGGAGACGATTGAAAACGGAAGACCCGCAAAGACCATCGTCGCCGCGGATGCAACGCGGCAGGCGGGGCCGAACGACCTTGTGTACCTGATCGGTTCCAAGGAGGCGTCGCTGCTGTTTCGCAAAAAGCTTGTGCCGGTGGATGCGGCGATCGCCGGATTCATCGACGAATAGGATCGTGGCAACCGGATTGTAATATGGAATTTGAAAAGGAGAAGAAACGATGAAACAGGCGCTCGGAATGGTAGAAACCAAGGGATTGATTGGCGCGATTGAGGCGGCGGACGCGATGGTGAAGGCCGCGAATGTCACGCTTGTGGGCAAAGAAAAGATCGGCTCCGGCCTCGTGACCGTGATGGTGCGCGGCGATGTCGGCGCGGTGAAGGCCAGCGTGGAGGCGGGGGCTGCCGCGGCAAAGCGCGTGGGCGAGCTCTTCTCCGTGCACGTCATCCCCAGCCCGCACGAGGATGTGGAGCAGTTGCTCGGCGAACCGGCCAAGGCGAAAGCCGCGCCAAAGCCGAGCGCGAAGAACTAGGGGCGGTCACATGAGACTGGCCAGAGTCGTAGGCAACGTGGTTTCAACCATCAAAGAAAAGACGCACTACAACTATAAACTGCTGATCGTCGAATATCTGGACGGCTCCGGCAATCCTGTGGAAGCGCAGCAGATCGTCTTTGACGGGGCGGACGCGGGCATTGGCGATCTTGTGCTGGTCAATGTAGACGGCGGAGCCGCAAAGCAGCTGTTGCACGACAAGGAGATCATCGCGGACAATACAGCCTGCGGTGTGATCGATCAGTGGACGTTTGACGGGAAAGTTTACGGGAAGTAACGCCGACGCAGGGGCAAAAACGAAAAATAGTTCGCAAAAGTGCTTGGATCGGAACATCGAATCAAAAGCAGAAAATATTTCGCAAAGGTGCTAAAAAATGAACATCAATGAAGTCGTGAAAAAAGTGACGGAAGAGGTCTACAAACAGATGGGTGCATGCGCGAACGACCCGAACCCCGCACAGTGCAGCCAGGATTTGGCGGGGCACATCGAGCACTCGATTCTGAATCCCGATATGACGCGCGCAAAGGTCGTCGCCGAGTGCGCGCTCGCCAAACAGTATAAGTTCGCGAACGTCTGCATCACGCCCTATTTTGTGCGGGAGGCGGCGGAGGCGCTCAAGAACTGTAACGTCGGCGTCTGCGCGCCGGTGGGATTTCCGCACTGTGCCGCCAGCACGGCTGCGAAACTCTGCGAAATCAAGGAGTGCGTGGCTTCCGGCGCAACCGAGCTCGACGTTGCGCTCAACCTCGTCGCGATCAAGTCCGGCGAGTTTGAAGAGGTCAAGCGCGAGCTCAAGGCAATGGTGGACGCCGCGGGACTTTCCGTGAAGGTAAAAGCGATCTATGAACAAGGTTTGCTCACGGACGAAGAGAAGCGCAAGACGCTGGAGATCATCCGTGATGTCGGTCCCGCGTATGTGAAGATTTCCAATGCGTTGACGGGTAAAGCCGCCTGCAAGGACGACGTCGCGTTCGTCAAAGGCATCGTCGGCAACAGCGTGAAGATCAAGATCGACGGCGGAATCAAGACGGCGGCATTCGCGCGCGAGATCCTCGCCTCCGGTGCGGAGCGCATCGGCTGCTCCGCTTCGGTTGCAATCGTCACAGGCGCGTAAGGCGGGCGCGAAATGGAGTGCAATCTTCGCGGCAAGAGCGCGATCGTGACCGGCGGGAGCCGGGGCTTGGGCGAGGCAATTTGCACACGCCTCGCCGGGGAAGGCGCGGATGTGCTGCTTACCTATCGGGAACGACGCGAACAGGCGGAATCGATTGCCGCTGCGTTAGTCACGCGATTTGGCATCCGTGCGGAGGCGATCTGCGCGGATGTTTCGCAGGAAGCGGATGTCGCCGCGCTATTTGCGTTCGCGGCGGAACGCTTCGGCAGGCTGGATGTGCTGGTCAACAACGCGGGTCTGTGCCCGATGTCTCCCATTGTGGACACCAGCTATGAAACCTGGAATCGGGTGATGGCCGTCAATCTTGGCGGTGTGTTTCTCTGCTGCCGGGAGATGGTGCGGCGGGCGATTGCGGATGAAACGCCGGCGGTGATCGTGAATATCGCTTCCGCGACGGCATATCTCGGCTCCCAAAACGGAAAATCGCACTACGCGGCGAGCAAAGGCGGGGTGCTCTCGTTTACCACTTCTCTGGCCAAGGAGGTTGCGCGCCATCACATCCGGGTCAACGCGTTTTCACCCGGTATCCTGCATACCGACATGACGGCGGAGCTGCTCGCGCGCGATTTGGAACGGTATCAGCGGCAGATTCCAATGGGGCGCATTGCCACGCTGGAAGAGGCGGCGGGCGCGGTCGCGTTCCTCGCGGGGGACGCGTCGTCCTATATGACCGGCGCCGCGCTGGATTTCAGCGGCGGGCAGCTCGGGCGATGATGAAAAAATGAGCGCGCAAAGCGCACTCAAGACGATCCTAATATAAACTGCTATCAAAAAGACAAACCCCGTGCCATCATGTTCGGCGCAGGGTTTTTTCTGGCTCTTCGTCTATAGTTGGAGTGGAGCGGTAGACTAAGAGGCTTTTTTCTGTTGCAGGCGGAATTTATGAATACTCGATTCGGACTATTGCTCCACGCCGGTGGAAAGCTCAATGATCTTCTCGACCGTGATCTCTTTGGTTGGCACATTGCACACGCAGGTGCGGTTCGCGAGCACCGCGACCCGATCACATACGCCGAGGATTTCCTCAATGTCCGAGGAGATGAAGATGATGCCGGCCTTCTTCTTCAGGAGGTCGTTGATGGAGTTGTAGATGTCGACCTTGCTCGCGATATCAAGACCACGCGTCGGTTCGTCGAGAATGAAGATCTTCGCGCGGCTCATGATCCACTTTGCGAAGATTGCCTTCTGCTGGTTGCCGCCGGTATACTCCATGATGCTGCTGTGGAGCGTATGCGGGATGTTCAGCTTCTCCACATAGTCGGCAACGACCTGCTCCAGATAGGTCGTATTGATCAGACTGAAGTTTGCAAAGCGCTTGAGTGAGGAGACCGCGACGTTGTTGCTTACGTCAAGGTAGCCGAAGATCGAGTCGGTCAGTCGGTTTTCCGGGATCAGCGCGATGCCGTTACAGATGGCTTTGTAGGGACTGTCGATCTTAATCGGAGCACCGTTTAGTGTGACCTCGCCTGCGACGCCGTCCACCGCCCCAAAGAGGCAATTGGCAAGCAACGTTCTGCCCGATCCCGCAAGGCCAGTGATGCCGAGAATTTCGCCTTCGTTGAGATCGAGGTTGATGTTCTTGAGCTTGTCGGCGAAACCAAGGTTGCGTACGGTGAGGATGCTCTTGCCTTTTTTGATCATGATCTTCGGATAACGGTTTTTGATATAACGACCGCTGAGCATCTTGATGATCTCTTCCTGCGGGCACTCGGCAACGTTGCGCGTGCCCACAATTCCGCCGTTTTTCATGACGGTGACGCGATCGCCGATCAGGAACACATCTTCCAGGCAATGCGTGATATAGAAGATGCCGGAGCCTTTGGACCGGATCTTTTTGACAATGCGATACAGCAGGTTTCGCTCGCTCTGCGTCAGCGCGGAGGAAGGTTCGTCCAGGATCACGATGCTGGCGTCGGAGATATAGGCGCGGCAGAATTCGATGATTTGCCGCTGCGCAAAGCCCAATGTCGCTACCTTGTCGAACACCGAAACCGGCAGGTTGAACTCGTCGATGAGTTGCTGGCACATATAGTTGAGCTTGTCATAGTCGATGCTTTTGAGGAACTTGTTTTTATACGGCAGCTTGTTGAAGAAGAGATTTTCCGCGATGGAGAGCTGCATCAGCATCGTCGCATCCTGACGGATATAGATCACATCGTCAAACATATCTGTGGAAAATGCGCGGCGGATGAGCTCGTTTTGGATATAGATTGATCCCGCATCAGGCGTGACAAGACCGCTGATCACCTGCATCAAGAGGCTTTTGCCGGCGCCGTTTTCACCCATGATAACGTGGATTTCATTTCGATACAAATCGATATTGATACTGCCAAGGTGAAAACTATCCAGCTGCAAGTTGACATTCTCGAGCCGCAAGAGTTCAGATGACATGCTTGCACATCCTTTCGATTGAAGCTGACGGGATCATACCTCATAGATGGTCACGGAGGTGTAGGGTTGAGCATTCCGATCTTCGGCAGAATCTGGCGGGATCATTCCTCGTAGATGTTCACGGAGGTGTAGAGTTGAATGTTCAGATCAAACAGATAGTCTTTATATGCGTCGTTCAACGTTGAGTTCGTGATGATCTTGTCCGCGATGTTCAGCTCCCCGACCCGATAAAACGACTTTGCGCCGAAGTGATCGGCAAGGCAGACTACGGAGACGGTTTGCGCCATCTTGCAGGCTTGCTGTATCAACGATGCCTTGCTGATACTGGAGACGGTGATGCCCGTCTTTTTACTGATGCCCTCCACCTCGACAATCAGGTGATTGAGCGAGAAATTCTGCATGTTGTTGATGGCGAGTTGCCCGTAGACCGCGCATTCATCCAAATCTCCGCCGAGCAAAATGAGTTTGTTGCCCAATGAGCCGGAGAACTCCAGCGCGATGCGCAGATCGTTCGTCAATACCGTAAGGTTTTTTTTATGCGTGAGCTTCCGAGCGGCTTTGAGGTTGGTTGGCCCGTCCGTCAGCATGATGATGTCGTTATCGCTCACAAGATGGAAGATCGTATCCGCAATCTCCATCATCTCCAGCGCGTGATCATCCTCGTTAGCCTCAAAAGTGAAGGTCTCCTCGGATTCGGCGTTGAGCACGGCGCCGCCGTGTGCGCGCTTGAGGAACCCTTCGCTCTCCAGCTTTTCCAGATCGCGCCGGATTGTCACTTCGGTCACGTTCAACAGGCTGCTGAGCTTGGCAACCGAAACGTGTTTGTCCTTATTCAAATAGTCCTTAATGATTTTAATTCGCTCAATTGCAAACATGATCGTCCGAAACCTTTGATGGATTTGTCGATGAATCATCTGACGATATCACGATGGGACGATGCGGCTGCTGTGTGCCCAAAAGGAACACAAACGAAAACAACGTCAGCTATTCGACGATATTCATAATACTACATGAAAACCGTACAACTATCAACAAGCCAAGAAAAAAACAAATACAAACACAAACGAAACATCACGCGCGCGAAAGAATCTGTTGACAGCGCAAAAACAGGGTGATAAAATACAAAACGTGCAGAAACCAATAAATTAAAACAGAAACATAAATAGAAAACCATCACAAACGAACATTTTCTCACGTTTCACTCTCAAATACGAAAATCAAGAAATCCACTGTGATCAGACCCAAACACAACCAACACCACTGAATTTTTATACGAAAGTGTCTTTTACCCAACAAAAGCGCCACCCATTACGCGGGTGATCCAAAGCGTGTGTTTCTCGTCTCGGTTCCTGAATGAATCCTGCTAACGCAAAAGAATCTTTCCAACATAAAAAAACCTTCCAACGCAAAAGAAAAAAATCAAAGCATCGACCCAGTTTGTTTCGCTGGCATGCGGGACATGAATTAAAAATTAAATCAAGCTTGCTTCGTCATCAAGCGGGGCAATAAACAAAAACACCAAATCAAGTTTGTTTCGTAATCATGCGAAGCAATGAATAAAAAAAGGAGAGAAATCAATGAAAAAATTCCTTGTGTGCGTTATGGCGCTCGTAATGGCTTTTACGGCGTTTGCTTGCGCAGCCCCGGCCGCAGCGCCGGCAGCGACAGAAGCCCCCGCAGCAGCTGCTGCACCGGAAGCCGCAGCTGAAGAAGCAGCTGCTGCCCCCGCAGCAGGCGGCTATATCGGTATCTCGATGCCGACGCAGTCCAGCGAACGTTGGATCAAAGACGGCAACACGATGAAGGAACTCCTCGAAGCGAAGGGTTACACCGTTGACCTGCAGTATGCTGAGGATGACATCCCCACCCAGAAGTCCCAGATCGAAAACATGATCACCAAGGGCGCGCAGGTTCTGATCATCGCGGCTGTTGACGGCTCCACGCTGTCTGCAACGCTGGATCAGGCCGGCAAAGACGGCGTAAAGATCATCTCCTACGATCGTCTGCTCGTCGACACCGATGCGGTCTCCTACTATGCAACGTTTGATAACCGTGGCGTGGGTCGCCTCCAGGCGCAGTCCCTCGTCGATGGCCTCAAGGCGAACAAAGGCGAAGGCCCGTACAACGTCGAGCTCTTTGCTGGTTCCCCGGATGACACCAACTCCTTCTACTTCTACTCCGGCGCGATGGACATCCTCCAGCCCCTGATCGATGCCGGCACAGTCGTCGTCGTCTCCGGCCAGACCGCGCAGGCGGACATCGGCACCCTCCGTTGGGACGGCGCAGTTGCCCAGACCCGTATGGACTCGCTCCTCGTTGCCAACTACACCGACAAGCAGCTTGACGGCGTGCTCTCGCCCTACGATGGAATCTCCCGCGGCATTATCTCCGCGCTGACCTCGTTTGGTTACCAGCCCGGCACCGCGAACTGGCCCGTCGTGACCGGCCAGGATGCGGAAGCCGCCTCCATCAAGCTGATCATCACCGGCGAACAGTATTCCACGATCCTCAAGGATACCCGTGACCTCGCGGCTGTCGCAGCCGGCATGGTTGACGCGGTGCTCACAGGTACCGAACCGGAAATCAACGACACGACGACGTACAACAACAACGTCAAGATCGTTCCGTCCTACCTGCTGATCCCGTACACCGTCACCGTTGACAACTATCAGGAACTGGTCATGGATTCCGGCTACCTGACTGCGGATGACATCAAATAAGGCATTTTAAGGCCTAAGTACAATTTCAAATCGGCTAGCGGTAAAAATGGTCTAAACACCGCTAGCCGATTTGAGTCTTGCGGTGTAAAATAGAGATGGCATTGTCTTAGGATAGAAGAAGGAGTTAGCCAATGGGGAAATACATATTAGAAATGAGGAATATAACGAAAACATTTCCAGGTGTGAAAGCTCTGGACAATGTCAATTTGAAAGTAATCCCTCATCATATTCACGCGCTGATCGGCGAAAACGGCGCGGGTAAATCGACGCTCATGAACATCCTGAGCGCCGTGTATCCGCATGGAACATATGAAGGCGACATCGTCGTAGACGGCGAGGTCTGTGTATTCAAATCGATCAAAGACAGTGAAGCGAAAGGCATCGCGATCATCCATCAAGAGCTTGCCTTGATCCCCAGCCTATCGATTGCGGAAAACGTCTTTTTGGGCAATGAGCAGACGGATAAGGGTCTGATTATCAATTGGGATAAGACCAGAACCAGAACGACCGAGATGCTCAAGAAAGTCGGGCTGGATGAACGCACAGACACAAAGATCAAGGATATTGGACTTGGAAAACAGCAGCTGGTCGAGATCGTCAAAGCGCTCGCAAAAGATGTGCGGTTGCTGATTTTGGACGAACCGACGGCCGCATTAAATGATAAAGACTCCGACCACCTTTTGGATCTATTGGTGGATCTGAAAGCGCACGGAATTACGAGCATCATCATCTCCCACAAGCTGCACGAGATCACGAAGGTTGCGGACGAGATCACCATCCTGCGCGATGGCGCAACGATTGAGACGCTTGTCAAGGGCGTGGACGAGATCACGGAAGAGCGCATCATCAAGTCGATGGTCGGTCGCGAACTCGTAGACCGCTTCCCCAAGCGCAGCAACCAGCTGGGGGATGTGCTCTTTGAGGTGAAGAATTGGAGCGCGTTCGATCCGTTGGACGACACCAAGCAGATGCTCAAAGACGTCAACTTCAACGTAAAAAAAGGCGAGGTCGTCGGCATCGCGGGGCTCATGGGCGCCGGGCGCACCGAGCTTGCCATGAGCTTGTACGGCAAAGCATACGGCACAAAGATCACCGGGAAAATCTATAAAAACGGCGAAGAGTTGGTGCTCAACGATATCAGCGACGCGATTGCAAAGGGCATTGCCTATGCGACGGAAGATCGAAAGACGGCCGGGTTGATCCTGATTGACGATATCAAGAGAAACATCACGCTTTCCTCGCTGGAGTCGCTGCGCAGAAAGCTTGTGATCGATGATAACCTCGAGATCAAGGTCGGCGAAGAATACCGCAAGAAGCTCAACATAAAGTCTTCGAGCATTCTGCAAAAGACGGGAGACCTCTCCGGCGGTAACCAGCAGAAGGTCGTGTTCAGCAAGTGCATTTTTGCGGATCCGGATATTTTATTCCTGGATGAACCGACGCGCGGCATCGACGTCGGCGCAAAGTTTGAAATCTATACCATCATCAATGAGTTGGTGGAAAAAGGGAAGTCCGTGGTTATGATTTCGTCCGAACTGCCTGAATTGCTGGGCATGTGCGATCGAATCTATGTCATGAACAAAGGGATGATTGTGGGCGAGCTAATGGCGAGTGAAGCCTCTCAAGAGAAAATCATGCAGTTTATTATGCAAAGCAATAAGGAGGTCGTAAAATGAAACGAATCAAAAGTTTGTTTAGGGGGAATATTCGTCAGTACGCCATGATCATCGCCCTGGTATTCGTCGTGATCGTGTTTGAATTTCTGACAAAAGGCATACTGCTCAAGCCGCTGAATATTTCGAACCTGATTCAACAAAACGCGTATGTCATGATTCTGGCAGTCGGCATGTTGCTGTGCATTCTAACCATCGGCAACATCGACCTTTCGGTCGGTTCAGTCGTGGGTCTCGTCGGCGCACTGTCTGCAATTTTCATCCTCAAGATGGGCATGCCGGTTTGGATTGCTATGTTGCTGTCCCTGGTGGCCGGTTTCGTCATCGGTGCATGGCAAGGACTATGGATTGCTTATATCGGCGTGCCGGCGTTCATCGTAACCCTCGGCGGACAGCTGATCTTCAGAGGTCTTACTATGGTTGCCCTGCAGGGAACGAGCCTTGCTCCCTTGCCCGCAACCTACACCTTTTTAGCCGCTGGTTTCGTACCGGACATTGCGAGCATCGAAGGAATCAACCTGCTGGCATTGCTTGCCGGCGGTGTCTCGTCGATTCTCTTCATTTTCAATGAAATCAGCAAGCGCAGAAGCAAGGTCAAGTACAATTTCGATGTACCTTCCCTCGGCGCTTTCATTTTGAAACTGCTGGCGATCACGGTCGTCATCATGGCATTCAGCTATGCGTTGGCGCTCTATCGCGGCATCCCGACCGTTCTGCTCATCGTCGTCGCGCTGGTGCTGCTCTACACCTTTGTGACGGATAAAACGATTCCCGGCAGGCACATCTACGCTTACGGCGGCAACCCGAAGGCCGCGCGCCTTTCGGGCATCAAGACCAAGCGGGTGCTCTTCTGGGTCTACGTGAACATGGGCGTTCTCGCCGCGCTGGCGGGCATCGTCTTCACCGGTCGCCTGAACTCCGCAACGCCGAAGGGCGGCTACGGCTTTGAGCTGGATGCCATCGCGGCCTGCTTCATCGGCGGCGCCTCGACCACGGGCGGCATCGGAACCGTTGTCGGTGCGATCGTCGGCGGTCTCTTAATGGGCGTTCTGAACAACGGCATGTCGATCATGGGCGTGAGCATCGACTGGCAGCAGGCGATCAAAGGTTTCGTTCTGCTGATTGCGGTCGGATTCGACGTCATCTCGAAGATCCGCTCCAAGGTCTGAGACTTCTTACAAACAGGCACAAACAAACGCTGGCAGGAGAGTTCTTCTGCCAGCGTTTGACTGTCTCCTAAGGGAGCATATTGTTCTAATAACTCTTCCACCAGCGTTTGACTGTCTCCTAAGGGAGCATATTGTTCTAATAACTCTTTCACCAGCGTTTGACTGTCTCCTAAGGGAGCATATTGTTATAAGATGCGGACCGCAAGCGATTGCGGTTCGTGTTTTTTTGCTAGCGCATCGTTTGCGTGGGATTGGCGACCCACGTCGGAGCCTTCCGACGAGCGAACCCATCTGTAAAGTCGGCCGCTCAATGCGCTTTGCCTGATTATGAATTGCAGATTGAGCAGAGTCAGCACCAGCTTTCCGATGGCGTCGATGGATTCCATGCCAAGATAGTTGTATGAATCGCCAATATTGACAAATGACACGGCGGAAAGAATCTGCAATACTCATATCAGGTGAGATCGATTCGGTAAATATGCGTTGCAAGATTGCGTACTTTTTTTGTCCTGTCTCGAAATAATCCGTGATCATAACGATCAGATTCGTTCCATTTACAAGAAAAAAAGCAGAAAAAAGCGCAAGCGCGCAAGAAATATGGAGGATATTCCAGTGAGCCGTGAGAAGATTCAGCAGGGGTTTGAATTTGCAAAGGAAATCTATGGGGCAAACGGCGTAGACGTCGAATCTGCCATCGCGCGTGCGGATGCGATCCCGGTCTCCATGCATTGCTGGCAGGGAGATGATGTGATCGGTTTTGACGGCTCGGATGCGCTTTCCGGCGGCATCCAGACCACCGGAAATTACCCCGGACGTGCGCGCACGCCGGAGGAACTCCGCGCCGATATCGACAAGGCAATCTCATTGATCCCAGGCAAAACCAAGCTGAATCTGCACGCCTGCTATGCGGAGAAGAACGGGAAGCGTGTCGACCGCGACTCGTATTCCATCGCGGAGTTCTCCCATTGGCTCGATTGGGCGAAGGGCGCAAAGATCGGCCTTGACTTCAATCCTACGTATTTTTCGCATCCCATGATGGATGGCGAATTCTCCCTGAGCAGTTTTGACGAGAATAAGCGTAGTTTTTGGGTAGAGCATGGTAAGCGCTGCCTTGAGATCGCGGAAGCGTTCGCAACCGGCACCGGCGAAGTAAGCACGGTGAATTTCTGGATGCCGGATGGCTATAAAGACACCTGCACGGATACGGTGAGGCACCGCGAACGTATGACACGCGCGCTGGACGAAATCTTCGCAACCTCCTACGACAAGAAAAGCGTGCTTGCCTCGGTGGAAAGCAAGCTCTTTGGTCTGGGCGTAGAGAGCCACACCGTCGCGAGCCACGAGTATTCTCTGGGATACGCCATCAGCCGCAACGTGCTCTACACGCTGGACGCGGGGCATTTTCATCCGACCGAGGTCATCAGCGCGAAGATCTCCGCCGTGCTGCAGTTTCTGGATCAGATCCTGCTTCACGTCAGCCGCGGCGTGCGTTGGGACAGCGATCATGTGATCACCCTTGACGACGAGCTGCAGCGAATCATGGACGAGATCGTCTGGAATGGATATGACAAGCGCGTGTTCATCGGGTTGGATTATTTCGACGCTTCGATCAACCGCATCGCGGCCTGGGCGGTCGGCATGCGGAATGCCAGAAAAGCGATTTTGCAGGCGTGCCTTGCTCCTTTGGAGGCGATTCGCCGCGCTGAATACAGCGCGGACTATACCGCGCGCCTTGCGCGGCTGGAAGACCGCAAGACGCTGCCGTTTGGCCTCGTCTGGGCATACTATTGCGAGACAAAGGGCATCGCGCCTGATGGACGCTGGTTGGATGAAGTGAAGACGTACGAGCGGGACGTGCTCAGCCGGCGCTAAGCGACAGAACAAACAACACGGAATCAGGTGGCATGTATATGAGCGATTTTATGAATCAATACGCCTCGCAACTGGCGGACTATGCCCGGCTATCGCAGGGCGCGGGCGCGCGGAGAGACTATGTGCAGGGCGGCGGCGGCAACACCTCCGTCAAGCTGGATGATCAATATATGGCGGTCAAGGCCTCCGGCTTTTGCCTGAGTGATGTGACGCCGCAGAGCGCATACGCGGTGATGGACTATGCCGCGATCCGTGCGTTTTATCGCGAACACAGCGAAAGCGATTTTACGGATACGGAGAAAGCCGGATCCGATCTGGCGAAGCAATCGACCATCGCCGTGGAGGGATTGCCCGCGCTGCGCCCGTCCGTCGAGGCGGGGTTCCATTCGCTGCTCGGACGGTTTGTGATCCACAGTCACAGCGTCTATGCAAACCTTGCCTGCTGCGCGGTGGAGATGCGGGAAATCTTAGCCGAAGCGCTCGCGGGTTCCGACTTCACATGGGGTTGGGTGCCTTATATCGATCCCGGCGCGCGGCTTTCGTTCGCGATTCGGGAGGAGATGGATCGCGTGGCGCGCGAGACGGGGAAGGCGCCAAACGTATTGTTCATGCAAAACCACGGCTTGATCGTACACGAAGAGACCGCGGATGTGTGCCTTGCCTTGCACGATTTGGTAAACGCGAGCATTGCCGCGCAGTTCGGCGTCGCGCCCGATGCGTTCCTCCGGCTGGATCTGGAAGCGTATCTGCGGCGGCGGCTGACCGCGCGTGCGTATACGCCTTCGTTTTTCATCGATTCGCCGTTGTATCCCGACCAGATGGTGTTCTTCATCGGCACGCTCGGCTTCGGCGCGGGCGCGGCGGGGGAAGGATCAGCAAATCTGGACTTGGAAACGGGCTGTCTCGCCTTCGGCATCCCTGCGGCGCAGGCCCGGGTGATCACAGAGACCTTGGCCGCCGTGCTCTTCATTCAGGAACAGATCGAGAACAAGGGCTGCACGCTCTCGACCATGGGCGAGCAAGCGAAGCGCTTCATCGCAAACTGGGAGAGTGAGAAATATCGAAAATCGCTGTTGGGGGCGAAGGCATGATGCAACGCAACCTGCTCGCGTTTGACCTCGGCGCATCCAACGGCCGCGCGATGCTTGCGCGGTTTGACGGCGAACGGATGCGGATGACGGAGCTGCACCGATTTGAAAACTCTGTATTGGAGGAGAATGGCGCGCACCGCTGGGACGCGAACGTTCTCCTGCGCCAACTCAAGCTGGGCTTTTCCGCCTGCAATGCGGAGACGGGCGGGCGGATCGACAGCTTCGGCATCGACTCCTGGGGCGTGGACTTCGGTCTTCTGGACGAAGCAGGCGCGCTGATCGAAAACCCGCGCTGCTATCGGGACGCGACGGACAAGGAGATGCATGCCGCCTGGCAAACGATTTCCAAGCGCGAACTCTTTGAGCGCACCGGCATCGCCGCGATGAATTTCAACACGATCTATCAGCTGGTTCGTCGCGTGCGCGAGGGAGACTCCGCGCTCAAACGCGCAAAGACGCTGCTACTCATGCCGGATCTGCTTGGTTATCTGCTGACCGGCGAGCGAAAAAGCGAGTATACCAATGTGACCACGACAAATCTTTATTCCGCAGAAGCGCGGGACTGGGACTTTGAGTTGATCCGCAAACTCGGCATACCCGAGGGTATATTGACACCGATCGATCACGCCGGGACTCTGCGCGGACAAGTCCTGCCAACGATTGCAAAAGAACTCGGCATTTCCCGTGTGCCGTTTGCCGCGGTCGGCACGCATGACACGGCGTCCGCCGTCGCCGCGATTCCGGGCGAAGGAAGTTTCGCGTTCTGTTCCTCCGGTACATGGTCGCTCTTCGGCATCGAGACCGACTCACAGCTCTTGGAGGATTCCATCTTTCAGGCGAATTTTTCCAACGAAGGCACGGTGCAGGGCGGGTTCCGCCCGCTCAAAAACATCATGGGTCAATGGATCATACAGGAATGCCGCAGAGGCTGGGCGAAAGAGGGAAGGCACTACAGCTGGAAAGAGATCGACGCCATGACCTCGCAAATAAAGCCGTTTACCGCGATCATCGACCCGGACGACGCGCCGTTCTTCACCGCGGGGGATATGTGCAACAAGATCACACGTTTTTGCCGGAGGACGGGACAAACCCCGCCGGAAACGCCGGGCGAATTCGCGCGCTGCGTGTATGAAAGCCTCGCGCTGAAATACCGCTGGGCGCTCGAATGGCTCGAACGAATGAAGGGCGAGCGCATCGACACGCTGAATATTACGGGCGGCGGCATCGGGAACACGCTTCTTTGCCAGATGACGGCGGATGTGCTGGATCGCCGCGTGGTGGCGGGCCCAGCGGAAGGCTCCGCAATGGGCAACGCACTGATGCAGGTAATCGCATTGGGAGAATTGCGGGATATCGCCGAGGCGCGGCAGGTGGTACGCCGCTCGGTCGAGACCAGCGTTTATGAACCGCGTCACACGCAAGCTTGGGAAGACGCATACGGACGACTGCAACAGTATATGGAGATGAAACAAGTATGATCGACCTGACGAAGTGGGAGCAGATCGCTTCCGAACAAATACACAACCGCAACAAAATCGCGGGAAGGCTCGGCGGAAAAATCGCTATTGTGACCGGCAGCGCGCAGGGCTTTGGCAAGGGTATTGCGGAAGAACTCTACCGCGAGGGCGCGAGCGTGGTGATTGCGGATCTCAACGAGCCGCTTGCGCAGACGGTCGCCGCCGCGCTTGGTGCGCGCGCGATTGCAATCAAAGCGGATGTTTCCAACGAGGAGAGTGTTGCGGGGCTCATCGCGTCCTGTGTGGAGACGTTCGGCGGGCTGGATTTGTTCGTTTCAAACGCCGGTGTTTTAAAGGCGGGTTCTCTGGACGAGATGGAGAAAAAGGATTTCGAATTCGTCACCGCAATCAACTACACCGCGTTTTTCACCTGCGTCAAATACGTCCAGCGGATTATGCGCGCGCAGTTTGTAGCGGACGCAAGCTGGATGGGCGACATCATCGAGATCAACAGCAAATCCGGCTTGGAGGGCAGCAACAAAAACTTCGCCTACGCAGGCGGAAAATTTGGCGGGATCGGGCTTGTGGAGAGCTTCGCGCTGGAACTTGCGTGCTACAACATCAAGGTCAACGCGATCTGCCCCGGCAACTATTACGATGGTCCGCTTTGGAGCGACCCCGAGCGGGGTCTCTTTGTGCAATATCTGCGCACGGGGAAAGTGCCGGGAGCGCAGACCATCGAGGATGTAAAAAACTTTTATTTGAGCAAGTCGCTGATCAAGCGCGGATGCTTGCCTTCGGACGTCGCAAAGGCGATCTTTTACGCCGTGGAACAGACCTATGAAACAGGTCAGGCGATTCCCGTCACCGGCGGGCAGGTGATGCTGCGATGATCGAACTATCGCTGCTCAACAGCCTGAACGCAGGAAGCAAAGACGAGCGACTCGCTGCGCTTGCGCAAGTGGTCGAAACCGCCCGTTTCCCTGCAATCGACCAGCGGATGGTGAACAACCACATCCACACGACATACTCCTTCTCGCCGTATTCGCCCGCAGCCGCGGTGTACGCGGCAAGGGCGGAGGGCCTCGCAACCTGCGGGATTGTGGATCACGACAGCATCGGCGGTGCGACAGAGTTTATCCGCGCTGGCGAGATCGTCGGGATTCCGACGACGATCGGGATCGAAACGCGGGTGTCGTTTGCGGAAACGCCGCTGCGCGAAAAGCGCACGAACAACCCTGATCAGGTCGGCAACAGCTACATGGTGCTGCACGCCGTGCCACACGAGAAGATCGAGACCGTTCAGGCATATTTCGCGCCGCTGCGCGAGCGCAGAAACGCGCGGAACAAGCAGATGATCGAACGGATCAACGCACTGTACGCTACCGATGGCGTGTCGCTCGATTTTGACCGGGATGTGCGCCCGCTCTCACAATACGACAACGGCGGAAGCGTGACGGAGCGGCACCTGATGCTCGCGCTCGCGCGGCAACTGATCAAACGCGGCAAGGCGAACCTGCCGGAACACGCAGGTGCGCTGGAGATCCTGCTTGCGGAATATGACCTCGTAGGATCGCTCAAGAAGGACTGCATCCCAAAGGTGTTTGTCCCCGCGACGGACGAATGTCCCACGTTAAGCGAATTTGTGAGATTTGCCGGAGAAGTCGGCGGCATCCTTGCGTACGCTTATCTGGGTGATGTGACCGCGAGCGTCACGGGGGACAAGAAAGCGCAGAAGTTTGAGGACGACTTCCTCGATGAACTCTTCTCGGTACTTTCCGCCGCGGATATCCGTGCGGTGACTTATATGCCGACGCGGAACACGCAAGCGCAGATTGAACGCCTCCGAGCGCTCTGCGAACGCTATGGAATGCTTCAGATCAGCGGCGAGGACATCAACTCGCCCCGGCAAAGGTTTGTGATTGAGAAGATGAAGGAAGAGCAATTTTCGAATCTGGTCGAAAACACATGGCAACTGATTCGCCACGAAAACGGCAATCTCAAAGGAGAAAAAACATGAAAACAAGAGCGGTTCGCCTCTATGGCGCGCACGATATCCGGCTGGAAGAGTTTGAGTTAAGCCCTGTCGGCGACGACACCGTGCGCTGCAAGGTCATCTCGGATAGTCTTTGCATGAGCACGTATAAGGCACTGGAGCAGGGCGCGGCGCACAAGCGTGTCCCGGACGACGTGGCGACAAACCCGACGATCATCGGGCACGAATTTTGCGGCGTGATCGACGAGGTCGGCAAAAACTGGGCGCATAAATTCAAGATGGGCGACGGGTTTGTCATCCAGCCCGCGCACTCGTTCAAAGGCGCGCTGACCGCGCCGGGCTACTCCTTCCGCGAATGCGGCGGGGATGCGACGTATGTCAATATCCCATGGGAAACGCTGCATATGGACTGCCTCCTGCCGTACCACAGCGATGTCTACTTCTACGGCTCGCTTGCGGAACCCATGAGCTGCATCATCGGCACATTCCACGCGATGTATCACACCAGAGACGGCGAATACGTCCACGATATGGGAATAACCGAGGGCGGCAAGATGGCGCTGCTCGCGGGCGTCGGCCCGATGGGGCTGGGATCAATCGACTATGCGCTGCATTGCGAGCGCAGGCCGGGGCTTCTGGTCGTCACCGACATCGACGACGCGAGACTCGCGCGAGCCGAGAGCATCTACACCCTTGAGCACGCGAAGGCCTGCGGCGTGGAGCTGCACTATGTCAACACAGGCAAGCTGGAAAATCCGATCGAAACCCTGCGGGAATTATCCGGCGGCGAAGGCTATAACGATGTGATCTGCTTTGCGCCGGTGAAGCCGGTGGTAGAGCAGAGCGACGGCATCCTCGCGGTGGATGGCTGCCTGAATTTCTTCGCGGGTCCCGCCGACACGCATTTTTCCGCGCTGATGAACTTCTATCACGTGCACTACAGCCGTACGCATGTTGCCGCGACGAGCCACGGCAACACGGACGACATGCGCGAAGCGATCGCCATGATGAACGAGGGCAAGCTCAATCCCGCGGCGATGATCACGCACATCGGCGGACTCGATTGCGTGGTTGAAACCACGAAAAACCTGCCGAAGATCCCGGGCGGTAAGAAGCTGATCTATACGCAGATCAACCTGCCGCTCACCGCGATCACGGACTTTGCCGAAAAGGGAAAGACGAACCCGATGTTTGCCAAACTCGACGGGATCGTCAAATCCAACAACGGACTGTGGAACGCCGAGGCGGAAGAATATCTGCTCAAAACGATGCAGGCATAGCCGACAAACGGGGATGCCCCGCAAGCGGAGCATCCCCGAAAAAAAGAGCAAGATACCGAACCGGATCAGTCGATGGTTTCATACGGCGCGGGTTCGCTGCCCTGATACCACCGCTGCCGATAGCCGCCGGGCGTGATACCCTCATGCTGCTTAAACAGACTGATAAAATGCCCGATGTTGGAGATACCGACATCCATGGAGATCTGGCTGACGGAGAGCTTCGTGGTGCGCAGGAGCTGCTTTGCGCGCGTGAGCCGCGTCTGGATCAGATATTCATTCGGCGAAAGACCCATATAGCGCTTGAATAGCTTTTGGATGTAAAATTTATTGATGGAGAGCTTTTTGCTCAGCACATCCAACGTAATCTGCTCCGTATAATGCGCGTTGATATAGGAGCGCACATCGACGATGTACTCCGGAAGCCTGCTTGCTTCCTTTTGGTGGGAAGCTGCGCTGATGCAGCGGGTCATCAGCAACGTGAGCAGTCCGGACGCCTGGATGTCATCCAGCAGGTTGTTGTCGCCGTTGCGATAGAGCGCAATCAGGTTTTCCAGCGTGCTGCGCACCGCGACGTCCGCGTCAATGTTCATCAGCGCGTTGCCGCCATTCTGGGCGAGAAACAGTTCATAGTATGCTTTGGCGGTCTGCCCGTAAAAATGCACCCAAAGGATACGCCAGTCGCCTTTTTCGGGGGAGGTGCGATAGTATTGCGGCTTTTCGCAGTCGATCCAGAACAGCTGGCCCGGCTTGACGGGGTAGGAGTTGCCTTCGTATTCCAGAATCCCTTCCCCGGAGATGCAATATTTAATCAGATACGACGGTAGGTTCGCGCGACGTGTGAAGTAGTTCCGGCCCGCGATGAAATCGCCAAGTTCCTGCACATATACGATGGAACCCTTGGCAATCTGGCTGGGCGTGGCAGTGATCCAAATGGAATGGTCATCCAGATCCAGCTGGTAGCTTAATGAAACTTGAGTCATGGTGTTCTCCTTGTCAAGATTCCGTAATGTTACGCCAACTCTGGAAAGTGACAATGTACTTCATAACGGATATTCTAGTATTATTAGATCGATTACTGTGCAAGTTCAAAGAAGTACAAGTATCTTACTGTCAACCGGGCATCCAATCATCTTCTACACCATCATACCAATATTCTGCAATCTAATACAAGTAGGATGAACACAATGGAACGTTTTACGTGGAAAGCATACATTCTTCCCGGGATGTTGGAGGAATATATCAAACGGCACGATCAGATTTGGCCAGAGATGACACAGGTGCTCAACGACGCGGGCATCCGTAACTACACCATCTGGACGACGGGCGAAGAACTGTTCGGCTATTATGAGTGTGACAGCGTGGCGTATGCCGCCAAGATCCAGCGCGAGAGTGAAGTGGTCGCTCGCTGGAACGTCTATATGAAAGACGTCATGGTCATGGCCACAGACGAAAACGGTGAGCCCCAGATGCTCAAACAGGTTTTTCTGCACGGCTGAGAAAAGCGCGCATACCGCGCGGAGCAAGCCGCCAAGCAGCATTTTTTCCACGAATCGCGGAGGAGACACGATGTCGGATATCATACTCGAACTTTGCAACATCACGAAAATTTTCCCGGGCGTAAAAGCGCTGGACGGTGTGAATTTTCAGCTGAAAGCTGGCGAAATTCATGCGCTCATGGGCGAGAACGGCGCGGGGAAATCGACGTTTATCAAGGTGATCACCGGCGTTCACCACGCCGAGGGCGGCACGATGTACCTCGACGGTAAGAAAGTGGAATTCAAAACCCCGCTGGACGCGCAGAGAGCAGGCATCGCCGCGATCTATCAACACGTGACCAGCTACCCGCACCTCAGCGTTGCGGAAAACATCTTTATGGGACACGAGTCCGTCAAGGGCGGACTCATCCAATGGAAAGAGATGCACAAGCGCGCGGACGCGCTGCTCCAGCGGCTGAATGCGGAGTTTTCCTCGGCGGCGCTGATGAGCTCGCTCTCCGTTGCGCAGCAACAGATGGTCGAGATTGCAAAAGCGCTCTCGATGGACGCGCGCATCATCATCATGGACGAACCCACCGCCGCGCTGACGCGCAGCGAATCGGAAGAGCTCTACCGCATCAGTGAAAAACTGCGGGACGACGGAAAATCGATCATCTTCATCTCACATCGTCTGGAGGATATGTATCGCCTCGCGTCCCGCGTGACGGTCTTCCGCGACGCGAACTATATCGGCACCTATGACGTTTCCCAGATCACTCCGCCGGAGCTGATCAAGGCCATGGTTGGCCGCGAAATCAAGGAACTCTTTCCCAAGCCGGAGGTGGAGATTGGCGAAGAAGTGCTCCGCGTGGAGCATCTCAGCCGCGCGGGTTATTTCCGCGATGTTTCGTTCTCCGTCCATGCGGGAGAGATCGTCGGCTTTACCGGCCTCGTCGGCGCGGGTCGCACAGAGGTGATGCAGACGCTGTTTGGCATCGAACGGTACGATTCCGGTAAAATCCTGTTTGCAGGCGAGGAGATTCGCATCCGCCGCCCGCAGGACGCGATGCGCCGCGGCATCGGGCTGCTCACGGAAGACCGGCAGGAATGCGGCTTGATTCTCGATTGGGGCATCGGCGCAAACATCACGCTGCCGGAGCTGCAGAAATATGCCAAGCGGCATGTGACCAATGAAAAAGTGGAAAACACGGCGGCAAAACAGCTCGCGGAGAGCGTAGACGTCAAAGCCGTGACGATATTTGACAAAGCGAGCTCGCTTTCCGGCGGTAACCAGCAGAAGGTCGTCGTCGCGAAAGCGCTCGGCAGCGATCTCAAACTGCTGATCATGGACGAGCCGACCAAGGGCGTTGACGTCGGCGCGAAAGCCGCAATCTACGAAATCATGGGCGAACTCGCCAAGCAGGGGCTCGCGATCATCATGATCTCCTCTGAAATGCCGGAGATCCTCGGCATGAGCGACCGGGTCTATATCATGTGCGACGGCAGAGTGACCGGTGAATTGGGACGCCTCGCCGCCTCGCAGGAAAAAATCCTCGAATTGGCCATGGCAAAGCACATCCACCATGCCGCCCACGCGCAAGGAGAGTGAACATGCAGAGCCAGATGAAAAGTCTACTGAAAAAACTCAAAAGCTCGCGTGAACTAAGCCTGTTTCTCGTACTGGCGGTTCTATGCGTCGCGGTTCAGCTGCGCAACAACTCGTTTTTAACCGCGAAGACCGTCAACGACATGCTCAAAAACTATTCCACGACGATTACGCTTGCGCTGGGTATGATGAGCGTCCTGCTCATCGGCGGCATCGATATCTCCGTGGCCTCCTCGCTGGCGTTTTCCGGCATGTGCGCGTCGCTGATGATGCGAGACGGAATCTATTCCTCCACGTTGGTGATGTTCCTCGTCAGCGTCGGGATCGGGCTCTTGTGCGGAATGATGGTCGGCCTGGTCATCACGCAAGGCAAGGTGCTGCCGATCATCGCGACACTGGGGTTAACCAACATCTTTCGGGGAGCGACCTATATCGTCTCCGGCAGCCGCTGGGTCTCCGCCTATCAGTTCCAGAGCGCGTTCAAGCAGTTTGCGCAAACGAATTCGCTCTCCTTCGGGCTCGTCAACAACCTTGTCTTTATCACGATCATCTGCTACGCGGTCTTCTTTGTGATCATGAAATGGTCGCGTTTCGGCCGCAGGATTTACGCCGTGGGTTCCAACCCCGAAGCGGCCGCCGTCAGCGGCATCAACATCAGCGCGGTCAAGTTCGCCGTCTATAGCATCGCGGGTGCGTTTGCGGGGCTTACGGGCGCTATGTATACCGCCCTCTATGCCAGCGCGCAGAGCGATATGGGCATGGGCATGGAGATGGACGTCATCGCGGCCTGTGTCATCGGCGGTGTCAGCCTCAACGGCGGACAGGGCAGCGTCGTGGGCGTGCTGTTGGGCGCGCTGACCATGGCGGTCATCGGCAAGGCGCTCCCGCTCATCGGTGTTTCGCAGTTCTGGCAGACTGCGATCAAGGGTCTGATCATACTCGCCGCGATCATCATCAACGTGTTGACCCAGCGCGTGATGCGCAAGAATGCCTTGAAAGAGAGGGAGATCTAAGCATGGCCAACCAAGTGAAGCGCAACATCGTCATCGAAAAAGAGAAGTCGCTGAAGTCCCTCTTCCTGCGCTGGGAAACGCTCCTGGTTCTGCTCTTCATCGTCGTGAACGTGATGAACGCGAGCATTTCGAAGAATTATCTGAACACTGCGAATCTCTTTACCGCCATCAGCACATTCCTGGTCAAAGGCTTTATCGCTTTTCCCATGGCGTACATCCTCGTGCTGGGTGATATCGATCTTTCTGTCGGCTCCACGGTCGCGCTGAGCGCGACGCTGCTCGGTGTTTCGTACAATGCGGGTCTGCCGATGGGTGTCGCGATCGGTATCGCGCTGCTCTGCGGCGCGGTCTGCGGTCTCATCAACGGGATCATCCTCACAAAGTTTACCGAGCTTGCCTCCATGATCGTCACCCTCGGCACGATGACGCTCTATCGCGGCATCGCCGAGATGATTCTGGGCTCCCAGAGCACGGGCGGGCTGCAGAGCGTGACTTGGTTTTATAATCTGTATTATGCGCGTCTCGGTCCGGTGCCGTATATCTTCATCGTCTTTTGTGTGCTGGCGGTCGCGTTCGGGTTCGTTCTGCACAAGACAACGTTCGGGCGATACTTGTATGCGATCGGCAACAGCCGCGTGGTTGCGCATTATTCCGGCATTCCCGTTCAGACAATCCGCCTGATCTGCTTCACGCTCGTAGGCCTCGTGTGCGGCATTTCGGCGATCTATTACGCAAGCTGGATGGGAACGGTTCGCTTCGATATCGCGACGGGATATGAGCTGGAGGCGATCTCGATGGTCGTCCTCGGCGGGATCTCGACCGCGGGCGGCAAGGGCAATTTCCCGGGTACTGTCATCTCGATTTTCACGATCGGGTTGCTCAAGTATGGCTTGGGTCTCATCAATGTCAACTCGCAAACCATTCTGATGATCATCGGCGCAATCCTGATCGTCGTCGTCACCATTCCGAACATCCGCGTGCAAAAAAACGCGATGAAGGCAATAAAAACGACCGTAAAGAGCTGCTGATTCAACGGAACCTTTAACTTCAAACACTGTTGCATACCGGAACATCGAAAAGACGGAACCAGAGACAAAAGCCCCGCGCAGAAACGGGGGACACAGACAAAAAGGCACCGTTTTTCGGGGCTTGGGATTCTAATCTCAAAAATCTTCGCTGACGAGAAAAATGACGTTTCTGATCCAATGCTATTTGAGAGCCCCATTCAACTTCGATTCTTCGCATTCGGATCTGTCCGCCGAAAGGCGTTCAGATAGATCAAAAAACAAGATGGGCTAACTCAACGAATGGTTCGGATATGTCCGCCGAGAGGCGTTCAGATAAATCAAAAAGCAAGATGGATCAACCCAACGAATGGTTCGGATCTGTCCGCCGAAAGGCGTTCAGATAGATCAAAAAACAAGATGGGCTAACTCAACGAATGGTTCGGATATGTCCGCCGAGAGGCGTTCATATAAATCAAAAAAAGGAAGGGAATCAACATCATGAAGAAACTGATTGCACTCGTTCTCTGCCTGGCAACAGTGTTTGCCCTGGTTGCTTGCTCGCAACCCGCGGCGCCCGCCGCACCCGCCGCCGCTGCTCCTGCGACGGAAGAAGCCGCAGCTCCCGCAGCCGCCGATGCTGCGCAGACCTACGCCATCATCACGAAGTCTGCCGGCAACCCCTACAATGAGAGAGAAGCATCCGGCTTCGAAGAAGCCATCAAAGCGGCTGGCTACACGGCGATCATCAAGCATCCCGCTGAGATCACCGCAGAAGCGCAGATCACCCTGATCAATGAGCTCGTCGCGCAGGGCGTCTCCGGCATCGCCGTGGCCGCCAACGACAAGGACGCGCTGGAAACCGCACTCAAGGCCGCGATGGACGCGGGCATCAAGGTTGTTTCGCTTGACTCCTCTGTGAATCCGGCGAGCCGCCTCACCCACATCAACCAAGCCGGTGTGCAGCAGGTTGCGCAGGCTCTGGCGGATGCCGTACTTGATCTGACCGGCGGCGAAGGCGACTGGGCTATCCTGTCCGCAACGTCCACCGCTTCCAACCAGAACGCTTGGATTGAAGCTCAGAAAGCAATCATGACGGGCGCTGCGTACAGCAAGCTGAACCTCGTGGAAGTCGCCTATGGTGATGACGAGTATCAGAAGTCTGTCGACCAGACCCAGGCTCTGCTCCAGAACTACCCGAACCTGAAGGTTATCTGCGCGCCGACCACCGTCGGTATCGCCGCAGCCTCCAAGGTCATCACGGACGCCGGCCTCCAGGGCAAAGTCATCGTGACCGGCCTCGGTCTGCCGTCCGAAATGGCGGAGTTCATGGGCGCGGGCACCGTTGCCTGCCCGTACATGTTCCTGTGGAACCCCATCGATGTGGGCCGCGTTGCAGCCTACGCGCTGGTTGAAATGGTCAACGGCAGCCTGACCGGCGCGCTGGGCGAGACCTTCACCGCAGCCAACGGCACCACCTACACCGTCACCGAAGCGGGCGACGGCGGCACGGAAATCATCATTGGGCCGCCATTTGCCTTCACCGCCGAGAACATCGCAGAGTGGAAGACCGTCTATTAATCCAAACCAGAGTCACAGTTGCACACGAGGGGGCAGGCAGTCTTGCCTGTCCCCTTATTTTCTACAACTTATAGTTTTCCGATTCGTTATCAGCGCAACAAACCGTATTAGATGCGCATGAGGCGCAAAAGCCAGCCGAATGTATTCGACAGGAGGAATGAAATCATGAATCAGAAAGAAACCAAACGGGCGCGCGTGGGGCTGTATAGCGCCGGTTTGCAAGCATATTGGAACCAGTTTTCCGGTCTTCACGATCGGATTCTTGGGTATAACGCGTTTATCGAAAGCCGCGTGCAGGAGTGGGGCGAGGTGTTTAACTTCGGCCTCGTGGACACGGAGATGGCGGCGCGGGACGCGGGCGAATATTTCAACGCGCACAATGTGGATCTCGTTCTGGCGCACTCAGGCACGTACTTCACCAGCGCCTGCGTGCTGCCCGTGCACCAGATCTGCAAAGCCCCGACCGTGATGCTCAACCTTCAGCCCACGGCGCAGATGGCATACGCGAAAACGGACACGGGCGAATGGCTCGCGCATTGCGTCGGTTGCCCGATTCCGGAGGCGGTAAACGCCTTTGCGCGCGCGGGCGTTCCGCTCTCGATCATCAACGGCCTTTTGGGCTTGACTGAAACGCCGAAGATCAGCATGACAAACGAGGTCACCGCGGACATGCCGCAGGCAATTCGCGCCTGGCGTGAGATCGAAGAATGGGTGAAGGCCGCCGGGGTCAAGCGCACCATGCAGCACGCAAGGTTTGGCTTCCTTGGCAACAATTACTCCGGCATGTTGGATCTGTACAGCGATTTTACGATGCTGCAAAGTCAGCTTGGTCTGCACGTGGAGCTGCTGGAGATGTGCGATCTGGACAGGAGCCTGCAACAGGTGACCCGGGAGGAGATTGCGAGAAAGCGCAGGGAGATCGAAACGTTTTTCGAAATCTCCGGCGATTCGCCGTCCGATCCGCGCGTCAAGGCGCCGACGCAGGAGCAGCTCGACTGGTCTGCAACCGTCGCCGCCGCGCAGGAGCGCATGGTGGAAGCATATAACCTCGACGCGCTGAGTTATTATTATCACGGCAGCAACGACAACCACTATGAGCAGGTGCAGTCCGGCTTCATCGTCGGCCATTCGCTGCTCACCGCCAAGGGGGTGCCTTGCGCGGGTGAAGGGGACATCAAGACCAATGTCGCGATGAAAATCTGTGATATCTTGGGCAAGGGCGGCAGCTTTTGCGAGATTGTCGCAATGGATTATCTGCACAATACGATGTTGCTGGGACACGACGGTCCGTTTCACATCTCCATTTCGGACGGAAAGCCGATGTTGCGCGGGCTTGGCGTTTACCACGGCAAAAAAGGCTCCGGTATTTCGGTGGAAGCAAATGTCGTCAGTGGGCCTGTCACCATGCTCGGCGTGACGCAGCTGCGAAACGGCAATCTGCGTTTCATCGTGAGTGAAGGAGAAGCCAGGAAGTTTGACATTCTGACCATCGGCAACACGCAGACGCACGTCGATTTCGGCATGGATCTCGACGCGTATATGGACGATTGGTTCAAGGCGGCGCCGACGCACCACTGCGCCATGAGCATCGGGCATAATGCAGCGCTGTTTGAAAAGACGGCGAAGCTACTGGGGATTGAGTGCGTACGCGTGGGTAAGTAACCCCGCATAGGCTCGTTTCCGCATCAAAAACGGCTGGCAGCGAAGGTTCGCGGCCAGCCGTTTTGTGTTGCTTTTCGAGGAATGAATCGACAGAGCGAAGACGCGGGCGTCAGCCTTTCACCGCGCCTGCGGTCATGCCCTCGACGAAGTATTTTTGCACCAGCGCAAAGAGGATGATGACGGGAATGGTCGTGATGGTACCCAGCGCCATGATGATACCCCAATCGATGTGCGTTGAACTGATGTAGTTGGCCAATCCCACCGTCAGCGTCTTCATCGACTCCTTGCTGATGAGAACGCTGGAGAGAAGGAACTCGTTCCAGGACATGATAAACGCCATGATGCCAGTGCTCAGCACGCCGGAGACGCACAGCGGCAGCTCGATCTTGAGGAACACCTGCATTTCACTCGCGCCGTCCATAACGGCCGCTTCATCGATCTCTTTCGGCAGTTTCTTGAAGAACGAGACCAACAGCCACACGGAAAACGGCAGCGTGACAGTCAAATGTGCGATGATTACGCCCAGATGGCTTTCGGGCAGGCCGAACGCGTTGACGATTTTATACAACGGCAGCATGAGCATAATTGGCGGCACACAATAGGCGGCAAGCACGCCGATGAGGATCGCCTTGCGGCCCTTGTAGTGGAAACGCGTCAGGCTGTAGGCGGTCAGGGTGCCGATCAGCATATCCACAAGCATGACGACCGACGCGATCAACAGGCTGTTGAGAAAATAGCGGATGACGTTCGGGTTGCTGAACGCTTGCAGATACCATTCCAGCGACCAGTTTTGCGGCATGATCTTCGGCGGGATCGTAAAGAGCTCCACGCCGGGCTTGAGCGAACTCAGCGCCATCCACGCGAGGGGGAAGCCGACGATCACGACCAGAAAGACGATCAGGATCGTAACAAGAATACCGGTTGTGATTTTGGAAACTTTCATACTTTTCATCTTCGTATTCCTGCCTTTCCTCAGTCTTCCGTCAAGCCGGAGCGGGTTACGTAGAAAATGATGCAGGCAAACATCAGCACGCCGAGGATCATGGCAATTGCTGCGGCGTAACCGATCTGATACGAGCCGAACGACGCCTGATAGATCAAGATCGGCAAGTGCGTGGTGGAGCCGGAGGGCCCGCCGCCTGTCACCATGAAGATCAGGTCGTAATAGGTCGCCGTCCAGATGATGCGCAAAACCGCGAGTACGATCGTGGTGTTTTTCAGTTGCGGCAGGGTGATATGGAGAAACGTCTTCCATTTTCCGGCGCCATCGACCGTTGCGGCTTCATAGATCTGCCTGTCAATGCTCTTGAGTGCCGCCCAATAGATCAGCATCGGGAAGGGATATGAACGCCAGACGTTGAGGATCACGACGACCCACATCGCAGGGCCTTGCAGGGCGAGCAGGGACTGCCGTGCTTCCAGAAGTCCCGCCTGCTGAAGCCAGTAGCTGACGATGCCATAGTCGCTGTTCATGATCCATTTGGACACGAGCGCGAGCGTGACCGCCGGCACGACATACGGAATCAGCAGGAAGCTTCTGAGCGCTGTTCCGCCCTTCATGGGGCGCGCGATTAAAAGCGCGATGCCCAAGCCGAGCAAAAGCTGACCCAGAACCGACCAGAACGTCCAACGGATGGTATTCCAGAAATATTTCAAAAACAGCTTGTTGCTGAAGATTTTGACGTAGTTGTCAAATCCGACAAAATTGCTGGTCTTCTTGATGAGAGAGGCGTTGGTGAAGCTCAACCAGACGTTATAGAGAACCGGGTAGAGTACGAAAGCGAGCAAAAAGAAGATCACAGGGATCGCAAAAGCGAGACCGATGAGCTTGTGTCTGCGTTCATAGCTGTTGAACAGGCGCGGACGCTTGAGCAGTGTTCCAGAGGTCATAGAAGCATCTCCCTCGTATAGAATCGCGAGTACGGGGTATGTTGCCGAGAGGCTTGTGGAAAAAAACGGATGGAAAAAAGTGGATGAGCAGGCGGAATCGAACGGACAAGGTTGTCATACCTGTGAATCGACAGATTGGGAAGAACGCACTTGACTGCGCTCTTCCCATCGTTTCATCACGCAGAGATACGCCGCAGGAATTACATGGTGCCGGCGAAGCTTAGAAGATCATCGTTGATCATGTTGTACGCTTCTTCGGAGGTATAGGTGCCATCGCACGCGCCCTGCAGCGCCACGCCGAAGATGTTGGTGGACTCGATATAGGCGGACATGGCGGACAGTCCTGCTTCCATACCATACCAGTACCAGGTGCCGTTTTCAAACTGGTTGAAGATGTAGTCCACTTCATCGGCAAACGGGGCTACTTTTTCATTCGTCTTATACAGCTCGTAGGCGGGCTTGTAGGATGGGAAGGCGAACATCGGGCGGGAGAGCGCACGCTCTGCGGCGCGTTCCGGCGAATAGAGCGCCTTGAGGAAATCCGCGACCAGCGCACTGCGAACCGGATCTTCCTGCTTGGAGGCGACGAAGCAATAGCCGGAGCCGAAGGACGCGGTCGCTTCGCCGTTGACGCCGGGGAAGTTGAAGCAGCCGAGTTTATCGACCATGTCGGGGTTGTTGCCCTGCGCGTTGCCGATGACCGCGCCCATGTCAAGCGTCATCGCGACCGTGCCGGTGACGGCAAGCGCGTTGCGATAATCGCCCCAGGACCAGGTCAGAGAACCCGCGGGAGACGCTTTGTGATACAGCTCGACCAGATAATCGATGACCTTGATGACCTCTTCCTTCTCTTTGTCGAAGCAGTATTCACCCGTCGTGGGATCCATAAAATAGACGCCCGCAGAGGTCATCATGGCGTAGAGGGTCTGCGCCGAAACCTGCACGCCGTCGAGCGGCACGGCAAAACCGGAGAGATCCGTGCTGTTGAGGGCTTCCGCCGTGGTCAGAAACTCCGCCCAATTGGTTGGAACCGCGAGACCCTTGGCTTCCAGCAAGTCTTTGCGATACCAGACGGAGGTGTGCATCGCCCAATCCGGAAGTCCGTAGATCTTGCCGTCTTTTCCGGTGAGCACGGCCTTGTACGCCGCTGAGAAATCATCCGCTCCGATGGCGTTGATGACATCGTCGAGCGGCATGATGCTTTCCGCGGCATAAAGATAGGCAGTGCCGCCGAAGTTCGTGTGCATGATGTCCGGCACGTTTCCGGAGGAGGCTGCTGCGGCAAGCTTGCCATACATTTCGTTGAACGCGACCTTCTCCACTTCAACCTCGATGCCCAGCTCCTGCGCAAGCTCGTTGAACTGCTTGCTGAGGACTTCATACTGTGCGTCCGCGGTCAGGTTGGTCCAGATCACGAGCTTCTGGCCGGCATAGGAGACCGGCGTTGCCTCGGCGGGGGCTTCCGTCGCCGCGGCTTCGGTTTGCGCGGCCGCTTCGGCGGGGGCTGCGCTCTCTTGCGCGGCGGGCGCCGCACAGGCAGCAACGGAAAGTGTCATGAGAAGGGTCAGTAGTATCGCCATCAGGCGATTCATGGAGCGTTTCATCAAGACTTCCTCCTTTTTATTATATTCGCAGAGTGCGCGCGCAAACCACGAATCTTATAGTATCGCGTTGTGTTCCTTGAGATTCTTTTGCAGTTTTGCCAGATCGACACATCGCGGCGTTACGCCGTCCTTGACCGCGATGGCGGCCGCCGTGCCTGCGGCTTCGCCCATCACCATACACTGCGGCATGCAGCGGATACAGTTGGCAACCGGCGCTTCATAGGAGACGCAGCGCCCGGCGACGAGGATGCCGTCCTTGCCCTTTGGCAGCATGCAACGATAGGGGATGGTCATGGATTGGCCGGGTTCCAGATCATAGACATACATGGTGACGCCATCCGGCGTGTGTGCGCCGGCGGGCATCGCGCCGCGTCCGATCGTGTCTTCGAAGTCCCGCGCCGCGTTGAAATCGTCAAGAGTCACCTTATAGTCCCCGATGATGCGGCGGCTTTCGCGCACGCCGAGAAGCGCCGCGATCGCGGAAAGATAGGAGTTTTCGAAGCCGGGGACGTATTTCTTGAACGCTTCCGCCACGTCGTAGAGGCACTTTTGCGAGAAGTTTTCCTGTGCCGCGCGGGATTCGAAGCCTTCCGTGCTATGCGCTTCAATCGCACCGGAGCAGTTGATGGTCACCTCGCCGGGGTTTGGCGTGGAGGTGAAGATGCCGAGCCACGCGCGCAGATATTCCTTCTCCGGCGGAAGTACGACATTCTTGAGTTCATCCGCAAGTCCGAAATGCATGAAGCCGGGAAAGGTTTTAAAGTCGTGCCACGCGGGCGGCACATGGGTATCCAACACCGGTGGATTATCATTGTAATATTGCTTGACCCGATCCATGTCGATGCCGCACATACGTCCCATCAGCGTCATGGGCTGAATGTCCTTCTTCTCGCGCATTTCATACGGTGCGCCCGCTTTGTAAGCAACCAGAGCGTCACCCGTACTGTCGATGACGACCTTTGCGTGGATCTCCATGAGTTCGCTCTGCGAAAGCACGACGAGGCCTGTGACCGTATCGCCCTCACAGATTACGTCCACAATCGCGGTGTCCAGAAAGCACTCCAGATTGGGTTCTTTGCTGGTGACCTCGTCAAGGATCACCTTGGCGACCTCGGTGTCATACAGAAAACAGACGTCGGTCTCCGGGTCGACTTCCACGATGGCGTTGCGCTCTTTGAAGATGTTCCGAAGCTCCCAGGCGATGCCGCCTACGATGCGGTTCTTCTTGTCGCTGAAGCCGACCCAGGCGCCCTGCATCCCCGCGGTGAATTGTCCGCCGAGGCAGCGCTGTTTGTCGACAATGACGGTTTTCGCGCCGTTTCGCGCAGCGGCCAAGCCCGCGATTACGCCCGCCGTGCCGCCGCCAGCAACCAGAACATCCACTGTTTTTGTTCGCATGTGTTTTGTTTCCTCCTGTGATTCTCTGCTGTGTCAAGAAATAGGTGTGATGGTACGTCGTGTTTTGAAATGCGGTTTCTCATTTGATTCCGAAATGCCGGATGCCGGGATTAGCTTTTCCGGCCCGCTCCCACCCCGGCGTATTCGCCGGAGCGGGAGACGGGGCGCGGCTTGTTCCATCATAATCAATGCAGAGTCCAAAGGAAAGACTATGCGAGATAACCGTATTCTTTCAGAACGGTTTTCAGCGTCACGAGTACATCTGCGGGCAACTCGGAAATGACGGGCTTGCGGCAATAGCCGGCGTCGACGCCGCGCAGCTTCAGGCCTTCCTTGATGATCTGGAGCCACGGCGTGGGCATGCCGTCCGCGGTGGGTTTCGTGAACAGCGGCAGATACGGGCGAACCAATTCAAAATGCGCCTTCATGGCTTCTTCCATCTTGCGGGCCTTGGCGAGGTTGTAAACCTTCGTGTTCTCCTGCGGGAAGAGGTTGCCCGTTCCGCAGACCCAGCCGTCCGCCCAGCAGGCGAGGCTTTCCACGGGGCAAACATCATAGCCATAGAAGATGGCGAAGCCGTCGTCCGTGAGGTAGCGCAGATCCTGCTGGCGGTACACGTCCGCCTGGCGTTCCTTGACGGAGTCGATCAGACCGTCGTTATAAAGCTTTGCCATGAACTCGTCGCTCATCAGACAGGTCGAGTAGTAGGGGTTATGGTAGACCATGATCGGAATGCTGATGGCTTTGCGGATGGTTTCATAATGCTTGTAGAGCTCGTTTTGGTTTGGCGCCATGTACCAGGGAGTTACGGCCATGATTCCATCGGCACCCGCTGCTTCAGCCGCAATAGACATTTCGACTACGTCCTTCGTCCGGTATGCGCCCGTCGAGCAAACGACCTTGATGCGGCCGGCGGCGGCCTTGACGGTCGCGGTGTTGATCGCGATCTGCTCCGCCGGGGTCAGGGCGATCATTTCGCCTGTGCTGCCGGAGGGAATCACGCCAGTGACGCCGTTTTCCACGAGGAAATCCGTGACTTCTTTGATGCCGCCGAAGTTGATGGATTCGTCCTTGTTGAACGGGGTCACCATCGGGATGTAGATGCCAGTGAGTTTTTCGCGTGCCATAACTTGATACTCCTTTAGATTTTGTATGATATGATTGTTCTTCGAAAAGCTGGAATACATATTCCGGTTATTAGTAAATACCACTTTGATCGCTTTGTCAACAGGTAATTTTAAAAAAAGATGAAGATTCAAAGTTCGACTATTCGTGCGTAATCCTTGTATACGAATCGATTCAACGCGAGAGAATCAAAATTTGGGCTGGAGTAACATGTTTTGCCGTCGAAGTGGAGGCAGATCAATGCGCGACCACGCAGAATTATGGTTGACACGATATATATATACGGGAACTGCATCGAACTCAATTGAATCTGGAATGAAAATTCCGAATAAGTGGAGTGCATCTGGATTTTATCATAAACAAAACGATTTGCGCACTGTATTTCGTGAAATTCTCGAATATATGATCCTGCTGGACGCAATCAGGCGATTAAACCGACGAAGACAGCGCCGGGAAAGAGGAACATTGACAAGTGAAAAACGATACGATATAGTAAATGGAAGATCAAATCGATTGGACAATCGTCGCTTCGATCCGCATCTGCACATATTCGGAATAAAAATTCCGTGTATTGTGCGCAAACGAGAGAATTCGGATGAGCCGATCGAGAATATGCGCTTAGCAAACGGAGAAACGTCGTATAAAAGAAGCGAAGGCTACAAGTAACAAAGTGAAGGTAACAACAAGAAGCGAAGGCTACAGATTAGGAAGCGTAGGCTACAGATTAAGAAGCGTAGGCTACAAACTAGGAAGCGAAGGCTAAAAGCATGGAACAATCCGCCATCACCACAATGGAAGAAAGCGGCGCAAAAGGCACGGAGACGATCAAGATGGTCGATCGCGCGCTCGCCGTTCTGGATGTCTTGCGCACAGAGCGCAAGCGTCTCGGCGTCAACGAGATCGCAAAAAAATGCGACATCAGCCCGTCCACCGCGTTTCGAATACTGAAAACACTCGAAGTAAACGGGTGGGTCTATCAGTGCGGGGACGACCGCTATATCACGGGGCAGAAGATCAGCTTTGTGATGGAAAAAGACAACCTCTATCTCGCGCTGAAGGAGGTCGCATCCTTCACCATGGAGCGTACCACGGCGGAGGTTGGGCAGGCGATGAACCTCACCGTCCGCGAAGGGACGCACTGTTATATTCTCCAGCAATCGCGCACAAAAAACCTTGTGGACTATATCCCGCCGCTGTATTCCGATCTGCCGTTTTACGCCTGTGCGGGCGGAAAGATTCTGCTCTCCGAGCTACCGGTGAGCCTCGCAGATCAAATCATCCATTCCTGCGAAATGGTTCCGCTGACGCAGCATACGATTACAAACCCGGAGGAATTCTGGCAGGAGCTCCGAAAAGTCGCAAAGCTTGGCTATGCGTTTGACTATAAAGAATCTGCCATCAATGGCAGCTGCATCGCGGTTCCCGTTCGCAATTGCGAAGGAGATATCATCGCCGCGGTATCGTTTTCCGGATTTGTCGGCGTGGAAAACACGGATCATTTGCTGCCCTATCTGTCCGCGTTGCAGGAGGCTGCGGGTGAGATTTCAAAAAACCTGTATCGCTGCTGGGGAAGATAGTTCCAACGATAAAAAGCAACAAGAATTAGGACGAAAGCAAGACCGCTCGATTACTGTATAAATGGTTCAATTCAATTGGGGATCGGATCATAAATAACTGCACAATAGACGTTTAGACGATTCTTTTTAACAGAGCGTCAAGCAATAAAAAAGCCGCACGATAGACGCTTCTCTGTCGTGCGTTTTGTTTTTTAATCCCACGTACTGCGAGAAATAACAGGCGAACGTGCCGAGAAAATGCGCATCAGTCATGCGCGGGGGAAGCATGAACCGGGATTTGACAACGGGATCGCCAGCACCCATCCTTTGGCGGTTTTGCATGCCGCTGTTTTTTAGCGCGCTGGTGCAGCAATTCTATATCGTTGCGGACAGCATTGTTGCGGGACGATACATCGGCGAGGCGGCGCTCTCCGCCATCGGAAACACGTATCAAATCACACTGGTCTATCAGGCGATTCTGTTTGGCTGCGTTTCGGGAAGCGCCGTCGTGCTTTCGCGACTCTTTGGCGCGGGGGATGGCGGAGCCGTACGCACGGCGGCACGCACGGCACTGCTCGCGACGGGGGCGCTCTGCCTCATGCTCGGCGCGACGGGCGCCGCGGTCGCGCCCGCGCTGCTTCGGCTGATGCGAACGCCTGCGGACGCGATGGCGGACGCGATGCGCTATCTTCAAATCTACACCCTCGGGCTGATCGTTCAGTTTACCTATCAGCTTCTTCTCGGGATGTTTGCCGCGCTGGGGGACGCAAAAACACCGCTGGTGTTCCTGCTCGTGTCGTCCATCCTGAATATTCTGCTCGATGTGCTGTTTGTAAAAATCTTTGGCTGGGGCGTCCGGGGCATAGCCTGGGCGACGGTTCTGGCGCAGGGTGTTTGCGGCGTCGCGACGCTGTATCGGCTGCAACGCAGGCTGCGGTTGCTTCCGCGCACGGATGCACCCCAAACAGAGCCGGTTTTTTCGCTGCCAATCCTTCGGCAGATGCTTCGTATTGCGCTGCCCGTGACGGCGCAGCAGTTGGTCGTCTCCATCGGCGGACTTGGGATTCAATCCATGGTCAACGGTTTTGGCTTGAGCGTTTCCGCGGGGTATGCGGCGGCGATCAAGATCAACAACCTCGCGATTTCCGCGCTGATGGCGTTTGACAAGGGCATGGCAAGCTATGCCGCGCAAAACGCAGGAGCAGGAAGACTCACGCGCATTCGTGACGGGATCCATGTTGGCTGGAAGCTCTCCGTCGTGTTCGGGGCTTGTCTTGCCGTGGGATATCTCGCGTTTCAGGGAGGCTTGATGCGGCAGTTTCTGGAGGCGGGGGCACAGGCCGCGCTGTCGACGGGAGAGCAGTTCATCCGCATCGTCGTACCGTTCTATCTCGTGGTTGCGGCAAAGATCGCTTGTGACGGGGTGCTGCGCGGGCTAGGCGCGATGCGGCAGCTCCTGACGGCAACGATAGCGGATCTTGCGATACGCGTCTGCTTTGCGTTCCTGCTCTCGCGCTTCTTGGGCCCCATCGGTCTCTGGCTCGCGTGGCCGCTGGGGTGGCTGACAGGGACCACACTCTCGGCGGTCTTTGCCGCGCGCCTGGTGCGCTTGCCGTGCGAAACATGAGAAGAGACATACGATAAGCGCGCAAACATAGTGCGCAGAAGAAAGGTCTGCAACAGGGACAATGTGCGGCGGGTGTACTTGCTCATAACAGCATCCATCCGCAAAGAACGCGTGTGTAGGAACACCGAGAGATTTTTCTCCTTGCCTTTGATCAAATGGTTTGCTATCTTGTATCTGGAAACGGAGGCAACCGAATGAAGCAAGCATGGTGGAAAGAACGGGTATTCTATCAGATTTATCCGAGAAGTTTTTTGGACACAAACGGGGACGGGATCGGCGACATCCGGGGAATCCTGCAAAAGCTTGACTATCTCAAGCAGCTCGGCATCGGCGCGGTCTGGCTTTGCCCCGTCTATGATTCGCCAAACGACGACAACGGCTACGACATCCGCAACTATGAAAAAATCATGGAAGAGTTCGGGACGATGTCGGATTTTGACGCGTTGCTGAGCGGCCTGCACGCGCGGGATATCAAGCTCGTGATGGATCTTGTGGTCAACCATAGTTCGGACGAGCACGCCTGGTTTCAGGAATCCCGCAAGTCAAAGGAAAATCCGTATCGCGATTTTTACATCTGGCGCGGCGGAAAAGACGGCGGCACGCCGAACAACTGGGCTTCCTTTTTTGCGCCGTCCGCGTGGAAACAAGACGAGGCGACGGGCGAATATTATCTGCACCTGTTCTCCGAAAAGCAGCCGGATCTCAACTGGGAAAACCCGCGTGTCCGCGCCGAGATCTACGCCATGGTCAATCGTTGGTTTGATCGCGGCGTGGATGGCTTTCGTATGGATGTCATCAACTGCATCGCCAAGGATGCGGGCTTGCCGGACGGCGCGGGCGAACCGAACGCGGAAGGTTACACGCTCGCATTCGAGCGCTTTGCAAACCGCCCGAGATTTTACGAGTATTTGCGCGAATTGCGGCAGGCCTGTTACGCCGGGCGGGACTGTCTCTGCCTGGCCGAAGCGCCGTTTACCTCTCCCGAGGAGGGCAGGAAGATGCTCGATGAGGAGCACGGCATCTTCGATATGATATTTCCGTTTGATCTGATGGAGATCGACGACGGCCCGCGCGGAAAATACGACTCCGCGCCGTGGAACCTTCGTCAATTCCGGCAGATTGTGGATCGCTGGCAGGCGGCGACGGAGAATGGCTGGGGAAGCCTGTTTTGGTCGAACCATGATCAGGCGCGCGCGGTCTCCCGCTACGGCTGCACGGATAGCGAAGAGCTGCGCGTTCGTTCTGCGAAGATGCTCGCCGTGGTGATGTATCTCTTGCGAGGGACACCGTTTATCTATCAGGGCGAAGAACTGGGCATGATGAATACGGCGTTTCCGGATGAATCGGCGATTCGCGATATCGAGGCATTCAACACGCTGAAACAGGCGGCGCAGCTGGGCTGGTATGACGAAGCGTGGCAGGGAATCTTGAAAAAAGGACGCGACCAAGCGCGCACGCCGATGCAATGGAGCGCGCAGGAAAACGCGGGATTCACCACGGGAGAACCCTGGATCATGGTCAATCCGAACTTTCGGCAAATCCATGCGGAGGCGCAGGAGCAAGATGAGAACTCCGTTTTGCACTTTTACCGGAGGTTGATCGCGCTTCGAAACGGCTCCCGCACGCTGCAATATGGGGACTATCACGCGATCTTGCCCGAGCATGAACAGCTCTTTGCCTATCAACGAATGGCAGAGGGTGAAAGCTACACGATTGTCTGCAACATGAGCGGAACAAGCGCGGGTCTGACTCATACGCCTGCGGGGGAAGTGGTGCTTTCCAACGTTGGGGATGGCGCGCCGGATACACTGCTGCCGTATGAGGCGCGGGTGTATTGGCACAATGAAAACGCACGCTAGCGCACAACAATGAATTGCTAAGAAACGGGCAGCATCCTTGCGGGTGCTGCTTTTGCGTGTCGACAAACTTATTTTGGGGGTGAGGTTCGCAAAGCTACCGTTATCCATCAAATCCGGCGATTCATTCGCCGAATTTGTAGAAAATACCGTGCGCGCGGGCCGTAGATAGACGTTAAAAAAATTCGCATAAAACCCGCAATTGTATGCAGCCAGCACACCAAAGACGGCGGGACAGTTGGTAATCTGGTCTTGTCGAAAGATCTTTTCCGGAACAAGTCGTCCTATCGTTCATCTACAAAGGAGGCACACATGCGGAAAAAGTTGGCTTTCATTTTCTTGTCACTGCGATGATTGCGGGATCAATCGGTTGTTCCTCTTATCCTGCGAATCAGCCGTTTCCCGATCGTTGAATCGGCGCAACGCGGGAGGAAGTACAAGCCGCGGAGTCGGATTTAGAAGCGATAACGAACGAGCGCAGCGAAAATAAGTATGGAATCAAAAAGGCCGCGCAGCGAAAACAAGAATGGAATTAAAAAAGCAGCAAAGTGGAAACGAGAATGGAATCTAAAAGGCCGCGCAGCGAAAACGAGAAAGGAAACAAACCTGTATGAAAAAATTCTTAAATTTTCTCTCCGTCTTCTTTGGTTGGTTGATCTGGCGCCGGACGGGCAGCATCCTCATCGGTGCACTGGCTGCGGTCATCCTGTTTCCTTTGATCGGGCCGCTGATCGAGGGACTTATCATGCTGATCGTGATGCTCATCAAAGAATTTGTGCTGCTGTTTGTCCCCGCGCAGAAGGTGGATCTTGTCACCCCGCGGGAAACCGGAACGGAAGGCCGGGGACTCCGCGTTCTGCTCGGTGCAAAAGACTTTTCGGGCAAACTGCCCGCACAGCCGACACCACCAGCCGATGCCGCATCCATCCTCGCTGCAGCCGAGCGCGCGCTGGCAGGCAACAAGAACTTTGCCTATCTCAACGCCTATGTGAAAGAGAATCATCTGCCGACGGAGGTTTTCTCCGCCTCGTATCGCGGGGAACTCTATTTTGAAAAGGCAAACAAAGCCTGGCGCGCCGCGACCGATCTCGCGCACTTTAAAAAACAGGTGACGGGAACAAACTTCTTCAGTTGCGCGCTCAAGACACAGGACGGAAAGACGGAATACGCACAAGCGGTTTTCCTCTTTGACGACGGGATCGAGCTGCCGAAAGAGACGGTGCAAGCCGCCACCACCCAAGAACAGGGCACGACGGAACAAAACGCTTGAATCGCGCATTGCAAACCGAACAAAAGAACGGAGAAGGACGCATATGAATACAAAAAAACTTTACACCAAAACCGCAAAACTCATTACACAAAACGGCGCGCCGTCCCTATACTCCTGCGGGATCAACAGCAACGTCAAAGGGGTCCCAGTCTCTTGTTCGGGCGATGTGGAGACGCCTGAGCGCATGGATTTGTGGTATATGCCCGCCCCCGGGGAAAGCAGCATGAGCTACTTGTACCTCAAGGATATCGTGGATATCCGCACCTGTGCGCTCCGCGAGGGCGCGGCGATGGATTCGGTTCGCCTGACCAGAAAAAACGGGGAATTATACATTCTGGTGCTTAAGACGCCAGCTATGGCGCAGGAGTTCGCCGATCAACTGCAAATAATCGCAAGGGAGATGCTCGCGGCAAACAGACCGCTGGCAGAAGCGATGCAACTACCGGAGGTGGAACCCGTGGCGGAGAAGGGCGCAAAGCTGGTCATGAGTGCGGCGGAGCGCAAGGCGCAAACATATCTGAAATTGGGAATCATCCTGCGATCGATCGGTTATGTTATAGGCGGCTTCATACTGATTGCATTCATCGGCGACAGAGGAAACACTGACTGGACAGGGATTGGGTTTGCAATTCTGGCGGCGGTTGTGCTGATCATCAGCGGCAGCATGCTCCTCAAAAAAAAGTGAACAGAGCCGCGGCAACGCAAAGGGAACGCTTTCGAACCGCGACGATTTCCAGTATATTTATGTTCCGGAGGAGTCGCTGCGAAAACCCGCGGGCAGAATTGGCAGGGACGAATCCCGCGCGGGAGCCATGCATACACTGCGTGCTTGGATGCAGGAGTATATCGCCAACGATACCCCTCCCGGAGACGGGTGAGGGCGCGCATCGAATTCTTTTGGGTGACAGGCGGAGGAATACACAATAAAATACAGGAGAGTACACATGATCATAGCCTATCTTGTTCTCGTTGCAATTGCCATCACACTCTACGCGCTCTTTTTCCGCCTGGAAACGGATTGGCTGGAAAAGGCAGGAATCGTGAGCGGAGTGATTGCAACCATCATCGCAGTCATTGCGCTCCAAACGGTGGACAATTCGTCCGGCGGTTATGTGACCTATGTCAACGGAGTACGAACATCCGCCGGATTACTGAAAGTATCCAGTGCTTTTGCGCTGTTTCTCATCTTTGGCGGCATCTCAATCGGCCTGACCCGAGGAATTGGCTACTGGATCGGCCACCGTAGGGATTTCGATGAAAAGCAGGAGCCAAAGGTTTGGGTGCTGGTGCTGTCTATCATCGGCCTGATTTTTAGCCCGAGTTTCTTACAGGCGGGATTTATGAACCTTGCGAAAGACACAAGCGCCGATTGGCGAAATACCCTTGTAATTGTGCTGGGATTCGTCATCTTCGGCGCGAGCATTTGGGGCATTGTGGACTATAGCCGAAAGAAAAAAGGAACGACCCGTCAGTGAAACGCCCGACACTTGCGAGCATCGTTTTTAACAGCGTGATTGTGAAACACAGAGCCGCCCGGAAATCGGACGGCTCTGCGTTTTACAGTCGGGATTAGGTTGCTTGATTGGGAGATTCTTAGCGGTTTTTTGCGGAGTGGAAGCGTGTTCTTCCGCGCGCAAACATTACTTCTTCTTGTAGAAGAGCAGTGTTCCGAGATAATAGATGACGCAGGCCACGACCATCGCGTTGATGGCGGCGATGCCCCATTTGACAAAGTTGCCAACCAGTGCGCCTGCGACGACGCCCGCAATCGCGGCCCAGTTGACCTTGCGCGTGGAGACGGTACCTTCCGCATAAGCGGCTTTGTTCAGGAAGAAGTCAAGCGTGATGATCGCGCCGATGGGCGGGAGTGTCGCGTTGAGGAAGCTCAGCCAACCGATGAAGTTGTTATAGAGCCAGATAGCGGCGACGGTACCGACAAAGCCCGCGATGAGCACCATCGGGCGTTTCCGTATTTTTGTGATATTGGAAAGTCCCAGGCCGGAGGTATAGAGCGCGTTGTCGTTCGTCGTCCAGATATTTGCGCCGAGGACGATGAGCGCGGGAATCGCGAGACCCTGCGCGATCATGACATAGAAGATATCGTCTTTTCCGGTGAATGCGCCGCCGACCGCACCAAAGGCGAACATCAGCGTGTTGCCGAGGAAGAAGGCGACGACCGTCGTGATGATTGCGATGCGATGGTTCTTCGCGAAGCGAACGAAGTTTGGCGTCGCGGTTCCGCCGGAGACGAAGGAGCCGATGACCATACCAATCGCGGCAAACAGGGTGAGGCTGCCGGAGGATTTGGAGAACATCGCGACCAAGCCGCCGCCCGCGGTGGTTGCCGTCACCATAGAATACACACCAAGGATGGCGATCAGCGGAACGGAGACGAAGCTGACGATTTCAAGACCCTTCATGCCGAAATACGCGGAGGAGGTCATGCAAGCGCCGGCGAAAACGACGAGGATCCAGGGGCTGATGTGCAGCAGTTCCGCGGCGGGGATTGCGAACATCGCAACGCCGACGCCGAACCAACCGATCTGCGTGAAGCTGATCAGCGCGGAGGGGAGATAGGAACCAAACGTACCGAACGAGCGATGCGCCAGAAGATCGAGGCTTAAGCCGGTTTTGCTGCCGATGTAGGCAAGCACGCCCGTGTAAGCGCCGAGGATCACGCCGCCGATGATGATTGCCCACACGAAGCCGGAAAGATCCAGCCCGTTTGCCATCTTTGCACCAACGCTCATGCTGGCGGAGAAGAACGTGAACCCGAGCATGATGACGAACATCGACCAGAATCCTTTGCGCTCCTTCGCGTTGGAAGGCACCGCTTCCAGCGAGTAGTCAACATCCACATGCTGCTGTTTGGATTTCTCCATAAGACAACCTCCAAATTTGAAATTTGAATGTAACTAATTACATCCGACAGAAATAATGTACTCGAATTAGTCCGCTCTGTCAATCAAATATGACGCAATAACAACGAGAAATTTCAAAATAGTGCCAATATTACGTTATCATATCAGAAAATAACGGAAATATGACGGAATTTGTTTTATAATTGCATGAGCAACGCTTTCACGAATCGAAAAGGGGTAGCCAATCCGCTCGCTTGTGGGGTGATCGATCCGCGTGATATAATGAAACATCACCGCAAAGGAGCGACGTGGAGTTTCATGAACATACGCAAGGTGGCCGAGATGGCCGGAGTTTCTGTCGCCACAATTTCACGTGTGCTCAACCATCCCGAACAGGTTCTGCCGGAGACGCGTGATCATGTGCTCGCGGTCATGAAAGAACAGAACTATACGCCAAACTGGTTTGCGCGCGGACTCAACCTCGGCATCACAAAGACCATTGCGCTGCTGGTTCCGGAGATTGAGAGTGAAACGCAGCAACGCATCATCTCCGGCATTGAGACCGTCGCACGCAACAAAGGATATGCCGTGTTCTTTTGCAACACGCATGGCAGCGCGCAGATTGAAGAGGAAAGCCTGAGCATGTGCGAAAACCGGCGAGTGGACGGCATTGCGCTGGTTTCTTCCAATGTTCCGCAGGAGCGCGTACTGCAAACGCGCGAAGGGGGCATCCCCTGCGTCCATGTCGGCAAAAACCGCCACAGCGGATGCGACACGCTGTGTTATATCGATTTTGAAGAGGGAGCCTACCGCCTGACGCGGCATCTTTTGTCGTTTGGAGCCGCCAGCATCGGGCTTTTGCGAAACGTTGCGGAGCGGCACATGAGCGCGCAGATGGAGGCGGGGTTTGCAAGCGCACTGCGTGAATGCGAGCATCCGGTGGAAAACAAGTTTTTTGCCTGCGAGGCGAGTGTGCAGAGCGGCTATCTCTTTGCACAGCAATTGATCCAGCAGGGCGGTCTTCCCGCGGCGTTGATCACCGCGGGAGACGGGCAGGCCCTCGGCGTACTCAAGGCCGCGCAGGACGCGGGCATCGGTGTGCCGCAGCAGCTTGCGCTCGCGAGCATGACGGATTCTCCCGTCTGCGGGTTGGTCAACCCGCCGATCACCGCGCTGGAGCTGCCCGCAAGCAAGCTCGGCATGGCGGCCGGGCGCCTGTTGTTTGACAGCATTGAGAACAAGGAGCTGGAGCTCGGTGTACCGCAGGAGATGGTACTCCAGCCGAAGCTAAAGATTCGCCGTTCCTGCGGCAATGAAAAATATATTTACGAGTTGTTCGATTGAGGGAAGTAAAAAGAAGAGAAAAGACAGGCGCGCCAACACAAACTTGATTCGCTCTGGAACCCACTATACGATAAAAGGTGGTATCGCAATGTCGAAACCGATCGATCTGATGGGAATCCCTCTCAAAAACCCGGTCATTACGGCGGCCGGCCCCTGGGCGCGCGACGGAAAGTCGATCCAGCGATGCATCGACGCGGGCGCGGGCGCGGTGATCACGGAGACCATCACGCTGGAAGCAAAACAGCGCGTGTCTCCGCGCTTATTTGTGGACGGATATCGCATGTTCAATACCATGCTGTATTCCGATCTTCATCTGGAACAGTGGGAATGTGAGCTGGAGCAGGTGAAAAAACGGGACTCCAAGCTGATTTGCTCCATCTGGGGTTCTTCCGCTTCGGAGATTGCATATCTTGCGGCAAAGGTTGAGCGCATGGGCGCGGATGCGATCGAAATCAGTATTTCCGCGCCGATCGGCTCCCGCAATGAGAGCGTATGCAACCATTCGTCGGACATTCACGCGTTCGTCCGCGCGGCGGTGGAGGCGGTGTCGATTCCGGTGATGGTCAAGCTTTCCTATGAGGCGGCTGTCTCGCCCGCGTTTTTGCGGGCGATTGAGCGCGCGGGAGCAAAGGCCGTCAGCGCGATCGACGCGCTGAAAGGCCTGCGCGGGGTGGATATCGAAACCAAGAAGGCTGAGATGCTCACCTATGGCGGCTATACGGGAAGGAACATCCGCCCGATCTCACTGGCGACGACGGCGCAACTGCGGCAGTACACCCAGATGCAGATCTGTTCGACCGGGGGCATCAAAACGGCGGAGCATGCGCTGGAGTTCATCATGCTTGGCGCAACCGCGGTGCAGCTTGCTTCCGCAATTCAGGAGGATGGCTACGGCGAAATCACGAAACTGATTCACGATCTGGACGATTGGCTCGCGCGGCACGGATACGCTGAGATCGAAGAGGTGCGCGGTGCGGCGTTGCCATCGCTGATGCCCTTTGAGGAGATCAAACCACAGCGCAGGAAAGCCGAGATCAGCGAACGCTGCGAGATCGAAACGACGCCCTGTCATATCTGCATCAATGGATGCCTCTACGATGCGATCGTACGAACGGACGGGCAAATCGAGATTCACGCGGACGACTGTGAAGGATGCGGGCTGTGCTCCTCCGGCTGTCCACGCAAAATCATCAAACTCGGCTGGTAAGTGACGCAAACAATTGAGGAAAAACAAGAGGAGCGATTTTTTTGAATCGCTCCTCTGTGTTGCGCGGCTTGCAGATTATACAAAAAGATCCGTTTGGACGGCGGTTTTTGCGACGATCTTCCCGTCCCGGATGACATAAAGCCGTTCCGGTGTAAGGCGGATGGCGTCTCGCGCGTCTTTTGCGTTGACGACGACGAGGTTCGCCCGTTTTCCGATTGCAAGGCCGTAGTTTTCCAACTTCAGAATCTCGGCAGCGGTGGTTGTCACCATGTCGTAGACGGTTTCAATCTCTGGCGGCAGGCTCATCTGCGCCGCGTGTGCGGTGACGTTCGCAACCTGCAGCATGTCTGCGCTGCCATAGGGATAGAAGGTGTCCTTTACGCAATCCTGCCCGAAGCTCACGAGGATGCCTGCGGCGAGCAGCTCCTTGACACGCGTGATTCCGCGCCGGATTGGCTGTTTGTCGAGACGCCCTTGCAGCAACAGATTTGTGACGGGGTTTGTGATAAAACGCACTTGCGCTTTGGCGCATTTTTCGATGACATAGTTGGCATAGTGGTCGTCATAGGCGGCAAGCGCGCAGGTGTGGCCCGCCGTCACGCGGCCGATCCAGCCGCGCTTGAGCGCTTCGTCCGCGATCATCTCCAGTGTGCGATAAAATGGATCGTCCGTTTCGTCCACATGCATGTCGATATCCGCATCAAACTTTTCCGCGATGTCGAAGCAGATGCGAACATGTTCGCGGCTGTCGTCCGGCGAAAGCTCGTTGGCCGGCATGCCGCCGACGACGTCCGCGCCGGCCTCCATCGCCTGCCACATCAACGCTTCGCAGCCGGGGTCTTTCAGAATGCCCTCCTGCGGGAAGGCGACGAGCTGCAAATCCATCACATGACGATATTTTTCCCGGAGCGCTTTCACGCCTTCCAGCGGCTTGAGCCCGCCGATGGTGTCAACGTCCACGTGGGAGCGCATGTTCAGCGTGCCGTTTTTCAGCGCGCGCAGCAAAACATCCTCCGAGCGGGTGAGGATATCCTCCGTCGTATAGTCTTTCTTCTTGTCCCAAATGATCTCGATGGCCTCCTTGAGCGTGCCGGAGACATTCTTGCGCACCACGTCAAAGATGTTAACCTTGTCGAGATGGATATGCGGATCGATCAGGCTCGGCGTGACGAGCGCGCCGCGCGCATCCACAATGGTATCCGCCGGGTAGGCGAGGTTGGGCGCGATTTCGACGATCACACCTTTGTCGATGGCGATATCGACCAGCGTATCGCGCGCGCGAAGCTTAGCGTTCTTGACGATCATCTGCATGATGGGCATCCTCCTGAAAGATTGTTTTGTAAACGGTTACGGGGCTATTTTGTGTTTGACGGCATTTACACTCGGATTTTATCATACAAATCCTGGCGATTCAAGCGATTATAATCCGTCAAGCGCCTTATATCGTCAAAAAATATAGGGAGCTACAGATTCAACAGAAAAAACGAATTCAATAGTAGACAGAATGGATGTAATTAGTTACAATAAGTTTGTGAAAGTCATTATCGTTTATTGAGCCGTCGTTTTCATCGCGTGATCCGTTCGCGATGTTTGTGTTCCTTTTTATGGGCACAGCATCATATGACCGCTACGGCACAGAAAAACAGAATGAAACCGCGCGCAAACGCGGGGAGGAGAATCGAACATGATGGAAACGCTACCCATCGGGAAACCGCTTGAGCGCATCGACGCACGCGCAAAGGCGACGGGGCGCGCGGAATACGGCGCGGATATTCGGCTGCCCGGCATGCTCTATTGCAAGGGCGTGTACGCGGCGCATCCGCACGCAACGCTGATTGCGGTGCATACGGAGGAAGCGGCACGCGCAAACGGCGTCGCCTGCGTGGTGACCGGCGCGGATATCCCCGGCGAGAAGATGTTTGGCGAATTGTACGTCGACCAATACGCGTTGGTTTGCGACAAGACGCGCTTTTATGGCGACGTCATCGCCGTCGTCGCGGCGGAGACGCAGGAGGAGGCGGACGCCGCGGCGGAGCTCGTGCGTGTGGAATATGAGGAACTGCCGATTCTTGCCACGCCAAAGCTGGCGATGGAGAGCGATATCGCGATCAACCCGAACTATCCCGACAACATCTGCGGCAATGTCCATGTCCGCAAAGGCAATGCGGCACAAGGATTGCGCGAGGCGGACGTGATCGTCTCCGGCCAATATTCGACGGGATTTGTGGAGCACGCTTATATCGAGCCGGAATCCGTCACCGTCATCCCCGACCGGATGCGGCGGGAACTGACCGTTTTGGGCTGCTCGCAGGCGCCGTATAATCTCCGCCTGAGCGTGGCCCGCATGCTGAATATCCCTATCGCGCAGGTGATCGTGCGGCCCTCCGTCATCGGCGGTTCGTTCGGCGGCAAGATTGAGTCCGTCGAGTCGCTCGCCGTGCGCGCGGGGCTTGTTTCGCTCAAGACCGGACGTCCCGTGCAGTATACCCTTACGCGGGAGGAGTCGATCCGCGAGAGCTATAAACGTCACCCGATCGATTTTGAGATTCAACTGGGTGCAAAGCGGGATGGAACGCTCGTGGCTATGCAGGTGGAGGCCATCGGCGACGCGGGCGCATACATCAACATGTCCCCACCGGTAATGTACAAAACCGCGACGCTTGGGCCTGGACCGTATCGGATTGAACACGTGGACTACAACGCGACGAGTGTATTGACCAACAATGTACACACGGGTTCGATGCGCGGCTTTGGCACACCGCAGGCGATCTTCGCGCTGGAAAACGCGATGGATGAGCTGGCGGAGACGCTCGGCCTCTCGCCCACGGAGCTGCGGCGCAAAAACCTGCTGCAAAACGGAGACGTCAGCCCTTGCGGACATTTGCTGGATTTCCATGAGGTGAGCATCCGTTCCGTGATGGAAAAAGCGGCGGCGGAACTGGGGTTTGACGAGAAATTTGCGCACTACAGCCGCGAAAACCGGGACGGACGGCGGATCCGCCGCGGGGTCGGCATCGCGGTGAGCATGCGCGGCGCGAGCCTCGGCGCGGATGGCAACGGGTTTGACGTCGCCCGCGCGTTTATCGAGGTGCTGGACGACGGCAGCGTCAATGTGGATCTCGGACTGACGGAGCTGGGGCAAGGGCTTCGCACCTGCCAAAGTCAGATGGTCGCCGAAGGGATGGGCGTTTCGTTTGAGCGCATCTGCTTTGGAAACACGGACACCTCCCGCGCGCCCGCGACGGGTGCCTGCATCGCCTCGCGCAGCACGCTGCTTGGCGGCGGAGCGCTCAAGGACGCGAGCAATCGGGTGCACGCCATCATGGCGCACGCGCTTTCTAAAAAATTTGGCAAACCGACGGACGATATCGTCTTTGCGGAGGATCGTGTGCGGTTTGCGGACGTCGATCTCTCCTTTGGCGAGGCGGCAAAAATCTGCTATGACCTTTGCGAATCGCCGATCGCGATCGGTACCTATGTCATACCGAAGCTGAACTGGAACGAGGAAGAAGGCTTTGGCGAGCCGTTCTACACCTATACGTATTCCTGCCACGCGGCCGAGGTGGAGGTTGATCTGGATACCGGCAGTGTGGAGGTCATTCGCATGGTCGGTTGCCACGATATGGGCCGCGCAATCAATCCCGCTATGGCAAACGGACAGATCTACGGCGGGCTCGCGATGGCGCAGGGAATGGCGTTGACCGAGGACCTCGGACACAACGAAAAGACGAGTGCGCTCAAAAACCTCAATTTTGAAAACTATCTGATCCCGACCGTGTTGGATGTTCCAGACTGCAACACCCCGATACTGGACGAACACGAAGACCCAAGGAGCGCGTTTGGCGGGCGCTCTCTCGGCGAACCCGCGACGGAGCCCGGCGCGGCCGCGGTTGCCAGCGCGGTGAGTCATGCGCTTGGGCGCGCGGGGTTGATCCGCACACTGCCGGCCGATCTTGACCGCGTGTTTGCCGCTGTTCGGGCGACGGAAGGAGGGAGAGCATGATGGAATGCCGCGACTATCAAAAAGCGACGACGCTGGAAGAAGCGCTCGACCTGCTCAGAAACGCGCAGGGCGGCGTTAAGCTCTTGGCGGGTGGAACCGACGTGCTGGTCAACGCGCGCGAGGGGCACCCGTATCGGGAACTGACGATTCTCGACATCTATGGAATCCCGGAGTTGAGCCGCATCGAGGATCAGGGCGATTGGATCGCCATCGGCGCGGGCGTGACGCATACGGCCATTGAGCAATCTCCGTTGATTCGCGGCAGGGCGGGCGTGCTTGCGGATGCTTGCCGCACGATCGGTTCGCCGCAGATCCGAAACCACGCGACCATCGGCGGAAACATCGCAAACGCATCTCCGGCGGCGGACTCGCTCGCCGCACTGAGCGTGCTGGAGGCGGAGGTGGAGATCAACCGACTCGGCGAAACCCGGCGCGTACCGCTGGCAGAAGTGATTGAAAAACCGTATCGAACAACACTGTCCGATCGGGACTTGATCACGCGGGTTTTCATCCGAAAAGCGCCCGTGGGCACACAATTTCACTTCTACAAGCTGGGGCGCAGAAAAGCGCTCGCGATCTCGCGCATGACGATTGCAACGCTGCTCAAGCGGGAAGAAGACGGTCGCGTGGCGCAGTTTCATATGACCATGGGGGCGACGTTCCCGAAACCGATGCTGTTCCCGGACGTGGACGCGATGCTGATCGGAAAGCGGCCGACCGATGCCGATATTGCCGCGTTTGCGGAGGCACTCTCGGCGAAGATTCCGTTGATCGCCGGCATCCGGCCTTCGACGGCATACAAACAACCCGTCTGCCGAAGTATGGTTGAGAGAATCTTGCGCGAGCTGATGGGAGGGGATGCAAAATGAAGAAAATCCGGTTGCATTTTAAACTCAATGGAAAAATGGTAGAGCTCGAAACCGCGCCGAATAAGCGCATGCTGGATGTGCTGCGCGGGGATCTTTCGCTCACAGGAACAAAGGAAGGGTGCGCGGTCGGTGAATGCGGCGCTTGCACGGTGATTCTCAACGGCGAGCCGGTCACGAGCTGCCTGGTTGCCGCGGGGCAAATGCAGGGCGCGGAGATATTGACCATCGAAGGCATGAGCGAAACGCTGATCGGCCGCGTGTTGCAGGACTGCTTTGTGGAAGGGGACGCGGTGCAGTGCGGCTTCTGTACGCCGGGCTTCATCATGACCGCCTATGCGCTTCTGTTGAAGAATCCGCATCCGACCCGCGAAGAGATTCGCGAAGCGGTCGCGGGAAATATCTGTCGCTGCACGGGCTATATCCCGATTGTGAACGCGATCGAGCGGGCAGGAATCCGTGTTCAGGAATCGTAATTCAAATTAAGAGAGATTACTTGCCGCATTGCCCGGTTACGTTGCACAGGCTGCATGCGGCACCGAATAATCGAGCAGCCTATGAATCGAATCCGTAGGCTGTTCGATTATGTTAAATCTGCTGGTGTAAAGTGTTTGAATGGGAATCCCGTTCCAAGTGAATCGTGGTCGCATGCGATTTCGACGAACGGACAGAAGCAGCGTTGATACTTTCTCATGTTTTCACGTTTCGAATTGCGAATCGCTCTGTTCGAATCGAGAAAGAATGGTATAATTGTAAAACAAGTACCAATATTATAAGCAGGTGGATCGATGGCGGAATCAATTCGTAACAATGAATATGTGAAAGTCGCATATTATTATTATAAAGTCGGCATGACTCAGGATGAGATCGCGAAAAAAATGGTGATGTCCCGGCAGCGCGTGAACCGAATCATCAAGCGCTGTTTGGAAACGGGCATCGTCACCATCACCATTCGTGAAAACTTCAGCACAAATGTTGAGCTGGAGGCGCAACTCGAGGAACGCACCGGATTGAACGAGGTCTTCATCTCCAGCAGCGACATGAAGGAATTGAACGATTCCCTCGGCGCGGCTGCATCCGTGTATCTGGAACGGATTTTGAAGGACAACGACATCATTGGCTTTTCCCGTGGACGTGCGCTGTCCCATCTTGTCAGCAATCTCCTGCCGACCAACCGGAAGAACCTGACCGTGACGCAATTGGTCGGCGGACTGAATGCGGAGGAGACGAGCACGAATTCCGACAATATCGTTCGAGACAGCGCGCATATCCTGCACGCAAGATCCTGTTTCATGTATGCGCCGATCATCGTGGAAAACAAAGAACTTCGGGACTCGATGTTGAGCCAGAGCTTCTTTTCGCAGGTCTATGATACGATGAAACGGTGCACCGTTGCGGTGGTTGGCGTAGGCAATTTTACAAACCAGACGGGACTTGTTCCGAAGAGCTTTATGTTTGAAGAGGAGTATCAGGAGCTCAAACATCAAAACGCCATTGGCGAAATCTGCACGCATTACTTCAATGTAGATGGTACGATCATTCAGAGCGGCATCAACGAGCGGGTGTTTGCGATCGACTACGAAAGCTATCGGAAGATTCCGGTTCGCGTTGGCATCGCAGGCGGAAGCGAAAAAACGCAGGCGATCATCGGAGCGATCAAGGGAAAGCTGATCAACGTACTGATCACCGACCTGCAAACGGCACAGCAACTGCAGAAGGCATTCTGAAAAGACCGCTTCCGGCTTGGAAAGCAGACCTTTCGAAGGATCGATATACGAAATTTGATATAAGACGTTCATTTACGATTTTGGCAGCTCGGCAAGGAGCTGTCTTTTTATTTGGCGATTCAGCACGGATTTTCATGAAGATCAAACGGTTCGCTGCTTCATAGAAAGCCAAAAGAAGAAAAAGAAAAATTATCCTAAATTGCTATTTACAGAATAGACAGAATGTGATAAATTCATAGTGAAAGTTACAAAAGATCATATAGTGAGCATATGTAATGCCTGACGGGCCGTTCTAAGAAAACAAATAACATATAAAACAAGATAACATAAAAGCAAGAGAACCTTAAGAACAAGAGAACCTTAAGAACAAGAGAACCTTAAGAACAAGAGAACCTTAAGAACAAGAGAACCTTAAGAGCAAGAGAACCTTAAGAGCAAGAGAACCTTAAGAACAAGAGAACCTTAAGAACAAGAAAACCTGAAAAGCAAGAAAACATGGAGGAAACAAACATGTCCAATAAAATGCACCGCATCAACCACATATTCCGAGAAGATAAGAAAACATTCATCATGGCGATGGATCACGGCAACGGATTTAACGTCCTGCCTGCGATGAAATATCCGGGAAAAATCATCAGCGAAGTCGCGCGTGCCGGTGCGGATGCGTTTCTTGCAACGGTAGGTCTTGCGGATAAATTCTCCGATTCTTTCCACGGAAAGGGCATTATCCTCCGGTTGGATGGCTCCTGTTCGTTCATCGGCTCCAAAGATAAGCCCCTGCAAACAGTGGTCGGCATCGAAGACGCGGTTCGTCTGGGTGCGGACGCGGTCATCAGCATGGGATTCCCGGGGTCCAAGTGGGAAGATCAAATTCTAGAAAACCTCTCGCGCAACATCATGGATTGCAACAAGTGGAATCTGCCGCTGGTCGCCGAAATGCTGCCGCGTGGGTTTGAGGGCGGAGAGGATTCTCGCACGCCGGAAAATATCACGTTTGCTTGCCGCATGGGGGCGGAAATGGGCGCGGATATCATCAAGACCGAGTACACGGGTTCGCCGGAAAGCTTCCATGAGCTCTGCGAGAGCGTGTATGTTCCGGTTGTCATCCTCGGCGGCAGCAAAAAAGTCTCGGAGGAGAAGCTGCTCACAGAGATCAAGGAAGCCCTTGCAGCCGGCGGCGCCGGAATCGCGATGGGACGCAACATCTGGGGGCACGAAAACCCGGCGCGTTATGCAAGCGCGATTGCAAAGATCATCCACGAAGATTGCAGCGTTGAATCGGCGTTAAAAGAGCTGAACAAGAAATTTTAAGGGGCAGATATATGCAAGAAACATACAAAGTCGCGATCCTTTCGGGCGAACGGAAGGTCGAAATCGTTGAAAAAGAGCTGAAACAGCCTACTGGTAACCAGGTTCTGGTCAAGGTCAGTTATTGCGCGATCTGCACGCTGGAACAGCGCATCTATTCCGGCATCATGAAGCGGTATCCCTTCGCGGGCGGACACGAAGCAGCCGGCACAGTCTCCGCGGTTGGCGACAAAGTGAAAAACGTTAAAGTGGGCGACAAAGTCTCCGTGCGCATGTTGACCTCTTGCGGTGAGTGCTATTATTGCCGTAGCGGGCACGAAAACCAGTGTGTTATCTCGTTTAAGGCGGATATCCACGAGGGAATCGGTGGCCCCGGCGGCTTTGCAGAGTATATGATGCTGGATGCGAAGTCTATCTATAAGATGGAAGATTCGATCGACCTGCGCTATGCCGCGTTGACGGAACCGCTCGCGTGCTGCGTGCACAGCGTGAACAATGCCGGTATCGAGTTTGGCAACGACGTGGTCATCATTGGCGGCGGCATCATGGGGGATTTCCATATTCAATTGGCAAAGCGCAAAGGCGCGCGCGTCATCGTCTGCGAAGTGGATCCCGAACGGTTGAAGATCGCAAAAGCGGTCGGCGCGGATATCCTGATCAACTCCAGAGAAACAAACGCGATTGAGAAAGTCAAAGAGATTACGGATGGCAGAGGCGCGGATGTCGTGTTCTGCACCGCGGCACTCCCGCAACTGGCGGACGACAGCATCCATATGACGGGGAAGACCGGTCGTGTGGTGATGTATTCTTCTTTCCCGGCCAATAAACCGGTCGAGCTGGACGTCAATAGCGTGCACTCCACCGAGATCAATATCACCGGAGCCGTGAACCAGAACAAGAGCGACTTCCTCGCCGCGGCGCGGATGCTCAGTTTCGGTATCATTGATCCTTCTCAATACATTTCGGAAGTCGTTCCGCTGGAGAAAATCGACTACGCGTTTACCCGCGCGATCGATCCGGCAACATTCCGCGTGCTCGTTGAGCTATAATCACCGCGTGAATCAGGCGGCGCTTTGATTGCGTGCTTGACAAACCAACTTCCGATACTCCTACTTGCTGGGCGGGAAGAGTGCGAAAGCACTCTTCCGCAGCCTCAGCCCGATCGATTTTTTAGCTTGTCTACTGCTATATCTAATACAGTTTTTCGCACATATATCAAAAACGGAACAACAATCTTTCCTATTATGTTTAAAGATCCGAAACGTTACGTTCAAGTTGGTGAAATCACACATTGACAAAAAACACGTGATGCCTTCGTTCTCAAAAGCTAGTTTCTCGTTTCAGCACGTTAGAATCTGTTTGCCATATTCGTGAATGTATTATCATGAATGCGCGCCCAAGCCAAGCAGCGTCATAAATATAGAAGAGCAACGTTTGAATGATCGCGCAGGCCAAGCTGCGTCATAAACATAGAAGAATAAGGTTTGAATGATCGCGCAGGCCAAGCTGCGTCATAAGCTAGAAGAATAAGGTTTGAATTAGGGCGCAGGCCAAGCTGCGTCATAAGATAGAAGAACAAAATACGAGAAAGCAGGGGGTTTGAAATGTCAAACGAAAAGGGAAAACTCGGATTACTCAACAGTACGACGATTCTGATCGGCGGTATGATTGGAAGCGCGATCTTCTCGCTATCGGGCTTAACGATCATGAACGCGGGTCCTGCATCCATCATCTCATGGATCATCGCAGGCATCATCCTGATCGCCTACGGTCTGCAGACGGCAGAGCTTTCCACCATGTATCCGCAGTCGGGCGGAATTTTCGTGTTTCCTGCAAAAGCGCTTGGTAAAACCGAAAAAGCGGGTAAGATTTGGGGCTGGGTCTCGGCCTGGGCATACCTGTTTGGTTGCATCGCGGGCGCGGCGTTCTCCGCCATGTATGTTGGCATCTATCTCAGCGTCAGTTTCCCCGCGCTTGGCAGCGTCGGAACGATCATCGCAATTGCAACAGTCATTCTTTGCGGCATACTGAACATCATCGAAATCTCCGCAATGGGCAAGATCAACTCGGTACTGACGATTGGCCTGGCCGTCGCCATGGTCGTGTTCATCGTAACCGGTCTGACGAGCGGCAAATGGGACGGCTCCGCGCTGACCCCGTTCTTCACACAGGGCTTGGAAGGCACGTTCGGCTTCATGGGCGCAATCCCGATCGCGATGGTCGCGTTTGGCGCAATCGTAGCCGTGTCGTTTATGGTCGGTGAAATCAAGAACCCGAAGAAGACGGTTCCGCAGTCGATGATCATCGCCATGAGCGTCGTGCTCGTGCTGTACATCCTGATGATCGTGACCACACTGGGTCTCGTCAGCGCAGGCTTCCTCCAACAGAATCCGGGCATGGCATATATCCCGATGTATGCGGCAGTGTTCACCACGCTCTCCAATCTGCCGTGGCTGGGCTATGTCATCACGATCGCCGCGGTGCTCGCGCTGATCACGACCATCCTCGTCGTCATGGCGCTGGCTGGCCGTGCGCTGCAGGCATCCGCAATGGCGGGCATCCTGCCCAAGGGACTTGCCAAGGTCAACGAAAAGACGAACACGCCGGTCAACGCGCAGCTGGTCGTCATCCTCGTGGTTGGCATCATCGCGGCGTTCCCGAGCGCAACGAACTTCATCGTCAACTTCGGCTCTCTGTGCAACGCCATCGTGGTTGCGATCATCTGCTTCACGATTATCGCGGCGCGCAAGAAGAACCCGGAGATCACGGACAAGTTCACGGCGCCCGGCGGCAACGCGCTGCCGATCGTCACGCTGATCGTGCTGATCGCGGCCTACATCCCGGGCATTCTCCAGGGCGGCTATATGCTCTGGGTCTGGACCGCTGTCTACTTCGTCATTGGCATGGCGATCTACTTCATCAGCCAAGCCAAGAAAAAAGTGTAATTTGAAATAACAAAACGGAATCTCGCAACAAGGGCATCCTGCGGTGCGGCGTGCCGCAGGATGCCTTGTACAAGGAGTGTAGGATCATGAAATACTATTTTCAACAGGATGTCCAATTGGACAACACCTGTGTTGCGTTTGGTGCATTCGACGGTATCCATACCGGACATATGGCGGTACTGGATCGGCTGAAGAGCTATACACAGCGCGGGATGACATCCGTCGTCGTTTCGCTGGTTCAGGATGAAGCCAGCTTGCAGGAAAGAAAAATTTTATCAACCGAAGCGGAGAAGCAGTATCTGCTTGCCAAGACAGGGCTAGATGTGATGCTGTCATATTCCGCCGATGGTAAATCGGATTCTCTGAAACGGTTTGTCAAAGACGTATTGCTGCAACAATTGGGCGCAAAGGTTGTCGTCGTCGGATCAAACGATGTGCAGCTCGATCAACTGCGTACCTACGCTGCGGAATTTGGCTTTGCGTTGGATGTGTGCGACGTTGTTCTGGCGGACGGGGAACCCGTCTCGGCGGACAGGATCATCGAAGACCTCGCCGCAGGGCGATTGGAGCATGCAACGGCGCTGCTTGGTCACCCGTATCTCTTCGTCGGAACAGTGATGCATGGCAAGGCGCGCGGGAGATTGGTCGGCATGCCGACGGCGAACCTGAGCTACAAATCCTATAAGCAACTGCCGGCACACGGCGTATATGGCACACTTTCGGATATCGACGGACATATCGTCAAGGGGCTAACCAACATCGGCAAACGTCCGTCCGATGACAATTTTGACTATGTTTCGATCGAGACATTTCTGCTCGATTTCGCGCAGGATCTGTATGACAAGACAATCACCCTGGAAATCCATGTGCATATCCGCGGCGTGATCAAATTCAACAGCCTGGAAGAAGTCAAGCAGCAAGTCGATCGGGATATCGTTTCGATCCGGACGTTCCTGAATCAGTACTAAAAACGGTGCTTTCGCTGCCTGCCGGAGACGATGTGATGAGGGGTTGTGGGCACCTTGTCGCTGAGTGACAAGTCCGGTATGGCGGTTCAAACACGGGCAATTTTTTTAGGAGCGGCGGGTGCCTGAGAGCTCGCTGCTTTTGATCGAAAAAGATGCAATTCTTGCAGCGGATGCCTGAGAGTTCGTTGCAATTAAGCACCTTTCACGAAGACCAAGCCACGATAGTCGCACACCTAATATTCGATGAACAGCATGTATAACGGCATCTCATCCGGCGGACGATGAACGAAAACCCCGCTGATGGGCTAGGAGCACCCACAGAACGGGTATAGTACAGGAATTTCGTGCGGAACGTTGACACAACCAATTACCGACCATATAATGAAATATATCAACAATCGAATATTTCACTCTTGGCGAATCGCGAATCAAGGAGAGAAGAGTATGGATCCATATCAGTTTGTAAAACGGGAACCCTATAAGCTCTACATCGATGGCGCGTTTGTAGAGTCGGAATCCAAAGAGACATTCGATGTTATCAATCCAGTCAACAACCAACCATTTGCAAAGGCATATAAAGGAAGAACTGCGGACCTCAATCGCGCGATCAACGCGGCTCGGCGTGCGTATGACGAGGGCCCGTGGGGCAAAATGTCCGCAAAGGAGCGCAGCAAGCTGCTGCTCAAGGCGGGTCAGGTACTCGCAACGAGAGCAGAAGAATTTGCGGTGATCGAAACGCTCGAGTGCGGCAAGCTCTATATGAGCGCGCTGTATTACGAAGCGCAGATGGCGGTCGATGCATTCGAGTACTTCGCGGGGAAAGCACGCTGCCTTGAGGGCAAGGTGGTTCCGTGCGAGGCGGGACACCTGAACTATGTACTCTGGCAGCCTTGCGGCGTGGTCGGGGAGATTCTTCCCTGGAACGGCCCGTTCATGATGGGATGTCAGAAGGTTTGCGCAATTCTGGCCGCCGGTAATACGGTCGTCATCAAGCCGTCATCCTGGGGTTCGTTGAGTATGATGTTGCTCATGGAAGTGTTTCATGAGGCGGGATTCCCGGCTGGCGTCGTGAACCTCGTGACCGGTTCCGGTGCCGAGATCGGCGACGCGCTGGTCAAGAGCCCGCTCGTCGACATGGTTTCCATGACCGGCGGCACGGAGACAGGAAAGAACATCATTGGTGTTTCCAAAGATACGGTGAAAGACATCGCGCTGGAGCTCGGCGGAAAAAGCCCGAACATCGTGTTTGACGATGTAGATGTCGACGAGGTCGTCAAATGGGCGCGGTTTGGCTTCACCCTCAACTCCGGGCAGGTCTGCGTATCCGGAACACGCCTCATACTGCACAAGAGTATCTACGAAGAGTTCCTCGCCAAGCTGAAGCTGGAGTGCGAGAAATTCGTTCCGGGCGACGGATTCGACTATATGAAGGGCGTGAATTTCAGCACGCTGATCTCAAAGAGCCACGCGCAAAGTGTTTGGAACTATATCGAGTCCGGCATCAAAGAGGGTGCCCGCCTGATCACCGGCGGAAAACCATACACGGATCCTGAATTGCTGAAAGGCAACTTTGTGCCACCGACGGTGTTTGCGGACGTGAAGACGGATATGACCATCTTCCAAGAGGAGATCTTTGGGCCGGTGCTGTGCGTGACACCTTTTGAGACGGAGGAAGAAGCACTCGCGATTGCCAACTCGACCGAATATGGACTCGCGGGCGGTGTTTTCTCCAAGAACATCAAGCGTGCGCTGCGTGTCGCGGAGAAGATCAAGGGCGGACAGATCTATGTCAACACCTATTTCAGCAAAGGCATGATCGAGTCTCCGGGAACCGGCTGGAAACAGAGCGGAATTGGCGTTGCCGGCATTCAGAAATACATGATCTCAAAGACGGTGTTTGTCGATTTGATTGACGGAAGTTTGCCGCCCGTGTAAGATTACGACAAATATGATGGAACGGGCAGGGTAAGCAGGTTTATGGCGGAAAGCAAAGACGGGATCAATATCGGCCAAAAGCTCAGGAATCTGAGAAAGATTCGAGACATTTCACTCCAGCAGCTTGCGGAAGAGACGGGGATGAGTTATTCCTACCTATCCGGGTTGGAGAACGAGAAGTATTCCATCTCGATCGTAAACCTGCAGCGGCTTGCACGATACTTTAATGTGGATTTGATCCAGTTTATGGACACGCGGGATGTCGACACGATTTTGGTTCGAAAAGGCGAAGAAAAGAACCACATGGCTGCCGACGGAATCGTCTACAACGTGCTTACCTCAAACCTGGGCAAGAATATGCAGGTCAGCCAGGTTACCCTGCCGCCCAATGCGCCTTCGGAGCGCAACATCCACAAGCACAGCAAGGGGCAGGAGCTCATCATCGCCATGGAGGGCGAAGTGATCGTTATGGTCGAGAGCAGCCGGTATCAGCTGCACGAAGGCGATCTCGTGATCTTTGACTCCGATGTGGAGCATTGTATTTTTACGGAAGAGTCCGACGCGAAGATCTTGATCGTGTCCAGCCCGCCATACGGGCGCGCGTCGGTGCCCGGCGAGATGGAAGCGCAATAGCGCAAACAATCGCCGAACGATTGGATTTCGATACAAAGGAGGAGTTGTTTTGGCAGTCTTACGAGCAGTTCATTATATCAACCAGTTTTACGCGGGCCTCGGCGGTGAGACCATGGCGGACGTTGGCTTATCGGTTTTAGATGAGAAAAAAGGCCCCGCCATAGGGCTTGAGAAGCTTTGGAACGGTGAGATGGAAGTCGTCAAGATCATCGTATGCGGAGATAACTTCATCAACAATGATGAAAATTTTCTCACCGCATCAGCCGAGATCAAGGCGCTGCTACAGGAGCTCAAGCCGGATGTTTTTGTCGCGGGCCCCGCGTTCAATGCCGGCCGCTACGGTGTTGCGTGCGCGCGCGTTTGCGACTTTGTCCGCCGCGAACTCGAGATTCCGTGCGTGACGGCGATGTGGCATGAAAACCCCGCCGTTGCCATGTTTGTCAAGGACAACTATATCGTCTCTACGACCGAAACCGCGGCAGGCATGTCCAAATCCTTGCCGCAGCTGGCAAAGCTCGCGCTCAAGCTCGCAAAGCATGAGCCAATCCTTGCCGCGCGGTTCGAAGGCTATCTGCCGACGGGGCACCGCTATAACGAATATCATGACAAGACCGGCGCGGAGCGCGTCACGGCAATGTTGCTGAACAAGCTCTACAAGCGCCCGTTCACCACCGAAGTGCCGCTGCGCGGCTTCGAGGTGGTCAAGCCCGCACCGAAAATCGCGAATATCAAGGACGCGACCATCGCGCTCATCACCACCGGCGGCCTTGTGCCGGTCGGCAACCCGGACAAGCTCCGCCAGTCGTTCTCCGTCACCTACGGAAAATACGACATCGAAGGCGTGGACGAGCTGAAGAAGGGCGTTTACGAATCCATCCACGGCGGATATGACACCACGGATGCAAGCAATGACCCGCACCGTCTCATTCCGCTGGATATGATGCGCGCGCTGGAACGCGAGGGCATCATCAAGGGTATCTACAAGTATTTCCTATCGACTTGCGGCGTCGGAACCAATATCGAGAGCAGCAAGGACATCGGAAGGAGGATGGTTGCCGACCTGAAGCATTCGGAGATCAGCGCGGCAATCCTGACCTCCACCTGAGGGACCTGCACTCGTTGCTGCGCAACGATCGCCAAAGAATTGGATCGCGCGGGCATTCCCAATGTGCTCGTGACGGCCTTTACCTCCATCGCCTATAACGTAGGCGCAAATCGCATTGTGTTCGGCGGTGACTTTACCGCGCCGACCGGAGACCCGAGCCTGCCTCTCGAGCGCGAGAAGGCATATCGCCGCAAAATTCTGGAAAAATCTCTGGATGCGTTGACGCGGGACGTGGAAGAGCCTGTCGTGTTTACGGTCAACGAGAGCAAGGAGGGCGAGTGATATGCAGCTGACAAGGCAGTATTATCGCGTGGAGGACGTCGTCTGGGGCGACAAGACCTCCTATGAAAACCATGTGCTGACACTCAACAAAGAAGACCTGCGCAATCAGGTCAAGGGCTTGTTCAAAGCCGTGGAGGACGTCGATTTCGACGTCGTCAAACCCGGCGAGAACGCTCGCATTATCCACCTGCTGGATACGCTCCAACCGATGGTGAAGACAGCGGGAAAAGGGAAACAGTATTCGGGCTTTTTCGGCAGCGCGCAGACCGTCGGAGACGGTGTGACCAATCTACTCTCCGGCTTGAGTGTGATGGAGAGCGCGGCGCTTCCCTGGGACACCTCCAGCGCAAGCAGTGGGTTATTATATCCGCGCGACGCGATTCTGGATATGCAAGGTCCGATTGACCGCTTCACGCCGTTTCACGAAACCATCAATTTAGTTATACTTTACACCTTGACGGATGATAAATCGTCCATTGAGTACGACAACGACATCCGCCTGATCGGCATCAAGATCGCAACCTATCTTGCTTCGCTCACGCAGGACATGGAGCCCGATGAATCGACCCTGTTCAGCATCGACGAAGTCAATCCCGAGTTGCCCAACGTCGTGTTGGTCTGGCAGTGCCAGAATCAAGGCCCATATGCCAACACCTATCTCTATGGGCTGAGTATCGACAACCTTGTGCCGACGCTGCTGCACCCCAACGAGATGCTGGATGGCTGCGTCGTCAGCGGAAATTACGTTTGGCCCGCCTTCAAGGTGCCGACGTATCTGCACACGAACCATCCGATCCTGCTGGAACTCTACAAGAACCACGGCAAGACGATCAATTTCCGCGGCGTGATCTTCTGTCGCAGCCACAATCCCAGCAACTGGCACAAGGAGCGTTGCGCCAACTTCAACATCAAGCTCGCGAACTACCTCGGCGCAAACGGGCTCATCATGGCCTGGGAGGGTGGCGGAAACGCGGCTGTGGACGGTATGCTGACCATTCAGTGCGCCGAGCAAAATGGTATCAAGGCTTCGACGATCACGTTTGAGTTCGGCGGCGCGGATGGTACCGAAGGCGTGCTGCTGGTGGACGACGTGCCGGAAGCAAATGCCGTCGTCAGCGGCGGCTCGATTGAAAAGCACTATCTGATTCCGGATGTGGAGCGAGTGGTCGGCGGAGAGGTGCTTCGCCTGAACAAGGAGTCCGGCGGTTATTTTCCGCCCTCGGACAAGGCGATCGAATTCGACACCACGACGCATTTTTATCTTTCGGGAAACCAGTCCGGCCACGGCAAACTCTTCGGAGAATCCTATTGACGCGTGTCATAAGAACGGGTAATACATGGATAGCATTTACGATGTGATCATTCTCGGCGCGGGCCCTGCGGGGCTCGCCGCTGGGCTCTATGCAGGCCGGGCGCGGCTGAAAACACTGATCATCGAAAAACTGGCGCCGGGCGGCCAGATCGCCATCACGGACGAGATCGAAAACTATCCCGGCAGCGTGGAGCACGAAACCGGCCCCTCGCTGATCAAGCGGATGACGGAACAGGCGCACAAATTTGGCGCGGAGTTCGTCAGCGAAACCGTGCTTTCGGTCGATCTGCGGGAGGAAATCAAGCAAATCCGCTGCAACGCAGGCGAATACCGCGCAAAGACGGTGATCGCCGCAACGGGCGTGGTGCACAAGCCCATCGGCTGCATCGGCGAGCGGGAACTCACCGGCAAAGGCGTTTCCTATTGCGCAACGTGCGATGCCGCGTTTTTCGAGGGGCTTGAAGTCTACGTGGTTGGCGGCGGGGACGCCGCGGTGGAAGAAGCGCTTTACTTAACAAAGTTTGCAAGAAGCGTCACGCTCATCCACCGAAGAGACCAGCTGCGCGCGGCGAAGTCGATTCAGCAGAAAGCGTTCGCAAACGAAAAAATGCGCTTTATCTGGGACACAGTTGTGGAAGAACTGCGCGGCGACGGCATATTGGAATCCATGATTCTCAGAAATGTGAAGACCGGCGAGCGGCGCGAGATTGTCGCGGATGAGGACGACGGCACATTCGGTGTGTTCGTGTTCGTCGGGTTTGAGCCCGCGGGCGCGCTCTTTGAAGGACAATTGGAGATGAAGAACGGCTATCTCCTCTCGGACGACGACATGAAAACAAACCTGCCCGGCGTGTTTGCAGCGGGAGACATCCGTGTCAAGAGCCTGCGTCAGGTGGTTACCGCCGTTTCTGACGGCGCGATTGCAGCCGTTCAGGCAGAACGATATTTGGAAGGGCTTTGATCAGCCCGGGGAGAAAACGATGATCGATCTGGACAAAGAGAATTTCGAATCGGAAGTACTGCAGGCAGCGGGACTCGTGCTGGTGGATTTTTACTCAGACGGCTGCGTTCCTTGTCAGGCATTGACGCCGCACATCCATGGGTATGAGCAGAGCTACGGCGCAAAACTCAAGTTCACGTCGCTGAACATCACCAAAGCGCGCCGCCTCGCCATCGCGCAGAAGGTGCTCGGGCTGCCGGTCGTCGCGATCTATTCTGCCGGAGAAAAGGTGGACGAGCTGGTCAAAGACGACGCGACGCCGGAAAACATTGAACAGATAATCCGTAAACACGTTTCCTGATGCGGGCTTTCCGCGTGATCAACGAAAGAAGGCAGGCGGAAAGCAGCATTTGATATTTCAAATCAAAGAAAGGAGAACGATGCGTATGCTGAAAGGCGCAAAAGTTGTCGTCATCGGCGATCGCGACGGCATTCCGGGACCTGCAATCGAAGAATGCGTTCGCTCCGCGGGCGCAGAAGTCGTATTCTCGTCGACCGAATGCTTTGTCTGAACGGCCGCTGGCGCAATGGATCTTGAGAACCAGAGAAGGGTGAAGGAACTGTCCGAACGATTTGGTGCGGAGAACATGGTGATCGTGCTCGGTGCAGCCGAGAGCGAAGCCGCGGGATTGGCAGCCGAAACCGTGACAGCCGGAGACCCCACGTTCGCGGGTCCATTGACAGGAGTCTCTTTGGGACTCAGAGTGTATCATATCTGCGAAGACGAAATGAAAGCGGAAGTCGCAGAACAGGTGTATGAAGATCAGGTGAGCATGATGGAAATGGTTCTTGATGTCGATAGCATCAAGAAAGAGATGTCAGCCATCCGATCGGAATATTGCAAATTTTAGGTGACCAAATGATGATATGGGAGGGATCTTTCATATCATCATTGTTTCTAAAGGGTGAAAGCGGGTAAAATCAATGAACAGTGTGATCCAAGCAACAGGGTATATCCTTGCGCATACGCCGGATATGCTGGTGCACAACGGAACAACCCAGACCTCCGAGCGGGCGGCCAACGCGGAATCGGAGTATCTCAAGCAGCTTCCGCAGTATCTGCGCAGCTATACGCAGGCGGTGGAGTATCTGCCAAACCAGACCTATATCGGCAATCTCACGCCGGAGGCTCTGGCGGCTGTCGAGCAGCCATGGTACGATAAACCCTTGGAAAACGCGCCCCGCTTCGGCACGTTTGGCGAGATCATGCCGCAGGACGAGTTTCTTCTGCTGTTGCAGGCGAGTGATGTGTTTGACCTCGTCCGGCTCTCCTCTTCGTTCGTCTCTGCGGTCAAGCCGCGATTCTGTGCGCACCCGCTGATGGAGGAGGATATCCTCTCAAAGATCAAGGACGGCGTGGATCTTGATTCGATTTCCAAAGCGGTCAACGAGGAGCACGCGGAGCCTCTGTATCACAACGGCGTGCTGGTGGGTTATGTTCGCCGCGCACACGACTTTGACCCGAACCTATCCGCACACACCATGCTCGAAAATCTTGTTGCAAAGGCGAGCTCCGTTCTCGCGCTGCTGCATGTGGTGCAACAGGCTAAGATCGATAAAAGCGCAATTCAATACGTGATCGACTGCTCGGAGGAAGCCTGCGGAGACATGAACCAGCGCGGTGGCGGCAACTTTGCCAAGGCCGCGGCGGAGATTGCGGGGCTGACGAGCGCGACAGGGTGCGACATACGCGCGTTTTGCGCGGCGCCCGCCCACGCGTTGATCCTTGCGGCGTCGTTGGTGTCAGCGGGTGTTTATGAAAACGTCGTCGTGACGGCAGGCGGTTGCTCGGCAAAGCTCGGCATGAACGGCAAGGATCATGTAAAGAAAGGCATTCCGCTGCTGGAGGATGTTCTCGGCGGATTCGCGGTGCTTGTGAGCAAAAACGACGGCATCAGCCCGGAGATCGATACCGCGATGTGCGGCAGGCACACGGTCGGCACGGGATCCTCGCCGCAGGCCGTGATCACGTCTCTGGTGACGGATCCGCTTGACCGCGCGGGGCTGAAGATCACGGATATCGACAAATACAGCGTAGAAATGCAAAATCCGGACGTGACAAAACCCGCGGGTGCGGGGGATGTACCGCTCGCGAACTATAAGATGATCGCGGCGCTCGCGGTCAAGCGCAATGAAATCGAACGCGACGCAATCGGCGCGTTTGTCGAGCGCCACGGTATGGTCGGCTGGGCGCCAACACAGGGTCACATTCCCTCCGGCGTGCCCTATCTCGGCTTTGTGCGTCAGGAGATGCTCTCGGGCAAGGTGCAGCGGGCGATGATCATCGGCAAGGGCAGTCTGTTTTTAGGCAGAATGACCAATCTGTTTGATGGCGTGTCGTTCGTGATTCGCAAAAACAATGGGACACAGGAAGAAAGCGCGGTCTCACAAAAGCAGATTCAGGGCATGATCGCCAAAGCGATGCGTGAATTTGCGGAAAACCTGATGCGTGAGCAGAGGTGAAGATTATGGCGAATCCATCGGTTGAACACATGATCGCCCAAACATTTCTCGATTTAGCCGAGCATTTGGAGCAAGGTGAAACCGAGACGCGCGTTCGAATCGCGTTGACGGGAATCGGCAATGAGCACGGGGAAGATGTGGTGCTGGAAGGCGCGCTCGCAGCGCGTAAGAAGGGCATACACATCGTTTACCTCGGCACAAAGACGCGGAGCAATCTGGAATGCGTCTTTGTGGAAACCGAGCAGGACGCGCACGCACGCATGGAAGAGTTGCTCACTTCAAAACAGGTGGATGGCGCTGTGACCATGCATTATCCATTCCCGATCGGTGTTGCGACGGTCGGCCGCGTGCCGACGCCCGGCAGGGGCAAAGAGGTCTTTTTGGCCACCACGACCGGAACGACGGAAACCCGCCGTGCCGATGCGATGGTTCGGAATGCCGTGCTTGGCATCGCCGCGGCGAAAGCCTGCGGCATCGAGCGCCCGACGGTCGGACTCCTCAATCTGGAGGGCGCGCGTCAAGCAGAGGCCGTTCTGCGGCAACTCCGGCAGAAAGGATATGACATCGCGTTTGCGGAATCCTGCCGCGCGGATGGCGGACGCGTCCTGCGCGGGAACGACCTGCTTTCCGGCGTTTGCGACGTCATGGTCTGCGATTCGTTGACGGGCAATCTCTTACAAAAGATGCTCTCATCCTTTACCACAGGCGGAGGGTACGAGTCCGTCGGCTCCGGTTACGGCCCGGGGTTGGGGGAGGCGTTTGATTCGCTCGTGATGATCGTCTCGCGCGCGTCCGGCGCGCCCGTCATCGAAGGGGCGCTGGCATACGCGGCGCAGCTCCTCGCGGGGCAATATCGGGATGTGGTTCGCAACGAGTTCGCGCAGGCAAACCGTGCCGGGCTTGCTTCCCTGAAAACGGAACGCCGCGCGGAAACTGCGCAAGAGTCCGTCATCGCGCCGGCAAAACAGATTGTGACACACGAGATCACGGGCGTTGAAGTGACGGACGTGGAGGACGCGGTGCGAACACTCTGGAAGTCCGGGATCTACGCGGAAAGCGGCATGGGATGCACAGGTCCGGTCATACTCGTTTCGGAAGAAAAGGCGGATGCCGCGGAAGCATCGCTTCGTTCGAACAACTGGTTGGCATGAGCTGCGATTCGGCTTCCCGGAACAAGAAAAGAACCTGTTAGCGCAAAGAAAGGAGAGCGGCATGAATCAAGCGGAACTGTTGCGAAAAATCCCAAAGATGGATATCGTCATCGCTTGGATGAGCGAGGCCACGATTGTTCATATGCCTCCTTTGCCGATGGAAACGGAAGCGATCCAGGAGACGCTCGGCTTTTTGCGCGATGAAATCCTCTCCGGTGCGCGGCAGACCATGCCTGCAAAAGAAGAGCTGGTCGCGCTGACGCGATATCGCTTGCAGCGCAAGCTGCGGCCCAACCTCCGGCGCGTGATCAACGCGACCGGGATCGTCCTGCATACAAACCTCGGCAGGGCGCTTCTGGGTGAACGCGCGGTGAATGCCCTCATCGATGTGGCGCGGAACTACTCCAATCTGGAATATGACATCGAACAGCGCGCGCGCGGAAGCCGCCACGCGCTCGTGGAAGAACTCGTCACGAAGTTGACCGGCGCGGAGAGCGCGATGGTTGTCAACAACAATGCGGCGGCGTTATTACTGATCCTAAATACGATCGCAAAGAACCGCGAGGTGGTCATCTCCCGCGGTGAGCTCGTAGAGATTGGCGCGTCGTTTCGGATTCCGGCGATCATCGAGCAGAGCGGGGCGCTGCTTTCCGAAGTCGGCACGACCAACAAGACGCATTTGGGCGATTTTGAGTACGCGATTATCCCGAACGAGACCGCGGCGCTTTTAAAGGTGCATACCAGCAATTTCCGAATCGTCGGTTTTTCCGAGACTCCGTCGATTCGCGAGCTGTCGGAGCTTGGGAAACGAACGGGAATTCCGGTGATCTATGACGCAGGCAGCGGCATGATGACCGAATTGCAAAAATATGGCATACAGGACGAGCCGCTCGTTCCGCAATGCATCGCCGATGGGGCGGACATCGTCTGCTTCAGCGGAGACAAACTGCTGGGCGGGCCCCAGGCGGGCATCATCGCAGGGAAGAAACCGCTGATCGACGCGATGAAGAAAAACCAACTCGCGCGCGCACTGCGTGTAGACAAGCTCACGCTTGCCGCGCTGGAGGCAACCCTGCGCGCCTATTTGGAAGGCACCGCGGGGGAGGACATCCCTACCCTGCGCATGATCTCTCTGCGATGGGACATCCTTGCCGACCGGGCAGAGACCCTCGCCAAATCGATCCGCGAACGTACGGCGGATTGCGCGGTGGAAGTGGTGGAAGAGTTCGGGCAAGTCGGCGGAGGCGCGGTTCCGGGGCAGATGCTACCCTCTTATATCGTGGCGCTTCAGCCGAAACAGATCTCCGTCGGCGAACTGGAGAGCCGTCTGCGCCGTGGGGAACCGCCGATTATCGCGCGGATCTCCAAAGATCGGCTGCTGCTGGATGTGCGCACCCTTCAACAGCCGGATGAGCAGATCGTTGTGGAGCGGGTTGCCGCGTGCCTGTGTAAAAGGCAAAACGCGGAGCCGTTCGACGGAGGAGTGGAATGAATCATAGCATCATCGGCACGGCGGGACATGTCGATCATGGAAAAACGTGCCTCGTCAAGGCGTTGACCGGAATCGATACCGATCGGCTGGAGGAAGAAAAGAAGCGCGGCATCACGATCGAGCTTGGATTTGCATACTTAACGCTTCCGGATGGAAGCCGCGCAGGCATCATCGACGTGCCCGGACACGAGCGGTTTATCAAAAACATGCTCGCGGGCGCGGGCGGAATCGACCTCGCCTTGCTCGTAATTGCGGCAGACGAGGGCGTGATGCCCCAGACGCGCGAGCACCTTGGTATTCTTTCGATGCTGAACATTCGCAGCGGGATCGTGGCGCTCACCAAGAGCGATCTTGTGGAGCCGGACTGGCTTGAGTTTGTTTTAGAAGACATCCGCTCGGAGCTTGCCGGATCGTTCCTGCAAGATGCGATGATCATACCCGTCTCCTCGATGACCGGAGCCGGCATCGAGACGCTGCGCGACGAGTTGATCAAGCAGATTCAGCAGGTGAAACCAAAGGATGTTGTGAGTGGATTTCGCATGCCGGTCGATCGCGTGTTCACCGTCAAGGGATTCGGTACGGTTGTGACGGGAACGCTGATCGAAGGAACGCTCAAAGAAGGCGACAGCGTGACGATCTATCCAAACGGCGCAACGTCCAAAGTGCGAAACATGCAAGTGCACGGTCAGGATGTCGAAACGGCATACGCAGGCCAACGCGTCGCGGTCAACCTCGCCGCGATGAAGAAGGACGAGGTGGATCGTGGCGATACACTCGCAAAGTCCGGTTCCATGGAGCCTTCTATGATGCTGGATGTGAAGCTGAACGTTTTCTCCGACAGTTTGCGCGAGGTCGAGAACGGGTCGGTGCTGCATCTGTATCACGGCACGAGGAACATGCTTTGCAAAGTGATCTTACTGGATAGAGACGTGCTAAAACCCGGGGAAAGCTGCTTTGCGCAGCTTCGTTTGAGCGAGAATATCGCCGTGAAATCCGGTGATCGATATATCGTGCGCTTCTATTCCCCGATTGAGACCATCGGCGGCGGGGAGATTTTGGAGAGCAATCCAATCAAGCAGAAGCGGTTTCAGCAGACGGCGCTTGACCGGCTCGCGATCAAGGAACACGGAAGCGAGAGCGAAAAAACGATGCTTGCGCTGCTGGAAAACAGCCCGAAGCTACTCCCGTTGGAAGAGCTTGCCAAGCGGCGATCAACCAGCGTAGAATCGCTGGTGCAGGCGCTGGATCAAACGATTGACCCGACCTTGATTGTCCGGATTAACGACCAGATCGTCCTTCATGCCGACTATTGGCAAGAACTCAAAAAGGAACTTCTGGGTTTATTAGAGGCGTACCATAACAAAAATCCGCTACAGACGGGTATGCGGATTGACGAGCTGAAGCAGCGTCTTCTGCCGGATTGTGACGCGGCGGTTGCGGATGCGGTGCTTCTGCGTTTTGCGCAGGAAGGCACCGTACAGTTGGAGCGGCAACGCGCCGCTTTGGCGGGTTTTTACGTCCGGTTGAACGCAGAGCAGAAGCGGATATCGGAGCAGATCGAGGCGCTCTACCGTGACGCAGGCGTGAGCGTGCCGGAATTGGACGAACTCCTCGCGCGATATCCAAATCAGGCCTCTGTGGTCAAGCAGGTGATTCAGATGCTGGTCGAGCAGGGGACACTGGTCAACATCTCCGCTGAGCTCTACCTGCACAGGGATGTCTTCCTGCGGGCGCTGGACGAAATGGAGAAGATTCAGGCGGAAAGCGGCGTGATTTCGCTTGGAGACTTTCGCGACAGGGTTGGAACCTCGCGCAAATATGCGCTGCCCATCCTTACCTATTGCGACAATAAGAAGCTGACCCGACGCACGGAAGATCTGCGCAAACTCGATCAAACGGTTGTACAGCGATACCGCGAAATGCTATAATACGATTCGATCAATGAGATGTTCATGGGAGTAGATGGGTGCTGGTGTGCCCGCTGGTCTTCAAAACCAGTTGAAGTAGTGAATAGCTGCTTTGGTGGGTTCGATTCCCACATATTCCCGCCACAACGAGATCGGGAAGCCTGCAAATGCGTGGCTTTCCGATTTTTTCATGCGGAACCTTAATCGTCACCCATGCGTGAGCGAGTCAATCGGCCGATCAAAAAACCAGATTTATTTTTATGTTGACAAAAAAACAAACGGTTATTATATTATCAGTAGAACTAAATACAGAAGCAAGGCTATATTGAGGTGGGGTAACAACTCTCAGGGTTACCTGGCAGCTTTCACAGGCTCGCGACGAGTAGCCTCTTGCAAGGAACGATGGCATGCCGATAATGATGTCGGTATGTGATTGATGCAGGAGGACTTACAGGTCGGAGCTTTTTTCAATTTCATCCGGCCAAATCGCCTCGGCACAGCAAGAGCCAAAGTATTCGTTCGCTCAGTTTCAACGCAACGGACAAACGATCAGGACCGACTAGACTGTCTACAAGCACCCACAGACAACTTCGAAGGCGAAACATCTGAACAGTATCGGCCAAATGGGAACTGCAACATGCAGAACACCGGAAAATGGCGATGGTTATTCGGGTTATCTTCGTGCACGAATCAATTCGTTTTTAAGGGAGAGAATTCATGAGATATCGCATTGGCGTCGACATTGGAGGAACCTTTACGGACTGCGTCGTCATCACGGACGCGGGTTCGATCTATACGTTCAAGGAACTGTCCACCCCGGAAGATCAATCGATCGGCCTCTATCACGTCATCGAAAAGGCGGCGTTATTTTTCCAAATGGATCTGCGCACATTTCTCGGCGGAGCCGATCTGTTCGTTCACGGTACGACGGTTGCAACGAACACGCTCTTGACCGGAACGGGCGCGAAAACCGGCCTGATCCTGACAAAGGGATTTCGGGATACCATCGAAATGCGGCGCGCGCACAAGGACAATATCTGGGATCTGTTTCTGCGCGCGGCTCCGCCTCTGGTTCCGCGCTATCTGCGCCGAGGTGTCACCGAACGCTTGGATTATCTCGGCCGCGTTGTGACGGAGCTGGACGAGCAGGAAGTCGTCGAAATCTGTGCTGCTTTCCGAAAAGACGGCGTGAAGGCTGTTGCGATCTGCACGCTGTTTTCCTACTTGAACGACGATCACGAGAAACGCATCCAGGCGATCGTCGAGCGCGAGTTGCCGGGTGTGTTCGTCTCCCGCTCTTCTGAAGTGCTGCCGCAGGTGCGCGAGTACGAGCGCTCCTCCACGACGGTTGCAAATGCCTATGTCGGGCCGAAACTTACGGTGTATCTCACAAACCTGGAGCAGAAACTCAAAAGAGACGGGCTGGAAAAGGCGTTCTACGTCGTGGCATCCAATGGCGGCATGATGACCGCAGAGACCGCCATTCGGCACGCATCCGCGACGTTGTTGTCCGGCCCTGCTGCCGGGGCGACAGGCGCCATCTTCTTTGCTAAGCTCACGGAAAACCGCAACCTGATCCTGATGGACATGGGCGGCACAAGCTTCGACGTCTCGCTGATCAATGACGCGAGCGTAACGCTCTCGACCGAGGGCGAGATCGCGGGATATCGCGTGGCGAAGCCCATGATCGATATTCATACCATCGGCGCCGGCGGCGGTTCGATTGCGTGGATCGACGAATGGGGCATGATCAATGTCGGCCCGGAATCGGCCTACTCTTATCCCGGCCCGGTCTGCTACGATCGAGGCGGCGAAAAACCCGCCGTGACCGACGCAAACCTGCTGTTGGGCTATTTAAACAAAGACTTCTTCCTCGGCGGCGAGATGCAGATTAACTACGACAAATGCTATCGCATGATGGAGGAGAAAATCGCAAAGCCACTGGGTATGTCGGTGGAAGAAGCTGCCTGCGGGGTGTTCCAAATCGTCAACCAAAACATGGCGGACGCAACCAAAGTCGTCTCCGTGCAAAAAGGGTTCGATCCGCGTGAGTTCGCGCTCGTCAGCGCGGGCGGCGCGTGCTCCATCCATGCCTGCAAGATTGCGGAAGAAGTCGGCTCCTCCTGCGTCATCGTGCCAAAGGCCGCTTCGGTCTTCTGCGCGCTGGGTATGCTGGAGTCCGATATCCGGCTAGATAACGTGCGTAGCTTTGTCGGCACAATTCCCGGACTCGATCTCGACGCGTTCAACACATGCATCCGCGATGCGGAGGAAGACGCCATGTCGCAGCTCATCAAAGAGGGTGTGCGCAAAGAGGATTCCTTGCTGGAGCGTTATCTGGATATCCGCTACTGCGGGCAGCATCATGAGGTGACCGTTCCGATTGCGGGAAATTGCGAAATCGGCGCGCAGCATGTTGAAGAAATCGCAAACGCCTTCCACGCGGCACATGAGCGGCTGTATAGCTACAGCACGCCGGAGACGCCGATCGAGATCATCAATCTGCGCATCACGGCGGTCGGGCGCGTGGAAAAAACCGGGCTCGAGACAATTTCGGGATCCGGAGAACCCGTCGAATCGGCCATCAAGAATACACGCAAGCTGTATTTTCAGGAGTACAAGGGCTGGAAGGATGTTCCGGTTTACGATCGCAACAAGATGTACCCCGGCCACACCATCTCAGGCCCGGCTGTCATCGAAGAGCGTATCACAACCATCGTCGTCCATCCGGGTTGGAACGCAAGGATCGACGCGTTTGCAAACGTCGTTATGGAGATGAAATAAATGGCTATGAATCAGATGAAGAATGAGAAAAAGAAAGAGTTTGAAGGCGCGAAGGATCCGATCACCTTTTCGGTCATCTACAACCGCCTGTTAACCATCAACCGCGAAATGGGCATTACCATGGTCAACACCTCCATCTCGCCGATCTTTGCGGAGACGCACGACTTCTCCTGCGCGATTTGCGACTGGGACTGCCGCATCGTTTCTCAGGTCGACGGCGTACCCTCGCACACCGCTTCGGCGATGGAGTCGGTCAAGGCGGTCGTCGCATATTTCGGCGATGATATCCATGATGGCGATGTGTTTGTGCTCAACGATCCCTATATGGGCGGCACGCACCTGCAGGATGTGACCATCATGAAACCCGTGTTTTTCAAAGGCCGCATGCAGTTTATCTCCATCAACCGCGCGCATCACGGCGATGTTGGCGGCATGGAAGCAGGGTCTTACTGCCCCAATGCAACGGAGCTATTTCACGAGGGTATCCGTATTCCGCCGGTGCGTATCTACAAGGAAAACAGACCCTTGCAGGACGTAATCAACATGATCCGCATCAACACGCGCATGCCGGACGCCATCTGGGTCGACATGAAGGCGCAGGTCGCTTCCTGCAATGTCGGCGAGAAGCGCATTCTGGAGATGATGGAGAAGTACGGGGAGGAGAAAACGCGCGAGACGATCGAGGATATCCACCTCTATGCGGAAAACCGTATGCGCAGCGAGATTGCAAAGCTGCCCGACGGCGTTTATTACGGACACTCGACGCTCGATGGCGACGGACTGGTGGATGAACCCATCGAGATCAAGGTTAAAATCACGATTCAGGGCGACGAAGCGCTGGTCGATTTTGAAGGGTCAAGTCCGCAAGTAAAAGGCCCCTCCAATTCGCCGAAAGCGAACACCGATACGTGCGTATACGTCGCGTTTTTAACGACGGTGACCACGCCGGATATCCCGCATAACGAGGGGGTATATCGTCCGATTACGATTACTGCGCCGCAAAGCAGCGTCGTCAATTCCGATTTTCCCGCCCCGGTGGCCTACTGCACGCTGGACACCGCTTGCGCAATTCTGGAAGCATGTTGGATGGCGCTGTCGGAGATTCTGCCGAATCGCGTACCCGCGGGTTGGAGCCGCTGGAACGGGCCCGCCATCACCGGCGTGGATCCGCGCAACGAAAATTTCTACGTTATGTTCGGTTTCAACGGCTTTGGCGGTGCGGGCGGCGCGCGCGGCATGGATGGCCGGCACTACATTGGAGACGGGATCGACCTCGGCGGCTTAATCGCGCCGAACATCGAGACCAACGAGGTAGACTATCCGCACATCACCGAGTTCAACGAGTTTACGATTGACAGCTGCGGCGCGGGCGAATACCGCGGCGGTTGCGGTGCGCAATATCGCATACGGTTTTATGAAGGCGCGGAGAGCGACCTGATCATGTTTGGTGACGGACGCGAACACGCACCATACGGTCTCTTCGGCGGAAAAGAAGGCTCGATCAATCTGGCATATCTGAACGAGGGGATAGAAGGCGAGGAACTGCTGCCGTCCAAGGGCGTTTCACATGTCAGCGGCACGGGCACGTTTACGAGCTATCCTTCCGGCGGCGGCGGCTGGGGAGATCCAAAGAAGCGCCCGGCGGAAACGGTCGCGATGGACGTCATGAACGGGTATATCTCCAGAAAGAGCGCGTACGAAGTCTATGGAGTCGCTCTGAACGATGATTACACCGTTTCAGAAAAGACAACCAAAGCGTTGCGCGGCTAGAAACCGGAGGAAAGAAACGATGAACATTCAAAACGTCTGCATTCTCGGCGCCGGAAACGGCGGCTATATGAGTGCGGTAGACATGAGCGGATACCACGGATACGCGGTTTCTATCTTCGAAACCGTGCCCGGCAAGCTGGATGAGGCGAAGCAGTCCGGTCAAATTGAGCTGATGGACATCGACAGCAAGCCAGTCGGCGTCATCGGCAAGGTGCGCGTGTGCGACAGCGCGGCGGAGGCGGTCGAAGGCACGGACGTGATTTTAAACCCCGTTCCATTCTTCGCGGTGAAGCACTACGCGGAGCTTGCGGCGCCATATCTGCGGGATGGTCAGGTCGTAGTCTGCCTCGGCAAAGGAGGCGCTTCGCTGGTCTGGCGCAAAGCGCTGGACGATTGCGGAAACCGCGCGCGCGTCTATCTCGCAGACTGCAACACGTTGCCCTATGGCGCATCCCGCCTCAGCGGAACGCAGGTGCGATTGGAAGCGCGCACAAAGAACCTGATGTTTGCGTGTTTTCCTTCCAAGGATATGGATTTTGTCTGGGAGATCCTCAAGACGCTGTATCCCACGGAATACGGCTATGAACTGCGTCGCGGCGCGAATGTGATCGACACGCTGCTCGTGGACTACAACGCCATCACGCATACGCCGCCGATGATCTGCAACGCTGCCGTCATCGACAGCGGGGACAAAGACTTTCATCTCTTTGGCGTGAAGGAAAACCCCAAACCTGTGGTCAACCTGATCGAGGGCATCGACCGCGAGCGTATGGCGATCGGCGAGAAACTCGGCATGACACAGTACACACTGGAAGAAGAGATCCTCATGGTGCGGTGGAACCGCGACGATGTCAACTACGTGCTCCCGCTCTATGAGGCAATCCATACGCCGTTTCTGGAGGTCTGCGAAGGGCCGTTTACGCTCAACACGCGCCATCTGACGGAGGATATTCCGTATGGGCTTGTGACTTATGCCTCACTCGGAAACCTGCTCGGCGTTCCTACGCCGGTATGCGACGCGGTGATCACCATCGCGGAGCGGCTGCTCGACCGCGATTTCCACACCAAGGACTGCCGCACGATCCGCGAACTGGGGTTGCAGGCGCACTGGTCCGTGGAGCAGATCAAGCAGTATCTATATGAAGGATCTGTCTGATCCGATACGTGGAGCAGATCAAGCGGTATCTATATGAAGGATCTGTCTGAATCGATAATCAGATGCGAATCGGACAGAATCTCGATCACGACACGATAGAAAACGAATGATAAAGAGAAGGAACAAGGAGGATTACACATGAGACCGCTGAAAGGACGCAGCATCCTGGGCATCAACGAACTCACCCCCGACGAGATCATGTTCATTCTGAGCGTTTCCCAAGACTTCAAACGCAAATGGCGCAGCGGCGAGCCGCATGAGTATCTGCGCGGCAAGAGCCTTGCGGGCGTATTCAACACGCAATCCACCCGCACAAGCTGCTCGTTTGAAACGGCGATGACCGCTCTTGGCGGACACATGCTCTGGCTCGACAAACACCGCGTCTGGTGCGGAGAAGCGGGCGCGGAGAACTGGCACGATACCGTCAAGACGCTAACGCGCTATGTGCACGGCATCGCGCACCGCCCTGTCACACGCGAGATGCTCGAGGAAACGGCGGCGCTTGCGACGGTTCCCGTCATCAACGCCTCCTGCCCGGTCGAACATCCCACGCAGGCGTTTGCGGACGTCATGACCATGATGGAGCATGGCGGCGGCAGCATTAAGGGAGCGAAGGTTGCGTTCTGCTGGGGATACGGCGAGCTCAACCCGCCGGCGGGACTCACAAACTCGACACTGGCCATGGCGACGCGCCTTGGGTTTGACGTGTCGATTGCCTGCCCGGAGGGTATGGATCCCGATCCGCGCTATATCAAGGAAGCAATGGAAGGCCAAGTAGACGTCGGCAACCGGATCGAGATCGTTCATTCCTACGAGGAGGCGACCAAGGACGCGGATTTCATCAACATCTATGGTTGGGTTTCTCCCGAAATCTTCGCGGAAGGCCCGGCGACGGGATATCGCGGCAATCCGGAATTCGCGGCATACAAACACACGCTGAAAAATTGGATCGTCGACGAAAAAGTCGTCTCCTCCGCGCCGAAACGCGTCAAAGTCATGCACTGCCTGCCCGCCGCGCGCGGCGAGGAAGTCACCGACGGCGTGCTGGATGGGCCGAACTCGATCATATTTGACGAAGCGGAAAACCGCATGCATACGATCAAAGCGCTGCTTGCGCTCTTGATGGCATAACGGATTTTACATTACCCCCTGTGAAGCGTGCGAACGCGCACCCTGAATGAGAAGGGAGGGTCGGTAATCGACCCTCCCGAAGAGAATGCCCCCCGAATAAAAAGGAGCGAATATGGATCTTAGCGTAACAATTGCCGGAGTAAAATTGAATACCCCTGTCATCTCCGCCTCGTGTATCGATGGCAAGGATGGCAGCCGAATCGCTGCAATCAGCGAGTATAAAATCGGAGCCGCGACCACAAAGACGATCGTGAAAAACATGCAAAAAGACGTCCTGCCCAATATGAAGATGGTGCGCGGCGGTTCGATGATCAACTGCGTGTTCGGCACCAACCTGACCGCGGAACAATGGTTTCGCGACGAGTTCCCCATCGCGCGCGAAGCGGGCATACCGATCATTGCCAATATGGCTGGTACCGACCCTGCGGAAGCGGTTGAACTCGCTAAGGCCTGCGAGCAGGCAGGCGCGAGTTTCATCGAGTATCCGTCCGCCTGTCCGCACATGGGCAACGTGCTTGAGGCGATGTACCCCGGGCTAAAGATTGCGCTGCCGGAGGTCAACGACCCGAGCGATTATGCCCGCCAGATTGAAGCGGTAAAAAAAGCGGTCAAGATTCCGGTCATCGCGAAATTCAGCGCGATCTATCAGCTGGATTGCGTGCGCTGGGCAAAAGCGGTCGAGGCAGCCGGTGCAGACGCGATTTCCGCCGCGGACTCGATCGGCCCCGCGATCGACATCGACATCGAAACAGGCGAGCCCGTGCTCGGCGGCCCGAAAGGATACGGCGGTCTGACCGGCCCCGCGATCAAGCCGCTCGTACTCAAGATGGTGCTGGATATCTCCGAGGCGGTGAAGATTCCCGTGATCGGCATCGGCGGTATCACAAAGGCGGAGGATGCCATCGCGTACATCATGGCGGGGGCGAGCGCAGTGGAGCTTGCGACCGCGTCGACACTCTACGGCTATGAGAAATACGAGGAGATCGTCAGCGGAATTCAGGCGTTTATGAAGCGCAAGGGCTACAATAGCCTGGAGGATTTCCGTGGTTTGACGCACAAGAAGATTGCGGATCGTCTTCAAAACGGGAAACAGATCATCCAACAGATCGTGCTGCCCTACCACGACAAAACCAAGTGCGACGGTTGCGGCAGCTGTTATATGGCTTGCGCATACGGCGCAATCGAGATGGGTGAGCGTTATGCGCAGCTCATTCCCGACAAGTGCGAAGGCTGCGGGCTTTGTGTCTCGGTCTGCCCGCGAAAGGCGATCACTCAGAATTACTTTGAGTAACGAGCAATCAGCGAAACGAGCAGCAAGCGATTACGAATAAAGAGCGAGAAGAATAAAGAACGATAAGGAGAGCATCGATATGGCCGATTTACTGATTAAACATGCGTTGGTTCTCACGTTTGACGAGAATGCGCTGACAGGGAGCGTCATTGCCGACGGCGCGGTCGCCATCGAAGGCAACCGCATCGTGGAAATCGGTGACAGCGGAGCACTCAGCCGGAAATACCCCGGTGTGGAGACAATCGATGCCAGCGGACGCATCGTAATGCCGGGCTTTATCGTGACGCATACCCATATGTCCTATGTGCTCGGCCACAACATGCCGGTGGATTTCTCCAAACTTCACAGCTTCTGGGACATGCTTCAGAAGATGGGTTGGGAGTGGTTGGAGGACATCACCACGCAGGAAGGCGTGTACGCTGCAACGCGCTATGCGGCGACCAAGATGCTCAAGAGCGGAACGACGACTGTTTGCGAGTTTGTCGAAGGCCCCAACGCTCTCCCCGGCATTTTGATCGCGTCCGCAAAGGCAATCGAGGAGACGGGCATTCGCGCGCAGGTCGGCTTTGAGGTGACCGAACGCATCCCCGGCGAACATATTCTGGAGAAGACCTCCGTGGCATATGCCGAGCGCGGGTTTGAAGAGAACATCCGCTTCTTTGAACGCTATCCGAGCGGAAACGGTGGACGCATCACGGGTCGGCTCGGCCTGCATACAGCGTTTACCAACTCCCGCGAGACGATGAAGCGCGCAAGAGAGATTGCCAATCGGTACCATGTCGGCATCCAGACGCATATCGCCGAGATACCGCGGGCGTTCGTTGTGGAAAAACACGGCATGTCCGCGCCGCAGATCCTCGAAGAGACAGGCGTGCTGGGTCCCGATGTCGTCGCTGCACATTGCATCGATCTGACGGATGAAGACATCGCGATTCTTTCGCGCAATCACGTGAATGTCGCGCATACGCCGACGACAAACAGCTTCGGCGGAAACGGTGTGGCGCGCGTGCCGTACATGAGCGAGCAAGGCATCAACATCACGCTGGGGCACGACTGCTTCTTCACGCTGGATATTTCGGAATATCTGCGGTATGCGTTCCTGCTGCACAAGGCGCACAACGCCAACGCGGGGCTCTTCCCGATCTTTCAAGTGCTCGACTGGGCACTTGGCAACGCTGCCCGTGCGCTCGGCATGGATGGCGAGATCGGTTCGTTAAAAGTCGGGAAAAAGGCGGATATCATTATCCTCAATCCAGACAGCCCCACGCCAATTACGCCATGTTCGGCGTTGAGTTATTTCGATATGACGTTCCAGGGACGCCATGTGGAGACCGTCATCGTGGACGGCGAGGTCGTCGTTCGCAACGGACGCTCCACAAAAGTGGATGAGGAAGAAGTCATGAAGGCCTGTCAGCAAGAGGCGAAGATTCTCTGGCGCAAGACAGGCGTAGAGATTTGAACAAAAGCATCTCGCGGGAAATTGTAATACGCGGAGGTATGGAATGATCAGCCGAGAAATCTTGGAGGCCGTTTTCAACGCAAAGACCGTGGCGGTCGTCGGCGCTTCCGCAAATCCGGATAAAACCGGCTATCAGGTGTTGAAAAACATCGTCGACGGCGGCTTTCTCGGCAGGATCTATCCGATCAATCCCAAAGCGGAGGAACTGCTTGGGCTTGCCTGCTTTGCAGAGCTTGCGCAAGTTCCGGAGGAGATTGATCTCGTCGTGGTGATCGTTCCCGCAAAATTCGTTCCGGATGTCATGCGCCAGGCGGCAAAGAAGCATGCAAAGGGCGCGGTCATCATCAGCGGAGGGTTCCGCGAGATTGGAAACGTTGAACTCGAAAAAGAAGTCGTGCAGATCGCACACGAGAACAGCATCGCGCTCATCGGCCCGAATTGTCAGGGCATCAACTATACACCAAACCACCTCTGCGCCACATGGCCGCTGATGACGAGCCTTGGCTCCATGGCGATCATTGCGCAAAGCGGCACCATCGGCGCCGCGATGGCAGGCTGGGCGGAGGACGACACAGTCGGCTTCACCAGCGTTGTGGCGCTTGGCAACAAGAGCGGGATCGGTGAAATCGAACTGATGGACTATTTCGCGGATGATCCCGCGACTAAGGTGATCGCGCTCAACATCGAAGGCGTTGCAGATGGCAGGCAGTTTATCGAGACCGCAAAACGCGCGCTCGCAAAAAAACCGGTCGTCGTGCTCAAGCCCGGGCGCACCGCGCGCGGCGCGGAAGCCGCGGCGAGCCACACGAAATCCATCGCCGGAAGCGACCAGATCTTCGACGCAGTCTGCCGCCAGATCGGACTGATTCGAGCGGAAGGGATCGCGGAATTTTACGATTTCGCAAAAATTCTGGGCATGCTGCATCAGCCCAAAGGCAATCGCCTTATGGTTGTAACAAGCTCCGGCGGCAGCGGGATCCTTGCCGTCGATACGGCGGACGATCTTGGCATCCGAATCGAGAGACCGGATGCGGATCTGATCGAGAAGCTCAGCGCCGTGCTGCCGAATCAATGCGTGCTGTCCAATCCGCTGGATCTGACTGGCGACGCAACGGCGCAGCGGTATCTAGACGCGCTGGGAACCATCGTGAAATCGGATCAGACAGACGCGTTTCTTGTGATCTTCGGGGATCCGATCGAAGGCGCGGCGGAAATGATGCAGAAGATGAAGGCAATGACGGATAAGCCTATATTGGCGGCATTCTTAGGCGGCGGAGACGTACAGAAACGGGAAACTCCTCTGCTGCACGCGGCGAAGATCCCCGTATTCCCGACGCCGGAGCGTGCGATGCGCGCGTTCGGTGCGCTGCTGAGAAGCCGATAAGAAACGCATTGACCAACCGAAAAGGAAGAGGATTATGCAGAAGATTTTGCAACCTGGCGGCGTACGTGACCTGCTGATGGGTAACGAAGCGATTGCGCGCGGCGCCGTTGAGGCGGGCGTGCAGCTGGTGGCGGCCTACCCTGGAACGCCCTCCTCGGAGATCACCGAGGTATTGATGCAGGCTTCACGCGAAGCCAGGTTTTATGTAGAGTGGAGTACCAACGAAAAGGTGTCCTTCGAGGTCGCGGCCGGGGCCTCCATGCTGGGTGGCAGGTGCCTGGTGGCGATGAAAAACGCGGGACTCAACGTTGCGATGGATACGTTCATGACGCTGCCTTATGGTGGAGTCAAGGGTGGGCTTGTGGTGGTCGTCGCGGACGATCCCGACGCGCACTACTCGTCCAACGAGCAGGATACGCGCTTTGCGGCGGCCTATGCGGAGATCCCCTGCCTGGAACCGGAAAATCAGCAGGAGGCAAAGGATATGGCGCGGGAAGCGTTCGAGCTCTCCGAGCGGTTACGCTTGCCGGTGTTCCTGCGCAGCGTCAGCCGAATTTCGCATGCGAGCGGAGATGTGCTCTTTGGCGACATCCGGCAGGATAAAAACGCACTTGCGTTCAACAAGCATTATCAGATGGGATACCGCTGGAACGTCTATGGACCGCCGGGCGCGATCAATAAACACGAATGGCTCCACAGCGTACTGCCGGAGGCACGTGCGTGCGCGGAACAGAGCCTGTTTAACACACTTGAAAAGCCATCCGGCGCGAAGGTCGGCATCCTCGCAACGGGGCTTGGCGGCGCTTACGCGCGCGAAGCTCTGCAGAGGCTCGGCACCCTCGGGGAGGTTGCGTTTTGCAAACTCGGATTTATCTATCCGCTGCCGCAGAAGACCATCGCCGCGTTCGTCGAAGGACTCGACGTGATCCTGATGGTCGAAGAAGGCGATCCCGTGGTCGAGCAGATGGTGCGCTCCTATCTGCTGGAAGTGGCACCGCAGGTACGCGTGTTGGGCAAATCCTACGGCAACTTATTCCCGCCGTTTGGCGAACTCAACACAGATCTGGTCGAAGCCGCGTTCGCACCGAAGTTTGGAAAAGAAATCAAGCCCGATCCGAAAGCGGACGTTCGCGCCGAGTGGAAGCAGTTGATCATACCCCGCTCGTCTACACTCTGCGCGGGTTGCTCGCACCTTGGCACCTATTCCGCACTCAAGGCCGCGTTGGCGAAATATCCCGAAGACGCGGTGCATATCATCAACGGAGACATCGGCTGCTATGAGCAAGGCGGTTACGGCGTGTTCGCTACCGGTGACCCTGCGAGCGATGAAGCATCCAAAGGGTATGTTGCGGCGACGCCGTATGACATGCTGGACACCATCTATGTCATGGGTTCCGGCATCAGCATGGCGCACGGACAGAACAAGATCGGTTACACGGGCGGAAAGGTTTGCGCGGTCTGTGGCGACAGCACCTTCTTCCACGCCATCCTGCCCGCGTTGATGAACGTTGTCTACAATCACTCCGACATCACGTTTTTGATTCTCGATAACCGTTGGACGTGCATGACGGGGCACCAGCCAAACCCGAATACAGGCGTCAACGCGTTTGGAGAAGAGTATCCGCGCGCGGATATCCCTGCCATCGTCAAGGCGATGGGCGTCAGCTTCGTTGAGGAGTGCGATTCCTACGACCGAGAGACCGCGATCGACACCATCCATCGTGCGATGGAATATGCTGGGCCCTCCGTCGTCATCATGACGGGTGAATGCCAGCTGCAAAAACAGCGCAGAACCAAAAAGACGCTCGCGAAAACCTATGTCAATCTAAACGATTGCGACGGCTGCCGCTCCTGCGCGCTAGTCGGCTGCCCGGGCGTGAAGTACAACCTCGATGAGAAGAAGTCTGGAATAGACAGCGTTCTTTGCGTGGACTGCGGCCTTTGCGCGCAGGTTTGCCCGCAAAACGCCATCAAAGTGAGGAGGCGCTGACCATGGAACGAAATTATATCGTAGCCGGCATCGGCGGACAGGGCAGCATCAAGATTTCGCATATGATCGCGGAGGCAACCATCCGTGCGCACAAAGACAAATATCGCGCAAGAGTGGGTGAAACATTTGGTGCGGCGCAGCGCGGCGGCGCGGTCGCGTCCCATGTGCGCATCGGCGAAGACGTCTATGCTCCGCTCTTGGGGAAAGGCACGGCTGACCTCGTTCTCGCGCTGGAACCGTTGGAGGGCTTGCGCGTCGGCGTGCCGTATCTTTCCGCAAGCGGAATCGCGATCATCAATACGCTCAAGCAGGATCCGGTAGACGTGAAGATCGGCGGCACACTGCGCTATCCCGAAGTCGACGACATCCTAACCGCGCTGCGCGCGATCGGAACACGCGTCGTCGCGTTTGACGGAAGTGCGCTGGCGGCAGAAGCGGGTAGCGCGAAGGTGCTCAGCGCTGTGATGCTTGGCGCGGCTTTCGCAAGCGGGTTGTTTCCGTTTGATGAAGAGACGATTCTTACTGTATTGAAGGAGAACGTGCCCGAGAGCAGCATTGAGAGCAATTTGACCGCGTTCCAGCTTGGCAAGGAAGCCTTTCTTTCAGCAGCTTCCTAAGATTCTACACAACTGATATCACACAAGGCTTTATCATTCTAGTGAGCCGAAATTCGGCGGAGGATGCCATGCACGAACAAATCGCTGCCGCAAAAGCGCAAGGACGCAATCTACTAGAACACGAATCGTGGGCGCTGTTTGCCGCGTATGGAATCCCCGTGCCTAGCTGCCGACTCGCCAAGTCGATGGATGCCGCCGTGCGTTTTGCACAGGAGATCGGCTTTCCGGTGGTTCTTAAGATCGTGTCGCCCGATATTCTTCACAAGTCGGACGCAGGCGGCGTCAAGATCAATATCGCTGACGAGCAAGGCGTTCGGAGTGCATACACGAGCATCATCAAAAGCGTACACGCCTTCCGCCCGGATGCGCGGCTGGAAGGCATTCTCGTGAGCGAGATGCTGCCCGCGGGGCTGGAAACAATCATAGGTATGACGCAGGATGTGTCCTTTGGGCCCGCATTCATGTTTGGCCTAGGCGGAATCTTTGTCGAGGTACTGCGGGATGTGAGCTTCCGCGTGCTGCCGCTTGAGAAGGCGGACGCGCTGGAGATGATCCGGGAGATCAAAGGATACGCGCTGCTAGGCGGTATTCGCGGAGAAACGCCGAAGGATGAAGAAGCGATTGCCGATTTGATTGTAAAAGTTGCGAAGATGGTAGAAGAGAACCCGGAGATCAAGGAACTCGACATCAATCCGTGCTTTGTCTATTCGTCCGGTGTGCGCCCGGCAGATGCGCGCATTATGTTGTAAGCAATCATGTAGGGCGTTACGCTACAATCGAGCAAACGATAAACCGGCAACAGGGAGGTTTCCAAATGTCGCAGTATGGCGAGATCGATCGAAACTTCAAATATCTCAACACGGGCATGCCGCGCGTCGATGCGACGGATAAAGTATCCGGACGCGCTTGTTATGCGGCGGACCTGAGTTTTCCGAACATGCTGGTTGCGGGAGCGTTGTATAGCCCGCATGCCTCGGCAAAAGTGCTGCGCATCGATACGGCAAAAGCACGATCGACTGCCGGAGTTGCTGCGGTAATGACGTTTGAGGATCTTCCGAAACCGTTCAGCTGGGGATATTATTGCTACATGACGGGCCGCATCCGTTATGAGGGCGACGCGGTTGCCATCGTAGCCGCGGAGGATGAGGAAGCGCTCCGTGCAGGCCTCGCGGCGATCGAGGTGGAATACGAACCGCTCAAGGCCGTCCTTACGATTGAAGAGGCACTTGCGCCTGACGCCCCGCTGGTACACGAGGAGAGCACCGATTGCACGGGCAATATTTGGAGCCACGCGAACGCTTTCGTACGAAAAGGCGATGTGGATTTGGCATTTGATCATTGCGATCGGATTATTGAGCGGACATACACGACGTCGCACGTCGAGCATGCATATCTGGAGACCGAGGCCGCCGTTGCCATGCTGGATCAAAACGGACGGATGACGGTATATACCGGCTGCGCGAACCCGTTTTTCGGCAGGCGCTGGGCCGCCGATGCGTGCGGTCTGCCTCGCTCGAAAACACGCCTGATCCAGACGACGGTCGGCGGTTCGTTCGGCGGCAAGGAAGAGCTCGCGGGTCTTGTCACAGGGAGAGCCGCTATGCTTGCGCAAAAGACGGGACGGCCCGTGAAGTATGTCACCACCCGGGAAGAATCGTTTCGTTGCAGCACAAAGCGGCATCCCTTCCGCATCGAGTATAAGGTCGGTGTGAATCTCGACGGAACCTTGCAGGCGGTTGCATGCAAGATCATCGAAACCTGCGGCGCCTACCACATGCACGAATGGATGAGTTTCCGCACCAAGATTCATGCGGCGGGTGTCTACAATGTGCCGAATGTAAAAATCGACGTGATGGGCGTGTTTACGAACACCGTAACCTCCGGCGCTATGCGCGGGTACGGTTCACCGCAGACCATCTTTGCCGTCGAGCAGCTTTATGAAGAAGTCGCGCAGGAAATCGGCATGGATGCGCTCGCGTTCAAGCGAAAGAACCTGCTCAAACAGGGTGATACACATCCTTGCGGACAAATCATGACACACGAAATCATCCTGCCGGAAATGATCGACCAGATCTGCGTGAAAACGGATTACGAAAAGAAACACAGCAACTATGCACAGCAGAGCGGGACGATTCGCAAAGGCATCGGCATTAGCATCTGCCATCGCGGGTGCGGGCTGGGCGGCGAATCGCCGGACAACAGCGCGTGCCTCGTGACGGTGCACGACGATGGATCGGTGATGTGCAATGTTGGCCTTGTCGAAGTCGGGCAGGGCTTGTTGACGGCGTACACACAGATTCTAGCCGAGGCGCTGTGCGTCGATCCCGGGTTGATCACGGTCAATCGCGTGGATACGGACACCGTTGTAGACAGCGGAATCACCGCCGCATCTCGCTGCACGGTCATGGGGGCGCAGTCGGTTCAAATGGCGGGCGAACAGATGAAGACGCTTCTCATTGAAACCGCAGCGAAAAAAATGTTTCATGCGCCGGTCGAGATGGTCGAACTGCGTGACGGTTTCTTCCGTCTCATCGGAGTTCCGGATGCGATGATCCCTTGGCATGCCGTGTGTGAATGCCATCACTGGACGGGCGGACAGGGCGGCGTGCTGGCCTGGTACAACGCGCCGGAAGTGTGCTTTGACGCGAAAAAAGGTTCGGGCGACGGATTCCCAACCTACACGTACAGCGTCGTGGTCAGCGAAGTTGAGGTGGATACCGAGACAGGCACCGTGACAGTACGCAAAGTGACATCCGCGCACGATTGCGGCAACGTGATCAATCCCGACACCGTGATCGGTCAGGTGAACGGCGGCGTCGCTATGGGGATGGGCTTTGCGCTTCTAGAAGATCTAGGGCTGCGCAACGGTCATATCATGAACGCAAATCTGGATAAATACGTGATTGCTTCCAGCCTCGATATGCCGCAGGTAGAGCCGCTGCTCTTCGAATGCAACGACCCGACCGGTACGTTTGGCGCAAAGTCTATGGGCGAACCGGCCACCGAAGCCGTCGCGTCCTCACTCGTCAACGCGCTGCGTAACGCGCTCGGTGTGGAGATACGGCAGATTCCGCTGAATAAAGTAAAGCTTTTTGAGTTGCTCCATAAGCAGTGAGGAGGCAAGCATGATACACATTCAGTTAACGATCAACGGCGAACCCGTGGCTGCCGAAGTGCGTCCGGACGAGACGCTTGTTTCGCTCCTCCGCAGACGGCTGGGACTCACGGGCACCAAAGAATCATGCTGCGTCGGCGAGTGCGGCGCTTGCACGGTCATTCTGGACAACAAGGCAGTCAAAAGCTGCGTCATCCTTGCCGCGCAATGCGACGGTAGAAGTGTGATCACAATCGAGGGATTGCAGCAGAACGGGACGCTCCATCCGCTGCAGCGCTGTTTTGTGGAGGCGAACGCGGTGCAGTGCGGCTTTTGTACGCCGGGGTTTATCATGACCGCACTGGGATATCTGGGAGAGCATCCAAGCCCAAGCAGAGAAGAGATCCGCAAAGCAATCTCCGGCAATCTCTGCCGATGCACCGGATATGAGCAAATCGTCGACGCGATCGAGAAGTATGTCGGCCTCACCAATGCGCAGCAATAGGGATTCGATCCAAATCAAAGAACAACGTTGCCCTGCAAATGCTGAAACATAGAGGAACAATTTCCGGGAGGATGCAAATGGACGGGTTCGATTTTATCAGCGCGGTGGATCTAAACGATGCGCTCTCCATTCTCGCTCGTGAAGCGGGCAATGCTTGCCTGGTCGCGGGCGGAACCAATGTCGTCGTCAAAGCGCAATCCGGCAGAATCAAGGATAAGCTCCTCGTCGGTATGGATCGCATTGAAGCGCTCACAGGCATCCGTGAAGAAAACGACAGGATCACTATTGGTGCGATGACGACGATTGCAGAAATTGCAAACAGTGAGATGCTGAAAGAAAAAGCAAGCGTCCTCTGGCAGGCGGCGCAGGTCTTTGCAGATCCTGTCATTCGAAACCGTGCGACCATTGGCGGTAACATCGCGGACGCCTCTCCTACGGCGGATACCGCGCCGCCGCTGCTTGCGTTGCAGGCGGAAGTTGTGGTTAAGAGCCTCCGCGGCGAGCGCGCCATTGCCGCCGACGATTTTTTCTTCAATGTCTGCAAGACGGCGCTGGAGGACGACGAACTGATCGTCGCTTTACGGTTCCGTCCGTGTAGTACGGGCGCGTTTGTCAAGCTCGGCTTACGAAACGCAATGGCGAAAACGTTGATCTCCGCTGCGGCAATCCTGCAATTGGACGAAACGGGCACGGTACGCGCTTGCACAATCGCGATGGGATCCGTCGCGCCCAGACCCATTCGCGCCAAAAATGCCGAACAGGCGATCATTGGGCGAGCATTGACCGAAGAGACGTATTCGCTGCTGAAAGACGCGGTGTTGAAGGACATCGACCCGATCGAGTCCATTCGCGCATCCAAGTTTTATCGCACAAATGTCGCTTGCACCATCGCCGAGCGGGCAGTGCGTGGAGCAGTCCATCCTTAGAACAGCGGTTAAATGAGCGCGCAGGCCAAGCTGCGTCATACGTATAGAAGAACAAGATTTGAATGAGCGTGTAGACCAAGCTGCGTCATAAGCTAGAAGAATAACGTTTGAATGCGCGCGCAGGCCAAGCTGCGTCATAAGTATTGAAGAACAAGATTTGAATGCGCGCGTAGGCCAAGCTGCGTCATAAGCTAGAAGAATAAAGTTTGAATTAGGGCGCAGGCCAAGCTGCGTCATAAGCTAGAAGAATAAGGTTTGAATTAGGGCGCAGGCCAAGCTGCGTCATAAGATAGAAGAACAAAACACGAGAAAGCAGGGGGTTTGAAATGTCAAACGAAAAGGGAAAACTCGGATTACTCAACAGTACGACGATTCTGATCGGCGGAATGATTGGAAGCGCGATCTTCTCGCTATCGGGCTTAACGATCATGAACGCGGGTCCTGCATCCATCATTTCATGGATCATCGCAGGCATCATCCTGATCGCCTACGGTCTGCAGACGGCAGAGCTTTCCACCATGTATCCGCAGTCGGGCGGAATTTTCGTGTTTCCTGCAAAAGCGCTTGGTAAAACCGAAAAAGCGGGTAAGATTTGGGGCTGGGTCTCGGCCTGGGCATACCTGTTTGGTTGCATCGCGGGCGCGGCATTCTCCGCCATGTATGTTGGCATCTATCTCAGCGTCAGTTTCCCCGCGCTTGGCAGCGTCGGAACGATCATCGCAATTGCAACAGTCATTCTTTGCGGCATACTGAACATCATCGAAATCTCCGCAATGGGCAAGATCAACTCGGTACTGACGATTGGCTTGGCCGTCGCCATGGTCGTGTTCATCGTAACCGGTCTGACGAGCGGCAAATGGGACGGCTCCGCGCTGACCCCGTTCTTCACACAGGGCTTGGAAGGCACGTTCGGCTTCATGGGCGCAATCCCGATCGCGATGGTCGCGTTTGGCGCAATCGTAGCCGTGTCGTTCATGGTCGGTGAAATCAAGAACCCGAAGAAGACGGTTCCGCAGTCGATGATCATCGCCATGAGCGTCGTGCTCGTGCTGTACATCCTGATGATCGTGACCACACTGGGTCTCGTCAGCGCAGGCTTCCTCCAACAGAATCCGGGTATGGCATATATCCCGATGTATGCGGCAGTGTTCACTACGCTCTCCAATCTGCCGTGGCTGGGCTATGTCATCACGATCGCCGCGGTGCTCGCGCTGATCACGACCATCCTCGTCGTCATGGCGCTGGCTGGCCGTGCGCTGCAGGCATCCGCAATGGCGGGCATCCTGCCCAAGGGACTTGCCAAGGTCAACGAAAAGACGAACACGCCGGTCAACGCGCAGCTGGTCGTCATCCTCGTGGTTGGCATCATCGCGGCGTTCCCGAGCGCAACGAACTTCATCGTCAACTTCGGCTCTCTGTGCAACGCCATCGTGGTTGCGATCATCTGCTTCACGATTATCGCGGCGCGCAAGAAGAACCCGGAGATCACGGACAAGTTCACGGCGCCCGGCGGCAACGCGCTGCCGATCGTCACGCTGATCGTGCTGATCGCGGCCTACATCCCGGGCATCCTCCAGGGCGGCTATATGCTCTGGGTCTGGACCGCTGTCTACTTCGTCATCGGCATGGCGATCTATTTCATCAGCCAAGCCAAGAAAAAAGCGTAATTTGAAATAACAAAACGGAATCTCGCAACAGGGGCACCATGCCAAAGGCATGGTGCCCCTGTCCATCGATAAAACCCGTCACTCTTTGCAGCAGCGCTGTTTCAAGGTTGAAGTGACGCAAAACGGTGAAAAAAGGCACCGGATCACAACACTCAGAAGTTTTTACACATTGAATGAGGAGAAACATAAAAGTGCAGTGAGAATATTGGGAGGGTGTTCGGGTCAGAATTAGAAGGTTGGGCGTTGACGGATTGGTTGGTTCGATACTACAATCAGAGAGAATACAAAACGAATTTGCATATTTCCGATTGTATCCTCTATTTGTATCTTCCATAAAAATCAGTACGCTAAATTAGAATCAAGCAAGAAAGCAGGCGCACCATGAACGGAATAGATCATCTATGGATCGTCATCTGCGCGTGCTTTGTTTTCTTTATGCAGGCTGGGTTCATTTGCTATGAGGTTGGTTTCGTTCGCCCGAAAAACGTCGTCAGCGTTGCCATCGAAAACATCATCGCGTTTGTGATTGCGACGTTTGCCTTCTGTCTTGTTGGGTTTGCGTTTATGTTTGGCCAAACGCATGGCGGGTTGATCGGCGGAAGCAATTGGCTGCTACAAAATCTCAAGGCCGATTACGACTATATCTTCGTGTTGTATGAGCTCATGTTCGCCGGAACCGCCGTTACGATATTTGCCGGCAGCATGTCCGAACGCACGAAGCTCAAGGCATTGGTAATCGCGGCAATCGTCACCGGAGCCGTCATCTACCCGATTTTCGGGCACTGGGTTTGGGGCGGAAACTACACGCCGCAGCATACATTTCTCAGCAATCTGGGGTTCATGGACTTTGCGGGCGCAACCGTCGTGCATTCGACAGCAGGCTGGGTGGCGCTGGCGGGCATCATCGTGCTCGGCCCACGCAAAGGCCGCTGGGACGAGAACGGTAAGCCAAAGCGCATGGGACGCTCCAACATCCCGTTTGCCGCGCTGGGAACGTTTATTCTCTGGTTTAGTTGGTTCGGTTTCAACGGCGGCAATCTGTTTGCGTTTAACGACAAGGTTGGTCCGATTTTGCTCAACACCAATATCGCCGCAGCAACCGGCGTCGTCGGTGCGACGATCGTGACCCGCTTTTTCGCGCGGGATCAAAGCTTTATGGAGGCGGTGTTCAGCGGCGCGCTGGGTGGGCTTGTCGCCATCACCGCAAGCTCCGACATCCTCACGCTTTGGCAGGCGGCGCTCGTGGGGCTGATCGCGGGCGGCGCGACAGTGTTCGGCAGCATGCTGCTGCTTAAGCTCAAGATTGACGACGCGGTGAATGCAGTCCCGATCCACGGCATTGGCGGTGCTTGCGGGGCGATTCTTTGCGCGGTATTCGCAGCACCGGAAAAACTGCAGCTGCCGACGCGCTTTGCGCAGATATTGGTGCAATTGTTCGGCGTAGGCATCAATTTCGTTTGGGCGTTTGGGATCGGCCTTGTCATGTTTCTCGTGATCGATAAAACAATCGGTCTGCGCGTTTCCGATGAGGAAGAAGAAAAAGGTCTTAACGTGGTGGAGTTTTCGGATATTTCCGCGTGGCTGGAGCACCTCAAGGAAGAACACTACGAGCAGCTCACGCAGGACCTCTATAGCACCATTCAGAAGCAAAATGTCGACCTACAGCGGCAGAGCGACCTGCTGGTTGCCACGCAGGAGCGGGAGCGGCAGAAAATTGCGCGGGAGCTGCACGATGGCGTGGGCCAGTCTCTTGTCGCGCTGAAGATCAACCTCGGCTTGCTTCCGCTGCAACCGACGGACGACGCGCTGAAAAAGCACGCGGGCAAGACGATCAAAATGGTGGATGAAGCGATCGCGGAAATCCGGAATGTGATCGGCAATCTCGAGCCCAGCGTACTCAAAAAAGAAGGTCTTTCCGTGAGCATCAAAAGCCTGTGCGGAAAGCTGGAGAAGCTCAGCGGCATCCATTTTCACGCAGCGATTACGGATGCGATGCCGGTCTGGACGGAAACCGAGGAGCTAAACATCTATCGCATCGTGCAGGAGTGCCTGACGAACATCATCAAACACTCGGGAGCGACGGAGGTGGACATCAACATGCTCACGCTCAACGGCAACCGGTTTTTAATCAGCGTGATCGACAACGGCAGGGGATTCAATCTTCAAACGGTGGATTCCGGTTTCGGCTTGACTTCAATTCGGGAGCGCAGCGCCATACTCAACGCGAAAATCGTAATCGACAGCGCGGAGGGTGGCGGAACAAGAGTGATACTGGAGGTGCCGTATGAACAAGATTAGGGTGTTTCTGGCGGACGATCACAAGATTTTGCGGGAGTCATTGGTGATTTTGCTGTCTCAAAAAGAGAATATCGAGGTGGTCGGCGCGGCGGGCGACGGGCTGGATGCATACCGGAAAATAGTGGAGCTCAAGCCTGATATCGCCATTCTCGATATCTCCATTCCGCATCTCAACGGCCTCGATCTGGCGGAAAAACTGAGGGGTGAAATGCCGGAGGTGAAGGTCGTGATCCTCACGATGCATAAGTCCGGCGAATTCGTCAGTAAGGCGCTCTGCGCCGGCGTGCGCGGCTATGTACTCAAAGATAACGCGCTGGAGGAGCTGATCGAGTGTATCGAGCTCGTAAACGAGCGAAAGGTCTATCTTTCTTCGGATATTACGGGCATCGTCGTGGACGGCTTTGTGAGTAAAAACCGCGACAACGCGGAGTTGGGTGAAAACGCCGCCTCTCCGCGTGAAAAGGAGATTCTTCAGCTGCTTGCGGAAGGAAAGTCCAACAAGGACATCTCCGACTTGCTCAATCTTAGCATTAAGACGGTGGAAACGCATCGCTCCAACATTATGCGAAAGCTTGGGTTTCACAACGTTACGGATCTCGTGCTGTACGCGGTGCGAAACCACCTGATTGAACTGTAGACTACAGACTAACCCCGCGCACGTTACAGGGTTTCATCGCGAAAATTCAGAGTTCGCCGGATATGGCGGACGCGACAAATTCGATAGAATGTCTCTATACGATCTTCGTTGGAGGCATTTTTTTATGATCAATTCCGGAGATACAGCGTTTGTGCTGATCTGCGCCGCGATGGTATGTTTCATGACACCCGGCCTTGCGTTTTTCTATGGCGGACTCGTGCGCAAGAAAAACATGCTGACCATCATGATGCAGAGTTTTATCGCCATGGGCGTTGTCGCGCTCATCTGGTTTGTGTGCGGGTTCAGCCTTGCGTTTGGGGAGGATATAAACGGCGTGATTGGCAACCTGCAATACGCCTTCCTCAACGGCGTCGGCATGGAGCCGAACGCAGCTTATGCGGGAACCATCCCGTTTGCGGCGTTCTTTCTCTTCCAGCTCATGTTCGCGATCATTACGCCGGCCCTGATTACGGGCGCGTTTGCGGACCGCATGCCGTTTAAGAGCTACCTGATCTTCCTATCACTTTGGTCGCTGCTCGTCTATGTGCCGAGCGCGCACTGGGTCTGGGGCGGCGGATTTCTGCAGAAGATGGGCGTCGCCGATTTCGCGGGTGGCATCGCGATCCACACCAGCGCGGGCATTGCGGCGCTGATCTCGGTTCTCGTGCTGGGCAAGCGTACCATGCGAACGGGTGAGGAGGCAAAGCCAGGCAGCCTCAAGCTCTTTGCAATCGGCACGGCGATTCTCTGGTTCGGCTGGTTTGGCTTTAACGGCGGCAGCGCGTTGGCCGCGAACGGCAAAGCTGCGATCGCGTTTGTCAACACCGCACTCGCGGGCGGTGTTACCATGCTGACCTGGCTCGCAATCAGCTGGAACCACACCAAACACCCGAGTTTTGCGGAGGCGCTCACGGGTGCGGTCGCCGGATTTGTGGCGATTACGCCCGCGGCCGGATATGTTTCCCCTTGGGCTGCGGTGCTGATCGGGCTTGCTGCGGCGTTTGTCTGCTACGGCGCGGTGCAGTTCCGGCGCAAGAAGGGCCTCGACGACGCGCTGGACGTTGTAGGCGTACACGGTATCGGCGGTATCCTCGGCTCTCTGCTGGTCGGCGTCTTTGCGCAGCAGGCCATCGGTGGCGTGGATGGATGGATTGCCGGAAACGGGCATCAACTGCTCGTTCAGCTCATCGCGGTTGCCGTCGTTGCGGTCTATTCGGCCATCGTCACGTTTGTTCTGCTCAAAGGGATCAATCTGGTTTCCCGCATTCGTGTCACAAAAGAGCTGGAAGAGGCGGGTCTCGACACGGAATTCCATGAAGAAGCGTGACCGGTATTCGTCCGGGTAACGTAACACAAGGGCATATTTTAGACCTCCCGTTTTCGGGGGGTCTTTGTGCATTCAGCTGAAACGAGACAACGCTTGATCAGATATTCAGTCGTTGTAGGAAGGCATTGCGAGATACACTTAAACAGTGCAGGATTCTAAACGCTGTATCGACGAAGCATCAAAAAATCGAACGCATCGATCCATTCATCTTCCAGAACGGATCCAGCTTATTTCTCGAACGAAAGTTCATTTCGATATCACCTGTTGTGATTCAGGCGGGCGGTTTTGCGTTACTCCAGGTTAAAGAGTCCAAAATCTCATACATCGCATCTTTCGTCGGCACATCATTCGCAAAAATGCAGAACACAAAATCATTGCATAGCATTCCGGCTGAAAACGACTCGTCTTGCTTGAAATAGCTTCCCTCTAATGTATTTCCACTCGGCAGAGTGTATGAAATATATTCGCCATCAAATCCCATCGTAATATGTTTCTGATCGTCACTTGGCCATTGCTCGCTCAGAACGATATTGCTGCCTCCTCTATTGTATTCAATTGTAAAGCCGAGTTTTTGATAGGAGTAAGTCGTGAGCAAGATTTCGACCACATCAAAATCTTCTCCTTGCAGAGACAAGAAGGGTTCATCGATATAGTTTGGAATCTCATCGAGCGAAGTGAGCTTGATTTCCGTTTCATCAGGCACGCCGGGACTCGCTTCCGGAATTTCATGAATGTCATATCTGCTCGTCCCCGCAGGATGGATATAAAGCACATTATCAAAGAACTCCGTTATCGTTGCGATCGCTTCTTCTGCAAGCGCGCGCCCTTTGAGCGTGAAACCAAAGAAGACTGCAACCAGCAAGAGGCCAGCGGTAAATGCGATCAACTTGCGCCGTTTTGCGAAAACTCTATTGTTCAATTTACGCTCTTCACGTTCAAAATGAAACCCTGTAAGCGCCGTCCATTCCTCAAGCGTCTTCCCCGCTTTGATGCGAGCCCCCTCCATCATGGAAGACGCGCTTGGATAACCGCCCTGCGCCAACGCAAGGCGATGCGCTTTATGGTCACTCAGGAATCGATCCGATTCCAGCAACCATGGTTTTCGTTTGATTTTATTTTTCAGTAGCAACCACTTTAACATATTTTCACCTTCGACTAATAAACGTCAAGCGCAACAAAAATGGGACATTTGATAGAAAAATAAATGTCCACATTATTTCATCGATCTTGACAGATAACGCCAGCTGCCTTTTGATTCGATAGATTCGCTTTCGAAGTGCCGTGTAGTCCAACTGATACAACTTTGCCAAGTCAGCAATAGAAATTGCATCTAACACATGCCGTATCATGATTTCTTGTATTTCTTCCGTTTGATTCTCTAATTTTGCCTTGATCCATAATTGCAGTTCAATGTCGGCTTGGGAACGATCTTGTTGGTTTGGCTTGTCCGTATAGATCTCTTTGATTTCATCGATATCTACATGATGCTTTAACACACTGTCAACGTTTGGTTTGTATCGATCCATCGCAAGCGAATGCACAATGCGCAGCATGTAAACAAGGCAAGCTGCTTCATTTTCGAAAACAGGCGAACGCTCCAGCAGTTTCAGAATGACATCTTCCACCACATCCGTGGCTTCATATCGATTTCCATTTAAATAACTGAGCGCGGCTCGATACAAGCGCCGTTGAAACTTGAGATAACACTCGGATAATTCAATACTTGTTTCGATCATTTCCGCTCCGGTTCCATCCTCTCCCGCAACAATCTTTAGCACAAGGTTTATAGAAAGCACAACGCTTGTTTGCATCCGAACTGAGCATAGCTTGATAGCTTTTCGGGCTGTTGCTCGGAGCATCGAGCCAGTGAATGCTGAGATTTTCCAACTTGGAAATAGTTCACGCGGCTTCACAAGCATGCACTCGACAACATTTCTCGGTACATTATACATCGATAACTGTGAATTACTTCCAGATCTTGATTATTTAGTTTGAGGAGATGCTTTAGCCGTCCTCCACAGTGACCTCAACCGCGCTCTCTGCACATCGAACTAAGCATAACTTGGCACGATGCTTTGCGTAATGCAGGGCGCGTTCGTCAACGCAAATAGAACCTGTTTCTTTGCGGTCACAGGAAGTTTTCATTTTTTATGTCACATAGGGTGCGGCTTAGGCGTCTTATAGATATGAGCCTTGATGGAGTCGAAGCAATCGTGCATCTGGTAATTGTTGTAGAAGATTGCCTGCGCTTTCGGGCATTCATAACGTGCACAAAAAGAGGATAGGTACATACTTGGCACGATGCTTTACCTGCTGTGCGCGCGTTTCCCGATTCGCTGCCGAACAATATATTTTCTCAAACCATGTCACATTTTTCGTTTGTAAAGGGCTTTATAGGTGAAGGTGAAAAGTCGCAAGAACAACGATCATAAAAAGTGCTCATGTCAAGTGTCAGATTCGTTTGCTTGAACCGTCTTTTCGAGATAAAGGGTTTGAACTGTAATAAACAGGAATCGTCGAAGGACAAGTTTACGAGTGCATGAGCAGTTGGCTTCGTTCACTATGTGAAACAGGACGAACAATGGACGGATCCGGTCAAATGAAGTATGTTATGCGATCCATCCAAATGACAGGAGGAACTATGTTAAAAAGGACTTTCATTTCTGGGATTCTCGGCTTCACAGTGTTATCATCCCTTCTTCTTGGGGCATGTCAGGCTACTCCCGCGGAAGAACCGATCGTAAGCAAAGAAGATGGTGTGTATGAAATAAAGCTCGAACAAGCACGCGCGGAAGAGCAAACACAGGCGCAAGACCCTGTTGCTGTAGCAACCCCGGTTCCGCGTGTTTATATAGACGATAAACACTGGGCGGAGGATATTGCGCTGAAGAATTTTACCTTCCGTATCGATTTGGACGTTGAAGCAGCTGCCTCTGGCGCTTTCCCTGTATACAGCGTTACCGCTGCCAATTTTGAAGAGAATGACGAGCGATTGACCTGTATTCTCGACTACTTTCTGAAAGATGTTGTGGCGATGCGTCAGGGAGCGCCTACAAGGGAGGACTATAACAAAGAGATCGAAATGCTGCTGCGTGGAGTTTTCGACGACGAGAGCGGGACATATATCGCTCCGGATCAAGAAGAGGTACAAGGCGAGGTGGACGAATTACTAAAAGCTGCCGCATCTGCCCCATCGGAAGATGAATTCTCGCCCGCACAAAGCTGGTCCGATCTTCGCATTCCGTCGAGCCTTGCTTATCGGTTGGGGAATCAGGACGTTTGGGACATCCAGCTGGAGCCCACTTTTCTTCGTATTTCCAAACTACCAATCGGTGTCATACAACCGGAACGCTGGGCGCTTGCAGGTACGGCTCTGCCGAATGAGCCAGCGGGGACCGAGTTTCATAACATCAAACGATCACAAGAGGATGCCCAAGCCATTGTCTCTGAATTTGGGGCAACGATCCTGAATGGGTTTATCATCTCTTCCATAGAGAAGGGTAGGATTGTCGATAGCTTATCCTGTGAAACGTTGACCGAGGGCTGGATCGTCGAGTGTGTCAGGAGCTGCGGAGATTGTCTTCCGTTTACTTATCAGCGTTACAAAGAGGGGAACACCCTGCGCTTTTCGGACGAGGCATATGCGGCGTCTCTCCCGCTGGAAACGGTCAGTGTGTTTGTTGACGAAACAGGAATTTGCAGCCTCTCTTGGACGAATCCGCTTAAGATCGAGGAACAGGCTACCTCTACAATCGAGTTGTTGCCATATGATAAAGCACAAGAGATCATCCGGCAGGCCATTAAAAATTCGCTCAGTTGGTCTGGGGATAACGAGCACGGCAGCGGGTTAGGGGACGGAAAAGTGACGAGGGTGATACTTTCCTCCTGCTATATTCCGCAGAAGGATTCGCCGGATCACTTTTACCTGACGCCTACGTGGTTTGTTCTGCTCGGATTTGACAAGTTCCTTTCCCGGGGCGTGCCAGAACAGGCGATTGCCATCAATGCTGTCGATGGCAGCCGGATTGAGATTAAATCGTAAGATGAGGCTTCGCTGCGTGTATATGGCGCTTATTCAACAGGTTAACTTATGATAGGCTGAGATTGCTCCACGGTGTGTGCTGTGGAGCAAACTCACTATAGTCGAACACCAACATCAGAGAGGGACAAGAATGCTAAAGAAGATCATACTTGCGATTGTTGCGATTTCACTTTTCTTAAGCTTTGCAGGCTGCAAACAAACGCCGGAGACCGACATTGTAGAGGCAAAGAATCTTGATCACATGTTAAAAATCGCAAAAGAACCAGAGAAACTAGATATTGAAACACTTCCGGAAAATTTCGAGTTTGATATGAGCGACAAGAGGATCCATGTTTCCGCAAACGCTCGTATTCATGTATTAGGTGCCAATTTCCCGATTTATAGAGTAAAAGCGATCGATTTTTCTCAAAGCATGATCGATCAAATAGCAAATGTGTTTCTAAAGGATGCCGTATTGTACGATCAGCAAAATTATGAAATGTCCAAAGATGAGGTTGCGTACGAAATCGGCTTACTCAAGCAACTTGAAACAGTTTACGACCAAAACGATATGCATGATGTGTATGTCAGTAGCCTCGCGCAATTGCAATCGCAATTCCATTCGGCTCCTGCAGTAGTAGTGCATAAGGCTTCATCCACCGCGCTGGTTGACTTTAAAACGGATGTTGGCAGCTATACCGGAGTGGATGTTGGAGAAAGCAGCCCTTCATTCAACAATGGTCGGTGTCTATATGTCCGAAACAATTTGACGCCATCCTCGGTGAAAGGCGCGGAATTTATGTATTGCGATAATCGCAGAATCAAAGCGCCCGACAGGGGAGAGATCACTTTGACCGATGTAACAGGGATGAACTCGATCGATGCAATGGCTGCAAATAAGCTGAGTTACACGCCTGAAGAAGCGCAAACGAGAGCAGAATCCTTGCTGCATCAGCTTTCGCTTCCTTACCGTGTTTTTGACGTACTACTTGTTGCGGATAGTATCAGAGAACGCGACGGATCTTACCCTAATGCACCATCAGAATATTCATATAGAGTAAGGTGCTCCAGGGATGTACATGGCACAGGAACCGTTCTTTTTTCGGTACTTTCGCTCGTTTCAAACGATGATTACACTGGTTCATGGGCATACGAGCAACTGAGCATTACTATGGATGATCATGGAGTTTACAGAATCGATTGGGTATCTCCATATGAAGAACAAGAGATGCTCATACAAAACGCATCGCTGTTGCCGTACGATACTATTCTCAAAATTTTCAGTCGCGCAATCACGTATGATCCGATTCCTGTTGATGAAGCCGCAGACATTACTAACATCGATATAGAAATTACCGATGTATATTTAGGTGAGCAGCGGATTCTGGAACAAGACTCAATCGATTCCGGGCTTCTTGTCCCGGTTTGGTGTTTCTTTGGCACGGTGCAATCTAAGTCGTCTGATGGATCTGTCCAATCATTCGATACGAAAGTTCAAGCGAACCCCATCGTTGTTATCAATGCGATCGATGGAACGATCATCGATCCCACAAAGGGATACTAGAGTGCGGTTATTAATAATATGGCAACACAGAGCCGGTGCTTTTTTCACCGGTTTTTCGTCATCGAAACTTTGAAATAGCGTTGCCATTCCTGCGGTTTTGTTTCTCAAAATCGGCAAAAAATCCACGCGTCTTTTAGGCGCCGCATTTCAGAAACGCGCTCTCATAGAGAGGACGGCAATGGATTTTTTCCGTTACGCTCACAAGAAGTTTACATTAACTGCACCATCTTAGGCTGTCATAGCCGTATGATATATACAATTCGGACGTAATCATGCGAAGAGTGTAATCGCGCGATTGAGATTTTACGACTCGAGTGTATTTCGAAAAAAATACGGACGAACAAGTCCAACATCTTTATTGGCAGCATTTTGGAAACGCACGCAAGAATACTATTTGAGTTTTACGATACCCAGTGACGTGAAGCCGTACAAGCATCACTCATTTGATTATACCTATGGTTGTGATCTTGAGATAGATCTGCCAGATGCGTTGTGAATCTTGTATCGCAAACGGATCAAAGAGTCCCGATTCGGGTTTATGGAGGGAAAACGATGAAGAAGAAACCAGTTCGCTTTTTACCAGCCGTTGGTATTTGCATCCTCGCCGTTACTTTGGCCCTTGCAGCCTGCCAACCGACGCCCGATCAGGCGTATGTGGTTAGTAAGATGTCGGACGAACAATTATCGGTCACGATGGACCCCGCTGATGATGCGGCTGTTTCCGATTTTCCGGAACATTGGACCGAGTCGGTCTCTGAAGAACATTTGACGATTGATATCGATGCCCAAATATTTGGACGATCGGGAGAAGCGCTGCCAGTCATTCAGTTTCATCCGCGCGTGTATACGCAAGCCGAGATTGACTCATTTGTGCGTTATTTTGCCAATGGGAAAAAGCTCTACGCATATCCTGCGAAACTAAGCAAAACGGACTACCAAAAACTGATCGCAGAAGCGCAGCGAGGGGAAGAGATAGATGGGCAGTATGTTGTAACGCAAGAGAGTCTGAAGCGTGTTTCGGATCTGGAAGCGCTGCTTGCAAAAGCGCCAGATGATGAAGTTAAAACATATATTGATAGCCGCTTGACACAGGACATCAACGCGCAAACAGGCAATAAAGTACCGGAATCGGGCGATAACTTTCTAAATGCTGCGATCGAAAACGGAAATGCTGACGATGCAGTGCTCGTTGTGCGCAATTTTGTGGACGGGTATAACAATGCTACGCTCATGGCATACCAAAGAGGGCCGAACATCTTGACGGAGACGTTGATGAAAAGCGATCACTTTGAGTTCTCAAGTGAGAGCATAAAGAATCAGTACACCAAGATGATCAACGACTTTGATATGGCAGAGTCTGAAGCAAAGACTGTTGCCGAGAAGACGCTTTCTGATTTGTCGATTGCGGATTTCTCCGAGGTGAAAGCGCAGAAAGGCATACTAACCTCATTCAATAATAGTAATGGTGTATGTTCGAGCCGCTCCGCAGCGGCCGGTTGGTGTCTTACCTATGTCAGGCAGATTTCCGGTATGGCGGCTGCTTACGATGTTGATGCGTACATGAACAGTCAGACGGATACCAGCACCTATTCTTCGCCAATTACAGTTGAGAGTGTGACAATATTTGTCAGCAAAGACGGTGTCGACTATTTCAGGTATATTGGTGCACTGGAAAAGAGCGCGGATGTGTCCGATCATGTAAATATTTTAGCATTCGATGAAATGAAGGATCACATAAAGCGGCAATTGAAATATACGTGCATCTATTCACAGGACGGCAATACCGATGTACGCGTAGAGATCGGTCAAATGCAGTTGGTTTATGCTTATATTCGTGTGAAGGATAGTCGTAACGAGTTGTATGCAATTCCCGCATGGCATATTAGCGGCACCATGGGGGCGGTTCAAAATGGAGAAATCGTGAATGGAACCGGTGTGGATCTCCTGCTCAGCGCGATAGATGGTGGAAACATCGAATTTGGAGTCAATCTATATTAACCACATCGTTAGTCAAAGCCCATACGCAATCATACGGAACAGAATGAACCTTATTCTCGATCACTGTCTGCCCGGATCGAGTATCGTGATAAAGCAAGTGCCAAGCATGCATCAGAAAGGAAATCGATGAAGAAGATACAATTTCTCATTTGGACGATCGTTGCTTTAAGCGCTATCACCACTGCGTTTGCCCTTACAGCCTGCCAACCGACGCCAACAGAAGATGCCGTTGTCAACAAAGGAGAAGGTCGGTTAGAGGAGAAGATTGAAGCGGCTCCTGCTGCGGAGAAACCATTTGAGGCGCCTGCAACCTTGCATATAGATTCTTTTGGTACAGATGAGTTTCAAGTTGCGGTTGATGCAGATGTGATCGTCCCTGATACAATGCGTTATCCGGTTGTAGAAATCGAGCAGCGAGAGTTTACGACAGACTGGATGAGAACTCTCATGCAAATTATGTCTGACGGGAAGCCCATATTCACATATGAGAACGAGACACCCCAAACCAAGGGGCAGATTTTAGGCGAGATCACTTCGCTCCAAGATATGTTGGCGAACCCTGAAAACTATCTTCCCAACGGGGTAAGCGATGATACGCGTTCGGAAAGCATCGCTGAGTGGCAAAAATCATTAGACGCTTGGCAGGATGTGTATCAGACGGCATCGGACGTTTTTGAAGAAAAGGAAATCGATCTATCATCCGACACATTCGCCTCGTTAGGGCAAGTAACTGGAGCCGTTGATTTTGGGAAAAGCAGAAAAGCATATCTTACGATCAACAGAATGGGTGGCGCCGGTGGAAGCGTAGAGTTCAACAGTTTGGATGATGACGTGGGACTGCCGTTCAATTTTGATTTGGACAGCGACTTTTCTCACATGAATGACATCACAATCAGCAAAGAAGAGGCCGTAAAGTCTGGTCTGGATTATATCCAGAAGCTGGGGGAGAACGGATTTGCGCCATCACTTGTCTTAGCAGGCTATTGTGAGCCTCGTGGCCAGAGCATATCACAAATTGCGGATTATCCGCAGTGCTATAAAATACTATACACTCGCTCCGTCGGGGGTGTGCCAACAACTTTCAGAGAGGGCAAATACGACATATTCAGGGACAGCCCGCTGCCTTCTGATGACAATAACGGCGGGAGCAACAACAATGAAGCACAGTTTGCGCCGTATTGTCCGCAGGAATATATCGAGGTGATCGTTCGGGACTCCGGCGTCAACTATCTGTATTGGGAGATGCCGAGTGTACAAACCCGTATCCTCAACGAAAACGTAGCGCTCAAGCCGTTTGATGAGATCATTGAACGCTTCAAAAATCAAGTTTTATATGAATCGGCTTCTTCCTTGGATGCGGGCGATTCCGTGATCAAGAGAACATTGGTGATCGATCGAGTCGAACTCGGTATGATGCAGGTGCGAAAAAAAGACTCCGTATCAACATTGATGATGATTCCGGTTTGGACGTTCTTTGGAAAAAACGTTCTGAAATATGCGGAACCACAGCCTGGCGGCTATCCTCTTAACGAGAATAATGAATATACGAGCGAAGTCCCCGGCTATAGTTATTTAATGATCAACGCGATCGACGGTAGTATCGTCAACCCTGTATTTGGATATTAACGAAATGATTGGGCGCTGCATGGCGCGTTCATCAGCGCAAATAAAACCTGTTTCGTTGCGGTCACAGGAAGTTTTCATTCTCTATGTCACGCAGGGTGGGGTTGAGACGTCTTATAGATACATGCTTCATAAACGCACATCTGATCATGATTGCGATGATCGCCTGCGGTTTCGGGCATTCAAAACTTCCACGAAAAGTTGATAGGCAAATAGTGGACAGGAAAGGAAAACGATGAAGAAAAAACCAACACTCATTTGGATGGTCAGCGTCTTTTGTTGTATGACTGCTGCGTTTGTCCTTGCGGCCTGCCAGCCGACGCCGAATGAACCTGTTGTAATCGAAAAAAACGAAGAAAACATGATACAACAGGCGCAACAGACAAAGCAACCAATTACAACTGATGATTCTGCCAAGGACTCTGAACGATCGTTGATTCAGCAGCAGTTTGCGCAGTACTCGCCATACCAAACTACTTTTAACGGAAACAGCAATGCGTTTTCTGTAACTGTTGATGCGAACTTAACACTTCCGGATCAAAATACGATGCCGATTGTGGAAGTTGCAGCCGAAGAATTTTCTGAAGAAATGATACAGAAAATATTCGATTACACTTGCAGTGATACAAGTATGTACCCAAAAGATGAAATGAAGACCAAGGGATTCCTTGCAAGTGAAGTGGCAAGACTACAGCAGATGATAAGCGATGGAGTTGATTCTGATGGGAATTTACTGAAACAACTTCAGCAACTTCAGAGTGAATATGAGACAGCACCTGATGAAAAAGTAACACCAGTAAGAACCGTAACACTTCAGGAGAAAGAGACCGATTATTTTACATATCGTGAATTTGATGCTCGATCTTCGTTAGTCAGCAATAACGGACGAGTTTTTTCAGTTAAATCTTCCTTTGCCTCGAAAGGTGCTGATGAAAGTTCGAGAACGAACGCCCAATTGATTTATGTTAATTTTGATGCCATCGGAAGCGTGGCATTCCCGGAGATAGAAGATGTAACTGGCTTGAGTACAATTCCTGATGGATCTAATCTGGGATTTACTCCGCTTGAAGCAGCTGCAGCGGCGGATACATTTTGCCAAGATGCAGGAATCAGCGACATGGTCATTGATAAAGTTCTTCTTGTTAAATCTGGCATACCCACGTCGTATCTAAAAAACGAAAATGCTACTGACTTATCAGAATATGGGTATAAAATTACGTTCGAAAGAACACAAGATGGCGTAACTGTTTTTAGTCCCGATACGACCTCGTATGCTGGAGAGCTCGATAATAGCGCAGAATGGCTTTACGAGCAATTTGATATTGTCATGAATAATAATGGGATTGTCTACATCTCTTGGAAAACTCCACTGAAAGCGACAAAGACCGTTGTTAGCGATTGTTCGCTTCTTCCATTCACCGAAATCGAGTCGATTTTCGAACGCATGATGAAAATCCAATATGAACCGATGATCAGCCTCTATCAATATGATTCCGCTAAATATCAAGTTACCGAAATTCGGCTAAGTCTTCTTCGTATAGCAAAAAAAGACTCAATCTCATCCGGACTATTGGTGCCAACTTGGGATTTCTTTGGAACCGGGGCGTATACGCGCGCAGGTGAAACGTTGCCAATGAATGAAGGCAATACAGGCTTACTATTATCTATAAATGCTGTTGATGGCTCTTTCATCAATCCTCAACAAGGCTACTAATTCATGAAAGAAAGCGTGACAACAGGCAAATAGTGGACAGGAAAGGAAATCGATGAAGAAGAAACAATTTTTCATTTGGACGATCGTCGCTATAAGCCCTATCATCACTGCGTTTGTCCTTGCGGGCTGTCAACCGACGCCAACTCAGGAAATTGTGGTCAATAAGCGGGAGACAGATCTATATAGTGAGAATGAACTGGCCGATACCGGTGCATACGAGGCTCCCGCCACTTGGTCAGAAACAATCGAAAATGGCGAAGCAACCTACAATATTGATGCAACCGTTGTGGTTCCGAATGTTACGAAATACCCCATCATTGAAGTGGAGCCCACGTATTTTGATTATTCTGTGCTGGATTCTATTGTGCAGCACATTGTGCCCAATGGCACTATGTGCATCGAAGATACGAAACTCATGACGAAAGACAGCTATCAAGATGAGATCAACATGCGGTTAAATGGGATAAAAAATGTGGATACCAATCTCGTGGATTTCTCTGAGGAACAAAAAGTAGCATACATCGAACAATTGCAACAAGAGATAGAGTCCTTGATGGATCTGTACAATGCCGCGCCGGACAAGCCTCCGTCCATGCCTATATCAAGTCTTGCGGAGATGCGCAATCAAAGCGGAGAGTTTATTCGGAGTGTGAATGTTTATAGTGAGGATGGAAGCGCAAACTATCAACTGTCATTAAGTGATCCTTCAAGAGATCCTCGCGAGGCGGCTTTCCGGACAGGCTTTCGCGGCTCATATGATGTGGCTCAGGCTGCTTTTGTTCCGCAAGTCAAGAGAATTGGTACATTCAACGACCTAGACGATGCACGGGTTGAAGAAGTTGCGGCTGCATTGATACAGCGAATTGGCTTAGCGGATGAATTTAGCTTTAATGGTATCGTACAGATGAAAGGTGACCCCACTGGGGAGGCGGCAATATTTACCAAAACATATTCCGGGATACCGGAGACCTATGCCGTTGCCTTGAATGATGTGAAACAAATGGAGTATGGAGTTTCGTGGGAACCTGAATCGATGGAAGTGTATTTGGATGAAGGCTATAATGTTCGTTTTATCCGCTGGAGTTTTCCATCGGTCGTGGGGAATATCGTTAACGAGAATGTCGCCTTGCTTCCGTTTGAGCAAGTGCAGGGCATTGTGCGAGACACTTTGCGATACTATGTGCCAGATTTTCCTTTATGGGAAGGGGTACAGCATCGTTCCATGGTGATTGAACGTATCGTGTTAGGCATGATGCGCGTGAAGGTGGCGGACTCCGCCGATGACTATGTCTTGGTTCCTGTATGGGATTGCTTTGGGTACTTTATCGATCATTATACATCTCAGGATACGAGTGAGTATGTGCTTGATCAGGACAACAACGTAAAGATCGACGAACCCGGCGGCGTGGGAAGTTTCTTTACCATCAACGCCATCGACGGCAGCATCATTGACCGGCGGCTGGGATATTGAGTCATCATCCACCGATAAAGGAGATACTCTTGCCTGAACTACACTCCGACCTCAACCGAGCGCTATCCAAAGCATTCGTGCTAAGCATTCTTGGCACGATGCTTTGCGTGCTGTTCGGCGCGTTTTCCGATGTGCTGGCGATCTACATGATGGATGAGCCGACCGCAGCGCTGCTCGCGCATCAAGCCATCACACTCAAAGCTCTCTCCGGCAACGCGATTCTCTTCGCCGCTCCGATCTTGGCGACGATCCCCTATTCCGGCGCGTTTGTGGACGATGTGAAGAGCGGCTACCTCAAGCAGTTTCTGCCGAGAACGACGGTGTCGCGCTACATCCTCGGCAAGGAGCTGGCCTGCGCGATTTCCGGCTTTTTGACGCTCACGATTGGCATCCTCGCGGGACACATCCTCGTGTCTCTCTTCGTGTTGCCGATGGAAACATTCGGCGAGACGGCGGTCAAATCGCAGTTAGGCGAACTGGTCGGCAAGATCATTATCTTCGGCTTCTCGGGCGCGCTGTGGGCGATGCTTGGCATGCTGCTCTCCACGGTGACCATGAACACCTACATGGCGTACGCCGCGCCATTCATCCTCTACTATGTGCTGATCATCCTACAGGAGCGGTACGCGCGGGATATCTTCATGCTCAACCCGCAGAACTATCTGACACTGACTGGCACTTGGCCATTTGGCGGCTGGAGCGCGGGGATCACCATGGCGGTGCTGCTCATCGGTGCGATGCTTGGGTTTTATGTCATCGCGCAGGAGCATCTGCGGGATGACAATGCGCGAAAATCGATTCAAACGCTGTTTCGGCAGAGTAGCATTTCTCTGGAGAAACCGTTCCATCCCGCGCAAGATATCCCTCTGCTGAACGATCTACGACAAGTGCGCTCCGTGGTGCACTATAACTTCCGCATGTGGCGCGGCAACGCCCGCGTGCTACTGACGTTTGCGCTGGCGTTCATCCTCTGTTTCCTGCTTTCGGATAAAGCCGCGTCGTTTGCCTATGACATGGGCACGACCATGCAAGCCTTTGAGCCGTTCGTTTGGACTTTTGGCGACGCCAACTCTGTGCTGCTGATCTCGTTATTGTTGGTGCTCCTGTTCGTCGATATGCCGTTTCTCGGCGCAGGTGTCCCATACTATCTCGTCCGTATGAAGCGGCGCACGTGGCTCACGGGGCAGGCGCTCTATATCTCGCTCGCGACGGTGCTGTACATCGTCTTCATCTTCGCCGCGACGTCGATCATCTGCATGGGGAACAGCTTCATCGGCGACATGTGGTCGGAGACTGCGGCAATTCTCGGCTACTCCGGTGCGGGGAAAGCTGTCGCGCTGCCGGCGTTGGTCAAGACACTCGAACTGAGCCGCCCGTATGAATGCGCTTCGACGATCCTGCTGCTCATGCTGCTGTACACGCTCGTGATGGTGTTTCTCATGCTGTATGTCAATATCAAGCGCGGCAAATCCGCGGGCATCGCGGCGGCGTTTGGATTTAGCCTGTTCGGTTTTCTGCTCAACCCGCAGTTGTTCAAGCAGATCTTCGAGTTGCCGGATGAGCTACTATACAAGGCGAACGTCGCGGTTGGATGGCTCTCGCCGCTGAATCAGGCGACCTACCACATGCACAACTTCGGCTATGACCTGCTGCCGCGGCTCTGGCAAACGTACGCGATCTTCGGCATTGCGATCGTGCTACTATTTGTGCTAACGCTGCGCGCGCTGCGTAAATACAATTTCCATTTCCTGGGAGGAGACCAATGAGCGATCCCATCATCCAAATCGAAAATCTCACGAAAACCTTCGGGCAGGACACGGTACTCAAGGGCGTCACCCGTGACTTCGAGCGCGGAAAAATCCACGGCATCGTCGGCAACAACGGCTCCGGCAAGACGGTGATGTTCAAGTGCATCTGCGGGTTTTTGCAACCGACGGAAGGCCACGTGATCGTGAACGGCAAGCAGATCGGGAAAGACATCGATTTTCCGGAGGACATCGGGATCATCATCGAATCGCCGGGGTTTTTGCCGCAGTTTTCAGGGCTGAAGAATCTGGAAATTCTCGCCGGGCTTAAACGCAAAATCAGCCTCAAGCAGGTGGCCGCCACGATCCGGCGCGTGGGGCTCGATCCCATGGCGACGAAGCCAGTCGGCAAATATTCCCTTGGCATGCGACAACGCCTCGGCATTGCGCAGGCGATTATGGAGGAGCCCAGCCTGATGATCCTCGATGAACCGATGAACGGGCTGGATAAATACGGCGTTGCGGAGATGCGACAGCTCTTCCAATCGTTGGCAAAGGACGGGCGCACGATCCTGCTCGCGAGCCACAACATCCAGGACATCGAGGCGCTGTGCGACACGGTGTGCGAGATGGACGCGGGTGTGATGACGATGATTCCGCAGGAAAGAGAGCGGCAATGAGAAGATCCAAGTCGTGCTTTGCTGCCGGCGGTGCTGTGGCGCTTGTGTGCGCAATGCTTGCCTGCCAACCAACTCCAACACAAGAGGTCGTCGTCAACAAGCAGGATAATCCGATATCAGAGGCGGACTTCTCAACAGTCTCTCCAGCCACCTCAAGCATTCCGAAGAGCCAATATGATTACCCCAAAGAAACACTCAATGAGCACACATATGCGTTCGATGATCATCTGGATCTGTTCATCGAAACAACAATTGGCGTACCCGGCGATTTCAGTCCGTGTATACAGAAAATGATGCAGCGAGTATTTACGCGCGAGCAGTTTATAAGTTTTATGGCCCTGATCGGCGACGAAAGCATGCTCTATTATGCGTCTCCCCGGGATAAGGCATATTGGGCGGAGCAATTGGTGCGCGCGCAGAATGGGATTCCTGATGAAGATGGCAATCTGGTTGTTGACTCAGACAACGTTGCATATTGCCAAGCACAATGGGAAAAAGCTCCAACCTCGATCGAGGAGGAACCATTTTCGATGGTGGATTTTGTCGATGGTGGAGTTTTCGATTGTGAGATCCACTTTTCTCAAGGCAAAGTTGGATCTCTCGGAATGACGGCGAACGGGGTTTTCACGTACAGACGCGACCGTTCCATTGTGTCGAATGTGAATCGCTACACCGTTGAAGGCAATGCGATGCAGATGTCGGATGTTGTAGTGGATGAGGCAAACGCTCTCAAACAAGCACAGGAAGTCCTGCAAGCACTTGCAGCTTCCGATCTTGTTCTCGATACATCGGAAACGATTGCAATTTTATATGATGACCCGGAAAAGTTAACGGGCGCCTTGCGGTTTGTCTTCGTGCGGCAAAGCGGAGGTCTGACGGCATATGAAATGGGGGGAAGCTATATTCTGACTGCGAAAAGCTGGCCTTCTTTTGGAGCGCCGTGGCCGCAGGAGCAATTGGAAATCTGTGTGGATGAATTTGGCATCGCTTCTATTGAATGGACAGGAATGTCAACCGAATTAGACGAGACAGCGACTGTCGAACTTCTACCATTCGATCAGCTAAAAGCGCGCGTGTTGGCGCAAATCCAGTATTTTTCCGCTTACCCATATAATACCGATTGGTATTTTACATCACACATCAGCTCCTGGAGACTTGGGACGAGCCTGACGAGTTTAGCAGATGCACCTGAAACGGGCATCATGATCCCAACCTGGTTTGTGAAATATGCGGAATCCGCCGGATCTTCGCCGGAGGAAAGAACAACCTATCAAGCCACGGAGCGAGTGGTCGCATTTAACGCCATCGACGGCAGTTATATCGAACCCAGGGTTACAAATGCTGAAATCATGAAGCACATGGCTCAGGTTGATCAAAAGTAAACGAAACGATGTTTGTAAACATGGAAAGCGCAGGTGATTGCAATGAAGGGCCTTGCACGGGTTTTTTGCAGCTTACTATTTCTTGTTTGCCTTGTGGCCCCGGCGGCTGCATTCGCAACAGGAGGGCAAGGATATCAACCGTCAAGTTCGCTCGCAACGAGCCATCGACAGGATTCTGTATTGCATAGCGGATCAAGCTCCACGGTCATCCTCGGCATCGACGACGCGAACCTTTACGACGGGATGACGAAGACATACAGCCAAGGGTACACGCCGACCGTGGCGAATGGGGTTGCAACGATCGTGTTGCCACTCGTCACCACGGGCTCGATCAGCGGGAGTACGATCGTGGCGACCCCAAACCTTGGCACGGTCGGTAGTGCGCCGTTTGTGTTCGGAAATTATCAGAAAACGGTTGCGCTGGGCACGCAATCAATCAACAACGGAGCGGGCACGGCGAATTGCTATTATGTTCGTTTTGATCTGGCGCTCACCGCTGAGCGTAAAAACGGCAGCTACCCCGTCGTGATCGAGATCGATGGGACGGATTTGAGCGGCAATACGATAAAGCAGAATTTTACGACGTATGTGACGATCACCGACGGTAAGGTGGATGCAACCCCAACCAATGATAGTGGTTCGTCTTCCGGCGGGGGCGGAGTTACCGCGTCCAAACCTGTGCTTATCGTGACGGCCTGCTCCGTTGCGCCGGATACGCTGGAGAGTGGGGACACAATGCACGTCGAGCTGACGGTGAAAAACGTCGGCCGGCGAACCGCGCATAACATCCGCGTGAACGTGACCAGCGACGATCCGAATATTGCACTCATCGATGAATTTAGTGCGCCGTATCTGCGCGGTCTTGCGAGCAATAAGGAAGCGGAGTTTTCGTTTGAGATGCAGGTGATGCCTCTCGCGCTTGGCGGAATGCACACCATGACAATCGCAATTGCATATGAGAACACCAGCAATGTGGCCTTCACGGAGACGGCGGCGTTCCGCGTGACCGTGAACCAACCGATCCTGTTTTCGCACGACAAGGTGGAGCTGCCGAAAAATATAACGTCCGGCGAGTCGTTTTCGCTTCCGGTGAACGCGTACAATACCGGGCTCACCTCGATTTATAATGTGAAATGTACATTGGAAGTGCCGGGGCTCATCGCAGCATCCGCTTATCTTGGCAATCTCGAGCCGCAGAAGTCGTCCGACAAGACGATGTCGGTCTTTGCCACGACGATCGACAGCAGTGCAAAGTATGGAATCACTTACGGAGCCTGCGTGTTCTCCTATGAAGACGCCAACGGCGAACAGTTTCAGGAGAGCGTAGAGGTCAAGATCGAAATCTTGGAGCCGGTGAAAGAAACCGATGAAGAAAAAGAAAAAGCCGAAGAAGAAGCCAAAGAGCAAAAAGCTCTTTCGCAATGGTGGATTTCGCTCTTGTTCGGGCTTGCGATCATCGCGGTATTGACTTCGATCATAATCATAGCGAAGTTCTCAAGAATGATGAAGATGCGGTAACTTCCCACAGCAAAAATGATAACCCGCGATTGGGATTTTCCTTAATCTCAATCAACGCACCGCAATGGTCGTGGATTGCGGACTGCTGGCACGGAAGATCGTCCGACCGATCGACATTGTGGCGGCGAAGAGTTGTTTTACGACGATATAAAACACGCTGTAACGCAGAAAACGGGACAGCCAAATGAGCTGCGCGATACGGCTTCATTTTGAATTGATTCATATATGGCATATAGGGATCAGCGTACTGGCCAAGGGATCAGTGCGCTGGTTCCCGTTTGCGTAGTTCTTACCACACGGCCGGGAATGTGCCCCCATCGTATGCTCCATTGGATGAAATACCTCCAGTAAAGAGAACTTTGACGGTTCTTTTTTATTGCGCGCAAAATGAACCGCAGCAGTCCGATTGCGCGGCAAAGCGAGCGCGCAATCAGATTGCTGGGTGCATGGAAGAACCCAAGGAGCATCGATCTTTTCGAAAACGGATATGTCGGATCGCGGGTTGACAAAAGCGTAAATCAGTATTAAAATATCGAATGGAAAAGGAAAAATCGCTTGATCAATTGCGGAGGAAGGACGAGCGCATGAATATCACGGTATGTATTGGGAGCTCCTGTCACCTGAAAGGGTCGCGCGCGGTCGTGGAGCGGCTAGAGCGGCTGATTCTTGCGCACGGGTTGAAGGACGAAATCGCGCTCCGCGGCTCGTTTTGTACTGGAAAATGCCAAACTGGCGTTAGCGTGCTGCTCGACGGCGATTATTTTTCCCTCACGCCGGAAGATGCGGAGCGGTTCTTTCTTCAAACCGTTCTTCCGAAGATTGTGAAAATAAAACCCGACCTGACAGAAATACCGCAACTGTAATACAGAAATATCGCAACTGTAATATCGAATTTAGAGGGATAACATCATGTCTGATGTGTTGCGACTGAAAAAGTCGAACTGTAAAAACTGCTATAAGTGCATTCGCCATTGTCCGGTGAAGTCCATCCGCTTCTCCGCCAATCAAGCGCACATCGTCGGCGAGGAGTGTATCCTCTGCGGACAATGCTTCGTCGTCTGCCCGCAAAACGCAAAGCAGATTGCCGACGGGACGGAGATTGTCCACGTACTGTTGGAAGGAACCGCGCCCGTGGTTGCGAGCCTTGCGCCGTCGTTTGCGGCGTATTTCGACCATGTCGGGTTTACCTCGCTTAAGACCGCGCTGATACAGCTCGGTTTTGCCTCCGCCGAAGAAACGGCGATTGGAGCCACCCTCGTCAAGCGTGAGTATGAAAAGCAGCTGCAAGAGCAGAGCATGGGCGTGATCATCAGCTCTTGCTGCCACTCGGTCAACCTGCTGATTCGCAAATATTATCCCGAGCTAATCAAATATCTCTCGCCGGTTGTGTCGCCGATGATTGCGCACACTCAGGATATCAAGCGGCGGATGCCGGGCGCAAAGACGGTATTCATCGGGCCGTGCCTTTCTAAAAAAGACGAGGCGGAAAACAGCCCCGTCGATGCGGTGCTGACGTTTGACGAGCTCTCGTGCATGCTTGCCGCGGCGAAGATCGTGCCGGAGCCGGTGCTGGACAGCGCGGAGGAGAGCCGCGCACGGTTGTTTCCGACCGTTGGCGGCATCCTCAAAACCATGAATATCCCGGACACGGGTTACACCTGCCTGACGGTCGATGGCACGGAAAACTGCAAAGCGGCGCTTGCGGACATTGCGGCGGGCAACCTGCACAAGTGCTTCCTTGAGATGAGCGCGTGCTCCGGCAGCTGCATCGGCGGGCCGGTGATGGAGAAATACAACAACTCGCCCGTACGGCATTATCAGGCGGTGACTACGTTTGCCGGCAAGCAGGATTTCGTCGTAACGCAGCCGGAGGGGAACACGCTGCTCCGACGGCATTCCTACATCGGCGTACCAAGCACGGTGCCTTCCGAGGCGGAGATTGCATGCATTCTTGCTAAGACCGGCAAAACCTGCAAGGAAGACGAGCTCAATTGCGGAAGCTGCGGCTACAACACCTGCCGCGAAAAGGCCATTGCGGTCTATCACGGCAAGGCGGATATCAGTATGTGTCTGCCATTTTTGATGGACAAGGCGGAACGTTTCTCCAACAATATCTTAAGTCACACACCAAACGGCATCCTCGTGGTCAACGAGGACCTGGAGGTGCAGCAGGTCAACGCAGCCGCGATGAACATGCTCCATATCGCGCGCGAGGGTGATGTTCTGGGCGAGCCGCTAGTGCGCGTGATGGACCCGTTGCCATTTTTGTCCGCGCTGGAAGACCGAGTCGTGAGGGAACAGCGCGCGTATTATGCGGAGTTTTCGAAATATCTGGAGCTTTCGTTGGTGCATGACAAAACCACACATATACTGATTGCGATTTTGCGCGACGTAACGGTGGAAGAAGAAGAACGCCTCAAAAAAGAGGAGATTGGTCGCCAAACGGTTGAGATTGCCGACCGCGTGGTGGAGAAACAGATGCGCATCGTGCAGGAGATCGCCTCACTGCTGGGTGAGACGACCGCAGAGACGAAGATTGCCCTCACCAAACTGAAGGAATCGATCAGCAGCGACGAATCGCGATAATCTGCGAAAAATAGATTCGAAAGGAGGCCCCGGCCGATGATCATCCACAACCACCTTTGCGCCGACATCGGCTATATGAGCCTCAACCACACGGGTGAGCAACTCTGCGGGGATCATATCGAAATCGCCGGGATGGACGAAAACTCGACCGTGATCGTCCTCGCGGATGGCCTCGGCAGCGGAGTAAAAGCGAGTATTCTCTCCACGCTGACCAGTAAGATCATCTCGACCATGCTCGCGGCGGGACTGCGCCTTGAGGACTGCGTGGAGACTATCGCGGCGACGCTGCCGGTTTGCAGTAGCCGGGGCATCGCGTATTCGACCTTTACCATTCTCCGCCTCGTCAACAACGAGCGCGCGGAGATCATTCAATACGACAATCCCGCGGTCATTCTTTTGCGCGACGGCAAGAGCTGTGAGCTCGCGACCAGCATGCAGACGGTCGGAGAAAAGCGCATCTATCGCTCGGATATCCCGCTGCGCGAAAACGACATCTTCATCTTGATGAGCGATGGCGTGGTGCACGCGGGCGTCGGCGGGGTGTATAACTTCGGCTGGCGCAGAGAAGACATCTCGCGCTATATGGAGACTTTCTGGCATGTGGGATTCACTGCAAAAACGCTCTCCACGATTCTTTTACAGGAGACAAACCGCCTCTACGACGGCAAGCCTGGCGACGACGCGACGGTCTGTACCGTACGCATTCGCCCGCGCGTGCCGATGAATCTGCTCTGCGGGCCGCCGAGCAGCCGGGACGACAACGAGAAGATGATGTCTCTTTTCTTTGGTAAAGCGGGTAAACACATCATCTGCGGGGGAACGACATCCAACATCGCGGCAAACTATTTGCAAAAGCCGCTCGTGGCAAACCTCGACTTTCCCGATCCGGAGATTCCGCCGACAGCGGTGATCGACGGCGTCGATCTTGTGACCGAGGGTGTGATCACGATCAACCGCGTGCTGGGATACGCAAAAAATTACCTCGACGACAACAGCGAATATGAGCGCTGGAGCACGGGACGCGACGGAGCCAGCCGGATTGCGCGATTGTTGTTTGAGGAGGCGACGGACATCAACTTCTTTGTCGGCTGCGCGGTCAACCCCGCGCACCAGAACCCGGAGCTGCCGATCAACTTCAACCTCAAAATGCGGCTCGTCGAGCAGTTGTCCGACTGCCTGACGAAGATGGGAAAACGCATTAAAACGAGCTATTTTTAAGCGTTTCCTGATCCGCTGGACGAAAGATGCGGCAGGGGACCAAGGTTTATCAACACGCTGGAGGAACAACACATACATGCAGCCATCTTTTGACTACAGTGCGGTGGACGACATCCTTGCCCTCTATGGAAAGAAGGAATCGAATATCATCGCCATCCTGCAGGATGTGCAGGAGCACTACCACTATCTGCCGCGCGAGGTATTTCCGTATCTATCGCGTGCGCTCGGCGTCAGCGAGGCACGCCTTTATTCCGTCGCAACGTTTTACGAAAACTTCTCGCTGGAGAAGAAGGGCAGGTTCGTCATTCGCGTTTGCGACGGAACCGCCTGCCACGTCCGTAAATCGATTCCGATTCTGGAACGGTTCCGTAAGGAGCTTAGCCTCACCGCCGAGAAAAAAACAACACCGGATGGCGGATTTACAGTCGAGACCGTCTCCTGCCTCGGCGCCTGCGGGTTGGCGCCCGTCATCACGGTCAACGAGCAGGTCTATCCTGCCATGACGCCGGACAAGGCGAGCGAACTCGTCGCGTCCCTGCGCGATCAACTGGCGGCGGAGAGAGCAGGGGAGGACGCATGAACAAACGAACAAACAGAGACGAACTCATCGCCCTGCGCAAAGAATGCGCAGGTTCACTCAAGCTCGAAACCCGACGGGTGCTGGTTTGCGCGGGCACAGGCTGCGTTTCCAGCGGGTCGATGCGGATTTTTGATCGACTGAAAACCCTGATGGAAGAAAGGAACATCCCCGTTTCGGTGGAGTTGGCGCACGAGCCGCATGGCGAGAGCGTGGGCCTCAAGGAATGCGGCTGCCACGGTTTCTGCGAGATGGGGCCGCTGGTGCGCATCGAACCGCAGGGCTGGCTCTATACCAAGACCCAATTGGAGGACTGCGAGGAGATCGTGAACCGCACGATTCTAGGCGGCGAACGGATTGAACGCCTCGCGTTTCAGAAAGACGGCACGGCTTACCCGAAACAGGATGAGATTCCGTTTTACCACAAGCAGACACGGCTTGTGCTGGAGCATTGCGGACAGATCGACGCAACCAGCATCCGCGAATATCTTGGCTTTGGCGGGTATGTCGCGTTTGAGACCGCGCTGTTTGACCGCACGCCGGACGACGTGATCGACGAGATCACAAAATCCAATCTGCGCGGGCGCGGCGGCGGCGGATTCCCCGCCGGACGCAAGTGGGCACAGGTGCGCCGCCAGACGGAGCCGGTGAAATACATCGTCTGCAATGGCGACGAAGGAGATCCCGGCGCGTTTATGGACAGAAGCGTCATGGAAGGCGACCCGCACCGCATGCTGGAAGGCATGATGATCGCGGGAATCGCCACCGGCGCGCAGGAGGGTTATATCTATGTCCGCGCAGAATATCCGCTTGCGGTCAAGCGGCTTCGCCGCGCAATCGCGCAGGCGGAAGAGCTTGGTTTGCTCGGCGAGCACATTCTCGGCACGGACTTTTCCTTCACGCTGCACATCGCGCGCGGTGCGGGCGCGTTTGTCTGCGGCGAGGGTAGTGCGCTGACCGCCTCCATCGAGGGCAAGCGCGGCATGCCCCGTGTGAAGCCCCCGCGCACAGTGGAGCACGGCCTGTTTGACAAACCAACCGTGCTCAATAATGTGGAAACATTTGCCAATGTGCCGCTGATCATCACCCGCGGCGCGGACTGGTATAAGATTATCGGGCCGGAGAACAGCCCCGGCACGAAGGCGTTTGCGTTGACAGGCAACATCGTCAACACGGGTCTCATCGAGGTGCCGATGGGCACCACACTAAGAGAGGTCATCTTCGACATCGGCGGTGGCGTGCGCGGTGGAAAGGAATTCAAAGCCGTGCAGATCGGCGGCCCCTCCGGCGGTTGCCTGACCACGGAAGACCTCGATCTCCCGTTGGATTTTGATTCGCTGAAAAAAGCGGGCGCGATGATCGGCTCAGGCGGGCTCGTCGTGATGGACGAAGACACCTGCATGGTGGAAGTCGCGCGGTTCTTTATGCACTTTACCCAGAACGAATCCTGCGGAAAATGCGTGCCGTGCCGCGAAGGAACCAAGCGCATGCTTGCGATTCTAGAGCGCATCGTCGAAGGCAAAGGCGAAAAAGGCGATATCGAGCTGCTGTTGGAGCTGGCCGATACCATTACGTCGACCGCGCTCTGCGGGCTTGGCAAATCCGCCGCATCGCCTGTGGTCAGCACGATTAAAAGCTTCCGCGCGGAGTATGAGGCGCACATTCGCGAAAAGCGATGTCCGGCGGGCGAATGCCAGAAGCTCAAGCGTATCTGGATCGACCCCGCACTCTGCAAAGGCTGCTCCAAGTGCGCCAAAGCGTGCCCGGTGAACGCGATCACAGGGCAGATCAAACAGCCGTTCTCCATCGATTTGAGCAAGTGCATCCGGTGTGAGTCCTGCATTGCAACCTGTGCATTTCACGCAATTTTGGAGGGATAACACATGGAACAACGGGAATTTATGACGGTGGATGGCATCCCCGTGGAGATCAACGGCGAAAAGAATCTGCTGGAACTCATCCGAAAAGCAGGCATCAAACTGCCGACGTTTTGCTACCATTCGGAGCTTTCCGTCTATGGCGCATGCCGTATGTGCATGGTGGAGACCGAGCGCGGCGGGTTGGAAGCCGCCTGCTCGACGCCGCCGAAAGCGGGCATGGTGATCAAGACCAACACCGAGCGGCTCCGTCGTTATCGCAAGAATATTCTAGAGCTGCTGCTTGCCAACCACTGTCGGGACTGCACAACCTGCGGTAACAACGGCAAATGCAAGCTGCAAGACCTCGCGATGCGCTTTAATATCGAGGGCGTTCGCTTTCCCAATACCGCGCCGCAGCCGCAGAAAGACGATTCCTCGCTCTGCATCGCGCGGGACGCGAGTAAGTGCATCCTCTGCGGAGACTGTGTGCGCATGTGCAACGAGGTGCAAGCGGTCGGCGCGATCGATTTTGCCCATCGCGGTTCCAAAATGGAGATCAGCACCGCGTTTGGCATACCGATTGCGCAATCTCCCTGCGTGGGATGCGGGCAGTGCGCGGCTGTTTGCCCGACGGGTGCGATCGTCGTGCGAGACAACGCTAACCGGGTCTGGCGTGCGTTGGACGAACGCGGCGTGAAGGTCACGGCGCAGATTGCGCCTGCGGTACGCGTTGCGCTCGGCCGCGAGATGGGCTTGCGTGAAGGCGAGAACAGCATGGGTAAGATTGTCGCGGCGCTCCATCGCATGGGCTTTGACGAGGTGTATGACACCTCCACCGGAGCGGATCTGACCGTGCTGGAGGAGAGCGAGGAGCTGCTTTCGCATTTGGAGAGCGGCGCAAGCCTGCCGCTGTTCACCTCCTGTTGCCCGGCGTGGGTGCAATTCTGCGAAAAATCACATCCGGAGCTCATGCAGCATGTTTCCACCTGCCGATCTCCGATGCAGATGTTTGCCGCCGTGATCAAAGAGCAGGAGAAGACCTCGTCGAGGCGGCAGTTCCACGTGGCGGTCATGCCCTGCACGGCGAAGAAGTTTGAGGCCGCGCGGGAGGAGTTCTGCGTGGCAGGTGTGCCGAATGTGGATGCTGTGATTACCACACAGGAACTTATCCGCATGATCAAAGAATCCGGTGTTGTGTTTGAAGGCCTCGAGCCGGAGGCGCTCGATATGCCCTTTGGTGTAACGTCAGGTGCGGGCGTGATCTTCGGTGTGACCGGTGGCGTAACCGAAGCGGTGCTTAGAAGGCTCGCGTCCGATAAATCGCGCGGAGGGCTGTACACCGCGGCACTCACCGGCGTGCGCGGCATGAAGGGCGTGAAGGAAGCACGCGTGCCGTATCTCGAGCGCGAGGTACGCATTGCAATCGTCAGCGGGCTCGCCAACGCCGAGACATTGATTCAGAAGATCGTTTCCGGCGAGGCACACTACGATTTTGTCGAAGTCATGGCTTGCCCGGGCGGGTGCGTCAGCGGCGCGGGGCAACCTTATAGCTCCTCCGCCGCAAAGACGGAGCGCGGTGAGGGGCTCTACACCGTAGATCGCGTCTCCAGCATCAAGCGCTCGGAGGAAAACTCACTGGTGCAGGCGCTCTATGGCGATGTGCTCAAAGGGCGCGTACACGAGTTGCTGCATGTAGATTACGGTAAGGACGGAGGGCATAACGCATGACGGAACTCTCGGTCTGTATCGGCAGCGCTTGCCATCTCAAAGGCGCATATAACGTGATCTCCACGTTTCAGCACCTGATCGAAACGAACGATTTACATGAAAAGATCGAATTCTCCGCAAAGTTTTGCACCAAGCAGTGCCATAAACCCGGAGTAGCGGTCGCGCTCAATGGCGTGAAAAGCGTGATTGCGGCGGAGGAAGCGCGAAAGTTCTTTCAGGAGCAGGTGCTGCCCGCCGTGGATCAAGCGAAGGGGTAATCCCGGAGTGATGTGCCCACAAAGTGCAGTCCGCTTTGGAGGAGAAGAAATCGACACTTAAACGTATCCAAACCCGATTTCCGGACAAACGAAGCCGCTGGCAGGGATACAGTAGCGCTGTGCGAGTGGAACGCGTTGCAGCTTCTTTTCTTGCATGAAAACGACCTCGATTACCCTGTTGCGAATGTGCTGGCGAGCGAGGTGATCGTAGAAAAACCATTTTTGCAAATCCGGCAGGAGACCTGTCAGCGCGCGTTGGAGCGTCTTGCCTCCTGCGATAGGGTGATCCATTGTCTTGAGCAATATGGCAAGATGAATGAGAAAAAACGGAACTTGCTCCAGGCGGCAAAGAGCACGGGGAAACGCTCCTGCGGGGCGATCCGCTTCGCCGGTTCAACCGGCGCAGCCGGAACGGGTGGGTTAAGGGCTTCGGCCCTTAACAATCTCGAGACTTTTTTGACAGACTGAGGCTCTCCAACCAGAGAGCCTTGTATTCTTATGTTCGCAATTATCTGGGAAAGAGAATGGATACGGTCGTTCCGACGCTCGGTGTGCTTTCTGCGGAAACGGTTGCGTTGTGCGCCTGAGCGATGGCAGCGACAATGGAAAGCCCTAGCCCCATACCGCCGGTCGCACGCGTACGAGCCGGATCGACACGGTAAAACCGCTCGAAAATGTGCTCGCAGTGTTCGGCATCCATCCCGATTCCATCATCAGAAACGCTCAATACAGCGTTCGCGCCATCTGATCCAAAGCTTAGGTGGATGATGCCGCCCGATTGTGTATATTTGACACTGTTGTCGATCAAAGCGCGCAGCAACTGCTTGATCATCGTCCGATCCGCGCAAAGAGCATCCTTCGCGGAAGGAATGGTCACCTCATACTTGTGGTTCGGGTCGATCAGCGCCTGCTCTTCCAAAAGCTCTCCAAACAGTTCCCCAATGGAGAACGCAGAAAGGTTGAGCTTGGATTGCATGTTGTCGAATCGGGCAAGAAACAGCAGGTTTTCCACCAGCTGATTCATATAAGCGGTCTGTTTTTGCAGAGCACGAATGCTGTCATGCAAAACGGCCGGATCCTCGCTTCCCCAACGCGAAAGCAAATCTACATTGCCTTGCATGACGGCAAGAGGCGTGCGAAGCTCGTGGGAAACATCCGCGACAAAACGCCCTTGTTGTCGGTAAGCTGCCGAGACGCGCTCTAGCATATCGTTGATGGTAAGGGCCAGACTCTTCAGCTCGTCATCTGGCTCGGGCACATGAAGGCGCGCATTCAAGTTGCTTCCGGTGATTTGATTTGTAGCTTCAATCATGTGTTTGATCGGCGAGAGCATTTTTCGGCTTGTGTAATTTCCAACCCAAAGTGCTGCTATCGCACCGATTAGATTGGCACCGAGGAGAAGGACTCCAAGCAATTGCAAGAATGCGGTTTCACTCTGAAGGTTTTGCACAAGATAGAGCGTCCCATACACCGACTCATGCTCCTGAATTGCTTTGGACACACAAAGCATCATATGCCCCGATTGGAAAATAAGAATGGGTTCCGGGGCTGACGCTGGGAGTTCTTTCTCGTTTACAGGGAAATTCAGCAAGCGGTTGACCATGGTGCCAGAGGGATTATAAATAAAAGCGGTAAGGTTTGGATCACGAATTATCTCTTCAAAAATCTCGGGGCTGGAAAGGTCCTCGTTTTCTTCTGCTTCTTCAATCAGGTTATCACCCATCAAATCCACCGTGATGACGAGGTTGCTCAATTGCCTTTGTATCAGGAATTGGAACGCTGCGAAAAACACACCGAGCGAAAGCAGCAGCAGAATAATGCTGAAAAGCAGGGTATAAACCCCCGTCAGCCGATCAGAAAGCTTACTCTTTGCGCGTTTTATCCCGTAAAACATATCCAATTCCTCGTACCGTTTCTATGATTTTGTTCTCATCCGAGTCGTGAATTCGGTTGCGCAAATAGCGCACATACACGTCCACCACATTGCTGTTGCCCGCATATTCATATCCCCAGACATGACTGAGAATCAGATCGCGTGTGAGCACGATATCTCGATTCCGCAGCAGGTATTCGAGCAAATCATACTGCGTTTTCGTCAAATCGATGATTTCGCCGGCGCGCATAACCTGACGGGACGAGGCGGTGAGTATAAGGTCGCCGACGGACAGTGTTCCTTCCGGGGAGGACGGCGAGGCAGACTCGGCAGTTCGCAGAACCATGCGGATACGCGCGAGTAACTCTTCAATATGAAACGGCTTAGTAATATAATCGTTTGCGCCCATATCCAGACCGTTGACTTTCTCCATGACCGCGTCACGCGCGGTAACAAGGATCACCGGAACAGCGCTTTCCTTCCTCAGCCTCCGCAGGACTTCCAACCCGTTCAGTTCCGGCAACATGACGTCTAGCAGTACCAAATCAAAGTCACCGGTCATGGCTTTCTCCAACCCGATCCGTCCATCCATGCAACTGCTAACGAAATACCCTTCGTGCTGGAGTTCGAGCGTCAGAAAACGGACGATTTCAACCTCGTCCTCAACCAACAGTATATTCATCGATCATCCTCCTCTGGCGCGAAGTGAGCATAAGCTTGAGGTAACTATATCTCTAAGTTTATTATAAATGCTAAAAACGAAACAAGCATTACGATTGCATGAGAATTGCTTAAGAAATTATGAACGGATGGTTTTCATCGAATTCTAATGTTGGCTTCGTCGGATTCTCATAACCAAAGTTTATGATGTTCCAACGAGGTGCGGATATGGAGAACTCGCACTTTGATCAAAAAAACGCACATTGGTTCGGAACGCCCCTGATTGCGAGGGATATATCAACAATAGACCCCAGCCGTTATAAATACTGTCGTTCTTTCCACCGCCGTTCCGCAATGCCCGATCCAGTGCAATCATTATCGCCACAGCGCCATCAATTTTCCCGGCGCTTTTTTCTTTGTCCGGCTTGATGCTCCCAGCGTGGATGGTGCAAATGAAGCTGTGGACAGAGCAGCACAAATGCTTCAAGCGCATCAGAAAGCTCTTGCATGCACATATGCGTGATCTCTCCCCCGAGAGGAAAGCAGCAGTTGGCTAACGCAATTTCTGCAATTTTCGCATTCGTATTCTCCGCACAACCAATGTTTAAGGGAGCTGTTCGCTTTCGCTCCCAGCTCCCTTTGTTTCTATTAGTCTTCCGCTCCACCCCAACTATTGACGGCGAACCGAAATTTATTGCTGCATAACCAGATAGCAGTTTAGAGAAAAACATCAATTGCCAAGGTGATCCGTGATGGCTTGAATAATATACTGATGATCATCGAGAGGCATCATCCCGCCACAGCAAATGGCGCCAACACAGCCAACTCCCTTGATCTTTATTGGAAAACCACCTGGAGCCGCAACAAAATCATTTTTATCCAATGCGAAGAAATCGAATATCGACGCCCCCATGTTTTCACACGACTTAACCGTTAAAAAGCTGCTTTGATGAAAACGATAAACCATATTTTCTTTGCGCCGTACCCAGATACCAACATCGGGCGAACACCCATCCATGCTAATATGGAATAATGTCTTATGATTCATCGAAATCTGAACAGTGATATTTGTTCCTTCCGATTTTGCCCTTTCGACCATTTTCATTCCTATTGCGATCGCATCAAAGGTGCAAAATTTTGTGAAGCTTAAGTCCTGTTCTTGCTTGGCAAGGTCTTGCATTTTTTGATCAGTATCACTCGGCATAATCACACCTGCTTTTTCAATTTATTCCAAAATTCAGACACCTGCTTAACAATGCCTTCAACATCCAAACCATAATGCTTATGGATTTCAGCTTCATCACCGATAGGAACAAATTCATCCTCAATGCCCAAAAACTTCATGGGTGTCCCGGGATGATCCTCAACAATGACTTGTGCAACCGCAGCTCCCAATCCTCCGATTTTATTATGTGTCTCAACTGTTACAATTGCAGAGGTATCTCTTGCTGCTTCAAAAATGGCTTTTCTATCGAGTGGTTTGATTGTGTGCATATTGATTACTCGACAATCGATTCCGAGATCAAGCAATCTTTGTGCCGCTTTGAGAGAGTTTAGTACCATATCCCCGCAGGAAATTATTGTGATATCCGTTCCCTGACGAAGTATGTTGGCCTGCCCAATTTTAAAATCATAATCCATTCCGGGGTTTACAGCCTCTATCACTCCGCGAGCAAAGGAAACATACTTTGGACCCGGGTATGAAACGGAAGCTTTTATAACTTTCCGTGCTTCATAAGCATCAGCGGGGAAAATAATTGTTAAACCAGGGATTGCTCGGAGCATGGAGATATCCTCTGTCATGGTATGGGTGCTACCGCCAACTGCATACGCGACCCCTCGTCCTTGCCCAAACATAGTCATGTTAAGATGCTGATAAGCAGCATCTATGCGGATATTCTCAATGACGCGCGTTACAGCCATCTCTGCAATCGTAGTGGTATAGGGGATTTTTCCAGACAAAGCAAGGCCAGCAGCAGTACCAATCATGCTGGGCTCTGCGATGCCGCAATCAAAAACACGTTCAGGATGATGACTCGCGTCCACCCCATCTTTAAAGAGAAGACCAAGATCGGCGTTGACTATTACAACGTTTTCATTTTCGTCCATTATCACATTCAGTTCTTCGATGATAGCTTTTTGCATGTTTTCCGATTTACGTTCCATATGATCCTCACATATTCTTGCCAAGACGAGCAGAGCAATAATCTTCTAGTTCACAAAGTGCATTTTGAACCATTTCAGCATTCCACATTGCTGCATGATATTGAGGCTTATTACAAATCGAGGATACGCTGCAACCCTTTGTACAATTTGCTACAATCGCACTGGGTTTGCCTTTTACAAAAGGCACCGCATCAAGAGCTGCAACTACTTCATCCATGCAATTACCGTTGATTTCCCGAACTGCGAAACCAAAGGATTCAAATTTCGCTTTCAAATCAAGCAGAGGCATGGAATCAGAGAGGGGATAGACAGTACTCATATTATTGCAATCTGCAATAGCGACGAGGTTATCCAGCTTATACTTTGATGCAAACATAGCTGCCTCCCAGTTCGAGCCTTCAGCCAGTTCGCCATCTCCAAGAATTGTAAAAACACGGCTGCTTAAGCCATCGATCTTCGCTGCTAAAGCGATGCCATTTGAAATTGCGAATCCATGTCCCAGGGAACCGGTGGACGCTTCAACGCCTGGACACTTGCCATAGCAAGGATGGCCGGCTAAATTGCTTTTGAAAGACTCCCAGGTGAGCAACTCTTCATCACTAATGATCCCTAGTAAATTTAGCGCTGCATACTGAACAAGACATTTATGCCCTGCAGAAAGGATGAATCGATCTCGTTCAGCCCACTTGGTATTCGATGGATCATAATTCATCGTGTGAAAATACAAAGCTGTGACCAAATCTGCTGAGGAGAGAGCTGAGGGTACATGCGCACCGAATCCCAGTGGGGCGGTTTTCAATATCCTCTTTCTGACTTCCTTTGCCACGATGTTTAATTCATTAATATCATTGATTTTTTGGTTCATATTAACCCTCGCAATATTTGAATTTTTCTTTTCTAGTTTTCAATTTGGTTATTCCAGATCTTCTTTCCAAGGCTTAATCACTATTTTGAATTCCGGATGATCTCTCTGCTGGAGGAAAGCGTCGTTTAATTCATCAAGCGGACGGATAGCTGTGATGAGCTTTTCAATGTTTACTCTTGGTAGATATGACATGGCTCGTTCAAATAAATAGGGCGATTGTATACTTGTATGAATACGTAATTGCTTGCCATATCGAAGCATCTCGAGATCAAGAGAGCATCTTGATCCTGGCATATAATTTGCAGCAAAATCAACCGTAGCGCAAACAGCTGCGATTTCACAAGCAACGGAACAGTTTTCGGGGATACCGGAAGACTCAATTACGCGATCCACGCCGTGATTTTTGGTAATCCGCATTACCGCCGCATGAACATCTTCCGCTGATGGATCAATTGCGTAGTCAGCACCCAATTCAAGAGCGGTGGATCGATCTAGAGCAGAAGAGGAAATAGAAATCACAGGATAGGCACCTTTTTGATGTCCAAGCAGCATTTCTAGCTGTGCTTTAGAGCCACTGCCGATCACAGCCAAACTGCGCCCCATCAATACTTCTGCATTTTCAACTGCATGGATGGCTGCACTGACCAATTCTAGGAATGAGGCATGCAAGAGAGACATATCATCCGGTACATGTTCACATGCCTTTTCTGAAACGACCGAATATTGAGCAAATGCACCAGTTGCCATTGTGATATTGCTGCAAAAATGTTCATACCCATTATGGCAAGCCCAGCATGCACCGCAAAACACTTGCATATTACACGCAACTCGGTCACCGAGTTTTAATTTTTTAACATCCGCACCGATTTCTACTATGATTCCAGAAAACTCGTGACCAAGAATGCTCGGAGGTTGAACTTCGCGCAGTTTCCCGGAAGAAATCCATACATCATTCTCGCATATCCCACAATACGCAACTTTGACTTTTACTTGATCAGGTCCGACTTCAGGTTGGGGAACATCCATTACGGTCATTGAATACGGTCCGTCCCAATAGCCGGCTCGCATCATTTTCTTAGTATCGCTCAAAATGAACACCTCCATAGAAAATATAGAATTGTATGAATTGAACTCTGGTTTGATTGTATGTACCTGTCTATAATTTGTCAAGGGAAACTTCGTAAAATGCTATATACGAGTGCGATTTTCTTCCAATATCAAAGAAAGTTGCGAAGATATCGAAATTTCCGCACGTTTTAGAAAGAGATATGCCGTGATTTCTCAAAATAATGTCTTGACAGGTATAAACATATTTGCTATGATCCAAACACAGAGAGCGTCCTTCTTTTCCAGCATTTATTCGCTTGCTGCAGTTACTATTCGAAAGCAAATCCCAAAATATGAAATAACATTGCAGGAGAATTTACTTTGAACAACTTCAAATTCTATGATATCAGTATTTTTATCCAAGAGGATAAAGATAATTATACAAAAACGGTTCCGATTATACCTATTGGTAAAGAGCTTTTCAATGGTCTTCATATCGAATTAAATGGTCATTACGGGACACATGTTGATGCTCCCTACCACTTGATTCCAAATAAGAAGAAAGTTCATGAATACCCTCTTGAGCGGTTCATTATTCCTGCAGTAGTTGTAGAAAGCTTTGACACAGATTCAGTCAAGGTTGCAGACCTGGAGAATATAGATTATACATCTGGGTGCGCAGTATTACTTAAGACCGAGAATTCTCGCTCGGGGAAAAGCAAAACGCTACCGTTTCGTGGTTCACATGTCTGCCTTGAACCGGAAGCTTTGCAGTATCTAATTGACAAAAACGTTACATTAATCGGGTTTGACGCTCCCCATGGCGAACGTGATGCCGAAGACAATGAAAACCAACTGGCTACAATCCACGAAATGATGTTCAACCATGATTGCCTTATACTTGAATCGATTAATTTGTCAGAAGTGAATCCTGGAGAATATATCCTTGCTGTATTACCGATTAAACTGAGAGACGTCAGTGGATGCCCCGCCCGTGCAATTCTAATTGAGAAAGAGAAATGATGCATATGCCGAAATGTAGGGTGATCGTTGAATTTCAATTGCAAGAGGACGCAATACAAAAGTTCAAAGAAATTTTAGTTCAATCAACCGCAAACACATTGAACGAAAAAGGTTGTTTAAGTGCCGGCATGTATCAGGATTTGGAATCTACTACGCACTTCAGGTGTATTGAAGACTGGGAATCCTACGAAGATTTGATGGCTCATCTCCACTCAGACAAAATAAAAAGTCCTGATGATGCATACTACTATATTCAGGAAAGTTTGATTGGTGAAGAAACGATTCACTTTTTCAGTGAATTCTATGCACAAACGAAATAGCAGAAATTTGTGCAATATCTTTGGTAAATGATCCGTTTGTGTACTTGCGGATATTTACATATAATATTATCGGGGAGGCAAAAGAATGAAGAAGTCCATTGTTATCATCTTGGCTCTTGTTATGGTCTTTTCTATGTTTGCAGGATGTAGCGAAAAAGCTGCGGCAGCAACAACGGAGACAACGACAGCAACAACGGAGACTGCGGCAGTTTCTAGCAGTGCCCATGTTGCAAAAAATCCTTTCGACGGCGACAAGGTAAAGATCGCATATGTTCCGCATACTGGATCCTCAGCTAATGCACAAGCTTGGGAAAAGGGAATTCGAAGCGTTCTTGAGCCCTTGAACAAAATCTATGGCACGTTTGAATTCAATGTTTTTGACCCCAACGGGGACAGTGCAGCGCAAATTTCGATCTTGTCTGATCTTGTTACACAGGGTTATGATGCGGTGATCATTCAGTGCGTGGAATCTTCTGGCATTGTTCCTTCCATTCTTGAATGCGAAGATATTGGGATGCAGGTTATTTCACTGAACATTTCCCCGCAGTGCCAGCATGCAGCGCGCTTTGGATTTGGCGGCTACACAAACGGTTATGCGGAAGGTTTGGTTGCAGCTGAAAAGCTTGGCGGAAAAGGAAACGTGGTTATTATTGGAGTTCCGCCTGAAGTAACGCAGATGGTTGGCGACTGTCCTTGGATTGGTTTCCAGGATGCACTGAAAAGCTACGAGGGAATTACGATTCTGGAAGAGCAAGCGGGCGGGTTCACGGCAGAAAGTGGAAACGAGATCATGCGCGACTTCCTTACGAAATATGATAAGATCGACCTCGCATGGTGCTCCAACGATTCTATGGCCGAAGGCGCTGCGCTCGCAATTCAGTCGGCAGGCAGAACGGGGATTGCGGTTTGGGGATCAGACGGTGAATCTCAGGCTTTGGACTATGTTGAATCCGGGCTGATGACAGGTACCCTGTTTAACAACCCGACCAGTATGGGTCACGACGCTGCTCAGACTGCTCTCTATTGCATCATGAGTACGATTGACCAGAATCAGCAAATCGACGGTTATGCCCCCTCCATTATGCTGGCAGGAACGATTGTTACTGCTGATAATGTTGCTGACATCACAGCAGACATGAGATGGTAAAGAGCATATAAATCGTTTATCAGAAAAACGGATCTATATTTTAGGGAGGAAGCAATACTTCCTCCCTAAAGTCTGAACGGCATTGTCAAAATTATTGCATAATAATCTCTATTGTCACCAATAGAATAGAGGACATTTTATATGAAGCTGAATATCTCTATTAGTACAAGAAAATTGTTTATTCCCATTTTCTTATCGGTTTTTGCCTTTGCTTTCTTTACACTTAAAACGGACTCTTTTGCAACAATCGGAAATTTGTCGGCGATATTGAGGGAGATGGCGGGTCCACTACTCATAAGTTGTGGTATGTGCTTTGTTATGGCAGCAGGTTATATCGACCTATCAGTAGGTGCGATCGCTGCTTTTTTATGCATGTTTGCATCTAGAATGATGGATCTTGGGCTTCCAATCGGCGTCATCCTTCTAATGATGATTGTTCTCGGAGTACTTTGCGGTTTGCTGAACAGCACTGTGCTTCATAAGTTTGACTTAAATCCGTTTATCGGAACTTTAGCGATGCAAAGCGTATATCGCGGCCTTGTATGGGTTATTAGCTATCGCTACGAAAACGGTTCTGCGTATACGGTTCAATTTACGAATGAATTCATAAGAACATTGAATAAGTCTATCAGTATCGGTCATTTTAAATTATACTATAGCATTCTTGTCGCTATTGCTTGCGTTCTCATTTGCCAAATTGTTTTCACGAAAACAAAGGTTGGCATCAACATCTATGCTATGGGTTCAAATATGCGTGCTGCAAAGCTAACGGGAATCAAGGTCGCAGCTGTTCAGCGATATTCGTTTATGGCTTGCGGAGGATTCACTGCGATTTGTGCAATATTTTTAATGGCGAGGACTCAAGCGGCAACAACAACTCTAGGAACGGGGTTAGAATTCGATGCGATTTCAGCGTTAGTTGTCGGGGGCGCTTCTGCGATGGGAGCCTCTGAAGCCGCCGGGAAAGCGAGCCCACTAGGAGCGCTATTTGGAGCATTTTTTCTATACTTAGTCTACAATGGCATATACAAATTGGGCCTCTCCAGCTCGTATCAACAAATAATACAAGGGGCTGCTTTAGTCATCATGTTAATTGTTGATAGTATTGTAACAATGATTCGAAAGCATAGAAATCAAATTGGTTATAAACTGGAGCAAGAACAAATGTTGCTGGAGGGTACTCAAAATGGCTGATCACAGTGAGATTTTCTTAAAATGCAACAACATCATGAAAGAATTTTCAGGGAATCGCGTGCTGGATGATGTCGATTTTGATATTCGCGCGGGTGAAGTTCATTCGATTTGCGGTGAAAATGGAGCAGGCAAGTCAACTTTAATAAAAATCATATCAGGTATCTATCCCAAGGACGGCGGGAGCATATATATCAATGGAAAACCTGTTAATATTTATTCTCGCCAAGACTCGGTTGCCAACGGAATTGCCGTAGTTTATCAAGAACTTAGCGTAATGCCGAATCTCACGGTCGCGCAGAATATTATGGCTGGGCGAGAACTGACGAAATTCGGATTTCTCAAACAAAAGCAGATGAACCAGATGGTTCAGGGACTCATTGACAAGTACGAGCTTGGTATCAGTGCGGTTGCTTCTGTGAGTGAGTTAAGCACAGCAGGGCGTCAAGTGGTTGAAATTTTAAAAGCACTCAGCACTGAGGCATCCCTCATAATTATGGATGAGCCTACTGCTTCGTTAAGCTACAAAGAATCGGAAGCGCTCTTTAAAATCATTTACTCTTTGAAAAGTAAAGGCGTAAGTATCTTGTATATATCGCATAGGCTTGATGAAGTGTACAAGTTGTCAGATCGCATTACTGTACTGAGAGATGGTAGAGTGACTGGGGTTTTTGACAGGGCAAGTGCTAATGGCATTCAAGCAGACAAGGTTATTCAGGCGATGGTAGGGAGGAGTCTGGTTGATTCCCGATGTGAAGAATTGAAATCGCTAGAATCAAAAGCTGTTCTGGAAGTTAAGCATCTTTATCGCCGCGGAGCATTCAGCGATATTAATATTCAGGTTCATGAAGGGGAGATTTTAGGAATTGGAGGCCTGGTTGGTGCGGGTCGCACAGAACTACTACGCAGCATCTTCGGTAGCGATCAGTATCATTCGGGTGAAATACTTTATCTGGGGAAACCGATATCAAAAAACATACAGAAAAACATTCGACATGGAATAGGCTTCATTTCTGAGGACCGCCGTGGAGAGGGGTTTATACCACAACTCTCAGTCGAACAAAACGTCGAGATGATTGATTTTTCCTCCGTAAGCACTTGCGGGATCATTTCTCATAAACGCGAGCGTAATAAGGCAAACAGGATGATACAAGCTGTCAACCTGCGTCCGGAAAATCCAAAATACAAGGTTATGAATTTTTCTGGCGGGAATCAACAGAAGATCGTTGTTGGCAAATGGTTGATTCATAATTGCAAGCTCCTGCTGATTGATGAACCTACAGTCGGCGTTGACATTGGGGCAAAGGCGGAGATATATAAAATAATTGAAGATATGGCAAAGAATGGCGCAGCGATCATCCTTGTTTCATCAGATAACGAAGAACTGACGCGGATTTCAACAAGGATATTGATTATGCGCAAAGGAAGAATCGTTGGCGAATTTAACACGTGTATGCCGGATCGACAGTCGATAGCGATGATTGCCAGCGGTCTGAAAGCTTGAGGTGATTAGAATGCAGAAGAATATATATAAATACGCAAAGGCGTTTATCTTGTTGGCCATTTTAGTGCTTATGGCGGCTACATCGTTTAAATCGTTTTATACGATTAGTAACCTGTCGAGCATATTAATGAGCGCGTCGTTATATGGCATTATGGCATGCGGCATGATGTTTCCAATGCTGGTCTCGGGTCCTGACTTATCAATCAGTGGGACTATGGCTGTTGGAGCGATGGTTTGCGTGAAATACATCGTAGCACATGGGAACACAAGTGATAGCTTCTTTATTGGGTTTCTGCTTGCAATTGCAGTTGGTTGTTTGATCGGGGCTGCAATGGGCGCAATCATTTCACTCTTTGGAATTCCAGCATTCTTAACAAGCTTGTCTGTACAGTATGTGCTATTCGGGGTTGCCCAAATTGGATTAAAAAGCCGTATTGTTTGTACCACTCCTGCTGTATTTTGCGCCATTGGAAACGGTCGGATTTTGGGATTTCCGGTTCAAGTTTACATTTTTGTCGCCATTGCTATATTAACGTACTTCATAATGCATCATACGGTGTTTGGGCGGAAGTGTTTTATGGTTGGTGGAAATCGCAGAACAGCCAAATTATGTGGAATTCGCGCGGTTCCAGTTGAAATCTTCGCCTTTTCAATCTCGGGAGGAGCAGCAGCTATTGCAGGCGTTTTGCTTGCAGCTATGAACCAACAAGCAAGTGCATCTGCTGGAATGCTCTACGAAACGGATGTGCTGCTAGGATGTGTGCTAGGTGGCGCATCAATGGGCGAAGGGATTGGGTCTATAGCAGGTGCAGTTTACGGTTCGATTTTTGTTGCCCTGCTTAATAACTGCATGAGAATGGCGGGGGTGCCATCTCTTTATCAAACCATGATTGTAGGTGCTTTGATAATCGTTGCCATGGGGTTTGAAGGATACTTTAAAGCAAAAGCTAGTGGTATGCACTGGGACAAACGGAAAACAAAGAAAGTGAGTGACACTAGAGAATTAGGCTGAAATATAAAAAAGAAATATTGCTAGTGGTGTTTACACAGCAATGATTCAAAAACACAATACAGCTTGATTGAATAGGAGATCTCATGAAAATTGTCCGTTTTATGATCGACGATGTAATTCAGTATGGAATTAAGCAAAACAAGACGATATATGCGATCGAAGGCACACCTTTTGATTGCAATTGGAATTCTATTATGCCTGTGGTCACAGGAGCCGCTTATAAAGAAAAGGATGTTTCTTTACTGGCTCCTTGTGAACCATCAAAATATGTAGGAGTTGGTTTAAATTATTTGGACTCTATCAGAGCGATGTGCGTGGCAACGCCTCAAACTCCTGTTTTGTTCTTAAAACCTTCGACAGCAATCATTGGGAATGAAGAAGCTGTAGTGTACCCTGCGGGAGATGAGCCTGTGGATCTAGCTTTCGAGGGAGAGCTAGCGATAGTAATCAAGAAAAAATGTTTTAGAATTGAAGAGGATCAAGCAGGGGAGTATATTCTTGGCTACACAGTAACAAATGATGTTACTGACATGGAAAAAATGGGTGAGATAAAAGAGGGCAATTCCGTTCGACTCAAAGCGTGTGATACCTTTGCACCAATAGGGCCATACATTGAAACAGATTTAGACCCTAACAACTTGAGGATTCGCACATGGGTAAATCGAAAGCTAGCGCAAGATGGGAACACAAAAGATCTCATTTTTAAACCCAATTGGATCGTAAGTTATATTTCCAAAATAATGACATTATTGCCGGGTGACATTATCGCAACCGGGACGCCCAAGGGCGCGAGAGTGGTATCTCCGGATGACACCGTCAAGATCGAAATAGAAGGCATTGGTACGTTAAGCAATATTTTTAAATTCGATCCGGCGAGGGAATGCCATTGATGGGAGGATTTCGGTGGATTACGTAACACATGAGAGTGATCAGCAAATTGACGATTTGCTCAGTGCAATCTGTGCTTGTCATTCAGATATTTTGATTCTTGATAAGGCTACGAGAACAGTACGTAGATTGTCTAGAAAAGACGAGCACGCGGTGGGGATAGTTGTAGCTGCATGGGGAGGATACGGGCCGAACCCTGCCCTGCTGGTCGGAAAAGGTATGCTAGATGCAGTGTGTTTTGGGACCCTAACGAAAGCTCCAACAGCGAATAATATTTGGGAAGCAGCAAAGAGCGTCAACACTGGCGCAGGAGTATTATTCATCATTCGAAATGATGAAAATGAAAGAAATCAATTTGCACTGGCCAGTGAAATGGCAAAAAGTGCAGGGATAGATGTATTAAGTGTTATAGTGGATGACTATATATCAGCAAAAAAATCATACTTTAAGGATTGTCGCAAAAGCTCTGCGGGGATAATTCTGATCTACAAAATAATTGGAGCCTACGCAGAGAAAAACGAATCGCTTTCAAGAATCGCGCAATATGCAAACTTGGTTATTGAATCAACACGGACAATCACATCGATTGATCAATCAAATTCATTGGGAAATGATAAAAACGATTTGATTGCTTCCTACGATGATGTGGCAATAACCAACAACTTCGGTCAGGATTATAAAACCAAAAGAACTGAGCTAATGGACTTGGTTAATAAAATGGTGCTAAACACAGTTGAGGATTTACCATATCTTGAAGAAGAAGAAGTGGCACTCCTTGTGAATAACTTGGGGGGCAATTCCTTCCTCGACTTATACGCTGTTGGACATTATGCGATAGATGGTTTAAAAAAACACAACATCCGGATCTATAAAACTTATATTGGCGGATTCTACTCATCGCAGGATGAAAGTGGATTTTCGATTAGTTTGCTAAGGCTCAATTCGGAATATAAACAGCTACTAAACTTCCCGGTGAACATCGCACAGCAGATTTTCCATAACGAGTAACGAACTCTGCTAGTTTTGGTTCGTATTGTTATAATGAAATTCGAATACGAATACGATCTCCCCGGAAAGTAATCAAAGAATGTTCAAAAGGAACATCGTCTTTATCATAGACCGTTTCTTCGAGCAATAACAACGGAAATCCTACTTTCACGGCTAGCATTTCAGCACAATCCTTGCCGGCGGGAACGGATTCCAGTGTTTCTTCAGTGCGAATTGGTTGCAGAGCGTAACGATCTTGAAGAAAATGTCGCAGGCTCAAGTCCTCGTGGAAGTGCTTGTCCAAATCAGGGACTAAGTGACAAGGAAAATAAGACACACCATACTGCAACGGAATGCCTCGCAAGCTGCGTTTACGAACAATGATAAAGAACTCATCATCTGCACTACAGAAAAAGCGCTTAGAGATCGTATGATTTACCATGCTGCGCTCAAGAGAAACCAACTTTGTTTCTACATCATTGCCATTGATTTCCAATTGGCCACGAATACCAGAACGTGATGACGGTAATTCAATCTTTGTTTCTTTTACAAAAGTACCCTTACCGGGCACTCTCTCAAAGAGCCCTTCGTAAACCAATTTTGAGATAACATTTCTAACCGTGCCACGGCTGACGCCATACTCGTCACACAGTTCGTTTTCAGAAGGTATCATTTGTTGAGACGGCCATTCTCTGTTTGCCAGTTTGTTGCGAATCAACTCTTCAAGTTGCTGATGCAGAGGCATTGTTTTTGATCGATCAAGCATAATATCACCTAACGTTTATATATGTATACATATATTATACTGCAATTTGTATTCACTGTAAATACAAGAAAAGACTAATATAATTATGTTGATCTATTGTTTGCATTATACTTAACACCAGTAATTTGTTGGGGATAATCAATTTGGCAAGTTGTTGAATTCAGAATTGTGTGCGGGTTCTCACATCGACTGGCCTAACAATTTGTGAAAAGGGGCATTGGTTTGGCATACATGGCCTATCGAATAAGACATTAGCAGGCAAGTAAACTGCAGAGCGGTGTGGGCAATTTCAACCATTCAAAAGCTATAATTATGCACGCAGATTTTCTGATCATACAATTATGCGGATTCCCTCAGATATTGTCATAGGCATATCAGATTATGCATGCGAGGGGCGAAAAACGAGTAGTCTGTTTCATTCGAGAGACTCTACTGAAGATGTTCGAGCATTTTTTTGATACGATTACTGATTAAATAGTCTGGTTTGTCTTGCAATCATACATATAAATTGAATACAAACTTATGCTTGCAATTAATAGGGAATATTATTATAATCAAATGTATGAACAAGTACAAACTTGAATGAACCAAGTACTATCTTCGCATCCTATTTTAATCCATTCTCAAAATACACAAATTTAAGGAGCAGTATTATGGAAAAATTGGCTTTGGCTCAAGTGCAAACTATCGTGAGAACAATGGCAAAGGTTGCTTTGGAAAATGAAGAGTATTTTTCTGAGCTTGATGGTGTTATGGGAGATGCTGATTTTGGTGTTTCTTTAGCTACTGGATTCAGAACCGTTCTGTCAAAATGGGAAACTTTTGATATGAGTTCCATTGGAAGCTTTTTACTCAGTGTGGCAAGTACCATCTCCAACAGCACCGGCGGATGCTCTGGTCCGGTGTGGGGGACGTTATTTATGCGAACCGGCATTAGTTTCAAAGATAAGACTGATCTGGAACTAAGCGAAATGATTGATGGGTTGAAAAGCGCAATTGACGGCATCATGAAGCGCGGCGGGGCAAATCTTGGCGATAAGACGTTGCTGGACGCGTTGAATGCAATCGTAATATCGCTCGAGAGTTCCGTTGGTACGAATGAGCTGCTTATTGAGGCAATCGAGAAAGCTGCAGATGCAGCATATCGCACACGTGAGACCACGAAGCAGTGGTTGGCAAAACGCGGGCGACAATCATTTACTGGCGATCGCAGCATTGGCACCTATGATCCAGGCATTGTGGCAATAGGAGACATGGCAGTGGCAGTTGCTGTAGCACTTAAATAAACGTTTGGAGGTAATTATTATGAAAAAATTGATGAACAATGCTGAAGACTTTGTTAAGGAAATGATCGAAGGCATCTACTTAGCAAACAAAGACAAACTGGAATGGATTCCGCAGATCAACACGTTGTATCGCAAAGAGATTCCATCTACAAAGGTTGCCATTATGCAAGGATCGGGCTCTGGACATGAACCAGCACATATTATGTGCGTGGGGAAAGGCATGCTAGATGCTTCGTGCCCGGGAAACGTTTTTGCAGCTCCTCCAATGGACTACGTATATCAGTGCACGAAACGGATTGCGACCGATGCTGGCGTACTGCATATCATAAATAACTACCAAGGTGATCGTATGTCTTGGGATATGGGACGCGAACTGGCTGAATCAGAAGGAATTAAGATCGGAACTGTTATTGTAAATGATGATGTGTCCGTGCAGAACAGCTTGTATACTGTGGGTCGCAGAGGTGTTGCCGGCAATTTTTTCGTGATTAAGTGCTGCGGGGCAGCCTCCGAGCAAGGCGCATCGCTCGAAGAATTAGTCGCACTCGGAAATAAAGTCAATAACAGGGTTCGTACTATGGGTATGGCGCTGACCTCATGCGTTCCTCCGGCAAAGGGGAAACCGATTTTCGAAATCGGCGATAACGAGATTGAAATGGGTGTTGGAATCCACGGCGAGCCGGGACGAAGAAGAGATACGATGAAGAATGTGCATGAAATCGTTGGAGAAATGTTTAAAGCGGTTTCAGAAGATATTCCGTTTAAAGCAAAAGACAGAGTTGCGCTCATGATCAATGGCATGGGTGGAACGCCGATTAGTGAACTCTATATTGCATATAGAGAGGCGGCTCTGCTATGCGACAAAGCAGGATTCGAAATCGTTAAGAATTATGTTGGTAATTATTGTACCTCTCTTGATATGGCCGGTTTTTCTCTGACTCTTTTACAGCTCGACGATGAAATCGAGAGCTTACTGAATGCACCTGCGGATATTCCGGTTCGTATTTTCTAGATTCCAAGTACTTAGCGTCGAATAGTATGAACATTTAGGGCTGCTGCGTTTGTTATGTGCTTTTTTACATTTTGCAGCAGCCCTAAAAAATGAAGCAGGTAGGTTTTGAACAAAATGTTCAGAATAATGTGAGGGAGTGAAAATCTATTTTCTCTTTTGTTGATTGGGCCGGTAAAGGAAGCAACTTTGTTTTAATTGGCGAATCAGGTTGCGGGAAAAGTGAAATTGCAATTAACATCGCCCTGATGCTACAAGATTCGCAAGGGAAGACAGTTCATTACTTCGATCTGGATCAAACTAAGCCCCTGTTCCGGGCACGCGACATTTTTCGTTTTTTGACAGCGGCTGGGGTTGTTTGCCACTCGGAACCACAACTTTTTGATACGCCAACACAGGTTGGAGGGGTGCAGGCTGCTCTAAACGACGACAATTGCTTTACTGTGTTGGACATTGGAGGAAATGAGGCAGGCGCCAGGCTTATTGGATCTTATGCCCCTTTTTTTGCAAAAGAAAACACAATTGTGATCTATATCGTTAATGTTTACCGTCCTTGGAGTAAAGATATAGATGCATTGGATTATACATTATCATCGATTTTAAGAGCCGCACGGGTGTCCAACTTTCGGATGGTTGGTAATCCCAATATAGGTCCCCTAACCAGTGAGGAAGACTTTTTAACAGGATATATAAGAACTCAAGATTTGCTTCAAAAACATATCAATATGGAGTTTTTTTGTATACGAGACGAACTTTACCAAAATGTCAAAGAGACATGCCCTTCACCATTGATGCCGATTGTATTACATCTTACTTATCCATGGGGAAGTGTACAGATAGATGATATTAAATGACGGAGGAGTGTTCGTATGCCGTTGGTCGTAATTGATAAAGAGAGCTGTAAAAATTGCCAATATTGTATGAAATATTGTCAGAAAGATGTTTTAGATGTAAGTGAAAATATTAACGCAAGGGGCTATTCCTATGTATATGTCAAAAACCCTGGCAACTGTACTGGATGCGCAATTTGCGCGATTATTTGCCCCGATGCAGCGATAGAGATATTTAAATAAGAGGAAACGAATGAATGAAAAAGATGTTTTTGAAAGGCTGTGAAGCTATCGCTGAGGCTGCGATTCGTTCTGGTTGCCGTTTTTATGCTGGCTACCCGATCACTCCTCAAAACGAAATACCTGAGTATTTTGCTAGAAGAATGCCGGAAGTGAATGGAAGCTTCATTCAGGGTGAAAGCGAAATTGCTTCAATCAATATGGTTTATGGAGCAGCGCAAACTGGAGTACGTGCTATGACATCCTCTTCAAGTTGTGGAATCAGCTTGAAAAGTGAAGGGATTTCATTTTGCGCAGCGGCAAGAGTACCTATTGTATATTGCAACGTTATGCGAGGCGGCCCAGGTATTGGTTCAATTCAGCCAGCACAACAAGACTATCTTCAAGCCACGAAAGCCAGTGGTAACGGAGGGTTTCGCATGCTGGTTTTTGCGCCGTCAACCGTTCAAGAAGCTGCAGATATGACCTTCAATGCGTTTGATCTCGCGCAGCGTGATCGCAATCCGGTTCTGATATTGATAGACGGAGTGATCGGCGCAATTATGGAACCGGTTGAATTACCTGACATGCGTTCAGATGAAGAGATAGCTGTGTTAAAAGGAAAAACAGCAAAATGGGCATTAACAGGGCATAAACAGTCCGATAAAAGATTGATGCTTCCCGGTGGATGGACTGGTCAAGAAGGTAGGTGCAAAGAAAATGCAGCGATGTATGAATACTGGGATCAAGATATTCAGGTTGAACATTGGCTGTTAGATGACGCGGAAATAGTCATAGTAGCGTATGGTGTATCCGCTAGAGTTGCGAAATCGGCGATTCGGATTTTGCGTCGAAGCGGGCATAAGATTGGCTTAATTCGCCCTAAGACGTTGTCGCCTTTCCCATATGCAAGCTTTGAACGACTTGATTACTCGCAGGTTAGGGCTGTTCTAGATGTCGAAATGTCTATACCAGCTCAAATGGTTTATGACGTTGCTTTAGGAGTGAAAGGTCGATGCAAAATCGCCACATGCTTAAGATCAGGCGGGGAAGTGATTGGACGCGATGAGATCATTTCCTCGGTAAAAGAGCTATAAACGAATAGGTGGTGTTGATAGAATTGAAGAACGTCTATTTGAGAACAAAGGGCATTGAGAAGAATATTGTATCTGGCTTTTGCCCCGGGTGTTTGCATGGCACCGTGGTAAAGCTCATTGGTGAAGTGCTTGAAGATATGGATATCCTTGAGGAAACAATTACTGTGCATGGTGTAGGGTGCTGCGGTCTAGCAATGGAGTACATCACTTACGATTGCACAACAGCACCTCACGGCAGAGCATGTGCTGTTGCAACGGGTTTCAAACGGGCAGACGCAAGCAAACTTGTCTTTACGTATCAGGGAGACGGGGATCTTGCATCCATAGGGTTAGCCGAAACCATTTCTGCGGCAAACAGAGGGGAAAATATTAGTGTAATCTTTGTCAACAATGGAATTTACGGTATGACTGGAGGACAGTTGGCTCCAACAACGCTTATAGGCATGAAAACAACTACAACGCCGAAGGGAAGAGATCCACGTTTACATGGGTACCCTATGCATATGTGTGAGATCTTAAATCAGTTGCAAGCACCGGCCTATTTGGAACGGACAAGCTGCAATACACCGAAAAATACTCTCAGAACAAAAGCTGCAATCAGAAAAGCTTTCCAGACTCAAATTGATGGGAAGGGCTTCTCAATGATTGAAGTAGTTGCAAATTGCCCTACGAATTGGGGAGTAAGCGCACTGGAGTCGCTTGACTATTTGGAGACAAACATGTTAAAAGAATTTCCCCTTGGTGTGATTCGCGATTATACGCGGGGGGTTGAATGATGGAGAAAAATCTCTTCATAGCTGGATTTGGCGGCCAAGGTATCATGCTGATGGGAAAACTTCTATCGTATAGCTCTTTTTCTCACTCAGATAGTAATGTTACTTTTTTTCCATCATATGGCGCCGAACAACGCGGAGGAACTGCAAATTGCTACGTCGTGATTTCCGATGAGGAAATCGGATCACCACTCGGCGATTCTATGGACGACCTTATTATCATGAACGCACCGTCATTATGTAAATTTCAGAACAAACTAATTAGCGGAGGCAATCTTTTTCTGAACAGTTCACTCACATCGGATATAGAGATACGCAATGACGTTAACTTGGTAGCAGTACCTGTAACGGAGATGGCAAGTAATCTTGGAAATGTTAGAGTGGCGAATATTATTATGCTCGGTGTGTATGCTGGGTTCACTGAAATACTGCCTATAGAAGCGATTCGGCTTACACTATGTGAACAACTGAAAGCAAAGGCCAATTATTTATCGATCAATGAAGAAGCGTTGAACTTGGGAGCTGAAATTGGAAGAAAAAAGAAAATGGACAGATTACTCTGAATCGGAAAATGGTGTCTCATCCTCCTGAAAACCACAAGAAATGATTGACGCGGAATCATTTGCGTTCAGTAAAAAAGTCTTAACGGTTGTGGTAAGAAGAAAACATGCAGTACTCGATGATCCACTGCAGATCCTATTCAAAGATGAATCATATGATGTGAAATCTTTTAAACAGAATCTTTTAATAGGTATCGGAAACAACAATTTGCAGAATAATTTACACCCGCGCGGGAAACCCATAAGTATAAATCCACTCAAACAGTAAACGAATCAAGATTATTTAAGGAGCAACGATAAATGAAACTAACATCAGAAATTGCCTCTTTGGGATTACAGGTTGTTCGAAACGAAGAATCATACGTACAACGTGTCATGAATATGGCTCTGTCATTGGAGGAGTACCGTTCAATTAGTGGCCTAGTATCTCATATTGGAGTCACTGATGAATTCAAGAAAGTCATTGATTATTTTCATGTCAGTAAAGACGAGACTCCTGCTGGGTTTCGCGTCGAACTGGGAATCTCAAGTGACCGAGTGTTACGCGCTGACCTAAAAAGAGATATTTCCTACGATAAAAACAATATGAAACGACCGACGAACCTTCTGTTTTCTGCGGATAGCGCGAATCCTTACGAAGTTGCGCCCATCTCAAAACTGCTATCGAACTTAACGTGCAATCCTGGCATTATATATGACCTGTTTATCAATAATCCGAAAGCAAATATTAACCACCAGTTCAAAACACGCGAAGAAGTTTTGACTGAAATCGGCAAAATTCTAGGGCCCGGGTGCGATATAAGTGTTGAGCTGAATGACCCATTCCGGAAAAGCGAAGAAGAGATACTAGAGGAAGCTGCAAGATTTCGCGAGTTGCTATCGGAGTACCGAGTAGTCATAAAAGTACCGCATACCGGACCGGTCAACAAAGATAATGTGAACGAGTTGTTGGCTGGCGAAAAGAAATTGTCAAGGCGCTTCGACAACGTAAGCACGGCAGATGCTCTTCGAGGCCATAATCTGGCCTTGTTACTGCATGAGCATGGATATCGTGTCAATTTCACGCTGATGTTCGAACCAGAACAAACGGCACTTGCTTTGCAGGCTAGGCCATACTTTATCAACAGCTTTATTCGCCATCGCCTTAGCCAATCCACGCAAATGAAAAAAGCGCTCCAGTTATTCGAAAGCACAGGCGAAAAAAAATATCTGGAAGATTTGCGTACCTATATGGTTGCGAACGATTACTTTTGCGCGGGAGAAGAAAACATTGATCTTTTGAGTGTTAAGGAGCATGCGGAAAGCGTGCTGAAACATCGCAGCTTTTTAACGGACGAAGGTTCAGACGGTCTAGATGGAATTCGTCGAAATCTTCAGATTCTTCGCCAAGCAAATATGGATGATACGCGTTTGATTATTTGCAGCATGGAAGGGAACGACAATTACTCGGATATCGATCGTTTGTTATCTTCAAGAGAGTATAGCGATATGATTGGGCGCGTCGTCTTAACCGCCGAACCGAATTATCTGGCTCGCTTTTCGAGCGCAAATCAGGTGGTATCGTACCAAAGAAGGTTTATGAATGCTGCTAAGAACGAGATTTGATTATAGTGATCTTTTTGGAGGAAGAATATGAAGATAGTATTTGGTTGCGATCCCAATGCCTCGGATTTTAAAACAGAGTTAATTCAGTATGTGGGAAGCCTTGGCCACGAAGTTGTTGACTTTGGGAGTGATGATCCAATCTATGCGAATGTCGCATTTCGTGTCGGTGAAGCTGTGGCAAATAAAACGTTTGATCGCGGGATTTTGATCTGTGGTACTGGAATCGGAGTGTCAATCGCTGCGAACAAAGTGCCTGGAGTATGCGCAGCGCTCGTGACCGATGTTTATCAAGCGGAGAGAGCGCAGCTTAGCAACAATGCCAATGTTATTACACTGGGCGCTCAGGTTACAGGGATAGAATTGGGTAAATGCCTTGTAAGAACATACCTTGAAAAGCAATATGACCCGAACTCGCGCTCGACGCAGAAAATCAAGCGGATTAGTGATTATGAAAATGAAAGGAAGAGCTGCGAATGAGTGACGAGAAGAGCGTTTTACAGTTAAGAATCAAGGCTGCCGAGTGTCGACGAAATGTTTTGCGGATGCTACGCGCAAGCGGCCATGGACATCTGGGCGGTGCATTTTCAGCAATCGATATCATTACTGCGCTATATTTTTATCAGATGAATATAGATCCTACCAACATTGATGACCCGGCAAGGGATAGATTCATACTTTCAGCTGGACATAAATGTTTGGCGCAATATGCTGTGCTCGCTGAGGTTGGTGTGATCGACAAATCTATTCTTGATACATATGGCGAATTTAAATCTTGCATCCCCGGACATCCAGACATGAATAAGCTAAAAGGGGTCGAGGCAAATACCGGGGCATTAGGACATGGCATGTCGATTGCTGCAGGAATGGCAATGGGCGCCAAAAAAGATGACAAACTGTTTAATGTATATGTGGTGACAGGCGATGGGGAGTTGCCCGAAGGCTCCAACTGGGAGGCGGCCGCAGCAGCAGCAAAGTATGAACTGGATAATCTGTGCGTATTTGTTGATAACAATGGCTTGCAAATTAGTGGTAAAACGACTGACGTAATGAATATGTTGGACATAGAAGAAAAGTTTCGTTCCTTTGGGTGGGCAACGACTGCGATTGATGGCAATGACATGTCGGAGATTATTGGTGCGCTTGATAAATTACCATTGGAAAAAGGAAAACCCACAATGATTCTCCTTCGAACAATAAAAGCCAAAGGATTCACCATTGGGGAAAATCAAGCTGCATATCACTTCTGGGACGTTGATCTCGAAGAACTTGATAAAACGGATCGTATGCTTCTTGAAGAAATTCATGAAATCGAGAGCGAATTGGGGGCGATGAACTAATGCAAGAAATGTTTGACCCGAGGAAAGAATTCGGGAGAGCAGTGACCGAAATTGCTCAAACGAATGAACGTATTGTAGTGTTCTCTGCCGATAGTGGGAAGAGCTCCGGGTTTGGTGATTTTGCAAACAGATTCCCGGATCGCTATTATGAATGCGGTATTATGGAACAGGGTATCATCGGTTTGTCAGCAGGTATTGCTACGACAGGAAGAATACCGGTTTTCTGTGCAATTGCCCCTTTCGTTACTTGTCGTCCATACGAAATGGTTCGTAACGATGTCGGATATATGAATCAAAACGTGAAAATAGTTGGCAGAAATTGCGGATTTACTTATTCAGACTTGGGATCGACGCATCATAGCTTGGATGATTTTGCAATCATGAGAATGATTCCTGGCATGGTAGTGCTTGCACCACAAGATGTTTCCGAGATTCATCAAGGTGTGAAAGCGATGATTGAGCATGTTGGCCCGGTTTATATGCGCATTGGTAATCCTAAAATTCCGAAACTTTTTGAAGATGCTCCTGTTGAAATTGGAAAAGGAAGGCTAATAAATGAAGGAAGTGATGTGACAATCATTTCTACAGGTTCAACGACACAAGCTGCAATTCAAGCAGTAGATGCGCTTAAGCAAAAAGGAGTTTCTGCTCAACTCATCGGAATGATGACCGTATCCCCGATAGATAAAGAATTAATTGTGGGCGCAGCAAAGAAAACCGGGAAAATTATTACGATAGAAGAACATTATGTGGATGGCGGCTTAGGTACTATTGTGACAGAAGTATTGAGTGAAATGCGTGAGGTATCGATCCGGCGGATCGGTGTACCGAAGCTCTACGCGACATCGGGATCATATGCGGATCTACTGCGATATTACAGGCTGGATTCAGCCAGTATCGTTGAACAAGCAATGGAATTTTTATCAAACGATTAAGCTAAAATTCGAGTTGAATTGCGATCGGATTGTTAGGTGGAACAGATGAAACTATTAATCATTAATCCAGGCTCTACGTCAACAAAAATATCTGTTTTTGAGGAAGATAAAGAAATTTTCAGGAAAACGATTGGTCATTCGGACGATGAATTACAAGGATTTCATAATATCTTTGATCAGCGCGAGTTCCGGAAAAAAATTATTATTGAAACACTGGAAAGTGCAAATTTTAAAAGCACGGATTTTAGTGCTGTGTGCAGTCGGGGAGGGCTTGTTCGTCATATTCCATCCGGTACATATAGAATAACCGACCAAGTGATTATGGACTTAACCAACAAGGTAAATGGCGAGCATGCATCTAATATTGGACCGATAATAGCAAAGGAAATTGGAGATGAAGTAGGGATCCCTTCTTTTTTTGTCGACCCCGTTTGTGTTGATGAACTGTCCGCTATTGCTCGGTTTTCCGGCTTCGCCGGGATGGAGCGGAAGAGCTTTTTCCATGCGCTCAACCATAAGAGTATTGCTCGGAAGGCGGCTCTGGGACTCAATAAACCTTATGAAGAACTGAATCTTATTGTAGCGCATTTAGGTGGGGGCACATCCGTGGCGGCACACCAGAAGGGATTTGTAACCGATGTTTTTGACGTAAAAAATGAAGGTGCTATGAGTATGGACCGTAGCGGAAGCCTTCCTGTTATGCAAGTAATTGACCTTTGCTTTTCTGGCTCAACCAAGGATGAGATTAAAAGGAAGTTGACCACTGAAGGCGGCGTATGTTCTTATTTGGAAACCAGAGACTTTATTAAACTTGAAGAATTAGCATTTAGCGGAAATAAACTTGCAATGGAAATATTTCAAGTTTTTGCATATCAGGTAGCAAAAGATATCGGCGCTATGGCTGCGGTTTTGCATTTTGAAGTAGATGCGATATGCTTTACTGGCGGAATCATTCATTCAAATCGATTTTTTAATGAGCTTTCTCGATATGTCGAACGATTAGCTCCTATCATCAGATTCCCGGGAGAAGAAGAAATGGTTTCTCTCGCAATGGGTGCATTGCGCGTTTTACATGGTGAACAGGCAAGAGAATATTCATAATGAGAAAATTTCTGGATTTTCTTATGCAAAGGAGTGTAGTCGCCATTTCTTACATTCTGGTATACACGGGGCTGTGTGAATGAATCCAAAAGAAAGCAATCGATAAGGAAGCATTTTCGCGAATTGAATATAATTGATTACAAAGCAGCTGGATGTTGGCATACTATGTGGGCACTTGAAATTCAATTTAAACCAAGTATAATTCCAAGCTGTCCTGCATAATTGTGACGATATCTCAAACGACAGAGGAGATTCTCATGTATCGCAACTTTGAAGAACTCATTACTAAAGTGAAGACGAATCATGTAAAACGTGTTCTTGCAGTGGCGTCAGCGGCAGACGATGCGGTAATCGATGCGGTGATCACTGCGGAAGCAGCAGGGCTAATTTCTCCGGTATTAATTGGAAATGCGGGAAAGATAGCGGAATTGCTTCGTAAGCGCGATAAGAATGTGTCGGCATATAATATAGTAAATACAGCCGATGATAATACCGCTAAATATGCAGTCGAACTGATACGCGATGGAAGCGCACATGTGCTTATGAAGGGACTCATGGAGACAAGGGAGTTCCTAGGTCCGATAGTGAAAAAAGAGAACGGACTTCAAACCAGTAGCATTATGAGCCATATCGCTTTCTTTGAAATACCAAATTATCATAAACTACTCATGATATCGGATAGCGGTATGGTTATGTATCCTTCGCTCATGGATAAGAAGCATATTATCGAAAACGCGACACATGCACTGAGAAACATGGGATATTCCTTGCCAAAACACGCAGTCGTTTGTGCGATCGAAACCGTTAACCCAAAGATGCCGGAGACAGTTGAGGCGGACGATCTGATGAAAATGAATATTTCGGGCGAAATTTCCGATTGCATTGTTGAAGGACCAATTTCCTATGATGTCGCTATGAGCTCAAGAATCGCTTTCCACAAAGGATTTGCTTCGCAAAATGTCGGAGATTACGATTGCATGATAATGCCAAATATGCAGGCGGGCAATATCCTCGGGAAATGCCTTACTGTCACAGCTGGCGCAAAGATGGCTGGTATAATTGTAGGGATAAAAGCACCTGCTATAATGACCTCCCGGGGATCAGACGCAATTGAAAAGTTTTACTCGATTGCGATGGCTGCTCTTGCCGCAGATTGCTGATACGCAAGATAGGAGAACGGATGCTCTTGGCGGAGTTCAGTTCTATTATCCAGACCCTCACGCTCCATGGCAGCGTGGCACCAATGAAAACACCAACGGTTTAATCAGGGAGTATCTGCCAAAGTCGTTTGATATGGCGACTTGCTCCGATGAAGAAATCTCCCTGCTTGTTAAAAAACTAAATCTTAGGCCTCGCAAATGTCTCGACTGGAAGTCTCCGTATGAAGTTTTCTTCAGTCAATCGTTGCACTTGACTTGACAATTCAAGACAAAGAAAAATCCCACCGAAATTGTATCTACTTCGGTGGGATTACGTGTATAAACCCTCACGAAGTGATACAACCGCGCGATTGCGTGGGGGTGGGTGCAAGTTGCTTTACTGGGCGCAAATGATAATTACGTGCAGCGAATAAATCGACTAGATGGTTGATTTAAAATTTCTGCAAGTGTAAACCAACGACAACCGGGTAATGCGTGCGTATGTTTGCGAAAATCGTTTGGATCTGCGATGATCGTGGAAAAGAATCGCCGAACTTTGCGGATCATTGACCATACATTTTGACTAGCATGAATGATTACAAACCATGATGGATGGCAATAATTCACAATGAAACAGCAAATCAAATCTAGCCCCGCAGAACCGGGCTTGTTACAATTCGAGATAAAGAAAAAAGACGAACAAAACGACTGCTCTAGTATCCGGGGGTAGATCAAAATCAGGGTGTTTCATTTGTGTATAATACGGCTTTTAAAATCAATTCCGCTGGATAAGATTCACCGTGCAAAATCTTGATTGCCCAATCGATCGCTTCGGATGAGCCTGTGTCGCAACATAGAGTGGCACTTAGAAGGCCATTGTCCACCCATATCATCCCTTCATTCTCCCGACCACCGATACCGATGTATTTGATCTGGTTGATTCGAAAATCGTTTGCCGCCAGATGGGCGCCGCTCGCCATAGCATCGTTGTGGGCAAACACGACGTCAACCTGTGGGTTGAGAATTAAGAAATCTTTCATTCGCCGTTCTGCGGTGTCGCGAAGCCAGTCTCCATCCAACGAATCCACGAGAGTGATATTCGGGTATTGTTTCAATCCGTCATAAAACCCGTTCGAAATTTGTTGTGCCGGCAACGAGTCAACCGTCCCTGTTACCTCGACTACCTTCCCTTCTTTCTCTCCGATCAGTGTGTGGATAAATTCCGCGGCGAGATAGCCATTGTTATAATGGTCCGGGCCGATGAACATATCGCAGCTTTCGGACTCGGTTTTCGTCCCCAAAATAATAATCGGGACTTTTTCTCCGACTTCCTTGAGCGTCTGCTGCAATTGATCTGTGTGAACGGGTGTAATGATCAGCAAATCGATATTCAAGTCAACAAAATGATGGATATTTTCAATTTGCCGCGTACTATCCCCGGCTGCATCAGCGAAGACCAGTCTGGCTTCCGGATATTTTTGTATGTTTTCGCGAAGCTGCTCATAGACCGCGACCTGTAGCGGGTCAATCAAATTGGATTGGCTGACCCCGATGACGAACTCATATCCCGAACCCGTCACCGGACGATTCTTGGGATCTGAGCAGGCGGACAGCATGAGAAGGATGACGATCACGAGAAGTAGCCTTTTAGTTTTCATATTTGCATTCCCTAAAGGCGGACGGAGACTGCCCGGTATATTTTTTAAACGCATAACTGAAGTAATGCAGGTTGGAATATCCAACTTCTATGGCAATCCAGGACAGCTTATTATTCTTGAACTTCATCAGATCGATTGCCTTGCGCATACGGACTTCTGTCAGATAGTTCGTATAAGTGGTTACAAATGCGGACTTGAAAATTCTTGCCAGCTGCGCCTTGCTAACGGACAGAGCTTTCGACAAATCGGATAAACTCGTGTTCTGGTCTTTGTAATGGTGCGACAAATATTCTTGAATCTGCGCGATGACAGGATCTTTTCGCGTGTTCACCAAGATTTCTTTCAAGGATGCTTCGATCGCGACAGGAAGCTCGTCCGCGCTAAAAATGTTTCGGCAGACAACGTTGACAATGAGCTGCAGACTTTGAAGTGCGGTGGCCTTCAATGCTTCGATTTGGGCGGCTGTTGGACGCTCGCGCGTAATGATTGCACTATAACCCTTATCGTTTTTCACGCATATCGATACTTGACATGGCTTGAGCAGCTCTTCCGCGATGTTGCTCGCGCCGAATACCATTAGGGATTTCTCCTGATTGTGTATCACTTCACTGCGCTCAAAGTCTGGCTTTAAGACGATTACCCAGGGAGATGTCGGTAAATCGATCGCCCAAAACGACAATCCCTGTTCCAGTTCCTGAGCCGTTAAGATTCCGTCTATCCAGGAAGAGAGGAACGTATTCCGCAAGAGGGTTTTATTTGATTCGAGCTGCGTAACGACCTGATTGTGCTGCTGTTCTAGTTGTTTTTCGGAATCGAGATCGTCGATTGCTTTTCTGATATAGTGGATCAACTCAGCTTCATCGATTGGTTTTAGCAAGTATGCATACGCCTGCAGTGCAACGCTTTGCTGCGCGAACGCAAACTTGTCAAACCCGGTCAGGATGATAAATTTCCTGTGGATTCCTAGCCTTTTGGCTTCCATCAGAAACTCCAACCCGTCCATAAGCGGCATGCAAATATCCAGTAAGACGATATCGGGTTGATGTGAAATCAAATGCTGAAGCGCTTCCTGCCCCGTACTTGCCTGCGCGCAAATTTCGAGAGGCAAACCGCTCTCCGCCACCAGGTTGCACAATCCTCTGCGAACTTTAGGTTCATCATCTGCCACCATGATGCGATACATGATCAAGCCTCCGTTTCATCGGGAGAGTTGCCGAGGTAAGGATGGATCAGGGAACTGATTGCTCCGCCGCTTGGGTTTTGCCTGAGGCGGACACCGTATGCGGGACCAAAATACATGACCAGTCTTTCATTTACGTTATAGATGCCGAACCCGCTGCATTGTTCCCGGTTGGAGAGGTTTTCGTCGATCTGTCGCAGACGTTCCGGCGTAATGCCCACACCGTCATCAATTACTTCAAAACAGATTGCTGCGTCGGCCCGAAAAATACGAACTGTGATATTGCCATTGCCGAGTTTCGGTTTAATTCCGTGATACAATGCGTTTTCGACCAACGGCTGGATCATCAATTTCAGCACGGAACACGTTAAGAGGCTCTCGTCTACCTCAAATCGATAGTTCAACTTGTCTTCATAACGTACCTTCTGAATATAGAGGTAGTTTTTTGCGTGATCGATTTCTTGCAGTAGAGGCACGAATTCCTGTCCTCCGGCCAGGCTGAGACGAAACAACTTCGTCAGCGCTGAAACCATATTCTCGATATCGACAGCTTGGTAGTCCTTCGCCATCCAATGGATCGTATCCAACGTGTTATATAAGAAATGTGGATTGATCTGCGCCTGTAAGGCGTCAATCTCCGCTTTGCGCTTGTGCTGCTGCTCGGCGATGACTGTTTCCATCAAGCTTCGGATGCGGTCAATCATCGTGTTGAAGCTGGTTCCCAGTCGGTCGACGTCCATCGAGTTGCGCGGATGATAGTGCACGGACAGATCCCCGCACTCGGCTTGCAACATCAATTGTCGCAGATAAGAAATGGGTCGAGTGATGGTATCTGTCAGGATCAAAGTCATGATGATACCAAACAGCAGGATAATGGCGACTACGATAAGGATGCTTCGCTGCATGACCACTAAAAGCTGGGGGGGTGTATCATTAGGAAAAACGCCGATGACCTTCCAGCCTGTATACAAGGAAGTCGAGTATAGAAACGTCATATATCGACCGGATAATTGTGCCGTGAAAGGCTCTTTCATCTGTTGAAACCATTCGGGGCGAACGCGGTAGACCAGAGGCGTGGATGGCGCGTAAACAACTTCGCCGGTTTGATCAAGTACAAAAATGATTCCGTTTTGATCGGTGTGCAGCGCCGAAAACGAGTTTGCAAGCTCGTCAAGACGTAAATCAACGGAAATCGCTCCAAGAAGAAGATTGGTTTTCGTGTCCCGCACCGGATAGGTCAGCATAACGACGTCATCAATGGAATAGTTTTTCCAGTTGCGGAGGTTACGTTGAATCGGATGAGAATAGATCGGATAAGGCGACTCAAGCCGGGTTGCGGCAAGATACCAAGATTCTTTGTGAAGCGGATCCTTGGTGACACGATAGAATTCGTTCGAAATATAACGTCCGCTCTCTGCGGTCAGCAGCAGCCCGTAGACCTGGCTCATGTGCGCGGAATAAGTTCGTAGGACATCGCGCGCTTCGCTTTCATTGCTCAGGCGGAACGCCTCATCAGTCTCCGACGTGATCGAGAAAAAAGCTCGTATGCTTGGGTCATCCGCAAGCATGGAGAGCTGCCTTTGCGTAGAAAGCACATATGTGTCCAAGTTTCGTTGCGTTTGGTCAAGAAGCTGCAGCGTGTATGACTGGTTTTGCTCCGAAAGTGTCGATGTATACAATCGGTTTCCGATATAGCTGGACACGGCAATACAAACTAAAATCAGCGTTGAAACGCTGATCAACAGACGCAATCGCAAAGTTGTATTTCTTTGAAACAACGATATCAACCCTTTCAACGTTATTATATTGGCATTCATCCGAATCATCAAGCGACTGGCGCGAATAGAGATAATAACGTAACCGCAAGATATGATTTCGTAAATACAGCCGCGATTTGACAGGCTATACTTGATCCATTCGGAGGTGGCGAGAGATTGGACAGCTCAAACGCGTTACTTGAAATGCGCAATATCTCCAAGAGCTTTGGGGTCGTACATGCGCTGCAAAACGTTTCATTTTCTCTTTTGTCTGGCGAGGTTCACGCGCTTGTAGGTGAAAACGGTGCTGGCAAATCGACATTGATGAATATTCTGTCCGGAGGATTGACATACTTTGATGGCGAAATCCTCTTGAACGGACATCCGGTAGAGCTGCGCACGCCGATCAATGCGTTCCGGCTCGGGATTGCGAAAATCCACCAGGAGCTGCAGCTGGTTCCGTATATGACGGTCGCGCAGAACATCTTCATGGGACGGGAAAAACGCAACCTGGTTTTCATGAACGATTCAGCGATGAATCGGGAAGCGGAGAAACTACTAAAGGATCTGGAAATTCACGTTCAACCAACTGCGCTGATAAAAGACCTCCGAATCGGAGAACAGCAGATGGTGGAGATTGCGAAAGCACTTAGTTTAGACTCAAAAATTCTCATCATGGATGAACCAACATCCGCAATCAGTAAAGCCGAAACAAATCAACTATTCAAAATTATACGCAGATTAAGATCCAAGGGCGCAGGAATCATATATATTACGCACCGCATGGAAGAGGTTTACGAAATTTCGGATCGATTAACGATCATGCGGGATGGTGTGCGGATCGGAACATACGACACAAAGGACTGCTCGGAAGAGTTCGTCATTTCTAAAATGGTCGGTCGCAACATTCAGGATTTATTTAAAAAATCATCCGTAGCGACCGACAAAGTCGCGCTCAATGTAAATCATCTCAATTTCACTCCGTTGAATGACAGCTTTAAGCGTGCTTTAAAGGATATCTCGCTCACCATTCACGAAGGAGAAGTCGTCGGCATAGCCGGACTGATGGGCAGTGGGCGAAGCGAATTTTGCGAATGCCTCTTTGGTTTGCACGGCTCGTCGATGACGGGAGAGATTTCATTAGCCGGAGAAGTTGTACGCCTCAAAACCCCGGAAGCTGCGATTCGACATGGCATTTCATTCGCGACGGAGGACAGAAAAGCTCAGGGGCTTGTGCTCCAGCGGTCGATCGGAGAAAACATGTCGCTTCCGCTGCTGCGAAAGTTCAGCAAACTCGGGTTCATGACCACGCGGTCGGAGAAAATGCTGTGGAATCAGGAAAAGCAGCATCTTTCGATCAAAGCGCCAAGCTGCTTGGTGCTGGCGAGCACGCTCTCGGGAGGGAATCAGCAAAAGGTGATTCTCGGAAGGTGGCTCATGACGAAACCCAGAGTGCTGATCCTCGATGAGCCTACCCGCGGTATCGATGTTGGAGCAAAATCGGAAATCTATCGGCTAATTGACGATTTGGCGCTGCAGGGATTGGCAATCCTGGTCGTATCCTCCGATATGCCCGAACTGATGGGGCTATCCGATCGAATCATCACGTTCTGCGAAGGCCGGGTGACAGGAGAGTTTGCACGCGGGAAGGCAACACAGGAACAGTTACTTTGGGCGGCAACGCGGACGGAGGGGCGCAGCAATGCAAACGCAATTGAGCAACAATGAGTCAATGAACAACGAACCCAAGGCGAATATCAACTCGGTGATCAAACGCTTCCAAAGTGTGATCGGGCTGATTACCATATTGATCATCGCATCGTTTGTATGTATTAAAAACGGAAGAAACCTCTTTCTAGATATCAACAATATCATGAATGTTCTGAGGGCTGTCTCTGAGAACGGAATCATTGCCATCGGCGTCACAATGGTGATTCTCCTTGGTGGGATCGATCTTTCGGTCGGATCCATTCTTGGCCTGGTCGGCACAGGAACCGCGGCGCTGATGATGCAGCATCACTTCGGGTTTATACCGACCATTCTTACCGGACTCGCGATGGGCGCGCTCTACGGTCTCTTTAACGGTGTGATCATCACAAAGATGAAGATGCAGCCATTTCTGGTCACGCTGGCTTCGATGAATATGGCACGCGGGCTGGCCAGAATATGGTCAAACGGGGCTGGAATCCCGCTGAGCTATGGCCCGGGACTTGCGCCGGTTGAGTTTGAGTTTTTACAGGAGCGTATTGGCGGAATCGTGCCGGTTCCCGCAATCCTGTTTTCGGTCATTGCACTAATCTTTATCATCGTTCTGCGACGTACAAGATTTGGCCGTCAGGTATATGCGACCGGCGGAAACAAGCGTGCAGCTTATCTATCGGGCATCAATGTGAACAAAGTCACGGTTTTGGTATTTGTTTTATCTGGTATACTGTCTGCGCTGTCGGGAATGGTGCATGCAGCCCAGGTCACGCAGGGCGGGCCGAATGACGGCATTGGTTACGAGCTCAACGCGGTTGCCGCCGTATGCATCGGAGGTACGAGTCTGGCCGGAGGCAAAGGCACGATTATGGGGACCGTCGTTGGTGCGATCATTTTGGGCCTGCTCGATAATATAATGGGTTTGAATGGAGTTAATTCAAACATTCAAATGGTCGTAAAGGGACTCATCCTCATTCTGGCAGTGTTCATGCAAGCGGAACGATCCAGGGACTAATCCGAACGCGATTCGGTTTAGAATACAAAAATCAGGAGGGAAATTCATGAAAAAATTGTGTCTCGTTCTGGCCATTTTAATGATGGCTGCCTCTGTAATGGTGGGCTGCACTACAAAACCTGCGGAACCCGCAGCCGATGTCACAGCGCAAGAACCAGCGGCGACTACCGAAACCGCGCAGGCGGATGCCCCCAAGGATAAGTTCGTGATCGGTATGTCCCAGTGCAACCTTGGCGAACCGTGGCGTGTTGCGATGAACGACCAGATCGCCGCAGCTGCCGCGCTGCATCCTGAGTTCGAAGTGATCTATGCGGACGCCGCACAGGACAACTCGAAGCAGATTGCGGATATCGAGAACTTCATTCAAATGGGTGTCGACCTTCTGATTGCTTCTCCGAACGAGGCAACACCGCTGACGAACGTCATTAAAAAGGCTTATGACGCAGGTATCCCCGTCATCCTGCTCGATCGAAAGATTGATGGAGATACGTATACGCAGTTCATCGGCGCTGACAATGAGTTTATGGGCCGCGAAGCTGGCAAGTATATTGCCCAAATGTTCCCCGACGGCGTAAAAATCTTGGAAGTGAAGGGCCTTGAAGGCACGTCTGCCGGTATCGATCGCGACAAGGGCATTGGCGAAGGCATTGCCGACAACTCCAAACTGGTCATTCTACAGAAGTGCAACGCAGATTGGCTCAGAGAAAAAGCGATCACCGAAACCGAAGCCATGCTTCAGGCGAACCCCGATGTGCAGGTTATCATTGCATTGAACGACCCGATGGCGGAAGGCGCCTATACGGCTGCAAAGAACCTTGGCCGCGAGCAGGGGATCACGTTCATTGGCTTTGATGCCCTTCCGACTCCCGACGGCGGTATTAAGTCGGTTATGGATGGACGTCTCAGTTTGACTCTTGTGTACCCCACCGGTGGTGCGGAAGCAATCCAAAGCGCATATGATCTGCTCGTTCTCGGCAAATCGGTCGAAAAGAACGTTACGCTTGGAACGGAGATCATCACAAAAGACAATGCTGCCGAAGCCTACACCAGATATGGCGGAAAGTGACCCGCTGCAATTGAGCTAGAATAAAGCATCTTCTATGCAAGATGCTGGCTGAAATTCGGCCAGCATCTTGCCATATCCATTGCAATAAGTGAACGAATCATTTTCAAGAAGGCATTCTATCTCAATCACGCGAGATGATCAAAGGAAGACTTAAAGATCTTATTATAACTTTGGATAAACGATTGGGAGAGTTTCTATGAAAACCCAGTGAGATTCTCTCGCGGAAATGGATAGCACTCATAAAAATAGCAGTGAAAAAAATTAGTAATTTCAAATTTTACGGTACTATTATGCTTCACAGATATTACTTAACGACCGATCAAAGACAGCGAGTTAAAAGGAGAATGGAAATGAACCGATATGCGATCGATCTACCGAAGATCGGCATACGCCCCTGCATCGACGGGCGGAGAAACGGTGTCCGAGAGGGTCTGGAAGTGCAGACCATGAATATGGCGAAGGCTGCGGCGAACCTGATTGCCGACAACATCCGCTACCCCAACGGCGAGAGCGTGGAGATCATCATCGCGGATACCACCATCGGCGGGGTGAAGGAAGCTGCTGCATGCCAGGCAAAGTTTGCAAAAGCAGGGGTCACCATCACGCTGACGGTCTCACCGTGCTGGTGCTATTCCACCGAGGTCATGGACTTCGATCCATCGACGGTCAAGGCCGTCTGGGGCTTCAACGGCACGGAGCGCCCGGGCGCGGTGTTCCTCGCTGCCGTGCTTTCGGCGCACGCACAGAAGGGCTTGCCCGCGTTTGGCATCTACGGCCACGACGTGAAGGATTCCACCGACACCGAAATTCCGGAGGACGTCGCCAGAAAAATCCTGCTCTTTGCGCAGGCGGCGCTCGCGGCAAAGGGCATGCGCCAGAACAGCTATCTGCAGATTGGTTCGATGTGCATGGGAATCGCGGGCAGCATCCTCGATCAGGAGACGCTATATGAGTATTTTGGCCTTCGCAGCGAGAGCGTGGACGAAACCGAAATTCTCCGCCGCATCGACAACGGCATCTACGATCCCGAGGAGTTTGCGCGCGCGCTGAAGTGGACGCGTGAAAATTGCCGCGAGGGCATCGACAAAAACCCCGCGGATATCCAGTACTCCCGCGCGGAAAAAGACGCGCAATGGGAGTTCGTGGTCAAGAGCATGCTGATCGTGCACGACCTGATGGTCGGCAACCCGCGCCTTGCCGAGATGGGCTTCGTGGAAGAAGCAAATGGACACAACGCCATCGTCGCGGGCATCCAGGGGCAAAGGCAGTGGACGGACTATAAGCCCAACTTCGATTTTTTAGAGGCCATGCTCAACACGCAGTTCGACTGGAATGGATTAAGGGAAGCGTTTGTCGTCGGCACCGAAAACGACACGCTCAACGCCATGACGATGCTTTTTGAGCACCTGCTCACGAACCGCCCCGGCATCTTTGCAGATGTTCGCACCTATTGGAGCCCGGATGCGGTTAAGCGCGTCACGGGAAAAGAGCTCAAGGGCCACGCGAAAGACGGAATCATCCACCTGATCAACTCCGGCGCCGCCTCCCTCGACGGCACGGGCGCCGTGTCCGACAAAGACGGCAACCCAGTGATCAAGCCGTTTTATAAGATGACCGATGCGGACGCAAACGCCTGCCTCAAGGCGACCGACTGGTGCGCCGCAGATCGGTTCTACTTCCGTGGCGGCGGCTACTCCTCGCACTTCATCCACGGCACGCGCGGCGGCATGCCCGTTACGATGGCGCGCCTGAACATCGTCAAGGGCTTAGGCCCCGTGCTCCAGCTTGCGGAAGGCTACACCTGCGAACTTGAGTCGGACGTGCACAAGACGCTCGACGAGCGCACGGATAAGACATGGCCCACCACGTGGTTTGCGCCGATTCTGACCGGCAAGGGCTCGTTTACGGACGTCTACAGCGTGATGGCGAACTGGGGCGCAAACCACGGCGCGTTCTGCTTTGGGCATATCGGAGACCTGCTGATCACCATGGCGTCGATGCTGCGCATCCCGGTTTCGATGCACAATGTTGATTCTTCGCGCGTGTTCCGTCCCGCTGCGTGGAGTGCGTTTGGCACGGACGATCCGGAAAGCGCGGACTATCGCGCCTGTGCCGCCTACGGACCTATGCATCAATAGGAAACAACGGCTCCATCCCATCGATCAACATGCGATCGCGTTGCTGGATTTGCGTCATGCAGCCGCCGGCGCGATCGTTATTTATCGCAGAGAAGCTTCAAATGACATTAAAATAAAACAATGCTTAGAACGAAGGGATTTAAAAACATGACGCAGACTTCGATAGCCGAATCCATCCGCGAGGGGAAGACTGCTCTTGGCATCGAACTTGGCTCAACGCGCATCAAAGCAGTGCTCATAAACGAAAAGCATGAGCCTATCGCCTCCGGTAGTTTCGCATGGGAAAACCAACTGATCAGTGGATACTGGACATATGATCTTGCGGATGTTGAGCGTGGTATTCAGGCGAGCTTTCGCGCTTTGAAAGAAGATGTCTCTGAAAAATATAGAGTTGGACTTTTCACCGTCGGTGCGATCGGTATTTCAGGAATGATGCACGGCTACTTGCCGTTCGATGAGATGGGAAATCAGCTTGCGGCATTTCGAACTTGGCGAAACACGAATACGGAACGCGCGGCAAAGGCACTTAGCGAACGATTCGAGTTTAACGTACCGATTCGTTGGAGCGTTTCGCACCTTTATCAGGCAATTCTTGATCATGAGGCGCATGTAAATCAGGTTTATTTTCTTACGACGCTTGCGGGATATGTTCACTGGCGGTTGACAGGCGAGCGCGTCCTCGGCATTGGCGAAGCCAGCGGAATGTTCCCTGTTGATTCGTGCACCAACGATTATGATAAAGATATGTTGTCCGCGTTTGATGCAATGGCGAAATCGTTTGGATGCGACTGGAATCTTCGTGATATTCTGCCGAAGGTTCTCGTCGCGGGCCAGCCTGCGGGCAGGCTCACCGAGGCGGGGGCGCGCTATCTCGATCCCGAAGGCATGATCGCCAACGGAGTGCCATTGGCTCCGCCGGAAGGCGACGCGGGTACGGGTATGATCGCGACAAATTCAGTTGCGGTTCGTACAGGCAACGTTTCCGCAGGAACTTCTATATTTGCGATGCTGGTGCTGGAAAAACCGCTCGGTCACATGCATCCTGAGATCGACATGGTGACAACGCCCGCTGGCAGGCCGGTCGCGATGGTGCACTGCAACAACTGCACCTCGGACTGGGATGCGTGGGTGCGGCTTATGCGCGAGACGGCGATGCTCTTCGGCGCTGCGCCAACGACCGCAGAACTCTACGACAAGCTGTATCAAAAGAGTCTAGAGGGCGCGCCGGATTGCGCGGGAATCCTGACTTACAACTATATTTCCGGCGAACCGATCACAGGGCTTATTGAGGGGCGCCCGATGGTCGTGCGAAGGTCAAACACATCATTTACGCTTGCAAACTTGCTGCGCGCAAATCTTTATTCCACGCTTGCATCCTTACGCATAGGTATGGAGATCCTCTATCGTGAAGGGGTTCAGATTGACCGCCTGACAGGTCACGGCGGGTTGTTTAAGACAGAGTACGTCGGTCAGAAATATTTGGCGGATTCGATGGGCATTCCGGTGTCTGTTATGGCGACAGCTGGCGAAGGCGGGCCGCACGGAATGGCGGTTCTCGCAGCATACTGCATCTGGAAATCGAAGGGCGAAACGTTGGATGAGTATCTTGAACAGCGTGTGTTCGCTGGCGTGAAAATCACAACTGTACAGCCGGACGAAAGTGGGGTCGAGGGCTTCAATGAGTTCCTTAAAAGATATGTCGCTGGTCTTGCGGCGGAAAAAGCTGCGGTGGAAAGCATATGATGTGATTCAGTGAAATGATACGAAACTATGATATGGAGCAAAAGAACATGATCATAGCGCCCAGCAAGGCGGTCAACGAGCGTGGTGCAGTGACCAGCGCGTGAGGTGTCCCCCAAAGAGTAGTCTAGTCTGAGTGAGAAAAAATCGTTGTTCTGAGGTGTCCCCCAAAGAGCAGTCCACTTTGAATGAGAAGAAATCGATGTTTAAACGGCCTCAAGACCCGATTTCAGGGCAAATTCGATCGGCGTCAGGTATAAAGTTGCGCTGTGCGGACGGAACTCGTTGTAGTCGTTTCGCCAGCGCTCTATTTTGTCTCTGGCGTCCTCCAGCGACATAAACCAGTTCATGTTCAGGCATTCGTTCCGGAAGCTGCCGTTGAATGATTCGATATCCAAATAATCTCATCTGTGACGCGCGACCAATCAAGCTCAGTCTGGATACTCATATCTGCAAAAGAAAACAAACATTTCCTCAGGTCGTACATACGCGGAGGTGATAATTCACTGCATATTGAATTAAATACATCTGCAGTTACGGGAATAGCCCTTCTATTATATTGATTTAAGTACCCTCTTAGCCCTTTTGCAATCCAATCTATTTGTGCGCTCATTTCGCCGTTGCAAGCAAAAATCTGATGTCCTATTCTGACATATTCCACGAGTGATTTTAGCGATGGCGCTCGTGATGTCCTTGCAGCGTCATGATTCTCTCAGTCGTTATGAATAATTTATATGCAATGAGCGCTACTTGTTGATTAACCGCATCGGAAAAGAACACCGTATGCGTATCGTCCAAAGGGCTGTACGCTGTGACTTCTCCCTCCATTATTTCATTTGAAAGTTGTAAATATACAAAATAGAACCTTGTAGTTCGCCTACATCTGTGTTATTCTATTTCGTAGAGCTGTGATTTCATTAAAGCAAAATCTGCCGAATGATCGGATAGAAACAACAAGTAATACGGAGTTACGAAAGCGACGGCAAACAACAAGGACATAGAATATTTTAGTGATCGGAAATGCAAAACGAAGCGATAAGAGCTTCTTCAAGTCGCGAATTGCATTATTCCGTGGGAAGAGTGGATTGCTATAACCCGCTCATTTTTATCCGAGCGCAAGCGTGGCCTTCCATCGAAGAGCATCGAAAAGATGCTTCGTAAATTTCTTCTGCAAACGTGATTCAGCCTCTCAGACGAAGACGCCGAGAATGCGAGCTACGACAATTATGCCATGCGGACGTTAATGGGGATCAATATCTGCCGGGAGCAAGTACCGGCTGTAACTGAGCTGTTGCATTTTTGGCATTTGCTCGAAGAGAACCATCTCGGCGAAGCCAGGTATACGGCGATTAACGCTGCGTTGAAACCAAATGGCAGCATTATGCACGGCGGAACGATTCTGGGTGCGACAATCGTCAACGTCCACCAGTTCGACGAAAAACAAAGAGAAGGCAAGAGATCTCGAGATGCAGCATACCATGAATAAGAATAATGGAGGTCAAGATGAGCGAAAAGAAAGATATTAACTATCAAGCTATGCTCAATGAAATTCAAAGAAACATAGAAGAGATGCGTCCCTCTGAAAAAAAAGTTGCTAATTACATAATCAATAATATTGATGATGTTTTATATTCCAATATAGCCAAATTGTCTAAAGAAATTGGCGTCTCAGAACCGACGATTATCCGCTTTTGCAGATCACTTGGGTATACTGGCTTTCAGGAATTCAAAATTGAACTCGCCAAAACACATACACATCAAAATGGGCAATTGACATTGATTAACGAAGACATTATGAGAAATGATTCGTTACAGGATATAGCCAAGAAAGTGATTAATTCTCATTTATTGACTCTTTCAAAGACGCTCATGAGCCTAGATATGGAGCAGCTGGAAATGGTTGGTGATGAATTAATCAATGCGAAAAAAATTGAAATGTATGGCCTTGGTGGTTCCGGCACAGTTGCCATAGACTGCGAGAACAAGTTTATCCGAACAAAGCTCAATACATATGTATGCATTGACGCCCATGTGCAATTGATGCGGGCTTCGTTGTTGGAAAGCAGTAGTGTTGTTATTATCTTTTCAAATATGGGTGCGACAAAACATTTGCTTACTGTCTGCAAAATTGCGAAGCAGAATAATGCAAAGATTGTCGTCATTACTTCAAAAAAGAATTCGCCTCTTTCCAAGTATGCAGACCATGTAATATTTGTATATTCCAGCGAAACGAAATATAGAAGCGAGCCTTCTAGTGCCAGACTGGGAATGATGTCTATAATGGATATTTTAGTGACATATATTGCTTTTAAAAATTATGACGAATACGCGGATAACGTTTACAAAGCGAGGCAAGCGCTAGAAGGGGAAAAACTGAATTACTAATCAGATTGCATACTCAAAAATCTGGTAATTCTGATCTACCCCAATATCTAAGCCAACAACACTGTTAGTAGATCAGGGTCTTGAGGTGTCCCCTAAAAAAGAGCAGTTCTAACGGGACGAGAAAAATCGATGTTCCAACTGCTTCTGAACCCGTATTCCGGACAAATTCGATTGGTGTGAGGTATAAAATAGCGCTGCGCGGACGAAACTCGTTGTAGTTCCTTCGCCAGCGCTCTACTTTGTTCCAGGCGTCCTCCAACGACATGAACCAGTTCTTGTTCAGGCATTCATCCTGGAAGCTGCAATGGAACGATTCGATATGCGGATCGTTGTCGGTGTGCCAGGGCGGGAATAATCCAACCTAACCTTGCTGAAGTACGCTCAGGCGTCTAACGCTCAAAAGATTCAGGTCCGTTATCGACCGAAATCCGTTGAGGCAGCCCGCGGGCTGCCTTGATTTTTTTCAATTTCTCGCAGACCTGTTTGACTTTGATCGATTTATCTACATGGCTGGTTAGGCTTTTCCGGCTGAACGTTTCCAACACCGCCAACGTGCGGAACCGATTCCCATTGCACAATTGATCGGATACGAAGTAAACACCAGCATTCGTTCTGCGCATATGCTAAACCCTTCTCTGAAGCCCTTGAAACGTTGATCTTCTTAAGACTCGAAGGCTTTCTCGCGTTCAATCTTTCCTGCCTGTATAGCTTGTAGACCTGTGCCACCCCCGGTTGATTCGCAATACCATACAACTCTTGCGTTCGCTTGCTTGAAGCGTTCTTACAGACAGCGTACAACATTCCGCTTCTCGGCAGGCCTTTGTATTTTTTTCAGTACATCCTGCAGCATCAGTTTATTGTGGCTCAAATCTGCAATCAGCTTCTTCGGCCTGCGTTCTCTTCTTCTAGCTATCGGAGATGCTTCCTATCGCTTAGCACCATTTCACCGTACTTGTTCTACCAGCGATAGAACGTCTGCTCCGTAATCCCGAGCTTCCGGTATACCTCTTTTGAGAGAAGGTCTCGCTTCTTCCGAACATTGTAGGTGACTCGGTTTCATGTGGCTAAATCGGCCCTACAAACTTGTAATTATACTAATAAAATAAAGCTTGTAATATAACGATCTATATGATAACATAAAAATGTAGTTAAGATACATGGAGGTAAAACGTGAAAACTGATAGACGGTTTGAGGGCATTATCGTAGCAAACTTGACCCCATATAAAGAGGATGGATCCATCGATGAAGATGCTTACCGGCAGCATTTAGAATTTTTGATTAACAAAGGTGTGCATGGTGTATTTCCGATCGGGACAATGGGGGAAGGAGTCAATATCCCGCTGAATGAGAAAAAACAAGTTGTTGACATATTAGTCGATCAGGTGGATGACAGGATTGATTTAATGGTGCAGGGCACTTGCGTGAATACCAGCGAAACAATTGAATTCGCAAAATATTGCCAAGAAAAAAAGGTCCATGCGTTGGCACTCATCACGCCGTGGTTCTACCCGTACGATGACGAAAATTTGTATCTTAATTTCAAACAAGTAGCGGAAGCTGTTCCGGAGATGCCTATCTTTATTTATAACAACCCGGGCAGGGCAAATAACAAAATTTCAGTGAGCCTTTACAAACGCCTCATCAATGATTTTGATAATATCATTGGAATTAAGGACAGCAGTCAAGATGTTTCGCTATTCCAAGATTACATCAACAGCGCTCCCGAAGATAAGATTGCGATCATCGGATCGGATGGATTATTCTACCCGGCATTGTGTGTCGGTGCAAAAGGTATAGTAACTGCGATTGCGAACTCCCATCCTGAAATTTTTGTAGCGCTGTGGGATGCATTTCAATTGGGAAATCATCAAAAAGCGCGTGAACTTCAAAAAACGATCAATGAGATGAGAAAGATTTTTAAAATTGGACCGTATGTATCAGCATATAAAGAGGCAATAGAAAAAAGAGGTCTCAGATTTGGTGGATATCGCACCCCAATCCGACCGCTAACAAGCGCTGAAAAAGATAAATTTGAAGCGGCCTATAATGCGGCGGAGTATATTAAGGACTGGGAATAAACAGGTATGGGGGCTGAAATGCTAAATAAGTACAAAATACTCAATCGAATAGGTGAAAGCGGACTCGTAGCCGTGGTAAGGGCAGAATCGGCCGAACAGGCAAAGCACATAACAAAAGCTTGCATCGACGGTGGTTGCGCGGCTGTTGAAATCACATTTACGGTTCCCTTTGCGCACCGGATTATAGAAAATCTTGCGCAGACGTATTCAGACGATGAGATCATATTAGGAGCAGGTACCGTTCTGGATCCTGAAACGGCGCGAATCGCAATACTCAGCGGCGCGAAATATATCGTAAGTTCTAGCTTTAACGTGGATACAGCGAAGTTGTGCAACCGGTATGCAGTGCCATATATGCCCGGGTGTATGTCGCTGATGGAGATAACATCGGCCATTGAGTATGGCGTTGACGTCGTTAAAATTTTCCCTGGAGATATCCTGACGGTCAATTTTATCAAAGATGTAAAAGGGCCGATGCCACAGGTTAATATGATGCCTTCTGGTGGAGTTGATGTAAGCAACGCTGGGGATTGGATTAAGGCGGGTTGCTTTGCGCTTGGCGCAGGCAGTTCTCTTATAGGTGGAGCTAAAAAAGGGGATTATAACAAGATAACCCAGACGGCAAAAGATTTCAGAAGCGAAATTCGAAAGGCGAGAGGGTTGGGAGACAGAAATGTCTGAAGCGAAGGATGTATTGGCTATAGATATTGGCTCTTCCAGCGTGAGGGCAGCTGTTATCAGCAAATACGGACAAATCATATGCAAGGTACAAAGGCCGTATAATGTGATAATCAGTGATAAGTATTCTATGGAGCAAAACCCGGAAATATTGGCGCAAGAAGTGGTTGAGGCCATGAAAGAAGCACTTCAGTCGTACGAGGCGAAGGAACGCGGAGTCGGCGCAATATGCTTCAGCAGCCAGATGTATAATATTTTCCCCGTTGATTGCGAAGGCAGACCTTTGTACAATATGCTGCTTTGGTCGGACTCGAGGAGCGAGGCTCAGGCGGAGCGTCTCAAGTCTGAATTAGGCAGACGTTACTTATATGATGAAACTGGATGCCCGATGGACTCCATGTTTCCATTCGCAAAGTTGATCTGGCTTAAAGAAAACTATGCTGATGTTTTCAACAGAGCAAAAAAATTCATCTCAATTAAAGAATACCTGCTAAAGCTTATAACCGGTCAATATATCGTGGACTATTCGATGGCTTCCGCGACCGGTATGTTTGATATAAAAAAGTTATGTTGGAGTGAAAAGGCGCTAAAAGCGCTAGGCATCTCTACGGACCAATTGTCGACTCCAGTATCTGGGCTAGAGAAATATGAGTTCCAAAATTGCAGGTTACGAACAGAACTGGGGTTGCCGGAAGAAATAGTCGTTGTATCGGGCGGCGGAGACGGGCCTCTGGCTAGCATTGGCAGCGGGGCAAGCCTTGATGGATATATGAATATAGACCTAGGGACGAGCGGCGCTGCAAGAGTGGTTACAAATAAACCTGTGCTGGATACGAAAGAACGACTGTGGAGCTTTGCGGTAACAGAAAACATGTGGGTTTATGGCGGCATCTTAAGCACTGTTGGCAATGGCTATAAATGGCTTGTCGAGAATTTTCAAGGATTATGCGCCGAAGACCCAGATTCCGTTTATCGGAACATTGCAGAAAAAATTGGGCGAGTGCAGCCTGATCTGACCCGCGTTGTATTCATTCCATATCTGTTAAAAGAACGAAGCCCAAATTGGGATACACGAGCAAAAGCCGTGATATACAACCTGACGGTGGAAGACGATTTTTTCACAATAGCGAATGCGTATCTGGAAAGCATAGCGTATAGCTTGCTATCCATTATTGAAATTATCGAGGAACAGGTGCATATCCCCAAACTGATTATGACGGGAGGGCTTGTACAGTCAAAGCAGATAGCGCGCATGATGGCTGATATATTGGGTAGGGAAATTGTCATTCGAGAGTCGTTCGAAGGTTCTCTGATGGGAGCGGCAATCATGGGATTAAAAGCCATTGATGAAATCGATAATTACTGTTTTCAAACTCAGTGTTTACAGAAAGAGAGAACCATCTCTTTTGATACAGATCTCAATCAAATATATAAAGAAAAGTATCGAAGATTCTGCAAACTTAACAGGGCACTTAGGGATATTGACTTATAAATCAACAGGAGAATCTGATGTATAAGGTATTGGTGACTTCAAAATCATTTGCGATTTATGCGCCTGAATTAATAGAGAAATTGCAAAGCTTGGGCATTGAAATAAGCAGACCCATAAAAAGTAATATTGACTCTGAAGAAATTGCGGAGCTTATTACAGATTGCGATGGTTTGATTTGTGGGATAGACCGGATCAACAAGCGCGTCATAGACCGTGGAAGCAAGCTTAAAATGATACAAATGAATGGTACCGGTGTGGATCATATTGATATTGAGTATGCGACCCAAAAGGGGATCTATGTCGGAAATTGTCCAGGCGCAAATGCGAATGCCGTTGCGGAGTACAATCTGGCCATACTGCTTGCTGAAGCGAGAAAGATCGTAAAGCACTCCAATTTTATTTATAACGGGGAGTGGAAAAGAACGCCGGGGATTGAACTGTCCAATAAAACGATGGGCGTAATAGGCGTTGGATACATCGGAAAACGTTTTGTAGAATTGATTCGGGGATTCAATATGCGAATCCTCGCCTATGATATACAGATGGATAATGATTGGGCGCGACAAGAGAACGTTGAAATCGTTGATAACATTCAGCAGATATTTTTAGAGAGTGACTTCATAAGCCTGCATGTTCCATTGATAAATTCAACCAGCAATATTATCAATGAGAAAGCCATTTCTCTGATGAAAAAGGATGTAATTATTGTAAACACGGCTAGAGGCGGATTGATTAACACGCAGGCACTCGTTAATGCAATCAGAGAGGGTAAAATTCGCGGCGCAGCCCTAGATGCGTTTGAAAAAGAGCCTATCGAATCAGATTCGAGTCTTCTTAAACTGGACATAACCTTGACGCCGCATGTTGCTGCTTCAACAATCGAAAGCGCGAAAAATGTGAGCTATTGCGTAGTCGATCATATAATCCGATGTTTGATCCATGGCGATGGTTCCAAAATGCTGAATTACGATGCGGTTCAAAGCAATTTATCTCACAAAAATCTAGAGAAATAGCTGTAAATGGAGGTTTCGTTTCATCATGAGCAAGAAGATCGGTGACTATGAAGTGTTGTACCAATGGAGTCATCTGGACTGGGATTTTGATACCATCGAACAGCGTGAAGCTTTTTATCAGGGCGGTTCTTATAAAGGCGCAATGCTGGCAGCGTTCAAAACCGACTCGATGGGAAACTTTTACATGTCTGTTCCCCGTTGGAATGCAGGTATCCCAGCCACGCTGAACAAGATTGTGGAAGTGGATGGAAAAGCGGTTTTGAGGCCTTTCCCGAACTGGGATATGAACGAAGAAGGTAATAGTTTGGCGCTCCAGTCGGTGCTGGGATTTGAAATTGACGAAAATGATATCATGTGGATTTTGGACCAGGGGCATGTTCAGGGACAACGTGCACAGGACGGTTCGCAGAAAATCGTGCTGTGGGATTTAAGAGAAAACAAACTTGTTGATACGATTGTCATACCCGATGAGATCGCATCATACGAAGCATCCTTTTTAAATGACATTTGTGTCGACAATAAGAGTGGGTTTGCTTATATTGCGGATTCGGGTATTTTTACAGATCCGCTTGAAGGCGGCCTGATCATTGTAAACAGAAATAACAATCAGCTAAGAAGAGTGCTGCACCAGCATGAAAGTACACAGGACGTTTCCGGTTATTGGTTTGAAATCGACGGGATAAAGATTTGGAAAGACCAACCGATGCGGACGGGAGCGGACGGGATCGCATTGTCGGCCGACAGAAAAACGCTCTACTGGTGTCCGCTGACTTCTAGAAATCTTTACTGCATTGACACCAATCTATTGCAGGATTTTTCGGCATCCGATCAGGATGTTCAAAAGGCGGTAGTTGATCTTGGCAGTAAAGGCACAAATACGGACGGAATGACAGGTGACAATCAAGGTCGTATTTGGTACACAATGCTTGAAGGTATGGGGATGGGCTATTATGACCCGGCTTTGAATACGATGAACCGCTTCGTAAGCGATAAAAGAATGGTATGGGTTGATACGCCGCAGATTGATAATAAAGGTAATATACTGTTCACCACCAACCAGCTGCATCTGTTGAACAAAGGGGAACTGGATTATACCAAACCAGACAATTTGATCGTTTGGAAGGCCTACATCGGCGAAAATGTGAAATCCTATCTTTTTATATGATGGAAGAATAAAGCCTGAGTCTGTTCTATTTAGAAGAAGCATTAGGTTACCCTGAAATAATGCCTTTCACATTTTTTGACGCGAAAATTCATGCAAACGGTTGGTAGATTTACGAAGAATTAAAGAATTAGATAAACATACAAGTTTATCTAAGTAAATAAAAACAGGAGGAAGTTTAAGCAATGGACAAACTCAAAAAAGGTCTTCTTGTGGTTCTGTGCCTGACAATGATTGCTATTATGGCTGTTGGATGCGCCCCTCAGGTGGCATCTGAAACTTCAGCAGCACCGGCGACTGAAGAAACAGCAACCGTAGCTGCCACAAGTGAAGCACCTGCAGCGACAACAGAAGAGGCGAACACTGAGGATCTTGCGGCGGCGGCAAAAGCTGAGTTGTACTCAATTCTTCCTAAAGTTGCGCTTGTGGGAGTGAGAGACGATGCGGCTCTGGAATCCCGGGCTGATATCAACAAAGCATGGCCCAAAGAGCCCGCAAAACCGGATACCCTTGTTATTGGTTGGTCTGAAGTTGCGATGGCAAACCCGTGGTTTGTTGCGGTCAAGGATTCTGCTATTGCTACGGCTGAAGCCAAAGGCTATACCATTAACTTCTTGGTTGCCGATGGTGATGCCGTTAAGCAAAGCCAGCACATTGATACGTTTATTACACAAGGTGTTGATGTGATCGTTATTGATCCTGTTGATACGACGGCAGTTATCATTGATATCCAGCGCGCTGTAGATGCGGGGATACCGGTTGTCTGTATTGGTGCGGCACCTTCGAGCGAGTGTCCGATCCTCACAACGATAAGCGATAATGCCTATCAAGTTGGCTTCGGCGCGGGTGAATATGCTGGCGCTACGTTTGCCAAGGATGAGCCGATCAATATCGGTGCAATACCTGGTGCATTAGGAAACACAACAGCCGAAAGCCGCACGAATGGAATGGTAGGCGGTATCATTGCTGCTAGACAAAAAGCTTTAGGAACCTTCATTTGCAAGGAAGATGCAATATTGACTGGTTTTGCGCTTTGGGAAGAAGCGAAGAAAAATGGTTCTGCCAAGGATGAAGAACTAAATGTGGCTATTCTGAGTATCGCCGAAGGCGGTTGGAGCCAAGAAGGTGGCTTGGCAGCTGCAGAACCAATGCTGGCTTCTAAGGGTAACGACCTCAACCTAATGATTGCAGATAACGAATTTATGTGCTTCGGTATCTTAAATGCGATTGATGGGGCTGGGCTGACCGGCAAAATTAAAGTTGGTGCTCCTTCGGATGGGTTCAATGACGCGCTGAGGATGATCGACGAAGGCAAGCTGCTGTGCTCGGGTTCATGGAATGGCGACCAGCAGGGCGCTCATGCGATTGAGTTCCTAAAAGCGATTTTCTTTGACGGAAAAGATCCAAGCAATTTACCGCTGGGCTCATTCTTCCCGTCGCTGACGTTTACAAAAGAAAACGCGGCTTCGTATATCAATCCGGATGCCAATGCGAACTTCTTTGCTGTGCCGGAATTTGTATTCCCAGCTTCGATTGATGAACTAAAAGCGAAGTAACTGGCCAAAATCAATAGACTGCCGGGGCCTCTAATTTAGAGGCCCCCCAGTATATTGACAATGAAATGTCCAAATTTTGCGGGGTGTAATCATGCTTTATGATAATGAGTCAAGGGTGATAATGAAGAATATCACAAAAAGTTTCGGAGGCATTAAAGCACTTGACGATGTAAGCTTTGAAGCGCGCGCAGGTGAAGTTCATGCTTTGATGGGAGAAAACGGAGCAGGAAAATCCACCTTAATAAAGGTGCTTTCCGGTGCATACGCGAAGGATCGCGGTGAAATATATATTGATTCTCAAAAGTCAGATGCAGTGAATACAAAAAATGCTCACGAAAAAGGCGTTTCTGTTATATATCAAGAATTTGCCCTGGCTCCGGATCTTACAGTCGCTGAGAATATATATATAGACAATCTGAGTGACAAAAACGGAATCATTAACTGGAGATCGCTGAAAAGTAAAGCGGAAAGCCTTTTGCAAAGGCTGGGCTTTGCAGATATTGACGTATTAAAACCTGTCTCGGAACTTTCTGTAGCGTACCAGCAGGTTGTTGAAATATGCAAGGCGCTAACAAGAGAAGCGAAGGTACTTGTTCTTGACGAACCAACGGCTGTGCTTACAAATAAGGAAATTGACAAACTCTTTGAAATCATAAAGGAACTCAGATCTAGAGGAGTTTGCATTATTTATGTGTCTCATCGATTAGAGGAAATATTCAGAATTTGTGACAGGATTACTGTTTTAAAAGACGGAAAAAATGTTGATACGGTTAATGTCAGCGAAGTGAATGAGGAAAAGCTTGTAAAAATGATGATTGGCCGTGATATGGAGAACTTTTTCCCAGCGCGACAAGCCAAAATCGGAGAAGTCATTTTACAGGTCAAGAATCTGAACGCTGGGGATATGGTAAAGGATATTTCTTTTTATGTAAGAAAAGGTGAAGTTCTGGGCATAAGCGGCTTAGTGGGGGCTGGGCGGACGGAAGCCTTGCGAGCGATCTTTGGTGCCGATAAAAAGGATTCCGGCGAGGTATACATCAATAACGAGAAAGTCTTCATCAGTTCACCGAAACACGGCGTAGCCTGTGGCTTGGGAATGTTGCCGGAGGATCGTAAGCAACACGGTGTGCTTCTCGATATGTCCATCAAGGTTAACGGTTCTTTGACCATAATCAATCGAATCAAAAAGATTTTTGGAGTGATTGATCGAGATAAGGAAGAAAGTATTTTGACTGATTTAGTGAATAGACTAAACGTTAAAATTGGTACCATAAATGATCAGGTCAATACTCTTTCTGGCGGAAACCAACAGAAAATTGCTTTATTGAAATGGATTGCATTCAATTCAAAGATTCTCCTTCTAGATGAGCCTACGCGGGGTGTTGACGTGGGAGCAAAAGTTGAAATTTATAAAATAATCAATGAACTTGCTGCACAGGGTATAGGAATCATTATAGTATCTTCGGAAATGCCTGAGATTATCGGCATGTCAGATAGAGTCATTATAATGCGTAATGGTAGGATTTCAGGAGAGCTTGATAAAAAAGAGATCAACGAAATCAATCTAATTAAACTTGCAATGGGGGTCTAGAAAATGCGTGCGAAAACAGTTCTAAAAAAAATACTGGTGGAAAATAACGTTATACTGGTTTTTGTATTTGCGATTATTGTGTCAACTTTCTTATCCCATTTTTTTTTGAAATGGACAAACATAACCAATATATTACGCCAGCTAACGCCTTTGATACTGGTCAGCATTGGAATGCTCACAGTCGTTCTTACGGGAGGCATTGACTTATCCGTAGGCTCGACGTTAGCCGTTGCAAGCGTTACCTGCTCAGTTCTCGCCACGCAAACATTTGGTCATATGGGGAGCCTGGGGTTAGTACTTGCAATCATTATATCGCTGATTGCAGGTGTTCTATTCGGCAGTATAACAGCTACTTTGGTGGCTATATTCAACGTAGCTCCTTTTGTCGCATCATTGGCTATGATGACGATAGGGCGGGGTCTTGCATATGTCATTACTAATGGTGAACCGACTCGCTTAGATCCTAGTTTGCCGGCAAACAAAGCATTGATAGATTTTGGAGGCAGCAAAATTCCTGGTATTGATCTTCCCTGGCCGATCCTTGTGAGTATAGTTGCTATATTGATCTTTTGGTTTATTTTTAAATTTACAGCCTATGGAAGACTAACTATAGCAACGGGCAGCAACGAGAATGCTGTTCGACTGACTGGAATACCTGTTTCAAGGTACAAGTTTATTGCCTATCAAGTCTCAGGATTATTATGTGCGATTGCAGGGATAATTGTCATCGCGCGGCAAGGCGTGGCAGTTCCAAAAACAGGTGAGGGTATGGAACTTGATGCGCTTGCAGCTTGTGTTATCGGAGGGGCAAGTCTGAATGGCGGAAAAGGAAGCATAATAAATACCGTAGTCGGCGTTTTAGTGCTTGGTCTAATTAGCAATATTATGAACCTAATCAGCGTTCCGGTATATCCTCAACAAATTATCAAGGGTATAATCATTATCATTGCCGTGTTGTCGAGGGGCATGAAGAAGTAAGATACCGGTTTATTGATAACCGCCTCCTTTTCTGACAGCACAAAAATAAGCTAAGCTGTCAATGGTTCCTATAACGGCAGTGGCACGTCGCACAATAACCTGCAGCCCTACTCCCACGCGTTCCCCCGAAACTCTCGCGCGTTTCCTTGGGGGGGAGTGCAAATCTTCTTGCTCGTTATGTCGCAAGGTGTAATCAGCCGATTTTTGCACAAACCATCAAAACTACAAAGTCAAAAAAAGCCCAGAAAACCTGGGCTTTTCGCATGGAAAAAGCACCCACGAAACGGTTCACTTCGTGAGTACTTTGCTGGAGGCGCCACCCAGTTACGTGAGAAATATGGAATGATAGAAAATGCGATGCATTTTCAACCAAGGTGATTTCTCCGAGACACAGCGGCTTTGCCGCTGTGTATACGAACTGCCAGTTCGCATCTAACGAGCATCGCCGCAGAACAAACCCTCACGAAGTGATACAATTGCGCGATTACTTGAGGGTGGGTGCAAATTGCACCCACCTTAAAGATCTGCTGATTAATGAAAACTAAGTCTAATCAAGCCTGCAATAATGAACGACCACATACAGCTTTGGGTTACAAGACGCCAGTGCAATTTGAGGATCAATATTTCCAGGGATTATCTGGGGAACAACTGCACATGGGGAGTTCGAAAGTGGCATTACTGGAGTTTTGATGAAAGATTATTGAAGTTTTGAACAATCGATACTGAACAAATGGACAAATTCGGGTATTAAAAAACCGCATGATATCTAGCTTTTTTCATATGAAAACGGTAGATATTGAACATGGGGGGTTCAGATATCTACCGTCGTTCAGATACAACCGCGCGATTACTTGAGGGTGGGTGCATATTTTCGTGGGTGTGTGCAAACAGACTAAAACTGGTTCAATTCGAATAAATTCATACGTTATACGACAAGAAAAAGGTTTCTGAACCCTTTGTGCCCAACTCTGACTGTTTCAACGCAAAGACGATCTGATCCTTTGCTTATATGGTTTTCTTCCTTTCACTGATTCTGTTTTCCAATTTAGTGTTTTTCTCTTCTACTAGGACTACTTTTTATGGGGAGCAGGTCACATTCGGGAAAGCCCACTATAACAAAATAATTCTGACAAGAGGGCTTGACAATAAAAACATTACAGATATAATACAGATATATCACAAACGCATTACGAATGTTGATATAATATATGCAAATCTATCAACGAGGTGCGTTCTATGCGAAAAGAGACTTTATCAGAGCAGGCGTATCGTGCAATAAAAGAAAAGATCGTTTATTGCGAGTGGAAATTTGGTGAAGAGATTGACCAGCGTATGATCGCCCAAGAACTTGGGTTCAACAGCATTACTCCCATAAGAGAGGCGTTGATTCTTCTTCAAAATGAAAAGCTGGTCAACATTATCCCGAGAAAAGGCATGTTGGTATCAGACGTTTCAATTGGCGATGTTTTAGAGAACTATCAGCTTCGAGAGATCATCGAACCGACGGTATTTGATGTAACGGCTTTGAACGTTCCACAGGAAGAGATACAGTACTTTTCAAATTTGTTCAGCACAATCGAGAAGTCGCTCTCCGATGGATTTGACTTGAAACAGTATCTACAGATGGATATGGACTTTCATCTCGGATTACTGCGCCCGCTGAACAATCACAATCTTGACGCAGTCCTTCGCGGCTTGTATGAGCAAAACGCACGGTATCGAATGGCTTGTTTGCAGATTCGCCCGGCGGAAAATATGATCGGGGAACATCTTGCCATCCTCGATTCATTAAAGAATAAGAACCGTGAAGCTGCCGTAGAGGCGCTAAAAAAACACATTTTCAATTCAAAAAAGGCATTCCTCAACGGAGGCCATCAATTCATACAGGAGCATGGGAAAGAAACATGAAATTTGCAATTAACGGTGCGACAACAATGCCATATTCTTTAGAGGCGGACTTGCAGACAGCGGCGGCTGCAGGATTCCAGGGCGTTGAGATCTGGTGGGACAAGTTGGTTCGCTTTCAAGAAAACCATACGCTTGCAGATCTCAGAAACATGCTAAGCGACAATGCGCTTTCTATCGCGGGGCTTTGCCCGTTTCTGATTTCTCCGTTTCGCAACACAGAAACGCTTCGTGCAGATTTTTTGCAGGCGCTGTACGTTTCTTCAGAAATAGGGTGCAATCTGATCACGGTATGCCCTGATTTTCGCCCGATGGACATGACACGGGAAGAAGCACTCAAAAAGCACGCAGATGCGTTTGCATGGCATGCGGATCAGGCATCCAAACTGGGGATTCGCCTGTGCATTGAACCGATTGCACGGCACACGCTGATACCCGGGCCGATGGAAGCGCTCGCGCTGATTGAAAGCGCTGGAGATCCCGTGAATCTGGGTTTGCTGATGGACACCTTCCATTATATGTGTTCTTCTATATCACCGGAAACCGTTCGCAAAATTCCTGTCGAAAAGCTTTGGATTGTACACGTAAACGACAGCGAATGCGGCGCAATTGAGGAACTCAAGGACGAAAACAGACTCTTTCCAACCGAAGGATGGATCAACCTGAAAGCAGACATAGATGCACTTCGATCGATCGGCTATAACGGATATCTTTCAGTAGAGGTGTTTCGCCCAGCCTATTGGCAACTTCCTATCGATGAGATTAACCGCCGCGCGCGAGTGAGCTTGGATCAGCTCATCGCTCTTTGACGAACAAACACTTCCGCGTTAAATTCTTTATCATAAACTACAATTGCAGGAGGAAAAAGCAATGTTTTTAGGCGCATCTTCGTGGGCCTTTGATTGGGCACCGCCCTATGACAAAGCGATTCAGTCAATCGCAAAGCTTGGATTCAAAGGCATTGAGCTGACCATTTGGAACAATGAGTTTTTGCATGAGTATTATACTCCGACGGTTGTGTCGGATCTGCGCAAACGCATTGCGGATAACGGATTAACACTCACAAACGTGTTCTGCCTTCCTGCCGGTGGTGCGAGTGCGGATGCGGCGACTCGCAAAAACGCAGTCGTTGAATTCCGCAGGGCGGCGGAGGTCGCAAAGTCTTTGGGCTCAAAGCTCTTAACCACGTGTACTTCCTGCCCATTCGAACTGGATTTTCCATTTGAGCAGACGCGCCCGACAAGTCAGACGTGGACGGTATCGGTTCCCAAGGGGCTCGATTTCAAGAAAAATTATGAAGATTATATTTCGACACTTAATGGATTTGGCGAGGTTTGTGAAGAGTTCGATGTGCGCCTTGCACTGGAGCCGCACCCGCATCGAATCATGATGAATGCAGACTCCATGCTGCGTATTCTCGAAAAAGTAAACACATCGCGTATCGGCATGAACCTTGATCCGAGCCATCTATTCCCAATGGGTGAAATTGCGCATGTTGTGGTCTATCAGGTGAAGAATGCGATCTTCCATTGCCACTTCTCGGATAACGACGGCCAGACCAATGCGCATTGGCGTCCCGGAAAAGGCAAGATTGATTGGAATTCAGCCGTGCGTGCGCTGCATGAGATTGGCTATGACGGAGCGATTTCATTGGAACTCGAGGATGTCCCCGGTGCGGCCGGATATCCGGGGTTTCATCGAAATCCTTGTGGATCGTATGAGATATTGGAACGCGAATACAAACTGGCAAAAGAATACATGGAACGTATCTTTGAAGAAGAGAAAATCCCCCTGTACAGGTAAAGAGAGATATGTACTATACGATCCGTCTGCTTCAAACAGGCTATCAATATCTGGATAAGGGAAACTATGCAACGTTTCGCAAGGGGAACGGTATCGTTCTGGAGATGCCCGTATTCGCCTTTCTTCTGGATGGCGGCGGGAGAAAAATTCTTGTGGACACAGGCATGAGCGATACGGAGCATTCTGTTCGTTATCACCATGACGGCAGACAGGATGCGGGACAGGCAATTGACGAACAGCTCAACGCCATTGGGGTGAAGTGTGAGGAAATCGATACCATTGTCTTTACCCATCTGCATTGGGATCATTGCTTCAATCTGGAACGCTTCCCGAATGCGAGATTATTTGCAAGCCGTATCGAATATGAATTTGCACAGAACCCGATTCCGTTCTACTGGGCATCCTATGAGTATTCGATGGCGACAGGGCTGATTCCGCCGTTTTTCGGGAGGAGCTTTAACCTCACGGAAGGTGAGACGGAGATCTGTCCGGGGATTCGCGTTGTCCCGACACCGGGACATTCTCCCGGCCATATCGCTGTTGCCGTCGACACAACGGCTGGAACCTATTTAATCGTCGGAGATCTAATGTTTTTACGCGAGAACTTGCAACCGGATGAAGAACACGGCTGGCCGTTTATGCCGCCGGGCAGGTTTTGCAATATCATCGACATCTGGAGCAGCTACGAAAAAGTGCTTTCGATTGTAAAAAGTCCCGACTTTATTTTGATGACGCACGATCCTTCCCAACTGGGCAAGACGTTACTGCCTGACGAAACCTGACTTTTCGGTTTTGACGCGCGCGGAACCGGGAAAATAAAAGGAGAGAAGACGTATGAAAAAACTGATCACCTTCCTTATGATGGCGCTCCTGATCCTATCCGTTATCGGGTGCGCAGCACCGCAGCAGACAGATACACAGACCGCCGATGCGACGCAGCAACCGCAGGCCACGGAAGCAGCGACGCAGGAGAGCTCCGAACCGGTCAATCTAGTGATCGACAGTTGGCGGACGGATGATATCTCCGCCTGGCAGGACGTTGTCATTCCTGCCTATGAAGCTACGCATCCCAATGTCAAAATTACCTTCGATGCAATCAGCAACTCTGAATACACAACGGTTCTTTCAACCAAACTGCAGGGTGGCGCGGCAGGCGACATCATTATGTGCGAACCCTATGACTCCCGTATCAGCCTGTACCAGGATGGTTACCTCGTTAAACTCAACGATCTGCCAGGGCTTGACGCGGATTCCGATCACTATGATGAATTTGCGCTGAGCGCATGGAGCACGGATGACGGCGATCTGTATGCACTTCCGCTCGCCGCAGTCTCTCATGGATTCATGTACAACAAAACGATGTTTGATTCGCTCGGATTGACCGCGCCGAAGACGGTGGACGAGTTTTTCCAAGTTTGCAAAGCGATCAAAGACGCAGGATATACCGCTTTGGCGCTGGGCTCGTCGGAAGAGTGGATCGCCAACGTCTATGCCTACAGCATCGTTTGCCCGACATTTACGAAGGGTGAGGAAGGTCGCCTTGGCTTGATCAACGGAACCGCAAAGTTTACGGATCCGGGTTTTGTGCAGGCGTTCCAATTCATTCAGGATTGGATTCCTTATCTGCCGGACGGCTACCAAACGCTCAATTACTCTGATATGTGCACGCTATTTGCAACGCAGCAAGCCCTTATGATGCCTTGCGGCTCTTGGGACATCTCTGTGATGAAGAATCTTGTCGGCGACCAGTTTGAGTATTCGGCTTTCCAAGTTCCAGATGCCGGATACGGTCAATATGTTTGCTTCCATCCGGATAACGGCCTTGCGCTGAATGCTGCGAGCCCGAACCAGAAAGAGGCGATCGAGTTCCTGCAGTGGACGACGACTGAAGATTTCGCGAAGATTTGGAATGCCGCTCTGCCCGGATTCTTCACCTTGAGCAAGCACCCGGTTCAGCTGGATAACCCGCTTGCCAATGAGATGCTCTCTTGGGCGACCACATCGGACGGCGCATCACCGCGTGTTGCTTATCAGTATCTTTCGAGAAACTTCAATACGGACAACGAAATTGCCCGCGTGACGACGCTGATGCTCCTTGGAGAAATGGACGCGCAAACTGCCGCCGATACGATGCAGACAAACTTTGCCGCGGGCTACACGCCAAAGGGCTAATCAATTAACGGAAACGATGGCGAAAGCCGGGACAGAAGATGATTTTGTCCCGGCAAATTATTCGGAAGGAAACTTCGCTTATGACACATGGGAAAACCGGTAGAAAGCGAAACCTGTATGCGCTTTGGTTTTTGCTGCCTGCATTCATCATATACACCGCATTCATGATTGCGCCGATCATAACATCAATGGTACAGAGCCTGTATGTCTTTGATGCAAACCGTACGCTTCATTTTGCATGGTTTCAAAACTATAAAATGTTGCTGACCGATGCAACTTGGAGCAGCAGTCTGTGGAATGCATTATGGAACAGTGCGAAATTCTTCCTGGTTAACATGTTCCTCCAAAATCCTTTAGCGCTGCTGCTCGCCACATTACTTGCGTCCAAAATGCGATTTGGCAACACTTACCGAACCATACTGTATCTGCCGTGTATCCTGTCTTTGGTCATGGTAGCGTTTGTCTGGCAGATGATGCTAAATCCGACCTGGGGCATTGTACGGGATCTGCTGAACGCTGTTGGACTAGGTGACCTGTTTCGGCCTTGGTTAGGACAGAAGCAAACAGCGCTGACGACCATGTCGCTCATATCGGCGTGGCAGAATCTTGGCGTTCCGGTGCTGCTTTATTATTCGGCGCTGATCAGCATTCCAGGGGAACTGCTGGAGGCAGCCCGCGTGGATGGTTGCACCTCTGCCAAAACATTCTGGCGCATCAAATTGCCGATGATTATGCCGATGGTGGCTACTGTTTCCCTGCTGACCTATATCTACAATTTTAACGCGTTTGATCTCATTTACGCGATCAAGGGGCCGATGGCCGGGCCGGATTTTTCGACCGATACAATGATGTCGTTTTTCTTCCGAACGTTTTATGGCCATCAGCTTCAGCAGCCAAACGCCCCGATGGGCGCAACGGTTGCCTGCGTCATCCTTGTGCTGATGCTTGGCGGCGTGCTGTTGTATCTTTCCGCCAGTAAAGCGGCAAACAAACGGATCAATTAGGAGGCGGACAGATGAATGTAAACACAAAATCGCGCGTAATGATACGCATCGCCTCCGTCATCAAACATGCCATTCTCGTTTTCTCTGCTGCCGCCGCGCTGTTTCCCGTTTTGATCGTTATGCTCAATTCGCTGAAGGCGCGCTTGGAGATTTTCAACCATCCTTACGCACTGCCGACGGCACAGACCTGGGATACGGTTGGGTATGCGACGGTGTTTTCGCGCTCAGATTTCTTGCTGTATTACAAAAACAGCCTGATTGTAATCGTATGCGCATTGTTTCTAATCCTGTTTCTCGGATCACTCGTTTCCTATGCGTTGACGGAGTACCGCTTTCGGGGAAGTAACGCATTGTTTATCTACTTTATTCTGGGCATCATGATTCCAATCCGGCTTGGTTCGGTCGGCGTGCTAAAGATCATGTCTACGCTAAAATTAACCAACACGCTTTGGGCGTTGGTGCTGGTCTATGCGGTTGCAGGAATGCCGCTTGCGATTTTTATTCTAACGCAGTTTTTTCGGCAAATTCCATCCACGCTCAAGGAAGCGGCGCGCATCGACGGGGCGAGCGAGTTTCACATCTACCTGATGAGCGTTCAACTCATCCGCCCTGCGATCGCAAGCGTCGCCGCATTATCCGTCTCTCCGATTTGGAATGACATCTGGTGGCCGCTGATCCTTGCCAGCAAGAAAGACGTAATGACCGTTACGCTTGGCGCTCAGCAGTTTTTAGGACAGTTTGCGACGGACTGGAATGCGCTGCTTGCTGCGCTCTCTATGGCAATGGTGCCATTGGTGATTCTGTATGTGCTATTTTCAAAATATGTGATGAGCGGCATGATCGAGGGCGCGGTGAAGGGCTAGGACCCATAACACCCATAACATGGGTCTTGACGATATAAGGGGAACATATGAAAGAGTCCTTACAAATTGCAAAGCTCAAAGCAAGGCTAAAGCTGATCGAACAATGGAGCGTCACAAAGAGCGTGGCTATGAAGCTGGATGGCTGGATCAGCTTGGATGATGGGCAGCAGAACCGTCGCGCGTTGCACCTTTTTGAAGGATGCATCTGGAGTGGCGCACGCCAGCAATTTGAAGTGACGGGCGAGTTTGCGATCGCTTCCCGGGGGGATCGCTCGCCGGCGGTTATCCTGAATCTTGGCAGGAGCGATTCTCTGGAAAAACTTGCGTTTCTCTACGGGCCGGAAGCACTGGCGGAAATTGACGGTGAAATCGTATTTGCCGTAGATCCCAACCATGATTTTTGGGTATTACCGGAACGATTTGCAGACGGCGCAACACACTGTTTGCGACTGATTGGATGGACGGGGATTCAGGATGAACCGTACCGGGTCGGATTCATCGGAACCGGACAAATCTCGGATACATCACGCGAACTGCATTCGCTCGCAACGCTTTGCATGGAGACTGCGGAGTTCTGCAACGATGATTCATTGCGCGCGCGACTGTTGGATTGCCTCGACGCGGCTTTGTTGCTGCTGAATCTGAACGATCCGCCCGATCAAGCGTATTTTGAAAGTATTGCTGCTGCGGACATTGCGTTAAAGAACAGACTCTCCGCAATGCCGCGCGCGCCGCTCTGGAATACAGTCGCTTGCGGGCACGGACACCTGGATCTTGCGTGGCTTTGGCAAACGGAGATTGCAAAAGGGAAAGCGGCCAGAACCGTTTCCAACGTGCTGAGATTAATGGAACTTGATCCGGAATTTCGATTTTCACAGACGCAAGGGCAACTTTACGCCTGGATACAGGCACATTTTCCAGCACTGTTTCAACAGATCCGCACACGCGTTCAAAGCGGGCAGTGGGAAATTCTCGGCGGTATGTGGGTGGAGCCGGATTGTAACGTGACAAGCGGGGAGTCGCTGGTTCGTCAGATGCTGCTCTTCCATCGCTATATGAAAGAGACATTTGACGTTGCCGGATCGCCCGTGGTCTGGCTGCCGGATACGTTCGGGTTTTGCGCGCAATTGCCGCAATTGATGAAAAGCGCAGGATTATTGTATTTTGCGAGCGCAAAACTCTCTTGGAACGAAACCAACAAAATGCCGGCAGAGACGTTTCGCTGGAGGGGGCTGGATGGATCTGAGGTGCTCGCGCATATTGTATCTACTTCAAAACCTGCCTGGTGGGGAGCGACATATAGCGCGGATCTTTCTGCGGTCGAGCTTTGTGCTACGGTGCAGTCGCTCTCGCAAAAGCACGGCGTGGATTCGTTTCTGGTTGCGTATGGCATGGGTGATGGCGGCGGCGGACCGAATGAGGGCATGCTGCGGCGCGGCGCGCTGCTGGAGCATATTGGCATACCCGGCCTGCCCGCTGTGAAGCGTGGAACATTCCACTCGTTTTTTCAAGGGATTACGAATACTGATGCGTTGCCGATTTGGCATGGAGAGCTTTATTTTGAATTACATCGGGGCACTTATACCGGACAAGCGGAGACAAAGCGGCTAAACCAGCTCTGTGAAAGTGCACTCCATCAAGCAGAATTTCTCGCAGCTTGGGTGGCGGATGCCGCGGGGGTGCCATATCCGCATCAGCAATTGAAGGCGGCATGGCAAGCGGTTTGCTTAAATCAGTTTCATGATATCTTGCCAGGTTCGTCGATCCATGCAGTCTATCGGGATGTCAAGATCGTATACGAAGGCGTGCTGGAGATTTGCGACAGAATTTCAGCAGACTCGGCAAACGCGCTGGGGATTCTGGTAAAGCACGATGCGGGAATGATCGCCATCAACGCGACGAACGAACTGCAAAGCGGGTTTTTGCGTCTTCCGAGTGGGTATTCAGGCAAGGCACTTTATCAGAACGGCAAACTATTGACAATTGCGGAGCGGGATGGAGTTCTTGCTGCATGGCTTGATCAAGTTCCTCCCTACGGATTTACGGCGCTTACGCAAGGCGAAAAGGATGCGCTCGTTTTAAGAGAAGAGCCATATCCCGAAGCCGAGCGCAACGGCTCATATATTCTGGAAAATGAAGCCGTTGTCGCTGTGTTTAGCGATGCCGGAGAGTTGATTCGCTGGACCGACCGCATGAATGACCGCGAACTGATCGCCGAGGGGCGCGCAGCCCTGCAATGGCAGCTGTTTGAGGATCGCCCGCCGGACTGGGACGCTTGGGATATCGACGCATCCTATCGAGAAAAAGGATTTGGGCGTGGGAGTATCTGCAAGATAGAACCATATCGCATCGGCGAGCTCCTAACTGGACTATGCGTGCGCCAAAAGATCGGGCAAAGCGAAATAAACCAGCGCATAGAGCTCTTTGCAAACACCAACGTGCTGCAGGTCACGTGTGAACTGGATTGGTGCGAGCGACAAAAGCTACTCAAAATTTCGATGCCGCTCGCAATCAACAATGCACGTGCAGCGTTCGGAACGCAGTTTGGGGTTGTGGAACGCCCAACCCACGCAAACACCTCGTGGGAAGAAGCGAAGTATGAAACCTGTATGCAGGGATTCGCCGATCTGTCCGAGGGCGATTATGGCGTGAGTATTGCGAGCGACTCTAAATACGGCGTGCGAATTTTTGAGAATGAAATCAGCCTGTCGGTGCAAAAGGGAGCGGTTTTTCCGGATGAAACCGCAGAGGCGGGGTATCACCGATTTGCTTTTCGCTTAATTCCTCATGCGGGAAGCGGACTATCGGAGGCAAGGCGACATGTCTCCGCACTAAAACGCCCGCTTTGCGCCTATCTATTGTCCAAGCCAAGCGGCACATATGAAACCCGCAGTATGATTACAAGCGACCGTAACTCATTCACGATCGATACCATCAAGCGGGCAGAAGCGGATGATGCAACGATTGTTCGCGCATATGAGGCGGAAAATACGCGTGGGAAAGCGACGATTGTGTGGTATCGGGACGGCTTTGAAGTAGAAAAAACCAATATATTGGAAGAATATACTGATCACCTGTGTCACTTGGGGTGCTCGGCAGTGGTTGAGTACAACCCGTTTGAGATCGTGACGTTAAAACTGAAATGATAACCGTGCGGCTATGCGCCGGTACGATGGAGGCAAAATAATGAAGGCACTTGTGATGGAAAAAAGCGGCTCCGTACATTATACAGAGGTAGAGAAGCCCACTTTAAACAGCGGTCAAGTACTGCTAGACGTAGCGGCATGCGGGATATGCGGAACGGATATGCACGTGTATAAAGGCATGGCAAACTCATGGGCGCTGCCTGGGATCATTGGCCATGAGCTCTCCGGAACGGTGGTGGAATGCGCGCCGGATGTAACAGGAATACCGAACGGAACTGCTGTAACCATTCAACCACTCGTGCATTGCGGAGTGTGTGAATTTTGCAAGAGCGGCAGAACCAATCTTTGCCGGCAAATACGCCTGATTGGCGGAGAGTTTGCGGGCGGCTTTGCGGAGTATATTGCCGTGCCGGCAGAGAGTGTGATTCCACTTCCTGAAGGGATGCCGGTGGAGTATGGCGCGCTTGCTGAACCTACGGCAACTGCGGTGCATGCGGTAAGGCGGCTTGGCGGACGAAAATACGAGCGGGCAGTCATCTTTGGCGCAGGCGCAATCGGGCTGCTGATATTGTCGGTTTTACGCGATTTTGTGGATTTCATCCTGATTTCGGACATCGATGATGCACGATTGGAGCGCGCAATACAACTTGGTGCGGATGGCATACTACACGTCGCACATGAAGATGCAACCATGCGCGCGCTGGAATTATCCGGCGGCAAGCAGTTTGATCTCGTGGCCGATGCGGCGGGGTTTACTTCGACGCGACAGCAGGGCCTCTCCGTGATTGCCCCCGGTGGCGATTTCTTGTTTGTCGCGTTGGGAAGTGTAAAAACCGAGGTCGATTTTATGCAACTGGTCACTGGCGAATTGCGCTTCTTTGGCACACAGTGTCACACGAAAGATGACTTTGCGCTCGCACTTGAGATGATTGCTGACGGACGAATCGATTATACCCGGATTGTCACGCAGATGCCGCTTTCAAGAGGCGAGGAAGCCTTTGAGAACTCCAGGCTTGGGATCAAGCTGCATTTGTTGCCATAAGCTGCATCGGAATCCGGTTTAAGGGGAAACATATGAAACACATTTTGATATTAGTGACACTGGATACAAAATTAGATGAGGCTATTCTTTTAAAACGTGCCATTGAGGAGTTTCAATGCGAAGGAATCATTCTCGATTGCAGCCTAACCAAGAGCAAGAGCGAATATCATGCACTTCGGGAAGAGATGTTTCATCGAGGAAACAAAACGGAAGATGAGCTTCTTTCGCTGGATAAAAATGGGGCGCATTGTCTGATGCGCGAACTTGCCTGCGCACAAACGGAGGCAATGTTTGAAGAGGACCGAATCGATGGCGGCATCGGTATGGGCGGCGTGCAGGGCACGATCATTGCGGCGGAAGCGCTACAGAGACTGCCAATCGGCGTTCCAAAGTTTCTTTTTTCCGCAGTTGCGAATGGCAATGCTATCTTTGGCCCATATGTTGGCACGACCGATATGGTGATCATGCACTCTGTGGTTGATATTGCGGGCACAAATTGGCTCATCAGAAAACTGATCCGCCATGCGGCGGCTGCGGTAACGGCGATGGCTTCCGTGCAAGAAGAGCAAACCCAAAGGACGCGAACGGTCGCAATCACGATGGGCGGCGTGACGACGCCCTGCGTTGACCGTATCCGCCAAAGGTTAGAGGAAGCGAAATACGAGGTTTTGGTTTTTCATTGCAACGGAATTGGCGCAGAATCAATGGAAGAACTCGTGTCGGCAGGTGAAATTGATGCGGTCATGGACATTACGCCGCATGACGTGATGGATGTTCTGGAGGGCGGACTGATGCCCGCCGCGAAAAACCGGTATTCGAGTATCGTGCAGGCAGGGATACCAGTGATTCTTGCGCCGGGGTGTGCGGATTTGATTCTATACAACGGAGTAGATCAGATTCCTGCAAGTAAACAGGGTAGAAAATTCGTGGAGCATAATTCGCTTCACACGCACGTCAAGGCGGATTATTCAGAGATGTACCGCTTGGGTGGTTATATTTGCGAGCGGCTAGCGCAGGCGGCCGATCATGTTAGCGTCATGGTTCCGTTGAGAGGATACAGTCAACAAAATAAAGAGGGCTGTGTGCTGTATGATCCGGATGCTGACAGAGGGTTTTACGACGCGCTCCACGCGACAGGAGTACCTTCGTTCCGAATTCTTCCGATTGATGCGCATATCAACGACAGCGCGTTTGCCGAGGCGTGTTGCGACGAGTTGGAACGGAGATTTGCCGAACTGACAAGTTTCTGAACTTAAGGCATTCGTTGAATCATGCGGCTGTCATGTTTGCGATAGCCATACGACGGAGGCATTTACGACCATCGCTGTAGCTGGGGGAAAGGAACAAAATGAAACGGTCAGAGATCAATCATGCGCTGCGTGAGCTGGAAGCTATGGCGGCAAAGTATCGGTTTTCGCTGCCACCATTTTGCAATATTACGCCGAAAGAGTGGCAAGAGAAAGGGCGAGATCACGATGAGATCCGGGATAACATGCTCGGTTGGGACATCACCGATTATGGCCTTGGCGATTTTAGCAAGGTCGGGTTTTCATTGATTACGATTCGCAACGGCAATCTTAAGCGAAGAGACAAATTTCAAAAGACCTATGCGGAGAAGATACTGTATCTCAGGGAGGCGCAATATTCGCCGAACCATTTTCATTGGATGAAGATGGAGGACATCATCAACCGTGGCGGCGGCAACTTGCTCATTCGCGTACATAACTCCTACCCGGACGAATGCGTTGACTATTGCAGCGACGTAACCTTGCATCTTGACGGGGTCACGCGCGTTGTGCCCGCCGGAACCCAGATTATGCTGAAGCCAGGGGAGAGCATATCCATTCAGCCACTTCTGTATCATGATTTTGAAGTAGAACCCGGCACGGGTGCCGTGCTGATCGGTGAGGTCAGCGAATGCAACGACGACAACAAGGACAATCGCTTTGAAAAACCAATCGGGCGGTTTCCGTCGATTGAGGAAGACGAGCCGCCATATCGGTTGCTCTGTAATGAGTATCCCGCTGCAAAGTAGCAGTAGCAAATGCAGTTTGATAATCAGCGCTTGGCGAAATCCTGATTGAATGTGCCAAAAACGGGGGTTCGTCAGGATAGGGTGATAAATCATGTAATCCGGTCTCGCCGAGACCAAAGGGGGCGGCAACATGTATTTCGATCTTCCGTTTGACAACGAAGAGAGTATTCACGGTGGCGAATATGTGATCGCAACCTACCTCGTCAGCGGCGTGAGTGAGCAGGATGTGCTCGCACGCGTGGGCAAGTTTGCGATCGGGCAAACCGTCGGTACTTGGGTGGATCTACCGGGCATCACAAAGAGCATGGTAGAGGGTTATCAGGCACGCGTGATATCTATGGAACTCATCCCCGCGGAGCCTGTTTGCGCCGTGCTGCGTGTTGCATTTCCCGCGCACAATTTGCCATGTTTTGCAATGCTGCAAACAGCTCTGGTAGGTAATGACGTTTCGACTGCGCTGTGCGTAAAGCTTCTCGACATCGCACTCACGCAGGCTGCGCTGAAGCGCTTTCGCGGGCCTACACAGTCGATTGACGGAGTTCGCGCCATCTGTGGTGTCTCGGATCGCCCGCTGGTACTCAACATGATCAAACCCTGCATCGGCTATGGCGCTGAAGAGGGCGCAAAGCTCTTTTACGAGAGCGCGATGGGTGGCGTAGACCTCATCAAAGACGACGAAGTGCTCGCGGAGATTCCGATTCTTTCGGTGGCGCAGCGGGTCCGCGCATATGCAATCGTGGCCCGGCGCGTGCGCGAGGAAAGAAGGTCTGCCCCTATCTATATTCCAAACATCACCGGCAGCCCCAAGTATATGCGAAAGACCGTACAGATGCTCGTGGAAGAGGGCTCAAAAATGGTGATGGTTAACTTCGTCACCACGGGATTGGACGCATTTGCGGAGTTGACGGAGGAATTTGGAGATCGACTTGCGTTTCTTGCGCACTATGCGGGCGCGGGCATGATGAGCTCTAGCCGTTTCGGTTATGCAAACCCCGTGCTTCTCGGCACGCTCGCGCGGCTTTCGGGCGCGGATATGGTGATGACTATGTACCCCAGCGCTCCCGACAGCCACGGATATCTGGAGTTCTGTAAGACCGTGCAAAAACAGAAGTTGCCGCTTGGGCAAATCAAACCTGTATTTACTGTTGTAGGTGGCGGGGTCACGCCGCTGAACCTCTCTGCCGTAGTTCGCGAGGTGGGTTGCGATGTCATCCTTGGTATCGGCGGCGCAATTCAGGGGCACCCGATGGGCGCAAGAAGCGGATCAGAAGCTGCTATGGCGGCGGTTAAGGCCGCGTATTCGGGCGTTTCGTTGGAAGAAGCGGCAAAAAACTGCCCGCCGCTTGCGGCAATCCTTGAAGGATACGCACACTCGTAAATTTGAAGAGAATCAGATTGCAAAGGTGGAATTTAGATATGGCAAAACCAATCGTGATCGGCTGCGACAATGCGGCGGTAGAACTCAAGCATACGCTTTTTGATGTGCTCAAGCAGCTCGAAATTCCATATGAAGATGTCGGTGTGGAGAGCGAAACCGACCAGACGCACTATCCTGCTGTGGCGGCGCGCGTTTGCGAGGCCATTATCGCGAGCGACTATCAAAAAGAGGGCATCATCCTCTGCGGAACCGGCATCGGCATGGCGATGACCGCCAATAAATTCCCCGGTATTTTCGCGGCGGTGTGCCACGATTCGTTTTCGGCGGAGCGTTCTCGCCTCTCCAACAACGGAAACGTGATCTGCATGGGTGCGCGCGTCATCGGCCCGGAGCTCGCGAAAAAAATCCTGCGGGAGTGGCTCACGCTGGAGTATATCCCCGGCGGCAGCGTCAACCCACAAAACGCGGAAGAATTGATCATACTGGCAAACGTTGACGGACTTTTCACCGGACGTGCCGCAAGGGATGCAGAGCAATTTGACGCACTGATCCGGCAGGTTCTGCCGCTCTGGCAGCGCAAGCAAAGTTAACACACGCACGACAGAATGAAAAGTAAAACTCGTATGGATCAGGCGAAAAATCGTGGCGAACTCTTCGCGCTCCTCAACGTGGCGGCACAGCGTGCCTATGCGCGCGGCATCCAGACTGGCAGCGGAGGCAATCTTTCCGCGCGTGACGCGGAAGCGGGGCAGATGATCGTAAAAGCAAGTGGCGGATCGTTTGCGGACTGCACGGGCGAAGGCGAAGGATTTGTGGTGACGCGCTTTGATGGAACGCGGTTTTGCGAAGCCGATCCTTTGCCCACGCGTGAGGTGGTGCTCCACGGCATGCTCTAAGAGCTCTTGCCAAAGATCGGCGGGGTCATGCATTGCCACAGTCCCTGGGCGGTCGCCTATGCTTACCGGCACGATGTGCTGCCGATGACGACACAGCACGTCAAGCTCAAGCTCGGTCACGACATCCCGATTCTCAACATCGATTCCCCCATGCTTCTACAAGAGTATGTTCCGCTCGTGAAGGCTTTGTTTGATGATAACCCGAAACTCACGGCGTTTATCTTGCGCGGACACGGCGTCGTTGCGGTCGGGAAAGACATCATCGAGGCCGAACACACCGCGGAACTCGTGGAGGAGACGGCGCAGATTGCTTCCCTGCGCGAAATTCTTGATAAGGATAGCTGAAGGTATAATCTACAAAAAAGTAATATGCAATTATTTACGCTACACTGCTTTCTTTGTAAAGCGCATATTGGAATATCACGTAAAGTTAGCAGACAGTGATCACTTGCCATTTTGAGAATAAACAGGGACCTTCTAATTAGGGTGTGTTTCTAAAAGCACGGCGGCGCGAATCCGGTGTCTTTTTCACCGCTTTTTTGTCACTTCAACCTTGAAATAGCGCTGCTATTCCTTCGGTTTTGTTCCTCAAATCGACAAAAAATCCACTCGTCTTGTACTCGCCGCATTTTAGAAATACACCCTAGTCAAGAATCTGTGTGAGTACATGTCTTATTCTTGAATTCTTGGTCAATAGACTTTATTTGTAGAATATCAGACTCCGACTCTGCTGTTTGCAGGCGAGAATTTGATAACAATAAACTTGTACCCGTAGCTGCCGTCGTCATCGGTGGCACGAATATGCTCGGCGGTATCGGCAAGGTTTGGGGAAGGGCGAGGGGAATCCCTTGCCTTTCTTCTTAAACGGTCGAACGAAATACGGCGTTGCGCCCGCGATGAAAAGGACACGATATGAATCAATACGAATGCAGAAGAAAAACAGGACATTTACAGCAGCTATGCAACATTCGAAAAGTGCGATATCTGGACGATACGGCGGATATGCAGACTGCATATCTGGTTGAAAACGGCAAGCTGAGTTTTTCGGTTGCCGCGTCCCTCGGTATGGATATGTCCGATCTCCGCGTTGGCGGCGTGAATCTTTGCCATATTACAAAGCCAGGCTGGCTGGCGAACAGCTCGGATTCAGCAAACTTTATTCCAGGCGGAATGTTTTTCACCTGTGGGCTGAAGAATGTTGGACCACGGACGCAGAAAGAACCCGTTCACGGAAAGCAGCGCTTTTTACCGGCAGAGCACTGCAGCTCGTTTGTTGGCTACGAAGGCGACGCTCTTACGCTCCGCCTATATGGCGAAGTGCGCGAAGCCGGACTGTTTTCGAGCAACCTGCTCCGCAGGCGAACTCTGACCACCGGGTATAATAGCGGCAGAATCGTAATACATGACGAGATAGAGAATCAGGGATTCGCGGATGAGGAAATCATGCTGCTCTATCATTTCAACACGGGACATCCACTGCTGGACGAGGGAGCGGAGTTTGTTGCGCCGAGTAAAACGTATATTCCGCGCGACAGCGCCTCGCAGGCGGCAAAAGGGGGAAGCGACTTGTTTCGGATGGACGCCCCGCGGGATTGTTATCCCGAGCAGGTTTTTTATCATGAACTGTTGACAGATGCAAAGGGCAACACATTTTGCGCCCTGAAAAACAGCAAGCTGAAGGTCGCTCTGAAACTATCTTTTAACAAACGGGAACTTCCTTTTTTTACACAATGGAAGAGTATCGCCTCCGGCGACTATGTGCTCGGAATGGAGCCGGGCAACTGCCATGTGGAGGGGATGGACAAAGAACGCGAGCGCGGAACGCTTTGCATGCTCAAGGCGGGGGAAACACGCTCATACACCGTTATCATTGACGTGTTGACCAGTGTAGAGGAACTTTCTGCACTGAAGACGGAAGAGAATCTGTGATGAAAACGTTGTATTTCAGAGCGCCATTTCAGTTTGCGTTATGGGATGTCGAGCTAAGATCCCCTGCAAAAGACGAGGTGATTGCCAGCGTCCGCGCCTGTGGATTCTGCTGACGCGATTAATACGGGAGCATGCTAAAATAAAAGACAATCTGCTAAGATGGAAGGAACGAAACAAAGGTCCAGAAATCGGAGGCAGGAAATGGGACAGATCAGGAAGAAATACGACGAGGACTTCAGGAAGAATGCGGTCAAGCTATCGTGTGCAAGCCCAAAGGCTGTGAGAGAAATAGCAGAGGATTTAGGAACTCATGAAAATCTGCTATACAACTGGCGACGAAAATACACGTCGGATGGCGACAAGACGAAGTATGCGATACTGGAGGAAGAGAATCGAGCATTGCGCAGGGAACTCGCGGAGACCAGAATGGAACGTGACATGCTAAAAAAAGCAGCGGCCTACTTCGCGAGTCACCAGAAGTAAGATATCGATTTATACAGGAGCATCCTGAGCACCCTGTAGCGAAGTGGGCCGGGATATTGCAGGTAGGACGAACGAGCTATTATGCCTGGCTCCGGAATCGGGAAGTTACTGAGAAACGAAAAGAGCATCTAAAGAAGCGAATCAAAGAAGAATTCGCAGGAAGCCGAGGCACCTACGGACCGGATAGAATCATTGCTGAACTTCGGAAAAAAGGCGAACGACTCGGGCGGGTGAAATGCAGAGATCTGATGGAAGAGATGTCTCTGGCTTCATGCCATAACAGGCATAAAACCAAGAGCATGACAAACAGTAAAAAGGCACGAGGCGATGGATATCCAAATATCCTCAGGGAACAGGAGTTCCCGATCGCGGCACGAATGGGGCTGACAAGCGATATCACCTACCTGAGGACAGCCGAGGGATTCATGTATCACTGTGTCATCCGGGATATCGTAACAGGCGACGTGCTAGGAGACCATATGGCGGACCGGATGACGAAGGAACTCGTACTCAACGCGATCATGGCGATGCTGGCGCGGCACAAACTAGTCAAGGGGTGTATCTTTCACAGCGACAGAGGCAGCCAATACACGTCAAAAGCTGTGATTGGCTTGCTGCAGAAGTATGGACTGCGTCAGAGTTTCTCGCGAGTCGGGATGCCGGGAGACAACGTATGGTCGGAAAGCTTCTTTGCGACCATGAAAAAAGAGCTGATACACTGGACGCACTATGAGACGAAAGAATCCGTGCGAGCAGCAGTGTTTGAGTACATCTATTGCTTTTACAATGTTACGAGAACCCAGAAACGGCTCGGCTACATGTCGCCGAGGGAATATCTCAGATCATTGCGTACAGACCGATTGGCGATGGTAGCTTAGCAAATTGTCTATAATATAGTTGAAGTCCCAAACCGCCAGTTCGCATCTAACGAGCATCGCCGCAGAACAAAACAGCACCCGTTTGGGTGCTGCTTTGTTCTGGCTAAACCTTCACGAAGTGATACAATCGCGCGATTCAAAGTGGTTGGGTGCAAATTGCACCCACCTTACAAATTCAATCCTTAGTGAAAACTAAGTCTGTTCTAGCCTTTCGAGCAATATGCAGGAGATATTGAGCCACAAACCTCGGAGTTATTTGTGCATGTTTATGCGAATTACATTTGCTAATATGCGATGATAAACGAGGATAATTGTCGCTGTTAGAGGATATCTAAAATGTATTTTTGATAATTATTAACGATCATAAGCCGTTATTGATGGTAATAAACATCAAATAAACATCAGGTAGTAGGTTGAACACCCTAAATCATAGCGATACACTACGACATTGATTTCGACTTCATTTGAGTCTAGCCAAATAAGAGATCGAAAGAAATATACAACAAAGATCGTGTAATTATGTTTCCAAAATACAACTTCTAAAGCACAATAAGTGTATTGACAAATTGAGTTAGATGCTGTAAACTGCTCAAAGGTTAGAAGCTTCTAACCGTTGTTTATCATAGCGAGTCAGAATCATCATACTGATAAAAAGAAGGGTGCGAAACAATGCCGCTGTTGCTTGCAAACGTTGGCGAAGAGATCATCATCCGAAAAGTGGTAGGAGACGCAAAGACAAAACAACATCTGAATGATCTGGGGTTTGTCGCCGGAGGGAACGCGACCATCGTTTCCGAAATCAGCGGAAACCTGATTGTTAGAGTCAAGGAATCTAGGGTAGCTTTCAGCCGCGAGATGGCTGGCTTCATTATCGTATAAGAAGGAAAAGGGAACATGAAAACACTGCGACAGGCGAAGATTGGAGAGACGGTAAAAGTGAAAAAGCTCTACGGCGAGGGCGCCGTGAAGCGCAGGATCATGGACGTGGGAATCACTTCGGGCGTCTAGATCTATGTTCGAAAGGTGGCACCGCATGGAGACCCGATCGAGGTGATGGTGCGCGGCTACGAACTATCCATCCGCAATGCGGACGCGGAGATGGTTGAAACCGTTTAACCGAGGGATGGCGGGACAAGAAACGATCGATGATAGTGAAAAGCAAAGCGAGGAGAGAAAACATGGGGAAAGACATAAAAATCGCGCTGGCAGGTAAGGTACGCAAGGGTTCACCTGACCGAAACAGGCAGAGAAACCGCGGCACTGTATCTGGCCTGTTACAATCGAATGCTTCCACGCATTGCGCAAGCGACGGGATTGCGCGTGGAAATTTGCCGGTTTGCGGTATATGACATACTCTCGCGCATGGATTGGGACGAGTTACGCGCATATGCGCTTGCAAAACAGAGAACGGAAGGACGGCGCACTGTTGGAGCGCAAGACCTGGAGCGAACAACCACGAATCAAAATGAATTGTCTGCTGCACAAAGAGAAACTCGAGGATAGAGAAACACAATAAACAGGAGAAGAATATGGGGAAAGAAACACAGACACCAAAGAAAGGAATGGCTCGGTTGATGGAGATCGCGGCGATCAAAAAACCGCTTGTAATTACATCCACCGTGCTTTCGGCGCTGGCTTCCGTCGCGTCGTTCATTCCGTACATCGCGATTTACAACATCATTTCGCAGATACTTGCGGCCTATCCAAGTTTCGCTACGCTAGATGCCGTATATCTCATTCGACTTGGCTGGCTTGCGCTCGGCGGAATCATACTCAATATTGCGCTGTATTTTGCCGCGTTGATGTGCTCGCACCTCGCGGCATTTGGCACGCTTTACAAGCTTAAGGTCGATTTTGCGTCGCATCTGGCGCGTGTGCCACTGGGATTCCATATCATGATCGGCAGCGGAAAGCTTCGAAAGATCATGGACGAGAACATCGAAAAGATCGAGGGATTCATCGCGCATCAGTTGCCGGACATCGTCGCGTCCCTTGTTGCACCAATCGTCATGCATGCCATATTGATGGTGGTTGATTGGAGGTTGGGGCTTGCGGCGCTGGTTGGCATCGCGGTAGCAATCGTGATTCAAGTGCGCGCCTACGGCAATGACGGCGCGAAAAAGATGATGGATGAATATCAAAACGCGCTGGAGGACATGAACAACGCCTCTGTGGAATATGTGCGCGGCATTACGGTTGTTAAGGCGTTTGGTCAGAGCGTGTATTCGCTGCGCCGGATGTATGACGCGATCAAGGCTTATACCAAGATGGTGATTCCCTACACGTTGAGCTGGGAAAACTATATGTCCGCATTTACCACAATTGTAAACAACATCTATCTCTTCCTGGTTCCCGTGGGAATCCTCATCGCGGCGACGACCGGGGATTATGCGGGGTTTGCCAGCCGATTTGTCTTTTACCTGATATTCGTGCCGAGCATTGCGACGGTGCTGATGAAGATTATGTACGTCACCAGCAACGGCATACAGATTATCGGCGGCGTGGAGCGTATGGACGAGATTCTCGCCGAACCGGAGCTGGCGCAACCCACCGATCCCATGGAGGCGAAGCGGTTCGATATCTCCTTTGACCATGTAGGCTTTGCTTATGCCGGGCAGGAGACGCCTGCGCTATCGGACGTTACCTTCCGCGCCGAGCAAGGGCAAATCACGGCGGTAGTCGGCCCGTCTGGCGGCGGAAAGACGACGATTGCGCACTTAATCCCGCGTTTCTTCGACGTGGCGCAGGGCTGCATCCGTATCGGCGGGGTGGACGTTCGGGACATGAAAAGCGAATACCTGATGGAACAGGTCAGCTTCGTGTTTCAGGACGTATTCCTCTTCAAACAGAGTATCTTGGAAAATATCCGTCTCGGTAACAAGAGCGCGACGGATGAGCAGGTTTTCGCCGCCGCAAAAGCTGCGCAGTGTCACGAGTTCATCGAGAGGCTGCCGAAAGGATACCACACTGTGATCGGCACGGCGGGTATTCACCTCTCCGGTGGAGAAAAACAGCGCATCGCTATCGCGCGGGCGATTGTGAAAGATGCGCCGATTATCGTGCTGGACGAAGCGACGGCGTTTTCCGACCCGGAAAATGAGCACCTGATTCAGCGCGCGTTTGAAACGCTGATGCGGGGAAAGACGGTTATCATGATTGCACACCGGCTTTCGACCGTGCGCGGGGCAAACAAGATCCTCGTGCTGGATCACGGGCGGTTGATCGAACAAGGCTCGCACGAGGCGCTGCTCGCCATTCGGGGGCGATACTTTGGCCTCTGGACGACGTACAACAAGACGCTGAACTGGAAAATGGATCGAAAGGGGGCGCTGGAGCATGCGTAAGCTTCGGGAATTTCTGATGCTGACGGACAAAGGGTACAAGGATCTGACTAAGGCGATCTTCGCTTGCACGCTGACCAATCTGTCCATGATGCTTCCGTTCTTTGTCACCATACAGATCTTTGTGCAGTTGCTCAATCCCTTGACGGGCAAGTCACTGGAGATCTATCAGCTCTGGCTGCTGCTTGGCGCTGGCGGCGCTGGGGCGGTGATCGTATTTATCGCGAGCAAGAATGACTATAAAAAAACATACGTCACCTCCTATCTGGAGGCGGAGAACACGCGAATCAGTGTGATCGAGAAGATACGCAAACTTCCGATGAGCTTTTTCAACACCAAGAATCTTTCGGAGCTGACCACCAATATCATGGAAGACTGCGCGACGACGGAGCACGTGCTCAGCCACATCATCCCGCAGCTTGTGGCAAACGGCATCTCGATAACCCTGGTCTGCGCTATGATGGCGTTGTTTGACTGGCGCATGGCGATGAGTATCTTCGGCTCTGTCCCCTTGTCCCTGCTGGTCATCCTTGGCAGCAAACGCCTTCAGAACAAACTCAGCGAGAAACTTACCGTCGCTAAGCTGGAAGCCAGCGACCAGGTGCAGGAATATCTCGAAGGCGTGAAGGTGATCAAGTCCTGCGGGCTCAACGGGGTGAAGTTTTCCGCGCTGGATCGCGCCATGCATGCGATGATGAAGATGGCGATGAAAATGGAGCTCGTCACGGGCGTGTTTGTCACAGGCGCGCAGATGCTGCTGCAGGCGGGCGTTGGCATCGTGGTGTTCGTGGGTGTCAATCTGCTCACGGGCAGCAATATCGAGCTCATTCCGCTGTTGATGTTCTTCCTGATCGTGGTGCGCATCTATGGCCCGGTGGTGACCGAGTTTACGCTTCTACCGGAACTGTTCCATCATCGGCAGGCGACGAAGCGCATGCGTACCCTGATGGAAACGCCGGAGATGGAAGGCAACGCGGAGCAGACGATCTCTTCCCATGAAATTGCGTTTGATCATGTGTCGTTCCAGTACAACAAAGACGGGGAATCGGTGATCGACGATCTGAGTGTGAACATTCCCGCCGATTCGATTACCGCGCTCGTCGGCCCGTCCGGCTGCGGGAAGAGCACCATCTCTCGCTTGATCGCCCGCTTCTGGGATGTCAATGCCGGCAAGGTGACCATTGGCGGCGTGGATGTGAAGACCATGGACCCCGAGTCGCTCATGCGAAACATGTCGTTTGTGTTTCAGGACGTGGTGCTTTTCAACGACACCGTGTACAATAACATCCGCATTGGTAATCTGGACGCAACGGCAGAGCAGGTCTATGCCGCGGCAAAGGCTGCATGCTGTGATGAGTTTGTCGAGCGCATGCCGCAAGGATACCAGAGCATGCTCGGCGAGAACGGGTTTACGCTCTCCGGCGGAGAACGCCAACGCATCTCAATTGCGAGGGCGCTGCTAAAAAACGCGCCGATTATCCTTCTGGACGAGGCGACAGCTTCGCTTGATCCGGAGAACGAGGCGCAAATTCAACAGGCGATTTCGCGCCTGATTCATGGAAAGACGGTCATCGTCATCGCTCACCGACTGCGCACAATTGCGGACGCGGACAAGATCATCGTGCTCAACGAAGGCAGGCTCGAAGAAGAGGGCACGCATGAGCAGCTGCTCGCAAAGGATGGGCTTTATGCGCGGCTGTTCACGATTCAGCAGCAGAGCCTTGGCTGGAGTGTGTAAAAAACACCTAAATGGCAAGAGGATGGACAAAGGTTCGTCCTCTTTCCTGGCCGAAAAAACGAGCATAGGGGTTGCGAAAACGTTGACAGGTGGTATAATTGGTTAGAAGTATCTAACTGGAGGGAAACGAATGCACAAACTTGAGAATTACGCGCGCCTGGCGGAGCTTTCTCCGCCGGAGACGCTTGCGCGGCTTGGTTTGATAGACGGGATGACCTTTGCTGATATTGGCGCAGGAACGGGAATATTCACCACGACTGCGGCAGAAATCACCCGTGCGCAGGTTTGGGCGATCGATCCTTCCGCAAGCATGCGGGAGATTCTATCGTCCAAAAAGAGCGCGCTTGCGTTGGATAACGTCGAAATCCTTGCGGATGTTTCGACTTTGCCGGAGGAAAGCGTCGATCTTGCTTTACTTTGCACCGTTTTACATGAGATCGAAGCGCAAGAAGCATTTTTAGCGCAGATTGCAGCGCGGTTGAATCCCAAAGGCAAGCTAGCGGTGATTGAGTTCCACAAGTATCAAACGCTCTATGGACCGCCGCCCGCAATTCGTATGAGTCCGGAGGATGCTCTGCGCCTCGCAGCATCGGCGGGACTTTGCGAAAGCGCACGATTTGCGCTTGGGGAGAGCTATTACTGCCTCCTGCTACAAAAGCAAGACGCATAGCACTGCGGACAAAATTGGATATGGGGGAGAACGGTATGCGCATTTTAATCTATGGCGCGGGCGTGATCGGCTGCGAGCTGGCGCATGAATTAAGCAAGGCGGGACGGGATATCACGCTGCTTGCGCGTGGCACTTGGAAGGAGACACTCCGCGAGAAAGGACTTCGCATACGCCACTACGCGCAGATGGTAACCACGCTGGATCATCCGCGTGTTATCGGAAGCCTGAACGAAGAAGACGAATACGACATTATATTTGTGACACTACAAAACTGTCATGTCCTTGATGCATTACCCACACTTGCCGCGAATTGTTCAAAGAAGATAGTGTTGGTTGGCAACAGTACGCAAGCGAGAGAGGTACAGGCGGCGCTCACCCGCGAAAGACCGGATCTTGAGGTCGCGTTTGGGTTCCAAACGACTGGCGGGCGTAGGGAGAGCACCCGTGTGGTGAGTATTCATCTCCGCCCGGCGATGACGCTTGGCGGGTTGGATGCGCCGCTTTCGGAGGAATTTACCGCGCTGCTCAAGCGTGCGTTTGAAGGCACTCGCTTTCAATTACGCTGGGAATCGCAGATGGACGCATGGTTGAAATGCCACTTGGCGTTTATCCTTCCGATGTGCTATGTGTGCTATGCGACAGACGGAAAATTACAGCGCGCGCGGAACAGCCAGTTGGAGGAGATCATCGATGCGACCATAGAAGCGCATGAAATGCTCAAGCAACTAGGCTATCCAATCCGTCCGGAAGGGACAGAGGCTTTCTATCTCCATAAACGCAAAAAATGTATGCTATTTTTACAACTGATGGCGCGAACGCCGTTTGGAAAACTCGCGGCGAGCGACCACGCGATGCATGCGATTGGCGAAATGCAATCGCTCGATTTGGCTTTTGAAGCACTCCGCGCTAAGGCGGCCGTTCCGATGCCCGCGTGGGAGAGACTTCGCGCAAACGGGAATCCGCAGGACGTGCAGCTGCGCGCGGGGTAAAAACGCAATCGAAACGAACGACCCGGTTTGAACCGAATCTGATTTCTCAAAAGAGCCTCCCGTGCTGAATTGTCGCAGGGAGGCTTTCTCGAACATTGTATTGAGCAGAAAAAAGGTTCAGTAGGGATACACATACCCCGAAACGGCTTCCGCCGGGGTGATGCTGGTCACCTCCAGCTGCGGCTCGGTATAGGTTGTACCGTCGGCCTCATAGCTGCCCGCGATCAAGATTCCTTCCACGCTGTACCAGTCATCCGCCTTGAGTTGGCTTGCGTCTTCAAATTTGCAAATGACACCGACGGGGGAGAGATCCGCCACACAGCAGGTCATAACCAATCGCGCGAGTGCAAATTCATCCTCGGCGAACACATCCGAGCCGTTGATCACATAACCCGTCATAGTAACGGTATACCCTTCGTAGACGGCGCAATCATTATACAATCGCTCCATCCAATCATAATAGTTTTCCGTCGTGATCGCGATGGTTCGGCTTGCGCGGTCAAGCCCGTCTATCGCGTCCTCTTCTATGTCTGCGGTGGGGACCGCGGAAGGAGCGGCGGCGCTGGAGTCGGGATTTGGCGTTTTGTATGGTTGTGCGGTTTGCGCGGCAGCCACGGTAACCGCGGAGAGATCGTCGGACGAAACGGAGACGGTTCCGTGCGGGAGCAGCAAAACAATCAGCGGAAGCGAGAGCACGAACACATGCGCGACTCGCCCGCGCCGATTCGACTGGAACAGCCGCGTGAGCGTAACGATACCAAGAACCGCGAGCACAACCACCGTTGAGATGAGATATGGCAGCATGCGCGGGGTCACATAGACGAGATACTGCCCGATGACGAGATAGACCAATAGCCAGATCGCCAGCGCAAATAGCACGCAAGCCTCCAGCAACGCGGGAATATTCATTTGTCTGACACGTTTTTCCATAGCCATCACCTAAACATACATGACGAACACTGCGGTGAACACGAGCGCAGCCGTCAACAGCACAAACCGAAGGATGAAGCGCTTCTTGAATCCTGCGGAGAGCATCAAAACATTTTTGATGTCAAACATCGGCCCGAATACGAGAAACGCCATGATGGCTCCGGGCGGAAACGCTGCGGAAAGCCCGCGCGCCACCACCGCATCGGAAGAGGAGCAGAGCGAGAGCAGGAACGCCATCGCCATCATGACGAGCAAGGAAAGCGCAAGCCCGCCGCCTGTTCCCGCCGTAAAGAGCGTTGAGGACAACGACTGGATCACACTCGCAATCAGCGCGCCGATGATTAGGTATTGGGCGACAGAGAAAAACTCCGCCTGTGCATGCCGCAGGAACGCAAGCAGCTTTTGCTTTGCGTTAGTAGCGGTTTCCTTTCCGTCTTCACACCCGCAGGCACAGGAGACAACGCTCTTGCCGTTCTCGATAAGAAAGTTTTCTTTGGGTGGATGCATACGAAAAATGATTCCGAGCGCGAGAGCTATAAAGACTCCGAAACCCGCGCGGATAAATACCATCTTCCAATCGCCGCCGAAAGCGTAATAGGTTGAGAGCATCACGACGGGATTGATCACGGGAGAAGCTGCAAAGAAAACTACCGCGAGATGCAGCGGCACGCCTTTTTTTACCATGCTGCGAAAGACCGGAACTGACGCGCAGTCGCATACCGGCAAGATTAAGCCGGAGAGCAGCATGAAAAACATGCCGCCAAAGAGCGATTTGGGCATGTGCCGCTCCAGCGATTCTCGCGGAATGAAGATCTGAATGGCGGAGGAGAGCAACACGCCGATGAGCAAAAACGGCAACGCCTGCAAAAGCATACCGAGAAACGCGTTTACGATGTTGTTGATTGGAACGCCCCAGCCTTCCAGATGCGGCGCAAAGGCGAGCGCAAGAACGACAGCACTCATAACGGGAATCAAGACGCGTGTCACTGGATGCAGCGGGGTTCGAAACACGTTTTTTAACAGCGACGTCGTTGATTGCCATATGGTGACTTTTACACCGGGGTTGATCGAATGAATGAGCCGCTTCAGTACACCAATCTTTGCGCGATCCCCCGAATTGCGCAAGATGACCAGGTCGCTCGCGACGAGCTGACTGCGGAGCAAACCTCCCGTTCCGATGAGCAAAGACTCCAGCTTTTCTGCGTCCGCAATGTGGATGACATGATCGATTCGCAGCGATTTTTTCAGAACGGGTTGCAGAAAGATCGTTTCGAACAGATTGTATGGCAGCATGCCGTTCCATTCGATCCAAACCTCCTGAAACGGATCATGCTCCGGCGTGAAGAACGTCGCAATCTCGTCCGAGATCGCGTCTGGCTCCGCTTCCGCGCGCTTTGCGGAGAAAGTATGCAGTACGACGCCGGGGGAAAGATCCGTCGGCTCCGCTTCGCCTTGCTCAAACTGCAACACCAATATGCGCATGTCCTTGCTGCCCTGCTGAACGAGCACATGGTTAAGCAACGTGGTTTTGCCCGCGTCGAGAAAGCCGGTTAAAACAAAGGTTGGAATGCGCATTTCTATTCTCCGCCAAAAAGCTCGTTGAGTCGCTGAATGTCTAGGCCCTGCCCGATGAAGCAGAGAAAATTCCCGTCGATGGTGGATGGCTCCAGCTGCGTTTCGGCCAGCGTATACTGCACAAGCAACGGACCGTCCGAAGACGCGACAACACCCTTTGCGCGTAGCAGAAAGCCGTATTTTTCCGCTTGCAAAAATCGATCATGCAGATCAGTTGCGGTAAATACTCGATTGGGGCGAATGGTAACCGTATCAAAGACATCCACCGCCACGCGCGCAACACGCTCCGTACGGCGTCCGACGATGGTTCGCGACTTACCTGCCGGCGGATCGACGGAGAGCACCTCCGCAGGAACCAATTGATCCCAGGGTTCGGCAAACACGCGCGCGCGGTCGTTGAGCGTGAAGATGCGCTCCAGCGCGGCGGGGATCAACTCTGGGCTTTGCTCCACGCGGCTGAGTACAATTGCGTCCGCACGGTGGATTTGATCCTCATAAAACGCGCCAAAGTTTTCAAGATAGCGGTGCATTCGCTTGATATCGACAATTGTTACTGCGCAGCGCACGCGCGCCAGCGGCAGAATACGGGGATTTGCACAAGCTTTCTTCACATCTGAGAGCATTCCAACGCCGGAGGGTTCTATGATGATGGTGTCCGGCGCATAATGCTCGATAAGCTCTTCAAGCGCACGCACGAAGTTGCCGGAGAGGCTGCAACAGATGCAGCCCGCGCTGAGTTCTGTGACCGAAATATTGCCGGAGCGCAACAGCTCCGCGTCTACGCCGACCTCGCCAAAGTCATTTTCAATGATCGCAACTTTGCCTTGTAGCGCACCCTTGCTGAGCCATGTTTGGATCAGCGTCGTTTTGCCCGCACCCAAGAAACCGGAGAGGATGATGATTTCCGTTGACATGAGTTCCCTTCTTACGAAACGCTTACATAGAACAACAAGCATTCGCTTATCGTCACATGCGTTAGACACATGATACCGAAACGAATGGCTTTTTTCAACGAAGATGCGTTGTTGTTCACAATCCTAAAAAATCACCATTTGGATTTTGCATATTGACATTGTTTAGGCATGTCATATAATAACATCATTAATGACATATGCCAATTAAGATCGACAAGCAGAATGATTTTCATACGAAAGGTAATTAGCATGTTTTGCGGAGAATTCAACGAGAATGTAATTGACCATTTCATGGGTCCAAGAAACGCCGGAACCATACCGGACGCCGACGCGATAGGATCAAGCGGAGATCCGAATTGTGGTGATTCCTTAACGCTATATCTCAAGGTAAAAGACGACAAAATAGAAGATATTCGTTTTTTAGTCTTTGGCTGCGTGGCGGCAATCGCGACGAGCAGTATGACTACCGTTCTGGTAAAAGGGAAAACGCTGGAAGAAGCGTCGCGACTGACCGACGAAGATATTACAAATGCGCTAGGCGGGCTACCGGAGCATAAGTTGCATTGCTCCGTTCTTGGTGCGGATGCGTTAAAAAATGCAATAGAAAACTACTATTTTTTACAAGCGGAAAAAGATGCCTAAAAATAGGATATCTGTTGCTTGGTAAATTCCTATTGACGCCGATCGGGCAGTCCTTTGTGATAATGGTGAGATTGAGAAGATAAACAAGAACTATTTATGCGGGTGTGAAGAGACTTTAAAAAACCTAAACATCGAAGGAAACGATAAATAACTGAGCAGACACAAAAAGCAGAGACGGAAATAGTCGTTAGATATGCGGAGACGGATCAAATGGGTATTGCCCATCACGCAAACTATCCGGTTTGGTTTGAAATCGGCAGAACAGATTTCTTAAAAATGATCGGGTTTCCATATTCGCAAATTGAAAGCATGGGTATTCTGCTGCCGCTTACAGATATGAAGTGCAGATTTTTGAAGCCAGCCAAGTATGAGGATACGATTGTAATAGAAACGCAGATTTCCACGCTCAAGCACGTCAGGCTGGGGTTTCATTACGACGTGTATCATAAGCAGATGGGAACTTTGATAGCTTCCGGTGAAACGAACCACGGTTGGACAGACCGCCGGCTTTATCCGATTGGAATTGAAGAAAAGTTCCCTGCGCTCTATGAAGCACTAAAGCACGGGCATACCACATAAGAATTTCAAATATCATATTCATTTTTTAAGGAGAAGAGCATGGCAAAGATAGGGATCATCATATGCGCACGTTACCAAAGCTGCGGTGGTGGGAAATGCTTGAGAGCATTAAAGGAAAGGGCAGGCGCATTCTCGATATATTCTCCTGAAGAAGATGTTGAGTTGGTTGGTTATTCAACTTGTGGAGGTTGTCCGGGTGGAAATATTGAGTACGTTCCTGAAGAGATGATAAAAAACAAAGCGGATGTCATTCATCTTGCTACCGGTCTTGTCGTGGGTTACCCTCCTTGCCCGTATATCAAAGCATTTAAAGCCTTTATTGAATCAAAATATCACTTGAAAGTTGTAGTGGGAACACATCCAATCCCTATGAAGTATGCGACAGAGCATAAGAAGCTTCCTTATTGGGATGAAGCAAAAATGGATATCGTTGCCCCTGAACTCTTTCACGACAATGATATGGTTATGAAAGCCTACGATTAGTTTTTTTAAGGAGTATATTTTGAATAAGAAACAAGCAAAGATGAAATCCTGTTTACAGCCAGCGCCAAAAGTACTGGTTTCCTGTCGCGGATTGAACGGAGAGAACAACGCGCTGGCGGTGGCATATTGCGGCAATTGCAGCTATGACCCGCCAATGGTCATGGTTGGCATCGTTCCTTCGCGGTATTCCTATTATATGATCAAAGAGACAGGGTGTTTTGTCGTGAATCTAGTTGGCAAAGAATGCCAGGAAATGTTTGACTATCTTGGGAGCCACAGCAAGCGCGACGGAGACAAACTTGCCGCTATGCATGTGCGTCTGGCGGACGGAGTGAAGGTGAATGCGCCGATTCTTCTGGACTGCCCGGTGAACATAGAGTGCACGGTAGTCGATTCGATTATTACAGGGTCTCATGAGATGTTTATCGGCAAAATCGAATATGTGCATGCGGATGCTCGAATCACCGACGATGAAGACTATATTGATTTTTCTAAGATTGATTTTATCGGGTTCTAGCTTATTGAAGAGGAGAAACAAATCGAGTGATCACGCAGAATATTGTCGATGAAGCGCTTAAGCGGTGTGGAAACAAGACGATTTTGGATATTCGTGCCGGGCTGGGATACACAAGCGTCCTCCTCTCGGACGGAGGGTGCGGCTTAGCCTATACATTCCGGAATGATCTCGGCGCATGCTGCACAAGCATGGAAAAAGCTGGCAAGCTAATTGGAATGAACGCTGAAGAAGTGATTCCCTGGCTGATGGAGGATAACCGGCTGAAAGCGGCTATCGGGCTTGCAACCGCAAACGCAGTATTCAATACAAATGCCGAAAGCTATGGACACGGTAACGTAATCGACGAGATCTCGATTGAATCGTCGGATACGTTTGGTATGATTGGAGAATTTCGTCCGATTCTAACAAAAGTGCGTGCCAAAGCAAAACAAGTCTATGTCTTCGAACAGAAACCGAACCTTGGCGAAGGGTTGTATTCGGAACAGCAGATCCCGCATCTCTTGCCACAGTGCAGCGTGATCGTCATTACTTCCACGAGCATCATCAACCATACGATTGATGAAATCCTGCCATACTGCGCGAACGCGAAACAGGTTTGTCTCGTGGGCGCATCCACACCGCTAATCCCTGAATTGTTTCGTGCGTTGCCAATTACGCTCTTGGCAGGAGTCGTTGTTACGAATGCGGATCTGCTTCTCCAGATCGTCAGTCAGGGCGGGGGAACGATGTCCATGAAGCCTGCGGTAGATCAGGTGCTTGCGTATGTTTCGCAATCCGCTTCTTCATGATTTGCGCGCCTGGTTCCATTGCCCCGGTGAAATCAACAAAATGATTCAAATAGTTATTGACATATGCCATTAATGTAGTATACTGAGGTTGTAAACGGCATATGCCAATAATGAAACGAGGTGAAACAATATGCCAGGAAGAGACGGAACCGGACCCGCGGGTGCGGGAGCAATGACGGGAAGAGGCCTTGGCGGATGCGCCGGCGTCCCGGCGAACGGTCAATCCCCTGTGTTCGGGATGGGTTGCCGGCGGCGCGCCGGACGCGGCGGCATGCAAGGCCGCGGCTTCGGCCGTGGCGCTGCGACTGCGCCAAAGGAAGCGCTGGAACAGCAGCGCGCTGCGCTGCAGGCAAGGCTTGATCAAGTCGATGGTCAGCTGAAAAACCTGTGAACAATTGCGGAGGCAGCGAGTTATCTTGCGGCCTCCGCAGATAAATGAGGTGAATGAAATGCCAAGACCGTTTAAATGGAGACGTGTTTGCTGCCTGCCGGACAACAACCGATTCGGACCGCTCAACGCGGATGCGGATGACAACGGCGTTGTGCAGATGTCGGTCGACGAATATGAAGCGATTCGCCTGATCGATACGGAGGGATACACGCAGGAAAAATGCGCGGAGCATATGAACGTCTCCCGCTCGACGATACAAAGCATCTACGATTCAGCGAGAAAGAAGCTTTCCGACTCGTTGGTATTCGGGAAAGTGCTTTGGATTGAGGGCGGGGAGTACCGACTTTGCGACGGCATGTCAAACGGCTGCGGCGGCGGCGGATGCCACAGGCACCGCTGCGGAAGAAATGCGCGTTTTGGGTCCGAGCAATACGATACAGCAACCCGAACAGAAACGGAGAAAGCAAATGAAGATCGCAATACCGGTGAATGAAAAAGATTTGGATACGGAAGTCTGCCCGTCGTTCGGGCGCGCGCCGTATTTTCTCTTTTACGACAGCGTGACAAAAGAAGTCTACTATCTGGATAATGAAGCGGTCGCGAGCCAGGGCGGGGCGGGCATACGCGCCGCGCAGGTGATTGCCGATCATGGCGTGAAGGCGCTGATTGCGCCGCGCTGCGGAGAAAACGCGGCGGAGGTGCTCGGTAAAGCGGAAGTATTCGTCTACCGCTCGATTCCCGGAACGGCGCGGCAAAACATCGAAGCGCATTTGAACAACCAACTGCCGCTGCTGAGCGAATTTCACGCCGGGTTTCACGGGCATGAGAAAAAGTAATCCGACTATAGCGGTGCTCAGCGGGAAAGGCGGAACGGGCAAGACGCTCGTTTCCGTGAATCTCGCTGCGGCTGCGGGAGCCGCGGTCTATCTTGACTGCGACGTGGAAGAACCGAACGGGCACCTGTTTTTCAAGCCGGAAATCACGAGTGAAGAGACTGTATTCGCGAAGATCCCGCGGATCGATTATGATCGATGCAACGGATGCAGAAAATGCGTGGACTTCTGCAAGTTCAACGCGTTGGCGTTCATCAAAAACAAACCTGTTCTATTCAAAGATATCTGCCATTCCTGCGGAGGTTGCGTGTTATTCTGCCCGCAGAAAGCGATCAGCGAAGAAGAAAAGAACGTTGGTGTGATTCAAAGCGGCACATCCGGGCAGGTGCGCGTGCATACCGGTTGCCTGAATACCGGGGAGGCTTCCGGTATTCCGATCATCAAAGAGCTTCTGAAGAAGAGTGCGGCAGAAACAGCATTGCCCGTTTTCATCGATTGTCCGCCGGGCAGCGCATGCATCGTCATGGAGAGCATCAAGGATGTGGACTACTGCGTTCTGGTCGCCGAACCGACCGTGTTCGGCGTACATAATCTGAAGATGGTTTGCGATCTGGTTGAAGTCTTCCATAAGCCGCACGGCGTGGTGCTGAATAAGTGCCTGGAGGAGAAAAACCCAGCGGAAGAATTCTGCAAGGAACACCATGTGACGATTCTGGGCAGAATTCCGTTCGACAGTAAACTAGGATCGCTCAGTTCCAACGCGAGAATCGCCGTGAGAGAGAACGGCCACTATCGTGAACTCTTTACAGAGCTCTTGCATACCATTATTGAGGAGGCAAGCCATGAAACAGTTGCTCATCCTCAGCGGTAAGGGCGGAACAGGCAAGACGACGGTTGCCGGAGCGCTGATTAAGCTGTCGCAAGCGCGCGCATATGCCGACTGCGACGTAGACGCGCCGAATCTGCACTTAAGCATGACGCAGACAGGTGAGGCGGAGCGAAACGATTACTACGGCATGCCAAAAGCGCAAATCGATGCGGAGGCATGCATCGGCTGCGGACAATGCAAAGAAAACTGCCGGTTTGACGCGATTATCAAGGAAGGCTCATACGTCGTCGATCCCTTCTCCTGTGAAGGTTGCGGCGTATGCGAAGCGATCTGTCCAGTAAACGCCGTGTTAATGAAACCGGCTGTTGCGGGCGAACAGATGCTGTATCGAACTGCGCATTCGGTTTTTTCAACCGCTCAACTCAAAATGGGCAGCGGTACGTCGGGCAAGCTTGTGACCGAAGTGAAAAAACACATGCTTTCGTCGTTGCTGCCGGAAACAGAGTTTGCCGTAATCGACGGATCCCCCGGCATCGGTTGTCCCGTGATTGCTTCGTTGAGCGGAGTAAGCATGGTGCTGATTGTAGCCGAGCCTTCCGTATCGGGCTTCAGCGACATGGAACGCATTCTGCATACGGCGGAGATCTTCCATACGCCAACCTGTGTCTGCGTCAACAAAGCCGACGTTAATTCGGAACTGACTCGCCAGATAGAACGCTATTGTAATGAGAACCATATCCCCTTTGTCGGAACCATACCGTATGACCCGCTGGCAGTAACGGCGATCAACAACGGCAAAACGATTGTTGAGGCGGATTGCCCTTCCGGTCGTGCGGTTAGGGAGATTTACGCGGAAACAATGCGCTTACTCCAAGTGCAAGCGGGGGGAATTGAAGCGTGAAATTGACGGTCCTTTCGGAGAATACAAGCGTTTCCGATGCGTTGGAATACGAGCATGGTCTCAGTGCTTATATAGAGACGGCAGATCATCACATATTGTTCGATACCGGCGCAGGATGCATTTTCAATAGAAACGCGGAGAAGCTTGGCGTTGATCTCGCAACAGTCGATCTGCTGGTGATCTCACACGGGCACTATGATCACGGAGGTGGACTACGCACGTTTCTTGAAGTCAACACGCATGCAAAAATTTATATCCACAAGCAAGCCTTTGAAGCGCACTATTCGAAACGGCTGGAGGGGATAGCGTCCATCGGCCTTGACCAAACGCTGCTGCCAAACGATAGGTTCGTTTTTTGCGGAGATCAGGCTGTGATCGATGAGAACATTGAAGTTTTTTCACGCGTGAAGTCGAAGCGCTTCTTTCCGTCCTGCAACGCAACTCTGCTGATGAAACGCGGCGATGAATTTGTCCCCGACGACTTCGCGCATGAACAGAATCTTCTGATTCAACAGAATGGGAAAACCATTCTCATCGCGGGATGCGCGCACAAAGGAATCGTGAATATTGTCGATGCGTGTAAAGACAGGCTCGGACAATATCCGGACTATATCGTTGGTGGATTCCATTTGACCGGACAAAGGGGAAATCAAAGCGAGACGCCGGATGCCGTTGACGCAATCGGGGAGTATCTTGCATCGATGCCTTCGCGTTACTTTACGTGCCATTGTACCGGTACGGAGAACTTTCAGCGACTAAAGAGAATCCTAGGAGAAAAGATTCAATCGATCTCCACCGGGGATCGAATATCAATTGAGACGTAAGGAGTCATTATGGCGGAGAACTGTAGCGGAAACTGTGGAAGCTGCGCGGAAAGCTGCGCGGAACGGCAAGAGCAACAAACGGATTTCAGAGAACGTCCAAATGAGATGAGTCACATCAAGAAAGTAATTGCGATCATGAGCGGCAAGGGTGGCGTCGGGAAATCTTCGGTCACGTCCATGCTGGCCGTATCAATGCGGCGGTTGGGATATAGCGTTGCGATTCTGGATGCGGATATCACGGGACCTTCTATACCGAAAGCGTTTGGGATTACCGAAAAAGCAGCCGGCAGTGATGTTGGGATATTCCCGGTTATCAGTAAAACCGGAATTCGACTCATGTCGATCAATCTTCTGTTGGAGCATGACACCGATCCCGTGATCTGGCGCGGCCCGATATTGGGTGGAACAGTAAAGCAGTTTTGGACCGACGTGATTTGGGGCGACATCGACTATATGTTCATCGATATGCCGCCGGGAACGGGAGACGTCCCGCTGACGGTATTTCAATCGCTGAGCGTCGACGGAATTGTGATCGTTACTTCGCCGCAGGAGCTCGTTTCTATGATCGTTTCCAAAGCCGTTAAGATGGCGGAGATGATGCATATCCCAGTTTTAGGCGTGGTAGAAAACATGGCCTACTTCAAATGCCCGGATAACGACAAAGAATACAAGATCTTCGGAGAAAGCCATATCGAAGAAATCGCGGAGAAGCATCATATGCCGGTTCTGGCGAAGGTTCCCATCGATCCGAGGATATCGGCTGTTTGCGACAGAGGAATTGTGGAGCTGTTTGACGGTAATTGGTTTGAATCCGCGGTAAAAACACTGGAACAGGAGTGCGAAACAGGGAATCATTGAGCAAACATTCGGAGTACGCGAAACAGCTTTTTTGGAAGGCTACAGTTGCTCCCAATCCATCGCCGCGGCGCTTTGTGATGAAACGGACATGCGTTTTGAGGACACTGTAAAAATATCGTCATCGTTCGGCGGCGGTATGGGAAGACTTCGGGAGGTATGCGGAGCGGTCAGCGGCATGTTCATGGTCGTCGGCGTGAAATATGGGTATACCGACCCAGCGGACAAACTGCGCAAAACGGAGCATTATAAGCTGATTCAATCCTTGGCAAAAGAGTTTGAAGAGGCCAATGGCTCTATTGTCTGCAGAGATTTATTGAAGCTGTCTGCAAAAAAGCAGACGCCAACTCCAGAGGACAGAACGGTAACATACTACAAAAAGCGCCCTTGCGCTTTGCTGGTAGAGCAGGCCGCTCAAATATTGGATGATTATATTATTTCGAGAAGTATGGAGGAGAGAAAAATCATGAGAATCGCGGTAGCGGGTGAAGGAACTCAAGTAACGGAACACTTTGGACATTGTGACAGTTTTATCATCTTTGACGCGGAGAACGGCGTCATCGTGCGGCAGGAGAACGTTCCAAACCCGGGACACCGGCCTGGGTTTTTGCCGAATTTTCTGGCGGATCGCGGGGTAGACGTCATCATCAGCGGCGGTATGGGCGGTGGCGCGGTTGAAATCTTCAACGAGCGGAACGTCGAAGTTGTCGTTGGCGCGAGCGGAGAAGCAAAAGATGCTGTCGAGCGATACCTGAAAGGCGAGCTTGTTTCAACCGGCTCCGTTTGCCATGAACACCAGCATCACGACGAGTGCGGCGAGCCATCGAAGTAAAAGATAGCTTGGTACTCATAGACGGATTGCTGAGACGGCAATCGAGCGGAAGATCAAGGCCGCATTACCGTTCAACAAGGATGGCACCTCCTTGATCGAACGGTGAATCAACTGGCTTTGATCTTCCGCTTCTCGAAAATATAAACAGGGGGCTACATGCTGAACAATGACACGATCGACGCGTATTGTCGTTTGTTGGAACATGAATTGATACCGGCAACAGGCTGTACGGAACCAATCGCGATTGCCTATGCGGCTTCGGAAATGCGAGATGTGCTTGGCGGTTTGCCGGAGCGGATGCGGGTTGTCGTGAGCGGCAATATACTGAAAAATGCCAAGAGCGTTGTTGTGCCAGGTACGGATGGCAAAAAGGGAATCGCTGCGGCTGCGGCGGTCGGCGTGATTGCCGGAGAAACCGCTCGCAAGCTGGAAGTGATTTCCGATGTATCACAGGCACAGAGAGAAGAGCTGGATCGATACTTACTCAAGACACCGATTAGTATCGAGTGCGCGGACGGCGATCTGGCACTGGATATTCGTATCTCCGGTTGGCGCGGTGATGATGTCGCAATGGTGCGGATTGCGGTTCACCATACGAATATCGTTTATTTAGAGAAGAACGGGGAAGTATTGCTGGATGAGCCAGTGAACAATATCGCGAATGTGAGCGATGATCCGAGCATTCTTAACGTGAAAGACATCGTGGAGTTTGCCGACACCATTGAACTAAATCGCGTTGAATCAATACTGAAAAGACAGCTTGACTTGAATTTAGCCATCGCACGAAGAGGCTTAGCCGGAGACTGCGGCGCGAATGTTGGGTTGGTTCTATTGAGCAACGAAACGATCGATTTAACCACTCGCGCACGGGCAATGGCTGCAGCCGGGTCGGATGCGCGTATGAGCGGGGTTGAGATGCCGGTCGTGATCGTATCGGGATCCGGTAATCAGGGGATAACCGCGAGTGTTCCGCTTGCGGTTTGGGCGGCGGAAAAAGGATACGACGAAGAGAAACTTCTGCGCGCGCTAATCGTTTCGGACCTAGTGACCATTCATCAGAAGACTGGGATCGGTCGCCTTTCTGCATTCTGCGGAGCGGTTTGTGCCGGATGCGGTGCTGGAGCGGGGATTGCCTACATGGAGGGCGGCGGGTATGATGCCGTTGCGCATACGGTTGTGAACGCGCTCGCTATTATCAGTGGAATGATTTGTGACGGTGCAAAGGCGAGCTGCGCGGGTAAGATAGCAGCCGCGGTAGACGCAGGGATTCTAGGCTATCGGATGTACACGCAGAATCAAGAATTCTTAAGCGGAGATGGCATTGTCGTAAAAGGAGTTGACAATACGATCCGCAATGTAGGGCGTCTTGCCAAAGACGGAATGAGTTGCACAGAAACGGAAATCCTAAGCATGATGCTCGAACCTGTGCAAGAAAAACAGTAACGTTAATATAAGATTGAGATTGCTCTATAGGTATTGCAGAGGACTCGATTCCTTAGTAGGATGAAGTTAGAGACTTCACAAGCGAGAAACGATCAACGACTAAAAAAGAATAGGAGGTTATCGAATGTCAAAATACGTTTGTCCGATCTGCGGGTATACCTACGACGAAGCAACTGGACGCCCGGAAGATGGCATCGCGCCGGGCACGTCTTGGCAGACGCTATCGGAGGATTGGGTTTGTCCTCTTTGCGGCGCGCTAAAATCCATGTTTGAGGTACAGTCCAAGCCGACGCCTAAAAGCGAACCGGCTGTCGGCGTAGCGGAAGCACTAGAAGAACCTCTGCGAGAATTATCTGTTGGTGAACTTGCTGCGCTCTGTACGAATCTGGCAAAAGGTTGTGAGAAGCAGTATCGCGCGGAAGAGGCTGAGCTTTTTTCACAGCTTGCTACGTATTATGAGAGTCGGATCCCCAATAGTGAAGCAAGAGACTTTTCACAGCTGCTTGCGCTGATTGAACAGGAACCGAACAGCGAATACCCTGCCGCTAAGGAAGCTGCGGCAGCAAATCGGGATCGCGGGTCGCTGCGCGCGCTGGTTTGGGGCGAAAAGGTTTCGCGAATCTTGACATCCCTTCTTGGAAAGTTCGAAAAACAGGGCGGCGCGATGCTGGACGGAACAAACGTCTACGTCTGCGAGATCTGCGGTTTTGTTTACATTGGAAACGAACCGCCGGAAATCTGCCCGGTCTGCAAGGTGCCCAGCCTGAAGATTTCGATGATTGCAAAGGAGGCGGTTTGATGTACGCGGTTCGTAATATTCGTCTCTGCACGAAGGATTGTCTCTGCCTCTATGTTTGCCCGACGGGAGCCACGGATACGGAAACCGGACAGATTGACCGTGGAAAGTGCATCAGTGGCTGCCGTGTCTGCGTAGACGCTTGTCCCTCGCATGCGATTTCGCTCGTGCCGGAAAGCTATCCGTCGCAGCAGGAGAAAAAACAGACGGTTCTGGCAGCGATGCGAAAACGGTCTGCGAGTAAAGCGGCGCAGGAGCAGGCGTTTGCGCTGCTGGAGCAAACAGCGCCGAACGAACCCGCCAGGTGGTTAGCCAAAGCGATGCGCCGCTCTTGCCGCCTGATGGCGGAGGATTTGCTGCGCGAGTCCGGTTATATGCTGCCGCAGAGCGAGAATGTACAGACGCTGCTGAAAAACGAGCTGGAAACTGTCACGGACGAAACGTATCCAAAAGATGCGGCAAAAAGACTGCTGGAATTGCTCAAGCAATAACAAAGCGCCGAAGAACCATTATGAGAGGAGAACCAGAATGCCGGAGTTTGCAAACCCGTTTTCAGGATTGAAGAAGGATCACAAACTGACACATGCGGAACTGGTCCGCGCGATTCGGTTCATGATCGCCGCGGAATACGAAGCGGTTCAGCTCTATATGCAATTGGCCGAATCGACCGAGAACGAGCTCGCCATCGATGTACTGAGGGACATAGCCGATGAGGAGCGTGTTCACGCGGGCGAGTTTCTGCGACTGCTGAAAGAACTCGAACCTGACGAGGAGAAGTTCTACCGCGAAGGCGCAGAGGAAGTGGAAGAAGAGATCGAGAAAAGGAAATAGAATAGAGAGCTCAGCATTTTGCCGATGCACACGCGTCGGCATTTTTGGCAGGTGGGCGTCCTTGCGCGAAATTGCTACGCAAATTCAAAGATTACCAAATATTCGAGCAATCGGAATGATTACTTGCTTTTCATAGACTATAAGCTGCTATTATTTGCAACAATCAGAAAATGAAGATTTTGGAGGAAACTATTGGGAATCCATTGTGGACGCTCCAACTCGTGTAGGACATCCATATTAATTATCAAAAGGTCAATCTCTATCGTTCATTTTGGATATGCTTTTATGGTTCGATATTTGTAGATAATATCCTATTATCCCTATTATCCTTGTTTGCAACAGGAACATGCAGCATAATCGTTTTCAAGTTACTGGGAGATTTATCTGGAATTAGGTTTTTGTTTAGTGATAGGACTGATTCAATATCTCTCTTTAACAATAAATCTTGTCATTCTATGTTTACTCAAATGTCGCGGCTGTTCAGGGCGTGGAATTTTACGTGGCGGTAATTTTTTTGCAAGTTGGTTATTGAAGAGCACGATATTGTTTGCTACCATTAGGGATGATAAAAGTTCACTATGGTGGTTAAAAATGAACCGTGTCGCGCTGGAAATTGCATATCGCCAATCCGGGAAAGACCCGCAGTTGTATGCGATGCATACGCATGGCGGGTTTGAGATTCTGCAAATACTGGAGGGCTCCGGCAGCGTCATTATCAACGATCACATCTACGATTTAGCGCCCGGCGCGGTCTTCATTATCAACGGCGAGAGTTTTCACTGCACTAATCCGAACGAAATTACGAATTACATCAGAAATACCATTCAGTTTTCGCCACGCCTGATACTGCCGATGCTCGCGTTGGCGGATTTGGACGAGTTGTCTCCTTTTTTGCCGAATCCGAAAGATAATGTGCATTTTTCACTGAAACCGGAAGACGCCGCGCGGATTGACGCCGTGTTTTCCGGTATGCACATTGCGGAAAGTGAAGACGGTAAAGATTTTGACCTGATGGTTTCGGCGAGTATTATCCGCATTTTTGCAATTCTGAGTGCGGTGACGCCACATAGCCAGGAGCTGCATCTCAACCAATCGCAGACCATCGCAAGAAAAGTAATGCGTTATGTAACCGACCATCTGGCTGATTTCTCGCTGGAATTACTTTCGGATCATCTACACATGAGCAAATACTATCTATGCCATGCGTTTAAAGACGCGACCGGCTTAACGATTTATGGGTACCTCAACGAACGCAGGATTACGCAGGCGAACAAACTGCTTAAAACGGACATGCCGATTTCAGAAATCGGTATGACGCTGGGATTCAGCAGCTTTTCGCTTTTTTGTCGTACATATAAAACCTTTATCGGAATGTCGCCGCGCGACTACCGCAAAACACATCAGGGTTCCCCGCAGTAAGCCATTTCTTTAGTTAAAACACATCGGCTTAGCAACTTCGACAGCAACCAAAGTCAAATATGAAGCAATATTCTCGTAGTGCTTATTGTACACGGGTTATAAAATGTCACCATAAACCACATGAATCATCTGCAAATATACGGAAGGTCACAACGATTTATGGCAAAAAAGCTCTCCGGAGTGGTTACACCATTACTGACTCCTTTGAACGCAAACGGCGAAGTCGATTTAGCGACGTACGAGAATTTAATACAATATTGCTATGACGCGGGCGTTTCGAACTTCTTTCTGCTGGGTACGGCTGGCGAAGGCGGCGGCGTAATAGAATCGGAGAAACGCAGGGCGATTGAATACGCCGCGGCGCACTGGGACGCGAACGCCTGCCTGATCTGCGGCGTTCTGGAGCCGACCACAGCGCGGGCTGTCGAATGGCTCAAACATGCGGAGGAATCCGGCATGCGGCGATTCGCCATTACGCCTCCATACTATGGGGAGACGACGTTGAACGACGTTTTCCTACATTACCGCCTTTTAAGCGAGGCGGCGCGGCCGGACACACAGCTGTATATCTATAATATTCCCGGTGAGACCGGTACGGATATTCCTGTTTCCATGGTGAAGCAAATCAAGTCTCTCGGCAACTTTGGCGGCATTAAAAACAGCTCGGAGAGCTTGGCAAAGCTGATCGAACTGGTTGATGAAACGAAGGACGAGCATTTTTCCGTTCTGCAGGGGTATGAAGACCTAGCCGCCGCGGGACTGCTATTTGGCGCGGATGGAATCGTCCCCTGCGACGCCAATATCTACCCGGCGTTCTTTGCGGCGATGGCTGCCGCGGCGCTCATCCGGGACTACGAAACCTTGCTGTCGATGACCGCTGCAGCAAAGGAAATTCTGGCGGTTCAGACGTTCAGCGGATATTGGATTTCCAGCCTGAAAGCGGCGGCGGAAATTAACGGCGTAGGTACAATGGACGTCAGCGCGCCGTACGCAGCGGCAAGGCCGGAAGAGAAACGCGCGTTGGCCGAATATATGCGCTCCCTTTCCGGCAGGGTCGAACAGTTCCGGTGATAAGGACGAATCATTTCGATCCCGAAAGCATCACGGCGACCTATTAACCGTATGGAACGCGAAGGCAAATCATTAGAATTCGCTAGAAAAGGCGCAGACCGCTCCGGGTGAACAGCCAGCAACGGCAAATCATCTTAAATAGATCAATGCAATTCATAAAAGGTGGAAAAAACAGTGAATACCATGAAAGCGATCGTATTTGAACAAGTCAACCATATGACGCTCCAAACCGTGCCGGTTCCCGAACCTGCCGCCGGAGAGGTGCTCATTCACATTCACGCCTGCGGTATCTGCGGGACCGACCCGCACATTCTGCATGGCGTCTGGCCGGGCGGATTCCCGCTGATTCCGGGACACGAAGCTTCCGGCGAAATCGTCAAGCTCGGCGAAGGTGTACGCAAGCTCAAGGTTGGAGACCGCGTTTCGGTTGATCCAAACGTTGGTTGCGGATACTGCGAATACTGCCAGCGCGGCATCGTGCATATGTGCAAGAACCAAAAGCCATTCGGCGTTTTTTCGCCGGGCGGGTTTGCAGAATACGCCGTCATCCGTGAGACGCACGCACTTCTGCTGCCGGAGAACGTGAGCTACGAGGAAGGCGCAATGGTCGAGCCGCTCGCCTGCTGCCTGCGCGGCGCGCAGATGAGCGCTTATCAAATCGGCGGTTCCGTTTTGATCCACGGCGCGGGGGCGATTGGCAACATGAACATGCAGCTGGCACGCGTCAGCGGCGCTTCCGTCATCATTGTCAGCGAGCCGCTGGAGAGCCGCAGAAAACGCGCCCTCGAGCTTGGCGCGGACTATGCGCTCGATCCAAAATCGCAGGATGTTTACGCGGAAGTCCGAAAAATCCTGCCCGACGGGCCGGATGTGATTATGGACTGCACGGGTATCGTAAAAATCGTGGAGGAAGCCATCCCGCAGGCGCGCCGCGGTGGAAAAGTGGTCGCGTTCGGCGTATGCCCGCCGGATCAGTACGCCCGGTTTTCGCCCGCTTATATCAACGACAACGAAATTACGATCTGTGGATCCTACAACAACCCTTATACCAGTTATCCGGCTATCCGCATGATCGCTTCCGGTCATGTTCGGGTTAAGCCTTTGATCAGCCACGAATTCAAACTGGAGCAATACCGCGAGGCGTTCGACCTGTTCGGCTCGCCGGGCTCCATGAAGATTATCTTCAAGCCTTGATCGAAAAGGAGGATTGCGCGATGAAAACAGTTCTTGTTACCGGCGGCTTCGGCCGCGTGGGCAGCGTGGTTGTGCCGCTGCTGCTGGAACACGGCTACCGTGTTCGCATTCTGGATGTAAAAACGAACCCGTCCGCTCCGTATGCGCAGGATGTGGAAATTCGGCAGGGGAGCCTCACGGACGAAGCGTTCGTTCAGGAAGCGGTGCGCGGCGTCGATATCGTCTGCCATCTTGGCGCGTTGTTTCCGCCGCTGTTCTTTGACGAAAAGCAGATCATCTCTGTAAACGTGCTTGGGACGTTCAATATTCTTCAGGCAATGAAGGAAACGGGCGTGCGCCGCATGGTATTTGCAAGTACCGATGCAACCTACGCGACAGGGGCGAGTCTGGATGCTTACGACCGCCCGATCACCGAGGAGCAGGAGCTCTGGCCGAGCAACGTGTATGGCGTAACCAAGGTCGTCAATGAAGTGAGCATTCGAAAATATGCCAGGATGTTCGACCTTTCCTATGTTATCCTGCGCTTTTTCTGGTCGATGCGTTCGGAAGAAATGATCCGGCTGATGTTTCAGGCGGAGATGTATACAGACGGCATTGTGGAGGAAGACAAGCAGGGGCTGACGAACGAGACCATCGTTGCCGTGCGTCTGGAAAACGGCGAACCGTTCTACGATCATATAACGGATTTTCGGGATATCGGCCGTGCCGTTTTTACCGCCATCGAGCGGGAAGACGTCCGAAATGAAACTTTCAACATCGCGGCTGCGGATCGCGTGGATTACGCCGTCGAAGCGCCGCGCATTGCAGAAGCGCTGGGCGTCCCGTTTCGAACGATTCGCGTCAAGGGCATCCATAATTACGAAGCGGATATCACCAAGGCTCGAATTCAGCTCGGCTTTGAACCGCGGTATGGAATGAGAGGTATGGTTGACGCGGCAATTGAGCAGGCGAACCGGAAATAACGGAGGGAACAGGATGCTGGCTTGCGTGGGCGATAACTGCGTCGATCTTTACGAGTCCGCGGACGGCGGCGTTTATGCGGGCGGCAACGGTGTGAATCTGGCGGTGGCGGTCAAACACTCGGGCGTGGACTGCGGCTATTTTGGCATGATCGGCAGCGATGAAAACGGAAAAGCGGTCGAAGCGGCGCTCCGACGCGAAGGGGTGGACGTCTGCGGGCTGGAACGCGTGCAAGGCGCAACCGGCTGGACAAAAGTACGACTGGAAAACGGCAACCGGATCTTTGCAGAAGAGAATCTGGGCGTTCAGAAGAACTACTCCATCAGCGCGGAGAACATGCGGCGCATCTGCCGCTGCGACTGGGTGCATTATACCGCGTTTACCAATTGGCCGACAGCGATGAACGGCGCGATTCCCGGATACTACGGCACTGTTTCGGAGCACTTATCCCGGTTTGACGCGTGCGGGGTTCCCGTATCGATGGATTTTTCGGACGAGCAAATGGAGCGGCTTCTAAAAGTGGCGGAAAGCAAGGTACGCATCGGGTTTTTTTCACGTTCCGGTATGGATGACGCTGCGCTCCGACGGGAAGCGGAAACGCTTTTACGCTGCGGATTTCAATACGCGGTTCTTACGCGAGGCGAGTGCGGCAGCGCGGTATTTGGTAAAGGAACTGAGATTTTTCAGCCCGCGTATGTGGTAAAGGCTGTGGATACGCTGGGCGCAGGGGATGCTTATATCGGCGCGTTTCTCGCGGCGTTTGTCAAGAGTGAGCCGCTGGAGGATTGCGCCCGATATGCAGCCTGGTATGCCGCGCAGGTATGCGCGCGTTTCGGCGGGTTTTAAGATTGCAGCGGGCATTGCGTATCCGGAACGCAAAGCTGTTGCAGCTGAAAATGAAAAAGGAGGAAACAAAGTGAAGCTCGCAAAGAAGGTACTGGCCTTGGCATTGGCTATGATGTTCGCCGCGTTCGTATTTGGCGGATGCACAAAAGCAAGCGAAGATGCGACAGCCGCTGCTGCGGCGACGCAAGCGCCCGCTACGCAGGAAACCGCTGCGGCGCAGGCGGAACCCGTGGAAATCGTCTACTGGCAGCAAAAACGCACCGAGGATTCCATGCAGAAGTTCGAAGCAATCGCCGAGCGCTTTATGCAGGAGAACCCCAACATCAAAGTTGTAATCGAAGAGAAACCGTTCTCCGACATCGGTTCCGCTACGGAAACCGCCATTATGGCCGGCGAGCAGCCGGATATCGTTCGCGACTCGATGATGCGCGTTGGCAAATACGCGCAGAACGATCTGCTGGCAAGCTTGGACGGCATGTACAGCGATCCGAAATCCGAATTTGTAGACGGCTGCGTCGATCTGGCTACCGTCAATGGCAAGCTGTATGGCATTCCGAGCACTTACGGCGCGTACGCGGTGCTGATCAATGTGGATCTGTTCAAAGCTGCGGGCGCGGAAAACCTGCTGCCGAAGGATCCGGATCGCACATGGACGAGAGCGGAGTTTGAAACCGCTCTGGCTGCGGTCAGCAAGAACGGCGTGTACGGCACGGGTCTGTATGCGGCGAGTGAACAAAGCGATTTGGACACCAAGACTATGATTGAAGGCGGAGACGGCTTTACGCTGTTTGCTTCTGACGGGCAAAGCGTATGCTATGATCAGCCGCGCGGCGTGGAAGGAGTTGCTTGGCTCAAGAGCTTGATCGATAAAGGCCTTGCATACCCCGGCGCGGAGACGATGATTGACGACGATTGCTGGGCGTTGTTTGCCGAGCAGAAGATCGCGGTTCTCCCCGCGAATACCTACCTGATGAAGTGGGTGCAGGAAGGTGTTGCCAAGGGTGAATATACGAGCTTTGAAATGATGGCGGCGCAGTATCCCAACGTCGAGGGCGCCAACCCCAAAGCTCCGGTCAACGCGATTGTTTACAGCGTGTTCGACAATGGCGATCCCGCCAAGATCGAAGCTTCCAAGAAGTTCATAGCGTACATTGTTGAGCAGGAAGAGGAAACTCAGGTAGTTCAGGGCAGCGGCGAATTCAGCGCAAACAAGGCGCATCTGGATATCTATGCCGACGATCCGCAGCTGAGCTGGGTTGCCTCCACACTCTCCAAGAACGCGTATAACCCTGGCGTAGCGTATAAGGGATTTGCGGATGTTCGGTTCTTGCTCTTCCCCGAATTACAGGCGGTTTATACCGGTGTAAAGACCCCCGAACAGGCGATGGCGGATTTCGCGGCAGCCGCGAACGCAGCGCTGGCGGACGCCAACAAGTAACATTGATCGACGAATGAGCTCTGTTCCGGCGGCGCGCAGTCGCCGCCGGAATAATGAAATGGAGTGAACGTTCTGAAACGGAGAATTGGAATTTTAAAGCAGCAGCGCTTTGGATATTATTTCGTGCTTCCCGCACTGATTCTGTTTGCAATGTTTGTGCTGTGGCCCTTTTTGCAGGCTGTTCTGCTCGGGTTCTATAAATACAACATCGGTGTTAAGAAGTTTATCGGGCTAGATAACTACATTAAAATGTTTCACGACCCGGTGTTTTTAAAAACGCTGGCGAACAACGGGTTGTATATTGCCGTTGTGGTACCTTGTTCACTGTTTCTTTCACTTGGAATCTCGCTGGCAATTCAAAAGAGAGGCGTAGTCGTTCGCAGCCTCGTCAGAACGATCTTCTATCTTCCCGCTATCGTTCCTTCCGTTTGTATGGCCGTTGTGTGGAAATGGCTCTACAACCCGGAATATGGGCTTTTCAACATCATTATCAAGGGCCTTGGCGGAACAGAAATTCGTTTTTTAGGTGATCAACATTATGCAATCTTCGCAGTGATGCTGATCATTGTAATGTGGACAATTGGTCAGCCGATTATCCTGTTTACCGCAGCTCTTGGCAACGTTCCCTCAACTGTGCTGGAGGCGGCGGATATCGACGGAGCGAATGCCTGGAAAAAATTCTGGCGCGTTACCTGGCACATGATCAAACCGACCACGCTCTATATCATGGTGACGCTTACTATTGGCGTAATGCAGGTTGTGGAAGCGGTCATGCTTACAACGAATGGTGGGCCATACTATGCTTCCAATTCCTTACTGCTGATGATTTACAACCAAGCGTTTGACTTGAGCAACTTCGGCTACGCTTCCGCAATTGGCAACGTAATGTTTATCATTGTCGCCGCGCTGTCGATCATCCAGTTCAAGGTGATGAACACGGAGAATTCATGAGGAGGAACACGCTTTGAAAGCCTCAAACCCAAAACGCAAAATCAAATCGAGAATCCCGATTATACTCGTGTTTCTGTTCGCGATTCTATTTCTGTTTCCGTTCTACTGGATGATCGTAGGGGCAATCACCCCGAACAGCCGGCTGTTCGAAGCCACGCTTAGCAAACTGATCCCTACGACGCTCACGGGTTACAATTTTCAAAAACTGTTTGAAAACAATCCGGTTACCCGCTGGTTCCTCAACAGCTTTTTCGTCTCTGCTGCGACAACCGTGGTAGTAGTGTTTTCCAACACTTTCGCGGGATATGTACTGGCGAAGAAGACCTTCTTTGGCAGCAAGGTGATTTTTTATCTTTTTTTAGGCACACTCATGCTGCCGCGTCAGGTTCTGATTGTGCCGATGTTCATTACGATGAAAACGTTGGGACTCACGGGCAGTTATCTGAGTATAGTGCTGCCTGCAATGGCTTGGCCAATCGGCATTTTTCTAATGCGGCAGTTTATGCATACAATACCAAACGATCTGCTCGAAAGCGCTAAAATTGACGGCGCGGGCGAGTGGCGAACGTTTTTTCAAATCGTGCTTCCGCTGGCGAAGCCCGGCATCGGTGCGCTTACGATTATGACATTTATGAGCGTCTGGAACGACTATCTCTGGCAACTAGTAATCATCAGCAAAAAGGCGATGATTACACTGCCGGTCGGCATCGCCTCTCTGCAGGCGGGAACCGTCATCGACTACGGTGTGCTCTTTGCCGGAGCGACGATCGGCGCGGTGCCGATGATTGTCGTCTTTCTGCTGTTCCAGAAATATTTTACACAGGGCATTACGCTCGGAGCTGTGAAAGAGTAACGGCGATATGCCCCGACCCCATTACGACCATGTTACGCAGAACTCCTGCGCTATGGAAATCAATCTGGAGGATCTATATGCTCAACTTCGATGTACCAAGATACGAAGGCGTCATCCATTCTGCGCTGAATCTCCGCCCGACCATAGAAGCCGCTGCTTCAAAGATCGCAAAAAAGGGATTCCGCAACATTTTCTTCATCGGATGCGGGGGAACTTACGCACACGCGCTCGCGCTGAAGTACCTGCTCGATACGTCTTCTAAAATCGAATCGCACTGCGTTATTGCCGCGGAATTCATGCTCATGGGGCACAGCCAGTTTTCCAAGGATTCGCTCTGTGTGTTCTCAACGCGCTCCGGCAATACCAAGGAGATCGTTGAGGCGGCGAAATTCTGCAAAGAAGCCGGCGCGACAGTCGTTATGTATCTAAGCAATCCCGGAACGCCTGCGAGCGCCTATGCGGATTATCTCTTCGAAAGCTTTGCCGAGGACGACAATCTCGTGGAGGTGATCTATATCGTCAACACGATGTTTCTCTTCAGCCTTATGCGCGAGCAGGGTGAATTTAGTGTATATGGACGGTTTGCCGATCAGCTTTGCGCAATCACGCCTTATCTCGTCCGCGCCAAGGAGCAATTTGAACAGCGTTGCGCCGCGCTGGCGGAGCATAACAAAGACGTCGATTACTATATGGTTGTCGGCGGCGGAAATCTCTGGGCGGAAGCCTATGATTACGCTATGTGCATTCTGGAAGAGATGCAGTGGATCAAGACGAAGTCGATCCACGCCGCGGAATTTTTCCACGGCACGCTGGAGCTGGTTGAGGCGGACACGCGGATATTTCTGCTCTATGGCGAGGATGAAACTCGTCCGCTCATGGAGCGCGTCCAGAAGTTCGCCGAGAAGATTTCGCGCGAAGTGACCGTTTTCGATACGGCGAGCGTGGAATTGCCGCTTGATCAGGAGTTTCGAAAATTCGCTTCTCCTATTGTGATCTATGCGATTCTGGAACGCTACAGCGCGCATATCGAGCGCGTTCGCAACCACGCGCTGACGATTCGCCGGTATTACCGCCAAATGGAGTATTGAGCGACTCGCCGCCGGGGACGCATGCGGGTAAAGCGCCTTAACCAGCTGGCGAAATGACGGCAAAAGAAACGGTAGGCCCGGGGTGTAGGCACAAGGAACGAATCTGATCGTGCTTAACTCCGGGCTGTTTTATTCCTTGGATTTATGGTAAGGTTCATAATAGATAAGGAGGATCGGGATGGAGCGGCAAAAAAACGGCCTGACGGTTTTTCAAAAACTTGCATATGGCAGCGGAGATCTGGGAGGCGCGCTTGCCGGGACGCTGATATCGGTGCTATTTGCCGTGTTCCTGACCGACGTAGTGGAACTGCCGCCCGCCTGGGTTGCGGTGATCGTGTTCATCGGCCGCACATGGGACTATGTAAACGACCCGATCATCGGGTTTCTTTCCAACAACACGCGGTCACGCTGGGGCAGCTATCGTCCTTGGTTGCTTTTCGGAGCGATTCCATTTGGGTTGACGTTTGCTCTTCTTTGGTGGATTCCGCCGTTTCGTGCCAAAGAAGCGCTCTTTGCCTATTTTGCCGTAATCTACTTTCTGCAGGAGGGCGCGTTTACGGCGGTGCTCATTCCCTACGGGGCGCTGACACCCCGACTCACGACGGACTACGACGAGAGAACGTCGCTGACCAGTTACCGCATGGTGTTCTCCATTGTAGGGTCGATGGTTGCCTCCGTTGTGCCGCTTATGATTACTGAGGACGTTGCGCCGCAGAACGGCGCTCGCGTGCTGACGGTTGGCATCGTAATGGCGATTATCGCTACGGTGCCGTTTTTGATTACCTTCTTTGGCACGAAGGAGCGCGTATCCACCAGCGAACGGCAGGAGAAACTGGGTATTTTGGAGTCGCTCAGAGCGGTGGGCAGGAACAAGCCCTTTCTCTATGCGGCAATGATCTACCTGTTTGCTATCACCGCGTTTGAGATCACATCCATGATGATCATCTATTACTTCAAGTACATTATGCGGATAGCGGGCGCAGAAAACTTTTTCCTCAGCCAGGAGTTCTATCTTGGCCTGTTTTTCGTTGTTGCGGTTGTGACGATCCCGATTTGGAACTCTCTGACAAAACGGCTGGACAAAACAAAGGTGTTCAACATCGCAATGGGGCTGTTCATTGCAGTTCGTTTGGCGACCATGTTTTGCACGGCTTCGACTCCTTTATGGCTTTTTGGTCTTCTCATTGCGCTGAACGGGTTCGCCTTTGCAGCTGGACAAACTATGCCATGGGCGATTGTGCCCGATACAATCGAATACGACGAACTGAAAACGGGAAAGCGGCATGAAGGTGTTTTCTATTCGCTGCTTTCAACGTTTCGCGGGGTCGCGGTCTCGCTGGCAATCCCTGCAGCGCTGCTGTTGCTCGACGCCTCGGGTTATATGCCCAACCAAACGGCTCAGCCACCAGGAGCGGATCTGATGATTCGGCTGCTGTTCGGACTGAGCCCGCTCGTCCTGATTGGGCCGGCTATGCTGCTGGCATGGAAATACCCACTGAATCGCGCACGGTTCGACCAGATTAAACTGGAACTGACGCAGCGTCGTGCGGATTCGGAACTGAACGGTGACGGCGTATGATTGTTTTGTTTATCGCGGCGGCTGTAGCTGCTTTTGCCGTGTTTTGCTTAGGCGTTCTTGTTTTCATCTGGCTTCTGCGCGGGAATCGGGCGCAAGTCGATCCGTTGCTGGAACTGGAAACATGGACGGCAGCCAACGACGGCACGCATAACTCCAACAGCCATATGGCATATTGGCGCGGCGAATTCTGGCTGGTTTATGCGAGCTCGCCTTATCATTTCTCAACGCCAAAGAGCAAGCTTATCCTGCTACACTCGGCTGACGCGGTCAACTGGGTAAAAATGCGCGAGTTCAAGATTCCGGGCGAAGATATCCGTGATCCCAAGCTGGCGGTTATTGGCGACCGGCTGCATTTGTATGTGCTGAAGTCCGTTTCGTTTCGCGCGCTGCCGTATATGACGGCGCATACGTCGAGCCAAGACGGCGCAATTTGGAAACCGCTCGTTGATTTGTGGGAACAGGAAGGCTGGATCTTGTGGAATCCGCGCTCTTTCGACGGCATACATTGGTATGCGCCCGCTTACTGGCATCAGTACGGTGAATCGGCACTGTTTACTACCCTTGAAGGCGAAACGTTTACGCGTGTTTCCACCATCCATTCTGGCGGTCGTAACACCGGTGACGATTTGACCGATGAAACGGATATCGCCTTTTTGGGCGACGGAACAATGATTAGTACGCAAAGGTTAGAATACAGCGAGCGCCTCGGAGGGGATCCGCGCGCTTGCACCAATTTGACGATAGCCGAGCCGCCGTATACGAAATGGGAAGAGGCCGGGAAAGACTACACGACACGGCTGGACGGCCCAACGCTGTTTTCGCTGAACGGGCGTGTTTATGCACTAGGCCGGCGCAACCCCTATAAACCAAAATACCCATTGCGTTATTATGGCAGCATTTTTGCAAAAAAGCGGACCGCTTTGTTTGAGGTAACGGATCACGGCCTTGTATATTTAAGCGACTTGCCGAGCGGCGGAGATACTTCCTACGGCGCCGTGGTGATTCGTGAAGGCAGCGTATACGGCTGTTATTACACGAGCGATCCCCGCAGAGACTGGCCGTGGATTATCGGGATGGTATCGCCGAGTGAAATTCGCATGTTCAAGATATCAGTTGACGCTTTGGAAAGGCTGGCGTCACAAAAGAGCAGTCTTGACGAGTTGAATCGATCCTCCGTTTTTGTTCCGGCATGCCTTTAAACGAACAACAATCTGGTTTTCTGCGTAAGAGGTTTTCCAAAGAAACTGAAAAGATAAATATGGTAATGATATTATCCTTATGATTATGAAGAAGCAGAATAACATGGCAAAAAGGCTAGCAAGTAGAATACTCGACTGAGAATTCTATGATGAGATACAAGAACTGATTAATCTCGGAAAGCTAGGAAGGAAGAATACGAGAGTATGATTTATTGGGATAAGTCAGCATATCCTACAATATATGTTTTGATAAAACGCTGGGATGTTTACCATAATCTGAGTTTTTCTAGCTTTGTGGTTAACTAGTAAGGCAAATCTCCAGTTAGTGATCAAACGGAACTGACCAGATAAACACGGCATCACCTGTTAACAATAGCATGCAGATTTATTGGTTCTGCAGGCAGTTTTCTGCTGAGAAGAATGAAACAAGATCTATTGCGCTCTTGTAAGCCCGTGTATACGGGCTTTTGTTTTTTTGTAGAGATAGCATTAATGTCTTAACTCAGAGTGAAAGAAAAATATATTAATTTGCATCCTCATTTTCTTTCCGGCTTTGGGAAGCTGAGTTGTTCTTGTTATATAGAGGGGAAAATAGGGACCTTGAAAATTGCATATTGTGGAGGAAAAGCAATGCTTTCTGAACAAGAAAAAGCGTCTTCGTGTGCGCTGTTTGACAGCTATTGCCATACGATTCTTCGCAATGCAATTCGTAATTACATGAAACATATGTCAATTCAGGAGAAACACGAATTCTTAACGGAATATCCCGAAACATATGTAAAGAAATCCTGTGCGCGTCGGGACGTTTATGAAGGTGATCATTTATATGTTGCTTATAAAAACAGATTTTTTCAACTAGATAATGAATTCTTGCTGCAGGCGATGCAGAACCTGCAGGAACGTGAACTCGGTGTTTTAATACTTGGTTTCTGGCTCGAATGGACGGATCTAAGAATCGCCAAAGAGATGAAAGTAACCGACCGGACTGTAAGGAATATTCGCAGCCGGGCGTTTGAAAAGATAAAAAAGTGGTTGTCGGTGACTCGCGAATCAACCTGATAAACAATACGTCTTCGCCTTCGCTTTGCCGATGGCGTTGGTTGGAGTACGACATGAATCTGAAACACGAGACGATCAAAGCCGCTGTTTCCGGCGATAAAAAGGCGATGGATGAGGTTTTGAACGAATACGAACCTTATATGATGTTTCTTTCAATCATCGTCCGCCGGGATAAGGACGGACACGAGGAGAAGGTTTTTTCTCAAGATGCCTACCAAATGCTGAAATTAAAACTGATGGAAGAAATTCCAAAGTGGAAGGAGCCTAGTAAATGATACTACTCATTGCAGAAATCAAGGATGCTTTTATCGATATTAGGATCGCACTTGAAAAGAAAAGTATTGAACTTAATAAAAAGGGCCTGGCAACTGTTGTTGGTGTAGTACTAACAACTATTCCGATGTTGATTCCGAAGGATATCGCGAATATTTCTCCAGATTTAATTGCAGGATTATTAGGGGCGACGACGCTAATTGGAACGGTGCCTCCCTTACTAGATTCTTTCATTGATAAGCGTGCAGAGAAGAAAGACAATCCATATTGGCTAGCGCACCAATACAATTATCTACTATATCCGCAATGGCGGCTTCGAGAGAATATCCGATTGCTCGAGTTGATTCCATCAATATTGGAGCGAACGGGGGAAGTATGATATCTTGCATTTTACACTCCGTAGAATAAGGTGAATGCTTTTAATAGACGGTATTTTATCCAACCTCGATCAAGCATATGGGTAAGTTTATGGACATTAGGCACAATAAAAAATGATACACATGGCTTGGTAAAACTCGGATATTTCTACTTATAATTCTAATCCTAAATATTATACCATGTCACGTGGTATTATGAACAGCGGAAACGAACCAGATATTAACATTGTTTGACACGGATACATCTTACAACCCTTTAGTGTTTCCGCATTTTGCTATAACCTTTATTGAGATATAAGTGGCTTCTAAACACGATAATAAATATTATTGCGCGTAATATAGAACTCCCGCGCGTTTCCCCTATACTCTCGCGCGTTTCCTCGGGGGTGGGTGCAAATTTCCGCACCTGTACGTTAAATAGCATAATCGACCGATTTTCGCACAAGCAATCAAAACTCCAAAAGTTGAAAAGCCCAGAAAGTCTGGGCTTTTTAGATATAAAAAGTACTCACGAATTGTATCATTTCGTGAGTACTTAGCTGGAGGCGCCACCCAGATTCGAACTGGGGGTGGAGATTTTGCAGACCTCTGCCTTACCGCTTGGCTATGGCGCCATATGGACTTGATCCGAACAGGATCCTTTCAAAACAAATCCATTCATGAAACGGCGATGGATGTTCTGGCGCCGTCTCATGAATGGAGCGGGAAACGGGGCTCGAACCCGCCACCTCAGCCTTGGCAAGGCTGCGCTCTACCGAATGAGCTACTCCCGCACGGGGTATGGTGCCTCAGAGTGGACTTGAACCACCGACACAGGGATTTTCAGTCCCTTGCTCTACCAACTGAGCTACCGAGGCACAAAAAAATGGCGACCCGGAGGGGGCTCGAACCCCTGACCTCCAGCGTGACAGGCTGGCGTACTAACCAACTGTACTACCGGGCCACAGAAAATGGTGGGAACAACAGGGCTCGAACCTGTGACCCCTTGCTTGTAAGGCAAGTGCTCTCCCAGCTGAGCTATGCTCCCCCGCACATTACAAATGCAAAAATAAGTATAGCGGAGAAAGGCGGACCTGTCAACGGAAAACTGATACAATCGACAGAGAAAAATCAAGCGAATTTGACTTGCACGAAATCGCGGAATAAGCGGAAATTATTGTGCGACGAGCGGGGTTTGTGCAGGAAAAATCTCAAATTCAGGTGTTTTGATTGCATGTGGTCTATGAATGATATATAATATGGAAACTTAACTAGCACTTACGCTCTTTGAGCGGGGACGGAGGCAACACAGATGGAAGCAAGCAGACGCAGAACGAACACGAGAGATCTCGTGCGTGCCGCGATTTTATCCGCACTGATCTGGGTGATGACGTTTGTTCCGTATACCGGATATATCCCTTATGGCGGCGGTCTGGAGATTACGACACTCCACATCGTTGTGATCGTCGGCGCGGTTATGCTCGGCTGGCAATATGGCGCGGTGCTTGGCCTTATGTGGGGTATCACGTGTTTGATCAGAGCATATATGACCGTAATATACTTGCCGTTTGGCTTTGGCAATCCGCTTGTTTCGGTGCTCCCCCGCGTCATGGTGGGTATTGTTGCCGGCTTGGTTAGCCAAGCGCTGCGCAAGGTTCGGGTTCGGAAGGGAATCTCTCTCGGCATCGCGACCTTTGCGGCGACGTTGACGAATACGTTTTTGGTTTTAACCGCGGTCAGCATCTATGGTCGCAGCACAATTGCCGATGCATTTAAGCTGATCCTGATCACGTTGATCAGTGTGAACGCGATCATTGAGCTTGTGGCGGCCGTGCTGCTCGTGCCCGTGATCGTCGCCGCGATCAGCCCGCGCGAGCTCGTGCTCGGCATCGACATCGGCGCTTCCACAACGAAGTTCGCGCTGGTCAAAAACGGAACATGCGTTAAGGAATATCGCAAACCGGACGAACAGAGCTTTGAGGACGCGCTGAATGCGTTTGGCTATGCGGGCGTGAAGCGCATCGCCGTCACCGGCGTCGGCTCCTCGTTCATCAAAGGCGACCTGCGCGGCATTCCGACCGTGCGTCGGGATGAATTCGCGTCCGTTTCACGCGGAGCAACCAAGCTTTCCAAAAAACTCAACACACTTGTCGTCAGCGTCGGCACGGGCACATCGTTTACGCGGATTACCCCGGTGCGCGCCTGGCACGTCGGCGGCACAGGTCTCGGCGGCGGCATGCTCAGGGGACTCAGCGGCAGGCTCTGCGGCACGGAAGATATGGAAGAGCTGCAAGCGCTCGCGGCCAACGGAGATCTGCACGCCATCGATCTGCAACTCAAGGATGTGTTTGAGGGTACGCTCTCGCACCTGACGCCGACGGCTACCGTCGCGAGCATGGAAAAGCTTTCCGCGCAGTCCATGCGCGAGGACATCGCGGCGGGATTGTGTAATATGATCTTCCAATCCATCGGGGTGATGGCGGTGTTCGCGGCAAAGCGGCATCTGACGCGAACTATTATCATGGTCGGTACGATCACGGACTGGCCGATCGCGCAGCGCAGCCTCGACGAGGTGGCAAGCCTGCACAACGTCAAGTTCATCGTGCCCGACCATGCCGCGTTTGCGACCGCCATTGGTGCGGCGCTTTCCGAATAATGCCCGTATCGTACAAACGCTTAATCAAAGAGCGCTTGACAGCGCTCTTTTTGTGGAAAGAACATAGGAGGAAATGTGAAACACTTTACAGTGGCCCTTCTGGGCTTTGGAACGGTTGGCAGCGGCGTCTACCGCATCGTCAGCGAGAATGGCGCGCAGATTGCGCACCGTGAAGGAATTGATCTCTCCGTTGGCCGCATTCTCGTGCGGGATTTTGAACATGAGCCCAATCTGAATCTTGCACCGCGCGCGCTTTTTACGACCTCGTTTGAGGAGATCCTCACGGATCCCGCAATTGAAATCGTGGTCGAATGCATGGGCGGGATCGAACCCGCGAAGACCTTCATCATCCGCGCGCTGGAAGCGGGGAAGACGGTGGTCACCTCTAACAAAGAGGTGATGAGCAAGAACTGGCCCGCGTTTGAAAAAGCGGCTAAGGCAACCGGAGCGGGGCTGTATCTGGAGGCGACGGTCGGCGGCGGTATCCCGATTATCCGCACGATTCTGGACTCCATGCAAGCCAACAATATCACCCGCGTGATGGGGATTATCAACGGCACGACAAACTACATCCTCACGCAGATGACCGAGAACGGCCAGAGTTTTGCGGACGCGCTCGCGGACGCGCAGGCGTTGGGATACGCGGAGGCGAACCCCACGGCGGATGTGGAAGGCTATGACGCGATGTATAAGCTATCGATCCTCTCGTCGATGTCGTTCCATGCGCATATGCCGATCGAGGTGATCTACCGCGAGGGGATTACAAAGCTTACCAAGGCGGATTTTGAGACGGCGCAACTGCTCAACTATCGCATCAAGCTGCTTGCCATCGGCAAGAAAAACGGCAACAAGATCGAGGTACGCGTGCACCCGACCATGATCCCCGTGACGCATCCGCTCGCGAGTGTGCGCGGCGTGTTTAACGCGATCTTTTTGACGGGGCACGCCGTGGATGACGTGATGCTCTATGGCCGTGGCGCGGGCTGTATGCCGACCGCGAGCGCGGTGGTGAGCGATATCGTCTATGCATGCCATCATGACAAACAGCATAAATATATGACGTTTGTCAATGAGGAGAGCCTTAGCAACGAGATTGAGCTGGTAAAGGATTTTCAATGCATCTATTGCATTCGGCTGCACGTGGCGGACAAACCGGGTACGATGGCGGCGATTGCGGCGGCGTTTGCGGAGCAGGGCGTTTCGCTCAAGAGCGTTATCCAGCTGGGCGAAAACGACGGAGTCTCTTCTCGGATTACGTTCCTCACGCATGCCGCGAGCGAGTTTGGCGTCAATGAAGCGCGCAAGAAGATTGAAGCGCTTGCGTGCGTCAACGCGGTGGAGAGCATCATCCGCGTGGAGGAGTAAGAATCGGTTTTACGGAAATTAACTCTTGCAATGAACGGCTGGCTTCGCTATAATGTTCGTTGCAGCGCTGATGTAGCTCAGTCGGTAGAGCACCTCATTGGTAATGAGGAGGTAGGCAGTTCGAATCTGCTCATCAGCTCCAAAACGGGAAAACAGCACCCCCAAAAGGGCGCTGTTTTTCTGTTTTCTAGTAGATTAGAATGTTCGGCTATCTATCTTGCGAGGAGCTAATCTTGGTAATGGGGGCGGAGCTGAGCGCCGCCTGTGGCGGATCCAGCGAGGCGGAAGCCCAGTGAGGCAGGAAGCGCTAGGAAGCCGCGTGAGCGGCAACGCAGCGCGACCTTGCCGAACTGTGGGCAGGGTAGGCAGTTCGAATCTGCTCATCAGCTCCAAAAACACAAATCGCATTCCGATCGGGGTGCGATTTTTGTTTTGCCGAGGGATATTTAATGGAAAGCATGCTTGACATTTTCCGCATTTATGCTACTATGATGGAAAGCGAACTTTCCATTTGTGAATTAACCCATTCGGAGGACATATGAAAAACAGGTTGGAAGAACTGCGAAAGCAGAGAGGGATTCGGCAGGAGGAGCTGGCGGCGGCGCTTGAAGTCTCCCGCCAGACCATCGGCTCACTGGAAAACGGACGATACAATCCGTCAATCCTGCTTGCGTTCAAAATCGCCCGCTACTTTGACGTATCCATCGAAGAAATATTCATCTATGAGGAGGAATCGATATGAAAAAACACGGTTTGCAGACCGGCTTGGGTATTCTTGGCTTGGTCTTACTCGCGGCGGGGCTGACCCTCGTGAAAACGATTGCAGACCCGAAAGGCATCCTGCTGACGCTGCCCTATGTTTGCGTCGGCATCGGCAGCGGCCTCTTTGGGCAAGGCGTGGCTGGCGTAATCGAGAGATACGTTTACAAAAAACATCCCGACATGCAAAAGCAGAAGGAAATCGAGGTCAACGACGAGAGAAACCGCGAAATCAGCACCCGCGCGAAAGCGAAGGGATATGACACGATGGTGTTTGTCTTTGGTGCGCTGATGATTTCGTTTGCGCTGATGAATGTCGATTTGGCCGTCGTGCTGCTGATGGTCTTTGCATATTTGTTCGTGGTTGGCAGCCACATCTACTACAGCGTGAAGTTCGAAAAAGAGCTGTAACGTTTTCTCGCGCGGAGCGGACTGTGCGCAAAACGTACGCGAAGAAACTATGTGCTGGAATCATACCCCCGATCGCACCACGCGACCGGGGGTTATTCGTCTTCGGAGTCTTTTTCAAAATCCTTACTCGACATGCTCCGCAACGACGACGGCAACTGTCTCTTTACCACCCTTGCCACTCTTCTTTTTCCCGAACACCTTCACGATGCCATATGTCGTCGCGCCGAAGAGCGCGATGATGCCCGCATATTGTGCGATCAGCAGTGCGGCGTTGGTACCGCCTTCGCCCTGACCGTTTCTGGCGCTCTCTCCGCACCGTTGTCCGCCGCCCGCCGCATCATCCTGTCCACCGCCGGGGAAGCCGCTCCCGTCACCCTGCGGCGGCTGAGCGCCATCGGTTTGCGACTGCTCTCCTTGCGCAAACTCCGGTAGTTCGCTCATATCGCTCGGACGCTCGACAGAGGAACCATCCAGCGCGATATTTCCGCTCGATTCAAATGTCCCGTGCGAAAACTGTGCGCTTTGAAGCGGTGCCGCGAGGAAGGAAACGAACCGCGTGGCAGAGAGGCTGTATCCGCCGAATGCGATCAACGCAGCGAGCAGGACCACCGTTGCGATCTTCGCAACCTTGTTTGCACCCTGTTTGAACAGTTTGCCAAAGATATAATCCGCAGGCAGCCCAAGATGTACGCCTGTGAGGATGATTGCAACGGCGGAGGCGAAATAGTGCAGCGTCTTCGCGTTGCCCGCGGCGCGGATGGAAAACAATGTCTTGTTGATGAGGACGCCTGTGACACCGACCGCGAGAAACGCGGCCAACAAAAGCGTGTCGACGATATACCGCGCGCGCACTAACCCCGGTGTCCCTTTGGCAAACAACCGCTTGGTGATGGCGCCGATCCAACGCGCGTTGACAAGATGATGGATGACGAATAGACCGATCAGCGCAAGGCCACCGATCTCGTGAAACGACATACTGATGACCTGCTTTTCATACATGAGCGCCAGCAGCATGAGCATGACCGCGTCCAGTGCAAGCTTCCATGCGCGTGTTTGGTTGGCGCGGAGCCGGTTTTGTTCCGGTATTTGCATAAATCTGACTCCTCTTTACGTTTGATAGCATCAGTATACGGGCAAATATGGCAACCCAGACGGAAGAAAAGCGCCAATATCTTGGCAGATTACAGCGAAAAAAAGCCGCCTGCTTTGAACAGACGGCTGAAATCGCGAGGATGGATTGCTTATTTGTAGATCATCCCGACCAATGCGTTGGTCAAGCTTGCGGGCAGGAGTTTTGCCAGCAGCACAAACAACTGATATTGGAAACCGACGGTATAGAACGCCTTCGGGTTCTTCGCGTTTGCGGCGCGGAGTACCGCCTTTGCCACCTGTTCCGGCGGCATGCCGTTCTGCTCGTCGTGTTCCATCACGGCAACCGCGCGATCGATCGCAGCGCCGTACACGTCCGCACCCGCGCAGCTCTTCTTGCGTGCCGCGGTAAAGCCCGTCTTGACGTCGCCCGGCAAAATCGCGCAGGCTTTGATGCCGAAAGGCTTGACCTCGTTGCGCAGCGCGAGGGTGAGTGAGTTGGTCGCGGCCTTCGTCGCGCTGTAAAAGGCCTGAAACGGTATCGCAATTGGCGCCGCGACGGAGCTGATGTTCACGATGTGTCCGCTCTTTTGCGCGCGCATGTGTGGCAGAACCGCTTGAATTCCGTGCAGCGAACCAAAGAAGTTGACGTTGAGCTGCGAAAACGCATCCTTGGGGTCGGTGAACTCCACCGCGCCGGAGATGCCGAAGCCCGCGTTGTTGACCAGTAGGTCGATCTGTCCTTCGGCATTCATGACGGTTTCAATCGCGGCCTTAACTTGCGCTGCATCGGTTACATCCGCCGTGATGTGGCGGATTTGCTCCGTGTCCGCGCCATTTCTGCTCAGTTCGTAGACGGTGAATCCGTTTTTGGTGAGCAGTTCTGCGGTCGCTTTGCCGATGCCGCTGCTGCCGCCGGTGAGCACGCAAACGCGTTTCATTTTGCTTCCTCCGTCAGAACACTTGCCATGATATCCATCGCCTCGTCGAGCAGCGGCTCTTTCAGCGTCGCCATATAGCTAGTGCGGAGCAGACACTCCGTCGCGGGCGTTGCCGGCGGCAGGACGGGGTTCACGTAGACGCCCGCTTCGTAGAGCATCTTCGCGATGGTCAGCGTGCGGATGGTCTCGTAGGTATAGATCGGGATGATCGGCACATCCGCGGTGTATTTATGCGGGATGCCGCGTGCCGTCAGGCCCGCGCGCACATAGCGGCAGATCTCCTGCAGACGGAGCACGCGCTGCGGTTCGCGCTCCAATACGCGCAGCGCGGCCAACGCACAAGCGCAGCTCGCCGGCGTCATGGACGCGGAGAAGATGAAGGGGCGGGAGGTGTGGCGCACATATTCCGCAACCTCGAGCGTGGAGGCCATATAGCCACCGAGGCTCGCGAGGGACTTGCTGAACGTGCCCATGTAGATATCTACTTCGTCCTCAAGGCCGAAGTGGCTCGCGGTACCGCGCCCGCCTTCGCCGACGACGCCAAGGCCGTGCGCATCGTCCACCATGACGCGCGCGCCGAACTCTTTGGCGAGTTTTACAATCTCCGGCAGGTTTGCGATGTCGCCGCCCATGCTGAACACACCATCGGTGACGATCAGCTTGCCCGCCGTATCGGGAATCTGCTCCAGCGTATGGCGCAGGTGCTCCATGTCCGCGTGGCGATAGCGCACCATCGTACCAAAAGAGAGGCGGCAGCCGTCATAGATGCTGGCGTGGTTCTCCTTGTCGCAGATGACATAGTCGCCTTTTCCGACGATCGCGCTGATGATGCCGAGGTTGCTCTGAAAACCGGTGGAGAAGGTCACGACCGCTTCTTTGTTGAGGAAGCGCGCGAGCTCCTGTTCCACTTCTAAATGCATCCTGAGCGTGCCGTTGAGGAAGCGCGAGCCGGAGCAGCCGGATCCGTATTGCTCCATGGCGTGGATACCCGCCTCGACGACCTCCGGATGCGTGGTGAGTCCCAGATAGTTGTTGGAGCCAAGCATGATGCGGCGTTTGCCCTCCATCATGACCTCGACATCCTGCCGCGACTCCAGCGCGTGAAAATACGGATAGATTCCCGCCTCGCGGGTTTCCTTGACCGCGGTCAGACGACCGCACTTTTCAAACAAATCCATTCTTTACCCCCAAGTTGAGATTGATGATGCTGCGCCGCGCAGACCCCCCGTGGCTGGCGGCGAAGCGAGAAAGCTCGTTGGATGTACGCCTGTGTTCAGGCTTGCGTGGCGAGATGGCGGTTGAGCTTGCCAAAAAGGCGGACGAGCAGCTGCACCTCCTGCTCGGTAAATGCGCTGAGCGCGGTGGAGACGGCGCTTTTCATATCCGGCAACTGGCGTCCGTAATAGTCGAGAAACTTTTTCGTCACGAAGAGGTGCGCCTCCCGGTGATCGTCGTCGCTGCTGACGCGCTCCAGATATCCCTTGGTGACGAGGGAGTTGACCTTATAGGACGCGTTCGGCTGTGAAATCCCGAGAAAATCGGCAAATTCGCCGATGGTCGGTCGGTCGAGCAGATAGATCACCTCGGCGGAAAACGCTTCTGTCGCGCTGAGGCTGCCGGCCTTTTCTTTCAGCTGTACAAAAAGGTTGCGGTAATGCGACAGCCGAAGATTTTTATACAGCTCCGATACCGCTTCGGCAATGCTGGAATGGGTCACAAACATCACTTCCTGTTGCGTTGAAATGTAGGGTTTTGCGCCGGACGAGTGCCAAATGCAAGGGTTTTTCCGGTTGCAATCAAAAAAGAGCACGCACCCAGTAAATACATAAATATTTTTATGTATTCTAGCAGATGCGTGCGATTCTGTCAAGAGAGACTGTACGATCAGTCCATATTTTACATCGGCTTTACGCCGATGAAACGCAGAATGACGGTTTATTCCACGATGGTCTCCGGCTCGCCGATCTCCTCGCCGAAGGTCTCCACACGGATGGTTTTAATCTTTTGCTCCACGATGGGCTTGCTGTGTACGCCGGTGACGCAGCAGGCGATCGCGTCTACCGCGTCCATGCCCTCTACGACCATGCCAAAGGCCGCATAGTCCTTATCCAGATACTTAGCGTCCGCATGCAGGATGAAAAACTGGCTGCCCGCCGAGTCATACGCCGCCGGCGGATTATACGGGTTGCCCTGACGCGCCATGCTGACCATGCCGCGATCGTGCGAGAGGTGGTTCGGGTGCTTGTTGTTGGAAAATTCGCCTTTGATATGGTAGCCGGGGCCGCCGGTACCGGTGCCGGTCGGGTCTCCGCCCTGAATGACGAAATTCTTCACCACGCGGTGGAAGATGGTTCCGTCATAAAAGCCTTTGTTGGCGAGCGCGATGAAATTCTTCACCGTGTTGGGCGCGATATCGTAATACAGCTCCATTTTGATGACGCTGCCGGTCTGCATTTCGATGGTGGCTACGGGTACTTTGGTGATCACACACTGTCCTCCAAGTTGTTTTGATTCTATCCCGGCAAATAGCGCGAAACACTCGCGTTTTTTTGCCGCCGACGCTCCTCATTTTCCGGCATTTGCGTAAAAAAGTCAATGAACGATTTCTTATTTTTATATGAACGTTTCGCGCGCGCGAAAAAACCCGCGTTCGATTCCTGTGTTTACAATGCGCATGTTGATGGAGAACGCGTTCGCGCGGCAGACGAAACTTCGTCCGGCGAGCCTTGGGCATCTGCCGGAAATTATGATACAATAATCAGGCAGCCCTGCCGCGCGTGGATCGTACGGCAAAGAGCACAAAGCATGATTTTGGAGGGATGAACAGATGCCGTACACAGCAAGTGAAACCCGATATGACGATATGACCTACCGAAACTGCGGAAGAAGCGGGCTCAAGCTCCCGTTGCTTTCGCTGGGGCTTTGGCATAACTTTGGCACCCAAGACGACTATGAGAACATGAAACGCATGTGTTTCGCGGCCTTCGACCGCGGGGTGACGCATTTTGATCTGGCGAATAATTACGGCCCGCTGCCCGGCAGCGCGGAGACGAACTTTGGACGCATTCTCAAAGAAGCGCTTTCCGCATATCGCGACGAGATGATCATCAGCACCAAGGCCGGCTACATCATGTGGTCGGGACCGTATGGAGATTGGGGCAGCCGGAAATATCTGCTTGCGAGTCTCGATCAGAGCCTCAAACGCTTGGGGATTCCTTATGTGGATATATTCTATCATCACCGTATGGACAAACACACGCCGCTTGAGGAGAGTATGCTTGCGCTCGATACAGCGGTTAAGAGCGGGCGCGCACTCTATGCGGGACTTTCGAATTATGACAGCGCGACCGCGCGGGAAGCCGCGGCGATCCTGCGGGAACTTCGCTGTCCGTTTGTGCTCAATCAGGTGCGGTATTCGATCTATGACCGGCATATCGAGCCGGACGGACTTACGCAGACGGCGCAGGACACAGGCTTTGGCATCATCTGCTTTAGCCCCTTGGCACAGGGTCTCTTGACCGATCGCTATCTGGACGGGATCCCGGCGGACAGCCGAATCGGGAAAGGCGGCCCGTTCCTGCGCAAAGAGCAGTTGACGCAAGAAAAGCTCGAGCAGATTCGTGCACTCAACGAAGTTGCGCGCGCGCGGGGGCAGAGCCTCTCCGAGCTTGCGCTGAGCTGGGTTCTGCGCAGCGCGCAGGTGACGAGCGTACTCATCGGTGCGTCCTCGCCGGAGCAGATCGTGCAAAACCTCGGCATTCTGCATGCGCCGGCGTTCACCGCGGACGAACTCGCGCGGATCGACGCGATCACCGGCGCGGCGGACTAACCCACGCCGTCCGGAGGCAGTGGTACCATGCTGGACGCACGCGCGCGGCTGCTGTTGCTGCGGGACTATCTGCTGGAGCATACCGACGAACGCCACAGCGTGACCGCGCGGGAGATCACGGCGCATCTGGAGCTCGAAGGTTATTGCGCAGACCGCCGCACCGTCTATTCGGATATCGCGCTGCTGCGTCAGAGCGGGCTGGATATCTGCGTCAGGCGCAGGCGCGCCAACGAATATTACATCGATTCGCGCGTGTTTGAGCGCGCAGAGCTAAGATTGCTGATGGACATGATCCGCGCGAGCCGCGTGCTCTCGCGGGAACACTCCGAGGAAATGATCGAGAAGCTTGCTTCCCTCGCGAGCCGGCACGACGCGGCGTGGCTCCGGCGGCAGGGCGGCGTGGCGAGTCCGCACAAGGCGGAGAACGAGCTCGCTTTCCATAACGCGGCGCAGATACTGCTTGCGCTCGAACAGGGCGCAAAGCTCTCGTTTGTCTATTGTCAGTTTACGGCAAAAAAAGCGTTGCAGCCGCGGCGCGGCGGCGAAAAATACGTCGTCAACCCATGTCTGATGATCTATGCGGAGGATCATTATTATCTGATCGCCGACCATCCGTTTCACGAGGGACTCGCGCATTACCGGCTCGACAAGATGGAGGATGTGTGCGCGTTGGACGAACCCGCGGCGAAGATGGATATCTCCTTTGACGCGACCGCCTATGCGAGGACCGTATTCTCCATGGCGCCCGCGCAGCAGAGGTGGGTGCATCTTTCATTTGAAAAATCGCTGCTTGGTGCAATGCTGGATCGCTTTGGCGCGGATGTGCCGGTTGAACCAATCGATGAGCACGCCTATGCTCTTTTTGCGCCCGTCCGCGTGTCTCCGCCGTTTTTCGGGTGGGTGTTTCAGTTTGGCGGGCGGGTGAAAATCCTCGCGCCGGATGATGTGCGCGAGCAGATGCTGCTCATGCTGGAAGCCTCCCGCGCGGCAGAGCGGGGCGGGAAACGCCCGTAACGCGAAAGCGCGCATTTCGATTGATCGTTTTCTGACACAGTATTTTTGAGGATACCGGAGGATAGATCGTGTTTCATATCGTACTCGTCGAGCCGGAGATTCCGCAGAACACGGGAAACATTGCGCGCACCTGCGCAGTGACGGGGGCAAAGCTGCACCTCGTTGGCCCGCTCGGCTTTTCGGTGGAGGATAAACAACTCAAGCGTGCGGGTCTCGACTATTGGCACGCGCTCGACATCGCGTATTACGACAACTTTGAGGCGGTGGAGGCGGCATATCCCGACGCGCGGTTCTTCCTGCTCTCCACGCATGCAACGCGAAGTTATACGGACGTATCCTATCAGGACGGGGATTTCCTTGTCTTTGGCAAGGAGACGGCGGGGCTTGGGCAGGCGCTGCTTTCACGCAGGAGTGAAGATGCCGTGCGCATCCCCATGCGGGAGGGACAGCGCTCGCTGAATTTGAGCAACAGCGCGGCGATCGTGCTCTACGAAGCGCTGCGCCAGGCGGGCTTTCCCGGGATGCGCTGACGCATCGTGCGCGGCATTGCGACAAAGAATGGCTTCCCGCGCATTGCACGAAGCGCAAAAACGCGACAGACATGCGGAAAAACAGGAAAATAAGGCTTGCATCAAGCCATCGCGCGTGGTAAAATAGCGCTGTTCGATTTTTATCAAGGAGGTGGACTATTCGCATGGGTAAGTACTGTGAAGTCTGCAACAAGGGTGTCATGTCCGGCAATCTGGTCAGCCACTCCAACCGCAAGACCAAGCGCGGCTGGGCGCCGAACATCCAGGGTGTGCATGTCGTCGTTGACGGGAGACCGGCAAAGATGAATGTTTGCACACGGTGCCTCCGTTCCGGCAAGGTTAGCCGCGGCAACTAAGCCAAAACTGTAAAAAGGAAATCGCCTCTCTTGCTTCGGTATGCCCGAACACGAGAGGTTTTTCTTTACCCATTTTATCTTAGTGGCGTCAAATAACTTGGAACAAAAACGCTGCCTTTCGCGATATGATACGATCGTGAAAGGCAGCGTTTCTTATTATGGTTCAATGTATTATTTGATTTATTCGTGTATCGCCTTTTCCTGTCGTAGGGTTTTGATTTTTCGGCGGAGCGGAATGCCGAGGGCGAGGAACACGAGCCCAAACAGTAAAAGCATGCAGCCGATGCTCAGGTTGCCATAAGAGAAGTTACCGAGCCGTTCGCCGATGTTCAGGTTCACAATGCCGATGGCGAGGTTGGAAAACGCCGCGACAAACTCTACCACCATCAGCGTGTTCCACATGAGATTGATCCGCTGATAGTGTTTGATCTTGGAATCGATATCCGTATAGAGATCGAACGCGCCTTCCGACGCGGGTTTTCTCAAATAAACCCAGCGCATATAACTTGCGACATACTCCACGCCGTTTTCCTCCAGAAAACGCAGATACGCGATGCTCTCCGGATGCGTCGGCAGGTTTTCCAGCAGCTCAATGCGGTAGATGTAGGCGTTTGCGGGCGCCTCGGTAAACACATATCGGCACCAGGAATAGTCCGTAAACGCCATGCCCTTTGCGGACATCTCGTTGAGCCAGCGTTCTTCTTTCTCATAATCCCAATATGCTTTGTGTACGATATATTTCATATTAGCCTTCCCCCGACAATCCTCTTTCCCGTTTGTAACAACTCGTCCAATCGTTTGAGCTCCGCCTGCGCAATCGTCTTGCCCAGAGGGGTGATCTCATATTCTTTCTTGCGGGAATCCAGTTCTCCCGCCACGGGCTGAATCCATTTTTTTTCCAGCAGGGTATTGATCGCACCATACAGCGTCCCCGCGCCGAGGTCGACCCTGCCCTGACTCAGCTCCCGCACGGTCTGCATGATACGGTATCCATGCATGGGGGTATAGAGCGAAAGCAAAATGTAGAACACCGCCTCCGTCAAGGCCCCTCGTTCGCTGCTCTCCGGCATGTTTCTCATCTCCCGTTGATTCTTTTATTACGCTACACGATATATCGGAAACCGTAATAGAATTGTATCGCTTGCCGATATAGTTGTCAAGTATCTTTTTTAGCTTTTTGCTCTTTTTGTGTGCCTGTCGGAAAAGCACGTTGCAAACAAAGCGCGCCGGGGCAAGGGCCCTCGGCGCGCGTGGACGCGGTTACCCGCGAAGAATGTTATTCCGTATACGGCAGCAGCGCCACCGCCTGCATGATCGGCGGCATGCTCAAAGCGGCAATCCCCGACGTGACCGCGCTGACTTTCAGCCCGGCGACAAGGTCCTCGCCCTTCAATCCCTCCAACGCAAACATATGGACGGTGAGGGTGATGGTGTTGCTCCGGTCCTCCGTCAACTCCGCGCCAAACGGCAGCAGGGAGATGCTGTAGCCGTCCTTGCCGGGGGTAACGTCCAGAATCTCTCCGTTTTGGATAATGCCGTCGCTATCACGCGCGATGACGGAGACGCTCTTCGCCGTACCCTGCGCGGGGAGCGAGCGGGTCAATCTGCCATCGTATCGCACCTCGACAAACGCGCCGACGGCGAGCTGATCGCCAAGCTCGTTTTGCAGCTTGTTGCCGACATGAAAGAGAATGCTGGCTTGTCCGTAATTATGGCCCGGCAGCTGGGTGACGAGAATGCTTCCGTCTTCCGAGATACTTGTGACCTCGCCGCGATAGATAAGATCGGTTTCTGCGGCGGCCGGTGCGCAAGCGGAAAGCAGAACAGCTCCCGTAAGGAGCAGTGCCGTGATGACTAGTAACTTTTTCATAATGGAATTCCTCCGTATTGTTAATCGTTCGGGCAGGGTGGTGATTGCTGGACGCAAGCTGCCCGCAAAGGCGGTTTTTGCCCTTCTCTACCCATAACACCGCGTGGAAACGTCAATGGTTGCGTCCGTGCGTGAAAATGATTATAATGTTATCTCGGATTGATCCGAGCCATCGAATAACAGGAATGAATCTTATGGAGGACACAGAATGGAACGCACGCGCAGAAGCGCTGATTGGAAGACGATCTATCCCCTCTGTCTGCTGTTTGCGGCTGTGTTTCTCTTTCTTCTGACAAAGAGTTCTCCACTGTACCCGCTGAACGAGTGGGTAGACGCGAACATCTACTTCACGATTGGCAAGGGCATGATGCACGGCTACGTGCCGTATCTTCAGCTGTACGACCAAAAAGGGCCGATGGCGTTCCTGCTCTTCGGGCTTGCGTCGCTGATTTCGGGCACGTCGTTCGTCGGCGTCTATGTCATAGAGACGATCGCGTGGTCGTTCTTCCTGTTTGCGGCGTATCGCATTGTGTCGCTGTATACACAGAAGTTTGCGCTCCTCGTGCTGCCGGTTGCCTCCGCCTTTGTTCTTGGCAGCTTGAGCTTCTCGCACGGCGGCAGTCTGGAAGAGCTCATGATTCCGCTGTTCGCCTGGTCGCTCTATGATTTTCTGCGCTACTTCAAGGAATCGTACCCGAAGCCTGTACCGCTGACGATGATCGCACGCAACGCGCTCTTTGCGGGCGTGATGCTCTTTGGCAAATTCACGTTTCTGGCGTTTTATGTCGCATGGATGGGCGTGCTGGCGGTTTCGCAACTCTTGGCAAAGCACGTCAAGCGTGCGTTTTCCGCAAGCGGGCTGTTCGTGGTTGTCATGCTTGCGCTCGGCATCCCTTGGGTGATCTACTTTGCCGCAAACGGGGCGCTGGGGGACTTCATACACTATTACTTCTACTCGAACATCTTCAACTATTCGGCGACGGACGAATCGTCCCTGCTGAGCGTGCTGTTCGTCGTCGTGAAAAGCGTCGGCGCGTTTTCCTTCCGTAACCCGCAGATTGCGCTACCCATCGCGCTGGGGCTCGTCTGGTTCCTGCTGCAAAAGAAGGAGCAAGCGCGCATCATTGAGAAGATCGGCGTCATATTGATGGCAGGCTTGCTCGCGTTTGCGATTTATATGGGCGGGCAGGGCTATCGCTACTATGGGCTGGTGCTGACGCCGTTTCTCGCGCTTGGCATGGTGCCCGTTGCGCGACTATTGGAGAAGTACAAACCCTTGTCCGGGGCGAAGAGTGGGCTGATGCGCGCGCTGTTAGCAGGAGTTACGCTGATTCTGCTCGGCTTTGCGCTGCTGATTTCGGACAATCGCTATCTGCTCTTTGTTCGCAGGGAGGACACACCGCAGGCGCATTTTGCGAGCGTCATGCAGCAAAAGAAGACAGAGGAGCGCGTGACGCTGTTTTGCTACCGGATGCCGGACGCGGGCTTCTACCTCGCGGCGAATGTGATTCCCCCGTACCGGTTTTTCGCGCGTGTCAATGTAGACCTGCCCGAACTCAGGGACGCGCAGGATGGATACATTGCCGAACGCAGCGCGGAGTTTCTTGTGACCCGAAACCTGGAGATTGCTCCAGCGGGATATGAACTGATGGAAAGCCAGACATTCTGGAGCGAAGGACAAAATGATACATTCCGCCTATACCAGCGCGTCAACTGAACGCGCGCACACAAACAAACGCCTCCTGCGCGCGCTTGCCGCGCTGCTGATTCTCGTGCTCCTCTTGGCGCTCGCGGGGTGCGATCTTCTCAAGGATCGCTCCGCAACCGCGCTTGTGATTGAAGACGCGGCCGAGGTCGACGTTGAAGACCTCGTCAAATACGAAGACCTGCAGGAGCTGGATGTCAGAAAAGCAGACATTTCGGTGGAGCAATACCGCTCGCTCATGAGCGCGCTGCCGAACTGTCGCATCCTCTGGAGCGTACCGATTCAAGATCAGCGGTTTGACAACCAGGTGACCCAGCTGACGTTGCCCGCAAATACGGACGCGGCCGCGCTGGATCTGCTCGGTTATTTTCCAAATCTGAAGACGGTGGACGCGCTGAGCTGCACGTGCTATGACGCGCTGATGAGCAAGAGCCTCGAGCGCAAAGATATCTCCTTTACGTGGCAGGTCGAAATCGGCGGAGTAACGCTGCGCAACACGGACACGACGCTCGATCTCTCCGGCCAAACGCTGGATCCGGAGACGCTCGCGCAGAGTCTGTATTTTCTCCCTGCGCTGAACAGCGTGGATCTCACAAACACAAATATCGGCGCGGAGGATGGCGCCGCGCTGGAAGCGCGCTATCCGAGCATCTCGTTCCTGCGCACGATCGATCTGTTCGGTGTGCAGGTGAACACGGACGCAACAGAGGTTGATCTTGCAAAGGCGAAGATAACCGATGAAGCGGCGCTGCTGGATGCGCTTGCGCCGCTGAAGAATCTGACGAGCTGCAACCTCGTCGGACAGACGATCTCCTTTGAGTCTATGGACGCGCTCAAGGGACGATATCCGTTGGTTGCGTTTGCGTTTTCGTTTGATCTGTTTGGTCAGCAGCTGACGCCGGAGACCACCGAGGTCAATCTGCAGGGGCAGACGTTTACCAGCGTGGAGGAAGTCGCGGCTGGGCTTTCGCACATGCCCGCGCTCACGCTGTGCGATCTGTGCGGCACGGGGCTGACAAACGAGCAGATGGTGCAGCTCCAGACGCAGTTCCCCGCGGTGAAGTTTGTTTGGTTTGTGCAGATCGGCGCATGGCAGGTTCGGACGGATATCGTGGCGTTTAGCACGCAAAACCGCAAGGAGTTTCCGAATCAGGCAGCAACCTTTACGAAGGACGGCAACACCAAGCTCACAAACGAGGATGTCGCGGGGCTACTGTATTGCACCGATCTGGTCTATCTGGATTTGACGGGTAACAAGCTGAGCGATCTTTCGTTTGTCAAGAACCTGACCAAGCTGCGCCTGCTCTGCGTGGGAAACAATAAGATCGCGGATATCACCGCGCTTTCCTCGCTGACCGAGCTGGAGTTTTTAGAGGTCTACAGTAACCCGATCGTCGACTATGCACCGATTGCGGGACTTGCGAAACTCACGCATCTGAACTGCACGCGCACGGGCATAACCGACATCACCACATTCAGCGGCATGAAGCAGCTCAAAATGCTCTGGCTGATGAACAACAAGATCACGAAAGAAGACCTCGCGAAGCTCACGGAAGCCCTGCCGGAGTGCACGATTACATCGCACGGGACCAATCCGCTTTCGGCGGACTGGCACAAGGCGGAGCTTTACCACACGTTTGAGATTCTATCCGGTCTTGTGGCGCCGGATCCGACGCCCACGCCGGAGCCTTCCATAACGCCCGACCCTGCCGCAACGACGCCGGAACCGTCGCCAACGACGACGGCGGAGGAGTAAAACAGGGAGATGAGGGATTACTACCGAATCAAATGCACGATAGAAGTATCCCTTTCGCTTGCCCACGCTGGATGTCTGTGAGAAATTGCATCTGAATCAAAAGCGCGATAGAAGAGTCCGCCCGCAAAAGGGACGGACTTTTTTTGATACTTTTGCGGCTTGCCCGGACGTTGGTGATCGCGCAAAGACGGCGGATCCGCGCGAAAAAAGAGACGCATCGCTGCGCCTCTTTCTTGCTGTTATGTGGTTATGCTTTCTTGCCGCCGGAGAGTCCGAGGGCTACGAGCACACCCTGCAGAAGCGCAAGACCGCCCATGAGGTACGACCAGCGATCCGCAAACACCATGCTGCCGGAAGTGATCTGCGTCAATAGGAAGGCGACGATTGCGCCCGCAGTCGGGAGCAGGGTGGACAGGGTGAACGCCGTGTTCTTCTTGGTACCCTTACCGCCGCGGTTGCGTTGCAGCATCTTGATGATCGAGCCCGTGCCCAGCGCGGTGAGAACCGTCAGGATCAGATTCAACAGCGACCAGGTTGGCCCGGCAAGAGGCGTCTTCTCGTTGGAGACGATCTCCTGCAGTACCGGCGTGCGCGTCATGGTGCCGTAGAGCGTGATGTCCGCATCCGGCATCGCGGCGGGGATTTCGCTGGCCCAGCCGTCAAAGCTGAACTCGTTCTGTGCCGGATCATTCGGCACCGGAACAGGCGCGCCATAGGCTACGTCCTGATAGACCGCAAACGGAGTCGTTCCGTCTAGACCTGCTTCCGTGCCGCCGCTGACGATGTATGTAACGGTGTGCACGTGCGGTTCAGACCATGTTGCGGTAAAGGTGCGCGGCCCTGTCGAGTTCGCGGGGATGGTATTTGCCGGCGTCCAGCCGAGGAAGTCATATCCCGTGCGTGTCGGGGCGGCCAGCGTGATCAGTCCGCTCACGACGGTATAGGTATCCGGGTTTCCTGCGGCGTTAACACCGCCCGCGAGCTGATACGTGATGTCGTATACGATCGGGTTGCTCCACGTCGCCGTGAAGGTTCTGCCACCCGTCGATCCGGCGGGGATGGAAGCAGTCGGTGTCCAACCGGTGAAGTTATATCCCGCGCGGGTCGGCGCTACGAGGTTGATCGTCGCGCTCTCCACGGTATAGGTTGCGGGGTTTGCGCCCGGATTCACGCCGCCGTTCATGACATACGTCACTCCGTATACGATCGGATCGGACCATGTTGCGACAAACATCTTTTCGCCTGTCGATCCGGCGGGGATGGAAGCAGTCGGCGTCCAGCCGGTGAAGGTATATCCCGCTCGTGTCGGGGCAGCGAGGTTGATCGCCGCGCTCTCCACGGTATAGGTTGCGGGGTTCGTCGTGGCGTTCACGCCGCCGTTCATCACATATGTCACTCCGTATAGGATCGGATCAGACCATGTTGCGACAAACGTCTTTTCGCCCGTCGATCCTGCCGGAATCGTGCTGCTCGGCGTCCAGCCGGTGAAGTTATATCCCGCTCGCGTCGGGGCAGCGAGGTTGATCACTGCGCTCTCCACGGTATAGGTTGCGGGGTTTGTCGTGGCGTTCACGCCGCCGTTCATCACATACGTTACTCCGTATAGAATCGGATCAGACCATGTTGCGACAAACGTCTTTTCGCCCGTTGATCCTGCCGGAATCGTGCTGGTCGGTGTCCAGCCGGTGAAGGTATATCCTGCACGCGTCGGGGCAGCCAGCGCAATTTCATCGTCCTCGATGGTGTAAGTCGCGGGGTTCGTCGAGGCGTTCACACCGCCGCCCAACGTGTAGACGATGTTGTACGCAATCGGCTTGGACCACAGAGCGGTGAATGCCAGATCGCCATGTGAGCCGGTTTCAATGGTGGTTTTTGCGGGATCCCAGCCGATGAAATCATAGCCCGTACGGGTCGGCGCGCCGAGCGTGAAGGGATCGGATTCGATCGTATACTCCGAGGGATTCTCCGGAGCGTTTACGCCGCCAACGCCAAGTTCATAGTGGATGGCATAGGTGATCGGCTTCCAGCTCGCGGTGAATTCGCGCGGGCCTGTGGAGCCGGCCGGGATGCTGCCGTCCGGCGACCAACCCGTGAACGTATAACCGGTACGTGTCGGGTCAGCGAGCTTGATCGAATCGCTGTTGACGTTGTACATACTCGGGTTGGACGCGGCGTTCGTTCCGCCGCCGAGGTTGTATTTGATGTTGTAATTGATCGGAGCGGACCACATCGCCCAGACGTAGCGATCCCCGATGGAGCCCTGTGAGATCGTATGGATCGGGAGCCAGAACCAGAAGTTGTATCCTGCGCGCGTGGGATCCGCAAGGTGGATGGTTGGTGTTTCCGGCGTATAGGTTGCCGGGTTTTCGTCCGCGTTCGTTCCGCCATTGAGATTGTAATGAATCTCATAGGTGATTGGCGTCCAGGTTGCGGTGAATACTTTTGCTTCCGTTGATCCTTGGGGGATGGTGTTTGTCGGCGTCCAGCCAGCGAAGTCATAGCCCGTACGCCACGGATCCTGGAGATGGATCGTCGCGCTGTTTACGGTATAGTACGACGGATTGAACGGATAGTTGATGCCGCCATTCATCGTATATGTGATACCGTATCGAATTGCCGTAGACCACTTCGCGGTGAACGTTTTGTTCCCCGTCGAACCTGCGGCGATGGTGGAGTTGGGTGTTGAACCAACATACCAACCGAGGAAGGTATAGCCGGGGCGTGTTGCCGGAGCTAAAACGATCGTGCTGCTGCTAGCGGTGTACGTTTTGGGGTTATTATCGTCGTTTGAACCGCCATTGAGATTGTAGGTGATTGTATAGGTGTTCGCCGTCCAATACGCAGTGAACGACCTGTTTTCCGTGGAACCCTGCTCGATGGTACCCGCCGGATCCCAATGATCGAATGTATAGCCCGTGCGTGTCGGGATCGCGAGGTGGATCGTATCGCTGAGCACGGTATAGCCTGTCGGGTTCGAGCCGTTATTCGCCGGGAAGGCGAGGCTGTCGTTCAACGTATACGAGATCGAATAATGGTTCAGCGACCATACGGCATACAGCGTTACATCCGCGGTTCCCATCGTGAGCGTGGCGGATCCGCCGGAGACGAAGGTGGCTTCGCTCGCAGAATCGGAGGTTGCCCAGCCTTTGAATGTATATCCTGTGCGCGTGGGCAGTGAGTCAAACAGTACGACCGGTGTGCCTCCCATCACATAGGTGTTGGAATCACTCGGGACAGACCCCGTACCCCCGTTGGCGGAATAGGAAACCGAGTACCCGTGCAGCGCCCAGACGGCATAGAGTGTAATGTCTTCGGTGCCCATCGTGAGTACGGCGGATCCGCCGGAGACAAACGTTGCTTCGGTTGCGCCGGAAGAGGTTGCCCAGCCCATGAAGTCATATCCCGCGCGCGTGGGTAGCGAGTCATACAAAACAGGCACTGTGCTGTTCATTACATAGGTATTGGCGTCGACCGGGACAGAGCCCGTGCCTTCATTGACGTTGTAACTGACGGAGTACTTGTGCAGCGCCCAAATGGCATAGAGGGTAACGTTTGAAGTACCCATCGGGAAGGAGGTGCTGCCGCCGGAGGTATATTCCGCCGTGGTTGCGCCCGCGGAGGTTGACCAGCCCAAGAAATCATAGCCTGTGCGCGTCGGCAGCGGGCTGAACTGAACGCTTACCGCGCCGTTTCTTGCATAGCCTGTGCCATCGACCGGCACGGAACCCGTGCCTTCGTTTTGTGCGTAGGTGACGCTATAGGTGATGGGCGTCCAGCTCGCGGTGAATGTCTTATCGCCGAATTCTCCGACCGGTATCGAACCGTTGTTCGACCAACCGGCAAACAGATAATCATCTCTTGTCGGATCATCCAGCGTAAGCGGAAGCTTGGTGGCATCATACGTACCCGGATTCGTTGGCGCGTTCGTGCCATCATTGAGCTCATATGTGATATTGTATGTGATCGGCGCGTAGATATGGGTAATGATGTTGCCGGAATACTCCAGTACGATCGACCCGGAGGCGGGATCTTTCGAACTCAGCGTGTAGCCGTTGAACGCCAACGGGGATGGCGAAACCGTCGTTCCGACCAAGCCGTCTATTTCATAATTGCTGAGGACGGTTCCGGCCGTACTCTTGCTCAGCACCGTATAGGTCGTTTCGATGTCGATCTTCATGAGCACGGTGAGCGTATAGTGAGGTCCGTCGCCGCTCAAACGAATGTTTCCGTTGCCCGTCATGATGCTTTCGCTGAAGTGACTGATACCGATGAACGTCGTACCGAAGAAGGAGCTTGAGCTCATCTGGTTGATCAAGTCCGAATTCTGGTAATGCTTCAACGCATCGATTGTGGTTTGGGAAATCTCATTAAAATCATAGGCAGCGATACGATTGCCATTGCTCTTCATTTTGAAGATCAGAGTAATGGAATACAAGGTTGGCGTCGGCGTCGGCGTTGGGATCGGTGTTGGAGTTGGGATCGGCGTTGGCGTTGGTGTCGGTTTTGGCTTCGCTGCAAAGAGCGCACCGAACAGAGAGGTATCCTCCTCGATCAATTCATAAGCCGCTGTGACCGTGAGGTTCCCTTGGACATCTTTATAGTCCGTATCCCATCCGGCTGCGGTATATCCTTCCCGCTCGGGATGCTTCGGTGGGGTCGCGCTTTCTCCGCGCGCAACCAATTCGGAGGAGAGCTTATCGCCGTTCCAATCCACGAACGTAACGGTAAAGATGTCGACAGGATCCGTCGACGGCGGATCGTTGCGAACACTACCCGAGCCACCCGCAAGGGCCTGTACCGGGAATAGCAACAAAACCAGCATTGCACTGAGCATAACACTGATCCATTTCGTTAAACGCGACACCTTCATGATCGGTACCTCCTCAATTTGGCTTCCATACCACATAAAAATCGTAAGATAACATAATAATAGTATCGAGGCGTTACATTGCTGTGATATTTGATAAAATATTTACAATTTCGCTCTTGTTTTTCGATGAATTCCACACTGTTTAACGACGTTTTTGAGAAAAGTCGAATTATGTGTTTTTACTGTTACATTTTGCCAAATATTTCCCGATTCTATTTGGTTTTTGAAATCATAAATCGACGAATAGAAGCGACAACCCGCTCAAGGCGCAGCGGAATTTACCGAATACGATCGTTAGCGGCGCTAGTGCGCGGAGAATGGAAAACGGATAGAATCGTTATAAAAAACAGATTTCCCACTGGGAACAATCGCACGGATTTGATGCAAAAATCCGCTGCCATCCTGCGCGGCAAGGGAATAAACAAAAACACCGCGGGCTTGATTCCTGCGGTGTTGCACTAGATTGAGGGATCTGATGTGGTTTCGTTCGGCGGCGTATAACAGTGCTCCGAAAACTAGAGCTCTCCTGCGTTCAAGCCAAGCGTATTAATCACGTGACGGATATGGATGCTCATCGCGCTCTTTGCGCCCGCGCCGTCCCGCAGACGGAGGAAGTTGACCATATCGCGGTTATCATAGATCACGATATTCTTGAGTGCTTCGATGTTGTCCGTCATCTCCATCGCCTCGTTCACCGCGGCGTTGATGATGGGAAACATGCGGATGATGAACTCATTGTGGGAGGCAGCGGCGATCATTTCGTGATATCGCTGATCCTCATCCGGCCAGTTTCCGTCTGCGCGGACGAGCTCTTCCACCAGCTTCGCCTGCGCAAAGATGCCATCGAGCTCCTCGTCCGTCGCGCGAAAACAAGCAAGCATCATGCACTGCGGCTCAAACATCAGCCGTATCTCGTACATATCCGCCAGCCGCGCATGGCTCAGCGCACCCATATCGTATTTATGAAACATCGAAAGATCTTCGCTGATGAACGTTCCGCGTCCGCGCTGCACGCTTAAAATTCCCTGCGCGATGAGATAGTGCACCGCCTCGCGCAGCGTGGTCCTGCTCACACCGAGGCTTTGGGCAAGATCTGTTTCGTTGGGCAGCTTTTCACCCGCGGAGAATTTTTTTTGCAGCACGATCATATTGTATAGTTCGGTTGCGGTTCGCTCCGAGAGGCTCCTGTTATCGCCGGACATGGGGGAAACACCTTCTCTTTGTTCAAGATAGAAAAGACACGCCGGATCATCCGCGTGTAGTTCGAATCATGATTCGTTTCAAACATCATACATCATCTATTTTCGTCTTACAAGTTTGCAGGCTGTATCGTCTTGACATCATATGACTGATTTAGTAGTATGATGTCGTACAAGGTCAACATACATATTACAACGCGCGTTCACTCCGATGATGTTCACCAACACGGTCACTCCAGTTGGAGCTGGGTCGATGGAAGGTTTCAGACGCAGTGAATCAACGAAACAAAGCAGCGGCGAAGGGAAAACAGCAGCATGAACCATAGAATCCTTGCGATCAATCCGGGTTCCTCCACGACGAAGCTCGCGGTTTACGAGGGCGAGACGCCACTGTTTGAAGAATCGATTGAGCACAATGGCAGTGCAATTGCATACAGCCTTGATCCCGACGGCGCGCTCGCCTTTCGCATGGAACACATTCGCGCCACCCTTCAAGCGCATCACGTCGCGCTGGAATCGCTGGATGCGGTCGTGGGACGCGGCGGCATGCTGCGCCCGATACCCGGCGGGGTTTATGCGGTGGGCGAGCGGATGCTTGCCGATCTTTCGAATGGAGTATATGGCGATCACGCGTCCAACATGGGTGCGATGCTCGCGGATCTCATCGGAAAAACATATCAGATTCCGGCGTTGATTGCCGATTCCGTCGTGACAGACGAGCTTTGTCCGTTTGCCCGGCTTTCCGGCCATCCGGAGATCAGCCGGACCTCGGTCTTCCACGCATTGAATCAGAAGGCAAAGGCACGGCGGTTCTGCGCCGAGCGCGGGCTCGAATACGACGAAATCAACCTGATTGTCGCACACATTGGCGGGGGAGCCACCATCGGCGCGCACGAAAAGGGACGCGTGGTCGACGTCAACGACGGTCTCGGCGGGGAAGGCCCCTACAGCGCCCAGCGCTGCGGCGGACTGCCGACCAACGCCACGCTGCGCCTGATGGAGCGGGAGCAACTGCCCGCAAACGCGCTTTTGCGCAAGCTGAACACGCAGGGTGGACTGCTTGGCTATCTGGGAACGGACGACGGGAAAGAGGTCAGCAGACGCGCGCAGAGCGGGGACGAAGCGGCACGACTGGTCTATGAAGGCATGGCGTATCAGGTGGCAAAAGAGATTGGCGCTTGCGCGGCGGTGCTGCGTGGCGATGTGCGGGCAATCCTCCTCACCGGAGGCTTTGCGCGGGACGCGATGTTTACGGGTTGGATCGCCGAACGGATATCGTTTCTCGCGGAGGTTGTGGTCATGCCTGGCGAAGACGAGCAGCAGGCGCTCTGTGCGGCGGCGCTACGCGTGCTCACGGGACAGGAACAGGCGCGAGACTATTGATGCGCGCGCAACCGAACGCGAACGAGGCCGATATGAACGATCACCTGACCATCGTCACCGGGCACTATGGCAGCGGGAAGACGGAGTTTGCCGTGAATCTTGCCTTTCGCATGCAGCGGGAGGGGAAGGCGGTCACCCTTGCGGATCTTGACATCGTGAACCCGTACTTTTGCTCGCGGGAGCGCAAGGAAGAGATGCGGGAAAGCGGCATCCGCGTGGTCGTCTCCAAGGGCGCGGATTCCGATCTGCCCGCGATTAACCCGGAGGTATACGCGCTGTTTGAGCCCGGCGTGTGCGGCATTATCGACGCGGGAGGGGATGCGGTCGGTGCGCAGGCACTGGGACGATTTTCGCAGAAAATCGGGCAGATAGCACACGAATTGCTCTGCGTCGTGAATTTCAACCGCCCCGAAACGAACACACCGCAAAAGGCGGAAGCGTACCTGCGAGAGATTGCCTATAGCGCGCGGCTCGCCATCACGGGGCTCGTCAACAACACGCATCTGGATCACCAGACGACCGCGCAGGACATCCTCCGGGGCGCGGAATTGGTTCAGCAATTATCCGAACATACGGGAATTCCTGTGCGCTACCATGCGTTTGAGGAACGGTTTTCAGGCTGTCTTGCTCTGCCGGAGGAACAGTGTTTTCCGATGCGGCTGTACATGCGAAAACCTTGGGAGTTTTAACACGTCTGCTTTTTTCGAATATGACCCATAGTAAAAAACTGTCAAAAAACAAGCTTCTTTTTCTCGGAAAGATCTACCGAGAAAACAGAAAAGAACCAATCAAAATGAACGTGCAAGAGGTGATCCAATTGGCAGGAACCGTTACGTTTTGGGAAGAACGCTGCAAGGGGTGTGAGCTTTGCGTGTCCGTCTGCCCCAAGCACATCATCGTGATGCGCAAGGAGACGAACGCAAAGGGATATCATCCCGCTTCGGTGGAACGCATGGAGGAATGCACCGGCTGCGCGAGCTGCGCGCGGATGTGTCCCGACAGCGTGATCAGCGTAGAGAGGAGCTAAGCGAATGGCTAAGGAGCTTTGGAAGGGAAACGAGGCGGTTGCGGAGGCCGCGATCCGCGCGGGCTGCCGCTATTTCTTCGGCTACCCGATCACGCCGCAAAACGAAATTCCCGAGTACTTCTCCCGCCATATGCCAGAGCACGGCGGCGTCTTTTTGCAGGCGGAGAGCGAGGTTGCGGCGGTCAATATGGCATACGGCGCGGCGGGTTGCGGAGCAAGGGTGATGACCTCCTCCTCCTCGCCGGGCATCAGCCTCAAACAGGAGGGGATCACCTATCTTGCCGGCGCGGAGTTGCCCGTCGTCATCGTCAACATGATGCGCGGCGGCCCGGGGCTGGGAAGCATTGCGCCCGCACAGTCGGACTACTTTCAGGCGACGCGCGGCGGCGGAAACGGAGACTATCGAACGATCGTGCTCGCCCCGGCGACGATTCAGGAGATGACCGACCTCACGCAGGAGGCGTTTGATCTCGCGGATCTGTACCGCATACCCGTGCTGATCCTGGCAGACGGCATGATCGGTCAGATGATGGAAGCGGTGGAATGGAAAAAACCGGATCCGCGCAAGCTCCCAAACAAGGATTGGGCGACGAGCGGAACAAAAGGCGAGCGGGAGCACAACATCATCAACTCGCTCTTTATCGATCCAAAGGACTGCACGCAGCACAACCAAAAACTACAGATGAAGCATGATTTGATCGAACAAAACGAGATTCGTTATGAGGAATATTTAACAGAAGACGCCGAGATGCTGTTTGTGGCCTACGGCACGACGGCTCGGATCTGCCAGAGTGCGGCGCTCAAGCTGCGCGAGGCAGGCGTGAAGGCAGGCGTGTTTCGTCCGGTCTCACTCTGGCCGTTTCCCTATGCGGCGTTGTATGCCCGCGCGAATCGCGCCGGCGTGAAGGCTGTTGTGTGCGCGGAGATGAGCATGGGGCAGATGATCGACGACGTGAAGATTGCGCTGAACGGCTCCAAACCCGTGCGCTTCTTTGGCACGGGCGGCGGAACGTTTCCCACGCCCGCGGAACTGATGCAGGCGGCGCGCGCCGCGCTGGAGGTGTAATCCATGGCGATCGTCTATCAAAGATCCAAAGGATTGACCGAAACGGAGATGCATTTCTGCCCGGGCTGTACGCACGGAGTGGTGCATAAGCTTGTTGCGGAAGTGCTGGAGGAGCTGGATCTCATCGGCTCCACGATCGGGGTTGCATCCGTCGGCTGTTCTGCGTTTGCCTACAACTATTTTGCATGCGATATGCAGCAGGCGGCGCACGGACGCGCGCCCGCGGTCGCAACCGGCATCAAGCGCGTGCATCCGGAGCTTGCGGTGTTCACCTATCAGGGGGACGGCGACCTCGCCGCCATCGGCACTGCGGAGATCGTACACGCGGCGATGCGCGGAGAGAAGATCACCGCGATCTTTGTCAACAACGCGATCTATGGCATGACCGGCGGCCAGATGGCACCCACGACGCTCCTGGGACAAAAAGCGACCACCGCGCCGCAGGGCAGGCAGAAGGATCTGCACGGTTCACCGATTCGCATGTCCGAGATGCTCGCAACGCTTGACGGTTGTGCATATGCCGAGCGGGTCATGGTTGCGGATCCCGCAAGCATTGTCAAAGCGAAGCGCGCAATCAAAAAGGCGTTTACCTTGCAGCTCGCTGGCGCGGGCTTCACCATGGTGGAGCTGCTCTCCACCTGCCCCACGAACTGGGGGTTGACACCCGTCGAAGCGGTGGGCTGGCTGAAGGAAAACCTTGTGCCGTGTTTCCCGCTGGGCGTATATGCGGATCGAACAGAGCAAAAGGAGGAGGCATCCAAATGACCCACGAAATCATTCTTTCGGGATTTGGCGGACAGGGCATTATGGCGATGGGCAAAATGCTTGCCGAGGCGGGCATGCAAGAGGGGCTGAGCGTTAACTGGCTGCCGAGCTACGGGCCGGAGGTGCGCGGCGGAACCGCGAACTGCTCGGTCATGCTCAGCAGCGAGCCGATCGTCTCCCCGCTTGTGCTGGAGCCCACAGAGATCATCGTCATGAACAAGCCTTCCCTCCTACGCTTTGAGCCGCAGTTGGTCAACTGCGGGCTGGCGTTTGTCAACAGCAGCATCATTGAAATTCCTACGACAAGACGCGATATCGCGACATTCTATGTGCCCTGCCTCGACATCGCGCAGGAGCTTGGCAATCCGCGCGCGGCAAATATGGTGATGCTCGGAGCCTATATCGAGGTGACGCAATGCCTGCATGCAAAGACGGTCGAAAAGATGCTCTCGCACCTGTTCACGGGCGCAAAGGCGGGGCTCGTTGCGCTCAACCAGGAGGCGCTGCGGCGGGGTGCCGCGAGTATCCTCAAAGCCGCGTCCTGAACGATCGTCCGGCAGAGCGATTATTCTGCCGATGGAACATGCGAAAACATAAAACAACGCGCTCCGATCAAGAGCGCGCTGTGATTTTTTGGGGCATAGGTTGTCTTTGCTGGACAGAAGGCAAAGGCGGGGATCAGGTCAGATACAGCACGCAGACCAGCTCCTGCGAAATATCTCCCTGGCTGCGGTAGGCGAGGAAGCGATAACCGCTCTGGGTGTCCTCGAAGTCGTCCCCGACTTTCTTTAACAGCAGGGATTGCTCCACCCAATAGCGAACGGAGGAGGATTGCAATTCGTCCTTGGCGTCGCTGGCGGGAAGGATGTCGCTCAGAAGCGTGAGGATCGCGTCCTTCTGTACGCTGGAAAGTGCCTCGGCGGATTCGTTCAGATAGGCGTCGATACTGGAGCCGCCTTTGTTTTTTGTAACATATGGCAGCGGGAACGTAATCTCAATCGAAGAAAGGCAACCGTTTTGGAGTTCATACCGCAAGGTAGCGGTCACGACGGGGTCTTTTTCATAGACGAGCGCATACACGCGTTCGTCTCGCTTCTCCCGATCGGCGGAATAGAGTTCGCTCGTTGCAAGACACGTCGTAAACACGGCTTCCGGCACACCGCGCGCGGTCTCCTTCCGCTCGGAGGCGGCCGGGTCTGGCGATGTTGCGGCACTCGGGGCGGGGGTTTCGCTCGATATGCTCTGCTGTGCCGCGCCGCTGTTTTCCCCGCGGGAAAGCAGATAGATCGTCACCGCTGCGGCAACAATCAGCACCAGGAAGATGATGTTGGTCAGTTCTCTGCGAAGAGTTTGCTTCATCTCGCCATTTCCCGTAAAAAAAAGATGCCGCGCGCACCTGCGTGCGATCGACATCAGTATAGCAGATATTTGTATTTTTTCGTAAGAAAACATCGAAAAAAAGAAGAATATAGCAGACTTTGCGATCGTTATACTGCTCTTTCTACAGCCGGCCCTCGTGCAAAAATTGAACGATGCGCGCCGCTGCATCCGTTGAGCATTCGCGCTGCTGATTTCCACGCATCCGTGCTTGTTCCGCCTCGTCTTTCGCCAGTGAGACGGCGAGTGCAGCCGCTTCCTCACAGCTGCCGCCGGATACGCCCATGCCGCGCGCGGAGAAAAATTGCGCGGTCTGGTGTTCAAGCGCGTCCGCGGTCGGCAGATGCACAAGCGGAATCCCGCAGGCGGCAGCCGAGGCAAAGAGCGCGCCGCAAGGTGAACAGAGCATGACGTCGCAAGCCGCGCGATAGAGCGGCAGCGGATCCTCCGGCGAGAGCACGATCACGCGGGTATCCCCGGCAAACCGCGCGACAAACGGACTCTTCGGTGGTGCGCCGTCGGGCGCGAGCACACAGACGCGTCCCTGATCGCTCTTGAGCCGATCCAATAGCGCGGAAAGAGCCGCCGCCACATCCGCCGCGTATGGAATAAAATAGCAGGGCATGTTTTGCGGGAGATTCAAGAGCGCGCGCGCATCCGCCCGCTCCTCGGCACAGATCCATTCTGCGGGAAAGGGGACGCCTGCGGGCAGGATTTTTTTGTGCGGAATGCCGCGCTTTTCATAAGCCGCGGTGAAGTGCTCGTGCGCGGTGAAGTAGTGATCGAGTCTGGTTTCTTCTAAAAAGGGAATACACGCGAAATCGCAGGAGACAAAGCAGCACCGTGCGGAAAAGGCAAGCGTTTTTCGGATATGGCTCACCGCCTCCGCGGGATAGAGATGCAGGCACAGCACCGCGTCAAACTCCCCTTCGCGCAGGAGGGTGTGCAGGTGCTCCGCGTAGCGCGCGTTTGTCTCGTAGACGGGGGTTTTTTGCTTGCCCGTGCGCAGGAAATTACCCTCCGCCGAGAGGAACGCAAAACCGCGCGGATGTTCCAGCGCCTGCTCCAACGCGCGCGTCTGCGTAAGCGACGGATGTGGGCCCAGCAGCGCGCGCGCGCCGACGATGAGGCTGACATCCCCGCGCGCGGAGAACGCGAGCCGGAGCGCGCGGGAAACAGACTGCTGGCCTTCGCTGTCCGGGCCGGTCAGGATCAGTATTCGCATTGCGGTTTTCCTCCCATCCCCATGTGAGAAAAATCGTGTCTCGCGGGGGCTTGCGTGCGGCTCAGCCGCACTTGCTGAACCCGCACGCGCGGCAGATCATGCAGCCGCCCTCGTGTTCCACCTTGCCGCCGCATTCCGGGCAGATGTGCGCTTCGCTTTCGCTTGCGGGCGTCTTTTCGGGGTCTGCGGGCGTGAACGCCGCGACTCCGCTCTGCGGCGCGGGGACGGGCTGCGGAGTGATCATCTTGACCTGCGCGTCCGGCGTGGTATAGTCCGCGCCGTTGTCGATGTATTTGCTGACCTTGAGCAGCACGCGCGCGATTGCGTCCGGGCACGAGGTGCAACTCATGTTTTTCTGCCGAATTGTGGACGGGCAGCGGATACCCTTGAGCTGATCGTAGACCTCGCTCATGGAGATACCGCTTCTGAGCGCGATGGAGGCGAGCCTTGCCGTGGCCTCGCTCTGGCTCGGGCATCCGCCCGCCTTGCCCGTGCTCGTAAACACCTCGCAGATGCCGTTTTCGTCGTAATTGACGGTCACATACAGTGTGCCACAGCCGATGTTCATCTTCTCCGTAAAGCCGCGCGTCACCAGCGGGCGCGGGCGCGGTTCAATTCTTCCATAGTTTTCGGGCAGAGGGGCATCCAACTGCGGCTTGTCGGCGTCGCTCTTGCCGTCGTTCACCCTGCCGATGTTGAGCACCTGACCCGATCTGCTGCCGTCGCGATAGATGGTCACGCCTTTGAGTCCTTCGGCAAATGCCATCCGGTAGACGGCGGAAACTTCGTCCCGCGTGGCGGAGTTGGGGAAGTTGACCGTCTTGGAGACCGCGTTGTCCGTTTGGCGCTGGAAAGCCGCCTGCATGCGCACATGCGCCTCAGGCGAGATATCATGCGCGCAGACGAACACCCTTCGCACCTCCTCGGGAATCTCCGCGATGTGCGCAATCGTCCCTTCAGCGGCGATGCGTTGGAACATCTCCTCGCTGGCGAGCCCGAGCGTACGGAGTTTTTCCATCAATAGCGGGTTGACCTCGACCATCTGCGTGCCGTCCATGACGTTTCGAATATAGACGTAGCCAAACACCGGCTCCACGCCGGAGGAGCAGCCGGCGATGATGGAGAGCGTGCCGGTGGGCGCAATCGTGGTCACCGTGGCGTTGCGGATGGGTTCGCCGTCCTTGAGTGTGCTCTCGTTAAAGAGCGGAAATGCGCCGCGCGACTTCGCGAGGGCACGGCTTGCGTTGTGACCCGTGATTTGGATAAACGACATCACGCGCTCCGCAAAGGCGACGCCCTCGTCGGAGTTGTACGGGATGCCGAGCGCAAGGAGCGCATCTGCAAAGCCCATGACGCCGAGTCCGATCTTGCGTGTACTTTTCGTCATCTCCCCGATGTGCGTGAGCGGATAATTGTTTACATCGATGACGTTGTCGAGAAAATGCACGGCTTCCTCCACTGTGGCTTTGAGGAGCTCGAAATCCAGCCGTGTTTCGCCGTTCTCGGTCTTTAGCAGTGTCACGAGGTTGATCGAACCCAGGTTGCAGCTTTCATATGGCAGCAGAGGCTGCTCGCCGCAGGGGTTCGTGCTTTCAATTTCGCCGACCGAAGGCACGACGTTGTCGCGGTTGAGCCGGTCGAGGAACACGATCCCCGGTTCGCCTGTCGCCCAGGCCGCGTCCACGATCTCGTCGAACACCGCGCGCGCGTTGAGCTTTGCAACGCCCTGTTTCGTCTTTGGATCGATGAGGTCGTAGTCTTCGCCCGCCTCCACGGCGCGCATGAACGCCTCCGTCAAACCGACGGAGATGTTGAAGTTGTTGATGTCCGCCGTATCGCTCTTGCAGCGGATGAATTCGAGGATGTCGGGATGATCCACGCGAAGGATGCCCATGTTTGCGCCCCGTCGCGTCCCGCCCTGTTTGACCGCTTCGGTGGCAACGTTAAACACGCGCATGAAGCTCACTGGCCCGCTTGCGACGCCGCCCGTGGAGCGCACCGTCGCGCCCTTTTGCCGCAGGCGGGAGAAGGAAAAGCCCGTACCGCCACCGGATTTGTGGATCAGTGCCGCGTTCTTCACCGCCTCGAAGATCTCCTCCATGCTGTCTCCAACGGGCAGCACAAAGCACGCGGAAAGCTGCCCCAGCGGGCGCCCCGCGTTCATCAACGTCGGTGAATTCGGCAGAAAACGCAGAGACGTCATGAGTTCGAAAAATCGGGCGGACACCGCCTCGATATCCACATCCGGGTCATATGCCGCGTCCGCCGCGGCAACCGCGCGCGCCACGCGCGCGAACAGGCCGGGCACATCCTCCGTGACCTGACCATGCTCGTTCTTTGCCAGATACCGCTTTTCGAGTACCTTCATCGCGTTGTCGTTGATGCCGTAAAATGCCATAGGAAATCCCGCCCCTTATTCAAATCGATGCAATATCGCTTGTCCGATGGTGAAAAATCAAGTGTTTTTCTGATTTAGATGACAAGACGCCTGTTTCAGGCGCAGATACAGCATAGCACCATATCTGGTAGCAAACAAGTCTTGACACAACCAGATATTGCGAGTTTACAGATCGTTTACGCTTGTTACACCCTGATTGCGATTTCAGGTTCACCGCGCTTTTTTTCCGCAAGATAATCGCGCGGCGCGGCAAAAAACAGCGGGAGCACAAACAAAAACCCGACGGGATGACCCGCCGGGATTTGAGCGTAAGGATGTAACGCCGCGGGGTACGAACGGATCAGCGTTTGTAATCCAGAATCAACAGACGACGATCGCCAAGCGTCTCGCGGGAAAGGGAGGCGGTATTCGCGTTCAGGTGATGTACGTGGCGGGTGGCGTTTATGGCGAGCAACGGCTCCAAGCCTTCGATGTTGAAGTGCAGTGCGGGCGTTTTGTAGTGCATCGGAATCAGAACCCGCGCATGCAAGCGATCGGCAAGCTCGGTTGCGGTCTTCGCGTTGATCGTGGACACACCGCCGATGGGGGCGAAGAGAATGTCCACAGCCCCGATTTTCTGGATGAGTTCGTCCGAGAGCATATGTCCCAAATCGCCCAGATGCAGTGCACGCAGGCCATCGATCTCATAGAGAAACACGATGTTCTCTCCGCGGGTTGCGCCCTTGGCTTCGTCATGATAACTCGAAAAACCGGTCACGCGGATATCTCCCGCGCAGTGCTCCCCGGGTGTACGCAAAATGGTTGGCGTTCCCGAAACAATGGCAAGGCAGTTGTGGTCGTGGTGTTCGTGGCTGATGCTGACCGTATCACAGACGAGGTCATGCAACTCATAGCCCGTCTCCTGGTCGCACGGGTCGGTCAAGATTGAATATCCGCTCTCGCTGGTGAGCAGAAAGCAAGAGTGTCCATACCAAGTTAATTGCATTGTGAAAGTCTCCTTTATGTGAAAATAACCCTGCGCTATTTGCAGGTTCGTCGAGAAAGCGTCTTTGATTTCATCGGCGAAATACAAGAATCGAATCTGCTGTGAGATCGGATGACAGCCTCAACGGGATTTGTACAACAGCCGCCAGAGCGCGCCGCCCAGCGCGCCGCAGCGGGAGAAGAGCGCGCCACGATCTCGCGGAGGAATCGTGTGAAAGAGCGTTTCCGCGGCCCTCTGCGCCCGCTGGTACGCGGCGTCACTCTCGTGCGCCACGAGGGCGAGGATCAGCGCGCGGTGAAACGCGGGGTGATCCGGACAGCCCGATCCCGGATGGCGGGATAGCGCACGCATGCGGTTTTCCGCGTGCGTTTCCGGCTGGTTTTCGGCTGCATCCGGGGCTGGATCTGCGGCGATGATCGCCTGTGTCAGCGCGGAAAAGAAGCGAGGCGAGAAATCGAACAACAGCCAGCCGTTTACCACGCGAAGCGTTTCCACCAGAGGCGCGCCATAGAGCGAGCCAAAGTCCGGGGCTGCGAGGGTAGAAGCATCCACGCCTTCCGGCAGGCGAACACTCGCGTGTGCAACCCGCGCGGGGAGGCGGATGCGCTTGGCGTCCGGCGCCTGCCCCAACGCCTCGCCCAGCACGACAACGAGCTGTGCGCGGATGTCGCTTTCAAACGGCGGTGTCATATATTCAAGTGTATCCAAGCGCATTCGCGCTGTCAATGACCACGACCGCGAAGCGACGCTTTTTTTGCTTGCGCACGATGCGTTTTTTAAACATTGGCGTGAATTTCGTGTGAAAACAGATCAAAAGTGCACAGCTCCGGCGCTGAAACAGGCCGACAAATGTAAACTTGCGCCGCGGCGTACTGTTCATACGTGGCGGGTGTGGTATAATATTTGCAACCGAACGCGCGCAACCGATCGTCCGCCATGCTGAATCGGCGTTCACGGTAAGACGGATTTTGGCTTGCCCGGCTGCGTGGGAATTCAGAACCGGAGGCCGCTATGCCAAACAAACAGCTGCGCTGCCAAGTCAGCGTCCGCATCTTCGGCGAAGAAAAATGCTTCGGACCCGGCGTCGCGGAGCTTTTGGAGCGGGTGGAACGACTGCACTCCCTGCGCAAGGCGACCATCGAGATGGACATGGCCTATAGCAAGGCGTGGAAGATCATCAAAATTGCCGAAGAGAACCTCGGCTTTCCGTTGCTAGTCTCCGTGACGGGCGGCAAGGGCGGCGGCGGTGCGGAGCTTACACCGGGTGCGCAGAATTTTCTTTCCGCCTTTCGCAGGTTTGAAGCCTCGGTTCGAACCTATGCGGACGAGGCATTCGTGGAGATCATGGGCGGCTGAACGCGCCACATTAAGCGCGGGCATGCAGGACGAAACGGCAACTCCAACACAAAAAGACACAGCAGAGATGTTGTTTAGCCGAATATTTGGATCATGCAATCGATAAATAGAAACGCAGAGATTTTGTTTAGCCGAATATTTGGATCAAGAGACAGACAGGAGAAACGCAGAGATGCAGTTTACAAAGGTACATGGATTGGGCAACGACTTTATTCTGCTCGACGGCAGAACCGAGCCGCACGATTATCCCGCGCTGGCAAAAAAGCTCTGCCACCGGCAGACCGGCATTGGCGCGGATGGACTATTGATTCTGGAAGACAGCGATACGGCGGATGTCCGTATGCGTATTGTCAACGAAGACGGCAGCGAGGCGGAGATGTGCGGCAACGGCATCCGCTGCTTTGCGAAATACGTCTATCAGCAGGGCATCGTAAAGAAGACGGAGTTTTCCGTGGAGACGCTCGCGGGCATCATGCGACCAAAGCTTGTGATTCAGGATGGCGAGGTCACGGGTGTGACTGTCGACATGGGAGAGCCTGTCTTGGAGTGCGCGGAAATTCCAGTATTGGGCGAGGGACGCTGCATCGACCGCGAACTGACGGTGCAGGGGCAAACGCTTCGCTACACCACCGTGCTCGTCGGCGTGCCGCATACGCTGATCTTTGTGGACGACCCGACCGATCAAAAGTGGATGAACATGGGATGGGATATCGAGCACGCGCATGTGTTCCCCAAGCGCAGCAACGTCAATTTTGCCAAGGTGGTGGACGACCACACGCTCGTGATGCGCACGTTTGAGCGCGGCTGCGGCCCGACGCTCGCCTGCGGAACGGGCGCTTGCTCGGCGGCAGTCGCGAGCTTTCTCAACGGAAAAACGGAGCGCAGCGTGGACGTCAAGATTGAGCTTGGCACGCTGCACATCGACTGGGCGGAGGATAACCACGTCTATATGACGGGCCCCGCCGAGATTGTCTTTGCGGGAGAGATCAAGCTGTAATAAAAAGCATTGAATCGTAAAAAATCTTGGGGCGGGAAACCGCCCTTTTTTGATGCATAGACCGAACGCCAAATGAACAGATGATACAGAAACACGCCGACCCATTGTCATTGTGAACGGAGTGTGATACGCTTGCTTCCGGGCGGTCGAATGATCGAACCTGCCGATCTTTTTTGCAATTCATTGGGATGGGAGCAATTTGGAAATGGAGACAAAGATTGCGAAAGAAGCCGCCGCACCGGGCGAAATGTCCGCCGGCGAACTGCTTCGAAAAAAGACTTTCAACCGCAACAAATGGTTCTATTCCGTCAGCGGTATCGGCCGCGACATGAGCTACTCTCTGATCGACTCGTTTTTGCTGATCTACATTCAGTTCGGCGTTTCGCTCACGCTCGCGCAGTTTACGACGTTGAGTCTGATCATCGGCGTCGGCGGTCGCATTTGGGACGCGATCAACGACCCGCTGATGGGCGCAATCATCGAAGGCTCGCACTTTAAAAACGGAAAGTTCCGCCCGTGGATCCTGTTGGGCGCGATACTCTGCGGGCTGGTCATCATCGTGATGTTCAACGTGCAGAGCATTCCCGGCTGGAGATTCGTCGTGTTTATGACGGTGATGTATCTGCTCTGGGAATCCACGTTTACCATGAATGACATCGGCTATTGGGCGATGCTGCCGAGCCTTTCGAGCGTGAAGGAAGAGCGAAACTCCATTACGACCTTGACCGTGCTCTTTGCGGGCGTCGGCGCCATCCTCGCGCAGGGGATCATTCCGCAGGTGACGGTTGGCGACATGCGCGCGGGCTATCGCTTTGTGGCGATCCTGATTGCGGTCGTCTTCATCGGCTGCCAGCTGCTGCTGTATTTTACGGTCAAAGAGCCGCCGCGCCGCAAGGTGGAGCAGAGCGAAAATATCTCGCTCAAGAAGATGTGGAAAACCATCGCGCGAAACGATCAAGTTTTGTGGATGACACTTTCGATGCTCTTTTACAACATCGGAAGCACGCTGCTCATCGCGCTGATCGCAAACCTCTTATATATCGAGATCGGCTACAACGGCACGCTCTATTTCTACGTCGTCGTGGCATATGGCGTGACTATGGTCGCGGTCAACGCGCTGTACCCGGTGCTGGTCAACAAACTCGGCAGGAACCGCCTGCAAAACTGGAGCATCCTCGCTGCGGTGATCGGCTACTTCCTGATTGGTTTGATGGGCTGGCTGCCGGTGCTGCCGTTCAATATCACGCTGCTGTGCGCGTTTTGCGTGATGGTCTCCGCGGGACAGTCGCTGTTCTACATGAGCTGTATCATCAACATGGCAAACTGCGTGGAGTATAACGATTATCGGTATGGCGAGCGCAACGAGGCCGTGGTCTCCACCCTCCGTCCGTTTATGGCGAAGTTTGCCGCGGCGATGCATACGCTGATCGTGACGCTGGTGCTCGCCATCTCCGGCACGTTCCTATTAAGCCAATCGATCAGCACGCTGGAGATCCAGCGCGACTTTTTTGATAAACACAACGCTGCCGACCAGGCCTACTACATCATGCAGGTGCAGAGCTACCTGAAGGAATATGAGGGATTCAAGGCGGATTCCGCTGAATATAAGGAAATCGCGCAAACCGTCGGCGCGCAGATTGCGGCGGACGACGTTGTCAGCAAATTCCAGCTCGATCCGGAATATGTACCGGCGATGAGCGACGCGATGGTCATCCTCAAGACGACGGACGGCGCGGAGAAGGAACTCGGCAGACTCGGTTCGTTTGACGCAAAGTCGATCTCCGCCTCCAACGGAACGTATTCCATCAAGATCGACGATCTCAAGAGCGGAGACGAGAGCGCGGCAAACATCCATTTCCGCGATCAGCGGACGCTGACGATGCGCGTCTGGATTCGTCTTGCGGGAACGCTGCTGCCCGCGCTGATGCTCGTGATTTCGCTATATATTCAGAGAAAGAAGTTCTTCATCGACGAAGACTATTATGATCAGATGATGCACGAAATCAACAACCGCAAAGAAGAGGAGAGCTCTCTGGCATAGCTCCAATATGACCGGAGACGACAAACGCGCCGAGCGATCGGTGCGTTTGTTTTTTATTGAGCATATCAGGAAACACGTTTATCTCACCCACCCACTTGCTTCCGGGAAGCAATGCATATGCGTCGGCGAGAGTGCGCGATAGCCGTCGGACAAGCCCTGCAACCGCCGCAAACCAAGGCGAATCGAGCGCAGTTTGAAGTACATGCCGATATCCGCGATCATCTTCTCGTCAAACTGGCTCTTGTGGCAGGCGAGCGCCTCCGCACGCGCGGAAAACGTCCTGCGCACGCCGAGATAGGCGTTCGGCTTGTCGGTATAATAGAACGCAAGCGCCTTTACCGAGTGGCTGCCTTCGAAACCAATGCTATTCATCACGCTTGCAAACGGCGCCATATTCATGCTCATCTTCGCCGCGAGCCCAGTTTTGATATGGTCGATGTGGCATTCGCTGATCACATTCGGATCGGGCGCGAAGACGACATCCGGCTTGATGCGCACGATCTGCTTCGCGATCTCGCAGGCTGCGTCCTCCATGGGGTACATCCCGCCATCGTGAAACGGGAGGAATACGACATCCGTCACACCCAGCAGTTTTGCCGAGGCGAGCGCTTCCGCGCGGCGAATCTCGACGAGCGCTTCGCTGGAGAGTGCGGGATCGATTGCGCCCATGCACCCGTCCGTCAGCACGAGAAATGTCACGTGCTTGCCCGCGTGCGTCAGCGCGCGCACGCTTGGTGCGCAGGCGACCTCGATATCGTCCGGATGCGGGCCGATGAAAAGATAGCGCGAAAAAGCATCGAGTTTCGGAATCGGGGAGAAGCGCCGCAGGATTGCGTTGAACATCTGAAAAATCCTCCCGTAACAGTTACGATAAAACGATCGGAACCAATATACCAAGCGACAGTTATATGATCGAGCGATCAAAGCCAGTATACCACGCACGCGGCGTTGCCGTAAGGCGTGCGGCGGGGTATAATAGAAATTGCATCGGACAATTGACGGCAAGCCTTGCGAAAAGACGGGAGCGTACGCTATGCCAATTCCACACCTGAAACATCAAACCGTTTCCAAGGGCGAGCTTGCGGTGAATCGCCGCGCGATTCAAATCGAGACAGCGCTGGAGGATGCGCGAGAGGGCGTTCTGGCCATGCTTGGCTTGGGGGAAGAGTGCCCTAGCGACGCGGGCGTTACGATCCGGTTTCGGAAAGACACCGCGTTATTGCCGGAGCAATACCGGATCTGCGCGGATCAGACAGGGGTGCTTGTCGAAGCGGGAGATCGCGCGGGCGCGGTGTATGCCGCGGCGACGATTGCGCAGTGTTGCGCGGAAGGCGGCGGAACCATGCCGTATGGCGAGATCGAAGACGCGCCTGCGTGCGAATGGCGCGGATTCTTGATCGACGTTTGCAGGCATTTTTTCCCGATACAGACCCTCGAAACACTCCTGGATCTCATGGCATACTATAAATACAACCGCCTGCACCTGCATCTGACGGAAGATCAGGGCTTTCGGATGGAAAGCGAGCGTTTTCCGCTGCTCAACAGCGTCGGCTCCTATCGAAACAGTACGTTTGTCAAGCGCGGCGGAGTCGCCGGGCAGGACGGCATCCCGCACGGCGGATACTATACCAAGGCGGAGCTTCGCGCGCTTGTGCGCTATGCGCGGGCGCGCGGAATCGAGATCGTGCCGGAAATCGACATGCCGGGTCACGCGCTGGCGATGATAGCGTCCTATCCCGACCTCGCGTGCTTTCCGGAGCCCGTCGAAGTGGCGACGCGTTTTGGCGTGACGGATTTTTCGAAGAAGCTCTTGTGCGCGGGCAAAGACGAGACCTATACGTTCCTCTTTGCTTTATTAGATGAAGTGATGGACGTGTTTCCGTTTGATCATCTGCACATCGGTGGGGACGAAGCGCTTAAGGAGGAATGGAAGCGCTGCGCGCGCTGCCAGAGCGTCATGCGTGCGCAAGGGATTGCAAACGAGCACGCGTTGCAGGGATATTTTCTCAATCGCGTGATAGCGTATTTGGCGGAGCACGGAAAAACCGCCATCGTCTGGAACGACGGCGCTTGCGATTCGCTTGATCCGCGCGCGGTCGTGCAGTATTGGACGCCGCTGACGCGCAAAGGGCCGGGGCAGATTGCGCGGCACATCAATGCCGGCGGCAAGGCGATTTTAAGCCCGGTGACGCGCGTCTATTATGACTATCCCTATGCCGCGACACCGCTCATGAAAACATTCGGCTTTTCCCCAACGCTGCGCGGGGTACGAAAGGAGCGTGACGCGGGAATTCTGGGGCCGGAGGCGGCGCTCTGGACGGAATGGATCGATACACAGGAAAAGCTCTTCTTCAACACGCTGCCGCGGCTCGCTGCGACGGCGGAGACAGGCTGGTCCGCGCGGGATCGCGGATCATACGGCGCGTTTTTGCGGCGACTCAAGCCGCACTATGGATTGTATGATCGTCTCAACCTGACCTATGCAACAAACGTAGAAAAGCCACTTTCTCTTTTTGCACGCGTTTCTAAAACCCTGACCTACGTCTCAAACGAAACGCATGCGGAATTGATTGCGCAAAAGAATCACCCAACATCCCCAACCAAAGGAGGAACAAGTAAATGAATGAAACACTGAACAACCTGAAAACACGCCGGTGCATCCGCTCCTACTTGCCCAAACAGGTAGAGAAAGACTTGCTGGAGCAGGTGCTGGAAGCGGGCACCTATGCGCCCACGGGTGGCGGAAAACAGACGCCGGTGATCATCGCCGTACAGGACGAGGCGACGGTAAAGCAGCTCTCGCGTATGAACGCGCGCGTGATCGGCAACGACAGCGACCCGTTCTACGGCGCGCCGACGGTACTCGTCGTGCTCGCGGAGCGTTCGCGCAGAACCTATCTGCTGGACGGAGCCGCCGTACTCACCACGCTGCTCAACGCGGCGCATGCGCTGGGGCTTGGCTCCTGCTGGATCCATCGGGCCAAAGAGATGTTTGAACAGGAAGAGGGGCAGGCGCTTCTTGCCAAATGGGGCGTACGCGGAGATTACGAAGGCATCGGCCTTGCGATTCTCGGCTATGCCGAAGGCCCGGCGCCCGAGCCCGCTCCGCGTAAGGAAAACTATATCGTCCGCGTATAAGCAAACGAGATACGGTGGAGGAGCACATGCGCATCATTCGACTGCTGGAACAACAGGCGCGGGCGTTTGCAATCGTCGATACGGAGGGTATCCGCTTCGACCCCGCGTTTCGCGCGGCCTGCGAAACCAACGCCTGCGGTTTCTTCGGCGCGTGCTGGATGTGTCCGCCGGATGTGGGCGAGCTTTCGGCGCTGCGCGCAAACGTGGAATCGTTTGATCGCGCGCTGGTGTTTCAAACCGTGCAGCAAATCGCGGATTCGTTTGATATCGAGGGCATGCAGCGCGGCGCGCGCGCGCACAACCGCCTGATCGTCCGCCTCCGCCGCGCGGTGGAACAGGCGCAGATCGATTGTCTTCTGCTGGGGGCAGGCGCGTGCGGTGGTTGCAGTGTCTGCGCGCGGCGCAAGGACGAACCCTGCGCCCATCCCGAGCGCGCAGTGATCCCGCTGGAGGCCGCCGGTATCGATGTGTCACAGCTTGCGTGGCTCAGCGGGCTGCCCTACATGAACGGGAAAAATACGGTGACCTACTTTGGCGCGCTGCTGTTCCACGGCGCAATTGAATAGGCGAACCCCACATCTAACGGGTTCTTTCGCTCTGTCAACGGGTGGTTTTTGTTTTACAGCAGTGGTGTAACACGATAGACTCATATTCAAAACTCAGTTCGGCGGAAACGACACGCCGCGTGTTGAACAAAGGAGAAACGCATGAGCATTCTCGTGTGTAATGTTGGAAGCACCTCGTTGAAATATCGCTTGTTTGACCTATCCTCCGGCGAAGTGACGCTGTCCGAGGGGCGCATGGAGCGCGTCGGCACACAGGCGGGCGCTTGGACGCACAAAGACACGGACGGGGAGGCGATCAAGCAGACGCTGCCGATTCCCGATTATGCGACGGGCATCCGGCTCATGCAGGAGGCACTGCTCCGGCGCGCGCTCGGCTCGATGGAGCAACTCGATTGCGTCGCGTTCAAGGTGGTGCATGCGCAGGGGATTACGGGTGTGCAGTTGCTGGACGAAACCGTGCTCTCCGCGATGGCGGCGTTCAACACCGTCGCGCCCAGCCATAACCCGCCTTATATCGCGGCGATTCGCCAGTTTCAGGAGGCGCTGCCCAATACCCCGATGATCGGCTCGTTTGAAACCGGCTTTCACGCCACCATGCCGCCCAAGGCGTTTCTGTATTCGGTGCCAATTGCGCTCTACAAAAACCATGCCATCCGCCGATATGGCTTCCACGGCGCTTCGCATGAATATGTGTCCGATCGTACGTCGGAGATGATGGGGCAAAGGGATATCAAGCTGATCTCCTGCCATCTCGGCGGCAGCGGCTCGCTTTGCGCCATCGTCGGCGGGCGCTCGATCGATACCAACCTCGGCTTCTCGCTGCAATGCGGCATCATGCACAACAACCGCTGCGGGGATATCGATCCGTATATCCCGATCTATCTGATGAAGGACTTTGGGTACACGCTGGCACAGATCGAGACCATGCTCAACAAAGAAAGCGGTCTGTATGGCATGAGCGGCGTTTCCAACGATCTTCGGGACGTAGAGGCCGCGGCGGAGGCGGGCAATCAAGACGCGATAAACGCGGTGGAGAGCTATTGCTACCAGATCCAGAAGCAGATAGGCAGCTATGCCGCCGCGATGGGCGGCGTGGATGCGATTTCGTTCGCCGGCGGAATCGGTGAAAACAGCGCGCTTGTGCGTAAAAAGGCGCTGGAAGGGCTCGCGTTCATGGGCGTTTCGCTCGATCTGGCCAAGAACGAATCCGCAATGCCGGACTGCGAACTTACGGGCGCCGGCAGCCGCGCGCGGATCTTTGTCATCGCCACCAACGAGGAGATCGTGGTCGCGAGAAAAGCAAAGGCGTATCTATTCGCGCACGGATAAAACGGAAGGCTTGCGGGCACGGAATACGTGCATGGAATGTTGTATAAAGCATATTTCACAGTTAATTCACGATCGCTCCTGATGGTCTCAAATACGCACAAACAAAGGGATATTTGTGATTGTTGTACGAAATTAAATTGCATATATGATTTGTGGCAATCATCTTGATTGCAATGCGAAACCATTTGGTTTATACTGCGCTTATGAAACGGAAAAAACGCAGATCGAGATCAAAAGCGGATATCATCACGGCGGTGCTCTATGGTATCTTCGGCCTTTTGGTGGCCGGGATTCTCTATGGTGCAGGCACCGGAATTTACGCGCTGATGGGTGCGACCGTTGGCAATCACTTTTACGCGGTGCTGGCGGAAAAAGCCGCTCCGGCGGACACGGTGGATTTTGCAATGCTCGCGAAAGAAAACCCGGAGATTCGCGGTTGGGTGCGCCTTGCGGACACCGCGATCAACCTGCCTCTTGTCAAGACCACGGATAACGATTTTTATCTCGACCATCGTTTCGACGAAAAAAAGAACAAGCTTGGAACACCGTTTATCGACGCGGGCAACGTCGGCGACTTTTCCGACCGAAACACCGTCGTTTACGGACATGCCCTCAAGGACGGCTCCATGTTCGGCTCCTTCTGGGAATTTGAAAACCCGAATTACTTCATGCGGCATCCCGAGCTCCAGCTGCTTTTGCCTGACGGAACACAAAAGACGCTCGCGGTATTCGCCTGCACCCGCGTGGACGGGGTGCGCAGCGCAATTCCGATATCGTTTTCGAATGAAACGGAGTTTCTCTCCTACATCGACAGTCTGCTTGCGCTCTCCGCGTTTTCGAGTAACGTGAAGGTCACGGCGTCCGATCGCATCGTTTCCTTCTGCGTCGTCCTGCCGGATGGCGGCGAGGGGAGATTGCTCGTCAGCTGCAAGATCGTCGACGGCGCGCAAAACACGATTGGCGCAACGACGCTTTCCCCCGCAGAAACCGCGGCTCCGGAAGAATCGCCGCTGGGCTGATCAAGCTGACAAACAGATTCCAGCCGCCTTCAACGGGCGGCTTTTGCATTCAGACATCACATGCTCGGGCGGGCACAGGTCGCCGCGAAGCGCGACTTCTTTTTTTTTTGAAAAAAATGTGGTATTCTATACGCAATCTGGAATAGCGGGACGACGATCAGCTCTCGCCTCCAAATCCGCGATCTGGAAAAGCGAAACGATCAGACTCACCAAATCGAAGAATCATCAGAAAAGCGCACCGACACGCAACCAAACGCAAGGGATCGTAGTGTTCTCTATGAAGGCGCTGAACGCAGGACGATCACATGGCCTCTGGCCTACGAAGACAGCGAGCGTTCAGGACGGTAGTCGCGGGACATCCCGCGAAGGAACAAAACGAACGAATGGAACAAAGAAGGGGAGAGAATGATGAAGACGAAACGCACCCTGATTGCGCTCATTCTTTGCACGGCGCTGCTTTTCACCATCGGTTGCGCGGCGGCGCCGGCCACGAGTGAGGCCAGCATGGATTACGCGAAACCTGCGAGCGGAGCCTATGACATGGCCGCGCCGCAGGAACAGGCCGCGATGGCGCCCGGCGTGACGGAAAACGCCATCACCACACAGCAGACGGGAGAACCCACGGGCGATTTTGACGTGCGCAAGATCGTCTATACCGCGGACATGACCGTCAAGGCGGATGATCCTGCCAAGGCACTGCAAACCCTCGTCGACAAGGCGGAATCGCTCGGCGGTTATGTCTCGGGCTCTTATTCCACCACGGACGATCTGGGCGCAAACTATGCCTATGCAACTCTGAAGGTACCTGCGGGGCAGCTGGACGCGCTGATCAACACGGCAAACGCCCTCGGCAAAGTGGATGATAATCGCCTGAGCTCGGACGACATCTCGCTTTCGTATTACGACATGCAGGCGCGGCTGGACAACGCCAAGGGGGAAGAACAGCAGCTGCTGGAGATCCTCTCGCAATGCAAAACGGTCGAGGACATCCTTGCCGTTCGCCAGAGCTTGACCAGCGTGCGTTCTGACATTGAGAGCTACACTGCGCAGATCAATCTTTGGGACAATCTCGTATCCTATGCGACGCTTAACATCACCATCAACCGCACGCCCAAGACGGCGGTGGAGGGTGAAAACGAGCTGATTCAGATGTGGAAGGCGTCCGACGTTTGGACCCGTATGGCTCGTGGATTCCAAAACAGCGCGCGCTTTGTCTTGAACGCCATCGGCGCCATCGGCATCTTTATCGCCGTTGCTGTGATTCCGGTGGGCGTGCTGTTCCTGCTGATCGGCTTGCCCATCATCGTGCACAAAAAGAACATACGTAAAAAAGCGGCGGCGCTTCAGGCGCAACAGGCCGCGTCTGCCGAACCGGACGACACCGTAAAGAAGAACGAATAAAAAATACATATCAGGGGGATGGAATAGGTGGTAACGATCAAAGAAGCCATAACCAAGAAAGACTTGGTTAAGTTCATGGAATTCCCGCTCGAGCTCTACAAGGGAAATCCCTACTATGTGCCGGATATTCTGGCAAGCCAGGTCGCCGACATGCAGAAGGACAAGAATCCGGCATTCGCGTTTTGCCAGGCAAAGGCGCTTCTCGCGTATCGCGATGGTAAAATTGTAGGCCGCATCCAGGGAATTCTCAACGACCGCGCCAACGCTTCGTTCGGCAAGAAGTACATGTGCTTTACGCAGGTCGATTTTATCGACGACGACGAGGTGGTGGATGCGCTCTTTGATAGCGTGGAAAACTGGGCGCGGGCGCTTGGCTGCGAGGCGATGCACGGCCCGCTGGGGTTTTCCGACATGGATCGCGAGGGCATGCTGGTCGAGGGATTTGATCAACTGAGCCTTTTCCACACCTATTACAACCACCCGTACTATCTCACCCAACTCACGCGGCGCGGCTACGGCAAAGAGGTTGACTGGATCGAGATGCGACTCACGCTCCCGACCGAGCCGATCGAGAACCTGACCCGCGTGTCGGAGTATGTCAAGAAACGCAAAAAGCTGCACGTGGTCAATCTGGGCGACAAACCGCTCAAAGAATTGATTCAGGACATGTTCCTGCTCTATAATCGCGCTTATGTTCTCTTTGGCATGATTCCGCTGACAGATGCGCAGATTGCCAAGTACGTCAGCGAGTTTCGGCCGATGGTTAGCAAACGTACGACCTCGTTTATCTACACCGAAGAAGGCGAGATGGTCGCGTTCGGCATCTGTTGCCCACGTCTGGACAGTGCCATGAAGAAGATGAAGGGCAAGACGATGCCGTTCGGCTGGGTTAGCCTCCTAAAGGCGCTCAAGGGCAAGAACGACACGGTCGACCTTCTGCTCATCGCCGTGCGGCCGGATCTGCAGGGTCAGGGCGTAAACGCGATCATCCTCGACGACATGCAGCGCAAGCTCATCAAAGCGGGCGTTCGCTATGCGGAGACGGGGCCGATGCTCGAGATCAACGACCACATCCTCGCACAATGGGAACGGTTCCAGGGCGTACAGCACAAGCGCCGCCGCTGCTTCGTCAAGACTCTTTGACGCAACACAAAGAGCCGCCTTTCTCAAGAAAAGGCGCTCTGTCAATCGTTGGGTTGGAGCGGCAGACAACGAGAGGACAATGTCGACTCTTTCTCTTTCCGGAATTGCGCAGAGGCGCATTTTATACAAAACAAGGGCGCTATGTGACAAACTCGCAGTATATCATCCGCGTAAGTGCTATCATCACAATATATTCAACAGGGAGGTATAGTAACATGAAACTGAGCGCACCGAAATTCTTGGTCTGGCTGCTCGCGTTGGTTTTTGCCGCACTGGCAATCGTGAGTCATTACGTTGCAATCCCTTACGTTGGGGATTTTGTGAAGCGGAACGATTTCTGGGTCATGACGGCGGCCTATGGGCTGCTGTTCCTTGGCACACTGTTTAAGGGCCTGTAATTCACGACATACATCCAACAAAAGACACAGAACCAAAAACACATAAATCCATTTTAAACTGGCGAAGCTTTTCAGGCGGCGTCAGTTTTTTTTGTTGACAGGGACGTTTCAAAAACAGAAAAAGGGCAGAGTGTTTAGAATCTGTATCTTGCGCAAGACAAAAAAACACAAGTCGGACGATACCGCCTGTTGCTTTTTTGACAGACGGAATCAGAAACACTTTAGATGAGTATGAAATCTCTTGTTGGTGACACTTTTGTTTCGGAAGAACGGAATTAAATGAATTTCTGCGCTTATCTGAGGCTTGGGACACTCTAAACCGAGAATGATTTTGCGAGAAACTGCTTCACGTCCGTCTCGGTATCCTGCGCGCAAACGTTGTTCGCAATGTCTCGACATTGATCCAGCGAGAACCCGCTCAGCGCACGCTTCACGGCGGCGACGGAACTCGCGTTCATGCTGAACTTTCTCAGCCCAAGTCCCGCGAGCGCGGGCGCGGCAAGTGGATTCCCCGCAAGCTCACCGCAGACGGAGACGGGTTTGCCAGCCGCCGTGAACGCATCAAAGATCATCTTCAGGGTGCGTAACATCGCGGGCGATAGGCTTTGATAATACGCTTCCGTCTTCGGATTCATGCGATCCGCCGCATGCAGGTATTGACACAGATCATTGGTGCCGACGCTGGCAAAGTCGCATTCCTGCGCGGCGCGATCGGCGATCATCGCGATTGAAGGAATCTCAATCATAATGCCGAGACGCACCTTCGGGTCAAACGGAATGCCACGTGTTTCGAGGTGCCTTTGTGCCTCCTGAACGGCTTTTTTTGCAGCGCGAATGTCGTCCAGCGTGCCGACCATCGGGAACATCAGCCAGAGGTTGCCGTAGACGGAGGCGCGGAGCGCCGCACGTAACTGCGTATCAAACAAATCCGGATGTGTCAGGCAAAGCCGCAGCGCGCGATTCCCCAAGAAGGGATTTTCCTCGTGTGGCATGGGCAGACCGGGAAGGGTCTTGTCGCCGCCGATGTCGAGCGTGCGCAGTGTCACGGGCTTGCCCGCGGCGTCGATGAGCACGCGGCGATACGCCTCGAACTGCTCTTGTTCGTCTGGCAGAAGCTCGGTCTGCATATAGAGAAATTCGGTACGGAACAGTCCCACAAAGTCGCAGTGCCGCAAGGCGCCCGTCTCCTCCGCGGAGCCGATGTTTAAGCCGATCTCGATTCGCGTGCCGTCAGCCAGCCGCCCTTCGGCAGCGAGAAAGCGGGCAGCGTCCGCACGATCTGCTGTAAACGCCGCTTTCTTTTCCTGGAGGTGATTGAGCGAAAGCTCGTCCGGCTCCAGATACACTTCGCCCATCATGGCATCCACGGCGGCAGGGGAACCGTCCGGCAGCGCGCTTGTCGCGTCCGGCACACCGAGTACGGCGGGGATTCCGTAACTGCGCGCAAGAATTGCGGAGTGCGACGTGGTGCCGCCGACTTCGGTGACGATCGCGAGTACGTTCTTTTTATCCAGCGTCGCGGTGTCGCTCGGCAGCAGATCATGCGCGACGACGATGGCAGGCGCGCCGAGACGGGAGAGATTCTTTTCGGGCTCGCCGTGCAAAATTCGTACCACGCGGTTTCGCACATCGCGGATGTCCGCGGCCCGCGCGGCAATCAGCGTGTCGCCCACCTTGGACAGCAGCGTCGCAAACGCCGTGTACACGCTGTCCACCGCGAAATCCGCACTCTTGCTCTCGTCGAGAATTGCTATGCGAATCTCGTCCGCGATCTCCTCGTCACCGAGGATCTCGCGATGCGCGGAGAAGATCTTCGCCTTGTCCGCGTCGGATTCGGCAAAGGATTGCATGATGTTGGCAAGCTCCACGTCCGCCGCGCGCACGGCGGATTGATACGCCTCAAACGCTTGCTGCTCGCGTCCCTCGGGCACATAGGATTCAAAAACGTCGCAGCTGAACGCCTGATACAGATAGATATTGCCCTCCGCGATGCCCGGAGAGACGGGGGTTCCACGGAAGATTTTCATCTTCTCAGCCCTCGCCGATACCGGATTCGACGAGAGTAATCAACTTCTCGACGGCTTCGCGCTCATCTGTGCCCTCGGCACAGATCTCGAGCTGCGTACCGGTGGGGATTCCTTCCGCGAGCACACGTACGATGGATTTTGCGTTGATGGGAGAAGAGTCCGGCTTGTCGAGATTGCGAAGGCTCACGCGGGATTCAAAGAGCTTGGCCAGCGCGACAAATTCCGAGGCAGGGCGCGCGTGGAGACCGGAGGCGTTATTCAGCGTGGTCGTCTTGGCGAACATGAGTTTGCTCCTTCCTTAATTCAAATGGCTCAACAGGTATTCTTCCGCTTTCGCGCACCATAGTCCGCGGTTTTCACAGATGATCTCGTGCAGGTCGTGAAAGCGTGTATCGCTCTCGCCGAGCTTGGCGAAGTCGGTCAATGCGGTCATCGGCATGGAGATGTGGTTGTAGACGAGCTTCTTCCCGCCCGGAATGTGCGGAAGATTCAAAATCGTCTCCGCGGCGGAGTCGAGGCCGCCGACGTGCGTGATCATGACCGCGGGTTCGATGCGGCCTGCTTCGGTTAGCCGGAGGGACTCGATCAGATCGTCCGTGTTGCCGCCGGTGGTGCCCATCAGGTGCGTGGAGTTGTAGTGTACGTCATAGAGGTTGACGCGCGCGCCAAAGCTCGTGTCCGTGGGGCCCGAAAAGAAATTCAGGCACCCGTCGCGCCCAAGAATCTGGTTGCCGAGTTCAAAGGCAGCCGCAACCGGCGCGAAGACGAACACGTCGTCAAAACCCTTGCCGTCAACAAGTGCACGAAGCTGAGCAACCGGATGTTCCATCGTTGATGTATCGATAAAATCGATCGAGACGTTATTTCGCGCGGCTTTGTCGCGGAAGATTTCTTCGCCCCGCTTGAGCCGCGCCGGATCGATATCCGTCACCACCACGCGGGCGGGACGCCTGTCGCAGCTGATGGCATAGTCCAACGCGCCGAGACCCATCGGACCCGCGCCTGCGACGATGGCGAGCGAGCCGCCCTCTACAATACCCATCCTATGCTGATAATCGCCCATGTGCGTGTGATACGCCGCATGGAATGCGCCGATGCAACAGCTCATGGGTTCCGCAAGGGACGCTTCAAAGTATGCACGACCGTCATATTCGAGGAAGCACCCGAGCTCCATGACCTCCGGCGGGATGATGCAGTAGGTCGCGTTTCCGCCGAAATACCGGTAGGAATACCCCGGCGACCACATCGTTCCTTTGTAGTTCAGCGCGGGTTGGAGGGTGAACTTTGCGCCTTCGCGAAACTGACCCGCATACATCTTTCCGATCTTGACGATGTTGCCCGCCATTTCATGTCCCATGATGGTCGGGTTGTGTGCCACATCCGGCGGGACACGCTTGTGCTCCTGCCCCAGTATGGCGCATTTATAAGTGGACATACACACGCTGTCCGAAATGACCTCAACGAGGATTTCGTCGTCCCGAATCTCCGGCAGGTCGAATTCTTCAAGCCTTAAATCCTTGGCGCCATAGAGGCGTACGGCTTTTGTTTTCATGTTTGTTTCTCCTTACAGGTTGGCTGAAATGTGAATCGCGCCCAGATATCGCTCAATCAACTCCATACTCGGCGGGCTGCTGCCGGGGCAGGTGACCTTTGCCGTGGCCGTGGCGATGGCGAGCTTTGCCGTTTCTTCGCGCGAGAGTTTGCGCTCTGCGGCAAACAAAAGTGCGGCGGTGAGCGCGTCCCCTGCGCCAACCGTGCTAACGGCGTCGACGCAAACGCCATCCGCAAGGAGTACGCCCTGCTCGTCCGCAAACAGCGCGCCGCGCGCACCGAGGGAGATTACGACGTGCGCGATGCCGTCCTTGACGAGGCGCCGGGCTGCCTGAACAAGTGTGGGGAGTTCCGCGTCGGGAAGGGAGAAGAGCGTTTTCAGCTCGATCTCGTTCGGCTTGATCAGATACGGTTTTGCCGCGAGCATGGCCTTCAGCTGCCCGCCGTCTTGATCCGCGGCGACGAGAACGCCGCGCGCGGAGAGCATTCTCGCCCAGCCTGCGGTCGTGTTTTCCGCAACACCTTGCGGTGCGCTGCCCGCAAAGAGCACAAGGTCGCCCGGCTTTGCAAGCGTGAGCAGCTTTTCTTCAAGCGTTGCAAGATCCCCCACAGAGACGAGGTCGCCCGGCTCGTTGATGTCGGTATACGTCTTGCGCACAGGATCGAAGATCTTCAGGTTTGTGCGCGTTTCGCCCGGGACGCGGACAAAGTCATGCCGGAGTCCGAGCGTGTCGAGCGCGGATGAGATTGCGCTGCCCGCGTTGCCGCCGAGAAAGCCGGTGGCGAGAGAGTCCATGCCCATGGCATGGAGCACCTTGCTGACATTGATCCCTTTGCCGCCGGGATCCAGCCTTGAATCCGTCGCGCGGTTGACCGCGTCCGCTGAAAACTGCGGAACGCGCAGCGAGCGATCGAGCGCGGGGTTAAGCGTTACGGTGATGATCATGGGGTGCGTTCCTTCCGTTGGGTGCTATCTTTAGGCAATCAGTCCTCGAACCCGCCGTTGAGCAGGCTTTCATAGATGAATGCCGGGTCGGTCGAATGCTTGATCGCCTCGATCCGCTCCTCGTCAAGCATAATGGTCGCGAGTGCTTGCAGGATGGGCAGGTGCTCCTCTTCCAACCCCGCGATGCCGACCACGAGATATGCCTTCTCGTCGCCGAACGGGACACCATCCGGGAACTGCAACACCACAAGTCCGGTCTTCTTGATGAACTGTTTCGCGGCCCCGATGCCGTGCGGAATTGCGACACCTTCGCCGATATAGGTGGTGACGACCTCTTCGCGCGCGAGCATTGCGTCGATATAGGATGCTTCTACGCTGCCGCGTTCGACGAGTTGTTCGCCCGCCATGCGGATTGCATGGGTCTTGTCCGGGGCGGAAAGTCCCGTGCGGACATCCTCCGGTCGCAGGCAGGAAAAGCAGGCTGGGGTATGGTTGGTTGAGCGGGTCATGTTGTTCTCCTTCTATTCCAGTTATAAAAAACTAGGTTTCAGGCGGCGAAAAAAGCCTACTGCCGCGAGATTTCGTTATATAAAACTAGGGTTCAAGCGGCGAAAAAAGCCTACTACCGCGAGATTTCGCATATAAAAACCGAGTATCAAGCGGCGAAAAAAGCCTACTGCCGCGAGATTTCGTTATAGTAGTTGTTCAGCACGCGCTCGATCGCCGCATAACAACGTGCTTGATCCGCGACGCGCAGTGTTTCGAGGAACGATTCGCTCTCAACGATCTCGCGAGAGAGCGAACCCAGAGTGCCAAGCGTTTGCTTGCTGGCGCTGATGGGCGCTAGCATGACGAGTATGGTATCGGGCGCAATCTCCACGCCACGATAGGAATAACGCAATGCCTGCGGACGGATGATACCGAACCAGACGCGATCCACACCCTGTGTGCGGCAGTGCAGCAGCATCGTGCGCGCATCCGCCGTGATTGTGCTGCCGAAGCGCTCCCGCTCGACCAGATCGTTGCGCACCACTGCGACGGCTTCGTCCGTGGCGGCTGTTCGCAAAGCGACGCTCTCGATCACCTGATCCATGAAATCATAGGCCGCGTTCGGCTCGACAAAGAGATTGGAGAGCACTTGAAGAATCGTGTCGATCACGTTTCGCGTGCGCGCGAGCGTGGTCGCAAGGTCGGCGAGCGATGCATGCGCCTGCTGTGTGTGCGGCTCGCTCTTGCAGCGCTTGAGCACCTGCCAGATGGCATCCTTCTCCGCATCGGTCAGAAACGGGGAGACCTGCACACAGGGGATGTTTTTACAGGTCAGCGGCACGGTGGAGATGATCATTTCCACGTTGTTCTGCGCAAACTGATCAAAATCGAGGTTTGAGGTGGAGACGATATCCGCAGTTTCGATATCAGGGAACTCGCGGTTGACGCGCAGCGCGAGAAGCTGCGCCGTGACCATGCCGCTGGGGCAACAGACCACCGCACGGCAGCGGCGGGAATAGTAGCTGCGGCTGTCCTCCAGCGCAACGCCAAGGTGCACCGCGAGATACCCAAGCTCTTGATCCGGCACGGGAACGCCGAGCTCTTCTTCGATGGCTGTGCTGCACTCCTTTGCGAGAAGGTAGAGCTCCTGATAGTGCAGTTTCACGTCCTCCAGGATCGGGTTGCGAATCTCCATTCCCAGAGAAAGTCGTGTCAACGTCGGCACCAAGTGTTTTTTGAGCGCATCGGTGAATCCACCGCCGGGGTCGATCATGGCTCCCGTGCGCGCCTCCGCCATGCAAATCATTCGCTCGGCGATGCGCTGCGCGCGCGCCTCCGCCTCTTCGTCCGATATTCCGCCGAGACCCTTTGCCGTGTGCATCAGCGTTGCGAGATAGGCGCGCTCTCCTTCGGGGATACGGAGCATGAAACGCTCCTCCAGCGCGCCGATGAGTGCATCCGCGAGGCGTTTTGCCGCGTCGTCGTCATCTCGTAAGGCTGCGGATTCGCTGATGATGCCCGCACCCTGACACACGCGCAGGAGGATCATGTATAGGTGTACGACAATCGCGCCACGGCTGCGGTCGTTTTGAATCAATCCGTCAAGCTGGCTGACTTGGTCGAGAAGTGCATCGATCTGTGCGATCTTATCCGGATCGAACAGCCGCCGCACATCCATCGCGTTCGGCAGGCGCTCTGTGCTGTTGCCCGTGGTTTCGTCTTGAATATTGTAGTAAAGCCGAACCATCGCCTGCCTGCGCTGCCATTCGTCCGCCTGGACATAAACACCGACGCCGGGCCTGCGCACCAGTTCGATGCCGTTGTCCTTGAGCCACTTCTCACAGAGGTTGAGGTCTTGACCCACGGTTGTTTCCGTGACTCCAAGCTCGCGCGTAAAGGTATAGATCTTGCGCGGCTCATTTGAGGTTAGGAGCGCCAGCAACACCGCAAACACGCGCTCATTTTGCGAAAACACCGGTCGCAAGCGGTTGAGCCCGCGCATGCCGGAAAACAGACGCACTCTCGCCTCTTCGTCTCCGCAGAATCGCACACCATAGCCGGTCTTCTTCTCGATGAGGATTTTGTCTCCTTCGAGATACCCGGCGATCGTGTCCAACTCCCTTTGAACCGTGCGCGTGCTGAGCCGGAACCGGGATGCGATGGAGGACATGGTAACAAATCCCGTGCCTTGCAGCACATAGGCCAATATCTCATACTGTCGTGTGGTAAGCATGCGTATTCCCTCCATGGTTGATATGGCTGAGGAGAGAGCGCCAGATGTATGGCGCTCCCTCCTGCCTGAGTCGGAGGTACAATGGACGTTATTTCGTGAGCTCTGCGATGATTGTATCGTATTCTTTCGCATTCATGAAGTTGTCGATGGTGAAGATCTTCGCGTTCGGCGCTTTGGCGCGTGCGCGATCCGCAAGGGAACTCTGTGTGAGCACATACTGTGCGTCCGCAGGAATTTCTTCAATCGAGCTATGCTGCACTTTTACATCGTAGCCCGCCTTGTTGAACTGCTTGCGAAGGGTAGTTGCGCCCATCGCGGAGGAGCCCATGCCCGCATCGCAGGCGAAGACGATTTTCTTGTCGAGGGCTTTCACAGTGCCCTTGCTCTCCATCTTCATGGAGGATATCTGCTGCTGTGCATAAGCTAGATCGTCGTTCTGCAGCTGGCGGTTGGCGCTGCGCTTGACAAAGATCGAGCCGACCAGGAAGGAGACCGCACAGGATGTGAGTACACTCAGCGCGACGAGAAGGGTGTCTCCTCTGGGTGCCATTGCCAGCAGTGCGAAGATGCTGCCCGGTGAAGGCGTTGCAACGAGGCCTGCGCCAGTGATGACGTTTGTCAGCACGCCCGTCGCGCCGCCTGCGATGACCGCAAGAACCAGGATGGGGCTCATCAGCACATAGGGGAAGTAGATCTCGTGAATACCGCCGAGGAAGTGGATGACTGCGGCTCCGGGGGCTAAGCTCTTGCTCTGACCTTTACCGAAGAGCCAGTACGCGAGGATGATGCCCATGCCGGGGCCGGGGTTTGTTTCGATCAGGAACATGATGGACTTGCCGGTCTCCGCAGCCTGCTGGATACCGATCGGCCCCATGATGCCGTGGTTGATCGCGTTGTTGAGGAAGAGCACTTTCGCGGGCTCGACAAAGATCGAGATCAGCGGCAATAGTTTTGCATTGTAAATCCAGGTTGCGCCGGACGTAAGGACCGCCGTGATTGCCGAAATGAACGGACCTACGAGGTAGTACCCTACGATTGCGAGTAAGGTGCCGATGATGCCGAGCGAGAAGTTGTCCACCAGCATTTCAAAGCCGGCTTTGACTTTGCCATCGATGAGCTTGTCAAACATTTTGATGATCCATGCAGAGAGCGGCGCAAAAATCATGACGCCGAGGAACATGGGAATATCGGAACCAACGATGATGCCGATGCTTGCGATCGTCGCAATGACAGCACCACGGGGTCCCGCGATGTTTTTACCTGCGGTGTAAGCCACCAGCAGGGGCAGCAGATAGGTCAGCATCGGGCCGACAAGTGACGCGAGTTTTTCGTTGGGCAGCCAGCCGGTGCCGATGAACAATGCGGTGATCAAACCCCACGCAACAAATGCGCCAATGTTGGGCATTACCATTCCGCTTAAGCTACGACCGATTCGCTGCACAGTTGCCTTCGTGTTTCCCTTAGACATGCAATTACCCCCTAGATTGATTTGAAAGATTTGAGAAGTGAAATGGGACTTGTGTCCTTAGGAAAAGTATACGGTTGGTTCACCTCGGGATTCAATTGAAAGAAACTCCGTCTTGACCGATGCCGATGTTGACAAAACTGTATTACCACAAATTTGTCCGAATTACAATACATCAAGAATAATGCGATCGATCAGAGGCGGAATCACAGGAATGATTCTGCGTTTTCAAGCAAGGTCATTTCTTCGAGATGCCTGCGCTTTGCCGCCGTGTATGCGAACTTTCAAGTAAATACCGCAAAAAACAATGCGTCTGTCCAGAAGCGGGCTGACACCTCAGTTTGCCGTTTTTGCGTTTCAGGGCAAAGAAAACCACCGAACTTTAATCATCTAAGAAGCGCACTGTTTGCCACTTAAGAATGGAATATTTTGTTGATTACTGAATGCCGGGAGGATTACACTGAGAAGTAGTTGGACGCGGAATTTCGTTTTGCGTAATAACAAAGGAGAGGCACTTATGAAGCTCACCTCACGCCTAATTGCTTGCCATATGACGACGCTTATCATAGTTGCTACATTGCTTTCCGTTGCTTGTGCGCCGGGCAGCATGGTTGTGCTTGCCACAACTGCGGAACCGACGTCGACGGCAACCCCAACCGCGACACCGTCGCCTGCTCCCGGCCTGATACCAACAAGCACGCCAGTTTTCAAATCTGTCTCGGATCAGCAAAAACAGGACTTTATCAAAAAAACTGGTGAATATACTTACGACAACATGAAAAACAAGCTGTTTTGCGTTGGTGCACGCGAAGACAAAATATATAATCTAGGCGTTGTTAATTATGATTGTAACAGTACTTTTAGAGAAGTTGTGGTTCAAGGTTGGTTACTTAGCTACAGAGAGGAAAATGGGAATTTAGTTTTAGAGGTAGGATTTGATAGTAGAGACAGTACAGAGCGGGTTATCAAAGATGTTCTAATTCCACTTTATTTTTACCAACAGAATCGTGGAAGTGGTATTGGTTTGGGTTTTATAAATTATGATTTTTGGGAACGAGCAGATTCGACTATAACTGATCTTGGCATGAAAAACAATGCAAATTCCATAGTGGATCAAATTAGTAATTTTATGGATAAACCAATGCTGTTTGAATTCTACTCATATTTCTCAGCTGTTCCTAGACTTATTGAATTATATGGTGAAAAAGCAGCTAAATCATCTGTAGATCTAATTAATAGTAATTCTTCGGCTGTGAATCAACTGTTATGTGAAATATCGGATAATGGTGAAAATATCAAATATAGCGTTACCTTTGAACCGGAATCAGGCGCTTTAATATTGGCTGGTGTTTATGCTTGCTTCAATTAAGGCGATACCAATCCGTATGAAAGTTGCTATGGTTATGTCTTGCCCCTCAGAATTGGGTCCGCTACAATGATGGGAAGAAAAAGGCTAGACTCTGAAACACCTTATAGGGCTTTCCAATTCTTGGACGAGAAACCGTCTCAAAATGATTTTTAAGCGCTGAAAGAGCGCTCGCGAATTTCTCACTAGAAACGCACGAGTCAAGAAACGCCAGAACTAGGGCGTTTCTTGCATTTTGGGGCAAAGAAAAAACGCGCCGAAAAAGCATCTGCTTTGGCGGGATACCATGTCTAAAACAACCGCAGTAGTTACAGTGAAATCGTTGGCTGAGTCGGCTCTCGTGAGCGCAAACAGCGCCGTCAGAAGATGCAGGAGTTCATTCGGATGCAGGAACAGGCGAATGGACTACTACTGAATTTTGATGAGTGATTGAGGAATGTGGCGGAGGAAAGGGCGACGGTTTAACGCGAAGGAAACACAGCACTCAGTAGAAGGTCGGGCGGAAGACAAGGCAACTGTTTTGCAGTACAAAAGCGTGAAATATTGAGAAAAAATGCCCGAAACAAAGCGAAAATTCTCGATAGATAGAGAAACATCATATTGATACCATAACTTTTCGGGATTACAATAAAAATTAGTAAACACATACTTCAATATCATCTTGAACTGCAAAGGAGTGAAACTTATGAAGTTCACAAGACGCCTTTTCGCTTTGCTTTTTTTGATCATTGTGGTAATTCTTTTTATTTCCTGTGCACACAATAAAACAGTTACATCAAGCAAAACACCGGAGCCGACAGATGCAACGGAAGCGTCCACTGATTTTGCCACCTATGCATTTTCGGCGGATATCATCAAACCGCAAGAGCGGTTAGGCGTCAATACGGAATGGAATGATCGCTTTTTGATTCTGGTGATTCTCGATCATGACCATAGCAAAAACTATACTTCCGGCGATGAAATACTCTTTTTAAACCAGCTGGATTTGCTTGCGCAAAAGGAGAGTTATCGCTCCGAAATCTCTCTTCACTCGGACGTGCTTTCTGGCAGACAAATCACAAGCGAAAGCGGAGAACTCATCATGCTGATCGGAGGAAGGTATTCGCTCACAGAGAATTATTCGTCTGCCAAGAGAGCGGACGTGGTTCCAATGTCCTATGGAATAGCCGAGTCGGAGAACATTGTGGAGGTATCCTTATATGATAAAAGCGATGCGGGTTCATCCGCGGCAATTATTAATACGGCAAATCCTGTTTTTACGTCCGGTTCGGTCGAGTTAGCCGGAATTCCGGAAGCGGGGAGCGAAATCGCATGCAGCATCCCCGTCCCGGAGGGGGTTTCGGAAGATCAAATTCATCTGTTTCTTGTGCAATACGACGATCAGGATAACATGCTTTCCTGTTCGGCCGGGGTGGGCGACTCCAAGCAAATCACAGCGAGCGGGACGCTGTCGGGGAATGCAGCGTCAGTGAAGGCAATCGTCACGGACGATAACCTCCTGCCGCTGACATCAGCGCAGATACTGACGGGAACGAACGGAGGAATCCGCCTCGAATCCCAGCCTTCCGGCGCGGAGGTTTGGATTGATGGCGAATTTAAGAATGTAACCCCGTGCTTGGTCTCGATGCCCGCAGGCGAATACAACGTTCAGTTAAAAATAAACGGTTATAAAGATTCGGCGGAAACAACGGTTGCTGTTTCTAAGGGACTTGTATCTACGTCATCGTTTGCCAGACTGTCTCCAGATCTGCCCATAGGATTGGCGGAGGATACGATCACCGTGAGCGGTATTGACGACGTTGTGGACGGCAATACATCCGGCATCGCCGCACTCCAAAACGATCCCGGAAGAGACGGCAAAATCTCGCTGAGGGAAGCCGTAAACGCTGCGAATCATACGCAAAACGGAAGGCTGCGAACGATTCAGTTTGCCCCTGAACTGATGAACAGCACGATCACGCTGAACTTAAGAAACGACAGGCTCGAGTATGACTTGCGTCAGTCGCCTCTTGTACTGTTTGATAATATCCTGATCAATGGGGACATCGATGGCGACGCAATACCGGATATTACCATTTCAGCGCCGGAGACGGACGCTTCCGCCTTCTTCTGCTGGTCGAGCAACATCACGTTCGCCTCTCTGCGGTTCAAAGACTGTCACCGCGCAGTCTCGCTTTGTCCCGCCGTTGCGCACACGCTCGATTATCAGCTCGCAAAAAACATTGAAAACATATCGATTGTAAACTGCGAGCTGAAACAGAAAGAAAACGAGCAACGCGGCGAAGCCGCGGCAATCCAGATTATCGGGATTTGGACGTTTGAACAGACTGAAAAAAAGGTCATGCTCAATGCAGACGGAACCACGACCCGGTTGACCGCGAAATCGGATTGTTCGGATTTCTCCGTGTCCGGCGTCATCATTTCGGGAAACGACATATCCTATGAAATAGGGATATGGATCATGGGTACCGGAGCAATGAACGACCAGAATAACGATGGCGTTGTGTTCCGTGATTTCAATATCTGTGCGAACCGAATCAATCTTCCCAACACATCCGGAAACGCGATTTCAGCGGTACACATGCTTGCTACGGATTGCAATAACGCGTATGACGGCCCACCATTCGACGATCCGAGCAAATACATCTACTCCGACGATTGCAGCCTGGAGAATATTCTTTTTCGTGGGAACACCGTCATTGCGAACAAAGCCAGAGGGATGTTGCTTGGAAGCGGCAACATGGGTAACAGCGACAATTCGATCAAGAACCTGCAGATTGATTTCAATCGATTCGAATCGCATGATACCGGCTTTGCAAGCATAGAAGGTCAAGTCTATAACGGCAACCAATATTACAATGCACGCGCCGGTGAACGGAATCGCTTCGAAAACCTAACGATCTCTCATAACGTATTTCAATCATATGATGCGGGCCCGGCAATCAATATCAGCGCCAGCGCTGTTAGCTCTGATCCGAACGAGCCACCCGCTCAAAACAACTGGTTGACCAATTTGACGATTGAAAACAATGACATACAAATTGTCAGCACGCAGGGAACACCATCCGCCATACGCGTCACCGCAGGGCAAAACTTCAATGAAGATCAATTTACGAATGCATCGTATGTTGACGGGTTATTGATTAAAAACAACAGGATTTCCTATATCGGTTGTTTTCAGGAGAGTTGGGATAAGGATCCGCAGAAGAACTTGCAGGCCTCGTATGGCGGTATCACGCTCTTTGGCGGAGAAACCGGCATTTATAACAACCATTTGACCACTACGGCGATAGCGGACGGGAATTACCTCAAATCGGTAGTCGTCGAGGGTAATATCGTCAAAGGCGCGGCGATTTCGCTGTTCATCGTGGGAGGATTTGGAAACAACGCAACGAACAACTCCGTTGAAGCAATTTTAAGAAACAACGTCTTTACCGGCGAGATTCTTTTCTTCGAGAATGCGATGAACGCGACGGACAACCACGTAACGTTGACGGAGGAATAAGGCAGCGTCACCTGAGCATAATTACCATACGGATGATTCTTTGTTCACGCATGTTTTGTCAGCATGGGAACTTCGTTTATCCCAAATTAACTGTGATGTTCGATACTTTGAAAATCAGCCTCGCGGGTTCCGCTTAACCGGCTTTCAATCGCTCTCAATGGATTTTTGAGAAATGTTTGTGTATCAACGATTCTTCTCATAGAAACACACCTGCTCTAAAACGCCCGATTCAGGGCGTTTAGCGTTTCTTGGTAAAGAAAACCACCGAACTTTAATCATCTAAGAAGCGTACTGTTCGCCGCATAAGAACGGAATATTTTGTTGATTACTGAATACCGGAAGGATTACACTGATAGATGGTGAAACACGAAGTAGCGTTTCGTGCGATCAGAAGAGAGCGCCGTGTATGAAGCTTGCATTACGCCTAATTGCTTGCCTCATGACGATGCTTCTCCTGGTTGCTATACTGGTTACTATTTAGCGGGATCAAATGAGCCGAACAAGTGTTTCGTTAGAACTATTGAAATGCTGGGTGATGTATATGAATTGGATCTGCAAGAACTGTGAAACAAGAAATGAAGCGAATCATAGTCGATGTTATGTCTGTGGCGCACTGCGCGATGAAGCAAATACAGCCGACTTCGATGAGCGGGACGTCACTGGCAAAAGAAATCGTTCCCAAAAGACTCAATCCGAATATGGGAAAAAACCTTTGCTGCGTTCTCCGATTGTCATAACGCTGCTGTCATTGATGATGGTTGGATTGTTGTTTGTAGGGATAAGGTTTGTTGGGATAAGGTTTGTTAGCCGTACTCTTGACGGCGCGGCTACCGTGACTTTGGAGCCGCTGGGTGATACGCAGGAGCAGCTTGATTCTGAACCAGGTGCGATCATATGGCACGATTCGTTTCTGGAGGATGGCATTCGTAAAGCACTGGGGAAGAACGCAAATCAGGAAATCAGTCCTGAAGAATTCGCATCGGTAAATACATTAACGATTCTTGGAGACACCATTGTGATCAATGATCGTGCCTTTTGGGAAGGATATGGCGATGTAAAAGATATCGGAAAAATAGATGGACATGACAATTCTTACTTTGGATCTGATCCTTATCATCCACAACAAGAGACCAGAACCATGTCCTTGCAGGATTTGAAATACTTCCCTAATCTTGAGTCGTTGAACCTTCTTTCCATTTCTGTTCAAGACATCGAAAGCTTAAACAATTGCATGAACCTAAAGAATCTGAGGGTGCATGGTTGTGAAGGTTTCTCATTTGCCGATCTCTCACGTGAAGTGCCGCTGCAAGAGGTTTATATTTGGTGTCAACAGGGCGTAAATGTTAAGGACCTGTTGGGATTTGATCATCTTGATCTTTTGGACATTTATTGCAGCACGTTGGATGGAACCGAACATCTGGCTGAATTATCAAGTCTGCAACACTTAGGCCTCTACTGGACAGGGCTGTCAAATATTGACTTTCTTTATCAGCTTCCGAACATGACTTTTTTGAGCTTAGGGGAAGATAGCGTTGAAGATATTGCGCCTGTTTCTGCGCTCACGCAGTTGAAAAGTCTTTATTTAAGTCGCTGTATTTTAGACGATCAGGACATGAAGAATATAGAGCCGTTAACAGGCTTGGTTCACTTCGGCGCAGACTCGCTAGGGTGGAGCGATGGCTTACAATCGCCACTTGAAAACTTAAGCTTTCTTCGAAACCTAACAGAGCTGGAGGATATTTCGCTTGAATATAGCGATGTTGAGATTGGCTCTCTAACACCGTTGAAGAATCTTGACAACTTAAGAGCACTGAGTCTTGAGGGGTTGTATATGTCGGACTCGAATTTTCGAACGCTCTCAAAACTTACCGGGTTAAGGGAGCTTAATTTAAAAAGTAATTCGATCGATGACATAGAGAGTCTCTCCAAGTTGACCAACTTGGAGGAACTCAATCTTACAGACAACAATATAGAGGATATCCAAGCGTTGTCTAAGCTTGTTCATCTAAAATCCTTGTCGCTTTCCGGCAATACCAATTTCTACGATTTATCGCCGCTTCAAAACTGCGAGCAATTGGAAGAGCTGGATCTTAGATGGACGGCTGTTACGGATGTTTCCGCTCTGGATGAGCTGCCTCTTAAAAAGATATATTTAGAAGATACGACTTTGGAATATGATCTTCGAACCATGTTCCCCGGCGCGGATATCATCATCGCATAATTTTGTGTGCAGAAAGGAATCTGCGTAGGCAGGAGGCGATGCTCTCATTACCGAACGAGAAATGAAGCAGGCGGTTCTTAACGACAAGCGGCCGGAAACGCGTAAAATTCCGGGACAAGAGGCTTATTCGATACGTAGGAATTGGAAGAATTCTACTGAGCCGAATGCCTCGAAACCGGTCGAAGCGATTACATCACCCCGGCGTAAGGTGTTGCTTTTTTTCGAAATTGTAATCACAGCGATCGGTGCTGTTTCTATTCATCAGGAACTGGATAATCGGCATGTTTCAATCATTTAGTTGTCGGACAGGGCATACAGTTCTTCAATACTCATGCCAAAGCGCTCTTGTATGTTTTCTTTGAAAATATTCATTGGCACATTCATAAAATCATCGCCTTGCGTATCAAAGGCTTCGTTAAATGCCGAACGAAAGGGATCAATATTTTGCGGGTCATATTCAAACTTGTTTGTGGCAGGGTAATAGTCAAATCTTACCTCAGCGCCGTCTTTTGTCATTGAAATGTAATAAGCATCTTTGTCTGCAAAATACAAAACCAGCGTCTGGTAGCCCTTTACATTGGAGTCAAAAAACGACATGCTCCAATCAAGCGTATTCTCGGCGGGTATATCTTTATCCCATTGCGGTTTGTGTATATATATTTCCGAGCCGTTCTCCAGATATGCATAAGTACCCTTATAATCGAGGAATTCAAATCCGAGCGCTACATACTTGGATTGCAACACCATATTTTCATCATAGGGCATGCTATATAGAACATCGATAGGAATTCCCAACGCTTCCTGAATCATATTGTCAAAGAATACAAAGGGGGTAAGCAGTACATCTTTATCATTCACATCGTCAAACGCATCCCGCACAATTGCCTCCATATTTGCACGATCACAGTTGAAGCTGTTTGCCGCAACATCGTAGACATAGGTATAATCTTGCTGTGTGGTTGGATTAAACATCCATACCACATAAGCGTTATGCACGGGATAGAAACCGATCGCATTCTTATAGCCGCTTTCTGATCCAGTAACCACTCGGATGCAGTTCTGCCAATCTTGCTGTGGCGGAGCGCCCCACTCGGCATGATTCATGCGGATGTCATATTTTTCGGTTTGAAATAACGCAAGTTTTTCCCCATCGTTGAAGGTAAAACCAATCTCGGCAAGGTTGGAGGGCACATCGAAGTCAGCGAGCTCGAGGGATGCGCGTAGATCCGCGAGCGGTATGTAGTTCCGAATCTGGCTACCCGAAAGGTAGAGACAATTCAGATTGGAAAGCGCTAAAAGCGGCGCAGGGTCTGATATTGTGGACTGATCCAGAATCAAAACTCGTAGATTAGTCAGATTGGCAAGCGGAGTATAGTCTTTAGCCGCGCAACCCGTGAGGATCAATGCTTTCAAGCCGGTCAGAGATGATAGAGGTGCAAGATCGGTGATTGCGTTGCCGGATAAATCAAGGCTTTCGAGGCTTGTAAAGTTTTCCAATCCGGCGATACTGCTGATCGGTTCTTGTTCCGAAATGTATTTCTGCCACTCAGCGTAAGCGAGGTTCAAGCTTGTCACAGTTTGCGCTTCTATAACCGTAATATCACCGCTGGGTTTACCCATTGCACTACGGACTATCCGCTCAAGTCCGGGGTCGGCAAAGGTCACAATGTCTGCCGCCACCGTTTCTGTTGGCGTAGACGTTGGCAATTGTGTTGTCGAAACTGGTGCGCCACATGCCACCGAGGAAGAGAGAAACAGCAGGGCGAGCAATGCTGGCAGTATCTTTTTCATGAGATAGCTCCTCTTCTACAACTCAAATTGGTTGTGATAAATCCCAATCACCCAAGGGTTTCCTCGCTTGGAAATGATGTTGAAGCGAGGCAAAGCGAGTATAGTATGAAACGAATCATGGAAGATATTGCTTCTTCAGATATAGCTTTGAAATGGAGTTTAAAAAAACATAGCGACTTAAAGTTACAACTACATACTAAATTGATAAATGTGTAAAGTCAACACATGCAACAAGCGTTTTCATTCTTGAAATTCAGCAAATGCTATCCGAGTGCTTTATTCATATGATACTTGTTTGATACTCTGAAACGCTTCCCCTAGGGGGTTCCGTTTTCGAACAAAAAATACTCCCCAAAATTTTCTCAGCACTGGAAGAGTGTCCGCAAAATCTTTTACAAAAATGCAACCATCAAGAAATACCACAAATAGTGCGGTTTTGTGTTTTAGGGCAAAGAAAAACCCCGCCTAAATTGTATCTACTTCGGTGGGATACTATAGTGGCATCGAGGGGCGCTCCACTTCTCCTTCGGTCTACTTGCGCACAGCTCGGCGGCGCTTCCCGACCGATAAAAACGCCAACACTGCGGCGGTTTCTAAACACAGCTTCGAGCCCTTATATTCAACGCAAAAACAAAGAGCCCATCGGTTTGAACTGAACCCCGGAAAACGGACATTGAGAAAAAGCACCTCCTGTCGTAGGATAAAATCACTACGGCGGGAGGTTTTTGTATGGGAAAACAATATGGCGCGAGAATCATCAGCAAGGTACTGGAACTGCAAACAGCGGATATACGCAGCGAGAAATAGCAAAAGAACTCGGATTTGAAATCACACAGATCAAAGATTTGGTCAAGCGGTACCGGAGAAAGCAACGGAACATCTTCAGGACGGCCACAGAAACGTGCGCTTACATCAATGCAATCATCATGAATGTGAAGTGGTTCCATTCTTCATGATTACGGTAAAAATCAAATAATTATTCTATCAGATATATTGACAATACCATTTGCAAGATGTAGAATATTCATAAATCAAGGTAAACGATTACCTTACGTCCAATCCGAACGGGTTGGATTTAAAAATATTAAAGTAATCGATTACCTAAGGGAGAATAGCCATGACAATAACAATGAAGCAGATCGCTGAACTTGCAGAGGTTTCTACTGCGACTGTTTCGAAAATTATTAATGGGCGAGACGAACATATTAGCCAGGCAACGCGCGATAAGGTGCTCCAAATAATCGATGAGCATCAGTTTTCACCAAATACGGTTGCAAAGGGCTTACGCGTCAAGAAGACGAGCACGATCGGCTTTGTTTTACCCGATATCACGAACCCGTTCTTTCCTGAAATCGCCCGAGGAATTGAAGATATAGCTAACCAAAATGGGTTTGCAGTAGTCTTTTGCAACACAGATAATAAAGCTGAGCGTGAACAAGAGTGCGTGTCATTTCTTCAATCAAAAATGGTCGACGGGTTGATTTTCACGCGCGCCATCCGAACTAGCTTTTTTGAAAATTATCTGTCAAAGAATATCCCGACGGTTATTGTTGATCGCGATGTCAACACCGCAGGTAGTGCAATCGGGAAAGTATATACGGACACAATGGCTGCCGTGTACGAAGCCACTCAGCTTTTGCTAAGCAAGGGCTGCAAGCGTGTTGGGTTTATCTCGGCGATGAGCACATCCCAAAGTGATCGTTATAACGGGTATTTACATGCGCTTGAAGAAAACGGTCTTCCGCTCGATGAATCAATCGTCTATCGCGAACATTACAGCGCAGAAACCGGTTATCGGGGCGCTCTGGAAATCATGAGGAATACGAAATTAGACGGCATTGTCTGCGGAAACGATCTGATTGCAGCCGGTGCCATGCAGGCAATTCGACTAACCGGGTTACAGATCCCGAACGACGTTCGGATCATAGGCGTGGACAACATCTACTTCTCAAAATTCCTTTATCCACCACTCACCACAATAGAACAACCCGCATACGAGATGGGTGCTGCTGCGGCCAAGATGCTAATCAACCACATTTTGCATGGGATACCTATGCGTGAAGAAAAACTTGACTACAAACTGATCTTGAGAGATACCGTCTAATAAAATAGTTTTATACGCGTATAATCTTTCACGGAGATCATTCCGAATCGCTTGATGTATTGCAGTCTTATTTGGAGGATATCATGAATCAGTTCGAGCCGATCTATAAACTTTCATATGGACCGCTGAAAGAAAAGGTGGACCTTTCTCCCGATTTTTTCACGAACTTTCAGCCTGCTAGTCGAACAGAGATCGTGACACAGGAAGCAACATTCTATCGCGAACTCACACAACCCTATTCGGTAGACGATCAGTTGGATATCAGCAACATATCTTTCCAAGCAGACGATGGATATCAAGTAAACATTCAGAAATTTCAAAAAAAAGGCCACAGATCGCATGAAACTGCATTGATATTTATCCATGGAGGCGGATTTAAAACCTGTAGCGTGGAGACACATCGATTTGTTCCAGCTTATCTGGCTGCAAACGCTAATATTGTCGCGTTTAGCATTGAGTATCGGTTGGCACCGGAATATCGTTACCCGCGCGGACTCGAAGATTGCTATCAGGCTGTTCGCTGGATATCTTGTGAATCGAACCGACTCGGGATCGATGCCAATCACATTGTACTATGCGGAGACAGCAGCGGCGGGAACTTTGTAGCGGCTATCACTATGCTGGCGAGAGAACGAAAAGATGTTCGGATAGAGAAACAAGTTTTAATTTATCCGGCGCTTGAGTTTTCTGGAACCGTAAAGAAACATTCGGTCAAGGTATATGGTCCTATTAGCAATGTTGATAACAATGCGGGAATCCATTATTCACCTCTGATGCAAGATTATCTTTCCCATCCGGAGCAAGAAGTATTGAATCCACTAGTGTCCCCAATCTTAGCCGACAAGTTTATCGAATTACCGGAAGCACTGATTATTCTAGCTGAATGCGATGTCTATGTTGACGATGGTTTGATTTATGCGAATCAACTGCAAAAGGCCGGTATAAAAGTGAACTGTAAGGTCTATGAAGGTATGCCGCATGCATTCATTTTACGGACGTATGCGGAAACATTCGAAGCGCTTGATGAGATTTGTCGGTTTCTTCGCTGAAGCAGCGCGGCACAGGATTCAATCGTTGACGAAAATGGAATGATGAAACGCCCTTCGGCACAGACGAGAGTTTGCCGAGGTTTATTAAAGGTACCTTTTAGCGATAGAGCTCATCGCTAGAGAAAAAACAAAATCGGAGGAGAAAAGAACATGAAAAAACTACTGTCCGTTCTTCTGGTTCTTACTATGATCCTTGCTTTGACCGCATGTGCGGCAAAGCCTGCCGTCGAGGAGGTTGCGGAGGCAACAGCTGCCGAGGCTTCCGCCACCGAAGCGGTTGCGGAAGCGACTGCCGCGCCTGCTGCAGATGACCAGTGCTTCGTCGGGTTGGCGATGCACAACCAAACCGAAACTTGGGCCGTCGCTTTTGCAGATGCGTTCAAGGCAGCTGCTGAAGCAGCAGGATGCAAAGTTGCAGTCACCGATGCGAATGCGACCGCGTCCAACCAGGTTTCTCAGATCGAAGACCTCGTTGCACAGGGTATCGATGTTCTCGTCGTCGTACCCGCGGACTACACTGCTTTGGGAAGCGCGCTAAAAACCGCATATGATGCTGGCGTGAAAATCGTCAATGCTGATTCCAAAGTCGTTGAGGCTGACAGAAACATGATCAGCTGCTTTATTACTGCTGACTGTTATGCCGGTGGCTATGGTATTGGCGAATATCTTGCCGACAAACTTGAACCCAATGCGATTATTGGTGGTTTGAATTACAAACAGCTCTCTGTCATAACCGATCGATTTGTTGGGCTTGCAGACGCGCTGAAAGACAAAGGTCGTACGGACGTAACCATTGTGGAAAAAGACTGCACGGATCTGAGCGCGATCGCATCTTACACAGAAGACCTGCTGACCGCGAACCCGACCATCACGGCGTTTGTCTGCCTCAATGATAATACGGCACTCTCTTGCGTAGGTACATGCAAGCAGTTGGGCTACAATGACATGATGGTGTTCGGCTTTGATGGTTCACCGGCCGGAAAGCAATCGATCGCAGATGGCGATATGACTGGCTCGATGGTCTATTCTCCGATCGATATGGCAAAAGCATCCTTCAACGCAGCCTATGCGATCTGGAGCGGCAACACATATGAGCAAGAAACTCTCGTGAAAATGTGGCTCATCAGCACGGAAAACATTTCTCAGTTTGATCTTACAAACTGGTCTTAAAACCAAGGTAGCTCAACCATTCATCATGCGCGACCCCGTGCGGCATATCCTCGCGGGGTCGCGAAAAGGAGAATTACGACTTTGGATCAGGTTTTACTCGAAATGAAGAATATCCACAAGCGATTTCCTGGCGTCTATGCGCTTCGTGGAGTAAGCTTAGCGCTCAACGCAGGAGAGGTGCTTGCCCTCGTTGGAGAAAACGGCGCGGGGAAATCGACACTGATCAATGTTCTGGGTGGAATCCACCCAAAAGATGATGGTGAGATTTGGATCAATGGAAAATCGGTTGATATTGATTCCGTTTCAGACGCACGGCAACAGGGGGTGAGCATCATCCACCAGGAATTGGTGTTGGTGCCGTACCTGACGGTTGCTGAAAACATATTTCTTAACCGCGAACCCCAGCAAAACGGCTTTGTCGATTACAAGAGCATGTTTGAAAATGCTCAGCAGTTTATCGACGGACTGGGGTTGAAAATCAATGCTTCAGAAAAAATCCATCGACTCACGATTGCACAACAGCAAATCGTGGAGATTGTTAAAGCAATTTCCTTCAACGCAAAAATGATCGTAATGGATGAACCAACTTCATCTCTTTCAGAAAATGAAATTGATGCGTTGTTTGAAAATATCAGACTATTGAAAGACAAAGGCATCGGCATCATTTACATCTCGCATCGATTATCCGAATTGCCGCGCATCGCGGATCGTGTCGTCGTTCTTCGGGATGGACAATCCGTAGGCACGGCGAACATTGCAGATATCTCGAACGACGAAATTGTTCGAATGATGGTTGGTCGCGAAATGACGCAGTATTATACGCGGACGCATCATGAAATCGGAGAAATCGCGTTACAGATCGATCACCTGACGTCTCATCATGTGTTTGACGTCAGCTTTGAAGTGCATCGCGGAGAGATCCTTGGGTTTGCTGGGCTTGTGGGCGCCGGGCGAACGGAGGTGATGAAGGCAATTCTCGGATTTGATTCAGTCGTTTCAGGCGATATTTCCGTTGCGGGGCAAATAGTCAAGATCAAGAGACCCGCAGAGGCCTATGCCAGAAAAATTGGATATATTCCCGAAAATCGGAGAGAAGAAAGCCTGTTTGCGCTGCGTTCGGTTTCTTACAACCTTACTTTGAGAGTATTGCATTCATTTATTCGCGGCGTTCGCGTCAACGCGGCAAAAGAGAAAAGCATTGTGGATGAATACTCGAACAAGCTTTCGCTAAAGGCAGCATCGTATGAAACAAAGATCCAAAACCTATCTGGCGGAAACCAACAGAAAGTTGTGATTTCGAGGTGGTTGGCTGCAAATCCGGAGATCTTGATCATGGACGAGCCAACTCGTGGAATTGACGTAGGCGCGAAAGCGGAAATCTATGAGCTGATGAATATTCTAGCGGAGCAGGGGATGGCGATCATCATGATTTCCTCGGAGCTGCCGGAAGTGATTAATATCAGCGATCGCGTCTTGGTGATGCGCGAAGGCAGGGTATCCGGGGTTCTTGAGAAACCGGATTTGACACAGGAAGCGATCATGAAGCTCGCGGTAAATATTTAATTGGAGAGAGATATGGACAACAATCAAATGGAACTCAAGTACAACTCCTCGCCATTTCATCGCATCAAACGTTGGGTATTCAACTTTGGTGGGCAACTGGGCTTTCTCTTTCTACTCATCGTGGTGCTTTCCCTCACTGCACCGGCCTTTTTGAAACCTAATAATATCATAAATGTTTCGCGCCAGGTTTCGGTGAACATGATCATAGCTTGCGCTATGACGGTTGTACTCATTGCGGGCGGAATTGACCTTTCCACTGGCGCAGTCATGGCAATGTCCGGCATGGTTTCCGCGTATCTTTCCTTTGCCGGATTTTCCTTTATCGTCTGCGCGATTGCCGGCATCTTGGCCGGTGTCATCTCGGGACTACTCAATGGCTTAATCCTCGCAAATACCAAACTTCCGCCGTTCATCGTCACATATGCCATGCAGAGTATCCTACGAGGCATCGTCTTCGTTGCGACTGGCGCGGGCACCATCCGGCTTGAAAACCAAACGTACATCGACTTTGGCGGCAGTAGCCTCGGCCCGATCCCTCTTCCTGTGATTTATATGGTGGTTGTGATCATAATCATATGGCTCATCCTCGCGCGATCCAAAATGGGAAGGCACATCTACGCCATTGGTGGGAACACAAAAGCCGCTCTTTTTGCTGGCATCAACACGAAGCGTGTCGTGATGTTTATCTATACCCTATGCGGTGCTTGCGCTGCGCTTGCGGGATTGGTGATCACCAGCCGGAATACTTCAATGCAGCCGGCAGTTGGTATTGGAACTGAAATGGACGCGATCGCGGCAGTTGTGCTCGGCGGCACCTCCATGGCGGGCGGTATCGGTGCAATTGCGGGAACAATCATCGGCGCGTTTATCATTGGAATTATCAATAACGGGCTGAATTTGCTCGGGATGGATAGTTACTACCAATATATTGCAAAAGGCATCGTGATCTTAATCGCAGTCTACATGGATGATGTGAAGAACAAGAGAATCCTTAGTGGAAAGTAAATTTGATTTTGCTGAAAGACTCGAGAGGCAAAAAAATGAAAAAAGGGATGTTACTTAACTACGAAATCTCATCAGTGATTGCAAAAATGGGGCATACAGATATGCTCGTTCTTTCTGATTGCGGGTTGCCGATTCACAACGCAAAGCGAATTGACATTGCGCTCAAACGCGGCATACCGGGGTTTCTGGATACGCTCGACGCGGTACTCAGCGAGCTCAGCGTGGAAAAGGTGATATTGTCTGAAGAGCTCCGAGATCAATCGCCTGAGATGCACGAAAAGATTATACGCAGATTCTCCGATGGTATTATAGTCGAGTATGTCGCGCATGAAGAGTTTAAGAAACTGTCGCAAGTCGCAGCGGCAGTTATTCGAACAGGTGAAGATACGGCGTTTGCCAACATCATATTAGTTTCAGGTGTTGAATTCTGATCAATAAATTTCTAGAGGATATTGATTTTGGAGGGTACAAACGTGCATATCGTGAACTTCGGATCGATGAACATCGATTTTGTATACCGGTTGGATGAGTTTCTCCGGCCAGGTGAAACGAAGGCCGCCATCAGTAGAGCCATCCATTGCGGCGGGAAAGGCCTAAATCAATCGATCGCATGCGCGAGATCAGGACTGAGCACTTACCATGTCGGCCTTGTCGGAAAAGAAGGAAGCTTCCTGAGAAACAAGCTTACCGAAAGTGGTGTTCACACTGATTACACTCAGGATACAGACGCCACCTGCGGGCATGCGATTATTCAAGTGAACGATCATGGTCAAAACTCAATCTTATTATTTCCCGGAACGAATGCAATGTTAACGGAAAATCTGATTGATGAAGTCCTATGTCAATTTTCGGAAAACGATGTTGTATTATTGCAGAATGAAACAAACTTGGTCCCGTATATCATGCAAGAAAGCGCACACAAAGCTATGCGGATTGCATTCAACGCTGCTCCATATTCTTGTGAGGTGAAAGATTTTCCTATACATCTTGTGAAGTGGTTGTTTGTCAATGAAATTGAGGGCACTTCTCTTAGCGGGCAGACGGATCCTCAAGAAGCAGCTAAAAGATTACGCCAAATGTACCCGAACACCGATGTGATCTTAACCTTGGGCGCAGATGGATGTATTTACTCGGGAGAGGAAGGGTATTTCAAAGTGCCCGCGGTGGACGTCTTGCCGGTTGACACAACCGCAGCAGGGGATACGTTTACCGGGTACTATTTATATGGCATTTTAAACGGATTTGATGCCTTGCAATCACTGCAGATTGCATCCAAAGCTTGCGCTGTCGCAATCACGCGCTTCGGCGCTGCGGATTCTATTCCATATAGAAATGAAGTTAATTGAGCTTTGAGTTTATTTTCATATGCGAGTTTGGATTAAACTCCTTCAAAATACACTTCGGAAAGAGATCGAAGTGATCGTTGCATCATACACCCAAGACCCGACGAAAACAGATATAGCCGTTATTATTCATGATACAGCGCTGTGCTATAGGAACGCATTGAAGCCCTACCGCCAGCGCTCTATTCTATTTTTGGTATTTTCATGAGATTCAAGGCAATCATTTCCAAGCATTCGTTCAAATTACCATATAAAGATTCGTTATTTTGGTTGATAATAGCAATTTACCAGCGATTTTTTGTTACAAAAGCGCGGCAGGTAATTACAAATAAAAATTCGTTTTAATACTATTAAATTCCTCCATATTTATAAGTTACAAGACGCCAGTGCAATTTGACAACCAATATTATCAGGGATTATCTGGGAACAACTGAACATAACGAGTTTGCAAGTGGCATTAATAAAGGTTTGATGAGATTATTGAGGCCTTGAAAAATCAGTATTGAACAATAGAAAAGTTTGGGGTTTATAAAACCGCATGAAATCTAGCTTTTTGCACATGAAAACGGTAGAAAGTGAACATGGGGGGATCAGATATCTACCGTCGTTCAAATCATTTGATGGGTGCGATCCACAGATTGGAAGCTCCATCTCCTGGGCTTAATGCACAATCAAGTTTTAGGATTATGAAAACGGATGAAACACAAAGCGGCTCGCATTTCTGCGTGCCGCTTTGCGTTTGTTAGACGAATCAGGAGTATCAGGCCTGCCATTCTTCAAGGCCAAAGAGTCGAATGTTTTCGCCGTGGATGCCAACCTTGCCGCCGAGCTTGATGCCGCGCGTATTGTCCGGATGCACAAGCAGCCACTTGTTGACTGCGCGGAGCGTGCCGTCAATACCGCCACAGAGCGGCAGATTGGTTCCCTCCGGCAGGAGGATAGCGGCGATGAAGCGCCCGCCGGACACGGGGAGCGGGGCAAGGTGCAGCGTCGCGGCAAACAGCTCAACCGCCTCGCCTTTTTGCAGAAAGAGCCCAAATGCACGCGCCGAATCATAGTTGTCGTGCTCGATATCCGCATAATCGCCCAGTAGGAGCACAAGCTCGGTGCAGGCGACGATCACCTCGCTGGACTTGTGCCACTCCATGCCGTTCATGCGCGTGTTTCCGCCGTAGTTCCAGCCCGCTTGTATGGGTAACTCGCCAAATACAATCCGCGATATGGACTGTGCCGCGGGCGAGAGGCTCATGCCCTCATCGCGGGGAATATAGGCGTTGGCTTCCTCAGGCATGATCGCAGCCGCGGCCTCGGTAAACGCGGAGGTATCCATATCGACCTTGCGATAGAGCCGGTGCTCCGGCATTTCGCCGAGCGACAGGATCGTGAGAGCGGGATTGTTGCGGCGCAGGGCCGCAATGGTGTTCACAGCACCTCCAGCCCCTTGAGACGGGCAAATATGGAAAACGGCTTCGTATAATCGCCGTAGACCATAGACACATGGTGCGCAAGCCCGCTGTAGATGACCGTGTCGAGCACACGCTGCATGGGCTCTTCAAAGCGTACCTTTGCATAGGTACCCGTGAGCTCTTTTTGCATGGGCACGGCTTCGCCCTTGCGACTGAACATGCGATAGTGTCCGTTGATGCTGTCGAGCCGCGCCATATTGATCGATCCGCTCTTCATCACAAAGCCTGCGGTCACGCCGCGCCCGCCAGCGTGATAGGTGTCCAGCGTACAGCTGCAAACCCCGTCGGTGAGGTTACAGGGCGCGACGCCGCAATGCCACATCAGCGCGCTGTTGTCCTCGGGGTTCACCTGCGAAAGATCCGCCATAAAAGGCGTTTCCGCGCCCGCCGCGCGGTGGGCAATCATCGTGATGGCGCAGTCGAGATCACCTTCGCAGCTCAGCAGCAGGTCGTCGCTCTGCACGACGCTCATCGCCGCGCAAGGCGCGATGCCATAGCCCGCGGCAAACTCCGGCCAGCAGCGAACGGCGATTGCGCTGAGCTTTTTCTCCTCCGCAAAGGCGCGAAACTTCGCCGCAAGCTCGGCAACCTTGTCCTGCTTTTCGGCAGGGACGGCGCCGGTGTCAAACGCACGGTGCATCATGGCTGCATATTTTTCGACCAGTTCTTTGGGGGCGGGCTGGTTCCAAAGTTCGCTTAGCTCATAATGGTCGACGATGGTGCCAAATTTGTGATACATCGCAAGCTCGTCCACACCAACGTTGAAAAACCCGTGCGCGCGATAGCCGAGGATACCGATGTGGCTCTCCTTGAGCGCGCGGATCATGCGGATGGCATCCACCCAGTTTTCGTCGATCCTGCTGCCGATGGTATAGGTGAAGTCCGTGATGCCGCTCTTGACGAGGTTGCTCGCGTTGAGGTTGACGCCGCAAACGGAGTTGAGACGGATCTTGCCGCCGTTATAGGGAAGCTCCGGTAGTCCCCAGAGCAAAACGGGCTTGTCCGCGTATTTTTTAATCTCCAGCAGCAGATGCCCAAGGTGGAATGTGCCGCTGATGACGGCGATGCCGTCCACCTGTTCGGCGGCGAACATTTGCCCAGCGGCAATCGCCTCGTCCGGCTCCATGATGGGCTGCGCCAGCGCGCAGAGATCGATCTGCTCCAACGCAGCCAGATCTTTCAGGATGCCCTGGTAGAGCTCGCCCGCCGCAAGATAGTCAAAGGTGTTTCGTGTCAGGCATACGACGCCGAGCTTGATGTGCTGCTTCATCTGTGTTCTCCTTGTCGGGTTGTCATTCGGATTCGTCAGGTCCTGCTACGTTAAAACAGCGTCTCCTCGAGTTCGCGCACAGTTGCAGAGGCGTTGCTCAGCCAGGTTTTACGCCAGTCCTCAAGATCCTGCAGCCAGTCGGTGGTGAGGAATGCCTCCGCCATCTTCACGCCCATCTCGGGCGCAACGATCCAGCCGCCCATGCAGAGGATCTGCGCGTTGTTGATGGCGCGCGCCATCTTGGCGGAATAGACGCTCTCACAGGCGACGGCGTGTACGCCTTTGTACTTGTTTGCCACGATGCTCATGCCGGCTCCCGTGCCGCAGATGAGAATCGCGCGGTCGTATTCGCCCGCCTGCACCTTGCCCGCCACCAGCGGCGAAACAAGGAAGTACCCTTTGGGAGCGTTCAGATCGGTGGTGCCGAGGTCGTCAAATTCGATGCCGATGTCAACGAGATATTGCTTGATTGCTTCCTTGAGCGGGAAGCCGGATTTATCCGATCCGAGTGCGACTTTCATATAGTTCTCCTTACGATTATCCCGTTTGTTTTTTGATGACTCTATCTACTGTAGAGCCTACTTCAGGGCGTTCTTTTTTACGATCACGCTCTTACATGCGCTGACAATGTCCTCTTTGGTGAGATGGTAGCGCTGCATCAGATACGGCAGTTTGCCGACCTCGCCGAAGGCGTTGTCCATGCCGATTGCCTGCATGATGGTTGGGCATTCGGCGCTGAGCACCTCTGCAACGGCGGAATAGAGCCCGCCGATGGTGGAGTGGTTTTCAGCGGTGACGACGCAGCCAGTCTTTTTTGCAGAGCGGATGACTGCCTCTCGATCGATGGGCTTGATGGTATGGATGTTGATCAACTCCGCGTCGATACCCTCCTGCCCGAGCAGCTCCAGCGCCTGCCTGCTCTCCTGCACAAGAATGCCGCTGGCAAAGATCGTGACGTCTTTTCCGGTTTTGATGGTATCCGCTTTGAAGAGATCAAATTCATAGTCCGCGGGGAACACGTCCGGCAGTGCTTTGCGGTAGAGGCGGATATAGACCGGGCCGTCATAGTCGCGAATCACGGGCATCGCCTTTTCAAGCTGAATTGCATCTACCGGCTCGAATATGACCATGTTGACCAGCGAGCGGATGACGCCGACGTCCTCAAGCCCCATATGCGTGCCGCCATTGAGTTCAGCGGAGACGCCGGGGTCCGTGCCGACGATTTTGACGTTCTGGCGCGCATAGCAAACGCTGATGGCGAGCTGGTCGCACACGCGGCGCGTGGCAAAGGGCGCAAACGTTGTGATAAATGGAATATAGCCATAGCTCGCGAGCCCCGCGGCCAGCGAGACCATGTTTGCCTCTGCAACGCCGCAATCCAGCGCGCGGTCTGCAAACTCAGCATGGATGCCCGTGGTTCCGCTGGCCTTGGCGAGGTCTGCGTCCACGAGGACGACGCGTTTGTCCTGCTCCATCATCTGTTTCAGCGAGGCGGAAAACACCTCGCGCATTTCACGACTGCTCATGCTATGCCTCGAATTTCTGCGATCGCGCGCGCCGCGTCCTCCGCGGAAAACGGCATGTTGTGGTTGCCCGCGCCCTTGCTCTCAACAAACGAAACGCCCTTGCCTTTGATGGTCTTTGCGATGATCATCGTGGGCTTGTCCTGCGCCTTGGCGGAGACAATCGCGCTGTCGATCTGCGTAAAATCGTGTCCGTCGATGACGATCACGTTCCAGTTGAAGCTACGCCATTTCTCATCCAGCGGGGCGATGTCGTTGACCTCGCTGACCGCGCCGTCGATTTGCAGATTATTGTAATCGGTGAAGGCGATGAGGTTATTGAGCTTGCGGGTTCCGGCGAACATCGCCGCTTCCCAAATCTGTCCCTCCTGCGATTCGCCGTCGCCGATGATGGCATAGATCGTCGCGTTGTCGTTTGCAAGTTTGGAACCGACTGCGATTCCCACCGCGCAGGAAAATCCCTGACCCAGCGAGCCCGTGGTCATGTCGATGCCGACGGTCTTATGCATGTCGCAATGGCTCGGAAGATTGGTGCCCGAGGCGTTGAGCGTCAAGAGCTCTTCACGCGGGAAATAGCCGCGAACTGCTAGGGTTGCATAGACTGCGGGGCCCGCGTGCCCTTTGCTGACGATCAACCGATCGCGTCCAGCCATCTGGGGCTGCAGGGGATCAATATGCATGTGCTGGAAATACAGACTGCCGAGGATTTCCACGAGCGAAAGGCACCCGCCGATGTGCCCCACGCCGATGGAGCCAATGCAGCGGACGGTCTCTTCGCGGATCTCGCGGCAGATCGCAATTCTGTCCTGATTCATACGAATTCCTTCCATTAATTAAGTAACTTAATCAATATACACCGCAACAGAGCACCTGTCAAGAGACAAGCGAAAAATCGTGCGGGCAATGTTACCCCGTCCGGCGTTGCAATTGCGAAGCGGCCGGGTTAGCCCTTGACCGCACCGCTCGTAAGACCGGAGACGATCTGTTTCTGGAAGATCATATAGCCTACGATGCTTGGGACAATGCTGATGACGATTGCGGCATACATCGAGACAAAGTCGGTAGAAAACTGGTTGGTGAAATACCGGATACCGAGCTGTATTGTGCGCACGTTCTGCGAGGAGGTCAGGAGGTTTGCAAATACAAACTCGTTCCAACAGGTTAAAAACTGAAATGTCGCGGCGGTGACGAGGCCGTTTCGTGAAAGGGGCAGTATGATGCGAAAATAGCGCCCGAAAAACCCGCAGCCGTCGATATAGGCAGCTTCCTCAATCTCGCGCGAGAGGCTGTCCATCAACCCGCGGATGATGAAGGTGGACATCGGGATTCCGATGGCGCTGTAGAGCAGGATCAGCCCCGCGTGGGTGTCATAAAGCCCGATTTTGCTGATGATCACGAAATAAGGCACCATCAGCGCGTTGAGCGGGACGAGAATGCCCGCGGCAAAGAACGTAAATATCGTTTCGCGTCCCTTGAAGCGAAAACGGGAGAGACAATATGCAAGCATGCTCGCACAGAGCACGTTGAGCACGGTGGAAAGCCCACCGATCAGGATGGAGTTGCCCATCATTTTGATAAGCCCGGATACCTTGAGCGCGTTGAAATAGTTACCGATCTGCCAGACCGCGGGAAGCGAAAACGGGTCTGCAAAGAGCTCGGTATTCGTCTTAAACGACGAGATGAACAGCCAGATCAGCGGAAAGAGCGTGTACATCGCAAAATAGATCAGTAAGATCCATTTCAGCACGCCGCCAAGCCCTGCCTTAAGGGCGGCTCCTGTGGTTAGATAGGTGGTGCGGTTTTGTTTCGCCATACGCTTGTTCCCTCCTTATTTGCGGCGCTTGCGCTCGATCTCAAAGAGCGCGCGTATGCCGAGAATGACTACGACGCCGACGCAGATGAGCATGACGGAGGCTGCGTTTGCGGGACCGTAGCGGGTGTTTTGAATCTGCTTGTAGAGATAGAGCACCATGGTGCTCGTGCGGTTTGCGGGGCCGCCGTTGGTGAGCAGATAGACCTGCTCAAACTGTCTTAGCCCCATGACGGCGGCAAGCGTCATGCAAGTTAAAACGCTGCTCTTGATCATAGGCAGCGAGATAAACCATGCCTGTTGAATCCTGCTGGCGCCGTCGATTTCCGCGGCTTCGTAAAAATCCCGATCGACGCCGGAGAGGTCCGACATTACGATGACCATGTAGTAGCCGATGTAAAACACCCAGTAGATCAGCAGCGCGGGCAGCGCCGTGTTGAGCGTGCCGAGCCAGTTGATGGCGAGTTCACCCTTGCCGATCAGGCGCAGGAACCCGTTGATCAAGCCGTATTCGCTGTTGTACATCGCCGACCAGAGCATCGCCAGCGCGATGCCGGAAATGACCTGCGGGAAAAAGTAAACGGTGCGGAAGAACTTCCAGCCCCGTGGTTTTCGATTGAGAATCAGCGCCATAAGTACCGACAAGGGCACCTGCACGCAGGCGGCAACCAGCGCCCAGATGATGTTGTTGAGTACGCTGCGCCGAAACACCGGGTCCTTCCAGATGGTAAAATAGTTTTTGACACCGACAAACTCTGCTGCCGACATGCCGTTCCACTGAAACAAGCTCACCACGAGGACATAGCCTACCGGTATGAGGAAGAACAGGATGAACAGCACGAGCGCCGGCGTCATGAAGAGCGCCATGCCAAGGCGATCTTTTTTCGTTGGCTTCATCAGATTTTGCTCCCTTCCGAGCTTTGGGGATACCCCTGTTGAGCGATTTTTTGCAGGAAGCCGCCGGGCGCATTCCTGAGGATGAACGAATGCGTCCGGCGGCTCGTCATGGCATGAAATGGGTGGTTACACGATACCGATGATTATTCGCCGGCTGCTTTGAGCAGATCCACAAACCCCTGCGCATCCACTGTGCCGAGCACCAGCTCGTCCAGCGCCGCGGGCAGCGCATTGGCAACCGCCGTGGGCATGCTGTCGTTGAAGTGCTTTACGGTATACGGCGCGCTGTTTGCGGCAGCGAGCAGATCCTGCTTGACCTGAATATCGTTGGGATTGCTGTCGAGCTTGACTGCGAACATGGCGCCGGAGGACTCGGCAAGCTTATAGAGCCATTCCGGCTGGTTGATGAATTTGTAGAACTCAACAACGGCAGCCGCTTTATCCGCATCGGTTTGGGCACCGGCGCACAGATAGGCCTGAACCGTTCCGGCAAGACCGCCATAGGTGCCTGCTCCGCCAACGTATTCCGGCGGGAGAGCGAACTTGACTTTGGTACCGAGGTCATTGATGCCTTCCTTGGCAAAGCGCGGGAGGAACCACGGACCGTTAGTGTACACCGCTGCCTCAAAGTTGAGGAAGTGGCCGTTGACAACCGCCGCGCCTGCGCCGACCGCATCACTGGAGGTATAGTCAAACATCTTTTTGAGTACTTCTGCGGCCTGCACAAAGGCCGGGTCTTCGAGGCCGTTTTTGTAGACATCCGGGCCGCCGATGGCGAGCAGAATCTGGGAATACCAGAGCATGCTCGACCAGGCGTTCTCACCCGTCATCAGCGGGAAGGCGATCACGCCCTGCGCCTTGAGGGCATCCGCCATGACAAAGAGCTCGTCATAGGTCTTGGGGAACTCGGTGTATCCGGCGTTTGCCAGAAGCTCGGTGTTGTAGTAGATGCCGAACACCGCGCTCTCAAAGGGAATCGCGATGATCTTGCCGTCTACGGTTGCGTCCGCCAGCGCGCCGTCGTTATAAAGCGCGCTCCAGTCGCTGTCGGTGAGGTAGGACGTGAAGTCCATCAGTTTGCCGGAGCCTGCGAGATCGGCAAGTTTAAAGGTGCCGTCCACGGAGAATAGATCCGGTGCTTGACCGGCGGAGAGCATGGTGCGGATCTTGTCGCGATAGGCCTGGTAATCCGTCTGCTCTTCGATGACGACTTTGGCGCGTCCGGCATATTCGGTGTTAAACGCCGTGACCATCTCGCCAAAGACTGCCGCCTTGGAGTCCGTGCCAACCCAGATGCAGGGGAAGTTCAATGTGACTTCTGCTGCGGGATGGAAGCCTTCTTCCACGACGGGTTCGGCGGGCGCTTCGGTGGCTGCCGCTTCGACCGGCGCTTCTGTTGCCTCGGGTTCTGCGGCGGGGGCTGCGCAGGCAAAGGCGGTCACCGCCATAGCAAGCGCCAGAATCAGTGCCAGGATTTTCTTCATTCGATCGTTTCCTCCTCGTTCCTTTTTCTTTATCGATGCCGTTTCCGACATTTAAAGCGGGGCTGGTGCGCAGTACGTCAGGTAATGAACGAAGCTGGGCTGCACGGGACTCGGCGGAACAGGGGTATGCAGTGAATGACGAGCAATTGTTTAATGCGATTAAATAATAAGCGAAAAATAATGGAGCCAAATGCTCGAATGATCAAGAGAGGGTGTCTTTTTCTGAAGATACAGGGAATTGATCTGAATTTCTTGACTGACAAAATGATTTTATACTGCTTTTTCGATTCTGTAAACGGGTTTTGGGAAAATATTTTAACTCTTTTAACTTTTACCCTTGCTTTTTTTTCCGGATCGTCTACTATAACAGTGGAGCGGGGTTCAAACGCGCGCTTGCACCGCGCAAACCAGCCGCACAAAATCCCTTGTGAAGCGCGTCGCATCCAATCGCACCATTCAAATAATCGAAAAACCGGCATAAATCACCATAATTAAAAGACAGAGCAATACAGATCACCATTATTAGAAAAGAGACCGATATGGATATCATACGCGCAACTGTGCTCTCCGGCGGCAGGCTGCTGGAGGATCATGGCATCCACTGTGAAGGCGGGCGCATCGTTCATCTTGCCCCGATGGAGCGGTTTACGCCGTCGGGCGGGCACGTGGTGGACGCGGGTGGACTTGTCGCAACCGCAGGGTACATCGACCAGCACACGCACGGCGCGGCGGGATATGACGCCATGGACGCGACGCAGGAGGCGATGGACGTCATCTGCCGTCACCATTTGGCAACGGGCGTGACGACGTTTTTGCCCACTACCATGAGCGCAACTTTGGAGGAGACGGCGCGCGTGCTTGCGTTTTTTGCGCGCTACGAGCCGCCTGTCCCCGTCGAAATCGCGGGGGTGCATCTGGAAGGGCCGTTTCTCTCCTGCGGCAACCGCGGGGCGCATCCAAAGCGGCTCCTGACTTTGCCGGATAGCGGCTGGCGGGCGCTGATCGAAGAATACAGCGCACGCATTCGGTTGATTACCGTTTCGCCGGAGCTGCCCGGCATGCCGGACTTCATCCGCTGGTGCTGTGCGCGGGGGATCGCTGTCTCCGGCGGACACGACGAGGGGTATGACGATGTGATCTACCCCGCGATTGAAGCCGGCATGCGCGCGGTGACGCACATCTTCTGCTGCTCCTCCGGCATTTCGCGGGAGGGCTCGCCGCGCAAGCGGCTGGGGCTCACCGAGATCGGCCTGCTGGACGACAGGCTTTTCACCGAAGCCATTGCGGACGGAAACGGTGTGCCGCACGCGCTGCTGCCGCTTCTCTTTCGCGCCAAAGGGCGGGAGAGAGTGATCTTTATCTCAGACAGCATGCGCGCCACAGGACTCGCGCCCGGACGCTACCGCCTCGGCGGTGCTGATGATGGTGTGGATGTGGACGTAACCCCCGATGCCGCAATTCTGCACGGGCAGAATCTCTTTGCGGGCAGCATCGCGCCTGTTTCAAAGATGGTTGCTGGCGCGGTGCAAAAAAGCGGCATCCCGCTCGTCGACGCGCTGCTTGCCGCAACGAAAAACCCCGCGGCCCTGCTTGGGCTCGCGGACAGGGGGGACATCGTCCCGGGTCATCGGGATGCGATCAACCTGGTTTCACCGGACGGGACACTGGCATATACCATCGTCTCCGGCCGCATATATGAAAAAGGAGTGGAGAAGACATGACATATGAGCGCATCACCCGTGCGGAACTGCTGGCAAACACAAAGGTGCCCATCCGCGTAGTCGAGACCGAGGAGGACATCTATCTCGATATGGCGACAGCTATGCTGGAGGAGATCGAGGCGAACAATGCGGGCAAGAAGAACACCGTGTTTATCGTGCCTGTCGGGCCTGTCGGGCAATATCGCGTGCTGGCAGAGCGGGTCAACGCAAAAAAGACCGATCTTTCCCGCGTCTATTTCATCAATATGGACGAATACCTCGACGACAACGATCAGCCCATCCCGCCGGAGCATCCGCTCTCGTTCGCGGCGTTTATGGAGCGCGAGTGGTACGCGCACGTGAACATGCCTCGCGAAAACGGCATATTCCCCGTACCGGGTCGAGAGGAGGAGATCTCTGCCGTCATCGGGCGCCTCGGCGGCGTGGATATCTCTTTCGGCGGGGTCGGCATCAACGGGCATATCGCCTTCAACGAGCCGCCGGAGGAGGGGGAGATGATCTCCGACGAGGCGTTTGCGCAGTTGCCCAGCCGGTCGCTCTCGCTCACGCGCGAAACACGCACGATCAACGCCGTCACCGCCGCAAACGGGTATATCGACTATATTCCGCGCCGCTGCGTGAGCGTCGGCATGCGGGAGATTCTTTCTGCGAGAAAGATTCGTTTCTATATGAACCGCATGTGGCAAAAAGGAATTGTGCGTAAGATTGCGCTGGGCCCCGTGTCGCGCTTTGCGCCCGCGTCGTTCTTTCAAACGCATCCGGATGCGTTGCTGACCATCGCGTCCTATGTTGCCGAGCCGCCGATCGGCCAGCTGCGATAGAGGGCGCCACAGATGGAGCAGAATAAAAAAGCAGAGGAACCGCAACAGAAGAAGCCGAATAACCGTTCTAATCCAATATTGCAGCCGATCAAGACCGCTGTCGTAGGCCTCGGAATGATGGGCAGTTCGCAGATTCGAAACTGCCTCTGGAAACTGCCGCAATATGAGATCACCGCGGTGTGCGATCCCTTTGCGCCAAACCTGGACGTCTGCCGCGCAATCTTTTCCGAACGGGGTCTGCCCGTTGCGTGCTATTCCGACTTGGCGCAGATGCTCCAGCAAGCGGATTGCGAGCTGGTGGTCATCGTCAGCCCCGACTACACGCATGAGCAAATCGCGTGCGATTGCCTCCGTGCGGGCAAACACATCCGCCTCGAAAAACCGCTTGCCATCACGCCCGAAGGGTGCGCAAACATTCAGCGCGCACACGAGCAGAGCGGGAAACTTCTTCAGATCGGGTTGGAGCTGCGCTATGCTTCGCCCACGCGGCAGATGCGGGCGTGGCTGCCGCGCCTGGGGGAACTCAAGATGCTCACCTGTGAGGAGTTTCGCCCGCCGTTTTTGCCAAAGCGCGGCCTGGTGAATGACTGGATCACGAAGAAAGCGTACACCGGCGGCACGTTGCTGGAGAAAAATTGCCATCACTTCGACCTCTTCAACTGGCTTGCATCTTCCCGTCCCGTCCGGGTCTACGCCAGCGGGGACGGCCTGGTGGAGTATCGCGACACAGACATCCTCGACAACGCGTTTGTCACCGTGGAATATGAAAACGGTGTTCGCGCCATGCTCTCGCTTTGTCTCTTTGCGCCCAAAAAGATCGCAGGTTCGTCGCTCAACGAGCTGGAGATGGGACTCATCGGCAACCGCGGTCGGCTGGAACTGCGCGGAGACGATGTGCTGGTGTGGAATCGGGCAACAGGGGAAGAAGAACGCTGGCACTATGCGCGCGAAAACGCGGAAGCGCACAGCGACGATATCATCCCTTCGATGATCGAACTCGCGGACTGCATCCGCAACGGCGGCGAACCGCTGAGCGGCATTCAGGCGGGCATCAACAGCGCGCTTGTCTCGTTTGCGGCGGAACGTTCTGCAGAGCAGAAGCGCATCGTGACCATTGCGGAGCTGGAGAGCGAAAGCGGGCTTCGATTTATCGTATCGTAAACTTGCATTCGTAAGCATAGATGCAGGGTTTCCGAACGGGTTATCGTATCGTGATCTGCGTTTGGCGTCAAAAAAACACAGGGCTTCCGAACCGGTTCGGAAGCCCTGATTGCGTAGTAAGCTTATCGGGGGAATCAGCGGATTTCGCGGAGCGTCTCCATCACGCGCGCGATCTCGCTGCCTGCGCGGTAGAAGACCGGCGGCTCGCCGATCGGCGCGGCAACGGTGATCTCGCCGCCTGAATACGCCTTGCCTGACCAAAGGTGAATCCACGCGTCCTGCGGCAGATAGAGCGTGCGGCTCTGCGCATTTTCCTCCACCACCGGGGCGACGAGGATGTCGCGCCCCAGGAGATACTCGTACGGCTCGGTATGCGCCCGCGCGTCGTCGGGATAATGCAAAAACAGCGTTCGCATGGCGGGAAGGCCCTGTTTGCAGTTTTCTTCACCGAGGGACATCAGATAGGGCGAGAGCGCGTGATGGATGCGCGAGAAGCGCGAAAAGAAGGAGATGGTCTCCTCATCCGCATCAAACTGGGTGTTTTCATTGGGGCGGTTGCCCTCGTGCGTGCGCATCACGGGGGTGAACGCCGCGAACTCGCACCCGCGCAGCAGCAGCTCCTTGGTGCGATATTTGCCAAACAGCGCGGTGTAGCCGCCGATATCGAAGGTGAGCATGCCAAAGCCGGTCATGCCCAGAGAGAGCGCGGCGTTGATCACGCTCGGCAATCCGTCGTCCGCCGAGTAATCGACAAACTGGTCGCCGGAGAACATCAGGGGTGAGTAGCGCTGCGTGCCCGTTGCGCCGGAGCGGGTGTAGAAACCGATCTTACCGAGCATACCGCTCTCTGCGAGCGCTTCATAGTTGAGGCGCGCCCACAGTGTCGGCCACTCGTTGTGCGCAGAGATGGCGCTTTGCCCGGAGAAGAGCACACAGTCCGTTGGCAGATATTCGCCAAAGTCTACCATCCAACCGCGCAGCCCCAGCTCGATCATGTTTTGTTTGATCACGCCTTTGTACCACGCGCAGGCCGCGGGGTTTGTCAGGTCGACAAATCCGCTGTCAAACTCGCCAAAGTCGATCAGATAATTCGTCTCGTCCTGTCGCTTGACGAAATAGCCGCGCGCTTGCGCCTCGCCAAAGAGCAAGCCGCCCTTGACGAGATAGGGGTTGATGTAACCCATCCAGGCGATCCCGCGCGCGTCGTTTTCCGCGATATCCTCCCTGAGCGTGGGATACATCTGCTCGTTCCAGCGCCAGTCCCATTGCAGGCGCTTGCCGAAGCTTGTGATGCGCTTCCCGACCCAATCCTGCGTCCAGACGGCGGAGACCGCCGTGCCTGCCGCAAGCATGCGCTCAAGCTTTTCGCGGCAGACGCCGGAGCCGCCCTGCATGCCGAGCAGAATGCCGGAGAACATGTACTCCGGCAGCGGCGGCTGGCGACCGAGTAGCGCAGTGAGGTCGAAAAGCAGCGCGGGATAGCTCTCATTTGCCGAAAGGGTCAGCGAAAACGCGGTTTGCCAGAGATGCAAACCGTGAAAGTCCGCGTGAGAAAAGTCGACTTCCGCATATCCGTAGCCGTGCAGATGCAGAAAATACAGCCGCGAGGAAACGAACGTCGCCTCCGGATAGTATGTCGTCCAGTAATCTCCGCCGCCGCCGTCCAGCTGGTCGGCGAGAAACGTCGTGAGCGTGCTTTTGTTGCGCCCTACGCCCTGCTCCATGGTGAAGACGGGATAATTCCTTCCGCGCAGATCGAGCGCGGAGAACTGCTCGCCAAGGCCGTAAACGTGCTCCTCCGCCTCGGCAAACACCTTTAGCCACAGGCGGTTGTAACACGGGCTGTCGCAAGAACCAGTGATCTGCAGGCGGCCTTCCTGCTCGCGCAACAGGAGTGTGTACGCCGTGGCGTGATAATCCTTGTATAGCCGGATGGTGACGCCGCCTTCATCCTGCACGGCGGTGAACGCCGAGAACGGAATGCGCTGCGTCACCTCGTCGCTTATGTGAAAATTGCCGTGGTGCATGTCGATGGTCTCGCGGCCGATGCCGAGGTAGAGCATCGGCTCCGTCAGCGTATGGGTAAAGAGTGTCCTGCCGTCATAGGCGAGCGAGAAGCCGGTTTCGCTGCGCGAAAGCTTGAGCATGCGTTGCGTCCTCCGTCAATAGATGCCGGCGAGTTTGCCGACCAGATAGATGCTTGCGGTCATGATGGGCGCTGCGATCAGCGTCATCACGGTGCCGCTCTTTGCCATGTCTGCAATCGAAAAATATCCTGTCGAATAGGGAATTACGCTCGTTGGCGTACTGGTGACAAGGATGAACGCGATGTTGAGCGTCATCGCCGCGGGCATGACGATGCCGAGCGGCGAGAGGCCGAGCTGACCCGCAACGGCGATCATGATGGGGATTACGACCGTCGCGGTGACGGTGTTGCTCGAAAGCCCGAGCTTGAGAATCGAAACGATTAAAATTACGCTGATGATCTGAACCAGAACCGGCAGCGTGCCGATGTTGCCTAAGAGCAGCATGGCGAGCCATTGCGCGGCCCCGCTTTCATAGACCAGCATACCGAGCGAGATGCCGCTTGCGATGAGCAGGATGCCGCTCCAGGAGATGTCGCTTTCGACATCTTTCCAGCGGATATCCGTCATGCCCGGAAAGAAGAACAAACAGGCGCCGAGGATCGCGGGCAGCGAGGTCGGAATCTTGAATCCCAGAAAATCGCCAAGCGGCTTACTCACAAGCCATAAAACGACTGTGAGCAGGAAGATGATTAATGTTGAGCGCTCGTTGTGCGTCATCTTCGGCAGAGTAGTATAGTCGCGCCGGAGGTCTTCGCTGCTGCGCTGGATTTGCTTGATCTCCGGCTTGAAAAACGCCATCAAAATCCACCATGCGGGCAAGATAAGCAGCAGCATGCACGGCACGCCATAGAGCATCCAGCCTGCGAACGTGATTTCGGTCTCCAGCATATCGCGCACAAACCCGATGGCGAGCGAATTCGCGCCGCCGCCTGCGGGCGAGCCAGCGCCGCCGATGAGCGCGCCCCAAGCCACCGCGATGAACAGCGCCTTGCCAAAGCGGCTCTTGCCGGGCGCGAGGTGCTCTTCCTCCGCGATGGACCGCGCGAGCGGCATCAGCATCGCAGCCGCGGCAAGCGTGGTGATCCACATCCCGATGAGCGCGCCCGCGATGAGAAAGCCGAGTATGATATGGCTCGTCTTGTTGCCGGTCAGGCGCAGGATCATCATCGAGACACGCCGCCCGAGACCGCTTTTCGTGATGGCGGCGGAGAGCGCAAGCACACCGATGAAGAACAGCACCGTATCGTTGCCAAAGCCGAGCTTGACCACATTCACGAATGTGTCCGCTTTGAGCGCGGCGAGCAGGATCATGCCCGCAAACCCCGCGATGTGGAAGGGGATCGGTTCCGTGATCCACAGCAGCAGGCAAAAGAGCAGCACGCCGAGCACTACACGCCCCTGCGACGTCAGCTCCGCGCCCTCTAGCTTTAGCACGTGATCCGGCAGGGGAACGAGCACCACCGCCGCAAGAAGGAGCGCCGCGAGGCTGAGCCAGAGGATTTTGACGACGACCGGAGAAATTGGTTTCGCTGTGTTCATGCCTTACTTCCTTTCGCCGAGCGCTTCGGTCAGCAGCGTGCCGACCTCGCGCGGACGGATGGCGACGCGCGCGCCGACCGATTCGAGCAGCTGTGTTTTATCCGCCACGGAGCCCTTGCCGCCGGTGATGATCGCACCCGCATGCCCCATGCGCGTTCCCGCGGGAGCGGTGCGGCCGGAGAGGAAGGTGACGAGTGGCTTGGCGAAAACACCGCGCGCGATTGCATCGGCGACCTCTTCCTCCATTGTACCACCCAGCTCGCCGATGATCACGACCGCGTCGGTTTCGCGATCCGCCTCAAACGCGGGCAAGAACTCGGCAAAGCGCGCACCGGGCACGGGATCGCCGCCGACGCCGATCAGCGAAGAGACGCCGAATCCTGCCGCGACGACCATACTCGTAACCTCGTTGGTCAGCGAACCGCTTCGGGTCATGATGCCGATGCGCCCGGGCTGATAAACGCGCGAAATCCAATACGGTATGCTGCCCATCATGGCTTTGCCGGGCGCTATGATACCGCTGGTGTTGCCGCCGATGACGACGGCTTGGTTGGCGAGCGCTGCCGCGCGGATTTTCGCCTGCTCGTGCAGGGGAATGCCGTCCGCAAGGGTTACGATCAGCCGGATTCCGGCATCGATCGACTCCAGCACCGCATCCAGCACAAATTTCGGCGGAACGAATACCATCGCTGCGTCGATCTTGTGTGCGTTTACTGCGTTGCGCACGCTGTGGTACACGGGCACGCCGCAACAGAGCTGCCCTTCTTTTCCGGGGGTGACGCCCGCGACAACGCGGGTACCCATATCCACCATGTGCTGCGTCCAGAACGCGCCCTCTTTTCCGGTGATGCCCTGCACGAGCACGCGCGTGGTTTGATCGATCAAAATGCTCATGTGTCCTTCCTCTCGCGCGCGATGGCGACGGCCCGGTTAACCGCCTCTTCCGTGTCGGAGAGGCGCTTTAGTCCGATCGGTGCGAAGATCTCGTCCACGCGCTCCTCGCCCGTGCCGCGAAGACACGCGACGATAGGGCAGCCGGGCTTGAGCTCCAGCACGGCTTTTGCGATGCCTTCTGCCATTACATCCGCGCGCGCGATGGTTCCGAAGGTGACGATGAGGATCACCTTTGGGTTGTTCGCGAGGCATAGGCGCATGGCGGTGCCCGCCTTCATGTAGTTTGGCCCGCCGAATTCCAGATAGTTGGCGATGGTGCCGCCCGCATAGTTGACAAGGTCGTAGACGGTATTGGCAAGCCCGGCGCCCGCGCACATCAGGCTGATATCCCCGTCAAACTCGAGATACGGGATTCCCTCCTTGGCAGCCTCAAACTCCATATCGCTGGCGTAATATGCCCGCCCTTTTTCATAGACCGCGTGGCGAAACATGGAGTTGTCGTCGATGCTCAGCTTACCGTCGCCCGCGATGGCGAGGCCTGCCTTGGTGAGAAACAACGGATTGATCTCGATGAGCTCCGCGTCCATGCTACGAAACGCCTTGTAGAGCCCACCGCAAATCTTCCCCACCTGTTTAAGCGCGTCTTCACGAAGGCCGAGGCGATAGACAAAATCGCTGATCTGAAATGCCTGCAAACCGCGCTCGAGGTCGATGTATTCTCTCTCGATCAGCTCCGGCGTGTGCGCGGCAACGTGCTCGATCTCCACACCGCCCTCGGCGCAACCCATCAGCATCGCGCGGCCGCTCGCCGCGTCCATCGTGATCGCGAGATACAATTCCCGCTCGATTTCAACCGCCTCTTCCACCAGAACGGCATGCAGAGACGGCACTTCGCGGAAATACCGCTCGGCAAGCGCCTCTGCCTCCGCTTGCGTGCGCACGAGCTTGACGAGCCCCGCCTTGCCGCGCCCGCCGGAGAGTACCTGGCACTTGAGCACGCAGGGCAGGCCGAGCGATTCCACCGCGGCGGGGAGTTCGCCTGCGCTCGTGATCAAAACCGACTTCGGCACGGGGATGCTCGCGCCCGTAAAGACCTCTTTGGCCTGATATTCAAACAGTTTCATAGGTTCTGCCCTTCTTTACGCTTATCGCAAGCTCGCAAGATATGCGCCAAAGACCTCTTCATCTGTCGGGCGGTGCGGGGCGATCGGCTCCGACACCCAGGTGACGTTGATGAAGTGCTTATAGGTGATGTTCTCGGTGGTGATGTTATTACCCCATGTGCCGCAGCCGAGCGTAACCGTAGACGGCATGCCGTTGAAGAACGCGCCGCCGTTTGCCGCGGCCTGCGGCTGGCGCACGATCACACGGCTGGTCTGCATGTGCTCGCCGAGATAGTCGATATAGTCGCGATTGAAGGTATGGATCCCGCAGCTGTGCCCGCGGCCGGAGTTGTCGGTCAGGCGTTTGAGAATCTCCACCCCCTCCGAAAAGGAGTCGTACCTCCACAGCGTCAGCACGGGGGAGAGCTTCTCCTCCGCAAAGAGGTCTTCCTCCAGCGGCATCTCGCCCTCGACCAGCAGCATCACCGTGTTATCCGGAACAGAGATGCCTGCAAGTTCTGCGATTTTTTTTGCGCTCCTAGCGACGATCTCGCCGTTGATGACCAGCGCGCCCTTTTTGTTGAGCCGCCACATCGTGTCCTTGAGTTGCTGCCGCTCCGCGCCCGTGACGAGATATCCGCCTTCGGCAATCAGCGCAGAGCGCATCGCGCCGTAGATGCCGTTCTGGATCACGATTGAGTTTTCGGAGGAGCAGCTCGTCGCGTTGTCAAACGTCTTGCTGGTCTTGATTTTTTTTGCAGCATCAAGGATGTCGGCGTCCTCCGCGACGATCTGGCAGGAGTTGCCGGGGCCTACGCCAAAGGCGGGCTTCCCACTGGAGTAGGCGGCCTTGACCATTGGACCTCCGCCGGTGGCGACGATGAGATCCACCTGATGCATGAGTTCGCCGGTGAGTTCGATGCTCGGCTCCTCGATTACCTGAATTAAATCCTCCGGCGCGCCGGCTTTTTTGAGCCCCGCGCGCATAAAGGCAACCGCAAGCCCCGTGCTGCGCTTTGCGCTTGGGTGCGGTGCAAAGATCACTGCGTTTCTACCCTTTATGATGGACACGGCGTTGCTCGAAGGCGTTGCCGTCGGGTTTGTAATCGGGGTCAGCGCGCCAATGACGCCGACGGGTTTTGCGTATTTTTTAATGCCGCGGGCACTGTCCTCTTCGATGAGGCCGACGGATTTGCAGCGGCGCACGTCGTCGATGACGCCAAGCACCTTGTTCTTGTGCTTGGTGATTTTATCGGCGATTGAACCCATGCCGGTTTCCGACACGGCGAGCGCAGCAAGCTGTTGAATGTTCTCGTCGTGATAGACTTCCCATGCGACGGCGGTGCACACGCGATCGATCTGTTCTTGCGTGTAATCGGCAACCTGTGCCTGTGCGATACGCGCTCTTGATACGAGCTGTGAGATGGTTTCCTGACTTTCCATGGTTCGACCCTCCAGAACATTGCAGTATTATGATTGGGGCAGGTCGGTTACCTGCGGCGTCCCTAGTATAACATTGATTAATAGACTAAATCAATTGATTTTTTCACGGTTTTCTGATAAACTTGTCACATAAGTAAGCGATCGAACCACCAGGATACGGAGGGGAATTTGATGAACCACCGCGGGGATAACATGAGTACCGTTAAGCGCTACAACCGCAGCGTCATTTTACGGCTGCTCCATGAAAACGGAGGCCTGAGCCGGAAGCGGATTGCAGAGGAGATGTCGCTCACACCCGCAGCAATCACCATGATCGTATCCGAGATGATCGGTGAAGGCTTGCTTTCAGAGGGGGCAACGCTGGAATCGAGCGGCACCGCCGGGCGAAAGGAGATCATGGTCAACATCAACTTCAAACGCTTCATTGCCCTTGGCATCTCTATCAACCTCCAGGAGGTGCTGCTTTCTGGAACGTATCTGGACGGCACGCTGTTGTTCTCCGAGTCGATTCCCTGTCAAGTGGAGCTGCCGCTGCAGGAGATGCTGGAGATCGTCGGCACGCGCTTGCCCGCGCTGATTCGCGCAAACAATATCTCGCACGAAAGCATTGTCGGTCTCGGCGTCGGCGTGCGCGGCACGGTGGACGAAAACAGGAGTAGGAGCGTCAACTCTTTTGGTGCGCTGGAAGGAACCAACCTCCCGCTCGCCGCAGCGATTGCCGAACGGACAGGATTTCACACCTCCATGGATAACAACGTGCGCAGCATGTTCCGCGCGCATATGTTCTTTTCGAGCGAGCAAACGTCAAGCCTGTTTTTCATCCGCTGCGAAAAAGGCATCGGCGGGGCGATCTCGGCGGACCACCGCATCCTTACGGGGAGTAGCGGCATGTGCTCGGAGTTTGGCCACATGCCGATCGTGGAAAAGGGCGGAAAGCGCTGCCATTGCGGGAAAACCGGCTGTCTTGAAACGGTCGCGTCACCGATGGCGATTTGCGAAGATGTCAGCAGCATCTATTCCGCCGAAGGGACCCCGCGCCTCTATGCGCTCACGGGCGGGCACCAGAACCGCGTCACTCTGCCGCTGATCATGGATGCGGCGTCGATGGGCGACCTTGCCGTGGATGCCATCGTGCAAAACGCAGCAAGCAAGCTCTCCGCCTCGATCAAGGCCGTGGTGTATACGCTCGATCCGGCGCGCGTGGTGCTCTACGGGAGCATCTTTGAGCTGCCGTATTATTACGAGAGCCTGCAGGCGCATCTGCGCGTGGGTTATGACCGCGGGGACGGCAGCGATTATGCGCAAAAGAGCCGCTTCAATCTTCAATTGGAAGAGAAGGCCTCTTGCGTCACCGCCATCGACGCATTTTATCGAAACGGCGGCTATGTGCAGTACGACAAATAGAGTTCGGTCAAATGACCGCTCACCATATAAAAAAATGGCGCTGCGCGCCGTTCAGTGTGTCAAAAAAGCTCCGGGATTGTTAAGGGCCGAAGCCCTTAACCCATTCATTCCGGCTGCGCCGGTTGAACCGGTGCAACGGATCGCCCCGCAGGGGCGGTTTCTCTGTGCTCTTTGCCGTCCGTGAGTCCGAAGGACGATAGGCAAAGAGTGGTTATCCCGTCAAAAAACATGTTTTTTGACGGTCAGAATGGCGCTGCGCGCCGTTTTTTTGTAATTCAATTTACTCCGCATCCCGATTATTATTCCAGGGATACGGATGCAGAGATTGCGGAGAAGATCAGGTCCATCTGCGGAGCGCTTTTTTCGGCAAAGCCTGCACGCAAAAAGCAGTCCCCTGTGATGCCGCGCAGCAAAAACCCCTCGGCGCGCACGATGAAAAACGGCCGCTGCAACGTACGGATACAGCTCATGCGCCCAAGCGTGCCGAGTGTCTCAATGAGCTGCTCGTCGACAGGCTCACTCAGGTGAATATCATAGCCGTACCAGCCGCTCTCGGCGCATGGTTCAAAGCTACGCTCCGCCCGTAATGCCTGCATCATGTGAGCCTCGCCACGCCGGTTGCGATTTCGGTTACAGCGTGGAGAAACTGATCCAGCTCGGCATCGGTTGTAAAATATGATAGGCTCGCGCGCACGGTACCATCCGGCGCCCCGATGGTGTCCGCGAGAAGCGGCGCGCAGTGATAGCCGGTTCGCACGACGATGTCATACCCGAAGTGCAGAATATATCCGACATCCGCAGGCGAGAGACCCTCGACGTTGAACGCAACCGCTGCTCCGCCGGAGGGTTTGCCGTATACGCGCACGCCCGCCATCCTGTCCAGCGCGCCGTGCAACCGGTCGACTTTTTCGCGCAGCGAGCTGGCGATGGCGTTTAAGCCGGTTCCGAGCACAAATGCCGCGCCCGCAGCAAGGCCCGCAAGCCCGCTGAGGTTTTGTGTGCCGACCTCGAATAATTCCGGTTCATCGCTCAAGATCGCTTTGCCGCCCGTGCCCGTTCCGCCCCATTTTGCGGCGGCTAGCGGCACGCCCGCGCGCAGATAAAATCCGCCCGTACCAGCGGGACCAAAGAGCGCCTTATGCCCCGTGAACACCGCGATGTCCGCGCCGCTCTCGTCCAGATCCAGCGGCATCATCCCCGCGGACTGGGATACGTCCGCGATCAGAAGCGCGCCGCTTTCGTGCGCTGCCTGTGAAAGCGCGGGCAGATCCTGCACCACACCCGTGACGTTGGAGCAGTGGTTGATAAAGATGAAATGCGCGCCTTTTGCCAGCGCGCGCAGTGTGTCCGGCGAACAGATACCATCTTGATCGGGTTGGAGAACACGGATGCCTTCGCCGCGCGTGAGCGCCCAGAGCGGGCGAAGCAGCGCGTTGTGCTCCAGCGCGCTCACCACGGAGATTTTTCCCGCCGGGTCAAGCCCGCGCAGAATGAGATTGTAGCTCTCCGTGGCTCCGCTGGTAAAAAACACGCGCGAAGGCTCCCGTACACCGAGTACGGGAGCGAGCGCACGTCTGCAAAGTTCCGCGGCATCCGTGCCGCCCAGAGTGCCGCGCCGGGTTTCACACGGCGGCGAGGTCAGCGCCTGGCACACAGCCTCTGCAACGCCGGGCGGTTTGGGATGGGTCGTTGCGGCATTGTTTAAGTAGATCATGGGTGGATTTTGATCCTCCGAAACGGTTGGAATCATTCGCTTTAGGTTGATATGTACTTAACCCTCGACAAGTGTAAAGCCCATCATCTTGGAGAGCTTGCGGAGCTTGTCCACCTGGTTGCCGAACACCAACGCCTGATGATGACCGAAATTCATCATCTCGTGCAGATATCCGCGCACGTTGTCCATCTGGATATAGTAGAACGGGCTGCAATAGGTGTCCCGATATTCGGTTCGAAGCACCTTGCCGGTTTTGATGAGCATCTTCGTGCCGCTGGGGTCAAAGCGGCCGAGCGTGACCTCGTCCTCGCGGTTTTGCGCGAAGTCGATCTGAATCTTGCCGCCGAAGCCCTGACCCGTGAAGCTGTAGATGCTGTAGTCGAGATCCGGCTGGTTGAAGCCGTTCATCTTGAGGCACGGAACGGAATGATGAATGCTCATGAGTTCGTCGGACTCAAACAGCGGGTTGCCCATAAACGCAGGTCTGCCGGAAGCATACATCAACAGCGTCATGGCGAGCATGGCGTTGAGGTCTTCTTCGCAGGCACTCGGGATGCCGCGGTCTTTGTTGAGCGAGTGCGCGATGCAGGGCACAAACTTCCGGTTTTGCGGAATGCGGGAGCGGCAGAGCTCCACACACGCGGTGGAGAATGCGTTGCAGCCGTATTTTTGCAGCATCTTGTCCGCTGCAAGATAGTATTCCAGATCCACGCTGAGCCAGTCCGTGCGCACCTTGGTCTCTTTGGAACCGCCCTCCAGCTTTTCCGCCAGCGCGCGTGCCTCGGCCTTGTCGATGTTGTCCATCACGGGGAAGATGTCCGTATACGGCTTTTTGACTACCTCAAAGCCATACCGGCGGCGCAGGCCCTCCACATCCTGAATGTTGCTGAGCAATCCCCACGTGGGCTGCTCTCCCGCGGAGAGGATCAGCGCGCGCGTCTTGGAGACAGCCTTTCGCACCCAGAGAAGATGCATGAGCTCGACCAGCTCCGGCGCATCGATGGGATAGTACGCCTCGAAACCGATGTGTCGCAGATAGGCGCATGTATCCGCCGCGCTGACGGTATGGGTAAACGAGATCACCGGTTTTTTGAACCGCTCGATCTTGGGGATGCGTTGATAGAGCACGAGGATATAGTCGATCTCGGGCAGCTCTTTTTGAATCTGCTCCACCAGCTCGTCGCTGACCACAAAATCCTCGACATACGGAACCATCATCGGCTCCATGAGGTTGATCTCGGCGGGAAGCTGACTCAGCGCATCCTTGTATTTTTCAAAATACGCTGCCCCGCGCGCCTTTTCCGCCTCTGGGGTCATCTCCTCGCGGATGCCACCGCGGCAGGGCCCTTCCCAGAACTCGGTGTGCATCATGTAGCCCATCAGGGGTTTGACGTTGAGTTTGCACTCCATCGCGCTTGTTACCATTGTTTCTCTCCTTTTTCCCTGCAGCGCGCTCACCCTTCGCGCCGTATCATGTTAGCAGTATATCAATCATAAAAAGTGCGATCCACCGCGGAATTACGGTAAATTTGCATAATATTTAGATGCTTTAATTATTATCCGGAGATGGTATAATAAGTGCGGACACAAAGCCGCTTTCGCGCAGTCCTTGCATTTCAATGTTGCACAAACGCCAAAGAAACAAGGATCATCTGCCGATCATGACGTTCAAAATATCCGAAATGAGGCCATTGTCTGCATGAAGCCAAGCAAAATCGTAAAATCTGATTTTTCGCTGCCCGCGGAGTTTCCGTTTGCAGCCATGCGCGCCCTGGGCAGCCAGCAATCGCCGCAGGTGGTGCACTGGCACGACTGCCTGGAGATCAACTGGATCGAGAGCGGGCGCGGGGTAAACTATATCGCGGACCGCGAATATCTGCTCGAGCCGGGGCAGCTGTATCTGATCAACAACATCGACCGCCACATTGCGGTGACGGATGGCAACCTCGACATGCGCATCGTGATCTTCGAACCACCGCTGCTCTGGAAGACCGCGCCGGAGCAGCAGGAGTATCTTCGCATGTTTTATCCGCATGGCGAGCAGCAGGGGAATCTTGCCGACCTTGCGGAGGGCGACCTCGCGCGCGCGCGCGCATTGATGTTGGAGATGGAGGTGGAGTGGAATGAAAAAGCGCGTGGGTATGAGATGATGCTGCGCGCAAAACTGATGGAACTGCTGGCGATTCTGTATCGCGCGGCGCCGGAAACGCTGGAGCCAAAGGAAGCCGCGGCCATGCGCAAAGGATATCAGCGCATCCGCCCCGCGGTCAATCACATCCAGAGCCACTTTGCTGAGCCGCTCTCGCTCGAGACGCTGGCCTCGCTCTGCGGCATGAGCCGGACGTATTTTTGCACGCTTTTTAAGAACATCATGGGCATGAATTACGGGGTTTATGTGGAGAAGATCCGCATCAACCGCGCATGTATGCTGCTGGCGACGAGCGACCTTCCTGTTCTGGATATCGCGCTGGAGAGCGGTTTTTCGAGCCTCTCCAACTTTAACGCAACGTTTAAGGAGTCCTGCGGCAAGACGCCGAGCCAATATCGCCGGGAACTGCCGCTGTAATCCCGAACGATAAAGCAAAGTTTTCAAACAAACAAGAGCGCCCGCAAAAAGCGCTCTTTGTGTTTGTGGGTGTGTGTTATGCTTCGCCGGCTGCGGCGCGGAGGGTTTCCCGCAATTCGTTACAGTTTGTGCCGCCAAGGCGGAGGAACACCGCGGGACAACCCATCGGGCAGTGGATCGTGTGCCATGCTTTGCCACGCAAGCGTTCCCCGGTCAACGCATGCTCCCAATCGCCCGCGGGCAGGTAGGCGTGCACCGCACATGCGCCTTTTTTCGTGACAGGGCAGACCAGAAGGTCTTCACCAAGCAGGTATTGCCGGTTGATCCTGCGGCATAGTTCATCGTCTGGATGGTGCAACCAGAGCGCGCGCATCATTGGCAGACCTTTTTTGCAGGCATCCTGCTCCAGCAAGCGAAAATACCAGCGCAGCGCATCATGCAGGCGTGACATTCTGGCAAAGAAGCGCAAGCCCTCTTCATCGTTATAAAACTGATACACAAGATCGCTGGAATAGTTGCCGTCGTGCGTGCGGAACACCGGCGTAAACGCCGCGTATTCCAGCCAGCGGAACATGACCTCTCTCGTGCGCACGAGTTTGTAGATTGGCGTGATCAGGGTGGTAAACCCGCCGATATCCGTGTGGTTGATGCTCATGCCGGAGATACCGCCCGTGAGGATGCCAGTGATGCTGGAAGAAAGACCGTCATGCCGGTCAAAGGTCGGCGTCTGGTCTCCTGTCCAGTAGCAGACGGCATGGTGGTTTCCGCCCGCGCCACCGCTGCGCGAGAAGATGAAAAAGTCTTCTTCGCGTCCGCTTTCGGCGATGAGTTCGCGGTTGAGTTTTTGCCAGAGCACGGGGGTTTGGCAGTGCGCCGTGACTGCGTCCGCGCCCGCGGAAACGGAGTCAAGCGGGACATACTCGCCATAGTCCGCCATCCAGCCGGAGAGCCCGCGCGAAACCATACCCTCTTGCATCTTTTGCTTGAGCCAGTCGTATGCTTCGGAACGAGATAAATCCACCATCACAAAGCGATATTCTTTTCCTGTGAAGAAGTGTTGTTCATAATCCAAACCATCCCGCTTTCGGACAAAAAAGCCCAGCGCGTGCCCTTCGACATAGAGCGGGTTCTCTTCCGAGAGCGAGAGAAACGGGTTTGCATAACCGAGCAACGCGATGCCGCGGGAGCGGAGCGTCTGCGCCCAATTTGTGAAGTCAGGATACAGCGTTTCGTCCGGAAACCAGCGCCACCAGAGTGGCGGGCCGCCGTTTTTGCCGCGCCTGCCCTGCCAGTCTTCTATCCAAAGGGCGGAGATGGTTGCACCGTGCTGCTGGCAAGCTGCGATCACGCGCTCTGCTGCCTTCGTGCCGCCGCGTAGGCCGAGTATGGTTCCATAGACGAAGCCGGGTAGCGGCTTTAGCCGCCCCGTCACCGCCGTGTGCCGCTTGATCAACGCCAACGGATGATCCGCATGAAAGAGCCAGCCGGAGAGCGAACTTCCGACTGCGTCGAGAATGACCGCATTGCGCTCTTTTCGGCACAGATCGAAGTGATAGATCGTCGATTGATCGAAGGTAAATGCGCGGCGTTCACTCGTGACAAATACCGGCATAGGCGCATAGGTGGTGAATGCGTCGCCCGCCGCACCGGGACAAGCGAGATTGATCAGCGTGCTCAGCGGCTGCGCGCCGCGACCGATACCCTGCTCACTCACGCAAAGCCGAAATCGCTTGTTTCGCATGTCCAAATGCGTGAATTGCTCACCGAAGCCATAAAAGCTCTCTTGCGCACCCGCGGCAAAGCGGAGGCGGATTTCGTCATAGCCGGCCAGCGTAAGCGCGAAGCAAAGCCCTTCAGGTTCGGAAAAGAAACGCATGGTAAACTGGGTAGCAGCTGCGTTCGCAAGTTTGCCGGAGAGTACGACCGCGTTGTCTTTCAGAGAGACGCTGAAGTCCGGTTGATTGTATGAGACGGCAAATATGCGGCGCTTGAGTGCAACGCTGCCAAAATGCGACTTGGGACGCATGCTTGCGCAAACCCCGGCGAGAAACTGCGCGCCGCAGCGTATGAGTTCCTGATCGCCCGCGAGGATGCGAAAGCCAGACTTTGTTCGCTCAAAGGAATATGGCCCAAACGGATAAACCTGCATGGCGAACATGCCCCTCAAGAGACAGAGTCCGTCTCAGACGCGGGCTGCCCGACCCACATCTGATCAAACGCCATACCGGAGATTTGCTCGCAGGCTGCAATCTGCTGCGCATCCTGTGTGGGAAGCCCGGTTTCGCGCTTGTAGGCGATGGCTGCGCACATCTTGGCATGTGCCTGCTTGTTGAGCCGATATTTTGCGCCAAGAAACACAGCGGCGATGGTAAAGAGAATCGGTACGATGGTGAACATGATACGAACGCCGAGCAGCGCGGTCGGAGTCTGCACGACGACTTGCCCTGCGGAGGACTCGACGTAGCCAAAGAGATCCAGCGCAACACCGGTTAAAAAGATAGCTATACCGCTCGAAAAAGTTCGCACGAACGTCGCCATGCCGGCATAGATGCCGCTTCCGTGCGTTCCGGTGATCATTTCGTCGGTATCCGGCAGATCCGGCAGCAGCGTATATGGCACGAATGCGGAAGCGCTTGCGCCAAGGCCGCTGAGAACACACACGAGCAGGATCGCGGGAAGTCCCGCTTTCGCGCCAAGGAAAAAGGCGATGGCAAGGCCGATGATGCGGATGGGCAGCGTGGTATACGCGGGTACATGTTTGCCATGCTTCTTCGCGATCCAATTATTCAGCGGTAACACGAGGATGCCGACCAGCATCGTGATACCCGAGACGATGGTCATCAGCCCGCTGCGACCTAAAATATCGCTCAGCCAAAATGCGGTGACGGCAGTGAAGACATCTGTTGCCGCCTGTGCGCAGACGAAGATGCCGACGAATTGGAGGAACGTCTTGTTCTTCAGGGCTTTGCCAAATTGCCGCATGAGATCCGGCAATTTCAGCACTTCGCTTTGGGCATAGTTCGGGTTTTCCCATGTCGTAAAAAACGTAATCAAAATCGGCAGAGCGAAAAACAGCGCAAAGATACCGCTCATGATCAAAAAGCTCGTTGGGGTTCTGTTTTCAACAGAGCCTAAAATCATCGGGGGCACGGTGACGGAAATCGTCGCCGCGATGTTGGAGATCAGGATGCGAATGCTGCTATAGCCCGCGCGCGCTTCATAATCGTCCACCATGTCCGGCAGCAGCGCGTTATAAGGCACCTGAATGATTGAAAACGAGGTAGAGAACAGCAGGTACATCACGATATAGTAGACGAATTTGAGCGAAATGCTCTGGATGCCGAAGCTGTACCAAAGCGCGGTAAATGTTACGATCACTGGAATGATGCCGATAAGTAGGAAAATGCGCCGCCGCCCGAAGCGGGAGCGCGTCCGGTCGGTGATCATACCCAGTGTAGGGTCGACAATGGCATCCCAGAATTTGCCAACCATCACAATGATGCCGGCCAGTGCTGCGGGAATGCCTTCAATGGTAACGAGAAAGTTTAAAAAGAGCAGCGAGGTCAGCGCAAATGCGCCGCCGCCGAGCACATCCGCCGCGGCATAACCGAATTTGGACCCGAGTGTGTATTTTTTGTTCGACATGACAAGAAACCGCCTTTCATCTGTTTAGATTTGAATGCAAGCGGGTGAGTGATGAAATAATGGTGTGATAAGGGTGGAGAGGCGGTGAGATTACGCGCGTATTAATTAGAGTGATTAATTAAATGCAATACTAGGATACGCAGGAAAGGCGCGCTTGTCAAGTTTGAATTGTTTGAGATATTGGAGGAGTACTTTGTCCCGATTAAGCAGATCTACGCGAAACAACTTTCAACATTGACCGAATGGACCGCGAATAAATCGATGTTCGGATGGTCTTATGACCCATTGCTGGCAAATTCAGCCATTTTCAAATATGTAAGTTCACTGAGTTGGACTGACGAGGTTGTATTATCATAACCAGAGATCTTTTGTCATTGGAATCTCACAAAGGCATATATCATTTTGCATTAAGTAATTGTCCCAGAAACTATCTATGAGTGACGTCAACATTTTTACAGTCTGAGCAAGGGGACTTCAACTATATTATAGACAATTTGCTAAGCTACCATCGCCAATCGGTCTGTACGCAATGATCTGAGATATTCCCTCGGCGACATGTAGCCGAGCCGTTTCTGGGTTCTCGTAACATTGTAAAAGCAATAGATGTACTCAAACACTGCTGCTCGCACGGATTCTTTCGTCTCATAGTGCGTCCAGTGTATCAGCTCTTTTTTCATGGTCGCAAAGAAGCTTTCCGACCATACGTTGTCTCCCGGCATCCCGACTCGCGAGAAACTCTGACGCAGTCCATACTTCTGCAGCAAGCCAATCACAGCTTTTGACGTGTATTGGCTGCCTCTGTCGCTGTGAAAGATACACCCCCTTGACTAGTTTGTGCCGCGCCAGCATCGCCATGATCGCGTTGAGTACGAGTTCCTTCGTCATCCGGTCCGCCATATGGTCTCCTAGCACGTCGCCTGTTACGATATCCCGGATGACACAGTGATACATGAATCCCTCGGCTGTCCTCAGGTAGGTGATATCGCTTGTCAGCCCCATTCGTGCCGCGATCGGGAACTCCTGTTCCCTGAGGATATTTGGATATCCATCGCCTCGTGCCTTTTTACTGTTTGTCATGCTCTTGGTTTTATGCCTGTTATGGCATGAAGTCAGAGACATCTCTTCCATCAGATCTCTGCATTTCACCCGCCCGAGTCGTTCGCCTTTTTTCCGAAGTTCAGCAATGATTCTATCCGGTCCGTAGGTGCCTCGGCTTCCTGCGAATTCTTCTTTGATTCGCTTCTTTAGATGCTCTTTTCGTTTCTCAGTAACTTCCCGATTCCGGAGCCAGGCATAATAGCTCGTTCGTCCTACCTGCAATATCCCGGCCCACTTCGCTACAGGGTGCTCAGGATGCCCCTGTATAAATCGATATCTTACTTCTGGTGACTCGCGAAGTAGTCCGCTGCTTTTTTTAGCATGTCACGTTCCATTCTGGTCTCCGCGAGTTCCCTGCGCAATGCTCGATTCTCTTCCTCCAGTGTCGCATACTTCGTCTTGTCGCCATCCGACGTGTATTTTCGTCGCCAGTTGTATAGCAGATTTTTATGAATTCCTAAATCCTCTGCTATTTCTCTCACAGCCTTTGGGCTTGCACACGATAGCTTGACCGCATTCTTCCTGAAGTCCTCGTCGTATTTCTTCCTGATCTGTCCCATTTCCTGCCTCCGATTTCTGGACCTTTGTTTCGTTCCTTCCATCTTAGCAGATTGTCTTTTATTTTTAGCATGCTCCCCTTATACTCCCGCGCATTTCATCGACACTCTCGCGCGTTTCCTCGGGGTGGGTGCAAATTCTTCTGTCGTTTCTGTAAAGGCTCCAACGGCGAATATCCGCACTTCCAGTCGAAGCTCCTAATTCTGAAAAGCCCAGAAAATCTTGGCTTTTCGCATAGAAAAAGTACCCACGAATTGTATCATTTCGTGAGTACTTAGCTGGTGGGGATGGAGGGGCTCGAACCCACGACCTCTTCGATGTGAACGAAGCGCTCTGACCAACTGGGCTACATCCCCGCGCAAAAGATATTTTATCGTATCGGGGTAGAAATGGCAAGACCTTTTTCACCGGTTTGGGTGCTTTTGAACGAGCGTTTTTTGCCAGAGTGTGATGACGAATGGCGCGTGGCGTTGCGCAAAGCACTGCAACAGGCGTATAATAAATGGAATCTGAGAAGCAATGGAGACACACGATGGCACATATCGATGAGGCAAAGCGCATCCACTTGATCGGCATCGGCGGGTGCAGCATGAATGGCCTGGCGCTGATTCTCAAGTCCCAGGGACACGAGGTGACCGGATCCGACCGGGAGCGCACGCAGTTTACGGACGCGCTGGATCACGAAGGGATTCGTTATAGCATCGGCCACACGGGCGAATATCTCGAGGACGCGGAGCTTGTGATCTACTCTGCGGCGATCAAGCCCGATAACTTCGAGCGCACACGCGCGCGGGAGACGGGAATTCCGGAACTGGAGCGCAGCGTTGCGCTGGGACAGATCAGCGAACGGTATGATCAGGTGGTTGCCATCGCAGGCTGCCACGGAAAGACGACCATCACCTCCATGCTCGCCATCATCCACGCGCAGGCAAAGACGGAAGCGACCATCCACGTCGGCGGATATGTGGAGTTTATGGAAGGCGGCGTCCACGTCGGCAATCGTGATTTATTTGTCACCGAAGCGTGTGAATATGTCGAAAGCTTCCTAACCCTTAAGCCAACCATCGCGCTGATCAATAACATCGACGATGATCACCTGGACTATTATGAGAATATTGACGCGATCGTCGCGGCGTTTGAGCGCTTCCTTGCGCTGCTGCCGGAGGATGGTACGTTCATTGCCTGCACGGACGACGTGAGGGTCAGTGTGCTCGCGGACAAGAGTGATCGCAAGGTGATCACCTATGGCCTCGACGGCGGAGACTACACCGCGGCGGATATCGCGTTTGACGCGCGGGGCAATGCGGGATTCACCGTGTTGCGGCGTGGCGCCGCGTTGGGTCGCGTACAGCTCAGCGTGCCCGGCAAGCACAACATCATCAATGCTCTTGGCGCAATTGCGGTCTCCGACCAATACGGCGTGCCATTCGACGTCACGGCGGAGGCGCTGCACGCGTTTGTCAACACGCGACGTCGGTTTGAATTCTATGGCGAGCGCAACGGTGTACGCGTGTTCCACGACTATGGTCACCACCCAAGCGAGATCCGCGCAACGCTGGACGCGGCAAAACGCGTACCGCACCAGAAGCTCTATTGCGTGTTCCAATGCAACAGCTATACGCGTGCGCGAACGCTCTTTTGTAATGACGTCACGTGCTTTGTCGACGCAGATTGCGTGCTTGTGCCGGATATCTATCCCGGCAGGGAAAAGGACACCGGAATTGTACACGCGCGGGATATGGTCGCCGCGATCAATTTTAGCAGCGAAAACGCCGTGTATATCCCGACGTTTGAAGAGATTCGTCTGTATCTGGACGAGCACGCACAGGCGGGCGACCTTGTGGTGACTGTTGGCTCCGGCGATGTCTATCGCCAGACGAAAAAACTATTGTAATCAAGGCTTTCCGATCGTTCGGGCAAGGAGGGGCATGCTATGCCGTCTATCTTTGAAGCACTGAAGGATTATCTGCCCGACAAATCAGTTCTGGATCAGCGCCCGCCGTTTGACGACGATCTCTCACAACCGCTGTTTCACAAGGGCGGCCCGATCGGTTGTATCACGCTGCACGGCATTGGCGGCACGCCCGCGAACATCCGCGTCGTCGCGGATGCGATGATTCAGAAGGGCTATACGGTCATTTCCCCGATGATCCCCGGCCATGGCGAGACCGTCCGCGCGCAAAACGCTTCTAGGGGTGCGCAGTGGCTCGAGGGCATCCGCGCAGCGTATCGTACGCTGAAAGCCGAAGGCTGCACGCAGATCTACGCGCTGGGACTCTCGCTCGGCGGGATCCTCTGCGGCCTGCTTGCGGAGGAAGCGCATCTGGATGGGCTGGTGCTGATCTGCACCCCGATCAAGATGAAACGGTATCTGCGCGTTGCGCGCGCGCTTAGCCCGATTATTCCAGTGGTGGGTTATCCCGAGAGCCGCGGTGGGAAGCCCGCTTGGGGCGACAACCCGTACGCGCAAATGTACGGCGGGTTCTCGACGCGCAAGCTCGTCGACCTCGGTCGACTGGCAAAACGCCTTACGCGCAATCTGGACAAGATCGACTGCCTGACGCTGCTGATCTCCGCCGCGCATGACGATAAGGTTGACCCCGAAAGCATCGAAATCTTCTGCACGGGAGCGGTCAACGTGCCCAGCGTAGATCTCGCGGAGTTCGACCATTCCCCGCATGGCTGCACCTACGGGCCGGAGCGGGAGCAGGTCGCCGCGCGCTGCGTCGAATTCGTCTCCGCTTTGGTTGACAATCACGCCGTAGCTTCGGTATAATTCCTCTTGCCGCGTGTTTTGCGCGAATGAAAAACAGCATACCTGTCTCCGTAGCTCAGCAGGATAGAGCGTTCGCCTCCTAATCGGTCGACGTTCGTTTCTGAAAACGTGGTTTTGAGCGGTAAATTGAATACTTGTTTCCGTAGCTCAGCAGGATAGAGCGTCCGCCTCCTAAGCGGAAGGTCGGGAGTTCGAATCTCCCCGGGAACGCCAGAAAGCCCCGAAACAGTACTGTTTTCGGGCTTTTTCCGTTTTTGGAAAGCTGCCCATTGCTTTGTCTGGCGCGTTGCCTTCGGTTCGTTGTTGATGCAAACATTTGCTAATGGAGAAACGAACCGTTTTTTCGCTCTTGCTAAGCGATTTTGTCATTTGCTAAGCGGAAATTAGCTAAAATCGTTGGCTGCAATCAGCTGGGACACCGTCTTTTTCAGTCCCGGAGAGCGTCTCAACTGCTCGATCAGATGATCCAGCTCCAACACGCTTTCCGGCGGTTCCGGCGGCTTGACGGCGCGCAAATCGGGGTTGGAGTAGAACGCGGTCTCAAACTTTTGCGCGTTGATCTTGCGATCCTCATCGAGGATGTGCGCATAGACCTTTGTAATCATGTCGATCTCGGCGTGGCCGGTGTCGCCCTGCGTCGCCTTGAGATCGCCGTGGTTGAGCTTGAGCTTGTAGGTCGTGCTGGAGTGTCGAAGGGAATGGAACACAACGCGCGGGAGCCCAGCCTTCGTCCGCAGAGCCTGAAAGGATTCCTCAATAAGACGACCGTCGCAAGGGGTCCCCTTTGGCAGGGATATGACAAGGTCATGCTCCTCATACTCGTGGACATAGAACTTTCGAAGCTCGTCCTGCGACTTCTTCCACTCCCGCAGGATATAGGCAACCGTCTTGGGCAACCAGACCTTGCGCACGCTAGATTTCGTCTTTGTCGTCTTGAGAATCAGGCGCGTGCTCGCGTCCCGCTTCATGGGTTCAAAGATGTGGAAGATCTCCTTCTTCCCGAGCGCTTCAATCGCGTGCAGGGTTGCGCGGGTGAGTTCCTTGTCGATATAGACAAAGGCGTTATCCGCCATAATGTCCGCATCGGTCATGTGGACATTGCTCCACGTGAGCCCCAGAATTTCGCCCAACCGCAAAGAGCAGGCAAACGATAGGTTCATCGCGATATAGAGCTTGCTCTCGGTGCAGGCTTCGAGCGCGGTTCGGATCATCTCGGCGGTCCAGATATCCCGTGGCTTGTAATGCACCTTAGGGAGTACTGCGTTGTCAAACGGATTCTTTGGGATCAGATCCCAGCGAACCGCCTGCTTGAACGCGGTGCGCATGAGCTGGGCGATCTTTTCGATGTTTGACTCAGAAAGCAGTTTGGGCGTATGCCCCTTGTTCAGGCTGGCAACAGAATATGTGCTTTGCAGCTTTCGAACAAATTGATCGACGCCGCGCACATTGATCAACTGGATTGGCGTTGTGCCGAGGATTGGGTTGATGTAGTTGTTGATCAACCCGATGTTTGCGTCATAGGACGACACGCCCCAGCGTTTCTCGCCATACAGCGTGATGAAATCGCGCAGGAACTCCGCGACCGTTTGTGTGCTTGGCGGAATGAACGATTCGTCGATGAGTTGAACTTCGATCTCAGCTTTGCGCTTGCGCGCGTCTTTATAGTTGCGAAAGGTTTCCCACTTCTGTTTGGTTTTTCCGGTTTCGTCTACATAATTGAAGACGACGGAATAGGATTCGTTACGTTTTACAATGGCGGCCATACTGTTCTCCTTTGATTAGTCGTTTTGTTGCTCCAACCATTCGTCGAAGGATGATCTGAGGATCCGTATGGATGCGCCAATGCGTTTTGTCTGAAACGGTTTTTTTCGAATGAGGCGGTATGCCGCGGAACGGCTGATATCCAGCATTAGGATGACGTCCTCTACGCGGTAGGTTTTCAGTTCGGAATGATCCGTTTGCGTACCGCAGGTTGCCTGACTCATACGCAGCATGCCTCCTTTCGCGTCTCAACATGGCAACCCGTGGCGGTGTCTTGCAAGCAGAGTATACCGCCACGGGTTGCACGAAACAATGTTGTCAATTGGTTATCGTTGCCTGTCGAATTTGCCACGCGTCCCTGGCAGGGAGGGGGCGTTTCAGGCCGCGGTTAGCTTGCCGCGTCATAGCTCCGCTCTGCCGCCGTATTGCTGATACGCCGCGCAGAGCAGAGACTCCACCCCAATCGATAGGTGGCCGTGAGGAAGTATCATGATCGCCGTACGCGTCATCGCGCTCGACTTGCCAAGCCGTGCCCAAGGAACACACAATCATGTTGATCGTGCCTTGATTCGCTCGTCGTGCGGGTTAGTACCTGAAACGCCGTATATGCAGTTGTCAATGTGCAATCTAGAAAAAGTCCCTCTAATAATCAGTTCATTTTTGGGGCAAATCCGTCCCCCTAATCGTGAAATTCTCCTAGAATTTTTTGCAAACGGCGCAGCCCGCGCGCAACGGACTTTCTAACGTTACCTTCATTGATGCTCTCAACACTGGCTATCGTAGCGAAACTCATGCCGAGGATATAGTGCGAATAGACACGTCGCGCCTGTGCAACTGGTAGTTCGCGAAGGGCAGAAAAAAGAGAGCATGCTATATGCTCCCTGAAAAAACAGTCCTCACTGGATGGGGAGACGAACAGCATCTCTCGCTCAAGATTGTCTTCGTGATCCAGCGAGAAGTATGCATGATTTCGATATGAACGCAGATGGAATGCTGCATCCTGCTTTTCAAACGCATGCAGCTCAATTGCGATTGCATCCGGCACCTCGATAAAGACATCGGACGTGTAATGAGGATAGTAGTGCCTTAGATTGATTTTGATCATGTTGTTTTCCTTTCCGGTTCTGTGAGTTCGAGAGAAACGGAAAAGGAGATTGGGTGGAGAGCGGATATGGCAACAGGAATAGCAGCAAGTTCTGGTACGGAAGCAAAACCACTTGCCAGAAGGAGGGCGACATGAAATAAGGTGCAAGCGTTTTTGAAACACTTGCACCCATAAGCGATTGGGTAATCTCATGCATTGCTCTCTGCTGAAACAATTTCTTGAAACGCTTTGTTACTTCAGCAGTGCACATCCGGCTAGCAAGGTGTCACATTTATATCACGAATTGCGAGCCGTTATGTGACATGATTGTTGGAAATATTCAGAAATATATTCTTAATTGCTAAGAATGCAGCCATATAAACAGCAGATAACCCACAAATCCAAGTATTCTGTCATTTTTTGCTTCGAATGAAGTGTTAAGGGTGAGCGTGGATTGGAGGTGCTATCTGATGGGACGGGTCAATACATGTTTATTACGTATTGATTTTCACCCGCTGCTGCAAGCGGATTCGCTTCGATATCGAAATAACTGCGGATATGTAAAAAAGACGGTAATAGACTTCATACTAGGCCTTTACGCTCGGGGATATCGCCACTTCGTCATCTATATCAACAAGCCATCTGATCTTTGGATTGCAGAGATGGTTTATTTCCTGTCGCTATCCAACTCAAACCTTGATTTGAGCTACTCAATAGGCCTCTGGATCGATATGGAATGTACCTACCGCTGGATGGACAAAACAGAAATATTTTCAACAGAAGTAATGAAACATGCCAAACGCGTATTCTGGCGTAGTAAAAAGTGGTATGATAACTATTACAGGTTGGAACGGCTTTATGTTGAACCAATTTGGGAAATGTGAGTGTTGTCTGTCATATTTTGTAATTTCAATCGTGTTATATGAGTGGATGGGTGCGGAGCGATTGTTTGACTGAGTATGCGATGATCAGAATGACAGGAGTGTGCAATGGGCAAGATGCTCTCGGAAGTGCTAATTCACGATTATTCCAAGGTTTTAGCAATCGCATTCACCATGGTGGACAATGACGCGGACGCCCAAGATTTGATACAGGATCTGGCCGAGAAAATCCTTCGTCATGATGTGCCAGCATCGACCTATGAAAAGCCGTTGGCGTATTTTTCAAAGATAATGCGCAACAAACGGCGCGATGATTTGCGCGCACGGGCAAGAGCAGAAGTTGCACCTCCAGAGACAATCGATATGTTTACGACTATTGAGAACGTTGAAACAACCGTGCAGTATCATCAGGTGCGAGAGATATTCCAAAAGGAACTGCTATCCTTGTCGCCTGAAATGAGAGAAGCCTATATGATGGTTTATTTTGACGGATTCCCATTGGATGAAACAGCAAGAATAGTTGGGATTTCGAGCAATACACTGAGCCAACGGTTTCGAAGGTTTCGATTGAAGCTTGAAGAACGGCTTAAGTTTGAGTCGATTACGATGATGATTATGGCAACAGCATTTTTGAATATTGGTTAGGCCTATGACAGAGAGAAAGTTGAAAAGAATACTCCATAACAAACCATACCTGATGGATGGCCTTTTTGTACGCTCTCGCTACGAAGCGCAGCAGATGGCGCTGACTTCGACGCTTACGATTGATCAAGTATTACAATCGATCAGGGAAGATCCTGATATATTCGCAGTTACCTGGGAGCGGGTTGATTTAGCAATAAGAGCGAAACAGCGAAGAGACAGTGAGCAAACAACGCATAAAGAACGAACCCGTGATTGGAGCAGCAACATAAGAACACGTAGACGCGTCGTCGCAGTCGCGGCTGCAATGATCCTCGTGGTTGCATTCTTTACTTTGATTCCGCGTGGGCGAGCATTGGCAAAGGGCGCGTTTGATTATTTTGCAAACGTGTTTGAGAACAATATAAAAATTGCACCAACGGGACAGTCCTCGATGCATCCAGGACTTTATATCAATTATGAAGCAGCCCCTGGTGAAACGGTAAATGAGTACGGTGACTTAATCATTAGTTATGATGATATCGAATCTTTTACAGCTGAATATGGGTTAGCACCCGTACGATTGAGTTCAGATGATTTCATCTGCACCGAGATAACGTTCACAAAGTATGCTACATCAGGAGCATCACTCACATCTAGCTATTCCTCATCCAGTGGAGTTATTATCGTTACGCAGGAATGGTTGGCGGATGGCGGTATGAGTTTTCATAGCAACAGCGAATCATGGGAATCCGTAATGATTCTTGATGATGTAGAGTTGCTATATGCAATTGATAAAGTTGATGGGGTATTTGACGGGATTGCAATGCTTCCGGATTCGGTGTTATGGATTTCCGCTCAAAAGTCTGTTGATATATTGAAACAACTACCTAACATTGGGTACTAACTAGAATCATATAATTGCGAACTTTGCTAATATCTAAGAGCCTCAAGGTGGTAAATACCACCTTGAGGCTCTTTGTGATGACATGTGTTTATGGAATTGTAACTGTACTACTTTTACTACCGGAAGAAGAACCTCCAGTACCATATCCATATACCTTATATGTTCCCGATGATAACGTCCGCAGCTTGCTTGCGGTTACCGTTGTTCCCGTAGCATTTGCGCTGGTTGAAGTAATAAAGACCTCACTTCCGTTGACAACCTGATAGAGTGAAACGCTAGCGGTAAGGTCGTCCGAAAAGCTGGTTGATGTTCTCGACCAAACTTTATACTGGTTTCCCGATGCCGTTAAGCCGCAAGTTACAGTTATTGTGCTCATTGGTTGAGTAACTACAAAATCACTACTAAGTGCAAGAGCATTTCCAGCGAGGGAAAGGCAGATCATCATTACGATAACCAAGGATACTAAGCGTCGTTTCATTTTTGCATACTCCAGTTCTATATTGTACGGATCGAACCGTCATTACATACACGTTAAGAACATCAGAATATGACAGATGAAATTTAAGATATTTACTTTTTTATTTTTGTCATTTTGAATGTTGTACTTCGTGTTAATTACAAGGAGATCAAGATGAAAAAAAGATAGCAAATGAAAGGAGTGGTGCCTATGATTGTACGCACATAAAAAAGTCCTTGTAAACCTGAGCCAGCCGCTCCATCGCCGTGAGGCGATGCGATTCACAAGGACTTATTAAAAATTGTAACATTCATTTCTCAACAATTCAACGACTGAAAGGAGTTCCCAAATGAAAAAAATCTTTGCGACTATTCTAGTTATTGTATTGATGTTGGCACTGACTTCCAATGCACTTGCATTGTCGTTGACGGCCTATTCGACAAGCACAACTTCATTATACACTGTAGCGAGGGGTGGCACTTTCTTCGACGTATCCTCTTCCACATTTTCTAGTTCCGGGAGTGCCACTAAGTTAACGGTTCGCGCATACACGTCCGGAGGATCTAAAAATAGCAACGCAAAAACATATGAAAGCGGCGCTGCAACCGGTGGTCGAGACTACTGGGATTCAAGTGTAAGCACCGTTGATATGCGGGGAAATACGAACGCTTCTGGATGGTCGCGCGTATCTGGCACCTGGGTATTCTAATCAAAGAAAACCTGTCTCCGGCAATGTTGCCGGAGACAGGCTTTATGGAGGATGTTTATGAGACGAAAAATAATAGTCTTATTCTTTGTTGTAATAACATGTTTTTCTTGTATAGGATGCGATATGTCTTTACAAACGGCTTTTTCAAGCCAAACTGATGCGGGATCATTTGATTCCTCAAAGGCCGAACTACAAGTAGAATACTATACACCTGAGCACATAGATAGCAAAGGTAAATATAATGGCCTCAATCTAATATTTAATGCAGATATAACTGTTCCATCTAAAGATTCATTTTACATAGTACAAGTTGCAAAAACGATTTATTCAGGTGAAGACTATCAGACAATTATGGATTACTTTTGCCCAAAGGCAGAATGGATAAACGAACCTCAGCAGACGAAATCTCAGATAGAAGCTCTGATTTCGAAAATTAAACAGGATTCGGTTGCAAATAACTCGCAACTACAGCAACACATAGATTATCTCTACTCATTATTAGAAAACGCGCCGGAAGTGGCAACCACTACCGAGTTTGCATTCAACGCTGAAAGTGAAAATTCGGAGTTTAAAGCATATACACTCAATAACTTAGGCGGCTATGCATCATTTTGGGGACAAAATAATGGCAATACATATCAATATATACGAAATGCGGACACTATTGTAATGCGCGAAGAATATTTGGAATCGAATGATCCCTTGGCGCCTAACTTCGCAAAAAGCATTAACATTTCCAGTGACGCAGCGTTGAAAATAGCTGAAGAGACTCTTTCCGATTTAGGCGTTGATGAAAACATCAAGTTACTATATAAAAATAAAGCAATTGCGTTTTCCGGCACTGAGGCCTCGACAATTGGGTGGGATTTCATTTTTACTAGGTGCAATAATGGACTCAACACTCCATATGTAGATTACTTCGATCTATGGAGCAATAGTGATGCTCCTGTAAATTATGCTCCATGGGATAAAGAGTGTTATTTTGTGTTTGTTGATGAAGACGGCGTATATCGTTTATACGTGAGAGGTGCAGGCCAACAAATCGATTGTGAGGATAATGAAGAGAAATTGCTGCCTTTTGTTCAGCTTATAGAAAAAATAAAAACGCAATTGATCGCACAACACTCGCTTCCAAGCGGAGAAAAGCAGATTGTCTTAGTCAGACAAATCAATCTCTGCAGCACTTTAGTTAATATAGACGGCAGTGAGAAGATTGGGAAAAGCATACCGAGTTGGGAGGTCGTATATTATTTAGGTGACGGAACATCCTTTGATGAAAGCGAGGCATACGAATTAACAACATTTTTCAGTGCCATCGACGGTAGTTACATTGAGCCAAGAATTGGGGAAGATGTGGTAAGCCGGACTTATGACTAACCTGTCAACGCAATTTGATGTGGTGATCAAATCTGCAAAGAGCTATTATATAGCTTTTGCTCGTCACAATTGGTTTTCACCATGCCGCAGTATAAATACCATATACTGCGGCGTTTTATTATCTGCTTTAGCAGGATTCGAAAAAATTACAGTAGTATCGTGCTTCGCTTCGTACAGTTGCACTGCCTTTTTACTTGTGCTACCGTGAAAACATAAGATATAGTCGCGTTGGTAACAGTTTGGTGAGGTTAAAAATTAGTATCTATGATAGAGTTATTTGTAATCTCGTAGTGGAGGTTCCCTGTATGGCAACAAATAGAATTCTCGTAGTAGAAGACGATAAGAGCGTATCCGATGGGTTGATCACAAATCTGCAATTAGTTGGTTATGAAACGGTTCTCTTTGGCGATGGGCGAGAGGCTGCTGATTTCCTTGCGCAATATCATTCGTTTGACCTTGCGCTGTTGGATATTATGCTCCCGGGAATCGATGGGTTTGGATTATTCGAGATTATGGAGAAATATGAGATCCCAGTCATCTTTGTCACGGCAAAAACCGATTCGGAGTCAGAGATAAAGGGGTTGCGCGGAGGAGCGGAAGATTACATCGTCAAGCCCTTTGATACGACGGCGCTCCTTGTCCGCATCGAAAAGGTATTGACACGAACGGGAAAGCTGGGCAAAGTCTATCGAATTGCCGATATCGTTCTGGACATGGAAAACCATGCTGTGACAAAGTGCGGAGCCGCCATTGATCTCACGCCGTTGGAATTCGAAGTATTTGCATTATTGCTGCGAAATAAAAACCGAACCGTCCCAAGGGAACGAATTCTGAATGAGGTTTGGGGTGCCGACTACTTTGGCGATCCACATACGGTGGAGGTCCGAATAGCAAATATCCGAAAGAAATTGGATCTCAACCATGAGTTAAAAACTATATCCAAAACGGGTTACCGATTGGAGGAACGTTCAAAATGAAGTTATGGCAGAAGATATCGCTCATTTGCAGTGCTGTCCTGATTAGCATCGTCGCTATATGCTGTACCCTCCTTCTGTTGCATGCAAAAAGCAGTATTCTTGCATTCGCCTATAAGCAAGCGGAAGACAAGCAACGAAATCTTGTTTCTTCCTTTTCCGAGATGGCAAGCTATTATGCGGATGATAGCAGTAGCCTCACGACTGAGAATGCCTTTGTTCTATACTGCTTTTCACGGTTTGCAGACACTACGTCTGTGCTGATGAGCGACCAAACTGAACTATATTCGCTATTGAGCATAAATCCAAAGGATTATCTAGTTCCTGTAGAAAAGAGTGAACAGGTGCGATATACAGGCCAGATTGTAGAACGCAATATTTTAATCGTCGGAAGCAGCGTAAATATCAGGCAAAATGCGTATTTTGTCTATGTTGTGGAAGACATCACAAGCGTTTATAACAATATTGCGCAGATGGTATGGCGGTTCGTCCTGATTGGGCTAGGCGGGATTGCGTTGGGGATTGGGATCATTATCCTGCTGGTACGGCGATCCATGTGGCCTTTGCATGATCTTGGCGCTGCGGCGAAGCGCATCGCCAGAGGGAATTATGAAGAGCGAGCTATCATTCGTGAAAAGAACGAAGTTGGCGAATTGGCTGATGAGTTCAATGTGATGGCAGTCGCAGTGAAGAGTCATGTTGCGGAACTCATCGAAACCGCCGAACGGCAGCGACTTTTTATAGGCGGTGTCTCTCATGAATTCAAAACACCGCTGACAGCCATCATGCTGCATGCGGATTTACTGCAGAATGCCTATCTGACCGAAGAGGAAACAAAGAAATCCTTTGAGCATATAGAGCAGCAATGTATATGGCTCGAACAGTTGACACAAAAACTATTGAAGCTGATCTGCCTCAGCGAACAAATCGATCTGAAACCGGAATCTGTTGAGTCGCTGTTGAATCGAGTACGAGAAAGCACCATCCAAACAATGGAACAACGAGGCGTAACCCTCGCAGTGGAGTGTGCGGCAGAATCGTTCATCATGGATAAGGATCTGATGCAATCTGCTCTGATCAATCTTGTGGACAATGCAAGCAAAGCTTCTCAACCGCGACAGAGTGTTATCCTGCGGGCATACGGCAATATTTTGGAAGTAGAAGATCATGGTTGCGGCATCCCTGAGGATGAGATTACTCATATCACGGACCCATTTTATATGGTGGACAAGTCACGCAGCAAACTGAAAGGCGGAAGCGGCCTTGGCCTTGCGCTAGTAAAAGAAATTGTTGTGGCGCATCGGGCGAATCTTGTGATCGAAAGTGTCCCGACATGCGGAACAATTCTAAGAATCGTAATGCCGGTAACAAAATGATGAGGTTTCGGTGAGGTTTTTTCGGAATCAGGCCTCTATCATTGTGGTATCACAAGTAAATGAGGTGAATTAACATGAAAAAAACAATTTTCGCAATACTAGTTACACTCTTTGTTATGACCACATTGGTTGCCTGCCAGAAAACACCTGAAAGTCCAATTGTGGTGGGTAAGGATACCAATGCACTCATTGACAAAGCGCAAACGGAAGTATCTCAACAGAAAACTGATATCTCCGCGAATGTTGATTTGTATTCCCGCTTGAATGCGCCAGAGACATATGCCGTTGATCTCGCAAGTAAAGGCGGGAAACTTTCGGTTCATGTGGATGCGGTGGTGGAATTGCCGGATAGAGAAATCCCTATCTATCGTGTTCAAGCAGTCGAGTTTTCGACGGAGCAGTCCAAACAAATCGCTGATGCTTTGCTGGGCAGCAACGCGCACTATGTGGATATTGAGGGCGCGAATATAAAAACAAGGGGTATATATCAGCGAGAAATTGACAAGCTGCGTGCGGCACTAGATGATTGGGATAATACTGGAACCTATGTGTATGACATGGTTTATAACACAAAAGAAGAAGCAGAGCAGGCACTTTCGGAAATGCTTGCTCTGGCAGCTACCGCGCCTGAAACACTACCTGAAATAATTCCTGATTTTGGTTGGCGAACGCCAAACGTTTCAAATGAGAACGGCCCTGTCGAAACGACCGACAACTATCTCATGTTATACGCAATGCCGGATAACGCGATGGTTTCACGGCTGGATATTGAAAACAGTCGTGATACGGAGGGCTCTGCTAGAGTGATATATTGGCGCGACTCGGATATGATGTTCGGAAGGATTTCCACCGAAAAAGCAGACGTATCAGGAATCTTGAATGTCTCCGAAGATGACGCCTATGAGATTGCACGGAACACTATCGCGCAAATGCAATTAACAGACTTCATTTGCTCTGCAAAACAGGGAACTATCTATAAACTTGATGTACAGGGAGTGACAACGAAGCCCGTATATGACTTTATGTTTACGCGGCAATTGTCCGGCGTAACGGAAACGTATACAAACGCTGACGAATCCAGCACGGACGGCTATTCCAAACCGTGGCAGTACGAAAAAATACATGTTATGGTTGATGATGATGGCGTGTTTTACGTAGAATACAGCGGACCAACCACAATAAAGGAAAAAGTTGTGGAAGCAACAACATTATTACAGTTTGATGAGATAAAAAGCATTTTTGAAAGAATGGCTGTGATTATTGACAACTCTATCGATTCAGCAGGTGTCGACGGTGCCAGTGAGAATCGTGTTATCACTACAGTTCGGCTGGGGCTTATGTGCATTCGCGAACAAGATTCAGATACAGGGCTTCTTATTCCGGTGTGGGATTTTCTAGGTTATGAAGAACGGACAAGTCCCAGCGAAGGAACGCTTAGCTTTTATACGAACGAATTGGAATCCTTCCTAACAATCAATGCCGTTGATGGAAGCATTGTCGATCGGTCATCGGGGTATTAATCCGTAGAGCGAAACTGGCGTTTTTGTATAAGTGGCATGGCTGTTTCGTTTACTCTGAATTGCGAGGCACACCAACCACAATGTGAAGAAGGGCTGAACATGCGGCATCTCAATTCCGAAGTAAAGCAAGGCTTTTGTAACTTGAATTTCCTGCTTGCGTTGACCGGCGTTGTGATAATCATCGCCCTTGCCTCAATGGATGGAATCATCTCCGCTTTTCGGACGGATACTCTTTTGCAATATGGTTACCATGCTTCTCTGATTTTGTCGGCATTGTCCTTGGATGCTTTTACACTTGCACTCCCAATTTTATGCACGCTCCCCTATACCACCTCGTTCGTCGATGACGTCAAGAGCGGCTTCATTAAGGAGTATTTACCTCGAACGAATATCAAGAGCTATCTCGCTAGTAAAATCATCGCCTGCGCCGCCTCTGGCGGCGCAGTGCTGGCAATTGGAGTTGCTTTTGCCTATGCCATGTCTGCGCTGACCTTTATGCCGATGGAAGCCGCGTTGAAGCCGGGTGAAGTATCGACCAACTATCTATCGGAGATCGTCGGCAAGGTGGCGATATCCATGTTCTCCGGTGCGCTCTGGTCGATTTTGGGCATGACATTTGCCGCAATGACCAATAGCCGATTTATGGCATACGCGTCACCTTTCGTCGTGTACTATGTTCTGATCATTCTGCATGAGCGATACTTTCCAGATTTCTTCGTGTTGTATCCCAAGGAGTGGTTAAATCCGCAAAGCAAGTGGATGTTTGGGGATTGGGGCGTCGTGTTGCTGGTCATGGAGCTATTGATTCTTGCGTCCATCCTGTTCTATCTTGTTGGACGAAAGAGACTGGAGTCCATATGAAACTCAAGCAAGTTGCGGCGGTGACGGCGTATAACTTTCGGCAATGGCACAAGAATTCGCGAATCATTGTGACGTTCTGCCTTGCATTCATATTATGTTTTCTGCTCTCAGACAAAGCGGTGAAGTTTGCAAAAGAGTATGGCACCACCATGCAGATCGTGGAGGCCTTCGTATGGACGTTTGGCGATAGCAACTCCATTCTTCTCTCCTCGCTGATGCTGGTGCTGCTGTTTTCGGATATGCCATTCATTGGAAGCGGAACGCCGTTCTATCTCATGCGGATTAACCGCAGGACATGGATCACAGGGCAGGCCTGCTACATAGCCGGGGCAACGTTGATCTACATGCTATTCGTCTTAGGAGCGACCTCTCTCGTCTGTATGCGACAGAGCTTTACAGGGAATATGTGGAGTGAGACGGCGGCAATTCTTGGCTATTCCGGCGCAGGAAAAGCGGTCGCGCTGCCGGCGTTGGTAAAAACGCTTGAGATGTCGACACCATATGAAAGCATGCTCATGATATTCATGCTCATGCTATTGTATGCCATGCTAATGGCCTTCATTATGCTAGTCTTTAACCTCAAGAAGGGTCAGCTTGCGGGTGTAGTGAGTGTATTTGTGTACAGCTTGTTTGGATTTTTGTTGAATCCTCAAACGATAAAAACCATTTTTCAATTGCCGGATGAACTGATGTACAAAGCCAATGTGGCAGTGGGTTGGCTTTCGCCGCTGAATCAAGCAACGCTTCACATGCACAATTTCGGATATGATCTGCTGCCCCGGCTTTGGCAGTCTTACGCAATTTTTGGCGGGTTAATCATTGGTTGCTATTTTTTGGCTTTACATGCAATCCGGCATTATAACTTTAATTTTATTGGAACCGAAGGATGACGCCGCCGGTGGCGGAACAAGTCATCCGCAGGTTCGCTGAGCAAAGAAGGCGGGCTGCCAGAGACAGGCCGACGACTATTGCGAAGCGTGGCCGCAGCATCGGCGAGGAGGAGGGCTAACTATGAATAGTGAAAGCGTCGCCATCCGTGTACAGAACGTTTCGAAGGATTTTGGGCAGGAACGAGTGCTCAAAAGTGTCACCCACGATTTTGAGTCGGGAAAGATCCACGGCATCGTTGGCAACAATGGGTCGGGAAAGACCGTTCTCATGAAGTGCATCTGCGGCTTTTTACTGCCGACCGAAGGCAAAGTGATTGTCAATGGGAAACACATTGGGAAAGAGGTAGACTTCCCGTCTGACCTTGGCCTCATCATCGAGACACCGGGTTTTCTGCCGCAGATGAGCGGGGCAAAGAATCTCGAAATACTAGCTTCTCTCAATCGCAAGATTGGTCTTCGCGAGATTGCTGCATCGATCCGCCGAGTAGGACTAGATCCTTTGATGAACAAACCCGTGGGAAAGTACAGCCTCGGTATGCGGCAGAGGCTTGGCATCGCGCAGGCGATCATGGAGAATCCCGCTTTGCTTGTTTTGGACGAACCGTTGAACGGATTGGACAAGCACGGCGTGATTGAAATGCGAGCATTGATCAAAGAGCTGCGAACCGAAGGGAAGACGATTATACTAGCTAGCCATAATCAGGGCGATATTGATGAGCTTTGCGACACCGTCTGTGAAATGGATGCTGGCGTATTGTCCGTGATAAGGGGGAGTGAAAGATGAAACGGCTTTGCTTAGGGCTAATTCTGTTATTATGCTCTGTCATGCCGGTATCGGCGTTGGCTGAAACGATGGATACACCTTTACCTGACACGCCCACGCCGACAGCGGCAACGGCAACGGCAGAACCTACGCCTACGCCCACACCCTCCGCTGAGGCGGTGGCATCGTCAACTGCTACAGCAGCGCAACTCACAGTCGATAGTACGACTCTGTATCCGGGGATGGACAAAACCTATGCGCAAGGGTATGTTCCAACTGTGGCGAACGGGAAGGTTACAATCGTTATTCCTTTATGCGGTGAAACTTTGAATAATGAAGTAAATCTAACAGTTGATTTAGGAGCGACTACCGATAATCCTTTTCAAATTGGGAATTACAGTCAAACGGTTCATGGGACAAGCAATCTCTATGTATTCACACTGGAAATTGCATTGTCCGCGGATCGATACAATGGCTCCTATCCTGTGAAATTGCAGACAGATTATATAGATACAAATGGTGAAAATGCGGAGCAGGAATTTACTGTTTACGTAACGATAACAGACGGGAAGACGAAGGACACCTCAATCGATTCTGGATCGAGCGGCGGCAGCAGTTATGTTCCTACGGCAGATGCCCCAGAATTGTACGTTGAAAGCTGTGTAATAACACCCAACAGCGTGGGTGGCGACGAAATGTTTACCGTTCATGCAGTAGTCAAAAATATCGGCAATAAAACCGCGTATGCTTCAAAATTGATTTACGGCTGCGATGAAACAGACATTACATCAATCGATTCTAATAACGCAATCCTGCTGGAGACGATTAAAAAAGGAGGAACGGTTGAAGCAGACTTCAAGATGAGAACAGATCGTGATGCTTTGGCAGGGAACCGCCAATTCTTTATCACGCTGAGCTTTTCCGCGCGAACCGGTGGTGTTTATAATATCACGCGTAAATTTATCATTAACGTAGTTCAGCCTTCTAGAATTGCCTTCGACCCGGTGTCGTTGCCGAAGGAAATCACTGCGGGGGAAACGGTTACGCTACCGGCTAATGTGTTCAACACGGGAAGGAGCATTATCCGAAATGTTACCGTATCACTTGAAGGTGCAGGTTTATTTCAGTCATCTAGCGTTTTCTTGGGCGACATTGAACCTGGTGTGGGGAAAACAGGGGAGATGAAAGTATTTATCGGAATGATCTCCATGACAGAAGGCTATACGGATGATTATGGACCTACGACCGGTACCTATACAGTTTCTTATCAAGATAGCGCGGGCGAGAATAAAACGGAAACGCTGGAACTGAAAACGGAAATCAAACAGCCGGTTATTTCGCCGTCTCCTACGCCGGACCCAGCGCTTCAGCAGGCGCAGAGTCAATGGTGGATTACCGCGCTCGTGGGGTTTGCGATCATCGCGGTAGTTGTGTCGATAACGGTTGTATCGAAGCTTGTTAGGGAGCTGAGGATGAGGGAATGAAACGTGTGAATGCGAAATAAATAGTAAACTGACTAGCCTGGTACCCACATAGAATTCGCTAGATGTTGCTGCCAAGGTTTTAAGTAAATATGGTATCGATCTCCACCAAGGGTATTTCAGGATCGACTTTCAATTCAATGACTTTAGGTGACGATTCGCCTGAAAATGGAACTACTTGAGCGTATTATCGCCCAAACGAATTGACTTACGCCCAATTATGGCATACAATTGGGCGTAATGGAAGGAGCTGGGCGAATGAGAGTGTTTCAATATGAGAAAATAGCGAAGAAATCATGGGATAGCGAAACCATATTATTAGTCGCTGGAATACGCGAATGCAAAGGAAGGCAGGAAATGTTTCTTGCGCAGAAACCAGCGGTCTTAAAGAAACTGGTGGACATCGCGCGAGTACAAAGTACAGAGGCATCCAATAAAATAGAGGGAATCGTGACCACAAGCACGCGCTTGAAGCAGCTTTGTGAAGAGAAGGTATTGCCCCGCAATCGAGATGAGGAGGAGATCAGCGGATATCGCGATGCGCTAAACACCATTCATGAGAATTTCGAGTACATCCCGATCACACCAAACTATATTCTACAGCTTCATGGCATGCTTTATCGCTACTCCGGGCGTGAGATCGGTGGTCGGTTCAAAAACGTTCAGAACTATATCACTGAAACCCATGCAGACGGAAACGCATGGACCCGTTTCACCCCCCTTGCGCCATATGAAACCCCTGAAGCGGTGGCGGAAATCTGCGCGAGTTACAGCAAGGCAATTGATGACGGGGTTGTCGATCCGCTGATCTTAATACCAATATTTATCGATGACTTTCTCTGCATCCACCCATTCAACGATGGAAACGGCAGAATGAGCCGCCTTCTGACGACATTGTTGCTTTATCAGAGTGGTTTTGTAGTCGGGCGCTATATCAGTTTGGAAGCGAAGATTGAAAAGACCAAAGATGTGTATTACGATGTCTTGCAGTCTGCATCCGCGGGATGGCATGAAGAGATGAATGACCCGACTCCATTGATCAAATACCTGCTTGGCACCATTCTTTCCGCTTACAGGGATTTTGAAGACAGGGTCAACCTGGGCGATGAAAAGCTACCCGCAGTCGAACAGGTGTGGCAGGCGGTCAAGATGAAGATCGGCAAGTTTACGAAGAGCGAGATCATGGAACTATGTCCGGGTATAGGCAAAACATCGGTTGAAAATTCGCTGAAATCCTTGGTCGAAGATTCTTTTATAACACCACACGGGCAAGGCAAAGCGACCTACTATACCAGAAACAATTAAAGAATACAGCAACGATATAGAAAAAGCATCAGTTCAAAAAGCAGGTGCTTCTTTGATGTGCATAGCAGGATAAAACGAACGCCTTTACACTGGATGCGGGTTGTTCGTCATCGGCTAACGATCTTATTTCATTTTCAAGCGCGAAAGTGAAATTAGATCACGAAATTCAAAGTACAATTTCAATTTGCGAGTATCGGAAGATCTATTGCCACTTCGGTGCTGAACCCATGATGCTGTTTTGCTGCTGTTAAAATACACGATGCGTAAACGGCGCGGTTACGGTTCCGAATTGACATACTCCAACAAAGCCTGCAATTCACGACGTTTGTACAGAACCCGAAGTATCTGCACGATCGTATTGCCTTCGACAGCGGAGTAGAAAACAATGTAATTGCCGACGAATAATCGCATAACGCCGAGAGCAGCGTAGGGTTCTTCTTTGAGAGAACGCTGCCTGAATGGAAGCTTATGCAAAGAGTCGATGGCTTCCCGAAACGAAAACAGCAACCGCGCCGCGGCTTAGGGTCGTAAAGCACATCGGCAACATAACCGAAGATCTGATTCAGATCCTGTTCGGCTGCGGCAACAATCCGAATTTCATACTTTTCCAAGACCGTATTCCCTCTCTATTTCGGAAAATACGTCTTTCGCCTTGCGGCTTTTGCCAGACTCTGCGTCGGCGAGGCCAGCGTCCAGCATGCGGTACAATTCACACTTGCCGCTGAGTCGTTCATACTCGGCATTGGACATGACGACAAGGTCACCTGCGCCGTTCTTTGTGATGAATACCGGCTCCTGATGCTGATTGCAGAACTCGGAGATTTCTCCATACCGATTACGCAGATCAGAACTGGGACGAATTAGGGCCATTGCGATCACCTCATGCGTTTAGATAGGCAAATTGTATCAAAATAACGATATCAAATCAAACAAGGTGAGCTCATGAATCCACGCAGATACCCGTTTCGCTCCCGCGATAAACCGAAAGCCTCACTCAACGGCAGCCTCTACAGTTTCTTCTTCGCCAAGGCGTCGAACGGGAAACCGGTCAACGAAACGACCGCTATGCAGATGACGGCGGGGTACTCGTGTGTGAGAATCCTGTCCGAAAACCTTGTGGGGCTTCCGCTGAACGTTTACCAATGCAACAATAGTGCGGAAAAGAAAAGACGTTCAAACACCCGCTCATATTGGCGCCCAATAGTCAGCAGATTTGAAAGACTAACAAGCACTTTTTATTTTGTTTAGTCCTCAATAATGAGCCTTTTAGCTGTGCTGATGTTAGTTTTCTGCTTAGCACAAGACCTTCATCAAGTGCTATAATAAACGGTCTATAAGGTCTTGCTGCACCCATTATCGTAATCAAGAACTACACTGCAATAGAGTTGTTTCTATAACTATTATTCTGTGAAAAGGCAAGATCCAGTATTAAATTGGGATTCAATATAATTACATATGCCCAAGCAAATATGCGGTAAATCTGACGACTGTACCCAGTCGAGATCCTTTTTCTGTCAGTTAAGACACTTTTCCATAGGAATCCTTAACAATAGATAATTGAATATTATCCAATGTTGTGGCAGGAATTTGGTTCTTAATATATACAAAAAAGCAGCCGGAGCTGCTTTTGCTATATGTTAAAGAAGATACATCATCACTAGGTTAAGACTCTATTGCCAGACTGAAAATTCACTATCTAAGGTACTACCAACGACCTCCGGGTTATGAGTGCGTATTTATGCGCAAAACGATTATTAATATGCGGTGACAATCGAAGATAATCGCCGATCTTTGAGGATAATTCAAAATGTATTATTGATGAATATGAACAATTATAAGCCGTTATTGATGGCGATAAACATCAAATAAATATCAGGTAGTAGGTTTGAACCAATTCTGAACTGATATTCGGTCCTCAAGTCAGACATCGGTGAGAATAATCTCTACACTCTTGTTTCTCCAAGAACCCCTACGGTAAACAACCGAACGATATCTGGATCAAACTGCGCGCCTTCGCAGGCGTGAATCTCTGCAAGCGCTTCCTGGGCGTTGAGCGCAGGGTGGTAGGTTCTATCGCTGGTCATCGCATCATACGCATCTGCAATAGCGAGGATTCGCGCTTCCAGGCAGATTTCGTTACCCTTCAATCCGCGCGGGTATCCGGTACCATCCCAGCGCTCGTGATGCTCCAAAATGCATACGGCAATCTCCGAGAACTCACTAACCGAACTTAAGATGCGATATCCGATTTCCGGGTGCCGCTGCATCTCATCCCGCTCGGAGTTCGTTAATTGCGAGGGCTTGTTGAGTATAGCTTCGTCAATGCCAATTTTTCCGATGTCGTGCATAGATCCGGCGGTTTTCATGTTTCGAACGTCCTCTTCGCTCAGACCCAATTTGACTGCGATGAGTTCTGCAATCTCGCCAACACGCTTGGAGTGCATCATTTCCCGTTGATTCTTTTCAAAAAGTGTATTCAGAACGAGATTGATTGTTTGACTTCGCATACTCAGGCTCTCGTAAAGTTTGTGTCGGTAGAGATGATCTTCCGCATTTTTAAAGATTTCCTGTATGTTTTCGTCTGCCTGCTTCTTGATTTCGTATCCAAAAGAAACGGAAAGATCGATTGCTCCAACCTTTTCAATATTTAGTAAATCCTTGATACGCTGAATCACGGATTCTGCACCCTTTGCATCGGTCTGGGGAAGAATGATCACAAACTCATCGCCGCCAAGACGCGCCAGAATATCATCTGTACGGCAACCCTTTTGCATAACAGAGGCGACTTTCATGAGCAATTCATCGCCAGCAAGATGACCGAAGGAATCATTGACCAACTTGAGTCCGTTGACATCGCCCATGACGATGGCGAGCGGCAGATTTCGCTTTGTGTCTAGCCGTCTGAGCTCCTCTTCATAGAAGCGACGATTATAAAGCCCGGTGAGCTGATCGTGATAGCTGAGGAATTCGATTTTCTTCTCTTCACGGCGCTTATCTGAGAAGTCGCGAAATACGAGCACACTGCCAACCACGGCTCCGTTGTCCTCGATGATTGGCGCTACTGTGTATTCCACCGAACGTTCAATGCCGTACTTGGATATGAGCAAAACATGGTGTCCTTGTTGAAAAACATTCTTGTTTTCGATTGCATCGCGAATGATCTCCGGACTCACTTTGCGAGAGAACTCGTCGACGATGGTAAACACGTTTTCCAGCGTTTCATTTCTCGCTTCATCAAGCGTCCACTCCGTAAGCAGCTCGGCAGCTCTGTTGAGAAAGATGATACGGCTTTTGTTGTCACAGGAAATCACACCGTCGCCCACGGAGATCAGAGTAATTTCGAACATGCGCTTTTCTTTTTCGAGGGCTGCCTCCAGCAGCTTTCGCTCCGTGATGTCGCGGATATTGCATTGAATCACCTTTCGATTGCCAACCAGATATACGTTGCTGACAAACTCAACGTGGACGTTGCGCCCATCGGCTGTTTCCAATGGAAGGTTTTCGTAGCGGATATACTCCTTGCTTTGCAACTCTAAGAAATTTTCCCGGTTTGCAAGGATATCTTTAAATACCCCTAAGTCCCAGATGCATTTTTTGAGAAACTCTTCTTCACTATACCCCAACAGGTTGATTAAAAACGGATTCACGCTTGTGATCTCGCCGGTTTCCGCGTCCAAAATCAGAATGCCGTCCTTTGCCGCTTCAAACAAGCGCCTATAATTTTTTTCGGAAACAACCAAGGCTTCATCAGATTGCTTGCGATTGGATACGTCTCGAATATAGATGCAAATATGCTTACTGCCCCAAAGAAAAAGCGCTTTGGCAGAGATAAGTCCGTCAAATGTATGCCCGTTTTTATGGCGGATGGAAATTTCCGTATTGTCTAGCTTGTCGATAACGATGACTTGCTCAGGCTCGCCGCTGGTCGCGTTCGAGCGTGTAAACAGTCCTAGATCGGCGATGCTTTTACTGACTAATTCTTTGCGCGAGAATCGCGAAAGGGAAAGAAAACTTGAATTGACTTCTACAATACAACCATCGCTCTTACGCACGATAATGGCTGCATCGAATCCTGCGTTAAACAACTGCATGAATCGTTCGTTTGCGGCCTTGAGTGCTTGTGGCGCTTTGTTTTGCTCTGTTCGATCGGAGAATATTGCGGTGATCGATTTCAAGTCGCTGGAAAAAGCGAACACGCTGAACAGGTGCTGAACCTTACTGCAATACTGTTCCAGTTCGGCGCTACCCTCGCGGATCACTTGTTCAATCAAAAATGGTAATTGGCTATCCTTCAGATCTGTCACTGGCGGAAGAACGTCGCTCAGCGCTTTACCGATAACGTCCATGCGCTTGAGTGAGAAAAGCGCTTCAAACGCTGGATTTACCTGCGTGAAAACACAATCACACGGCTGACCCGCATCATTATATAGCACGGAGAATCGTGCAAATCCTATCAGGTTTTCGGGTCTTACCGCTTGATCAACCATTTTTCGCATATTTTCATCCGTCCGTTATCTTAAGAGTAATTAGAAATTGAGACAGTAGGCTGAAGAGAATCATGTTTATCATTGTGCTGTGAAGTTGCAAAGGCTTGTTTGTTCGGTTGCATCCTGACGCGGTAGGCGGGCGAGTCGAGTTTACGCTCACACACAGTTTCGGGTCGCGTACGCTGCGGAAAGGCACTCTCATGCTTAGCATACTTCATTGGAATGAATAATACTAGTAAAACACGAACAATAGTTATAACAATAATAGGCATATAAGTACGATAACTATCATCAAGAGCAGCAAATAGATCATTTGTGACCCTAGATTGAAGGAATCGATTTATTTCCAGTGTGAAGATAGAATCGTACAAAAGTGTAGTATAATGGAATAACCAATCATAAGAGACGAATTATATATTGCATAAATATTATGATTATTTGAACAAATTGAAACAAGAGGGGTACTACAAGCAAAATTATAACAAGTATCGCGGTGCAACTTGGCCAGGCTCCGGTTAACAGATCGCTGAGCGCTTAATAGCGGGATCGATCTGTTCGATGCTCCATTATGGCAGAGAATGTCATAAGGCATGCCAGCAACAATTCCTTGTTTGGGATATAGGTTCGGAAGGAGCTTGGAATACGTGAATACGTTACTCATCGGCATCTTAGTGTTAGCAGGTGCCTTTTTATTTTTTTCCATGATCATATTGCTTTTTGTGCGGGAACGAGCCGGAAGCAAACGCGTCGCGGCACTTTCCATAGAAGACCCGCACACCTACGCGCGGCAGGCGACTATTGCGCATCTGGCATCAAAAAAAAGAAGCTCGCTGGACTGGCCGCTTTCGCGGCTGAAGAGCAATTTTAAATGCATACAGACGGCTTGCGAAGACCTCAATGAGAATTTACTCAGTAAGATTGATGTGCCGGCTCCTGCGGAATGGCTGCTCGATAATTTCTATATCATCAACTCACAATATCGTGTGCTGCGCTCGGAGTTGAGGCGGAAGGACTATTTACGCCTGCCGGTGTTGCAATCCGGCCCTTATAAAGGGTATGCGCGGGTTTATGCGATGGCGGTCGAGCTGATTGCGGGAAGTAGCAACACGCTGGATGATGCTGCGCTCACATCCTATTTTTCTGCCTATCAGGCAAAGAATATTCTGCTTGAACTGGAAGTACGAGCCCTGCCGATTGTACTGCGCCTCGTGAACCTGGAAGATATACGCTGCCTTTGTGAAGACATCATTGCCGAGGTAAAAAGCCGCAAGAGAGCAGACGCGGTTTTTGACGTGTTTATGAAGGAAACTTCTAAAACGTTGGCAAAATTTCATGCGCAGCTTGCGTCAAACATTTTAACAGGTGCCGGGGTCGATCTCACCTTTGCCGAACATCTCTGCTATCGACTGCGGCGCGCGGAGCGAAACCCTTCTGACGCGATGGGGATTCTGGAAGCAGTTCTATCAAAACATGGGACGTCTGCGGATGAAGTGACGCAGATGGAGCACAGCGCGCAATCTCTCGCGACGGTTGCGATGGAGAACAGCGTGAAGCGGCTTCACTATTTTTCATCGCTGGATTGGAGCGCGTTGTTACCCACCGCAAGCAGGATTGAACAAGTCCTTCGAACAGGCGGCGATCAGGTCTATCAAGCGATGGATTTACCGACGAGAGATCTCTATAAACAACGGATCTCGTGCATCGCGGAAGACTGCCGCTGCTCTGAAGTACATGTGGCGCGGGAAGCGCTGAAACTGGCTGCGAACGCGTTCGGCAAAGTACTGGATTCTGAACGGACAGGCCATGTTGGGTATTACCTCATAGACGAAGGCGAGTGCCAACTCGAGAGCCTGTTGACAGGGAAGAAGCAGAAGCGCACCGAAAGTAATCGCAGAAAGACACGCTGGCTACTGTACCTTCTTGCGATTTCGGCGATCTCTGCGGCGATCGTTACGCTTGGTGCGATCTATGGCGTAAATGCTGCGGTAAAAGGGAAAGTAATCTTTGGTTTTCTATGTGCGGCTGTGTTACTGATACCGGCTTCGGAGATAGCGGTTTATCTTGTGAACCGCATGGTCGGTCGAATCGCGAAGCCAAAGCTTCTTCCAAAGCTGCAGTTGAAGGATGGAATACCGGACGAATTGAGTACGATGGTAATTATTCCAACCTTGCTGCCAAGTGAAGACCGCGTTGCGGAAGCTTTGCAAACCATGGAGGAGCATTATCTTCGAAACCGCGAGCGAAATCTGTATTTTGCCATCATTGGTGCGTTTGGAGATGCGTGCAGTGCACACTTGCCGTCGGATGAGAGCGTGATGGCTTTCGCGCTGGCGGGGATCAAAGCGCTTAATGATACGTATGCCGAAGGAACGGAGATATTCTTCTTCTTCCATCGGGAACGGCAATATAACGCCAGTAACGATATCTGGATTGGGTGGGAACGCAAGCGCGGAGCGATTATGGAGTTCAACGACCTCATACAGGGCTCTGCGGATACGAGCTTTGTTTGCGCATCCTCCAAATCACCGCCGTTCGGAAAGATCCGCTATGTGATTACGCTGGACAGTGAGACGATTTTGCCAATCGGAATGGCGAAACGACTGATTGGAACCATGGCGCACCCGCTGAATCGTCCGTTTGTAGATGAAACACGCCGTGTCGTAACAAGAGGATACGGCTTGATTCAGCCGCATATCGACATTGAATGCGCGAGCGGGACACTGTTTTCGCGCATTTTCACCAATCAGGATGCAACCGATCCCTATTCCGGTGCGCTGTCTGATGTTTATCAGGATATGTTCGGGGAAGGAATCTTCACGGGGAAAGGGATTTATGATCTTGTGGTATTCCAAACGGTACTCAAGGGTACCATTCCGGAGAATACGGTGTTGAGTCACGATTTATTGGAAGGCTCCTATCTCAGAACAGGGCTTGCCTCCGACCTGACCCTGGTGGACGGGTTTCCCGCACAATATCAAGCCTATGCCGCAAGGCAGAAGCGTTGGATACGCGGGGACTGGCAGTTGCTTTCCTATGTGATGCCAGCAGTGCGAAGCGCTGACGGAAACTGGATCAAGAATCCGCTTTCGGCTCTCTCCCGCTGGAAAATTTACGATAATCTCAGGCGCTCCTTACGCTCTCCCGCCCTGATGCTGCTTTCGCTGTTGGCGATGACCGTGTTGCCGGGGAGTATCGTGGTTTGGCTTGGATTTCTGCTGTTGACGATCATGATGCCGTTGATTGGCGCGCTTTTGAGCGGTGTGTTATCGGTGTTTCGGCGAAACGCTCGCACCAAACGATATATGCCGGTGGTCGATTCGCTGAAGTCTGCCCTGCTGGAAGGTTTGCTGGACATCGCGTTTTTGCCCTATCAAGCGTGGCTGGCGGTCAGTGCAATTATCCTGACGCTGATGCGCGTATGGGTGACGAAAAAGAACCTATTGGAGTGGGTGACCTCCGCCGATTCGGAGGCGAAGCCGCTTGCCACGCTTGCCGGGTATGTGCGCTTTATGCAGGCGTCGATCTGGCAGTCGATCGTTGGCGTTACTGTCGTCGCTCTCACGAGGTCGTGGGAATTCGCGGTGGTTTTTCTTCCGCTGATGCTCCTTTGGTTGGTATCCCCCGCAATTGCGTTTGCAATCAGCAAAGAAACGATCGTCACGAGCGGACTGAATCCTGCGGATAAGGCCGAACTCGAGAAAACAGCAAGAAAGACTTGGCGGTACTTTGAGGAGTTCAGTGCGGAGGATACACACTTTCTTGCGCCGGACAACTATCAGCTGGAGCCGTACAAAGGCGTTGCTGCGCGCACCTCGCCGACCAACATCGGCTTTGGACTGCTCGCGACCCTGACCGCGCGAGATATGGGATTTATCGGCACCATCGAGTTGATCGGGTTGGTGGAGAACACGATTGCAACCATCGAAGGACTGCCCAAATGGAACGGGCATTTATTTAACTGGTATGACACCGTAACACTCAGACCGCTGAATCCGGTTTATGTCTCGACGGTTGACAGCGGGAACCTCACGGGCTATCTCTTGACGCTCGCACAAGGGCTGCAGGAATATCTGGATCGACCCCTAATTGACATTCGTTTCTTTGACGGTCTTGCCGCGACCGTTTCTTGCGGGGAAAAAGAGCGCTACATCGCATGGCGCGGACGCATACTGCAAGCGAAAGACACGGTTGTTCCGCTTGGGGCAGGCTCCATCTCCGGCATGCGCGTAATGCATGACGCACTGGTCAACTGGCTCGAAGAACTGGACGCCGCGAGCCTTGAGGGCGACATTTGGCTTGAAAAGGCTAGACTACAGATGCAAGCACAGCTGACCTTGCTGGAAGATTATTTCTCTTCGGCGCTTCTGCCGCGTGCCCTGCCGAAGGCGGCAGATACGCAGGAAGACCTCAGCGAGTTATTGGATTTGCTGGGAGGGAGTTGCGCCTTTGTCGAACTGCCGGCGCGCCTGCGGGCGGCTTCTGCGCTTGCGGGACGCATGCATGACCCGAACATTGGCGCAGAAGTGCAACTTGGCCCTGAGGTGACGCCTTGGTTGAGCGGAGTTCAGGTTACGCTGTCGCAATCAGCCGAGAAATCGCTTCACGAGGTGTTACGTTGCACGGCACTGATCCATCGTATCCGGACGATGATTGCCGCTGTCCAATTCCGCCCGCTCTACAACGAAAAGAAGAAACTGTTCTCTATTGGGTACAATCTGGAGGACAATAAATTAACGAATTCCTACTATGATTTGCTTGCCTCGGAGGCGCGGCTGGCAAGCTATATTGCGATTGCAAACGGGGAGATTCCCGCGGCGCATTGGTTCAGCATGGGGCGCACGCTCACCGTGCAAGGCCGATACAAGGGGCTGGTATCCTGGACGGGAACCATGTTCGAATATCTAATGCCGCTGCTCATTATGAAAAGCTATAGTAATACTTTGCTCGATGAAGCTTGTTCGTTTGCGGTGCGCAGCCAGATGAAATTTGCAAAAACACGCAGCATGCCATGGGGCATGTCGGAGTCCGCGTATAACTCGCTCGACAAGCGAAACGACTATCAATACAAAGCCATCGGCATTCCGTGGCTTGGATTAAAGCGCGGTTTGAACGAGGATTCGGTCGTTGCGCCGTATGCGACTTTTCTCGCGCTGCTCGTTCAACCGGACGAAGCGGTCAAAAACATAGCGCGCCTCAAGGAAGAGCATATGGATGGCGCATATGGGTTCTATGAAGCGGCGGATTTTACGAAAGATCGGCTGTACTTTGAACCGCGACGCGTCATCATCAAGAGCTTCATGGCACATCATCAGGGGATGAGCCTGCTTGCGATCAACGAGTATCTGAATCATAACCGCATGCAGGAGCGGTTCTCAAAGAACCCGGCGGTTCGAGCATATCGCCATTTGTTGCAGGAAAAAGTTCCGGCCAATATCGTAATGACAAAGGTGGCAAACGAGAAGGTTGCGCTGCCATCGTTTAAATTCTCCAAGCAGGAATTGCCCGTTCGAATGTTTAGGCGTCCGAATACGGGTTTGCCACGCGTACATATGCTCTCCAACGGGAACTATTCTGTGATGCTGACAGATGCGGGCACGGGATACAGCAAGAACAAGGTTGTGGCCATAACGCGTTGGCAGGAGGACAGTACGCTCGATCGTTTTGGAACGTTTCTCTATCTGCGCGATGTGGAGAGCGGAAAACAATGGTCTTCCGCCTACGCGCCGCTGAATCAGATGCCGGATATTTACGAGGTGGAGTTTGCAGACGACAAAGCGATCTATCGGCGAACGGATGGCGAAGTTGACACGAAAACCGAGGTATTTGTCGCAACCAACGACAACGTCGAGATTCGGAAACTGACACTGGAAAATCATTCCGACGCGACAAAGACGATTGAGATTACCAGCTATTGCGAGGTTGTGCTCGCGCCGCGCGCGGCAGATCAGGCGCATATGGCCTTTAGTAACCTCTTTGTCGAAACGGATTTTCATGCGCAAAGCGGAATGATCAGCGCGAAACGACGCCCGAGATCCGATAAGGAGATGGAGGTTTGTCTTGGCGCGTATTTGGTCAGGGGCGCAGATCAAAATGAGGAGATCGAGTTTGAAACGGATCGCGCGCAGTTCCTCGGCCGCGGAAACGATGCGAGTTGTCCACAGGCGCTCCAGAGTAGTCAACCGCTGAGCGGGACCGTTGGCGCGGTGCTGGATCCGATCATCAGCCTTCGAACGCGGGTTGTGATTGAGTCGGGCAAAACGGCAGCACTCGCGCTGGTCATGATCACAGCGGGGGATAAGGAAGTGCTGCTTGCAATAGCAAAACGGTATGAGACGATGCGAGATATTGAGTTAAGCGCGCATCATGCCTATGAACGAAGCCGAATTGAAACCAAGTATCGGGACTTCAAAGCATCCGAAATCACGCTATATCTGAATATACTTTCCCATCTGATGTTTTTAAGCCCCGGGCGGCGGATCAACAGCGATAGGATTTCGCAAAATCATCGCGGACAGTCCGCACTTTGGCGCTATGGCATTTCGGGCGATCTGCCCATCCTGCTGGTTGCGCTCACCGCGGAAACCCAGATTCCGCTGCTGCATGAGGCGATTAAAGCCTATGAATACTGGGGTGTGATGGATATCAGCGCGGACATGATCGTCATTGTCAGCGAAGAGGCCGCCTACACATCCCCTTTGCGCGATTTGGCGGTGGGGATTATGGAGTCCTACAAGCGATACAATACAATGCTTCGACCGGATGAAATCGTGTTGTTGAATCGAAAAGATATTACCCAGGAGGACTATTCACTCCTGATCTCCGCTTCGCGGATATTTCTGCAAGGCGGTAACGGTACGATGGAGGCGCAGCTATCCGGCATAGCCAAACGGCACTTGCCGGAGCAAACGTTGTTTTCCAAGGAAACCGCAGTTTATACGCCGGTCATCCTGCAACATCAGGAACTCCTATACGACAATGGCATCGGCGGGTTTCGTCCCGACGGCAAAGAATACTGCATTCGATTGGAGCGCGAGCATACGCCTGCGCCATGGATCAACGTGATCGCAAACCCAAACTTCGGTTTTATCGTGTCGGAATCAGGCTCGGGCTATACCTGGCGTGAAAACAGCCACGAGTATCGACTCACGCCATGGTCAAATGATGCCGTCTCCGATCCGCCCGGCGAGGTACTCTATCTGTGCGACAAAGACACAGGCAAAATCTTTACGCCCACGGCGCTGCCGATACGGGATGAAGGAATCTATCATATCCGGCACGGGTTTGGTTACTCGGAATTTTCGCATAGCTGCCTAGGCATCTCGCAGACACTGACCCAATTTGTACCGGAAAATGATGCGTTGAAAATCAGCCGGCTCGTATTGAAAAATGAGATGAATGAGACCAGGCGGCTCAGCGCGACATATTATGTGCGCCCGGTGCTAGGCGTAAGCGACCAGGTTACCGCGATGCACATTCAAACCTCCATGAGCGAGTCCGGAGCCCTGCTGATGCGGAATCCATATAATGAGGATTTTCCCAGAAGAATCTGTTATATGAATTGCTCGGTTGAGGAGCGAACCGTGACGGGAGATCGTAAGGAGTTCTTCGGAATGGGCGGGCTGAAATCACCGGATTGTCTCAAGCGGGATTGTCTTTCAGGTGAGCTGGGGATCGGTCTTGACCCCTGCGGAGCGATGCAGATCCATTTGGAACTCCAACCGGGTGAAGAGAGAACAATCGTGTTTTTGCTGGGCGCGGCCGATAGTGAGCGAGAGATTGTTCGCGCGTGCGAAGAATATCTTGACGCGCAGAGGGCGCAGGAGGAGCTACAGGCAGTTGCCGATGGCTGGGATGCTGCCCTTAGCCAAGTGCGTGTCGAGACGCCGGACGCGGCCCTGAACCTATTGCAGAACGGTTGGCTCTTATATCAGGTGATCGCATGCCGACTTAGGGCGCGTACCGGCTTTTACCAATCCGGCGGCGCATTTGGTTTTCGCGATCAGCTACAGGATATCCTCGCCGTTGCGGCGAGCAACCCGGCGCTCGCGAGAGGGCAGATATTGCGGCACGCAAAGCATCAGTTTGTCGAAGGCGATGTGCAGCATTGGTGGCATGAGCCGATGGGCAGCGGCGTACGCACGCGATTTTCGGATGATTTTCTCTGGTTGCCGTATGTGACGGCGGAGTATACGCGCATCAGCGGAGACGACTCCATCCTGCTGGAGATGGTTCCGTTCCTACAGGGGAACCAGCTAACCGAACAGGAGCATGAGCGCTATGAGCGCGCAACGACATCGACAGAGGAGGCGACGCTTTACGAGCATTGTCTCCGAGCAATCCGGCGAGGGTTATCCTTTGGCGCACAAGGGCTTCCGTTGATGGGCGGTGGAGACTGGAATGACGGGATGAATGCCGTTGGCGAGAAGGGTTTGGGAGAGAGCGTTTGGCTCGGCTGGTTTCTTTCCGATGTGCTTGGTAAGTTTTTATCGGTTTGCGATGCTTGGGGCGATCATACATTGGCAAGCACCCTGCGAGAAACCCGAAAAACCTTACTGAAAGCCGTAGAAGAGCACGCTTGGGACGGTGGCTGGTATACACGCGCGTATTTTGACGACGGTACGGCGCTGGGTTCGATTCACAATGTCGATTGCAAGATCGATTCGATTGCGCAATCCTGGTCGGTGCTATCCGGCGGCGGAGAAGCCGAGCGAACGCGCAAGGCGATGCAATCGCTAGAGGACTATCTGGTCAATCGCGACGAAGGGCTCGTGAAGCTCCTGACTCCGCCGTTTGACAAAGGCAAGAGTGAGCCGGGGTATATCAAAGGCTATGTGCCGGGAGTTCGCGAAAACGGAGGGCAATATACGCACGCTGCCGCCTGGGCGATCATGGCTTTTGCAAAATTAGGCGAGGGCGACAAGGCGCTGGCACTCTACGATCTGATCAATCCGATTCATCATACGAGCAGCTATCGCGGATACGCGAAGTATAAAACGGAGCCATACGCGCTCCCGGCGGATGTTTACGCGGCTTGGCCGCATATGGGACGCGGGGGATGGTCCTGGTATACCGGCGCTGCGGGGTGGCTCTATCGCGCGGGGCTGGAGAGTATTCTCGGCATCCGAAAGGAAGGAGATCATCTTATCATCAATCCGTGCATTCTGGCCGGATGGCAGTCATATAGCGTGGAATATCGCTTCTACAGCGCAACATATCATATCGTCGTCCGGAATCCCAACAGGGTGCAGACAGGTGTCGTGAGCATGGCGATGGACGGAGAGAACTTGACCGGCGCATTTGCACTGAAAGGCGACGCAAGAGAACACTGGATCGACGTTTTGATGGGATAAAACCAAAAAACACGGGGGCAGATCGTCTGCTCCCGTGTTGGTTGAAAGTGATCGTTCGATTTACGCCCTTGAATGCCGGAAATCAGCCCTTCTTTGCCAGTACGGCGGGCAGCGCCTCGATGAAGACGGTACGTTCCGATTCGTCAAGTGATTCGATATACTCGATTAATTCGGAAAGTTTCTCATACTCTACGGCTGAGATCAACACAGCGTCTGGTTGATTGTTTTTTAAAATGAAGATCTTTCCATGCACCTCAGCCTTTTCTCTGCAAGACTTGTAGCTTTTGATCATATCTGAGTTAGAAACAATCGCTTTGGTCGATATCTTCATGCCTTTAGCCCAACCCTTTTCTTTTCGCTCTTGTAAATTCTATATGGATGGAGACGATATGTCAAACAATTCATGCTGCTTTTTCTCATTTGATTTTAGAAACAGATATAATCAAAAAAGTTGAGAAGCGAGGCGGAATCGCCTCCCTCATCGATGCCTCCTGCGAGCGAAAATCGCACAAACTCCGGTGAGATGAAACCGCGGGGGTTTTATCGTACCCAGACGATATTTTCAGGCAGATCGATATACCGCCAACATGAGCACTGCCGTAAATGACAGTGCTCATTGTAGTTCTGGTGTATTGTTGGCGGCCGATTTATGACAGGATTAAATGACGTTGACGAGCTTCAGAATCAGCAGGACTGCCGCAACGACAACAAGGATATGAACCCAACTTCCCAATCTTGGAAGTTGCGGGATGTATCTTGACCCGAATGCCCCGAGAAGCCATAACACAAACAGAATGATGATAATGGTCCACATAATGATCACGTTCCTTTCATAAGATTATTTGGAGCAAAACCGCGCAATCAGTCGTTTACGACGAATGAAATTTTCACATTCACGCGGTAGCTGACGATCTTGCCGTCTTCAACGAATGCTTTCATGTCCTTGACATAAACATTCTTGATGTGCTGAATCGTCTTTGAAGCTTCTGTAACGGCAGCCTGCGTTGCTGCTTCCCAGCTGTTCGGCGATTCGGCTAGAAGTTCAATGATTTTTACAACGGACATAAGATGCCTCTTTCTGTGCCACCTTGGGCAATATATTTTTGAAATGAAGTGTACTGCGCGTTAACGTCGCTTCCGAAGCCAGTTGAAAACCAGTAGCAGAACAACCGCACCACCGATGGCGATGATGAAAGTAGTGAAGTTAAAGCCAAATACGGCAATGCCGCCGCCGCTGAACAAGTTGATCAGGAAATTTCCGGCGAATGCGCCAACAATGCCGATGAATATATTCCCGATGAGTCCCATTCTTGCATTGTTCTTGGTGATCATGCTGGCGATCCATCCGGCAACGCCGCCTAAAATAATCCATGCAATCCAACCCATTGTATGTACCTCCTATAACATTTTGTTAATTGAATTTGAGTTCGGGGGTTTGTTTGAGTGACCGGGATGCGCTTATCTCGGCTTTTTTTCGGCGCGTTCGTCGAGCGAATCATTGATCTTTTTTGCGACGGACTGCTGCACACCGTTCACTCTGTGCACGAAGTTGGCTTTTTCCTGCTCGGCAGACTTTTTGATCTGATGAATGGCTTCGTCTACGTCCGTCTTCTTCTGAAAATCTGCTTGGGAGGATTGCATTCTCCCTTTGAGTTCCAGAACTTCGTCGCCGATGACTTTTCCGGCGGTCTGCTTAACAAGACCCGAGACTTTGTTTTTTGCACGGTTGATTTTTCGTTCAAAACTGTTCATATGATTCCCTCCATGTTTTATTTTTGAATTCGTATGTATGGTACTGGGTTAGGAATGGTCCTTGATCAGAACCATGAGAAGAGAGGAACCACGCTTGCCAAGCATTGCGCTGAGCACAACGCCGATCAGACTGAGCGCAAGAATGGTAATTTTTCCAAGAACGGAGAAGGCCTCGTAATTGATCAGTATGGCGGATATGCCCGAAACGACCAAGAAGAGCGTGCCCAATTGGATCTTCTGTTTCTGGAGCCTGCCGATCGCATCTTTTAAGCGTGCTTTTGCATCATAGAGCCCGGCAGCCATAGCCGCGATGATGGTGAACGGCAGGATGATGGAGATGATCTTCTCGATCAGAATCCACGCGCTTTTTGCATCATTCTTCATCGAAAAAGCGATGATAAGGATAATGAAAGATAGAACCGCGATGCCGATTGGAAAATGCGTCAGAACCGGATGAAGCTGCAGATTCAGATTGGAGAGCCGCTTCTCATTGATTCCATACTCATAATGTTCAAAACTCGAAAAAGGAGCATTGCAAGCAGGGCAGACTTGCTTGATCTTGTTCTCTTCACCGATGTATCCGCATACGCTACATTTCAAATAACTTCTCATACGACCTCGTTTTCTATTGCTAGTGGCTCGAATCGGATTCAGTTGATAAACACATCATATAATAATAATAGAAATAATACAATAAAAAATAAAAATAATTATACAAATCAGATGGAAAGTGCTATCATCATATTAGAGCTATATGAATAAAACAATGATGTCATAAATAAATCCAGATGGGTACGGCGGCGCGCCAACGCGATTTATCAACAAGTACTACAGGAGGGTCACCAACATGTATAGAATATCGAAAGATTTCCCGGACGATATTATTTTTTCAGAGGCAGAGACATGCATCTCGCTGTATCAACCAACGCATCGATTTGCCCCGGAAAACCAGAAGGACGTTATTGTTTTCAAGCACCTGCTTCAGCAGATAGAAGATTCACTTGAACCAAGCCTGTCAAAAGAAGATGTGAAATCGATCATGGAACCGCTGCATGCGCTGAAAGAAGACGCCCCGTTTTGGCAAAACACCATGGACGGATTAGCAGTTCTTGTCACCCAAAATGATTGCGTCGTTTATTTACTCAACACCCCGGTCGAAATCGCTGCGATTGTTGCCGAGAGCTTTCACGTAAAACCGTTGATTCGTTATTTTCAGTCTGCGCAATCCTATCACCTGCTGGGATTAAGCAGCACCCGTTTCTCTTTATACAAAGGTAATCGTTACGGCATAAAAGAACTGGAGATTGACGCTGATATTCCCAGAAGCATGGAAGAAGTGCTTGGGGAAGAACACCCGGAGGGATTTTTAACCCATGGGCGTTACGGCGGAAGTGATGGCGTTGCAACCTTTCATGGACACGGTGGAAGAAAAGATGCGATTGATAAGGACATTGAAAAGTTCTTCCGGTATGTTGACCATACCGTTCTGGAACACTATTCAAAACCGATGAAGCTGCCATTGATTCTTGTATCATTAACCGAACATCAAAGCTTGTTTCGCAAGATAAGCAGCAACTCATACTTGGTTTCAGATGGAATCGAGTCTTCCTGTGAATCAATTGACTTGATTCAACTAGCAGATCAAGCGTGGGAACTGATGGAGCCAATTTATCAGAAAAAAGAATTGGAAAGCATAGATCGGTATCAGAACGCGAAATCGAACCACACAGGATCCGATAGACGGATCGATGTGGCACGCGCCGCGTTTGAAGGAAGGATCGCCACCTTGCTTGTGGAAGCGGATAAAAGCATCTCGGGTAAGTTTAACACCGAATCAGGCAAACTTGAATTTGGGAGCACAGACAACCCGGAACGCGGAGATTTAATCGATCAAATCGTAAATGCTGTCTGGAAGCATAAGGGAGAGGTAATCGTGCTCCCGACAGATCGGATGCCGGGTGAAACAGGTCTTGCGGCGATCTTCCGATTTTAGTGCTTGATTTTACAATTAGAACGAAAGAAGGGAGGAATTTTGAATGGCAAAAGCAATCAGCGTGATACTCGGTCTGGTTTTTCTGGCAATGGGGATATTGGGAATCACAAACACAATTCCCATGTTTACAACCGATCCGAGCTTCGTGAATGTCGGCGAGATTGTGCTCGGAGGATTTGGCGTCCTCGTCGGCGTGTTTTCCCTCAGTTAATTTGACTAGATAGAAAAGGAGATTATAACCATGACAAAACTAGCGAATGTGTTGATGGGGTTGGCGCTCATCTTTATTGGTGTCCTTGGGATAACGGGAATGGTGCCAATGTTCCAGAGCAATCCTGCCTACTGGAATATCGGGGAGATCGTTCTTGGTATACTGGGCTTGATTGTCGGAATCTACGCAAAGAGAACCAGCAAACAAGAGCGCGAAGCAAAGGATCTGGCAAAGCAGACGAAAGCAAATAACACACGGCAAAAACAGGATTATGACCAGCTCAAAAAAGAGAGCGACCAGGGAAAGCAAGAGAATGCGGATCGACAGAGGCAGGAAAACGAGCAACTGAAGAAACAGAACGAGAGGCAGAAACTGGAAAACGAGCAACAGAAACTGAAAAACGCGCAGCAGAAGCAAGAAATCGAACAGCAAAAACAGAGTTCGAATAGCTGAATAGCAGATTGCTTCTGAGGTAAATTATTTTACCTGCGGCCATTTGAACACGATTTATTACGCAGTCGACACCTCAAAATCAGATTAAATTTTCAGGAGGCAACTATTATGCAATTACATTTATCGAGACCCAAGAACATTACCTTTTTTATCGCACTCATCATTGCGGTTATGGCCTTACTCATGGTGGCGGTTCCATTCAGCTTCCTGTTTGCGCCGGTATGGTGGGCGCTGATTGCTTTTGCAATCCTGACGCTCGGGAATCTGTTCAAAGGAATGTAAACCAAGCTGAATCGAGTGTAGAAGTTTAGCATTATCGTAATATCACAAAGCGCTGGGCGGACGAAACTATGTGTAGTTCCTCTGCCAGCGCTCTATTTTTGATTGTGCTGTTTCCGATAGCGTGAGCCGGTTGCGTTCAAGCATTCATCCTGAAAACTGCCGTTGAACGATTCGGGATTTGTTTGATAATAACCTATTATCAACTACTATATTGAACGCAGGTATGATATGAAGGAAATAGATTGCAAAATACTAATTCTTGCTGGCAATTATGCTTGATATGCTCCAGAAAAAGCAGTATTAATGCTTTAAATGGTGAAAATATGATAAAAACATCTGCTATGTTAATGGATGAACTGAAGAATTTCGCAAACCCTACATCAAAAAATACGTCGTCTCGTTGAAAAAGGCGAGCTGATTCCAATTGTCAGAGGGTTATATGAGACGGACAAAAATATACCAGGATACTAGCTTGCCGGAAGTATCTACGGTCCGTCTTATTTGTCATTTGAATTCGCTCTGGGATATCACTCACTGATACCGGAAGCGGTTCATCAGTTCACGTCGGTAACTTTTGAAAAGAATAGAAAGAAGCAGGATGAGACACCATATGGCAGATTCACTTATCGCGATGTGCCCAGCGAAGCATATCCTTTCGGAACAGCACTACACGAAGAAAACGGATACGGATTTCAAATCGCATCTCCCGAAAAAGCGCTCTGCGATAAGCTATACACAGTATCGCCTTTAAAAAACCGTGCAGGCCTTGAATATCTGTTGTTTAAAGATTTGCGTATTGACGACGATGTGTTTTGGAATCTGAACATGCCGGATATTATGATGCTATCGAGCTATTATCACACGCAGAATCACGACTTACTACGCTTATATCTCAAAAAAAGGACATCGTATGAATCAGCTAATCGAACAGATGCTGATGCCACATCAAGCGTAGACCTTATGGGATAAGGAAAACGAAATCAAGGAGGTTGTTCAGAAAATCTTTTTTATGCGGTTTGAGTCGATCCTGAGGTATACATTCCGAAATGCACGAGATTAATCTATAGTTATTTTGGCTCGGTGCGCAGCTGCAAAAATGTATTGTGGCTTATGTGAAAATAGTAAGTCTTGCTTATAGGCGATCCGCGTAAATTTAGCCAAGTGCTTGTTAATCGAAGGTTATTTTATTCAGAAAATTACATACGATGCGAGCACAATTAGCTCGAATATAAATAATCAATATTGACAAATTATATAGCAATATATATGATTAGTTATCATAAATGACAATTAATTTATGGAGCTGTTGATGAGATTATACGGAACAGAAAACAATCAGACGATCCTGATGGAATTAGGTCGAAGGATTCAGGATACAAGAATTGCAGCCTCGCTGACGCAAAAAGAATTAGCGGAAAGGGCTGGGATATCGCTTAGCACGCTTGTCCGGCTGGAAAGCGGAGAAAGCGTTCGATTTGAATACGTACTCAACGCGTTACGAGCATTGGATCTTCTAGCCAACATCGATCTTCTGGTTCAGGAACAGGAAATGATGCCCTCCGATTTCATTGACTACGGTAAAAAGCGAAAAAGGGTTCGCACCTCACCCCGGGAGGAAGTGAATCATGATTCATGGAAATGGGGTGACGATAAATGATTGCAGCGGAAGTATATTTATGGGGAACAAGAATTGGAGTAGTCGCTCAAAACGACGCCACCGATTTTGCAAGCTTTAATTATGATAACCGGTTCATACGGAGCGGCATCGACGTATCTCCATTCACTATGCCTCTTTCCAATCGGGTATACTCTTTCCCATCCTTGAACGAAGAAACGTTTCACCGGTTGCCTGGACTGTTGGCGGATTCCTTGCCTGACAAGTTCGGAACAAAGCTTATGGAACAGTACCTGGCCAATCAGGGTAGATCTCTAAACACGCTCAGTGCAGTAGAAAGGCTATGTTATATAGGCAGCCGTGGGACGGGGGCTTTGGAGTATGTACCTGCAAATGAGCTTATCGATGCAAAGGACACAAGCATTGATGTTGACGCCCTGGTGCAGCTTGCCTCGGAGATCCTTTCGAATCGAGAGACCGTTCATGTAACGGATAATTCGCATATGATGGAGCAGATAATAAGTGTTGGGACATCGGCGGGTGGCGCAAGAGCAAAAGCCGTTGTTGCTTGGAATCGGTCCACCGGAGATATTCGTTCTGGTCAGGTGCAGGCTGGAGACGGTTATGAATACTGGATCATCAAGTTTGATGGAGTTGAGAATAATAAAGACAGAGGCGATACGGCCGATGGGCCAGCATTCACGCGAATCGAGTATGCGTATTATCGGATGGCGCAGGCTGCCGGGATTGAAATGAGCGAGTGTCGGCTGCACGAAGAATCCGGGAAATACCACTTTATGACGAAGCGTTTCGACAGGAAGCCTATAACCGGTGAAAAAGTGCACATGCAATCGCTCGGGGCAATTGCACACTATGATTTCAACGAGCCGGGCGCGCATAGCTACGAGCAGACTGCCGGCATTCTGTATCGGCTTAACATGGGGCAGGCCGAGGTAGAACAGTTTTTCCGGAGAATGGTCTTCAATGAGCTTGCCAGAAATCTGGACGATCATGTCAAGAACATCTCGTTCCTGATGGACAAACAAGGCGTTTGGAGCCTCTCTCCTGCATATGACGTTACATACGCGTTTAATCCAAGTAATCGCTGGCTGGCGAGACACCAGATGACCATCAATGGCAAGCAAGAACAAATCACGCTGGACGATTTGGTGGAATCCGGGCAGCATATGAATATATCTAAGAATAGAATCATCGGAATCGTCGAAGATGTTGATAGGGCAATCAAAGAGTGGCCTTCTTTTGCGAAAGAAGCAAAATTATCCAAATTAATTGTAGAAGAAGTTCACCGGAATCTAGGTTCACTAGATGCGCTGGATAAGAAACGGTTATTATAATATGGAGAATCGTAGAGAAGCCGGGCGTGCCGGCTTCTTTGCTAAGCAATATTATTTGGAAAGCGCTGATTGATCCAACAGAATGTACTCAAAAATGAACTGTAAAATGACATACCATTTTAGTTATTAGCCTGCTATAATAAAGGATAATAAGTAATTATCATAGGTTGGTGCAATATGTCATTTGTCAATCGGGCGAAAGAACGCCGTGACCTCAGTTCCATTATGCGCCAAGTAAATGAGGATAATTGTGTGATCGTCTTATCCGGCACAACTGGTGTTGGAAAAAGCGGGCTAACGCAATATCTCTTAAAAAACGAGTTGAATTTCAAGACATCAGTTTGTGTTCATGTAAGTAAAAGCTCTCCAGATTCCATCGAAAACTCACATTATCTCAACGCGGTCTACAGGACATTCTGTCAATATGCAAAAGATCACAAAGCAGTAACTCTCTCAACTGTCGAACATGCGCTCAGCTCCCCTGCTAGTCTGTTACACATTGCGAAGGAGTGGCTGAAGAATAAAGCCGGATTCCCGGAAGGAAGCAAACTGTATGAGCCGCCTTTTGAACACAGTCTTGTACAAAAAAAAGACTATATAGTCGATATCTTGAAGGATAGCGCTTTTATTATTGACATTGATAACATCCAGAATATCGATGTCGTTTCACTAGAAATTCTCGTTGACATTATTAAGTCTGTTAAAAATACGGTATTTATCTTTGAATATACAACAGACGCAGGAGAGAATGATAATCTGCTAAGTTTCATCAACGAGATCAAAGCTATTTGTATGAATACACGAGCTTATACCATCAGCCAGCTACCGTTCTCAGAGGCTAAGCAATTGGCTCCAACTGATGTAGAAATTAATGATGATGTATTGTTAAGAATTTATAGTGGCAGCAACGGGAATTTAATGCAGATTATTTTAGCTAATCAGTTAATCTGTGAGCAAAACAATTCGATTCAGTCAACCTTGGCAACCTTGAATCAAGATGAAAAATATATCACATATTTAATATATTGGAACGGGGGGCGTATTAGTAGGAATTACCTCATTATGATGTCAACCTGTTCATATGCCAACGGGGCGTTAATTTTGCTTTCAAATAAGCTGCAAATGACCGTGGATAGCCTGATCGATAAGAAAGTAATCAGCTTTGTCAAGTATGAAGAGTATGAAATTGCCCATGATTCCATTATTGAGGAATTAGAGAATACCGCTCTTAATCCCCAGCTCTTGATTGCCTATAATGTCGTTAAGAATTATCTACTCGAACTGCTGGATATTTCGGGCGACTCGTCTGTTCTTGACACGCTGTTTACTTTATTTGTCAAACAGGGCGACATAGACCTGATATCAATATTGCCACAAATACAAAAGAATATTTACCAAAGTAAATACCCACGGAACGCCATCTCTAAGTTGATGTTCAATATCAATCAAAATTGGAAGAGCAGGGAACCGTGGGGGTACGTACATCTCAAATTATCTATGAACAATTGGCAGCAACCTGCAACGATCTGGGTTTAGCCGAGTATGCACAGGAACTACTGAATCATGTATATAACCCCAAAGATCCCTACCATATTGCTTTACAGGCTAGTATATACGGATGGCAGTGCAACTGTGATGCAATTGACAGAATCATTGAAAAGCACAGCGAGAAAAGCAGGTTAAATCTTGCAGTGCGTTTATGTAAGCTTACTGCGGCTATGATGAGCAAGCCAAGAAAAGAATCTGTTGAGATAGCAACCGCGCTAATGGACGAGTATGCCGACAGTGACTATTTGGAATGCGCTTTCCTTTTGCGTAATTGCGCTGAGCTGGCGGATGATATGAATGAGGCCGTTAATCAATATGAGCGGTGCATCAAAATATTCACACGCTTCGACCGGCAGGATCTCATCGCGGAATGTCATTTATCCCTTGCTATGATTTACGCATACATTGCAGATCTGGATGAAGCCAGTAACCAGCTTCATTTAGCCGATGAAATGAGCGATATGATCAATGAAAGTTGTTTACTAAATAATTACGCTGTACTAGACATTCTGTCCGACCATGTCAACGATGCCGTACAAAAGGGGTTGAGTGACGCTCTGCTGATTAATGGTAATGAGTACGACAGGCTGATCATCATGTGTAATCTTTTGGTATGCTACACCAAAGCGGGGAAAGTTGATCAGGCCGAGAATTTGTGCCAGCTCATTGAGGATTCATCATATGAGAAGTTCCAGTATGATGAATTCCTTCACATTGTTTATTCCGATTTGCTTTATTACTATCAATCGATTGGCAGTAAAAGCAAGGCGGATTACTATATTGATCAATTGAAGAACGTTATGGCTCGCCAGAATGTGAGCGTCTTTATTACAGAACTGACTAATTGCTTACTGTATAGGATTCCCAGCAATCAGTTTTATGCTAAATTCCCATTTCGAGTCAATTTCCTTGGGTATTGGGTATTTCGGATAGATCCGGGTTTAAGGAATTGCGGATTAGAATTCGAAACATATCCTCATAGGAGTAGTTTTTAGAGAAAAAGGCTGCAGCAACTGCACAATCATCTCCTAAATAGCAGTCTGGGGATAACTCGATTAAGAAGAATTCTCCGTTCTGTACTCGCCCATCAATGCGCATGAATTCAATTTTCTGAAATGATTGAAATAGATTGACCATTTTGCTTTTCGTCTCTACCGACAACAGGTTGCTTACGGCAAAGTCGACATTACTGTCATCAATTTTCTTCGTCTCATAACTCCAGATTTTTTCTTTAAAATAGTCCTCATGATCCATGACCAGCTTAACTTCAGCAGAAAGCAGTATATGGTTTTGATTTCCTACGATTATAAACTCCACTTCATATCCTTCGAGCAGTTCCTCGACAAGGATGGGCATTTGATGAATCTGATGAAGACGCGTGGCAAGAGTATAAGCTTCCCTATGGGAGTGGGTGACGTTCGATGCCGCGATTCCGGTCGAGCCACCTCCGTAGTTGGGCTTGACGATCAGTGGTGGACAAAGACTATTAAGGATTTCTTGTTCGAGTGAACTGTGAAATCGTAACAAAACGCTATTTGCGCTTTTTATACCAAATTCCCGGGCGTACAGAGTTGAAAGCTTTTTATCATTGCAGATAGCGTGCACGTATGGGTCTGCCCCAATATATCGAATGCCGTAACCTTCACATGAAGCCGGGATGATGCTTTTGGATGATGGCGCATTGGTTCCATATAACAAAGGAAACACAACATCATTCCGATAGCTTTCGATGTTAGCTAGAAATGAATCCACACTGTTATGATAAATCACATTTCTATGTACGGTTTTAATCGCATTTAGTATGGCTTTTGTTCCTTTGACCGAATTCCACTCCAGATTTCGGTTTTCAATAGAAGCAGAATGAAAGTCTATAGGGTCATCTGTTATCACAATGAGCCTACTGACATTATTAAATCCCCAACCTATGATAATTACTTATTATCCATAGAGAAAGGCAGCTCGGATTGCTCCGCGCTGCCATTTCTTAACATGTGAACGTCAATTTGTTTCTCGGGTGCTTGGTAGATAGGATCTCCTTTTGTTTAGCTGCAGCAACGTGTGTGTAAATCTGAGTAGTTGTGATAGAGCTATGCCCCAATAATCTTTGGATATATCGAATGTCGACATCTTCCTCAAGCAGAAGTGTTGCAAAAGAGTGACGGATCATATGTGGCGTAATATGTTGTTTGATCGCTGCCTGCTTAGAGACCCGGGATAACATGGAGCGGACGGATTGTTCCGAAAGACGATTGCCTCGCTGATTTACAAAGAGGAAGCCGCTTTTTGATATTTGTTTTTTATGACTGGATTGATATTTCTTTAGAGTTTTGATTACCTCTTTATTCTCGATTTGAATCATTCTTTCACGGGATCCCTTACCAAGAATGCAGATCGCGCCGTTGAGCATATCAACGTCTGAAGGCCGGATCGAGCAAAGCTCCGATACACGGATACCTGTGGCAAAGAGTAGCTCCAGAACTGCGACATCACAAAGTAAAGCTCGATGCTTATCTTGCGTTAACTCGTCTTCATTGACCTCTGAATACAGCTCGCTCAACAACTGCTCAAGTGTTGAAAAAGGTACTGTTTTAGGCAATGTAAATGGTTCGCGATAGGAAATCTTCATCTGCGCGAACGGGTTCAGTTCAATTGTTTCCGAATCAAGCATGTACGAGAAAAATGCCTTTAACGAAGCGATTTTTCGTTTGACCGACTTTGGTTTGTACTTTTGATGCAAGTTTGAAATGTAGCCGCAAAGGCAAGCTTTGTCGAGGGCTGAGTTGTTTGCGACAAAAAATTCATCGAATTGACGCAGATCAATCCGGTAGGCTTTTAGTGTGTGTGAATCAAGGTTTTTTTGATTTTCACAGTAGCGAAGATAGTCCTGTATTTGAATCGATAAGGTAATCATATGAACCACACTCCCGAACGCATTTGATCCATCATACGGCAGGTGGTGATAAACGAGTAACAACATTTTGTTGTACCCTATTATTATCGACACTCTATCCAGCTGGGGTTTCTTGGGTTGAGAAATTATGTCACTGCAGAGCTGAAATGTCGCCCGTGCGAATTGCTATCAGGATAAATACTTGCTATATTGGTTCTAGTACTTATGATTTTTCAATGAGGTGATTAGGCTGATATGCAAATGTTAGAACTGTTCGCAAGTGTGGGAGCGCGCAACTATTATCGCTACCTCGAACAATCCGGCAAAGGCCGCGAGATCATTACCGTCAATCGCATTGCGCGAGTGGATCAGTCTTATCAAATCTTTCTTTCTAAAAATCCTTTTTCGACGGATGCCGTTACCTTTCTGATCGAAGGCACGGAATACAGCCCAAAACAGCTGTTGATCTATGAGCATGATCGGGATCGTCGTGTGATTTTTATACGTGTGGTGGAAGGCTACACGGATCCTTTTCTCAATGTAATAGCAAACCATATTCAGGTCGTTGCGGATCTGAAGTTCCTTGTTCGTCGAGTACAGGAATGGTATGAACACAATCCTGATTCTCTAAGGTTCCCATGTCCACCTCCTTTATTTCACATCAAAGATTTCATTCAACCGGACTTGTCGACGGATCAACAAGCAGCCGTTCGAAACGCGCTGACATATGCACCATCGTATATTTGGGGTGCACCCGGGACGGGAAAAACCCGTTATGTTCTTTCGGAATGTCTTCTACAATACTGCCATACCGGGCAACAAGTGGTGGTACTCGCGCCAACCAACAATGCAATTGAGCAGGTACTCAATGGCGTGCTGGAGAAACTTCATACATATGGGATCCCGCTGACGGATGTGATTCGCCTTGGCACGCCCTCTATGAAATTTGCGGAGAAGTATGGCGAAATATGCGAGGTACGGGGCGTTGAGAAACGACTTGGTGAACTGACTGGACAGATCCGGTTCTTGCAATCCATCCTCGATCATCGAGAATTCTTGAAACGATTGTCTTTTGCCGAAGAAGAGATCATTCCTTCGTTTGATTCTGTAAAGCAACTTCTTGTCGATATCGGTGTAGAGCGAAAGTTACTCTTGTCTACAGCCACTTCCGTGTCTACCGCTGAGCGGTTGGTTCAGAGTTGTCGAACGGAGCATCTTCTAGCATCTCACTTGACCAGCGAGCAACGCAAACACATGCAAACGCTCGGATATAGAATCGGGAAAGTGTTATTCGATTCGGTTGAGCAGGCTGCGGCAGAGAAGCTTTCGCAACTGGAATCTACAGAGCTCGCCGCGCTTGGGCACTTGGAAGAGGCGGAAACAGCATTGGTACAGGCAAAGCAGGACAAAGACACTTTAATTTCAAAGTTGAAATTGCTCGATCAAACCATAGACAAGCGACTGGCATCACTTTCTAAACAACTTTCAGCTATTCCTGCTTTTCAAGAAATCAAAGCAGCGCTCAATCGAAATACGTTTGATTTATGCAAATGCAAAGTTCTTGAGAAAATTGAGTTCGGTCAAACTTGCCGAATCAAGAAGCTGGAAGAGTATAGGGATTATCAAGATATCGCAGACGAAGAGATTCAGAACCGGATTGCGGAACTCAACGTGCAATACGCCATTATTGCAGCACAAACAACAGAAGAACGGTTGAAGCATGTAAAGATCGTTGCCGCGACGGTAGACACCTTTCTGTTCCGGTTTCAACCAGCGGATCATGATGAGCAGGGCGATCCTATTCTGTTTCAACACATCTTTCTGGATGAGGCTGGCTACTGTTCCCTTGCCAAAGCGCTGATTTTATTCGGGTTTGATCGACCGGTTACGATGTTTGGCGATCATATGCAGCTGCCTCCGGTGTGTGAAGCAGATGATGCCATGCTAGAAAAGCAGGATATGGAAGGAGCCTTCCTATTTGCGCAATCTGCGTTATTTGTGGAGGATGCATTCTTGTGCGCGAACGATCCTGCATGGCTGCTGAAACAGTATTTGCAGCATGATATGCCGATCTTTGGCGAGATGCAGAAAAGCGATTTGCGGGAGACGTACCGCTTTGGAGAACTGCTTGCAAGCGCGCTGGAAAAATGCGTTTATCGAAATGGGTTTTGCAGCGCAAATCCGGAAGCGCCGTTTACGATCGAAGTGCTGGATGCCCCGCGAATGCCGGGGCATGCAAAGCGGCAAAGTCCGACTGAGGCGGAGGCAATTCAACAGCGATTGGAAATCTTGGGTACGGATGATTACGCGATTCTGACCCCGTACAAGAATCAGGTACAACTATTGTCGCAGACGATTCCGCAGGCGCGCGAAGAGCAGCGCATCATGACCATACATGCATCTCAAGGGCGTGAATGGGACACCGTGTTTCTAAGCGTGGTTGACACGAGCGATATGTTCTTTACAGATTCCACCAAACCGGAGATTGGCGGACTGCAGATTATCAATACGGCGGTGAGCCGCGCGAAAGCTCGGCTGATCATTGTTTGCGATTTGGCGTTTTGGAGGAGGAAGGAGGGGCAGATGATAAAGGAGTTAATTTTCCTGTAATGGAATGAATTTGTCATACAATTGCCGGGAAGACATGCAATTACTTGTGTGATCACGATTAGTAGTTTTATAATTCAAAAAAAAGGGTGGGGCTAAATATCATGAAAAAAATCATCTCACCAGAAGCATTAGTCGCTCTTGTAGATGCGTTATCTTCAATCTATTGGTACAAGGATGATTTGCACAGATATATTGAGGGGTGTGTAAGCAATAAAGGGCTACTTGGAACGTTGAATTGGGAGCTAAAGAAACGCGAAATAGCTTCGACATTAGTACACCGAATGAGTGCTAGACCAGATTTATATAAAGAAGACTTATTACAACTTATATATTGCACTTCGACATTTTCCGACTTTACACATTTTAAAAAGTGTGAGGATTCTGAGAAACTAACTAAAGAAGCGAAATCATGTGTGCAGAGGTTGAAAACACTCAGCACTGGATACTTTGAAAAGCAAGAAGAGAAAGAACATCAAGAACTTCAAAGAAAGGCTTATGAGGAGTCGATAAAAGAGCGAGAAGCCTTTGAACTAAAACTGAATAAACTTAAGGAACAGTTCTATGAACTTACTCGAATGGAAAACGCGCAGGCAAGAGGCTATGCATTTGAGACGTTTCTAAACGATCTTTTTTCGCTGTTTGACTTGGAGCCAAGAAAGTCATTTAAAATTATTGGCCAACAAATCGACGGAGCCTTTACTCACGAAGGTACAGATTATTTGCTTGAAGCAAGATGGCAGAACGAGCAGAGCGATACAACGGAGTTGCTTGCCTTTGATGGAAAAGTCGGAACAAAGCTAAAAAACACACTTGGTCTTTTTATCGCATACTATGGATTTACAGAAACTGCGAAGCAACTTAAAACCCAATCTCGTTCTTTGATTCTAATGGATGGAGCAGATTTAGTACAAGTTTTGGATGGTAAAATAGCGTTAGATAAACTGATACTGGCAAAACGTCGATATGCGTCTCAAACGGGAGAAGCAATGTATAGGGTGCCTTATTGAATCCAATCGTTTTACTAATTATTTGTAGCGACGAAAGTAAGGGGAACATATATGGAACAACTTCAGATAGATATCTTTGACAATTCACCCACAATAGAAAGCATCTTTCAAGAGATCGCCGATTGCCTGATAGCTTCAGGAATACCAACAGATGTTCTTAAGCTAAAGCCGCTACAACAAAGTGGCACAGCTAGTGTGCTAGCGTTGGAAAAGATAATGTGCAAAATAGCAATCAAGCAACAACTTGCTTTCATTCAAGTACGACTGCGTTTTGAGAAGCAAGCTGAAGCAGCTGGACTGGTATTCGAAGCGGATCGTTTACTCGAAAACTACATCCGCATACCGATTTCGGATGAACAACCAGTTTCGGCTATGAAGCTTGTATTGCAGGAAGCCTTCAAAATGGCGTATCGTGAAAATGCGGATACATCCTTCGGCTGCTGTTCTCGGTTCATCGAGTGCTCGGATGCTCGCAAATGCACAAACCCGAAACCTTTGTTTGCTCTTGGCTGCGCCTATAAAGACAACCTCGAAAATGGCCGGATTTTTTATGGTCAACATCCTACGGTTTAATCAATCATCAAACAGCGCTTCTTCACCAACAATCTCAATCTTCGCGCCTTGCTCAATGAGCGCCAGGGCGCGTTTTACTTTTCCACCATAATTGCCAAATGACCATTTCTCGCTACCTTGCCCACCGACAACTACATAATCAACCTTTTTACTGACCCCACCGGCAATCGATCCGCCAAGCGCAATGATTCGGTCGCCTACTTCTTCCTTGGTGCCATGAGAAAAATCTCCCGTTAGGCAAAACGTGCTTCCCTCATACTGAATGCCGAATGATACGGCAACAGGATGCAGGATCAGTTGGATCTGCGAGAGCAATAACGCCTGCTCTTCGGCATCGATATGTCGATCCTCTAGCATGGGGATCAACATACTGAACATCTTGTCATACGGATAGAATCCCTTCAGATAGTCGTACTCATTCATCCACTCCATCAAACGGGAAGCTTCTTCATCCTGAATCATTCCGTCGCAAGAGATTCCTTCTAGGATGCCCATCAGTAGCTGTGTCGCCTGCGTCGTGATGCAGAATTGCGTGCCGCATGACGCTGCAGCAAAGCTTAGCCTCACGAGGTTTTCATGTTCCTGCTTCGTCAGAACGCCATCTTCCAATGCTGCGATAATTGCATTCCTGCATGTTCTGATATCGTTTGGTTGCGGGACGCGATGCTCTTGAACCCATGCGCTGAGCGCATCCCGCTCTGCTGGCAAGAACATTCTGTCGAACCCAATACCCAACAAGAGCCCATGCAACGTGTTGAGCGCTTGATCGGATGCTTTGTCACGTGCCCGATCTTCCTTTATACCTGTGTATCTGTAAACGCGGATATCCTCATCCAAACATCCATATTTTGATAAGAGATTCTCGTAAAGAGTGGCGCAAGCCATCGCGTCATCCAACGCATTGTGATGATGAGCCAGCGGAATATGGAATCCGTCGCATAGAAGATTTAGCTTGTAGCTGCCGAATTGTTCATATGGAATATGTTTCTTTGCCTTTTCAAAGGTACAAGTATAGTAGAAGTCTGGCACCGGTAATTCGTGTCGTTCAAGTGTCTTTTGCAGAACTGAGAGATCGAAGGTTGCGTTGTGTGCCACGACAATCCCGTTCGTGAACCAATCACTAATCTGATTCCAAACCTCAAGGAAAATTGGCGCATCTTTCACGTCCGCGGGGCGGATTCCGTGGATGGAGATATTCGCCTCATCAAAGGCCTCCTCCGGATTTACTAGATAGTAAATGCTAATCGGGTCTTGACCTGACTCAACATGAACAAGACCGATCGAGCAGATCGAGTGCTGCTGCCAGTTCGGAGTCTCAACGTCAAATGCGGTATAACCTTGAACATGCGTGGCACCTGCTTTGACAGTCTGATCCATTATATTGTACCGATACGCTATCTCGAATTTACTTAGTGTGAGCCGCATAGCGCTTCCCTTTGAGTCATTATATAACGCGAAATATTTGTATTCAATACAAGGGATAAACTAGCTGATGACTGTAATATCGAGGCGAGATTATTCCGCGCAAACTCTTTCAGCATATGGTTAAGTATGATATATTACTGAAATACGCAGTGCAAAGGAAAAACGAAAATCGGCATGATTTTTTGCGATATATTTGGGAGGGTGCATGGAATTCAACAAGATGTTATATTATGAACTTTATCACCTACGCGAAAAATTTAAGGATGAAGGCCGATGGAAAGTTGGTCGCGCGCCTACTGTATGCACGGATGCTGCGCTGGAAGAGATGGTGCGCCTACTCCCGCAAAAGAAAGAAGATTTTTTAGCAATCGCAGACTTAGGCAATACATTTTATGGGAATTATGGTGATGCATTCTTGGAAGTCATTTTGAAGCATGCGCAAACAGAAAATGAGATCGGTATTCCGATGAGTAGCGGAATCGCGGCAACACTAAAGGAACTGGAAAAGAAGCTCATCAGCATCAACCGCCGGAATCGTCTTCTCTATATGCCAAAGTTGACGAGTAAATACACATTTGACCTATTCGAAACACCGCTGAAAAACAGACTAATCGATTTTCTTTCCGGGAATTTGAGGCGCGTTGCGCTTTGCGATTCCAGAGAAGCTTCAGGCCCTCGCGGTCAAACGGGTGCGGATAAGTATCGCAAGCTGGTGCAGCTGATTCGTGAAGTCAATAAGGATTTGCGCGAAAAAGGGCAGTACGATCTCTTTATCGGGTATCCATTTGTCGAAGGACGAATCGCGGGGGAGAATTTCGATATAAAAGCTCCTTTGGCGCTCTTTCCGGTTATTCTGGATCGGGATGCGCAGTTCATCACCGTTCGCCTGGACGAAACGCGCGATATTGTGCTGAATAACACGCTGATTTTAGCGCACCAGAAGTTCAATAACGTCAGCAAACCGTTGCCGAATGCCGTACTCGACGAATATAGTCCCACCATTTTCTCGGAACAACTTGCGACGTTTTATCGGGAGAGCGGCATTCACTTGATGGATGACGGTGGAGCGGAGATGCTCAAATTCTCCGAGTATCTAGCAGGAGAGTTCCCGAATTATGGATATGGTGAGCTGCACATCGTGCCAAATCTGGTGATCGGCAAATACCCCACATATTCCAGTTCGATTCAGAAAGACTTTGATGCAATATTAGACAAAAACGAAATCAATGCACTGCTATATGATCTGTTGGTTGCGTTGGATACCGCTCCGGCAGGGGATGATGCAATCTATGGTGAGCGGGACCACATCGATCCGGTTGAGATTCTGTCGCTGAAAGAACACGATCTGGTCTATATTAATGAACTGAACAGCGCACAAGAAAACGTGCTTCATGCGATTCAACACATGGATGAATTGGTTGTTCAGGGTCCCCCGGGCACGGGAAAGTCGCAAACGATCACCAACTTGATTGCGGAGTTTGCTTGCCAGGGAAAGACGGTTTTGATGATCTCAGAAAAGAAAACCGCGCTGGATGTTGTCTATTCACGGCTTGGTACGCTTTCGGATTACACACTGCTCATAGATGACGTCGGGAATAAAGATCTATTCTACGAACAACTGAGCCGCATGCTGCATCTTGGCGCATGCCGTAACCCAGAACAAGATTTGCAGCAGGTATCGCAGTCTATCGACGCGCAGGTAGTCCTCCTAGAACGCATTGCACAAAAACTCTATACGCCGGATGATTTTGGAATTGAACCATATAAGCTATATATCGAAAACCGCAGAATCGATTTGAGCAACCCGGCGTGCTTGGAACGCTATAAAGCAGTGCGTGCGTACACGAATGATGCGCTGTTGCAACTGCGCTATCCAGAACTAAGTGCGATTCATCGGCTCTATTCAGATCATATTCTCACGCGCAATCTTAACGAATACAGAGTGATCGAAGAACGCGCACCATGGATTGCGGATATTCGCGGTAACCTGACGGAGTATGCGCTGATCGAGTTTGGCGAAAAGCTGGCGAAACTGGAAAGTGACTTTGTCGTCTGGCAGTCGAAATCCTGGATTGTTCGCATCTTTACGAAACACAGGTTACTTGAATCTGCCGGAATGATTGCCGGTGAATTTTTGACAAAACACGAGAAGTCAACTTCCGCCTTTCTGCTAGAGAATTGTACCGAAGTGCGATCTAGTCTATCCAGCTACAATACTTATTTCGAACGGAAACCGCTATATAACAGGCTGACGAATCACGAAAGAATCTACTTTGATTCTTTGTATGGGTTGGAGAAACAGCTAAACTCATCTTTGGTCGCGTGCAATGAAGAGCTCTTCAATCAGTTGGTATTCGAACGAATCATCGATTTTGAGACAAAGAACAGAGAACTTCTTGGCAACATCGATTCGTTTGACCGCGTCATCCTCAATTTGAGTCAGGCGATTCAACAAAAGCGAGAGTTGACAAGAAGAGAATTGGCGCGCGTTCTGGCGGAAAGTATGCAGAACATAACGTTCTCAAAACGAAGCGGTGAGATCGCACGCGTGACGGAGAGCCGAAGGAAATGGAGCGTTTCAAAGTTCATTTCGAAGTTCGACTTTGAATTGTTCCGCGGCGTAAAGGTTTGGCTACTGACGCCGGAGGTGGTTTCGGAGATCATCCCGCTGCAAACGGGATTGTTTGATCTTGTGATCTTCGACGAGGCATCCCAGATGTACATTGAAAAAGGCGTGCCGGCAATTCTGCGCGCCAAGAAAGTTGTCATTGCTGGAGATCACAAGCAGTTGCGCCCGTCGAAGCTTGGTGCCGGACGAATCGAAATCGACGACGATCTCGCGGAAGAAGAAGCGGAGGATTCGTCTGCCGCACTCGAAGAAGAAAGCTTGCTGGATTTGGCGCGTTTCCGCTATCAGGATGTTCTGCTCAACTTCCATTATCGATCGCGCTTTGAGGAACTCATCGCTTTTTCCAATTACGCGTTTTATAAAGGAAGGCTGTATGTCTCGCCGAACACGGCGCAGACGCAGCATCCGCCAATTCAGGTATTGCATGTCAACGATGCACGCTGGGTCAATCGTTCGAACCAGAAAGAGGCAGAGACGATTGTCAAGATGCTGAAGCACTTCTTCACGGTTCGGAAGAACAACGAGACGATCGGGATCATCACCTTCAACAGCTCACAGCGAGACCTAATCGAAGACTTGATCGACGCGGAAAGCGTAAAGGATGCAACCTTTGCCGCTGCGGTCAAGGCGGAGATTAGCCGTACAGATAACGGCGAAGACATCGGCTTGTTTGTGAAAAACATTGAAAGCGTACAGGGCGATGAGCGCGACGTGATTATGTTTTCCATCGGCTATGCGAAAAATGAGGCAGGACGCTTGGTTCGCAACTATGGCTGGCTGAACCAAAAAGGCGGCGAGAATCGCCTGAACGTCGCCATCACGCGCGCGAAAAAGAAGGTGTTGATCGTCACCTCGTTTGATGCCAATGAGCTACAGGTGGAGGACGCGAAGAACGATGGCCCACGTATCTTGAAGAAATATCTGCTCTATGCGCAGGCAATCAACGACGGCGATAAGGCCGCAGCGCAGAGTATTCTGCTCTCCTTTGGCGACGCGGAGCGAAGGGCGGACAATGTTGCGTTTGACAGCGACTTTGAAAATCAGGTATACGATGAACTAACGAAATGCGGCTATCACGTCGAGACGCAGGTTGGCATCGGCGGGTACAGCATCGATCTTGCGATTAAGCGGGATGGGAAGTTTATTCTCGGGGTCGAGTGCGACGGCAAGCTTTACCATAGCTCAAAATCTGCGAGGGAGCGGGACTACCACCGCCAGAAATATCTCGAGTCGCGCGGTTGGCGCATCCACCGCATCTGGAGCAGCAACTGGTGGAAGAATCCCAAAATGGAGATTGCGAAAATCCGGTCGCTGGTGGATTCGTTATAATAAAAGATACATGCTCGCAATATTAGTGTTTCGCAGCGCTTGATTATATATTACGATTTTTTTTCGCTATTCTAACGATTACAGTACAGGGATGTTAGTTAGTGATTTAAGTGTTGAGGTGTATTGATATGTATTGTGGAAAATGCGGTGCCCTTATCCGAGACGGAGATTCATTTTGCACTTCTTGCGGATATAAATTCTCAAACAACGCATTAACGGATGAAACAGATTTTTTGAATTACAATAAAATACTAGCAATTGCTGGATCAGGGGACACAAATTCTCTTGAAATGGTTATAAAACAATTTGCAGACGAAGTGAACGCCCATTCGATTTTCTCTTTGATATTACCTGTATATGATAATATACTAAGGTACTTAGAAAAGAAGAAGAACGTCCTTACTGAAAAACTTGATAAGCTTGATGAGAATGAGCCCGATATATTTTCGGCAAGATATGATTCCTGGGATGAAAAGCACGATGCAGTTGAGACGATGCTTGAGACAATCGATCATCTGCTGGAAAGTATTGAGGAAGGGAAAGAACATCTAGAGGATCTAAATAGCGAATTACCATTTCTGATCTTGGATTCAGAGCAATATGCACAAGATGATGTATCATATAAGAGCCTTGCGATTGCATTAAAATTGGCGACGCTATATTAACTTTGCAGGTTTGTTAACATATTGGACAGTTAAGTTTGAAAACGTGCTTTCGGAAAGCACCTAGATTGTGTAAGTGTGAGAATTCAGAGATTGAATACGGTTATTCTTGTGTGACACCTTCGATATGACATGATTTCTAGTGTAAAGAACGAGAGTTGCGGTACTCGCTTCTTTCTTTACAGCGTTTGCCATGAGAGATTCGCGCTTCCCTTCAGTCATTGATTTATGGTTGCAAATTTACAATAACCGATTTGTGTGGTTCCTTCATTCTTTTCTTTCACCATCCTACATGCATTATTATTCTACAATTGACACCCACAAAACGGCACGTTGCGTTGCGAAGCGGGGCGTGCCTTGTTATACTAACAACAGCAGATCTTATGACGGGAATGGGTAGTACAACAATGGGACTAAGCGCAAACATTAACGAAAAAGCGAACCTGATTTGGGCAATCGCGGATAAACTCACGGGCGTGTATAAGCCGCATGAATACGGCGAAGTGATCCTGCCGCTGACGGTAATCCGGCGGTTTGACTGCATTCTTGCGGACACCAACGAGGCGGTTTGGGCACGAGACGAGAGCATAAGGCAGCTTGCAGTGAAAGATGCATTATTGGTTGCTGCTGCCAAGCAACCATTTTACAACACCAGCAAATATACCTTTGAACGCTTGATCAACGACCCCGATAATATCGAGGAGAATTTCCATAAATACTTAAACGGCTTTTCGGAGAACGTGCGCGACATCATCGCGAAGTTTAAGTTCGACGCGCATATCACCACCATGGCGAACAAGGGCATCCTCTACATCGTGCTCAAGGAGTTCACCACGCCAAAGGCGAATCTGCACCCCGCCGTGATCTCCAATCTCGAGATGGGTTATATCTTTGAGGAGATTATTCGAAGATTTTCTGAGGCGCATAATGAGGACGCGGGGCAGCACTATACGCCGCGTGAAGTCATCAAGCTCATGGTCAACATCCTCTTTCATGACGATAACCCCGCACTCTCCGGCACGAATGTGGCAAAGACCATCTACGATCCAGCGTGCGGGACGGGCGGCATGCTCTCCGTTGCCGAGGAATATCTACATGAACTAAATAATAGTTCTAAGTTGATCCCATTTGGTCAAGAGTTCAACGATCAAACATTTGCTATATGCAAAGCTGATATGCTGATCAAAGGGAATGAAGCGGATTTTATAAAGGTTGGCAACACACTATCTGACGATCAGTTCAAAGAGCAACGCTTCGACTATATACTTTCTAACCCACCATTTGGCAGAGAGTGGAAAAACGAGCGTGCCAGTATTGAGTTGGAAGCCAAGCGCGGTTTTGGAGGACGGTTTGGCCCAGGTTTACCAGCAGTATCAGATGGGCAAATGCTTTTCTTATTAACTGCTATATCAAAAATGAAAACGATAGAAGACGGAGGCTCTCGTATTGCAATAATCCATAATGGGTCTCCCTTAATTTCCGGTGATGCTGGGAGTGGTCCTGATAGAATAAGAAAATACATTCTTGATAAAGATATGCTGGAAGCCATAATAGCATTGCCAAAGGATTTGTTTTACAATACCAATTTGGCAACCTTTATTTGGGTTGTTTCGAATAAGAAAGTGCAACGGAGAATAGGGAAAGTTCTACTTATAGATGCTTCAAGACTTTTTGTGAAACGCAGGAAAGCTCTTGGTAACAAGAAAAACGAAATATCACCTGAACAGATTGCAGAAATCACTAATCTTTTTGCAAATGGAGAGGAGACTCCTATTTGCAAAGTTCTCGATAACTCTTACTTTTCTTATTATAAGATTGTGGTTAATAGACCGCTATATAATAAGCGTGGGGAAATTGTTTATAAGAAAAATAAGAAATGCATTAATAAAAATGAAAAACTAACTCTAAAAGCTCCTACTTCTGAAAACATTGACGCGTATTTTAGTAGTAATGTTTTAGAGTATACTCCCGATGCATGGTACGAAGCGTGTGAAATTAAGGTGGGATATGAAATCCCTTTTACAAGAATTTTCTTTACACCCCTTAATACTTCACTACCAGAGATTCTATCTGAGCGTCGCAACTCCTTACAGATATATATGAATGATTGGCTGAACAAACTTGCTTTTGATTCTACTGAACTGACTCGCGGTATCGATCCTAACGCAAGATATTGTAGCAGCAAGCGAGTTGATTGGATTGATTCATTCCCTGAACATTGGGATGTTTTTAAAGCGCGACGTATTTTTCGTTTAAGGGATGAGAGGGGGAACACCAACCTGCAATTACTGGCTGCCACACAGAAGTTTGGTATGTGTCCGCAAGATGAAATTGAGGGTGTTGTACAAGTGAAGGAAGAAACGGATCTTCAAACGTTCAAGACTGTACACAAGGGCGATTATGTCATTAGCCTTCGCAGTTTTCAAGGTGGCTTCGAAATGTCTGAGTTTGAAGGGGTGTGTTCTCCTGCTTATCAGGTTTTCTATCCGATTGTTACTTTGTGTCCGGAGTATTTTAAGATGCTATTTAAGTCAACACGGTTTGTCGAAAAAATAGATTCACTAACAATTGGTATTAGGGATGGTAAAAATATACAATTTGATGATTTTGGGGAAATCTATATCGCGATTCCGCCACTAGAAGAGCAACAAGCAATCGTAAATAGTATTTGTGGAAAAATATCAATCGCTAATGAAGAAATTCAAAAAACAATCAATAAATTTTCTAAAGATTTATCAGTGGTTTAAGGAGTTAAACATGACCGACTTCGACGTAAAGGAAAAGCGCTTTGAGCAGGATATAGAAGAATACCTCTGCTCTGTCGGCGGCTACACAAAAGGCAACCCCGCCGCCTTCGACCGCACCCTCGCGCTCGACAAGGCGACGCTGCTCTCCTTTATCCAATCCACCCAACCCAAAAGCTGGGAGAAATTCGTCCGCATCTACGGGCAAGACAGCGAGCGCCAGCTGATCGACCGCTTTTGCCGCGTGGTCAAGCAAGTCGGTATTCTGCATGTGCTGCGAAACGGATTTGACGACCGTGGAATCAAGTTTCGCGTGGTCTACTGGCGGCCGGAAACCACGCTTAACGAAGCGAGCGGCGCGCAATACGCCGCAAATATCCTGCACTGCACGCGGCAGCTGCACTACTCCCTCAACAACGAAAACAGCATCGACATCGTGCTGCTATTAAACGGCATCCCCTTGGTCTCCATGGAGCTCAAGTGCCAGTTCACCGGCCAAAGCAGCGCAAACGCGATTGAGCAATACAAGTTTGACCGCGCGGGCAACGACGCGATCTTTGAGTTCAAGAGTCGCGTTCTTGCACACTTTGCGGTCGATCTGAGCAATGTGTTTATGACGACGCGGCTGGAGGGCGCGAAGACGTTTTTTTTGCCGCTTGACCAGGGCAGCAACGGCGCGGGCAACGTCGGCGGAAAGGGCAACCCGCTCAATCCGGATGGCTACGCCACCGCGTATCTTTGGGAGAATGTACTATGCAAGGACCGCCTGCTCGAAATCCTGAATAAGTACCTGCATCTGCAGGTCGAGCGGGACGAGAAAACGGGCGCGGTGAAAAGCGAGCGCATGATATTCCCGCGCTATCATCAGCTGGATGTGGTCACGCGCCTGCTGACCGACGTGAAGGCGAATGGATCGGGGCATCATTACCTGATTCAGCATAGCGCGGGCTCCGGCAAGTCCAACTCCATCGCGTGGCTCGCTTACCGCCTCGCGGGGCTGCACGATGCAAACGACGAGAAGATTTTCCACTCGGTGATCATCGTGACCGACCGCCGCGTTCTGGACAGCCAGCTGCAAAACACGGTGTATCAGTTTGACCATGTCGATGGGCTGGTGCAGAAGATCGATCAGTCGTCCCAGCAGCTCAAGGAAGCGATTGAATCCGGCAAGGGCATCATCATCACGACGCTGCAAAAGTTCCCCGTGATCTATAAGGACGTGCAGTCCGGCAAGCACCGCTATGCGGTGATCGTGGATGAGGCGCACTCCTCCCAGACGGGTGACGCGGCAAAGAAGCTCAAGCGCGCGCTGGCGGACACGGAGAAGATACTCGAAGCGTACGCTGCCGAGGAAGCCGCGAGCGAAACCAAGCGCAAGGACGATGAGGATAAGCTGCTCGACGAGCTCGCCGCGCAGGGCACGCACGAGAACATGTCGTTCTTTGCGTTCACCGCAACGCCGAAGGACAAGACCCTGCAAATGTTTGGCACGCGGGACGCGGGCGGACGATATCACCCGTTTCATATCTACTCTATGCGGCAGGCGATTGAGGAGGGGTTCATCCTCGACGTGCTGCAAAACTATATGACCTATCGGATGTATTACCAGATCGCAAAGGCGATTCCGGACAATCCGGAGCTGGATACCGCGGCGGGCGTCAAGGCCATACGCAAGTTCGAAACGCTGCACCCGCACAACATCTCACAAAAAACCGCCGTCATGCTGGAGCATTTTCGTTCGGTGACGATGCACAAGATCGGCGGCATAGCCAAGGCGATGGTGGTCACGCCCTCGCGTCTGCACGCTGTGCGCTATGTGCAGGAGTTTCGGCGGCAGATCGCGGAGCGCGGCTATACTGACCTAGAGGTGCTGGTTGCGTTCTCCGGCGAGGTGGAGGACGAAGGCGAAACCTATACGGAAGAGAAGATGAACCAGAACCGTGCGGGCGAGACCATACGCGAAAAGGCACTGCCGGAGGCGTTCCACAGCGACGAGTTTGGTATGCTGATCGTTGCGGAGAAGTATCAAACGGGGTTTGACGAGCCACTTCTGCACACGATGTTTGTCGATAAAAAACTCTCCGGCGTGAAGGCGGTGCAGACGCTCTCCCGCCTGAACCGAACCATGCGCAGCAAGCAGGACACGTTTATCCTCGATTTCGTGAACACTGCCGAGGAGATCAAGAACGCGTTTGAGCCGTTCTATGAGGAGACGATACTCGAGGAGGAAACAGATCCGAACGTCATCTACGACATCAAGAGCACGCTAGACGAGTACGGTGTCTATCTCCAGCCGGAGATTCATCATTTTTCGGGTGTATTCTTTGCGGGCTCGGCGCAGTCCGCAGGCGATCTTGGCAAGCTGCAAGGCGCACTGAAGCCCGCACTGGATCGCTTTATCGCCTTGCCGCCGGAGCGGCAGGAGCTGTTTAAGTCCACGCTCGCGCGCTTCAACCGAATCTATGCGTTCATCACGCAGGTTTGCCGCCTGTTTGATAAGGAAATCCATGCGTTCAGCATCTATGCGCGGTTCTTGGCGACTCTGCTCCCTAAGGGGCTGAATGCGCTTGTTTCGATGGATGACAAGGTGATGCTCGAATACTATCGCCTGGAAAAAGATTTCGAGGGCGAAATCGCATTGGAAAGTGCGCCGGAGGGCTTCCGTCCCATCACCGGAGAAGCAGGGCGCAAGGAGAAAAAGAAAGACCCGCTCACAGTTATCATTGACAAGATCAACGAAAAGTACGGCACCAGTTTTTCCGAGATGGATAAGGTGCTCCTGCAGATTCAAAATGATTATGCTTCCGAAGAGAAGTGGCGCAGTTACGCGGCGAACAACGATCAGAAGACATTTATGTTGTTATTTGAGAAGGATTTCCCGAGCATGGCCGCCTCGCGCTACGAGAAAAACGAAGATTTCTTCGTTCGCATGTTCTCCGACCCGGATATGATGCGACAGGTGATGGAGACCATCGGGTCGATGCTGTATAGCAAGTTGAAAAAGGTAAACACGAGGCGATGAAGAACCAAATAGCGTCCTAGCTGCACAGCCTACACGCCACCTGAAACTTCCCCGGGGCGCTTCCGTTATACCGAAAAGGATAACACGTTACGATCACCAGCATATTTCCATCCGGTTGTGGCAGCACCCAATCTGCGGAGTTCTCGAAGATCTGAACTTCAGTAACGTTATATGAAATAGTTCGACCATCCAAGTAGCGAAAACTGAATTCATCGCCAACCAGTACATTCTCGATGATCTTTAAATGATTTCGGTTTCGGTGACCAAGAATAACGCTCATACCATCATCCCCGGGTAGCGCACTGTCCGGCATCCATCCGGGCCTGTTTTTAAGTGTTTCTGCGTCAATGCCAGCGTAGATATTTACACTCTGGTTATTGACAATCAACTGACCGAGAACGCCATCAGCGGTTTTCTTTGGATCTTCGTCAGAGTCAGCTGCGGCGAAAGGTGATTTGGAGGGAAGTGGTGAATTATTACCATTCACTTCAACACTAGTTGGACTTGAAAGAGCATACTCCTCAATATCATCCATGGTTGGAGTGTTCATTGGTAATGCTGTTTGATGTTGAAGCATATTTGGGAAAGGCGTGTTACTCTTAATCAAACTCATTGGATCTCGTGGCGGATAGAGTATACCTAATGCAGTTCCGAATAAGATCGCGAATAGTGCAAAGACACAAAGGATTATTTTCCTCATAAAACTCCTTTCAAACAAAACGCGGGAGGCCAGATGGCCTCCCGCGTAGTTGCTTTAGTGTGTTCGTTTCTTTTCGCGTAGGATGAAGAAAGCGGCGGCACCAGCCGCAGTAAGCACTGCTCCACCGATCAGGAGCACATCATCCCATTTGTCAGAATCCAGCCCTAATTTGACTTCTGGGGTATTAGTCACTGTAATTTCCAATGGATTCTCCAACGTATCGGTAAGTTGCAGCGTGAAATCTTTTGATGGGGACGGGAAATATCCGCTTGGCACAACAGATTCAACGAGCCGGTACTTACCGGCAGGCAATCCGCATACGTATGCTTGGGCTTTGCTATCAAGGATTATTGTCGTTATGGTGCCTGTTGCTGCGTGCCAATAAACACCGTCTTTGAGTAGAAAGGTAAGTGGGGTTGAGGTATCAGTGTTTGCCATGATTTGGAATGCTGCTCCATTGAGAGGTTTAAGCGTCTTTGCGTGGATTTTGCTGATTTTCAGCATGAGGGGTAAGTCGGCAATCATAACATGCGTTTCAGCTGACGAACCGTCGCCGCCAACGGAAATGGGGGTGGTGCCAACTTCGACAATCTGATCATCGGCATAGGCAAAGCCAGCGGGGGCGCTGGATTCGTGAATTGTTATCTTGCCGGTTATGTAGTGAATTGTAGCAGTCCCATTTGCATCAATCGCCAGCTCATCGATCCCTGCTTCTGAAACGCTGGCAGGTCGATAGGTGCCATCGTTTTGGAGAGTCAGTTTGACTAACGTTCCGCTTTCATCCAGCAAACTGAATTTGGCTCCGGGTATAGGCTCGTTCGTCACGGCATTGATCTTTGTGATGGATAAAGATGCCGGAGTGTTCTCTACGGTCATGGTTAAGGGTGCTTCCGTGGAATGAGCAGATGCGATTTCAAACGGGATTTGCGCTAAAGGCGTATAGCCTTCTACCTGTTTCTCGTTCAAGGTATAGGTACCATGCGGTAGATATCGGATATTAATCTTGCCGGCTGCGTCTGTCGCAATCTCGGCTGTCATGGCCACTACTTCTTCTGAGTTAGCGACAGATGATGCTGGACGATAGGTGCCATCGAGCATCAAAGCAAATGATATGACCTTGTTTGAGGAGCCATGAAGTGTGAAAGAAACTCCTGAGAGAGCCGCGCGAGTGTCGGTGTCAATCTTTGTCAAAATGAACTCGGTTGGACAATTTTCGACAGATACTGTTGCAGAAGTTTCTTCGGTGTTGGAACTACTTACCGTAACCGCAATCGGATCATGTTGACTGTATCCGTCGTATTTTTGCTCAACTAGCTGATACTCTCCGGTGGGGATATGAGAGATCAATATCTTGCCATTTGTATCGGATTTGATGACTTCGCTCCCGTTAGCGGTGACTTTATAACTGCCATCCTCCTGCTGAATGAAAGTGAGTGGAACGCCGGAATGATCAACAAGTTTGAATGATACGTTTGCCAGGGGCTTGCCATTGAGTTTGTCGGTTTTCGTGATGGTAAGATACAAAGGCCAGTTTTCTACGCCAATTTTTGCAGGGTAGTTTATTGTGTTATCGTCATTGATGGAGAATTCCTGTGCGTCGGTTGGAGCGAATCCGGGATGCTGTTGTTCTTCAAGAGTATACGTGCCGACAGGGAGGTAGAGAATCTTTGCCTTTCCGTCGCTTCCCGTTTCAAACGAATTTACGCCGTCTTCGGTAGCATGATAGATTCCATCGGTATGTGAGGTAAAGCGAAGAAAGGTACCATGTGCATCCTTAATGCGAAACACCACGCCTGCAAGCGGCGATTTATCCGATGCATCCACCTTGTCCAGCAACATTGCGAGAGGCTCGTTTTCAATCGTCACCGTGGCGGGAGAGGTGTGGGTATTGTAGCTGCCGACAACGATGGTTGCTGTCCCAGCGGACAGCGCATAGCCTGCAGGTGACGAGAGCTCTTGCAATTCGTAACGCCCTTGCGGGAGATAAGCGATTGTAGCAACACCCGAAGTAGGTATCGTGAATTCGGAGGAGCCATTTTCGTCCATCTTAAGCCAACCGTGTTGATTGGGGATGAGCGAGACCTTGATCGTGTTGCCGCGGCTGTCAAACAGCTTGAACGCAGCTACACCGATCGGCTGACCAGATAGGCTGTCTACTTTCTTGATCTGGAGCGCGAGCGGGGCATTGCTCATGGAGATAATGGCGGGGGTTTCGCTGGAGGTGGACTCCGTTACGGATACTTGAACATTTTCTGCGGCAGCGAAACCTGCGGCAGCTTTTTCCTCAGAGATGGTGTACGTGCCTACCGCCACTGGTGCAATCAACGCAACGCCATTTTGCGTTGTGAAAGTAGTGCCGCCTGATTCGTCCGGTGAATATACCCCATCCGAGATCTTGCGCAGCTTGATCGGCGTTTCGTCAGAGTACAGACTGAACAGTGCGCCGTCTATCGGATCGCCTGTCATTGCGTCGAGTTTCGTGAAACGGATCGTCAAAGGCAAGTCTGCCATTGTGACAGTAGCTGGTGAGGCAGGGGAATGACCAGCGTTTACCTGCACACTTTGAGCGACTGCCTTTGTGTATCCGGCGGGCGCTGTGATTTCTTCAATCGTATAATTTGTGGAAGCTAAACCATAGATCATTGCGCGTCCACCATTGGTTGTGAAGGTTGTGTTCCCGTCAACACTTATCCGATATTCGCCTTCATTGATTTTTGAGAGCGGAACATTTTCGCCGTTGCCGTCTCTGAGGTGGAACACGCCGCCGTCGAGGCGTTCGCCTGTGATTGAATCCGTCTTGGTGAATTGTAGCGCGGTGGGTTGGTTCTGAACCGAGATCGTCTCGGTGCCGTCGAATGAGATAGAACGATCCGGCATTGTTGCATACCCACTTGGCTGGGATTCTTGCAGCGTGTATGCTCCGATCGGGAGATAGGAAAGAACAACTGTGCCATCGTTTCCAGTATGAAACTCCGCTATACCGCCGCCTCCATGTTGGTACGCGCTGTCCGCAGTTTGCGCAAATGGAACCGGATTTCCATTGCTATCAAGCAGTCGGAAAAGAACGCTGCCCATGGCTGTGCCAGACAGCGCATCGGTCTTATGAAGGGTGAACTGAGTTGGGGCATTTGCGATGGTGATGGCGGTTGCCTTGGTGAGGGAGACCGATTTGGGCGATGAAGCCACATAGGAATCGGGCGCGGCAACTTCGACAACCTGATAATTTCCAGCGGGCAGATTGCGCAGGACAACCGTTCCGCTGCTTGTCGTGAACTGAGTCGTCGTTCCGCCAGAGACGTATTGCCCGTCTGCCGTCTGTGTCAGGCCAACAGGGGAGCCGTTTTGCGTGAGTTGGAAGGTCGCGCCATCCAGCGCGCCGCCAGTTGCGGCATCGGTTTTGTGGATTGTGAGGTCATAGAAATCGCTTCGAATTCCGATGATTTGGCTCATGCCCGTCGTGCCGGTGATCATCTCAACGAACACGAGCTTCTGCCGCGTACTGCCATACGGCTCGTACCAACCCAGATCGACACTGCTCACATTGCCGACTGTGGCGGTGAAATACAAGCTGACTTCGCTGCCGATGAGAGAGGCCGGCGCGGTGATGGTCAGGGTGTCGTTGCGCCCGCCCGTGTAGCCGCTGATCGTCACGCTGAATTGGTTGGGCGTAACCGAGTATCCGTAGGTGGATGTCACATTCAGCGTGGTGACGAGCTGGTCACCCACGAGCGACCACTTCGGGAAGAGCGTCGAAAGATGCACGGTCGCGTTGCTTCCGACGTCCTGAGTGCGGGCGTATTTGAGTAGCTCCATGCACCAGTTCCATACCGCTTCACCACCGGATTTCACGCGGATACACCCATTACTCAATAGCATGAAATCATACCCTTGTCCGCAGCTTTCCTTGATCCAGAATCGGATCGCGTTCGCCGTTGCGTAAAACGCTTCGTCGTCGCTAAAGCCCGCGTTCTTGGCAGGGAAGCCGTGGTTGAGGATCGCCTGAATGCCGGTCATCGTCGTACCGGTGAACATCGTTGCGGGATCGAAGGGCGTGTAGTCGATCGACTCGCGCGGCGGTTTCGCCTCATGTTCGACGCAGTAGCCGACGTTCCCGCTGGACGTATCGAAATACATGACCGTGTTCAGGTCGTGCCACGCACCGTCGCGATAGTACTCAAACCAATCGTAGAGGTCGTGGTCGGTCACGTTCACCGCCAGCGCGGTCGCGCTGATGCCCGCCAACAGGAACACCAGCAGGATAGCTCCAAGTATTCGTTTCCACTTTGTTGTCATTTCATTTCTCCGTTTCGTTATATAGATTTGGTTTGTGCGTATATCGGGTGTGCAGCTCGGGTCACGCTCCACATAAAAAACGCCCACACGGTTGGTGTGAACGTTCTTTCGAGGGAAGTATTTTGTGGGATTCGCTCTTGGCAAGCAATGCCTCGTGGTACCACTCGACCTTTTTTGCTTGTTGGGGGTACCCCAAACCCCATGAAAAAAGCCCCGATTGCATCGGGGCGGCTGCGGCTCTTCGAGCCTTCTGTTATCGCGTGTGCTCCGGTTCCGCCGTTGACTTGGTGCGGTCGATGCCTAGAATCGCATCCACATTCGCCTTGGCGGTCAGCACGTCCTGCATCGTCCTACGCGCTTGCTGGTACTCGCCGTAAGCCTTTTTCTTCGTAGCCAAAAGCGCCTCAAACTCCGCGTTCAACTCCTTGAGTGACGGAATCTTTCGATTGGGCAACGCGTCAAACGCCGTTTTTGCGGTCTTATGCAGTAGGATCTCCGACTCGTGTTCCGCATAGAATTGCTTACTATAGCCGCTCTGGCGATAGGCGATATACACCTCGCGCGTCTTGCGATAGTGAAAGATGAGCTCCCGCAGGCCGGCAATCTCGCGCATCCGTGCTTCCGTAGATTGGATTTCTATGGAGAGCTTACCAAACTGCATGGATGCTTCACGAGCGCGGGCGGCCAACTTCTCATAATCCAGCAGTTGATGTTCCGTGAGATAGTTCAGCGTTTGCGCCATCTGCTTTAGGTTGAATTTCTTCGCCCAACGTTCGTAGCCAACACCCTTGCCAGCGAGCAGTTTCGACTGAATATCCACCAGCAGGGTCACTCGATCTGGCGTTTCTGCTACAAAAGGTTGTGCGCGCTTGCTTTGCTCATTAAGCGGTTTTTCTCCGGAAATGATAGCACGAATGGAATCTTCCGAATATGTCTCACCAAGAGAACGCAACCGAATGAAACGTTGCTGTCCAGTTCTTCGAAACGCTAGATATTTCCCTTGCTTGATCTCATACCCAGCCGTTCGCATATCAGTCAAGAATGCGTCAAACGTGACGGGTTTTTGCGCCAGTGCGTTGCCGATGTCGTTTCGGAGTTGATCGCGTTGCGAAAGCGGCTTTTCGTCGCCAAGCCATTTCCCGTAGTGCTTGTGCGCCTTGCCGGGGTGCTCAATGATGGAGACGCCGTGCTCCAGACAGAGTCGGTCGCTGATCTTACGCAGCGCGAAACTGCTGCCGAGGAAGTTGCGGAATTTCCGTGAGCCGTCCATGGTGGTTGAGTTGAAGAGAATGTGCGTGTGGATGTGCTGTTTGTCGACATGCGTGGCGACGATGAACTGGTGCTTCCCCTTTGTGAAGCGCATGGCGAGCTCGCAACCGATTTGTTGCGCTTTTTCCGCTGTGATCTCGCCGGGGGCGAAGGCTTGGCGGATTTGGTAGAGCAGGATGTTGGAGGGTTTCGCACGCTCCGGCCCGTTTTGTAGATCGTATTCGCGCTTGGTGAGCAGCATCTCCGCCGCGGCAGTGGCAGGGTCGCAACCATAGGCGATGACCCATTGGCCGTGATCGGTCTTAGCGGGATTCACTGCGTATGCGATGCGGTCGTGGATGGTTTGCGGAGGGGGATGTTTCGTGCTTGCGTGCATGGGAATTAGACGGGTAGTGGCCATAGGCTCCTCAAAAAAACAGCAAGGCTTCTTCTTGCCTTGCTGCTGGTCTCGTTATCTGGTTAGTCTTTGGACTTCATTAAGAAGATCTTGTGCAAGTTGAATGCTATCTTCGGCATCAGCTTTATTGAAGTAACAAATATTATAATCTGCATTCCAGCGTCTTTGCTTTACCACCCTAAAATTTGCTAAATAGCGGCCATCGATATTTCCTAGCGCTACTTCACCCTGAAACTTCGTTTCTAGTTGTGCATGACTCTCTTTGACATTTAGTTGAACAGGATCCCAATCAGCTAGCTTATTCTGCTTTTCCAGAAAAGCTTTTAGTGCGTGCATCATAGCATAGTAACTGTTGTGAATTGATTGGTTAAACAGACTTCTAGAAGCAAGAAGTTTCGCAGCGCAAATTTCATGTTCTGAATCATTAAGCTCGACCAGAAAATTCACTACAGGTTTTACTGTAGAAGATTCAATTGATTCGCGTTGCAGTCCAGATATTTGGTGAAAAGCAGATGCCCCATCAACCAAGTGATTGATGATCATCTGTCGGTCGTCTTGCGCGATATCGTTATTCTCTAGGATCGCGCGCAAATCGGCAAGCAACTTCTGTGAAGTGGTATGATCAAGGTTGAAAAAACTATCAAAGATTGGTATGTACTCGACCTTCTCATGTGGTTGCTTGCTTTTCCAGTAGCCATTAATCAATACTGCTCTCTTAAAAAACTCGCCGTCAAAATATTCTAAAAATGAAGGGTATTGTGCTCGGTGATCTCCCCAAATATATCCGACAAGAGTGAAAACAAAAGCGCTGCGAAGAGCATTTAGCACCGATTGCTTGATGTCGTCTTCCTGAGTTTTCCATGGGCCAAGATTGATATCGATACCGCCGAAATCAAAGCAATTGATTACTTCCGTGTATGCATTACGTAGTATATCTAGCACGATATATTCCCACGTTTCAGCTCTAATTGTTGGAATATGGCTTTCTAATAAAGCATACTCATTAGTTTCAGCCTTGAAGCCTATACCGAAGTTTTCGAGCGAGTTGCCTGCGACATGTGCAGTGGAAGTCCGAGTACTATTGCTTAAAAAGAGATGGATCATACTTTCATAATCAGCATCAGAAAATTTGATTTGCCGAGCATATTTTGTCAGTAAGCTGATTTCAGCACCATCGTGTAATTGGTTTAAGTATAATAAGTACACACCACGTGGAATATCGATCATAACTGGATTACAAAAATGTTCGTCATTAATTTTTTTCCCAATACCCACACTTATCACAAAGGGGAATATCGATACATCGACAATTAATTCGCTCATTACTAAACCTCATTTCTTCGAAGACTATACTGACAAATTTTGTAATAGATTGCAAATGGTGAGGCGCAAAAAAACTAAAAGAATACTTCAAAAAATGTTGAACTTGTGTTTAGTTTCCTTTAACTTATTAATAAAATTGGTAACCAAACCCTAGTTCTTCATCATATGTATAAGGGATTTCAAATTGATCAAAAACATACTTATTAAACGCAACCACGTCAAATGCAGTACACGAAAACAAAGTCGTTTCTGGGATGGCAGGCATTTGATTTTCTGCAATTTCTTTGAAATCATCGGAACTTAGTTGAACAAAGTTTATTGCTTTAATTTTGCCTGAATTGTTTCGATAACTGATCCGAAAATAGTCCTCAAACCATAATCTAAAATTAGCGCAAGGTATCTCATCATCTGGAACAACAACATTGTTTAATTCATTCTGCTGTTTTATGTACAGAATTTCACAAAGTGGATACTTAAATAATTCTTCATTCGCCCTAATGAGTTCGACCATCTCATTTATATGATATAACTCGCATTCGAATTGATCCCTTTCATAGTCATATCTAGGGTCCGGAGTTTTCACTTCGAAAGGAATACGGATTGTTTTCTTTGTTCCGCGGTGCGTTAATTCAACGATGGCGTAACACCAATGTTCACAACGAACACGTCGTATTGGACCACCTTCATTTTGGAGTATTACAACAAATTGGAATTCATCGTTGATGTCTGTATGCAATACGAAAAGTGGTTCACCTGCTTCTTTTGAGTAACGCGTGTTGATACTTGTCGCGATTAATCCCCATACAGTGACGACAACCATTAAAATTGACACTATAAGGGATATCAGTTTTAATATTATTGATTTTGGTTTGTTGTTACCCATACAGAGCATCCTAACTATCAAATAAATTCAAATCAGATGGTTAAACAAAGCAGCTCGAACTATGTTTCATAATCACATTTGTTTGTAGTAATAACTTATTATATTTTACGAAGTAAAGCAAGGAGAACATTGATATTATCACGAATTGTGTACACTGTTTTAATCAACCTCCCAATCTCCTCCCCATAAATACTCCCCGTCGTGTGCGCAACCTTCGTGAGCTGGTTTAGATTGTTGCCCGCGTACCGAAGCAGGGAGACGAGCTCCCTGACTTCGGGCAAGTCGAGCTTCACAACATACCCGTCAATCGCCATTTTGCGCAGGTAGACACCGAGCCGCTTGGTGCCCATTTGCGCCATCTTTTGGTCAATGATCTCCTTTTCGCGACGGGTCACGCGAAAGTGCAGCTGAATATCCTGCTTTTCTTCTTCCGGCATCATCGTTCCTCCATTGCCGCGCAAACGCACATTTGTCGAGCTGGAAAGGTTTCGCTTTCAGCGAACTCCCGTAACTGCGAGAGCACTGAAGAGCGCTCTTCTTGATCTGTTTCCTGTTCCACGGTGCTATCCAAATCAGATTCTTCCAGCGCGGCAACCGATTCACCGCGCTCTTTGTCGATGTTCAATTCCGCATCCAGAGCCGCCAACCGCGTGCATTTCTCGTTCAATTCCTCCTCCTGCAGGAATGGTTTCTTGACCTCATCGGCGGCGGCTGATTTCTGCTGCTCAAGATCGAAGAGCCGCTCATTTGCGCTTTCCAACCGATCCGGCAGGGCGCTGAGCACATTGTCGATGCGTTGTAGATTGCCAAACAGGTCGTCACCCAAATCCACGTTGTGCGAGAGAGTACCCTTGAGAGTCAGGCGAAATGTCTTGGTCAACGTATCGAAGGTTAAAAAAAGATCGAAACCGCGATAGGTTCCGATCTCCGTTTGCTCCGGCGAGGTCTGCGCTTTGCAAGTGGTGAGCAGTGCCGCGCCTGCGTCCTTTCGTTCTGTGAAGACGATGCCGCCGAGTTCCATGCCAAGCGATGGATTCGCGTTGTGCGCCGTGAGCCGCTCGATATCGGCGGCATATCCCGCGATGCGCGCTTTCTCCAGTTGAATCTCCTGCGGGAATCGCTTGAGCAGCGCGTCCTCCAGTGCATATTTCTGCGAAAGATAGTTTGCGCGGACGAGTTTGAGTTTGGCGACGTCCACCTCCAGATCCATCTTCTCCTTGATTCGTTCATCGCCCGTCGCCAGCGCCTTCACCTCGGCGTAGGTGAGCGCCGTTTCGTCCACATCCTCACAGGAGCGCACGGGAGACTTGCTGGTCATGATCTGGCCGATGAACTTCTGTTTATTCTCAAGCGTCGCCCACATATACGCGTCAAACGTCCCCTCGGTCACATAGCGGTAGATATGGACGGTCGGGCAGCTGTTGCCCTGCCGAATGGCGCGGCCCTCGCGCTGTTCCAAATCGGCCGGACGCCAGGGTATATCCAGATGATGCTCGGCATACAGGAGCCGTTGCACGTTCGTGCCGCTGCCCATCTTCGCCGTCGAGCCGAGTAGAATGCGCACCTGCCCCGCGCGAACCTTCGCGAACAACTCGGCTTTTTTGATCTCCGTGTTCGCGTCGTGGATGAACGCGATTTCCTCTGCCGGAACACCGCTTGAAATGAGCTTTTGACGCAGGTCGTCATATGCGCTGAATGCGCGAAAGCCTTTCGGGGTTGAGAGATCGCAAAATACGAGTTGTGTACGTCGCGCCGCTTGCGTCGTCTGCCATACCTCCAACACATTGCGCAGGCAGACGTTGACCTTGCTGTTTGTGTAGTCCGGCAGCGCGCCGTTGAGCATCCGCTGGTCGAGCGCAAGCTTTCGGCCGTCGTTCGTGATCGTGAGCATGTTGTCCACGGAGGGATCGACCATCTGATTGCGCACCCGCTCCGCGCGGTCGGCGAGCCCCGCAACCATCGACCGTTGAAGGTCGCTCGGTTCGAGTCGGATGTTGTGGTACTCCACATCCGGCACGGGAAGATTGAGCATGTCGGCGGTCTTGATGTCCGCCACTTCCTTGAACATCGTGATGAGTTCCGGCAGGTTAAAGAAGCGGGCGAATCGCGTGCGCGCACGATAGCCCGTACCCTCGGGTGCTAGTTCAATGCTCGTCACCGTTTCGCCGAAGGTGGAAGCCCAGGCATCGAAGTGCTGTAATCCGCGCGTGCGGAGCGTGCCATATTGCAGATACCGTTGCATGGTGTAGAGCTCCGTCATGGAGTTGCTCACCGGCGTTCCGGTCGCGAACACCACGCTGCGCCCACCCGTGATTTCATCCATGTAGCGGCATTTGAGGAAGAGATCGGAAGACTTTTGCGCCTCGGTCTGCGAGATTCCGGCGACGTTTCGCATTTTGGTAAAGATGGAGAGGTTCTTGAAGCCGTGCGCCTCATCGACAAAGAGCCGATCCACGCCGAGCTCTTCAAACGTGATCACGTCGTCCTTGCGCGTGGTGCTGTTGAGCTTGTCGAGCTTGAGCTTGATCGACTTTCGCGCGCGCTCCATCTGCTTGATGGTGAAGCGCTCCGCCCGTGCTTCCTTTGCCTCAGTGATGCCGCTGAGCACCTCGTCGAGCTGCTCCTGTAATTGCGCCTGCTGGCGTTCCAGTGACATAGGGACCTTTTCAAATTGGGAATGCCCGATGATGACCGCGTCGTAATCGCCGGTTGCAATGCGGCTGCAAAACGTCCTACGTCTCGTTCGCTCGAAGTCGCGCCTTGTCGCGACGAGAATATTAGCGGAGGGGTAGAGCTGCAGGAACTCCGCCGCCCATTGTTCGGTGAGATGGTTTGGTACGACGAAGAGCGATTTCTGGCAGAGGCCAAGCCGCTTGAGCTCCATCGCGGCGGCGGTCATCGCGAAAGTTTTACCCGCCCCGACGACGTGCGCGAGCAGTGCGTTGCCGCCATAGAGCACGCGCGCGACGGAATCCGCCTGATGCGGACGCAGCTCGATTTCCGGATTCATGCCGACGAATCGGATATGGCTGCCGTCAAATTCACGTGGGCGTGTGCTGTTGAAGCGCTCATTGTAAAGCGCGGTGAGCTGCTCGCGCCGATCCGCGTCCCGCCAGATCCATTGCGCAAACGCCTCCTTGATGAGCTGCTGCTTCTGCTGCGCGAGGATGGTTTCCTTCTTGTTCAGTACGCGCTGCTCCTTGCCGTCGGCATCGCGCACATTATCGAAAATGCGCACGTCGCGCAGGTTCAACGTGTCCTCCAGAATCCGATAGCCGTTTGCGCGGGCGGTGCCGTAGGTCACAGTGGTCGACACATTGCCGTAATCGGCGGATTTATTCGTGATCGTCCAGTTCGCGGTGAAGCTGGAAAACAGAATGTGCGTCCGCGAACGCGCCCAACCACTCGTCTGGAACAGCTCGTGCATGAACGATTCGATGATCTCCGGCGGGATCCAAGTCGAGCCGAGTCGCACGTCAATTTCGCTCGCTGTCAACGCCTGCGGCTGCACCTGCTCCAGCGCTGTAATGCTTGTCTCGAGTTGGGCAATGATCGTTTCATCCGCACCATGGTCGGATAATATCTCGCGAAGCTTTCGCACCTGAGTCAATTTCTCGCGAACATTGCCCGAGAGATATTCATCTGCCGTCACCATGGAGAATTGCTTGGGATCGAAGAATGCCCATGCGATTTGCTCTGGCTCCAATGAACCATAATCGCGAAAGATCACGCCAACTAGATCAGAGATAATTTGTACCTCGCTCATTCCTGTCAACTCGGACATGAAAGGGAGATCGACCCGCGCCCGCTCGCTCATCGAGATCGCCAATGCCTCGCTCGCTGTGTCGGCATGCGTGATTGCGACCTGTTGACTAATCGTGCGCTTCGTGAACATATCGGCTTTGCGGGCGAGATTGCTTTCTTCATCCAGAATTTCCAGTGAGCAGAGCAGGCAATAGGACGAATCATCTGAGAACGCCATATCATTGCCGCGACTGTTGATGAGACCATATTTCGCCGCGAACGCGTCGTAAAGCTCGTTGAGGCGGGTTTGCTCGGCGACGATCTCCTCGTCGGAACTGCCGCTGAGCTGAAGCTCGATCAACCGTCGCGTGGAGTCGCGCAGCTCAATCATTCCGCGAATGCGGTGTTCCGCGGTGATAGAGACCTCCACCGGATTCATGCGGCTGTTCTCGCGGTAGTAGAGAACGTCGTTGACCAGAGTAAAGCTGAAGTTCCGCACGTCCGGGCTGGCGGGAATGAATGCTACAGGAGCTTCCTCCAGTGCATCGGTGCGCACTTCTTCACCGATTTCTGCGCGAAGGGAAGAAAGTGCCGTGTGTAGTTTCTCCGCGAGTGAAGCACCTTCGATTGGCTTCACCGTGCATTCCTGCTTGCCATACTGCGTACTTTCGCTGGTCAATTCGCCGAGGATGTGGTTGGGATGATCGACGAAATATTGGTTGATAGCGAACCCTTCCGGCGATTGCCCAAGATGCACCCACTCGGGCTCAATCTCAATCGGGCGATCACGCTTTTGCAAAAACAGAATATCCGCAACAACACTTGTGCCAGCGTTGGTGAGAAACGCGTTGTTCGGCAACCGCACCGCGCCAATCAATTCCGCTCGCTGAGCAAGATACTTGCGCACCTGCGGATTCTTTTTGTCCATCGTCCCGCTGGACGTGACGAACGTAACCACACCACCAGGGCGAACCTTGTCCAGCGCTTTCGCGAAGAAGTAGTCGTGGATCAAGAAGTGATGCTTGTCGTAGCGTTGATCCGCAATACCATAATCGCCAAATGGCACATTCCCAATCGCCACATCGAAAAAATGATCTGGATAATCCGCCGTTTCGAATCCTTGAGTGGCAATCTGGTTTTCAGGATAGAGCAGTTGCGCGATTCTTCCGGTGACGCTGTCCAGTTCCACACCGTAGAAGCGGCTGTTTGCCATGCTTTCAGGCACGAGCCCAAAGAAATTGCCGATGCCACAGGCGGGTTCGAGTACATTACCGGTGGAGAAGCCCATGCGCTCCAACGCTTCATACATTGCCTTAATCACAGTCGGGCTGGTGTAGTGCGCGTTCAAAACGGATTCGCGTGCGGAACGGTATTCCTCATCGGTCAACAGCGTTTGCAGCTCGGCATATTCTTTTTGCCAAGCATCTTTTGCCGCGTCGAACGCGTCCGCGATGCCACCCCAACCGACATAACGCGAGAGAATTTCTTGCTCCGATAGCGTCGCTTGCCTCGGCTCAGCCTCAATCTGCTTGAGTGTGCGGATCGCCGCGACATTCATCGCAAACTTCGCCTTTGGTCCGCCTGCGCCAAGGACTTCATCTGTGATATGGAAGTTCGTGCCTGCTTGAATTGGCGCTATAGGTTCTAGCTCAATAGGGAGAGAGGCATGTACAGGTTCTTCTTCAACTATATAGCGATTAGAGCGGATTAACTCGGCAATGCGCCGATGCACTTGCGACCACGAAAGTGTTTTCTGTTGCTCAGTGCCCCATTGGCGAAAGGATAAGCCTTTGCCATCATGGTCGACGAAACCCGACGAACCGTCTTGATAGGTGAAGGAATGCCCACCGATGCCATACTCATTTTTCAAGAACGCAACGGCGGTCTTCGCGTCGGGATTGGTTCGATAGAATGCAAGTATCCGATTTTTACCGTTTTCAAACCCACTACCACGGAGAAGTTCCGCGTCGATATCCTGCTGCAAAAGAAAAGAAGCGGTCTCGCGATCCGCTTCAGGTTCCAGCAGGTTTAGTTGCTCCGCTTCGGAGATTAGGTGTACAGCATCTCCCGCAGCACCGTCTCCTCGGCCATCGTTCGGAAACTGTTCATCCGGCGCGTCCACAGGAGCGGATTCGCCGCCTTCATCTGCTCGTTCACTCCTTCGGTGATTGCCAGTTGCCGTATGGTCTCGTCGATCTGTTCGCGTGCTTGCCGATCGATCGTTGTCAGGTGCTCCGTCAAGCTCCCAGAGAGTAATAGGGCGCTGTACTGCCCCTTGCGGTTCGCCTTGAGAAATTCCTTGCGCATCCGTCCGTACTTGCCTAGGGGTTCGGTCGGCTGACTCTTCAGCGCCAGGTTCGGGAGCAGGTAATCCCCGCTCTGTTGATAGGTCAGTTCCATCGGTTTCGCTCCTTTCAGGTTGAATTGGATGACTCTCAACATCATTTTCCCTTTCTTGTGAAGAATTTGCAATGTTGTCGCGCGTCTGTTGCTCGATGGCGCGCACGCTCCGCTCAATCTGGCGCAGAACCATCTCGGAGATATCCCGTGTGGCGCAACCCAACTGCGAGGCGACGAGCGGGGTATCAAAATACGCGATACTTTCAAAAACGAATGGCGGTTGCAGCGCGCTTGGATTCAAGCCAGCGCGGGCTAAGACGGTGTAGATAACACCTTCCGCCACGGTAGTGATGAATCGGTCGAGAATCTCACGATGATCCATACCGACCAGCCCGCTTCCGTCCGCAATGAACGGCATCACGTCCGCATAATCGCCGACGTTGTCCATCGCGACATTCAGGGCAACCTCACGAAGCTGCTCCACAAAATCGTCGGTCGAGTCGATCACACCAAAACGATTCGTCAACTCTTCGAGAATTTGCACCTGATGCTCCGGCTCGACAGCCCAGAGCTTGAATGGGATGTCGGAGCGTGTGCTTGTGTCCGAAACGTCGAACACATACCGAAGTTTCAGCCGATCGCCAGAATCATCGATCAACGCGATTCCCTTTGATCCGCGCCTGACCCAGCGTTTGAACACGCTGTTCCAGAGTTCAATCGGCGCACAAGCTCGCGAGTCCGGGCGCTGCGTATAGATCATGAGCTGGTCGTAAAACGGGTATTTATAGAGCCATGCGGTGGCGTCGAGATAGTCCATCCAGCTCTTGCGCGTGCTTGTGATGCGCCGCATGGTGGCATCTGATAACGCCTTCATGGTGTCCAGTTTTGTAGACACGAGATCACCTCCAAAAAAGAAGGACGCAATCGCGCCCTTCCAAATGAATGATATAGAATTGTTAATCAACCTATATATAGATCGTAAACTGATATGGTTAGCTCAATATATTCATCAGAATCGTTCTTTCGTAAAGTACATTCCCACATATTCGCTTTTGCTTGGTTGCTTTGAGTCGAGTTGGCTTTTATCCATTCATTGATGTTTTGTCGTACCGCTGTAAAGTTTTTGTTCTGCTTGTTGAATATAATTAGTGCTGCTTTACAATCCCTCCAAGTTATATATCCAAATAGTTGATCAATCGCTTTTGTGAAACCTTCTGGGCCGTGCCAGATCTTGCATTCAGCAACAAAACCAGCCTTGTTACCAAACTCAATTAGGATATCCGTTTTACCCTTTTTCCTAAAAGTTTCACCGGTTGCGTTTTCATAATGTGTGTTTAAAACCGACAGTAGTGTATCTCGTATTTCTTCTTCGGAAAGTTTTGCATATGTCACTGCGGTTTTCTCACATGCTACGCAAAACATGTATATTATGTTATTTATGTTCTTATAGTCATCATCAGAAATACGATATTCAGTTTCCAATTTTCTGGCTGATGGAGCTACTGGCGGCGTGCGGACTATTCTTTTTAACGGAACAGGAACAGTATTCGGCGCGTTCTCACTTCTGGCTAAAGGTATATTCATTTTTTCTCGAAAAGCTTGAAAATCCGAGGCCTTGTCTTTGCGTTTTCCAAGACAAACATTAATATAATCTCGTAACTGTTTGTTAAAGGTTCTCGCTTCAGCATTGATGTATTGGATCATTTCACGATAGGATTTCATTTCATGTTCAAAGTGTAGCTTTATATGACCCGGAAGGTCAGGTTTATCTTTCAACTCGTTTTTTGTAAATGTTAAGCTTATCTTAATTGAACCACATGATTCGCCACGTGGATTTTGAACATCGGCTGGAAATGATTTTAAAATGCGAGTAGAGGGCCGCAATTCAAGCAGTTCAGGAGAACCATCAAACGGGATATCAAAGGTAACTGTATATGATGGCACATCCCAATACTGCTTATCACATGGCATTCGACCATACAAAGGATTATTTGTTTTCGTAGTGCTTTCGAAAGTATCTTGAGTTGTACGGTCTTCAAAAAGCACGAGGGGAGTAACCGCGTATTTAGCATGATAATATTCAAGCCATTCGCCCAAATCAGTTGATTGTATTTTTTCATCTGAGAAAGATTCGATTTCCCTCGACACTAAATCGGAGATTCTTCTGAAGTAATTAGTAGCGTCATCCCTGCTAAAAAGATCCACAACTTTCACCTCGCATAACGATGTTATTACGAGTATATCATGTTACATGTTTTTTCGTATAGACCTGGCGCTTCATGCCACTCTCTATCCAATATTTGCATAACACGCCGATGCACACCGGCCTGTTATACTGGCAAGTCTTGCACGGCTTATTCCCCGGCAGCACCGGCGGCACTTCATCCTCCCGCCGCGCGCGCGGTATCTCCTGCATCATGCGCTCGTAGGGGCTATCCGTGAAATATCTCATAGCACACCGTCCCAATTGCCCTTTTTCTGCACGGCTTCGTTGCAGACGGGCGGTTTCGGCTCTTTGGGTTCTTCTTCGTCCGGATCGTCGTCATAGTCATATTCGAAATCCTCCATGCGCGGCGTAGGCTTTTGAGTCGCCTTCCGTTTCTTGAGAAATACGAATACGCCAACGGCGGCTGCGGCGAGAACTCCCACAAGAATCAATGATGCTCCGCCAGACTTACCATCATCCGTGTCATCCGTGGATTCCTCTTCCACAGTCGGGCGAGTTGTCGGGGTAGGCGTGGGTGTGGTCGCGATCTCATAGCCAGATTCCTCCAGAATGGACAGCAGATCCGCCTCATCCACCTTGTTGAGGAAGTAAACATTCTCGGTCTCGGCGGCGCGGTCGATGATGATGAAAAAGTAGTTGCCGGATTTCGTGACCACCGTGATGAACTGCTTGTCGCTGGATGATGCGCTGGCGATGTCATCCACAAGCGTGAGATTGCCTTCCGGTGTGAGCGTTTTGGTCGCGATGATGGGCGCGGCAGTCGGCGTTGCAAAGGGCAGTGGGGTGGGCTCGTCGTCGTAAGTCTTGCCATCCGCGCGGGATGTCGATAAAAAAACCGCCATGCTGAGGAGCATGACGGCGAGCAGCACCAGAATGCCGAGAGGTTTTCGTTTGTTCATTTTACTTTTCCTCCTTTGTTCGTGAGCGAGCGCATGATTGCGGCTAAGTCCTCCGGCGTGGCGGTGATAACCTCGACTCGCCCCAGAATCTCCGTGTTCTGGAGTTCCGTGCGCCGTGCTTCCAGCCGCCTGATGCGCTCCTGAAATTGCGTGATTTTCGTTTTGTATTTCTCGATTTCAGCGTTAATTCGCTCGATCTCAGAGTTCATATTTGCCCCTAACCAAGCCGCCCGAAGGCGTAGAAGTGCGATTTGTAGTACTTCGTGCTGATGCTCTTGTACTCCACGCCGTTGCCTGCGCAGTGGAGCATCATGCCGTTGCCAACGTAGATGCCGACGTGCGTGACGGGATGCCCGATCTCGGCGGCGCGCGCACCGGTGAAGAAGATCAGGTCACCGGGACGGGCATTCTCGCGGGAAACGACCGTGGATTTTTTGTAGAGGCCGCGCGCGTTCGTGCGCCCGACGCTGGCTGCACCGGAATGGTTGAGTACCCAGCATACGAAGCCGGAGCAGTCGAACCCCGTGCCCGGCTTGCTGCCGCCCCACACATAGGGGAGGCCAAGGTACTTGTTTGCTTCCGCGATCAGCGCGGCAAACTTCGGATCGGACAGCGCTTCCGGCGGGATCTCGTATGCCTCCGGTAGCGTTGCGTCGAGTGAGGCGAGATAAGGGTTATCGGAGTCGGCGAACAGGTCCGGCTTATTGCCGTAAGATTCCAGCAGAACCGCATACATTTCGGTCTGCGCAGCGCTCATGCCGGAGCTCATCGCGTTTGACAACCCGCGATTAAGAAGGGTTATTTTGAGCGATTTGTATTCATATGGAACTTCAACGTCCTCCCAAACCCAACGTTCAGAATCTGTTTCATCGTCATAAACTAAAACAAGCTGCTCTTCGGTGCGATAGCGGATTTCGACAGTCTCTACGATGTTGAGCGAATACTGACGATTAAACAGCGTTGTGAGCTCGTTTCGCACGTCGGCAAGCGTGAACGACACATGCCGCGCGGTCAGGTAGGACAGCAGTTCGTACGGATTGTGCCCGATTTCATCGATCTCGTAATGATATTCGTCATATCCCGGGTAATCCGACTCGATGTAATCAACATTGTGCTCCAAGTCGGCTTCAAAAGCGGCATATTGTGCTTCCACTTGCAGCAAGTCCCGATCCTCAGACACAAAGGAAGTCCCCAGAACCGCATTCAATCCACCAACACCAAACTCGGCACAGGAAGAAGCACCGTTGATGAGCATAGCGAGCATTATTCCAACGATGCCGACGATCAGCACACCTTTATTGCTTTTCGCGAGAACCTGCACCGTTCGCTTCACCTTGTCCGCTGTGGATTGAACCGCATTCGCCGCAACGGTGGAACTATGCGTTGCCGTTTGCGCACCAGACCTTGCGACGGTATATTGCCGCTTTATCGCCTGCCGCTGTCGCCAACGGGAGAGGGGATTGGTGGTTTGTTCGGACGTTTCCGCTCTTGCTGCAGAGCGAACAGATTGTGCCCTTGGTGCATGCGCGTGCTCACCAACGAACTGATACCCCGTCTCGACTGCCTGCTCCGTTCGGTGCATTGCCTCGACCGCAACGTTCTCATCAGCCGAATCATCGACCTGCTTGTGAACTTTTGCTGCAATAGCTTCTTTAGTAATATGGCTGAGCTTCGACGGCTTTTTTTGCTCAATCTCCTTGAAATGCAAACGCACCGTCTTTTTGCCGTTGTAGGCGTGGACGGTGCGTTGTTGAGTGGGTGAGTTTTCACTTTTCGATTCGGGGTTTGATTTGGTGCTATTCGGTGGTTGCTTTGGTTTGGGGGTTGGGGCTGGTTGCTCTGGCGGTGCTTGCTCCTCGTCTGAAAAGAGCAAGCGAGGGTTACTTCTCATGGTTATCATCTCCTTTTGGGCATAAGAAAACCCGCCTGGGTGAGGCGGGAAATTACTTGATTCATTATGTTTTATAATCGATAGAAAGTACTAATTGCTTGATTGGTTTCAGTTGAAGCAAAACCGAACTTCTTATAGGCTTCATGAACATCGTTTAAAGCACTATAGATATCAGATACTCGTCTAACAGCAGTTACTGGAATTGCAAAATCAGTGCCATGAACTAATCCGTTTCGATACATTCTCAACTCATTAATTTCATTAAATTTCGCTCTGTTGATAATCTCATTCCTCGACAAAATATTTAGCGATTGAATAATTTGTGGTTTGCTCCACTTTGCGTTACTATCCACCGAATCAAATAACTCTGAAGCAAAGGTATTTATTAAATCTGTAAGGAGATTGTATTTTTTGAGAAATTCAGAGAAATCTCCACCTTTGCTTGATTTGGTAGCATCATAATATTGATCAGCTTTGAATTTCAACCAGCTGATTTCTTTGTCGATTTTCGATGGATCAAGAAGAACAACACCGAACACAATAATTGAACTTATAGTAACAAAAAACATGAGACCACTTTGATTTATAATGAATGGTAATGGTGCACCAGTGGTATTTATTGATGAAATGCCTATAATACATATAATCAAGGCAATGCAACAGCAAATAGCAACACATACTAGAACATAAAAATCATGTTTGAGGAGACTCTTCTTAGCATCATAGTATGTATCTTCATTGTTCAAGGATTTTTCAAGCTTGTCTGCATAGAACACGTAAGCGGTAAGTAATAAACCAAACATTCCGCCCACGACCTGTGCCATAGTTGAGAAGAGATATAGTAGCTGGTCATTATCAAGAAAGAAAATAGCGATTTGAAAAGAGGATAAGCCAAAATTAACTAAGGTGCCAATTATAAATGCACCTATTACTGATGGCAAAATATAATATAAAGGGGGTCGCTTCTTCATGAGAATACACCTCTCAACTTTGGATTATAGCACAATATTAGTGTTTGTTGGCCTATTTATTTCAAACAAAAATCTAGATTATTTCCCCGGGTTTCGTCGTCATCACCTGATACAACCGCGACTCCTTGTTGAAGTGATCAAGGAACGGGAGGATGGTGTCGCCATACACAATCAGCCCTTCGCCTTCGCCGGAATGCGTCACGTAGGAGAGCTGGTGCGGCGAAATATTGAGGAGCTTGGCGAGAATTGCGCGGTCGCCCGGGGCTTGGTTCAGCAGCAGAATGAAGTCGCTGTTTTCAAAGATATTCTCGGCCTGCTTCGAGTTGAGCAGATCTTTCACATTCTGCGTGATCGCCGTCGGGATGCCGCCCCACTTGCGAAAGCGCTTCCAAATCTCCGCGCTGTAGGCGGCGGTGATCTCGTCCTTGAGCAGCAGATGGAACTCGTCGATGTAGTAGCGCGTCGCCCGCTTCTGCACGCGGTTGGCGGACACGCGCCCCCAAACGTGATCCTGAATGACATGCATAGCGAGCGTCTTGAGCTGGGAGCCGGCCTCCTTCGTGTCGAAGCAGACGAGGCGGTTCTGCACATCCACATTCGTGCGGTGGTTAAAGAGGTTGAACGCGCCGTGCACATACGGATCGATGGCCTTCGCCATGTTGTCTGCGTCCTCGTCGCGATAGACGGGGTTCGCGTCGCGAATCTCAATGAGTGCTGTGTGCAGGTCGGTGAGCGTCGGCATATTGTCGGCGCGACGATCCGCAAAGTAGCGGGTATACACCGTACGCGCAGCCTTTTCGATGACGGATTTTTGCCCGAAGGTGAGCGTGCCGGGGCTGACGATGATCTCAAACAGCGACATAAGAAAATTGATCTTGAGCGGAATCGGGTTATCGCCGTCGCAGTAGTTCGCATGGATGTCCATGGGGTTGACGCGCTCGCCGCTCGTCGGCGCAATGCGAATCACCTGCCCGTGCAGCTCGCTCACCAGCGGCGCGTATTCGCCCTCGGGATCGCAGACAATCATATCGTCGCCGGTCAGAATGAACACGATGAACATCTCGCGCTTGGCTGCGAACGACTTGCCGCTGCCGGGTGTGCCGAGAATCAACCCATTCGGGTTCTTGAGCAGCTTGCGATCGACCATGATGAGGTTGTTGCTCAGCGGGTTGATGCCGTAATAAAGCGCCTCTGGCCCGCGCTGACAGAGCTCCTGGGACATGAACGGCACGAAGATCGCCGTCGAGCTGGTGGTCAGGCTCCGCTGGATCGGCACAAGATTTTGTGCCAGCGGGAGCGTGGACATTAGCCCCTGCTCCTGCTGAAAGTCCAGCCGGATGAGCGCGCAATTGTATTTTTGCGCGATGCCCGCGGCCTGAAACGCGTCGTTCTCCAACTGCTGGCGTGTTTCGCCGGTGTTGACGATCAGGAACGTAACGAGAAACATCCGCTCGTTGCGGCTCTGCAGTTCCTTGAGAAGGCTCTTCGCCTCGCCGCCGTAGGTCGCGAGGTCGGACGGGATGATGTCCATATCATAACCCGCGCGTGCCGCCTTCTTCTGCTCCTCAATCTTCATCTTGTCGAGGTCGGTGATCTTGCGCTTGATCGTCTTGATCGCCTCGTTTTGATCGACGGACTGGATGTGCATGCTGACGATGAGGCTGCTCTGCATGTCGAGAAAGTCCGCGAGCATGCGATCGTTGAGCTCGGGAGCGAGGATGCTCAAGAACGAAATCGCGCCAAATCGCTTGCCCATGCGGAAACTACGTCCCTCCCGAAATTCGAAAGACGACGGTGCGATGAAATCCTTGGTCGAAAGACCGGATGACGCGAGTAGTTTCCAGTCGAACCGGAATGTTTCCTCCTGGCTACCCATGCGGAAGATGCCGTGCATGAGCTGCAAACGCTCTTTGCCGCTGAGCGACGCCGCCGATACGCCGAGCTGCTTGAAGTTGTGCAGAATGTCCAGCTCGATGCGTTCCAGCCGCTGCTTGGCAATGCGATAGCTCTCCGCCTCGATGCCGAAGGTGATGTAGCGCGTCTTCTTGAGACCGTTGTTGCCCTTGGCGAGCTGGGTTTGCAGCATCTCGGTGTATTCGCGCCGAATCTCGTCGAAGTCGTCGCCCCGTGGAGGAACGACGATACTCTGTTCTAGCGCGTCGTGCCCGCCGTCGAGATTGTGGAAGGAGAACTGGAACCGGATCGACGCGTCGAAGTAATTCAGAAAGTCGCACCAGCCCTCGAAGATAGCCGTCTTGTCCTCATTCTGGGCGAGTTGGTAGTTGATGTCCTCAAAGCGAACGGTCTTGGAGTAGAGCGCGTCGCTTACGCGGCAAACGCCATCCGGCCACATCCGCTGATAGGGGATGCTGTCCTGCGCAGTCGCGGGTTGCTTTCGCTCAGCGCCGCGTGTCCGGTGAACGGCGGCGTCGATCTCTTTGTGCTCCCGATTGGTGAGGGTTCGCGCGGTTGTTTTTCTGTGCAATGTTCTGCACCTCCCGATCTAATTTTGCCTGCCGCTGCAACACGGCATAGAAGTTGTTGGTTTGGTATGGCCGCACCGGTGGGCGGCGAAAGCGCGCCACGATGATGTTTTTAAGGATCTGCTCGAAGGGCATGCCGTTCTTTTCGTACATCGCGAAGAGGAAAAACGGCATCATGACCACGATCATAATGAGCGTGGCGACGCTGATATTGACCGCCGACCGGAGCAGAAAGAAAATCGGCACACCCGCAAGTGCGCCGAGACTGAAGCAGATCAATTGTCGTTTTGTCAGGTTGAAGATGACCTTTGTTTTGATTTTGGTTAAGTCCTTTGGGACGGGGACGTAGGCCAAGGGGACACCTCCTTTGTTTTGATGGGAAGTTCTCTACAAAGAGCCTGATTTACTGAAGAAAATGTTTGCTATGCAAAACAGCACCTATTACACTAGTGAATGCAGAGTAATATTAAGCCATTTCTGTTCAGGGACAGCAAAGAAATTAGCTTCCCAAAATTCTTTGGCGTACAAAAATGAGAAATGGCTGTACATTTCTAGAAACGAGGGGAATATGGATTTATTTGAAGGATTTTCAAAATTTGCTATGTTACTCGTGGGATTGGTTGCCGCTGTCATTGTTATTGCTGCGATAGTAAGCGCTTTTTGCGGCAACTTCATTGGACTTCTGATTATTGGACTTGTATTGGTTTTCTCAGTCAAGAGTAAGAAATAGTGCTGTTCGAAGCAAATCTGGTCTTAAACGATCACTTCTTTTTATTACTTTGTCTCCTAAACTTTTCACTTAGTTTGACATTGCTCTCGTGTATGATTTCACCGCTTTGCTTATCTTGAACAATTTCGTGATAACTGTCATCAGTACGATCAAAAACCATTATTCTATCGACGAACTTTCCACGGTCGTTACAAAAGCTGTCTTCAAAGACAACTTCATAGCATGGTCTTTTTTTATGCCCAATGACAGCTTTGCTTCTTACCCAACTTCGACCCAATGCAACTTTGATCTCTTCACTGATTTGTAACGTTCTATCATTCGATCCACACCTAGGGCAACTCTTTTCTTCCGATTCGAAATCTTTGCCACACTGGCTACAGTAAACGATCACAAACGCCACCTCTTTTGTTATGCGTTATTTTGGCTAGAACATTAAAGATTCCATCTTGAATAAAGATGGTGAGCGCTAATCAGATGATGTCCTTTTTGAAAGCAGTTCTCGAAGATTCTTCATAACCTCCTTGTGAAAATACCGTTGGCTGGTCGATCGGGCTTCAACTTCCGCTTCGCGGAGCTTGAAATAGACCTCGTTTTCAGAGCTCAACTTGGCTTCGGCTTCTTCTAGAGAATGCCAGCCTTTCTCTTCGCCGGATGTTCTCCCTTTAGCAAGTTCATCCATCAAGCGCTTTGTCGCCCGAATTTTCTCATCGTCGCAAATATCCATCCGTACATTTCTCACTTTGCCATTTTCATCTAGTCAATACTATACCTTGATTCGCTGAGAAATGCAGCGATGTCTTAAATTAATGTGCACTAAAAACAGACTTACTCAAACTCCCCGTCTTGAACAGCGTGAAGCACAGCAGCACCGTATACCCCATGCACGTCCAAACCGCCTTCATGATGTCCGCGTCGATGGCGATGCTCTGCACCAGCACCGCGTAGATGCCGACGCAAACCATGATCAGAAACGCCTGAAACCCCAGCGCGAACAACGACTTGAGATAGTTTTGCCCGATGCTGCCCCATTCGTGATTCGCCATCGTGGCCAGCGGGATGGGGCCAAGCGACACCGTCAGGTAGATTTCCACCATGCGCCCGTAGATGACGACGAAAATGCAGACGGACAGGATGCTCATCGAGAGACTCACGATCATACTCTGGAAATACAGCCCGATGAGCTGGCCGAGTTCCATTGCCGTGAGCTTTGCCGTTAGTCCGCCGATCACCGCGGAAATGTCGATGTTGGTTCGCGTGGAAATCACACCCGCGGCGCGGTTCACCACGCTTTGCGCCACGTCGAAGATGCCCATGACGATGTTGAACGTGTTGGTGACGATCATGACGGAGACGAATGTCTTGAAGATCCAGCGAAAGAACATCCATGTGTCCACGTCGTGCAGGTTGTTTTTGTCGATGACCATGTGGATCAGCTCGTAGCACATGATGAACGTGAGCACCACGCCCGCGATGGGGACGATGACCGTTTCGGAGAGCGAGCGGATCATGGAGAAGACGCCGCCATTCCAAGCGGACGGCGTCGTTCCCACCTGCGCGGCAATCTCCCCGACTTTGAGGTTGACCATGTCAAACATGCCGGTGAGCTGGTCGGTGATTCCCTTGATGAGCAGCGTTTTGAGCCACTCGGTGATCTTTAGGATGATGGTGTCCATGGCGCGTCATCCGTTCAGCTGAAGAGGCCGGAGAGGAGCGGCACCAGCACCATCCCGACCAACGCAATGCCGCCGCCCGCCATGAGCTGCTTGATGCCCTGACTTTTTGCGCCGGGGTTGTCGTTGCCGTAGCCTTCAAGCAGATTGATGGCACCCCATACGGCAAGGCCTGCGCCGATGGCGGTGACGAGGGTTTGCAATACGTCGATTGCGCTGTTGAAGAATTCCATTGTGTTGACCTCCTGTTGTTTATTTTGGGGAAAAGAAAACACCATCCGTGAGGATGGTGAATCTTGGCTTATCTTGCGAATATTCTATTAATCTATTTATGTTCTCATATAATCATCGAAACAAGGCAATGAAATGTTAAATAGTACTTACTATAATCAGTCAATGGCATCATCAATAAGACCCTTTGGTAAACCACGGCGTCCATCAGAATCAAACTCTGCTATGATGCAGTCCTTTGGTAAAAAGTCAGGATAGCCGTTGTTCACTACGATTAGCTGCACGCTTTCTTTCATACTCTCTGCCACAGAATACAAGTATTTGAGGGTAGCATGAAAAATTTTCTCATCCTTGAACTCTTCAATTTCACTGTTTAACTCTTGCGCACCAAGATTCTTCCTTGGGGAATCAATCAACAACAAATTCGGATGATAGTATTCTGGAGTAGAACCGATAACAAGTATTGCCATGTAGTATGCAATAGTGATTAGCGTTACGCCTGCTTGACTGCCGATGTCATCGTACTTTCGACCCCTTACATACGGTAAATATCTTTTATTGTCAATATAAGCGGAACTTAGTTTGGGGTATTCCATTTTTTCCAAGATGTCCTGGTATTCTTGCGACAAACGTCTAAATAGGGCTTCTTTATCGACTATATCATTAGTAAGGATCTTAATATTGTTGCGCAAATTTTGAATGGAAATATTCTTATCTTTTATAATTTGCTGATAACGCTCCACTTCTTCAAACATTTTCAAATCTTTGTCGAGTTCGAAAATTCTTCTATTCACACGCCCAATTTCATAATTTAGGAATTCGATTTGTTCCATATTTGGGTTTGTATAGTCTTTTGACAGTTGCAGTAATTCTACTTCGGCTTCGTTGAGCGATTTTTTTAGATCAGATATATCACGTGTAATACTATCGTATTTCTTATCCTCTACTTCAGTAAATTTAATTAGTTCGTTTGATTTCCGTTTTAGCGTGGCGATTTCTTTTTTGATGAAAAACAATTCGCTTGTATCATCGTTTTTCTCGCTCCCACACAAGCAGCATGCTTCGCCATTAATTTGGCGAGAGAGTGGCCGAAGACAATTTGGACAAAAAAGAAACTCAAACTGATTAAATGATAAATAGCCTTGAACAGCTAACTCCTTTTTGTCAATTTCACTTATGTATTGATTATATAGAAGCTTTAACTTGCGTAAATACTGTGCTTGATCAATTTCAGCCTGCATTAAAATGTCAAGTTCATTTTTAAAGCGGATTATTTTATTGCGCAATGAAATCACAGCAGGGGAAGCAAGCATATCACTTTTTTTGATTGACCCCAACTGTTTTTGGAGTGTTGTGATTTCTTCGCGCAGCCCTTTTTCAATCGTTGTGCATTCTTGTAAATTAGCGATATCAACAGAAGCTAAAAAATCCTGTATCCCTGATAACTGAATGTTTAATTTCTCGACTTCGTCACTCTTTTCTCCGAGACTTCGCTTGAATTCCTCCAAAGTTTTATCATATATATTGAATATAATTTCAAAAGTAGCTTTTCTTTTAAAATCTTTTTCCCATGATTTTTCACCCAAAATATCTTCATCATCTATTTCTGTTTGTTTGAGGTAACAATATTTAAAAATGTCTCTAAAGCTTAAGCTCTGACCAGAAATTGTTATATCTGTCAGGCCAAGCTTATCTATCAAGAAAGCAGATAACGAACGCGGATTTTTGGGGCTGTCAATCTCATAATGGTTGTAGAAAAGAAAACGATGTTTTTCTTCATTCCACATTTCGACAACAACAGCGGCTTTAAAGTCAAAGAGCTGTCGGCGAATCTTAAATTTTTCTTTGCCTAGTAAAAGCATTAACTCTACATGTGAACAAGAGGAACCAATTTCTATATATGATTTATGATCTTTCGAGCCAAGCGCGTAGTCAATCATCTCAAGAATCGAGGTTTTTCCAGTCGAAGTGTGACCAGTTATGTAATTAAAACCATCTCTAAATGAGATAATATAGTTCTTGCGCGATCCAACCAACGTTAGTGATAGTAGCTTAATTCTGATTTTCATTTCGCACCTCGTAACTACGCAGGAAAATATTTGTTTTTTCTTGAATTTGTTCTTCAATTTTTGAGTCTGGGATTTTGATTACTATCGGCAGAAAGGTAGCTATTAAGGAATTGAGTTTGCGAAAGTAATCGTTGTCAATTTTGCATAATGCTTCTAGGCCAAGATCGCTTATTTTGTAAATAGCATTTTTGCTTTCATCAAATTCCTTATCTATTAGTCCCTTTGCCATAAGATAGTTCAAGCTCTGTCGATACTTAATAACGTCTGGTTGCCAATGGAAGAACGCGTAGTATTCGTCGAAGTTTTGTTCAAATGCATAAGATCCCATCGCGCTTCCCAACATTGTATATGGAAACTTTAAGTAGTAATCGTAAAGCTTCACTTTCATTTCAGTTACTTTTAATGATTTTCGCTCCTTAGCCGCATTTAAAATGATTAGGATTCTTACTGCATCATTTATATAATCAGTCAAACTTATATTCATATCACTTACCCGCATGGCCAAGGTATTCATCTAGCTTCTGCTTGTAGTTTCTTAACCATCCGATACTACAATCTTCAGCCCATTGGTGCAGCATACCCTTCTTAGCAAACATACTCACCTCTGGTAAGGGAGGGCAATCAAGAGTTGTTGTATCAAAACTTTCAATTCGCTCATATGTTCTGGTTAACAAGTCATTTCCATCAGTGTCGTCTTGATATCTGCGGAATTGGGTCTCCCATAGAGTGAAGATTTTCAACTTCAATTTATAAAGTAAATCTGAAAGTTGTGAGCTATCTTTGCTCTTTATCGTATATTCAGCAAGCTCAGCGTTAAAGAAGTCTCTTTTGCATCCCTCTATTAACTCGATCTTAGCGTTTTCAAGTTTTTTAACAAACAGCATATCATCATAAATATCTTTGTCTGTTTCGTCAATGAGAACTATAATCTCATTGCAAACGCGAATTTTCTCATATTCGAGATAGGAAAGTATAGCATTAAGGTTTAACCTAATATCATCATCAAAAGCTTTTTCATAAATCTCAAACTTCTTAAGCTGCGATATTAAATAGCCTCCGTCGAACAAAGAAATGTCAATTCCATATGATTTTTTTTGTTGCCCACTCCATTCACTCCACCACTTGAATTCTTTCGCACTAAGCGTACAAGGTAAGCAGAGGATCCATTTTCGCATTTTGTAGTCGGGTGCTTCAATCGCTCTGTGAAATGAATTCTTTATTTGGGTTATTTGTGCAGAATCAATTCCATCAAGAAAATATTTGCACTGGTAGTTTTCAATCGGTTGGTTAAAATCGCCAACCAAAATGTCGATTCCTTCATCTCCTTGGCTTACACGTATATTATGTGCATCACAACCGAATTTAGCATGCATTAATTCGGTGCATATCTTTTCGAATATATCTCTAGCACCAGCGTCGCCGTGCTTCTCTCGTAAATAGCGAAAATCACGCTCCAAAATAATGCCCCCCAATACTTCCTAGATGCAAGTGAAACGAATATGATATTGCTTACGGAATAACTTTTTTAATGATTGTTTTATTGATTATATCATGAGATTTTGTAGTTATCTATCTGTCGTTGTAATTGATTTTAAATCATTCTGCAATTCAAACTACACAATTTCATTGGGTCTCTAACTTTTTCACATACCTCCCCACCTCAAACCGATTCCCCTCATCCGCATCCGCCAGCAGCGGGTACATCGGATGCTTGGTGATGTCATACTTTCGCGAATAGAACGGATGAACACCCTGCAACTGTAGAATGCACCGACTGCCGGGCATGATGGCCAGCTCGTCGGGCGTCATGAGCGGCTTGCCGAGCTTTTGATAATTCAGCCCGTGACTGCGCTGCTGCCCGCGCGTGTCGCTCTCGCTATAGGTGTCGATCGTCTCCTTGCCCAGCGACTCCGAAATGCTCTTGAGCGTGCTCGGCTCCTTGCCGCCAAGAAAGAGGATAGAGGAACAGCAGCCGATGATCGTCTCCGCGTGATCCTTATACACGGCGCGCAGCTGGCTCTGCGTCTGCACGAGGATATGCGCCGAGATATTGCGGCTCCGGATGACGGAGATCAGCCGCTCGAAATTCGGGATCTTCTGGTTCGCAAACTCGTCCAGCAGGCAGGTCACATGCACCGGCAGCCGTCCGCCATAGGAGAGAGCCTTGTCGCAGAGCGTGTTGAACAGCTGCGAATACAGCATCGCGGCGATGAAGTTGAATGTCGGGTCGGTGTCGGACACGATGCAAAACAGCGCCGTCTTGCGATCGCCCATCTTGTCCAGCGCCATTTCGTCGTAGGCCATGAGCTTGCGAATTTCCTCAACGTCGAACGGCGCGAGGCGCGAGCCGCAGGTGATCAGGATGCTCTTCATGGTCTTCGCGGCGGAGTGCTTGATCTTCTTATACTGGCGTGACGCAAAGTGATTCGGCTTTTCCTGCGCGAGCTGCTCAAACAGCAAATCGACGGGGGACTGGTAGCTCTCGTCGTCTTCGCGCACTTCGCAGGCGTTGACCAGCTCCAGCAGCGTGATGAAATTTCGCTCCTCCTCCGGCGCTTCAAACGCGACGTAGCCGATCAGCGCCATGTAGAGCAACTCCTCTGCCTGAATCCAGAACTGGTCGCCGCTGGTCGTGCCGTCCTTTCGCGTGTTTTCCATGAGCACGGTGACAAGCCGCATCACATCCGCCTCGGTTTGCACATACGCAAACGGGTTATAGTGCATCGACTCGCGAAAGCGGATCGTGTTCAGCACGCGAATCTTATAGCCGTGCGTGGCGAGCATCTTGCCGCACTCGACAATCAGCGTGCCCTTCGGGTCGGTCACGAGGTAGCTGGCGTTCATCTGCATGAGGTTCGGCTTGACGTGGTAGCGCGTTTTGCCGGAGCCGGAGCCGCCGATGACCAGCACGTTGAGGTTGACGTTTCGCCGCTCGGGATCGGCAATTTGCCCAAGCGTCAGGCGCTCGGTCTGCGTGAGTATGATGTTTTCGGAAAACGTCCGATTGATAAAGGGACGGATGTCTTTCTCCGTCCCCCAGCGCGCGCTGCCGTATTCCTCGCCTTTTCGAAATTTGCGTGCGTTCCTGCCTTTCATATACACCGCGAGCCAAACCGCGGCGGCTCCGATCACGCCAAACAGCAGATCATTCGGGTGAAAACTCGGCATCCAACTGGAGAACGCAGCGGAAAATCCAGCTGGGAGCCTGAGTGCCTTTTCGTTGAAATCTGCCCCGGGCGTGAGTCGAATCGCCTGCCCAACTTTCGTGAACAGCAGGAGGAGCAGGAGATAGGGCAACGTCTTCACATTGATTTTTTTAATCCTCATCTGGCCTGGTCCTTGCTCTTCTGTCGCTCGCCTTTCTGCGCGGCGCTTTGCAGTAACTCCTGAAACTTGCGCAGTTGCGCGAGGATGGAGGGCTTGTTCTCGCGTTTGATCGTCTTTGCCGTGAACTCGCGAAACGCGGCGGTCATGGCGTCGGTATCCGGCGCTTTGAAGAACACCAGATACTTCGGCGGGCGTTGGCTTGCATCCCTCTTGACGGCAAAGTCCACGCCGTATTTGTTCGCCACCCGCTCAAACGCCTTGATGTTGCAGTCCGTCACTTCAATATTCGTTACACCCTTGCCCTGACCAACCAGCTCCTTGACGGTCTGCTTTCCGTGCTTGGCAGGATCGGGTTTCGGTGTGTTATTCACCTTATATTTCTGCTCGGCGAGATACTGTCGAATCGCATCTTGCAAAACGCGCAAGGTGAGCTTGCTGACACTGATGACCAGCGTAACGGAATGGTTTTCGATTTCTTCTTGCATGGGAGCCTCCAAATTCTCAATAGGTTGGTTAAGAAAAACGCTTTTGGGAGTGTATGAAACCTCGAGAAACTTAGCAAGGGAGATAGCAATCAGGTGGTTAACGCATACTGAAACAACGGATGCGATTCGGCGACAAACTCAAGAGAAAAGCTGTGAAGCTATTGTTTTGAAGCGATATTGAGTTTTCAACTGACTCTGTACAGGCTAAAGTTTCTCGTATACAATATTTATAAGTTTATTTGGACACTCTTTTCCGTAGACAGTAGAAGCCCCATTATAAACTTCATTAAGAATTGCGACCGAACACGCTGTAAAAAAGTCGAGATTCACGGTCACAGTTAACTGTTGAATATATGGAAGGATGTAGTAATTTTATGAGACTCTATAAAATAGGTATTGTTGCTTTATTGCTTTTCTCACTGGTTGGCTGCACGCCTAACACGGGTGCTAGTATTGCTGAAGCGGAATCGATGGTGCCCGTGCTAACCCCTGAAGCATTGCCAACAGAATCAAATGAAACAGCTGTTTTGACCGATGGGGGGAATCCGTACGTCTTTTCCAATTCACCCATCTATGATGGCGATATACTTTGGCTACCGGGCATTGAAATCATGAAGATGGCTGAAGGCGTGAGAATTACAGTTGATGAGCATAGTTTGAGCTGTAATTATATTGATGATCAGGGACAGGAAAAAAACTGCATTTATCGAATTGGGGATCCGCTATATTCGGTAGACACCAGTTTAGACACGTTTCTTGAGGCTGACAGTGCTCCCTATACGAAGAACGGCGAAGTCTTCATCACGGAGGGAGCCATTGAAACCCTGACCGGAGATATTTTTAGTTATGATCCTGCAAGCAATACGGTGGTAGTCTCTCTGGGCAATGTAACACTACAATCCAAGAATCAAAACCCATTTGCCAAAATTGAAATCAAAAAGCCCTCCGAATTGAATGACAATCGCATATCAGGGCTGCTCAGCGGGCTTTCATCTTCGTCTGACAAGGAATTGGATGCCATGATTCAATGGGCAGATACGATGACACCTTGGAGTTGGGTCAGCGTCGCTATTAATAACCAGGATTGGGCATATGACAACTGGGCTGTTCCCGACTTTTATTTATCCGACAAAATTGAAGAATATTATAAGACCTTAGATGACAACGGGATTAGAATCACCTACAATTTGATCTTTAAGGATAAGGAATATCTTGGAGAGTCTAATCAGGAAGGAAACGGAAGCCTGCACGATCCAGAGCAGGTAGAACGGTATTTAGAGTTTATTGAGCAGGTCGTTACACATTTTAAGGGGGTCGTGGACTGCTATGAAATCTGGAACGAACCTAATATCGGTAACAGTCCGCAATATGTTGATCCTGATGATTACATTGCGTTTGTAAAAAAAGCATACCCATTAATTAAGAGAATTGACCCAGACGCTATCGTTTCAATTGGGCATACGACGTCTTATTACGAGGAGTATTCACAGGATTATATTGACAGGTTGGTATCGAGCGATGTTGTTCAATATGCAGATCGAATCACACTGCACTCTTTCTTTTGGATATCGCCAACCTATTACCCGGAATACTATTACGGTTATTCCGACATAGTAACAGACATGATGGATAAGGCGCGGAGTAACGGATTTCAAGGGGATTTCTGGGGCAGCGAGGGAAACTACATGCCTATGGAAAGCGTTGCTCCCGAGGAAGCATACATGATAACCGCCTATACCCCGATCCTTTCGGCTAAGTATGTGCAGCGCGTTAACGCGATGAATCTCGGACTTGGTTTATCAGGAGGTGAAATGGGAGTTGGTGCTTGGCCGGAGTGCTACAATCCATTGGCGAGGTCCGCAACTCTTTTTTCGGGTGTGAAGTCAGCGTCTTATGGAATCGAAATAAATACGAATATCGAGCCCATCAACAGCTTTAGCTATGATGTAGATTTGGGTAAGATGTTTGCTTATTGGGATGATAGAGAGGCATCGGAAGGCGAGCAAATATCTTGGTGTGATATTACGCTCGACTTGCCGTCCTGTGAACACATATACGCGTACGACGTATTGACGGGGTATTATACAGAAGTGGATTACTCAATTAAGGATGGTAAAATCGCAATTGAGGATATGGCTATTAAGGATTATCCTATATTCTTGGTAGTACAATAATCCACGTATTATAGATTGTGCATAGAGCATAATCCGGTTGATCCATCCGAATATATATTGAGTTCTAGCAATGTTAAGAGTGAATATGGTCAGTAAAGGTCATTAAACTTAGTTGCTGTAAAAAAGGCGCTCCCGCGAGCGCCTTTCCCATATCACCTCTCCATTTCTCGTTCTCTCTTTTGCTGCCACTGCTCCAGCAGTTTGAAGATCGTTTCCTCCATCTGCCGCGGAGTGAAGCTTTTCGGGAAATACTGCTTGAGCTTATCGCTGGTGAGGGTAATTCGATCGACTTCTTTCTTTTCCTCTGACATGATCGCGTCCATCACATCCTCTGAGAGCTTGCCTTCTTGACTGTATCGCTTGAGTCGTTGCGCCTGCGAGAGGGAAGGGGTTGCTTCCTGCGCCGCCATGACACTTAGGAGTTGGGATTGTTCTTCGGGTTTCAGATAGGACATTTCTACGGCGGGATTGAGAGCAATTTTACGGTCATCGACCATTTGCAGAAACTCGGGGGTAAGCTCGGTCAAGCGGATAAAGCGTGAGATTTGGTTCTTGCTTTCTCCCATTTGTTCAGCTAATATGTCTCGCGATTTGACGCCGCTTAACTTGTGCCCGACTTGGGCACAAGTTAAATCTGCCCTTGATCCCTGATGTTTCATCGCCTCCAACTTCATCTTATACGCAAACGCCCGCTCGCTTGGCAGGATATTCTCGCGTTGCAGGTTGCTGTCGCACATGAGGATCGTGGCGGTGTCGTCATCCATCTCGCGAACAATGAACGGCATGGTGGCAAGCCCCGCGAGTTCGCACGCGTGCTTGCGGCGATGTCCGGCGACAATCTCGTAGCCACCACTCGGCAGCGGGCGGGCGATGCCGGGTGTGAGAACGCCGTATTCCTTGACGCTCTCGACTGTGCGCGCCATGGCTTCGTCGTCGCGGACGCGGAACGGGTGATTCTTGAACGGGTGCAGTTGCTTGAGCGACAACTCGACGATCTGCTCTCGTTGCTCGGTCTCGCGGTTGTCGGACGATTGAAACAGGTCATCGTACGATGTCAGACTTAGCTTTCTCTCTTTGCTGGCCAATGCGCAACACCTCCTTTGTCAACTTGCGATAGGCTTCCGCCGCCTTTCCCTTCGGGTCGTAGGCGTAGATGCTCTTCCCCTCGGCGCTGATTTCGGCAGCGCGTACGGAAAGCGGGATGTCGGTCGCGAATACCTTGATCTGGTCGGCGTAGGTCTCGCGGATGAGCGCGCTGATCTCTTTTGCGTAGTTCGTCCGGTGATCAACCATGGTCAGCAGGATGCCGTCGATCTTGAGGCGGGGATTGATCTGCTTCTTCACCTTTCGTACGGTGCGGAGCAACTGCTCGAGACCTTTGGCGGGGAGGTATTGCGCCTGCACCGGAATCATGACGCTGTCGGCAGCGGTAAGCGCATTGATGGTCAGCATGCCGAGGCTCGGCATACAATCGATCAGCACATAGTCGTATGGGCGCTTGACGCTATCGACATATTGCTTGAGGATCTTCTCGCGGTTCATGGCGTTCACGAGTGACACCTCCAAACCGGAGAGGGAGATGTTCGCGGGCAGAAGGTCGATGTTCTCCTCATGGTGGAGTATGCCTTCGCCCGGCGCGAGCGGCTGCTCCTCGATGATGCCCTCCATGATGTCGGAGAGCGTGACACCTAGCTCGTCCGGGCGGGTATATCCAAGGCTGATGGAAAGCGAACCCTGCGGGTCGGCGTCAATCAATAGGACTCGTTTTCCGTCCTGTGCTAAGCCGATGCCAAGATTGGCGCAAGTTGTCGTTTTGCCAACGCCGCCTTTCTGGTTGGCAATGGCGATGATATTGGTCATATGTTATCCTTTCAGTTCGTGGTTTGACTCGCCGTTCTATGAAAACGTCTGCTCTCAGCCCCAAATAGCCAAGATTAGTAGGAAAAAAGACGATTATAGGCGCACTATCCTTGACATTCTTGGTTCTTAGCAAACCGCGTTTGTTCGTTTCTTTTGGCTGTTTTGCTAAGAACTTGCTAAGAGGACGCCAGAAAACGGCTGAATACGCTAGGTTACGCGGGGATACGGGAAGACAAACCGAAATCCAGAAAACGCCCTAGTTTTGGGGACAATAGGACACTGCAAGACACCGCTGGATACGCCAAGACAAAGGCACCAGCTCACTCCTAAGCGAAAGGCCGCGCGTTCGAATCGCGCCGGGGACGCCAAAGGAAAACCACCCGTGTTTGCGGGTGGTTTACTTTTAACCAAAGCCCCATACGGCAAGGCCTGCGCCGATAGCGGTGACGAGGGTTTGCAATACGTCGATTGCGCTGTTGAAGAATTCCATTGTGTTGACCTCCTGTTGTTATTTGGGGGAAAAGAAAACACCATCCGGGTGGGATGGTGTTAGTGAGTAGCTTTAAATTAGCTCGCCGCCGTTGTAGGATTAGAATTTTTCGCTGTAGCCCCTTAGAGCCACTCTGTCACTCAAGATGTTGCATATTTTGTGTGGTATTCATTCAATTGGTGATATCCTTATTGTTTTTGATAATAGATGTTTTTTTAGATTCTACTATCGTGACTTTTGTTGTTTCTATAACTTGCGTAATACTCTCTTCCGCTATTCGTGTGCGTCGGCCATTCAATCTGAGTTTCTTGGCTAAGCCGCATAAATATGCGAATATAATATTACCTACTACCCCAGAGGCAACCCCTACAGAAAATGTAATAATTAGCTCGGCGGTCGATCCACCTTCAAAGGATAATAATTTCTCCACTGGTAATAACTTAAGTTCAACTTCACCATCGCAGAATTCAATTGAAGAGACATTATCAGTGCTACCAAACAAACTTTTCAAGTTGTCCAAGCTTTCAAGGTCTACTTCAATATTAATGGAAATTGCTTCTGAGTTATTATTTGCTGTCATTACTCTTTTCCTCCTGTTTGTTTTGATTCAGAAAAATATCGACTACTTTTTTAACACTCTTTGAAGCAGCTTCATCTTGAGCTATACTTTCCCACCATGGCTCAAGTTTTCCAGTTCTTCTGGCGTCATGAAAAGCATTTGTTATTTCATTAATAAGATTTGAGCCATATTCGTAGAGAATATTCTGCAACTCAACAATCATACAAAACCCTAAAGATTCAAATAATGAGCTGCCTTTCAACCTATGTTTAGAACGCAATTCAAGTTGAATCTTTCCACGTCGATCCTCCAAATTTGATTCAAAAAAATCTAACGATTCCCCTTTGATCAACATTCCGATACTTTTCTCAATTATTTGATATTTGTAAAGCCATCTAATAGCCGCGAATACATCGTGTATTGAGTAGCGGTCACTTTTTTCAACGTATGCAAGTACAACATTTAATGCAAAGGTGTCTGCTTCGCTCTCTATATCTTCTTTAGAGCGAAAAGTTTTGTTATCATCTATATGCCGTAAAAGAATATGAGCATATTCATGAGCTATAATGAACATTATTTGCAAATTCGTAAAACTAAGCGCGTTTAGTATGGACTCTTTCGAATGTGCACCAATTATTGGTAGGTTTTGAACGGAAAAATCATCGTGACAATATAGTAAGTAAGGAAAAATAAACCTGGCAAGATACTTACGATCTAAGTCTCCTACTAATTGGCCTGACTCGTTGATAATACTATCTATTGAATTAATTATAACTAGGTTGCAGTGGGTTAATACAGATCTAGTTAAGGCTGGGAATACAATGGTGTTTTTGTCGACCGCTCTTGCAGATAATCTAGGCTTCATTGACAATTGGAGCTTTATATTATTTACTTCTGAATAGCAATCCTTCAATTCACTTACTATCGTTTCTCTAACTATCCACATGAAGTCAACTGGAAGGGAGGGTTTAGCTTCCAAATGATTTCTCATATATCTCATAGCACTTCCTAAACATGCTTCACGGTATTGCCGTAGTGTTTTTTCTGCTTCATCAGCATTATTAATGGTGTCTTCGCAAATAAATAAGGCAGATCTAAAGCCTAAATAGTACTGTTCAAACAGAACATCATAAGGCTGCTGTTCATAATTAATGGAAACTAATTCACGTTGTGAATGCATATATTCAGCTTCAATGCTATCTGGCCAAAAGAAACCGTCTGAATCAAGTATTATTGTAGATTTCAAAGCATGCATCGCCTCCTAAGAAAATTATAAATAACTCCCGAAAACTTAAGATTCACAGCTACTTCTGGATAAGTTTATTCGCCTTCAACCATTGTTGGCATCTAAAAGTATACCATCACAATACAAGGGGTTCAACGGCATTACGCTCATGGCATACAATCACTATCGCATCTCAACCACCCCATACACATCCTCCGCCCTCACCCGCAACCTCCTTTTCACATGTTTCCCCGCCTCAAATCGATTCCCCTCATCCGCCAGCAGCGGATACATCGGATGCTTGGTGATGTCGTACTTTCGCGAATAGAACGGATGAACACCCTGCAACTGTAGAATGCACCGGCTGCCGGGCATGATGGCCAGCTCGTCGGGCGCCATGAGCGGTTTGCCAAGTGTCATTGATACTACAGTTGGATACTAAACCAAATCAACGAAAGAAAAACAAAAAGCATGGGCTGCATTGGGATAGCCCATGCTCTATTTCAAGTGAACGCTTACGTTTTATTTACATTTTGATTACTCAAAAAATTCGCGCCTACTGCATGATAGAGTTACATCATGGATCTACAACTTCTATTTCAGATCCGCGGAGCGAGCAGATGTGATTTCAAACGGGATTTAAGCAAATAGCGTGAACCTTCTACTTGTTTCTCGTTCAAGGGATAGCGAGGACATTTGTGCTATGGTTGACGAAAAAATCAACACCTATATACGGATGATAATGTTTCGGTAACAACTTATAGCTTTGCATTTGGTAGAATAGATACGACCTAAATCATCAGAGGTGGAAAAATGGCGTCGAATAGAATTTTAATGGTCGAGGACGACAAGGGTATTTCCGACATAGTGGCGTTGAATCTCCGCTATGTTGGATATGAAGTTGTGTCGTTTGACGAAGGGGGCGCGACTGCGGAGTCCCTTGAGCAGGATCACTCCTTTGATCTTGCGTTGCTGGATATTATGTTGCCCGGGATTGATGGCTTTGAATTGTTCTTATATATGAAAAAGTACAACATTCCCGTTGTCTATATGACGGCTAAAACCGACTCGGAATCCGAGGTCAAGGGGCTTCGGGACGGTGCGGAAGATTACATCGTGAAGCCTTTTGAGGTGATTACGCTTCTTGTTCGGATCGAAAAAGTGCTTGAGCGAACCGGAAGACTCAACAAAATCTATCGTTTTGATACAATTGAAGTAGACACCGGCAACCGGACGGTGAAAAAGGCTGGCGAGACAATCGCCTTGCCCCCTATGGAATTCGATGTGCTCGCGATTTTGATCAAGAACAAAAACCGAACGGTATCGCGTGAATATTTACTTGATGAGATTTGGGGGACAAACTATTTTGGCGATATGCGCACGGTGGATGTACGCGTGGCAAACATTCGTAAGCGTCTAGGCTGGAACGATGAAATCCGCACCATATCCAAGGCAGGCTACCGGTTGGAGGAACGCAGGAAATGAAACTGTGGAAGAAAATATCCTTTATTTGCAGCGTCGTCCTCATCGTGATCGTTGCAGTCAGCAGTGCATTGTTGCTCGTACAATCAAAAAACAGTATTCTGCAACTGACGTATGAGCAGGCGCATGACAAACAGCGAAACATTGCCTCTGCCTTTTCAGGTATGGCGGGCTATTACACAAGTGAAAGCGATTCAAGTACGACAAACGAATCTCTAATCAAGTACTGCTTTTCTCGCTTTGCGGATTCATCTTCCGTATTGCTTGCCGACACGGGCATCCTATATTCAAGAGTTGCAATCGCACCGGAGGATTACCTGGTGATTGGCGAGAGCGGCCAACAGCAACAGGTTTCCCAAAAAATCGACGGGCACGATATTCTGATCGTTGGCAGCAATGTGTTTGTAAAGCAAATCAATTATCGGATCTATGTGGTAGAAGATATTTCAGCGGTTTACAACGATATCGCCACTATGATTTGGCGCTTTCTCCTCATCAGCGTCGTTGGTGTTACCGTAGGGGTCGTATGGATATCATTACTCGTGCGTCGCTCCATGGAACCGCTTAGAACGCTTGGAAAAACGGCAAAGCGAATTGCGGCTGGCAACTATGCGGAGCGTGCCACCCGTATGACGCAGGATGAAGTGGGAGAGCTCGCCGGAGATTTTAACGCGATGGCCTTTGCGGTTGAAAGACAGATTGAGCATTTGACTGAAATCGCAGAAAGACAGCACCTGTTCATCGCTGGAGTGACCCATGAGTTCAAGACGCCTCTGACAACAATGATTCTCAATGCGGACACGCTGCAAAATGCGTATATGGATGAAGCGCAGATAAAAACTTCAGCAGCTGCTATTCAGCGGCAGTGCCAATGGCTGGAACGACTCACGCAGAAGCTGCTGAAACTGGTCACACTGAAACGACAGATTCAACGCGAGGATATCGCGTTGCTACCGCTCTTTGAACAGGCTAGGGATGGCATGTCGGAAATCCTGGAGCAGCGCGGAACACCCGTTTACATTGAATGCAAGACAGATTCTTTGAAGCTTGATTCGGATTTGATGCAATCGGTACTCATCAACCTGCTCGACAATGCATCCAAAGCTTCAAGGCAAGAGCAGAGTGTGCGGCTTACGGCATACGACGATACGATAGAGGTATCCGACCATGGCTGTGGCATTCCGGCAAGTGAGCTGGCACGAATTACAGAGCCTTTTTACATGGTGGATCAGTCCCGCAGCAAAAAGTATAGCGGCAGCGGTCTGGGGCTAGCGCTTGTCAAGGAGATCGTCACGGCGCACGATGCCGAACTAAGTATTGAAAGCGAACTTGACGTCGGCACAACCGTTAGAATTCGATTTAACGATCATCATACGGTAACAGAACAATAATCAAACCGTAATCGTATCGTAACGACTTTTTGAGCGGAAACCTTTAACATAGTAGCATCATGATGAATGAGGTAACGAAAATGAAGCGCACGATTTCTATCTTTCTGGCGGGCATGGTGTTCCTGTTTATGCTGGGTGGGTGTCAGAAAACGCCCGACGAACCGATCGTAATCGGGAAGGACTTGGATCAACTGCTCGAAAAGGCACAAACTACAATTGACGTCACTCAAACCGCTGCCCCGTCGGAAGAGGTAACGATTCAGGATAAAAGCGATACGAGCATAACGAGGCTTGGAGCGCCTCAAAGCCTGAAAGAAGAGATTGTGAGTGCCAAAGGGAAACTTCATGTCTACACCGATGCCTCAATATCGTTGCCGCAAAACGATGAGATGCCAATTACGAGGGTAAAAATGACTTGCTTTACAAATGATGCGGTAAAGCGAATTGTAGATACGCTCTTTTCGGGGGCACATACGATTTCCAATGATCTTAGTTTATTGCCGAGTGGGTATCACAACAATATCGCAAAAGATCTGATCGCCAACAAGGACAATACATCATGGTTCAACGAAAGGTATTCCGCACAAGAAGAATTTGATGAAGCACTCGCGTCCGCAATGCAAAGCGCGGAACGTGCACCGGCCAATCCGGAATATCAGGTACTCGAGTATCACTTTGATGACGGAGCAAATGCAAACAGCGCCGTTCATTATTACGCTCTTAGAGAAGATGCTAGCCTATCGCGAATCAATGTCTATACTGAAGCCGGCCTGGCACGGCTAGAGTATTTTAGAAACCTTGATGACAGCTGCCTCGACCTATTACTCAGCCAAGCCGTTCAGTCTCCCGATACAACAAGCGTTGCAACGCTCCCGATCCAAACAACGCAAGCGCAGGCACAGAAATTAGCCGAAGATACGTTGCTCCAGATGGGCTTTGACGATTTCGTTTGTTCCGGCAAGAGAATGCATGCCCGCGCTGATGTTCGGCCGGATGGGGTTTATGAGTTTATGTTCACCAGAGAAATCAATGGTATTGCAGTCACTTATACGGATGATGACGGCGGGGACAGAAAGATATTGCATGAAAATGAAACATTTGCGCGAGCGTGGCTCTATGAGAAAATTCGCATCTTCATAGACGATCAAGGTGTTGCAAAGGTGGAATACAATTCGCCGCAGAACGTCGAAGAGATTGAAGTTCCTGCCGCAACATTGCTACCCTTCTCCACGGTACAAGCAATATTTGAGAAGATGATTGTCATCGTCGACAACGAATATGATACGTCCGAAGAAGGAGTGACCTGTGAATACTTCATCGATCACATTACATTAGGGTTCATGCGGCTTACGGAGAAAGATGTTGGTTCGCAGGGGCTGCTCATACCAGTATGGGATTTCTTCGGCCGTTCTATCGATAGCTATGGGATAGCGCGAGGAACAAGCGGGTATATAAGCCTGCTTACCATCAACGCGATCGACGGGAGTATTATTGATCGATGGGCGGGGTTTTAACTTCGCAGTTGATACCGTAGGTGAGCTGTTCTCAAGAGATCGCCGCGAAACACGTCTCATAACTTTGCTAGCATCATTCTGATATGTTAGAATGAGCCAAATGAACGGTTGGCTTTCAAGGGAGATTACCTGAAATGCGAAAGAACAGGATTTTGCTGGTAGAAGACGATAAGGGCTTAAGCAGCGGCATTGCGATCAATCTGCAATATGTGGGTTACGATTATGTGGCGTGTTTCGATGGGGCGGAGGCGGCGGAGCTTGTTGCCCGCGACCCGAATTTCGATTTGGCGATACTCGACATCATGCTTCCTGGAATCGATGGATTTGAATTGCTAGAGGTGATGAAAAGGCATCAAATTCCGGTGATTTATATGACGGCTAAAACGGATTCGGCATCCGAGATCAAAGGCTTGCGCGATGGGGCTGAAGACTATCTCGTCAAACCGTTTGATGTTGTGACGCTGTTGGTTCGAGTGGAAAAGGTGTTGCTACGACTTGGGAAGCTCAACCAAGTTATCTGCTATCAGGATTTTGTGGTAGATGTCGACAATCATTCCATCATGAAAGGCGATCGTGAAATCGAACTCAAGCCTCTGGAGTTTGACGTGCTGGTTCTGCTGCTTCGAAGTAAAAATCGCACCGTGCCACGCGAGCGTTTACTCAATGAGATCTGGGGACCGGATTACTTTGGTGGCTCGAGAACGGTCGACGTGCATATCGCAAATATCAGGAGAAAGCTTGGTCCAACGGTAGAGATCAAATCGATTTCCAAAATAGGATATCGCCTGGAGGAATAATTGGATGAAGCTGTGGTATAAGATAGCGATCATTTGCAGCGGGGTCTTGATCATGGCCGTCACTCTTTGCAGCGCGATGATTTTCATGCAGGCGAGAAACAGCATCGTTCAGCAAGCCAAAGATCAGGTGCTGGAAAAACTAACCAATACGCAGTCCTCCTTCACCCAAATGATGGGATATTACTATAACAAGGATAACAGCAGCCAGACGCAGCGTTCGATCGCGAAATATTGCTTTTCACAATTTGCGGACGAGACAACGATTTTAACGGTGGGCGGCGAACCGATTTACTCGCAAATTGACATCTCCAATCTCGCCTTGCCAAGTTACCTTTTATCCGGTCAAGGAAACGATCAACCGCCGATTTATGAATCGGGGCAACTGCTCATCGCGGGAAACAGCATTTGGGTCGGCGAAACAAGCTACGATATCTTTGTGGTCAAGGATATCTCCGCGGTATACGAGAGCGTTTCGCGGGTTCTCGCCAAATCGATCTTGGTGAGCGCGGGGTTTATCGTCGCAGGTGTTTTGATCGTGATCCTGCTGCTGAAAAAGGCGTTGTGTCCGCTTACCCAGCTTCGAGCGGCGGCGGGAAAGATCTCCAGCGGAGATTATAGTAAGCGCGCCGAGGTGACAACACGGGATGAGATCGGCGAGCTCTCAACAGAATTTAACAAGATGGCAGATTCCGTCCAGCAACACGTTCTATTGCTGACCCAAACGTCACAGCGGCAGAGGCTCTTTATCAGCGCGGTATCACACGAGTTCAAGACGCCGCTTTCCGCGATCATCATTCATTCGGACACGCTGCTCAACGTGAAAATGAGCGCTACGGCCACAAGAACTTCTGTCGAATACATCCGGCAGGAAAGCGCATGGCTGGAACGGCTCATACAAAAATTCTTGAAGCTGATCTCCCTTCAGGAGAGCATTATTCTCGAACCCGTGCAGAAAAGCGTATTGTTCGATGCGGTGAAAACAAGTATGCAGGATTCGCTAGCGGGAAAAGAAGTCAATTTGGTCATTCAGAGCGATGATGCAAGCGTATGGATGGATTTTGACTTGATGAAGTCGCTTTTGATGAACCTGATTGATAACGCTGCGAAGGCATCCCAAACAGGTCAATCGATCGAGATAACCTCTTTTGAAAACGTGATTGAAGTTCGCGACCACGGACATGGCATCCCGCGTGAAGATCTTGAACATGTGATGGAGCCTTTCTTTGTCGTGGATCGCTCGCGTAGCAAAAAGAACGGCGGGTTCGGGTTAGGATTGGCAATTGTAAGCGAAATTGCGAAAGCGCATTCTGCCAGTATTGTGATCGAAAGCGAACAGAACGCGGGCACGCTTGTTCGAATTATTTTTCCGGATAACAGTTTGAAAACAAAACGTTAACCATCTCACAAGCTTCATCTGAAATAATACAGAAAAGCGACTGAGAGGAGCCATGAAATGAGTAAGAAATCTATCATCGTTGGCGGGATGATCTTTTGCGCCGTGTTCGCGTTGGCTTGTCAAAAAACGCCGGATAAGCCGATTGTGATCGCAAAGGATCAAGCCGTGCTCATCGAAAAAGCGCGGGCAACCGCGGACGATGCTTTGGCGAGAGTAGCGCCAGCCAACCAATCGAAGTACATCGCTTCGGTTTCCGGCAGCACGGCGGATTTTTCCGTCACCGCGGATGCAACCATCGAAACTCCGGAAAATCAAACGATGTCCATCATCCGCGTGACGCCCGCCGAGTTTTCACAGGAGCTGGCGGAGAAGATGTTTGACTATCTGTGCAGCGGCACGAATATGTATTATGAAGAACAACTGAATACAAAACCCGCAATCGAGAAAATGATGCTAGATGCCAAGCAGCAGATCAGCAACGGTCAGGACACGGATGGCGGACTTCAGGAATATGTGGATCGCCTCGAAAAAATGTATGAATCTGCTGCGGACGAAGCGGGAGAACCCGTGACAAAGGTGGAGATGCGGGAGAAGACCATCAGCTCCTTCCAGTATCACATTTTTGATGTTTCTTCCACATTGGATCAAATCCACGGGAAACTTTTTCAGATTCGCACAAACAGTATCCCCGTTGCTTCAGACCAGTCGCCGCGAAGCGACAGCACGTTTCAATACATGAACTTCGATCTGTTCCCGCTAACGGATTGCCGAATGGTTGAAAAGGTGACGGGACAATCGACAGCGCCCGCCATCTCCGGCTTGAAAATGACACCGCTGGAAGCGCAGAAAGCTGCCGAGCAGTTCCTGAAAGAGGTTGGTATTGAAGGTTATCGGGTCGCAGACGTGTTTCTGATGGACAATGGCATCGCGATAGAAGGCGCTACGATTCCTGCCGATTTGGAATATGTTTATAAAATCTATTTTCAACGCGTTGTCAATGGGATTCCGATTACAAGCCCAACCTACATGACCTATGTCGGCGGCACCGATACAGGCAACGAGTGGGAATATGAGAGATTCACTCTTTCGATCAATGATGGAGGCATCTTTCATATCTTCTGGTCTACGCCGCTGAAGATTGGGGAGACGGTTGTTGAATCATCGAATCTGATGCCGTTTGACGAGGCGGCTGAAATCTTTGAAAACATGATGAGGATCAAGTACGAGCCGCTGCTCAAGACCGCGGGAAGCTACAAATCTCTGCATTATGACGTTACCCGCGTTACTTTGACCTATCAGCGGATTTCCGAGATGAACTCCATCACGACAGGCCTTTTGGTTCCCGTTTGGAATTTTTACGGTACGGCAACGGGAAACGCAAATGCACATGATGTAATCAAGTGGGGCGACGCCGTCGATGACTTTGTGGAACCATTTCTATCCATCAATGCGATTGATGGTAGCGTCATCGATATTAAGCTAGGAAGATGATTTGCGGTTTTGTGTTCGTTCACCGAAATCCCGCGTTGCGCGATGGTGCGATAACGGTGTCGGTGTTCAGCGTGGAGCTGCATGCATTGCTGGCAGCCGAACCGCATCTGTACAACTCGCTTTCACCGCACGCATTCACAGGGCTTTTGATTTTTTGTTCGCTGTTTGCTCCACATTTTATTCTTGGTGCAACATTCGGATGGATCGCTGGACGTAACCAGCGAAATTACGCAGAAGTTTATATATCGCGTTCCTGCCGAAGCATTGCCGATGCTTTTAGAAACACACTCTAGTTAGGTTAGCAAGGAGTATCAACAGGAGCGTTTCCACAGGGTATCATTTATTTCACAACAGCATTGTCGGTCTATGACGATTGTTTTGCAGAAATCCACTGAGCAAACAAGTCGGTTCATGTGGATGCATCCGGATTCTTTAGGAACCGTGATGCGATGATTGCAACGGGCAATAGAAACACGCCAAAGAGATACCATGTAAGAAAGCTGTGTTTCTTTTCATACGCGACTACCGCAGGATAAGTTGCCAACAGACCCAGCAGCATAAGACCACAGGTCGTGAAAAGACCGATTGCCGCAACAGGATTGCTTCCGATGATCATAGCGCGTTCCTCCTATAGTAAGTGGCCATAACGCCTGCTGTAGTTCGTTTTTAGCAATGTTGCGAGCACCATATAAAGCAGAATCATTCCAATCAACCAGGCAAAGAATACGGGTGGCATGGGATGCATGCTCAGGAAGGCGCCGATCGGCGTATAGGGAAGGACGGTTCCAAAGGCGATACCCAGCGCAGTTGACAGCAGCACCGGCAGAGAAGCGCGGCTCTGCAGGAAGGGTATCTTTGGTGTACGGATCATATGGATCACCAGCGTTTGCGACCACAGGGATTCCACGAACCATCCGGTGTTGAAGAGCGCGACAAACATCGCGCTGTTGACACCGGTTGCGCCATAGGCACCACCGGCAACCGCCGGGCAGATGATAAAGAACATCAGGATATAGGTCATAATGTCGAAGACAGAACTGGTTGGCCCCATCCAGATCATAAACTTGCCGATGGAAGACGCATCCCATTTTCTCGGTTTCATCAGATACTCAGGATCCATATTGTCCCAAGGGATAGAGAGACAGGAGATATCGTAGATGAGGTTTAATAGCAGAATCTGAATCGGTTGCATCGGCAAAAACGGCAAAAACGCGCTGGCTGCCAGTATGCTGAACATATTTCCAAAGTTGGAGCTTGCGGTCATTTTGATGTACTTTATGATGTTACCGAAGATCTTGCGTCCTTCGATGACACCTTCCTTGAGCACCATCAGGTCTTTTTCCAGCAGGATGATATCCGCCGATTCTTTTGCGATATCCACCGCGGTATCGACGGAAACACTCACATCGGCTTGCTTCATGGCGGGCGCGTCATTGATGCCATCACCCATGAATCCTACCGTATGGCCACGGCTTTTGATCACACGGATGATCCGTGCTTTCTGCATGGGGGAGAGTTTGGCAAAGATCGTAGTTTTCTCTGCTTGTGCCGCCAACTGTTCGTCAGTTAACGCGTCGATGCTGCTTCCGAGTAAAATGTTTTCAACCGAAAGGCCAACGTCACTGCACACCTTTCTTGCAATCACATCATTATCGCCGGTGAGGATTTTCACTTGCACGCCGTACTCGTTCAGTGCTTTAATCGCGGAAGCCGATGATTTTTTCGGCGGGTCGAGAAAACCGATGTATCCCAATAGGATCATATCGGCCTCATCTTCCACGCAGAACAGATCTTGACTCGGCACCTCTCTCTTTTTCGCTACGGCAAGAACGCGCAGTCCTTCACTGCTTAGCTTATGTGCCAAGTCCATTGCTTCCTGACGGATTTCGTCGGTCAGCGGGACGGTTTTGGTTCCGATTTCGGCAAAAGAGCAAACGGACAGCATCTCCTCCAGTGCGCCTTTGGTGACCAGATGCCGGGTCCCTTTCGCGTCCTGAAGAACGACGGACATTCGGCGGCGGTTGAAATCAAACGGGATTTCATCGACCTTTTTATATTTTTCTTCCCAGTCCTCATGGCCTTCTTTTTCGGCACGTGAAATGACGGCTTTGTCAATCAGGTTCTTGAGACCGGTTTGGAAATAACTGTTCAGAAACGCATACCGCCACACGCGGATGTCTTCTTTGCCGTGAATATCGAGATAGGATTCCATCTCAATCCTGTCTTCGGTTAGAGTCCCGGTTTTATCGGTGCAGAGGACATCCATGGCACCAAAGTTCTGAATGGAATTCAATTTTTTGACAACAGTTTTCTGCCGTGCCATTCGAATCGCGCCCTTTGCGAGGTTCGTCGTTACGATCATCGGCAGCAGCTCCGGCGTGAGCCCCACGGCAACCGCGATGGCAAAGAGGAATGCTTGCAACCAATTGCCCTTGGTGAGCCCATTGATGAGAAACACGATCGGAACCATGATCATCATGAATCGGATCAGAACCCAACTGACGCTGTTTACGCCCTTGTCAAAGCTTGTGAGCTCGTGCTTACCGACGATCGATTTTGCCATAGATCCAAAGTAAGTACTGCTCCCTGTTGCGATGACCACGGCGATGGCCGATCCGCTGACGACCGTCGTTCCCATGAAACAGAGGCTGCTAAGCTCGGAGAGGCTTACGCTTTTACTCTTGGCGTCGATGGGGTTCCATTGATCGTATTTTTCAACCGGTTCTGCCTCGCCGGTCAGTGAGGACTGGCCGACAAACAGGTCGCGCGAGGATAGGATGCGGACATCCGCCGGAATGATATCGCCCGCGGCGAGATGAATGATATCGCCGGGGACAATCTTCAGCATTTCGATCTCCAGTTTTTCATCGCCATTGCGGACGACGGAGACGGTCGTATGCACCAAAGCTTTCAGTTTTGCCGCTGCTTTGCTGGAACGGTATTCCTGTACAAAGTGCAGCGTACCGCTGATGAAAACGATGGCGCCGATGACGATGACCGTGCGCCAATCCTTCGCACCGGGGGCAACGAGCATTACTCCGGTAACAAACGAGAGGATCGCGAGAAACAGCATGATCCCACTGAACGGGTTGATGAATGCCTCAAGGAGTTGAATGAACCAAGGGGTAGGCTTTTCAGACGCGATCTGGTTGAGACCGTACTCGCCAAGCCGGCGCGTTGCTTCCTGCGCATCCAGCCCGGTTTGTGACGAACCCAGCTTGGACAACAATTGTACCTGATCAAGCCTTGCATATTCAGCGAGTTTATCCATCAGAGGAGTCGTTCCGCTGTTCAAATTTTGCTTCTTCATCATTTCTCCCTGGCGCGTCGTAAAGTGGTAATCCGTGTTCAGAAATGCTGGCTTTATTCAACTAATCCGAATGAAAAACAGCATAAACGTTCTTGTTTTTTGTGATGACTTCATACAATCCAAATGAGAAACAGAGCAAACATTCTTATTGCAAGCTGTGTTCTCATATAACAATCTGAAGCTGAAACGGGTGGAGTGCTCGAGAACGCGGCGTACTCTTCCAAAAGAAAAGAAAAAGTGTTTTTGGAACAAGCATAGTAGCGCTCTGAGTGTAAGCACAACTATACCATTCGCCATATTAATTTTCAATAATGACCGATAGACCTATACTTGCCGGACATATTTTAGAACCTGAAAAGCGCTTGTTATAAAATAGGTTAGGCGTTTGTGTTGCTTGCTCGATTCCATCCGTTGTTTCAATCAGTACAACTATTTTGTGCGCGTGAGTGCGCCGTCTGCCACTTCACTGACTGTGTCGCATAGAATCTCAACGTCATCCTTCACATGGCTGGCCAGCAGGATCGTTTTACCCTCTGCCTTGAGTTGCAGCAGGAGCGTGCGCATCTCTTCAATGCCATTCTTGTCAAGCCCGTTTAGCGGCTCATCCAAAATCAGAAGTGGCGGATTTTCCATGATCGCCTGCGCAATGCCCAATCGTTGCCGCATGCCAAGCGAGTACTTCCCGACTGGCTTTTTATCTGCCGGATTGAGGCCGACTTTGCGGATTGCCGCTTCGATCTCTTTCTTTCCAACCCGATTTCTCAACGAGGCCAAATACAACAGATTCTTATAGCCTGAATGGTAGGATAGAAAGCCGGGGGATTCGATGATGATCCCGATATTGTCAGGGAAATCAACATCCTTTCCCAACTGCTCGCCATTGACATATACCTGGCCTTCATCCGGATGGAGCAGCCCACAAGCGAGCTTTAGTAAAACGGTTTTTCCTGAGCCGTTTTTACCAATAATGCCGTGTATCTGACCACTCTCAAAATCAGCAGTGATATGGGTAAGAACCTGTTCTGCTCCAAACTTTTTAGATACATTCTGAAAAACAAACATGGTTTCAATCCTTTCTATATCCGGGTGGCGGAGAAAACGCCACGCTTTTTCAGCACATAAGGCATACTGACGATGATGACTACGCATACGATCGCTTGAACCAGCAAGATTGTACCAACATCGAACCCATGGCTTTGGTTTGACAAGCTGCTTCGATAGAGCATCCCCCAAGTGCCAAACAGAAACCGGCTGACGTTTGCGCTCAGCATCGCAAAGAACAAGGTCAGCCCTTCAAGACCCAAAGCACCTAACGAGATGGCATGCTGATTTGAGAACAGTGTGTGGCTGGCGAGTATCAGCAGCGAAATCAAGTACAGATGTATGAATATTAGACACAGGGAAATTCCAAGATTCATAAAATCGATAGGCTGCGCAGCATGACCGGAGGAAATCGCGAAGATAATTGTCACAGCAATCCCGATTACGAGGTATACCAAACAACCTATGAACAGAGAGAAAATTTTGGAATGCCACCATCTTGTGTAGGACCGATAGCGAGGGATCACATATGGCGCCATTCGATTGAGCTCCTGCTCACTCTGAATGCACGCAAACAGGATGAATGGAGAGACGAACAGCATCCACCGTCCAAGGCCGATCAGATCAAGTGATTCCAGATCGGCGGGGAACACAATGCCGCACCAGAACAACTCCGAACGACTTGCTCCGGGTTGAGAGACATTCAAAGCGAGAAAGGCGACGACGAATACACCCAGAAAAATGGGGTTCATGCTAAACCGATATTGGAGGGCGATCTTTTGCCTTTGTTTGCTCATTTCTTTTCTCCCAACGATACGCTGCAATCCAGCTTACGGGATAGTAGGATCGCAAGAGCAGCGAGTAATATCGTCACCACGCCGAAGAGAACGTAGGAGTAAGTGAGCGTCATACCGGATGTAGCGCCGGAAGAAAACGTATGGTACCCAAGCAGCGCATTTGCGAGCAAGGATGCTTTGGGGATATTGATATAGGCTTCCGAAATCATGATATATCCGACAGCGTGAACGACCAGCGCAGCGATCAGGCCGTAAATTCTGTTGTTTCGCATACTGACGACAAACACAACAAGCGCCAGAATCGCGCCATAAATACTCGCAAGGCATACCGTGTGAAACACCGCTTGCAGGGGGCTAAGCGATTTTATGATCATGATATAGGGAAAGTAAATTCCAAACTCGATACTGGAGTTGACGGACGGCATATTGGCCATAGAGTAGATCGCATCGCTCCAGAAGTTGCCAAAGTAAGCGTGCGCAGACACCAACCCAACCGAAAAAGCCAGCATAACCAGATAGTAGAGGAAGGCTGCCGCAACGATATACAGTATCATGCCCACGGCCCAGCTTTTTCGCGACACGCGAATGATGGAATAGGTCGATCGTTGGTTGATGAATGGCGCATCAGAGAGCAGAAGCAGAAGCCCTAGTAGCAGAGTGGTCATATGCTCTCGCAACGTTTGAATGATAATGAATGGCTCAACCGCATTCATCGGCTCCAGCAATGCCTTGGCAAAATCCTGATAGTTGAGAACCGGTACAGAGGACACTGCCATACCAAACAAGAACGCCATATAGACGCGCAAGTTGCTCGGCCACTCTCGAAACTGACCTTTGCAGATGCCAAACGCTTCTCGAACGCTAAACATTCTTCAACCTCCGCCGAATACCAAACACAATTGCAACGCATGCGAGAATAATCCAGATTGCTTGGTAGAGTAAAATGTACACATAGGAACCCGTGAATTGCCCGGGCGTACCAAAGTCGCCGCGCAGCATGTAGAGCGGGTTAAATGGTGTGTTTGCCAACAAACGCCACAATGCCTGATAGAGGACGAACGGCCCAATAATCACCACATAGCGGTTTGTCACAACGGTGGAAACAGCGAGTCCGACCAACGCCCACACGCATCCAAACAGCATGCCAAGTACCAGCTTTGCCGCCATGACGAAATTGCCTCCCCAGATGGCAACATATGGCTCCCATTTCGTCCCCCAATAGTAATCGCTCATGTTTGCCGCAGTGGTAGGCACGCCGAGGAAAGCAATCATCACGAAGATGATCAAAAATGGAATGCCGATGGCGAGAGCGCCGGACAAGCCGACAGAGACAATCTTCTTCTTCGTATACTGCTTTACGCCAATTCTGGTAATGATGAATTTCGTATAGCCGGAATTGAATTCGTCACAAAAACTTGTGGCATACGGGATCAGCGGGAACAAGACGGCAAAGGGTGTAAATCCACTGAGGCTCATAGGCGCAGTCAGAAGCATAAGCCGATCCTGCCGATTCACAAGATCAAAGGCGTTGTATGAGACCATTGCTCGAATCAACAGGAACAAAGCCAACCCACAAGCGATCATAAATCGATAAGAGAGCAGAGCGCGTTTGTTATCGGTTTCCAACTCATAAATGGTCATGTTCACCTCTCCAACTGCCCGGTCAGCGCATTAAAGATCAGATCCTGACTGCCTCGATAGACGTACTCATCCTGATTACCAAGTACGGCCTTTGCTGCTTCCTGATCGATATCAAACAACCAGACGGGAACAAGCATCGGGTTGTTGTTCTCATCCGCTTTGATGAGATAACGCAGGGATATTCCCACGACGGGCGTATCACTCTGCGTTTTGATCCTTGTATCCATCATCTCAGGGATCAACGACAGGATATCCTCTAAAGACAGAATTTGATCCACTGGAGTGGCATTCAATGCTTCAAACAGAATAGCTCCGCTGAGAGTGATGATCCCTTCTTCGGCAACGACAATGCTTCCACCCGGCGGATTCATGCCGGTTGTTACGCCTCTATAGTAAAAAGGGATGTCGAAATAGTTGACGGTAAAGGTGATGGAATAAAAGCCTTTGCCTGCTCCAGAGTCGGCCACTTCGGCGATCACCCGCGTGATGTCAATCGCAGGAATTCCTAACCCCTGTAAATAATCTTTTGCGATTTGCTTGGCGTCTTCTGCGGAAAGTGAGCAATTCGGCGCATTCTCCTGCTCCGCTTTCACCTCTTTTGAATACTGAGCATTCAGAGCGCCGTTGTTATAAAAGATTTCTCCATTGTTGTACAAATCCAGCGAAATGTTGTGAATTTCGGTCACAGCATCAGGAATATAGTATTGAACGCTCCCATACGCCTCTTGGCTGCCATCGCGAACTGCATCCTTGGCCTGCGCTGCAAAACAGAAGTCGACCAGCTTTTGTTCGTCATAGGTTATGGGTTGCAGGATTGCGGTATAAATGGTATCGACCTGTGGCGGTTGCACCTTTGCTGCGATCACCAGTGTCGTATCCTCTCCCTGTATTGTAGTGTTGATATCGTCCGGCAGAGACGACAGAACGGTCTCTACACTCTTTCCGTCCTTCAGCTCCACGACAGCTTCCTCGCTTTGGTTGATTGCCTTATCAACGCCATCCACGGTGATTTTCTCTGGCGCGGCAACGCATCCTGTTAAGAGGACAACAAGTGTAATCATGAGGTAAAGTATTCGTTTCATAATTAAACTCCTTATAAATGGTATAGATGTTCATGATCAATCATAGTTTAGGAAATATTTTCAGTAGGAATATTTCTAGCTGGTTGGATTATCTGGTAAGTATTTAGAACGGGTTTTTCGCTTTGTTGTCGCAGAAAAGAATAACGAAGCACAGACTCCGCTATTCATTGCCAACGCGAATATTAGATTAATTCGCAAGCTCAGAATTAGTTGTAGGATCGTTACAAGAACTGTGCAGTTCAAAACCGATAGCAAGAAAAGGGCCCACCAAGTTGCAAGCTTCGATGGTTTTCCGTTACCCTTGATTGCAAAGAAAATAGATGCTGCGAGAAGGACAACTGATATTATTATAGAAGAATAGAGAATTTGGTTCATACGGATACCGTATCTTTGCTGCAGATCCAGTCCTAGAAGCGAACTGTAGACTGTATAACTACCGGCAGCGTTGTCCTTTAGAAGCGTTTCAAGCTCATTATATGCAACAGAAGATTCCGTTATGGAGGCGCGAGCAACACCACTGGTTTGATTTGAGCAGTGTATAAGCAACCCATCTGTAGATTCTGATATGTTTTCGACATTGAAACTGGGTATTACAACGCAGGAGTCAAGTTCATAGGTAAACAAAGATGTTTCAATATGAGCTCCGTTTTCCAAAAAGCCGACAACATTAAATGTATAAGGATCAAACAGGTAATCACTAGAAAAAACATCTCCGATCTTGAATGAATCTAGATAGTTATATCCCATCAAAACAGGAATATGATTCGTTCCGTTCGAGCTATAGTCGCCTGTCGAAAGGAATCGACCCGATTGTAATGATAATGCAAAATCCTTTTGGACGTTTTGACTGATCTGTATGGCGTTGATGACATTGGGTTCGTCGCAGAAAAATGCTTGAGACGGATCAGTATACTCGTTTACAAAAAGCGGTTGAGAATAAATCTCGTAGTACATAAATGAATCAGCATGGTTTAACGCGGTGTTAAGGGCGACATAATCGCTCATTTCTGGAATGAAAGGATTGCTTTCGTGTTGCAATCGGAAATAAACACATTGAGAGTCTTTATGGATGGCAACTTGATCGACCTTCTCTGTTTGCCGCAATGATATCGCAAGCGAGAAAAAGAGCGCACAAAAGGAAGATAATAGAATCAACGTCAGAGGATAAATTTTCGATCCGGTTTTTTCCATAGCTTGTTCCTTGTTATAAATCATTGAGATTGCGCCATGTTGAAGCCGCAATATATCTCTATCATCTACTAAACTCGTTTTTTTGCTTTTTGGGGACATGAATTAAAAAAGTTTTTTAAGATGCCTGTGAACAGATACTGCGGGCATGCCCGTAGCGATTACTTCAGAAATGTTCATTCAACATACTTGATTCGAATAGAAACAATACTAGCATGTGAAGCAGATCGATAGAGACATCAATGAGCTTGAAAGATCGCTTTTAACGGCTCACTGCATCAAATAGCGCCAAGCACCGCCGTACCGTATCCCCACAATTGATCCATCGGATGCTTGTCAGTTCCAATAGACAACGGCGGTTTGATTTTCGATCAAACCGCCGTAACCATTGCGTTTTCGTTTATCCCATTCAGACTAACGTCAATACCCGCGATCCCGGTCGATCACGCGTCCATCGATGGCGCTGATGGTCAGGGAGTTCCAGAATACAGGATCACCGTCGGTTGCTGCGTCCAGCAAGCCTGGAACGGAAGCGTAATCGGCGTGTTCTTCAAACTCGATGAAGAAGCTCCACACGGGTTCCAGCGTATAAGTGGTGGAGCCGGGTTTTCCAATCCGCATCATCCCAAGCTCCGCGCGTTTGATAAAGAGCTCATGCGTGCCGTCTTCTCTCGTGATATTATAATCGTATTTTTCACGCGCCAGATCGGCGAGCTTTGCCTCAATCTCCGCAAACGGCATCAGTGTTGCGCCCGGATTGGAGATCGTATCGACCGTCATCGGATTGATCCAGTGGACATTGCAAATTCCGCGATCGTCCACAGTGATTTCTAGTGCTTCGTTCACACGACCTTGCACATTGGAGTCGATATCGCTGCCGACGTCGCGGCTGTCGTAAACCGTCCCGACCCCGTTCACTTCGCGCATAAACACACATTGCCACGCCCAGGGATGCTCCGATGCGTCCCCTTCATCGCCAGATCCAGACTGGCCAACGGTCATCACATGACTCAGAGCAAGTCCACTGTCGAGTTTCTCGGCCATGGTTGTCGCGAGGGCGATCGCCTGTTCCTTCGTTGTGGACACCCCAAGTGGCTCGCTGCGATAGGTGCCGAAATAGTGCAGGGCGTAATCCTTGTAAACCTCTGCAATATTCACCGCGCTGCCACTGTCGGAATAGGCTGCCGATACAAGATACTGTGTGCCATTTAATTCCGCAACCCCGCGAAAACCCATGTACGCATCGCCGGTTTCGCTCATGTACTGCGTAAACTCCGGCGCAATTTGCTTGCTTTCCGCCGCAGATGGCGCGGTTTTTGCTTTTTCCAAATAGGCGGCATACTGCTCTTTTACAGACTTTGCAAAGGATGCCAGTTTATTCTCACATGTTCCGTTGACGACGCTGTCAAAGATCTCCTGATTATTTGCAATCCATTGTTCGGCGTATTCCTTTGTGTCCTCCGGCGCGTAGGTGAACGTTACTTCGTTTCCAAAAAATGCGGTTGCCGCGTTCATCAGATCCGTTTCGGTCACATTCCGGCACGTTGCGGAAGCGACGGGGACGGCATCGGTATTGGGTAAAGTAACGCTGAGACTTCCGCTGAGCTGCAACGCACGATCGGTGCTCCAATCTGCGAATACCCAAGGGGTTGGGATGCCTAGTTTTCCGGCAAGCGGGCTAATCAGTTCGGGCGCAGGGGCGAGCGTTGGTTCTGGCGAGACGGTCGCCTGTTCGGAAGCGGGGGCCTCCGCCTGCCCGTCTGTGCCAATGGTGACGACGGGGACGCTTGCCGCTTGTTTTATCGGAACACAGGCGGTGGTGAAGCAACCGACCAGCATCACGAGAGCGAATAGGAAGCAGATGAGCTTCGCGCTATATTGACTTCTATTACACATAAATACTCCTTTGATTCGTTTCTCGATGACAGACTTCGATTTACCGTATGCCATACCGAGAACGACTTGTCGATTGTTGGACCGTGAAAAAAGATCCAGTATGAGGGTGGCATAGTCGCCCTTTTGCTTTGCGCTCATGTTGCGGACGACGACGCTGTCGCATACGGTTTCCATGTCTTCGCGAATCTGCCGAATGGCAATCCAGATGACGGGGTTAAACCAATAGACCGCATTGATGAGCGAGAGTAAAACGCTTATGATATGATCCCCGCGCCTATAGTGTATGAGCTCGTGCCGCAGCGTATTTTTGACCTGCTCGTCATCCATGGCTGACAATAGATCCATCGGCATCAGTACGCACGCGGGGTATAGAATACCAGGGGATCTCAGGCCATACTGGCAAACAAGCGGCACTTTTGCGCGAATGCTGAGCTCCAACCGCACTTCCTGATACAAGACGCGTAGCCGCTTTGCTGGCTTGACGGCATTTCGGATGATACGCTTTTGCAAGCGGAGGTATAAAAACGCGAGATATCCGATTCCGATTCCAGTACCGGTTAGCCAAACGAACAGGAACACCGTCGGAAGGGACAGCGCTTGATTTTTATCAGTCGGGAATGTTCCGCTTTGCGCTGGAGCAAGCTGCGGGGCTGTCACGATTGCAGCTGCTTCCGACCCCGTTGCAGCTTCGCTGATTTGCGTATCCTTCTGCGTATTTGCACCTAAAATTTCCGCCGGGTTGGCAGGTTCGATCACTGCCGCTTGTGGAGCGGGAAGCGTGAACAGCTGCACGGGGCTATGAAACGTGACGGGTAATAATAAACGAAGGAGAAACAAGGACCAAATGGCATAGTGTAAAAAGGGCGACAGCTTCTCTTTCAAAAGCTGCTTGACGAGCATTGTTACGGCAAACAGGATGGTTGCGTAGAGCGATATTTCGAGTAGCGTTTGAAGGATTTGCATGCTATGCACCTCGTTTCGCGTCGCCGGAGAGTTTGGCGATCAACTTTTGTAATTGCTCCTTTTCCGCGTCATCGATACTGGTTTTCTGAACCATGGATGCCAGCAGCAGTCTTGCGCTGTCGGTCGTCATCTTGGAGAGGATGAAGCTGCTTTCTTCCTCCACGCAGTCTTCCCGCGCACGAAGCGGGAAATAGCGCCGGTTTCCGCTGACGAGCTTGTAACCAATATAACCGCTCTCCGTCAACCTCTTGAGGTAGGTCATGAAACTGCTGCTTTTCCAGTCAACCGTATACTGCATGGCTTCCATGATTTCCGATAAAAACATGGGTGGATGGTTCCACAGTGCTTCCATCATCAACCATTCCGGTTTTGTCAGAGCCTGTTTTTCTTGAACTGGCCTCATGTCGTTGCCTCCGCTCCTTCGATTTTTTCTTGAACTGGCCTCATGCCGTTGCCTCCGCTCCTCCTGTTTTTTCTTGAACTGAGCTCATGCCGTTGCCACCGTTCCTTCTATGCACATGGAAAGATTACTTGTGTTAACATCTAATAAATTAGAGCACAAAAGAATAATTGTCAACGATATCTTACGATATTCACAGTAGGTTTACAAATAAAACGCATATTCTTAACAAGATATGGCAGTTCGTGCGTTTCACAAGAACCTTAATCAAATACGATCCTCCACAAAAACGGATCGTTAACGGTTCTATAAATTTCTGCGTGATTTATTTCCAAACACCTCCGAATGCAAATATAAACCGTATGCTGTTTTGCAAAAACGGTCAGCGTGGCAGCTGCCCGCCAGAAAAGAACGCTTTACCGCGGAGGGTGTTGCTCTTTGTGCTTCAGGCCGGGCCTTTTCACGGTTGAATGATTGCAATCCTTCCGTGGTGTGCTTCAGCGGAATGCGTGTGACAAGAGCAGACTCGGTTGTCCGCTGAAAAAACGAAGGTTTTCCAGTAGTAAAGTCGTGCCTGCTACATCGTTGATACTTGTGATTATCTGTGATAGCATGAAGCGACATCACAAACGGAGGATGAACGATGAGCGTAATCCTATTGGTTGAAGACGATATTGCAATTAGCAAAATGACCAGCATGAACCTGAAGCTTTCCGGGCATACGGTGGTTGCGGTATTTGATGGATCGGAAGCACTGCAACGTTTAGAGTGCGGGGAGTTATTTGATATTGCACTTATTGACGTCATGCTTCCGAAGGTCAACGGATTTGAATTGCTTGAACCCATGAAGGCAAAGGGAATCCCAACGATATTCTTAACCGCGAAAGATGATATTGAGTCCAAGCTAAAGGGGCTCACAAATGGAGCGGAAGATTACATTGTGAAGCCTTTTGAAGTTTTAGAGCTGCTGGCGAGAATCGACAATGTTTTAAAAAGACATGAAACAATCGAATGCATTTCGATAGGAGACATCGAGCTGGACATCAAGCGGCGGAGCTGTAGGAAAGGGAATGAAAGCCTTTCTCTGACCTTCATGGAGTTCGATTTGCTTGCTTTTCTGATTTCCAATCAAAACGTTGCACTGACGCGTGATTATATTCTTTCTAAGGTTTGGGGGATCAATTACGAAGGTGGCACGCGTACGGTGGACGTTCATATCGCGCAGTTGAGGAAAAAAACGGATTTGCAGATACGATCGATTCCCAAGTATGGATACAGGTTGGAAGGCTAACATGAAGCTCGCTCTGAAAACAACAGCAATTGCTGTATCGTTGATGGTACTCGCGGTGTTTTCGTGCTGCATCATTATCTTGTCCTATGTTCGCCAGACAACCACGGAAAATGCTTTCTCCATTGGGGGTTTGAATCATCAACAGTTCATGTCGGAGTTTCGCAATTCTTTTTATGAGAAGATCGACACAATCTCCGGTCGTTCCTTGAAGAGTTATATGATCTACACATTTGAGCACTGTCGAGGGGCGGAAGAGTTTTCTATTCAACATAACGCTGAAGCAATGGTGAACAACACCGGCATTGATTCCTATGCGGCGCTTGCTCGCGCGCAATCATTTGAGCTAGCCGATTCTCAGACCACGTTAAAGCACAGAATTTTTCAACTGAATAACCACTACTATCTTTTGATTGGACAGACATGGTCATACCAAAACGCGGATTATCTGGTTTCGTTGACACGAGATATCACTTCCGCGATGAATGAAGTGAACTCCTTGGCACAGAAGATGTTTCTCATTACGTTTGCTGTGGCATCCGTCACAGCGTTTTTAATTGTTGTGTTGGAGTATAGGAGTTTTCGACCGCTCGAAAAACTGAATCAAGGTGTTCGCCGCATCACGCAGAGGTCGTACGGCGAGCGAATCATTCTGAAAAGCAACGATGAAATCGGAGAATTGGCTCGCTCTGTGAACCAGATGGCACAGTCCATCGAAGCGCAGATCCAAATGATAGAAGCGACAGCAGAAGAACGACAGTTTCTTTTATCTGCATTGTCGCATGAAATGCGAACGCCCATTACAACCATAACCGGGTATTCGCATGCGCTTTTAAAAGCGAAGCTGACGCAGAGCGAGAAGCAGGAAGCGGTTGAGTATATCGACAGCGAATGCCGGAGGCTGGAGCGACTGACGAGCAGCCTGTCGCGACTTGTTCTGCTACAGGGCGCGAAACTTCGTTTGACCCCGATATCCTGCAGAGGAATGGAAGAGAAGCTGCGCTACTTACTCATTCCACTTGCGGAAAAGAACGGAATACGAGTTGACATACAATCCATTGATGAAACACTTGATGCCGAGGAAGAACTGCTTCTAAGCCTGATGACAAACCTGTTTGACAACGCGCGCAAGGCGCACGCGACGCAAGTCGATATTTCTATCACGGCAACGCAGATTCGCGTTTCGGATAACGGGAGAGGCATCCCGCAAGATCAAATCAGTAAAATCGTTCAGCCGTTTTATAAGCTGGATGAAGCGAGATCATCAGAAGGGTTCGGATTAGGCTTGACGCTCGTTCAGCGAATTGCGGACGTACACCATTTTGAATTGATCATCCAAAGCCGGGAGGGTGCGGGGACAACAATTATGGTAAACAAAAGGTGAACTTACAACTATTTTACATCTTTTGAAGGACTTGAAAACACGTTTCATCATATGATCGACGGAACAAGAGGAAGGAAGAGGTGTTGAAAATGAAACGTAGTCTTATGATCGCATCTATCATCGCCGCGATTGCCGTAGTTTTAACGGCATGCCAGGCAAACCCAACCGACGTAGTTGTAATTCATAAAGATATCGAGCGCATGGTAGAACAGGCGGAAGTGGAACAGGGAACAAAAATCGAAACAATTCTAGGAGACAAAATCCGAGACAAAATCGGAGACAAACGTCGAATAGAATTGCACGCGGTTGGTCTGGATGGCAGACTGGCAATCAATGTGGATGCGGCGGTTCAGGTGCCGGATACAGACTATATGCCAATTCTTCGGGTCATACCAGGCTTCTTTACGCAAGAATCGGTGTCGGGTATTTTTAATTTCTTATATCCATCACAAAAGCCATATGATTTAACCGGCAGTGTTCCGACCAAGAATGACTACGAAGCAGACTTGCTTCGCCTCAAGCAGCAGCTTTCGGACGGAAGCTATCAGAAAGATGGCTACTCGGAGGAAGAATTCTTATCCATCCTAGCGGATATGCAAGCACTCTACGATGCAGCGCCAGCAGAGTCCCAGGCACCGAAGTTATCGGATGGGCAAATGGCATTGCAGCGCACGGATGCACAATCCGGCGAATCAGATGATTACTTGCTGATGACTGCAACCGATCTTATACCGAATGCGACAACAAAATATTTTAGTGTGAGTACACCGGGAGCGGATCGCAGCGCGAATTCTGGAGACTCCTGTTCGTTAAGCTTTCATGATTCAGCATCCCCAAACTATTCACAGTTAGGGATGCAGCGTGTAGACACCATGGCCTCGTTAACCGAAGTTGAAACCCTGATTGGCCTACCCTATGAGGAAGCAAAGAAACTTTGTTTTGACTTCTTCAAGGCTGCAAATTTGGAAGATCAATTCATAATCGGAGCTGCGTTCATGGTCAACGACCAATCAACCGGATTACGTGGAACCTGGGAAAATGGCAAATATGTGGAAGAAGACAAAACGGCAGCGCAAAACTATGCGTATCAAATATTCCTTGCTCGAAGTGAGAACGGCATTTCGGAATTGGTGAACACAGATCCGTCCTTAACGGGTGACGATGTGTCTATCCCATGGGGATATGAGTATATTTGCTTTACGATTGATCAAAACGGCATCCAGAATATCAACTGGCAATCTCCGAGTGTTGTGACGGAAACTGTAGTGGAGCAAGCGACATTGAAACCATACAGCGAGATAGAAGCAATCTTTCAGGACATGATCAAAATCGAGTATGAAGCCATGACGAATCTGTTTTACGGTGAAAAAGGCAAAATGGAAGTCAATGTGGACGATGTGCAGCTTTGCCTTGTTCGGATACGTGAGCAAGGCGGGAGTTTGTCGGGCTTGCTCGTTCCGGCCTGGGTTTTCTATGGCCACAATGTCGGGATCGATGCACAAGGCAATCGATCCTATGATCATTACAACGGGAGCGTAAGCATTTGGCCCAAGGCGCCCATCGTGCTGTTAACGATTAATGCGATAGATGGAACGATCATTGATTTGGCAAAGGGCTATTAGAGGAAGGATGCATTTCTTTGCGATAGATGGGACGATCATTGATTTGGCAAAGGGCTATTGAGAGGTCGGATGGATTTCTTTGCGATAGATGGAACAAACATTGATTTAGCAAAGGGCTATTGAGAGGTCGGATGCATTTCTTTGCGATAGATGGGACAATCAATGATTTGGCAAAGGTCTATTGAGTGGTCGGATGGATTTCTTTTTTAAGAGCGGAATGCTTCTTCCAATCGACCGCTTGCTCCTGCCGGCACTGGTAATCGTTTGGTGAGGTTTTTTCAGTCGCGCCTGTGATAGACTGAGATACAATCCCGCAGTGGAGGCCGAATATATGACAGTAAACAGAATCCTTGTTGTGGAAGATGATAAGAGCGTATCGGACGGGTTGATCACAAACCTGCAAATCGTTGGCTATGAAACGGTTCACTTTGGCGACGGCCGGGAGGCCGCTGATTTCCTTGCGCAAGATCATTCGTTTGACCTTGCTTTGCTTGATATCATGCTCCCGGGCGTCGATGGGTTTGGGCTATTCGGGATGATGGAGCGATATGAGATTCCCGTCATCTTTATCACGGCAAAAACCGATTCGGAGTCCGAGATTAAGGGGTTGCGCGGAGGAGCGGAAGATTACATCGTCAAGCCATTTGATACGACGACGCTCCTTGTCCGCATCGAAAAAGTGCTGACACGAACAGGGAAGCTGGGCAAAGTCTATCGGATTGCCGATATCGTGCTGGACACGGAAAACCATGCCGTGACCAAGAGCGGAGCCGCCATCGATCTTACGCCGCTGGAATTCGAGGTGTTTGCGCTATTGCTGCGCAATAAAAACCGAACCGTTCCGAGGGAACGAATTCTGAACGAGATTTGGGGCGCCGACTACTTTGGGGATCCGCATACGGTGGAGGTTCGAATCGCAAATATTCGAAAGAAACTGGATCTCGCGCTGGAACTTAAAACCATTTCCAAAACGGGATACCGCCTGGAGGGGCGCTCGAAATGAAGCTGTGGCAGAAAATATCGCTCATTTGCAGCGCTGTTCTGATTAGCGTCGTCGCAATTTGCTGCACCCTCCTTCTGCTGCATGCGAAAAGCAGCATTCTTTCCTTCGCCTATACGCAAGCAGAAGACAAACAACGAAATCTTGCTTCTTCCTTTTCCGAGATGGCAAGTTATTATGCGGATGATAGCAGCAACCCCACAACGGAGAACGCCTTTGTTTTGTATTGCTTTTCGCGCTTTGCAGACACGACTTCCGTACTGATGAACGATAGAACGGAACTCTATTCACAGGTGAGCATCCATCCAAAGGATTATCTCGTTCCTGTAGAGCGGGGCGAGCAGGCGCGATTTACGGGACAGATTGGAGAACGTAATGTTTTGATCGTTGGAAGCAGCGTAACGATCAGACAGGATTCATATTTCGTCTATGTTGTGCAAGATATCACAAGCGTTTATAACGATATCGCGCGGATGGTATGGCGGTTTGTTTTGATCGGGCTGGGCGGGATTGCGCTGGGGATTGGGATCATCATCCTGCTGGTACGAAGATCCATGTGGCCGTTAAATGATCTTGGCGTTGCGGCCAAGCGCATCGCAAGCGGGAACTATGAGGAGCGAGCGATCATTTATGAAAAGAACGAGGTTGGCGAATTGGCGGATGAGTTCAATGTGATGGCGGCCGCGGTGAAAAGCCATGTTGCGGAACTCATCGAAACCGCACAACGGCAGCGACTCTTTATCGGCGGGGTCTCTCATGAATTCAAAACGCCGTTGACCGCCATCCTGCTTCATACGGATTTATTGCAAAACGCCTATCTGACCGAAGAAGAAACAAAGAAGTCCTTTGAACATATTGAACGCCAATGTAAATGGTTGGAACAGCTCACACAGAAGCTCTTGAAACTAATCTGCCTCAGAGAGCAAATTGAAACAAAGCAGGAATCTGCCGAATTGCTGCTGAATCGCGTACGCGAGAGCACCATCCAGACAATGGAACAACGAGGCGTAACCCTCGCGGTGGAGTGTGCGGCAGAATCATTTTGTATCGATATCGACCTCATGCAATCCGCGCTGATCAATCTTGTCGATAATGCAAGCAAAGCATCTCAACCGGGGCAGAATGTTATCCTGCGGGCATACGGCAACATCTTGGAAGTGGAAGATCATGGTTGCGGCATCTCCGGGGAAGAGATCACGCATATCACGGATCCGTTTTATATGGTGGACAAGTCACGCAGCAAACTCAAAGGCGGAAGTGGCCTTGGCCTTGCGCTGGTCAAAGAGATCGTTGCGGCGCATCGGGCGAGTCTTGTGATCGAAAGTGTCCCCACAAGCGGGACAATTGTAAGAATCATCCTGCCGGTAACAAAACAGTGAGGATCCGGTGAGGTTTTTTTAGAATAAGACCTTTATGATTGTGGTATCACAAGTAAATGGGGTGAACGGACATGAGAAGAGCAATTTCCGCAATACTGGTTGCGCTTTTTGTGATGACCACATCGGTCGCCTGCCAAAAAACACCGGAACGTCCAATTGTGGTGGGCAAGGATACAAACGCGCTCATTGATCAAGCACAAACGGAAGAATCCGAACAGAAAACGGATCTCTTTGCAAATGTAGATTTGTATTCCCGCTTACATGCGCCAGAAACGTATGCCGTTGATCTCGCAAGTAAAGGCGGGAGGCTTTCGGTTCATGTGGATGCGGCGGTGGAATTGCCGGATCGAGAGATCCCGATTTACCGTGTTCAAGCGGTCGAATTTTCGACGGAGCGATCCAAACAAATCGCGGATGCTTTGCTGGGTAGCAACGCGCACTATGTGGATATTGTGGGCGCAACTGTCAAAACAAAAGGTATCTATCAGCGAGAAATTGACAAATTGCGCGTTGCGCTGGACGATTGGGAGCATACGGGAACCTACCTGTATGACATGGTCTACAACACAAAGGAAGAGGCAGAACAGGCGCTTTCCGAAACGCTTGCTCTGGAAGCCACCGCGCCTGAAACACTCCCTGAAATCATTCCCGATTTCGGCTGGCAAACGCCAAACGTTTCGAATGAAAACGGCCCTGTCGAAACGAGCGATAACTATCTCATGCTATTCGCAATGCCGGATCATGCGACGATTTCACGGCTGGATATTGAAAATAGCCGTGATATGGAAGGCTCTGCGCGCGTGATATACTGGCGCGATTCGGATATGATGTTCGGAAGGATTTCGACTGAGGAGGCGGACGTATCCGGAATCCTGAATGTCTCCGAAGACGACGCCTATACGATCGCGCAGGATACGATCGCGCAAATGCAACTCACGGACTTCACTTGCTCTGCAAAGCAGGGAACGATCTATAGACTTGATGCGCAGGGCGTGACAACAAAGCCGGTATATGACTTCATGTTTACGCGGCAATTGTCCGGCGTAACGGAGACATATACAAACGCTGAAGAATCCGGCGCGGACGGCTATTCCAAGGCGTGGCAGTATGAAAAAGTACATGTTATGGTCGATGATGGCGGCGTGTTTTACGTAGAATACACGGGGCCTACCACCATAAAAGAAAAAGTTGTGGAAGCAACTGCGTTATTACCATTTGATGAGATCAAAAGCATCTTTGAAAGAATGGCTGTGATTGTTGACAACTCGATCGATTCATCCGGTGTCGACGGCGCGAGCGAGCGGCGAGTGATCACTACTGTACGGCTGGGACTAATGTGCATCCGTGAACAAGATTCCGATACGGGGCTTCTGATTCCGGTGTGGGATTTTCTCGGCTCTGTAGAGCGGACGAGTCCCAGTGAAGGAACGCGTAGCTTTTATACGAACGAATTGGAATCCTTCCTCACAATCAACGCAGTTGACGGAAGCATTGTCGACCGGTCATCGGGGTATTAGAGCGTGTTTCTAAAAGCACGATGGGACAGAGCCGGTACCTTTTCGCCGCTTTTTTGTCATTGTAACCATGAAATAGCGCTGCTATTCCAGCGGTTTTGTTCCTCAAATCGGCAAAAAATCCACTCGGCTTGTGCTCGCCACATTTTTAAAACACACCCTAATCGAATCAGAAAAGAAGACGCACCGGTAACAAAACAATGAGAGTTCGGTGAGGTTTATTCGAAATAAGACCTCTATGATTGTGGTATCGCGAGTGAATGAGGTGAATTGAAATGAGAAAATCATTTTATGCAGTGCTGGTTGCGCTTTTTGTGATGACCATATTGGTTGCCTGCCAAAAAACGCCGGAAAGCCCGATCGTGATCGGAAAGAATTCGGAAGCTTTGATTGAAAAAGCGGCTGAAACGAATTCGCTCACATCCACTGTGGAAGAGAGCGACCGAATAACCGGAGCCCCTGAGAACTATCAGGTGGAACTGACGAATCCGCAAGGGAATTTACTGATCCATGTGGATGCAACAATAGAGGTTCCTACCGTTCAAGCGATGTCCATTGCGCGCATCGTCCCGAGGAGATTCACAAGTGAGGATGTTCAGCAGCTGTATGATACCTTTAGCGCAGGCGCAACGTCGATTGGGTCGGATCCTGTCATGACGAAAGCATATCAGCTTCGCAGCTATCGGGACTATCTCGACATGCGAAAAGCCAACGTGTACCCGGATATGCAGTATGATTCGATGGAAGACTTCGATGCAGCGATCTCGGAATTCATGCAGAGTATTGACGCACTGCCGGAAGAATTCACGCCTGCCGAACCGGATTTCTCGTTTCATTCCCACGGTATTGCAAGTTGCTACGCGGCGCGCAGCAACGAGTTGGTCTCCCAGATCAGCGTGCGTGATGCGGAGGGACTTTCGAGCGCAAGCTATTATCGGGATATCTACGAACGTAATTTCATAGACGGTCTCCGCGATGCAGCGACGGATAGTGTTTCGCTCGTGCAAGATCCGAGGTATGTCGGCCCCACGCTGGACATTGAATCCGCTCGATCCATTGCGATGGGCACCGTTACCTCGATTGGGCTAAACGATTTTTCCATAGCGGCGGAACGAAAAACGTGCTTGTGGGATGTAACGTCAACCGTTCCGACAGAAACGCTAAAAGGAGCTTACGAATTTGTCTTTACGCCTTCGATCAATGGCGTCCCGTTTACCTATGCCAATGGAGAAGCAAACAATCAGGATAATCAAAGCAATCAGTATGACAAACCCTGGTATTACGAGAAGGTGCGCGTGATCGTGGATGACGATGGACTCGACAGCTTCGTTTGGGATGCCCCCTATCAATCGATCGACCCGATTACCGATCACGCATCCTTGCTGCCTTACTCCCAGATTCAGAGTATCTTTGAACGAATGATGCCGATAACGTTTCATCATTATAATGCAAACGATTTGAAAACGACATGCAGCGTCAGCATCACCAGAATCACGCTGGGCTATATGCGGATCAAGGAACAGAATGTGGAAGGTTCCGGGCTAATCATACCGGTGTGGGACTTTTTTGGAAGTTACTATCGCAGCGATGATCCCGAGGGGACCACCCCGCAAGGCAGCGATGGATATGAATCCTTGCTGACCATCAACGCAATCGATGGAAGCATCATCGATCGGAAGATTGGGTTCTAGCCGAATACAAAAAAACTCTTGTGCGTGTCGTCCGCCAAACGATCGGAGTCATCAGCATGACTTCATTGTCTGGCTCTTGAATATCGTGCTTCTTCACATTGTTCAATTGTATGTTAATATGGTAGCAACACGATAAAAGGGAGAATGCTGATGGCGAAGAATCGAATTCTGATTGTCGAGGATGACGAGGGGATTGCGCAGAGCATCGGACTCAACCTAGATCTCTCTGGCTATGATCCTATGATTTTGGGGGACGGCTTGGCGGTTGTGGATCATTTGAAAGTCGACCATTCGTTTGATTTGGCGCTTTTAGATGTTATGCTTCCCGGCATGGATGGGTTTGAGCTGTTGAAATATATGCAGGAGTACAACATCCCGGTGCTTTATTTAACTGCGAAAGCAGATGTGATGTCTCGTGTCAAGGGATTGCGAAGCGGTGCGGAAGATTATCTTGTCAAACCGTTTGAGATGCTCGAATTGCTCGCTCGCATGGAGAAGATACTCGCGCGAAATGACAAACTCAATAAAATCTTGCGCTACAGAGATTTAACGATTGATATCGAAAAGCGTACTGTAGTGAAGGGTGGAGAGCTCATTGCGTTGCAGCCATTGGAATTCGAATTGATTACGAAGTTGATTCAGTATAAAAATTGCACGTTGCCACGAGAACGATTGCTAAACGAAATCTGGGGAATCGATTTCGCTGGCGGAACACGCACGGTAGACATTCATATCACGCATCTTCGAAAAAAGCTCGGCCTAGAGAAGGCGATCCAGTCAGTCTCAAAAATCGGATACCGATTGGAGGACGAACGATGAGGTTGAGAGCCAGACTTGTCGCGCTGTCGGTTGCGTTGATCATCGTGACGATTATTACATTTAGTACGCTGATCCTTGTATTCACGCGAAACAGTCAGATGAAAGATGTGGTCACAAAGGGAATTGCGGATTACAATCAGTTTTCCAGCGCTTTTACCAAGAAAACATTAGAAGAGATATCAAATCTTCCGGCAGTCCAGCGCAGCTTCCTAATCAACCAATTTAGAGCGGTTTCAGGATTCTCCGAGTTCACTCTATCCGTTGGAGATGAGTTTCTATATAACAATGCGGGGTTTGATCCGAAAACGCTTTTCGAAAACGAAGATCGATTCACAGAATCTGCGGATGACGATGTTTGGTATCGAACAGTGCGCGTATTTGGAACCGAGTACTTTATTGTTCAAGCTGCCGACCTGAACAATACGCAAGGATATCGCGTTACATTGGTTCGAAATATAACGGCAGTAACAGATAGTGTTCGTCGCATGGCAATGTTGTGCGGAATTTTGGGAGCATGCGTCATTTTGGGCGCAGGAACGGCCATGTGGGCGATCGTGGTTCACTCGTTTAAGCCCATCAAAGCGCTCAAAGCAAGCGCAACCCAGCTTGCACAAGGACAATATGAAAAAAGGATTGCTGTTTCAGGAGAGGATGAGTTGTCTGAGCTTGCAACTGATTTCAACAAAATGGCAGACGCGGTGCAGGCAAATATCCTTGCGTTAAATGATAAGACAGAACGTCAACAAACATTCATCAATGATTTATCACACGAATTGAAAACACCGATCACATCGATCATGCTCTGCGCAGAGACGCTTCTGCGAAGAGAGGTGTCGAGCGAAATTCAGTCAACCTGTCTCAATCGCATATACGAACAGGTGAGATGGCTTGAGCGCCTTTCGCAAAAGCTGATGGCACTGGTTCTGCTACAAGGGGAAATAGTGAGACAGCCAGTGAGCGCGAAGGAGCTCCTCGATGCAGTTGCATCTACGACGACGGATGCATTACACGAAAAAAACATCGAACTTAAAGTAAACTGCGAAATCGATGTAATGGAAGTAGATTTCGATCTGATGCGCTCGGCGCTTGTCAACCTGGTTGAAAATGCAAGAAAGGCGAGCAGGGAAGGCCAAATCATAGAAGTCAACGTGACCGATCATATGATTGAGGTGATTGACCATGGCATGGGAATTCCAGAGGAAGAGATGGTGCGCATTACAGATCCATTTTATATGGTAGACCGTTCCAGAAGTAAAGCGGCTGGCGGGAGCGGATTGGGATTGGCTATTGTCAAGGCGATTGTAGAGGCGCATGGTGCAACATTATGCATCCATAGCAAACTGGGGGAAGGCACCGTCATGCGCATCGTTTTTGAATGATAACAATTTGATAACCTTTTGGAAACGATTTTTTATATCGGCTATGGCAGAATAACAGGTATCGAGTCAAGAGGAGAACATGGATGAAAAAGGTGATTCCGTTCTTGTTGGCAATCCTAAGCACAATTTTGTTTGCAGGATGCCAAGCCACGCCCGAAGAAATCATCGTAGTTCCGAAAGATTCTGAGCGGCTGATTGAACAAGCGGAAAATGGATCGACGGAAGGAACGTCGGTGCTTTCCGTCCCAACCAGCCGTGTAGAATTCTCCGCTACGGGGGCAGATGGGGATCTCGTCATTACCGTTGATGCCTCCGTAGATATACCGCAATCAGACCAGCTTCCCATGATACGAGTGACGTCGAAAGGATTTGACCAATCAATCGTGACGCAGATTTTCCATACGGTGTTCGCGGGGCAGACTGTATATGATCATTCCAGCGATGCCGGGAGACCGAAAAGCGATATTGAGAAAAGTATTCTGCAAATGCAGCAGCAACTTTCGGATGGATCATATGAACAGTATGGATTTTCCGAAGAAGAGTGGAACAACTTGATTTCCGAGTTGGAAAACGAGTATTTATTGGCGCCAGACGAGGCGGATGAGCAAAAAGTAATCACGGATGGAACCATGAAGGTGAATACCACTAAACAATATCAGTTTCTTGAGCTGAATGCTGTTTCGGAAACGGGCACCTTACGCGTACATTCGAATTTGAGCAATCAAACACCAGACGAGAGTTCACTGGTTTATAGCCGGAACAATGCCCCGACATATACGATGGCAGGCGCGGTAAATATTCCAATAAACTTTGATTCAACACCTGAAACGGATGAGGAAGTTGGTTTTCCGCTCGTGGATGCGATCGAACAATGCAGTGCTATGTTTGGAGCTGACGCTGCATCCCTGGAACTTGCAGCTGTTTATATGGTGAATGATAGTTCCATAGGGCTATCCGACGACGAAGTCAGGTCTGCCCAAAGCTATGCATACAAACTCTTCTATGTGCGCAAAGTCGCTGAGATTCCGGTTGCTGTCGATGCTGCAATGGGAATGAACGAAGATCCATATAACGTTCGATGGAGCTACGAACAAATTGAAGTTGTCATCGATCGGAATGGCATCGCCTCGCTTCATTGGGGAGCACCACTCTCAATTGGAGAGAATATCAAGCAGAATGTAAAGGTGATATCCCTAGACAGCGCAAATGATATATTCAAGAAGATGGCACTTACCGTTTTTGAACCACAGGCAAAGCCGTTGAACCCAAAGGTTCAGAGCATAGTGATTGATGTCAAGATCGATGAAATCCAGCTTAGATTGCTGCGTATCCGCGAGCAAAACACGGAGGGAACAAGGACTGGAATTCTTGTACCGGCATGGGTCTATTATGGGTTGGTAACGAACGCAACGAATTGGGAGGATCCCTCCCAAAACACCGTAGTATATCAAGGCAGCAGCAATCAATTTGGAAACATGTATGACTGGGGACCAACGATTGTTTTAGCAATTAACGCCGTCGACGGTAGTATCATTGACACGGCTATCGGTTATTGAGCATTCGCAATACAGGCAAGGGTTTTTCAGTCACGATCGTTTGCTTCGCAAACCGGGCGAAGGAACCGTCATGCGCATCGTTTTTGAATGATAACAATTTGATAACCTTTTGGAAACGATTTTTTATATCGGGTATGGCAGAATAACCTTAACCCAGTTAGGAGGGCAATGCTTATGAATAAGTTAATTCGATTTCTATTGGTTATCGTAATCGGGATTTTGTTCACGGGTTGCCAAGCCACGCCCGAAGAACCCGTTGTTGTGAAAAAAGATACCGAACGCATGGTTGAAAAGGCTGGTGTGCAACCGGGCGGAACTATGATAAGTGATCTGGGGGTTCCGCAAGAGAGTTATGGATTGGATCTTACCGGGGCAGATGGAAAACTCAGAATTCATGCAGATACGCTCGTTTCACTGCCGAATGTCGAAACAATGCCGATTGTTCGGGTTTCAGTATCATCCTTTACCCAAGAGCAAGTTACGGGCATGTTTCATTATCTTTTCCCTGGCGAAAAGCCTGTGATCAATTCTCAGATCGAGACGAAATCCAGCATTGAAAAAGAAATGATTCGTATGAAGAAGCAGGCTTCCGAAAATGACTTTGGTAGTTTGACTGCGGATAAATTTCAGGAGATTATCGAACAGCTTGAGGAAGCATACCGAAATGCACCTGAAGCAGAGACCGAAGCTCAGATTTCAGACGGAACGATGAGCCTCGCTTTTGACTCTCAGACGCGGGAACCACTTTTCTGGTCGCTCTCTGCAGCGACATCGTCTGCTCAATTTAATGTAAGTGTTCCGGCGGATATTGGAAAAATTGGATCGAGCGAATCTGGCGCATTCGTTTCGGGAGCGAACATCAGTTATCGGCGGACAGATGTGGACTATTCCACAAGGAATATGGTTTCGACGGATGGAACAACGTTGCCGGATGATGCAGACGGAAAACTAAGAATGAAATATGCGGATGCTGTATCACTGTGTGAAGCGTTCTTCAGCGCGGTTGGGATGCCGGCTACGTTCCAGGTAGGAGCGGCGTTTGTCATAGATGATTCTGGCGCAGATGAGGCTCGCGGCGAGAACTTTGCTTACCAGCTGATTTTCACAAGGACGGCGGAGCATATTCCTCTTTATTTTGAGCTCACAAGCTCTTCAAGCAATCAAGACGAATCCTATAGCTTGCCATGGGAATATGAAACCATTCAGTTCGTCATTGATAATCGCGGCATCGTCAGTGTCGTATGGCGGAATCCGATCCAAGTGGATGATATTGTACAGCGGGATTCTTCATTAATGGCCTTTTCTGAAATCGATGGTGTGTTTCAAACCATGATGAAGACCAGCTATGAGGCGGTCGTCGCGACAACGCTGGAGAATAAGTGCGAACTCGATATCAACATTACGGATATCAGATTATGCCTTATGCGAGTCCGCGAGCAGAATGCAGCTCAGACGAGCGGACTCCTTGTACCGGCCTGGGTTTTCTATGGTCATAACAAGGGAACAAATTCAGATGGCGAAATGCGTTATTTTCAGGGGGCTGCATCGCTCAATCGTAGTTCGAGCGATGAAACCACCGTGAGAAAATTCGAATTCGGATCGGAACAAGCGAACAATGTGTTCTTTGCCTTCCCGGGTGTAAGAGAATCCGAACCTGTTGTTTTATTAGCAATTAACGCAGTTGATGGTAGCCTTATCGACACAAGCATGGGTTACTAAATTCAAACGGATGCTACAGGCATAAGTCGTAAATGATTTATGCCTGTGATTTCTATACGATTTTAGGGGGAGGACAACGATGAAAAGATCAATTTTGTCCAGCCTCAGACAAGCAAGCGGGAGTATCGGACTTCGAATTGGAATCCTTGGGACATTTCTTTCAATCCTCCTTGCCTCGGTGAGTGAGATTTTCGGAGCATTCCGCGCAGAGAAATTGCTTGCAAACGGATTTCATGCATCTTTGGTTTTTCAGGCTTTATCTTCGGATGCGTTTACATTGGCTCTCCCAATCTTGTGCACCCTCCCCTATACCACCTCGTTTGTCGATGACGTCAAGAGCGGCTTCATTAAGGAATATTTGCCTCGAACGAATAGTAAGAGCTATCTGATTAGCAAAATCATCGCATGCGCCGCCTCCGGCGGAGCCGTGCTGGCGCTTGGCGTGGCTTTTGCCTATGCCATGTCGGCCCTGACCTTTCTGCCGATGGAAGCTGCGCTGAAGCCGGGTGAAGTGTCGACCAACTATCTATCGCAGATCGTCGGCAAGGTGGCGATATTCATGTTCTCCGGCGCGCTCTGGTCGATTTTGGGCATGACATTTGCCGCAATGACCAATAGCCGATTTATGGCATACGCGTCGCCCTTCGTCGTGTACTATGTGTTGATCATTCTGCACGAGCGGTACTTTCCAGATTTCTTTGTGCTGTATCCTAAGGAATGGTTGAATCCGCAAAGCAAGTGGATGTTTGGGGATTGGGGCGTGGTAATGCTGGTCATGGAGCTATTGATTCTTGCGTCCATCCTGTTCTATCTTGTTGGACGAAAGAGACTGGAGTCCATATGAAACTCAAGCAAGTTGCGGCGGTGACGGCGTATAACTTCCGGCAATGGCACAAAAATTCTCGAATCATCGTGACGTTTTGCCTTGCATTCATATTATGCTTTCTGCTTTCCGACAAAGCGGTGAAGTTCGCAAAAGAGTACGGCACCACCATGCAGATCGTGGAGGCTTTTGTCTGGACATTTGGCGATAGCAACTCCATTCTTCTCTCTTCGCTGATGCTGGTGTTGCTATTCTCTGATATGCCGTTCATTGGAGGCGGAACGCCGTTCTATCTCATGCGGATTAACCGCAGGACATGGATCACAGGACAGGCCTGCTACATAGCCGGAGCAACGTTACTCTACATGCTATTCGTGCTAGGAGCGACCTCTCTCGTCTGCATGCGGCAGAGCTTTACGGGGAATATGTGGAGTGAGACGGCGGCAATTCTCGGCTATTCCGGCGCAGGGAAAGCGGTCGCGCTGCCAGCGCTCGTAAAAACGCTAGAGATGTCGACGCCATATGAAAGCATGCTCATGATTTTTGTGCTTATGCTGCTGTATGCCATGTTGATGGCCTTCGTTATGCTTGTCTTTAACCTCAAGAAGGGTCAGCTTGCGGGTGTGGCAAGCGTTTTTGTGTTCAGCTTGTTTGGATTTTTGTTAAATCCTCAAACGATAAAAACCATATTTCAATTGCCAGATGAGTTGATGTACAAAGCCAATGTGGCGGTGGGTTGGCTTTCACCGTTGAATCAGGCGACGCTTCACATGCACAACTTTGGGTATGATCTGTTGCCGCGGCTTTGGCAGTCTTACGCAATCTTTGGCGGGCTAATCATTGGCTGCTATTTCTTGGCTTTACGCGCAATCAGGCAGTATAATTTCAATTTTATTGGAACCGAAGGATGACTATGAATAGTGAAAATATTGCCATCCGTGTACAGAACGTTTCGAAGGATTTTGGGCAGGAGCGAGTGCTAAAGAGCGTCACGCACGATTTTGAGACGGGAAAGATCCACGGCATCGTCGGCAACAATGGTTCGGGAAAGACCGTTCTCATGAAGTGCATCTGCGGCTTTTTGCTGCCGACTGAGGGCAAAGTGATTGTCAACGGAAAGCACATCGGGAAAGAGGTAGACTTTCCGTCTGATCTTGGCCTCATCATCGAGACACCGGGTTTTCTACCGCAGATGAGCGGGGCAAAAAATCTTGAAATATTAGCTTCTCTCAATCGTAAGATTGGGTTAAAAGAAATCGCTGCATCGATCCGGCGGGTTGGGCTTGATCCACTGATGAACAAACCCGTGGGAAAGTACAGCCTCGGCATGCGGCAGAGGCTTGGCATCGCGCAGGCGATCATGGAGAATCCGAGATTGCTTGTTCTAGACGAACCGTTGAACGGATTGGACAAGCACGGCGTTGTAGAAATGCGAGCATTGATCAAAGAGTTGCGATCGGAAGGGAAGACGATTTTGCTAGCCAGCCATAATCAGGGCGACATTGATGAGCTTTGCGACACCGTTTGTGAAATGGATGCTGGCGTATTAACCGTGATAAGGGGGAGTGAGAAATGAAGCGGATAAGCTGCGTTTTGATTCTTTTGCTATGCTGTATCATACCAATCTCGACGTTAGCCGAGACGACGGATGACCCGCTCATTAACACGCCCACTCCGGCGGCGGCATCTACGACAGCCGAACCCACACCTACACCCACACCATCAGCTAAGGTGACAGCATCGTCAACTGCCAAAGCAGCACAACTCGCAGTTGATAGTACCACTCTGTATCCCGGGATGGATAAAACTTATGCACAAGGGTATGTTCCAACTGTGGCGAATGGGAAAGTGACGATCGTTCTTCCATTGCGTGGTGAAACACTGACAAATGAAGTCAATCTGACTGTTGATTTAGGAGCGACTACCGACAATCCCTTTCAAATTGGGAATTACAGCCAAACGGTTCATGGGACAAGCAATCTATATGTGTTCACGCTAGAAATTGCATTGGCAGCGGGTCGATCCAATGGTTCCTATCCTGTGAAATTAAAGACGGATTATATCGATACAAATGGAGAAAATGCTGAGCAGGAGTTTACTGTTTACGTAACGATCTCAGACGGGAAGACGAAAGACACCTCAACCGATTCAGGATCGAGCGGTGGCGGCTATGTTCCTACGGCAGATGCCCCAGAATTGTACGTTGAAAGCTGTGTGATAACCCCCAATAGCGTGGGAGGCGACGAAACATTCACTGTCCATGCGGTAGTCAAAAACATCGGCAATAAGACCGCTTATGCTGCAAAATTGATCTATGGTTGCGATGAAACAGACATAACAGCAATCGATTCCAATAACGCAATTCTGCTGAAGACGATTAAAAAAGGAGGAACCGTTGAAGCGGACTTCAAGATGAGAACAGATCGGGATGCGTTGGCAGGGAACCGACAGTTTTTTATCACGCTGAGCTTTTCCGCGCGAACCGGAGGCGTCTATACGATCACGCGTAAATTTATCATTAATGTGGTTCAGCCCTCAAGAATAGCCTTCGATCCGGTGTCGCTGCCGAAGGAGATTACTGCGGGAGAAACGGTTACGTTACCGGCCAATGTATTCAACACGGGACGAAGCATTGTTAGAAATGTTACCGTAGCACTTGAAGGAGCAGGATTATTCCCATCATCGAGTGTTTTCCTGGGCGATATTGAACCCGGTGAAGGGAAAACGGGGGAAATGAAAGTATTTATTGGAATGATCTCCATGACGGAAGGCTATACGGATGATTATGGAGCGACCACCGGTACCTATATAGTTTCTTATCAAGATAGTGCGGGCGAAAATAAAACAGAAACGCTGGAACTAAAGACGGAGATCAAACAACCGGTTATTTCGCCATCTCCGACTCCCGACCCTGCATTGCAACAGGCACAGAGCCAATGGTGGATTACCGCGCTCGTGGGCTTTGCGATCATCGCGGTGCTTGTTTCAGTCACGGTGGTGTCTAGGCTTGTGCGGGAGTTGAGGATGAGGGAATGAAACGGTGGAATGCGAAATAAAACAGTAAATTGACATTTTTGAGTGTATTTATAAGTGCACCTCGTTTGACTTGATATCGTTATTTTGATATAATGTGTCTATCTTGATGGAGGAGGTGATCACAATGGCTGTCATCCGTCCCAGTTCTGACCTTCGCAATCGATATGGAGAAATTTCTGAGTTCTGCAATCAGCATCAGGAGCCGGTGTTCATCACAAAGAACGGCACGGGCGACCTTGTCGTTATGTCCAATGCCGAGTATGAACGACTCAGCGGCAAGTGTGAATTGTACCGCATGCTGGACGCTGGCCTCGCCGACGCGGAGTCTCGCAAAAGCCGTGCGGCGGAAGACGTATTTTCCGACATAGAGAGGAAGTACGGTCTTGGAAAAGTATGATCTTCGGATTGTTACCGCAGCCGAACAAGATTTGAATCAGATCTTTGGCTATATAGCGGATGTGCTTCACGAGCCCGAAGCCGCGGTGCGGTTGCTGCTTTCGTTTCGGGAGGCCATCGATTCTTTGCGTACACTTCCATTCAGGCAGCGTCCTCTCAAAGAAGAACCCTACGCGGCCCTTGGTGTCAGGCGATTATTCGTCGGCAATTACATTGTTTTCTACTCCGCTGTCGAACGCAATACAACCGTGCAGATACTTCGGGTTCTGTACAAACGTCGTGAATGGCAGGCTTTGTTGGAGTATGACGATTTGGAAAAGAAATAGGATCGTCTATCGATGACGAACAACCCTCGGCTATTTTTAAGGCGGCTGTTTCATCTTGGCAACCTGCTCACAGATGCGTAAAAAGTAACCAACCTGAACGTTCGAGAATCATTCACAGTGTATGAATGTCAGAAATACAGATCTTTCTGCACGAATTATAGTATAATCAAAATACAGCTTCGTTTCGCGGCTGACGCTGAAAGGCTTCAGTCGCGAATTGTATAGAATCAAGCCCGGTTGTGGGAGCCAATTTCTTAAAACGCAATCATTTCGCGATTCACTTGTTTGGATGCTTTTATAACAAGCGTCATAAACGCAGCAGGTGGAAGATAGACCAATAGGCGGAAGAAAGGAAGATGCCGATGTACAATTTGCTGATTGGAGGCGCCGCGGGTCAGGGCATTGACACGACGGCGGCGATACTCGAAAAACTGCTCAAGCGCTCCGGCTATCACGTGTTCACCATACGGGATTTTATGTCCCGCGTGCGCGGCGGCCATAACTTTTCGCTGATCCGCTTTGGCGCCAAGCCCGTGCATTCGCACAGCAATGTGCTGGACGGCATCATCGCGATGGACGAAGAGACGATATCGCAGCATCGCGATCAATTGAAAAACGACGGGTTTATCCTTTGCGATCGCAAGCTCTCTGCCGAAGATCCCCGCGCGATGCAGTTCGACATGGACGAGATGGCGAAAACGCTCGGCAACCCGCGCGTTTCGGGCATCATCGCGGTTGGTATCATTTTGAAATTATTCGGAGAGACGCTGGATGGCGCGGAGGATGTCTTGCGCGACTTTGTCAAAGCGCAGTTGATTGAGATCAATCTCAAAGCGTTGCACGAAGGATATCAAATCGCTGAAACGCGATATAAACACCTCGAGGGGAAATATCACGACTGGATGCTGGTCTCCGGCAACAGCGCCGTGGCGCTGGGCGCCGTTGCGGCGGGACTTCGGTTCTATTCCGCCTATCCGATGTCGCCGTCTACATCGATCATGGAGAAACTTGCGGCGCTGGGAGACGAGGCCGGGCTGGTCGTGGAGCAGGCGGAGGATGAAATCGCCGCGATCAATATGGCTATCGGCGCTTCTTTTGCGGGCGCGAGGGCGATGACCGGCACCTCCGGCGGTGGATTTTCGCTGATGGTAGAGGCGCTGGGGCTATCCGGCATGGCGGAGATCCCGCTTGTGGCAATCGATGTGCAGCGCCCCGGCCCCGTGACGGGACTCCCGACACGCACGGAGCAGAGTGACTTGCGGTTTGTCATCTCCGCGTCGCAGGGCGAGTTCCCAAGAATGGTGATCGCGCTAAAAACCCCCTCGGACGCTTTTTATCAGACCATGCGTGCGTTTGATCTGGCGGAGCGATACCAAATTCCGGTGATTTTGTTGAGCGATCAATATCTTGCCGACGCGACCTCCACCGTAGAGCCGTTTGATGCGAATCGAATTCAAGTCGCAAATCCCGCGCAGAAATACGACGGAGACGGCGAATATCTGCGTTATCGCTATTGCGAGAGCGGGATTTCTCCGCGTTTGATTCCGGGCAAGACCAAGCATCTTGTCTCTGCCGATAGCGACGAGCACGACGAGCGCGGCTGGATCACGGAATCCGCCGAGGTGCGCACAAAGATGATGGACAAGCGCATGAAAAAGCTGGAAGGAATCCGACAGGAGCTGCAGGAGCCGGAGTTCATCGGGTCGGACGGGTTTGATACGCTGTTGCTCGGCTGGGGCTCGACGTGGGGCCCGATCGCGGAGGCGATCGAGCTGCTCAACCAAGGCGGAAAAGGGCGCTTTGCCGCGCTGGTGTTTGGAGACGTCTACCCGCTACCGCAAAAACTGTTGGTGGAGAAAACATCAAAGGCAACACGCATTGTAAACGTAGAACAGAACGCAACGGGTCAACTGGCCGGACTGATTCGCGAACAAACGGGGATTGCCTGCACGGGCAGCATCCTAAAATATGACGGCAGACAGATTTCCGCGGAGGAAATTGTAGATCGCGTTCAGAAGGAGGAAAGCAGATGAGTACGGAAGTTTTTTGCACCAATGAAACAGCCTGGTGTCCGGGTTGCGGGAACTTCGTGATTCTCGAGTGCTTGAAAACCGCGCTCGAACAGCTGGGCAAAGAACCCTCACAGGTTCTGCTTGCGGCCGGAATCGGTCAGGCGGCAAAGACGCCGCAATACCTCAACACAAACGCGTTTTGCGGGCTGCACGGGCGCTCGCTCCCCGCCGCAATCGCGGCAAAAATCGCCAACGAAGCGTTGACGGTGGTTGTGAACACAGGCGACGGGGACTCCTACGGCGAGGGCGGAAACCACTTTGTGCACAACATCCGCAGAAACGTCGACATCACGCATTTTGTGCACGACAACCAGGTTTACGGTCTGACCAAGGGGCAGGCGTCGCCGACCTCGGGAATTGGATTTGTGACCCCCGTACAAACGGACGGAAATCTCAATGAGCCGCTCAACCCGGTACTGCTCGCGATTGCGTGCGGGGCGGGGTTTGTCGCGCGCGGGTTCACGGGGCATAAGGCACAGCTTGTCTCACTCATGAAGCAAGCGATTGAATACAAAGGCTATGCGCTGGTGGATATCCTGCAGCCCTGCGTCAGTTTTAATAAAACGAATACATTTGGGTGGTATAATGAGCGCGTCTACGAGCTGGATGATACCCATGACGCGCAGAACAAGCCCGCCGCGATGCAAAAGGCGATGGAATTCGATGAAAAGATTCCGCTTGGGATTCTATACCGCGCGGAAAAGAGCACCTATCACCAGAAGAATGCAGTCTTGCGGCAGGGGACTCCCTTGCTGGAAAGACAGACGGACCCGACCTTGATGAACCGGTTGATCGAATCGTACGTCTAAAAAAATCATGCGGGGCTGGACGCTGTTACCTTAAACCTTAATCACGCGCACGAGGGTCTTGTAAGAGAATCAAACAAACGCCGCGCGCAAACCGCATGATTCGACAAACACACTCTGCAATCAAACCGTTTAGAAAAGCCCATCGACAAGTTTTGCCGATGGGCTTTTGCTTTGGATGAAGATGACGATCGGATCGTTGTGCAGAATCATAGTGGTATTGGGGAATACATTCCGACTTGGCATGTTACAAACAAAATCACCTGCCCAGTGATTCTGCTTCGAGCGGTTTAGGCAACAGAAGAAGTTTGATATGTTTTTCATTGCTTGCATAACGTAAGTGTTCATTTGCAGCTTGAATGAATATTTACAACTAAATTACATAAATACCGCATTCGAACGCTAGGAGGCACTGTAATGCTATGATAAGATAAAGTTAAAAGTTGTGCAATTGGGGGCTGTCGTATGCCGAATCGAATACTGCTTGTAGAAGATGACAGTGATATATCCGACGTGATACGCATGAATCTCGAATATTCCGGCTACGCTTGTGTTACTTTAGATGACGGCCGGGAAGCGGCGGAATATCTATCGAGCGACAACTCTTTTGATCTTGCCATACTCGATATCATGCTACCGGGGCTTGACGGTTTTGCACTCTTGGAGCACATGCAAAAGCACTATATCCCCGTGCTTTTTTTAACCGCGAAGTCGGATGTCGGATCGAAAATAAAAGGTCTTCGCGATGGCGCGGAGGACTATCTTGCCAAGCCATTTGAGATGCTGGAGCTTCTCGTAAGAATCGAAAAGATATTGGAGCGAACGGGTAAGCTGAACAAATCGCTCCAATTTCAAAATGTCACAGTCAATATTGAAACAAGAACGGTGACGCTGGATGAAGCACCCGTGGAGTTGCAACCGATGGAATATGATCTTCTCCTAACATTACTGCGCCATAGAAACTGCACGCTCAGCAGAGAACGCTTGCTCATGGAGATATGGGGATATGATTATATGGGTACAACGCGCACGGTGGACATGCACATTTCCAATCTGCGACGCAAGCTGGGCTTAAACAAGGCAATTGTCACGATTCCTAAAGTTGGATATCGACTGGTGGAGAAGCTATCATGAAACTTCGCACAAAACTCATGCTGATTACGGCGCTGATCACGGCCGGAGGTGTATTGATCAGCACGTTGCTGATTCTCGGCTTTATCTGGCGCGAAACCGAATCGGATCTCGTTTCAGCCGGCATGGAAGATCTTGCGGCGTTCTATTACGAGTTTTCCAGTACCGCCTATCCGCTTGATGTGGACGATCTGGTCATGCAAAGCGAATTACGCAACCGACTCAATCATACGGTTGGATCGTATGAATTTGCGCTGACAAAAGGCGGGCAGGTTCTGAGCAATAATACAGGTATCGATGTGGACAAGGCACTTTCAACGAAGGGATATTCTGAAGTGTCGGTCTCACGCTTTGAATCACCGGTTCGCTATACACTCTGTCGCGTAACAGGGCAAGACTATTTGCTTGCCGCCGCAGATTTTATCATTGTGGATGAGGCGTATACGCTTTCACTCGTACGAAATACCACAGCGGACATGGACGGGATACGCGCGATGGGGACAAAATGTGCGGCTGTGGGCGTGGGTATTGTTGCGCTCGCCGCTGTGCTTGCGTTCTTTTTTGTGAGACGCTCGCTGAAAACTGTGGTCGCGCTCGAAGCCGGAGCAGCGAAGATTGCGGCAGGCAGTTATTCAGACCGCATCCCTGTCAGAGGAAACGACGAGATTGCCGCGCTTTCGGATCAATTCAATCGGATGGCGTCGGCGATATCGGAGAAAATGACAGAGCTAAATGAGACGGCATCCCGCCAGCGCTTGTTCATCAGCGGGTTATCCCACGAAATGAGAACACCCGTCACCTCCATACTGGCCCGGTCGGAAACCTTGCTTTCGCGTACGATCTCCGAAAAAGATCAGCGACACTGCTTGGAAAGAATTTATGAGCAGTGTGCATGGTTGGAACGATTATCCAACAAACTTGTCACCCTGACCATGCTGGAAGGCAGCATTGAAACAAAGCTTACGAACGTTTCCGAGCTGTTTGATTCCGTAAGGGAATTGATGGAAACCTCTCTTGCTGAAAAGAAGATTACGCTTATGACCAAATGCACTATAATTGCGCTGCCCATGGATGCCGACCTGATGCGCTCTGCAATGATCAATCTGCTTGAGAATGCGAAACGAGCAAGCGAGACAGGGTCGCAAATTGAGCTTTCCGCATATGGCAACACGATCGAAGTAAAGGATTTTGGTCGGGGTATTTCCGAAGAAGAGATCCCCCGCATCACGGAGCCGTTTTACATGACAGATCGCTCCAGAAGCAAGAAAAACGGGGGTGTCGGACTCGGGCTCGCGCTTGTAAAGCGGATTTCAGAAGCCCATAACGTGCAATTGGTCATTCATAGTTCGGTTGGATGCGGAACTTCTGTCAAGCTCATTTGGTGTGAGATTGACAACTAATTTACAAGTTGCTGACAACTTTACTTACCAAATATGAAAAAATGTCTCCATCACAGGAAAGGAGATGCCGGGTTGAAAAGAAAAGAATCGATCATACTAGCGATATGCACGCTATGTATTCTTACCGGATGTCAACCGACGCCGGAAACAGAGATCGTAACTCCCAAGGACGACACCAGATTGATTGAACGGTCGCAGTCTGGCGAGACCGAAATGCGCCTTTCCGATCGGATCGGGGCACCTGAACACTATGCTTTTGAAGCGAGCTCCGCAGATGGCAACGTACAGATCTCAGCAGATGCAGATGTGATTCTGCCCAAGACAGATGATCTTCCAATCGTGCGGGTAAGCCGACATACGCTGACAGAGCAAGACATGAAAAACGTCTTTTATGCTGTTTGCAACGGGAACACGGCGGTGGACGGGGATGTTTTATGGAAGTCCTATTATCAAGTGACATTGGAACGTCTGACATCCATGCGACAGGAAGGAAACTTGGACAAATACGATTCGGCCGAGGAGCTGGATGCCGCCATTTCAGAACTCATGGACACGATTCAAGGAGCGCCGGATGAACCGGAAGCGATCAACCCGGATTTTACCTTCCACGCCGTTGACAGCTATATGACCACCGCACGCATTTTAAGCACGCCAGATCGCGTTGCCCTCTCCGATTTAGATGCCATGAATCAGGAAAGCAGCGTAACCATAGAATATGTCCGAGACGTTCAGAAGGATGCACACTACCACGCGCAGATCATGGCGACAAATCCGTACTATATAGCCGGTATGTACAGCGACACAACCCAGACGATAATCCCTCCTGCCATTCGTAAGGAGGAAGCGCAGCGAATTGCAAATGAGACGGTCAACGCGATGGGATATTCCGATATGAGCTGTAGTGGGAGCAGGCTGGCCCCGATGGAGGATGCGCGTGAAGGCAACCGCTTTACCGGAGTGTACGAGTTTATTTTTACGCGTACCGTAAACGGCGTGAACACCACCTTTACCAATGATGTCTGCGCGGCTCCGCCGGAGGATCCCAACAGCATGGCAAGGCCGTGGGGGTATGAGCATATTCGCGTTTTTGTCGACGATGCCGGTGTGGCATGTCTTCTGATCAACGACCCGTATCAAATTGAGGAAACGGTAAGCGAGCAAACAACAGTGCTGCCATTTTCCGATATTGCAAAAGTCTTTGCGCATATGATTCAGACAAAATACGCTTCGATCGACTCGGACAAAAAAACGGACATACACATCGAAAGGGTGGAGCTTGGCCTTTGCCGGATCTTTGAGCAGGGAGAAAGCAACTTTGGATTGCTCGTCCCGGCATGGGATTTTATGGGAACGCTTACGCAAAGCAATGAGAACGGTAGTTTGACATATGGTCGGGATGGGTATCATTGCCTCTTAACCATTAACGCGATCGATGGTTCTATCATCGACAGAGGGATGGGTTACTAGAGTGTGTTTTAAAAGCACGACGGCACAGAGCCGGTGCCTTTTTCACCGCTTTTTCGTCACTTCAATTTTGAAATAGCGCTGCTATTCCTGCGGTTTTGCTTCTCAAATCGGCAAAAAATTCACTCGGCTTGTACTCGCCGCATTTTAGAAACACACTCTAATACGACAGCCTGACGCTGAGCACACAAGCATGCTTGGAAAGAACTGTAATACGCTTCACCGCATTACGATTCAGGCAATCAAATCCAAGGGATCTGGGCGTACTGATTAAGAACCTGAACAAGGTCTGCAAATGCAGGGGGAATTTCACATTAAGAACCTGAACAAGGCCTAGAAATGGAAGGAAATCTCACGATGATAAAGAAACTCTCGCTTACGATGGCGTTTTTGAGTATGGTTCTTTTTACCGCCTGTCAACCGACACCGGCTCAGGTGTTCGTTGTGGAGAAAGACACGGAGCGCATGATGGAACAAGCGAGCTCCGATGAGAGCGGGACACTATCCAGCGCGCTGGGCATACCGGACGGAAACTACGTCTATGAAGCCACGGATACCAACGGAAGAGTGAAAGTCAGCGTGGATGCGGAGGTTATCACGCCGGATGTGGACTTTTTGCCCATTGCGCGCATCGCAGGCAGGAACTTTACCGATTCGGACGTGGAGAATATTTATAACGCCGTTTGTCAGGGCGCGGCGCCGGTGGACGAGGACGCGCCGATGCCACGGTTTTTCTATCAGCATACGCTCGACCAGCTCTTAGAACTGCGCGACACTGGCAAACTGGATAAATACGACTCGCCTGAAGAATTAGACGCAGCGATTCAAGAGGTCATGGCGCAGGTTGCTTCCGCGCCGGAGCAGGCGACGCCGATAGCGCTGAATTTCTCGATTAACTCATCCGGCATGGAAGGAATTGCGCGGATTCTTTGCGTGCTGAACAACGAGACGGTATCGGATCTGTTTGTGACCAACTCTACGCAAAGCGGTCGCGGGATAGGCTCCGATTATATCAGGGACGTCTTCTGCAGGGCGGAGTTTGCGCATCAGTCCGTCTTGGGTACGGGGGTAACCGTTTCCTACGGCCAGACGCGGGACATTACGCTCGCAACACCCCAAATGAGCCAGCAGGAGGCGCAGGCAAAGGCGGATCAAGCAATCTCGACGCTGGGGCTGACCGACTTTAGCTGCGCAGGCAAGCGGATTGCTCCTTTATACGAAGGCAACAAAAAGGATGGCTGCAAGGGCGTGTATGAGTTTATGTATACGAGAAACGTCAACGGCGTGAGCGTTACCTATACAAATGACATTTCTTCTTGGCCGCCAGAGAATTCCGGCAATTACTCCGAAGGCTGGTTGTATGAGAAACTGAGAATTTTTGTGGACGACGATGGCATCTATGCGTACATGTGGGACGGACCATCCACGGTTACCGAAATTCTGAATGAAAAAGCGACGCTGCTGCCGTTTGAGCAAATCAAGAAACTATTTGAAAATATGATTCTGGTAAAATACAGCGATCCAGGCAACGACGAAACGGAGAGCGCCGCCATCCGCATTACCAGCATCCGGCTTGGTTTAACCCGCGTCACCGAGCAGAACAACAACGCGTATGGCTTGCTGGTTCCGGCCTGGGATTTCTTTGGGGTTTATGACGAGGGCAACGGATATCCGATCGGTTATGACGGGTATGAGACGCTCTTGACCATCAACGCCGTGGACGGGAGCATCATCGACAGGAAACTCGGCTACTGATTTTACTGTCGATCATAAGAGAAACGGGCATAATGGAAGGAGATAGTCCTGATGAGAACGAGGATTTCACTTGGTATGGCGCTGCTTTTTGCGTCGATTTTGACGGCTTGCCAGCCAATGCCCGATCACGAAATCATTGTAGAGAAAGATATGGATCGAATGGTCTTGTCTGCGATCGAAGTTGAGGATATGGACGAGACATTGCCTCGGACGTTAACCCGGAAGCTAAGTGTCCCAAGTGGACTCAAGGAGTCATTTGTTTCGAAAGATGGGAAGACTGCGTTTAACATCGATGCGAACATCATAGTACCAGCGTCCGATTCGGTTCCTATCATTCGGGTGAAAAAGCATCTGTTCACGCAAAAGGAAGCTGACCTCATGATTGGGCTCTTTCTTGGGGATGATCCGTTGTATACGATTCCCATTTCCATGACGAAGGAACAAATCGAAGAAAAGCTGATGGAGTATTATGGCATGCGGGATGGATCCATTCCAATTAACGTGGATGGTGAAGACAGCGGCAGCGTTGAGCGCTTGAATGAAATCATTGATTCTTATGAAAAAGCGCTACTATCCGCAACGGACACGCCTGTGTTACTCTTAGCCAGCAAGAAACTGGAGACTCCCAAAGACGCCAACAATAGTAGCGCACAGCGAATCGAAGGAGTTGCGAAACAAGACGATACGGATGTCTATTTTACGATCAGAAATTCATATCCATTGCCCAATATCGTGCGAGCCGTCTATGTGAAAGCGAAAACAATGGATGGCATGACGTTTAACAACACCGCTCCCTATTATGAGTTGAGTGATCCAGAATCGCCCAAAGTCCCGGCGCGCTTTACTCTCGCAAAAGACGAAGCGCTGAGCACTGCGGATCGTGCACTGGAAACGCTGGGGATAAAAGATATGGCTTGCGTGAGCGTGTGCTATGTCGTCATGCCGGATAGCGCACAATCAAGCGGCTCGATGTGGCCGGGCAAGACCTTTCGTTCGGAGAACGCGGAAGATTTCAAATGGGCATACAAAATTCAATACTCCAGAAGCTATGGCGGAGTGCCAATCACGATCACAAAGCATGACGGCACAGGCGTTCCCGATGAGGAGCAGTATGCGGAGCCTTGGGAATATGAAAAGCTGGAGTTGATTGTGGATGAGACCGGAGTCATAAGCTTTCTGTATAGATCTCCATATGAGGTTGTGGAATCGGTTACCGAACATGCGAAGCTGCTGCCGTTTCAGGACATTCAATCCGTTCTATCAACGATGCTCCCGGCAAACTATGCTTGGATGGATGAATCAGGCGATATTGTGAGTGCTGTCGTCCATATCTCCGAGATTCAGTTTGGCCTTGCGCGAATCACAGAGCCCAATACACGCGATCAAGGGCTATTGGTTCCGGTTTGGGACTTTTTCGGAAGCATCAGCATAACGAATGAAAAAGGGGATACGCATATGTTTACGAAATATGATTCGCTACTGACGATAAACGCAATAGACGGGAGCACCATCGATCGATCACTCGGTTACTAAATCGTTGGCAGGCAAAGAACCATACCAATACACTGTTACCGCAAAGAGCGGATCACTCTCTGATGGATCTTGAAACGGGGAAAGGAATCACGCATTGTCATCGACACCAATCATGACGGAAGTCGCCTTGATGACGGCATAAGCCTCCATACCCGCTTTTAGCCCGAGTTCCTCCACGGCGTTGATGGAAATCGTAGACGTTACAACATTACCTCCGCCAATGTCGAGGGTTATGATGCTGTTGACCGCTCCGGTCTGGATGCTGGTAATCGTCCCCTTAAATTGATTTCTTGCGCTGAGTTTCATTTGAAACACACCTCCTTTTACAGGAATCATATCATGCCAAAAGGAATATTGACAGATGGCTTTGTGATGAAGACACACAGGGCGTTTTTTGCGTTGAAACATGTCAAAATCAATGCGGTGTTTTGCAGCAGCAGCTTTTACATTGAAACATGTCAAAACCATCGCGCCATTTTGCAGCAGTTTTTTTACCGGGATCACAGAATCGTTCAGCGATGCTGAAATCCGGATTCTGAGTGGACAAGACGATGGAATAGAACTATAATGAAATCGCGTTATTCTTTTGAAAGAATAGTGAATGATAACCCGATACAGATCTGCAACCAGAATGAGGAACGAGTGACGAGTACAAAACTTTCCAAAGAGGCAGGCAGAACTGAACCAATGCATGCGGGGCAGATGGTTCACCTTTTTGTGATGTGCGCGTTGTTTCTTGCTTTTTTTCTGTTTTCTTTCTCCATTGGAAGATACGGCGTTCCGGTAAAAGAAGTGATTCGGATTCTTTTCCATAAACTCATCCCGATCCGGCAAACATGGACATCGGAGATGGAGACGGTTGTGGTCAACATCCGTTTGCCCCGCATCGTCATGGCCTCGTTCGTAGGGTGTGCGCTCTCAACGGCGGGGGCTTCCTATCAAGGCGTGTTTCAAAACCCGATGGCATCGCCGGATATTCTCGGCGCATCCAGCGGGGCAGCGTTTGGCGCGGCTTTGGCGATCCTGCTTGGCGGTTCAACCCAAATCATTACGCTTGCCGCGTTTTCGTCGAGCTTGGTGACGGTCATGGCGGTATATCTCATCGCCGAGCGTGCGCCGGGGCTCAGGGTTGTCAACCTGATCCTCGCGGGAATTATGGTGGGGTCGCTCTTCACGGCGGGAACCTCCTATATCAAGCTCGTGGCAGATCCATCCAATCAACTTCCCGCCATCACCTATTGGATGATGGGCAGCCTCTCCGGCTCAAAACTTGCGCAGGTCGTGTTTGTCGCCGTTCCGATGGCGTTGGGAATGATACCGCTATTGCTGATTCGATGGCAGATCAACATTCTCACGCTGGGGGACGATGAAGCCCGCACGCTCGGAGTAAACACAAACCGCCTGCGATTGATCGTAATTCTTTGCGCAACGTTGATCACGGCGGCGAGCGTTTCCGTCAGCGGAATGATTGGCTGGGTGGGGTTGGTGATTCCGCATCTGAGCCGGAAACTGGTGGGCAATAATTATCGCTATCTTCTGCCGGCAAGCATGATTTTAGGTGCAACGTTTCTGTTGATCGTGGACAACGTTTCCCGAAATTTGCTTGCGGTTGAAATACCGATCGGGATTCTCACCGCATTCATCGGCGCTCCGTTCTTCATATACCTCATCGCAAAGCAGGAGAAAACGATATGAGTATCGAGATTCGGAACCTGAGCTTTGCTTACTCACTTCGCGATGTTCTCAGAGACATTACACTCAGTGCGGAGGAAGGGCAGCTGCTTGCGGTGCTCGGCCCGAACGGAGTCGGGAAAACGACGTTGTTTCGCTGTATGCTCGGCCTGCAACCGCGCTATCGAGGAACAATCCTGATCGATGGGGTAGACGCGCATACGATGAGTGCACGCGATTTGGCACATAAGATCGCATATATTCCGCAGACGCACGGCATGGCATTTCGTTATTCCGTGCAGGATATGGTGCTGATGGGAACGACACATCAGGTTTCGACGATGGGTGTCCCCAAACAAAAGGAGCTGGATGCGGCAAATGCGGCGCTGGATCGACTCGGCATTTCCCACCTGGCCTATCATAATTTCGCGAAGCTCTCCGGCGGAGAGCAACAGATGGTGCTGATCGCGCGCGCGTTGGCGCAAAACGCAAGGACGCTGCTCATGGACGAACCCACGGCGAGCCTCGACTATGGAAACCAATCTCTCGTTCTGCAACAAGTTCGAAAACTCGCGAACGATGGTTATACAATCCTGCTTTCCACCCATAACCCGCAGCACGCAATTTGGTATGCGGATCGGGCGCTTGCGCTGCTCGACGGAACGATTGCGGCGTTTGGCACCCCCAACGAAGTGATTGACGCGTCACTGATTGAGAGACTCTACGGCGTAGATGTATGCCTGATCGATACGGTGCAGGGCACATTGATTTCCCCTGTGATGAAGCCCTCGGCAAGATAATCACTTTCATCTGCTACAACGGGGAAAGGAAGGAGCGGGAATGTATCTCTGGTCGCCTGATTCCATCCGTTTCCGGGTGGATGCCGCCGAATATACGAAGTATGACGACGCGATTGTTGCCCGGATTCTACCGCATCTTTCGGCAAAAGCGCATGTCTGCGACGCGGGATGCGGGCTTGGGTTTACGAGCCTCGCGCTTGCGCGGCATTGCGCGCGGGTGAGTGCGGTCGACGCAAGCAAAGAAGCGCTCGCAATCCTACGCGACAACATCGCCGCAGGAACGATTCAGAATATCGATGTTGTTGCGGGCGACCTGTTTTTGATGGAACCGGAGCAGAAATACGACGCAATGTTATTTTGCTTTTTCGGGCGGCTGGAAGAAACGCTTCGCGCGGCAAAAGCGCAGTGCACCGGAACGGTGTTCCTGGTGAAGAAGAACTGGCATAACCATCGCTTCACGCCCGGAGAGATGCCGCTCAAACGATTTACGTTTCAGCAGACTCTAGCCGAACTCGAAGCGCTCCAAATCCCCTGTCGAGCCGAGACATTCCCGCTTGAAATGGGGCAGCCGTTTCGCTCGATTGACGATGCGATGTTGTTTTTTGAAACGTATCGGCAGGATGATGACGAAGCGGACCTCGCGCAGGATACGGTGAAGCGACTGCTCCGCGCGACGGATTCGGATGTATTTCCATATTTTTTGCCGGCGACTCGAACTCTTGGAATCATAGCCGTTGATGTAGGCGACATACCAAAACAATATTCTTGCGTTTAGCGGATTTCGGGGTTTATCCCGTTTCCAAATAAAGAAGGAGGAATTCTCATGAAAAAAGCATTGTTATCCCTTATGGCGCTGATGATGTGCGTTTCGATGTTTGCCTGCGCGGCAAAACCCGCAGAAGTTGCGGCAACCGAAGCACCCGTCGCAACCGAAGCACCTGTTGCAACCGAAGCGCCCGCGCCGACTACGGTACAGTTCACGGACTCCGTCGGCCGCGTGGTCGAACTGCCCGCGGATATCACGAAGGTTGCCATCTCCGGCCCGCTCGCGCAGATCGTGCTCTTTGCGCTCTGCCCGGATAAGCTGGTTGGAGTCGCATCCAAGTGGGACTCGACCGCGGAGCAATACCTTTCAACCGAGTATTACAACCTGCCTGAACTCGGTCAGCTCTATGGCGGCAAGGGTGAACTGAATCTCGAAACCCTGCTTGCCAGCGGCGCGCAGGTTGTCATCGACGTCGGTGAACCGAAGGAGACGATCGTTGCGGATTTGGATGCCTTGCAGCAGCAGACGGGGATTCCGTTTGTGCACATCACCGCGACAACCGCGACCATGGCGGATGCGTATACGAAATTGGGCGAATTGCTGAATATGCCGGCAGAAGCGAAGGTTCTTTCGGACTATTGCGCGAATGTATATGCGCGCACGACAGAGATTGCAAACACGGCTGAAAAAGCGAACCTGATCTATTGCCTCGGTGATACGGGCCTGAACGTGATTGCAAAGGGAAGCTATCATGCGGAAGTGATCGATCAGCTGGCAAACAATCTCGCGGAGGTTGCCGAACCTTCCAGCAAAGGCAGCGGCAACGAGGTCGACTTGGAGCAGATCCTGCTTTGGAACCCGGATGTAATCCTCTTTGCCCCGGGCAGCATCTACGCCACCGTGGGCAGTGATCCCGCCTGGCAGCAGGTCAACGCGATCAAGAACGGAACCTATTACGAAGTGCCGATGGGGCCTTATAACTGGATGGGCTTCCCGCCGAGCGTGCAGCGCTACCTTGGCATGATGTGGATGAGTCAACTGCTCTATCCTGACACAGCACAGTACGATCTCTACACCGAGGTTGCAGAATACTTCAAGCTCTTCTATCACAGCGAGCTGACGCAGGCGCAGTATGATGCGCTGGTTGCAAACTCCATCACCGTGCAGCAGGCACTCAAACCCGCCGCTTAAAGCACACATCGATGGAGCATCTATTTCAACAAATATGCGACACGCTCACACGCGGCGAGAACCTTGTTCTTTGTACGATCATCGCAAGTTCGGGTTCTACACCGCGCGGAAGCGGCGCGAAGATGGCGGTGTTTGCCGACGGTTCCACGCTTGGAACCGTCGGCGGCGGTGCCGTGGAATTTGAAAGCATCAAACTCGCCAAACAGGCGTTATTGGAACAAACAACCTTCACGCACGGCTTTAACCTCTCTCCAAACCAGACGGCCGACATCGGCATGATCTGCGGAGGGCAGGTGGTCGTGTATTTCCAGTTTTTCAACGGCGGGGACGAACGGGCGATTGAACTCTTTTGCGCAATCACAAAACTGTTTACGCAGAGAAGAAACACCTGGCTTGTGACGCAGATTTGCGAAGGCTGTGTGCGCCGGATGGGGCTTTACTCGCGCGAAGACGGACTCACATATATGGATGATTCAACGGATGAGTGGGAGATCCTTCCGCTCGTGCGCCCGCGCGCGATGCTCAAGAAAGGCGAGCCGAGCTACTATGTAGAACCGCTGACGACGGCGGGGCATGTCTATCTCTTCGGCGGTGGGCATGTGGCGCAGGAGTTGGTGCCTGTTCTGGCGCATATCGGGTTTGCGCCGATTGTCTTTGAAGACCGGCCGGACTTTGCCAGAAAAGAGCTCTTTCCGGAAGCCGCGCATACGATTGTCGGCTCGTTTTCAGCACTTGGCGAGAGCGTATCCATTACGCCGGATGACTACGTCGTGATCATGACGCGCGGACATCAGGCGGATTTTGAGGTGCTTCGGCAGGCGCTGCTCACACGGGCGAGCTATGTCGGCGTGATTGGCAGCCGCAGCAAGATCGCGACGACCAACAAGCGATTGCTGGAGGCAGGCATTCCGGAAACGGAGCTCTGCCGCATCCATGCGCCGATTGGGCTTCCAATTCTCGCAGAAACACCGGCGGAGATTGCCATCAGCATCGCGGCGGAGCTGATTTTGCATCGCGCGAAGCAAACGGAGGGAAGCGTATGATCGAGCGAAAACACATCCTGATCTGCGGCGAGGTTGGGGTTGGCAAGAGCACGCTGATTCAGCGGCTGCTTTCGCAAAGCATACATCCGCTTTACGGATTTATCACAAAAAAACTTGAGCCGGATGAGAACGGCTTTCACCCGGTCTATATCCATCCGGCGGGGACTACCGAGCGCGTGTACGAAGAGAGAAACTTGATCGGTACCTGTGATCGGCGGATTCACAACATCAATCTCGATGTGTTCAATACGCTTGGGGTCTCCTACCTTCATGCAAAACCCGATGGGATCATCGTAATGGATGAGCTGGGGTTTATGGAAGCAAAGGCGGAGGACTTCACCCGTGCGGTCATGGCAGCGCTGGATGGCGACACACCGGTGATTGCCGCGGTCAAGGCGCGCTTTGATGTGCCGTTTCTCAACGAAGTGCGAGCGCACAAAAAAGCGAAGCTTTACATGATCATGCCGCAGAATCGGGAGCAGTTATTTGAAGAACTGTTTCCCTTGATTCAGCGCTGGTAATGTGTGCGTTTCCCGGATACAGGAAAATGATAGGTCTTGTCAAAGATTGCCGAACGGGAACACGGCGAACTTTGGCAGAAAAGGGCATTTGCTTTCTTTGAACAGTGCCTTTACCTCCTAAGCAAGCCCGTCGATCGACTTCGGCGGGCTTTGCGTATCGATGATGGGGTGGTTTTTAAAAGTGAAGAAAGCTTAAGAAACAGCTTGAGAGGAAAGAGGATTGACGTTTTTGTGACGAGACGGCAGGCGCTTCCCGATTTTTTTCGCGGCATGGGAAACAATCCCATCAAGGCAGAGAGAAAGCCTCGCGTGGCTTTGATTCCTGCCGGATCAGAACTGATTCCGAGGGGACGTGCGGCAAAACGAGGCGAGAATATCGGCACACGGACTGTATGGATTTTAAACCAACGGTACCGTATCACGCGTTAAGAAAGTCTATTCCACACGCCAGGTGACGAGCGCGGTATTGAGCAGCGTTTCGTCGTTTACTTGTCCATTTGTAGCGATGGATTGAAAATACTGGGTCAGGATCGGGCGGGAATCTGCCGCCGCGATGCCGAAAATTTCAAAATAACGTTCGTTTCGGAACAGAACCTCCTCCATGGGGAGTGTGTAGGCAAAATGCCGCGACCAACAGCGAACGTCCGGCTGTTTTCCGGCTAAGTAGAGCGCTTCGTAATACCAGAGCGCCTCGGTTGTCATGCCACCCGTAGGATGTACGCCTAACAATTGCATCAGCCGTTTGCGGTGCAGGTCATAGCTCCCACGCGTGACGGCGAGGATGCCGCACGCATGGTTGGATAGGGACTCATACTTTTGAAGTTCAGAATAGTTGCAGATTGCGGGACACATTGAACTAAAGACAAAGTCAAACCGATGATCGGATCGATAGGTCTCCCACATTTCGGTTTGTTGGGAGATGTTGGATATCCCCATCTGCTCCGCCTGCGCTTGGCAAACATGCTGAGAGACCGCATCCATCTCCAGCGCGGTGACCGCCTTGCAACGCTTTGCAAACGCGTGCGCAAAGCTTCCCGTTCCGGAGCCGATATCCAGCACGCTGGAATCCGGCGTGAGCAAACCGCGATCGAATAGATAGTCCGTCACCTCTTCGGCATGCGGGTCAATTGTGGCAGCGGACTCGTCTCGCTGGCTTGCAAGATAGGCGTAGTAAGGAATCCAACGCGCGTTGCGTTCGATTCGTTCCCGCGCATCGCCATGTTGACCCGCCTGTTCCCATGCGGCAATGCATTCTTCAAGCGTTGTAAACATTGTTCCTCCGATTTTTAAAAAGCAGAATTCCGCCGGACAAATCGTTCGGCGGAATCCTGTTGCACTTCTTATTTTTTCTTCGCAAAATACGCTTTTACAACGCCCTTCGGATCCATGATCAGCAGCACGACGAGCCAAACGATCAGCCCCAGCGCAACGACGGAGAGACCAAGGTACAGATCGTTGACCATGTCTTCCAGCGCGGGCGTGAAATACGCGGCTTTCAACGCGGCGTATTCAAAGATAGCATCGACGAACCACATGATCGAAGCCCCCCAATACATAAGACAGAGCATGCCGAGCTTCATGTCGTCATGCGGCGCTTTTTTGTACCAGAGAACGGTGCAGAGGATTGCGGCAAAAACGGTCGTTAATAGAGTCACGATTTTCCCCTACTTGACGGTGAGGGCGGGCTGGAGCGGGCGCTTTTCCACCGCTCTGGAGACGAGAATCATACCCACCCAGACGGCGGTGACTAAAACAGCCATCGTTACGCCGACGGTGGACATCTCATGCAGCATGACAGACGCATCCGCAGGATTGCTCGCGGCGCTCAGGAATGGGAACCACGGGACGACCTCGCCGTGCCAAACGTGCTCAAACGCGAGCAGGAACGAGCCGCCCCAGAGTAGATTGGACAGCCAGCGTAGTTTTTTTGAGAAGGGAATTTTCTCCTCTACGCTGCTGGAAGCCGCGCTCACTTCGCGCTTGAATTTCGGAAGCATTTTTGCTTCGTGTGCGAGCAAAATCTGCGTCGCGATGGTGACGACAACCGCTTCGGTTGCGGGGACAAGAAAACATGCCATACAATTATCCTCCGATGATGATCGATCTAATTTTGAACAGTGAACTCATAAAAAAGCATACAACTTTCTTCTGAAAGTCGCATGCTCTTCATAAGCATCGCTCACGGATTTATAAACCGTAAGAAAAAGGAGTTTCTTCCCGAGGCCAGCTTCATGCCGACTGATCCAGTTAAGAGTAACCCAATGCGGACAGATTGTCAACCGCCAGATCAACCATTTGATGCATCAGATGCACACGCCGGCTTTATCGCTCTCGTTCATCCGGCACGCATCGGAGCAGGTGCCCACCCCAACGGTAGACGGAGAGCTGTTTCTGTTAGTCTATTGCGCTACCCCCACGCTTGGCGGAGAGCTGAATTTGAAAAGGCACATCCGGTTAAGGATGTGCCCTCGAAATTACCTGTTGCTTCTGAAGCAATCGCTGCACAGGATCGGTCGGTCAGTACGGGGTTGGAAAGGAACCTGACAGGCTCTTCCACATTCCGAGCACACTGCGTCATACATCTGACGCGGCGCGTTGTCGCGGTATCCGCCGTCGCGTGAGCCGCCTCTGGGTGCGCCCTTGCGAGCAACACGGCAGGATTTGCAACGCTGCGGTTCGTTCGTGAAGCCTTTTTCAGCGAAAAATTCTTGCTCGTTGGCAGTAAAGGTGAATTCTTGTCCGCAGTCTTTGCAGATGATGGTCTTGTCGTTGTACATCGAATACCTCGTTTAAAATATTGCGTGGTGTAAAAAATACACTCACAGGTGTCACTGTATCGCATATTTCATAGTCTGTCAATCAAATCATTTGCGAAAGAGACAAAAGAGCCCAATTTGAGCGATATTTCACGCCAGCGACACGCCAAACCGCTCTCAACGGCAGCCGCTATCGGTTTTTATGTCAAGGCGAGAGGAAAACCCGCGATCGCATCGTGTCGTGCGAAATGACCGGAGCGGAGGAAAGCAGTCGCTATTCACACAAAGATTCGTAGATCTTACGAATATCATCCGCATACAGTTTCACATAATTGCCGAAGATCAATTCTCCGGGACAGCAGAGTTTGGCATGCTCGACGAGCACAGGGATATCTTCCTTATGGATGCCTAGATCATTTAAAGTTCGCGGCATGCCCAGCATGTCAAGGAAACTTCTGAACCGTGCGATTCCTTCCAGTGCGGTGATCTTTGGATCGGCAAAATTCATATCGCAGCCCCAGACTCTGACGGCGAACTGAGCGGAACGCAGCAGATCATGATCGACGACATAGTTCATCCAGGCAGGGGCAACCACCGCAAGTCCCGCACCGTGTGCACTGTCGTTGAATGCGCCCAACTCCTGCTGCAATCCGTGACTTGCCCAATCGTTGACACGTCCGACTCCGCAAATGTTATTATGGGCAACCATTCCAGCCCACATGATGTTCGCACGGGCCTGATAATCCAGAGGATTCGCCATTACCTTGGGCGCTTCTTCAACGATTGCCTTCATAAGCCCTTCGCAAAGGCGATCCGTCGTTTCGACGTCCGCGACATTCGTAAAATACCGCTCAACGACATGCATGAACATATCGGTGATGCCGCATGCCGTTTGATAGGCACCCAACGACATCGTATATTCGGGATTGAGTATGGAGAACTTCGGCCGCAATCCCTCGCCATGGGCGCCGAATTTCAACATGCCTTCATCGCGGGTGATTACAGAATTCTCAGAGCCTTCACTCCCGGCCGCGGCGATCGTGAGCACGGTGCCGACCGGCAGTGCTTTTTCAACGTTCTTTCTGTGCGGGAAATAATCCCAAAAGTCACCCTCATATACGACGCCTGCGGCGATTGCTTTTGCTGAATCAATGACGCTTCCGCCACCAATGGCAAGAATAAAATCGACTTTCTCGTTCCTGCAAAGCTCGATTCCTTTGTAAACCAGGCTGCTTCGGGGATTGGGTTGTACTCCGCCAAGTTCGACAAACGCAAGCCCGGACGCTGCGAGCGATTGAACCGCCGCATCATATACTCCGTTTCGCTTGACGGATCCGGACCCGTAGTGCAGCAGAACCTTTGACCCTCCAAATTTTCGAACAAGGCTTCCGATTTTTTCTTGACTGCCTTTGCCAAACGCAAAGTAAGTAGGCGCATAAAACGTGAAGTGATCCATATGAAATTCCTTTCCTTAGGTGTGTGTTTCTAGATTTGCGAGATAATTCTAGTTTGCATGAAAACCGGGAAATGTCAATCCTGATCTTTGTCGGCGGATTTTTTGTTGCGTGCAAAAAACACTGTCATGGTATATGCCTGAACATGAGGGATTTGTGAATCCCCTGTACGCAAAGAAAAAGTTCGTGGATACTCACAGCGGACATGCTCCGGTGCATTGGCTGCTTTTATGCATTCAGACGCTCAAGTGCTCCGGACGCGAGCGCGGAAAGATACTGTGCCGCGCGGGAGAGCTGCGTTGCATCCGCAAGAAAAGCGGGGTGGTGGAGCGTGTTTTCTCCTCCGACGCCGAAGTGCAGGAATACGCCCGGGATGTTTTTCTGATACTCCGCAAAATCTTCTCCCACCATGGTTTGCACATCCTCCACGATTGGGATATCGAGTGCGCGCGCCGTGTCAGAAGCGAAGCGGATCAGTTCCGGGGAGTTGTTCGTCGCGGCGGTTGTGACCTTCCAGTCAAGCGAAATCTGCGTTCCGCTGCTCTCGGCGATTCCGCGGCAAATGCGCGCGATCCGATCGGACACGATGTGCGCTAATTCATCGGAAAACACGCGAAACGTTCCCTCGACGAGCGCGCCGGAGGGAATCACGTTCCAGGCGTTGCCTGCACTTACATGCGTAACGCTCACGACCGCGTTGTCAAAGGGGTTCACGCTGCGACTGACGACGGTTTGCAGCGCTCCGACGAGCTGCCCCATTGCTACGATTGGATCCGTACACGCATGCGGCATGGCGGCGTGCCCCCCGCAACCGTCGATTTGGATTCGAAACCAGCCAACAGCCGCGTGATTCGCGCCGGCACGTAAGGCAACCGCGCCGGACGGCATCATCGGCATAACGTGCTGCGCATAGATCTCGGCAACATCCGAAAGCGCACCGGATTGTATCACGCGCAAAGCGCCGATCGAGTGTTCCTCGGCGGGCTGGAATATCAGCTTGACAGCTCCGCGCCATGCATTTCGGCTTTGTTTGAGCAGCATTGCTGCACCAAGTAGCGCCGTGATGTGAAAATCGTGTCCGCAGGCGTGCATCACACCCGCGTTTTCGGAAGGGAAGGCGATTGCGGTGTCCTCGGATACCGGCAAAGCGTCAATATCGGCACGGAGCGCAACCGTCTTGCCCGGAAGCGCACCGCGTATGAGCGCGACCAACCCGGTTTGCAGACCGGTATCCAGAATTTCGATACCGAGTTCCTCTAAAATAGTTCGGATCCTTGCGGTGGTCTCGTATTCTGCGAGGCTTAGCTCCGGATGCCTGTGAAACCATTGGTAGTGCCCGAGCAGGAGCGCTTGAAGATTTTTCGTCGTGTTTTGCATGTTCAAACTTTCTTCTATCAATTATTATTTATGGTGTTAAGTATGATGTTGAATATAGAGGAGCGCTTCAAGGTTGTCAAGCTAGCATGCGTTCGGACAGAACGACAATGTTTTAAGGGAGAAAGCAGGAGCACAACCTTGCAGCAGAACGACACGCGTTTCATGAACTTAGAAAGGGAAGAATTCGCTATCGCAGGATGAGGAGCGCTCCAAAGGAAGGCGCTCGAAAATCGTAATAATCCAGAATTGGTAGGGTGCTGCCTTGACAATCGATAACCAATTTGCGATAATTAAGTTTAGCAAAAGTCATTATTAGAAGCAAGCATGAGAGGTGTATTCATGGAATCGACCGGTATTTTCGATTTACGCCGCAGGAACCGCAGCAGCGTATATGCCTATCTTTACGCCAACCAGCACAGCGCAAAGCAGGAGATCGCGGCGGCGCTCAACCTGAGCTTACCCACGGTTTCGCAGAATCTAAAGGAGCTGTTTGAGGCCAACTTTATCAGCAACGTGGGGCTATATGAGTCGACCGGGGGCAGGAAGGCCGCAATGCTGCAATGCAATGCGGAAGCGCGCATGGCGATCGGCGTTGAGATTCTCAAAGACTATGGGTATATTGTGCTGAGCGATCTGTATGGCAACGCGAAAAAGTGTGATTTTCTATATCTGCCCTATCGAAACGATGAAACGTATTTTTCAGCCGTCGGTTACTGGATAAAAGCGTTTATTGCGGAGCTGAATTACCAGCAGGATACGCTCCTTGGGATTGCCATCGCCATACAGGGCATTGTTTCGAATGATTTGCAAACGGTGGAATATGGCCGTATTCTGGATAATCAGGGCGTGAGTTCGCATTCCTTCTCAAAATACATCGGGCACCCTTGCATTCTGTTACACGACAGCAAAGCCGCTGCATTTGCCGAGAGTTTTTATCAGCCCCAACTCAGGGATACGTGCTATATCTTTCTCAATAGAAACCTTGGCAGCGCGACCATCATGAACCACGAGGTGTTTTATGGAAATACGGCGCGCGGGCAAATCCTGGAACACATGAGCCTGTATCCCGGCGGAAAGCCGTGCTATTGCGGCAAACAAGGGTGCACCGAGTGTTATTGCAGTGCAAACAGCCTGATGGACGCGGCCGGAGAAAAGCTGGATGCTTTTTTTGAGCATTTGCGAGAGGGTTCCACACAAAGCATGCGGATTTGGGAGGCGTACCTGCAGGATCTATCGCTTGCGGTCTACAATGTCCTTATGGTGCAAGATCTCGATATTATCATCGGCGGGAAGATTCGCCCGTATCTAAATGAGGAAGACCTGCAAAAGCTCGTCGCGTTCGTGCGCAATCGCTCCGACTTTGAGATTGCCGAGCATGTGATTACGCTTGAGCAGTGTCTCGATCATCCGGCAGCACGAGGCGCCGCATTGTATTACATCAAACAATTTCTCGTGAACTTCTAGCAGACGGGCGACTGCTCCTCCCGGTAGATTGAACGGAACCCCGGAAAACGAACATTGAGAAGAGTACCTCCTGTCGTAGGATGAACAACTATGACGGGAGGTTTTAATTTTATGAAAAATGGTATTGACAGAAGGAATCAAAGGGTGCATGATAGGAACATACAAATCGAAAGCATATTTGCAAAAGTAATTATCAGAACAAGCGAACGAGAGATTCCATCAAAAATTCCCGACACGTTACAAAGCAGCCATCCCCCCAACAATCATCCTCAAAAGATTCTCAGACGGACGATCTTAGAATTGACAATTGCGTCATGTTCCGCTCGCGGAGCACCGCGGAAAAGACCACAGGTTGACTTTCATCCCGTACGAGCGCGGAACAATCCGTGCGCTCAAACACCGGAGTACGACATTCTTTTGGGGAACACCCCATAAATAAAGAAGAGGAAGGGAAAACAATGAAAAAGGTAATTGCGATCCTCGTAGCGATGATGCTGGCATTCACAGCAGTGGCATGCACCACGGCACCCGCAAGCGAGACCACTGAGCCGGAAGCGGCCGCAACCCAGGCGGCTGAGGCACCGGAGACGACCGCGGAAGCGGAGCAGTTTACAATCGGCTACGCAGCCCCCGATCTCTCGTCCGAGTACAACATGATGGTTCACAACAGCCTCGAAGCCATCTGCGCGGAGCAGGGCATCAAACTTCTGACACTGTCCGCAGAAGGCGATGTGAACCTCCAAGTCCAGCAGGTTGAGAACTTCATCACGATGGGCATCGATTCGCTCATCATCTACCCCGTGGATCCGACCGTTCTCGGGCCGACGATGCAGAAAGCAAAGGAAGCCGGAATCTACGTCGTCAACGCCGACCAGCTTGCTACGCCAGAGTGCTACGATGTCGCAATCAGCGCGGACATGCATGATCTTGGTGTCCAGAATGTGTTGATGGCGTCCGCCTGGGTTGACAAAATGTTCCCCGACGCGGCGGATGGCTCGGTGAAAGTTGCCGTATTCGGGTTCTGGGTGACGGAGCAGTTTGCAGAACGCTGCGATGTCATGACACAGATTGCCGACTACAACAAAAAGTGCAAAGTCGTCGCGACCTATGACTCGACGCTGCAGACCTATCAGACGGATATCGCGAACAATGCCGCGATTCTGCTCCAACAGCATCCCGACGTCAACGTGATCCTGAGCTTTACGGACATCTTTGCGCTGATGGTGGACGAGGTGTTGATGCAGAATGCAGCATCGCTGGATCTCACGAAGATCGCGCAGTTCACCGTCGATCGCTCCAAGGCTGGATTTACAAAGATCAAAGCCGCGCAGACCAATGAATCCACCCTCCGCGGGACGATCGTTCCGGGCATCAACATCGCAAAAGACTTGATTGACGCTGCAACGCAGAAGATCGACAAGAGCGTGTTTATCGAAAACAACATCTACAATCAGCCGCTCTTTGCCGTTACAACCGACAACATCGACGATTATATGGATTGGGTGAACGACTGACGAATAGGGCTTTGTGCGATCCCGCGTAAGCGGGATCGCACACGGCGAAACGACGGGCATTCTTTGCCGACGGTCAATTCGTGTCATTCAAGCAGTTCTTCAAGAAATGGTTCGGAGGTGTTGCTCTTTGTCAGAAGTATTAGCATTAAAAAACATAACGAAGCGATATCCGGGCGTGCTCGCGCTGGACGATGTGTCCATCTCCTTTGAAGCGGGAGAGATCCATGCCCTGATGGGCGAAAACGGGGCGGGCAAGTCCACCTTGATCAAGTCGGTCGCGGGTGCGATTGAGATCGACAACGGAGAGATTGTTGTCGGAGGCAAGACGGTTGAGCACGTTACGCCGTTTACTTCCATTCAAAACGGGATAGCGGTCATCTATCAGGAATTCAACCTTATCCCGTCCATGTCCGTCGCGGAAAATATCTTTCTCGGTGAGAAGATCGGCGGAAGGTTTGTCGCTGATTTTCACGAGATGCACAAGCGCGCGGCCGATATTTTTCGGCAGTTCGATGTCGATATCGACACGCATGCCATGGTGGAGACCCTCTCCACCGCGCAGATGCAGATCGTAGAGATCGCAAAAGCGCTGTCAAAGAACGTAAAGATTCTGTTTATGGATGAACCGAGTGCGACGTTATCCATGACGGAAGTGCAATATATGTTTGAGATGATCCGGCGGCTGAAGAAAAACGGGGTTGCGGTCATCTATGTCTCCCACCGGATCGACGAGGTATTTGAGCTGTGCGATCGCGTGAGCATCATGCGGGACGGGCACTATATCGCGACGAAGAATGTCCAGCAGACGACGCGGCGGGAGCTCGTGAGTCTGATGGTCGGGCGCGAACTGGTGGAGAGCTATCCGCAGCGCAGCCCGGTCAAGCACGATGTCGTGCTGGAGGTTCAGGGGTTGACGGGAAACGGCGTCAGGGACATCAACTTTCAGCTCAATCGCGGGGAGATCCTGGGTTTGGGCGGACTGGTGGGTTGCGGGCGAACGGAGCTTGCGAAGCTGCTCTTCGGCGCGGCGGAGCTGGAAAGCGGGCAAATCCTCGTCAACGGGGAACCGGTGCAGATTAAGACGCCGTTCGCCGCAATCAAGCTCGGCATCGGTTTGATACCGGAGGATCGCAAGCGCGAGGGTGTATTCGTAGATTACCCGCTGGATTGGAATGTCGTCATCATGTGCCTGCGAAGGATTGCGCGCCATGGTGTCGTGAGCAAAAAAGATGTGCAGAAGGTGAGCGAAGAATTCATCGCGAGGCTACAGATATCCACGCCTAGCGTTACGCAATTGGTGAAGAACCTCTCCGGAGGGAACCAGCAAAAAGTAGTGCTGGCAAGAGTGCTCGCCGCGCAGACGAACATCATCATCTTTGACGAGCCGACCAGAGGCATCGACGTCGGTACCAAGCAGGAGATCTATCGGCTGATGAACGTGCTGACGCAGTCCGGCATCTCCATCATCATGATCTCATCCGAGATGGAAGAGCTGCTCGGGATGAGCGACCGGATCATCGTCCTGCATGAAGGAACGCAGGCCGGTGAGCTGATCAAAGAAGATTTCAGCCAGATTGCGGTTCTTGAACTCGCTTCGGCAGCCAAATAGCAAGAGAGGTACGTTATGGATAAGAAACGATTCAATGTTTTCAGCATATTGAGCAACAATATGGCATGGGTGATCTTGACGTTCATCGTGATCTTTTTCGGGATTTTTTCCGAGAACTTTTTCAGCGTTCGCAACCTGATCAATATTCTTTCGCAGAACGCATATCTGCTCGTCGCGGCAACGGGACTGACGTTTTTGATGATGTCGGGCGAGATGGATCTCTCCGTCGGATACACCATGTCGCTGGTTGGTGTTGTCGGCGCCGGACTCATGGTAAACGGCGGGGTGCCATTCTGGCTTAGCATGATCATTATGATCGCGGTGGCTGTCTTTATCTCGGTACTGAACACCTTTCTGGCGATTCACTTAAAGCTGCTGGTGCTGGTCGTGACGATTGCGATGATGACGATTTTACAAGGTATGTCGTACATCATCTCGCATTCTAAAACCATCACAGGCTTTCCGGCGCCGTTCAAGTTCATCGGACAGGGACAGCTCTTCGGCGTTCTCCCTGTCAGCATCGTCATCATGTTTGTGGTGTTCTTTGTCATGAGCTTTGTGCTCAACAGAACCTATTACGGCCGCTATGTCTATGCGCTTGGCGGAAACAAGGAGTCTGCGCGGCTTGCCGGAATCAACATCAACCGCATGCGATACAGCATCGCCGTGCTGGTCGGTTTCTTCGTTGGGCTTGCGGATATCATGCTGATCTCGCGCCTTGGCTCGACCCAGTCGGTCATAGGGCCAGGAACGGAGTTTAGCATCATCACGGGCATCTTCCTCGGCGGTGTTTCCATCCGCGGCGGCGAAGGAAAGCTATCCGGCGTGTTTGCGGGCATACTCTGCATTGCGCTGCTTTCCAACGGCATGCAGCTGGCAAACATCAACATCTATTATCAGTATGTCGTCAGAGGCATCATCATGATCTCCGCGATCGGATTCGATGTCTATCAGCTCAACCGCAGAAGCACCATAAAGAAGGCCGCGAAAGGCAAGGCTTGAGCACGGGCAGGAAAGGATAGAGAGTATGGCACATTTTCAAGGAAACATCTACTCAAAAGCACTTGGAATGGAGACACAGATCTATGTCACCCTGCCGCAGGACGGCAGGAGATATGAAGCGAAAACGCCGCCCAAGTCGCTGATGCTGCTGCATGGCATATCGGACAACGCGTCTGGCTGGGCCAGAAGAAGTCAGGCGGATTATTTTGCGGATCGATACGGAATCGCGGTGCTGATCCCCGAGGTGCAGCGCAGTTTTTATCAGGACATGCGCTACGGCGAGGCGTACTACACCTATGTTTCAGATGAGCTGCCGCGACTGGCGGGCGAGCTGTTTCATCTGTCGCAAAAGCGGGAGGACAGGATGGTTGCCGGACTCTCGATGGGCGGATATGGCGCAATCCGCGTTGCGTTCAGCAGACCGGATCTGTTCGGCTGTTGCGGCGCGTTTAGCGCGGGAAGCGACCTTCAGGCTATTGTGGATCACCGCGAGCAGATGAACGGAACGGGAGACATCGGGTTTAATTTTCCAAACGAGTTGATCGGGGTGTTCGGCAACGATGTTATCCTGCCGGAGGACGCGGATTTATATCGCCTCCTCGGGAAATGTTCGAAGCTCACTGTAAAGCCGGGGCTCTACCTGGCTTGTGGTACAGAAGATATTGTGTATGCGATGAATTGCGACCTGAGAAAATACTGTGAATCGTTACCGTTGGATTTCAAATATGAAGAGTGGCCGGGAATCCACGACTGGGACTTTTGGAACGTAGCGCTGGAGCGCATGCTCAAGCACTTTTTAGGCGGCCCGACGAAGGTCGAGATGAAGGGTTTCCCGGAAGAAATGAACAGAGCGTGAGATGATACACGCGGGCAGGAGAGAACAATCATGAGAGCAGCCGTATTTTACGGAAAACAAGATATTCGCGTCGAGTCGATGCCGGAACGCTTACCCGAGGCGGGTGAAGTGATGATTCAGGTGAAAGCCTGTGGCGTCTGCGGAACGGATCTTCATATTTATGAGGGCGCACAAGGCGCGGCAAAGACAACGCCACCGACCATTTTAGGGCATGAGTTTTCCGGCGTGGTATACAAAACGGGTCTTGGCGTGAAGAGCGTCAAGGTCGGGGATCGGGTTTGCGTCGATCCCAACGATATGTGCGGAGAATGCAGGTATTGCAGAGAGGGCTTGGGACATTTCTGCGAACGCATGATCGGCATCGGTACGACCGTCAACGGCGGGTTTGCGGAGTATTGTACTGTACGGGAGAAGCAGGTGTATCTCATTCCGGATCATCTTTCGTTTGAAGAGGCGGCGATGGCGGAACCGATCGCTTGCTGCCTCCACGGCATGGATCTGACACACGTGCGCGCGGGACAAACCGTCCTGATCGTCGGCGGAGGAACGATAGGCCTGATCATGATGCAGCTTGCAAAACGCTGTGGCGCTGCGGTGACGATTGTCGCCGAACCGATTCTGGCGAAGCGCGAGATGGCGCTGCAGCTGGGCGCGGATATCGCGTTTGATCCGCTGACGCAGGAGATCGACGAGATACTTGCGTCGCATGGCGTTTCGTGTGTCGATGCCGCCATCGAGTGCGTCGGCAGCGTCATTACGATGAAATATGCAATCGAACATACGAGCCGGGGCGGAACGGCGATGCTCTTTGGGCTGACAAGTCCGGATGCGCGCATGGATATCCTGCCGTTTGAGTTGTTTAAAAACGAGGTTTCGATCAAAGCATCCTTCATCAACCCATATACGCAGGGCAGAGCGGTCGCGCTTCTTTCCCACGGAAAGATTGACGTAAAGAGCCTGATTACGGATGTCGTGTGCCTCAAGGATATCAACGATATCTTTGCAGAGCAGAAATATAAAGGACGCGGGAAGATCATTGTGACACCCTAAAACGCTTCTTGGGAGGGAAAACAGATGACTCGAGTGCATTTCGGCGCATATCGAACATACATGCACGTGGAATATGGCGAGGTCGCGCCTGAGGTTTGTATTCCCGCGGCACAGGAGATGGATTCACTCGATGATCAAGTGCGGGCCGTATACAATCTTGAGACGGTTGCGGAATTAACGCAGGAGATCAGGCGTTGCAGCGTGTATCCCGCGCTCAAGCAGGTGCGCGTTTTCCATTCCAGCGTTGCGCGCGAGGGGTATGCCGTACCGATCCGTGTGTTCGTACCGGAACAATCCGGCCCGTTCCCGGTCGTCGTCTTTTTCCACGGCGGTGGATTTATGTTGAATAATCTGGACGTGTATGATTCTGTGCACCGGTATTTGGCGCGGTTTGGGCGCGCGCTGATTGTTTCGGTGGACTATCGCCTCGCGCCGGAACATAAATTTCCAACCGGATTACTGGACTGCTATGCCGGGTTGGAATGGGCGGCGCAACATGCCACAGAGTACGGCGGAGACATCTCGAGCATAACGGTATGCGGGGATAGCGCGGGCGGTAATTTCGCGGCTTCGGTGGCATTGATGTCCCGAGATCATAACGGCCCGACCATTCATCGCCAAGTGTTGATTTATCCGCTCGTGGCGTTTGATCTGGGCGGAACGCCCTCGCGAATACGCTATGCGAAAGGGTATTTTCTGGAGTTGGATGAAGACGCGGCGCCGCTATCCGCCTATTTCAACGATCCGGAACGGGAAATGGAGGATCCGTATGCCTCCGTGCTGCTGGCAAAAAGCCACCGCGGGTTGCCTCCGGCTACGTTTATCTCGGCAGAGTGTGATCCGATTCTCGATCAGGCGTTGATCTATGCCGCGCGCCTTGAGGATGAGGGCGTGCCGGTGGAGTTTCATCTGTTTCAAGGCATGCTGCACGGGTTTATCAACCGCACATATGGCAAGACGTTTGAAGCGCTGGATGCCATTTGCGCGAGCATCCCGCGGCTTGACTGATCACACGAATGCGGAGTATCGTGATTTTACAGGATCCGGATCTAAACGAGAGACTGGAAGGGTGCGTATGAATATCATCGATAGAATGCGACTGGATGGAAAGACAGCGCTGGTGACCGGCGGCGCGCGCGGGATCGGCCAGAGCGTCGCGTTGGCGCTTGCCGAGGCAGGTGCGGACGTGGCGATTGTGGATATCGATCTTGATACGGCGCAAAAGACCGCGGAGGAAATCGCGCATTCCACGGGACGCATTTGCATCGCAATCGCTTGCGATGTGACGAAACCGGATCAAGTGAACGATATGGTTACCAAGGTTGTTTCGGTTTATGGAAAACTCGATATCGCGTTTTGCAACGCCGGTATCTGCGTCAATGTGCCCGCGGAGGAGATGACGTTGGAGCAATGGAATCGTGTAATCCAAATCAATCTGACCGGCGTATTCCTGACCGCGCAGGCGGCGGGGCGTCAGATGCTCCAGCAGGGCTATGGCTCTATCATCAACACGGCATCCATGTCCGCGCACATCGTGAATGTACCCCAGCCGCAATGCGCGTACAATGCGTCAAAGGCAGGCGTTATTCAGCTTACAAAATCGCTTGCGATCGAGTGGGCGACGCGCGGTGTCCGCGTGAACTCCATCAGCCCGGGATACATCGGCACCGAACTGACCCTGAACGCGCCAGCGTTGGCGCCGCTGATCGAGGAATGGAACCGAATGGCGCCGTTGCATAGGCTTGGGCGTCCGGACGAGCTGCAGGCGATCTGCGTCTATCTGGCCGGGAATGCAAGCTCTTTCACCACCGGCGCGGATTTTTCGGTGGATGGCGCATTCACTTGTTTTTAGCGGAGGATTTTGCATGTATGACGTCGTAGCGCTCGGCGAATTGTTGATCGATTTTACACAGATAGGCGTGTCCTCTGCGGGCATGAAGCTGTTTGAGCAAAACCCCGGCGGCGCTGTCGCAAATGTGTTGGCGGCGATCACCAAACTCGGCGGAAAAGGCGCGTTTCTTGGCAAGGTCGGCAGTGATATGCACGGGCGCTTCTTAAAAGAGACGCTGGATCGTGCGGGCATCGATACGCGCGGGCTGATTCTATCGGATAGCGTGTTTACAACGTTGGCATTTGTTGCTCTTTCAGAAACCGGAGAGCGAACGTTTTCGTTTGCGCGCAAACCCGGCGCGGATACGCAGATTCTGCCCAAGGAGTTGGATGAAGCGCTGCTGGGGGACACGAGGGTGTTCCACTTCGGCTCGCTTTCGCTCACGGATGAACCCGCGCGGAGTGCGACGCACCGTGCCGTACAGGTTGCGAAATCGCACGGGGCGATCATATCGTATGACCCGAATTACCGCGAACCGCTCTGGAGCGACATCGCCACCGCGAAGAAACGGATGCGCGAGCTGCTGCCTTCTGTGGACATCATGAAGCTTTCCGACGAGGAAACCAGCTTATTGACAGACTATACCGCCCCGGAGGAAGCCGCGCATTTTCTCAACAGCCTCGGGATCTCTTGCGTTGCGGTCACATTAGGGAAAAAAGGCGCGCTGGTTTCGGTGGATGGAAAAAGCGATGTCGTTTCGGGGTATCCAAACTCTGCGATCGATACCACCGGTGCGGGAGACGCGTTCTGGGGTGGATTTTTACACCGTATGTTTGCGCTGCATAAAACACCCGCTGCGATGACGCTTCAGGACGCGGCAGACTGTGCAAGTTGGGGAAACGCCGTTGCGACGTGCTGCGTGCAGAAACGGGGCGCAATTCCCGCAATGCCCACGCTCGATGAAGTCATCGCGCTGATGCAAACCCGAAACGCTTGAGCAGAACACGATCGTTAACATGCGCAGAAGACAATTGTGCGCTTGCGCAAGACAACATTGAAACTTTCAGGAGAACGAAATGATAAACTGTAACATCGTATTATTTGATGGATTTGAGACGCTGGATGCGTTCGGGCCAGCGGAGATCATCAGCATGATGCCGGATCTGTATCATTTGGAATACTATTCGTATCATGGGGGAGTGGTCACCAGCACGCAGAACATCCGCGTGGAGACGCTGCCGTTTCGCGAATTGCGCGAAGGCGGCATTCTTCTCATCCCGGGTGGCATCGGGACGAGAAAGCTTGTGGATGATGTCGCGTTTATCGCGGAGGTGAAAAATGCGGCAGACTCCGCTGTCTTTGTCTTGACGGTCTGCACCGGAGCCGCACTCCTTGCCAAAACCGGATTGCTCGATGGGCGGCGCGCAACCTCCAACAAGCGTGTTTTCGACTGGGTCTGTTCGGTGCGCGATGCCGTCGTGTGGATCCGGCAGGCGCGCTGGGTGGTAGAAGGCAAGTTTTATACAGCGTCCGGTGTTTCCGCAGGTATGGATATGACGCTTGGATTTGTGTTTGATCAGCATGGCGCGGCGGCGGCACGCGAAGTCGCCGATGCGATCGAATACACCTGGAACAGCGATAGGGAGATTGACCCGTTTGCATGACCCGATTTTCCAGCGCCGAGCAGAGAGAACGACCGGTAGCATCGGGCAAAGAACTCCAAAGCGGCTTCGCGAGAGGCCGTTTTTTGCGTTCGATTGCATCTGCGAAACCTCCGCATTGGTAACCCGTTGGGATGCAGTAGCGGCGCCGTGCGTGAAAAACGCAGATCGATTCGGAGGCGGGTGAAGGGTATGCCGAGATCGATGAAAGACAGGATATTGCCCGCGCGTGTGTTGACACCGCATTCACCAAAAGACTACAATCATATCAAGTTGCATTCGCGTCCAACAGGATGGCGGATCGAATCGCTCTCGGAGGCGTTACAGGCGGTTTGGCTGTGTTACGCTCGCGATAACCCGGTTCAGCGGCAACTTCTCTTCCAATTCTGCAACAAAAGAGATCTGTGTCGGGTTTCCCGAACTACAAAATCATATAAACGAGGTTGGGATGTATGGTAGAACTAGACAAGCTGTGTTTGCATTGCATGGGTCTGAGAAACCAGGTGAACGAGAGGTGTCCGTATTGCGGAGCCGATCCGGCCGAAAACGTCAACGCGCCAAACCAGCTCGAATGCGGGAGCATCCTCGCGGGCACATACCTCGTTGGCTGTGTGCTGGGTCAGGGTGGCTTCGGGATCACATATATCGGCTTGGATCTCAACCTCAACCAGAAGGTAGCAATTAAGGAGTATTACCCGGAAGGCTGCGTCACCCGCGAAGGGCAAAGCCGCACTCTTGTGATTCCCCTCCCCGGAGAGCGCAAGACGCTGTTTGAGAACGGGAAGCAAAAGTTCATCCATGAAGCGCAGATTCTGGCGAAGTTCAGCGATGAGTCATCCATCGTTGATGTGCGTGGATTTTTTCAGGAAAACGGAACCGCGTATATCGTCATGAAGTTCGTCGACGGGGTCACGTTGAAGCATTACGTACAACAGCGCGGAGGGAAGCTGCCCTCTGCCGAAGTGCTGAAGATGATGCAGCCGCTGTTTGCAACGCTTTCCAAGGTGCACGCGGCGGGGCTGTTGCACCGCGATATCAGCCCGGACAACATCATGCGTAAACCGGACGGAACACTGGTATTGATTGACTTTGGCGCGGCACGCCAGATGTCGATTGAAGGCGAACACTCCCTGACCATCAACCTCAAACACGGGTACGCGCCGGAGGAGCAATACCGCACGCATGGCCAACAGGGGCCATGGACGGATGTCTACGCACTCTGTGCAACGATCTATCGGCTGACCACAGGCGTTGTACCGCAGCAGGCACTCGAAAGGGCGCTCAACGATGCTCCATTGCTGCCGCCGAACAAACACGGCGCGGATTTCACGATGGCGCAGCAGCAGGCAATCCTGCATGGGCTGGCAATCCGCGCGGATCGCCGCACACAAAGCATCGCCCAACTGCAACGAGAACTGGCGGGTGAGGGCGCTTTACAGAAAACGGACGGTTATCCCGAACGGGGAAACGAAACAATCGTACAGCAACCAGTGCCAGATTTTCGGCGCACCACGCAAAACCACGCGGGATCCGGGAAGATCGTCGCGCTTGTGATCGCGGGCGTTGCCGTTGTCGGCATCGCGCTGATGATTGTTCTCCGGCCGGTTCTGCCGGGGAAGCCGGAAAGCGATGTGGTGGTGGCGAATGCACCCCAGACGACGAAGGCGACTGCGGCGCCACAAGCGGAAACGCGTCAACCAACCCAAGCGCCATCCGCTGCACCCAGAATCTATTCGCCGGTGGGAACGTTCGTGGAAGGGAAGCTTGCGGCGGGCAGCGATTACTCTCTCGTGCTCCTTGACGACGGAACGGTTCGATGCTATGGCGGGCAAACGAGCGGCGTCTATGAGGATGTGCAAAACTGGAAGGATATCGTTTGGGTCTCCGGATATGACAATCACGCGGTCGGAATTCGTACAAACGGAACGCTTGCAATCGCCGGTACGGATGAGGAAGGCGATCTGGATGTGCTGGATCTCTCGAACGTGACACAGGTGGTCACGGGATATCATCATACGGTCGCCCTTACGGCGGACGGTAGGGTGCATTTTCGAGGCAGCGCCAGACATAATCGGGATGACTGCGAGCAGTGGACCAATGTCAAGAAACTGCTCGGCGGGGACGACCACCTTGCGGTCATCTTCAACGATGGCACGATGGACGCGGTGGGGTACAACGGATACGAGGAATGCGATATCGAAGGCGTGAGCGGAGCCATCGGCGGCGCGACCGCGAGCGGAACAACGTTTGTGTTGAACTCCGATCATATGATTACCCCATATGGTAAGGACTGGTGCGGCGAGGACGATGTCCGCGGCTGGTCGAATATCATCTATGTGGACGGTGGGGATCGGCATACCATCGGCTTGACAAGCTTCGGTACCGTTGAGGTGACAGGAGATAACGAGAAGAATCAGTTGGATGCCAGGGGCTGGCAAGATATCGTTGCGATTTCTACCGGCCAGTTTCATACGATCGGTATCGATGCGTACGGCATCATCCATATCACAGGACCGGACGGAGCGGACTATTGCTCCGGCGATGGAGACTCTGTTTGGCAGTAAGCGATCATAGACACAATCGATCCCCCGAATCGGGAAACACTGCCACACTGGCAGAAAGCGGTGCGATGCGTTCTCCCGCCCTACTTTAGGGTAGAGGGAAAGAACCGAACATAAGGCTATGGATGGATTCGATAGCCGGGCAGACGGATCCAAAACTCGTATGAAAAAAGCGCCGTGCGCGCGGAACGAGATGTCGTTTCGTCGCCGGCGCTTTTCGTTCTGCACGGGTAATTTGCGTGTTGATGGATGCAAGCCTTCTCTTTCAATTCAGGCGGTAACAAACTCGGAATGGAACAATATAAAGTGGTATTCTACGAAGGGAACGATCCAAAAAATGAACGAGTTACTGCTGGTTTCGGCAAATGGAAATACGAGCAAACAAAAATATATTGTTTTTTGAAACGTGGGTGTTAATATTAACGTAACACGGATTTGTGTTCCATTTTTGTCTAACAGGTGAAGCTGGAGGAGATCAACGGATTGTGAAAAGCATGATAAGAAAAGCCATTTTCAGCTTGCTGTCTTGCAGCATGATATTCATAATCCTTTCTTTGTCCATAGGCAGGTCGCTGGCGGCTGGTACGGGGCATGAAGTAAGTGATCGAGCATCGATCGATTGGATCATCGATCAGATCAGGACGAACAATAACGACTTCGCCTCGGAATATATTGCGGAACGAATCCGTTATCTGGTGTCGGAGGATACCTATCGGCCGGGAACGGAGTTTCCCTTTCGAGACATTGAAACCAGCGTCATAACGGATCATCAAACGCAGAAGGATATCTACCTGCGCGGCGCGGAATGCTATGGTTATGCAAGATATGTCTATTTCATGCTCTTCGGGTCTTTCGATGGAAATCCTGTAACGGAGAATTTGAAAACCCTGCATGCAGGCGCGCATATTCGGACCAATTCAGCCTCCAAAGTGGATCAAAACAATAAGCCGTATACGCTTCCGGAGCATTCGATCATCTTTCTTTGCAGAGATGACGAGGGAACGGGGTTCTATGGCTTGGACGCCAATTGGAGTCAAGAACTTGACAACGGTATTCGTGTGGAGCACTGGACGGATCAGCAGTTCCGCACGACGTTCAGCAGGGGCATCGAGACTATAACGGAACCCGGTGTTTACCCCCGAACGGGTTATTACTCGGCATCCAAAGACGTGCCCTATTACAATGCGATCACGGATTTGAACAGCGCCGGCACCTTTACCAAAGGAACAACTTTGCGTGTTGAGAAACTGGACACGAAGCAAATTTCAAACAATACCCCTGTAAAATTTGAAAACAAGGAAAAAAATCAAATCAGCTTTCGTTCGATCATGGCGGAGGTTCGCACAGCGGACGGAAAGACCGTATGGATCGCATTCAATGAGCCCAATGCGCTAAAATTCAAAGGGAAATTGACAAGCGTGGAGCCGATCGTGGATGGCTCTGCGGTAGAAAACAACCCTGGGTTCCTGCATAACGTCGGTCATGTGTTTGATTGGATCAAGAATGCCATTTTCAACTTCTTTCATACGATCGTTTCGCCAGTGATCGCCGCGCCGAATGAAAGCCAAGAGCCGCTTGCGAGCAACGGAAATTCATCCAACGGCTTGGCAACCGCTGGTGATTCCGCTGCTGCCCAAACCCCGCAGGAACAGGCCAATGAGAATGGTGGAGACACATTCGATCATCCCATCGAAGACGGTACTTATATCATAAGCTTGAATCCGAATACAGCAGGAATCGATGATTTTACTTGGATCGCTTTGTCATCCGATTCCTACAGAATGACCAAAGGCGCTGGCGGTTATCAATTGAGTTGTTTTGTGTTGGATTGCGTTACAATCTCCTATGACGATTACACTCGTATAGCCGCAGGTGAAACAATCAGCACCGCGGTTGGTTTCATCGGACATGCTGAAGGTATAAACGAATATGCTGCAATTGGTTTCTATGTTGACGACCCGGTTATATTCAATGAAGGCAAGTACTTTATCAATCAAATACCCGATGCGAATCAACCGGAAGTACTGCGAGATCCGTATTTGGAAATTTGGTCAAACGCCGAGGATGAAGGATATCCGATCATAGCGGGAGCAGTGCCATGCGAGCTTTTTGTCTCAGAAGACGCAATGGTGCTTCCGTTTCATTATGTCGATTCAGCACCCATGCGCTTTTCTGACTATCTAGTCAGCGGCAACGCGGAGACAGGTGGCGTGTGCTGGTCATATGCCTTCTACGCAACCATTCAAAACAATGAAATCATCCACTTGGTAGAGATCGTCTCTTCCATCGACGAATGAGCAATCGCGCAGGAGGAATCATTCAAGAAATTGGCAGCAGACGAGTGAGCAACCACACAGGAAGATTCATTCAAGAAATTGACAGCAGACGAAGGAGCAATCGCGCAGAAAGATTCATCCAAGAAACTCGCAGTAAAAGAATTCTTTAAGAGTTGCAATACCAAGACGCTCGTTCCTCCATGATCCAGCAAGAAATCGGTTACAGTATCCCGAGATGCCATCGGCAAAACACCCCCATCCGAAGCATTGCTTTGTCAGAGTGTCCGGAATGGATCACGGCCTTGTGATAGAGTGGTTCGAATACAATTTGTGACAGCAGACCTTCCCCCCAATCGACAGACCAAAGAAGGAGCAAGCGTATGATTGACGATAAATTGAAGGCAAGAGCTGTGAGGGGAGACGCGGATTCTCAATTTCGCTTAGGGACAATGCTGACCAGCGTTGCCGCCTGTACGGACGATCGAGAGGAGAAAAAGGCATTGTTTTCGGACGCCGTATCTTGGTTGGGATTGGCGGCAAAACAAGGCCATGCAGATGCGCAGCATACGCTCGGATCCTATTGCATGCAATCCGACGACATTGTAAAAGCCATTTGGTTTTATAAGCAGGCGGCGGAGCAAGGCCACGCGAAGGCGCAATATGACCTCGGCGTGTGTTATGTCACGGGAACCGGACTCGAACGAAATGTAGTCACCGCGGTGCGTTGGTTCAGGCGGGCGGCGGAGAGCGGGTATGTGAGCGCGGAGAAGTGCTATCGAATTGCTTTGTGGTACTATCAGGGAACTGCGCTGTCTAAGAACCTGGAGGAAGCCGTATATTGGCTGAAACTGGGTGCTGATCATGGGGATGCCAAGGCACAGTATTTTCTCGGAAATTGCTTCGCAAACGGAGACGGAACACAAAAGAGCATGAATAGCGCAATCCACTGGTGGACAGAGGCTGCAAATCAGGGCAATCTCGACGCACAGCAAAATCTAAGCATCTGTTACGAAAAAGGCATCGGGGTCAAGCAGGATGCCCAACGGGCGTACTACTGGCGGGAAAAAGGCAAAACGAGTCAGTGAAACGCGAAGGGCGCGCATGAACCGTCTGAGCATGGATCGATTGATTGGGGACGGGGGAAGGAAACACGCACGAAAAACAACTGGAGCGGGATTCAGAAAATTGAATTGAGAAAAGGGGAAAAGGGCGTATGACAACACTCAAACTTCTGAAAAAAGCGGTTGCGCTCCTTGCTGTACTTTTGATGATCCCGCTCAGCATGCGAATCGCTTCCGCAAGCAGCCTGGCGGATCTGACACCTACCGCTATCCAATACAACAGCGGAAACATTGCGATTGGGAAACGGGTTTTGCTCGACTCCGGTATTCAAAACAACGGCGGATCGGACAGCGGAATCTTCAACATCAAGTGGTTTGTCAACGATGTGCAGGTAGGCTATGGCGGCCACGTTTCAATTTCGCCCGACACCACTGATTTGAATGGCAACAGCGCGTATGAATGGACGCCATCTGCTCCGGGCACCTATGTCATTCGTTTCGTGGTGGATACCGATCAGAACGTTTCGGAATCCAACGAAGACAACAACGAAACCAGCGTGACGATTACCATCGCGAAAGAAGCAGCACCTGACGCCATCGATCTGATACCAACCGCAATTCTATATAACAGCGCCGCGGTTGCGATCGGGAAGACAGTTTTGCTGGATTCCGGCATTCAAAATGGCGGTGGGCTTGCCTCCGGGGGGTTCAACGTCAAGTGGTTTGTGAACGATGTCCAGGTGGGGTATGGCGGTCATTCCGCGATTTCAGCCGGAACAATCGATCTTGGCGGCAACAGCGCATATCAGTGGACACCTCCTGCCGAGGGAACATACACCATTATCTTCGCCGTGGATCCGGAGAACTATATTCCGGAAAGCAACGAGCGCAACAATGCGGTCTCCATCACCATACGGGTGCAGCCGAATGCGGGCGGGGCAAAGGCAACCAACACGCCGCAGGTTACGGTCCCGCCGACACAAAAACCAGCCACTACGCCATCACTCCCCACCGTTCAAAAGGTGATGGTCTTGAGCTTTGATCCATCCTTCCAGCAGGCGGGCGGAGTACGGCTGCATGATCTCGTAGACGGATGGAACGACCCGCATGATCTCGCGAAACAGTATCAATCCGACATCAAAAAGGCGAGCCATGACAATGCGGTCTATGAAATCGTAGAATGGAACGATTTAAACGAGCTCCCTCGTTCGACCTCCGGTTTTTCCTATTCGACAACGGAGTATTACCAGACGCTTCAAAAAGCGCTTCAACAAAATGCCTACTGGGACTATCAAGGGTGGCGGCAGCCGAATGGCTTTGACTTTGACTACAACTATTATCTTTCGCAGTACGATGCCTATCAGAAAGTCGCGCGCGGAGAGATTGACGAAGTTTGGATCTTTACCGGGCCATGCACGGGAGTCGGCGCGTACGAGTCGCTCATGATCGGACGAGGCGCGTACTTCTGCAATTCCTCTCCCATGGTGCGTCAGGATTGCCCCGCCTTTGTATGCTATGCGTTTAACTATGAGCGGGATGTTGGATGCATGCTGGAGGACGCGGGACATCGGATGGAATCGATCATGAAGTATATCTATGGCAGATGGGACTACAATCGCGCGGTCAGCCAGATGAACGATTGGGAGCGATTCACGCTCTATGAGAAGGTCGCCCCGGGAAACGCGGCCTGCGGGAACGTGCATTTCGCGCCCAATAGCACGGGCGACTATGACTGGGGAAACAAGACGAAGGTATCGTCTACTTGTAACGACTGGATGAATTTCCCGACCCTTACGGGGAAGAAAAGTACCGTGAACTGTTCGGCTTGGGGCAACGGGGACATGCGCCTCCATCATATTTGGTGGTTTGAGCGAATTCCGCATGCCGAAGGCGAACAAAACGGGAGGTACTTGAATTGGTGGAAGTATTTTCTATATCCCACAGGAGAATACTAAAGGGATGATTTCACGACTGGCCGAACGACCGAACGAAAGGCACAGAATGCGGCGGGACTAGCGCATAAGAGCCGGAAGTGACGGAGGGACGCTGGATTGATTAGAAGGAGAGCGCGGGCTCTCCTTTTTTGTCGCGTTTTGCTTGCCGTGGAGCATTGTGTTATAGTACCCTAATACCAATGAAATCAACACGAAAAGGTTGGAAGAACGATTGAACGTAATCCCTCGCACGTATGAATATCTCCTGTTTGACATCGACAACACGCTGATGGACTTCAACGCGGGCGAAAAGACCGCGCTGTTTCAGACGATGGATGAGATGGGCATCCCGATCTCGGAAAGCGACTTTCAGGCGTATCTTCGGATCAATCAAGCGGCTTGGGCGCGCTTCGAGACGGGCGAACTGGACAGCGTCGGCGTGCAGCGCGTGCGCTTTGAGGCGTATGCCGCGCATCTGGGGCGCGATGGTTCACACGGCAAAGCGATGAACGCGCGATATGTGCAGAACCTTGGCGAGCAGGCAATCCTGCTCGAAGGAGCGAGTGAGATGCTCGAACGGCTTGCGGCGCGCTATCGCCTCGCGGTCGCGACCAACGGGCTCACGCTCGTGCAACGCGCACGGTTGCAAAAATCCGGCATTCTGCCGCTGCTCAGCGGCGTGTTTATCTCGCAGGAGATGGGCGTGCAGAAACCGGAGCGCGCATACTTCGAGCAAATCTTTGCTGCCTTTGGCGACAGCGCGCGGGAAAAGTATCTCATGATCGGGGATTCGCTCCGCGCGGATATCGCGGGCGGCGTCAACGCGGGCATCGACACCTGTTGGTATCGTCCCGCTGGCGCGGAAGCTGCCACACCGCAACCGACCTACACCGTTTCAAGCTTTGAGGAGCTGATGGGCCTATTGCTATAAAGAACGGATCAAAGGGGCTATCTTTCCCGCCGTAAATGCGGTACTATAGGAAAAATTGCGCGCGGATATGGGAGGAAACAGCGATGGATCAATTTGAACAGGTAAACGTCGTCAAAAGGGCAAATGTGTATTACGATGGCAAGGTCACGAGCCGCACGGTGCTCTTCGCGGACGGGACAAGGAAGTCGCTCGGCATCATTTTGCCCGGCAAGTATTCCTTTGGCACGGCGGAGAAGGAGCAGATGGAGATTCTGGGCGGCACGCTTTCCGTGCTTTTACCCGGCGAGAGCGAATGGAGGATGTACACCGAAGGGCAGGCGTTCTCGGTGCCCGCGAACAGCCGCTTTGAGTGCGAGACAGAGGGTCTTTGCGACTACTGCTGCTCCTACCTCGCGGAATAAGAACGAATCAGAGCAAAACGGGCGGAGTGTGACTTCCGTCCGTTTCTTTTTTTCAGCGGCGGTGTATGATGGAATTGACAAGAGTTGCACCGGAAAGGAGCACGCAGATGAGAGATGTCGTGCTTTTTATCGCCATGAGTTTGGACGGCTTTATCGCTTCGCCCGATGGAACCATCGACTGGCTCGGCGGCGAGAAGGATGGGGTGGATAACGCCGTGAGCTATGAGCGGTTCATCGCCGGCGTGAGCGATGTGTTGATGGGATATACGACCTACCGCCAACTCACGACGGAACTGATGCCTGATTCGTGGCCCTATGCCGCGCAGAGGACGCATGTATTCACGCACCGCGCGGTGGAGGCGGGGCCGGAGGGGGTTTCGTTTACCAGCGAGCCGATAGAAACGCTTATCGCGCGGCTGAAGCAGGAGTCGGGCGGCGAGATTTGGGTGTGCGGCGGCGCCTCCGTGGTCAATCAGGCGATTCGCGCGGGGTTGATCGATCGATTCCACATCAACGTGCTACCGACCATTCGCGGCGGGGGAATCCGGCTGTTTGACGCGCTGGAGAAGCCGGTTCCGCTCAAGCTGCTCTCCACGGAGCACTACAACGGCATCGTGGATTTGGTGTACGCGCCGCGTTGACGGCGGGGACGATTCTGGCGGAACGTGGGTTTTTCTGATATAATAGAAGCAGCAGAAACGTGAGGTATAACAATATGAAAAAAAATATCGGCAAGCTGCCGCATTTGCAGCATAAGAGCGACGAGACCAAGGAGCAGGCGGAGGGATTTCGCACGCTGGAGAAGACCAGCCCGACCAACAGCGTCGCGCGCAATCCTGCCATGGCGGGGAAACTGATGAGCACGAGTATGCGGCAGTATACGCGAAAAGGGAAATAAGGGTTTTTTGTAGGGAAAAGGGCGGCTTAGGCCGCCCTTTGTTATGTGGTTTTTAGGTGGAATTGTGGATTTGGAATATGTGGTGAGGTTGGGGAACACTAACCTGATTTATCAAAGTTTAAATCCTTCGCGAGTTAACGGCTTCAACAAAGGCAAGGATTTTAGTCTTTTCACTATTCAAATGCGTAGTAGTAATATCGATTGCTGGCTGAAAGATGCTGAGATTTCCTTCAAAATGATTGAATTCATTTATAAGTGTTTTTTTAGAGGTCAGTTGCACACGATATCTCAGACTTACAACATCATCATTTGGAAATGCGGCACTTATTATTTGACCGAGTTGCATCCTTGGTTGAATTGGAAGTTTAAATCGCTCAACAAGAGACTTTTCAACTAGTAGTCTTAATTGTAAATAAGTTAAAGAGTGCTTAAGAGTTTTATCAAGCAAGGGGTACTCTTTTGGATCAACTATATTTATCATGTCTACGGATTTACGAAGCACATCATCAACACTTACTAGGAATGCTTCAGGTATCCGAGGATTCGATGTTTTGAACAAACTACGATATATTCCGGCAATATCAACCTTCTCAGTTTTATATCCGTGCATAACATTTGTTAACAATCTATATGATGACTGATCGTTTATCAGCATTGCGTATCCACGGCAAAAAGGAATTAAGGATATTAAAAAGCCTTCAACATCTTTTATGTATTGAAAAATTCTATTGCGGAAAGTATCGAGTAAAAAGTTTAGATTAATGAGCATATCCTTCTCATTTTGATTTAACTCAACAAACCCGTTATTTTCACCTGGGGTGTTGTTTAATATGTATAGATTGTAGCTGTTATCATATTGACTCTCAAGTAATCTTAGCAGGTCAGTATTATGAGTAAGAACGATTCGTTTCTTCATCGGCAAGATTTTCATGATCGCATAGACGATTTTATTCTTGTAGATCGAATCAAAACTTGAAATAGGATCATCTAGGACTACAATCTTGCAATTTGAATTCTTAGCCTTGAGAAATTCAAAAGTTAATGACAGAAAATTCTGTTCTCCTGTGCTTAGCGGCAGATCATCCCTTGCTTTCCCTAGAAAATCATTGTTCGAAAGGCGTATTCTAATTGTATTATTGGCATCGCGTTCAATCTTTAATTCTTTATCCATACTATTACTGATAATTTCTTCTACATACATCATATCTTCATCAGAAATTGATGGACGTTCAAGTAATAGCTTATTATACTCTGCCAAATCACTGGCTAGAGTAACTGATTCTAAAAGTGAATTCAGTAGGCCAATAAAACGCTTGTTATACAGACTGGTGTAATCTGAGAATTCGGTTTGCAAATCAACGATTTTCGAGATATCGCCGGAATCTAAGGCACTCATTAAACGTTCTTTTATTTTGAACGGATCATCAATTCCCGCAGTTTGTATTACCTGTAGAACGATTTTTCGTACACTTTCATTTAGAGAAGCAATTGCTGACTCGCGATTTTGAGTCTTTGTAGAAAATAGGGCGGGGCTATCAATTTTATCGTTATCGCAAACAATACATTGCGTTTTTAAAGGGAATTTCGTCAAAACCTTCAATGCTTCAGTATTTTCTTCAATTTGATTGACTAGAGGATTCGATGTGACTTGTTCAAGCGGTAGCTGGAAAAGCGTTCTAATCAGAGATGCTTTGTCGTTAATGTCGGTTATGAAATAGTTCCATTTACTTGTATCGAATTCTGGCACTGCCTGAGAAGGGCTTGATTGAACCAAACCGACAATTTTACTGGCATCATAGTTTTTCCCCTTAATTCTAACATTAAGACATTCAACTAAAAATGCCTTAACCTCTGGATTAGTGATGATATCAAGTGACTTACTACTTGCAGAAGAGGCATTGAAAATGGTTTTAGACTGTTCAATGAGAGAAGAAATAAAGGATTCTCTTGCTTTGCTAATTTTCTCGATTAAATCATATTCTCGTTGAATATCTTCGCCGATAAAAAAATCCTTTGCAGTACCGGATATGATATTTCTGTGATTTTGATCATTTATAATAAAAAAAAGTCCATCCGAATTTTCGGTATATGTTTTCCCTTTATACTCCGCTATGAAGGAAGATCCTTCTTTGCCGCTAAGAGTATTAATAAGACTAGTCTTACCCGTTCCATTTGGCCCATAAATAACTGCAAGTCCTTGGTCGGAAAATGAGATAACGTTGTTGCTTATAAAGTTTCGAAACTCATGAGTGAATATTGTTCCGATTTCAATCTTTTTAAACAAGATAGAATTTGCTGCGCTCATACTTTCCTCCTCTAAACTATAGTGTTTATGTTGCAAAGTATATAGTATTTCAAGCAAGAAAAATTATAAGAATTCTTACTCCCTCTCCCTCAACAACTCCTTAATCTCCGCCAGCTCCGACTCCATCCGATGCAGGTGCTTCTGCATGTCGTCAATCTCCTGCTCCGCCTTGTAGTTGATCGCGAAGTCGATGATCGACTCGTGCTTGTCCCGCGCCGCCTGCCGGTTCTGGCTCATCATAATGATCGGCGCCTGAAACGCCGCGATAAACGAGAGAATCAGGTTCAGCAGGATGAACGGCTTGGGGTCAAACTGCAACCCCAGAAACGGCAGCAGATTGATCGTAATCCAGACAAACAGAAAACACCCGAAGATGATGATAAACGTCCAGCTCCCGCCAAACGCCGCGACCTTATCCGCCACGCGGTCAGAGCGGCGCGTATGCGAAACGTAGTCCTCGTCCAACCTCGCCGCAACGCGTCTCTCATAGCTCTCCACCATCTGGTCGATGCGGGAGAGCTTTTCGTCGTTGAGCTCAATTCCATAGCCGCGAATCGTTGTTTTGCTCTCGGTTTTGATCGTGATCTGCTCTTTTTCCGCTGCCATAACGCACCTCATATCATATCTGGTTTGATAGCCCTATTTTAACAGCATTGCCAGTATCCGTAAACGCAAATTCGGTTTCGGCGTGATATAATGGGGAATAGTAATTTACGGGAGGGGTGAAGGGGATGCTGCGGGAAATCGCGCTCTCCACGGGGCGCAACAGCTGGACGGATGTGACGGCACAGATCAAGGATTTGGTCAAGCAGAGCGGCGTGCAAAGCGGACTCTGCGTGGTCTATTGCCCGCACACGACCGCGGGCATCACCATCAACGAAAACGCCGATCCGGACGTCGTGCAGGATCTTATCCTCGCGCTGGAGAAGACCTATCCCGACCGGCCGGAGTTTCGCCACGCCGAGGGCAACAGCGCGGCGCACCTCAAGGCGAGCGCAATCGGCAGCAGCGCAACGCTGATCATTCAAAACGGGCGGCTCGTGCTGGGCACCTGGCAGGGGATTTACTTCTGCGAGTTTGACGGCCCGCGTTCGCGCAGGTTTTATGTACAGATCCAGGGGGCGAACGCATGAATTCGGTTCGCATCACGGTACTCAAACGCGCGTTTTACCCCGAGCTGGCGGCGGAATACCTCTCCGAGGGCGTCTCGGTCGGCGCGTGCCCCTTGCAGGCGGTGGGGGATGTGTTCCTCTACTCCGGCGGCGCGGAAAAGCCGGAGGGACTTTGCCCTTGGGCGTGGATTGACCTGTATGCTACGGTTGCGACGCTCTACTCCGGCGGGGACGAGAACACGTGGTATCGCTCCGGCGACACGCGCATCCTCTGCTGCACGGATGGCGTGCGTCCGGTGGTCTACAAGCTCGAACTTGTGCGTGGCTGAAGCGGGCGTATAAAAAGAGGAGCGTTATTGCTCCTCCTGCGTGATTTATGATGTGTTTTACTCAGCGGCCAAGCGTGTGTTCCAGCGTGTACGCATCGGTGACGATGGGTTTGCCGTCCTTGTCGAGCAGCGGCGTCAACCCGCCCGCGTACCCCGCGGCGTGGAAGAAATAGTTCACGCCGGTCTCGCGATCCACCCAGATTTCGTTGGTATTCATCGCGCCTTTGCTATAGATACGGATAAAACGGTCGTCCTGACGCATTGTAAGCCTCCTTTGCGTTGATAGGAACAGTATACCACGGCAACGGGGCTTGACCGCAAGAGGCGAACGGGACTATCATCTATTCAAGTTTGATCGGGTTTGGAGAGCGAAATAATGCTATATGAGTTTGCGGATACGCTAAGGGAAATCACGCCGGAGCTAATAGACGAAAACAGGCTCGCCGCAGGCGTTGTCACGCTGGATTTGCTCAAGGACGAGCTTGCCACGCGGGTTGGTTTTGGCGCATCGCTCATTGAAGAATGCGAACGCACGGAAGGGCGCTTCCGCTCCGCCGTGGATATGGCAGACGGGCACCTGTTTGCGATTGTCTCCGTGCGCGAAATCTCCGGCGATCAGGACGCGCGGGATCGCGTCGGTTTGTTTGTGAAAAAGAACCTGATGCTCATCGTCTCCCTGCGGGACGAGGACGAGAGCATCCCTGCCGCGCTGGAGGAGACGGTCAAGCGCCTAAATAGCAAGACGGTCTCGTTGGAGCGGCTGATCTGCGCGTTTTTTGAGCGGTTGTTGAGCCGCGACGGCAGCGATCTGGAGCGATTTGACCACCGGGTTGCGGAGATGGAAGAGCAGATTGAGGACAACACCACAGGCAAGCACTTCAACAGCGAAGTGCTGGCGCTCCGGCGGCAACTGCTCGTGATCCGCAACTATTATGAGCAACTGCTGGATCTCTTTGACGCGATGCTGGAAAACGAGGCGGATCTCTTCGCGGCAAAGCAGCTCTACCATTTTCGCACCGCGCGGGACAAGATCGCGCGGCTCTCCGCCAACGCGCAGCTGCTGCGGGACAGCCTCGTGCAGGTAAGGGAGGCGTATATGGCCGCGCTGGACTACAACGCCAACCGCATCATGAAGGTGTTTACGGTGGTCACCACGGTGTTCCTGCCGCTGACGCTGATCGTCGGTTGGTACGGTATGAATTTCCGGTATATGCCGGAGCTTTCCAGTCACTATGGGTACCCCGCGGTGATCGTACTGAGCATTCTTGTGGTCGTGCTGTGCCTGTTGTTTTTCAAGAAACGAAGACTGTTGTAACATCGATTGCAGATTTGAGCGATTGATTGAAGCAAAAATGTTGCAATGTAATATTGTATATTATCGCAATTAACTGCAAATGTGGCATAAAACCGTAAAAAATGACCCAGTTTTCACAAATTAAGTCGGGTATGCGGGTTGCATTCACATGTAATAACTCATTATACTATTACATTGTACGAAGCAATTCTGAGAGAAGGACTTCCTTCGTTATACGGCACGGGGGAAGTTCTTTTGCATCAAAGCGGGCAAAACCGCGCATAGTGTGTAATGGAGCGAGGCGAAATCGTTGGTAAAATACATACACGAGCATATACAACGCTGGCGATATTTGGGATACGATCGCGAGACGGTGCAGCGTTATCACGCCGAGACCGACCGCGCGAATTTTAATACGATCAAGCGCATGTGCCTGTTGGCGTTGGTGCTCAACGCATTGATCTTTCTGTTTTACGGCGTGCTTTTGCGGCAAACCGGGCGTGTGATGATCGTCACCATCTTCGCCGTCTTTCTGACGATTGTATACATCTATGTCACTAGACTGATCAGCAGCGTTTCTTATGGGGCGATCCGTGGGGCAAAGTCGCTGGTCTTTCTCATCTCTGTGGTCATGTATCTCTATGCAATCCTGAACGATTTGATGCTGTCAAAAGGCGAGATCGGCGCGCTGAGCATATGGATGTTTCTTCTGGTGCAGATCTCGTTTGATATTCCGCCGGTGCAAAACGCATTGACGGTGATTCCTTTGGCGGTGTTGTCCCTTGTTGCGGGGAGATATCTCAAACCGCTGGAACGCTGGCAATCCGAAGTGATCTATACGACTGTTTCCGTCGTGGTTGGATTGTATATCTCCCATCATCAAGCGAAGCTTGCGCTGGACAATATCATCGCGCAGAGCAATCTGCAAAAGGCAAACTTTGCGCTCTATCACACCGCAACGACGGATGAGCTCACGGGGCTGATGAATCGGCGTATGCTGTTTGACCGCTATGACGCAATCTTGAACGATTGCATCGGGTCAAAAAAAAGCGTTGCCTGCGTCGTGCTGGACATCGATGATTATAAGCAGTACAACGATAAATACGGGCACCCGGAAGGCGACGAGCTGCTGCGGCGCATCGGTTCTATTTTGCAGGACTATAGCAAGGAACATGCGATCGAGATTGGTCGTATCGGCGGGGAAGAGTTTCTCGCGATTTGGCCGGAAGAGGACGTTGCACGCTGCGAACGCGTAGCGGAGGAGCTGCGCCACTCCATCGAGCACATGGCGATACCGCATAGTGCGACGAACTATGAGAAGGTGACCATGAGTGTCGGTCTTTGCTTGTTACCGAGCGGGATGGCGCAAGGGGCCTATCTTTACGCAGACAAAGCGCTCTATCGCGCAAAGGACGCGGGAAAAAACTGCGCCTGTCGCTACGATCCGCTGACCTGCCGGTTTTTCAAGGTGTGCGCAAAGAGCGATTCGCAGCAATCGTTTGATCGGAAGTATCATCTTGACAAGGGACCTACCTAAATCAGGATTACAACCCAAAGCGCAAGCAACTGCTCAAGCAAGACCCGAATCGAGTTTGATTCATAAAACATAAACATCTATCGTACAGAAATACACGAGTAGAGATTCCGGTAGAGGAACGACTCGTGTTTTTTGCGTTGGTGCGCTTCAGGCAGGAACACCGTCATACCGCGATCGGCTGGGTTGAGTGTTCCGCCGCGATTCGTATGAGTCAAACTGGTTTTCGATCCAGAGCGTGTTTGCGATAGGGATTGCTTCGCATCGACGAAATGCAACGCAATCGTCCGGCAAAAGCCGACAGGGCATCATGCGCGCATGCGTACTGCTTCGACTTTTCGTAAAAAATGATGTCGCATGACAAAGCCCGCGCAGGATTTTGCACGGGCATTGGAATCATGCATCGATTGTCGGGTAAATACGTTGTCAGGTGTTGGTGTCGGTTGAAAACGTGAACCCTTCGTTCCGGAAGAGCGCCACGCAATGATCGACGACCACCGCATCGTATTTTACGTCTTTGCCGGATTCGATTTCATTGAGTGCGGCATCGATTCCCAGCGCGGCGCGATACGGGCGATGCGACGTCATCGCTTCGACCACGTCCGCAACGGCAAGAATGCGGCTTTCGAGAATGATTTCGTCCCCTTTGCAATGGTTGGGATATCCGGAGCCGTCCAAACGTTCTTGGTGCTGCCGCACCATGGTCAAGATGACCTGCGGCAAATCCATCTCCTGCGCGATGTTATAGCTGTATTCCGCATGCGTCTGCAAAATCTGATATTCCAGATTCGTAATCTTTCCGGGCTTATTGAGAATATCGGATGCGATGTAGATTTTTCCGATGTCGTGAATCAGCGCACCGTAGGATAGATTGATGATTGCCTCCTGCGTCATGCCAAGCCGCGCGCCGATTTGACAAGCGAGCTCCTTGACGCGCTTTTGATGCCCCGCGGTATAGACGTCCCGCAGTTCAACCACCTTAGAGATCGCGTTGATGGACTGCTCCAGACGTTTTTTCAGAACCTCGTTGGAGGCAATCAGCGATTGATGCTGTTTTTCAATCTCTTCCTCCATCTTTCGCCGTCCGGTGATGTCGCGCGTCAGTCCTTCGGTGCCTATGATTTCGCCATCATCATTTCGGAGATACTGTACATGCATGGACACCCAAAACTCGGTTTGATCCTTTCGTTTTCCCTTGCAGCTGTGGCTTGTTACGTATCCATCCTCTACGAGCTTTGAAAACAACTCGGCGCGGTCTTCCGGCTGTGCATACATGCGCTTGGCATTGATCGAGAGCATGTCTGCAACGTTATCGTACCCGTACATCTGTGCCATGCGTGGGTTGAGCATTAGAAATTTGCCATCTAGCTCTGCGCGGAAAAATCCGTCCTGTAGATTGTCCAGGATTCTACGGTTTTCCGCGAGGCTCGCTTGCAAGACTTTCTCTGCTTGCATCTGCTCGGTGAGGTCGGTTCCAATGCTGAGGACAGCGACTTGACCATCCCATTCGGTCGTTTTGGCATAGATCAACATCGGAATTCGTGCGTTTTCGCGACTTCTGACCTCTGCGCGAAAAACAACCTCGCCTTTTTCCTGAATCTGCCGCATATTGCTGTTGATGATCGCGTCATCCGCCGCGTAGATGATATCAGAAAGAGACATGGCAGTCAGTTCATTCTTCGCATAGCCGTGCAGCTGGGCGGCATACTCGTTTGCATAGAGGATGTTTCCCTTGTGGTTGTAGACCAGGATGGAACTAGGCGCAATGTCGCAGATATGCGCGAGGCGATTGATCTGTTCCTGTGCTTTCTCGCGCTCCAACTGATAGGAAATCTTCTGCGTCACATCCGAAAAGACGCACGCAAACTGCATCGGCGTGGGGCGGTATGCCGTAACGTTAAAATATTTGTCGAGTGAAGTGGAATAGTTTTGAAACGTGACGGGCACGCCTGTCAATGCAACCTGACCGTAGATTGTGATCCAATACGGTTCAATATCCGGCAGAATCTCCCGCACCGTTCGCCCGATCAGGTCGCGTTCACTAAGGCCCGTCATGCGCTCGAAAGCAGGATTAACCGCTAAGTAGCGGTAGTCCTTTGGATTGCCATCTTCATCACAAATAATCTCGTGGAGAGCAAAACCGTCCATCATCTCCCGAAAAAGCAATTGATAATCCTGCCGTGCTTTTTTCTCCGCGGTAATATCTTCCATTACGACATATACTTGATATGGCTCGCGCTCGCCTTCGTGAAACAGTGGGGTTGCGAATACGGAGAGCCAAATGTGATCCGCAATCGCTTCGTTGTATACGCCAAGACGAATGGGACCAAAGGGCTTGCCGGTGCGCAGAGCGATCATCGAAGGATGCTCACTCCCCGGAAGGGGGGATCCGTCCTCGCGGATGGTCCTCCAAGCTGGCGTTAGCGAGGTGCGCTGCGCCATCTTGTCGAACGTCAACCCTAGCATGCGTTCCGCGGCGGGGTTGGCGGAGATGATTGTCCCCGTTGCGTCTTGATAGACAATTCCCTGCGCCATTGTTTCAAACATGCGCCGCAGTTCTTCATCCCGTTCGCAGCGCTCGCGCTCAAGGCGCATCTGCTCGGACATATCCCGAATGCTCGCACAGACATACTCGTATCCGTCGGACCAAAAGGAACGTGCGGAGACGAGTGCCGCATATTTACTCCCGTCCCGCCTGCGGAAATCCGCCGGACGCGTCTCAAGCACGCCGGTTTCCACCATGCATGTAAGGAATCGATCACGATCTTTCGGGTTGAAATAGAGGTTTAGTTCCAGCGTGGTTTTTCCAATGACTTCCTCGCGCACATAGCCTGTGATACGGCTGAACCCTTCGTTGATCTGCATGATGGCCCCGTCACATACCCGCGTGACCAACGCCGCGTCCGGGCTGGCTTGAAACAAGGTTTGGAAAAAAGCATCCGTCGAGAGGCCTTCGCTTCTTCTTCCTTTGATCATATGCACATTCCTCTCACTTCTCAAAGGCAATACTATTAATCTGATTGTATTTGTCACGAAATGCGCTGTCAATGAAAACGATTAGATTTTCATACGAATGTGTAAAATATATCTTATTTTGGCGAAACAACGGTAGTTCCGCGGAGCAAACCCCAAAAACACACGGTATTTCCAACATAATACCACGATTGTGTTGCACAAATAAGTGCTGTAAAGGTAAGATTGCATATTCGCAAAGATTTGAAACGCCCTGGGAGAAAAAGATGTTGAAGCAGGTAAAAAATCTTTCATAACTGTTGAACGGCATACATCGTTTGGAGGTGAAAGCGTGTTTGGGTCTACCAAAATTGTGACGGAGCCACGCGTAAGGAATGCGCCACGGACGATTACGGCGGTGTTTTGCATAGGCGCGGATGGAACGCAGTTTAAAAAGAACCTACTGAAAGAACATTGTCTAACTGGAACATAGAACACTGCTAAAAAAGCGTACTCGCACAAGCAAAGGCAAAAGAACGCATACGCCATCGTAGGCGCGCGCCGCGCAGTTTTGTATAATGCGAGAAGGAGGATTCTGAGCATGCGTTATGGATATTTCGATCAAGAGAAACGAGAATATGTCATCGACCGGGTGGATACGCCCGTCTCATGGACCAATTATATCGGAACAAAGGATATGTGCGGCGTGATCAACCAGACCGCGGGCGGTTATCTGTTCGCGGGATCGAGTGAATACCATCGCATCACACGTTTCCGTCCGAACGGAGTGCCGATGGACTTTCCCGGGCATTATGTCTATCTGCGGGACGAAGCGGACGGCGATTTTTGGAGCGTGAGCTGGCAGCCGGTCGGGAAACCCTTTGATCAGGCGAAATACGTCTGCCGACACGGGCTGTCCTATAGTCGGTATCTGTGTGATTATCGCGGCATCCACGCGGAGCAGACGCTCTTTGTGGCCCAAGACGATCCGGTCGAAATCTGGGATGTGGTGATTCGCAACGACAGCAACCGCGTGCGCAAGCTTTCCGCGTTTTCCTATTGCGAGTTTTCATTTCACCAGATCGATATGGATAACCGCAATTTCCAGATGAGTCTCTATGCCGCGGGTTCGCGCTATGAAGACGGCATCATCGAACACGATCTGTATTACGAAGAGGACGGCTATCAGTTCTTCACTTCAAATTTCGAACCGGATGGCTACGATTGCCTGCGGGATTCGTTTATCGGGCCGTATCGCACGGAACGCAACCCGCTCGCGGTCGAGTGCGGCGCGTGCGCGGGCAGCGCGGAGCTCGGTGGGAACCACTGCGGCTCTCTGCAAAAGCGCGTGACGCTCCAACCCGGCGAGAGTGTGCGGCTGATTTTCCTGCTTGGCGAAGGCGGGCTCGCGGCAGGCCGCGCGATGCGCGAAACATACGCGAGCGCTCAGGCGGTGGACGAGCAATTTGAGAAGCTCAGTCTATTTTGGGACAACAAGCTCAACCGCCTCCAGATCGATACCCCGAACGAGGGCATGAATGCGCTCATCAATACCTGGACGCTATATCAAAGCGAGATCAACGTGATCTTTTCGCGCTTCTCGTCGTTTATCGAAGTCGGCGGGCGCACGGGGTTGGGTTTTCGGGATACCGCACAGGACGCGATGTGCATCCCGCACAGCAACCCCGAAAAATGCCGCCAGAGGATCGTGGAACTACTGCGCGCCGAGACCAAGGCGGGCTACGGGCTGCATCTGTTTGAGCCGCGCTGGTTTGAGCCGGAGCAGAAGCGGCAAAGCTTTCGTTCCCCGACCGTGATCCCGACGCCGGATCGCGCGAGCATCGTGCACGGAATCAAAGATGCTTGCTCCGACGACGCGCTTTGGCTCGTGGTCTCCGTCGCGCAGTATATCAAGGAGACGGGAGATTTCTCGTTTGCCGACGAAATCATCACATATGCCGACGGCGGCGCGGAGAGCGTGTATGACCACCTACGGCGCATTCTGGATTTTTCCGCCGAACAGGTGGGGCAAAACGGAATCTGCAAGGGACTGCGCGCGGACTGGAACGACTGCCTCAACCTCGGCGGCGGCGAGAGCGCGATGGTGAGCTTCCTGCACCATTGGGCGCTGGATCACTTTGTGCCGCTTGCGGAAAAACTCGGCAAACATGAGGACGCGGCAACTTATCGCGCGATGGCGGCGCATGTTAAGGACGTCTGCGAGCGTGTGCTCTGGGATGGAGAGTGGTATATCCGCGGGATCACGGCGGATAACCGCAAGATCGGCACCCACACGGACGCGGAGGGCAAGGTTCACCTGGAAAGCAACGCATGGGCGGTGCTCTCCGGTGTTGCGTCCAAGGAGCGCGGGGAAAAGGCACTCGCCGCGATTCAAACGTATCTCTATACGCCATACGGCATCACCCTCAACGCGCCGCCATACACCAAGCCGGACGACGGCATCGGGTTTGTTACGCGTGTCTATCCCGGTCTCAAGGAAAACGGCGCCATCTTTTCGCATCCCAACCCCTGGGCGTGGGGCGCCGCGTGCGCGTTGGGCGACGGGCAAAGCGCGATGGCGTTTTACGACGCATTGTGTCCCTATCACCAAAATGATAAAATAGAGATCAGACAGGCGGAACCGTATGTTTACTGCCAATTTGTGGTGGGCCGTGCACACACGGCGTTTGGCAGGGCGCGGCATCCGTTTATGACGGGTTCCGCGGGCTGGTCGTATTACGCCGCGACGGAATATATCCTCGGCATCCGGCCCGACTATGACTGCCTCTCGGTGGATCCCTGCATTCCCGCACAGTGGAAGTCGTTCTCCGTCTGCCGCGTCTGGCGCGGATCTATATATGACATCCAGGTGACCAATCCGAAGGGTGTCACCTGCGGGGTCGCGCGGATCTTGCTCGACGGCGCGCCCGTTGCGAGAATACCGCAGTTGCCTGCCGGCACGCGTTGTCGCGTCGAGGTTGAGCTGGGATAACGAAAACCGGGAACACGGCAAACCCGGATCTACGATACAGGCTTCGGGCTTTCCGGAGCCTGTGTTTACTCAATTGAGGATGTGGAGGTATGCGGACTATGGAGGCGCGAACAGGACGGGGCATCTCTCTCAAACACGGTCTCATCGCGCTGATTGCGGTGTGCTGGGTTTTGCCGGTACTGCTGATATTAACGCTGACCGGATACTTCATCCGCAACAATCTGCAAAGCCGCATCGACGACACGATCGAAATCAGCGTTACAAACGCGATGAACATGACGCGCGCCAACATCGATTCCGCGCTGGCCGCTTCCCGCGCGGCGAGCTACGACAACGTCATCCAGCGCGCTTGGACGCAATATTCCGAGGATGCGGACGGCGTCGCGCTCTACGGCAGCGTGACGGAGTATCTTTCACAGCAATATTCCTACGATGAGAACTTCCGCGGTGTGATGCTTTATTTTGTGAAGACGCCGGGTACCATCTACTATGCGAGCAACAGATCCAACATGGGAAAGACCGACCCGATCCGGAACTATCGCGCGTATGCGCATGAGATCGCACGGGACATCTCCAGCCAGACCAGCACCAGTGTGCGCTTCTTTGAGGCAAACGGTGTGCTGTATCTGCTGCGCAACATCGTGGACAATGCGTTTCAGCCGTATGCTGTGATCGTGATGGAGTGCGACGAGCAGGCGCTGTTTGCGCCGCTCAACAACATCGTCTGGCTGACGGACGCAAGCGTGGATCTCAACGGCATTTCGCGCGTGATTGCGGGAAATGGCGTTTCAAGCGAGGGAACGGAAACCAACACGCAAGCGGATCAGCTCTATCCCATCGAGCGAACGCTACGCACATCGGACTATGCGCTCGCGCTCTCCGCCCGGTCGGACGGCGCGCAGATCACGAATGAACTGCCCGGCTCTATGCGTTTTTTGATCCTGGTGATGGTGCTTGCGGTGCCGCTGCTCGCGTTCGTCATTTGGGCGTTTTATCGATTTGTAACCGAGCCTCTCGTGCGCCTGATCGATGCCGCGCGGCATGTCAAGCGCGGCGAGCGCGGCTACGCAATCGCTCCGCTGCCGGAAAGCCGCGAATTTCGCTCCCTCGCGGAGCATTTCAACAGCATGTCCGCGGAGCTCAAGACGCAGTTTGACCAGAGTTATGAGGAGCAGCTGGCGCTTCAGGATGCGCGCGTTAAAGCACTCCAGAGCCAGATCAGCCCGCATTTTCTGAACAACACGCTGGAGATCATCAATTGGGAAGTGCGCATGGCGAACAACGAGAAAGCCTGCCGCATGATCGAATCGCTCTCGACCATGCTGGATGCGGCAATGGCGCGCGGCGGTAGCTCCGTCGTGACCATCGCGGAGGAGCTGCGCTATGTGGACGCGTATCTCTATATCCTCTCGGAGCGCTATGGAGAACGGCTGCGGGTTGACAAGCAGATCGACGAATCGCTGCTTGATCTGCCTGTTCCGCGGCTGATCTTCCAGCCGATCGTGGAAAACGCGATGGAGCACGGCATCGAGAAACGCGGCAGCGGCTCTGTCACGCTGCGGATTTTCGCCAAAGAGCGCCTCTATCTGGAGGTGGAGAACGACGGCAGCATGACCCAGCAGGACAGAGAGAACATAGAACGCTTGCTCAGCTGCGACGGAACGAGTGAGGAAACGGAAAACCAGCTGGGTCGCATCGGCATCCGAAACGTCAACCGCAGGCTCAAAATTCTCTACGGCGAGGAATACGGGCTGACGATTTCAGAGATCGCACCGGACTGCATCCTCGCGCGCATTGTGCTGCCGCGAAAAGCGCAGAACCGATGACTTGTCCATACAATTCCGGTAGAATTTGTATGATACCTTTGCCTTCTCTTGCCATGCCGGCGGAACATCGCAACCACGTACAAAATACGACAACCGCGTGTCTTATTTGTGGACGCTCACCCGTCCTATAATGAGTGCATCGAAGGCAAATCCTATTTGCATTTCTATCAAATCGATACGGAGGAAAGAGACCATGAAGAAAACCATTGCGCTCATTCTGGTTCTGGCAATGTGCCTGACCGCATTTGCGGCTTGCCAGCCAACCGCTCCCGCTACGACGGAAGAACCCGCCGCGACCGAAGCCGCTGCCGCAGCGACCGAAGCGCCCGCGGTTGCGGAACCCGTTAGCCTGACGGTCGTCACCTCTTACGGCGGCGACGACGGAAATCGCGCCAATTATGAAGCAGCTCTCGCGGGCTATGAAGCCGCGACTGGCAACAAGGTGCTCGATGCATCCGCTACCTCTAATGAAGAGTGGAAAGCCAAAGTCATGACCGACTTTGAAACCGGCACCGAGCCCGACGTACTCTTCTACTTCAACGGCAATGACTCCGATGCGTTCGTCTCCGCGGGCAAAGTCGTCTCTATGGACGAGATCCGCGCGGCCTATCCGGAATTTGCTTCCAACATGAAGGATGAAATGCTCGTTCCCTCCAGCGTGGACGGCAAGGTCTACAGCGTGCCGGTCAACGGATATTGGGAGAGCATGTTTGTCAACACCAAGGTTCTCGAAGCCGCCGGCGTGACGCTGCCCGGCGCAGACTACACCTGGGATCAGTTCCTCGTCGACTGCCAGAAGATCAAAGATGCTGGCTTTACGCCGGTCGCCGTCTCTCTGCAGGAAGTGCCGCATTATTGGTTTGAGTTCTCCGTCTATAACAACGGCAACACCGCAAACCACCTCAGCCTGCCCGCCGCGTCCAGCGACGAAACCGGCATGAAGTGGGCCAAGGGCCTCGAAGACATCAAGGCGCTCTATGACGCGGGCTATCTGCCTGAGAACACCCTGACCGCGACGGATGCCGAGACTGTTCAGCTCGTTGCCGACGGCCAGGCCGCGTTCCTGATCGACGGCAGCTGGAAGATCGGATTCTTCCAGACCAACTGTGCCGACCACCTCGGCGATTTCGCGCTGACCTACGTGCCCGGTAAGGGCGAGCGTGCAGCTACCGACCTCATCGGCGGTATCTCCATGGGCTACTACATCACCAAGAAGGCTTGGGACGATCCTGCCAAGCGTGAAGCCGCCGTCAAGTTCGTCGAGTTCATGACGAGCGACGAGCAGGTATCGATCTTCTCCGTCACGGCCGTGACCGCGCTGAAGAACGGCGTCATCCCGGCGGACACCCTCGATAGCCTCCAGAAGTCCGCAATCGCAATGTGTGCCGGTGCCACAAGCGTGGTCGGCGCCGTGCAGGACAAGCTCACGGCGGAGCAGCGCGGCGATCTCTTCGCGAACGTGAAGAACATCGTCACCGCGAAGATCACCGCGGCGGCAGCCATTGACTCCGCGCTCGCCAAATAAGGCGAAACGCAATCCACGCGATAACCAAACAGGGGTCGACCGAGTGATCGGCCGACCCCTGACTATCTTTTTTGAAAACGAACACCGGATCAAACCGGATTTCTTTCAACCAAAATCAGATCACGACGCACGATTTGGCAAGATTCGAAGGCCGGAGCGGGCAGACGGAGGCACAGACAATGAATTCCATGATCTATAAGAAGAAATCGCCGCTGCTGTTTTTTCTCCTGCCAGCGTTCTTGTTTTTGATCGTGTATCTCTACTATCCATTCATTCAGAATGTGATCAACAGTTTTCTCGCCATCAGTGGACTGGGCACGAAAGCCTCCGGCGTCAACGAGCCGTGGTTTGCCAACTATGTCGAGCTTTGGAACGACCCGAACATGCGCATCGCGGTGAAAAACACGCTGTTGCTGGTTTGCTGCACGCTGGTGTTTCAGGTGGGCACGGCGCTCGTGCTCGCGCTGATTGTCGACCGCATCCGCTTCGGGCAGAAATTCTTTCGCACGCTTTACTTTTTCCCGATCGTCATCAGCGCCACCGCGCTGGGGCTGCTGTTCAACCTCATTTTTCTGTTTAATGGCGGCATGCTCAACCAACTGCTGCAAAACATAGGCGTCACCACCGCGAACATCGACTGGAAGGGTGAGAAATACTATTTCTTCACAATGCTTCTGCCGGTGCTGTGGCAGTATGTCGGGTTCTATTTCGTGATTCTCGTCACGGGGTTGAACAACATCTCCACAGACGTCTATGAAGCTGCGGAGCTTGACGGCGCGACGGGCTGGAAGCGCGTGCGCTACATCACCCTGCCGCTGTTACGAAACGTGATTTGCACCTGCCTCGTGCTCGCCGTCACCGGAGCGCTGAAGGTGTTCGATCTGCCGTGGGTGATGATGGGCGCGGGCATTCCGCTTGATCAATCCTGGCTCACCGGCACCTACATGTATAACCAGACGTTTACCCGCGGCAACGTCGACTATGGCTCAGCCATCGCGGTGGTCATCGTGGTGCTCGGCGTGCTGCTTGCGCAGGTTGCCAACCGCGTATTCAAAGAGAAAGAATATTGAGGAGGGAGAGGAATATGCACATGAAACAACAACCCATTCGCAAACGTGTTCCGCTCTCGCAGGCTGTTTCCTATTTCGTGCTCATCTTCTGGGCGATCACCACGGCATATCCGTTTCTTTGGGTGATCCTCAACTCGTTTCGGTTGCGCGGAGAGATTCGCTCGGACTCGTTTTCAATTCCGTGGCCATGGACGCAGAGCTTCACGTTTGATAATTATGTGACGGCGGGCAGGCGCAGCGATTTTGTCGCGGGCTACACAAACAGTATCCTCATCTCCGTGGTGGTGACGCTCGTCGTCGTGCTGCTCGCCGGACTCTTTGCCTACGGAATGGTGCGCTATCGATTCCGCGGGCAGCGGATTCTGCACGGCATGATCATCGCCGCGATGATGTTTCCGGTGTTTTCCACGATCATTCCTGTGTTTCGCATGGAGGTGCTTTGGGGCATCGCGAGCACGCAAAACCGCTGGCTTTCACTGCTTTCCACGATATTGCCGCAGATCGCGGGGAATTTGGCCTTTGCCATCGTGGTGTTGATGGGCTTTATTCGCAGCGTTCCGATCGATTTGGAAGAGGCTGCCTATCTCGATGGATGCAATGTCTTTCAGATCTATTTCAAGATCATCATTCCTGTCGCCAAGCCTTCGTTTGCGACGGTTGCGATCTTCTCCTTCCTTTGGTCCTATAACGACCTGTTTACGCAGACGTTCTTCCTGCGTTATCCCAAGGAGAAGACGATCACCCTGCTCATCAACGAAATCAGCTCCCAGGCGGGCGTGAACTATGGCCTTATGGCGGCGTCCGTCGTGCTGGTGGTCGTGCCCGTTCTGGTGGTCTACGTGCTGCTGCAAAAGAACATCATCAAAGGCCTGACCGTTGGTGCGGTCAAGGGTTGACATTGACGAAGATTTACACAAAACTATGGTATAATGATCGGGAAGGAGAGTCCCGATGATTCGTGTTGTATTGATCGATGATGAAGCCATCATTCTCGAAGGCCTCAAGAAGGTTGTCGATTGGTCCGGCTTTGGCTGCGAGGTGGTAGCCACCGCGCAAAACGCGGCAAGCGGCGCGGAAGTGATCCGTAGCCATCGGCCCCAGATCGTATTTACCGACATCAAGATGCCGGATCAGGACGGGCTTACCATGCTCGCGGGGCTCAAGAGCGAGTTTCCCGCCATGGAAGTCACGGTGCTGACGGGCTATCGCGACTTTACTTATGCACAGGAGGCGATTCGCCTCGGCGTCACGCGGCTCTTGCTCAAACCCTCGAAGATGGACGAAATCAACGAGGCCATGCGCACCATGACCGCAAACCTTCGCGCGGCGGGGCTTGCATGCGAGGAGGCGGAAGAGGAAGAAAAACCCGCGGGTAGTTTCCTCGTGCGTGAGGCAGTGCAGTTTATGGAGCAGCGCTTTGCGGAGAAACTCACCTTGCAGGACGTTGCTGATCACTGTTATGTGTCCCAATGGCACCTGAGCAAGCTATTGAACCGCCATATGGAGAAAAGCTTTTACGATCTGCTCAACGAGATTCGCATCCGGCGTGCGCAGCAATTGCTTGCGGATCCGAAGCTCAAGATCGGCGATATCGGCGAACGCGTGGGGTATTGCGACCCCGGGCACTTCGCGCGGACATTTAAAAAGTTTACGGGCATGAGCGCGAATGAATATCGCAACAGCAAGGGATAAACCCGTGCTGGCGAAATTGCATGGAAAACACAAACTGGATTGATCGAGCGGGAGTATACTCGTTTTACGAAAGGGATCCCTTTTTTATGATTTGTTTCGGTACCGGCGGCTGGCGCGCGGAGATTGGCGTCGACTTCTACATGGCAAACATCCAGCGCGTTGCGCAGGGGCTTGCCAATACGCTGCGTGCGGACGCAAAGGCGGATCAACCCGTCGTGATCGGGTATGACCGGCGCTTCCTCTCCGCTGAAGCCGCAACGTGGATGGCGGAGGTGCTCACGGCAAACGGCATCCCAGTCTGGTTCATGCAGCGCAGTGTGCCGACGCCGCTTGTGATGTATCTTGTCAAGCAGCATGGGTTGTATCGCGGGATCGAAATCACCGCCTCCCACAACCCCAGCAACTATAACGGCATCAAGATCATCGTAGAGGAAGGCAGGGATGCCCCACTCGAGGTCACCGAGCGGCTGGAGTGCGAGATCAATGCGCTTTCGGACGTGCGGGCGCTGCCGTTGTGCGCGGCGGAGGAAAAGAACCTCGTTACCTATCTGAAAAATCCGTTCAACGAATTTATCGACGCGGTGCTTTCCGTCATCGATACGGATGCCATCCGCGCGCGCGGGCCGAGAATCCTGTTTGACTCCATGCACGGATCGTCCACCTATCCGCTGATGGTGATCTTCAACACCGCGCGCTGCACGGTGGATCAGATCCACGCGGACAAGGACGCCTATTTTGGCGGCATGATGCCCGCGCCGACCGAGGACACCATGACTGAGCTGCGCAATCGCGTCGTCTATGGCAAATACGACCTTGGCATCGCCGTGGATGGCGACGGAGACCGCCTTGGGATCATCGACGGGACAGGAAAATACATCAGCGCAAACGAAATTCTCGTGCTGCTCTATACCTATCTACATGAGTACAGAGGCTGGAAAGGGCCCGTTGTGCGGAACATGTCAACAACGCATCTGCTGGATCGCGTCGCGGAGTCCTTCGGGGAGACGTGCTATGAGGTGCCGGTGGGCTTTAAGTATATCTCCTCCAAGATTGACGAGGTGGACGCGGTACTCGGCGGCGAATCCTCCGGCGGACTCACGGTGCGCGGACACATTCATGGCAAGGACTCCGTCTATTCCTCCGCGTTGTTTGTGGAGATGATCTGTAAGACCGGCAAGCATCCGAGTGAGATGATCGCCGAGATTTCGCAACGATTTGGCACCTATCTCATGAAGGAGAGCAACGTGCATTTCTCCGCGCAGCAGCGTGCGGCACTGGAGTGCACAATCTTTGCCGACTGTGCGCTGCCGAAGTTTGAGCAGGTGCCCGTTCGCGTGAGTTACCTCGACGGCTGCAAGGTCTATTTTGCGGACGATTCCTTCGTTGTGTGCCGCTTTTCCGGTACGGAACCGTTGCTGCGCATCTTTGCGGAGGCGCACAGCGAAGAACAGGCGCTCTCTTATATCACTGCATGGAAACAACTGCTCGGCCTGTAAGCCAAAGAGCATCGAACAACTCCGTGGTAGAAATACCGCGGAGTGTTTTTTTGCGCGGCAGTTTGCTGAATTGAAAAGTGTGTGTATAATATACGGATAGAAACAAACTTTACCCGGATTTTACAATTCGATTCTTTTCGTCCACGAAAGGAGCGTTAGAATGTTTGATTTTTCGTTCGACTGGATGCAGACGCTCTCCATGCTCGGCCGCGTCGCGCTTGCCGCGGTGCTTGCGGGCTTTATCGGCTATGAGCGGGAGCATGTCCAGCGCAACGCGGGGATGCGCACGCATATCCTGGTCGCCATCGGCGCCGCGCTCGTCATGTGCAGCGGTGAATTCCTGATGTCTCAATATCCGAATTCGAATATCGACCCCGCGCGGATCGGCGCGCAGGTGGTCAGCGGCATCGGTTTTCTCTGCGCGGGAACTATTATTAAAGAAGGCATCTCCGTTCGCGGATTGACCACGGCGAGCAGCCTCTGGTGCGTGTCCTGCGTGGGGCTTGCGGCGGGCTGCGGCAACTATGTGCTCGCGGTTGCGACCACGGGGCTCATCCTCGTCGTCCTGCGCGTGTTGCGTACGATGGCGCATAGTAGACGCAAGAAGGCAAACCGGCTCGTGCTGCAGATCGTGCTTGCCATGGAAGGGCAGAGCATGGTGAAGCTGCAGGAGGATCTGGAGCGCATGGGATGCGTGATCGATGAATTCAGCTTCGCCATCGACACCAAAAACCTGAAACGGCATGTCTATGTGCACCTGACGCTACCGGATCGCGACAACTTAGCGCCCCTGATGGAGGGTATTTCCCAAATCGAAGGAGTGGCGTCCGTAGAGTCGGTTTACGAGTAGTGCGTAAAGGGTTGCTCCCTATAGCAGAGCGAAAACCTGTTTGGAACACATCTGTCATTCCGATCAAAAAGCTCCCCGTGCGATGAAGCGCGGGGAGCTTTGGTTTCGGATCCGTTCGTTCAGCCTTCCAACATCTGTAAAATAAAAGCTTTGTTGCGCGCGCCGACGGCTTTGTCCGCGACCTCGCCGTTTTCAAATACCATCAGCGTGGGGATGCTCATCACGCCATATTGGCTCGCGAGCTGCGGCTGTTCGTCGATGTTGATCTTCGCAACCTTAATGGCAGCGTTTTCCGCCGCGATTTCTTCGACAATCGGCGAGACCATCCGGCAGGGCCCGCACCAAGGCGCCCAGAAGTCGACCAGAACCTTCCCGTCGCTTTCCAGAACCTCTTGTGTGAAATTTGCGTTGGTGATATTGATAACAGCCATATTGACCACTCCTTTAAAATAGTTTTACGACACGACGAAACGTATCCCTGCTTTTAGTATAACGGATGCGATTGAATTTTGAAAAGGGGAAACGGCGATTTGACGCAAAAAAGCAACAATTCACTAGCCGTCAAAAAACTTGTTTTTTGACGGGATAACCGCTCTTTGCCTCTCGTCCTTTGGACGCACGGGCGGCAAAGAGCACAGGGAAACCGCCCCTGCGGGGCGATCCGTTGCATCGGTTGAACCGACGCAGTCGGAACGGATGGGTTAAGGGCTTCGGCCCTTAACAATCTCGGGGCTTTTTTGACAGACTGAATTCATTCGTGCCAGTTCGTTGCGTTTTCGCGCCGCTTGCGGTACAGTGGAGCAAATAAGCGCAAACAGGGAAAGGCAGGGGAAATGCCATTGCGCACGCTGACGTATCTCGCAACACAAGCCGACGACGCACGCACGGTGCAGAGCATTCTGCTGCACACGCTCGACTGCTCGCATTCGCACATCTCCCGCCTCAAGCGGCGCGAGACGGGCATTCTGCTCAACGGTGTGCGCTGCTATGTCACGGCGCGGGTGAATGCGGGCGATCAACTCACGTTTGAAATCGGCGATTTGCCGGACGGGCACATTGTACCGATGACGTTCCCACTCGATGTGCGGTATGAAGATGCGGATCTCTTGATCCTCAACAAACCGGCGGGCATTGCGGTGCATCAGAGCACGCGCGATCCGCAGGAAGTCACGCTTGAAAACGCGGTATGCCATTACTTGGGCGGCGGGATCAGCCCGCACCCCGTGAGCCGGCTCGACCGCGGCACATCGGGACTCATCCTCTTTGCCAAGAGCGGATATATTCACGAGCGGTTGCGGCGGCAGATGCATACGAGCGCATATGCGCGCGTCTATCTCGGCATCGCGTGCGGATGCGTTTCGCCGGAGCGTGGTGTGATCGAACTACCGATCGGTATGGCGGAAGGATCGACCTTCCAGCGCGCGGTGTGCGCGCAAGGGCAAAGCGCGCGGACGGAATATGAAACACTTGCTGCAAATGAAAGATTTACGCTCCTGCGGCTGATCCCGCACACCGGCAGGACGCACCAGTTGCGGTTACACATGGCGGCGCTCGGCTTTCCGCTTGCCGGAGATTGGCTCTATGGCGTGGAGGATCGCGCGCTCATCGCGCGGCCCGCGCTGCACTCCTACGAGTTGACGATGCTGCACCCGATTTCGGGCGAACGGATCCATTTGACGGCAGATCTGCCGGAGGACATGCGGAAATTGATCGATTTACCGAAGCAATCAAGCGGGGATATGGCATGAATATCATAAAAATTGAGAAACACGGCACAAGCATTGCACAGATTGAGAGCGACGAAGTTTTGATGTTCGACGTGCAATCGGCGCTGGATCTGATGGCGACGGTGCGCTATGAGACGGATGCTGACGCGATGATTTTACCCAAGGCTGCGCTGTCCGAACAGTTTTTTGTGCTCAGCAGCAAGCTCGCGGGGGATATCCTGCAAAAGTTTATCAATTATCAGTTTCGCGTTGCCATCGTCGGAGATTTTTCCGGCTATACGAGCAAGCCCTTGCGCGATTTCATCTACGAAAGCAACAAGGGAACCCATGTTTGCTTCGTCGAAACACTTGAGGATGCGCTCACAAAACTCACCCGCACGACATAAAAAAGCCGCGCCCGAAGGCGCGGCGATGGAGCAGCCGATCAGTCTTTTCCGCGCACGAGGGATGTGGTGCAGGTGGCTCCGGCGAGCCTGTGCGCGAGAATTTCCTGATACGCCGGCGAATCATACCAGGCGCGAAATGTCGCTTCATCCGGAAACTCGATGAGTACCATTCTCCCCGGCTCCGGCGTGCCTTCGAGGGGGATCGGCGCGGGATCTACCGCGAGATAACGCCCGTTGTAGCGCGCAAACACCGCATCGCAACGCGCAAGGTAGCGATCATATTCCGCCTCATCGTGTATTTGAATCCGCGCGACAAAATAGCAAGGCATGTGCTTGCCGCTCCCGATCAGATGATGCCGAGCGGAATCAACACCGCAAGCAGCACAATATTGACGCCCGCCAATGAGATGATCCACTTCTTCTGCGTTTTGGGCTCTTTGTCATAGATCAAATAGCTTGCAAGGAAGAACGGGATATAGGTTGTGAGGAACACCGGAATTGCGCCCCACCACTTGTAAACCCAGATGAACGCTGGCGTGGAAGCCAAGAAGATTTCCACCAGCGAGAACAGCAGCGCGCTGCCGATGGCGAATACCACACGATTGTTGATGCCGAGGATCTTCATGTTCTTATCTTCGGGAAGCAGCTTGGATGTAAAGCCCGCGACCGCGAACATCATCGAAAGCTCCCAACTCACGCCGATGAGCAGGATATAACTCGTGCTCTCCGGCGAAACTGTCCAGAGTGCATAGCCTGTAAAGTGGCAGATGACCGCATTGGCGATTTCATACAGCCAGTGCACGCTGTAGAGCATCAGCGCGGCCGCAATCGCTTTGTAGTTCTTCTTGTGAATTTCGTCCACATAGATCATCACCACAAACGCGAAAATGGCGATGAACGTCCAGTTGAAGTTGCCTGTGCTGCGCACGGCATCTTTTGCCGCATCCGCAAACTGCTTGAGTGAATCGTCCCCAAAGAGCATGGAACAAGTACCTCCCTGATTTCATTTTTGTGATGGATAGAGCAGAAAAATGATCATTTAGAAGACGGAAAAGAACTGCGTTCATTTTAGCGCGATGCACAACAACTGTCAATTTTTGTTATTCGTTCTTGATTCGGTCTTGAACCGTTCGCCGGTTGGATGCCGTAAGGAGGATAAAGTCATGTCAAAGGAACTGCTCGACTGTTGCGGGGCTTATTGCAAAACCTGCAAGGTTTATGCGCAGGGCGCATGCAAAGGCTGCAAGGTCGGCTATGACACCGGAGAAAGAGACATCGCAAAAGCAAATTGTGCGATGAAGGTCTGCTGCGTCCGTCGCGGGATGGTCAGCTGTGCCGACTGTGGAGGATATGATGTCTGCGCGACGCTTGCGGCATTCTATGGCCACGATAGCTATAAGTACAAGAAATACAAACAAGCGGCGGAGTACATTCGCGCGCACGGCTACGAGGCGTTTTTTCGTCAAACAGACGGATGGCGGGGCGCATATGGGACACTTGACGAGCCGAACGACTGAGAAAACCTACATCTGCGAAAGATATTCCCGCGGGGAGACGCCATATTCGCCGCGAAACGCCTTATAAAACCCGGAATAGCCGGAAAAACCGCAGCCCAGCGCAACCTGGAGAAGCGGCATCCCCTCGCGCATCAGGTTACGCGCGCGGATCATGCGCTTTTGCAGCAGCATCTGATAGATTGAAGCGCCCGTTTCTTCACGAAATCTGCGTTCAAGATGGTATTTCGAGAGGTAGACCGCTTCACTCAGCGCGTCGAGCGAGACAGGCTCGCCCAGATGCGCATCCAGATAATCGGCGACGCGCTGCACGAGCGGACTGATGCGGATCTCCGCGCGGGAGACTGTATCCGCCTCGCCCTGCGCGATGCGGTTGAGATGAACCAGCAGGCTTGTCGCGAGCGCTTGGCAGAGCAGATCTCTCCCGAAGGCATCCGAACGGCTTGCTGTCAGCAACTCTGAAAACAAACGGACAAGCTGCGTGCGAATTGTACCACCGAGGCGGATCGCGCCGGATTTCCCGCTATGGAAGCACGCAGACAGGTCGCATCCTTCCCCAGAGAGCCGCGCTACAAACGGCAGACTGAGCCAGAAGACGATGCGCTCATACGGTTCGGTTCCGTGAATGAATAACGGCCGGTGCAGCTGGTTTGGGCTGATGAGCAAAAGATCGCCCGGCTGTTCCTCAAACGAAACGCTCTCGATCTGATAGGACAGCGCGCCGGAGAGCAGCAGCGAACATTCATAAAAGTCATGAAAATGCAGCGCGATCTGCACGCCGTTTTTACCGGAAAAATGGAATACCTCAAAGTCTTCCCGCAGCATATGCTGCCGAAGATGCAATTCTGTAAGTGCTTCTTCCAAATGCATCACCTCCTAAACCTAATATAGAGCAAGATGTGAGTGCTTCTTCTAAATAAATCCCCTCTCAAACCTAATATAGAGCAAGATGTGAGCGTTTCTTCCAAATAAATCCGCTCCCACACCTAATATAGAGCAAGATGTGAGCGTTTCTTCCAAATAAATCTCCTCTTAAACTTAATATAGAGCAAGAATGGACATGTTTCAAGCAATAATTCGATAGAACATGTCTATTGCGCTTGTTATTCTGATGTTGTACCAATCATTCTGGAATTTTACAGAAAGAAGTGTTTCTATGGATAAGCAACCCCGCTATGCCATCGCTGCACCTACCAGCATGGGCGTGCGCATCACACCCGAAGCGCGGGAGGGTGTGCACACAAGCAGCCTTTTTCGCATGCAGGCGACAAGCGCGGAAACAAACGTGCTCAACATTGCGTCGTCCCTCGGCCAGGAGTGTCTTGCGCTGACTAAATTTGTAAAAGGAAGCCCGCTTTCTCTCTTTATCCAGCGGGAGCTGCGCGCGCGCAACATCCGTTTTGAAGGCGCGAGTGTTCCGCAGGGCGGGCCTTGGGGATTTCGGCATCAATTCAACATTGCGGATAGCGGCTTCGGGCTCGCGGGTCCGCGCGTATGGAATGACCGCGCGGGCGAGGTTGGATGCACGCTCGCAATCGAAGAATTTGACACGGAGCGTATCTTTGGGCGCGAGGGTGTGGGTATCCTGCATCTCTCCGGCTTGATCGCGGCACTGTCGCCGCAGACCGCGCTGTTTTGCAAACAGCTGGCACGGCGCGCGAAAGCGAGCGGCGCGCGTGTGAGTTTCGACCTGAACTACCGCGCGTCCTTCTGGAGCGGGCGGGAGGCGGAACTCCGAGAGGTCTTTTATGAAATCGCCGGGCTATCGGATATTCTGGTTGGCAACGAGGAGGATTTTCAGCTCGCGCTGGGAATCTCCGGGCCGGACGCGGGCGGGAATGCGCTCTCCGGGAAGATCGACGCGTTTCAGGCGATGATCGCGCGCGCGCAGCAAGCGTTTCCCAACGCGCACTACTTTGCAACCACGCTGCGCGAGGTCGTCCACGCGAACGAACACCTTTGGGGCGCGATGCTCTGCGCCGATGGCGTGTGGGTCGTCGAACAACCGCGCAAAATCCCGGTGCTCGACCGCATCGGCGGCGGCGACGGCTTCACGGGCGGACTGCTGTATGGCGTCTTCCGGGGCTGGACGCCGGAGGAGAGCCTGCACTTTGGTTGGGCTTGCGGCGCGTTTGCCGCCGGCAGCCTCAACGACTACGCGACCCCGGCGGACGAGGAACAGGTTTGGAGCATATATACTGGAAACGCGAGGGTAAAGAGATGAAAAAAGCGGATATCGGTTTGATCGGTCTCGCCGTCATGGGCGAAAATCTGGCGATGAATCTTGAGAGCCGCGGCTTTACCGTGGCGGTATTCAACCGCACGACAGAGCGTGTGGACACGTTTGTCCAGGGCAGGGCGAAGGGCAAGCGCATCCTCGGCTGCCATTCGCTTGCCGAGCTGCGGGACACGCTGGAAAGCCCGCGCAAGGTGATGCTGATGGTCAAGGCGGGGCAACCCGTAGACGACGCGATCGAGCAGTTGCTTTCCGTCTTGGATCCCGGGGACGTGATCATCGACGGCGGAAACAGCCATTTTCCGGATACGACACGAAAAACAGCCTATGTCGAAAGCCGCGGGCTTCTCTATGTCGGAACGGGCGTCTCAGGCGGCGAGGAAGGCGCGCTGAAGGGGCCTTCCATGATGCCCGGCGGTTCGACCGCGGCTTGGCCGCTCGTCGCGCCGATTTTTCAGCGCATCTGCGCCAAAGTGGAGGACGGCACGCCCTGCTGCGACTGGGTGGGCGAAGGGGGAGCCGGGCACTTCGTCAAGATGGTGCACAACGGCATCGAATATGGAGATATGCAACTGATCTGCGAAGCGTACCAGCTGATGCGGGACGCGCTAGGCATGTCCGCGCGCGAGATCAGCGCGGTGTTTGGAGACTGGAACAAGGGAGAGCTTGACAGTTATCTTATAGCCATCACGCGCGATATCCTTGCGATAGCGGACGAAGACGGCACGCCGCTGGTCGACCATATCCTGGATGCCGCGGGGCAAAAGGGAACAGGGAAATGGACGGTATCCTCCGCGCTGGACGAGGGCGTGCCGCTGACGCTGATTGCGGAAGCGGTGTTTGCGCGCTGCCTTTCCGCGCGGAAGGAGGAGCGCGTTACGGCCTCGGCGCTTTTCCCGCGCGAGATGCCCGCGTTTTCCGGCGACAAGGCTGAGATGGTAGACGCCATACGGCAGGCGCTGTACGCAAGCAAGATCATCTCCTATACGCAGGGGTACGCGCTCATGCGCGCCGAGGCCGAAACAAGTGGTTGGAATCTCAACTATGGCGGCATTGCGCTGATGTGGCGCGGCGGCTGCATCATTCGCTCCGTGTTTTTGGGCAGGATCAAAGAGGCGTTCGATCGCGATCCCACGCTTTCAAACCTGCTGTGCGCTCCATATTTTACACAGGAGATCCACCGTTGCCTGCCCGCCTGGCGCAAGGTGGTCTCGCTGTGCGCGCTAGCGGGGATCCCTGCGCCTTCGATGAGCGCCGCGCTGAGCTATTTTGACGGATATACCTGCGCAAATCTGCCCGCCAATCTCCTGCAAGCACAGCGGGATTATTTCGGCGCACATACCTATGAGCGAACCGATCGCCCGCGCGGAGAATTTTTCCACACGAACTGGACGGGTGAAGGTGGGGACACAGCGGCGACGAGCTATAGCATCTAGCGCGACAAACGCGAAAAACACAGCCCCGCGGCATCTGCCGCGGGGCTGTTGAGCTGATTCTGCGTTACGTTCGGATCTTTTGCGCGGTCTTTTCCATGAACATCTCGTTGTCGACGATGAACCGCTCCTGCGTACCTTCGCCGATGAGACCCGCTTCGTCAAACGCGCGGCAGAGGAAGACGAGCCGCCTGCGGTCGATCTCGACGAGCTCCGTCTCGCAGCGCACACGCATACCGATCGGCGTTGCCGAAAGGTGCTTGACGTCGATGCGCGTGCCGACCGTGGAGCTGCCTGCGGGCAGAAACGGCTTGACGCTTTCCATCGCGGTATATTCCATCAATGTGATCATGCAGGGCGTTGCGTAGACCGCAAGTCCGCCGCTGCCCAGCGCGCGGGCAATGTTCTGCTCGGTTACGATTTCTTCCTGCGTGCCGCGCACGCCGCGGGATAGTTCGCTCATGGTGTAATCCTTTCGGAAAAAGCAAATTTGCGCGATCCGCGCGCTCTGCGTTAGGATACCGCGATTTACGCAAAAGCGCAATCGGAAAAAGAAGGAATCTTTTTATTCGTAATCCACCACGTCGACCCAGCGGAAGAGCAACTCCCGCTCCTCCGGCTTGCCCTTGACGGACTGGCTCGCGGCGACGATCGGGATCCATTTCTGCACATATGGACGCGGTGTTCCGCTCTTCTCGCAAAAGAGCTTCAAATAGGCTTCCGCCGTTTTGTCGTCCCCGGTCAGGGTGAAGAGCAGGAAGGTGCGTGCGGCGTCCGCACTCGCGTTGCCTTGCGTGGCGTGTGACCAATCGAGTATGAACGGGGTGCCGTCGTCGCGAATGATGATATTTGTCGGGTTAAAGTCTCCGTGGCAGAGCTTGTTGTGGCGCGGCATGGATTCGAGCCTGGTGTGCAGGTCGTACTTCGTCGCCGTCGGCAATTCGGTCTGGATGATCTTGCGGTCCATCTTGTCCCGCAGGCGCGGCAGAAGCGGGCAGATTTGCCGATGCATCAACAATTGTAGCTCGACAAACTGCTCCAGATACTGCGCGTGCTTCTTCGGGTTTTGCGCCATCAATTCCGCGAGCGTCTGCCCGGGGATGAACTCGGCCATGATGTACCATTTGCACTCGTCCGTCATACCGACGCCATATAGCTTCGGCACGTTCAGCGCGGTTTCCTCCACGCGCGCATGGTTGAGCGCTTCGTTGAGCACATCCGCCTTCTTGAAGCCATCGCCAAATACTTTGATCAGCGTGTCCCCGTCGCGATAGATGGTCTTGTTTGTGCGAAACGCGATTACATTCGTTAGATCCATGGCGGTTTCCTCCTTGCCGTTTCTGTCCAATTTCAAAAAACCCAGCCCGGCGCCAGGCAGGAGTCTCCTGCCTGACACCATTGTATCAGAGCTGGTTGCTGCGGCGTATCCGCTTTTGTGTCAAACGCGGATTTTGCTGCCGTAATAGGCGTTCAGGTACATCTGCTTGATCTCGCTCATGAGCGGATAGCGCGGGTTTGCGCCGGTGCATTGGTCGTCAAACGCCTGGTCGACCATTTCGTCGAGCCGTGCAAGGAAGTCCGCTTCCTTGATACCATAATCGCGGATGGTCTTTTTGATGCCGACGCGCTCCTTGAGCGCATCCAGAGCCGAAATCAGCGCCTCGACCTTGTCCTCGTCTGTCTTGCCCTTGAGCCCCAGCGCGTCCGCAACCTCGGCATAGCGCGCGATGGTGTGCGGATGATCATACTGGGAGAATGCACCCATCTTGACCGGCACATCCGTTGCGTTGAAGCGGATGACCTCGTCGATCATCAGGGCATTTGCGACGCCGTGTGGAATGTGATGGAACGCGCCGAGTTTGTGCGCCATGCTGTGGCAGACACCGAGGAATGCGTTTGCAAACGCCATGCCGGCCATGGTTGCCGCATTTGCCATCTTCTCACGCGCGATCGGGTCGGCGGGGCCGTTGTCGTAGGCGCGGGGGAGGTATTCGAAGATCATCTTGAGCGAGCGCAACGCGGTGCCGTCGGTGAAGTCCGTAGCAAGCATGCTGGCATACGCTTCGAGGTTATGGGTGACCGCGTCGATGCCGCTCGCCGCTGTGAGACCCTTGGGTGCGTTCATCATCATATCCGCGTCGACAATCGCCATATCCGGCATGAGTTCATAGTCCGCAAGCGGATATTTGACGCCCGTCGTCTCGTCCGTGATGACCGCAAACGGCGTGACCTCGCTGCCCGTGCCCGCGGTGGTCGGAATCGCGATGAAATACGCTTTCTCACCCATCTTCGGGAAGGTGTAAACACGTTTGCGGATGTCCGCAAAGCGCATTGCCATATCCATGAAGTCCGCATCGGGATGCTCATACAGCACCCACATGATCTTTGCCGCGTCCATCGCGGAACCGCCGCCAAGGGCGATGATCACGTCCGGCTTAAAATTCGCCATCTGCTTTGCGCCTTCGCGTGCACTCGCCAGCGTGGGATCCGGAAGCACGTTGAAGAAAGTTTCATGCGCAAGACCCATTTCATCGAGCCGATCCGTCACCGCGCGGGTATAGCCGTTTTCATAGAGGAAGGTATCCGTGACGAGGAAGGCGCGCTTTTTGCCGAGGGTTGTCTTGAGCTCGCTGAGCGCGACCGGCAGGCTGCCTCTCTTGAAATAGACTTTATCGGGCGTGCGGAACCAAAGCATATTCTCTCTCCTCTCGGCAACGGTTTTGATGTTAAGCAGGTGCTTGACGCCAACGTTTTCGGAAACCGAGTTTCCGCCCCAGCTGCCGCAACCGAGCGTGAGCGAAGGCGCGAGCTTGAAATTGTACAGGTCGCCGATTCCACCGTGGGCGGAGGGCGTGTTCACGAGGACGCGGCAGGTCTTCATCCGGCTGGTGTAGTCGGCGAGTTTATCCTGTTGCGTCATTGGGTCGAGGTAAACGCTCGCGGTGTGGCCGTAGCCGCCGTCCGCAATCAGACGCTCCGCCTTTTGCAGCGCTTCTTCAAAGCTCTTCGCGCGATACATCGCAAGCACGGGAGAGAGCTTTTCGTGCGCAAACTCCTCGGAAAGCTCGACGCTCTCGACCTCGCCGATGAGGATCTTCGTCTGTTCCGGTACGGAGATGCCCGCAAGTTTTGCGATCGTGTAGGCGCTTTGACCCACGATCTTTGCGTTCAGCGCGCCGTTGATGAGGATGGTCTTTCGCACTTGATCGATCTCATCGCCTTTGAGCAGATAGCACCCGCGATCCGCAAACTCCTTCTTGGCCTTTGCATAGATGGAGTCCAGCACGATGACGGCCTGCTCGCTTGCGCAGATCATGCCGTTGTCGAAGGTCTTGCTGAGAATGATCGAGCTCACGGCAAGCAGGATGTCCGCCGACTCGTCAATGATCGCGGGGACGTTGCCGCTGCCGACACCGATGGCGGGCTTTCCGCTGCTGTATGCGCTCTTGACCATGCCGGGGCCGCCGGTTGCGAGAATGCAGTCGGCTTCCTTCATCGCGAGGTTCGTCAGTTCCAGACTTGGGGAGTCGACCCAGTCGATGATGCCCTCCGGCGCGCCCGCGTTGACGGCGGCTTCAAGAACGATCCGGGCGGCTTCGATGGTTGCGCGTTTGGCGCGGGGATGCGGGCTGATGAGGATGCCATTGCGGGTTTTCAGCGCGATCAAAGTCTTAAAGATTGCGGTTGAGGTCGGGTTCGTGGTCGGAATCACCGCGGCGATGACGCCGATGGGTTCCGCGATGCGTACGATGCCGTACGCCTTGTCTTCTTCGATCACGCCGCAGGTCTTCGTGTCCCGATAGGCGTTGTAAATATATTCGGACGCGTAATGGTTCTTGATCACCTTGTCCTCCACCACGCCCATGCCCGTCTCTTCCACGGCGAGCTTCGCCAGCGGAATGCGTGCCTTGTTGGCTGCGGTTGCGGCTGCAAGGAAGATTTTGTCCACCTGCTCCTGCGTAAACGTTGAAAATGTTTTCTGCGCGTCGCGGAGGCGGATAAACGCACGTTCCATGGCCTCAACGCTGTCAACGGGTGTTCTAATTGTCATGTTCGTCATACACTCCATCTCCTCTTGTCTTCCTCTGGTCTGCTCCGATTGAAGCTTCAGTGCTGTGGTTCAAGAGGGTTCGTACCGCCTGATTCTTGGCCTGCCCGCCACAGCAGCGAGCACGAACCCCTTGTATACAGGCCGCGAAGTCGATCTTTCAGGATCGAATTTTCGCTGTTGCAGGGAATCGCCCAATCGTACGCTTGCGATTGCTAGCATCACACGATCAGGCAAAAGGGCATTTCCCGATGGGTTTTGCCTGTTAGCGGCCTTCCCGCCGTCCGAACAAGCGCTTTGGGTCACCGGTTGCTTTCTTTCTGGTTTTAGGATACGACAGGTCTGTGTAAAGATGAAGATAGAAGATCGGAATATCAGTATATAAATATCGATATAAATATATCTATAGTGCACGAGGGGGGGCTTTGAAAGGAGGAAGCTGTTTCGCGCGGAAAACGGGCGCAAAAAAACACCCGGAAAATCCGGGTGACGCCTGGTAAGAAATATTGCGTTATTCCGAAATGACCCGCTGAGCGGATTCCCGAAGTTTTTCGAAGAGCAATCGATCCAGCCGCGTCAGATGATATCCCGCGCGATAGATCAGCACGTCGCGATATGTGTTACCGGGGAAATCAACCTTTCGCTGCACCAAATCGAAACGGTCGAGCACATCCTGCGGCGCGGGGGAGGAGATTGCATACGCCGTGTCGAGCCGGCTGATGAGCTCCAGCTGGCTTGCGCGTTCGTAGACGGTGATGGTGTTTTTGGCTTCGATGGCTTGCGCGAGCTCGCGCGCCTGATTGACGGGCAGCGAAGGGATGGAACCATCGCCATAGATCACCTCGGTGCAGTCGACAAGATCGCGATTGGTTATCTGCTGCCGGCTTGCGAGCGGATTCCGCTTGGCGAGAATCGCCAAACACGCAAATTCCCACACCGGTTCATGGATCAGCGAACGCTCCGCGAGTGCGCTGAGGTAATTCGATTCATAGATGGTTTGATAGCGGATCACGCCGAGCTGGTTGATTCCGTTTGCAACCTGTTTGATCGTGCGCATGGCGCCTGCTTCGCGGTAGTCGATGCTATAGTCCGCGTCGGGCCCGAATGAACGGATCACCTCGGTCAGCGCCTGGGAGACATAGCTTGCGCGCGGCGCGCAGAGATCAAAGCGCGTTTTTTTATCGTCGGTGGGTTTATACAGCGCTTCCATCTCCGCAATCTGGGAGAGGATATTGCGCGCGTAGCCCAAGAATTCGCGTCCTTTTTCGGTCGGTACGACGCCTTTTGCGGTGCGGTCGAAGATCGCGATGCCGATGTCGTCCTCCAACTCGCGGATGGATTTGCTCAGGTTTGGCTGATTCATATAGAGGTTTTCCGCAGCCTTGCTGATCGAGCCGGTTTTTTCCACCTCGACGGCGTATTTGAGCTGCAACAGGTTGTTCATGCGCTTCTCCTTTCCGCGCGGGACAGATTCGTTCGCTGCAATCGTATGCCAAAGCGATCAAACACGCACGGCACGTCCGGCGGTTGCAAAGGCTGGTTCTTCCAATTGATCGCCATCGCGCACGCATCAGCCGTTGACGGAGACGCGCTCGATGCCGAAGGCTTTCGATTGATCCGGTTGATCGCCATCGCGCACGCATCAGCCGTTGACGGAGACGCGCTCGATGCCAAAGGCTTTCGATTGATCCTGTTGATCGCCATTGCGTAAGCATCAGCCGTTGACGGAGACACACTCAATGCCAAAGGCTTTCGATTGATCCGGCACACCTCAAATTCTCCCGTTCTGATCCCGGTAACATGGTATCACAAACCGCGAAAAATGAGAAGTTCCGGAATCATTCCCGATAGAAATTGACGCGGCCCGAATTGCGTCCTATACTATAGCTAAATGAATAGCGTGCGCATCTGCGCCAGACAAAGGCGCCGGCAAGCGAAAGCCTGCCGAGGGAATACGGATGAGAATTCCGGGCTACCCCAGTAACCGTGAAGCGGACGAACGGACACGAATGCCACTGCTCGATCAGCGGGAAGGCGTCCAATTAGGATGAAGCGAAGCCGGGAGACCTGTTTGCACATGTCAAATACTCCTGGGGTGGAGTGCAGCTATTGAGCGCGCCGACAGCACGCGATCTTTCCATTGCTCCCTCTCCTCAAAGAGCGGAGCATTTTTTATTGTCTCCCTCTCTTCTCTATTCATTTGACACCGTTTGAAAGGGATGAATGATACCATGAAACACAACAAACCGATTGCCGCTCTGCTTGCGGCGCTGATGCTGCTTGTGGCGTTGAGCGCCTGCGCGCCCACGGCGAAAAACCCCGTCGCGAGTGAAGCGCCCGCCGTGCAGGAAGTCGAGGAGCAGCCTGCGGCGGCGACGACGGGCATCGAAACCGTCGATATGATGGGCAGAGAAATCAAGCTCTCCGAACCCGCGACGCGGGTGATCGCGCTCAGCGCGGCGGACTGCGAGATTCTTTATGCGATTGGCGCGGGCGATACACTCGTGGGCCGCGGAGAATTCTGCGATTATCCGGCCGAGGTGCTGGCGGCTCCCGCGGTGCAGTCCGGCATGGAGACAAACATCGAGCAGATCATCGCGCTTGCGCCGCAGGTGCTGCTGATGAGCGCGATGGCACAGACCGAAGAGCAGGTCGACCAGCTCGAAGCGGCAGGCATACGCGTCGTGGTTTCGGACGCAAAGGAGATCGCGGGCGTCTATACGGCAATTACGCTCATCGGCGCGATCACGGGGCACGACGCCGAGGCAATGGAAGTCGTCAATACGATGGAATCCACGCTCTCCGCGCTTTCGGTTCACGCGGGAGAACTCCAGGGCAAGCGCGTGTATTTTGAAGTGTCTCCGCTGCAATACGGCCTCTGGACGGCCGGACAGGGTACGTTTATGGACGAGATTGCAACCATGCTGGGCTTGACCAATATCTTTGCAGACAGCACCGGATGGGCGGAGATTTCGCAAGAGCAGGTGCTTGATGCAAACCCCGACGTGATCGTAACCATCGCGATGTATTTTGGAGAAGGGCAGACGCCCGCAGAGGAAATACTGTCCCGTCCGGGCTGGCAGGATGTTACCGCCGTGAAAAACGGCGATATCCTCAGCCTGCCGAACAACGAGCTCTCCCGTCCCGGCCCGCGGCTTGCCGACGGCGCCCAGATGCTGTTTGATTTTGTGATGGAAACCATCACGCAGGACAATGCCGCATAATGTTCAACCGCGCAACGGGGGCGAGCTGCCGCCCCACGCGCGGATCATCAACGGCGGTAAGCGGGAGGGTTTTCGCTTGGGCGAACTCCTCCTGTTTTCGCTTGTCACCTTGGGCGTGATGGCGCTCTGCGTCTGCGTCGGCAGCGTGCGCCTGCCTCTAAGCGAAACCGTCACCGTGATTTGGAACGCGATCTGGAATCTTCCAATGCCGCAGGGGATATCGGTGCCGATCATTCTCTCTGTGCGCCTGCCGCGCGTGCTGTGCGTGGCGCTCACGGGCGCCGCGCTTTCGCTCTGCGGCGGGGCGATGCAGGGTCTGCTCAAAAACCCGCTTGCGGACGGCAGTACGCTCGGTGTCGCCAGCGGCGCATCGTTGGGCGCCGTGGTCGCAATTGCGTTTGGATTCACGCTGCCGCAGCTTCCGTTTGCGGGGACGATGGTGCTTGCGATCGTGTTTGCGTTTCTTTCGCTGCTGATCATTCTTTCACTGGCGTACCAGATCGATTATTCGATGTCAACCAATACGATCATCCTCATCGGCGTGATCTATTCGATGTTTGTCTCGAGCATTCTCGCCTTGATCATCTCGTTTGCATCCGACCGGGTCAAGCAAATTACGTTCTGGACGATGGGTTCGCTCCTGGGCACAAGCCTTCAAAACGCGTTGGTTTTGCTCGGCGCGCTCGTCGTGTTCGGCGGGCTGATTTTGCACTATGCGCGTGAGCTCAACGCGTTTGCCGTGAGTGAAAGTAACGCAAGAAGCATCGGCGTCCCCGTCCGGCGGGTGAAACTGACGCTCCTGATTGCGGTCTCCGCGCTCATCGGCGTCTGCGTCTCAATCGGCGGCACGATCGGCTTTGTCGGGCTTGTGACGCCGCATATGGTGCGGATGATCGTAGGTCCCGACCACAAGCGCCTGCTTCCCGCCTCGCTCTTTGGCGGCGCGGTGTTTTTGATGCTGGCGGATCTCTTGGCGCGCACGCTGCTCAATCCAATCGAATTGCCCATCGGCGTGGTGACCTCGTTTATCGGTGCGTTTTTGTTCATCGTGATCTTTTATCGTTCGAAGCGGGTGCGCGTATGAGTCTGCTGGATGTACAAAACTTGTCCGTGCGATACGGCGAGAAAACGATCGTCGAGCAGATCAGCTTTTCGCTGAACGAAGGCGACTGGCTCATGATCGTCGGCCCCAACGGGGCGGGTAAAAGCACGATCATCAACGCGATTTCGCAGGGGGCACCGTATACGGGTGAGGTGCGGGTGCTGCAAAAGGATGTGCGTCGGTATCGAACGCAAGAGCTGGCGAAGCTGGTCGGTGTACTTGCGCAGACCCATACGATGGGATATGGCTTCACGGTCGGATCTGTCGTGCGGCTCGGGCGGTATGCCTATGCGCCGGGCATCTTTTCCGGCGGACGGGAGGACGACGAAGCGGCTGTGTCCCGCGCGCTCGCGCTCACGGGATTGACGCAGATGGTCGATCAAAATGTACTGACGCTCTCCGGCGGAGAGCTGCAACGGACGTTTCTTGCGCAGTTGTTTGCGCAAAATCCGCGCGTGCTACTATTGGACGAGCCGACGAACCACCTCGACCTTGTCTACCAAAAGCAAGTATTTGAGTTGATCTCCGAGTGGCTCAAGACGCCCGGCCGTGCGGTCGCTTCCGTGGTGCACGATCTGAGCCTCGCGCGCGCATATGGCACGCTGGCGCTCCTGCTCGACGGCGGAACCACGCGCGCATATGGCGCGATAGCCGATGTGTTCGCGCCGGAGCATCTCAAGCGCGCGTATGATATGGATGTCTACGCGTGGATGCGGGATTTGCTTGCGCAGTGGCAGCCGGAGGACAAACCCAGCAGGACATAAATCTTCACACGCTATTTACAGAAATAAGGCATACAATACGGGGGCTGTGGTGTATAATCGGAAAAACACCGCGCCCCCGTTTGACTTGCGGGCGTATGTGCTGCGTGCAAAACACACGCAAGTAAAGCCGACGGAGGAACCTCATGCGATCCATCATCCTATTGCGCCACGGAAAGACGCAAGGCAACCTTGAAAACCGCTACAACGGAAGAACCGATGACCCACTGTGTACGCTCGGCATCGAGGAGGCGGAAGCGGAAGCGCACTATCCCGAAATTTCGCTTGTTTACGCAAGCCCGCTCCGGCGCGCGCAGCAAACGGCGAAAATATTCTTTCCAAACGCCGTAATCGAGACGGTGCAAGACCTTCGCGAGATGGACTTTGGCGACTTTGAAGGACGCACCGCCGAGGAGATGGAGCAGGACGAGACCTATCGCGCGTGGGTTGCGGGCGGGTGCGTCGAGCGTTGCCCGAATGGCGAGGGGATTCCGGACTTTGCAAAGCGCGCCACCGCGGCGTTTGCCGCCTGCGTTTCGGACGCAATTGCGCGCAACGAATCCAACGTAGGCTTCGCCGTGCATGGCGGCGTGATCATGGCGGTGATGACTGCTTTCTCCGGCTCCAATGCATCATACCATGCGTGGTATGTTCGCAATTGCGGCGGGTACAGGATCGAACTCGACGAAGCGCTCTGGCTGGAAAAGCGGCGGTTCTCCGGTTACCGTCTCTTTGGAGAGCAGGGAGAGAACGAATATAGTTTAGGCAACAACGTCGAGTGATCGATTGATCCAATCAAAACTTGCAACACAAAAGGGACTGCCTTCTCCACGATTCCTGTGAATGGTGAAGTGACAGCCCCGTTTATTTGATTACGTAGCTATTGCAGCAGAAGCACGAGAGCGGCAACGCCGAGGAGCAGAAGCACAAGCGTCGTCAGGCAGCCGCTTTTGCCGCTGCTTGGTGGGCGCTTTCCGCCGCCGTTGTTGCGGTTAAAAGCTTCCATATAATGTGCATACCCCGTGATGCCTTTTCCAAAATAACCATAGTCATCCGGCATAGTACGCTCCCTCCAACGATGAATTCTGTGCGAAAAAATGCATGTTACAAGCGCGTGTGATTGACGAAGCGGGAAATGGGTTCACGAATGTAGCAAAATCAAACTCGCTGTGACGTTTGCTTCGGCGGGCGGTTAGCTGACTACAACCATGATATAATACGCTCGTTTGCAAAACAACCGGTGTTCATAAACTTTGTTTTGCCGATGGAGGATTTGATCATGAAAAAGCTTCTTTGCTGCTTGATGGCAGCTGCCATGCTGTTTGGAGCCGTTGGCTGCTCCGCAAGGGTTGCGCCCGTGACGCCGGACGATGCGACCCAATCGCCCGCTGCGGCAACGCAAACGCCCGCTGCGGCAACGCAATCGCCCGACGATGTGATCGTGTTTGACGACACTACGCTGGAAGCCTCAATTCGAGAGGCGCTTGGTAAGCCGCAAGGCGATATCACAAGGGCGGATGCGGAAACACTCACTGAGCTGGAGCTCTCACAGCAGGGCGTAGACCCGGATCAACCGTACATCTATAGTCTCTCCGCGCTGCAATATTTTACCAACCTGACTTATCTGGGTCTTGGTTACGCCGTGCAAAATGCGCAAGACGCGCTGGCACCCATCGATCTATCCGCGATTGCGAACCTGACGAATCTCGAATCGTTGCAGATGGCAGGCGTGGTGATCGACGATCTGTCGCCGCTTGCCAAACTGGAGCGCTTGACCAGCCTCACGCTGTACAATGGCGGTCAGCCGCTCGATCTGTCGCCGCTTTCGGGACTTGTCAATTTGGAGTCGCTGACGCTGCGCAATAACAAAATTTCCGACTTAACGCCGCTTGCGGGACTGATCAAGCTGCGCTACCTCGATCTGGAAGGAAACCAGATCACGGATGTTTCGCCGCTTGCGGGATTGACCGGGCTGAATCGATTGTACTTAACCGACAACCCGATTACGGATTTTTCACCGCTTGCGGAACTCCGCGCCAATCTGGAAGAATGGGACTTCCAATTGAACCCGTAATGGATCAAACGCGTCTTGCGCGCTTGCGCGCGATAAGACAGGAAACAGGAGCAGCTGCTTGATGAGAGCGGCTGCTTTTTGATTGCTCGGTTCACAATTTATCATTATATGTTATTATTAGAACAAACAGGAGCAATTCCACAATCATATTTCAGGTCATACAATTCAGATTCACGACAGAACCGTTGTAAAACAAACGGAACAACCAAGAGAACAACACTATACTAGCCATGAACAAAAAAGGACAAGGCCTGCGGCAGAACGCAGGAGACGGAGGATTTTTTCGTATGGGTATGTTTTGTTTTCAGTGTCAGGAAACCGCGGGCAACAAGGGCTGCACGATTCGCGGCGTCTGCGGCAAGACGGAAGACGTCGCAAAGCGCATGGATTTGCTGCTGTATGTGCTCAAGGGCATCTCACACATCGTCGTGACCGACAAGCTGGATGTCCGGCAGCTCGACACGCTCAATGGCGAGATGCTGACAAGCTTGTTTATGACCATCACCAACGCAAACTTTGACGCGGATGCCATCGAGCGGCAGATCATCAAGATGCTTGCGCTGCGGGATCGTCTGCGCCCCTGCAAGGTGGCGGATCAGGATGCCGCGAACTTCACCGTTTCGGGTACGGCACAGATGCTGGAAAAGGCGGAAACGGTCGGCGTACTTGCCACCGGGGAAGAAGACATCCGCTCCCTGCGCGAGCTTGTGATGTACGGGCTCAAAGGACTCGCCGCCTATGCGGAGCATGCAAGAAATCTCGGCAGCAAAGATGACGAGATCGCGGCCTTCGTGTATGAAGCGCTCGCGGCGATGCTGGACGACGCACTCACGACGGATGCGCTCACCGCGCTCGTACTCAAGACCGGAGCCTACGGCGTAAAAACCATGGCGCTTCTGGATGCCGCAAACACCGCGCGCTACGGAGCGCCGCAGATCACGAAGGTCAACATCGGCGTGCGGAACAACCCCGCAATCCTCGTCTCCGGACACGATCTGGTCGATCTGGAACAGTTGCTGGAGCAGACGCGCGGCACGGGCGTGGATGTCTATACCCATGGCGAAATGCTGCCCGCGCACGCATATCCCGCCTTTAAAAAATATGACAACTTCGTCGGGAACTATGGAAATGCTTGGTGGAAACAACTGACCGAGTTCGAATCCTTTCACGGCCCGATTCTCTTTACCACCAACTGCATCGTCCCGCCCAAGAGCGAAGAGATTCGCGCGCGGATCTTCACCACGGGCGCGGCGGGTTTCCCCGGCTGCACACATATCAAACCAGATGCGAAGGGCAAGAAGGATTTCTCCGCAGTCATTACGCTGGCAAAATCCCTGCCCGCGCCGGAGGAGATCGAGCACGGCGAGATCGTCAATGGCTTTGCGCATGCGCAGGTGCTGGCGCTCGCGGACAAGATTGTGGACGCGGTGAAGAGCGGGGCAATCAAGAAGTTTTTCGTCATGGCCGGCTGCGACGGGCGGATGAAGAATCGCGAATACTATACCGAGTTTGCGCAAAAGCTGCCGAAGGATACCGTTATCCTCACGGCGGGGTGTGCAAAATACCGCTACAACAAGCTTGGCCTGGGCGATATTGGCGGTATTCCGCGCGTGCTGGACGCGGGGCAGTGCAACGACAGCTATTCTCTCGTGGTCATCGCGCAAAAGCTTGCGGAGGCGTTTTCGCTCGCTTCCGTCAATGAGCTGCCGCTGGCGTTCAATATCGCTTGGTATGAGCAAAAAGCGGTCATCGTGCTGCTTGCGCTGCTCTCGCTGGGCGTAAAAAACATTCATCTCGGGCCGACGCTGCCGGGATTCCTCTCGCCGAATGTCGCGAAAGTTCTCGTGGATACCTTTGGTATCGCGGGCATTGGCGCGGCAGATGACGACATCGCGTTGTTTCTAAACTGAATCGCGAACCGACATCCGCGGCTCCGGCACTTTGCCGGAGCCGCTTTGACCGTCAAAAAACAAGTTTTTTGACGGGATAACCGCTCTTTGCCTCTCGTCCTTTGGACGCACGGGCGGCAAAGAGCACGGGGAAACCGCCCCTGCGGGGCGATCCGTTGCGCCGGTTCAACCGGCGCAGCCGGAACGGATGGGTTAAGGGCTTCGACCCTTAACAATCCCGAGGCTTTTTGATATCCGCGGCTCCGGCACTATGCCGGAGCCGCTTTGCGTTTCGTTCAATCACGGAATACAACAAAAGCACAGATCGCTACAAAATTTGATTTTATCGCTTGACGCGTTGATTGGATAATGGTATATTGTATCCAATACCGGATCTGATTCATCTTTACTCGCGATCAGTCGTAACATTTTCCTGAGACCTTTCGACCGGATCATGCTTCACAACATCTCGCATAGGAGAAACAGTTACAAACCATTTTTCTAACATCGGATAAAGGGATACACTGAATCTGTTACGGGCGCGATTGCAAGAATTCGATCTTAAAAGACGCAAACAACAATTTTCTGAATGGTCCGGTTCGAATCCCGGCGGCTTCAAACAAAAGTTATCCTATTAAAAAATATAATTCCGACGGATACTATCGATTCTATTGGATTCCTTGCTGAACAGATTCAGCTGATGTAAATCCCCAAATCAAAAGGAGGCAACATGATGAAGAAGGCTCTATCCATTCTGCTCGTGCTGATCATGGCGTTCGGCGCTGTGGCCTGCACCACCGCCGCACCCGCAGCACCCGCCGCGGAAGCGACAACCGCACCTGAAGCGGCAGCGACCGAAGCCGCCGCGGAAGCAACCGAAGCGCCCGCAAAGGTCGACTTCTCCCTCAACCAGAACGTAGCCCGCGCGTCTGACGCCGCGAAGACCACCATCGAACTGCCCGTTGTCGGCATCGGCTCGACCATCAAGACCGACGTCAAAGCCAAGGGCGACTTCACGATCTGCGTCATGACAAAGAACTCCACCAATCCGTATATGAACGGCATGTGGAAGGGCGCGGAAAAAGCCGCGGCCGACCTCGGAATCAAGGTTGTCACGCTTGCTCCGGCACAGCAGGATTCCATCGAAGAGCAGATTGCAATCATGGAAGCCCAGATCCAGCAGGGCGTGAGCGCATTTGTGATCCATCCTTCCGACTCCAAGGGCATCATGCCCGCGGTTGACGAAGCCAATGCGGCTGGCATCCCGGTGATCTCCATCGGTACGGCATCCGCTTCCGGTTCCATGATGCGCACAGGCGTGGACTATTATGAAACCGGCTCCGTTGTTGCGAAGTACCTGTTCGAAAAAGTCGGCGGCGAAGGCGGCCTGATCATCCTCGAGGGCCCTCCGGGCGCACAGAATGCGGAAGAACGCAAAGCCGGCATCACCGACCTGCTCGCTTCCTACCCGGGCATCACCTTAATCGACTCGCAGCCCGCAAACTTCAACCGTGCCCAGGGTATGCAGGTCATGGAAAACCTGCTCCAGCGTGAAGGCGTGAAAGATCAGCTGAAGGTCGTGATCGCCTGCAACGATGAAATGGCGCTCGGCGCAATCCAAGCACTTAAGGCAGCCGGCATCACCGATGTGCTCGTTGGCGGATTCGACGGCTCGGCCGACGCGTCCCAAGCGATCAAAGCCGGCGACCTGACGGTCACGTACAACACCGATCCGTTCGGCTCGACCTACTATGCCATCACAATGCTCGTGAAATACCTCGATGACGGCGCGCTGCCCGCGGAATACTTCATTCCGTTCCCGTCCGAGCGTCACAAGCCGCTGATCGACTCCAGCAACATCGACGAATACATCAACAACTTCGCCTGGTTCAACTAAGGCGTAAGGGAAAACAAACAGGTTCCGAGCGGGGCGGCGGTTTTTCAGCCGCCGTCCCGCAAGCAGCATAAGTGTCGCGTATGGCACATACGCGAGGGGGTTTTCGATGGAACAGCAACCCATTTTGACGGTTCGAGGCTTGAGCAAGTCGTTCCCCGGCGTGCGCGCGCTCGACCACGTAGACTTTGACCTGCGCGCAGGCGAGGTGCACGTGCTCGTCGGAGAAAATGGCGCGGGCAAGAGTACGCTCGCCAAGTGCATCCTCGGCATGTATCAGCCGGAGGAAGGCGAAATCACACTGCGCGGAGAAAAGGTCTGTTTTTCTTCGCCAAAGGATGGTATCGCACAAGGTATTGTTGCGGTGTATCAGGAACTCACGATGGTTCCCTATCTCAACGCCGCTCAAAATATCTTTTTAAACAGGGAGCCCCTGATTCGCGGAACCGGGCTCATCAATCATCGAAAAATGCAGCGGGATGCCAAGGCGATACTCGCCACGCTCAGCTGTGCAGATATCGACACCAAGATTCCGGTCAAGCTGCTGGACGTCGCGCAGCAGCAGATGATTGAGATCGCAAAAGCGCTCTCCTTCAAGCCGCAGATCATCGTGCTGGACGAACCGACCGCGTCCCTTTCGGAACGCGAGATCGAGCCGTTTTTTCAGCAGGTACTCAAGCTGCGTGAACAAGGCATCGGCATTATCTATGTTTCGCACCGCATGCAGGAATATCACCGCATCGGGGACCGCATCACTGTGCTGCGGGACGGCAAATACATCCGTACGCTCAACGTAGGCGAGCTCAACGACGAAGAGCTGGTCAACCTCATGGTCGGCCGCGATATCGCGCAGGTCTATGTCCGCACCAAGAACGACTTCAGCGGAGAGGCCCTGCGTACCGAGGACTTGCGGGATAAAAAGGGCCGCGTCAACGGCTGCTCGATCATCCTTGAGCGCGGCGAGATCGTCGGCATCGCGGGTCTTGTTGGCGCGGGGCGCACGGAGATGGCGCGCTTGATCTTCGGCATCGACAAGCCAGCCGGTGGAAAAGTCATACTCCACGGCAAGGACGTTACGGGCAAATCTCCGGCGTTCGTCGTGAAGAACGGGCTTGGTCTCTTGCCGGAAGACCGCAAGCGTTATGGTTTGGCACTCAAGAGCTCGATTGCGTGGAACACCGTCGCCGTCAGCCTCAAGAGTGTGTTTCCCAGCGGGATCGTCTCCGAGCGGAAGAACAAAAAGATCGCGGAGGACTATGTCAAGTTGCTGAAGACCAGCACGCCGGATGTCGTTCGTCCTGTTTCCCAGCTTTCCGGTGGAAATCAGCAAAAAGTCGTCATCGCCAAATGGCTCAGCGCAAAGTCGGACGTGATTATCTTCGACGAACCGACGCGCGGCATCGATGTAGGCGCAAAGATGGAGATCTATGCGTTGATGGATCGTCTCGCCGCGGAAGGAAAGGCAATTTTGATGATCTCCTCGGAATTGCAGGAAGTCATCGGTATGTCGGATCGCATCTATATCATGAAGGACGGCGTGATTACCGGCGAAGTGAAGCGAAACCAATGCTCACTGGAAGAGATTGGCCGCGCGATGGTACTCGGGAAAGGAGAGGTGATCGCATGACGACACAATCGCTCAAAAAGCGTGTTTCCTCCCTTCCTCCGGCCGTGTGGATGATCGCCGTGATGCTCGTTTTCTACGGCGCCAATACCAAGAACTATTTCACCGCAAGTAATTTTATCTCCATCTTCGTGCAAGCGGCTCCGCTGTTCGTCGTCGCCTGCGGTCAGACCATCATCGTGCTCATGCAGGGCACGGATCTTTCCCTCGGCGCGTCGCTGAACATGATGACGGTTGTTTGGGTCGTGCTGATGCAAAAGAATCTACCGATCGGACTTGCGCTGCCGCTCGCGATGGGCTCCTCCATCCTTGCGGGATACCTCAATGGCCTTGTGGTAGCGAAGATGAAGCTGCCGCCATTTATCGCAACGCTCGGCATGCAAAACATTCTCAATTCCGTCGCGCTTGTAACATCCAACGGTTCGTCGGTCTATTTTGAACACGCGATCTATAAGATCGTTGCCAAGAGCAGTTTTCTTGGCGTTCCCTATATCCTCTGGATCGCATTTGCTTGTTTTGCGCTGACGATGGTTTTGCTCAAGTACACGAGATTTGGCGCGCGCGTCATCAGCATGGGCGGCAACCCCGAATCGCTCAAGGTAGCGGGATACAGTCCCGACCTTGCGACGATCCAGGCGTTTACGTATACCGGGTTTATGACGGCGGTTGCGGGATTCATGCTCGCTTGCCGCGTGGAGAGCGGCAACCCCATCGTTGGGAACGGGTTTGAGTTCAACTCCGTCGCTGCGGTTCTGCTCGGCGGAACTAGCATGCGCGAAGGGCGCGGCGGCGTGGGCGGCACGGTGTTCGGCGTGTTGCTGATTCAGATTTTGAAAAACGGACTGGTCATGATGAATGTTTCTTCGATTTACCAGACCGCCATCATCGGCATCGTGGTGCTGTTTGCCATCATGCTGGACGCATATATCAAACGCAGGCAGGAGGAGTAGGGGGAAACTATGATGAAGAAAATCGGAACCTATCTTCTGCAATCCAAGTACGCAATCAGCATTTCGGTGCTCGTATTCGTCGTCCTTGCTTCCAGCATGATCACGTCCTCGTTCCTTACGGCGGACAACCTGATCACCGTTTTGCGGCAGGCGAGTGTGCTGTTTATCCTGAGCTCCGGCCTCACGGCGGTCGTGCTCACGGGAGGCATCGATCTTTCAATCAACAACAGCGCGGCGCTCGTTGGTTGTATCGTGGCGCAGCTTCTTTTGCTCGGCGTGTCGATCCCCGTGGTCATCCTCGCGGGCATTCTCGTCGGTGTCGCCATCGGTGTCTTCAACGGCATGCTTGTCGGCATCCTGAAACTCCCGCCGTTTGTCGCGACATATGGCACCAACATGGTGGTTCTCGGTATCTCGACTATCGTCATGCAGGGGAAGGTCATCTATGACCTGCCGAGAAACTTCACCCCGATCGGCGTTGGATACGTCGGCATTCTGCCCATTCCGGTGATTCTTGCGATTGTCCTGACCGGCATTCTCTACTTTTTATTGCAGAAGACCACCCTCGGCAGAAACATCTATATGCTCGGAAGCAACGCCTACGCCGCGAAATACAGCGCGGCAAGGAGCGTGCTCGATACCATCACAGCCTATGTCATCTGCGGCGTGACCGCGGCCATCGGCGGAATCGTACTCACAGCGCGCCTCAATGCTGCGGATGCAAACATGGGCAATTCTTACGGGTTGCAGATCGTTGCGGCGGTCGTCATGGGCGGCACATCGCTGCTCGGTGGCGAAGGCGGCATCTTTGGTACGGTGATCGGGGCTTTGGTGCTTACCATCATCATGAACGTCATCAACGTCATCGGCGTATCGAGCTATCTGCAATCGATGGCAGTCGGCATCGTGATCATCCTCATGGTGTGGCTGGATATCTTCACAAGAAGCAAACGCGAAAAGCTTTCGCGCGCATAAACGTCGCATAGCGTTGACGGGAAAGCGCGATATAACACGAAAAGGTTCGGAGGTTAACCATGGCAAATTTCACGATTCGGCCCATTAATACGGGCTATGTGCCCACGTATCCCAAGCAGTATCACTATCACCACTCGGTCTACAAGTACATTCAGGGAATCTCTGACGAAAAGGAAGCCCTGCCCGTGCTGACGTTCCTCATCGAAGGGGACGGAAAGAAGATCCTTGTCGACACCGGCATGGCATGGACCGAGCGCGCGGACAAATATCACCACCCGGGTTCCTGGCAGAGCGAAGGCGAAGCCATCTATGAGCAGTTTGCAAAGCTCGGCGTCGCCTGCGAAGAAGTGGACTATGTACTCTTTACGCATATGCACTGGGATCACATCTTCTATATGGACAGGTTCACGAATGCGACGTTTATCGCGCACGAACGCGAGTATGCGTTTGCTCTGGATCCCATCCCGCTCTACTACAAGAGCTACGAGCATCCTTTCCTCGGCGTCAAGCGTCCGTTTGAAGGCATCAAGGTAGATACCTGCGTCGGCGAAACCGAGATCGTCCCCGGCGTGCGCGCGTTTGAAACGTTTGGTCATTCGCCGGGACATATGTCCATCGAGGTCGACACGCTTGACGGCAAGTACATCCTCGGCGGCGATTCCGCGTTCCGCATGGCGAACTTCAACGCGATTCCCGAAATCGGCTACACCGTGACCCCTCCGGGCAGATTCGCAAACATCATCGAATGCTGGAGAAGCCTCGAGATCACGAAAGAGCGCGCGGAGAGCCTCGACCACATTCTCGTGACGCACGAGACCGAGCTGCTGACGCGTATGCAGAAAACGCCCGTGTTCGGCTTGGGTAAATAAGCAAAGCCGGAGGCAAGCCGGATGATTAGACGGAGAAGATGCCTGTGTTCGGCTTAGGCAAGTAATCGTTCTTCCTGAGCGGGAGCGTGGTTTCGCGCCGCGCTCCCGACTCCTCCCTTCGAAATCCACAAGATTTTTTACGGCAAAGGAAGCTTCCATGAGCAACAAAGAAGCCACCAAACAGAAGACCATTGCGATCATCGCCTGTGCGGACACGAAGAAGGCGGAGATGGAGTTTTTGCGCGCACTGCTGACGCGGGGTGGATTTGGTGTGTTGACCATCGATCTTTCGACACATGGCGGATATACCTACGAAGCCAATGTCTCCCCGCGTGAAATCGCGATGGCGGGCGGCAGTACGATCGAGCACGTGCGCCTCTCCGGACGTGCGGAAGCGATTTCCGTCATGGAAGCGGGCGTGGTGAAGATCGTCGGCAGTCTGTATGCGACGGGCAATATCGACGGCGCGCTGGGCATCGGGGGTTTGCAAAACTCCCGTATGGCATCGGCGGCGATGCGCGTGCTGCCCGTCGGCGTGCCAAAGCTGATTCTCTCGACCGTCGCCTGCGGTGACCGCCCGTTTGAGCTGCTGGTGGGCGATAAGGACATCACCGTGATGCCCTCCGTTGCGGATCTCGCGGGGCTCAACCCCTTGACAGAGACGGTGTTGATCAACGCGGCAGCTGCCGTAATGGGCATGGTGCAGTTCGGCGGAAAAACGCTCTCGGGAACAAAGCCAATGATCGCGGCGAGTATGATGGGCGCAACCAACGACGGCGTCGTCGGGGCGGTGCGCTTGCTGGAACTTGCGGGGAAACACGTCGTGACGTTCCATTCAACGGGCGTCGGCGGACGCTGCCTGGAGCAATCGATCGCGGACGGACTGATCGAAGCAAGTCTGGATCTTTCCACGCACGAGATCATCTCGCAGGATGTGTTCGGCTTCGGCTTTTCCGCAGGTGCGGCAAACCGTCTCACGGCCGCCGCGGCACGCGGGATTCCGAGCGTTGTCGCGCCGGGCGGGATGGATTTTATCGATGTTTCGGCCAAAGACTTCTTCGGCGGAAGGCTCGGATCGCCGGAAGCGCGCAAATATGTGCTGCACAACAGTGAGATTGCGCATGTCAAGCTCACGATTGAGGAAGCGCAGCGCGGGGCGGAGATATTTGTCGAGCGGCTCAACCGCCACACGGGAAAGCTATGCGTCATCCTCCCGCTGCAAGGACTCCGGAGCGATACGCGTGAAGGACAGAAGCTCTATGATCCTGAAGTGGATCAGGCGATCTTCGATCGAATTCGCACAGGGCTGAACAAAAACATCCGCCTCGTCGAACTGAACGCGCATTTCTTCGATACGGCATTCAGCCAATGCGCATATGACGAGATGATGCATCTGCTGGAAGCATAATATCGGAATCAATCGGGCGGGTTCCGCCCGTGATAGGTTGCAGTATAAAAAACAACATAGAAAATAGTATAGAAACAGTATAAAAAACAGGATAGAAAATAGGATCGAAAACAAGATAGTAAATAGATAGCAACTAGATTTTAAGTGCAAGAGAAAAAGGACAAAGACATGTATTTCAGTCTGCCGTACGACAACGAAGAAAATATTCACATTGGCGATTTTGTGATTGCGACCTATCTTGTGAGCGGAATCAGCGAGCAGGACGCGCTCGCCCGCGCGGGCAAGTTTGCAATCGGTCAGACCGTCGGCACGTGGGTCGAGTTGCCGGGCATCACAAAGCGCATGGTGGAAGAATATCAGGCACGCGTGATTTCTCTCGAGTACATCCCTGCGGAACCCGCCTGCGCCGTGCTGCGCGTGGCTTTTCCCGCGCACAATCTGCCGAGCTTTGCGATGCTGCAAACAGCCCTGGTGGGGAACGATGTTTCCACCGCGCTTTGCGTCAAACTGCTGGATGTCGCGTTGACACAGACCGCGCGCAAGCGCTTCTGCGGCCCGCGGCAGTCAATCGAGGGTGTGCGTGCTTGCGCCGGCGTTTTCGGTCGTCCGCTTGTGCTCAATATGATCAAGCCATGCATCGGATACAGCGCTGAAGAGGGCGCAAAGCTCTTTTATGAGAGCGCGATGGGCGGGGTAGATCTCATCAAGGACGACGAAGTGCTCGCTGAGATTCCGATTCTTTCGGTGATGCAGCGGGTGCGAGCCTATGCAAAAGAGGCAGAGCGCGTCCGCGCAGCGCGCGGAAAGGCGCCCGTCTATCTTCCGAACATTACGGGTCGGCCAAAGTACATGCGCGAGACCGCGCGGATGCTGCTGGAAGAAGGCGCGAAGATGGCGATGGTCAACTTCGTCACTACGGGGTTGGACGCGTTTGCGGAACTCACGGAGGAGTTTGGAGACAAACTCGCATTCCTTGCGCATTATGCGGGCGCGGGCATGATGAGCTCCGCGTGGCTTGGCTATGCAAACCCTGTTCTTCTGGGTACGCTCGCGCGGCTTGCGGGCGCGGATATGGTGATGACCATGTATCCCGGCGCACCGGGCAGCCGCGGGTACCTGGAGTTTCTAAAGACCGTACAAAAGCAAAAGCTTCCGTTGGGCGAACTCAAACCGATCTTTACCGTCGTCGGCGGCGGCGTGACCCCGCTGAACCTCCGCGCGGTGATTCAGGAGTTGGGGCAGGATGTGATCCTTGGCGTCGGCGGCGCGATTCAGGGGCACCCGATGGGCGCGCGAAGCGGAGCGGAGGCCACCATGGCTGCCGTGGAAGCCGTACACGCGGGCATCCCGCTGGAGGAAGCCGCGCACCACTGCGCACCGCTTGCCGCGATCCTTGGCGGCTATGCACGCTGATATTTTCAATATCGTACCGAAACTGATTGCGAGGACAGGAGCAAATATATGGTAAAACCAATTGTCATCGGCTGCGACAATGCGGCGGTTGAACTCAAAAATGCGCTGATCGGCGTACTCAAGCAGATGAACATCCCCTTTGAAGACGTCGGCGTAGAGAACGAGGCGGATCAGACGCTCTATCCCGAGGTGGCGGAGCGCGTTTGCGAAGCCATCATCGCAAGTGGATATCACAAGGAAGGCATCATCCTCTGCGGTACAGGCATCGGGATGGCGATGACCGCGAATAAATTCCCCGGCATCTTTGCCGCCGTCTGCCACGATTCGTTCTCGGCGGAGCGCTCGCGTCTCTCCAACAACGGAAACGTGATCTGCATGGGTGCGCGCGTGATCGGTACCGAACTTGCAAAAAAGATTCTCCGTGAGTGGCTCACGCTGGAATATGTCCCCGGCGGCAGCTCGCAGCCCAAGGTAGATTATCTGCGCAGCATCGATGGCTCGAGCCGTAAATGAGCAACGTACAGAAAGCGAACGAGCGCATGAAACCGCTGCTGATGGGCACAAATCTCAAGATGTATAAGACGGCTGGCGAGACGCAAGCGTATCTTTCGGACTTGCAGAGCTTGACCGAGGACTTGCGAGAAGATGTGAAGCTGTTTGTGATTCCGTCCTATCCCGCGCTGGAGCGCGCCGCGAATACCGTGAAGGAGAAGGCGATTCTCCTTGGTGCCCAAAACATGCACCCCGAAGAACAGGGACAGTTTACGGGCGAGGTTTCGCCGCTGATGCTAAAGGAGTTCGATCTGGATATCGTCGAGATCGGACACAGCGAACGCAGGCATGTGTTTCGCGAGACGGATCAGCAGGAGAACCAGAAAGTGCTCAGCGCACTCAACCACGGTTTTACTGCTCTGCTCTGCGTCGGCGAAACGGCGGAACAGAAGGCGGCGGATCTCGCGGACGAAGTGCTCGCAACCCAGCTCAAGATCGGCCTCCTCGGCGTATCGCCGGAGAAAGCGGGCGACGTATGGGTCGCCTATGAACCGGTCTGGGCGATCGGTGTCAACGGCGTCCCTGCCTCGGCGGACTACGTCAGGACGCGGCACGCGAGTATCCACCGCGTATTGCGCGCTCTTTTTCCACAGGCCGATATACCCGTGCTCTATGGTGGCAGCGTAAACCCGCAAAACGCGGAGGAGCTGATCGTTCAGCCGAATGTGGACGGGCTGTTCACCGGGCGCGCGGCATGGCAGGCGGAGAACTTCAACGCGTTGATCCGGCAGGTTTTACCCCTCTGGCAGCGCAAACAGGCATCCATACCTTCGAATGGAAAGGGAAGATAACACCTATGGAACAGGCGAAACAACGCGGCACACTCTTCGCGCTCCTCAACATGGCGGCACAGCGGGCTTATGCGCGCGGCATCCAAACGGGAAGCGGCGGCAACCTCTCCGCGCGGGATGTGGAGGCGGGACAGATGATCGTTAAAGCCAGCGGCGGATCGTTTGCCGACTGCACAAGCGAGGGCGAAGGTTTTGTCGTCACGAAGCTTGACGGCGCGCGCATCTGTGACACGGATCCCAAGCCCACACGTGAAGTGGTGCTGCATGGTATGCTGTATGACCTGCTGCCGAAGATAAACGGTGTCATGCATTGCCATAGCCCGTGGGCGGTCGCTTACGCTTACCGGCACGATGTGCTGCCGATGACGACGCAGCACGTCAAGCTCAAGCTGGGTCACGACATCCCGATTCTCAACATCGATTCGCCCATGCTGTTGCAGGAGCACGTGCCGATCGTACGCGCACTGTTTGAAGAAAACCCGCGGCTGACGGCGTTTATTCTGCGCGGGCATGGCGTTGTTGCGGTCGGCAAAGATATCATCGAGGCGGAACACACCGCGGAACTCGTCGAGGAGACGGCACAGATCGCTTCCCTGCGCGAAATTTTGGATCACAAGTCGTAAATTGAACGATTGCGTGATTCCTGTGGAAACGGATTGTATGCTATAATACAATTCGAAAGAATCCTTTGGGGGGAAGCAGAATGCCGAAGAAGCCGGAGTTGCCCGTTGCGAAAATCCAACTGAACAACAAGCGCATGAGCGAGCTGATTTGTGAGCAAATTTCGGATTGGATCATGGACGGGACGCTGGAGGCCGGACAACGCATCAGCGAGGATGAGCTTGCGGAGCGCTTTGGCGTGAGTCGCATGCCCGTGCGCGAAGCCGTGCGCATGCTTTGCGCAAAGGGGCTCATGCAGAGCATTCCTTATGTCGGCAGCTCGGTGCGGAAGCTTTCCAACGATGAAATTCGCGAGGTTTATCTGCTTCGAAGCGTACTGGAACCGCTTGCCGGACGGATGTCCGCAAACCAGATCACGGATGCGGAACTCAGGCAGATTCTTGCTCTTCAGGATCAATTGGAAGAGTACGGTCAAAAGCCGGTCAGCCTCGAGACCAGCAAGCAGATGTATCGGCTCAATCGCGAGTTTCATATGAGTATGTATCGCCCCTGCCGGATGGATCGGCTGATTCAGATGATCGATTCACTCTGGGACAGCATCGCCTATCTTCGCATGCGAACCGCCTTTAATCCCAAGTATCCGGAGCAGATGCAGGAAGAGCACCGACGCTATATCTCGTTGCTGGAACAACACAAGGGTGACGATCTGGCGCGGCATCTCGAAGAAAACCTCAGGCGCCATGTCGGCTCGTTCCCGGCAAGCGGAAATCCGAAGTAATCTATAGATACAGCCCCCGCCGGCTTCTGCCGGCGGGGGCTGCGAACAAAACCATCAAAAACGAGTTCGATCAAAGACTATTTTTCTTTGTTTGTGTTGAGCTTAAAAATTGAATACAGCGGGCAGGAACCGACCAATCCGGTGATCAGCGGGATTAACCCGATTAACCCGATCCAGCGAACGGGGCCGGAAAGGAAGACCAAGAGACTCAACAGTGCGACTCCGAGTACGATGCGAATCCAGCGATCGATTTGACCTACATTCTTTTTCATTTTATAATCCTTCTTTCTGGTTCTAGGGGGAGTCTTCCGTGGCTTGCGCTGCGGAGAAATCAACAAAGACTTTTACGCAAGTTCAACGAGAATATCCTGCCCCTCCACCTTGACGGGGAACACGGTTGCGTCGCCGACCTTTACGTGGAGGAACGCGAGCTTTGCGTCCCCAACGTTTTTGCCCGTGCGCACGTCAAATTTTGCCCCATGCCGCGGGCACGCAAGGGTTGCTCCCTCCAGGTCTCCGCCGGAAAGCGCGCCACCCATGTGCGGACACTTGTTGTCCAGCGCATAGACTGCGCCATCGACGTTTACGAGGAGGACTGTCTTTCCATTGAGCTGAAAACTCTTCTTTTCGCCAGCCGGAACCATGCCGACTTCAGCGACTTTGACGAATGACATTTGCGTATCACCTCACTTTAATACGAGTATACAACAAATGCATCGATAAACCGTGTGAAAGTCACAAGAATACATCAATCAGTCCTTGCAATAGGTGATAAAAGCACAGTAATATGGTGGTATAAGAAGTATAGTTGTATCAACAACATGGTTGGATCAGAGAATGGCATATGAGAGAAAAGGAGAATACGAACATGTTTTCAGAAAAAGTAAAGAAACTATTAAACGAACAGATCACGAAGGAGTTTTACTCTGCTTATCTGTATCTCGATTTCGTAAACTATTATGAAGAGCAGGGCCTCAAAGGCTTTGCAAACTGGTTTATGGTGCAGGCGCAGGAGGAGCGCGACCACGCGTTGCTGTTTATCAAGTATATGCAGAACAACGAGATCAAAGTCACGCTGGAAGCCATCGGTAAGCCTGATGTTGTGATGAAAAAGCACATCGATGCACTCTGCGCTTCGCTTACGCATGAGCAGTTTGTTACCGCTTCGATTCACGCGATCTATGAAGCAGCATATGAGACCAAGGATTTCCGCACGATGCAGTTCCTTGACTGGTTCGTCAAGGAGCAGGCGGAGGAAGAGATGAACTCCAACGATAACATCAAGAAGATGGAGCTCTTCGGCACGGACAGCAAGGGTCTCTATATGCTCGATCAGGAGATGGGCGCGCGGATGTATACCCCGCCGAGCCTCGTCCTCTAAGACAGGCACACAAGCAGATGCAAAGACCGCCAAGACAATCGGCGGTCTTTGGCCGTCAAAAAACATGGTTTTTGACGGGACAACCACTCTTTGCCTCTCGTCCTTCGGACTCGCGGGCGGCAAAGAGCACAGAGAAACGCCCCTGTGGGGCGATCCGTTGTGCCGGTTGAACCGGCGCAGCCGGAATGGATGGGTTAAGGGCTTCGGCCCTTAACGAACCGAGAGCTTTTTTGACACGCAGAGACCGCCGAGACAATCGGCGGTCTTTTTTGGTACACTGTTCGGGATTCTGTTGAAATCCAATACGAGTTACATTGATTCGTACTCGGCGAATAAGACCGCCGTGGCGGAGTTGCATGGCGTGTGCTCGACCTCGCTGAGTTGGCCATTGAGCGGATCGATCCGATAGAGGATCAACTCGTTTGAGTCCTGGAACCCGCAGAGCAGGAACGCACCGTCCGGCGTGATATTGAAATCGCGCGGGGTCTTCCCGCTGGTTTTTTGGATGCCGAGCGGGGTCAGCTTGCCGTTTTCGTGCACACGGTAACTCGCGATACTGTCGTATCCGCGATTGCTGGCGTAGAGAAATTCGCCATATGGGTGGAGCTTGATGCAGGCCGCGATGGAATCGCTCACGCATTCGTTCGGCAGCGTGGGCAGAGATTGCAGGAAGGCGGACGCTCCGGTTTCGCTGTCGTAGGCATAGGCGCGCACGGTGTTGCTCAACTCCGTAACAAGATAGAGATATTTTCCGCTGCGGTCAAACACAAACTGTCTGGGTCCGTCTCCCGGCTCGATCTGGAACGACGGCGCGACATTGGGCGAGATGCATCCCTTGCTCCAGTCGATGCCATAGACGGAGAGTTCGTCCGTGCCGAGGTCGGCAACCAGCACATGCTTCCCGAGCGGATCGGGCGTAACCTGATGCACGTGCGGGCCAGCCTGCCGCGCGAGGTGGATGCTCTTGCCATAGTGCTGGAGGAAACAGGAGGCGGTGCCGAGGCTGCCATCCGGCAAAATCGGCAAAATTGCGAAACTTCCGCCTGTGAAGTTTGCGACCAGCAGATGGCTGCCGTTCGCGCTGAGGCTGACGCAGCAGGCATCCGCGCCGCCGGTCATGCGGCGGTTGAGGAAGGTCAGCTCTCCCGTATCGGGGTGGATGGAGTAGGACGAAACGGCGGCGGACGCCTCTTCGTGATACTCCTTCAACTCGTTTACGGTATAGAGAAAGCGTTGATCCGCGCTCAGTGCAAGATACGTCGGGTTGGGTTTTCCCGCCGCAAAGAGACGGGTGAGGTGCCCCTCGCCGTCCATGCGATAGACGGTGACGCCGTCCCCGCTGCCGGGGATCCGCTCACCCGTGCCGAGCACGATGGGTTGCGTGTAGCTGCCGATAAACACCAAACGGTTTTTCATAGGGTTGCGTCTCCTCTTCTGATCTGAAATACGGCTTACTTCGCCGATCGAATTTGACGGATTGCCCAGACCGCGCCGTCAAGATTGTTGGACGGGGCGATATGTGTTGCGCTTGCTTTGACGATGTCCTTCGCATTTTCCATCGCGAAGGAAAGCCCCGCCTGGCGGAACATTGCAATATCCGCCTCACCATCGCCAACCGCCGCCGTCTCTTCCGGCGTGACGCCGAGATATGCTTGGAGCGCCGCCAACCCGGAGCCCTTCTCGACGCCGGCTTTTGTGATCTCCAACCCGTTGTGAATCGACAGGACGAGATCGACCGGATACGATTGGCTGAACGCGCGAAGATGCGGCAGGTTGGCAAGATCTTCAAATGTAAGATAGAGTTTTTCGATATCGTTTTCCCGTGCGTGGAGCAAATCCCCCACATGATCCACGGGCGTATACCCCGCGATGAGCGAGGGATGCTTCATATGCTCCGCCGTATAGCGCTCCGTGTGCTCCCAACTGAATTGATCCAGATAGAACGTTCCGTCCGCATAGACCTGAGTCATCACGGGGAATTTGCGCGCTTCGCGCTCAATCTCGCGCGCGATGGGAAGCGGCAGATGATTTTCATAAAACGTGTTGTTCGTTTCCGCATCAAACCCTGTCGCGCCGTTGCTGACGACAAAATAACGGATCCAAGGCAAACCCCGCCGGAAATCGATCAGCTCGCCCATGCTGCGACCGGTGACGATGGAGACGAGAATTCCCGCCTCCCGCAGAGACTCCACCGCGCGAACCACGGCGGGAGAAAGAGACAGATCGCCCCGCACGAGCGTGCCATCCACGTCCAGCGCGGCTAACTTGATTTTCGCCATGCTGTCAACCTTTCACCGCGGGGTATTCGTTGCACAGCAGGCGATAGGGGGCGGCATCCTCCTCAATCGTGGAGAAGCGCCCGAGCGGCTCCAGAAACCGATTATCGTGGACATCGTCGTTGCACATGCTCACCTCGCCTAAAAGAACGGGACCGGAACCCGGCTCCACGTTGAAGTCGTGATACAGATACGGCTGGATCGAGATGCTCTCGCCCGGCGTGAGACAAATCTGTGTGCCGGCTGGGACGGTAAACGTGCGCCCGTCGCAATGCAGCGTCACGTCCGTGTCCGCAAGACCTTCCTCCGGCGTAGAGTTGTAGACTGTGATCAACACATTTCCGCCGCCACGGTTGATGATGTCCTCCATCTTGCTCCAATGAAAATGCATCGGCGAGTACTGACCCTCTTCAATATAGAGTAGCTTTTCCGCATAGGGCTTCGGATAGATGCTCCGCTGGGCGAAGTTGCCATTACGGATCGTCACAAGCGAAAAGCCCATCTTGGAAAAATCGCCTCCGCCATAGTCGGTGACGTCCCAACCGAGCATGTTTTCGCGGATCTCGTCGAACGCATGCCCCTTCTCCTGCCATTCTTCCGGCGACCAGCCGCAAAACGGAGGCAGGGCAAAGCAAAACTCGGCTGCAAATGCCTCCATACGGCGAATCGCCGCGTTGATTTCGGAACGCTTCATAATCGGGTGATACTCCTTACGGTATTTCTTCGCCGGATCCGGCGTTTGTTCTGTTTCTATATGCTGTGGGTGTTTAATCCCTGTGCGCTATTATTCTAGCGCATTTGTGTACCATATGCAATGATAGACAGAATAGTTTCAAATGAAAGCAATATTGTTATAATAGTAACGTTTCTCGTTGACACGACCGGTTTCTGCGGATATACTGATTCTGAAAACGGACGATATTTCTTTGCACGAAAGAGGAAACGGCAACATGAAGAGCGGATTTGTCATTGGGATTGACGCGGGCGGCACGAAGGTCGCCTATGGACTATTCAACCCGGCGGGCGAGCGGATTGACCGCGCGCAGCACCCGACTGACGTCTGCGCCACGGGCGAATCATTTTCCGATACGTTGGTGGAAAACATTCAGGCTATCCTTACGCGAAACAACATGAAAGACACGGATCTCGACGGGATCGGCATCTGTATGCCATCGTTCATCCTTTTTGACGAAGGATATGTGCTCATGACCTCCGCAATGCCGGGCATCAAGCAGTTTCCCATGCGGGACTATCTCAAAGCAAGGTTAAATACCAATATCGTGCTGGACAACGACAGCAACGCGGCAGCCCTCGCGGAATATCGGCACGGCGCGGGCAGAGGCAGCAACCATCTCGTCTATATCACGTCGGGAACGGGTCTTGGCAGCGGGATCATCATCTCCGGCCAGCTGTTTCGCGGAAGCTATGGTTGGGCGGGCGAATGCGGGCACATGCTCGCCACGCCGGATGAAGGATTACTGTGCGGCTGCGAGAACCGTGGGTGCTTCATGAGCTATGCCAGCGGCCGCGCGATGAGCGCGCATGTGCGCGGGCAGATGACCTATTGCAACACCACGATCCTTACGCCGGAGACGGCGGACGGGGAACATGTATTGGCGGCCTATCATCAGAACGATCCGCTCGCGATCGAGACCATCGAAACCGTCGCGCATTACCTCGGTGTTTGCGCGTTTAACATCTACCAGATGCTCAACATCAACCGCTTTGTCTTTGGCGGCGGGCTGACGAACTTTGGCGACGTGTTGTTTGAGCGCGTGAAGGCGACGTTTGACCGCTATAACCATATACCGCTGCCGGTGGAATTTAAGCTCGCGGAGCTGGGCGGGGATATCGGCCTCATCGGAGCTGCCGAGTTTGTGCGAGAAGCGTAACAAAAAGATTGAAAAGAGAAACATCACGCAGGAGAAAAATAGATGGAAGCATTGACACAGGCAAAAGAATATGGAAACCCGAAGGAATATTTTGGCCCGCTCAGCGAGCGCACCGAGCGCATCCGTGCCCGCCTGCTCCAAACGCAGGCGACGGTGGACACGCAGCGTGCGGTTTTGACCACGGAGAGTTACCGCGCGCACGAGCAGGATCAGGTTGTTCTGCGCCGGGCCTATATGCTCGATAACGTATTGCGCAATATGGAGATCTACATCGACCCGGATGCGTTACTCGTCGGCAATCAAGCTTCGAGCGACCGCAGCGCGCCGATTTTCCCCGAATATGCGATGGATTGGGTGATCCGCGAACTGGACGCGTTTGACCAGCGCGACGGGGATCGTTTCACCATCACCGAAGAGAACAAACAGGTTTTACGCGAGATCTATCCCTACTGGAAAGGGCGCACGCTGCAGGACAAGGGCTATGCCGCGTTTCCGGAGCGGGCGCGACTCTTTTACGACCTCGGCATCATCAAGACGGAGGGAAACATCACCTCCGGCGATGCGCATATCGCGGTCGACTACGGACGCATCCTGCGTGAGGGGCTGGAAGGCTACCGCGCGCGCGTGCTGGAGCAGCAGGAGCAGTTGGAGCTCGCAAACTTTGAAGACCTCAAAAAGAGCTATTTCTATCGCGCGATTCTGATCGTGCTTGACGCCGTCGAAGCATTTTCCCGCAGATATGCTGCGCTCGCGCAGGAACAGGCGAAATCCGCCGCGCCGGAGCGCGCCGCGGAGCTTCTGGAGATCGCACGGATCTGCAACAAAGTTCCCATGCAGCCCGCGGAAAGCTTTCATGAGGCGTTGCAGAGCGTATGGCTGCTGCATCTCATCCTGCAGATCGAGAGCAATGGGCACTCGCTCTCTTACGGCCGCATGGATCAATACGTTCTCCCGCTCTATGAAAAGAGCCGCACGGAAGGCATGACCGAGGAGCGGGCGCTGGAGCTTTTAGAGAACCTTTGGCTTCGCACGTTCACGATCAATAAAATTCGCTCCTGGTCGCACACGCGTTTTTCCGCGGGCAGCCCGCTGTATCAGAACGTAACAGTCGGCGGGCAGACCGTCGATGGCAAAGACGCGGTCAATGAGCTCAGTTACCTGATCCTGCGTTCGGTCGCGCGCTGCCATCTGCCGCAGCCGAACCTGACGGTACGTTACCATAAGGGATTGAGCGACGATTTCATGCAGGAGTGTATTCAGGTGATCCGTTGCGGGTTCGGCATGCCGGCCTTCAACAGCGACGAGATTATTATTCCTTCGTTCCTGAACCTCGGCATCCCCAAAGAGGACGCCTATAATTACAGCGCGATCGGCTGTGTGGAGGTTGCGGTGCCCGGAAAGTGGGGCTATCGCTGCACCGGCATGAGCTTCCTTAACTTCCCGAAGACGCTGATGATCGCGCTCAACGACGGAAACGACATCGAAAGCGGAAAACGCGTCTTTGAGGGAACGGGGCATTTTCTCCAGATGGAGCAGTTTGAAGATGTGATGAAGGCATGGGACATCTTCGTACGGGAATTCTGCCGTCAGGCGGTGATTCTTGACTCTGCTGCCGACTTGGTATTGGAGCAGGAGGTGCCGGATATCCTCTGCTCCGCGCTGACGGAGGACTGTATTGCCCGCGGCAAGCACCTCAAAGAGGGAGGCGCCGTCTACGATTTCATCAGTGATTTGCAGGTTGGCATCGCAAACCTGGGCGATTCGCTCGCCGCGATTAAAAAGACGGTGTACGAAGACAAGAGCATCTCGCGCGAAGAACTCTGGAACGCTCTGCTTTCCGACTTTGCGGGGGAGCGCGGGGAAGAGATTCGATCTCTCCTGCTTGCGGCGCCGAAGTATGGCAACGACGACGACTATGTGGATCAACTCGTTGTGGAAGGGTACGACAGCTACATCGACGAGCTGAAAAGATTCAAAAACACCCGTTATGGGCGCGGGCCGATCGGCGGATGCTACTATGCAGGGACGAGCTCGATCTCCGCAAACGTTCCGCAGGGCGCGGGTACCTGCGCCACACCCGACGGGCGGCACAAGGGAGACCCGCTTGCGGAAGGCTGCTCGCCCACGCACGCGGCGGACGTCAACGGCCCTACCAGCGTGTTTAAGAGCGTGAGCAAGCTGCGTACGGATAAGATCACCGGCGGTGTGCTTCTCAACCAAAAGGTTGCGCCGAGCATGCTCGAAAAACCGCGCGACCGTCAAAAGCTGCTGCTTTTACTGCGTACGTTTTTCAACGTGTTAAAAGGATTTCATGTGCAGTATAACGTCGTATCCAGAGAGACGCTGCTGGACGCGCAGGTACATCCTGAAAATCATAAGGATTTGATCGTCCGCGTGGCGGGATATTCCGCATTTTTCAATGTACTCTCGCGCCAGACGCAGGACGACATCATCGCAAGAACCGAGCAGGCGCTTTGATGGTTTTCATCGGACGTCGCTTTCGTTTGATGTTGGAATTCATGCTGTAAACTGCTATACTGTTAGCACAGATGGCTTTCATATGAACGGGAGCCCCGTGTAATATGAATCAGAGTCCGCTGTAAGACGAAAGAAAATAAACGGATGCCCATTCAATATGAATCAGAGTCCGCTGCAAGACGAAAGAAAACAAACGGTTACTCATTCAATATGAATCAGAGTCCGCTGTAAGACGAAAGAAAATAAACGGATGCCCATTCAATATGAATCAAAGTCCGCTGTAAGACGAATGAAAATAAACGGAGCAATGAAATGAACCAACGCTGCTTGACCATTCTGGACATGCTCAACCGCGAGGAAACGCTGGACGTCAACGATCTGGCGGAGCACTTGTGCGTCTCCGCCGTAACGGTGCGCAAAGACCTCGCGCTGCTCGAAAACAAAGGGCTCTTGCATCGCCAGCATGGTTGCGCGATGCGCGTGTCTCCCAATGACGTCGGCTATCGCATGACGTTTGACTACGAGGTGAAGCGACGCATCGCAAAACGAGCCGCGGACATGGTCGGCAGCGGCGAAGCGGTGATGATCGAGTCAGGCTCTACCTGCGCGATGCTCGCGGAGGAGCTTGTGCGGAAAAAGCGGGACGTCACCATCATCACCAACTCCGCCTTTATCGCGGGATATGTCCGCGCCATCCCTGGTGCGCGCGTGGTGCTGCTGGGCGGCGCATATGATCCCGACGCGCAGGTGATGAGCGGCCCCCTTGTCGGCAAATGCGCCGAAGAGTTCTATGTCGACAAGTTCTTCATCGGAACCGACGGATATGACCCCAAACAAGGATTCTCCAACGTCGACATGCTCCGCGCGGAGGCCGTACGCGCTATGGCGGCGCGCGCGGACAAGCGGATTATCCTGACCGACGCATCCAAATTCAACAAACGAGGCGTGGTGCAGCTCATGCCCGCACGGCAGGTGACGCAAGTAATCGCAGACGCGGTACCGGACAACTGCCGCGCTTCGCTGGAAGAAAACGGCGTGGAGATCATACTCACTTGAGTTGGAGAACGGGGGACATCGACCTCCGTTCTTTTTTCTCTATACTACGCACGGATGCGCGCGAACGAGAAGCGCAGGAAAAGGAGAGAGCGGATTGGACTTCTTTGCGGACGGATTTGACGGCTTTTGCGCGGCGGTGGACGCGTCCGATACGCCGGTGCTGTTTTGCGAACGGTTTGATGAGCGCAGCAACATCTGGAATTTTAAGGAACACTGTCATGATTGCATCGAGCTGATCTATTTTCTCTACGGCAATGCGCGGGTGATCACGGGCGGAACGAGCGTCCAAGCCTCGTTTTACGACATGATCGTATACCCGAAAGGCAAGCCGCACACAGAGAGCCTCCAGTTTGATCACCACCAGGAGATTATCTGCCTTTGGGTCGATATTCCCGGGCTCACGATGCAGGATATCATGCGCGTGCAGGATAAGGACGCGCGCTTCAAATGGCTGATGGAGGCAATCCATGCGGAATACAAGAGCGCAACAGCCAGCCGCGCGCTGATCGACCATTATGTGAAAAGCTTGATTCTGCTCTTTGGGCGCTGCTATTTTGAAAAACAGACACAGAACGACATGATCAGCCGAGTTCTTCTTTATTTGCAGGATCATTTGACGGAGAGCATCAGCGTCCAGCAGCTCGCGGATATGGTATACGTCAGCAAATCCTTTCTCAGCCGAGCATTCAAGCAAAAGACGGGGCTTTCTTTGATGGAATATCTCAACTCCCTGCGCATGGAAGCCGCAAAAGCGATGCTTGCGGCCAGCGCGATGAACACGGAGGAGATCGCTTACCGAACGGGATATCACTCCACAAAGTTCTTTTACCGGGCATTTCGCGCCTACACAGGCATGTCCACACGCGAGTACCGCAAAAGCGAAAGCGAAAACCAGAAATAAGGTTCACAATAGTATACGTTTCAAGCACAAAAAACGGTTTCAGGACCGTTTTTTTTGTGGTAGCATTCTTATAGAAACAAGCAGATTCCTTCTATTCATTTAATCAACAATTTCATACGAAACAAAACCACGATTCGATCATATAAAATTCAACATCGAAAATAAAAAATCAAACTTTTACTCAAACGGCAGCAACAAGGGATAAATGCATGAAAAGCAAGCTCGATCATCTACCGCTGAGCCTTCGTGTTCAACAATTAAAACAGATCATGTTTGCCGAGGAACGGTTTGCGTCTGTGGAACAGGCGAAGATCGTCACGGACGTATACCGCGCACACGCGGATCTGCCGCGCAACATTCTGCGTGCGCTCGCGCTAAAGGAATCGCTCACAAAGATCGAAATCCGAATTACAGAAGGCGAACTGGTCGTTGGCAACCGAACCACGGGCGTACGCGCCGGCGTCATTTTCCCCGAATCGGGTTTAAGCTGGGTAGATCGCGAGATCGAAACCCTGCCGACTCGCCCGCAGGATCCGTTCCAGATTCGCGCGGAGGATGTCCGCGTCTTTCAAGAAGAGATATTCCCATTTTGGCAGGGTAAAACGCTGGAAGACATTCTGGACGAGCGCATTGGAGACGAGATGCGTGCCATCGGCAAAGTCGGGAAGATCAACCAGACCGACCATGCGCAGGGACATATCTGCCCGAATACGGAACGCTGGCTCTCACACGGCCCAAGCGGATTGATAGAAGAAGCCAAGGCAGAGCGCAAGCGAAATCCCAAACGTGCGGATTTTTACGACGGCTTGATCCTTTCCCTCGAAGGCGCGCAAACGTTTATGCGCCGCTATGCCGCCCTCGCGCGGGAGATGGCGGACAGCGCAAAGCGAAAAGAGGAGTTACTGGAGATTGCTCGCGTCTGCGACGCACTCAGCACGCGTGCGCCGGAAAGCTTCCGCGAAGCGGTTCAGGCGAGTTGGTTTCTATACGTCATTCTCCAAATGGAGAGCAACGCTTCTTCGTTTTCTCCGGGTCGGATGGATCAATATCTCTACCCGTTTTATCGAAAGGACATCGAATCCGGTGCGCTGACACACGAAGCCGCGCTGGAGCTGATCGAATGCCTATTCCTGAAATTCAATCAGATCGTCTACCTCAGAAGCAGCGGCAGCGCGAAATATTTCGCAGGATTTCCGATCGGCTTCAACGTTGCCATCGGCGGCCAGAACGAAGCGGGAACGTCCGCCGAAAACGAGCTGACATACCTCTTCCTTCGCGCACAGGAACACCTGCTCCTTCCGCAGCCGAATCTTTCTGCCCGCGTGTTTGCGGGCTCGAGCGAGCATTTTTTGACGCGCTGCTCCGAAGTCGTCGGAAAAGGCAGCGGTATGCCGCAGTTTTTCAACGACGAAGCGGTGATTCCCGCGCTCAAGAGCAAGGGCATTTCGGAAGTGGACGCGCGAAATTATGCGATCGTCGGCTGCGTCGAGCTGACCACGATGGGCAATAATCTGGGCTGGAGCGACGCCGCGATGTTCAACCTGGTCAAGGCGCTGGAGCTCGCGCTCAACGACGGCGTCTGCACCCTCACCGGAAAGCAGATGGGCGCGCACACGGGCACGCTGAAAGAATTCGCCACGTATGAAGACGTGATTCGGGCGCTCAATTCACAGATCGACTTCTTCTTTGAGCGGATGATTCGCTGCTGCGAAGTGGTGGAGCGCGCACACGCGGAGCTGCTTCCTTCGCCGTTCCTCTCCGCGGTGATCGATGATTGCATCAAGACCGGCGTGGACGTGACGGCGGGCGGCGCACACTACAACCTCTCCGGCATACAGGCGATTCAGTGCGCGAACGTTGCCGACAGCCTCGCCGCGCTCAAAACGCTGGTGTATGAAGAGAAGCTTGTCGATCGCGCAGAGCTGCATGCGGCGCTTGTCAACAACTTTCAAGACGCGGAGCTTTTGCGCCTTCGCTTGCTCCATAAAGCGCCAAAGTACGGCAACGACATCGAATGGGTGGATGCGATCGCCTTCGACTGGGCGCGGGACTTCGCCGAACGGTTGCGCGCGTTTACCAATGTGCGCGGCGGCCCGTACCAGATGGGGCTCTACACCGTCTCCGCGCATGTGCCGATGGGACAAAACGTCGGCGCGACGCCGGACGGCAGACTCGCCAAGGAGCCGCTCGCGGACGGCGGCATGTCGCCCGTCTATGGGCGGGACGCGAAGGGGCCGACGGCGGTGCTCAAGAGCGTTTCACGCGTCAAAAGCGAATACGGCAGCAACGGCACGCTGCTGAATATGAAATTTCTACCGAGTTTGTTCAAAACCGAGCTGGGGATTGCGAAATTTGTGCGGCTCCTGCGCGCGTTTATCGAACTAAACATCATCCATGTGCAATTCAACGTGGTCAACCGCGACGATCTGCTCGCCGCGCAAAAGCAGCCGGAGCTCTTCAAGAGCCTCACGATTCGCGTGGCGGGATACACGGCATATTTTACCGAACTTGCGCCGGATCTGCAGCGGGAGATCATCGCGCGCACGGAATTTGCGGATCTATGATCACGATGAACGTTTTCAAAAGAAATCGGTTCTCTTTTGATCCGCAAGCAGGCGGTTGTTTATGATCACCGCGCCTGTTTTTGAGATCAAGCGGTTTTCGATCCATGACGGTGACGGCATCCGTACGACGATCTTCCTCAAGGGCTGTCCACTTGCCTGCAAGTGGTGCCAGAATCCTGAAGGGTTGATTCCACAGATCCGGCTTTGGTATGAGAAAAACACTTGCGTTTCCTGCAAGAGTTGCATCGCTTCCTGCGAATACGGCGCGCTCACATGGGATCATCTCGGCGTTGCAATCGATCACACGGCCTGCACCCGCTGTGGCGCATGCGTTGTCGCCTGCCCAACCGGGGCGATCCGGTTCGACGCACGGGAAATGAGTGTGGAAGAAGCGCTCAGCGAGATCGAGAAAGATCGCCCGTTTTACGGGACGGATGGCGGGCTGACCTTCTCCGGCGGAGAATGCATGAATAGTCCCGCGTTTTCACTCGGTGTACTGCGCGGCTGCCGCGAACGCGGCATCAACACATTGATCGAGACCAGCCTTTTTGCCCAGCCACAGATCGTGGACGCATTCGCTGATGCGACAGATCATATCATCGCGGATATCAAGCTGATCGATCCTGAACGGCACATGCGCGCAACCGGGGTGCGTAACGAGCTGATCTTGAACAATATCCAGAGGCTCGCCCAAAAAGGAGCGGATTTGCTGATTCGCATACCGCTGATTCCGGGATTTACGGACGACGAAGAAAACATCTGCGGCATTGCAAGCTTTGTCGCCTCGCTCAACCGGAATATCCCGGTGGAGTTGCTCAACTTTAACCCCATGTGCAGGGGAAAATATGAATCCCTGCGGAAAGCTTACCCTTTTGACCCCGATCAACGCGAGCTGCCGCAGGAGCGGGTGGATGCGCTGAAACTGATATTGACCGAACACGGTTTGACAGCAATTTAGGATGGACATGATCGATGAGCACAATGATGCAGGAGTTTCTTGAAAAAGCCGCGCGCGGCGAAAATGTATATCTTTCGGATGTGCGGCGGGCGTACGCGCAGACGGAATGCAGACTCCTCTGCGACCTCAGCCTTGCACTTGGCGGAGAGAAACGCTGGGAGATCCGCGTTCCCGCGGCGCAGGACGCACGGGAGAAAGCGTTTGTTTACGAGTATTGCTATGCGACGCTGTACAACATCCTTTCGACATTTGGCGGCGCACGCATGACGCTCTCCATCTCGAGTGAAGATTCCTTTCTAAGCGAGTTTTGCGCGACGCTGGACACCGTCTTTCAGGTTCAACTGCCCAAGAGCGCGCGAAGTGGATATGGGAAATGCCTCAACGTAACGGATCGCATCAACGCGGCGCTTGGCAAACCTCCGTTTTCGTTTGTTGTGACCACGGAAGCGCTGCCCGAATTAAACGCAAACGTACAGCAGCATTCCGACGCGATTTCAACCTGCCGAGACGCTGTCGAGAAGGCGATGGGCGCGACGCTCTGCGGCATCGACATTGGAGGCACCGACATCAAGGTCATCGGGATGCTGAATGGGCGCATCATCGCGGTGAAGGAATACGACTGGAACCCCGCGGAGATGACCCGCATGGAGGACGTGATCGAGCCGATTCTGCTGATGGCGCGGGTTGTGCGCGCGGTACTCTCGCTCCCGAACACGCCGGAGTCCACAACGCTGCGGGAGCAGATGCTGCAAAAAAGCGTCTCCAACGAGGCGATGCAGAGCGCGGTGGACACGTGCCACGCGATCTATGGCGAGGCGCCGCTTCTGGATGGTATCGGCGTGTGTTTTCCGGATGTGGTGATCGAAGACCAGATCGTCGGCGGTGAAACGTATAAAACGCGCGGCATTCGCAACGCCTCGCGTGACTATGAAACGGAGTTTTTGAAACTCGCTTCCCTCAAAACACGATTGCTTGCGCAGTGCAAGCCGCACGGCAAGGTGCACCTTTCCAACGACGGATCCCTTGCCGCGTATACCGCGGCTGTGGAGCTCGCACATTCGGATCAGGCGGAGGACGTCGTCTACGGTGTGTTCGCGCACACGCTCGGCACCGAGCTCGGCACGGGCTGGATCGATGAAACGGGCAAGATCCCGCAGATTCCGCTGGAGGTTTATAACTGCGTCATCGATCTTGGCAACCATCCCGCAAGAGCGCACCATGAACTGGACGCGCGCAGTGTCAACAACTTCAACACCGGGCTTTCCGGCACATTGCAGAAGTATTGCAGCCAAAGCGGCGCCTATCGACTCGCACTGCGAATCTTTGAAGAACAAGCGCCCGCGCGATATGCGGAACTCTTCGAAAAAGGCTTTTTGGAGCACAAAGAGGGCGGCGTGTATGTGCGACGGACGCCGGGCGATATGCGAAAACCGCTTCTGGAGCACCTGATGCACCTCGCCACAGAGGGCGAAGCGGCCGCGGAGGAGATCTTTCGCGAGATCGGCGAGTTCCTTGCGGTCACGTTTGAGGAGACGGAATGGATGCTCGCGCCGAGGAGCCGTACACGGATCCTGTTCGGACGGTTTGTGAAGCACAAGCGTTGCTTTGAGCTGATGCAGGAAGGCGCAAGCCGGCGAAACGATGTGCGCTTTGTCGCGGGGGACGGAACCCTCGCATTCACGCCCGTGATGCTGCAACTCAAGGAAGACCCGGCGCACACGGTGGCGCAGTTTGGGCAAGCGGTCGGCGCTGCATATTTCGCGGCGTCACAGCGTTCGGAATCCGACAAGAATCGATCGACGGAGGATTAGTCATATGAAGGAACAGAATTATTTGGATGCGCTCGTCGGCGTATTTGGACATCCCGCCGCGGAAAACCCGGGCGTAGTCATTCAGGAGGCGGCGTTTCGCGCGCTTGGTCTCAACCTTTGGCGGTTTTTGACGATTGACGTCGACCCGGACAAACTGGAGGACGCGATCAAGGGACTCAAAGCCTTCAAGATGCGCGGAATCAACTGCACCATTCCGCACAAGATCAACGTGATTCAGTATCTCGACGAGCTCTCCGAAAGCGCGCGCCTGATCGGTGCCGTAAACACCATCGTAAACAACGACGGCAAGCTCTTTGGGGAAAACACCGACGGCAAGGGCTTTATGGAATCCCTTGCGGAAAACGGCGTGGATCCCAAGGGCAAGAAGATCGTCATTCTCGGCGCGGGCGGCGCCGCGCGTGCGGTCAGTGTGGAGCTTTCCCTTGCCGGAGCGGGCAGTGTCACGATTGTGAACCGGCCGGAGGACGCACATCTTGCTGCGAGTCTGATGGATCTGCTCAACCGAATCATGCCCAACAACACGTTTGTCACATGGGATCATACCTATTCCGTTCCGGTCGATACGGACATCCTCGTGAACGCGACATCTATCGGACTCTATCCCAACGTGAACGACATCCCGAACATCGATCTGGACACCATTTTGCCAACGATGTTTGTGCAGGACGTGATTCCGAACCCCGCCATCACGCCGTTTTTACGCGCGGCTCAGGCGCGCGGCGCGCGCTGGAACACGGGAACGGGCATGCTGATCAACCAAGCCGCACTCAATATTGCGATGTGGACAGGGAAGAAGCCCGATAAGGGCGTGATGCTCAAAGCGCTGCAAGAGGCGCTGAGCTGATCACAAGCGAATTTACTTCGGAATAAGCAGAATGCATGGATGAAACACTTCGGATTCGGATATTTTCTTGAACCAATCACCTAGAAATAAGTAGACTGCATGGATGAAATACTTCGGATGCGGATACTTACTTGAACCAATCACTTCGGAATAAGCAGAATGCATGTATCAATCATGCGGATGCTTAAATAAAAAGGAGGAAAAACAGAATGACCAAAAAGATTCTCGTACTGCTCCTCGCTCTTATGATGGTTGTCGGTGTGTTTGCATGCAAGCCCGCCGCAACGACGGAAGCCGCCGCACCCGCGGATGGCGCCGCCAAGACCTACAAAGCCGCCTTCATCACACAGGCGCTCTCCAACGAGTCGCAGGCCTATGCATGGAAACAGTTCCAGCAATATGCGGGCGAGTATGGCTTCACGATGGACGTCTTTGAAGGACAGAACGACGTTCAGAACGAAGCAAAGGCCGTCAGCACCTGCATCGCGCAAGGCTATGATGCGATCTTTATCAACCCGAGCGACATCAACGCGATCGTGCCCAGCCTGATGGAGGCCAAAGAAGCTGGCGTCGTCGTCGGCATGTTCTCCTCGGATCTCCCGGCGGAATCGCAACAGTATCGCGATTTCTTCTGCGGCGTTGACGACACCATGGCCGGCGAGACCGCCGGCAAGGCGTTTGTCGATCATTTCCCGGATGGCGCGTTCATCGTTGAAATCGGCGGCCAGGCCGGTCACGACGCGCAGATCAAACGTGCGGACGGTTTCCGCAAAGCAATCGACGGCTCCAAGATCGACCTCGCGGATTCGCAGAACTGCTCCGGCTGGGTCACTGCCGACGCCATGGCCATCATGGAAGACTTCATCGTGAAGTACGGCGACAAGATCCAGGGCGTCTTCTGCCACTGGGACAACGGCGCGACGGGTATCATCGAAGCCCTCAAGAACGCCAACATGAACGACGTCTACCTCATCGCGGTCGACGGCTGCCGCGCGGGCTATGATCAGGTCAAAGCCGGTTCGCAGGCTGTCACAATCGGTCAGAGCTTCACCAACATGGCGATCAAGAGCCTTGAATGCGCCAAAGCGAAACTGACGGGCGGCACGTTTGAAGCGGTCAACTTCATCCCGCTCGATGTCGTCACCAAAGAAAACATGGATACCTTCCCCTATCCGGAATGGTAAACCACAGCCCCTATTGAAACAGTCGGGCCGGCCCGGTTCCCTTGGGAGCCGGGCGGCCCCATACTGTTGATCGAAGGTTTTCATACCGCGCAGGGAGAACACCGCCCAGCGGAATGCAGGGGGGGGATATGTGCCCACACGCGGAGTAATATTGAAAGGGGAAAACACGGGTGGAAAAGAAGGATTTGGGAATCATCCTTTCCATTAAAGATGTGAGTAAATCGTTTCCCGGCGTGAAAGCGCTGGACAACGTATCGATTGAGATTGCACGCGGTATCGTCCACGGAATCGTTGGGGAAAACGGCGCGGGAAAGTCCACGCTGATGAAGATTCTCTCCGGCGTCTATACGAAAGATACCGGTACGATCGTCTTCGACGGCGAAACGATTGATCAAACGACACCGATTGAGTCCCTCAATCGGGGATTGAGCATCATCTATCAGGAGTTTAACCTCGTGAATACCATGAGCGTCGGCGAGAATATCTTCCTCGGGCGATTCACAGAGATGCACGGTATGCGCGGTACGCACGCCGAGGCGAGGAGGCTTCTTGACAGCATCGGCTGCAACATCGACACGCGCACGCTGGTTGGCGATCTCTCCGCTGCGGAAAAGCAGATGGTGGAGATTACCAAAGCACTGTCCTTTCAAAGCAAGCTGATCATCATGGATGAGCCGAGCAGCTCGCTCACGAGCGACGAGCTCAAACAGCTTTTCTTGATCATTCACGATTTGAAAGCGCGCGGCGTGTCCATCATCTACATCAGCCACAAGCTGGATGAAATTTTTGAGCTTTGCGATATCGTGACCGTCATGCGAGACGGGCACGTGATCGACACAAAGCCGGTCGGCGAGCTGACCCGTGCGGAGATGATCACCAAGATGGTCGGCCGCTCGATTGAACATGAGTATCCCGAGCGCCCGCGCTGCGTCGGCGACACGCTGCTGGAGGTGCGCTCGATCAACACCCATAAACTGCACAACATCTCCTTCGAGCTGAAACGCGGCGAGATCTTGGGCTTCGTCGGCCTCGTTGGCGCAGGGCGGACGGAAATCGTTCGCGCCATCTGTGGTGCGGACAAGGTCAAAGGGCACCAAGTTTTGATCGACGGAAAACCCGTGAGGATCAAAAAACCCGCGGACGCGAAAAAACTCGGCATCGGACTCGTACCGGAAGACCGAAAGCTGCAAGGGCTGGTGCTGCGTTTTTCCGTGCAGAGCAATATCGTCATGGCAAGCCTCGATCGCATGACGAAGTTCGGCTTTGTGGACTCCTCCACTGAAAAGGGCATCGCGGAGCGCCAGATTGCGAACCTCGGCATCAAGACGCCGTCCGCGCAGACCACTGTGCTGAGCCTTTCCGGCGGAAACCAGCAAAAGTGCGTCGTGGGGCGCTGGCTAGAGATCAACCCGCAGATCCTGATCATGGATGAACCCACGCGCGGCATCGACGTGGGCGCAAAATATGAAATCTATTTGCTTATGAAGCAGGTGGTGGAAAGCGGCGGATCGATCATCATGATTTCCTCGGAGCTGCCGGAAGTGCTGAACATGAGCAATCGCGTTCTGACCATCTGCGAAGGCCGCATCACCGGGGAATTCAACCCCGAGGAAGTGTCCGCGCAGACGATCATGGACAGCGCGATCGGATGACGGGAGGGAACGATATGACAAAACGATTCAGTATCAAGCAGTTTCTGCTGAACTATCTGGTTCTCGTCGCGATCGTGCTGCTGGTTTTCATCACCATCGTTGTGGAACCGAAATTTTTGAGCGGCGAGAACCTGACCAACATCATGCGCCAATTTGGCCCGCTGAGCTTTGTCTCTCTGGGCATGACGTTCGTGATCATCGGCGGATTCATCGACCTTTCGGTTGCGGGCATCATCTCGCTTGTGGCGGTGGTGACGGTGTCGCTGATCGACCCGCTGGGGCAGATCAACGCGCTGATCATCGGCATTGCACTGGGCGCTTTCCTGGGCTTCCTCAACAGCATGGTGCTCATCAGCGCGGGCGCGTTGACGCAGGCGGAGGCGTTGTTCATCACCTATGGCATGAGCGCGGTCTACAGCGCGGTGGCGCTGATCTATACGGACGGAGCCACGCAGCACATGAGCTGGTTGACGGGCAACCAAAGCGTGTTCAGCGCGATCGGTTCCGGCACCGTTGGCATTCTTTCCGTTTCGTTTTTGATCTTTCTCGTCTCGCTGGGTGCGCTATGGGTCTTCCACAACAAAACCTACAACGGACGCGCGATCAGCTATACGGGCGGCAACAAGGTAGCGGCGGAGCTTACCGGCATCTCGATCAAGAAAAGCGTCATTCTGATCTATACGATCTGCGGGCTCATGTCGGCAATCGGTGCGGTGGTGCTCTTCTCCCGGATCACGACTGCGGCGCCGATCATCGGCAAGGGCTACGAAACCAACGCGATCCTGTCCGTCGTCGTCGGCGGTACGACGCTCAAGGGCGGCAAGGGCAGCGTCCTGCGGACCGTTCTCGGCGTGCTATTGATCACGCTGATGTCAAACTGCATGAACCTGCTGGGCGTTTCGCCCTATATGCAGGTCGTGCTCAAGGGCGCGATTCTGGTTGTTGCCATCTGGCTCGACAACCGGAAAGAGCAATAGGGGGGTAACGGTATGCAGACAACTTTTATGGCATTCGGCAAACGCTCATTGCGTGCTCTTACCCGGCAGAAGGCAGTCATCGCGATCCTTGCGATGCTGATCCTCATGCTGTTTTTCAAGACGAATTTCTACACGAGTTACAACATTCTTAGCATACTCAAGGATGCGGCGGTCAACGAGATCATCGCCTTTGGCGTGACGCTGACGGTCATCGCCGCGGGATGTGATCTTTCGGTCGGCGGCGTGATGTGCCTCAGCGGCATCGTCTCGATCTCGCTGATCAACAGCGGCATGAACGTGTGGCTTGCCATTATCATCGCTGTGTTAAGCGGTGCGGCGGTCGGCTTTGTCAACGGTTTCCTCGTTGTACAGCAAAAGACGGAGGCGTTCATCATCACGTTGGGCACGGGCATGCTCATTAAGGGCATCAACCAACAGCTTACGGACGCACATCCGGTCTCCTGCACAAATATGGAGTTCATGAAGATTGCAAACGGCAAGATCGGCGGCGTGATCCCAAACCTTGCGCTCTATATGATCGTCATAGGCCTTCTGATCTATGCGTTGCTCCGGTATACGAGCTATGGCAGAAACCTCTATGCGCTGGGCGGAGACTATGATGTCGCAAAATATTCCGGCATCAACGTCGTAACCACCAAATGGCTTGCGTTCGTACTCAGCGGCGCGCTGGCCGCGGTTGCGGGCGTGCTGCTCAGCAGCAAACTCAACACGGGTTCGAGTATCTATGGTGACGACACGGCGCTGATGGTGAATTGCGGCGTTGTGGTGGGTGGAACGAGCTTCGCCGGTGGCGTCGGCGGCATCCTCCAGAGCTTCATCGGTCTCATGGTGTTGCAACTGCTGACCAACTGCATGAATATGCTCGGTATTGCGCCATATCTCCAGCAAGTCTGCCAAGGCGTCGTGATTGTCGCGATCATCTGGCTGGATTGCTACGGCAGGAAGCGCAAACGCGAGGACGTATAATTTCAACAATCCGATCACATGCGTTCCAATTCTCTCCTTGTGACGCCGCCGATTGATCGGCGGCGTCGCTCCATATACACGCCGGATGTTTTAAAAATATAACTTTGTAAAGGGGTATACTTAAAGCGGCGCTGTGGTATACTTTTGTGCATAGGGCAAAAATGCAGGGTGCATTTTTTTTGCGATGCGGGCAATGCCCACCGTTCCTCATTCGTCATCTAAACCCAACCACACCCAACCACGCATGCATATCCATATCCTATCAAAGGGAAAGGCGAACGCCATGATCTACTATTTTTCCGGCACGGGCAACTCCAAATGGATCGCCGAGGAATTGGCGCAGCGCGTGGGCGACGAAGCAAAAAACCTCGCTGCGCAGCAGGGGGACGAACCGATCACACTCTCTGCGGATCAGAGCGTCGGCATTGTGTTCCCGATTTATGCATGGGGGGTGCCACCGATTGTGGAGCGCTTCTGCAGGAGGATCCGATTTGCGCGGGGTGTATATGCGTACGCGGTTTGCACTTGCGGGGATGAGGCGGGGCTTGCCATGCGCCGGTTTCAGAAGATTTTTCCGTATCAAGCCGCGTGGTCCTTTGCGATGCCAAACAATTATGTGATTGGATTTGACGTGGACAGCCCGAAGATGCAGCAAGAAAAGATCGATGCGGCTCTTCAAAAGCTCCCGTCGGTTGCGCAGAATATACTTTCGCATATCTGCGCATATGATGTGCATGAAGGCGCCGGTGCTCGCGTGAAAACCGCGCTTGTGCGGCCGATGTTCAACGCCTTTGCCTGCTCCACAAAGCCTTTTTCCGCGGAGGCAGCCTGCAACGGCTGCGGGCTCTGCGCGCGCATCTGTCCCGTTGCGGCAATCGCGATGGAAAACGGCAGACCCATATGGGTAAAGAAGCGCTGCACGCAATGCCTTGGCTGCTTGAACCGCTGCCCGCAGCGCGCTATCCAATATGGTTCGGGAACCGCGAAACGCGGGCGGTATACCTGCAAAGGTGCGTTTTAGGGGCATAAGACCGAATAAATGGTGCTTTTTTCATGTATATGTTACCATGTAAGACCATATACAATTACGATTTCACCCTGATAAGAGCGCTTTAAAAGAAGATAGGAAGAAATGCCGATCAGGATTTCGAATTCGCAGGAAAAGAACAACAAAACTGTGTGGATTTGCATGTTTTCGTATCAAATCATCATACGCAATCGGTAAAAATGTCATCCGTGAGCTTGTAAAACGTTACATGGACACTTCTTATTTCGTTGTTTTTCTTGCGCGGGGATATCACAACGGATATAATGAATGAAGATCGTATAAAGTTGCACGCATACAAGCGTACACGCGCAGAAGACGGAACAGGAGAGAAGAATGGACGGACAACACGGCACGGCAAACGACTGGCAGTCCCTGATTTCGAAACTCAACGGCGTATATGCCTCCCATGTGGTTTTTTCAGAATCACAGGAGCCGATCGAGATTCATGTTTTAGCAAGCAATCGTCGTAACGTCAAATCCATCGTGCGCGATGTGCAGTCCGCTTTGTCCGCACGCTATGGAATCGATGTGGATTATCATATCATCAGCGTCGCGCAGGTTTCCTCCAGCGTGATCTCCGGCATGGGATTCCGGCTCATTTATTCCGGAATCAGCATGCGTTCCTCCGGCAAGGAGGTTGAGGTATCCGTCGTCCTCGCGCGGGAAGAAGAGCGCTTCACGGGCACATCGCTCGGCAGCGCGATTCCTTTTTCGCGGATGCGCTGCATCGCGCAGGCGACGCTGGACGCGGTGAAAGCCTGCACAGGCGGAACGTCCTTCTTTGAACTCGCAAGCGTGGAGACGATTCAATCCAACGCGCGCACCATCATCGTTTCACAGGTCTATTGCCTTCCGGAGAACACGCCTTTGATCGGTTGCGTTTATGCGGAGCCGGATCAGGATGCTGCGGTCGCGCAGAGTGTTCTGGACGCGATCAATCGCAAGCTGGAGATCTATACGCAGGAAGTGTGAGCCTTCATCGGGCGAACAGCTGAAAAAGCCACGCCGAAGAGACAAACAAGAACTTCATAGCGGTAACAGCCCCCATAGGGTGCATAGCTAAAAAAACACGCCGAAGAAAAAAACAATATATCAATGCGTTATTTGAAAAGTTAACAGGTCCGGCAAAAGCGGAGCGGATATAGCCTGTTCGATTAGCGAAGAACAGAGTCCTAAAAAAGGAGGCTATATCCACATGAAGAAGATTCTCATGGCGCTCGCATCTCTGGCAGCTTTAGTGCTCGCAAGCGGCGCGTACTTCTACGTCAGATAAGGACTAGTTGCACGAAGAGCATCTACTCGGAACTTCGTCGGACCTGTTAATATTTTTTATCACAGCAATTGAGGACCAGGCAGAGAATGAAGAAGCAAAAGATCTACATGACAATGATCAGCCTATGCGGCCTTGCCGTGCTGGGGATGGGAATCCACCAATCCGTGGCTTTGTTTGTAGACCCGATGACGCGCGTCGACATGATCTTCTACTGTCTGGTCATGATTGCGCTGCTTGTCTTGTGCCATATGCTGCCGATCTACATCACACCCGATAAGACGATGGAGATCAGCTTTGTACCGGTCGTGGCCTGCATCGTGACAAAAGGCGTCGCGCTGTCCATCGTGCTATATGCCGTCTCGTCCCTGCTTGTTTGGCTGCAGGACGGGCGTGCCAGAAAATACTACTCACCCTGGGTTCGCGCGCCACGGAAAGAACTCTTCAACGTCTCCAACGTGCTGATTGCAAATTGGATTGGCGGATTGGTCTATCAGCTGATCGTACCGGAAGCGGGCGGCTCTGTGTTCACCTGGAACGTCGTGTTCGGTGCGGTAGGGTTTTCGTTTATCGCAATTCTGGGGAATCTTATCTTCTTCATACTCTATTTCAAACTCAATGAACAAGGGCAGTTTTTTGCGTTGCTGCGCGATAACATCGGCGGTATCATGCCCAACATCCTTGCAACGATTCCGTTGGGCCTCGTCATAGGCTTCATCCTCACGCAGCAAAACGCGTATCTATGGCTCCTTCTCTTCATGGGGCCGCTGATGCTTGCGCGCTATTCGTTCAAGGTCTATCTCGATAGTCATACGATCCTGCTTCGAACCATCGCCTCGCTGGTTGAGGCGATCGAAGCGAAGGATCCATATACGCACGGGCACTCCCAGCGCGTAGCCTATCTTTGCAGTGAAATCTGCAAGGCGATGAGTTGCTCGCGCTTGCTTACCGATCAAATCATGATGGCGGCACTGCTGCACGACACGGGAAAAATTGGCGTGGAGGACGCGGTGCTGAGAAAACCGGGTCCATTGACGCCGGAGGAATATGACATCATCATGCAGCATCCCGTTGTTGGCAGACGCATCATCGAAAGCATCAACCTACCCCAAGTGGTAAACGATGCGGTACTCTTCCACCACCGCAGATATGACGGTACGGGATATCCAAAGGATGGCCCGGTCGCGGGACAGCTCCCGCTGTCCGCTGCGATTCTGGCTGTTGCGGATACCTATGACGCGATTATCAGCGATCGCCCGTATCGCGCGGGATTGACCAAGACGCGCGCAAGAGAGATTCTGGAGGAGGTTGCAGGCACGCAGCTGGATCCGAAGGTGGTCAAGGTGTTTCTCAGCATCGAACCGCGCCTGCGGCCGGAAGACGCGGAAAAGCTGCTGCTGTATACGGTATGATGTTGCTTGGGTTTGCGGCGATTGGCATCGTCATAGGATTGCTTACTGGCGGAACATTGCGCGGGCTGGCGCGTTATCCGCTCGCGGGACTGCTGCTGCCCGTCGCGGCCTATTTACTCAAGACCGGCGCGTCCTTACTTCTCCCGCCGCAGACGGGTGCGCTCGTGGTTTGCCTTGCGCAATACAGCCTTCTTTTCATATTTATATGGCTCAATGGTCGGCGGCCGGTTTGGCCGCTGTTTGCGTTCGCCGGTACATTGATGAATGCGCTGGTCATCGCCCTCAACGGAGGATGCATGCCGGTATCGGCGCAGTTACTGCGCGGCGAAACAGAACGACTCGCGCAGCTGGCGCAAGGGCGCATCTATGCCTACTGCCTGATGAATGAAACCACACGCTTGCCCCAGCTTGGGGATATCATACGTCTTGGTACAGCCGGGCAAACATATGGTTATGCGAGCGTTGGGGATTGTGTTCTTTGCATCGGCGTCGGGATCCTATTCTGGCAGATGACTCACGCAAAGAAGCAGCCGCAACACCCAATCGAGCACGCGTAGACACGGAAGAACCGTTCAAATTTCGTTCATATATTCGCAATAATCATGAAAGAAGAGCAATAGGCGATACCACGTGTGGTAGAGACTGCGAGCTGTCGAACCAAACGAATCAAACATTCAAAGCAATTCGAATGTGTTTTCTAGAATAAGAGCAGAGAAGCCGGGTTCAAAGCAGGAAACTGCTTTTTTTGTTGCTCGCACATACCCTGCGTGGTATACGCATTGAAACGCATTCTGGCATAGAAAAGAGGGATCGGGTTTGAGCACGCATAGAATTGGTACATAAAAAGATCGAATTTCAGTGTTTATCACGCGCGCTTTGGCTCTGAAGTAGAAAATTTGCGCGTGAAGCTTGTATTTCAATGACATTTGTGTAAAATGGATGGGGTGCTTATCTGTTTTCAGTCGCACGGAATAGATTTGTTTTCGTGCTTTCAACAGAAGTATTATGGAGAATAATTGTGTCAACAGGTCGAGAAAAAACGGATTCCGCAAAAAAAACCGAACGCGCAGCGTATGAGGCCACCAGACTTGATGCCGCGCAAAAGAATATCCACGTGTTTGCGGGGGCTGTTAGCATTTGCAATTTTTTGTTCTTGATTTGTGATTTGTACTATATTCATGGGCAAAGCGGACGGCTGGTCGCCGGAATTACACGATATTGCTTCTCCATATTGCTGATTGTCGGTGCGCGAACGATGCAGAAGATCCGGACATACGCTGCGTTTTCCGCCGCGGTCACCACGCTGGAAGCCATCGGCGTCCTCTTGTTTCTTGCCGTACTTTGGTTCTATGAAGAACCGAATTTCATGATCCATACCATGGGCATGCTGCTCAGCGTGCTTATGATTTTCATTGTACCGAATCGCAGCGTGAACATGCTGACGCTTTCTTTGATCTCAACCACTGCATTTCTGCTGTTCTTCTATTATATAAAAGCAAATGTTGACATAAGTGAATTCATCGCGGCGATCGCCTATTTCGTGCTGATGATCGTTCTGTGCGCGATTCGTGCGTTTAGTTCAGAGAGCTATGCGCAAGCCCAGTACGTCGCGCACGCTCGAATGGAGCTTGCGACCACACGGGACTTTTTAACCAATGCCGCGACGCGCGAGCATCTGGAGGAAGAGGCGCGCCGGTGGATGAACTTCTGCCGCAGACAGGGACTGCCGCTGTGCCTCGTGTTCGTTGACGTAGACGACCTCAAACGAATCAATGATCAGTATGGTCACGCGACAGGCGATATCGCGCTCAAAGAAGTTACGAAGCTTTTGCAGACGCAGTTGCGAAATTCGGACACCATTGCACGATGGGGCGGCGATGAGTTTGTGCTGCTGCTTCCAAACGTGACGCTGCAAAACGCGGTTTTGCTGCTCGACCGCGTGAAGGGCGCCGTCTGCCAATTGATCCTGGAAGGCGGCATCACGGTTTCGTGCAGCTTTGGCGTGGTGCAGATGGGGCCGGACAGCACCTATGCGCAGCTGCTTTCGGAAGCGGACACGATGATGTATCGCGCCAAACAAGGCGGAAAAGGAAGAATCAGCTATCCCGACCAGCCAAAGGCGAATTTTGAATCGATCACTGGAAACTATTGAGTAAATGAAAAGCATTTTGTTTCATGAGCCTTGTAAAACCGCTCATGATGGGCGATTTGTGGTACTTCTATACCATACCTTGTAACAAATCCATGCGATTATTGTATATTCATTCAAATCACGCGTTCTATAAACAAGCGATTTGTTGGGCGGATTGATTACGTGCCATAGAATTCATGCACGTGATTCACGATTTTGACTGTAAATTCGTAGAAAATTCATGAAAATCTCTTTACATCTCAATATTATTCGAACTATACTGAAGAAAATAAGTTACACATGCAACGAATATGTAATGTGTTGATCTTATTTTTATAAGGAATTCGACGCATAACAGGACCGGAAAAACGAAAGTTCACTTCATCCTTACGGAGTGGTGATGTTCGTTTATCTTTATTTTATAAATTTCAAGTCCCAACGGGGGACGCATTACATTTGCAAGCGCTTGTTACAAGTGCGCGATGGAAGAAACGTTCTTACATTGTAACAATCCCGTAAACATCCTTTTCTCTCCATTTTTAAATCGTAACGAAAATGTAACGAAACATCGGGGGATCGATCCATGATGACTACCGAGCTGAGCCGGATCAAACGAATTGGGAAGCGGGCGTTTCGCATTGCGCTGTGCGTGATGATGGTCATGCAATCGCTATGGATTCCAAATGTGGCGCATGCAGCGACGAGCACATTTGCGTTTCGCGGGTACAACGCGGAGAATATTTCCGCGAGCGTGCTCAGCTATGCTTCCAGCGGAGCGAGTGTCAGCGGGCGCAGCGTAACGATGGCTGCATCGGCGCCCGCGGGCGAAGCGATCGGCTTGATCAACCTTGATGAGGCGGACAACAACATCACGAAGTCCGTCGATCTTGGAGGGCTGGAGATCGACTTTTCCGCGGTATCCACGATTGCGCTGGAAGGCGAAAATGGAGTGGAGAACGATGTCCCGAAGATTAAGATTTCGTTTTGCAGCAGTTCGAGTATTGGCAGCGAGATTTCCTCCGTCACGTTGATGAAGCAGGATCCTGCAATCGCAGGAAGCGAGACACTCTCCTCCGGCGCAAAAATCCCGAATGGAACGTGCTCCATCTTCTTATCCTTTCAGGGTACCAGTCAAACAGGCAACAATACAGTCTCCTTTTCCGACATCAGCCTGGTGATTCATGATTCTGCGGCGCCAAGCTGCAGCGTGGAGTACAATCAAAACTGGACGAATCAGGACGTTACCGTGACCATCACCGCCGCAGACAGCGACGCAGGGCTTGAGGGCATCTACGTCAACGATGTACCGATGTCTCTAACATCGCCCTATGTCTTCACGGTCTCCTCCAACAACACAAGCTTTTCCGCCTATGCGATGGATCTCGCGCAAAAGAAGTCCGAGGTGGTTTCCGGTACAATCGATCATATCGACAAGACCACGCCGTCTGCGCCGTCCTCCGTACCGCTGAGCAGCAGTGCATGGACGAATGCGGATGTTTCTGTCCAGATGCCCGTTCTTTCCGCGTCCACCGGGTCTCCGGAGCGGTATGTGTATCAGATCGGTACGGGTGCATGGACGGATTTGCCGACCGGATTCTCGATCTCGGCGGAGGGCAACACGACCATCCGCGTTGCGGTCGCGGACGAAGCGGGCAACCGCTCCGCATCCGCACAGGCGACGGCAAAGATTGACAAGAGCGCACCGACCATCAGCGAAGCGGTTATCACCTCCGGCATAATGGAGGCAAAGGTGGTTGTCTCCGCGAGCGAAGTCGGACTCAGCGGCTTGCAAAAGTTTTGCTATGCGGCGGGTGATCGGACGGCAGACTACTTTACCACGGGTGGTACGTCCATTACGGGGAGCACCTTCACCGTCAGCGCTGGCGGAACGTATACGATCTATGCATGCGACAACGCGGGTAACGCAGCACTCAAAACGATCTCCATCACAACCGCGCCAAAGCTTGACGCGATCAACAATGTTACAACAGAGGAAGACACTCCGTGCAACGTCACGCTTCCGGCTTTCGACGCGGAGAGCAGTATCGGTAACCTAGTCTTCCACATCACCGCCGCGGACAACGACCTGCTGGACGGGATTACGCTCCATCAATCGGACGACGGGGCAAACATCGATATCATCCCCGCTGAAAATTGCTACGGTGGTCCGGTGGAGATTACGGTAGAGGTTGAGGACGAGAGCGGATTGAAGGCATCCCGTACGTTTACGATCACAGTCGAAGCTGTCAACGACGCGCCGATTGCCAAGGACGATCTCGACATCGTTGTGCCCGAGGACGGGACGATCGAAATCGACGTGCTTGCCAACGATAGCGACGCGGCGGACGGAGAAACGGTGAGCATCTACCGCCTTGGTGAGGCGGCGAATGGCACGGTGCTGAACGTACTCGGAAAGATTCGCTATACGCCGGATGAGAACTTCGCCGGTACGGATGAGTTTACCTATGATATAACCGATGGAAACGGCGGCACAGCGCAGGCCAAAGTCACGCTGATCGTGAATCAGGTAAACGATGCGCCTACCGCGGTCAACGACAAGGTATATACGTCGGAGGATGCGGCGGTCACCATCGATGTGCTCTTGAATGACACCGATCTGGATTTCGACACCAATACGCAGGAGACGATCACGCTTGCTTCCTGCGGAAACGGCGCGTACGGCACCGCTGTGGTTTTAAACGGAAAGATCATCTATACGCCAGACGCGGATTTCAACGGTACGGACACGCTTACCTATACGATTTCGGACAAAGCGGGACTGACCGCCGATGCAACGGTTACGATCGCTGTCATGCCGGAAACGGACGCGCCGCGATTTGTCGGGCTCGAAGATTCCTACACCATCGAGGAGGACGAAATTAGTCACGAGATCCCGTTTGAAATCTACGACGTGGAGACGCCGGCGAACAGCGTGATGCTGCAGGCTGCGACACTGGATGAAGAGATGATCGACCCCAACGGCGTCGTTCTCTCTGGCCTTGGTGATAACGATCCCGCCGTGCAGCTGCTTCTGACCCCGCTTGCGAATGTAAACGGCGATGTAAGCCTGAAGCTGACGCTGGGCGACGGATTTGATTCTGTTGAACGGACCATACTGATCCACATCAATAATGTAAACGATGCGCCGCGCGCGGGCAGCGACACGAAGACGTTTGCCGAAGACGCGGAATATCTCGATATCTCAATTGCAAGCCTTCTTGTGAATGACAGCGATATCGACGGTGATACCATCTTCTTTGACGGACTGAAAGACGATCCCGCTGTTGGTGCGATTACGTTGCTGAACGGGACAACCCTGCGTTATACGCCTGCGAAGGATTTCGATGGCACCACGAGCTTCACATACTACATCAGCGACGGCACGGCAAGAACCCTCGCGACCTGCACGCTGACGGCAAACGGAGTTAACGATGCGCCAAGCATCGAAGTGGACGATACAGAGATCAACGGGACGGAAGACACGACAATTGTTGTTCCATTCCGTATTTCGGACAATGAAAGCGACCCGAAGGATCTCAAGGTCATCGTGGCGAGCAGCGATGCCAGCATTATTACCACGGAAGGTATTAAAATTTTCAACAACGGAGACGGAACCGGCGAGGTGCGCATTTTGCCCGCGGCGGATACGTTCGGCTTCCCCATCATTACGCTGACCGTTAGCGACGGCGAAGCGCGCACGGACGACACCGTGACGTTGAATATTGCACCCGCTCAAGACGCGCCGGTTGCGGAAGCGGATCTTGTCTATGTGCATTACACCACGCGCTATACATTCAGCGTGCTCGCCAACGATCACGACGTGGATGGCGACGCGATCAAGATCAGCACATTTACGAAAGATCTGCCCGGGAGCCTGACGCTCGACGAGGCAACGCAGACGTTTACGTATGTACCTGCGGTTGGCGAGAACGGAACCAGAACATTTACCTATACCATCACGGATACCGTCGCGACGTCTACTGCGACGGTCACGCTGGATGTGGTGAGTGAAACGAATGCGCCCGTCATCAGCTCGATTGACAGCCACTATGTTGGCGAAGACGGAACCGTGAGCGGCATTGCCTTTAGCGTGTATGATGCGGATGCCGAAGACACGGCGTCGATCCACGTCGATTCCGCGGACACAACGCTCCTGCCTGAAGACAGTACGCACATAATCGTAACGCCCCTCGAAAACGGCAACTATACGTTGACGCTGAAGCCGGGTGAAAATCAAAGCGGCAGCACAAGTGTGACCGTGACGGTAACGGACAAGGCGGAGCTTACGGACAGCACGACGTTCTACCTGCACGTCATCCCGCAGAACGATGCGCCGGTTGCGACGGACGACGAATTTACCATGAAAGAAGACGGGGGCCTCGCGCTCAAACTCTTGGTGAATGACACGGACGCGGATCTTGACACGATCTGGCTTTCGAATCTCTCCGCGCCTGAACACGGATACATCGAGCGCGTACGCAATGACTATACCTATTATCCTTATGAGGATTGGAGCGGGACGGAGAACCTGACCTATCGGATCTCCGATGGGCGCGCGTATGCCGAGGCAAGCGTCACCATCACCGTGGAGCCCGTCAACGACGCGCCGACCGCATGGGACGACTGGCAGGTTGTCGGCAACGAACTGGGCACCGAAAGTGCGACGACAAAGGTGCTGAAAAACGACTATGACGTCGACATCGGCGACGTGATCCATACGCTCGAAATCGTAACACCGCCACTCTACGGAACAGCAACGGTTCAGGCGGATGGAACCATTCTCTACACGCGCACACAAGTCTCTTTGCAGAACAATGGTGCGGATTCGTATGTCTACCGAATCATCGACCGCGCAAGCACGCAGGTGGACGGTTACAAGAGCGCGACCGCAACCGTGCATATCGGCGAGGTGTTTGTTGACTCCTTGAATACCTATGGCAAACACGTTACCTGCTATGAGGACGATAAGCCATTTACCATCGATCTTTCGGTGAACAACCCCACGCCTGTCGATTATACGCTCACGGTCAATACCCTGACCGCGCTTGGCACGTTCGAGGTCGTGGACAACAGCACCGTACGTTTTTCGCCCGCGCCTAACAAATATGGCACCGCGACCATCACCTATACGGTGGAAGAGAGCGGCGGCGGCGAAAAAGACACGGGCACAATCTGGCTCCGGGTCTATCCGGTCAACGACCTGCCGGAGATCACCGCCGTACCGGATTCGATCACGTTCACGGAAGACGCGAGCGAAGGCAACACCTTCGACGTCGAATTCCAAGATGCGGATTGCGCAAACGATGACCTCTATTTCTACGCCTATACCAAGAGCGCAACAACCGAAGCGCCGATTCCGTTTATGGTTTCCTATAGTGTGACCCGCACTACGGCGGGCAGCCATGTGACCATCCACACCGCGGACAACGTCAATGGATCGGGTGTGATCGTCGTGGGCGTCAGCGACGGCATGACGTATGATGAGGCGCAGATCAATTTGACCGTGACGCCGGTGGATGATGCACCGACGACAAACGATGTCACAAAGACGATCAAGGAAGACACCAGCGTGGTCTTCGCTTCTCCCGGATCGGACTGTGATGTGGACGGCGATACGATCGTCGAGAGCATCGACCCGGATCATCAACCGAAGAACGGGCAAGCGAGCATCGGCACAAATCATACGATTCGCTATGTGCCAAACGCTAACTTTAACGGCGAAGAAGTATTTTACGTGATCGTCACCGATCAAACCGATGCCGGTCTTTCCTGCGTTGCAAAAGTCACGATCGAAGTGGTTCCCGTCAACGACGCGCCGGAGATTCATGATCTGGACTACTACCAGACCACTTCGGAGGACGAAGCGATTGACGTACATCTCACCGTCAGCGATGTCGACAACGATATGACCGCTTCGACAAGCTATTCACTGACTTCGGAAGATGAAACGCTCGTGACGAACGGCAACATCAGCATCAAGCATGTTCTGGATGATGAGATGGTCATCCACGTCGTACCGGTGAAGAACGCCTACGGCACGGTGAAGATCGATGTCGTCGCGAGCGATGGCAGCCTCAGCGCAACCGGCGCGTTCCTGCTCAAGATCGTTCCCGTCAACGACCCGCCGGAAGCAAAGGACGACACAGACAGCGCCGAGGAGGCCGTCACAAACCCTGCGGACACAAAGCCCGCGCAAACGCTCGTGACGATGAATCTACTGGCGAATGATTCCGATGTGGAGGATGGCAGCCCAAGTATTGTTGCCATATCCGACATCGTCAACGCGACCACCGTCACAAACATCGGCGGCGGGAAAGTCCTCGTTGCCGTGGAAGGCGACTTCAACGGATTGGTCACCTTCAACTATACCGTCATGGATTCCGCAGGCGCGACCGACGATGCAGCTGTGACGCTGACCATTCTTCCTATGAACGATCCGCCGACTGCTAAGCTGGACAGCTTCACGATCAATGAAGACGCAACGCCGATCTTCAGCGTGTTGGGCAACGATTCGGATCCCGAAGAGGATACGCTGAGCATCCTTGAGGTATCGATACCCGCTCACGGAGTCGCGACCACCAACGGGACAACGATCAGCTATGTGCCCACGAGCAACTATTACGGCAAGGATTCGCTGACCTACAAGATCTCCGACGGCAAAGGCGGCGTGGCTACCGCGGAGGTCAACATCACGATCAAGCCCATAAACGATGCGCCGACGGTCAGTAAGCACAGCTCGAATCTCGAAAAATGGACGACGCTGGAGGACACGACAAAGTCGTTCCATTTCGTGGTTGCGGACGCGGAGACCCCGGTGAACAATCTGATCATCAAGATCACGTCGCTGGACGAAACACTCGTGAAAACCACGCAAATCTCTCTGAGCACGAACGATGCGGGCTATAAAACCATCACGGTGACTCCGAACGAGAATGTGCACGGTGAGCTGGAACTCAAGATTTGGGTCAGCGACGGCAATCTGGCGGGCGTTGGAATCTATCCGCTGGAGATCATCAGCGTAAACGACGCGCCGGTTGTGACCGCGCCGAGTTTGAAAACAAAAGAGGATACGCCCATTCATGCGAGCGTGACGGCAGTCGATCCCGACGGCGATGAGCTTGTGTTTGATGCATTTACGACTCCGAAAAACGGCACCGTCGTGGTCAAAGCCGACGGCTCGTTCGACTATACGCCGAACAAAGACTTCAACGGAGCCGACTCCTTCATCATCCGTGCGGTCGATCAAACCCTCGATCAAAAAGAGGGATACGCGACGGTTACTATTACGGTTGAACCGGACGGCGACCCGCCTGTTGCGGTAGACGATGGCATAGAGATCGACGAGGACACAACAATCGCGATCTCCGTCCTGGAAAACGACAGCGACCAGGACGCGCCGTATGGGGACGTGATCTCGATTCTACGCGTCACAAAACCGACCCACGGCACGGCGACGATTGACGGAGATACGATTCTCTACACGCCGAGCAAAGACTATAACGGGAACGATTCCTTCGTCTATACGATTGCAGACAAAGACGGCAAGACCGACACCGCTACTGTCAGCGCGGTGATTCGTCCGATCAACGATGCGCCGAGCGGCGGCAACGACACGGCTACCGTGGAGGAGGATCATTCTGTTACGATCGAAGTAACGCTCAACGACGACGTCGACGAAACAACCAACCCGGAGAGAGAGGACGTCACCGTCATCTCCGTGGATAAGCCGGCGCACGGCACGGCAACATACAGCCTTGACGGAAAAACCATCACCTATACGCCTTACGCGGACTGGTTCAGCCCGTCGAACGCGCCGGAAGTGTTCTATTATACGGTGAAGGATTCCTCCGACCTGACGGAGCGCTTCTCCGTGAGCGTTACGGTTACATCGGTGAACGATCTGCCGGTGATTACCCCGGGCACGCTCGAAGACGTCACCACGGCGGAGGACACCCGCACCGGGGTGATTACCTTCACGGTGAGCGACGTCGAAACCGCGGCGGGTTCGCTTGAGGTCACCGCCACGCATCTCAACGGCGTGCTGCTGCCCGCCATCGCGATTACTCCGGATGCGAACGGCGTTTGCAGGTTCTCCGTTCTGCCGTATGAAAACAAGGTAGGCTCAGCGACGATCAACATCGTTGTCAAGGATGGCGATGACGGAGAAGACACAACCTCTTTCCTCTTGACGGTAACGCCGGTGAACGACGCGCCGAAAGCGGGTGATGATGCGTTTACGGTCGCGGAAAACGGAACGTATACTGCGGATGTGCTCGCCAACGACGACGCGGACACGCAAGAAAACAATGGCGGCGATAAGCTGATTCTGATTTCGAATACGGCTCCGCAGTACGGCACCGCCACCATCGTCGACAACAAGATCTATTATGTACCGAAATCCGACCGCGACACGTCGGTGGATTATTATGATACCTTCACCTATAAGATGGAGGATGAGCATGGGTTATCCTGCACGCCGACAGTGACGGTGAAGGTCACCCCTGTCAACGACCCGCCGACGATCTCCGCAATTGCGAACGTGACGGGTATTCTCGAAGACGCGACAAACGGCACGGGTGACATCGGCTTTAGCGTGACGGACGAGGAAGACAACGACGATACGCTCAACGTTTCGATCACGTGCAACAACACCACGCTCTTCCCGCTGAGCAATATCTCGATCACAAACCCGACGGATGACGCGACCGGATCCCTGCGTACGGTGAAGGCGATCCCTGCCGCGAATCAGTTTGGCACGGCTAAGATTACGCTGACCGTGCGCGATTCGAAGAACGTGACAAGAAGCAGTGCGTTTGAAGTGACGGTTCTCTCCGTCGACGATATACCGAATAACGGAAACAAGACCTTTACGGTTGTGGAGGATATCGAAAAGCAGCTGGATGTGCTGAAAGATATCGACCCGGACTATAAGACCACACCGGGCGACTTCACCATTACAGCGATTGCAAGCAATCCAACCCACGGCACCGTTCGCATCGCAAGCGATCAGAAATCGGTCTATTATACGACCGCAAAGGACAGCAACGCGGCGGATTCGTTTGACTATACGATCTTTGACTCGTATGGCGAGGCGTACTATACGTTTACCGCGTCGATTAACGTCACGCCTGTGAACGATGCGCCCGTGATCAAGTATACCGGCAGCGCAACATATACGATTGCGGAAGGATCGCAGATCAACGACATTCCGTTTACGGTCGAGGACGTGGATAACGTCGCCTACGCGGGCGGCCCAGACCCGGTTGATGTCATCGTAACGGCAAAGAGCAGCAACTCGATCCTGCTCGTCAACGGCATCCATATCGATACGCTGGAGGGATATAACCGCGACATCGATCTCAAGGCGTATCTCAAATGGAACGGTAGCACGACCGTGACCATCACCGTAACCGACCCGGGCAAGTTGTATTCTTCGGCAAGCTTCCAGCTGAATGTCACTGACGTGAACGAAAGCCCTGTGGCGGTCAACGACACGGGAACCATCCCCGAAGACAAACCATCGTCGATCGAAGTGCTGAAGAACGACACGGACGGCGACTTGATCACGAACCCCAACAGCGAGGTATTGAAGGTCAACGACGTGACCAGCACTGACACAAACGCGACATTCGAAAAATCTACCGACGGGTTGAGCGTTATCGTAACGCCGAAAGCAAACTACAACGGCCCTCTTAGCTTCACGTATACCGTGATCGACGCAAGTAACGCGGTAAGCGAACCCGCAACGGTCAATCTTACCGTTTCACAGGTCAACGACGCGCCCACGCCGGACAACGACGCGGCGGAAATGCAGGAGGACGGAACGATCCAGATCGACGTGCTGGAACACGACACGGACATCGATCAGGACAAATTGCTGAATGCAAATCCCAATGCGCAGACACTCTCCGTCGTGATCACGGGAACGAATCTCAAAGCACCCTCGCACGGCGCGATCACGACCGACGGAAAGACGATCACCTACAAGCCAAACGCAAACTACAATGGCGAGGATACGTTTGACTACTATTGCTCCGACGGAACCGCGAGCACGATGGCGCGCGTAACCGTAACCATCCGGCAGGTCAACGACAGCCCGGTCGCGAACCCGGACAGCAAGACGATTGATGAAGACTCGACGACGGGTTGGGTCGACGTCATGGCGAACGACACGGATGTGGACATCGATTCCTCGCTGAATCAGGACGAGGCGCTGCTGCGCGAGCGGTTCTATCTCAGCGCGGCTTCGATTGTCAACCCCGCCATCGGTACCGTCGAGCGGGAAAACAACATGGTCAAGTTCACTCCGGTTGCGAACTGGAACGGCACGGTAGTGGTATACTACACGCTTCAGGACGGGTACGGCAGCTCTTGCAGTACTGGGTTAAGCGTGACGGTGACGCCAGTCAACGATGCACCGCTGTTCACGAGCGCGCCGAGCGATTTGGGATTGCAGGAAGACGGCGACAACGGCACCACGACCGTCGTCGTGAGCGATGTGGAGACAGCTCTGGATAACCTGAGCGTAACCGTAACCAAAACGTCAAACCCGACGCTGATCGCGCTCACGGATGTGACCATCACCAAAGGATCGAACGGTGAACGTACGATCACGGTGAACCCGAAGAGCGACCAGAACGGCGAAGCGGTCATCGAACTCACGGTGTCGGATGGTTCAGGTGGAACGGACATCGTGACGTTTAAGGTCACCGTTGCCGCTGTGAACGACACCCCGACCGCCAACGGAAAAACGCTGAACATCGACGAAGACGCAGCCCTGCAAACCATCGCAAAAGCGCTTCTGGTCGACGATGTTGACATTAAGACCAACGGGGACGTTTTGACGCTCTCGATCAGCACGAATGCCCAGCACGGCACAGCAGGCGTGGACGAGAACGGAAACGTCACGTACAAACCAAATGGCAACTTCAACGGCACGGACACGTTTGTCTACACGGTGACGGACAAAGAGAAAGCCGTTGCCATGGGTACGATCAGCGTGAACATTGCGCAGGTGAACGACGCGCCCACGCCGGACAACGACGCGGCGGAAATGCAGGAGGACGGAACGATCCAGATCGACGTGCTGGAACACGACACGGACATCGATCAGGACAAATTGCTGAATGCAAATCCCAATGCGCAGACACTCTCCGTCGTGATCACGGGAACGAATCTCAAAGCACCCTCGCACGGCACGATCACGACCGACGGAAAGACGATCACCTACAAGCCAAACGCAAACTACAATGGCGAGGATACGTTTGACTACTATTGCTCCGACGGAACCGCGAGCACGATGGCGCGCGTAACCGTAACCATCCGGCAGGTCAACGACAGCCCGGTGGCAAACCCGGACAGCAAGACGATCGATGAAGACTCGACGACGGGTTGGGTCGACGTCATGGCGAACGACACGGATGTGGACATCGATTCCTCGCTGAATCAGGACGCGGCGCTGTTGCGCGAGCGCTTCTATCTCAGCGCGGCTTCGATTGTCAACCCCGCCATCGGTACCGTCGAGCGGGAAAACAACATGGTCAAGTTCACTCCGGCTGCGAACTGGAACGGCACGGTAGTGGTATACTACACGCTTCAGGACGGGTACGGCAGCTCTTGCAGTACTGGGTTAAGCGTGACAGTGACGCCAGTCAACGATGCACCGCTGTTCACGAGCGCGCCGAGCGAACTGGGATTGCAGGAAGACGGCGACAACGGCACTACGACCGTCGTCGTGAGCGATGTGGAGACGGCTCTGGATAACCTGAGCGTAACCGTAACCAAAACGTCAAACCCGACGCTGATCGCGCTCACGGATGTGACCGTTACCAAAGGATCGAACGGTGAACGTACGATCACGGTGAACCCGAAGAGCGACCAGAACGGCGAAGCGGTCATCGAACTCACGGTGTCGGACGGTTCGGGCGGAACGGACATCGTGACGTTTAAGGTCACCGTTGCCGCTGTGAACGACACCCCGACCGCCAACGGAAAAACGCTGAACATCGACGAAGACGCAGCCCTGCAAACCATCGCAAAAGCGCTTCTGGTCGACGATGTTGACATTAAGACCAACGGGGACGTTTTGACGCTCTCGATCAGCACGAATGCCCAGCACGGCACAGCAGGCGTGGACGAGAACGGAAACGTCACGTACAAACCAAATGGCAACTTCAACGGCACGGACACGTTTGTCTACACGGTGACGGACAAAGAGAAAGCCGTTGCCATGGGTACGATCAGCGTGAACATTGCGCAGGTGAACGACGCGCCCACGCCGGACAACGACGCGGCGGAAATGCAGGAGGACGGAACGATCCAGATCGACGTGCTGGAACACGACACGGACATCGATCAGGACAAATTGCTGAATGCAAATCCCAATGCGCAGACACTCTCCGTCGTGATCACGGGAACGAATCTCAAAGCACCCTCGCACGGCACGATCACGACCGACGGAAAGACGATCACCTACAAGCCAAACGCAAACTACAATGGCGAGGATACGTTTGACTACTATTGCTCCGACGGAACCGCGAGCACGATGGCGCGTATCTCGTATTCACGCCGGAGACCGACTTTAACGGCAAGCAAGTTATCCGCTATGAGCTCAGCGACGAAAAAGGCGGAACAAGCGACGCGACGTTGACGATACTCATCGGCGCGAATGTGGATCCGCCGGTTGCCCATGCGGACGAGATGACCGCGGAGGAGGACCACACAGCCTCCGTCAACGTATTGGAGAATGATACAGACGTGGACACGGGCGACACGAAGACGTTTGACGGATTCGTCGGCTCCACAAGCGACTTGCCCGGTACGTTTACAACCAAAGAAAACGGAGATGTCTCGTTTGCACCCAACGCGAACTACAACGGAACGTTTGAAGTGATCTATCAGGTCGTCGATTCGGCAGGCTTGACGGATACGGCGGTGCTCAAGGTGACCATTACGCCCGTCAATGACGCACCCACGGCGAATGACACGACCGCGGAGACGGACGAGGACACGGCAAGCGAGATCGATGTCGACACGCTCATCGGGGATGTGGATATCCTCACCAATGACGATGAGATCGCCGTCTCCATTCAGAAGAGCGGCGAGCCCGCGCATGGAACCGCGAAGGTAAACGGCACGAAGATCACCTATACGCCAAACGACGACTTCAACGGCACGGACGAAATTGTCTACACCGTTACGGATTCCAAGGGCGCGAGCGATACCGGAATCATCCACGTCACCATCCACCCGGTGAACGACGCGCCAAAGGCTGCAAACGACGAGACTACGGTGCAGGAAGACACCGCAAAGGAGATCCTCGTACTTGCCAACGACGGGGATATCGATACGGACGACATCTTGAATCAATCGCCCGCCAAACAGCCGCTCATCAGTTCCGTCACGGACGGCGCACACGGCAAAGCCACGACGGACGGATCCAAGATCGTCTACACGCCGGACGAAAACTACAACGGTAAAGACACCATTACCTATGTGCTCACGGACGGCACGCTAGAAGACAGCGCAAGCGTTGCGATTACGATCACACAGCGCAACGACGCGATCCACGCGGAAGACGACAGCGCAAAGACCAACGACGAGGACAAGATTACGCTGGACGTGCTCAACAACGACTGGGACGTGGACACGGACAAAGCACTGAACGAAGACGACCTGCACCAGAGCGCAAGCTTCCGCATCACCGCAGTCGGCACGCCGAAAAACGGCAAGGCGGAGATCGTCGACGGCAAGATCGAATACACGCCAAACGATCGTTTCTCTGGCACGGACAGCTTCACCTATACGATCACGGACGGGCACGAGACAACGGCAAGCGCAACGGTTACAATCAACGTGATCAGCGTAAACGATCCGCCGATCATTCTTACGGTGAGCAGCCCCAAGGAAGGCGACCGCGCGGGTACAGGCTCCAAGGTTACGGTGGAGTGGAGCGGGTTTGACATCGAAGGGGACAAGCTGACGTATCGCCTCGAATACTACGACGGCAAAACGTGGCAGCTCATCGACAACAACCTGAGCGACACGAAGCTTCTGTTCGCGATTCCGGACACGTTGGCGAGCACGGACGGGCTGAAGTTCCGCGTGAACGTGCGCGATGCGGAGTTCACGAGCGAATACGGCTACTCCGGCGCGATGAAAGTCGACAAAGACGCGCCGAAAGGCACGGTTGTGACCATGAAGACGGCGGATGGGCGCACATATGCCGCTGGAACATGGACGAATCAGACCGTGAACGTCGTTGCAAGCAGCGCGGAAGATGCCTCCAAGGTCACATACTACTATGACATGGATGGCGGGACGAGCGCCGCCGCAACGGGAATGGATGTGACCGCGGGCGTGCATACCGTAAACATCAAAGCGGCGGACGAATACAACAACACGGCAACGGTTGGCGCATACCTTGCGCGCGTGGATAAGCAACAGCCTGCCGTTCCGGAAATCGTCGAGAGCATTTCCGGCGGAAGTGTAGTGCTGACGCTGACCCTGCAGGGCGATCCCGGCGGCAGCGGAAACGACAAGCTCACCCTGCCAGATGGAACGGTTGTCAAAGCAAGCGGGAATCCGACCTTCTCCTTGGCAAAGAACGGCGTCTATAGCTTCACGCTGACGGACATCGCGGGGAACCGCAGAGCATTCACACACACGGTGCGCAGCGCGGATGTCAGTAAGCCAACCATTACACTTGCCGCCGGCGCATATCGCATTGGAACCGTGACGCAGGACGCAATCCTTGCGACGCTGACGTTTACAGACGCGGAATCCAGCCTTGTCAGCCGCGGCTATCAGCTTTCGAACAGCAGCACGGCGGGCGGCTCCTACCGCACCTATGACAGCGCCTTGCGCATGAGCGACCCCGGCACCTATTACATTCACGCTTATGCGAGGAATGCCTTCGACTTGGCGACGTATGAAACGTTTGGCCCGTTCCTCATCGAGGCAGCGGTTGCGCCGGAGGTTTCTCCCACGCCGGAGCCGCAACTAGGCGATGTAGTGGTCACAAAGGACGACATCGCGGAGATCCCGGGTGATACCGTTAAAATTCGTCTCCCCGGCAAAGAGTGGAGCGAAACGCTGACGCTGGAGGATGTTGGCCCTGGAACATACCTTGTGGAAGCCATGGACGAGCAGGGCAACATCCGCACGGTTGAGGTGAAGGTGACCATGCGGGATATCATTGCGCGATCCCTGCGTTCCGCGGGAGATCAAACGCTGGTGACGATTGTGGCAATCTCATTGCTCGCGCTGGGGTTGATAGCATTCCTGCTGTTGGCTGCGGGTCATAACGTTACCGTCGTCGTGGTTGGCAGCCGCGGCACGACGCAGCAGAAAATCCGCACCCTGCGCCGGATTAAATTCCGCAAGAAGGAACTGCTGGTCAAGCTGGAAGAAAAGCATCTGAACGGCGGCGAATTCTGTGATCTGAAGATCGCCAAAGCGCTCAGCAAACAGATGCGAAAGAACACGGTGATTGTAACGATGCGCGGCGAGGAAGTGCTCCGCGAGCAGATTCCGGAAGACTTCGACCAAGCGTTTCAGCGTACGATTCGGATCGAACGGTAAGCCAAACAACGCACAAATCAACTGACACAAAAGGCGGGGAATCAAAAAATCCCCGTCTTTTTATGATGCCGGAACGGATTTGATGAAAAGTTGAATAGCATTTGAGTGTTATTTGAAAAATCGCTGCTAGAATGCAAGACAGAAGATGAAAAAGTGCCAAAGTAGGCGCAAATTTGATTTTCTGCGGCAAACGGACCGCGCTTCATAAAAAAGACGTAAAGTTGTCGGCAAATCGTTGGTTTTTCGTAATAGCCGCGTAACAATGAGCCGGTAAGATAACAACAGAGTTAAACACAGAGTCAAACACAGAAAAGAAGAACGAAATGATTTTCATCGTGAGACCACGAAAGCGAGGCGGAATTTTCTCATGAAACGAGTTTATATGATCACAGGTATTGGCGGACATCTTGGCAACACGGTTGCGCGGGAGTTGCTTGCCGCGGGCGAAACCGTGCGCGGGTTTGCGCTGCCAAACGAGGACGTCACCATGCTTTATGGCGACGCGGTATCCATTGTGCGCGGAGACGTGCGCGACAAGCCTTCGATGGAGCCGTTGTTTTACGGGCTGAAGGCGGACGACGCGGTGTACTTCATCCATTGCGCGGGCATTGTATCCGTGGCATCGAAATATGACCAGCGCGTTGTGGACGTCAATGTGCGCGGCACGGAAAACGTTGTGAGCCTCTGCAAAGAGCACAACGTCAAAAAACTGGTGTACATCAGCTCTGTCCATGCGCTGCCGGAGCTGCCGCACGGCAACGTGATCCATGAGGTTGATGGTTTCCAGGCGGAGGCCGTGATCGGCCTTTACGCAAAGACCAAAGCCGCGGCAACCCAAATTGTATTGGAGGCGGCGAGAGCCGGCCTTGATGCAACGATTATCCATCCTTCCGGCATCATAGGCCCGAACGACTATGGCCACGGACACCTGACGCAGATGGTGATCAACTATCTCAATGGGTCCTTAACGGCTTGCGTGGAGGGCGGCTATGACTTTGTCGATGTACGGGACGTTGCAGACGGCGTGATCGCCGCGACGGACAAGGGGAAGAAGGGCGAATGCTACATCCTTTCCAACCGCTATATCCCGGTGCGGGAGCTGCTCAATACACTTTCCCGCGTGACAGGCGGCAAGAAGATCACAACCGTTTTACCGCTGTGGTTTGCGAAGTTGTCCGCGCCGATTGCGGAGCTGTATTACAAGATTCGGCATGAATCGCCGCTCTTTACGCGATACACGCTGTATACGCTGACCAGTAACGCGCGCTTTACCTATGAAAAAGCCCGGCGCGATCTCGGCTATAAGCCGCGCGACATCAGCACGACCGTGAAGGACACCGTTTCGTTCCTCACCAAGGAACGGAAGAATCTCTTCCGCAAGCGCAACCCCGGCAAGCCGATTCCAGCCATGGGCTGATCTGCCGAAAACAAGACGAATAGAATTCAAAACACCGATCTGGAAGCATATTCCAGACCGGTGTTTTTCTCTTTGTCTATCGCTCCATCGCAACGATTGAGGGAGAGCCTTTTTTATTTCAAGTAAAACGATGCCAACGATCGACCCTGATCAAGAAGGCGGGTCTGACAGCACATAGATTGCATAGGGATGATCCATATGATAGCCGAGCTTTTCCGCAAGCGCAACGCTGCGCAGATCGTACGCGTCCCAACTTGGATACAGGTTTCGATCGAGTGCCGCGAGGATCAAACGTGCGCCGCAAGCAAGCGCCAACCCTCGTCTGCGATGATCGGGGTGCGTGTCGATTTCGATCTCCAGCCCTCCGTCATAGATACAATAACAGCTCGCGCCCGAGACGAGGCAGCCATTGTGCAGAGCTGCAACGCCGATGCCGCGGGCAAGAAAATCCGCATGATCCCGAAAATTGGCGCAAAAATCACTCGACCATTCCGCCGTAACGCTTTGCCGACAGATTTCGTCGTCAAAGAAACGCAATGTATAGTCGATCGGCAACGCGTCAACAAAGCGGTGCAGGGTTTCGCGAGAGAAGGCCAGAGGCTCTTTCTTGATCGCGTAGCGCAGTCGTTTGTGCACACGCGCGCCAAAGGCTTGCTCGATTGCACTGCCCCATGCCTCGTTTTGCGGAACGATTTCCATTGCAGCGGCTTTTGCCGCGAACGATACGCTGGGTTCACCCGCGAAGAAGCAAAACCCGCCCAACACGAGCTGTGCGGCTGTGGGCGTTTCCTCACAGTCCGCAAGGACATAGCCCATATGCCCCTGCAATACGGACTGGATGAGCGTTTCGTTCCAGCCAGAGAATAACGGGGAGACTTTTTTCAACAAACCCATCGATTTTAATCCAATCTAATCGGTCGAATCAGCGGATATGGTCTATTTCATGCCGCGAATGATGCGGTTTGCTTCGGCATAGATACGCGCGGGGTCTTCGCCGATGTAGAATTCCCCGTTCTCATAGAGGACCTTGCCCGCAATCATGACAAGCTTGATATTCTGCTTGCTTCCGCTGTAGACGACGTTTTTTTCGATGTTGTTTAACGGCTGCATGTTCGGCTGTTGCAGATCAATCAGGATCAGATCCGCCTGTTTGCCGACCGCGAGACAATCGCAATCCTCAAACCCGCAAGCATACGCGCCGTTTTTGCAGGCCATGGTCAAAACGTCCATCGCACCCACCACTTCCGCGCCGTGGTTCAGCTTCTGTAAGCCGGTGGTGAGGAACATCTCTCGAAAGAAGTCGAGGCAGTTATTGCTCGCGGGTCCATCGGTTCCGATGGCGAGCGGGATGCCGCGGCGAAGATATTCGTAGACCGGCGCTATGCCGCTGGCGAGCTTTGTGTTGCTGCCCGGGCAGGTGATAACCGTCATGCCGCGCGCTTGCAGGATATCCATTTCGCGCTCGGACACATGGACGCAATGATATCCGCCGCCGCCATAGCGGAACAGTTCAAGCGAATCGAGGTATTCGATCGTGCGCATTCCGCTATGGGCAACGCAGCTCTCCACCTCTTTTGCGGTCTCATTCAGATGCGTATAGAACGGTTGCTTGAGCTGCTGCACGAGTGCGGACAACTCCCGCATCAACGGCTCGCTGCTGGTATATTCCGCGTGGAAGCCGAGGCGGTAGCGAATCAGCGGGTCGATCTTGGAAAATTTTGCGTACTCGTCCGCCGTCTCCTGCGCGGAGCCGCCGTAGTCGTTTGCGCAGCCGACCAGTGCCGCACGAAAACCGGTATCGATGGCGGCCGCGGCGATGCTTTCGCGCGAAAAATACATATCGAACATCATCGTGATACCGCTTGTGAGATACTCCATGATGGCAAGTTTTGTAAGGATGTAGACATCGTCCGGCGTGAGCTGCGCCTCTTTCGGGAACACCTGCTCCGTCAGCCATTGTTGGAGTGGCAGGTCGTCCGCCAAAGAACGCAAAAATGTCATGCCGCTGTGCGTATGCGCGTTCTTAAACCCCGGCATGAGCAGGTTGCCCCGGCAGTCGATCTCACGATCCGTCGCGCCGGAATAGACGCCCTGTTTGCCAAGGGAGACGATGCGTCCGCCGGACACGACAAGCTCGCCGGTAAAACGCGGCGTTACTCCGTCCAGCGGAAGAATGGTTGCGTTGTAAAATTTCGTAATCATGTAGATATTCTATCACAGGATTTTCCGAGAATCCACCAGACGAAAGCATGTACGCTTACATTTGCAGAAGGCTTACGGAAACAGTACAGAACCGGGGACTTTTTTTTAGCGGGAGCGATGGGCTCGCAATATTTTTGGAACAAATTACACGAAAGTTACAAAAATACACACTGAATCGGTGCGATTCATGATAAAATAATAAAAACACACGATCACCTTTCGGTTTGCGCCTTCGCGCATAGCAACGACCCGAATGCGCCATTGCTTTGGGCGATATCACAAACCCATCTGAAGCATCAACAGGAAAGCGTGAAAACATGATACAAGCGAGTGAGTTTTCGAAGATTGAAGAACTCAAACACATGCTGGCACGTTCCAGTCGGACGGTTTTTCTCGGTGGGGCGGGCACGTCCACAGAGAGCGGGATACCGGACTTTCGCTCCAGCGATGGGGTATTTGCGGCCATGCGGGACTACGGCTATCCGCCGGAAACCCTGCTGAGCCGTTCTTTTTTTCTCAAGCACACAGAGACGTTCTTCGACTATTACCGGAAATTCCTGCTCTATCCGAATGCGCAGCCGAACGATTGCCATCGCGCGCTGGTGCGGATGGAGCGGGAGGGGAAGCTTGCCGCGGTGATTACGCAAAACATAGACGGGTTACATCAAAAGGCGGGCAGCAAGAATGTGGTGGAACTCCACGGCAGCGCATACAGCAACCATTGCATGCGCTGCGGCAGGGCGTTTTCGATGCAGGATATCCTCGACAAAACCGGAATTCCGACCTGCGGCTGCGGCGGGATCATCAAGCCGGATGTGGTATTGTATCAAGAGCCGCTGAACGAAAAACTATTGCGCGCGGCGGTTTCACAGATGGACAAGGCGGATACGTTGATCATTGGGGGTACATCGCTCGCGGTCTATCCCGCGGCGGGGCTGGTGGATTATTTCCACGGGCGGAACCTCGTGGTCATCAACCTCGGCAAAACCAGCCGGAACGGCAGCGCGACGCTGACGATCTCCGCACCCATCGGCGAGGTGCTGAAGCAAGCGGTGTTGGAGCGTGCGCTTGCAAAGGAAGCCTAAGAAATGCAACAAGACACGTTGAAAAAAACGGATACTTGATTCCAATGGGCTTCACCGCAGGAGACGGTGAAGCCCATCTAGCGACCTCTTCATACTCCGTTCACACTTTGTTTGATTGTCCGCATTCCCTGTGCATGGTAAAATTGACTGATATCATAGGGTGTGTATGTCCCGTTGGATCAAGCGAAAGCAGGTTAAAAAATGGGTTTATTGGATACGTCCGACATTGGAATCGACCTCGGCACTTCTTCGACGCTTGTCTTTGTCAAGGGCAAAGGCATCGTGCTCAAGGAGCCATCGGTCGTCGCGGTTGAGCGCGTCACGGGGCGCATCGTCGCCATTGGGGAAGAAGCGCGCAAGATGATGGGGCGGGAACCAGCCGACGTCATCGTCATCCGTCCTCTGCGGGATGGTGTCATCTCCAATTTTGACGCGACGGCACGCATGCTGCGCTATTTCTTCCAAAAAGTGGTCGGCACGCGGCTGCTCTATCGCCCGCGCGCCGTGGTTTGCATCCCTTCCGGCGTGACAGAGGCGGAGAAGCGCTGCGTCATCGAGGCATCGGATGAGGCGGGGGCGCGGTATACCTATCTCATCGAGGAGCCGATTGCGGCCGCCATAGGCGCAGGCATCGACATCAATGAACCCAAAGGGCATATGGTGCTGGATATCGGCGGCGGAACCACGGACATCGCCGTGATTTCGCATGGAGCTACCGTGATCTCCGATTCCATCAAGATGGCCGGCGATAAATTTGACGACGCGGTGCGGCGCTATATGAAGCGCAAGCACAGCCTCTACATCGGTGAACGGAACGCCGAGGATATCAAGATTGCCTACGGTCGCGCGCATATGGAAAAAGAACAACGCGTGATCGAGGTGCGCGGCCGAAACGTCGTGACCGGACTGCCGGAGGCGATTCCCATCGGAACCAATGAAATGGTCGAAGCGCTCAGCGAGCCGCTTGGTGCGATCATGGAGCGCGTACGCGGCCTTTTGGAGCGGACGCCGCCGGAATTGGCGAGCGATATCGCGAGCGCGGGCATTGTGGTCACAGGCGGTGGCGCGCTGTTGGCCGGATTTGACCGCTATGTGACGGAACGCACCAACGTACCCTGCCGCATTGCGGAGGATCCGATTTCGTGCGTTGCGCTCGGCACAGGCCGCGTGCTGGACGATCTAAAAAAGTACAACGCGGCAATCTACGACTACCGCCGCGGAGAGTATTACGACGGCTGAGCACGCAATTCAACCCTTCCTAGAAGGCGAATTCACTGCGGATGCAGTCGTGCGGGTTTTAGGATTCTTAAAAGATTGTTCAACGCAATGACACGATTGCTTGCTATACTCAACATGGCTCAGGAACGGACTCGCTCTCGGGCGAACCCCACCATTTGAGCCAAGAGAATGATGGATTGCTACTTTCAGCAAGACACATGATTTGGATTGTAAGGCTGCGGTGAAGATGCGCCGCGTGCCGAAAGGAGTCTAAACGTGCCTACTGATCCCAATTTTGATCGAAAGCACTCAAAGGCAAAGTCCACGCACAAACCCGATGGAAAGAGAACCGCAACGCAGCAGAAAAAGCCCGTTGCGGCTGCTTCGCGTACAAAAAACGATTTCCGGCAGGACGAATACCGTACGGATAAACGACACAAGCAAGCCTACTCGGAAAAGAGCGGCTACGCCGCTGAGCGTACGGCACGCGAGTGGAGCGAAGCGGAAACGCGAAGACCTGCTGCACAAGCGCAAAAGAAACCCGTTCGGGATGCATATGATGCGCGATTTAGCGCGCCAAGTCAACCCAAAAAGAAGAAAAAGAAGAACAAATTCAAACGCTTCTTCAAAAAACTCGGAAGACAGCTGCAAGCGTTCGGCACAAAATTGGTCGAGGTGGAGGTTCATCCCAGCGACGGCATCGACGAAGCATTTGTGTCTCAGGCGGGGGATCTCGGCTTGAACCAACGCAAGCCGGACTATGACACGGTGCGCGACCGATCGGCATCGGGCGGAAAGAAGAAAAAACCTGCAACGACGAAAACCGTCTTGAAGCGCATGAAAAAAGCGCTGCTTTCCGCGTTGCGCGCTGCCGCGCGCGGTATCTTCCTCGGTGTGCGCAGGATCTATCAGCTGCTGATGAAGTTGCCGCAGCGTACGCTCTTGATCGGCAGCGGTGCGGTAGGTCTTGTGCTGATTACGGTTGTCATTCTCGCATTCGCGCTGCCTGGCAAGGCCACAAAGGCGGATCAGGGCGAGCAGCTTGCCGCGTTTACCGCGCAGGAGAGCGAGCAGACCGCGCTGGAAAACGCAACGCTTGACGCAACGCAAACGGGTGACACCACGCAGGACGGAACTGTCTCGATCGATGGCGACGGCATCCAAGATACCATCGTCACAGATGCCACCGTGAACGATTCCACGGCGCCAGTCTTCACGCAAGAGGTGCGCTCCGGAGACGATGACGCGATCATCGCGACGATACAATCCAAGCTGATGGAGCTTGGTTATATGGATTCAGACGAACCCACGCTGCATTTTGGCCCGCTGACGCAGAGCGCACTCAAGAGCTTTCAGCGGCACAACGGCCTCGGCGACGATGGCATTTGCGGGCAGGCGACATTCGACATGCTGATGAATCCGGAGTCGAAGGTCTATGTCATGCAGCTGGGCGATTCCGGCCCGGATGTCGAGGGCGTGCAGCAGCGCCTCTACGAACTCGGCTATCTGGACAATAAAGCGAATATTCAAGGTGTTTTCGGGGAAAAGACGGAAATCGCCGCAAAAGCATTCCAGAAGAAAAACGAACTGACCGCGGACGGCAAGGTCGGCTCCAAAACGCTAGAAATGCTTTATGGTGAAGATGTCGTCGGCAACGCATACCGGCTTGGCGACGAAAACCAAGTGATCAAGGACTGCCAGACCGCGTTGAAGCGCCTCGGATACGTCACCTTCAAACCGGATGGCGTCATGGGCAAGGCGACGGTCACCGCGATTAAAGCATTCCAGCAGGCGAATGGACTCACGCGAGACGGTGCGCTTGGTCCGGTCACGCGGGATATGATTCTATCTGGCGATGCGCATGAGATGGTCATGCAGCTGGGTGACTACGGCACTGATGTGAAAAACATGCAGTCGCGCCTTGCGAAGCTGAACTATCTTTCAAGCGCGAACGCGACCGGCTACTTTGGCGAGATTACCGAAGACGCGGTCAAGGCGTTCCAGAAGCGCGCGGGACTTACGGCGGACGGAAAGGTCGGCGGCGTCACGCTGACGATGATGAACTCCTCCAGCGCGAAGAAAGCCGCGAGCGCGCCTTCGACCAAAAAGGAAACCAAGACCACCGGCAGCAGCGGCTCTGGCAGCTCCAGCGGCAGTTCCTCCGGCAGCATCCCCAGCGGCATATCCGATAAATCCGGCGTGGAGAAGCTTGTCGCGCTGGCGGAGAGCAAGGTGGGCTGCAAATATGTCCGCGGCGCGAAAGGGGCGAATACGTTTGACTGCTCCGGCTTCGTCTATTGGTGCCTCAAGAACGCGGGCGTCAGCACGAGCTATATGACATCGATCGCATGGCGCTCAAACTCCCGATTCTCGCGCTTTACCGACATGGGCTCCATACAGCGCGGCGATATCCTTGTGTTCTCCGGCGAATCGGATTCCACAGGACATGTAGGCATCTATCTCGGCGGCGGGAAGATGATCGATGCGAGCTCCTCCGAAGGGCAGGTACGCCAATCGTCCTCCGTGCTGAATTCCGGCGGATACTGGGGCAGACACTTCATCTGCGCATACCGGGTCTTCTAATACGTCATACTAACACAAACCATGCGCGGGACCGGGGCGTTCACCCCTCCCGCGCATCCGTGCATTCGGGGAAGGAGAAGCGGGATGCAAAAGGTCGTCGTCTGGTTGCTCGCCGTTCTGATCTGCGCGGGAGTTTTATTGACCCCCGGGCGCGCGCATGCACAAGATGCACTGAAAAACGAGGATCCCGATCAATACTATATCCTTCTGGACTTGAAAAATCAGATCGTAACCGTGTTTGAGCGCGATGAAGCGGGTGAATACACCAAAGTTGTGCGACGGTTCCTCTGCTCCAGCGGGCGTTCGGATGTAGATGAGGCGGATCCTGAGGATGAGGCGACGCCGACCCCGCGCGGCATCTGGAAGATCGGTGGTCGCGAGCGATTTGGCAAATTCGCGAACTTTGGCAGTTCCTATGCGCGCTATTGGGTGCAGATCGTAGGCAGTATCTATTTTCATTCGCTGTTGTATTCCAAGCGTTCGGTCGATGCGATGGAGCGAACCCCCTATAGCGACATGGGCGAGAAAGTATCGCACGGTTGCGTGCGGCTGTATGTTGAGGACGCGCGCTGGCTTTATTACTATGCTTGTCCGGGTACGACGATTGAGATCAGCGCAAATGAGCCGAGCGAGCGCGACCTCAAACGATCGCTGAAGAGCAAGCTCTCCTTCTCCGATTACAACGCGTTTCAGAAGACGATTACGGACGAGCAGGAGGAGCTGCCGAACCCGCACGTCTGGGTTACGGTGGAGGGCGCGCGGATCCGCAAGGGCTGCGGCAACACCTTTGACACCGTCGCGCGGCTGGCGGTCGGCGACGAGCTGGAAGTGCTGATTGAAAGCGAGGTATGGCTCAAGGTTCGCTTCGGCAAGAAGGAAGGCTATGTTCTGCGCGGCTTTGTGTCCTATCAGAAGGGAGCGCCGGATACCAGACCGGACGCAAACGTGCTGAAGTCGACGGAGTGGCTTTATGCGGAGCCGGATCTGCAAGCCGAGAAGATCGTCAAGGCGCCCGCAAGAGTCGCTGTCAAGGTGTTGGAGACGACGGAGGATGGCTGGATCAAGATCGTGTATCAAAACGAGACGGGCTATGTCAAACCCGGCAGGATCGTTCAGGACTGGGGTGTCATTCTCGATTGAAGCGCGGAACTGTTTTTTCTGAGATCCTATCAGCGAAAATCAATCAAATAACAAACAAGAAAGAGGCGCGGAATTCCGTGCCTCTTCTGCGTTGATTGATAAAAGTTCAGGGTTTCTGCGAATACCAGAAGGATTCCGGCAGAAGGATTCCGCTTTCCGTCGGTTCTCCGGCGAGCAGTTTCAAAGCTTGTGCGAAGCAGCGCGCACCTGCGTCGGCAAGATTTGGCCCCGCAACATAGACAAGAATCGGGGAGAGCTTTTGCTGACTCCCTGCATCCGCACCCGCCGAAAACACCTCGATATCGTCCCGACCGAGTGCGGCGAGGATATCCGCGGCGGCAACGGCGAGTGCGCCGGTTTCGGCATAGACCGCGTCCAGCATGCCGGGATAGTAGTGCGAGAACGCATCGTTGAGCCAGTCCGCAAGCGCAACCTCGGATCCATCGGCGAAAAACTCCTGCTTGGAGAACACACGGCCCTCCGCTTTCGCCGCGGACCAAAGCGTGTATGCCGCGCTGCTTTCGCCGGAGAAGAGCCCGATCATCCGTACAGGTGCAAGATGCGGCGGATAGGTGATCGCGCTTTCAAGTGCAATCTGGATCGATCCTGAAGCATCATAGCCCAGATATGGCATTCCGGAGTTGACGCCTTGTCCCTCTGCCGAAAAGACGTACACAGGTACGTTTGCCTCGGGTAGCGTCACCTGCTCGCCGGAGAGATACACGATCGCTACCGCATCACCGTCCGGCGCGAACGTGGCAAGCGCGGAAAGATTGCTGCCCATGGGAAGAATCTCGATCCCGGTTTGCGCCGCAGCCCCTCGTATGCCCGAAAGGAACGCTCCGTCCTCCTCCACGCCGAAAACCGCAATCACCTTTGGAGGTTCCGGCGTCGGAGAGGGGGCGGGTGAAGTGGAGTCCGCGAGAAAGGCAGTTGAAACGGGTGCAGCGCTAAAACCCTCCGCGCAGGCGCAGAGTGCAAACATGCTTACAACGATTAGCAGCAAAGAAAGACGTTTCATGCCTCTAGTATAGCATAACAAAACACGCTCGCGTAGTGAGAAGAAGAAGCTGCAAATCAACAAAAGAGTAAGCCGCAAATCAACAGCCGCCGTGCAGATGACTGCGCGGCGGCTGTTGGAAGCTGCGTTCGGGCTTATATTATTCGGGCTTGGGTGTGGGTACGAATCCATCACCGTAGAGCATCTTGCTGATATCCGCCGCAGCCTGATCGAGGTCAAACTGCAACATATCGGTTTTCGTGCCTTCTTTGTCCACATAGCTGCTGTATGAGCCCGCGGCAGGGATTGCGTTTGTCGAAAACGTCATGTCCTTGCCCTTGGTCAGCAGAAGCTTGGCAAGTTCGGTCATCGTGTCGAGCTTCATGTTTGTGGAGATATAACTGGTGGCAAACGAGATCAACGCAAGTACGCTTTGCTCGTTCATCTGTTTGGTCACTTTATCGAACACAAGCTGGATGATCTCCTGCTGGCGGTTGACGCGGTCATAGTCGTTGCCGCCGCCGCCGTCAACACCCGTGTGGCGATTGCGCGCGTAGATCAGGCACTGCGCGCCGTCGAGATGGATGATGCCGGGTTTATCGCGCACATGCTCGGTGAAGTACACGATTTCCGGCTCGTTGCCGTATCCGCCAGAGATGCGATCGTTGATGAAGTTGATCTCCGCCTGGTCGCAATCGACGTCCAAACCGCCGATCTGATCGATCATCGCGGCAAAGCCGTCAAAACCGATACAGATATACTCTTGAATATCGAGCTTGAAGTTCTCATTGAGTGTATTGATCAGTTCGCCGGGGCCGCCGCCGCCGTAACCGCTGCTGAACGCGCCGTTCAGACGATTATAGAAGGTGAAGTTGCCGCTCTTTCCGATGCGGTGCACGAGCGAGTCGCGCATGAAGGAAATGAGCGTGATGGTTCCCTTTTCGGTGTTGATGGAGGCGAGTATCATGGAGTCCGAACGCCCCTGCACAACGCCGCCGTCCTTCGCGCTGCGCGAATCTGTGCCGACAAGCAGGATGTTAACGATACTCTCCGACTTGGATTCCTCCGCATAGATCGGCATCGCGGTCGGGGTCGGTGTTGGCTCACCCGAAATCACGGAAATGGACTGTGTTTCTTCGGGCATGTTAACTGCGATCGGCTTTTCGATGGTTTGCACAGCGTCCGCCCGCATGTTTGTCAGCACGTAGATGCCCAAGCCGACCACGGCCAGTACGAGAACCAGCACCACGATCAGCACGATTTTCATGACTTTTGACATGATAAAACTCCTCATAGTTCAAACTTGATTACGCTTCATAAAACGAAACCATGATACCACATTGCAGCGTCCCGATTCAATCAAAACGGCAAAACTCACAACTTGTTTACATAGAAATAGAAAGGAATCACGTATGGTACAGACGGAAACTTGCACGTGGGAAACATGAAAAACCAAACCGAAAGTTGAAAAAAATACAAGCCCTGCGCTATTCCGGAAACGCGGGACTTGTATCTAATGGGATCAATCAGGCGTTGAGCTCTTCGATCACGTGATGCACCGCCTTTTCAACGCTGCCCGCTTCAAACGGGATATCGATCTTCGCCAATCGCAACAAATCAAAATAGCCCTTGCTCCCGCCCGCGCGACAAAGCGCGAGATAGGATTCCCAAGCCTCCTTGTGATCCTGCTTCATCCGCCCGTAGAGCTGGAATGCGCAGACCTGCGCGAGCGCATAATCGACATAATAGAACGGATAGAGGAAAATGTGCTGCTTTTGCATCCAGAATCCGCCCTCTGCGAGGAACGACACACCGTCATAATCCCGCCAGGGCAGATACGTCCGCTCGATTTCGTGCCAGACTGCGCGGCGCTCTTTTGCGCTCATGGAGGGCTTTTCATACACACGGTGCTGGAACTCGTCCACGCTCACAAGATACGGAATCGTACAAAGTGAGCCGCTCAGATGCGCATATTTCGCCTTGTCGACTTGATCCTCGCCGAAGAAGTCTTTCAGGTATGGGTAGGCAAAGTGCTCCATGGTCATGGAGTGAATCTCGTTGACCTCGCTTGTTGAGCTCAGATACACGGAAATCGGCTGGCTGCGCATGGCGGTATAGCCGGCGAATGCGTGTCCCGCCTCATGGGTGAGTACATTGACATCCGCCGCCGTTTTGTTGAAATTGGAGAAGATGAACGGCGCCTGATAGTCGGGAAGATAGGTGCAATAGCCGCCGAGGTGCTTGCCGGGGCGGGTTTCAAGGTCGAACAAACCGTGGCCGGATAAAAAGTCGAAAAACTCACCTGTTTCCGGCGAAATTTCACGATACATCCGCTGGGCGATAGGAACAAGCACGCTTTCCCCGCCGATGGGATCCGCGTTTCCATCCGGAAAGATGCAGGTCTCGTCATAGTATTTGAGCGAATCGACGCCGAGGCGTTTGGCTTGCGCCTCCCGCAGCCGCGCGACGGCGGGCACGATCACATCGCGCACCTGCGCACGAAACCGGGCGACTTCAGTGGGGCCGTAGTCCGCGCGATGCATACCCAGATAGCCAAGTGTGGTATAGTCCGGCAAACCCAGCTTCTTCGCCATGCGGATGCGAACGCGGATCAGCTTGTCGTAAAGCGTATCGAGCTTTTCAGCGATTCCCTCATAAAGCTTTGCCCAGGCGAGATAGGCCTCTTTGCGTTCCGCACGGTCGGGGCTCTCCATGTGCTTGAGTAAACCATAAAAGTTGACTTCCTCGCCGCGGAAGGTGGTTTTGCATGCTGCGGTGGTCTTGCGATATTCATTCTCCAGATTACCTTGGCGGATCAGATCCGGCACAATCTTCACGTTTTGCATCTTTTGATCGATCTCTGCCAGCGTAAAGAGCTGCTTGCCATATTCCGCCTCAAACTGCGCACGAAACGGCGAGCAGAGCAGCGTTTCGGTAAAGGACTTGCTCAAGGGCATGAGCTGGGCAACCGCACGGTTGAAAAACTTCATTTCGCCGTCGTAAAACTTGTCTGTGGTGTCCAGGGTGTTTCGGATGCTTGCCACGACATAGCTCGTTTCCACATGACCGGTTTCCTCCTGGGACGCGAGGTAGGCCGCGCGCGCTTCTTCATACGTTTTTGCGCGCTTGAGCGCGCGCAGGAGCGACTGCATTCGTTTCTTCAACGCGCTCATGTCCGGCCGCTTGTATTCAATATTTGCGAACATATCCATTTTGAGCGCTTGGAATCCCGCCCGCTGTGCGCTTTGATTCGTGTTTGCTTCCATGTTTCGCTCCCCGTAACCTGAAAAAATTTCCGCCCGTCGAAATCAGGCGGATCTATGGCTATTGTAGTACGCGGCAGACACGTTTTGCAAGGCGAATGCCGGAAGAAAGGCGAAATTGCCGTGGGCACGACGCTGCGGATGCGCAACGCGTTTCTCAATGCATGGATTCCACCGCTAGGGTTACATTTTGAAAACAATCGCGGTATAATAAATGAAAATCGCACGATCCTTTGGTCGTGATTATTTTGTTTGTCCTGCTCCCCCAACGGGCGGAGCATGCATCGTTTTTTTATGCATCAGACGCATCGAATGATCTTGCCGCAGCCATTCGCGCCAAATTGAAACACTTGGAAACGGAGAACGGCTTTGTTCGGAAACACGTTTAAGAAAATACTGCTCCTGCTGATCGCGCTCTCGCTGCTGCTCGGGTTGGGCGCGGGCGTGCTCTTTGGTGTGATTCCTGCGCTGCGCTATGACGTTTGGCGCGCGGAGCCGGATGCATCGCAGGCGACGCCGGATGCGTCGCTGGCGACGCCGGAGCCTACGCCTTTCGCGACCGTGCAGCCCACGCCGACGCAGGCGGTTGCGCCCGCGACCGCGGAGGAGTGGGTGGATCAATATCTGGCGACGATGACCCTGCAGGAAAAGATGGGACAACTCGTCATGTTCGGGTTCTCCGGCACGACGGATGTGCAAAACCCGTTCCGCGAAATCTGGGGCAACTATTCGGTTGGCAACGCGATCCTCTATGGCCCGAACGTCAAGAGCGGCAATAACGACGGCGGATTTGGCCAGACGAAAGGGTTGACCGAGGCGATTGCAACGCGCGTAAACAACGACATACCACCGTTGATTGGTATCGATGTGGAAGGCGGCAGCGTCGTGCGTTTCCGCTGGAATCCGCAGCCGGTCTCCGCGCGTTCGCTTGGGCGGCGCCGTGACGCGGACTATGCCAAGGAGCAATTCCAGATCATTGGAGCAAAGCTCGTCAGCGTCGGGATCAATCTCGATCTGGCACCCGTTTTGGATGTCTCCGAAAACCCGATGGATACCTTCCTCGAAACGCGGATCATCTCCGAGGACGCAAGCATAACCGCGGCCATTGGCAGCGCAATCATCGAAGGACTGCACGCGGGCGGATGCCTTTCCAGCGCGAAACACTTCCCCGGACACGGCGGTACAAACGAGGACAGCCATGCGGTGACGCCCGTTGTGGACAAGACGATTGAGGCGCTTCAAAGCTATGATCTGGTTCCGTTTGTGAGTGCGGTCGAGAGCGGCGTTGACGCGATCATGATCTCGCACGTGCTCTATCCCGCATTGGACGGTACGGACATCGCCTCGATGAGCAAACCGATCATGACGGATCTCCTGCGAACGGAGATGGGGTTTGACGGACTGATTCTCAGCGACGATTTCCGCATGGAAGGCCTGACAACGCGCTATGAAGTAGGCGACGCTGCGGTTCGCTTCATTCTCGCGGGCGGCGATATCATCATCTGCGGCGCGGTGAGCGACAAACAGCAGGCGATTATCGAGGCGCTCAACAGTGCGGCGGCGGACGGGCGGCTGACGCAGGCGCGCATTGACGAGAGCGTCAAGCGTGTGCTGCTGAAAAAGTTTGCGCTTGGTACATGGGACATTGAAAGCGCACTCGCCGCGCGCACAACACCCACCCCCTGATGCAAGCAAAGGGAAAGACTAACAGAGCCGGAAGTGTCTGCTTCCGGCTCTGTTTGATTCTTTATAACATGCCTTGCTTGGACAGAGCAGAAGCAATTCCGTGCTCTTGCATTCGTTTTTTCCCTGTGCCATAATAAACGCATGAAGCGTATTTTTAAGAACATATTACCGATTTTACTCATCGCGCTCAGCTTGGGTTTGCTTGGTTGCGCGAAGACGATGACCATCGGCGAGGAGAAGATTCCGCTGGATCAGGCCGCGCTCGACCTTCGTCACCTGGACCTGACGATTGCGGAATTTGATAAACTGCAAAAAAGCGCGCCGGATTGCGACATCCTCTGGAACGTCCCGATTGAGAGCCAAAGTGTCGCATCGGACAGCACTTCGCTCTCGCTTGCCGCTTTCACGCAGGACGAGCTAGCGTTGCTTTCCTATTTTCCTGCCTTGCAAAAGGTTGAGATTGCGTCGGATCAGGATTTTGACGCGATTCAAGCCGCGGCCCAGCAGTTCCCCTCTTGCTCGTTTGTTTGGCAAACGAATGTTGCGGGTGTCAGCATCAGCAGCGGGGAAATGACCCTGGATCTCTCCGGCAAAGTGGTCGATGTATCCGAACTTCAACATGCACTTTCGGTGTTGCCTTCTCTACAGACCTTAGACCTGTATGACACCGGACTGGACGCCACGTCGATCTCCGCACTGAAGGAAGGATATCCTGCGCTGGAGATCCTAAGCGGTGTAACCATCGGTGGAGAAACGTTTTCCAACGATGCAAAAACCATAGATCTCACCACACATGACGCCGGCGAATATGAGCAGCTACTCCAGACGCTTCCGACTTTTTCAAATCTTGAGGAAGTGAACCTCACAGGCTGGGCGATCACGGACGAGCAGAAGAAGACTCTGCGTGAAGCCGCACCCGAATGTTTCTTTCTTTGGGAGATTGAGTTCCCGTTCGGGCTTCGCGTGATGAGCGATGTCACCGAGCTCGATTTGCGCGAATACGATCTGGATGATCCGGCTTCGCTCCTTGAAAAGCTCAAGCTTCTGCCGAAGCTGACGTTTGTAGATCTAAGCGACTGCGGGTTGACGGATGAGCAGAACGCTTCAATTCGCGATGCACTGCCGAATGTCAAGGTTGTCTGGATGCTGCATCTTTTGTATTGGGATATTCGAACCGATGTTACCGCGTTTTCGATGGGATATCGTTCGCGCAAACCCTTTCCGGACGGCAACGGCTGGTATACAAATGTGGGAAAGAAATTCTCCTACAAACGCTTGACGACGGATTCGATCGAACCGCTCAAATATTGCAAGGACTTGGTCGCGCTTGACATTGGGCACGCGGAGGTGTATGACCTGACTGCGATCAGCGGATGCACGAAACTGAAGTATCTCGTGATCGCGCTGTTGGACATTGAAGACATCTCTCCGCTGAAAAACCTCCCCAATCTCGTCTATATTGAAGCGTTCTTCAACAAACTCAACGACGATGATCTGGACGTATTTCTGGGCATGAAGAACCTGAAATATCTCAATGTTGGCGGCAACGATATCTATGACATCGACGTTTTAAAGCAACTCACCAACCTCGAGTGGCTCTGGGTAAATCTGGCTTTCCTGTCGGATGAAGAGGCGGCGGAGTTGAAGGCCGCGCTGCCGAACACCTTGGTTCATGCGAACAAGTATATGGACCCCGGCGGGAATGGCTGGCCGAATGGCAATCCGGGCTATATTGAGATGCGCAAGCTATTCGGCTTCTCTAACTGACGCAGGTTTGGATGCGACGGTGCGTTTGACAGAGCACCATCGCGGATCCTTTCGAATCGGAGGCTTCTTTGCGGGTGTCCTTTCTGAATCACATAACGAGCGCAGGGGAAGCGGGCGGTTCTCACCGCTTGCGGACAATTCTCTGGACGGTGGGCTTTCTTCTTTCCAGTTTGTCGTTCTCCGCGATCGGTTCCTATTCCAGCGCACTGGGGTTCGTCGCTTCAACTCTAGTGCGTTTTGGTGCGTGCGTTTTTTGCGCGGTTTATTCTAAGACGGTGGAAAGCGCTTTGTCGCATGCGCGCCCATCCTGGATGCTTCCGTCCGCGGTTTTCGGCGGCGTGCTGCTGTTTCAAATCACGAAAAAGGCATTGGAATATCCCAAGCCGTTTTTGCCGGGCGGCGTGATCGTGCTGCTCGCGATTCTTGCGATTCCCGCGGTGATGATGCTTTCGATGCGCGTGCTGACCTATTTACAGGAGCATGTGCTGGATGTTTGCAAGGCATTCATCCGCGAAACCAGCCGTTTTGAGCGAATCTATTTGCTCGTCACGTTTGCGCTGTTTTCTTTGGCGTGCGTGCTGATCTATGCAAACACAAACCTGTTCTATGCGACCGTCTATCAGGGAAAACCGATTCCGTATGACGTCGTCTTTACGAGCGATTCTGCGGTGATTCTCAAGGGCAATGCCTATTTTGACATCTATCATGTGACAAACGACTTGCGCCAGCCGCTGTTCGGAGTCTTTGCGATGCCGTTCGTGCTGCCCGCGACGTTACTATCCAAGATCCTGTTTTTTGTGCCGCTGGCGTATCCGATATTGATCAACATCACGCAGATCGGTCTCGTATTGATCACAATTTTTCTGATTGTGCGGATGATGGGGTTGGAGCCGCGCGAAAGAGCGCTCGCGATACTGCTCCTCACGTTTGCCTATCCGACGCTGCTGTTTTCGTTGAATCTGGAGCAATACGTGTTTGCGGTATTCTGGCTGATCGTTTTCCTTTTTCTTGCCGAGCGGCGCACAAAGGGCGCGGAGCTTGCGTTTGTCGCCATGACGGGCTCACTCGTGACCAGCGGGATCTTCCTCCCGTTCCTGACCTCCGGGCAAAAGCTCAAGTCGCGTATCCGGCAGAGTGTGCTTGCGCTTGTGATGTTTTTTGTGGTTGTGATTTTGTTGAATCGTCAATATGTGTTCTTTACCGGATTCGCCTACTTCAAGCAGCTCTTGGGCTCCTATGGCGGCGCGAAGATCACCGCGCTGGAAAAAGTGCAGCAGTTTTCTGCAATGCTTGGCGGGCTGTTTTTCCGGCCGGATGCACAATGGACAACGTTTGCCGGACATCCGGCTTATCTGCTCAAGCCGGTTACGGCGATCTCCTGGGGCGGAGTTGCCGTGTTTGTGCTGGCGGTCGGCGGATTTGCGTTGAACCGTCGGAATCGCTTTGCTCAGGCTTCGTTCCTGTTCGTGCTGGTATCGCTTGTGCTGCATGCAATCATCGGCTGGGGCGCGAAGGAAAACGGTATGACGCTCTACGGGTATTATTACCTCTGGGCATATTTCGCGTTAATCTTCCTTGGGTTGGAGCGAATCTTGTCGCACTTAAAACAGTGGCGGTTTGTCGTATACGGTGGATGCTGCGTTGCGCTCCTTTTCGTCAACCTCGGCGCGATCATCGATCTTGTCCGCTTTGGGTTACTGTATTATCCGATGTAAAGGATGCGTGAATCGAAGGCATTGCAAAAATACGCGATGGATCACAGGGGCTCACAAAACAACAAAGCGTCGGAAATTGATCCGGCGCTTTCGTCTTTGGTTCAATTCTATTGTCTTAGTCTATTCGGCTACCGCTCCACCTCGACTTTTGACGAGATCCTCTATTTGGGCTCGTTTCGTTGCAGATGCTTGGCAAAGAACGAATCGTTATTGCCGATGAAGTTGCCATAATACCGATCCGTCTCCAGATCAAATACGCTCCCTTTTGCGGAGCTGATCAGTGAATCGTCAGATCGCCCCGTATAGCAGGCATAGGTCATCTGCGCGGTGCGCAGCATCTCCATCGCGGGCGTGACGGCTCCAATCAGGATCACGACAAAAAACAACGCGCGTTTCCATGCGTACTTGTGCTGCGGCTGCAGCGCATGGCGCATCATGAGAATCATGACGTATGTGACGAGCGGAATGCAGGTTCTCCACGCAAAGTCAAAACTTTCGCCCATCTTGACGAAGCTGAACACGAACATGGTACCAAACAGGATCCAAAATATTGCGTCTTTCCTTGCCGCGCGAAAGATAAACGGGAGAAAGACGAGAAACTCCGTGGCCAAAAACAGCACGAAATGCAGGAGCGTATTTGAATCGAGCGGCAGCAGGCTTACCTTTCCTGCGGATGCATTCCCCATAAAATAGAGGGCGATGACGAGACTTGCCACCACGCCTGTGATGTTTTCAATCGAGAACGTATTGAGGAGCGCCCCGCGCAGAACGGAGGGAGACTCCTTGCGCGCGGCGGCGAGATCCCGCACGAACAGAAACACCAGCAGCGGCGCGAGCGCGAGCGCGGGAAACGGCGCAAACAGCACAAGCAGCATATAGGTAAACAAACGTGTTCGATTCGCGCTTTCACGCAGCAGTAAAAGGAACCCGACCCAGAAGGGTATCGTCTGATTATAGAGCCAGTACAGGAGCGTCGTATTGGAAGACGCATTGAACTGCGTCAGCGATAGTTCCAGATGCGCGCCTTGCGATAGCTCTGCCAAGACGCCGGTGAGCGGAGCACTACGAAGTGCATAAAACAGATAGGGCAGCAGATCCAGCCCGCTGAAAAAGATGAAAAGGAACAAAACCTTGTAGGAGACGGTTTTAAGGCGTTCGCTCAGCAGAAGGAAGGCGAGCACGACGCCGAAGAATGCCCAGAAAAGCTGAAAGAGATATCCCGCCTGATAGCCGAAGATTTTTCCGACAAGCGCGCTTGGCAGCCAGAAACCAATGTAATAGCACAAAGAGCGCGGTTCGGCGGCTTCAAAATTGATCACCGGCCAGTCATAGCGCACCAAATCGTGAAACAACGCGTTGCGGTACATGTGGTCCCAGCGGTTCTGCCAGACGAGGCCGCCGATTCCGGAGGAGATCACCCAAAGTAGAAGCAACACGAAGATTATGATTTGCTTTTTTTGCTGGCCTTTGAGTGAGAGCTGCATCGGCGTCGTTCCGCGCAGTGTCTGCACAAAACTATAGACAACGGCGAGCGAAAGCGGCACGGACAGGATCGGCTTCACCCAAAAAAGCAAAAACAACAACACTGGAATGCACAGGTATGCATACGCCAGCAGCGGAAGATATTTGCCGGAAAGGAATCGCTTGATCGCCATGTTGTATCGTTCCTTATCGTAGATCGAATGTTCGGACAAACGCTAACGTCATCGTTGTTAAGGATGGATTCGCCTGTTCATTATACTGTTTTGCAAATCGGCTATCAAGAAGATTTGCTTTGGGCAAACGCAATCCTGTGTTTCCCGCGAAAACGGGGCAGAAAAAGCACAAGGCAGCGAGCCAACGGGAAACATAGTCGAAACATTGCCATCAAAACAATCTCAAAACTATGTTGAGTGTGCTCATGCGCGCTTGCTTTCTTGCGTGCCGAACGATAAAATGATGGCATGGATAATTCTAACCAATCATTTTCCCGCTCGGGCTGGCGCGGATGGCTGACGCTCGCGCTTGCCGTCGCCGTCGCTCTGGTTGCGGCAATTGTTCCGCTTGTGCTGATCATTGCGCCCGCGCTTTGGGCGTTTGCTGGCGCGCGGACAAAGCCCGCGCTGATACTGCTGCCGGCTGCGGCGTATGCTGCGCTGATGTATGCGCTGAATTCCGTTTTCGTTGCGTCAGGACTGGCGGGAGCGGCGCTGCTTGCTGCCGTGGCGCTCTATGTACTGCTGACCAACCGCTTTGGCAACGCGGATACGGCGCTTTTGCTCAGCGGGCTGTTTCTCGCCGGACTTTATGTCGCCATCTGCCTGCCCGGCATCTGGGCGGGCAAAGGTGCGTTTGCGGGCGTTCAGGCTTCCCTTGCTTCGCTCAAGTCGTTTTATGCCTCGACAGCCGCGCAGATGCCACAGCTTGGGCAAGAAAATGCACAGACGCTTCTGAACATGATGGACATGATGTATGAAGCGGTGCCGACAAGCTTTGTCGCCGTGCTTTGTATTGTTGCCAGCGTGCTTGGCTTAAGCAATCTGCTGTTCTTTCGTGCCTTCTGCCGCAAGGATGAACAGATTGTGATTTCCCCGATGCGTGCGTTTCGGGACTGGACGCTGCCGCGCAGTATGATGATCGGACTGTTCGTCATGCTGATCGGGTCGCTGATTCTGGAGTTTACCGCTTGGGCATTTGCCCCGGGTTTTTCGGTGACGGTAAATGTGCTGCTCGCGATTCCACTGTTTTTGCAGGGCATCAGCGTGGTCGATTTCTTTATCGTCCGCGCGCAAAAAAACATCACCACCGTCCGCACGCTGACCTACGTCGCCATTGGCGTGCTGTATCAGTTTGTCCTCGTTCCGCTTGTGCTGGTCGGCTGTTTTGATCAGATTTTCCGCGTGCGGGACCGCATGCGCGGCGCACCGCCGCGTGCCGCCGTATAGGATGGCATTGGTCTCGGCGCAAAGCCATTGGCGCAAACCCGCTCACGAATCCATCTTTGAAAAAGGAGAGACGGTATGAAGAAAACGAAGACGATTCTCCTGCCGCTTGGCATTCTGCTTTGCGTGCTGTGCGCCGGAGTGCTCGCCTCCGCGTGGTATCAGGCATATCGCCTCGTCGCCGGGGCCGTCGCATTTGGCGTCTCTTTGATCGTGTTTTTGATCACCCTGCTGCTGGAACATCGGCAAAAGCGTGTGATGCAGAAGCGAATGGACGACGTTTTTTCCGAAAACTCTGAAATCGCATCTCGCCTCGTCAACCTCGTTTCGATTCCCTGCGCACTGATTGAAGCCGACGGAACGATCGCCTGGCGCAACGAGAGCATGCAAAAGATCTTCGCCGAGCCGGAGATCACACGCGTGCAGCCGCATTATGACTTTTCCGCTCCCTTGGTCGCGGCGCCGATGGAGCACGCGGGCAGCGTCTTTCAGGTTATGAACGTCCCCGTGTTCCGCGAAAAAGACCAGCGCTCCATGCTGTTTCAGTACTGGCTGGATCGCACGGAGGCGGCGCATTATCAGAGGCTCTTTGAAGAGCAGATGCCGTATACTGCGCTCATCTACATCGATAATTATGAGGAACTTTCCGCCGACGTGCAGTTTCATAAGACCAGCGTGTTCCCCGAGGTGGAGCGATTGGTTGCGGATTTTGTGAAGGATATTGACGGCGTATACCGCCGCTATGAAAACGGTCGGTTTTTCGTCGTATTCGAGGCGTCACATCTACCGCAGATGGAACACGCGCGTTTTCCGCTGCTGGAACAGGCGCACAACATCGACACCGGAACAAGCATGTTGGTTTCGCTTTCCATCGCGGTCGGCGCGGCCGATCGTATCGTTCGTGCGGACGAAAGCGCACGCCAGGCGATGGAGCTTGCGCTCGGTCGCGGCGGGGACCAAGCCGTGATCAAAAAAGGCGGCGGATACGTTTTTTACGGCGGAAGACGGCAGCCGGAAGCGATGCAGAGCCGCGTGAAGATGCGGCTGTTCAGCAAGGCGTTGCGGCAGCTGTTTGAGAACACGGGAGATGTGTTCATCGTCGGCCACAGGCGGCCGGATATGGACTGCATCGGCGCAGCGCTAGGCGTTGCTGCCTGCGCAAAATACGCGGGATCCCGCGCCTATATCGTGCTGGGCGAACAGAACAATATGATCGACCACGCGCTGGAGCTCATCCGCGAAAACCATGCGTTTGCCGGCATGCTCACCACGCCGGAGCACGCAGAGCGCATCATGCGCCCGACGAGCGTATTGGTGGTTGTGGATACCCAACGGGTGGGCTCGCTGGTTGCGCCGAAACTGCTGGATCTTGCGGGACGCGTGGTCGTGATCGACCACCACCGCAGGGGAGCGGATCACATCGACAATCCGACGCTGCATTTCTTGGAGGCACGGGCATCGTCTACCAGCGAGCTCGTGACAGAGCTGCTGCAATATTTCGACGCGAACCTGCGTCCGCCCGCGCTCGTCTGCGGCACGCTGCTCGCGGGTATTACGATCGATACCAAGCACTTTGCGTTCAACGTCGGCTCCCGAACATTTGAAGCGGCAGGATATTTGCGCAAGAATGGCGCGGATACCAGCATGGTAAAGCAGATGTTTCAGGACGATATGGAGAGCTTTGGAGACGTTGCAACCACCGTGCGCAGCGCGGAAGTGCTCCCCAGCGGCGTGGCTCTCGGCAGCGTGGGAGAAGAGATCAAGAACGCATCGTTGATCGCCGCAAAATCCGCGGACGAACTGATCGGCATCAAGGGCATCGAGGCGGCATTCGTGCTTGGGCGGGACGGCGACACCATCAGCGTCAGCGGCCGTTCCCTCGGCAATGTCAACGTACAGATTATCTGCGAGCGCTTAGGCGGCGGGGGACACCTTACCATGGCCGGCGCGCAGCTTTCCAACATGGAATTCGAAGAGGCGGAGGCGCTGGTTCGCACCGCTATTGAACACTATATGCAGGAGGTACAGAACACACTATGAAACTACTATTGGAACAAGATGTCAAAGGTACGGGTAAAAAGGGCGAGGTCGTGGACGTGTCGGATGGCTACGCGCGAAATTTTCTCCTGCCGCGCAAGCTGGCAACCCCCGCGGACGCACAGGCGGTCAATGCCGCGAGCATTCAAAAGAGCGCAGCCGCGCACAAAAAGTTTCAGGCGGGCGTTGCGGCGCGTGAGCTCGCAAAGCAACTGGAAGGCGCGGTCGTGACCGTCAAAGCCAAGGTTGGCGAAAACGGGCATCTCTTTGGCTCGATTACGGGCAAAGAGCTTGCCGCGGCGCTTGCGGAGCAAAAGAATGTTGAGATCGACAAAAAGAAGATCGCCCTGGCGGAACCCATTCGTGCGCTGGGCGAATACAACGTTCGCGTGAGCCTCTATGAAAACACGTTTGCGCTGGTGAAAGTCGTCGTCGAAAAATGCTGATTTGCGCGCAACACACTGCGCGGACGAACCCACACCTGAGCAAACGGATCGGAGCACCCGATGGAACAATATGAATTCAATCAAGCGGCTTCGATGACTACGCTGCCGCACGTGAGCGATGCTGAACGCTCCGTGCTCGGCAGTATGCTCATCGACGCAGGCGCGCTGGAAGTCAGCCTGGAGCAACTGCATGAGGAGGACTTCTATGTTCCCGCCAACGCGACGATCTTCGCCGCGATGCGAGAGGTGCGCGGAAACGGAAACGCGGTTGACCTCGTCACCCTGATTGCCGAGCTCGAACGGCACAACAAGCTGGACATGGCGGGCGGGCTGACGTATTTGACCGATCTTGTGACGTTTGTGCCGACGGCTGCGAACGTTTCGCACTACATCAGCCTTGTGGAGACCAAGAGCACGCAGCGCGCGCTCATCCGCGCGGGCGGCGAAATCATGCGCGACGGCATGGATGACGAGAAGGAGCTCGAAGACACGCTCAATCAGGCGGAGAAGCGCATCTACGAAATCTCCATGCGTAAGGTGCAGGGCACGCTGGTACCCATGGAACAAATCGTGCCGGAGGCATATCACCTCATCGGGGAGCTTGCGCAGCGTCGCGGAAAGATCACGGGAATTCCGAGCGGGTTTATCGAGCTGGATCGAATGACTAACGGGTTTCAAAAGAGCGATCTGATCATCCTGGCTTCCCGTCCCGCAATGGGAAAATCGAGCTTTGCCATGAACATAGCGCAGTACGCCTCTGTGCACAATGCGCGTACGGTGGTCGTCTTCAGCCTCGAAATGAGCAGTGAACAGCTCGTCATGCGCATGCTTTGCACGGAAGCTTCCGTGGATTCCCAGCGCATCAAGGAAGGTCTCATTGGCAACAACGAGATGAATTCACTCATGGAGGTCATGGATCCCATGAGCAAGGCGAAGATCTATATCGACGATTCCAGCGGCGCAAGCGTGCCGATGATCCGCAGCAAATGCAGGCGGCTCTCCGCGCGCGCGGGGCTGGATATGATCGTGATCGACTATCTACAGCTCATGCAGGCAAGCAGCAACCGCAAGGACGGCAACCGCATGCAGGAGATCTCCGACATGACGCGCCAGCTCAAACTGCTGGCAAGGGAGTTGAATGTGCCGATCATCCTGCTCTGCCAGCTCAACCGCGGACCGGATACGCGCTCCGATCATCGGCCGGTCATCTCCGATCTGCGTGAGAGCGGTTCCATCGAACAGGATGCCGACATGGTCATTCTGCTCTATCGTCCCGCGGCCTATATGGATACGCAGGAATACGAGATGGGCGACAACACAAGCCAGATCATCATCGCCAAACACCGCCACGGCTCGACCGGCGTGGTCAAGCTGCTCTGGCAGGGCGAATATACGCGCTTCCGTTCCATCGCGCAGGAAAATCCGTAATCGACGGAATTGCGCAGGCAGAACAACACGATTACAGTGTAACAAAGAGGACAATGAAATAGATGAGAAACACGGATATGTTTGCCGATCCTTCCGCCACGCTGGCGTGGAGACTCTTCGCTGAGACGACGTATCCCTGGGAAGCGCTCCCGCTGATCAAAGCGTTCGTGCGTGCCCTGGGTCCGACTCTTTCACCGGATGCATACGACCACCCCAGCGAGGAAGTTTGGATCCATAAGAGCGCGACGCTGTACCCGAATATCTATATCGCGGGGCCGACGATCATCGGCGAGGGCACGGAGGTGCGTCCGGGTGCGTTTATTCGCGGAAGCGCGCTGATAGGGCGGGGCTGCGTGGTTGGAAATTCGACCGAGCTAAAAAACTGCATTCTGTTCGACAAAGTGCAAGTGCCGCATTATAACTATGTCGGCGATAGCATCTTGGGTCACTATTCCCATATGGGCGCAGGGGCGATCTGCTCCAATGTCAAGAGCGACAAGTCACTGGTGATCGTGCGCGCAGGCGGCACGACGCTTGAAACGGGGCTCAAGAAGTTTGGCGCGATACTCGGCGATCATGTCGAGGTTGGCTGCAACAGCGTACTGAATCCCGGCACGGTCATTGAACCCTATGCGTCCGTTTATCCGCTCTCGCGCGTGCGCGGGGTCGTCAAGGCAGGGCATATTTTCAAGTCTCAGGATGAGATCGTTCCACGCAATTGACAGATAGCCGCCGCGTCGGCAGCGGGCAAAGGTGCCCGCGGCGCAGGCGGCTTTTTCATGCGGTTTAGAGCCGAGAATTGCAAAGATGACGCGTCGATCGGTACGGTATTTGAACCAAGTCGGAAAAATTGTGAAAAGCTCGCAACATTCCGCACAACACGCTGCCCAGCCGCAGTGAATCGGCTATACTAAGGATATGATCACGTTTCGACACCATTCCAGATTCCTCTCGTTTCGCAGACCGCAAGGCGCGGTGCCCTGCAATACGAGTGTTAAAATCGAAGCCGAGATTGGCGGAGATCCAAGCGCGCATGTACAGCTAAGGCTGTACAATCAGCTTGGCGTTGAGTCTTTTTTCGACTTGACGCGAGAGGGTGAGCGCGCGCATGGGGAAATACCCATGCCGGAAGTCCCTTGTCTCGTGTGGTACTATTTCATCATCCGCACTTCGGACGGGCGCACGCAGTATTATGGCGCCGACAGTGGAGAAGGCAGGCTGGAATCCCACGCGCCGCGCTCCTATCAGATCACTGTCTACGACGGCGCGTTCCAAACGCCCGCGCATTGGCGCGAGGGGATCGTCTATCAGATCTTTCCCGACCGTTTTCGCAGGAGCAGCTGGGAAGATTTTCGCGAAAGAGCGAAATATCACGCGAATCTGGGTCGGTTTTTACGAATCCACGACCGTTGGAGCGAGGAAGTTTGCTATACGCCGGCGCCGGGAGCCGCGGACTACGAGCCCAATGACTTCTTTGGCGGGGATGCAAACGGGATACGCGAAAAATTGCCCTATCTTGCTTCGCTCGGCGTGACGATGCTCTACCTGAACCCTGTGTTCGAGTCTGCAAGCAATCATCGCTACGATACGGCGGACTACCATCGCATCGATCCGATCTTTGGCAACGAGGATGAATTCCGTACGCTCTGTGTAGAGGCAAAGGCGCAGGGCATCGGCATCATGCTCGACGGCGTTTTCTCGCACACGGGCGCGGACAGCCGCTATTTCGACAAATCTTCGCGCTACCCGGACGTCGGCGCCTATGAGGCGGACGACTCCCCGTATCGAAACTGGTACCGTTTTGCGGGCGACCGCAAGCATTACGACAGCTGGTGGGGGTTTCCGAGCCTGCCGAACGTCAACGAGCTGGAGCCGAGCTATCGGGAGTTCATCGCGGGCGAACAGGGCGTGCTTTCGCACTGGGCGGGAGCGGGCGCAAAGAGCTGGCGATTGGACGTGGCAGATGAGTTGCCGGATGAATTCATCCGAATCCTGCGCCGCAGGCTCAAGCAGAACGACCCGGAGGGGGTCCTCCTCGGCGAAGTCTGGGAAGACTGCTCCAACAAATACGGCCCGGAGGGCAGACGCGGCTATGTCAACGGCGACGAACTGGACAGCGCGATGAACTATCCCCTCACCGAGGCCGCGATTTCGTTTTTAACCGCGCGGACGGATGCGTATGCACTCGATCACGTGCTGCAGACCCTGCGGGAGCATTATCCGAGACCGTTTTTCGAAGCGTGTCTCAATCTCATCAGCTCCCACGATATCATTCGCGCGGCAACCGCACTCTCGGGCGCTCCGGATCGCAACTCTGTCTCGCGAAAATTGCAGGCGGCTTACCAGCCGAGCGAACGGGATCAGCAAAAGGGGTTTCTGCGGCTGACGCTGGCTGCGGCGCTACAGATGGCGTTGCCGGGCGTGCCCTGCGTCTATTATGGCGACGAGGCGGGCATGACCGGTATGAGCGATCCTTTCAACCGCGGAACCTATCCCTGGGGCGCGGAGAACGCGCAGGTCTTTTCGGACTACAGCACGCTGATGCGCGCGCGAAAGACCAGCAATGCGCTCAAACGGGGACTTTGCCGTATGGGCGCGCTCTCGCCGGAAGTCTTCGCCGTGCTGCGCTGGCTGCCGGAGAGCGGGGAGATCGCGTTGCTGCTCCTCAACCGCGGAGAGCGGGAGCAGGCGGTGACGCTGCACCCGGACGATATCCCACAGGGGGCGGACGGGGAAACCCCGATCCTGCTCGATCTGCCGCTGGAGGACGTGCTCACGCACGAGATACTGACGCCGGCGAACGGAGAAGTCAGCACGGTGCTGCCGCCGATCAGCGCGAAACTGTATCTGAGCAGATAGAAACACATCCGCATGCTATGTGCGGAAGAATTGCAATCACGCGGTGAAAACCGCACGACACCATATACCAAAGCGAGGAATATTTGAATGTTTCAACAGCAAAGAAGAGGAATCGATGAGCTGAACCGCACCATGCTGATTGCGGCGCTCGTTCTGTCGGTTGTCGGTATGATCATCTCCAACTCCGTTGGCTGGCTGCGCATCGTCCTGAGTCTGCTCAGCGGCGCGCTGCTGATTTTGATCGTGTTGCGCATGATGAGCAAAAACGTCAGCAAGCGATACCAGGAGAATCTCAAGTATTTGACTTTCGAAACCGGGATAAAAGACTGGTTCCGCCGCACCTTCCGCACAAAAGGCGCGGGCGCGGCTTACGGCACAAAGCAAGCCAAGCGCGCCGGTAAAAGCCCGACCTGGTCGGAGCTCAAGCAATACAAATATCTCATCTGCCCGCAATGCGCGCAGAGGCTGCGCGTGCCGCGCGGCAAGGGCAGAATTCGCGTAACTTGCATCAACTGCGGCAACGTGTTCGAAACGCGCAGCTAACGATTTCCTCGGAAGTTTTATTCGGCGCGTGTAAATCCGTTGTAAAAAACACTTCCTTTTCCCGAAAATGATGATATACTAGTAAATAGCTAGTGATTAAACAGCAACTGAAACATTCATTGGAGGACGATACACATGCAGGCAACAAAAGAGATGCTCATCCAACAGGTGATTGAGCTGGACGAAGGAACGGCAGACATTCTCATGAACGCGGGTATGCATTGCCTCGGCTGCGCGATGGCGCACGGCGAGTCGATCGAGCAGGCTTGCGCGGTACATGGAATCAATTCCGACGCGCTGATCGGCGAGATCAACACGTACCTCGCGGGCAAGTAAGTCGAGTATTTCGCAACAGCGGGCAGATCTGCCGCGGCATCCCCGCGGCTTTTTTGCGCCTCTTTGGCACGCCCAACGCGCCTCGTTTCACATTCGTTCACAACCATGACGGAAAAAAGGCATTCTCACACGTGCCGCAACATGATACAATGGGAACCGGATGCAGAAAGGAAACGGCATATGTTTGGCTATATTCGCCCACTGGAGTGCGAACTGAAGGTGCGGGAACAGGCCGAGTATCGCGGCATATACTGCGGACTGTGCAAAAGCATTGGAAGAAGATACGGACAAATTGAGCGTTTGACGCTGAGCTATGATTGCGCGTTTCTTGCGCTGACGCTCTACGCGATATGCGGGGCAGCTTCGTTTTCGCCCGGGAACTGCGGGCCACGCGTCTACCGCGGGAAGCGACCGATCGCCGATTCTTCCGCCACGCTCGACTACACGGCGGACGTGAACGTCCTGCTCGCGTGGTATAAGGCCGCGGATGACGCAGCGGACGAAGAGAGCGCGAAAGCCGCGCTCGCTCGCCTCGCGTTGCGCCGCGCCTATCGTAAGGCGGCGCGCGCAAACCCCGCGCTCGACGAAGAAATTCACACACACATGGCGCAGCTTCGGGCGTTGGAGGCGAACGAGACCACCTCGACCGACGAGTCGAGCAACGCGTTTGGCGCGCTGCTTGCCGCGGTTATGCTGTACGCGCCAATGCTGCCGCTGAGCGAACGCAAAGCCGCGCAGTGGATGTTTTACAATCTTGGCAAATGGGTGTATCTCATAGACGCTTGGGATGACCGCAAGAAGGATGAGGAGAACGAAAGCTACAATCCGTTTCTACTTTCCGGCATGGAACGGGAACAGGCGGCGTTTTTACTCAACATCACACGAAACGAAGCGATCAAAGCGTATGATCTACTGGAACTCTCCGCCCCGAGCGGGTTGCTCGATAACATCATGACATTGGGACTTTTACACGTGCAGGAGCGCGTATTGACCGACAAAAGAGACTGCGCAGCGGAGCAAAGCGCCGCGCAGAACGATAAAGGAGACAAGGAATGAACCCCTACAAAGTGCTCGGTGTGAGTGAAAACGCCTCGCAGGAGGAGATCCGAACTGCATATCTGGAGTTGGTAAAAAAATACCATCCGGATAAATACTCGGATAACCCCCTCAAGGAGCTGGCCGGAGAGAAACTCAAGGAGATCAATCAGGCATACGAAATGCTCACAAAGAAGCAGACGACATCGGGTTATGGTTCCTCGCCCTCTGGTTCGTATGGCTCCTCTAACGCGGGCGGCAACTATTCCCGACCCGGCGGCACGGCGTACAGCGGACCATTTGCGGCGGAGTTTTCGCGCGCGCGCTCCTTTATCAACCAAAATAATCTCGACGCGGCGCAGGTGATTTTGAACGATGTCTCCGTGCACAACGCGGAGTGGAACTATCTCTCCGGCGTGATCTTTTTGCGGCAGGGTTCGTATGAGCGCGCAAACGCGTGCTTCAGCCGCGCGTATGATGCGGAGCCGGACAATGCCGAGTATCGAAACGCGTATATCTCCCTGAATAACTCCGGGCGGACGTATCAGCGCGGAACCGGAGGAACGATGAATGCGTCACCCTGCTGTGACGTTTGCAGCGCGCTGATGTGCCTCAACTGCTGTTGCGGAGGAGACTGCTGCTAATCCTTCGGGATTTAGAGAGAATAACACGTCACACGATAAAAACAGCGCCTTTGCGGGCGCTGCTTGACTTTGTGAGGTTGGAGGACTATTGCGCGTCGATGACGATGTCGCAATGCGAGAGAATTTCGAAGGCTTGAAAATACTCGTTTTCCAGCGGAATCCAACGTTTTTGAAACATCTTCAGCGCGTTTGCTCCGTTTCGGGAGAGGATGCGGGCGGTTTGCAACGCCGACGCCACCCGCAGAAACACCTTGAAATCATACAACGGCGCGAGCAGAGGATGCATGCTGTATGCGCCTTCGACGATGACAATGTGGTTTGGCGCGAAGACAACCTGCGGCAGGAGACGGTTTTCGTGACAATCATATTTTTGAACGTGAGCTGTTTCACCGCGTGCGGCAGGGGAGAGAACTTCTTCTAAAAACCGCTCGGCGTCTACATTCCCACCCGGCTGACGCAGACGCTCCGGCGTGCGCATCTGCGGCTGGAGAAAATAGTCGTCCAAATGGAACACGTTTGCTTGCAACAGCTCGCCCAGACGGTTTGCCAGTGTGGTTTTGCCCGCGCAGCAGTTGCCGTCGATGGCGAGGATGACGCGTTCTTTTACTTGCAACAGTGAACGCACGCGTGAAACAATCGCGGCTTCTGCTTCCGCGAACGGGATTGTTTGGGGTACGCTTGACATTGGTTCTCCTTGGATCGCGTTTTTTGCGCGGAACACCCGCGCCAGATCATTATAGCACAAGACGCACTCCTTGCATTGTATGGCAGCGAATCAATGAGGAAAGGGATCGGTTGAAGACGGATGCAACGATTGGAGACGAAACGATTGATACTCCGCGAAATGACGCACGCGGATTATCCGGCGTTGGCGGAAATCATGCAGGATCCGGAAACGATGAAGGCATATGAGCACGCATTTTCAGATGAGGAAACGCGTGTGTGGCTTGAACGTATGCTTGCGCGCTACAAGGCGGACGGATTTGGTCTTTGGGCGGTTGTTTTAAAAGCAACCGGCGAGATGATCGGCCAATGCGGACTGACATGGCAGGAATATGCGGGGCAGCGGGTTCTCGAGATCGGCTATCTCTTTCAGCGCAGGCACTGGAAAAACGGCTATGCGCTGGAATCCGCGCGCGCCTGCAAGGCGTATGCGTTTGATACCCTGCATGCGGGGGAAGTGTTCTCCATCATTCGCGACAGCAACATCGCTTCCATGAACGTCGCAATTCGCAACGGAATGACGGTGCGCGGAACATTCATCAAGCATTATTACGCGATCGACATGCCGCACCTTGCCTTTTCCATACGGAAAGAGGATTTTCAGCCGAGCGTTTCCGAAGAAAAATAGAACAGAACGCAAGCAAACGCCGCCCCGGAAGTGGGGGCGGCGTCTGTTGATGCGCGCATCAATATGACAATAGATTGTTTCGAAGCCTGACCCAACGAACCGCGCCGTCGACCGGTGGGCGGTCGTTGACACGAAGGGCGAAATATTTCCCCTTGCGGCGGAAGAGCTCATATTCGATCATGCGCCGATAGGCGGGTGGTGCGACCGCGGTCATGATTGAGCCGGACAGCGCGACCGAAACCGTGGCTTTCAGCGAGAGCGCATGACAGACCGCGATGATGCAATCTGCGGCGTGACTGGCTGCGCTTGCGGCATAACGCAGGGCGAGCTCATCGCCCGTTTCTACCGCGGTGAAAAACAGCCCGATCAATTGACGCGCCGCCTCCTCGTTCTGGATCTGCGCGGCAGAGGAGAGGAACGCTTCCGGCGTTCTGACGTCAAAGAGCGTAAAATAGGCGTCCTTGAGCGTGGTGTAGGACTTTTCGAAGAAAAGATACTGATAGACACTGCGGTAGACAAATGCCGCGATATCAAATCCGCCGCCGGTATCTCCGCAGAGCACACCGATTCCGCCAAACTGTGCGCGCTGGCCCTCCGCGTTTAGACCCGCGCAGGTTACACCAGAACCCGCGGAATAGCAGATGCCGATTCCGTTTTCCACTCCGGCCATCACACCGAGGTATCCGTCATTGCAAACAAAGCTTTGCTGAAGTCCCCGGGCACGCAACGCGGCTTGAAGAGCAATCGCCTGCTGGTCATAATCCGCGCCTGCCAAGCCCAGTACGGCATCCGCAACCTGATTGAGCTGGTAATCTTGTGCTTCAAGCAGTTCGACAATTTCGCCAACGAGGATATCCGCCGCCGCGTCAAAACCGCCGGGCAGCGTCTCGTGGTTGCTCGCTCCGCCCCGGCTTGCGGCAATCACCGCGCCGGATGCGTTGAGCAGGCGGTATTCGGTTTTTGAATTTCCTCCGTCAACGGCGAGAAAACAACGTTTATCGTCCATGGTAAATATTCCTTGCAGCGAATTTAGCAACGGATGTGGGGTCTCTCGCGATGGGCTTTGATGAGGTCAGGTTGGGAAAAATCGGGGCAACAGCGAACGATTTTGCAGCAGCATCTCATTGAGACAAGGGGCGGCTTGGTCCAGATCGGCCGTGATGGGGTTGCAGGCCAGCGCACGCAATGCGGATTTCCGATCCCCCGTAAGCGCGGCTTGAACCGCAAGTGTTTCATAGGCCTTTACGCTTGTGAGCAGCGCGCGGAGAACCTCGTTCGGCGCAACGCTGAGCGGTACGCGGGCGAGCGTGTCTCTCTCTACATAGCAACAGGTTTCGATGACGCTGCTTTCCGGCAGAAAATTCAGCACGCCGTGGTTTTGCACATCGACCACATGGTAGCCGGGCGCGGCGCCGGAAAGAGACGCGATCAGCGCGACCGCTGCTTCCGAATAGAGGTGTCCGCCCCGTTCGGCGAGCATTTTCGGTACGGTTTTGTTCCGTTCGTCTGCATAATAGGACAATAGCCGGGTTTCGATCTCAACACAGGCTTCGCCTCGCGTTTGGACAGCCGACGCTTGCTCCGCAAGCTTTCGCTTGTGATAAAAGAAATATTGCAGATAATCATTGGGAATTGCGTCGAGCAGTTCGATAATCGGCCGGTAGGTTTTGATCCACGCGTCCTGCTCGCTGGCTTGATCTAACATAGTAGGATTCAGCAGCGATGGAAGCACGTTTGTGCCGTGTACATGCACCGCGGTAATCGCGCCGCAGTGATTGAGTGAGGCGGTCTCCAACCGGACCTGATCCATCGGCAGCCGGAGCAGGTTGGCGATACGTTCCTGCGCGCCGATGGGTAGATTGCAGAGTCCGACCGTCTTGACCGGCGTATGATTGAGTAAAAACTCCGTAACGATGCCGGAGGGATTGGAGAAATTGATGAGCCATGTGTTTGGCGCATAACGCACAATGGCATCTGCGATTTGCTCCATTTGTGGAATTGTGCGCAGTGCGTTGGTAAAGCCGCCAATGCCGGTCGTTTCCTGACCGATCAGACCGAATGGCAGCGGGATCTTTTCGTCGCGAATGCGTGCTTCCAGCTTGCCCGCGCGGATCTGGGCAACAACATAATCCGCACCATCCAGTGCGAGGGAGAGATCCGTTGTGCGCGTGACACGCGGTTCCATGCCGTTTTCATGCAGGACGCGTTCGCAAAAACCGCCGACGATCTGCAGACGCGATTCGTCGATGTCGCTCAAGCGCAGTTCTTCGAGAGAAAGAATCTGTTTGCGGCGGATCAACCCTTGCATCAACTCCGGGCAATACGTGCTGCCAGCACCGATAATTGCCAGTTTGATACCCATATGCCGCCTCCTAACAGGTCAGACCAATCAAAAAAGAAGTGTGCGAATCAAATAGGGATTGGTTTGCATCGGAACTTAGTATAGCACAATTCAATTTTCAATCGCTACCATGATCTTGTAAAACAACGCGGTTTTTCGAAAAAAAGTTGCATTGTGACGGTTCGATGGAAGCACAACCTGTGAATATGGATGTAACAGTAGTGAAATTCGATCCGTATCGCTTGCGCTTGAGAAAAAAAGGCAAAGCGTCTTACGCAAGAAGATAACTTTGAGAGATTCTGCGCAGGAGGCGTTTCCGCATGTTCGCAAGGACTCCACTCGACCCGAACGTAATCGCAGAAGTGAATTATCGCGCAAGCGCGCCTGCAAACGACAGATTTTTTGCTTTGCTCAGATTCAAAGAAAGACACTGAACAACGAACCAGTCAGCCGTTGATGAGATAATCAAGTTTTAAGGTTGATACACGTACCAAAGTACGAGACACTTGTATAGATGACGCAGGATGTCCGGTGCGCAAAAAGTTAGGGTTGTCCGGTTTGGAAGAGCTGAGGTGGAAACGTTTTCATCGACTGATGCGAAAAACTTGCGCCTTGCGTTGTATCGTGCGCCAGTAAAACAAAGCAGCATTGTCGATTGTACTGAACGTATAACTTACACATGAAACACAAATTGCTGTAAAAACAAGAAAAAGTCGTGTGTTTACGGAAAAACTTTATATAAACTTGAAAAAAACTTTTCTCTGGCTCTTTTCTTCCGTCCAAGAGTATAGTAGAATAAGTTGTACGGTTCTTCCGAGTACCAGCAAGGACAGAGCCGGAGACGCGAAGCAAATCGCACGCGTCGAAGAGTGGATACGTTTCATATTCGTATGAAGGGCCACTGTTTATATCAGTTGGAGGAGAGAGAACAAAAATGGACATTGGAGCAAGTATCAAGAGACTTCGCAAATCCCATGGTGAAACGCAGCAGCAGCTGGGTGAATCCGTGGGCGTCGTGCAGCAATCCGTTGCCGCATGGGAATCCAACCGTTGTATGCCGGACATCGCGTCCCTCGTGGCGATTGCGACGCACTACAATACCTCGACCGACAGCATTCTCGGGCTGACCGAGGAACCGAGCTATCTTTTCGACACGGAAGGCATGCAGTCGTACCGTAACGACGTTGCGTTAGCCGACCGTTTGCCGGGAGAGATCCGCGAAGGCGTGCTGGCATTGATCCGTCTCGAACGCGTCAAATACGGCCGCTGAACAAATTTGCCCTCCGCCGGCCCGGGGGGAGGGGTATGGTCGAATCGATTCAAATCCCCTGAACTGTCCGAACAGGAAACAGACCAGCGCGTAGCCGACTCTGACGCTTCGCCAAGGTAGGTTTCCTGTTTGTTTTTCTTGTATGATTGTCCACTGAGTCCCCGAGTGCACGGCGGGGTGATTTCAACTTTTCTTCGGTTTCATTCGAATGGAACAGTGTCAAGCACGTTGCATACACACATACCGTATGCAAAGGCTTGCATCCATAGATTTGATCATATATAATGCACATAGATCGTTTCAGGTGTTCAACTCTCAATCTTAATGAGGTGAATTATGGATTACAAAGCCATAGCAGAACAGGTGGGGCCGCGCGTTGGCGCCACGCAGGAGTGGATTTTTCACGTTCTGCGCGAGGGCATTATCAGCGGGCGACTACCGGGCGGCATGCAGCTCAAGCAGGACGAAATCTCCGCAGCGCTCAACGTCAGCCATATTCCTGTGCGCGAAGCGCTGAGAAGGCTGGAAGCGCAGGGTCTTGTGCGCATCCACGCGAACCGCGGCGCCGCGGTGACGGAGCTCACCCGCAGCGAGCTGCTGGATATGATGGAAGTACGCGCGACGCTGTCGGTCATGATGATGCGTGGCAGTGCGCCTATGCTCTCGAAGTCGGACTTTGATGCGCTGGAGGACATCGTGCGCCAGCAGCGGGAGACCTCGGTGGAGGACATTGTCCGTTCCGAAGAACTCAACTACAAATTCCACGAGATCCTGACGTCTCACGCAAAGAACTCAATGGCGAATTTCCTGCTCGAACTCGTGCACGCTAATATCGACCGATATCTGCGCGCGAGCTTCTACGGCACGTCGCAAACGCGCGAGGTTTCGATCAATGAGCATGAGGCAATCATGATGACCTGCCGCGAAGGGGATTTTGAAAGCGCGTGCAATCTGTTGCGCGATCATATCCTCAATGCAAAACAGTTCATTCCAAACACGATGAAATAATGATCTCTATGAAAATGAAGCTCTGCGTCAATAGTTAAAGTAGAGTGATAGACGAAGAGAACAAATGAAGCGGGCCCCAACAAGGGCCTGCTTTTTTGGTTCTCCGATCGCAACTGCATTCAAAATCAATACAGGATACTATATATAAGGAAGAGATCGCACGGGGTTGCCGCTTGCGCGGCCTGCCCGGACAACATTGCATGGAACCGGAATAAGCGACAGAGAGGAACCGGAGTAAGCGGTGTCGGGCACGGTTGCGCCGTATAAAAAAGTGTGATATACTGCTCAAGCGGTAAAAAAGGGCAAAAAACGCTGGATTGAGCATCAATCGGACGTAAAATTGCGTAAAATGCCGAATATACCCGCTCAAGCGTGAATTCGCCCGATTGCGGGCAAAACGTACAGGACACCCTTTTGAATAATTTGGAAAAAAATGTTGTTCGGATTCTTAAAATTCTTCTTGCAATCCCTATCTAGACCGTGTAAAATAAACCTGTTCGCGCCGCAAAGGCTATGTTTTTGTGCGTGAAAGGGATGAACGGGAGGTTGCCGGTTCTGCCATCCGGGTAATTTCCGCTCAGACCCAACGTCCGTAAAGCGGGCGAGGGTGAGTCTACGGAGCAATTCGTGTAAGTCCCGAACGAGTATAGCGCACAGCCGAAAGGCTGGGCCTGCCTTATGAAGAAGGAAACACACGGCTTTGTGTACCGCCCCTATTACGAAGGAGGATATCAATAACATGGCAAACAGAATTCGCATTAAGCTCAAGGCGTACGAAAGCTCTCTGATCGATCAGAGCGCAGAGAAGATCGTCGAGACCGCCAAGAGAACCGGCGCGCAGGTCAGTGGCCCGATCCCCCTGCCCACGGAAACGGAAATCGTTACCATTCTGCGCGCGACCCACAAGTATAAGGATTCCCGCGAACAATTCGAGATGCGCACACACAAGCGCCTGATCGACATTCTCCAGCCGTCTTCCAAGACCGTTGACGCGCTGATGAAGCTTGATCTCCCCGCCGGTGTTGACATCGAGATCAAACTGTAACCAATCGGAGGTAAACATGAAGAAAGCCATTTTGGGCAAAAAGATCGGTATGACGCAGATGTTCCGAACTGACGGTACCATGATCCCCGTGACAGTCATCGAAGCCGGTCCCTGCCCCGTCATCCAAAAGAAGACCGTCGGGACGGACGGATACGAAGCTGTTCAGGTAGGCTTTGGCGAGCTGCGTGAAAAGCTCTCCAACAAGCCGAGAACGGGGCATTTTGCCAAAGCGGGCGTGAAACCCCTCCGTTATATGAGAGAGTTCAAGCTCGACGACGCGAAGAACTACGAAGTCGGCCAGGTTATCAAAGCGGACCTGTTCGCCGAAGGCGACAAGATCGACGTGCGCGGCGTGAGCAAGGGCAAAGGCTTCCAGGGCGTAATCAAACGTTGGAATCAAGCGCGCGGCAAAATGACGCACGGCTCGCACTTCCACCGCAGCCCGGGTTCCATGAGCGCAAACTCCAGCCCGTCGCGTGTATTCAAGCACAAGAACCTTCCCGGCCATATGGGCAACGAAACCATCACCGTGCAGAACCTCGAAGTGGTGCGCGTGGACGTTGAGCGTAACCTGCTGCTCGTCAAGGGCGCGGTTCCCGGCCCGAAGGGCGGCCTCGTTTCCGTAACGAGCACCGTGAAGTAAGGAGGAGCAAGAGAATGCCTAAAGTAGCAATTGTCGATATCACCGGCAAGAAGGTCGGCGAATACGAGCTCTCCGAAAACACTTTTGGACAGCCTGTCAATCAATATGTTCTCCACGAGGTCGTCAGAGCACACCTCGCAAACTGCCGTCAGGGCACGCAGAGCGCCCTCACCCGCGCGGAAGTCTCCGGCGGCGGCATCAAACCCTGGCGCCAGAAGGGCACCGGCCGTGCCCGTCAGGGTTCCACGCGTTCGCCCCAGTGGCGTCACGGCGGCGTGGTGTTCGCGCCCAAACCCCGCGACTACACGATCCGCGTCAACAAAAAGGTCAAGCGCGTTGCGATGAAGAGCGCGCTGTCCGGCAAGGTTCTCGATAACGAACTCGTTCTCTTCAACGAGCTGAACCTCAAGGAAGCCAAGACCCGCGAGATGGTCAAGGTTCTCGAAGCCATCCAGGCAAAGCAGGCACTCATCGTCCTGCCGGAACCCAACGCAGCGGTGGAGCGCGCGGCGCGCAACATCCCGGGCGTTAAGACCACCTTGGTCGGCACCCTGAGCGCGTACGAGATTCTCAAATACAAGGTGCTGATCCTCACCGAGGAATCGGCCAAGAAGATCGAGGAGGTGTACGCATAATGAAGAGCGCCTATGACATCATCAAAAAGCCGGTTCTGACCGAAAAATCGTACGATCAGTTCTCGAGCAAAACCTATACCTTCGAAGTGGATAAGACCGCCAACAAGATCGAGATCAAAAAGGCAGTCGAAGAGATCTTCGATGTGGAAGTGGAAAGCGTGCATACCATCAATCGCGACGGCAAAGTGCGCCGCCAGGGAAACTCTTCCGGCCGCACGCCGAGCAGCAAAAAGGCCTATGTGAAGCTCAAGGAGAACTCCAAAGGCATTGAGTTCTTCGACAGCATCTCGCAGTAAGGGGAGGACGAACCATGGGTATCCGTAAAATCAACCCGATCACGCCGGGCCAGCGCTTCATGACGGTTTCTTCGTTTGAAGAGATCACCAGGAAGACGCCGGAACGCTCGCTGGTCGAAGATAAGAAAAAGAACGCCGGTCGCAACGTCACCGGCAAGATCACCGTTCGCCACCAGGGCGGCGGCGCGCGCCAGAAGTACCGCATCATCGACTTCAAGCGCAACAAGGACAACGTCCCCGCGAAGGTCTTCTCCGTGGAGTATGACCCGAATCGCTCGGCGAACATCGCGCTGCTGCACTACCTCGATGGCGAAAAGCGCTATATCATCGCCCCGCTCGGCCTGAAGGTCGGTGATATGATCGTCTCTGGCGAAACCGCCGACATCAAGGTTGGCAACGCCCTCCCGATCGCGAACATTCCGGTCGGCACGATGATCCACTGCATCGAGCTCAAACCCGGCAAGGGCGCGCAGCTCGTTCGCTCCGCCGGCAACGCGGCGCAGCTGATGGCAAAGGAAGGCGCTTACGCGCAGGTTCGTCTGCCCAGCGGCGAAGTCCGCCTCATCCCGATGAACGCCAAGGCCACGATCGGCCAGGTCGGCAACATCGACCACGCGAACATCCAGATCGGTAAAGCCGGTCGCAAGCGCCACATGGGCGTGCGCCCGACGGTTCGCGGCAGCGTTATGAACCCCTGCGACCATCCGCACGGCGGCGGCGAAGGCAAGAGCCCGATCGGCAAAGCCGGCCCGGTTACCCCGTGGGGCAAGCCCGCGCTTGGTTACAAGACGCGCAAGCATAAGAACCCGACCAACAAGTACATCGTGCGCCGCAGCAACGGCAGCGGCAAGTAACGGGAGAGGAAGGAGATATACAATGAGCAGATCGATTAAAAAAGGCCCGTTCATCAGCGAACGCCTCCTCGGGCGGATCGAGGCGATGAACGCGAGCGGAAAAAAGACGGTCGTCAAGACGTGGTCTCGCGCCTCTACCATTTATCCGCAGATGGTCGGTCATACCATCGCGGTGCATGACGGCAAAAAGCATGTTCCCGTGTATGTGACCGAGGAAATGGTCGGCCATAAGCTCGGCGAATTCGCGCCGACGCGCACGTTCAGAGGACACAGAGGCTCCGAAAAGTCCTCTTCTGCAAGGTAAGGAGGAACGAAGCAAATGGCAACCAGAATGAGAGAAAAGTCGGCCAAACGCGCGGCCAACGCTGACAAGCGCCCGCACGCGACCGCAAAATACATTCGAATCTCTTCGCGCAAGGTGAAGGCCGTCATCGACCTGATCCGCGGCAAGAGCGTAAAAGAAGCCGAAGCCATCCTGCTCTACACGCCGAAAGCAGCGACTGAGCCCGTGGCCAAGCTCCTCAAGAGCGCGATTGCAAACGCGGAAAACAGCCTGGACCTCAACCGTGAAGAGCTGTTCGTCGCCGAGATCTTCGCAAATCAGGGCCCGACCCTGAAGCGTTTCCGGCCGAGAGCACATGGCCGCGCGAGTGCAATCCGCAAGCGTACGAGCCACATCACGGTCGTGCTGGATCAGGCGAAGTAAGGAGGAAATGAGCAATGGGTCAAAAAGTTAATCCGAACGGGTTCCGCGTTGGCGTCATCAAGGACTGGAACACCCGCTGGTACGCCTCCAAGAAGGATTTCGCCGATTTCCTCGTCGAGGATCGCAAGATCCGTGACTTTGTGAAAAAGAAGTACTTCCAAGCCAGCATTTCGCGCATCGAGATCGACCGCGCGGCAGGCAAGATCACGGTGAGCATTTTCACCGCGCGTCCCGGCCTTCTCATCGGTAAGGGCGGCACGGGCATCGAAATGATCAAGGAAGACATCAAAAAGGCTGTCGGCAAAGACGTCAGTGTCAACATCATGGAGATCCGTGATCCCGACGCAGACGCGCAGCTGGTCGCCGAAAACATCGCGTCGCAGCTCGAGAAGCGCATCAGCTTCCGCCGTGCGATGAAGCAGAGCATGGGCCGCGCGATGCAGAAGAACAGCGTAAAAGGCATCAAGCTGATGGTCTCCGGTCGTCTCGGCGGCGCGGAAATCGCGAGAAGCGAAGGGTACCATGACGGTTCCATCCCGCTGCAGACCATGCGCGCGGACATCCAGTACGGCTTCGCGGAAGCGAAGACCACCTACGGCCGCATCGGCTGCAAGGTCTGGATTTACAAGGGCGAACTGCTCGGCAAGCGCGGTGCTTCCGACAGGCGTGAGGAAGGGGGCAAATAACCATGTTGATGCCGAAAAGAGTAAAGCGGCGCAGAGTCTTCCGCGGCCGCATGAAAGGGAAAGCCACCCGTGGCAACACCATCACGCAGGGCGAATATGGCCTCGTTGCGCTGGAGCCCTGCTGGGTGACCAGCCAACAGATTGAAGCCGCCCGTGTTGCGCTCACGCGCTACATCAAACGTGGCGGTCAGGTCTGGATTAAGATCTTCCCCGATAAACCCGTCACCGAAAAGCCCGCGGAAACCCGCATGGGCAGCGGCAAAGGCTCCCCGGAATACTGGGTTGCCGTTGTCAAACCGGGACGCATCCTCTTTGAGATTGCTGGAGTGGAACAGGACGAAGCTTACGAAGCACTTCGCCTTGCGATGCACAAACTCCCGCTCAAGTGCAAAGTGATCAAGAAGGAAACCGAAAAGGGTGGTGAAACCGATGAAAGCAAATAAGTTTCGCGATATGACCAACGACGCACTTGCCGCTCAAGAAAAAGAGCTCAAGAGCGAGCTGTTCAACCTTCGCTTTCAGTCGGCTACCGGCGGTCTTTCGAACCCCAACCGCATCAGCGAGTGCAAGAAAGACATTGCCAGAGTGAAAACGATCATTCGCGAGCGCGAGCTCGCGAAGGCAGCCGAGTAACGGGAAGGAGGACAGAGCACATGGAAGAAAGAGGCTACAGAAAGACCCGTATCGGCGTGGTCGTCAGTGATAAGATGGATAAGACCGCGGTAGTCGCCATCAAGACCAAGGTTCGCCACCCGTTGTATGGCAAGATGGTCAACCGCACGCGTAAGTTCAAGGTTCATGACGAAGAGAACCAGTGCGGCGTCGGCGATACCGTTAAGATCATGGAAACGCGCCCCATCAGCAAAGACAAGCGGTGGCGTCTCGTCGAGATCGTCGAGAAGGCGAAGTAAAGACTGGAGGAACTGGGAATATGATTCAACCGCAAACCAGATTAAAGGTCGCGGACAACAGCGGCGCGAAAGAGATCATGTGCATTCGCGTGCTGGGCGGTTCCTACCGTAAGTCCGCCAATATTGGCGACGTCATCGTGGCCAGCGTCAAGTCCGCATCGCCGGGCGGCGCGGTCAAGAAGAAGGATGTCGTTCGCGCGGTTGTCGTGCGTACGGTGTCCGGCATTCAGCGTCCGGACGGAAGCTATATCCGTTTCGACGACAATGCAGCCGTCATCATTAACGACCAAAAACAGCCCCGCGGAACCCGTATCTTTGGGCCCGTGGCGCGTGAACTGCGTGAGAAGGACTACATGAAAATCGTGTCCCTCGCACCGGAAGTACTGTAAGGAGGAGAATGACATGAACAGCTTAAACGTCAAAAAAGGCGATACCGTCGTTGTCATCTCCGGCAAAGACAAAGGGAAAAAGGGCAAGATCATGGTCGCCCAGCCCGATGACGAGCGCGTGATCGTGCAGGGCACCGCGATGGTGACCCGCCACGTCAAGCCCCGTAAGCAGGGACAACCCGGCGGCCGCATCGAAAAGGAAGGACCCATCCATGCGTCTAACGTCATGCTGGTCTGCCCGAAGTGCGACAAGCCCACCCGTATCGCCCACAAGCTCAAAGAAGTTGAGATTTCCGGCGAGAAGAAGCAAAAGAGCGTCCGCGTTTGCAAAAAGTGCGGTAAAACCATCGACTAAGGCGGAAGGAGGAACTGACAAGTGGCAACGAAGAAAGACATCGAAACTGTAACAGACGCCGTTGAAGCAGCAGCCGAAACGGTCGTCGAGGAAGTAAAGAAAGCCGCGAAAAAGGCAGCTCCCAAGGCCGCCGAAGCAGCGGATGCCGTTGAGAAGGCCGTGAAGAAGACCGCAAAAGCTGCGGTCGCAACCGCGGAAAAGGCAGCGGAAGCCGTCACCGAAGCGGCGGCGGAAACCGTAGCCAAGGCAGCAGGCGCCGTCAAGGAAGCCGCAGCCAAGGTAGAAAAAAAGGCGGAAGCCGCAGCCAAACCCGCAGCGAAAAAGCCCGCCAAGGGTGCACAGGCTGACATGAAGAAGCTCGAAGGCATGCCGCGTCTCAAGCAGCGCTATCAACAAGAGATTGCGCCCGCGCTGAAGACAAAGTTTGGCTACGAGAATGTCATGCAGATTCCGTACCTTGAGAAGGTCGTGATCAATATGGGTCTCGGCACCGACAAGGAAAATCCCAAGGGCATCGAAGCGGCCATCAAGGAACTCAGCACGATCGCCGGTCAGAAAGCGATCCCAACCCGCGCCAAGAAGAGCGTCGCGAACTTCAAAGTTCGTGAAGGCATGACCATCGGCGCAAAGGTCACCCTCCGCGGCGATCGGATGTACTATTTTGTCGACAAGCTCTTCAACATCGTCCTGCCCCGCGTGCGCGACTTTCGCGGCGTATCCGACAAGGCGTTTGACGGGCGCGGCAACTACGCCCTCGGCCTCAAGGAACAGCTGATCTTCCCGGAGATCAACTACGACGATGTCGACAAGGTGCGCGGAATGAACGTTGTGTTCGTGACGAGCGCCAACACCGACGAAGAATGCAAAGAGCTGCTCACCCAGCTCGGCATCCCGTTTGTGCAGGGTTGATAAGGGAGGAAAGCAAAAATGGCAAAGACAAGCATGAAGTTAAAGCAGGCGCGCGAGCCGAAGTTCAGCACCCGTGCTTACACCCGCTGCCGCATCTGCGGCCGGCCCCACTCGGTTCTGCGCAAGTATGGCGTCTGCCGCATTTGCTTCCGCGAACTGGCGTATAAGGGCGAGATCCCCGGCGTACGCAAGGCAAGCTGGTAAAGGAGGAAACGAACATGACAGATACCATTGCCGATATGCTCACCCGTATCCGCAACGCACTGATTGCGAAGCATGATTCCGTTGAGATCCCCGCTTCCACGATGAAAAAAGCCATCGCGCAGATTCTCGTAGAAGAAGGATACATCAAGAGCTTCGAAGTCATTGCAGACGGCGAGAAGAAGACGATCCGTGTTCAGCTCAAATACGGCGCGAACAAGCAGCGCGTTATCGTCGGCATCAAGCGCATCTCCCGCCCCGGCCTTCGCGTTTACGCGCGTAAGGACGAAATGCCCAAGGTCCTTGGTGGCCTCGGCATCGCGATTGTTTCCACCTCCCGCGGCGTTATGACCGACCGGGAAGCGCGCAAACAGGGCGTTGGCGGCGAAGTGCTGGCCTACGTTTGGTAATCAAAAAAGGGCGGATGCCTCGTTTTTCTGCCGGATCGTTGGAAAACGATTTGGCGGGGAGACGGACGTCCGCGCCTGCATGATATTACAAAAAAAGGAGAAATCAACATGTCTCGTATCGGAAAACTTCCGGTCAGCATCCCTGCCGGAGTGACAATTACGGTCGAAGACGGCAACGTCGTCACCGTAAAGGGTCCGAAAGGCACGCTCAGCGAAAAAATCTCCGCGGAGATGATCATTGAGCAGGACGCCGGCGTACTCAATGTGAAACGCCCCAGTGACGACAAGCGCCATCGCGCGCTGCACGGCTTGACCCGTACGCTCATCAACAACATGGTTGTGGGCACGACCTCCGGTTATGAAAAGAAGTTGGAGATCGTCGGCGTCGGCTACAAGGCGCAAGCGCAGGGCACAGGCCTTGTGATCAACGTCGGTTACTCCCATCCTGTGAACTTCCCGGCACCCACGGGCATCAGCTTTGACGTTCCCGCGCCGACGAAAATCACGGTGAAGGGCATCGATAAGCAGAAGGTTGGCCAAGTGGCTGCCGATATCCGTGCGGTGCGTCCGCCAGAACCCTATAAGGGCAAAGGCATTCGCTATGAGAACGAGGTCGTTCGCCGTAAGGAAGGCAAGACCGGTAAGTAAAGCAGGAAGGAGTGACGAAAGATGTTTAACAAAATCGATAAAAACGCGATTCGCGTGGATCGTCATTACCGCATGCGCAAGACCATCGTGGGCACCGCGGAACGTCCCCGTTTGAACGTTTACCGCAGCACCACGCACATCTACGCGCAGGTGATTGACGACACCGTTGGAAACACCTTGGTCGCAGCTTCCACGCTGGACGCCGATATCAAGGGTAAACTTGAGGGCAAGAGCAAGGTTGAACAAGCCGCTCTCGTTGGCGAACTCGTCGGTGCGCGTGCCAAGGCGAAGGGTGTTACCAAGGTCGTATTTGACCGCGGCGGTTACCTCTACACCGGACGCGTTGCCGCTCTCGCGGACGGCGCTCGCAAAGCCGGGCTGGACTTCTAAGGAGGAACGAACATGCAAAATAACAGGAGATTCGAAAAAGAGCCCAGCGAATTCAAAGAGCGCCTGGTTTCCATTAACCGCGTTGCGAAGGTCGTTAAGGGCGGTAAGAACTTCCGGTTCACCGCGCTGATGGTCGTTGGCAACGAAAAAGGGAAAGTCGGCGTTGGCCTCGGCAAAGCGGCTGAAATTCCCGAGGCAGTTCGCAAGGGCGTTGAAGACGCAAAGCGTCATATGGTCGATGTCCCCATCGTGGGTACGACGATCCCCCACGCCGTGGAAGGCAGATTCGGAAAGGGTCATGTCCGCATGCTGCCCGCCGAAGAAGGTACCGGCGTTATCGCGGGCGGACCCGCGCGTGCAGTGCTCGAAATGGTCGGCATTCGCGACATCCGCACGAAGTCTTATGGTTCCAACAATCCCAGTAACTGCGTGAAAGCCACGATCGAAGGCCTGAGCCAGCTTCGTACCGCGGAGCAGATCGCTAAGGCCCGCGGCAAGTCCGTGGAAGAGATCTTGGGTTAAGGAGGACGCTACAATGGCGAAAGCAAAAGAGGCGGAGGCCAAAAAACTCAAGATAACGCTCGTAAAGAGCCCGATCGGCTGCCTGAAAGATCAGCAGGCTACGGTCGTCGCGCTGGGCCTCAAAAAGCTCCACAGCACCGTTACCCAGCCGGATAACGCGTGTACGCGCGGCATGATCTTTAAGGTCAAGCACCTGATCACGGTGGAAGAAGTTTAAGGCAGGAGGACGTGCATCATGAAACTCCATGAATTATCGCCCGCCCCCGGGTCGGTCAAAGCCTCAAAGCGTATCGGTCGCGGTACCGGTAGCGGCATGGGCAAGACCTCCACGAAGGGTCACAAGGGCCAAAAAGCACGCAGCGGAAGCAAAAAGAACGGTTTTGAAGGCGGCCAGATGCCGCTGACCCGCCGTCTGCCAAAGCGCGGCTTTACCAACATCTTTGGAAAAGAATACACGATTATCAATGTTTCCGACCTGGAACGGTTGGAGAACGGCACCGTAGTGACGGCTGAACTGCTCAAGAAATCCGGCATGGTCAGCAAGATCGAAAAGGACGGGCTGAAGGTTTTGGGCGGCGGCGAGCTGACGAAGAAACTGGATGTTAAAGCAGCAAAGTTCTCTCAAACCGCTCAGACTGCAATCAAAGCTGCCGGCGGAAGTGTTGAGGTGATCGGCTAATGTTCCAGACATACATCAACGCGTTTAAGATCAAAGAGATCCGCAAGAAGATGCTTTTCACGCTTCTGCTGATCGTGGTCTACCGGCTCGGGAGTTTTATCCCGATTCCCGGCGTCAATACGGAGCTCCTCAAGAGCGCCGTATCGCAATACGACATTCTCGGCTTTCTCGACCTGCTGACAGGTAGTTCGTTCAGCCAGTTTACGCTGTTTGCGATGGGTATTTCGCCCTACATCAACGCGTCGATTATCATCCAACTGCTCACGATTGCAATTCCGTCGTTGGAACGTCTGAGCAAGGAGGAAGACGGGAAAGTCAAGATCGAGAAGATCACCCGCTTCACGGGTATCGCGCTTGCGATGGTCCAGTCCATTGGTATTTTTATCGGACTGGGCACGAAGTATCTCGTTGACACCAGTTGGCTGACCTATGCCACCATTGGCATTTGCTCGACCGCCGGTACCGCATTCCTGATGTGGCTGGGTGAGCGTATTACCGAGGACGGCGTCGGAAACGGCGTATCGATGTTGATCTTTGCATCCATCGTTTCGCGCGTACCAAAGACGTTTATTACCCTAGGCCAGCAGCTCTGGGTTGGCACGCTTCCCTTCTGGGAGCTGCTGCTCCTTGGCATTCTGGTTGTCGGTTTGATCACATTGGTTACCCACGTGGATCAGGCGCAACGGCGCATCCCCGTGCAGTATGCCAAGCGCGTTGTCGGCCGCAAGATGTATGGCGGACAGAGCACCTATTTGCCGATCAAAGCGAACTCCAACGGCGTTCTGCCGCTGATCTTCGCTCTCACGTTCCTCCAGTTCCCGGGCATGATCGCCCAGTTCTGGCCGAACGGCGCGTTCTATGCGTTCTATAAGACGTATATGGGCACGAGCAGCGCGATTTACTACATCATCTATGCGCTTCTCATCATCGGCTTTGGGTTCTTCTATTCGAGCGTGACGTTCAATCCGATCGAGATGTCGAAGAACTTGCAGCAAAACGGCGGCTTCATCACGGGCATCCGCCCCGGCAAGCCGACGAGCGATTACCTGGGCAAGATTGCCGGACGCCTGACGCTGTTCGGCTCCCTCTTCCTCGCGGTTGTCGCAATCTTTCCCCAGTTGGCAATGCGTGGCATGGCCGAGAGCAGCGCCTTTGGCGCGACCAGCGTGCTGATCATGGTCAACGTCGCCCTTGAGACGACGAACCAGCTCGAAAGCCACATGCTCATGCGCCACTATAAGGGCTTCCTCAATTAACAATCGCGCGGTCAGCAGAAGCAGACGCGTAAACTTGATCAGCGGATTCAGGCGTGCCGGTATCTTGCCGGCGCGCCGGTTCCGCGGAGTTTCGAAAGCAGGCTGCGGCAGCGTAGCGGAACAAGCAAACATTCGGGCAAATGCGCGAAAACACGCTTAGACCGGAGGAAACGCATGAAACTTATTTTTCTAGGCCCGCCAGGCGCGGGCAAAGGCACACAGGCGGTGAAGATTGCCGAACGGTTCCAGATCGCGCACATTTCGACCGGAGATATGCTCCGCGCCGAAATTCGAGAAGGAACACAGCTTGGCTTAGAGGCGAAGAGCCTGATCGACCACGGCGAGCTGGTGCCGGACGATGTAATTCTCGGCATGGTCAAGAACCGTATCCAGAAAGAGGACTGTAAAAACGGGTTTCTCTTTGATGGATTTCCGCGCACCATTGCGCAGGCGGAAGCGCTCGAACAGATCAGCGCAATCGACTACGTGATTAACCTTGAGGTACCCAATGAGCGGCTCATCAGCCGTATCAGCGGACGAAGAATGTGCGCGGAGTGCGGAGCAGGCTATCATGTATCCACTTATGCGGACGAATCTTGCAAGTGCGGCGCGGCGTTGTATCAACGCGAGGACGACAAGGAAGAAACGGTACGCAACCGACTCGTGGTCTATGAGCGCTCCACAAAGCCCCTGATTGATTTCTATACGAAAAAGGGGTTGCTGCATTCGATCAACGGCGATGCAAGCATTGACGTTGTGGATGAAGCGATACGCGCGGTGCTTTCGAGATGAGCGGGATTACGATTAAATCTGCCGGCGACATCGAGAAGATGGACGAGGCGGGCCGCATTGTGGAAGAGACGCTGAATCTGCTGATGACAACCGCGGCGGTCGGCATGACGACGCAGGAGCTGGACGACATCGCGGCTTCGTACATCAAGAGCCGCGGCGCGGAGGCCTCGTTCCTCAACTACAACGGTTATCCGAAGAGCATCTGCACCTCGCTCAACGAACAGGTTGTTCACGGAATTCCGGGTCGATATCGCCTGAAGGACGGAGACGTTCTGTCTCTGGACGTGGGCGCGTATAAAGACGGGTTCCACGGGGACGCGGCGCGCACAGTGCTCATCGGCCAGGTGCCAAAGGAAACGCAGGAGCTTGTGCGTGTGACGAAGGAGTGCTTCTTCGAGGGGATTCGCTTTGCAAAACCCGGCTATCGCATCTCCGACATCGCAAAAGCGATACAAGCGCATGCGGAAAGCCACGGATACGGCGTCGTACGCGATTTGGTTGGTCACGGAATTGGACGGCAAATGCACGAAGATCCCGAGGTGCCAAACTTCTGGGTGGCTGGCCATTTCGGCAGCAACCCGAGGCTGACAGCCGGCATGACCATCGCCATTGAACCGATGATCAACCTTGGCACAGCACGCGTCTTTCAGCTCGACGACGGCTGGACGGTCGTAACGGCGGACGGAAAACCTTCCGCGCACTATGAGAACACCGTATGGATTACCGAGGGCGAGCCGAGGCTTCTGACCCTGCACGAGGAGGAAGAGGACGCATGAACGAACCGGTGATCGGACGCGTGTGCACATCCCGTGCCGGACACGACAAAGGACGCGCGTTTCTCATCGTGGGCATTTGCGACGACAACCACGTGCTACTGAGCGACGGGGAGACGCGAAAACTCTCGCGGCCGAAGAAGAAAAAGCTTACGCATTTGCACATTGAACCCCAAAAAGCGGAAGAAATTGCAAATAAATCCGCAGAAAGTAAAGAAATACTGGACGCGGACGTGCGAAAAGCGTTACAATTATTCGGTTACAACAACGGTTGAAATTTTCACGATGATCAGTACGATGAGACGACTTACAACCGTGTTGCATCAGACAAATTAGGAGGGATAGCTTGTCTAAACAGGACGTTATTGAAGTAGAAGGTGTCGTTTCGGATTCCTTCCCGAACGCAATGTTCGAGGTAAAGCTGACGAACGGGCACAAGATACTCGCAACGATTTCGGGGAAGCTTCGGATGAATTTCATTCGAATCCTGCCAGGTGACAGGGTCACCGTGGAGCTCTCTCCGTATGATTTGTCACGCGGGCGTATCACCTGGCGCGGCAAGAACTGATTTTGAAAAGAGAAGACTCTTTTTGAAAATATGATTTTCTGACGATAGGAAGCGAAAGGAGAACCACCATGAAAGTAAGACCGAGTGTGAAACCCATTTGCGAGAAGTGCAAGATCATCAAACGCAAAGGCCGCATCATGGTTATCTGCGAAAACCCCAAGCATAAGCAGAAGCAGGGTTGATTCCGGAACAATACCGCCGGAGCGGCTGCGTAAGGGATGGGAAACCAGATTTTACGTTTCCGGTGGATGCTGATATAAAACACCATTTACGATTATTACGGAGGTAAAGGAACGATATGGCACGTATTTCTGGCGTTGACCTTCCCAGAGACAAACGGATCGAATACGGTTTGACCTATATCTATGGGATCGGCCACAAGACCGCTTTGGAAATATTGTCCGCGACCGGTGTCAGCGGTGACATCCGCGTACGCGATTTGGCAGAGAGTGACGTCTCTAAACTCAGAGACTACATCGACCACAACGTCAAGGTGGAAGGCGACCTTCGCCGTGAAACCTCGATGAACATCAAGCGGCTGATCGAGATCGGCTGCTACCGCGGCGTCCGGCATCGCAAAGGTCTTCCGGTTCGCGGTCAAAGCACCAAGCAGAACGCTCGCACGCGCAAGGGACCCAAGCGCTCGCAGAGCGGCAAGAAACGGTAAGGAGGAATAGCGATTATGGCAGCAGCAAAGCAAGTCAAGAAAACCGCCACCACGCGCAAGCGCCGCGAGCGCAAGAATATTGAGCGCGGGGCAGCGCACATCCGCTCCTCCTTCAACAACACTCTTGTGACCATCACCGACCTGCAGGGCAACGCCCTGAGCTGGTCGAGCGCGGGTTCGCTCGGGTTCCGTGGTTCGAAGAAGTCTACGCCGTTTGCGGCGCAGATGGCGGCTGAAACCGCGGCACGCGGAGCGATGGAGCATGGCCTCAAGACCGTCGAGGTCTATGTCAAAGGCCCTGGTTCCGGCCGTGAGTCGGCAATCCGTGCCCTGCAAACCGCAGGTCTGGATGTCAACATGATCAAGGACGTGACGCCCATCCCGCATAACGGATGCCGTCCGCCCAAACGCAGAAGAGTTTAAGGAGGGAAAAGCGATATGGCAAGATATACCGGTTCCGTCTGCAGGCAGTGCCGCAGAGAAGGAGTCAAGCTTTTCCTCAAGGGCGATCGCTGCTTCAGCGAAAAGTGCGCGGTCAGCAAGCGCCACACCCCTCCGGGAATGCATGGACAGGGCAGAAAGAAGCAGAGCGAGTACGGCATTCAGCTTCGTGAGAAGCAGAAGGTCCGCAGAGCGTATGGCGTTCTGGAATCCCAGTTCCGCAAATATTACGACCTCGCGTCCAACATGCGCGGCATCACCGGCGAAAACATGCTTTCGCTGTTGGAGCGCCGTCTGGACAACGTGGCCTACCGTCTCAACTTTGGCGATTCCCGCCCGATGGCGCGCCAGATGGTGACCCATGGACACGTGCAGGTCAACGGCAAGAAGGTTGACATCGCTTCCTATCTCATCAAGGCTGGGGACGTCGTCTCCATCCGCGACAAGAGCACGGATGTCGAGTTCTTTAAAACCCTCAAAGAGCAGGGCGCTGCCAGAACCGTGCCGAAATGGCTCGAACTGGACGCCGAAAAGCTCAGCGGTAAGGTCGTCGTTCTCCCGTCGCGCGGCGATATCGACTTGACGATTGAAGAGCATCTCATCGTTGAGTACTACTCCAGGTAAGCCAAGCTGATTTGGCGGACCGCAACAAACAAACCGAAGGAGGGTAAGCAATGCTGGAGATCGAAAAGCCCAAACTCGAATGTGTTGAACTGACGGACGACTACGGCAAGTTTGTCGTTGAGCCGTTGGAGCGCGGATTCGGCACTACGCTTGGCAATTCCATGCGTCGCGTGCTGCTCTCGAGCCTGCCCGGTGTGGCGGTGACGAGCGTACGCATCGACGGTGTGCTCCATGAGTTCTCGATCATCGAGGGCGTAAAAGAAGATGTTACCGAAATCATTCTCAACCTCAAGGAGCTGTGCTGCAAGCTATATTGCGACGGCCCCAAGAAGGTGATCATCGATATGTCCGGCGAGGGCGAGGTCAAGGCAAAGGATATCCTTCCGGATTCCGACGTATTGATCATCAACCCCGAGCTGCACATCGCGACGCTGGATCGCGGCGCAAAACTCCATATGGAGATTATGCTCGAAAACGGCCGGGGCTATGTCCCGATCGAACGCAACAAGCGGCACGATATGCCCATCGGCGAAATCGCCGTGGACTCGATCTTCACCCCGATTGAGAAGGTCAACTTCACCGTTGAGAACACGCGTGTTGGCCAGATTACGGACTTTGACAAGCTCACGCTTGAGATGTGGACGAATGGAAGCATCAAGCCGGACGAGGCCGCAAGCCTCGCGGCGAAGATTCTCACCGAGCATCTCGCGCTCTTCATTAACCTCACCGACCATGTGGTCGGCGTGGAGATTCTCGTGGAGAAAGAAGAGAGCAAAAAGGAACGGATTTTGGAGATGAACATCGAAGACCTCGATCTCTCCGTCCGCTCCTATAACTGCCTCAAGCGCGCAGGCATCAACACCGTTGAGGAATTGGTGCAGCGTGACGAGGAAGAGATGATGAAGGTACGGAATCTCGGCCGGAAATCGCTCGAGGAAGTTCAGGCAAAACTGAGTGCGCTGGGTCTGTCACTTCGCGCACACGATGAATAAGAGGAGGAAGCACAATGGCGAACCGCAAACTGGGTAAGCCCTCTGATCAGCGAGTCGCGCTTTTGAGGAATCAGACCACGGCGCTTCTTTGGAACGGAAAGGTCGTTACGACCGAAGCACGCGCCAAAGAGATCCGTTCGATTGCCGAAAAGATCATCACGCTGGCAGTCAAGGAATACGATAACAGTGAAACCGTCGAGAAGGAATCCCGCAACGAGAAGTCCCAGATCATCAAGCGCGATGTCGTCAACGACAAGGCGAGCAAGCTCACCGCACGCCGCGCGATCATGGCTTACGTCTACGATATTCCGGAAGCCAAGAAGGACAAAGAGAGCAAGAGCGAATATACGGAGCGCACGAAAGAACGCACGCATCCGGTCGTTGAAAAGCTTTTCCGCGATCTGGCTCCGAAGTATGCCAAGCGTGCCGCAGCCGGCAGCAAGGGCGGCTATACGCGCATGTATAAGCTCGGGCCCCGCCGCGGTGACGCAGCCGAGATGGTCGTCATCGAATTGGTCGACTAAGAAAAGCCAAGCAACACACAAAGCCCGCTGGAATTCCGGCGGGCTTTTGCGTGCATTCAACCTTTCGCCAGCTATAGAATAGCCGCGATCAGTAAAAGGGTTCTGCGTCAATCGTATCGGCTCGCGCCAATCGTATGAGTAGAGCAATAGAAATAGAGAAAAAAGAGATATTGTAACTTTTTTCGCAACAAAAGAGGCTTTCTTCAAATTCTACGCGCGCTATGATATAATGATTCCTCGTGAGGACTTTTAACACATGACTCTGAAGCCAATGAAGATAATTTGTATTAGTCTGTTACTTGCGGCAACCTTGCCGCTGCTTTTTGCGTGCTCGGAAGCACCCGCCGCGGACAGCAAGGCGCTTGTGGTCAACGAGATTGTCTCCAGCAACAAGCGTTCTCTGGTCGATGAAGCGCTGGGGACTCCGGACTGGATCGAGCTCTACAACTCCGGATCCGTTGCGCTGGATCTCACCGGCTATGGCATCTCCGACAACATGCGGGATCTGCACAAGTTCGTCGTGCCAAACGGAACCATTCTCGGCGCGGGCGAATATCTCCTGCTCTATGCGATGAGCGCGAGTGAAGACACGCAAAACCCCATGATCACGAACTTTGGGCTGAGCAAGAGCGGCGACTATCTTTTCATCACAGATGCTTATTTCGGACTGGTCGCACAGATGGAAATCCCTGTTTTGTATACGGATGTTTCCTATGCCCGCGCTGCGGACGGTTCCTATGGCTATTCCGGCGTACCGACGCCCGGCGCGGAGAACACCGGAGAACTATTCATGACGCTGGACGGTGTATTTGCGGCGCAAAACCTCGGCGCACTCTCGCTCAGCGAGGTGATGCCGACGGACGACGCAAGCGGTTATCGTTGGGTTGAACTCTACAACGACAGCGATAACGCAATTCGTCTCGAGAACTACGCTCTTTCAGATGACGAAACGAACCCGCTGAAATGGCAGATCTCGTCCGGCACGGTTCCCGCAAAAGGGTATGCGTGTATCTATCTTTCCGGTCTCGGCAGCGAAGGCGAAAACGGAACGCACGCGCCGTTCCGACTCAGCAGCGAGGACACGACGATTCTGCTCTCCGATCTACAGGGAAACCTGATCGACCGAATGAGCTGGCAAGCCGGCGTACCGGGCGGGATATCCGTCGTGAAGGATGCAACGGGCGCATCCGTGTATTCGGCATATCCATCGTTTGAAGCGGCAAACAGCGATCAGACATTTACCTCATTGGAGATGACGGTGATGGATCAGAGCGATCCGATCCATATCAACGAGGTGCTGAAATACAACACGCTATCAGCGATCGACGCAGACGGCGAGCGTGGTGAATGGTTGGAACTCAAGAACTTTTCCAGCGAAGCGGTGACGCTGCTTGGATATTTTCTGTCGGACAATCCGGATGACCTCTACAAATGGGCGCTGCCGGATGTAACCCTCCAACCCGGCGAGTATAAGGTCATCTTTCTCTCCGGGAAAAATCGGACAGATGGAGAGCTACATGCAAACTTTGGCCTTTCGGATGAGGAAAACGAGGTTTACTTTACTACGTTGAGTGGCATGCGAACAGAGAGCATATCGCTAGCGGGAGTTACGCGGGATAACATATCGGTCGGTTTGGATCAGGGGCGTAACATTCGATATTATGCAACGCCAACACCCGGCGGAGAAAATGTGCATGGATTTGAAACAGCCGATCAAATCGGCTGTTTCGACAATCTGGGCGTGTTTATCAGCGAGGTGTGTGCCGTCAACGAAGTCAAGAGCGGGGAAAATGATTGGGTCGAGCTATATAACGGGTCGGGGCAGCCAGTCGATCTGACAGGCTGGACGATTGCCGACGGCATAGACGCACAAAGCGTTTACACCTTCTCCGGCGAGACCATCGGTGCGGGGGAGTATCTCGTGCTGGAGTGCACAAATGCGCCGACGCGTCAGGGCGCGGGCATCGCGCCGTTTTCAATCTCCGCGGCAGGTGAAACGCTCGTTTTGAAAAACGCAAATGGTACGCTGGTCGATGCGTTTGGAACCGGTTCTCTGACGCCGGAGATTACCAGCGGCAGGCTGGAAGGCGACATGAGCATTGCGCGCGTCTTTTTTGAAAACCCCACACGCGGGAAGCAGAACGACACCGATATCACGACCGGGGTCGCGCCACAACCTGTGTTTTCCGATTTATCGCTCTATCATGACAGCGCGTTTTCTGTGAAAATCACATGTAACGATCCAAACGCGGAGATCTATTTTACGACGGATGGCGATGAGCCTTCGCTAGATTCCGCGCGATATACCGAACCGGTTGAGATCAAGGGAAACACGCCGTTGCGCGCGATCGCGTATGTCAGCGGGAAACGACTCAGTGAAATCACCACGGCGACCTATCTGTTTGAAGAAAAGCACACCGTACCCGTGGTTTGCATCAATGGTGACGCAGAACGCATCCGCGAGGTGATGCGTGTTGCGGACAAGGACGAAAAGGTGGAGCGCCTTGCCTACATCAGCTTTTATGAGCCGGATGGCTCGCTCGGCGTTTCGTTCCCCGCGGGCATCAAACCAAAGGGCGCGGGTACGATTGTCTATTCGCAAAAGTCACTGAGCATCAATCTCCGCGCGGGATATGGACAGAGCAGCGTGACCTATCCGTTCTGGCCGGGTTATGATTTTGACACGTTCTCCTCGCTCGTGGTGCGAAACGGCGGACAGGACTGGAGCGCCGCGCGGATTCGCGATTCGTTTACCAGTATGCTGGTCGAAGGCATGAATCTGGACAACTCCGCCACGCGTCCGGTCGTGGTCTATATCAACGGCGTGTATAATGGCCTGTACGATCTCAATGAGGATCAAAACGGCGAGTTTTTGGAGACGCACTATGGCGTCGACGGAGACACGGTGGAGTTCATCCGCCGGAATCAGACGTCGATTAAAGGCGACAACAAGGACATCAAACGCGTTCGTTCCTATGCGGAAAGCAAGAATCTCAGCGACGACGCTGTTTTTGCAGAGTTTTCGCAGTGGATCGATGTCGCATACTTCACGGATTATTTCATCGCGCAGACCTATATCTGCAACAGCGACATGTTTAATCAGAAGTATTGGCGCACCACTGACTATGCGGTGAAGTGGCGGCCGGTGTTCTTTGATCTCGACTTTGCGTATAAAACCTCGGCAAGAGATATGATCGGGCAATATTTCAATGTCAATGGTGTGCCCTCCGCGGATAAATCGTTGACCTATTTTGAAATCTATATCGGCCTCAAGAAAAACGCGGCATGGCGGGACATGTGTGTGGAGCGATATGTTGAGGTCGTCGAGACTTATTTCAATGCCAAACGCGCAACTGCGCTGTTTGACCAGATGGTGGATGCGCTGCGACCCGAGATGCCACGCCAGATTGCGCGCTGGGGGAAGCCGAGTTCGATGAGCGAATGGGAAGCTTCCGTCAAAGAGATGCGCACGTTTGTCGAGCAGCGGCCGGATTATGCGCTGGAGAACATGCGCAAGTACTTCGGCGTTTCGCAGACGAGGCTGGACGAGCTTATCGCAAAGTACAAACAATAGCCTATGCTTTCATGGCAGCCGCAGAAAAAGCGGCTGCTTTTTTCAGGCGAATCAGGCAGTGCATGCAAATCAGGAATGGGCACTGTTGATTCTGTCAAAGCAGGCAGTGCATGTAAATCAGGAATGGGCACTGTTGATTCTGTCAAAGCAGGCAGTGCATGCAAATCAGGAATGGGCACTGTTGATTCTGTCAAAGCAGGCAGTGTAGGCAAATCAGAAATGGGTACTGTTGATTCTGTCGTTTTTGCACATACGCGTGCGGGGTATTCTGGCAAAATAAATCAATAGAGCAGATATGAACGGACAATGAAACTACACGGCATTGGCCCGCGTTCATTTACACCCGAACGCGATCATGTTAAAATAAGATGAATTTGTGTAGGCAGGTAGGCGCATGAGAATTCTCGGAATTGACCCCGGATATGCCATTTTAGGCTATGGCGTGGTGGATGTTTCGGGAACAAAGCTTTCTCCGGTCGACTACGGCGTGATTGAAACCACGCCGGACGAGCGCCTGCCGGAGCGGCTCAACCGTCTGTTCGACGGCACATGCGCGCTGATCGAGCGATTTCAGCCGGATATGGCGGTGTTTGAAGAGCTGTTTTTTTATCGAAACACGACCACGGCGCTTTCGGTTGGCGCGGGGCGAGGGGTTGCGATACTCGCAGCACAGCGCGCGCAGATTCCGCTGTATGAATATACGCCGATGCAGATCAAACTCGCGGTGACGGGGGACGGTCACGCGGACAAGCGCGCGGTGCAGAGCATGGTGAAGCTTCTGCTCTCGCTCAAACAGGTGCCAAAGCCGGATGATGCGGCGGACGCACTTGCGGCGGCAATCTGCCATGGCTGTACGATTGGTCCCGCCGTGGAGGATTTTCGCATCCGATAACGAATGACGGAGGAACATGTCCTTGTATGCATATATCAGCGGGATTGTAGATGAATTATTGCCCGATCGTGCCGTGCTGGAAGCCGGCGGTGTCGGATACGAGCTCTTCTGCAGCGCAATGACGCTCAAACGCCTCCACGCAGGGCAAAAGGAACGGCTGTATACCCATCTGCATCTGGCGGAGGGCGTGATGGCGCTCTATGGATTTTATGAGCCGGAAGAGAAAGACATGTTTCGTAGGCTCTTGACGGTGACGCGCGTGGGCCCAAAGCTTGCGCTCGCGGTGCTTTCCGTGCTGACGCCGAGCGATGTCGCCGGCGCGATCATCACGAACAACGCCGCCGCATTTGATCGCGTCAGCGGCATGGGACGAAAGACCGCGCAGCGTGTTTTGCTGGAGCTCAAGGAGCGCGTCGCAACCACAGAGATGCTGGGCGGCGGGGGCACGGACGCGCCGGATATCCGCTCGGAAGCGGTTGCAGCGCTTGTTTCGCTGGGTTACGATGGGCTTGCCGCCGGGAAAGCGGTCGCCGCCATCGAACAGGCGGAAAGTGTCGAGGTGCTCATCACAGCCGCGCTGCGCAGAATGGCCAAATAGAGCATGAAAAACGATATGCGAATGAACCGATAAGGATAACGATGGACGAACGCCTGATCAGCTCCTCGATGCGCGAGGAGGAAGCAAAAGCCGAATATTCCCTTCGACCGCGTGCGCTTGCCGAATACATCGGACAGTACGCGGTCAAGGATCACATGCGCATCTACATCGACGCGGCACGCAAGAGAAGCGAACCGCTCGACCACGCGCTGTTCTATGGCCCGCCAGGGCTTGGAAAGACGACCCTCGCGGGTATCGTCGCAAACGAAATGGGCGTGTCTTTGCGCATCACAAGCGGGCCTGCGATCACACACGCGGGGGATCTTGCCGCGCTGCTGACGAACCTGGCGCCGGGGGATGTGCTGTTTATCGACGAGATACACCGCTTGAACGCGAGCGTGGAAGAGGTGCTGTACCCTGCGATGGAGGATTTTGCGCTGGACATCATCATCGGCAAAGGGCCTTCCGCGCGCAGCATCCGTCTAGATTTGCCGAAATTTACACTGATCGGCGCGACCACGCGCATGGGGCTATTGACCTCGCCGCTGCGGGATCGTTTCGGAATCAAGGAACAGCTCGCGATGTACGATTCCGAGTCGCTGCAGGAGATCATCCTGCGCAGTGCGGGAATCCTCGGCATCGAGATTTCGCAGGAAGGCGCAATAGAGATCGGTTCTCGCGCGCGCGGTACACCGCGCGTGGCAAACCGGATTCTGCGGCGCATTCGCGACTACGCGGAGGTGCGCAAGGATGGGATCATCGATCTCGTTTGCGCAAAGGAAGGGCTCGATATGCTGGGCGTAGACGAGCTGGGGCTGGATGAAGTGGATCGCCGCATGCTGGAAACTATGATTGTCAAGTTTTGCGGGCGCCCGGTGGGTCTCGACACGATTGCGGCGGCAACCGGCGAGGACGCAACCACGATAGAAGATGTATATGAACCCTATCTGCTGCGGCTTGGGTTCCTTGCGCGGACGCCGCGCGGGCGGATTGTCATGCCCGCGGGATATGCGCACATGGGATACCAGGCTGACACACAGCAGTTGAAACTGGAGGTGGAAGAATGAAACGCAGAGATATGAAGCTCCTCCTGGAAGAACGCTTCGAACGAATCGCGCTGCTTGAAACGCGGATTGACACCATGGATCAATTGGTGGAGGGATACCGCGCGCGGGAGCAGGCGATTTTCGAGACGCTGAATACCGCAAAGGAAAATGCGGCTAAGATTCTGGAGCAGGCAAATGCGCAAGGCGCGCAACTGCGCGTTGAGGCCGAGGCGACGCTTGCGGAAGCGGAGTGCGTGCGCGATCGCGCGCGGGCGGAAGCGGAAGCACTGCTGGCGGACGCGATTCATACCGCAAACACACTCAAAACCGAAGCGGAGCGCAAGGGCGTCGAGCTTTCCGCGAGCGTAAAAGCGGACAGCGAGCGCATGCTCCGCGACGCGGAGATCATCAAGCGCGAATATGAGGAGATGGTCGACTCATTCAACGCCATGCTGGAGCAAAACGCAAGCGAGCTGGAGATTACGGCGGCGCGATTTGCCGAGTTTGTGAAAAACCGTAAGATCGATCGCACAGAAACACGGCTCGACGGAAACGCGTTCTATAAGTCCGTTGGCGAACTGAGCGACGCCGACCTGCCGGACGCAAGCGGGGATCCCTCACTGCTGATGCAAAACATCTATCGGATCCAAAACCGTCCGCTGCCGGAGGATCGACAGGATTCGACTGCGCGGGAAGGCGAAGAGCAAGTAAGCAATGCCGTAGAAGCGCAAGCACAGACGCAAACCGATGGGAATGCGGCTGCTGCGCCGGAATTTCCGATGGTGGACGGCAACGGCGCCGACGCGCGGCAGAGCGCGGAACCGTACTCGGAAGCTGCGTGGTCAAACGAAGCGCAGCAGAGCGAGAGCGAGCCGCAGGCGGAGTTTACCCGCGTGTTTGACGACGCATATCACGCAAGCAACTTTATCGTACAGAGTGACAGCTGCCCTGTGAGCCAAGAGGACGTTGAACGCGCATTTGAAGCGGCCTTGGCCGACAATTCGACAGCGTCCGCCGCGATACCCGAAGCAAGCATGCTGTTGGCGGGAACGAACTCGAGCGAACCGCTTGCGGATGCCGTGCGTGCGTTTGATGAGTATTTTGATGGAACCTTTGAGCCGAGCGGGAAACCCGCGCAGGATGCGGCTGCGGTGGATCGTGCAGAAGCGTCGCCCGCGCCAACCGCAGCGCCGGAGCCGTATTCCGCTCAGGCGTGGTCGCAGAACGTCTACGCGAGCGAGCACGAACCACAGGCGGAAGGCGGACTGTTTGGCGAGCCGAACGCCTATGTGCCGGAGGTTGCGCGCGCGGAAGCCGAGCATCAAGACAAGCCAGTCTCCGAGAACGATTTTGATCGCGCGCTGGACGATTATCTATCGCAGATCGGTTCGTTTACACCAGCCTCGCCCGCGTCAACCGCCGCGCCGGAGCCGTATTCCGCTCAGGCGTGGTCGCAAAACGTCTACGCGAGCGAGCACGAGCCTCAAGCAGAAGGCGGACTGTTTGGCGAACCGAACGCCTTTGTGCCGGAGGTTGCGCGCACGGAAGCCGAGCATCAAGACAAGCCAGTCTCCGGGAACGATGTTGATCGCGCGCTGGACGATTATCTGTCGCAGATCGGTTCGTTTACACCAGCCTCACCCGCGCCAACCGCCGCGCCGGAGCCGTATTCGGAACAGGCGTGGTCGCAGAACGTCTACGCGAGCGAGCACGAGCCTCAAGCGGAAGGCGCGCTGTTTGGCGAGCCGAACGCCTATGTGCCGGAGGTTGCGCGCGCGGAAGCCGAGCATCCGGACAAGCCCGTTTCCGCAAATGAAGCGGAGCGCGCGCTGGACGATTATCTATCGCAGATCGGTTCATTTACGCCCGCTTCGCCCGCGCCAACCACCGCGCCGGAGCCGTATTCCGCTCAGGCGTGGTCGCAAAACGTCTTTGCGAGCGAATATGAACCACAGGCGGAAGGGGCTTCCCATCTTGCCGCGCAAGAGCCGGAGGAAGAGGAAGCACCCGCGCCAAAACGCTATCGCGACTATGGCGAAGTTCGTGAATGGGAGCCGGAGCCGGAACCGGAGATGGAGGACATACCGACCGTTTCCCGATTCATGGGTCAATCGCTCGGGAGTGACGAAATTTCCCTGGACGACCTGCTCGACGAAATCATCAAGGCCGGAGATTGAACGAAAGTTCCTTGAATTTATACGCAGGAGGCACGCACATGAACTGGAAGAACATCGATCAGCGCCAATTGATCACGATCCTGCTCTGCGCCGTCGGCACATTCATTCTCTCGATCATCCGCTTTCAAGTCGACGCGACGACCTCCGCACTGGGAGACGTGAACGCATACGCTTCCCTGCAGGATGTTGGCATTTTTGCTTCCGTGATGGCGCTTGGTTCGCCTTGGGGAATCATCGCGCCCGTGTTCGGCATCGTCATCGGCGATATCGTGATGGGCAGCAAGAATTTTATCATCGGCAACATCCTGATTCGAAGCCTTATGGCGCTGTTTGTGCTCGCGTTTGCAGCAAAGGTGGATGACTGGAAAAAGAGCTTCGTCATCGCGGGCATCACGGAAGCCATGATGATGATTTTGTTTCTTGTATACGATCTGGTCATCATCCGCGAGTTTGCCGTCGTTGGAATCACGCTGCTGATGCAGCTGTTGCAGGCGGCGGTGTGCTGCGTGTTGGGGGCGGTTCTGCTGCGCTATATGCCCGTGATGCAACCGGATAAGATGCTGGAGATTCGACGTCCGATCGATTGACAAAGCCGGAGGGAGACTATGTATCTGACCGTTCTGGGCAGACACGGCCCATATCCGCGCCCCGGCGGCGCGTGCAGCGGCTATCTCGTGGAAGATGGCGCGACGCGTGTGCTGGTCGACTGCGGCAGCGGTGTTCTTTCGCGATTGCTGGGGATTCTTCGCCCGGAAGAGCTGGACGCAATCGTGCTTTCACACCTGCATTTTGACCATTGCTCGGATCTGTTTGTGATGCGTTATGCGCTCGAGCAACAGAGCGTTCCCGATGGCGGCGAGAAGGAGCGCGTACCGCTCTATATGCCTGCGGAACCGTTTGAAACACGCAAAGCGATCACGACCGGCGCACTCTTTGCGCCGCATACCATCAAAGGCGGCGATGAGATCCAAATTGGGGCTCTTCACTTCTCATTTGTGCCGATGGCACACCCTGTTCCGACAAACGGCATGCGCATCACAGCCGAGAACGGTGCGTCGCTCTTCTTCACGGGAGATACCAAACCATATCCCGGCATGGAGCGGGGGCCGATGGGCGCGGATGCATTACTCGCGGACGCATGCTTTGTAGACAGTACGCAAACGGGCCCGCACCTGAACGTTAAAGAAGCCTGCGCACTCGCGCGAAACGCGGGGGTTAAGACGCTGTATCTGACGCATCTGTGGGGGAAATATGACACAGAGGAAGCGGTAAAAAAAGAGATTGACTTTTCATCCACAGTTGTGGTAAAAGAACTAGGGCGATATTGTATTTAGGAAGAGATGCACGCTTGATCCGCAGCATTACCCTTTGGCGAAGGAGGCTGCAAGCAGCGCAGAGAACCAGATACCTCGGCGGCAATTCGCGTGTATTGTGCGCGGCTCCGCTCGCTTTGTGCGTACCGGAAGTTGGGTAAAAATACCGGGTCCCGGCGCGCGTTTCTGTTCAAAGTTTCGAAATCATGCTATAATAAATCGATAACAAGTGATTGAATAATAATAACACGGAGGACTACCACCATGGCGAAGATGACGATTGAGGATGTTGATGTCACAGGGAAACGCGTGCTTGTGCGCGTGGACTTCAACGTGCCCCTCACCCCCGAAGGAAAGGTCGGAGACGACAAACGCATCGTTGCGGCGCTCCCGACAATTCAGTACCTGCTTGACCACAAAGCAAAAGTGATTCTTTGCTCGCATCTGGGTCGTCCCAAAGGCGTTACCCCCGAGTTTTCGCTTGCCCCCGTTGGCGAGCGCCTGAGCGAGCTTTTACCCGATACGCGCATCTGGATGGCGGACGACGTCATCGGCGAATCCGCCAAGACCGCGGTTGCGGACATGAAGGAAGGCGAGATCGTCCTACTCGAGAACGTCCGCTTCCATCCCGAAGAAGAGAAGAACGACCCCGCGTTTGCCAAAGAGCTCGCAAGCCTTGCGGAGCTGTATGTGTCCGACGCGTTTGGCACCGTGCACCGCGCGCATGCCTCGACGGCGGGTGTCGCCGCCTATCTGCCCGCGGTTGCAGGCTTTTTGATCGGCAAAGAGCTTGGCATCATGGGCAAGGCGCTGGAAGATCCGGAGCGTCCGTTTGTCGCGATCCTTGGCGGCGCGAAAGTCTCCGATAAGATCGGCGTGATCACAAACCTCCTGGACAAGTGTGATTCGCTGATCATCGGCGGCGGCATGGCGTATACCTTCTTCAAGGCGCAGGGTTACGAAATCGGCACCTCGCTTCTGGACGCGGACAGCGTGGAGCTCGCCAAAGACATTATGGCAAAAGCCAAAGCCAAGGGCGTGAATTTCCTGCTGCCGCTCGACAACGTGATTGCCACCGCGTACGCCGCGGATGCGGAACACAAGGTTGTGGATTCTTGCTGCATACCGGAAGGTTGGATGGGTCTCGATATCGGCCCCAAGACCTGTGAGCTTTTCCGTGAGACGATCCTCAAAGCCATGACGGTCATCTGGAACGGCCCCATGGGCGTGTTTGAAATGCCGGCGTTTGCCGAAGGCACGCGCGCGGTTGCCGCGGCTTGCGCGGAATGCAAGGGCACGACGATCATCGGCGGCGGCGATTCTGCCTCCGCGGTCAAGAAGCTTGGATTTGCCAAGCAGATGACGCACATCTCCACCGGTGGCGGCGCCTCTCTGGAATATCTTGAGGGCAAGGTTCTGCCGGGCGTGGCCGTGCTCAACGACAAGTAAGAAACGCACACGTCCGCCGGAGCGCATGCCGCGCTCCGGCGGTTTCTTCAAGACGGACAAACCGCTCAAGCATTGCGCGAGCATCGTATACAAGGTTTCAAAAAACATCCAACGTGTATCGAAAGGAAACGAATCAACATGAGAACACCGATCATCGCAGGCAATTGGAAGATGAATATGACCCCCGCCGAGGCGGAGCGCCTGGTTGCGGAGCTGATTCCGCTGGTGAAGGACGCGGCTTGCGAAGTCGTCGTCTGCCCGCCGTATGTCGACCTCGCATTGGTTGGCAAGCTGCTTGTCGGCACCAACATCAAGCTTGGCGCGCAGAATATCCACTGGGCACCCAAAGGCGCATTCACAGGCGAAATCAGCGCGGATATGCTGCTCGCCATGGGTGTGACCCACGCTATCGTAGGCCACAGCGAGCGCAGACAGTATTTCGGTGAGACGGATGAGACCGTCAACAAGCGCGGCAAAGCTGCTCTGGATGCGAATATCACGCCTATCATCTGCGTGGGCGAATCCCTGGAGCAGCGGGAAAGCGGCGTGACGGATACGATCGTCAGCAAACAGACCGTTGCGGCACTTGCCGGTTTCACGGCGGAGGAAGTCGTCCGCTCGGTCATCGCATATGAACCCATCTGGGCGATTGGAACGGGCAAAACAGCGACGAGCGAAGACGCGAACACGACCATCAAGGTCATTCGCGATGCGATTGCGGGCGTCTACGGTCAGAAGGTTGCGGACGAAGTGCGCATCCAGTACGGCGGAAGCATGAACGCCAAGAACGCCACCGAACTCATGGCAATGTCGGAGATCGACGGCGGACTCATCGGCGGCGCATCACTCAAGAGTGAAGACTTCTCAAAGGTGGTTCACTTCTGATGACAAAACCGATCACCGCTTTGATCATCCTGGACGGCTTTGGCTGCTCCACGGAGACGGAATTTAACGCCATCAAAGCCGACGGCGCCGCGAACATCGCACGCCTTTGGAAGGAATACCCGCACGTCCAGATTGCGGCAAGCGGAATGGATGTCGGTCTGCCGGACGGGCAAATGGGCAACAGCGAGGTGGGTCACCTCAACATTGGCGCAGGCAGAATCGTCTATCAGGAGCTCACCCGCATCACGAAAGCGATTTCCGATGGAGATTTCTTCGAGAACAAAGCATTTCTGGGCGCGATTGAAAACTGTAAAAAGAACGACTCCGCGCTGCATCTGATGGGGCTCCTGTCCGACGGCGGCGTGCATTCGCACAACACGCATCTCTATGCGCTCGTCGAGATGGCGAAAAAGGCAGGCTTACAGAAGGTGTTTGTACACTGCTTTATGGACGGGCGCGATGTGCCGCCGAGCAGCGGGAAATGTTTTGTGCAAGAACTGGATGCAAAGCTGAAGGAAATCGGATCCGGCAAGATCGCGACCGTGATGGGCAGATATTATGCCATGGATCGCGACAATCGCTTCGAGCGCGTCGAGAAGGCGTATGCGGCGCTTGTCTACGGCGAAGGGGAAACGGCTGCCCGCGGCGAACTCGCCATGCAGAACAGCTATGACGCGGGCGTGACGGATGAATTCGTCCTACCCACCGTCATTCTTGAAAACGGTGCGCCAGTCGGCAAGATCTCTGCCAACGACAGCGTGATCTTCTTCAACTTCCGCCCTGACCGCGCGCGCGAAATCACACGCACGCTGGTGTTTGACGACTTTGACGTGTTTCCGCGCAAGAACGGATTCTTCCCGCTCTACTACGTCACATTGACGCAGTATGACAAGACGTTTGGCGATCGTGTTCACGTTGCCTACCGTCCGGAATCGCTGGACAACACCTTCGGCGCATATCTGGCGGAGAAGGGACTAACCCAGCTGCGCATCGCGGAGACGGAGAAGTATGCTCATGTGACCTTCTTCTTCAACGGCGGCGTGGAAGCGCCGAACGCAGGGGAAGACCGCGCGCTGATCGCTTCGCCAAAGGTGGCGACGTATGACCTCCAGCCGGAGATGAGCGCGAATGAAGTTGCGGAAGAAGCGGTCAAGCGCATTGAAAGCGGAAAGTATGACGTGATGATACTCAACTTCGCTAATCCCGACATGGTCGGGCACACGGGCGTGATGTCTGCGGCAACGGCTGCCGTGCACGCGGTCGATGCCTGCGCCGCGAAGGTCGTGGACGCGATTTTGAAAACCGGCGGACGCTGCATCATCACCGCCGACCACGGCAACTGCGAAAAAATGTGGGACGAGGTGGAGAATGTTCCGTTCACCGCGCACACGACGAACCCCGTGCCCTGCATCCTCGTGGACAACGCGCGCAAGAACGCGACCCTCCGCACCGGTGGAAGGCTGAGCGATCTGGCACCCACTCTGCTGGAGCTCCTCAACCTGCCGGTACCGCAGGACATGACCGGAAAAACGCTGATCGAAGGCTGATTGTTAGTCCGATTGTCAGACTGATTTTAAAGCGGGATCACACGCATTTTGAAGCGGGATCACACGCATTCAGGCTTGCATTCAGGCACTTTGCGTGTTATAATCACTAGGCTTAGGCGCTGGAAAACGGCGGCCGGAGCACAATATTGCTGATCGCTCCGTCTGTAGCGGGACAACCCGCCAGAGCTGGAGATCAAAATTGGAGGAAATTTCACAATGGATACCTTAGCGCTTATCATCCGCATCGCGCTGATGTTGATCTCTGTTCTGCTCGTCGTCGTCGTTCTGCTGCAGAAGACGAAAAGCTCCGGTCTCGGCGCTTCCTTTGGCGGAGACACCACGTCTTTTACGACGAAGGGTAAGGCCGCAAGCCGTGAAGCCAAGCTGCAGAAACTGACGGTCGCTCTCGCGATCATCGTCGGTGTGCTTGCGCTGGTATTGACCATCTTCTAAAGATCGGTTCAGCGAACCATATGCGGCGTGCCAAAGGGTGCGCCGCTTTTTTCGGTAAACGAGCGGATAGAATAGCATGACGGAAAGAACAATGATCTTGCGTTTACGTGCACGCATATACTTGACTTTGTGTGGCAGGAACGATTAGAATGATTGTTAAATAATATATTATTTTCCGTCGGAAAGTGAGAGGGCTGTACCAATGCCCATTAAACGCGGTGTAAAGCCGGTTGCGCAAAACCGAAAGGCGCGCCATGATTACTTTATCGAGGAAACGCTTGAGTGCGGAATCGAACTGTTCGGAACCGAGGTAAAGTCGCTCAGAAAGGGCGCCTGCAACTTAAAGGACAGCTACGCACAGGTGAAGAATGGCGAGCTGTTCATCATCGGCATGCATATCAGCCCGTATGAGCAAGGGAATATCTTCAACAAAGATCCGTTCCGAACCAGAAAGCTGCTTGTGCACAAAAGCGAGATTCGAAAATTACAGGAGGCTTCGCAAAAAGACGGCATGAGTCTTGTGCCGCTGGAGCTTTACCTCAAAGATGGGCGCATGAAGCTGGAACTCGCGATTGCAAAGGGCAAGAAGCTCTACGACAAGCGCCATACGATCGCAGACCGGGACGCGGACCGCGAGATGGAACGACGGATCAAGGAGGACAGATCATGAGAAACCTGCCGTTTACGAAGGATGCCCTGGAGGCCATCGTAGCACAATTCCCAACGCCGTTTCATATCTACGATGAGGCCGGCATTCGCGCAAACGTCAAACGCCTTCAAGAAGCATTCGCATGGAATGAAGGCTTTCGCGAGTATTTTGCCGTCAAGGCGCTGCCCAACCCCATGATCATGAAGCTGCTCTATGAGAGCGGCTGCGGCATGGACTGCTCTTCGTTGACAGAGCTGCTGCTCTCGCGCGCAATCGGCGTCACGGGACACGACATTATGTTTTCCTCCAACGATACACCCGCGAGCGAATTTACGCTTGCCAGCGAGATGGGTGTTTTGATCAATCTCGACGATATCACGCACATCGATTTTCTCGCAGAGAACTGCGGAATCCCGAAGACTGTTTGCCTTCGCTTCAACCCCGGCGGAGAGTTTTTGCTGGGCAACACCATCATGGGCAACCCCGGCGAGGCGAAATACGGCATGACGCGGGAGCAGCTCAGTGAGGGCGTCAAGAAACTTTTGGCTCTTGGCGTGACTGAATTTGGTTTGCACGCGTTCCTCGTGAGTAACACGACGGACGACGATTATTATCCCGCGCTGGCGAAGAAGCTCTTTAAGACCGCGGTTGAGCTGCACGAGGAGACAGGCGCGAACTTCACGTTTGTCAATCTTTCCGGCGGCATCGGAATCCCGTATCGCCCCTATGAGAAGGAGACGGATATCCGCTACATCGGCGAAGAGGTCAAGCTTCAGTATGATCGGATCGTCGCACCAAGTGGATTGAAGCTCCAGATCTTCACGGAGCTTGGGCGCTACATCACGGGACCATTTGGATATCTCGTCACGCGCGCGATCCACAAAAAGGAGACGCACAAGAAATATATCGGCGTGGATGCCTGCGCGGTCAATCTTATGCGCCCAGCGATGTACGGGGCTTATCATCACATTACGGTGATGGGCAAGGAGACGGCGCCGCTGACGAATGTGTATGACGTGGTCGGCTCCCTCTGCGAAAACAACGATAAGTTCGCGATCGACCGACCGCTGCCGAAGACGGAACCGGGCGATCTATTGGTCATCCACGACACCGGCGCGCACGGCTTTGCGATGGGCTACAACTACAACGGCAAGCTCAGGAGCGCGGAACTTCTCCTAAAACCCGATGGCACGGCAAAACTCATCCGCCGCGCGGAGACGCCGAAGGATTACTTCAACACGCTGGATGTGCTCGATCTGCCGCTGTAACGAGCGGCAGTATCACGCGGGCGTGAACAAGCGGCAACATTCTCTGGTATCGCTTGACGCGCTTGCGCTGCACGATTACAATAGGATTGCGCGAATGGAATACACGTGCGCATTCGTGGGGGCGAACCTGGTTTCGACGGGGATCGCTGATGTTGGATAAGCGAGCCGAAGCCCCGAGCTTCGTTAAAAGCGGGAACAGATTAAAGTAACTGACAAAAATACTTTAGCTGTCGCTGCTTAAGCAGTGACCGTTCGCCTGAGAAAACTTACCGTCTCAGATACGGGCGTCATTTAGGGTAGGGAACGAACCCGCCTAAGCTTTGCGGCGGACCGGATTTATGAAGCTACTAAACCCGCTATCCTGCCGGAGGGAGAGCGGTAGAGGGAATGTTAAATCACCGGATACGCTCGTAGAAAGTCTGGTTGAGGGGTTTTCGGACGGGAGTTCGATTCTCCCCGCCTCCACCAAAAATGAACCAGCCCTTAGGGGCTGATTTCTTTTTTTGGTCAAAAGTTCGCAGAGAATCGAAGTCCGGCTAAAATCGCCTCAGCGCGGCGGTGTTCCGGGTCGAGGCTGAGTGAAACGGGTGGTTTGCGATGCAAGGAATGCGCGGCAAAGGCACACAGTTTACGATGCCCAATGCTTACCACCGTTACAAACGAATAGAAATACGGTTGAGGAACAGAACCTCTCTCTTTGCTTGCTTTTAGCATGGTATAATCTATATGTTTGTTTGGTTTAGAACGGTAGAAATCGCCACGAAGCGAATAGATAGATTCGCCGAATTACATGTACCTTGTGGAGGGGTTATGACGCAGAAGCAGTTCAAAGAAGATTTGCTGCGCGGAAGGGGATGTTGCTTTCAGGCGGTCAAGATTGAGCCTGAGAAGTTTTACAAAGAAGTGCTCTGGGCATGCAGGAATGAGTTGGCTTTTGACGCGCAGTGCGAAGGAACGCGCGCGTGGTTTTTATATCAAATGATTTCGTGTTATGAGAATAGAGATGCTTTTTTAAACACAACAATTCGAGCGTTTGACAGCGCAAAGTCCGATGGCGGTTGGAAACTATTATACCTTGCAGAACTTCTAAATTATTTTGCATGCGACGGAGAGGATACTGCAAAGCAGGCCTTATGGCGAAAATATGAGAAAATACATTCTGATCTTTTGGCAAGCCGACGACGCACCAGAACGTTTGCTTATACGAGAGACGATTTTGAAATGCTTTGTGTGGTACTTGCTGAGAACCGAGGCTCAGCTATCATAATTGCAAAGGATATAGGAAAGCTCTATCTGGAGAATTCTAATTTCGAGGCCAGCGATTTTCAATGGCTTTACAATAGCAAGATTGTAAAACATCTGACCGAACTGGAACGGCTCGCGATTCGTTCGAAGAATATCATGAAGTTACTGCAAGTGTATGCGCCAGTTGAGCAGAAGAGCGAAGAGCTGCCTGAACGGAAACGCGACAAACCGAAAAGCGGTATCGCTTTGTCAGTATGGTTAAGACGAGAAGCCGATCAAGCAACTGTTCTGTGGTACGCGGAGGAGTATAGGCGGCAAACGGATCCTGAAGCTCGTGCAATCGCGCTCGTTGCCTTCTGCCGTTGCCCCTTTCCGGACGACCCAACTCCAATTATTAAAGACACAAAAATAGGTTGTGATAATTTGAAAAGACAAGCATGGGAGGCGCTTGCCTACACACGCCATACCCTCGTAAGAGATTTTGCACTTGAGATGTTACCCGATCATTTGGATGAGGCGCTTCCAATCCTAATCAAGAATTACTGTCCGCAGGATGCACCATTATTGGTTCGCCTCGTGAAAGCGGTGTCGATTGAGCATGATGAGCGCTCATGCTGGCACAGTGTTCATTTTGACATTCTGCATATGGACGCTGATGGATTAAAAGCACCGACTGAGTTAATCCGCTATCTATATGAAAACACGTACTGCTCCTCCTGCAGGGCACACGCTTTGGAGCAAATGGGGAAACGCAGATTATTGACAAGAGAAATTCTGCTGGAGTGCTTATTTGACAGCAACGATGACATTCGTACCTATGCGAGACGATGTTTGAACAGAAGAAAACAAAAACAAACGGGCATGCAAACAGACTGACATTGAGACGCATATCGTATCTCAAATTGGGAAATCCACTCGTCTTGTACGCGCCGTATTTCGGATACACACGCAAGAGACGATACTACATCAGTATTACCAACAAGGAGACCAACATGACCAAAGAAGAGACGCAAGATAAGATTGCTGAAGTACTCGACGAGGAAGAGGTTCAGCGTCGGTTTGATCAAAGCAAGGCAAAGGCAAAGAAATTGCTCGAAGATCGTGATAAAATGGATCACTTTCTGGAGCGGTTGGAGAAAAAGCTCAAGTACATCCCCGTCGTCGGCGGGGTACTATCGGAAATTCCGGTCTTGATTGCGCTCGTGAAAGCGTTTATCGAGAAGCGGTATCCTGATATCCCGATCGGTTCCATCATCGCGATCGTCGGTGCGCTGCTCTATTTCCTGAGCCCAATCGACCTGATGCCGGATTTTCTCCCGGTCATCGGCCTTGTGGACGATGCGGCGGTCGTCACGCTGGCGCTGAAGCTGGTGCACGATGACGTAAAGGAGTATAAGGTTTGGCGGGACGCGAATAAGCCGTCCTGATGACAAGCATTTGCAAACAAGCCGTGGGATTCGATACGCGCTCTACAGGCTCCCGTTTCCACATACTTGACGTTTTTTCGGTGGAGCGATGCGCGCAAGTCATGCTATACTCGCCTCAAAGAGAGGTTACTTTATGACGGACAACGAAAAATATAATGCGCTTGTGGAAAAAGACGCGTCGTACGACGGGGCATTTTTTGCGGGCGTGAAGACGACAGGCATCTTCTGCCGAACCACCTGCACCGCGCGCAAACCCAAACAAGAGAATGTGTGTTTTTATGATACCGTTCACGATGCACTGGCGGCCGGATACCGTCCTTGCAAGATCTGCCGCCCGATGGAGAGCGCGAATCAGGTGCCGGAGGAGATCGCGGCGCTGCTCGCGGAGGTGCAAACGAACCCGGAGTTTCGGATCACGGAGTGGCAGCTGCGCCAGCGCGGGTTTGACCCCAACACGCTGCGCCGTTGGTTTTTGAAACATTACGGCGTAACATTCCAAGCGTTTTGCAGGATGAACCGGATCAATACGGCGTTCGGTGCGATCAAGGACGGCAACACCGTACTGGATGCTGCGCTTGAAAGCGGATACTCCTCCGCGAGCGGATTTTCCGCGGCGTTTGATAAAATCATCGGCACCGCGCCGGGCAAGGCGAAAAAAGAGCCAAAGAACGTGCTCGTTTATCAGAGGTTCGATTCTCCTTTGGGACCCATGGTCGCCGTCGCGAGTGAGCAAGGGCTGAACCTGCTGGAGTTCGGCGACCGAAGGATGCTCGAAAGCGAATTTACCGACCTGCAAAAGCGACTGGATGCGGTGCTCCTGCCGGGCAAGAACGCATTTACACAAGAAGCGGTAAAGCAGATCGGTGAATATTTCGCAGGAACGCGGACATCGTTCGACGTTAAGTTGCATACGCCCGGGACAACGTTTCAACAGCGCGTTTGGTTGGCGTTACGGGAGATTCCGTATGGCGAGATCCGCTCCTATGGCGAGATTGCGATGAACATTGAGGAACCCAAGGCGATGCGCGCGGTCGGTACGGCAAACGGCATGAACCGGATTGCGATCCTGATTCCCTGCCATCGGGTGATCGGTGCGGATGGCGCACTGACCGGCTACGGCGGAGGGCTCTGGCGCAAGGATTGGCTGCTCAAACACGAGGCGGCGCACAAAGAGAACAGATGAATAATAATGGGCTATCCAGAAACGATCTTTCGAAATCGTGACATGGACAGCCCGTTTTTTTGATGCGGGAAAGCGATGCGGTGTTTTACGTGGGGATACTCTCCGGGTGCGGCCGTTTCTGCAACAGCAGCAGAATCTTCGCCGTAAGCCAGTTGAGCGCCCAGCTCAGTGCGGTAATTGCAATTAAAAGCACGATGTTGTCCAGGACGGGGCTGTGCAGCCCAAAAAGCTTTTGATATTGACCGAAGATCAGCTCCTGTGTGCAATAAAACGACAGGCTGATGCCGCCGAAAAAGCCGAAAAAGCGAGAAAGTGCAGTGAGTTTTCTACGGACCACTCGCTTTTCCATCCATGGGACGAGAAACGCAATGCCAAGCGTGAGGAACAGCGTCGGGAACGCCGCGTTGGAGCGCGGGAACAGGATTTCGATCTTCTGCACGTTCGTTACGTACGCCAAAGCGACGCCGACCAGAAGCGCACCCGCCATCGCGAGCGGAAACCAGCGCGGCAGCGCGTCATCTTTCTCCAGCATCTTTTGTCCGCAGAGCACACCGAGCAAAAAGATCGGAAGCCGGTTGGTGAAGCTATATAGGTCCTCTCGCAGTGTATTTCGGAGCAGGATGGATGCCGCAAGCCATAAAACAAGCACCAGAAGCGTAAAGAGTGACTTGTTTTTGCTGCGCGTAAAGACGAAATAGTAAACGGGAAAGAGCAGATACAGCGTCAGAATTGCAGGGATGTACCACAGAAACCCATAGACGTTCTTGGTGTAAAAATAGACCCCCGATACCCGCGAAAGAAACAGAGGGAGATCCCAATGCTGCACCAGCGCATAACACACCGCAAGGATCAGATACGGGATCAGGATCCGCTCCAGCCTGCGCCGATAAAAGCCCCAAACGGTGCGCTTTTGCATCGAGAACACAAGGCCACCGCCGGAGAGGAAGAAGAACAGGTCGACGCCCGCGAACCCGACGTATTTCACGATTTCCTCCAGCCGGCCGAGCACGGGAACCGCGCCGAATACGGGCAGCCACACATGGAAGAGATAGATCCAAAGCGCGGCAAAGCCCATCAGGCCCTGCTTCATGGCGAATGTATCGGAGATGCGCATCGGTTGAACCGACTCGGCCGCGTTAGCGTGTTGTTCCATGCGTTTGTCCTTCCAGCGTAAAGAATGCAATATACGAGCGTGTTACAATTTTACACCAGACACGCGCGCCGGCACAAGCCCGCAGAAAAGCAACACCCGTACGCAATGAGAAGCGAAAATTGCGCTGTACGCCGGAACGAAAAGCGGGTAGAATACAGAAAAACGACAGAAAGCGGGGCAGAGAAGCCGGATGCGGACACAACAGATCGCTAGCCTCATGGTTGCCTACAACGCGGGAGACGCGCGGCGCGTCCATCACCTGATCAAGGTGTATGGGTTTGCGAAGATGATTGGCGAGGCGGAGGGCTTGGACGCGGGGACGCAGGAAATCCTGGAGATCGCGGCGTTGACCCACGACATCGGAATCCGCAACAGCGAGCGAAAATATGGCAACTGCTCAGGGTGGCATCAGCAGGAGGAAGGCCCGCCTGAGGCGCGCGCACTTCTGGAAAGCCTCGACATCGAATCGAGCGTGATCGATCGCGTTTGCTGGTTGATTGCGCACCATCATACGTATACAGACATTCAGGGCATGGACTACCAAATCTTGGTTGAGGCGGACTTCCTCGTCAACGCTTTTGAAGACGAGATGGACGAGGACGCGGTCCGAAACGTGCGAAAAAAGCTCTTTCGCACACAAACAGGCACGCAGCTGCTGGATTTCATGTATCTTTGTGCGCCAAACGGGCAGTAGTGCTATGCTTTTTGCTATAATTGTGGTATGATATCGGTTGTTTTGACAGAAAGCAGGTAAGATATCATGATCAGCGCAAGGAACGTATCCCTTCAATTTGGCGGCAAACCGCTGTTTGAGCACGTGGATATCCAGTTTACAAACGGCAATTGCTATGGCCTCATCGGCGCGAACGGAACGGGGAAATCGACGTTTTTGCGCATTCTTTCCGGCGAGCTGGAGCCGAACAAGGGCGAAATCTTCGTGACCCCCGGCGAGCGCATCGCGGTACTCCGGCAGGATCACTATGCCTTTGATCAATATACCGTCATGGAGACGGTCATCATGGGATATGAGCGGCTGCACGAGATCTCGCAGCTGAAGGAAGAGCTCTACGCAAAGGCGGACTTTGATGATGCGGACGGCATCCGCTTGGCCGAGCTTGAAGGCGAGTTTGCAGAACGCGACGGTTGGAGTGCGGAGTCGAACGTCGAGATCCTGCTCAACGGACTCGGCATCCCCGCGGCGCTGCACTATGCACCTATGGCGGAGCTCGACGGCCCGGTGAAGGTGAAAGTACTGCTTGCGCAGGCGCTGTTTGCAAAGCCGAACATTCTGCTGCTGGACGAGCCGACAAACAACCTCGATATCTACGCCATTCATTGGCTGGAAGAGTTTTTGCTCGATTTTCCGAACACCGTGATCGTGGTTTCGCATGATCGACATTTCCTCAACAAGGTCTGCACGCATATCGTGGACATCGATTACGGCAAGATGCAGATGTATGTCGGCAACTACGATTTCTGGTATGAATATACCCAACTCGCCGCGCGGCAGGAGAAGGACAAGCGCAAGCAGAACGAACAGAAGGCCAAAGAGTTGCAGGAATTCATCATGCGATTCTCCGCCAACGCCAGCAAGAGCAAGCAGGCGACCTCGCGCAAAAAGATGCTCGATAACCTTGACATGGGCAACTTTGCGCCGTCTTCGCGGCGGTATCCGTTCATTCATTTTAAGCCCGACCGCGAGGTGGGCAACGATATCCTCTCCGTCAACGGGCTGACGAAGAACATCGGCGGCAGAAACGTGCTCAACAACGTGAGCTTCGTGGTCTGCGGCGGGGATAAAATCGCGTTTGTAGGGGAAGACGAGCTCGCACGCACAACGCTGTTTCAAATCCTGATGGGAGAGATGGAGCCGGACGCTGGCAGTTTCAAGTGGGGCGTAACGACGACGCAGGCATATCTGCCGAGCGATAACAGCGCGTATTTTGATGGCGTAACGTATTCGCTGGTCGATTGGCTCCGGCAGTTTTCCAAGGATCAGTATGAAACCACGATTCGCGGATGGTTGGGACGCCTGCTCTTCTCCGGCGAAGACGCGCTCAAGGAAGCGCGCGTGCTCTCCGGCGGCGAGAAGAACCGCTGCATCCTCGCCAAGATGATGCTTTCGGGCGCGAATGTGCTGATTCTCGACGAACCGACGAACCACCTCGATTTGGAGGCGATCACCGCGCTCAACGAAGGTATGACGGAGTTCACGGGTGTGATGCTCTTTACCTCGCACGATCATCAGATCACGCAGACGGTCGCAAACCGCATCATGGAGATTCTCCCCAATGGTGTGATCGATAAGCGCGAGGCGTATGACGAATACATCGAGAACGAAGACGTGAATAGAATGCGGGAGCTTTGGAGCTGAAACAAGAGAAGAGTAACACAAGAGGGTGCCGTCGATTGACGGCACCCTCTGTTGATGCTTGAGGCTATTTACTCGGAATCGGAACGGTGATATCGGTCAGCGGGGCACCTTGAACGTCCGATTCCAGATTTATATCGTTATCCAACGGGATATACAGCGTTTCTCCTGCAAGCTGGTTTGTTCCCGCCAGCGTAACATAATGATAGAGGGTTAGCTTCATCACGACAAATTGCTGAGCAGCGTATTGGTCGGGGAAGACAGGAAGCGTGTAAGAGAGCGTTCCGTTAGTGAAGACTCCCGGCATCGGCGTATCGCTGTATGGAACGTCATCGAGAGTGAGTACGTTTGCGATCCCCGGGGTACGATAGTCTCCGTATCCGTTCTTGTCCGTAGCCGTTAGCAGCGCTCTCGTCATGTCATCCGTCCAGCCTGCGGGCTTCTCGGCAACCGAGAAATGCACCGCAATCCCGGTTGCAAGGTACTCGTAAGTCGCTTTCAGCTTGACGCCGTCTAGAGATGTTTTCTTTGTTTCGACGATCCAGCTGTTCAGCTTTCCGTCCAAATCAGTTACTTCACGTAGGACCGATAGATACACTTCGCCCGAAAGAGGAATCAGCGTTTCCGCATTCTCTGCTGCCGGTGTGTTTCCCTTGGTGGTGTCAAACGTGAATGTGTGGCTGATGATTGCGACCGTCGCGCCGTAGCTCATCGCGTCATTTTCACAGACGCGGATATTTTGCGTAATGGTGAGTATCCCGTCTGGCAGCGGCTGCGCGGGGTCGATGGCGAAATCGGAATACAGCACGACGTGATCCACGCTCACGAGTGCTGCTTCGCTTGGAATCGGCGTAATCCCATGCCCGCTGACCTGAAGTCGATGCACAGTAGGATCACCCGCCATGGTATAGGTGACATCTCCCATCAGAGCATCGACTTTCAGCTTGCTATCGGATTTCATTCCAAAACACTCCATAAACTCGCGGACGTGTTCGTTGGTCGTGTAGAGATTTGTGTTCCAGATCAACTGATTACCGTCGTAGAGCACCTCCGCGATCTCCGGCCGGATCTCGCGCAGCCAACCCCAGTTTTCCTCGGAAAACGGCGCATAGCCGTTCTGCGTGCGAAAGTCGGCAAACTCCCGCGCGTTGGGCAACTCCGGCATCAGTGTGATGGTATAGTCGTTGTCCTGCGGAACCGCGGCCGCGATGGCTTCGTCGAGCGACGGCATGGGCGTGCGTGCCGACGGGTCTTCGCTCATGTACCAGCTTGGCACAAACATTTTCTCGATATACTTCGACACCGCGAGAGCTGCTTTTGGAAACGCCGTGAAGAAGACGACGATGGCGAGGAAGGAGGCCACGACGGGGATGAGAACCTTAAGGACATGGTTTCGTCCAAACGATCTGGGCGCGGCTTCTTGCAGCACACGACTGCGGATTCTGCGGGCGGCACTCGCCTGGATCGGCAACGAGGAAACTCCAGTCAGTAGGCGTTGCGTCTGCGTTACATCAAGCGCTTGGAAGCGCAAATTTGATTCATTTGGCATAGTTTAGCCCTCCTTTCGAGAGGCGGTTGAGCTTGCTGAGCGCGCGGCGCAGGCGTTGATCGACCGTGTTCGGCTTGATGCCGAGCAGTTTTGCGATCTCTTTGCTTGGCAGTGAGAAGTAGTAGCGATAGAGGATGATCTTGCTATCCGGCTCTCCAAGCGTGAGCACCGCGCCGATGAGCTCCTCTGCTTCCAGCCTGCGAATGGCTACTTCTTCCGTTTCGTCCGCTGCGCGGGACAGCTCATTGAGCGGAACCTCTTTTGCGCCCGCGTTTCGATTGAGGCGGTTGATCGCAAGGTTTCGCGCCGTGGCGCAGAGATATGCCTTGACGGAGCCTTGCGAAAAGTCCAGCCGCTCGCGGCTTTTGTAGATGACAAGGAACGCATCGCTGACACATTCCTCAATTTCCTCGTGCGAGGAGCGCCCGAGTACCGCGGCGGCAGCATGGTAAACCAGGCCGGAGTACGCGTTGAGCATCTTGTTCAACGCGCGTTCCGGATCGCGCCGGAGCAAATCGGTGAGATCATCCATGATAGAACCTCCTGTTTGGTTTTGAGAATTCTCACCCAATAGATCTATCTTACGCGTAAAAATCTGACAAATGTTGTGATCATTTTTTAAATTTTATACTTCCTATTGCCCGGTTCCATACTACATGATACTTTTATAAAAAGAAACGCAAGGAAAGAAGGGCTTGGATATGAATCAACTCGGCAATCTGTTCGGCATTCTCACCGCCGTACTGTTCGGGATTGCGATATTGAACTATTTCGTCAAGTTCGTCAACCGCAAATGGGTGGTGAAGCTGCCCAAAGAGAATAAATTCAAAAAAAACTATATGATCGGCATGAAGTTCCTCGTAAAAAACCATCGCTTCTTTGGCTTTGGCGCGGCGGTGCTGATGGTTGCGCACGTGGTGCTGCAAATCATATTCAAGTGGGTGCCGGTCACAGGTATTCTCGCGGCGGCGCTCGCCGTGGTAACCGTCTCGCTCGGTGTCGTGCTCTTCAAGGCGAAGAAGCGTACGCCCGCAATGCTCTGGGCACACAGAGGAGCGGTAATCGCGCTGGTGCTCGCCATCGCGGCGCACGTCATCACGCGGCGCTAACAACTTTTTAAGGATTCGAATCGATCGACAACAACGGACAAGCAATGCAGCGCGCGGGATATTCCGTGCGCTGTTTTTTTACAAAGCAACGTGAAAAACGGTTCACGACAGGGTAATTCGAAAAAAGAATGATTGCCATGTGCAGTTATATGATATACTGGAAGCGTGAAATACATGATTTCGATGTAAAGTTGACAGATCTGCAGACCAGAACGGTCACAATGCTGACAAAGGAGAATGCTTGGAACAACCGATCCAGGTCAAGTGCCATCTATGCGGCGGCGCCGCGAAATATGCGTTTGCCTATGCGCGCTTCAGCGACAGGGAGACGTTCTTTGGCGTGATCTATCGCGGGGTTTGCCGGGAGTGTCTGAATCGGTACATTGAGAATATCAAACACGATCAGCATCACCACGGCGAACGCCTGCTCTGGCCGGTCGTGCTGCTTCCCTTTGGGGCGTTGCTTGCCGCGCTGTCCGCTCATTTGGTGAGTCGCGTGATTGGTTATTTTCTGATCTTTTTTGCAATCATCCTTCCGGTGTTGATGCGCGACTGGCAGCGGCGCGAGGCGCGGCGCGCGAGACTCGCAAGCGAGGCGGAAAATATAAGCCGTTACAGCGAGATTATGTGCAGAGAGGACGCGCTGCAAACCAGCCGCCAAACAAAACTGATCTATCTGGATCCGGCGTATGCGAGCAAACCCTATGACACGCCGCGCATTGCGCGGGAATTGCTTGTGACGCAGGAGTGCGCGGCGCATATTCGCGAACTCTCGGCGGAGGCGCTCAAGCGAATGCCACGCGGGAGTATCGGTGAGACGGACGTGTTTGACAACGCGGATGCCCTGTGAAATAATAGCATCTAGGCGAAGCTTGATCCAATTGCATGAGATTTTTTTGCGCGGCAGATCCTTCGTTTCGGCATTGGAAACGGGCGGAACCAATCAAAACGAAATACGCAAGGAAAATTCCCGAGCCTTCGCGGCCTGTTTTTACAGGTTGCGCCGGCCAATGGGTAATCCCGGTAACGGGTTTGCCTGCCATGCTTGCAAAGGGGATGGAACCGAGAACACACGGCGGGTGTAAAACGAGAGGTCGCGTGATTTTCCTTGTATAAAATGGAGGAGATAATCATGATCAAACGTATTTGCCTCGTCTTTTTATCTGTCTCATTCGCCTTTGCCGCAATTGCATGCGCAAAGCCGGAGGCAGCTCTCGTTACCCCGGCGGACGCGACGACGGTATCGATTCAGACCGAAGCCACCGAGACGGAGGAAGTGCCGGCTTTGACCGGCGAGGAAGGTCTCGGCATCAAAATCCTGCTGGAGCAGGACGAAGACATGATCAACAACTACTCCGTACTCGCGGTGAACGACGCGGCGCCCTTCAAGGATGCGGACGGTAAAGCGGTCAGTGGAGTTGCGATCAACACCGCGGGAGCTGCGGCGTTCATCGACTGGCTCATGAGCGACGAAGCGGCCAAGCTGATCGGTGAGTTCGGCGTTGCGGAGTACGGCGAAGCGCTCTTCACCCTCAAGGAAGGGAAGCCTGAGTTTGCGGGGGATATCCATCAGGCGACGGACGCCACAAAGACCATTCGTCTTTCCACGACCACCTCGGTTAACGATAGCGGACTGCTCGACTACCTGCTGCCCGCTTTTGAGAGCAAATACGGCTACGAAGTCGAGGTTTCCGCTGCGGGAACCGGTAAGGCGATTGCAGCCGCGACCATGGGCAACGCGGACGTGATCCTTGTACACAGCAAGACGCAGGAAGAGCAGTTCATTACGGATGGATACGCAAAGATGGTCAGTGGCTATGACACTGAGCGCCTGACGTTTATGTATAACTACTTTGTGCTGGTAGGCCCCGTGAGCGATCCCGCCAAGTGCGCCGAAGCGGGCAGCGTGAAGGAAGCCTTTGCGCGGATTGCGGAGGGCAAGTTCCCGTTCGTCTCGCGCGGAGACGGGAGCGGTACGCACACGAAAGAGGTCTCCCTCTGGCCGGAATCGCTTGGCATCACGACCGACGCGGCAAGCGTTGCTGCCTATAGCGAATGGTATCTTTCCAGCAATGCGGGAATGGGCGTCTGCCTGACGATGGCAAACGAAATGGACGGCTATATCCTTTCGGATAAGGCGACATTCCTTGCGTTCTCCGCCAGCGGCGGCGCGGTGGGCTAAGCCGGAATGGACAGCGCCTTTTCGCGTGCGCTGAACCTGCTGCTTGCGGGGGATCCGCTCCTGACAAGCATCGTAACGGTAACGCTGCAAATGACGTTCTTCAGTTCCTGTACGGCGCTCCTTTTGGGGGCGCCGTATGGCGTGTTTCTCGCGCTCGCGCGGTTTCCGGGGCGGCGCTGGCTCGTCATACTCAATCGCACGTTGATGGGGCTCCCGCCGGTGGTCTGCGGGCTGGTGTGTTATCTGCTTTTTTCCGGCACAGGGCCTCTGCGGGGGCTGAAGCTGCTCTTCACCGTCGCGGGGATGGTCACGGCTCAGGTTCTGCTGATCACGCCGATCATCGCAGGCAGCATGGAGACCGCCATGCGTCCGCTGACAGACGGCATCCGCGAAAGCGCGCACGGCCTCGGCCTTTCGCGTGGGAAAACGTTTCTTTTGACGCTCAACGAAGGAAAATATGCGCTGGTGTCGTCCTATCTGCTCGGCTTTGGCCGCGCGATGGCGGAGGTCGGCGCGGTTTCAATGGTTGGCGGCGCGATTGCCTACAAGACCAACGTCATGACCACCGCGATCATGATGTATACCAACATGGGCAACTTCTCCTATGCGCTTGCGCTTGGCATACTGTTGCTACTATTCTCGTTGTTCGTCAATGTGGTGGCGCATCTGCTGCAAAGGAGCGTCGGCATATGATAGAATTGCTTCATGTACAGAAACGATACGGCGAGCGTATCGTGCTCGATATTCCCGCGCTGACGATTCAGGCGGGCGAACGCCTCGCGATCATCGGCGCGAATGGCAGCGGCAAGAGCACGCTGATTCGCCTGCTTGCGGGCGTATTGCGTGCGGAAGCGGGGGAAATCCACTTGCCGGAATTGCGACGCGGGGAGATCGGCTATCTGCCTCAGCAGCCGTACGCGTTTGATCGAAGCGTGCTCCAGAATGTTGAACTTGCGCTGGAGGGACAGCGGGACAAGACAAAGTGTGCGGAGGCCGCGCTGGAACGCGTGGGGCTTCTGCATCTTGGCAAAGCGCGCGCAAACCGCCTCTCCGGCGGGGAAACGCAGCGCATGGCTCTGGCGCGCGTGCTCGCAAAACCGCGCAGACTCCTGCTGCTGGACGAGCCGACCGCAAGCGTTGACATTTCGGCGATCGAGCGGATCGAGTATGCGATACTCGACTATGTGGAGCAGACGGGATGTACCCTGGTGTTCTCGTCCCATGCGCCATTGCAAGCGATGCGGCTTTCCACGCGCGTGCTGGTGCTCGACGACGGCAAGATCGGGGAACTGGGCGAGACCGCGCAGGTACTGCAAACGCCGCAGGAGGAGCGCGCACAGGCTTTTTTAAAGAACTGGAGACTCTAGCGAAGAACAAAACAAGCATATGAAAACACAAGCGCCGCGGGGTGACCCGCGGCGCTGTTGCGTTCAAAATCGGTATTTGTTCTTCAGAAAATACTATTTGCAAAACCGATCGTAGAGCCGACCGAACCCCGGCAGGGCTTTGATGATGGTATCATACGCGACGCAGTAGGCGATCCGCACATAGCCGGGGCAGCCGAAGCTTCTGCCGGAGACGATCAGGATATCCTCCTCTTTTGCCGCCTCGGCAAAGGCGTCTCCATCGCCGCCCGGTGCTTCGAGGAATAGATAGAACGCGCCGTCCGGCGGCATGCAGCGATAACCGAATGCGGACAGTCCTTCATAGAGCGCGTCGCGATTTTTGCGATAACTCGAAAGATCCGGCATCAGGTTCATCTGTGCGGCGCGCGTAATGGCCTTTTGCAACAGTGCGGGCGCGCAGACATAACCCTGCACACGCGCGCTGCCCGCGATTGCGTCATACACATCGTCAAAATCCGGCATCTCATTGCTCACAAGCACATAGCCGATGCGATCGCCGGGTAGAGAGAGGCTCTTGGAATAGGAATACGATACGATGCTCGCGGCGTAATAGTTCGTCACGAACGGAACGGGCGTATCCGTATAATTCAGCTCGCGGTAGGGCTCGTCCGAGATCAGATAGACCGGATGCCCAAATTGTTCACTCTTTTGCGTGAGCAGCACAGCGAGCGTGCGGATGGTCTCCTCCGAATAGATCACACCGGAGGGATTGTTGGGAGAATTGATGATGACTCCCTGCGTATTCAGGTTGATTGCGGCATCCAGCGCCGCAAAGTCAATCTGAAAGTGTTTCATGTCCGGCTCCACCACAACAAGTGTTCCGCCCGCGGTGGAAGCAAAGCAGCCATATTCCGGAAAATACGGGGCGATGGCGACGAACTCGGTGGCTCTGTCCACCGTTAACGCGCGCAGGATGGAGGTAAGCGCTGCGGCGGCCCCGCAGGAGATGTAGAGGTTTCTGCGGGTAAAGGACGTGCCATAGCGAAGATTGAGGTTTTCCGCGATGGCGTCGCGTGTTTCCAAAGCCCCCGGCGCGCTGGTATAGCCGTGCAGCGTGGAAGGATCGCACGAGGACAGCAGATCGACCATTGCTTGCGTGAGCGCGGCGGGCGGGGGAACGGAAGGGTTGCCGATGGAGAAATCGTAGACGTTCGCGTCGCCAACGATTGCCGCGCGCTTGCGCCCGAACTCGAAGAGCTCGCGGATGGCGGAGCGCACGCGCCCCAGTTTGAGCATGTCTTTTGATACCATGTCTGTCTTCCTCTCAGATAAATCCGCGCAAACGCGGGGTAAATTAGCCTACATACTGATAACCCGCGTCAAACGCTTTGAGATTCAACTCCAACGCCTTTGGCGGGACGGACGCAGTCAGCGCGGCGTTCCAGTCGATTGCATCCAGCCCGAACGCACGCACAAGCGCGCCAAGCAGCACGATGTTGGTGCAGCGGATGTTGCCGAGCGATTTTGCGATGGTGCTCGCGGGGATGACCCTCAGGTCAAACGACTTTCGCATCTCCTCGTAGATATTCTTGGGATATTCCGCGGCCCCGCTGGAAACGGGCAGCGGCATGACCTCGTAGTCGTTGATCAGCGCGGTACCGCCGACCTTTAAAAGATCGGAATAGCGTGCGCCCTCAAGCGATTCAAACGCGATGAGAACATCCGCCTCTCCGCGACCGATGATGGGCGAATAGACCTTCTCGCCATAGCGCACCTGCGTGGAGACGGAGCCGCCGCGCTGCGCCATGCCGTGTACTTCGCTCATCTTGACATCGTAGCCCGCGTCGACGAGGCCAGCGGTGAGGGTTTTGCTCATGAGCAGGGTGCCCTGCCCGCCGACGCCGCAGATGAGAATGCTTTTTCCGGTAAAGTTTGCCATATCTGTCATTCTCCTTTCTGTTCGCCGATGCGGGAGATTGCCCCAAAGGGGCAGGCTTGTGCGCAGACTTTGCAGCCGGCGCAGAGCGTTTGATCGATCTCGGTCTTGCCGTCTACCATGTGCAGCGCGGGGCAGGCAACCTTCAGGCAGACCTTGCAGCCGCGGCACTTCTCCCGATCCACCACGCACTTGCCGACGTCGTGCTTGAGGCGTTTGATGAGAAGGCACGGTCTTCTGACGATGATTGCGGCGGGGACGGTACTCGCGAGCGCGTCGTCCACGGCCTTCTGCATCGCCTTGAGATCCTGCGGGTCAACAATGATGACATTGCCATAGCCAAAGCTTTTCAGCACGTCTTCGATTGCGATTTTGCTTGCGATTTCACCTTCGAGCGTGAAGCCCGTGCCGGGGTTATCCTGATGTCCCGTCATGCCGGTGATGGAGTTATCGAGCACGCAGGGGATCATGTTGCCTTTATTATAGAGGATTTCGACCGCGCCGGTAAGCCCGCTGTGGAAGAATGTGGAGTCTCCGACCACGCCGAACACCTTTTTGTCGGTGATGCCCTGCTGCGCAAACGCCTTGGCCATACCCATGCCGAGGGAGAAACCGCCGCCCATGCAGGCGCAGGTGTCCATCGCGGAGAGGGGAGCTGCATAGCCCAGCGTATAGCAGCCGATATCGCCCGAGATCACGAAATCCTTCCGTTTGCTCAGCACATAGAAAAATCCGCGGTGCGGGCAGCCGGGGCAGAGCGCGGGCGGGCGCGGCACCATATCGAGCGCGAGCGTTGCCACCTCCGGCTCGGTTCCGAAGACCCCGCGGCGCACGATTTCGGGATTCAGCTCAAACATCGGCGGGATGACCTGTTTGCCGATGCAGGGGATACCCGCGGCTTTGAGCTGTTCTTCCATAAACGGTTCCAGCTCCTCCACAACGTAGAGCGTCTCCACATTGGAGGCAAACGTGCGGATCAGATCGAGCGGGAGCGGCCACGTAAAGCCAAGCTTAAGGAACGACGTATCCGCCGGGAAGACCTCTTTTGCGTACTGGTAGGCAATCGAGGCGGACAGCACGCCGATCTTGCCGCCGTTTAGTTCCATGCTGTTGAGTGGACTTACGTTGGCGTAGGCCTCCATTGCTTTGAGCTTTTCTTCCAGCTCCGGGCGGTGCCTGCGCGCATTGCCGGGCGTGCAGACAAACTTCGGAATATTGCGCACGTAGCGCGCGGGGGATTGCTCCTCCCGCTCGCCAAAGCTGACGAGGCTCTTGCTGTGGCTCACGCGCGTGGTGGTGCGAAACAGCACCGGGATATCAAACCGCTCGGAGATGTCGTAGGCTTCCTTCATGAAGTCCTTGCACTCCTGCGAATCGGCCGGCTCAATGAGCGGGATCTTGGCAAACTGCGCATAGCGGCGGTTGTCCTGCTCGTTTTGCGAGGAATGCATGTCCGGATCATCCGCCGTCACGATCACAAACCCCGCTCCAACGCCGTTGTAGGCGGCGGTGAACACGAGATCCGCCGCGACATTGAGGCCGACGTGTTTCATCGCGGTCAGCGAGCGCGCGTTTGCGATGCACGCGCCATAGGCGACCTCGGTGGCGACCTTCTCGTTCGGCGCCCATTCGGCGTAAAGCACGTCTTTGTATTGTGCGAGGTTTTCGAAGATCTCCGTACTTGGCGTGCCGGGATAGGCGGAGCAGACGGTTACGCCCGCTTCATATGCCCCGCGTGCGATGGCTTCGTTTCCTGTGAGGAGTTGACGTGTCTTGCTCATGCTTTGCCTCCTTCCTGCGCGGCGATTGCGCCGAGGGCGAGGGAGGTCAGCTTCGCGTCCGCGGGATCCGCGCGGGAGACGAGCACGATCGGGCAGCGCGCGCCGAGGACGATGCCTGCCGTACGCGCGTGAGCAAAGTAGGTGAGCGATTTACCGAACGCGTTGCCGGTTTCGTAGTTCGGCATGATCAAAAGATCCGCATCGCCCGCGCCGGGAGCGGTATATTTCTTGTGCGCGCAGGCTTCGCGGCTAATGCAAAGATCGAGTGCGGCGGGCCCGAACACGGTCATGTTATAGCGCGACCAGTCGAGGCTCGCGAGCATTTTTGCGTCCACGGTAGAAGGAATCTTCTCGCTGACCACTTCGCTGCCGCTGAGGATACCTGCGTTTATGGTATTATACCCGATCAGCTGCAAAAGTCGAGCTGCATTTTCCAGAATCACGCGCTTTTTCTCGTAGTCGGGCGCGGGGTTCATGGCACCGTCGCTGATGTAGAGCAGCTTGTGGTAGGTTGAGAACTCAAAAATCATCACATGCGAGAGGAGACCGCCCGTCAGCAGCTCGGAGTGCACCACCGCGCGGAGGAAATCCGTCGTGTTGAGAATGCCCTTCATGAGATAGTCCGCCTCGCCAGACTCCACGGCGTGAACCGCAGCGTGCGCGCAGGCGACGTCACTTCCGTCTTCGGGCTCGACGATGGTGAATCCCGTTTCGTCCGCGCCGAGGGAGGCGAAAATTTTGTGAATCTCAGCCGCTTTGCCAAAGAGCAGCGCGGTGCAGATGCCATTTTTGCGCGCGGTGAGCAGGGCCTCGATGACCTCCGTGTCATGCGCGCAGGCAACCGAAACGCGAAGGTTTAAGCCCCGCGCCTGATCGACAAACTCATTCAGGGTGTGTTTCATGGGTTGGTGTCTCCTTGTTGTTAATAATTCATTCTTGTGATTGTAGTAAACAACTATCACTAAGGTGTCAAACCAGAGTATTACGAAAGTTCGTTTTAAATAATTGATTTTAGAGCATTGCCGATTTTAATCTCTAAAATTGTCATCTCATTGAATACATGATTGTCCAAAGTTTGAACCTTTCGAGATGCCTCTTCAACTCTGCTTAAAACCTCTTTTTGTCTATTGCTTTCTTCACCATATCCATTCAGAAAATCATGTAGCTCATCAAAATACTCCGCATCTTTAATCGGTTCATAATGAAATTGCTTAACAAAATACTTAACAGGATCAAACCATTTGACTTTATCAAATGTGCTTTGAAGAATTCTCTCATTAACGTGGCTTGCACTTGCTGCGGTATCATAGGCAATATCAAAGAAATCTTTACTTTGGCTTGCATATGCTTTATGAAGTTCCTTCATTCTAGAAAAATGCGTGTGAATTAATTCTCTAAGTTGCTGGAACCACTTCAGCTTACTTTGCAAATTTAAAATATAGAGCGATTTTGCATTACTAAGGATCGTGATAATAAAACCAGTTGAGAGACCCGCAAAAATATTAGAGAAAACTGAGGATTCAAACACTTTCCCATTTTCGTATAAAGCTTTTGATACAAGTATGGAAACTACAGCAAGAAGCAGAATTATAATAGCCAACCAAACAGAAGGCATTGAAGCTATCAACTTAATCCTTGATAACAACTTCTTCAGTTTCATAGGTATGCACCCTCCGGAAGAGCGTATTTGAATATTATTTTCTCGATAAATCCTGTATTGTCTCGGAATACGATCTTGCCTTTTCCCCGCGCAGCACGCGCAGTGCGCCGAGGGCAAGCGCGCGCATCTCCTCCTCGCCGGGGTAGCGATAGATTGGCGCAATCTTTTCCACATAGGTGGAGATCTCCGCGCAGAACCGCTCGGAATGCGCGATGCCACCCGTGAAGAGGATCGCGTCCACGTCAAAGTGCAGCACGGCAGCCATGGCGCCGATGTCCTTTGCGTGCTGATATGCCATCGCGCGGTAGACAAGCGTCGCTTTCTCGTCGCCAGCGAGCATACGCTTTTCCACCTCGCGGAAATCATGCGTGCCAAGATAGGAGTAAACACCCGCTTCAAACGAGAGCTTGCGCTTGAGATCCTGCTTGCCTACGCCGGAATAGCAGAGATTGACCAGCGCGTTGACGGGCAGACCACCCGCGCGATCGAGAGAAAAACTGCCCTCGTCCTTGACGTTGTAAACATCCACCACGCGTCCTTTTTCATGTGCCGCGACAGAGACGCCGCCGCCCATATGCGCTATAATGAGATTGAGTGATTCATAGGGTTTGCCGAGGTCATTTGCCGCTTTTCGCGCAACCGCCTTTTGATTCAGCGCGTGAAAAAAGCTCTCGCGCTCGATGCCGGAAAGTCCCGTGACGCGGGCGAGAGGCTGCATCTCGTCCACCGAAACCGGATCGACGAGAAACGCGGGGATCTTCGCTTCCGATGCGATTGCATGGGCGATCACAGGGCCGAGCGAGGAGGCGTGTTCACCAAACGGGGGATTGTAGATGTCGTGGATGACCGCATCGTCGATTTCGTAGGTGCCGGAAGGAATATGCCGCACGAGGCCTCCGCGGCTGCAAACGGCGTCAAAATCGATTGGCGCATAGCCCGCGGCCAAGAGCGCCTCGCGTACGAGCGCCTCGCGCAGCGGCAGCTGGTCGATGACGTGCGGAAACCCTGATAGTTGTTCCTGCGTATGGGAAATCGAGGCGGAGAACGCCTCTGTTTCGTCTTCATATACGGCGATTTTTGTCGAGGTGGCGCCGGGGTTGATGATCAGGATACGCATGTGCCTTCCTCCGGTTTCTCGGCTTTGGCGCAGTATTACGCTACAAAACCGCTGATGTAATCCTATTCGCTCGCGTATGCTACTGTCAACGGCGCGCGGGAGAATATATAGTATATTTATTCAGTGCAAAAAGACTGAAAGCACGGACAAAAGGGCAAACTTCTTATGCAAAAATTAGTCTTGTGTGCATAAAGATCGTATGCCACGCATTCCGCGGCTTCGTGAACGGGCGCATCACGTCATGGGGAACAACGCGCAAAGTTGTCCGTATTTGTCAAGAGCGAGAGCGCAAGAGGAAGGTATACTCTAGCCATGAAACGCAGAACAACGACGCAAGTGAATACAGAGGACTCCGGATGGACACAAAGTTCCATCTATCGCTGTGCCGAAAGCGGCAAACAGCGCGATTTGGAGAAGATCGAAACGGTACAACGCATGCAGGATGCGATTGCCGAGCGGTTTACGGATCCCGACTTCACGATTGAGGATGCATATCAACAGAGCGGATATTCTCCGCGCCATGCGGAGCGGCTGTTTCGGGAGCTCACGGAGCGGTCGGTCGGGGACTATCTGCGCGCCGTGCGTCTTTCAAAGAGCAGCGAGCGGTTGCTTTCCTCAAGAGACGCGGTTCTGGAAATTGCGCTCGATGCGGGGTTTGACAGCCACGAGGGATTCAGCCGCGCCTTCTTCAAGATGTTTCGGGTTCAACCACAGAGCTATCGAAAAGACCCGGTGCCGATCCCGCTGTTCATCCAAAGCCCCGTGCGCTCGTATCTGACGTTTCTGCAACAACAAAAGGAGGAATCCCAGATGGAACAACAGGAAACGCGTGAAGCGATTCTTTGCACGGTGACAACCGTCAGCCGCCCGAAACGAAAACTCATGCTGCTTCGAAGCGAGCTGGCGACGGACTACTGGTCGTTTTGCGAGGAGAAGGGCTGTGAATGGACGGGTCTGCTCAACAGCATCCCCGAAAAGCTGGATATCAGTGGGCTTGTCGAGCTGCCGCGCCATCTCGTCAAACCCGGCACCAGCGCGGTCGGCGCGGGGGTCGAGCTGCCGGCGGATTACGACGCAAAGAAGGTGCCCGCGGGCTATGAGCTGATCGATCTCGAACCCTGTGAGATGCTCTATTTTCAGACCGAGCCGTATGAGGACGAGGATGCGTTCTGCGTGGCGATCGACGCGGCGCAGCGTGCCTATGCGCGCTATGAGCCAAGCCGGTATGGCCTCGCGTATGCGTTTGAGCGCGCGCCGAAGTTCAACTATGGCGCGGATACGACGATGGGCGCGAAACTTTCGCTTCCTATCGTTCGAATCTAAACGTATTGTTTGCAAGAGACGAACCGGAAAAAAGCCCGCGCAACACGCGCGGGCTCAGCTTATCGACAAACCTTATCAGGGGGCATGGGGGTTCGCAAATCCCCCATTTTCAATCAAATCCGGCGATTCATTCGCCGGATTTGTAGAAAATACCGCAAAGCGGTGTTTTTTTCACACAGTAAAAATCCATCGGCAAAGGACGAAGGACTTTGTCGATGGACAGAGCCCGCGCGACACGCGCGGGCTTTGTTGCGCTTGCCAGAATTAGAAACTAGGTGTATTATATAGTTCATACACTGGCGCATGAAAGCGAGGAGATCATATGATTCGCATTTTAATAGTCGAAGACGACGAGATCATCGCAAACGAGGTGGCAAAGAGCCTCAACAGCTGGGGCTTTGATGCGGTCATTGCGCGTGCATTTGATCGAATTGACGAGGAGTTTGCCGCGTCGAACGCACAGCTGGTCATCATGGACATCTCGCTTCCCTATTATAATGGCTATTATTGGTGCGAACGGATTCGAAGGCACTCCAAGACGCCGATTGTATTTCTTTCCTCACGCGCGGATACGGCGGACGTGGTCATGGCGGTCAACATGGGCGGGGACGACTACATCGCAAAGCCCGTCGCGATGGAGCTGCTGATTGCAAAAGTGCAGGCGATGCTCCGGCGCGCATATGATTATGAAGCGGGCGCGCGCTTGCTCTTTCTCGGCGCGGAATTTGACGCAGCAACCTCCAGCATCCTATTCGGAGACGCCAAGCGGGACTTGACGAAGAACGAGAGCCGGATTCTCATCGCATTGCTGGAAAAGCGCGGCGCAATCGTCAGCCGCGAAGAGCTGATGCTCAAATTATGGGACAGCGACGAGTTTGTGGACGACAACACGCTCACCGTCAACGTCAACCGCCTGCGTAAAACCCTCTCGGAGGCGGGGCTTGGCGACTGCGTCAAAACGCACAAAGGGCAAGGGTATTCGCTTGAAGCATAATGCCTCTTTGCAGGCTTGACTGTTTCGCTGGCTGATTTTGTTTGACTGTGTCGATAGAAGGTGCATATGAGAAAATTGTTGGATTATATTGCTTCGCGGCGGGCGCTGCTTCTGCTCTATGTGCTGAGCGTATGCATCATCCTCCTGCTGGGCTTTCTTGCGCGGCAGGAGACGGTCTACGTGCGCTATGCTTGCGTGCTGATCAGCTTTGCATTTATCTGCATACTACTGGCTGACGGCGCGCGATACCGCAGGAGCCGGAGGCGCATGGCAAAACTTGCCGAGCACATAGAGCTCCTCCCGCGCGAGCTGCCGGAGCCAATCGACAGCCTGGGAAAAGATTATGACGACGTGATCCGTGCGCTGACACGGGAAAATGAGCGGCTCCGGACCGAGAGTCTGCGCCAGCAAGAGGAGCAAAGGGAGTACTATACACTCTGGGTGCATCAGATCAAGACGCCGATCTCGGCGATGCGCCTGCTGCTGGACGCCGCAAACGAAGAACAGGCAAAGCTGTTGCGGCAAGAGCTCTTCAAGGTGGATCAATACGCCGACCTCGCGCTAAAGTTTGTGAAACTCGGCGACATTGCAAGTGATCTCGTCATCGAGCGGTGCGATCTCAATGAGATTGCGCGCGCGGCGGTCAAGAAATATTCGCTTCTGTTTGTCTACAGCAAGCTATCCGTGCAGATCGAACCACTTGCCAAGGACATTCCGTGCGATCGCATGTGGTTGGAGTTCATCCTTTGCCAACTCCTCTCCAACAGCGTGAAATATACGCATTCTGGCGGCGTGCGCATCTCTATGGACAGGCAGTCGCTCGTCGTCGAGGACACCGGCATCGGCATCCGAAAAGAGGATCTGCCGCGCATCTTTGAAAAAGGATATACGGGCTACAACGGGCGGATGGATACGCGCGCAAGCGGCATCGGGCTCTATCTTGTGCGCCGTGCGGCGGACGCGCTCGGCATTCGCGTCGAGGTGCGCTCCGAGTTGAGCAAAGGAACGCGCGTTTCGCTGCTTTTCCCCGTGCTGGACGAGTTCGCGCAGATGTGAAGTAGACTTGCCGGCGGTAATAAACGTACAGAAGCACCGGAAGCAGTGAGGGACGAATCCGCGATGAGAAGCAATCAAAAGTGACAAAACCGTAAGTTTGGCGCACGGAATTGTAAGGCGCTTCGATGGTTTGTCCATACGGTTTTTTCGTACAATAGCTGCATCAATCAAATATTGGAGGAAAACCCGTGTCTCTTCTTCAAGTAAAAGCGCTGGGTAAGGTCTATAATACCAAGCTCGGCATGCGGCAGTGCGTCGCACTCAAGAGCGTGAACTTCGAGGTGATCGAAGGCGAATTTGTCGCCATCATGGGAGCTTCCGGCAGCGGAAAGACCACACTGCTCAACATCCTTGCATCGCTGGACAAACCAACGACGGGGGACGTCCTTTTGGACGGCGTGAGCTTCTCTTCCATTCCGGATCGCGATCTCTCCGAGTTTCGCAGAAAGCACCTCGGCTTCGTGTTTCAGGATTTTAACCTCCTGGATACGTTCTCGATCAAGGACAATATTCTCTTGCCGCTGGTGCTGATGCAAACGCCGGTGCGAGAGATGGAGGAACGCCTGCTTCCGGTTGCGCGGCAACTCGGTATCACGCAACTGCTGAACAAATTCCCATTTGAAGTCTCCGGCGGAGAGAAGCAGCGTGCGGCAATCGCCCGGGCGGTGATTACCGATCCGCGCATCCTGCTCGCGGACGAACCCACCGGCGCGCTGGACAGCAAGGCGTCCGCAAGTCTGCTGGGGCAGCTCACCGACCTGCACGAGATCGGCAAAACCATCGTGATGGTGACGCACAGCGCGATGGCGGCGAGCTTCGCCTCCCGCGTGCTGTTCATCAGCGACGGCGCGCTGTTTTCCCAGCTGTATCGCGGAGAAGAGGGCAACCGCGCGTTCTTCGACCGAATCGTGGCAAACCTTTCGATTCTGGGGGGTGGCGACATTGCGTAAACGCTCTTTCGCTGCTTTCTTCCCCCAAACGGGAGGCAAAGCACATGCGTAAATTCTTTTATTTTCGTCTTGCGCTGAGCAATGTGCGCCGGAACAAGCTCACCTACCTGCCGTATCTTGTCGCAACCGCGGTGATGAGCGGTGTGTTCCTGCTGATCGCCGGATTGCTCTTCTCCAAAGGGCTGACGAATACGCCAAGCGGCGATACGGCAAGGGCGGTGTTCGGGTTCGGGCTCGTGGTATACGCATTGTTTACCTTCTTCTTTATGCTGTACATCAACAATTTTCTGATCAAGCGCAGAAAGAAGGAATTTGGACTCTACGGGATACTCGGCATGGACAAGCGACACGTCGGCCGCGTGCTCGTTTGGGAAAGCGCATTCGTCTTCGGCGGCGGGCTCGCCTGCGGGATTGCCATTGCTCTGGTGTTCGGGCGGCTTTTATTTCTGCTACTGATGAAGCTCATCCATGCGATACCGGGCAGCTCGTTCTCCATTCCGCTGATCGCCTACGGGTTGATGATCGCGTTGTTTTTTGTCGTCTTTCTCGTTACCACGGTGGTGAATATCATCCGTATGCATCTGGCAAGCCCGATTGCGCTGCTCTCCAGCGAAAAGAGCGGGGAAAAGGACAAGAAAGGCCTCCTGCCGCTGGCGCTGGTCGGCCTGATCCTCTTGGTCGGTGCGTACTATTTCGCCTGGACGACGGAGGTGCCGGGGATCGCGCTTGGGCTCTTCTTCCCGCTTGCCATCGCGGTTATCCTCGCGACCTACCTGCTCTTTCTCTGCGGCAGCATCGTCGTGCTCAAGCTGCTGCGCATGAAAAAAAGCCTGTATTATCAGCCGAATCACTTTGTGACCATCTCCGGCATGTTCCACCGGATGCGGCAAAACGCGCGGGGACTCGCCACGATCTGCATCCTCTCGACGATGCTGGTGGTCACCGTCTCCGGCACGCTCTCGCTCTATCTCGGCAGCGAGGGGATGACACGCGCCATGTATCCCTTTGATGCGCAGGTCTATGTGCCGCAAACCGCGACGACACAGCAGATCGTCGACTATGACGCGACGCTCAATCGCATCGCGGCGCAGAACAACGTCTCTCTTTCCGCGGACAAGACAAAGCTCATCTACGAGCTGCCGGAAGGGGAGGAGTTCCGCCGGAGCAACTTTGTTTGGCCGGAGAGCGAGTTTACGCAAGTGCCGACGCTGATCTTCTACGATGGAAGCTATCGCTTCGATATCGCGGGCACGAACGAAAACCGCATCGCGTTTGTGCAGGCGCTGCGGGATCAATACAGCTTGTCCTTCTCCGAAACGCCGAATCTGATCGTTTCCGATTACTATTCTGCGATTGAGGATGGCTACGGATTCTACGGCGGGCTTTTGTTCCTCGGGGCGTTCTTCGCGGTGCTGTTCCTCGCCGTCGCCGTGTTGATTCTCTATTTCAAGCAGGTTACGGAGGGATTCGAGGACAAGGAGCGTTTCGAAATTCTGCAAAAAGTCGGCATGGACGATGAGCAGGTGAGGCAGACCATCAACGCTCAGGTGCTTTGGGTGTTCTTCCTGCCGCTGGCCGCAACCGCGCTGCATATGCTCTTTGCGTCCAAACTCATGGCCTGGATGCTGCGCTTATTCATGCTTTACGATTGGGGACTGGTGCTGACTTGCATCGGAGGCACACTGCTGGCATTTTCGCTGCTGTATTTTGCGATCTATCGTGTGACCGCGAGAACATATTATCGCATCGTGCGCAGATAACAGACTTTAATCGGACACAAAAGAGGAGGGGAGCCTCCTCTTTTGTGTGTTAATCACGATTTGCACACGTTTTTGATTGTACGCAAGAGGATTTTCAGCTATAATTTGGTGATAGCAAGTGAATGGAAACACAAAGCAGAAAGAGTGAACATGGAACAAAAACTGGACGGCAAACAGAATAGCGAACAAAAATCGGAAACAAAGCAACGCGTGCTTGCGGCGCTCAAGGAGCTCGGCCACGCGGCGCTTGGCTTCGGAAAAGCGCAGTTGATCCTGTTCGGGGTCAATTTCATGGTCGTCACCATCGGCATGCTGGTCACCGGCCTTGGCTGGTGGTCTCCGCTGATCGCGCTGGTGATCAGTCTGCTGGATCTCCTGCCCGTGATTGGCAGCGGCATCGTGTTTGTTCCGTGGGCGATTATCGCGTTGATCTCGAAAAATCCGCATATGGCGATTTGTGTCGGCGCGACATATATCGCGATGGTCGTGCTCCGCATGATACTCGATCCCATCATTACGGGCAAAAGCATCGGAGTGTCTCCGTGGATTACGCTGCTTGCGTCGGTCGGCGGGCTGATCTTCTTCGGCGGCGCGGGCATGATTCTTGGACCTGTGATTGCGGCGGTCGCAAACGTGATCTTCCGCGTGTTTTTCAAAAAGAAGACAGTGGCGCAAAGCGATACACCTTCACCCGCGCCGGACACAACAAAAAACGAGTAACTCGAACGATTTCATGAAAGAGTCAAGAATATAAAAACAGGAGGATTGGATCTTATGTTAAATTTACTTGGGTGGCTGATCATCGGTGCGCTTATCGGCTGGCTCGCCAGCAAGATCATGAAAGGCAAGGGCGGTATCATCCGTAACATCATCGTTGGCGTCGCGGGCGCAGTGGTCGGCGGGTGGCTGGCGGACTATGCGGGCATCGGCTCCGGCAATGTCTGGTCGATCGGTGGGTTTTTTATCGCGGTCGGCGGCGCGTGTATCCTGATTTTGCTCAGCAGACTGATCCTTGGCAAGCGGTAAAACCACTACTATTTATTACAACTTGTGCAACAAAAAACGGGCTGCCGGATCAAGGCAGCTCGTTTTTGCTGGAATACGTGTACATCAGTCGATGGGCTGGAAATAGGCAAGCGCATCATCCACGGAGTTGCCAGCGATATCTACGATCGTAATCGTCGAAAGATAGGATCCTTTGAGAATCGGGCAAATGCGCTCGTTCAGCGTAACGCCTTGAAGCTCTGCCGATACAAAAGTCGCCGCATGTTCTTTGCCCAGGATGGTGACCGTCTCGTTGGTGTAGGTGATGTTCGTAGCGCCCATATCCTCCAACCCGGTCCTCAGCAGCGGGATGGAAGCCTCCAGAAGCTGCTTTTCCGTGAGCAAGCGCTGAAGGGGCGTTAATTTGCCCAGAGCGATGTTCATTGTCTGCGTGCCGCTGCCGGAAATCGCGTAAAAGTCCATGGTTGACGTGCCGTCGTCGAGCGATTTTTTGATGACGTCGCTCGCGTCGCCTTCGCCCATCGCGTCTTTGGCTATGCCTAACATCTGATCGAGTTCATCCGCGTTGAGCACATACCAATCGCTCGGCAGGACGCACTGGTACCCGAAAAAGTCATTGCGGTATGCCACCCCCAGGGTGACATCGCTCTGGCTTGCGGTGTCCAGCGGGGTGGTTGCGTTGGTGACACCGTAGATATTTTCGCTAGTACCGGAGCAAGCGGACAGGGTGAAGAAAAGCGCTGCAAGCAACAGGATGGCGACGAGGCGTTTTGCGAAATTCATAGTTCCTCCCAAAATGATAGTTTTCGGCAGATTATACCACGAAATTATATGGAAATTACCACGATAAAATGTGAAATATCAAACGAACACATGATTATGTTTGAGTTTTTCTTAATTTACGCTCCACCCCAACGATTGACGCAGAGTCGTTTCTCACTTAGTCTATCGTTCTACCCCAACGATTGACGGAGAGTCGTTTCTCACTTAGTCTATCGTTCTACCCCAACGATTGACGCAGAGCCGAAAAAAGGCACCCGCCCGCTTTGGGTGAGTGCCTATCTGTGCGCAAACTATTGCTGGACTATTCAACCCCAACCACGTCGTCGTCCAGCACGACGGCAACGAGCATATTACCCTTGCCCGCGCGCGGTTCGATGCGAACCTCGCCGGTTTGAATCGCCGTGCGCGTTCCGTGTCGCTGCACGAGGGTGAGCGCCTTCTGCTCGGACAGCACCGCGACCACGGAGATGCAGGTGCCGTTGGAGCCGTTTTTCTTGAGGTCGAAGGTTTTGAGACCCTTACCGTTTCTGCCCTGCAGATCGTAGTCAAACATCGGCGAGCGCTTGCCAAAGCCCTTGTCCGTGATGGTCAGCACCTCGGCTTCGTCGGGTACGAGCGCGGCATAGATCACGTCGTCGCCTTTGTCGAGCTTGATGCACTTCACGCCGCCGGAGACGCGACCCATTGCGGGGATGCTGTCCGCGGCAAAGCGGATGCTCATGCCGAGCTTGGTGACCATGAGGATCGATTTCGGCTCATATTTTTCGATGCTGAGCACGCGGTCTTTGTCCCGCAGCGCCACCGCCGCCGTGCGTTTGACCCGCACGCGGTATTCGGACGCGGGCGTACGCTTGACGTTTCCGTCGCGCAGATAGAAGAGATAGTCACCTTCCTCCTCGTCGGAATAGAGCGCGATGATCTTCTCGTTCTTCTCAAACGGCAGGAGGGAGGCGAGATTTGCCGCGCGCGTAGTCGCGCGGGTTTCCGGAATCTCCTCCACCGCGAGGGAGAGCAGTGCGCCTTGGTCTGTGAAGAGCCGGATGCGCTTGTTGGACTGGGTTTCAAGCACGAATAGCGGCTTATCCTCCGAAATTGCCGCGAGCGAGAAGACCCTGCTTGGCATACGCCGAATCTTCAAGCCTTCGCAGACGCAGATTGTGACGTCTTCCACGATAGCTAAATCGTCCCCTTCGTCGATGGGCGCGTCCTCGCAGGCGACAAATGTCGTCCTGCGCGAGACTGCGAGCTGTTCGCGAATCTCGGTGAGTTCTTTCTTAATCAGCGCAAGGAGCTTCTTCTCGCTCGCGAGGATGCCGCGAAGCTCCTCAATCAGGCGAACCACTTCGGCGTATTCGCGCTTGATGGTGACCAGTTCCATATTGGTCAGGCGCTGGAGACGCAGATCGAGGATCGCCTGCGCCTGTACCTCGGAGAGCGAGAATGTCTTCATCAGACCTTCGCGCGCTTCCTTGGGCGATTTGCTCGCGCGGATCAATGCAATGACCGCGTCGAGATTGTCCACCGCGATCATGAGCCCCGCCAAGATATGCTCTCGGCGAAGCGCCGCGTCCAGCTCGAACTGCGTGCGCCGCGTGACCACATCCCGCTGGTGGCGGATGTAGTGCGCGATGATCTGCTTGAGGTTCATCTGCTGCGGTTTTCCGCTCGCGATGGCGACCATGTTGACGCCAAACGTCATCTGCAGATCGGAATACTTAAAGAGATATTGGAGGATGCGCTCCGGGTCTCCGTCTTTTTTGATCTCGATGACGGCACGCATACCGGTGCGGTCGCTCTCGTCGCGGATATCCGCGATCCCGGAGAACATCGCCTTTTTTTCCTGACTGACCGCGAGGATTTTTTCGAGCATGTTGGCCTTGTTGACCTGAAAGGGCAGCTCGGTGATGACGATCAGCGTCTTGCCGTTCTTCTGCTCTTCGAAATGTGTCTTGGCGCGCATGTAGATCTTGCCGCGACCGGTGCGATAGGCCTGCTCCACCTCGGAGGATTCCAGTAAAAAACCACCCGTGGGGAAGTCCGGCGCGGGTATGATCTGCATCAGCTCTTCGAGCGGAATGCGCGGATTGTCCATCACCGCGATGACGGCGTTGATTGCTTCCACGGGGTTGTGCGGGGGGATGTTGGTGGCGAGACCCACCGCGATGCCGCTGGCGCCGTTGACGAGCAGGTTCGGGAAGCGCCCCGGCAGCAGATCCGGCTCCTTGAGTGTGTCGTCAAAGTTAAACGAGAAGCTGACGGTGTCTTTTTCGATGTCGCGCAGAAGCTGCATCGCGGCTTCCGTCATGCGCGCTTCGGTATAGCGCATCGCAGCCGCGCTGTCCCCGTCCACGCTGCCAAAGTTTCCGTGGCCGTCGACCAGAGGCACGCACATGTTGTATGGCTGCGCCATGCGCACCATTGCGTCATACACGGAGCTATCCCCGTGCGGGTGATATTTGCCCAGGCAATCGCCGACGATGCGCGCGCTCTTTCGGTGCGGCTTGTCGGGGGTGAGGCTCAGCTCCAGCATGGTGTAGAGGATGCGCCGCTGCACGGGCTTGAGGCCATCCTCCACGCGCGGAAGCGCGCGCTCAAGGATGACGTGCTCGGCATAAGGCATCATGGACTGGTGCATGACCTCATCCATGGTGCGCTGGATGATTTTCTCCAGCTTGAGTTGTACGGGTTCTTTCGGCATATACAAATTCCTTATTCAGCAATCGTTTGGTCTAAAAATCGAATCTAACACAAGCACAGATGAAAAAACTAATCTTTCAGCTTTTCAAACATCACACTCGCGTTTTTATTGAAGTCCGCGTTTTCGAAAATATACTCTTTTCTGGATTGCACCTTGTCGCCCATGAGCACGGTCACAAGATGCTCAACGTCCGCCGCGTCCTCGATGGTCACGCGGACGAGCGCGCGCCCTTCGGGATTCATGGTCGTTTCCCACAGCTGCTCCGGATTCATTTCGCCTAGACCCTTATAGCGCTGGATCGTATAACCCTTGCCGAGGGCTTTCGTTGCGGCGCGGAGCTCTTCGTCGTCATAGCAATAGATGTGCTTCGTGTCCCTTTGCACCTTGTAGAGCGGCGAAAGACCGATGTAGACATGCCCTTCGGTGACGAGTTCCTTCATATAACGATAGAAAAACGTCAAAAGGATTGCGCGGATATGTGCGCCGTCCTGATCCGCGTCCGAGAGGATGATGATCTTGTCGTATTTGAGCGAGGAGATGTCGAAGTCCTCGCCGATGCCGGTGCCGACCGCGGTGATGATCGAGCGGAACTCCTCGTTTTGCAACACTTGGTCGATGCGCTTTTTTTCAACGTTCAGGGGTTTGCCGCGCAGGGGAAGAATCGCCTGAAACTTCCGGTCGCGGCCCTGCTTTGCGGAGCCGCCCGCGCTGTCTCCTTCGACGATGAACAGCTCGTTCTTGCTGTAATCGCGGCCGGAACAGCTGCTGAGCTTGCCGACGAGCGGCGCGTTTTCGAGCTTGTTCTTCTCACGCGCGGTAGCCTTTGCTTTTCTTGCGGCTTCGCGCACCTTGGCAGCCTTGACCGATTTTTCCGCGATTGCGGTCGCGACGTCGCCGTGCTTGAGATCCTCCAGATACGGCGTGAGCTGTTCGATGACGACGCTCTCCACCGCGGGGCGCGCTTCCGTATTGCCGAGCTTGGTCTTCGTCTGTCCTTCAAACTGAATCGTGCGCATCTTGAGCGAGAGCACGGCGGTGATCCCCTCGCGGAAATCCTCGCCGGTCAGCGGCGCGTCCTTGTCCTTCAGATAGCCCATCTTGCGGCAGTAATCGTTGAGCACCTTGGTCAGCGCGGCCTTGAGACCCGTCTCGTGCGTGCCGCCTTCGGTGGTGGGGATGTTATTGACATAGGAAAAGATATTGTCGGCATAGCCATCGTTGTGCTGCAGCGCAACCTCGACCATGATGCCGCCGGAGGTGCCGGAAAAATGGATCGGCGGCTCGTAAAGCGGGGTCTTGTCGCCGTTGAGATAACCTACAAAGTCGCTTAAGCCGCCGTTGAATTGGTACTCCACCTTTTTCTGGTGTCCAATTCGCTCGTCCGAAAGCGTCATCTTCGTGCCGCGGTTGAGGTATGACAGCTCGCGAATCCGCTTGGCGATGCTGTCGTAGCTCATCTCCATGGTCTCAAACACCCGTTCGTCGGGCAAAAAATGCACGCTGGTGCCTTGCCTGCGGGTGCGGCCGACCTCTGCCAGCGGCGCAACGGCTTTGCCGGAGATGATCTTACCCGTCGCGTCCTCTTCGCTCGTGAAGCACATTTGATAGAGCCTGCCGTCGGTGGCGACCTCGACTTCAACCCATTCGGAAAGTGCGTTGACGACCGAGGCACCGACGCCGTGGAGACCGCCGGAATATCCGTAGGAATCGTTTCCGAATTTTCCGCCCGCGTGCAGCTGCGTGAACACGACCTCGACACCGGAGACGCCCATCTTCTCATGGATCTGCACGGGGATTCCGCGGCCGTTGTCCACGACCGTGACGGAGTTGTCCTTATGCAGGGTCACGCCGATCTCGTTGGCATACCCGTTTGCCGCCTCGTCGATGGCGTTGTCGATGATTTCCCAAAGAAGGTGATGCAATCCGCGCTGTCCCGTCGAGCCGATGTACATGCCCGGGCGCATGCGGACCGCGTCCAACCCCTCCATGATTTTAATCTTGTCTACTGTATAATCCGATGCCATGCGCTACTCCCATTCCAACCGTAAAAAATGTCAATGGCGCGATGATTGCGAAACAAAGGTTGCCCCCGAACGCAATAACCCCGCAAAAACGAAGAAATCCGCTTTTTATGCGGGTTTTGCCGACAGCGTTTGAACCAATGCACCATATCTGGCGTGAAGATACACACAGTATACCACAATTTGTGGCGCGCTGAAACCCGCGCATAGGTGAAACGACTCGTTTTGAAGCAAACAAACGTTTATTTTCAAAAAATTCAAAAAAAGAAGGCAAAAAATACATGAAAGTGGTGACAAATGGGGGATTGTGGTGTATACTCATCGTGTGTCTGGGGGAAGTCTATCCTTTGGTCGGAAGGTTTCCGTTTCCCGGACGCAGAGCATTTTTGCCGGAGGAGGAAAGCGCGTGCTGATCGGCTCATTTGAACATATGCTGGACGCAAAAGGCCGCGTGTTCATACCGGCGAAGTGGCGGGAGAGCGTGGGGGACACGCTTGTCATCACCATTGGTCTGCTCGAATCAACCAACGTCGCGTGCCTGTTTGGCATGTCGTTGGAGGAGTGGGAGCGCTTTTCACAGCGTCTATCGACGCTGGCCGTCACCGACACAAAGGGACAGGCGATCCGGCGGAAGCTATATTCGATGGCTGCGGCCTGCGAGATCGATAAACAGGGTCGCATTCTGATTCCCGCGCAGTTGCGGGAGACGGCAGGGCTCACGAAGGATGCAACACTGATCGGTGTTGGCGAACGCGTGGAGATTTGGAATCCTGAAACGCTCACGTCCTATAACGCGGCCTGCGAGGAGAACTATGGCGACGCGCTGGCGCATCTGGCGGCGCAAGGCATATGAGCGAGCAATTTTCGCATATTCCGGTTTTGCTGCACGAGACGCTCGAGCATTTGGCTCCGGAGCGCGGCGGCATCTTTGTAGACGGAACCCTCGGCGGCGGCGGCCATGCCGGAGCGGTTCTCTCGCGTTTGCCGGAGAACGGCAGGCTTATTGGAATTGACAGGGACTGGGAAGCCGTGCGCGCGGCGGGGGAAAGGCTTGCTTCGTATGGCGGCCGATTTACCGCGTTGCACGGCAACTTTTTTGATATGAAGGCGCTGCTAAACGAAAACGGAGTAACCGAAGTGAGCGGGATTCTGCTCGACCTCGGCGTCTCGTCGCACCAACTGGACACGAGCACGCGCGGATTTTCCTATAAGACGGATGCGCCGCTGGATATGCGCATGGATCAGGGCGCGGCTTTGTCCGCACGGGATGTGGTGAACACCTACCCCGAAGCGGAGCTCACGCGCATCTTTTTCGCGTATGGCGAGGAGCGATTCAGCAAAAGAATTGCGGAGAGAATTTGTCGTGTCCGTGAACAATATCCAATCGAAACCACCTTGCAACTGGCGCAGATCGTACGAGATGCGATCCCCGGCAAGTATCGCAACGAGCCGCAACACCCCGCGCGCAGGACGTTTCAGGCACTTCGCATCGAGGTAAACGGCGAATTGAGCGGACTGGACCGCGCTGTGGAGCAGGCCTGTGATCTGTTGCAAAAAGGCGGGAGACTGTGTATAATTACATTTCATTCACTGGAGGATCGAATTGTCAAGCAGGCATTTCGTCGATTTGAGAATCCCTGCACGTGTCCGCCATCCGCTCCAATCTGCATTTGCGGCAAGGAAGCGAAGGCGAAGATCCTCACAAAGAAACCGCTGACCGCCTCGGATGAAGAGGAAGCGCAAAACTCCCGCTCGACCAGCGCAAAGCTCCGCTGCATCGAAAAGATCTAGCGAAGGATTACGCTGCGGGCGGTTTGGTTGCGCCGGTGAGCGGAATTTTCGTTTGATTGAAAGGGAATTACGCATTGGATATTCGTTTTGAAGACGACCGAAAAAAGGGCCGTTCGCCTACGACCAGGCTCAATATACCGACACAGGAAGAGCAGGAGGCGCATCAGACGCGCGCGCCGCGCAAATCTGGCACGCGGATTCCCGCTGAGGCGGGCGTTCATGTGGAAAAACCGCAGATGACGGCGCTTGGGCGAGTCGGACTCATCATCAGCGGCTTTCTCTTTGCAGGTATGGTACTCTTTACGCTCTCCGGTTATGAGCGCATTGCGCGTGCCTATGCGGATATCAACGCGCTCAACAACGAGATCGACCTGACCGAATTGCGCATCAACGAGTTGAATGTTCAAATCGAGTGCGCGGTGACCATTCAGGATGCGCAACAAGCCGCGGAATCCTACGGCATGCGCTATCCCGAAAAGGGCCAGTATGTGCGCATCGGAGATCCGCTTCCATTTGACAACACGTTGACTTCGCCAGCGCAGACGCCGGCGGATGGGGACACGGGAACGTCGCCGACAACGCCGGATCCAACCACGACACAAGACACTTCGGGCGGGGCACAACCGCCTGCGGGCGGTTGATCTTGCGAAAGGACGATTGACCTATGGCTAAAACTGCGGCCCCCGCGCCGAAGATTAAACGAAAACTCGTATTATTAATGGTATTTGCAGGTCTGCTGCTGCTACTTCTTGCGCTTCGGCTGACACAGGTCATGATCATTCAAGGGCCGGAGCTCAAAGCAAAAGCGGAAGTGCAGTGGACACGCCGTCAAAACCTGGCGGCACAGCGCGGAAAGGTCACGGACCGGAACGGCCTCGTGCTCGCGCAGAGCGGAACCGCCTATCGTGTGCTCGCCAACCCGCCTGCCATCGCGGCGGACGACCGCGTCCGCGTCGCCACCGAGGTTTCCGAGGTGCTCGGACTCAACTACGACTATGTTTTGGAGCGCATCTCTGACCCGAAGCGCTTGCAGGTACAGCTCAAGCGCCAGGTGGAAAGCGCCGTCATCGACCAACTGGAAGCCCTGCAGCTTGGCAACGGTATCTCCTATACAACGGACATGAAGCGCTATTATCCCTTCGGACAGCTCTTTACCCAGCTCATCGGCTTTACCGGCATCGAGACGGAAGGGCAGACGGGGCTGGAGGCAGAATACAACACCTATCTTGCGGGTACCGCCGGACGCAACGTCATCGAGGTGGACCGCAAGAACAACCCGCTTTCTTACGGCGAGCAGGACTATCTTGCCCCGATCGAAGGCTACAACATGAAGCTGACCGCGGACTCTGTGACCCAGAGCTATCTGGAGAAGTATCTCAAGCAGTGTTATGAACTCAACCGCGCGTCCAGCGTATCGGGGCTTATCATGAATCCCAACACGGGCGAGATACTGGCGATTTCCACGTATCCATCGTTCGACCTCAACACTCCGCCGCGCGACATGGTCACGGATCTCATGTCGATGTCCCGCGCGCGCATCGTGACGGATACATATGAAGCGGGGTCGATGTTCGACATCATCACCGCGGCGGCTGCGATAGACGCGGGCGCGACGACGCAGGACAGCACGTTCCAATGCACGGGCTTCAAGGTGTTCCGCCTCGAGCGCGTGGCATGCTGGAACACGGAAGGCCACGGAAGTCAGACGCTTTCCGAAGCGCTCGGCAACTCCTGCAATCTCGCGATGGCGGATCTCGCCTTAGCGACGGGAATCAACAAGTTTTACGACTATATCTACAACTTCGGCTTTGGCACGGAGACAAACGTTGGCATCCCCAGCGAAGACACGGGAGAAGTCGTCCATCGCAAGTACATCCGCGAGAGCGATTTGTCGCGCATCGCGTTTGGCGAAAATATCTCGACAACCCCGATTCAGATGGCAAACGCGTTTTGCGCGCTCATCAATGGCGGAACGCTGATGCAACCGTATGTGGTGGATAATATTACGGCGACGGACGGCACGGTCATCCTCAAAAATGAGCCGACGATTCTGCGCCGCGTGATCAGCGCAAGCTCCTCTGCAACCGTGCGCTCGCTCCTGCAATCCATCGCCACCAAGGGCAACGGAAACAACGCACAGGTGCAGGACTATTCCGTCGGCGGCGTTACAGGCGTTTCGCGCAAGTTTGAAGAAGATGGTGTCACCCCGTCGCGCATGCGCGTGGTCGCTTCCTACCTCGGGTTTCTCCCGGTGAATGACCCGGAGCTGGTCTGCATGATCGTGATCGACGAGCCGCAGGTGCCCTATATGGAGGCGAGCAGTATCGCCGGATATTGGGTTGGGAAGATCCTGAACGATCTTGTGCAGTATTACGGCATTCTGCCGGACACTACGACGAAAACGAGCACGGTGCCGGACATCACCAACATGACGGCAAGAGATGCCGTCTATACGCTGGAGCAATCGGGCTTTAAGGCATTCGCGGTGCCGAGCGAGGACGCGGCAGTCGTCGTTTCGCAATATCCCGCGGGGAAGTCCGTCGCGCCTTCCGGGTCGATCGTGATCCTTTATACATCGATGACGACCTTTAACGACGACCAGCTCTACAAGCCGCAGGTACTGGTGCCAAGGCTCATCGGCAAACGCAGACAAGACGCCTTTGACAAGTTGGCGGCGCTGGGATTGCTGCTGTCGTTTGACAAAACCCAGTGTACCGGACAGATCGACACGCAATCTATTGCGGAAGGCACGTCGGTCGACCCAGGGACGGTGGTCTACGTCACATTCCCGAAACCATCGCCATCGGAATCGCCGGAGGTATCCACAACTCCAACCACGCCGACGCCGTTGCCGGAAGGATAGCGTTGCGCGCCGTAACACACGCATGATTCGTTTCCCGCGAGATCACGAGAGAAACGAGCGAATATCGATCTTTTTCATCGATCCATTTTCAATAATGCGCGGAGGAATTCGCGCTCTGGGAGGTAACGACATGCTGCTTTCGGAACTCGCAATGGCGACCGGCCTGCGCTATGAAGGCGAAGCCACGGATATCGTCTCCATCGAATACGATTCCAGAAGAGTCAAGAAGGGTAGCCTGTTCTGCTGCATCGTCGGCTCGCTTTTGGACGGGCACACATTTGCCGAAGGCGCATTGGCAAACGGCGCAACAGCGCTCCTGGTCGAGCGGGAACTCCCGCTTGCCGTGCCGCAATTGCTCGTCAAAAACGCGCGCAAGGCGATGGCGGAGATGTCGGCCGCGTTTTACGGATACCCCCAGCGTGAAATGATGATGCTGGGCGTCACCGGAACAAACGGAAAGACGACCACGACCTATATGGTCAAGGCGATTGCCGAACAGACGGGCAAAAAAGTTGGCGTGATCGGCACCATCCGCAATCTCATTGGCAATGAAAGCATCCACACCGACCGCACCACGCCGGAATCGGTCGATCTGTTCCGCATTCTGCGCATGATGGCGGATGCGCATGTCGACCTTGTAGTGATGGAGACGAGCTCCCATGCGCTTGAGCAGTACCGCGTGCATGGCATCAAGTTTGACGTCGGGCTGTTTACGAACCTGACGCAGGATCATTTGGATTATCATAAGTCTTTTGATAACTATCTCGCCGCGAAGAAGCTGCTGTTTCTCAACAGCAAGAAGGCGGTCGTCAACGTTGACGACCCGTACTCCAGCCGCATCATGGAAGGGCTCACAATCCCGATTTTGACGTTTGGCGTGCGTGACCGCGCGGATATCTCCGCGACGGATATCGATATCACGACCGACGGTGTTTGCTTCGACCTGCATACCCCGGAGGGAGAGGTTCTAATGAACCTCGCGATTCCAGGACTGTTTTCGGTGTTTAACGCGATGGGCGCCGCCGGCATGGCGCTTGCGGTCGGCATGAAGCTCAGCGCTGTCAAGGCTGGGTTGGAGTCGCTCACGAGTGTTTCCGGCCGACTGGAACCGGTGAAGACAAACAGAGGGTTTTCCGTGTTTGTCGACTATGCGCATACGCCGGACGCGTTGGAGAATGTACTAAAGACCGTGCAGCAGTTCGCGAAAGGGCGCGTGGTCTGCGTGTTTGGCTGCGGCGGAGACCGGGACCGCGCGAAGCGTCCGATCATGGGCGAAATTGCCGGCAGATTTTCCGAATTTGCGGTCATCACGAGCGACAACCCGCGCACAGAGGATCCGATGACGATCATCGAATCCATCGAGGACGGTATGAAACGTAGCGGAACGAAGTACACCGTGATTGAAAGCCGCAAGGAAGCGATTCGCTATGCGCTCTCCATCGCGCAGACGGACGATGTGATCATGATTGCCGGAAAAGGGCACGAAAACTATCAGGAGATCAACGGTACGAAGTATCATTTTGACGACAAAGAGATTGTCGAAGAGCTGTTGTCTGAGCTCGCTTAAGCCGTAGATCGAATCTTGGAATGTAATCATGCAATCGAAGAATTGCTGGCGGTGCTCTTCTAGACCGCAGATCAAATCTTGGAACGCAATCACGCATTGGATGATTCGATCGAGTAAGCCATACTATAATCACCCGCAAGTCGATTTTGATGAAAATCAAATTGCTTGCGGGTTTTGTATAAGCAGCCAATGGTCTTCTTCCGTGCCTTTCGTGATTTGGGGGATTGTCCCGCGCGCGCCGGCAGGGGTATAATAGCGATATGCTGAAAATACTCATGACCGCGTTGACGGCGTTTGTGATGGTTTGGCTGCTTGGCCCGCTCGTGATTCCGCTTTTAGCGCGCCTGAAACCGGAACGAACCGAGCGCGAGCAACCGCCTGAGCCGCCACCGACTTCGAAGAAAAAGCAGACGCTCCCGCCAAAGCCACCCGCGCCAACGATGGGCGGCGTGCTGGTGCTGCTTGCGCTTGTGGTCGCGACGTTGATCTTCGGGCTGGACGGGATGGAGTTTTCGCTGCCCGCGCTGGTCGCCGTGCTCGCCTTTGGTGTGTTGGGGTTTGTGGATGATTTTCTACGTCTGCGCGATCCGGATGCGCTCGGCCTTCGCACGAGCATCCTCTTCGGCATCGAGCTTGTCATCGCCATCATCATCGCGATTTGGGCCTACCGTTCGCCGTTGATCGGTTCCGCGCTTCATCTTCCGATTTCCGGCAAAGAGTGGGACATCGGCGTCTGGTATGTTCCGCTTGTGATCCTTACGATTTTATTGGAGGTCAACGCCGCGCATTTGAGCGACGGTATGGACGGACTTGTGACGAGTGTGAGCAGCGTCTATGCGCTCGCGCAGATCGCAATTCTTGCCGCAATGGCGAGCGTTGCAAATCAAAACGGCGAACTCTTGCTGGGCGAAAACTTGGTCGGAAGCGCGATTTTTGCCGCGGCTGTCGCGGGTGGAGGAATCGGGTTTTTGCGATACAACACCTATCCTGCGCGCATTCAGGCGGGATCGTCCGGATCGCTCGCGTTCGGCTGCGCGGTTGCGATGCTTGCAATTCTCAGCCGCTCGATTCTGATCCTGCCGCTGATGAGCTTTTGTCTTCTTGCTAGCATGGGCTCAATCGTGTTGCAGGCATTCAGCAGAACGCGCGAAGGCGGCAAGAAGCTGTTCCGTGCGGTACCGATTCATCGGCATTATGAGGCGATCGGGCACCCGCCCTCGCAGATTGCGAGCATGTATGCGATCCTCACCGCGGTGATTTGCACGGTTTGCCTGCTGCCATATTTCGCTTAAATCCTCTCTCGCGCTGAAACACGGCGCAAAACCATATCATGATAGAAACATCCGTGTTATGCGCGCGTGCGTGCGACCGCGGTGTGCTCTGGAGGCAGAAATTTTTTATGGAACAACGCAACAAAGCGCTCATCGTCGGCATGGCGAAAAGCGGCGTCGGCGCGGCGAGACTGCTCCGCTCGGTCGGCTGGGACGTGATCATCAATGACAAAAAGACCGAGATTGCGGGCTTACAAGAGGCACTGGACGGCGTCGAGCTCGACTGGCGGCTGGGCGAAGAGCCGCAGACGCTGTTTGACGGCGTCTCGCTGATCGTGATCAGTCCCATCATTCCCATGACGGTTCCGTTCGTCCGTGCGGCGCAGGAGCGGGGCATCGAGGTCATCAGCGAGATTGAGCTGGGCTACCGCTATAGTCACGCGGAGTTTGTCTGCATCACGGGCACCAACGGCAAGACGACCTGTACGGCGCTGACCGGAGAAATCTTCAAAAACGGAGGCCGGCACACGTTCGTTCTCGGCAATATCGGCGTACCGATCACCGAGCACGCGCTGGAGACACGCGAGGGAGACATCGTCGTGGCAGAAACCGCGGGCTTGCAGCTGGAAGGCAATGTGTGGTTCCATGCGCGTGCGGCGGGCGTTTGCAACATCACCGAAGACCATTTGGATCACTTCGGCACGATGACAAGCTACATCGCAGCCAAGTGCAAGATATTCGATCACCAGACGGCGGAGGATATCGCAGTATTGAATTATGATGACGCGGTGGTGCGCGACATGGCGCGCCTCACGCCCGCGCGGGTGTATTATTTTTCGCGTAAAGGTGAGGTGCCACGGGGCATGTTTTTGCGCGGGGACACGGTTGTCTACCGCGACGAGAACGGGGAATACGACCTCATCCGCGCGGAGGAGATTAAGATCCCCGGCGGGCACAATCTGGAGAACGCGATGCTCAGTTCGCTGCTTGCGCTGGGCATGGGCATCTCGGCAGACGCGGTTCGCGAAACCCTGCGCACATTCCCCGGCGTGGAGCACCGCATTGAGTTTGTGCGGGAGTTTGACGGCGTGCGCTATATCAACGACTCCAAGGGAACAAACCCGGATTCGACCATCAAGGCGATTCAGGCGATGACAAGACCCACGGTGCTCATTCTCGGCGGATATGATAAACACAGCGATTTTCACGAGCTGTTTGAGAACTTCCGCGGAAGCCAGCTGAAAGCCATCGTCGTCCTCGGCGAAACCAAGCAGAAGATACTCGATACCGCGCGGGACACGGGCTATCTGGGCTACTGTCACGCGACGGGTACGTTTGAGGAGACGATCGCCTGCGCGCGGATGCTCGCAACCTCCGGCGACGCGGTGCTGCTTTCGCCCGCGTGCGCGAGCTGGGGCATGTTTGATAATTTCGAACAGCGGGGCAGGGTGTTTAAGGAGATTGTGAATCGGTTTGCATAAATCCTGCGACGATGGTTCAAACATAGATACAACAAAAACGTCCTTGCGGGCGTTTTTGTTTGCGTTACTATGTCGTTAAATTATTCGTTCACGATGTCGATGTGGCAGGCTTTCATCGCGGAAAGGGCGGTTTTGTGCCCTTCCGGCGTGGCGCCCGCGCAGGCCGCGGCGTCGACGGTGATGGTCGCCTCGGGATAAAACGCCTTGACAAGAAGCGCGTTGCTGATTACGCAAATATCCGTGCAGAGACCGATAAGGTCGATCTCATCCGGCTCGGCGCCTTCCAGCATCTCGTGGATGCGCATGGGCAAGCTTACGCCGCCGAAGGTATCCTTTGCGATCATATGCTGCTCATCGGCGACGTTCTTGTGCATCAGCGCCATCCAGACGGCGGAGTTCGGCGCCCAGCCGTCGGTGCCCGCGATGCAGTGCGGAACAGGCAGCTTTTGCGCCTCCTTTGTGTTGAGGTAATCTTCGGTGTGTGTGTCCAGCGTGTAGAGAATCAAACCATCGAAATCGAGAATGCGTTTGACGACCGGCTCCACAATCGCCTGTGCTTCCGCACTGCCGAGCGCACCGGAGACAAAGTCGTTCTGCATATCGACGACGACGAGCACCTTCTTTTTAGTGGATTGTTCCATTGGGATGACTCCTTTATTTTGGGTTTTGGTGTTGTGTTTCAGCGCGGCATTGCCGCGGAGACGACATACAGCAGCACGCCAGCGGCCACGGAGGCATTGAGGGACTCCGCTCTACCGAACATCGGCAGACGATAGCCTTCGCAGCGCGAGAGAACTTCGGCGGAAACGCCGCTGCCTTCGCTGCCGATGACGAGCGCGACGTTTGCGCGGAGTAGGGGTAGGGTTTCGCTGCCCTTCAGGTCTCCGCAGAGCGCCGTAAAGCCCTGCTGTTGCAAAGATTCGAGCGCGGGCAACAGTTCTCCCTGCCAAACGGGCAGATGATACGTTGAGCCCATCGCGGCGCGGAGCGTCTTTGGCGCGTAGGCATCCGCACAGGTCGGGGAAAGCAGCAGCCCTGCCGCGCCGAACGCATCCGCTGAACGCAGGATTGCACCGACGTTGCCGGGATCCTGCACGCCGTCCAATACGACGATGAGTCCGCTTGGATACGTCTCCGGCGGGGTGAGATCGGGCGTTCTGACCACGGCGACGATGCCCTGCGGCGTCTGGCTTTCGCAGAGCGATTCCAGCACCGCGCGGGTGACGGAATAGACAATTGCACCTTCCGGCGGGGGAAACGCTGAGCCGTCTTCGAGGTAGCACGATACGATTTCTGCGCCGGAGGCGATCGCCTCGCGCACGAGCTTTTCGCTCTCGATGAGGTGCAGCCCGCTCTCCTTGCGCTCCTTGCGCAGCAGGAGCTTTCGCGCTTCCTTGACGCGCTCGTTGGAGCGGCTTTCGATGATCATACCCGTAAAGCTCCTTTCCGATGGTTCCGTTCAGCGACGCGATCAGACAGTTGTCTGCTGCGCCAGCCATTCTTCTTTGGTGAGGGAGTACATACTTTCGTCAAACACCGCGCCGTCGTAGCGCAGGAATGTTTGCCGCATGGTGCCCTCGTAAACAAAGCCGCATTTTTCAATTACGCGGCGGGAGCGGTCGTTGAACGTGTAGTGCGAAATGCTCATCAGGCGAAAGTTCTGCACCAAAAAACCATAGCGCAAAACGAGCTTGACCGCCTCGCTCATATACCCGATTCCCCAGCAATCCTGCGCGAGGACGTAGCCAATTGCCTTGACATCCGGTAGATTGCGGTGTTTATCCGTGTGCAGACCAATGCTGCCGATTACGCGGCGGTCGCTCTTGCGTTCGATCGCGAAGACATTTTCGTCGGCAATGAACATCTGGATGATCGAGAGTGACTCCGCGCGGCTTTCGTGAGGCTTCCAGCCCGCGCGTGGGCCGACTTCCGGATCTATCGCGTAGAGAAACAGATCGTCGCAATCCTGCTCCGTAAAGCCGCGAAGGAGCAGGCGTTCGCTTTCGAGTTGCTGCATCGTCAGGCAATCTCCCTTTTTATTTCCATATAGTATAGCATACTTGCCGCGCGAGTTCAGTGCCCGTTTTCACTTTGATTTCGGCTTTTGCGAAAGAAAAACGTAACGACACAAAACGCGAGCAACAAAACCCCCGCAAGCTGCCACATGTTGGCATAGTTTGCATATTTGCTGACGAAATAGCCGCCCGCAGAGGCAACCAAACCGCCGAGCTGGAGCACCAGCGAGAACAACGAGAGGATGCTGGCGCGATGGCTTGACGGAGCAAGGCGGTTGAGTAGCGTGTTTTCGACGACTCCGCTGCCGCCGATGAGTAGATAGAGCGCCAGATACACGCCGATAAAAGCGAAGGTTCCGCGCGCGAACGAAAATGCGATGAGCCCGAGCCCAAGCGCCGCCTTGAGCAGCAGCAAGAGCCCAACGCCCGCGTGATCGCTCCGCCGGAGTATCCGCTCGGAGAGCCAGCTGCCGAGCATGACAAACGCAAACCCGCCAAAGCTGACCGCGCCAAACACCCAGTTCGCCGTCTTGCTGGCGGAGAGCGCGGGCTGCCAATAGATTTCGATCGAGTTCAGCGCAAAGCCCATCAGCACACAAAGAATGAGCAGGATGCGTACAATGCCCGCCTGCTTTGCAAACGAGACGCTCTGCGAGATTTGCGCGCGAAAGAGCGAAAGATGCGAAGAGGCGGCGTGCTCCTCGCGCGCCGGCGGTGCCTCGCGCACAAACATAAGCGTAAGCACGATCAGCAACGAGGAGAGGGCGATATTCGCAAGGAGATTGCCGTTATAGCGCGTGCCGATTTCCGCGAGCAACCCGCCGAATAGCGAACCACTTGCGAAGCCCGCGCTCTCCAGGATCGAGAGCCGCGCGGTGACCCGCTCGATTGGCACCTGCTGTTTGTGCGCTTGGTCGATCATCAGCGCCTCAATACTGCCGGAGGCAAATGCGCGGCTCAGGCCGTTGAGCACCATACCAAGGAGCAAAACGGGCACAGAACGCGAAAAGAAGAACAGGCAATAGCTAGCCAGAGAAAGCACACAGGAGAGCAGGAACGCACTCTTACGCCCGTAAAGATCGGCAAACACACCACTTGGGAACTCCGCGACGATCACGGTCAGCGAATACAGTCCGATGACAAGCGAGATCGTCTCGATGGTTGCCCCGCGCGCCAGCAGGAGCAGCGAGAGCACGGGAATAATGATGCCGGTGCCGAAAAAGCGCAGCAGATAGATCAACTGAATCGATTTACGCATGCGGTTTCTCCGAAACAGGATAGGCAAGCAGCGCATATTCCCAGGCGGAGGATCCATCGCTCGCCGCTTCGTGCGCTTGCAGAAAATTCGCGATGAGCGCATAGAGCGCTTTTGCCTCGTCGGGCTTCAGGTGCAGGATGCCGGAAAGCATGTCTCCAAACTGCTGATTTTGCACGCTCTGCTCACTCGTTGCAGCGCAATAGTCCAGATAACGCGTGAAGGTTCCGCTGAGGTTTGCCTGCATCAGGGCGATACGCTGGTTGCTGTGTTCGTCCACCATCAGGCTGCCGATGCGGACGGTCTTTTGCAGCACGCGGAAGTACGTCGCCGTGATGCCGTGGATCTGCTCCGTATGGCTCGGCTCCACAATGCCGAGCTCGATCAGCAGGCGGATATGATGCTGCACCGAGGAGGCGGATATGCCGATCTGATCGGCGATCTGCTTTGCGGTCATAGGAATCCCTTGAATCTGCATGCAGCGCAAAATGTTCTGCCGCTGCGGATTCATATAGATATCGAGTTCTTTCTTGCCGGTTAAAACAATGGTTTCCATAGCTACCTCCAGACGATGCACACATTATAACGTTACAATATATGTATCGTCAAGAGACAATATTAGTATGCCTTCGCAGAGCTACTTTACAGGGCACAAAAAAAGAACCGCCTTGCGACGGTTCTCGTTTTGTGTGTCTTACGCTCTGGCCTTCATGGCGATATCGACCAATTCTTTGAACGCGGTCATATCGGTGATGGCGAGGTCGGCGAGCACTTTGCGGTTGATGTTGATCTCGGCGAGCTTGAGCCCGTTGATCAGGCGGCTGTAGGTGGTGCCGCAGATGCGCGCGCCCGCGTTGATACGGGCAATCCAGAGACGGCGATATTCGCGCTTTTTCAGCTTGCGGCCGACATACGCGTACGCCATGGACTTCATAACCTGCTGGGATGCGGCGCGGTATTGCTTGCTCTTTGCGCCATAGTAACCTTTGGCTAGCCGCAGAACTTTGCGGCGTTTCTTGACGGCATTGACTGCTCTTTTAATTCTGGCCATAATTCATCTTCCTCCTTACGCGTACGGCAATAGCTTGCGGATCTTCTTTTCTTCGACATCGGCGATATAGCCGGTCTGACGCAAACCACGCAGGCGCTTGGTGGATTTCTTGGAGAGGATATGGCGCTTGTAAGCCTTCGAGCGTTTGATCTTGCCCGATTTCGTGAGGGAGAAGCGCTTAGCCGCTCCGCGATGGGTTTTTAACTTTGGCATGTGTCGGTTCCTCCTGGTTCTTTCTTCACAGCATATTTTGATCGCTCCCGTGAGCGAAACTTCAGGACACCAGTGATGTCCTCGTGATTCTTGCGTGCTCCCGTGAGCGAATCGGATGGACGTTCGTTCAGGGTGCTTTTTTCTCGGCCTTGGGGGCGAGAATCATGAACAGGCTTCTGCCCTCCATCTTTGGCTCGCGCTCTTTGATCGCGCTGTCACCAAGCATCTCGTAGAAGCGGGTCATGACATCCATACCGATCTCGCCGTGCGTGATCTGGCGGCCGCGGAAGCGGATGGAAACCTTGACTTTGTCGCCTTCTGCAAGGAATCGGATGGTCTGCTTGGCTTTGATCTCCATGTCGCGCACGTCAATGGTTGCGGAAAGGCGCGTTTCCTTGAGTTCGATGATCTTCTGATTCTTTCGCTGTTCCTTTTCGCGCTTGCTCATTTCAAAGCGGTACTTGCCGTAGTCCATGAGTTTGCAGACGGGCGGAGTGCTGTTGGGCGCGATCTTGACCAAATCCAGTTCGCGATCGTCGGCCATTTTTTGCGCTTCGCGGACATCTACGATGCCCAGCTGGTCGCCGTTTTCGCCGATTAAGCGGACCTGTGGGTCACGGATCTCTTCATTGATCATCAATTCCGTGATAGCGATGGCAGTACACCTCCATATAACATAAAAATAGTGGGCGCAAGCTGTGCTGCACCCACTATGAAACAAACCATCAAAAATGAAAGAGTGTTGCTACCGTGCCTGACAATCGTCGGCAGGTGAGAAGCGGGCGCTTCTGCTTGAACACTGCTATTATATGGATATTTCCATGCTATGTCAAGCAAAAGAATGAGAAAAGCGCCCGAAACAAGAGGGGAAACGGCGTTTGATCAATCGTCCGCACCCTGAAGCGCTTCCAATTTGGACTCCGGCTTGCCGGGTCTGCTGTCGCCGTGCTTGGCGAGCGAGACCGGGATGATCGCAAGAGCGATGAACACTGCGGCATACGGGAAGAGTGTATCATAACCCACATATTGCAGCAGGTAGCCGGAAACGATGGGCGTCACCACCTGCGCCGCCATGGAGCAGGTATAGTAGAAGCCCGTATACTTGCCGACATTGCCGAAACGGGAGATCTCCCAAACCATCGGGAAGGTATTGACCGTCACCGCGGCCTGCGCAAAGCCGATTGCCCCGAACATCACATACAAAAACGGCGTGAAGTTGCGCGCGCCGATGGAACCATAGACAAAGCACGCAAACGCCACGATGAGACCCAGCACGATTGTCTTCTTGCGCCCGATGCGGGAGGCGAGAAAACCGATCGGCAGATAGGAGACGATCGCCGTGCCGGTTGCGACAAGCAGACAGTTGGAGACATGGTTGAGGCCGGAGGACCACATTTGCGTGGCATATTTGCTAAACGCGGTGGTCACGGCATTGTAACCCAAAAACCAGAGCGTGATGGTCGCAAGAATCATGACCAAACTGCGCATGACATCCGGCGGAAGCTTCTGTTTGCCGTCCACCACGATGGACTTGCTTTGATCTTCCGCCTCAGAGACACCATAGTTGATGTCCTTCATCTGCTGGACAAGCTTTCGCTCCGGGACGAAGAAGAGCACCGTAAGCGCCGCGAGCACCATCAGCACCGCGACCGCAAGGAAGAGATAGAGGTAGTCGGCGCGACCGTTTGCGCCCTTCACCACCAGCATCTTGATGACGACGAGTGTAAACGCGCCGCCGACCGCGCCCATGAGGTTGATGACCGCGTTGCCCTTGCTGCGCACGGGTTTTGGGGTCACATCCGGCATCAACGCGACTGCGGGAGAGCGATAGGTGCCCATGGTCAGCAGCAGCGCGCCGAGTACGACGATGAACGCAATCAGCGCGGTGGAGGGCGTCATCTTGTCGTATGTGTTGTCCAGCGTGGGAATCAGCATCATCAAAACAACCGCGGTGAACGTTCCCGCGACGATGAACGGGATGCGGCGGCCGACCTTGTCGCTCAGCGCGCCGAACAGCGGCAGTAAAAAGAGTGCGACGATGTTGTCGAGGCTCATGATGATGCCCGCAGGCCCGTCTCCCAAGTGATAGGTATCGCGCATGATCAGCGGGATGATGGTGTCATACATCTGCCAAAACGCGCTGATGGAAAGAAACGCAAAGCCGACCAGGAACGTGCGCTTATAGTTCAGTTTCATGTGTTTATCTCCGAATTTCATAAGATCGGTTCAAGAAAGGAGGGCGGATCGTTGCCTGCATGATATATACATGGTAGCGCAATTGTCGTATAATCACAATAAAAATCGAAGTAAAAATCAATCGGAGGATAAATCAGATGTGGACGGCTCTTGCGATTTTGCTCGTGCTCGCGGCGCTTTGGCTCGCGCTGATCATGCCCGCGCGGAGCAGAAGCGAGCAGCGCGCGCCGTTTTGCGGGCGCACGTTTGCGCATCGGGGACTGTTCTCTGCCGACCAGAGCGTGCCGGAAAACTCGATTCCCGCGTTTCAGGCGGCGGTTCGGGCGGACTACGGCGTAGAACTGGACGTTCAGCTCACCAAGGATAAGCAGGTCGTGGTGTTTCATGACGACACACTCCTGCGTGCCTGCGGGGTGGACGCGCGGGTCGATGCTTATACATTCGAGGAGCTGCAAGCGATGCCGCTTTTTGGCACGCAGGAAGCGATTCCGCTCTTTACGGAGGTGCTCCGGACGATCGACGGCAGGATTCCGATGATTGTAGAACTCAAGAGCGGCGGGGACTGGAAGGCCCTCTGCCCCAAGACGCTGGAACTCCTCCGCGCTTACAGTGGCGATTATTGTGTGGAGAGCTTTCATCCTCTTTTGGTGCGCTGGTTTTATCTCCACGCGCCGGAGATTCTGCGCGGGCAGCTTTCGGAAGCCGCGCGGTACTCTCGAAAAGGCATGCCACTGTATCAGGCCGTTCTGATGAGCAGGCTCTTTACCAACATCCTTACGCACCCGCAGTTCATCGCCTACCGTATCGGGCCTAAATGCCTCTCGGTGCGGCTCTGTGAATGGATGGGCGCGATGCGCGTCGCCTGGACCGCGCACCCAACGGACGACCACGCGCAGCTCACGCGTAAAAACGACGCGATCATCTTTGAACACTATCTGCCAAATGCACATTTTGAATGAGCGCGATACAGACCTGACACGACGCTGTCAGGTTTTCTTTTATAGAATGTGAGTAACATCAAAAATCACGTTTGCGTAAAAAAAGCAGGGAGATATCCGCATGGAACAACAGTTTGAATTCATCAAAGAGTACAAGGAACTCTATCAACCGAAGACGTTGCCCGCGATTATCGACGTGCCGGAGATGACGTTTTTCGCCGTGGACGGCAAAGGCAACCCGAACGAACAGGACGGAGAATACGCAAGGGCGGTCGGGCTATTGTATGCGCTGAGCTATACGGTGAAGATGAGCGATAAGGGTGGCACAGAGCTCGCGGGATTCTTTCCGTATCGCGTCGCCCCGCTGGAAGGATTCTGGCAGATGGCGGGCGGTGTTCCGGGCGTGGACTACCAGAGCAAAGACGCGTTTGAGTGGACGAGCGTGATCCGTCAGCCGGAGTTTGTGAGCGAGGCGGCATTCGCGTGGGCTTGCGAACAGGTGCGAAAGAAGAAGGGACTGGACACATCCCGCGCGCGACTCTGGCGTTTTCAAGAGGGCCTCTGCGTGCAGATGATGCACATCGGCCCATACGATGCGGAGCCCGCGAGCGTTGCGCGGATGGACGCGTTCCTCGCCGAACATGGCTACAAAACCGACCTCGGCACACGGCGCCACCACGAAATCTATCTGAGCGATCCTGCGCGCTCTGCGCCGGAGAAACTGAAAACCATCCTGCGTCATCCGGTAGCGAAGGGATAAGCGGATCGAACGAGTCCGCTTCTTGCTCCAGAAAACCCAAAAATCAAAAGCCCCTGCCGTATTTGGCAGAGGCTTTTGATTGGGATGGGATGGGAGGTAATATTGGGGGTCTGTCTGTCTTTGTCCTTGCTCTGGAAATAATGTACTACCCGCTTGTGGAACTGCAATGGATAGAAAGTGAACTTCCTGTTACACACAAAATGTTCATCATTATTCATTTTTTTGCTGTTGTGTGACAAGAAAAATGGAAGACGGAAAGAGGGCGAAAAACCGTAAAAATCGAGCAAACATGCGGGAAATCGCCGAATCCGAACCGTTTTCATCGGATCCCACTTTGTAACAAGCGAAAAGCGAGAGCGGCACGCCCGATTTTTGTATCACAAAATGAGAAAAAACGTCTTGCTTTTTCATGCCCCATGTGTATAATAATATGTGCACTCGGGGTTATAGCTCAGCTGGTCAGAGCGCTACGTTGACATCGTAGAGGTCGTTGGTTCGATCCCAACTAATCCCACCACCTTCAAAATTGAATATCCTGCGGTGTGCGTTACGGTTTCGGTTATAAACCCACAAAGTAACTTCGGGAGCGTTTCGTTGAGAAGACAAGATCAGGCCCGTTACGGATGGGAAGATCGCGGCGATCACGGCGTACCCACCTGCCGAGAGGCGGGTGTTATAAAGAAGTCGAACGGCACTTCGGGATACTCAACAGCCTATTGCGGAATTGTGTAATGGTAGCACCTACGACTCTGACTCGTATTGTCTAGGTTCGAGTCCTAGTTCCGCAGCCAGCCGAACAACCAAAAGACCCGCTTTATCAGCGGGTCTTTTGTTATGCAAATTGGAATTTATCCGATGATTGAAATGCAACTCTTCAAGGGATACGATGGCCTCAAACCCGCTTCGCCGCCTCATCGTTTCCGATTTCGCCGGTTTCCTCCGGCAAAACATCCGGCGCCCAGAGCCCGCGCGCCATGTACCAATCGATCGACTCGCGCAGGAACTCGACGCTGACGTTGAGCGTGAACGCGATTTCATAGATGTCGTCCGTGTTGCGCGCCGCAGTGCGAATCGCGTCCGGCGAAAGCAGTCGGTCGTGCGCCCATTTGCGCGCCTTTGCCTCCGCGCGCCAATCGTCCGCGGCGTTGTAATGCAGTCTCCGGCTGGAACCGGTATAGTGATGCCCAAGTTCTTCCGCAAGCCAACAGGCGCGCTCTGCCTGCGTGCCATCCTGCCGGATGATGATGTGCTCACCCGTCTCGGTTTTGATATATGCCGCGGACATGCCGGGCACAGGAATCTCGCGCTCGTGGACGTTAATTCCGCGCGCGTCCGCCTCCGTGGTGAGTTCTTCGATACGATCCATACCCGTCGCGCTCCTTTCTTGCGGCTGGTGACATGCAGCGCCTTACAGGGAAAACTTGTCCGCTAAAAATTCGATGTATTCCTCATACCGCTCGCGGCCTTCCGGCGTGAGTCGGGTGACGTCAAAATGCCCTGCGGAGGCAAAAATTCGCGTGCCGCGCTCGTCCACCTCGTCGTCCGCCAGATAATCGAGAGAAACGTTAAAAAACCGCGCGAGCGTCAGCAGCGTGGAGCGCTTTGCGTTCCCCGCGCCTTTCTCATAAAGACTGACAATGGTCGTATACGGTAAGCCCGACTGCGCGGAGAGCTGCGATTTGTTCAGGTTGCGCTCTTCCAGCAGGACATCGAGCTTTTCGGTCAGGGTCAATGCAATCACCTCAATTTGAATTATACTTCGCCAATTACGACGTGTAAACAAAAAAATACGATGCGGCGTAGACACGCGCCATTCTCTCGACGATATGCAACCAAAGCGGCGAATGGGAGGTGTTCTTTGTGAAACGAATGTGAATCCGCACCGCGCGGCATTGACAACGCAAGCGCGACAAGGTACGATTTAGGCGTATTAGTACGACTAGTACGCTTATACGGTTCATCCGTTAGGAGGGGAACACTATGCGAAACAAAACTTGGATCCGATTGCTTGCAGGATTGTTCTGCGTCATGCTTCTGGTCGGCACAATTCCGATGCAGGAGGCACACGCCGAATCTGCACTTGCGAACGGATATGTCAACACAGCAAAGCTTAACCTGCGCAAGGGCGCGGGCACAAGCTATACAACCGTGGATACACTGAAAGCAAGCACCGCAGTCAACGTATATGAGGTCATTGGCACATGGCTGCGCATCGACGTGCCGTCCACTGGCAAAAGCGGCTATGTGAGCGGAAAATATATTACCATCAACAACGCGAGCCTGAGCGCTTATGCGCTTGGCAGTACCTCCGCCCGCGTCAACCTCCGAAAAGAGGCGACCAGCGCGAGCGAGAGCCTCGAAGTCGTCGCCGCCAAGACGGGACTGACCGTGTATTCCGCCGACTCCAAGACGGGCTGGTACAAGGTGAAGGTGCACGCAAGCGGCAAGGAAGGCTATATCGCGCCCAAATACGTCACGATCGTTTCCAAGGTTGACAAAGCCGGCGGAACGAACGCGACCGCAGGCGAAATCACGGCAAGCAGCGTCAATCTTCGCTCCGGACCGGGCACCAGCTATACCAAGCTCGACAAGCTGCAGAAGCTGGATCACTTGACGATTCTTGAAAAAAGCGGGGACTGGTATAAGGTCACCGCAATTGCGATCAACAAGACCGGGTATGTGTACGCGAGCTTTGTCAAGGTGACCAGCACCTCGCCGACCCCGACGCCCGGCCCCGCGACGCCTACACCTACTGCGAGCGCTGTTCCAACGGGCGGCCAGCAGGGGAAGCTCAACGCAGGCGATGTCAATTTCCGTACGGGCCCCGCTACGACGTATTCCAGCATGGGCAGGCTCGCCAAAGATACGGCGGTGACCGTGCTGGGGAAATCGGGAGATTGGTATAAACTGACCGTAAACGCAAGCGGAAAGACGGGATACGTCTTTGCGAAATATATCACGCTGCTTGCGGTGACGCCGACGCCGACGCCAACACCGACACCGACACCCACACCCGCACCGACGGCAACGTTGAGCGCAAGCCCGAGTCCGTCTCCGAGCCCCAGCCCGTCTCCGTCTCCGTCGCCGAGTCCGAGCCCGAGCCCGAGCCCGAGCCCGTCTCCGAGCCCGAGCCCGAGCCCGAGTCCAAGTCCGTCCCCGAGTCCGACAATCAAACCGACGACTCCCTGAATTCCATAAACGCAACAGTTCCACGGACTCTAGATCACAGAAGAGAATAGTGAAACTAGATCGTGAAGAAAAAGTGATATGAGATCATAAAGAAAACAGTGAGAGCGGAGCAGCGCCCGGATCAAACCGGGCGTTGCTTTTTGCACTTCAAAAATATCAGAATTGTTGCCGTGCGTGCCGGAAACTGCTACAATAAAACAATAGGCAGTAAAGGAATTCAGGGATGACGTTCCTGAACGAACATGCTATAATTTTAGTCAACGAAACTGGCGCGATTGTTGCGCAACTGAATGGAATACAATGAATTACGAACTTTGCTATTGTGGAGATCTGCTCAATGATCTTTATGAAGGTGTCTATTTCGTAGACAAGGATCGCGGCATAACCTTCTGGAATCAGGGAGCCGAGCGCATCACTGGTTTCTCCGCACAGGAGATGCTCGGCAGGTTTTGCTATGACAATCTGCTCAACCATGTGGATGCGCAGGGGACACAGCTTTGCATGGACGGCTGCCCGCTGCATGAAACGCTCCATGACGGTGTGCCTCGCCAAGCGCAGGTTTATCTGCACCACAAGAACGGGCAGCGAGTTCGCGTGGATGTCAAAATCCGCCCGCTGTTCATCGATGGCGAAGTGATCGGCGCAACGGAGGTGTTTTCCAGTGCGGAGCTCAGCGATTGTTCGGAGATCAGCCTCCAGGAGATGGAACGGCTCGCACTCTTCGACCAATTGACGCAGCTGCCGAACCGACGGTATATCGACACGTTCGTGGACAATCAATTGCGCGATTTTCAGTCGCTGGGAATTCCCTTTGGCGTACTGATGCTCGATTTGGATTTCTTTAAAGATATCAACGATACCTATGGGCACAGCGCGGGCGATGCGGTGCTCAAGATGGTCGCCAGCACGTTTCAAAGTGCGATGCGCAAGAACGATTTTATCGGAAGATGGGGCGGAGAGGAGTTCGTGGCGGTTTTGCGCGGGGTCACGCATCTGGAGCTGCGCATGATTGCGGAGAAGGTTTGCCGAATCGTCGCGCAGTCCGGCCTTACGCGCGGCAAAGATTGTTTGCGGGTGACGGTCTCCATCGGCGCCACAATGGCGCAGACCACGGACAACGGATATACGCTCATCCAACGCGCGGACAAAGCGCTGTATACGAGCAAACACGAGGGACGAAATCGTGTCACTACGCTCTAATCACCCGCTGTTTTATCCGACCGGGCGGAGGATTTAATTGAGCACGCAAATGAGCGAATCAAGCCGGCCCCATGCAACGCGGTCGGCTTTTTGATCGGATCCTTTTCGATTGAATTGGCAACAGATCGCGCGGCTTCCCGCCTTTATGCAAATGTTGGCATTGACGAGAGGTTGGTTCGCTCATACAATCAGGAAAGATTGATTTCAACGGGTTTGTAATCGGATCGCTCGCTTTGGCCTTGCCCGCTTCTGCGGGCTTTGTCTTGCGGATCAGTGTGTTGAAAGCATCCGGCTTCGCCAAGTTCGGAGGGGAATCATATTGAAGAAGACCGGCAAAGCAATTCTATCCTGGTGCCTCGCGTTCGCGCTGGCTTTTTGCTGCGCGAATGTTCTTTCGTTTTTCTATCGCAGCGGTGCGGGTTCGATTCCGCGCGAACATGCGTTTTCCAACAACATTCGCACCCCAAACAGCAGAATCGTGCGCGGATCGGAAGGGTATGGCATCCAGTCGGTGGATGAGAACGGATATTTGAACGCTTCGACGCAAGTGCTCCAAAGCGACTATATCCTCCTGATGGGTTCTTCGCACGCGGAAGCGTTGCAGGTCATGCAGGGACAGACCATGACGGCGCAGCTCAATCAAATGCTAGCGGGATCCGGCACGCAAGTATACAATCTGGGAACCGCAGGATATACGCTACCGTGGATCATACAAGGGTTTCAAGCCGGCTTGGATGAGTTTCCGAACGCCTCGGCGATCCTCATTGAAACGTCGAATCTATATTTTTCCGGTGAGGAGCTCCTGCAAGCGTGCGACCAAACGGAATATGACCCGGCCGATTCCGGGCAAGCGCTCGTGCAATCGCAGAGTGAATCGAGGCGCATTCGAAACGCCGCGCTGGAAATTCTGCCGCTGATTTCCTTAATGCGGCAACAGTTCGAGTCAATGGATTTCGGCTTCCGCGGTGCATTTGGGCTGCAATCCTTCCTTGCGGGTGTTCAAGCGCAAGATACGCCGCCCGAACGGGAGAGCGACACCGCACCCAACGCGAGCAGCCAAACCAGCGCATACGCAACGGCGTTGAACGAGGCGCTTGCGCTCCTGCGCGCGGAATATTCGAAACCGATCCTGCTGCTCTATCATCCGGACGTCACGCTGGAGCAGGATGGAACGCTCACAATCGATCGCGAGATGGACTGCTACGATGTGTTTCGCGCGGCGTGTGAACGCAACGACATTACATTCATAGACACGGGAGACGCCTTTCTGCGCGTCTACGAGACCGACTATGCTCTGCCATACGGGTTCCAAAACACAACCTTGGGCGGCGGACATCTCAATCCGCTCGGTCATCGAATCATGGCGGAAGCAGCCTACCAAGCTTTGCAGGGAATGCGGGAAGGCAAGGTGTCCTAATGTCGTTTGTTTCCTTGGCATTCCTATTGCTCTTTGCGAGCACCTATATTGCATGCAGATTGACAAAGACCAGAGAGCAAAAGCATGTCATCCTCCTGATTGCAAGCTATGCGTTTTATGGATACTGGGATGTGCGGTTTTTGCTGCTGCTGATTGCGCAGACCTATATCAGCTACTTTCTGGCCAAGAAGATTGAGCGCGCGCCCACCAAAGTGCAGTCCAAACGCTTCATGCTGCTTGGCGTGACGATTTCGCTCACCATTCTTGGATTCTTCAAATATTTCCAATTTTTTGTCCAGTCGTTCGCGGATCTGTTCGGCATCCAGAGCCTGGGCGCGCTGAACATCATCCTGCCGGTCGGGATCTCGTTCTATACGTTCCAAGCCCTCAGCTACCTGATCGATGTCTATCGCGGGGAGTTGAAGGCGTGCGATCGCTTTTTGAATATCTCATTGTATATTTCGTTCTTCCCGCAGCTTGTTGCGGGACCAATCGTCCGGGCCAGCGATTTTCTGCCGCAGTTGGAAGAAAACCGCGTGATGAACCGGAGCAATTTGGTCGAAGGCCTGCAGATCTTCCTGTTCGGCCTCATCAAAAAGATCGTCATTGCGGATCGATTGGCCGTCTGCGTGGATGCTGTGTTTGCTTCTCCACGCAGCTATAGCGGGCTTTCCTTATTCCTTGCCGTCGTCGCCTATTCGATTCAGATCTATTGCGATTTTTCCGGCTATTCCGATATGGCGATTGGAACGGCGAAGACGTTCGGTTACGATCTTTGCAGGAACTTTGACATGCCATACCTTTCCAAAAACCCAACCGAATTCTGGAAGCGATGGCACATTAGCCTATCTACCTGGCTGAGGGATTATCTCTACATTCCGCTGGGCGGAAACCGAAAAGGCAAGACGAGAACCAAGATCAATCTGATGCTCACGATGCTGCTGGGCGGGCTTTGGCACGGCGCGAACTGGCAGATGGTATTCTGGGGCGCGCTGCACGGCGGGGCGCTCGTGACGCACAAAGTCTTTCGCGAGCAATGCAACCGGCGAGGCGCTCCTATCACCAACGGCGTTCTGAAGCAGGTTACTTACGTCGCGTCTATGGTCGCCATGTATCTGTTCACTTGCCTGTGCTGGGTGTTTTTTCGTGCGCAGTCGTTTCCCGATGCGATCATCATACTCTCGCGCATCGTGACCGGAGCGGGAGGGGTACAGTACTACTTCGTCTATACATTCCTGTTCGCAGCGATCATCGGCGTTGCGACGGCGATTGGAAGCGCGCGAAACGGCGGACACGGATACTATCCGCTGCTGGATCTGAGCAAATTCTGGAACAAGGTTTTGATCCTGTTTGTGATACTGCTTACGCTGATGTTCTTCTACGCCGGCGATACCGCGTTCATCTACTTCCAATTTTAGTTGATTAAAATACGAGAACTATTATAGTACAAGAGTCCAAAAAGTAAAAAACCTATCGGCAGAGTTTGCCGTAGGCATTTTACTTTTTTTTATGCTGTTTGCGGCAGCCTTGTGCCGGGAACGATCAGAACATTTTCTTTTTGAAGAAATAGACGGCCACGGCGATGGACACCGCAAACGATAGCAGCACGATGATCAAAAACCCAAACGGGCTGGTTGCAAACGGCATGCCTTCCGGGACAACGTTCATACCGTAGGCCGCGAAGATAATCGTCGGAACCGAGAGCACAATCGTCATCACCGCCAAGAATTTCATGACGATGTTGAGATTGTTGGAGATGACGGAGGCAAACGCGTCCATCATGCCACTCAAGATGCCGCTGTAGATATTCGCCATCTCGATCGCCTGACGGTTTTCGACGATGACGTCCTCCAGCAGATCTTCATCCTCCGGATACTTCTTCACACGGTCGCTTTTGAGGAGCTTTTCGAGCACGACCTCGTTGGAGCGCAGGGACGTTGTGAAGTAAACAAGGCTCTTCTCCAGCTCTAATAGCTCGATGAGCTCGCGGTTCTCCGTCGAGCCGTGCAGTTTCTGCTCAATCTTGTCGCTGAGCTTGTTGATCACGCGCAGATATTGCAGATAGAGCGAGGCGTTGCGATACAGAATTTGCAGCACGAAACGCGTGCGCATATGCGTGCGCAGTTCGTTGGCGTGCTTTTGCTTGAGGGCGTAGAGCACGGGCGTTTCCTCGAGGCAGACGGTGATGATGGCGTCCTTTGCGAGGATGATGCCCAGAGGCTCCGTGGTGTAGATATCTTTGCCCTTGTTTTTCTCAACGGCGGGGATGTCTACGAGGATGAGTGTGTAGTTTTCTTCCAGCTCGATACGGGAGCGTTCTTCTTCATCCAGCGCGGCCCGCAGGTCGTCCGGCTCGATACAGTACTGCTCCGCAATCTCGGCGAGCTCCTTCTCTGTCGGCTTGACAAGCGAGATCCAGCAGTCCTTTTCGGGCTCGCTGATCTGCCGCATCTCCGCCTCGAAGGTCTTGAAGATCTTCTTCATGGCAGTGTTACTCCTTTCGCTTTTACCGCGCGCGGTAAGAAAGCGAAGCTTCCCGAACGCGCGCTTCTGATTTTCGATTGTATGTACTTCGTTCGGGAACGGTATCCACCGTCCAATCACACTCCTTTCCTTGAGTTCGTTACCATTATAGACCCATTCAATCAATAGGGAAAGTGCAAAAATGAAAAAGAATGGTACAAATCACACGAAAGATTCGATTCACGGGATGTAGACGCCCAAGGACGGCTGCCAATGTCAAACGCGCGGTAAAATCAGCAAAATTCAACGCAGCGTGTGAGGGCGCGGTTTCGCGCGCGATGCTTTGACAAACCCCGGTTGCCGTGTTACTGTAATTTGACATAACTCGTGTCAAAAAACTACTGGTACGGAAAAACGCTAGAAACGCCCGAGTTATCGCGATTTTGGGCAATCTGTCCGGAGTTGTCGCGATCACGACTTGTGTCAAATTTTTTAGAAAAACGGCTCGTTTTTGCCTTCACGAGCCGCAGATAACGATTTTCAACAACAGATTTTAACGCGCGTTATTTTTCGTGAAACGCCCTGTTTTCGGGCGTTTTTCTCGTTTTTGACAGCATATTTTTGTGAACATCAGCTTCAGGTCTAACGCGTGATTGCCACAACATTGCCACAACTGTCTATGATGACAGTTTTCTTAATTAGAAAGGTGCTTAGAAGGAAATAATAGTAATAATTCCTAAATATGGGCTATTATGCGTTTTCTCGCATAGAAATACGAATAATCCAGCGATTATACATCTAAATCAAAGGCGATATCGTCGAGGTTTTTCCCGGTGTTTTTGCTTTACTCGAAGACGTCTTGCGGCTCGATAAATGGATCTTCGACGCTGTCCTGGACATACTCAAAACCGGATTCGACTAGATCGTCAAGGACGCATTCGCGGGGTCTTCCGACCACTCCGCGTGCTGCCCAGCTGCTTACGATCTGATCTACGTCATCATCTGAAAGCGTCTGCCCTGTGCTGGTGTTTCGGTACATGGTCAGCTCTCCGGATCCGGCTGAATCACCTTCACAAACTTGCCAAGGACGCGGATCGGCGCGTCGGGTGGGTAGTGCTGCTCGGAGTGATCCGCGCTGCAGGGAACGAGACGGAAGCCGTTTTCGTCCATGTAAAAGCGTTTGATCGTGCTGCCATCGTCGACCGCCACAAGCGCGATCTGACCGTTTGAGACCTCCGGCGTTTGATGAATCACGCAGTGATCTCCGTCGTGGATCCCGCAGTCGACCATGCTGTCTCCATCCGCGATTACGATGAAGTCACCGGGGCGAATATCGTGCGCTACATCACCATTGGTGCGCAGCTCCTCGCCCTCAAGGCTGATCATGCTCTTCGGCGCGCCTGCGGCGGCACGGCCCAAGACCGGCAGCATCACGCGCGCTGGCGCGGATGGCGTTTCAGAAGCAGTGATCTCGTCAAACGGAACGACCGCTCCTTCGTCTTTGCGCCGGTTCACATAGCGCTGATAGGCGGAAAGCTTGGCAGGAAAATCGACGATCATATCCTCCATGCGCACTTCGATCCGGGCGCGATATCGAACGTCACTTTGATCCCACTCTTTAATAAGAAGATTCAGCCGCGCAACGAAGTCGAGCGAGCTGTCCTCGGACAGCAGCTTGAGCATGTCCCAGATGCGCGGGTAGGTCGGCGCGAAGAGATAGCGCAGCTGCTCCAGCTGCTGTTCGCGGTACTCCATCTGGGTAAGCCGCTGGCGCAGATCCGGCTCTTCAATGACGAACTCACGGATTCGATCGGCGCGGCTTTCCTTTGTACCTTCCCCAGTCCTCAACCAATGTTCATCAATATGCCAACTAAGACATACTGAATTAACGAGCATATCGGAAGGGTTCGATTTGTCTGCTTCGAGATTTGAAACATGAGGTGGCGATACTCTCAGCATTGTCGCAAGTTCAGCTTGCGTCATCCCGTGCTCGATTCTAAGAGCTTTTAATCTACTTCCAAATGACATATTAAATCACCAATGTAAATGAGTTACAATTATGTTGACATGTTAACTCACTTATATTATTATGATACTAACATTGCTGAATTAATTTATTGAGCAATGCCGCATGTTTACAATATCACAAGAAATCCAGTTTGGAAAGGAGCAGTTTTCATGAGCAAGAGGGAGGCAACTCGTACCATCGACAAGCAGATGTATGTTCTCGGATATACCAATGCGGCTCTTGCTGAGCGCGTTGGTATTACGGCGGGGCATCTGATCAGAATCCGGAACTTCGATATTCTGCCGAACGCGAGCACGACCGAGAGGCTGGCAGAAGCACTTATGATGCCGGTGGCAGATCTGCGCGCTATGATCTTCGACGCCCAGAAGTCAGCATAAAGAAAGGGGGTAGAGTATGGGATTACTGAAAGAAACCATGCAAGCGATCATCCGCATCGATCGGAATCTCGCCGAAATCCGCAAATCCATAGCGTGGGAAAGAGACGCCAAATACTTCCGCGCTGCATATCAGCAGAAGCCGATCGAGAAGATTTGCTCTGATATCCAACACAAAATCGACGAAGAATTGTCACTGTTTGATCGGCTTCCTCAGTTAGAGATATTTCCTTATCCAAGCAATCTCACGCTCGGTGGTCGATTTACTGCGATACGGAAGTTCCATCGATTGAAACAAGACGACGTTGCAACTGCACTAGATGTGACGCCAAGCTACATTTCACGCATCGAAGCTGACAAGGTCATTCCTTCGGCGACGATTATACGCTTCTTTGCGCTAAATTACCATATGAACGAGACATGGCTTGCCACCGGCCACCTGCCGCAGACCACCGAAGAACCTTTCAAGCACATCGCCAACAGGGTGGTACCGCTGAGCGGGTACGGCGGTGGAGACAGTGAGTATGCTAATCTTCCACGCGAGATATTGATTGATCGAGGAGATGATCGTGGATTACTTGCCGTTCATCGCCCTCCACTCGTCGATCAGAACGTCGGTCAGAAAAACGCCTGATTTGGTGGAGAAATCCCACTCTTTCCTCTGCTCACTGTTCATGAGCATTTGTGTCAATCTGTCATACCGAACGTAAACGACAAAAACGACCAGCGGATTTGCACAAAGGGAAAGGAAATCGAGCATAACAGGATCAGTAGCATGCTTTGATGCTAAAACGATATAGGCATCAGCTGCATCGGAATACGTCGACATGGTGGAGGGAATAGTCTCTGGAAGTATCTGAGATTGGATCATCTTGTACTTTTCGGAAAATTGATAAGTTGCGATGTTGTACATGATGGCTCCGAGCTTCTCCCGAACCTTGATTGTTGTCATTGATTCACACCCCTTTCACTTTTGAACATTGTATCACACAGCCGAAACCGCCACAAGGCGGTCTGCCGGAGACGGGCTACCGGCACTGACGAGGCAGCCTAGAAAGGATTTAGTCGGGATGGTAACGATTAAGGTCAACGACAGCGGCGAATGCCGCGTCACGGTAAAAGGCCCTTGGGACACGGTCAAGAAGAACCTCGAGACCGCCGCCACCAAGGTGCGCGAAATGGCGCACGACAGCAGGAGGTTTGCGAGCATCACTGAGGGAACCTACGCGCCTCCGATGAAGATGCCGAGGCAACCGCCGATGCAATCGCGCGAGGAGCAGCCACACGAGTTCCAACCGCCGAGACAGCCGCAACCCAACCGTCCTGCGCCAGTTGAGCGTCCTGTAGGAGGTGCTGCATGAAGAAGGTCAAGCTGTACTACCGGATGCTGGAGAGCAACAACGTCGACGCCGCGACCGAGGAAGGTGAAACGGTCGCACTCGTGACGGACGGCATCGCGCAGCGGCTCCTTGAGGGACAGAAGGTCGGAAAAGTGGTCTGCTACCTGATCGCGCTGGCGAGCTTACAGGGCTGGAACGGCGGTTGCCACCTGATCAAGGCGGAAGAGATCGCGCCGTTGAGCCTTCCGAAGCTGCGTGAGATGGTCGGAAAGCCCGTTTATGACGGCGATGAGCGCGAGTACCGCGTAATCGAATCCGTGTATCAGGTGGACGAATTAGATGCAGTAATCGAATTTACGGACGGGCATGATATCCACACCGAGACAGCATCCTATGAGCTCTACGAAGTTAACCCATGTGAGGACGTACCATGAGCAGAAAGACACTTACGGTCACCTACCACATGGAACGCCCGAAGGAGACAGCGGAATCCTGCGTCGACTTGCCTGTTGATGAAGTCCTGGTAGACATTGTACTGAAAACCGGATGCAGAGAACCAGCTTCTATGAAAAAGGTTGCTGATATGAATCCGGGCGAGATGGCGGTGTGGGCAGTTTGGGAGGTTGTGAGAGCCCTTGCCTATTTACAGCTTTACACACACCCGACAATCGTCGATATCCGCGTCGCTAACCCCAAGGAGGCACCTACATGAACGAGCAAGTGGCAACGGAAAATGCAGACGGCACGTGGACGATCAAGATCAAAATTCCGATTCCGAAGTGCTCTTTCTGCAATGTACAGCTCAACGAACACCTCTGGTGCCCGACATGCGGGATCCAGTATACCGTCACTTCTGTAGGCATCGGTCATATGAGCGGCGGAGGTGGATCATGAGCGAGATGGTCAAGATCGCGGTCACCTACGATATGGTGATCTTTGACAGCCATCAGGAGGGTCGGATCGAACTCGCTGTACCAAAACGCCTCGCGGGAATCTTGGCGAACAACAGGCCATGCTATGACTTAGATGTAGCAAAAGCAGAGATTCATAGGATTATCACAGGCATCGCGCGCTTGCAGGGGTACAGCGGCGCAACAATGGGAACTATCCGCTACGCTAACCCCTTCAAAACGGCATAAAAGCCGAAACCGCCGCAAGGCGGTCTGCCGGAAATGGGCTACCGGCACCGATGAGGCAGCCCGACAACAAATGGAGAGCATTATGGAAGCTGAACAATACATTGACACTGGCACAGCGGCGCTGCTCTTGGACGTGCACCCGAATACAGTGCTCAACATGATACGCGACGGAAAACTGTCAGCTCAAGAATTCGACGGAACCCGTGGCGGTAACCACGGCAAGCGCCAGCTCGTCGCTGTCGCAAGCATGCCGCTCAACGCTCGAATCAAGTATGTGGCGCAGATCGACGCGGCGCACCCAGTGAGCAACGTCGACCTGATTACGTACCAGGAGCGGTTTGGCGACGACGGTATGAAGGAGCTGTGGAAACGGCACCAGACGGTTATCGCCTGTAAGGCCGTTGTCGCGGCTGCTGGATGGAAACGCCAGACCGAGACGAAAGAGCAGTTTGCCGACGAATGCGGAGTCACCACGCGCACGCTGTATCGCTGGATCAAGGCCTACGACGCCGAAGGCATAGCGGGGTTGATGGATAAGGTTGACCAGAGCAACAAGGGTCGCATGACCTCAATGTGCATGCTCTCACAGGATCTCGCGAAGTCGGAGCTGTTCGGGCCTTCGCGCAAGACGCACAGCGCGACCTATGCCACGATCCTTATGCAAGCCAAGAAGCTCGGAAAGAACGGTTGCCAGCACTGTGTACACAACCCCGACAGTCTTGTGCGCCGAGAGTTCGCTTTTCGCGGCGAGGCGGATCATTACGCGATCTGCGATCAGGTCGGTGACGGAATGATCGTGCCGGGCACGAGATCTACATTTAACCGTTTTGTATCGACGATTCCCAAGGATGAGATGGCATATGCGCGCAAGGGCAAGCGATATTGGGAAGCACATTACATGCCAAAGGCCGACCGCACCCGACCAGAGCGCGTCAACGAATGCTGGTTCGGCGATCACCACATGTTCGACCTGTTTGTCATTGACGAGGATGGCGCGATTGTGCGCCCTTGGATGACCGCATGGTCAGACGCGGCAACCGGCTGTTTCGTGAGCTACTGCATCACGACCAACCCGAACAGCGGGACGATCGCGGAGACCTTTGTACGGGCGATCCCGCAAAAAGCTGGATCTGAGTTTTACGGAATACCGAATCTGATCTACATTGACAACGGCAAAGACTACCGCAGCAAGAAGTTTGAGGGTGAACGCGAGGTCGAGCATATCATTGGTCGGCTGAACGAAAAGATGGAAGCCACTGGAATCCTGCAGCAGCTCGGCGTGTCCGTGATCCACGCACAACCGTACAAAGCGTGGTCAAAGGTCATTGAGCGACTCTTCGGAACGATTGAGGGTCGCTACATCCGAGAACTGCCCGGATGGTGCGGAAACAGCCCCGGAGCGAGACCGGAAGATCTCACCACTGCACGGTTGCGGCACATGGCGGAAAAAGGACAGCTGCTGACGCTCCAGCAGTTCGAGAAGATCATTCGCGAGCAGGTTATCCCGCAGTATCATGCGGAACGTTTCAGCAACGCTCAATCGCCGATCGAACAGTATCTTGCCTTGGAACGCTCCCGAGATGATATGCCGAGCTGGGAAGTGCTCGACTTTATAAAGCAAGAACGCTGCACCCGCAAGGTATACCCGAAGGGCGTCAAGCTCAACAACCGATGGTATTGGCATGAAGACATGCGCCGCCTTGTCGATCGTACCGTTACCGTGCGATTCAGTTTGGATGATGACACCAGTGTAGCGATCGTTGACAGCAAACACTTCATCTGCCACGCGCCGCTCAAGGAGCAGATAGCCATGATCAATGCGGATCGTGAAAAGCTCTCCTCGCACATGGCGATGCAGCGCAGTACACGCCGCGAGGTGGTCGACGGCATCAGCCTCTCAAAGGCGGTTGCGGACAGCCTCAGACAGCGCAACGTGATCTACGAGTCAATCGACCTCAAGCAGGTCGGGTACACCGGAAAGACCACGACGGAGTTCCGCCGGGCGGCAAAGAGCAAGGCTGCCATCGATCATGAGCGCCGGATGCGTGCCGGGCAAGAGGTTGATACGGCAAACGACCGTGTGCTGGAAATGCTCAAGCAGACCTATCGGGACAGAGCGTCAGCGCACGACTGATGTCAAAAAATGACTACTAGGCCCAGCCCCGTGGAAGCCGGGGCCGCCTCGCAAGAGGCGCGGCGCTCGCCAGTCAAATAACAAGGAGGTACATATCATGGCAGAGGCATTACACCAGACCGAGAGCAGCTCCATCTACGAGCGGGATTCCCACAGCTTGGATGCACTGCGCGCTTCGCTTCGGAACCTGCAGACCTATGGCATCACGTATGCGCAGATCTCCGAAGCAACCGGCGTCAACCGCTCCACCATCAGCCAGTTTGCCAACAAGAACGAACCTATGACATACGCCAACATCGACAAGCTCCAGGCCTATGTCGTAAAGCGCGAAGCGGAGATTATCCCGCTGGTCTCTGAAGCAACCAAGCTTCAAGGGCAGCAGACCATCGGTCTTTGGCAGACCGAAGAGTATCAGGCTGCAATGGGATGGATGCACTATGTTTGGGATCACCGCAAGATGGGCGTCCTCGTAGGCGCGCCCGGCACGGGCAAAACAACGATCCTCAAGCAGTTTCAGCGCGACGTGCCCGGCGCGGTCTATATCGAAGCTCAGCCGCACATGCGCTGCAAAGACTTGTTCAATGCGATCGCGGACGGCGCGGGTATCCAGTTGGGCAAGGGAAACGCCTACGAGCGCTTCGCCTCGCTCCTCGACGGCCTGCGCGGGCGTAGCGATATCATGATTCTCGTCGATGAAGCCGAGTATCTGCACAAATGGGACGCTGATAAGTTTGAGTATCTGCGGAAGATTTGGGACAATACCGGAACGCCCGTGGTGCTCTGCGGCACCAATGCGCTTGAACTGCTACTGACAAGAGGCGCAGGAAGACAGAACTTAGCCCAGCTCTATCGCCGTAAATATGAGTTACAGCTCAAAGGCATCACTGCCAAGGCGATATTATCTCACCTGCGCCAGTACAATCTTACCACGGACGCCGCCACGATGCTATCCGAAATCGGTGCGGACACCCAGCACGGAGGTCTTGGCAACCTCGTGGAAATCCTTGAGCTCTGTCTTGAGACGGCAGCCGGTGGCCCGATCGACGCCGAAATGGTGAGATCCGCCAAGCGCTACAAGCTCATGTATTCGAGGTGAGCAGGATGACTAGTTTGGATCAAGCGTGGTACGAGAAAGCTGCTGACGTTATCGCTAGCAGCTACACCAGTCCCAAAGAACGACTCGCCTTGCTCAACGAACTATGGGGCGAGTATCTGTATGAAAAGAATCGAGTATTGCCCGGAATGGGTTTACGAATCAAGATTGATGGCGATCAGGCTCGACGCGCCGTGGACGACGCGCTCATAAGCGAGGCGGGATTAACCTTACAACAGGTAATAGACTATGCAAAGGAGATAACAGCAAATGGCACGAAGGAAACCCAAGCAACAACTGCCAGCCCTGAACAACTGGGACGAGGTTGATCTGGCAATTAAGAAGATTGCCGAGCACGAACGCGCAGTTGAGGCGATTGTCAGCGATATGAACGCGGCAATTGATGCAGCTAAAGCCAAGGCAAAGATAGCCAGCGATCCGGAAAACGCCCAGATCGCTGCAGTCTCTCGGCAGATAGAAGACTTTGCCGAGGCGCACCGTGCTGAGCTCAAAGGCAAAAAGTCTCTGAGGCTGGTCTTTGGTCAGATCGGGTGGCGCAAGAGCACATCTGTTACTCTACCAAAGGATGAGGAGTCCTACAGCAAGCTGGTCGAACTCTTGCGTCGGGTTGGTTGGCACGACTGCGTTATACAGCCACCTCCGACGATCAGCAAGGACATGATCAAAGCACACGACTTTGCGGAGGCAATGAAACTCGGTATCGCAGTTAAAATCAAAGACGATTTCTGGGTTGAGACCGAACGCGAAGACCTACCGGAAAAGGAGTAGCCTATGGAAACCGCGCTCATCAACAAAGAGCAGATCAAGGCCATTTGGGCACTCTCCCATGTTGTGGGGATGGATCGCGATGAAGTCTACGCTATGGCCCGCGTCGAGCACCTGCACGATATGACGATGGCCGGTGCCATCCAGATGATTGATCTGCTCAAGCACATGGCCGGGCAGGACGAAAACGAGGACAAACCCGTTCCACAGGGCAAACCGACGACCAAAGAGATGTCCATGATAAACGCTCTGACCCATAAGCTCGGCTGGTCGGATGATCGGCTCAAAGCGTTTGTTGAGAAGCGATTCGGGATCTCTCACCCGCGCTTTCTGGACGACAAGACCGCGCGCAAGGTGATCGAAGCCCTCAAGGCCATGCTGGCCGGAGGGCGCGGAGAAAGGAGACAAGCAAGTGATTGATATACCGAAATGGATGTTTGACGCCGAGCCGGACGACCTTCCTACATCCTACCAGCGCATCGTAGATGTGGTCGGGTACCGCAATATGCTGTTGCTGGTGGCAAACTACAGCGGAGATTACCTGTATATCCCGAAGCTTGATCAGCTGCAGCGACAGTTGCGCGATCAGAATCTGATGCACGACTATGCAGCCGGACGAACGGCACATCAGCTGGCACACAAATACAATCTCAGTGTCGTGCAGGTTTACGAGATCATCAAAAATCAGAATCGTAAATCTGGTGTTACGGGTGATCAACTCTCTCTGCTTCCGGACGGAGCATGAATTTAGCAACATAAAATAGAAACCGTGGATACCGCAGTATTACGGAAAAACGACATAATACCGATGCGTGGAACGCATCGGTATTAGTTTTTTTGTAGGAGCTGCTGTATGAAAACCGACTGGGTCACTTGGGTAATTCAAACATTAATCGGGATAGGATTCGCTATCATCGCCTATTTTTGGAAGAAGGATCAGGCATCGCTGCAGGCTCGACTTGAGAAAGTAGAGTGCCGGTTGGACACGCATGACGAGCAGCTCGCAAAGATGCCGTTTGTGTATGTCACCAAGGACGACTTCATCCGTGCGATTGCAAGAGTTGAAAGCACGGTAAACGAGAATCAGCGAAAGACGGAAGCCAAGCTCGACAAGATTCTCGACCACATAATGGCGCGTGAAAAGGAGAACTGATATGGGTCAGTCGATCGAAGCAATCCGAAACAAAGAGGTGCGCGGCTGCATCATGCGCGCCCTCGCCCTCTCGCAATTCAACCCGCTCAGCAGCCATACGCTGCAGATGGCATTGGTTGATAAGTGCACCGACATCATGCCTCAGGTGCGCTATCTCGAGAGCAAAGGGTACATCAGCGTGCAGGACGTCAGCAAAGAGAACCTCGGCGGCATTCCATACCTGATCAACCTGACCGCAGTCGGCGTCGACCTGATCGAGGGCAGCATTGCGGCGGATCCGGGGGTCACTCTGTAATGGGCAAGCAGCGGACGAAAAACCGCATAAAGTCCCGCGTGGATGAGCTGCCGCCCGAAGCCCGCGAGATGCTCAACAGCATGCTTGCCGACGTAACCTATACCTATGTACAGATCGCCGAGGCTATGACCAGCAATGGCTGGGAGATCAGCCGCCAATCGGTTGGACGCTATGCTCTGCGGCAAAACGCAGTCGCCAATCGGTTGATGGATGTCCGCGAGCAAACCACCGCGCTGCTGGCTGTTGCGCGCACCAACCAGGATGTCGAGGCAACCGAACTGGCAACGTCGATCCTGATCGACGGCCTCACGCAGAAAATCGCAACCGCGCAGGAAGAGTTTGACGAAATGCCTTTGGAGAAGGCTGGAAAGCTGCTCGTAGCGCTTCAGCGCTCGGCGGTATACAAAGCCAGGATGCGCGCCACTCGCACGCAGGCATGCCATGACGTTGAGGCGAACATCCTCGCAAAGATCCGCGAGCAGGTGCAGGGAGATCCGGAACTGGTAGCCCGCCTTTCCGCTATCGTTTCGGCAGCCGCCACCGAGGAGGCCAAGCGCCATGAAAACGACGAGTAGGTGGTTCGCCCTGTATGTTGCCTCCGGGCAAGAGCTTGAGGTGGCATGCGCGGTCGGTAGGCTTGCATGGTGCGAGGCGTCCGCTCCACTGGTCAAATATGACTACCGAGGAGCATGGCGCATCGAACCGCTCTTCGGAGGGTATGTATTCGTCCACTGCGACCTCACCCCGACGCTGTACTATCAGCTGATTGATATCAAGGGAGTGATCCGCATCCTGGGCGTGACGCCCGGCGGGCAGCTGCCGGAGCCGATCCCCGACGATGACATGTGGTGGCTCGATACGTTGCAGAGCTACAGCCTATCATCCATGGTCATCGGCGAATCAGAAGGCAAACGTGGCGCAAATGGCCGCGTAGAGATCACCAGTGGTTTTCTGAAAGAGATCCCGCAGTACATCACCAAAATCAATGCGAGGCAGCATTACGCAATAGTTGAGCTGCCAGTGGGCGGGACGGTGCACAAGCTCCGGTTTGGCATCACCGTCAGGTAAGGCAACGATTTCGGCTATTAGCTGTGTAAGACCTTACCACCTCCCGGAGGAAATGCCGGGCAATCAATCCGGGCGGCGCGGCGGTTGACCATTCGCCCCGCGCCAAACGGATGATCATCACCGTAGCAGCTCAGCCTCGGCATCGACCGTGGAGGGCGAAGCTATATCTAGGAGGACACATGCGACGTGATCAATTTGATCCACTCGTTGATTCGAACGACTTTCATGTTCGTGATATGCACGAAGGTGCTCTGTACGTCGTTCCTGACTGGTGGAAGGGCCGCACTGCTATAGGATTCATTTGCCCGTGCGGCTGTGGAAGCCTTCACATTATACCGACGCATTCTGCGGGAGAATCGCCGAACGAATGCAGTTGGCAATTAAGCCGAACAGGCGACAAGGTCACGCTTAATCCTTCACTGTTGAACACAAAGTGCGGAGCGCACTTCTTTATCCAAGAAAACAAAATCGTCTGGTGCAATTAGAAGCACCGAAACATCGGGGCAAGCGTGCAGAACGCCTTCGAGGGGTCACACCCCTATGCCCCGACTATGCCTCCCGACTGGCGGGGGCGCGGTCTTTGGTTCTTTCCCCGCGCCCCCATTCCTTTTGTCCACTCTCGCCGGATCACGGCGTTTTAACTCATAAGACCGACATGACACGGAGGTGCCGCAAATGATCGAATGCACAACGAGTATCAACCTTGAGCTGTTCGAGAAGTTCGACCCGAAAAAAGGGTTGTGCAAGATTAAGATCACGCCTAAAGAGATCTATCTGCAGGATGCCTTCGAGCAGCTGGACGCTCCCACCTATGCAATCTGGCTCAGCAGAGACCGTACACGGTTGGCGCTGACAGCCGAAGCCGGTGGGTTCGAGGTTACATCAAAGGGCAAGAACAAGGCGACAAGGTTTATCAGCTGCCCGGTGGTTTGCCGGGCAATCGCTGCGTCCAGCATAGAGTTGCCTGTGACAGTCGAAATGTCGTTTGACGAGCAGCACAGCGCTTGGATGGCAATCCTGAAAAAAGGGAAAGCCGAAAAAGCAACATAACAGTCAGGTGCTCTACGCATCAATCATTTGCAGAGAGGAGGGATAATGCAACAACTGAAAACTGACCGAATCTACAACACGGACTGCGCACGACTGATGTCAAAAATCAGCAGCCAGTCCGTTGATCTTATCCTGACAGATCCACCTTACGGGATCTGCTACAAGTCCAAGAGCCGACGCCTCAGCCGCCAGACGGTGGCCGGTGATGAAGCTCCCTACATTTGGTGGCTCAAGGAGGCTGACCGCATCCTCAAGGATGACGGCAGCCTGCTTTGTTTTACGCGGTGGGATGTGCTTGGAGCATGGCATACCGCGATCGAGTACGCCGGGCTTCGGGTGCGTTCCTGCATCGTATGGGATAAAGGCGTCCACGGCATGGGGAATACAAAAGCCGCGTTCGCCCCGCAGCATGAGCTGTGCCTCTTTGCTACGAAGCATGACTTCGAGTTCAAGAGCGGTCGACCTACGGACGTGATCCGCGTCGGCAAGCTTGCTTCGTCCGAAATGATCCACCCGACACAAAAGCCGGTCGAGCTGTTTGAGCAGCTCATCAACGTGACCACATTGCCAGGCGCGCTCGTAGTGGATCCATTCGTCGGAAGCGGCACGACCGCGATAGCAGCCATCAATACCGGACGGCATTTTGTGTGCTGCGAGATCGACCACACGCACTTCACAGCATCCTGCAGGAGGGCTGCCGCCCGCCTGAAAGAGATGCAAACCACCGAGCCGCTGACAGGCTCACAGCAAATCTGAGACGCGTTTACGCCCTAACCCACGTCGGAGACCCATGCAACGCGAAACAACGCGTTGTCAGGCGTTATTTGACCCATTTTTACAAGGAGGGAGCAGATGAGCGCAACCATGACACCGATAACATCAAAAACGAGCGGTTTCGAGGTCGGCTCGCTGCTCGCTCCGGATGGAATCCAGGATGAGCGTTACCTCAAGGCTCGCTCTTCGTTCTGGGAATACTGCAAGCTAATCAACCCGAAGTTTTACAGGGATGATCGTCCGCACCTTCGCGAGCTGGCGAACGCCCTTCAGGCATTGGTCGAGCGCAAGCTGATCAATCCGAAAACGGGGAAACCCTATCGGAAGTTTATGCTCAACCTGCCGCCCCGGCATGGCAAGAGCTATATCCTGACGCTCTTTTGCCAGTGGGCATTCGGTCGCAACCCTTTGGAGCAGATCATCACCGTCAGCTACAACGAAACGTTGAGCGGAAGATTTGCTCGGAACGTCCGCGACGGAATCGACGCGACAAAGGCCGACGACAAGATCACGATCTTCAAGGACATGTTCCCGAACGTGCAGATCAAGTTCGGCGACGCCGCGACGCAGATGTGGGCGCTTGAGGGAAGCTTCTTCAGCTACCTTGCGGCTGGCTTCGGCGGCACGATCACCGGTATCGGCTGCTCGATCGGCATCATTGACGATCCGATCAAAAGCGCCAAAGAGGCATACAACGACCGCGTCCTGGATGATCAATGGTCGTGGTACACGGACACGTTTTTATCGCGCCTTGAAGAGGGCGCGCTGCAAATCGTCAACATGACCCGCTGGTCTACCAAAGACCTTTGCGGTCACCTGCTCGATAACGAGGCTGACGATTGGTACGTGTTCCGGAGGCAGGCTTACGACGAGGCGACCGGGCAAATGCTTTGCCCGGCATTGCTGAGCCGCGATTCCTATCTTGATAAGGAGCGCAAAACAAGTGCGCCGATCATGGCGGCCAACTATCAACAGCAGCCGGTCGACATCGAGGGTAGGCTTTACGCCTCTTTCGAAACCTACGACCACCTGCCGGATCGGTTCAACCGCATCATCAGCTACACCGATACAGCTGACGAAGGCAAGGACTTCCTCTGCAGCATCGTCGCAGGTGAACGCGAGATGCGCGCATACGCGCTGGATGTCGTTTACACGCAGAAGCCTATGGAGCAAACCGAACCTATGGTTGCGCGGCAGCTCCACTTGAACGGCGTGAACTACGCCCGTATGGAGAGCAACAACGGTGGTAAAGGATTCGCCCGCGCGGTGCAGGAGCAGCTGCTTAAGCTGTTCAATGTGCGGAAGCCCTACATTGAGTGGTTCCATCAGAACGAGAACAAGCGGGCACGCATTCTGACCAACAGCAGCGCGGTCATGCATGACTTCCTCGTACCAAAGGATTGGGAAACCAAATGGCCAGAGTTTGCGAGGGACATGAAGAACTACCAGGCGGAGGGCAAAAACGCTCACGACGACGCACCGGACTGCGCCACCGGCATCATGGAGACGATCCAAATCAAACGGCGTAAAAAACTCCAGACAATGAGCAAATCATTGCTGGGCCTGTGAGGTGACAACTGTGTACCGGATGGATCCGTCTCTAGATATGACTGTCGAGCGTATGGACGCTTATATTAAGGACTTTAAGAAGCAGGAACTTCCGCGCCTCAACAATCTTGCCCAATACTATTTGGGCAAACAGAAGATCATGCAAAGAACCGCCCCATACGGAAAGCCGAACAATAAAATTGTGCATCCGTTTGGGAATTATATCGTGGATATCAACGTCGGCTATTTCCTCGGAGAAGCAATCACCTACAATTCATCGTCTCCGGCTGACGAGACCGACGAAAAAGCCAACATGCTCCGGAAAGCGGCAAAAGCGATCAAGACCGCACTGAAGAAAGGCGCGGAGGCGCTTGGTCTAGGGTTGCTGCCTCGTCTGATGGAGATCAACGCGTACAACGACGAAGCTGCGTCGAATGCTGATCTCGGAACAGACGCTGGTATCTTTGGCATCGCTCGTGAGCTCCTTTATGTTGACGAAGATGCCAATATCAGGTTTACACCACTTGATCCTCGCACGGTGATCCCAGTATTTGACAACACAGTGGAAAACCGGCTTCTCTTCGGCATCCGGTTCTGGACGGATGCTGACATCGTTACTCGATCCAAAACGGAGTATGCCACGGTGTATTCACGATTCAATGAAACGACCTATAAACGCGAAAAAACCGGAAGATGGGGACTACACGTAGAATCAACACCGCATTTCTGGGGAGAGGTGCCGCTCAACCTCTTCTCGAATAACCGAATGGAGATCGGCGATTTCGAGTTGGTCATACCTCTGATCGATGCGTATGACGCCACGCAGAGCGATAGCGTCAATGATGCGGAAGCCTTTGCAGACGCCTATCTTGCGTTAATCGGTTTCGAGCTGAGTGATGATGACGAGAATAACTCGGGAGGAGAAAACAATTCGCAGAAGCAGATTCGCACTATGAAGGACAACCGTGTGCTGATCTTGCCGGAAAACGGCGATGCGAAGTGGCTTGTCAAGGAAATTAACGACACCTATCTTGAGAACCTCAAAACGCGCATGGCATCCGAGATTCACAAATTCAGCAAAACGCCCGCTCTGACTGATCAGGACTTTGCGGCGAACGCCTCCGGAGTTGCCATCAAGTACAAGCTGATGGGACTTGAAGCAATGACCGCTCAGAAGGAGCGCGCATTCCGAAAGGGACTGCAGCGCCGTATCGAGCTGATTTGCAACATGCTGAGTGTCAAAGGCACCAAATATACCTACACAGAGGTTGGTATGTCCTTCAAGCGAAACGTCCCGGCCAACCTGACGGAGATTGCAGATGCGCTGACGAAAGTCGGTCATATACTGAGCAAGGAAACGCAGGTCGGACTGCTTCCGGTCGATACGACATATGCCGAGGAGCGTGAACGCATCAAGTCCGAAGCGGAGGACGGTTACACTGTGCCGCTTGAAGAGGAGGTATAGCCTATGGCTGAGACGTACTGGGAGCTGCTGGCTAGGTTGACTGAGGAGGCGGCGCAGCGCGTTGCCTCCGACAACATGCTCTATGTGCGTCAGGTTTACCGTGAGGCATCGGTTGAGATCAAAGCCAAGATCGACGCGCTGTACGCGCAGATCCTCGACAAGGGTGCCGAGAGCATAACCCGCACGCAGCTATGGCAATACAGCAAGTACCAAGCGCTGATCGATCAGATCGACATGTCGGTCAAGACTATTCGATCCGCGCAGGACGTCGCGATCGAGCGCACGATCCGAAAGGTCTTTGAGGACACCATTTGTTCGTCGCTTGACGAGATCGTGGGAAAAGGACGTTGGACGTACCCTACCAGCTCGGTAATTGATCAATATCTCGCGACGCCTTGGTCGGGCAAACGATACAGCGACCGCGTTTGGACGAATGCAACGAAGCTCGGAACCGACATGCGCAAGCATATGGAAGACATGCTCGTCCTGGGTAAGTCTCCCAGCGCGGTAAAAAGGCAGCTTATGGCTGACTTCGGTGTCAGCTACGAGGTCGCCGATCGGCTCGTCATCACCGAAACCAGCAACGCCTACAACACGGCTGCCATGAACTCTTATCGCAAGGCGGGCGTGAAGCAGGTACGCTGGGTGATCGGCCCGGCTGAGGGCCTTTGTGAACGGTGCCGGACGTACTCGCTGGAAAACGGCGGGATCTACGACATCGACGACGCGCCGCATATCCCCGTGCATCCGCGCTGTCGTTGCCGGTGGGTTGCGGTTGTAGACATTGATGCCCGGACGAAGCAGATCCGCGAGCAATTGCTCAAAGATCTGCCTGCGGACACGATCGTGAAACCGCAATACAAGTCCACCCCACTGCACAGTGGCGGCATCATCTACGAAGATTCACCCGAAGCAATCCGACACGCCGAGACCTACTATGCGGCGGTGCGTAAGATGCGCACTGATGTCGCGAAGATTGCGAAAAACACCGGGCTGAAGAAGCGCGATGTTGCTCAGATCAAGTCGTACATCTTTGAGGATGAGCACGCCATCTACGGGCAGGTTCGACGCTTTGATCCATCGTACGAGATGGCTCAGTCTTGGCAGAGACTGATCGGCGGAAGGAACATTCAGGAGCAGGATATGATCCTGCTTCAGCACGAGCTGATGGAAATGAAGCTGGTCAAAGAGGGAATCCCTCTTGAGGTCGCCCATGTACAGGCGTCAAAAGCCTTTGACTTTGCGAAATATGTCAGTTATACTGGCGTCGAGGAGTGAATTGTATGGTTGCGTTGAAAAACATAAAACGCGAAGGTGACCGCATCAGCTGCGATTACCTGCCCGACGGAACCGATGCCGGTGGACGCATTGAAGTGAATGCGACGACCGGTGATATCGTGCACGTTGATCGGGCGCAATACGAGAGCTCCAATCCGGCGATGTACATCAGTCTCGCCCAGCGCAGGCTGAAAGAGCTTATCATGTCCGGCAGGCCGCTTCCTGCGACCGAATCAATCGCGACACATTAAGCACCTAACATAAACCAACTTGGTCCCCGTAGCGGGGGGCCTTTTTAGTTTGCCGATTTTTTGACCGGCAATATCAAAACAACAAAGGAGGGTACCCAATGTATCAGATCAACAGGTTTCTTGCGGCGGACGCGGGCGGTGCACCCGGTGCTGGCGCGAACAGTGCTGCCGAAGGAGCTGCCGCTCCCGGCGCAGGACAGGCGGCGAGCGGCGAAGCTGCCGCCGCTGCAGCTGGCACGAAGCCGGAAACGAAGCCGAGCCTCGAAGAGCTCCTCAAGGATCCCGCTTTCAAAGCCGAGTATGACAAGTCGGCAAAGACAGAAGCGGATCGTCTCGCAAAGCTCAGCGCCACCGAGCGCGAAGCCGAAGAGAAGAAGGCGTTTGAGACCGAACGCGAGCAATTCAGGCGCGAACAGCTTGAGACGGAAACGACCAAGCAGCTCGCCCTGAAAGGGCTTCCCACCGACTTTGCCAAGCACCTCACCGGCAAGGACGCGGCAGAGACGCTGGCGAACATAGGCGCGTTTGAAAAGACGTATCTGGCTGCCGTGGAAAAGGGCGTTAACGATCGCCTGAAGGGATCTTCGCCCAAGGCCGGTGGCACCACGGCGGCGGCCGCTACTGGAAAGAGCGGCTTTGCACAGCTGGTTTCTGAAGCTCAGTTCAAGCGTAACTAAGGGAGGAGAAGAAAATGAACGAGAACTATATCAAGGACGAACTCAACGGGTTTATACCGGATGAGCTTTCTACGGAACTCATGACAGGAACGATTCGCGGGAGCGCACTCATGAGGCTTTGTAAAGTCGAAGAGATGAAGGGCGAACGCAAAAAAATTCCGGTTATGACCGGTGGACCCGGTTCTTTCTTCGTCGGAGGCGGGAAACGTGCTAGCGTGAGTAAGGCGTCTTGGATCTTTCCCGAAGTTGTTGCATACCCGCTGATTACCATTATTCCTGCGCCGAAAGAGAAGCTTGAGGACACGACGATTGATTTCTTCGAGTCCATGAAGCCCGCAATTCAAGAAGCACAGGCGGCGACTATCGATGGCGCTGGTTTGTTCGGCATCAACAGCCCATTCGAGACGAACGTTTACGACGGCGCGATCAACATCGGCAATCTCAAGCTTAGAACGAACAGCAACCTCGATATTGACGTCTCTGGAGCAATGGCTCTCGTTGAAGACCGCGAGTGTGACGTCGATGGGTTTGCCGCAAGAACCGGCATCAAGGATGAACTCCGAAGGATGAGAAACGATAACGGTGATCCTGTCTTTACCGCTGGTGCAGATGGAAACACGCTGTATCAGGTGCCTATCGGGTTCATTCGCAAAGCTAGCGCGTGGGACAAAGACAAAGCCGACATGATTGCTGGCGAATGGAAGTATGCTGTGCTTGGGATGCGCACTGAGATTGAGTACGAGATTCTCAAGGAAGCCACGTTCTTCGATGTGACCATGGAAGACGGTAAGCCTCTGTCCCTTGCTGAGAATAACATGATCGCCATCAAGACGACCATGCGGCTCGGTTTCCTCGTAACGAAACCTGATGCCTTTGCCGTCCTCGCACCTGCCGCCGCTACGCTGCGCGCGCTGACGGTGACGTCCGTTGCGGGCACCGCCTCCGGCGACACCGCGATCAGCGTCTCCCCGGCTATCACTTCGGGCAACTCCTACCGCTACAAGGTCGCGGACAACCCGACGCTTCCCAAGTACGATCAGAAGTGCGTCACCGGCTACTCGGTGTGGGATGGCTCGGCAGACATCACGGCAGCCACGGGCAAGAAGATCGTCATCGTCGAGGTCGACGACGACGGAGAAGCGCGCGGCGCTGGCATCGCGACGGTCACGGCCAAGGCGTAACCGACTTCAACACAACCAAACCGACAGCAGCGCGGGGATTGTTTCCCCGCGCTGTTTTTGAAATGAGGTGATCCTATGGCAACCAAACTACAACGGCTGCAGACCCGGATCGGAGCTGCCGCCACAGGTAAAGACGCCTTGCTCGAGGAGCTGCTCACCGGTGCTGAGGAGAACCTCAAGCTGACGACCAAGCGCAAAACCCTGCCACCGGAAGCCGATACGCTGATCGTCAAGATCGCGGTGATCGACTTTAACCGCATTGGCTCCGAGGGGCAGCAGTCGCAATCGTTTTCTGGAGTGTCCGACACGTGGATCGACGGTTATCCGGACGACATCAAAAGCGCAATTCGCGGCTTGTTCCAGGCGAGGTTTGTATGAGCGTGCAGCGCAACTTTCGCCCGGCTACAGTTTACCGCCCCGGGCCGGAGACAAAGAACGACTTTGGCGAAGATATCTCTCAGCTCGTCGCGGATCCGCAGACGATTGAGATAGCGATCAGCGTCATGACGAGCACGTACATCGTGCAGAATGACGTGAAAGCTGTCCGGGCAACGCACGCGGCACGCACTCCGTGCAGATCTCTTAAAGAGCAAGATCAGATCGTTTGCGAAGGAGCACATTTTACTGTCACATATGCCGACAATAAGAGCATGCCTTGGGCAAGCCTTTACCTCAAGGAGGTGCGTACGGGTGCAGGTGGAAACAACGGTTGATATAGCTGAGCTGCTCGCGAACATCGACAACCTGCCGGAAGTTCTCGTGAACGCGCTGTCTGGGGCAATGGAATTAGGGCTTGAGATTATAGAAGCCGATGGCGTTGATCGTTGCCCTAAAGAAACGACTGAGCTCTCAACGAGCATCCAACACGAGGTTGTCGCCAGTGATACGGCAATACGCGGGTTTGTGGGATCAATGTCCCCGCATGCTCCGTTTGTACATGATGGTACCGGGCTCTATGCCAAGGACGGAAACGGTCGGAAAGATGTCCCATGGGTTTACTGCGACGACTTTGGGAACTTCCACTCTACGAGCGGGCAGAAACCGAACCCGTTTTTGCAGGACGCGATCGACGCGAACAAGGACAAGGTTTTGCAGTGTTTTAAGGGGGTGCTTGGCGAATGATCACGGAGATCCGCACGATTTTGCTCGCAGATCACGACCTTATGAACATTGTCAACGAAGTCGTACCGTCTCCATCCGAGCGGCTCGACAACGTGATTATCTACGAAGTATCTCCGATCAGTGATGATGGGATTAAGCAGGTGTCGCGCGTGAAGCTAACCACGGTATGTGATACCGAGGCTCAGTGGGCAGTGGCATCGGAACGCATCCGTGAGCTGCTGATCACAAAGGACGACCGACCGCTTACCAATTCGATTTTGTCGGTTGCGGTCAATGGCGGTGGATCCGCGTACGATACCGACCGCAAGAAGTATCACAAGTCCCTTTTCCTCAATATTACGACAAGGAGCTAAAACTATGAACAACCTGACAGAGGTCATTCTCGGTTCCGGCGATTTGTACGCGGTGGAATTCACCGGTACGCTCCCGGCACATGCGGAGATCGAGACCGAAGCAAACCTGCTTGGTCGCATTAAGGGCGGTGCGAAGCTTGAGTACAAACCAAGCACTAAGGCCGTCAAGGACGATTCCGGCGCGGTCAGCAAGGAGTTTATTACCACGGAAGAAGGCAAGCTGAAATCCGGCGTGCTCACATGGTGCCTGGAAACGCTTGCCAAGCTCACCGCCGCAGGGCGCTATTCCGAAACCGTTGTCGGCGGCAAGAACGTCGCGACGCTGAAGATCGGCGGAAAGCTCGGTCGTGCTCTTACCAAGTACCTGATTCGTTTCACTCATGTGAAGGAGAACAAGTACAAATTCCGCTGCACGATCGTGGGCACGGCTTCTTCCGGATTCAACCTTGAGTTCAAGCCTGAGGACGCTACCGTCATCGACGCCGAGTTCACGGCTGTTTCTCATGATGCAGACGGCACGCTGATCATCATCGAAGAAGAGCTGTCATCCGCTGAGCTGCGCGCGCTGATGGTAGCTTCCGTCGCGGGTAGTTCCTCTGGCAAGACCGCGATTACAGTCGATCCCGCTCTCGCCAGTGGCTGCACGTACAAGTACAAAGCCGCAGCAAGCCCGACGCTGCCGACCTATGATCAGGTCTGTACCACCGGCTACACGGCGTGGGATGGTTCGGCAGAGATCACGGCGACCAACGGCCAGACGATCGTCATCGTCGAAGTCACCACGGACACCAGCAAAGCGCGCGGCGTCGGACAGGCGACGATCGTGTCGTTAGCATAAACAACACAGTCGGGAGGCACAACTATGGAAGGCAGAATCCTTGATCTGCGAGTATTCGCACAAGAGTCGTTTGACATCACATTGCCGGACGGCGATGTGATCCACATCGTGAAACCCACAAGAGAACAGGTGATTAAAATCGCCGAGCTCAGGTATCTAAAGGAGAGCTCCAGACCTGCCGTTGTTCAGGATCGTCTTGACAGCCTTGTCTTTGACATCCTTAACAGCAACGATGAAGAAAGAGAGTTCTCTCGCGAATTCATTGAAAACCAGCTCAACGTCAGGATGCGAGTTGCCATCATCTCGGCATATTCGGCCTGGATCGGAGAGATTGAAGCAAACCCAAACTGATTATCCCCTCCTATCCAAACATAGGCCGCTCAGAAGGCGGGGATGTGGAATTGATGCCCGCTATGCGTCGAGTGATCGCGTATAGCGGGCAGTCTTTTGCCGAGGTCATGCGCATGCCCTACGACTTGTATCTACTGATGCTCAAACACGCTGTTGTTGACGAGTACCGGTCGACGCCGGAGGGACGCGAGTACCTGGCTGATTGTGAGCGGCTACAAACGACTGAGCCGGATGCCGAGGGAGCTCGTAAATCCGGACTCATGCGCTAATTCTGGTAACGGAAGGAGGCAGCGGGTATGCCTAGTCTTGATCTTGGAACCCTAAAAATCGAAGTGAAGGTTCTGACCGACGATGCAAACAAAGAGTTTGACGGCCTCGGGAAGAAGAGCCAAGAAACGTCTGAGAAGGTAAAAGAGAACTGGAAGCAGGTCAGCTCTTCGCTGATCAGCACCGGAACCTCGATGACGCGGTATGTCACGCTGCCTCTACTCGCGGCAGGAACTGCTGCGGTGAAATTCGCCTCGGATATGGTGGAAACCACAAACAAGGTCAATGTGGTTTTTGGTAGCAACTCTGCGGCGGTAGATAGATGGGCGGATAATAGCTTGCGCAAGATGGGTCTTGCAAAGCAATCCGCTCTTGATTACGCCTCAGCCTACGGCGATCTCGGCAGCTCAATGCAGCTGACCAATGAGATCAACTATAAGTATTCGACATCGCTCGTACAGTTGGCCGCCGACATGGCCAGCTTTAAGAATATCTCTGCTGACCGCGCCCAGCTCGCATTAACGGCGATCTACACGGGCGAAACGGAATCCCTCAAAGCGCTCGGCATCGTCATGACGGACGCCAACTTGCAGGCGTTCGCTCTTGCGCGCGGATACACCGAGCAGTATAGCGAAATGACGCAGGCCGAGAAGGTCATGCTGCGCTATGAGTATGTTATGTCGGCCACGAAGAACAGTATGGGCGACTTCGCGCGTACGTCCAGCGGAATGGCAAACCAGACCCGCATGCTCGGAGAAAACGCCAAAGAGACAGGCGCGATCCTCGGCGAAGTTGTCGCTCCTACGGTGAACGAAATCATAACTGCGACCAACGGGCTGCTCGATAAAGTAAAACAGCTAAATCCGGAAGCTCGTGAAACGGTAGTTGTCGCTGCTCTGATCGCGGCTGGAATCGGCCCGGTGCTGGTTATGTTCGGGAAAGGCATCAAAGCATATAACGATATCACCAAGGCCGTGGCCGCTGCGAACGTGAAAATGCAGCTCTCAGCTGGCACAATCGGAGCCGTTTCGATCGCCATCGGCGTCCTAATCGGCGTCGCAGCCACGGTAGTTGCCCGGTATAACAAACTGACTGAGGCGGCCAGCGACCTAGCTGCCGCCAACAAAAAAGTGGCTGATGACGTTACTGATGCCCGAAACGCGCTTAACGACAGCCTCGTCGCTGCTGATGCGAACGCCAAAATGGCGCAGATCTATACCACTCGACTAAACGAGCTTTCTTCGGCTCAGTCACTTGATAATGCGCAACGTGCAGAATCAAGGTATCTGGTCGACCAGCTGAACCAATTGTATCCGGAGCTAAACGCTCAGATTGACGCGCAAACTGGCAAGATCGTCGGCGGGACGCAGGCTATAAACGATCAAATCGCAGCGATCCAGGCGCGCGCGATCGCTACGGCTTATGAGGAACAATACACCGCCGTTTTGTCGGCGCAAGGGGATCTTCTCTATGCTGCGGCTGCCGCCGAGACCGAGCGCGGCATGATAGCCGAGGATAATAATGGCATCATTTCCGAGCGGACGCAGCTTGAATCTGATTTTCAAAGAGAGACGGGGCTTTCGCTTCAGGCTTTGGCGAGCATGAACGCCATGGAACTGGATGCCCTGATTGGTGGAAATAAAGCAAGGCAAGACGTGATTAAACGCTACACAGAACTGGGACGCCAGCTAGATGATAATCAAGTTTCACTCAATGCGCTGGATCGTGAGCTGGATAAGAACAAAACGGCCACATCCGCAGCCGAACAAGAGGTAGGCATCGCTACTGAGACCTATAAGCGGTTAACTGGATCGTCGGATGCATTGGGTGATTCTCTCAAAGAAACCACGGGCGACATCGCGGCGACAGGTGATGCGGCAGCAGAGGCAGAGACCAAGCTCAAGGACTACACCGACGAGACGATCAACAATTTCGAAAAGATGCCCAAAGCGGTCAAACTGTCTGCAGAGCAGGCGACGCAGAACCTCCTCGAGAGCAACGCCACCATGTCACAGTGGATGTCTGACTTAACAACGCTTGTGGATCGCGGCATGGATGAGGGCGTTGTCGCAAAGCTCTATGAAATGGGGCCTCAGTTCCGGTCTGTTGTCGCAGATCTCGCTTCTGGCACACCGGAAGCCATGCAGGCGTTTGAGGATGCGATGGGTGCCTCCGGAGATTTGACGGGTAAGAAGTTCACGACTGGTGTCAAAAATTCGACGGAAGACGCTTCCAACACGTTATCTCAGACGACCGGTGAGTTCGACGCATGGTCTTCACAAACGACAGCAGCGATTGCAGAGACGGTTGATGTTGGTATTATTGCAAAATTGCAAACGATCTCCCCTGCATGGGTAGCGATCATAGCAGAACTGATCCGTATCAATAACACAAATATGGTCTTGTACAAGCAAAGTATGCTTGCATCCGGCACCGACAGCGCAAACAACTTTTATAACGGTGTAAAAAACACAACCGAGGCAAAGTATAGCTCGTATTATTCGCTTGGCTATAATGCTGGCCGCAAATTCGTACAGGGGTATAACGACGCCCAGCAAAGCAAATCTCCTGCCCGAGAAGGCATCAAAAGCGCAAAAAATTGGGCAGATGGTGTCGAGATAGGAACCATCGAAAGCACAAACAAGCTGGTTGAAGCTGCTCAAGCGCAGGCTCGTATTCCAATAAACGCCACGCAGGCGGCACTCGGAACTTTGCCGAGAATCATGGGCGGAGCTCTTCCAGCCACCTCGCCGGTATACAACCAGACGACAAACACCACAACCAGCACCGTCGTGACACGAGGGAAGGTCGAGCAGCATCTTCACTACCTCGCGAAGCCACTGTCTTCCTATGAACGCCACGTTGAGCAACGCCGCGCTTCGCAAACACTTGCAAAGGAGATTGGGTAATGGAACGATTCACGTTCGTCAGCGGGCATGGGAAATCGATCGTGATCGACTACAATGGCCCGTATATTCTATATCCAAACTATACCGGATTGAGCAGCGTAGAGGTGATCCCACGCATTACCAAGGGTTATAAGCAGATCGGAAACTCGTTGCAGGACACGAGCCTTGGCGTTCGGATTCTCGGCATCCAATTCGCCGTGGAGGCGGACTCGATGCTTGATGCCTACAGCCGCAGCGCTTATCTTGGGTCGGTATTCAATCCGATTGCTGGCGAGGGAGTTTTAACCTACGAAAACGACGCGGTGCAAAGGTCAATTCGCTGTAGTGTCACAGCCCCTCCGGATAAGGGCGACCGCAACGGCACGCTGATCGAATACACCGTCGAACTCACGGCGCAGCAGCCGTTGTTCTTTGACCCTATCGAGACCGTGCGCATGGTTCAGGACTTCGTTGGAGGACTACGGTTCCCCATCCGATTTAACCCCGCTATACGCTTCGCCCGACGTGGAGATGCACTCACAACCTTGATCACCGGAGATGTTCCTTCGCCGATCCGCGTTGAGTTTCGCGGTGGCTGCACAAACCCGCGTATCACCAATGTCAACACCGGTGAGTTCATAAAGATTGGATTTACCGGGAACGACATCACCCTAGAGGATGATGAAAAGCTCATCGTCGACACGGCTTACGGAAACAAAACTGCAAATCTGATACTGGCTGACGGTTCGATTATAGCTGTGGACGACTACATCGACGATGATTCTACGTTCTTCTCGTTGCCTGTTGGATCAAGTAAAACCACCTTCATCGCGGACGCTGGATCTCCTGCAGCTTACATTGCGTACCGCAATTGGTACACGTCAGGAGGTTGAGCATGGTCGTTAAATTCTACACGTACGATCCGACATCCGGTAAATGCACACCCGTGGCGTATGTCGACGACATGCAGTATCTGCGGTTCGAGCGTAGCTACGTCGGCATCGGCACGTGGGATATCAAGCTTAAGATGACCAGCAAGTACACTTCACGCGTCCGGGCGGCAAACATGATCAGTCTCGGCCCACGCCGGGCGGGATTGATCACTTCCAGAGTGTGCGTAGACAACGATGAGTTTTTCGGCGTAACCTATTCGGGCGTTGAGCTCAAAGGTCTGGCCGCGAAACGTATCGTTTTGCCACCTGCCGGAAGCGCATATCAAGCATATTCCGGTGTATCGCCGGAGTACGCGATTTATCAGCTGCTTCTTGCTCAACTCCTTGCGCCGGTCAATGCAAATCGCAAGATATGGGGATCAATGAGGCCATTCTTGCAGGGCATGGAGTCCATCAAGTATGAGGGTCGATTCGGTCAGCTTGCTGAAGACATTGTCGCCATCGCAGAAGCAAATCAGGCTGGATGGTATGCCGATATTGACCGACGCGCGATCAAATGGGGGCTGTACCGTGGCGTCGATCGCCGCGTATCCTCGGCAGTCGCAAGCACGCTTCTGCTCTCTGCCAGTCGCGACAATATTGGAGCACGGGAATTATCAGAAGAATACGGTGTGCCCACAACGGCAATCGTTGCCGGGCAAGGCGAAGGCGTAGCTCGCACGATTGTAACCGTAAACGACAGCGTCTCGGGGCTGTTACGGAACGAGACGTTTGTAGATGCGCGCGACATTGAGCTTACGGATGATCTGATGCAACGCGGAAATGACAAGCTTGCCGAAGAGGGCGACGCCGAGGTGTACAGTTTCGGCCTTCAAAACTCGGCGATCAAAGCATACTTCGATGGTGGATTTGACATAGGAGATCAGTGCACCGTTAGAGATTTGGACTTCCTTCCCGGCGTCGATCTCGAAGGTCGGCTATCTTCGGTCGAGGAGATCTTTGAGGATGACTTACAGCGCGCGGAAGCGACTGTGGGCTATGACAAACGCAAACTTGCGGCGGCAATCCGCAAGATACGTAAGAGCACGCAACCACTTTTAACAATCTAGGAGGCGCAGAATGAACAAGATCATGGATAACTTCGGCGTGTTTGACTATCTTGAAACGCCGGAAGGCACATACGAATACACGGCAGAAGAGCTGCGCAGCTATTTCGCGGCGCTCGTCGGGAATGGCGTCCTGAAAGGTGTTGCCGGGCAGTTGGCAGCATCGGCAGCAGGATTGACCGTTACGCTCGCAACGGGCGAAGCTTGGTTACTGGGTGTCCATGGCGTTATCGTCAACCCGGTCACCTTCGTGCTGGATCCTGTGGTTGCTGGGATGTCGCGCATTTGTAGTGTCGTTGTGGACGTGGATACAATCAACCAATTGATGGGCATTTCCGTGCTTGTTGGCACGCAGGCCGCATCGCCATCCGACCCGGTTCTGACTCAAACGGCCACACGATATCAGCAACTACTGCATAAGGCGCGGGTATATGACAATGGCACGATCGTACTGAGCGATTGCCGATCGTTCGTAACACGACCGGGTGACGGTGTGGATCTCACGAGCATCGGCGGCATATCTTTCCTCGCAGCGCAGACGCTGACAGCTGCTCAAAAAGCTCAGGCCTGTTCGAACATGGGCGCGGCGAAGAGGTCTGTACCGCCCATCAACGTGACATTGGCTGCTGCGACTTGGAATAATCCGTCAGCGGGACTATACGCGATCTACAATTCCAATATCACTGCAGAAAGCGCCGTTGAAGTCCTCCCTGGGTTGTCGATTTCCGCGACGCAACTCGCCGCACTTCAAGCCGCGAATCTACAAGATAACTGGCAAGGAACAGGAGTTATCGTCGTTAAAGCGTTCGGTGCTGTTCCGGCTATCGACATCCCGATCAGGATGATTATCCGGGGGGACTTGTACTGATGAAAAAGGAGAGACATTTTATTTCGAAGGCTTATGAGTGGTGCGCATTGAAATGTCGGGCACTGCTTGGCGCATTTGGATTTTTACTGCCGGACATTCGTGATCATCGGCTAGCTGGGTGTTGTAGAGGATATATTCGCGTTATCTTCTTTGTTGCGACATTTGCACTACTTGCTCCGGTTCTCGTTCGATTAATTCAACCTTCCGAACATTACGTTTTTGCTTGTCCGGTGATCTTCCGGCCGTCGTGCTACAACGGAAAACAACCTTTAACGTCGACCAACTTTACATACACCGGATCATATACGTGGGTGCAGGACTCTGCGGCGGATTATCGGCTGAAATTCCTGACGAGTGGCGTTTTTACCCCCCAAATAAGCATCGATATTGATGTGTTTGTAGTTGGAGGCGGTGGCGGTGGCGGCACATACTCTTCTGCATCTCGGGCTGGTGGCGGCGGCGGCGGCGGATACACCGGAACCTATCTTTCGGTAAAACTAAACGCTAATCAATCGTATCTTGTAACGATCGGCGCGGGGGGGAATCCTGGGGCAAACGGAGGAACTACTTCCGCATTTGATCATTCCGTTTTCGGTGGGAATACGGGCGGAAACTCATCTACGACTGCTCCAGGCGGCAATGGTGGCTCCGGTGGTGGCACGGGCGCAAATACCAACGAGGGCGGCGGAACAAATAAAACAGGCGGATCAAACGGTAGTAACGGTGCAGGCTCAGCAGGTGGAGCCGGGCAAGGCACGACAACTCGAGAGTTTGGCGCTGTTGATGGGGCTCTTTATTCAGGAGCTGGAGGCGGTGGATGCTGGGACTTTATAAGCGGCTCTGGCGGCATAGGCGGCGGTGGAAAAGGCGCAGAAGATTTTGCTGCAACAGCTGGCGCTGCTAATACAGGCGGTGGTGGCGGAGGTCGTGCAGGCGGTGCGGCAGCTGCTGGCGGTTCTGGTATTTGCATCATTCGCAATTCTCGATAACAGCGGAGGTAGATAGTATGGATGAAGCGATGATTTTCGCAATTGTCGAAAACGGAACAGTTGTCAATGTGATCTGGCTAAAAGCATCGAATCGGTTGGACTTCCCTGACTCGGTTTGCGTCGCAAATCGTGCGGTTACGATTGGAGACCAATATACCGACGGGATCTTTCTTCGCGACGGTGTGCCAGTACCTGAGTATGTGGATCAAATAGCCGATCTCACTACTCAGGTCGGGGAGTTGGAGTTGGCTGTAACTACTATTGAGGAGGCACTAAATGGGTAATCTGTCCGAGCGTGTCAACGGGATGTTGACTAAAGTCGCGGCCTTAAAGCAAACCAGAGATAATAGCGATGAGCTAATCAAAGCGCTCGAAAAAGATAAGACTGCATTACCAGCGTCAGCGAAAGCAGCGCTTGCATCCTATGACAAAAAGAAAAAACTGTCGATATCTGATGGTTAGGCACTGTTAGGCACTGAATGATCATTGAGCCGGATGGCTCTTATTTTTTTTGACATAAGAGGTGATATAAATGCGTAATCTGCGAGTTGGTTCGGCTGGAGAAGATGTCGTTAAAGTCAAACAGCGATTGTTTGACATGCACTACTTTGATCCCAAAATCACCGCGATTAAAAAGGCGAGCTTTGACATCGACACCCGCGCTGCTGTACAAGCATTTCAGCGCGCGAACGGACTCGTATCCGACGGGATTGTCGGCCCATTGACTTATGCCGCACTGTTTCCGGAAGAGCAACCCGAACAGATAGTTGCACTACCTGCTGAAAATGATGGGTTCCCCGCGCAAATCGGTGATGTCGCAGCGACGGCTATACGCTCGGAACTGGGCGGCGTGAGCGAGACGCGTCGGGGCATCGTGTTTGATGCCCTTCAGTACGCATATGATGTTGCGCGTCCTGGATCGTTCCCGACAAGCCTTTATATTCGCGGCGGGAACCTCTATAACACCAACCTCACACCCAACGTGATCACGCTTGCGCGTATCGCTTCGGGCGCAGCGCGGCAGCCGGAATACTATGACGGCGGCAGGCAAGAGATGATGGAGAAGGCTGTTCTGGCTAACCCGACAATCACTGGAGCGGACTGCTCCGGTGGCGTGGTTGGCCTGTTACGGCACGCAGGGGTCGTGAAGCCAACATTCGATCTCGCGGCGGACGGCTTCGTGGCGAGCTCGTCCTATAAGCACATTGAGAGAGAGCAGCTCACGCCGGGCGATCTGCTTCATAAGGGCGGCCATCTTGGCATCTATGTCGGCGGCGGGTATGCCGCTGAATGGATGGGTGGTGCCTATGGGTGCCAGCTGACAAAGGTCGATGCACGACTCGGCTGGAACTTCGTCAAAGGCAAAAAAGAACGGTTTGGCGCATGGACGTCATACCTACGTCCCAAATTCTACTAGGGCATATGCGGGTAACCGCTTTGTACATCAAATAAAGGAGATTTCTCACATGAAAAAGGTACTCTCTCTGATCATCACGCTGATGCTCGTCCTGGCCCTCGCCTTCACAATTACGTCTGGCGCACTGGCTGATACCGGTGGTGCTACGGCGGAGCAGCCCGACCTGATCACAAGCCTGATAGTCAATGCTGTGAATATCATCGAAACGGTGATTCTTGCAGCATTTGGCGTCCTTGGCACGTGGGTGTCGCTCAAGTTTGCGGAATCCACAAAGCTGAAAAACCTCGGCGCTGCATGGGATGAAGCAGTTAAGGCGGCAAAGATTACTGTAGGAGAGCTGAAACAAACCGTTACGGACAACATCAAGGCTGGACGCGAGGACGGTAAGCTGACCGAGGATGAGATTGCAAACTTGAACAGACAGCTCATCAAAAAGACAAAAGAAAAGATGTCCCAACCCGCTTACAATATGTTGATCGCAGCGGCTGTGGATGTTGAAGCCCTCATCCTCGGCGCAGGCGAAGCATGGATTGAAGAGATCAAGCGCACATCCTTTGCTGGCATACTCGCGGAGGGCATTCCCGCTGGCATTGAGTGAGGTGCGGATGAAAGCACGGAAGCTGAACACCATCCAGCAGCGGAACAAACTCAACAACGTCTTCGCTCAAGGTGAGACCGGGCCGTGTGGCGAGCGCAGCGAGTACGCTGTTGTGAGGCCGTGCGCTGACGATGAGACCACCGGCGAGATGATCGCCATCATCCAGTTCCAGCACGGCCCTCGTGACGCGGCTGGTTCTGTGGCTGGCATTCTCAACGAGGATGCCCTTGAGATGGTGCGTGACCGCCTCATAGCATTTCAGGACAGCGCCTTGGCGTGCAGCGAGAACGCGATGGCTCTGCAGCACATCGAGGCTGCGCTGTTGTATCTCAACAAGCGCGCAGACAACCGTGCAGAACGCGGTGCGCTCGGCACGTTACAGGCATGAACCGACCGACAGATTCAAGCAAAAAGGCGGGGCGCATAAGCACCTCGCCTTTGACTATTTATACAGATAAATTTTGACATCAGTCGTGATCTTTTTTTGACATCAGTCGCGCGCCGCTACAGTTACCATGATGCCGGACAAAATAGAAAGCAACCGAATCCCGCAAACAAGCAGACGAAACGAGGAGCGCAATATATGAAACAGGAACGCGCGTTTGCGCGATTGACAATATCCAAACGCGCCGAAGGAACCGTGAAGATGGGGCATCCCTGGGTCTATGACACGGAGGTTTCGGGCAACACGGACGCGCTGGAAAACGGCGCGTTCGTCGACGCGTTTTCCGAAAAGGGCGCGTACCTCGGCACAGGATTTCTCAGCCGCCAGAGCAAGATTCGGCTGCGACTGCTTTCCAACAACGCAAACGAAAAATTCGACGAAGCGTTCTTTTCCCGCAGGCTCCGCTATGCGCTGGATTATCGCAAGACGGCGATGGGCGAGGACTACGGCTGTTGCCGTATGATCTTTGGCGAAGCGGACGGCCTGCCGGGGCTGACGATCGACTGCTATCACGATGTGCTGGTGAGTCAGGTGCTCTCTGTCGGCATCGAGCGGATCAAGGATATGCTCTATCGCCTGCTGGTCACGCTGCTGAAAGACGACGGAATCGCGATTCGCGGTATCTTTGAACGAAACGAGGTCGGCATCCGCGAGCTGGAAGGACTCAAGCTTGAGAAGGGCTGGTATCGCGCGGAATTTCTGCCGGAGCCGCCGAGCCCGCGCATCGAGATCGTCGAAAACGGCATCCGCTACGATGTGGATGTTGAAAACGGACAGAAGACGGGATATTTTCTCGACCAGAAATACAATCGCTTAGCCGCCGCCAAGATTGCGCGCGGAAAGCGCGTGCTGGACTGCTTCACGCACACCGGCTCGTTTGCGCTCAACGCGGCGAAAGCGGGCGCCGCGCACGTCACCGCGGTGGACGTTTCAGCCGCGGCAGTCGAGCTTGCCCGCGCGAATGCGGAGAAGAATGGGTTGACCGACAGGATGGACTTCATCTGCGCGGATGTGTTTGACCTGCTGCCGCAGCTCATGGAGAAGCACGATACGTATGATATGATCATCCTCGACCCGCCGGCGTTTACCAAGAGCCGCAAGACCATCGCGGGGGCAGAGCGGGGTTATCGAACCATCAATTATAACGCCATGAAGCTGCTGCCGCGCGGGGGATATCTCGCGACCTGCTCGTGTTCACACTTTATGCCCAGCGAGCTGTTTGAGAAAATGCTGCTCTCCGCCGCGCGGGACGCTGGCGTTGCTCTAAAGCTCATCGAGGCGCGGAGACAGTCGCCGGATCACCCGACGCTGATGCATGTGCCGGAGACGGATTATCTGAAGTTTTATCTGTTTCAGATTGTTTGATTGGGATGCATACGCAGACCAAAGCGCAACCGATCGTTCTCGAAACCCGCCTATATTGGTTATTTCGTTTGAAAATGATTGACATCGTAAAGCGTTGTGCTTACATTGTTGCACTTTTTCTTGGAGCATGGTATAATGCATCTGAAATGAGGTGATCACTGTGGCAAATTCCGTCAACATCAATATCCGGGTCGATTCCGAATTAAAGCGCAAAGCGGAAGCCGTATACGCGGAATTGGGTATGAATCTGTCTACGGCGCTCAATGTATTTCTGCGTTCGTCTGTGCGATATGGCGGTATTCCATTTGACCTGCGGGTGGGCGCCTACAATACGGAGACGCGCGCGGCAATCGAAGACGCCGTCAATGAAAAAAATCTGAGCAACACCTTCGATAGCGTAGATTCGCTAATGGAGGAGCTAAATGCTGAAACCGCGCTTCACAACGCAGTTTAAGAAAGACTATAAAACGATCGTCAAGCGGGGATATCCTGCCGCACTGCTGGAGGACGTCATCCGCATCCTGTGCGCAGAGACGCCGCTGCCCGCAAAAAATCGCGATCACGCGCTCAACGGCAGCTTTGCCGGGTTTCGAGAGTGCCATATTCAGCCGGACTGGCTTTTGATCTACCGCGTGGAGCAAGAGATACTCACGCTTACGCTCACCAGGACGGGAACGCACAGCGACCTGCTCGAATGAGCCGAATACTGACTTTCTCGTCAAAAAATCCGCCCTTGGCTGGGCGGATTTTTGTGTTCCAATCGTTTGGTTACTTCTCGACGCGGAAGCGGTAGACGGTTTCGGAGGAGAAGATTTCACCCGCGTGCAGGACGATGCTCGGAAACTGCGGGTTGTTCATTGCATCCGCAAAGTGTTGCGTTTCGAGGCAGAACGCCGGATGCTTGCCGTATTGCACGCCGCCTTTGCCGGTCATATACGAAAAGTCCGGTGGGGTGAAGAGCTGCACGCCCGGCTGATCGGTGTATACGTCCATCGCGATGCCACCGATGGGATCCAGCGCGGTCGCAATCTTTTCCACGCCGTTCGTCTTGCGATTCAACACAAAGTTGTGGTCATAACCACCGATGACGTCGACCAGTTCCCCTTTGGCCGCGATGTCGCGTCCAATAGGCTTTGCTCTAGTGAAATCGAGCGGCGTGCCACGTACGGATACGATTTCTCCGGTCGGAAGGACGTCCTTGTCGATGCGCGTGCATTGACTTGCGTCGATCTGCAAAAGCTGCTCCAGCACCGTCGCCTGTTGACCCGCGAGGTTGAAGTAGGCATGGTTGGTCATGTTTTGGATCGTATCCTGATCGCTGTTGAGTAGATAGCGGATCGACAGCGCGTTGTCGTCGTCCAGCGTATAGATGACCACGACGGAGAGGGTGCCGGGGAAGCCTTCCTCGCCATCGGGACTGGTCAAGGAGAAGAAAATGGAGTCTCCGTCGATCTGCGCCTGCCAGAGCTTTTTGTCAAAACCGACGATGCCGCCGTGCAGGCAAGCTGCGCCGTTGTTGGCGGCGAGTTTGTATTCCACGTCGTTTAGCGTAAAGCGCGCGTTCTTGATGCGGTTGCCCACGCGGCCGATGGTCGCGCCGAGATACATTGTGTTTTTTTGATAATCTTCCACCGTATCATAGCCCAGAACCACGTCGACTAGCTTGCCCTCGCGGTTGGGCACAAACATGGTTTGCCAGATTGCGCCGTAGTTGAGCAGGCTTGCGCTCGCACCTTGTTGGTTGGTGATGGTATAGCGAAGCACCGCCTCGCCGGAGGGCAGGTGCCCGATTTCGGAAACTGTTACGCTCATAACTGACAAACCTCCCGCATTTTCATACGTACCTTGGTGTGATCCGCCCGTACGCATTCATTTTTACTATTATAATACAACAAGGATACAGAAAGAAGAGGAGCACACCAATTTTCGAAAGGGCGGTCGTTTGCTTACAATTGATCGAACAGAAACGCAGATTACTGAAAAACAGAAAATCTTCTTTTTCGCGTTTCGAGGTTATGGTACACTATCGGCATGGAAAAAATGTTCCTGACGGAAAACCGCCAAACAAAAGAGAGTGAAAGCAAGCGCATCGACACAAAGCGGATCGATGTGCTGGACGGCGTGCGCGCGCTCGCAGTATTCGGCGTGCTTTGGTTCCATTTCTGGCAGCAGAATTGGATCATGCCGTATATCGACGTGCCCTTTTTCGCGCGTATCGGGCTGCCGGGGACGCTGGACTTTCTCTTTGTTGCGCGCGCGGGATTCTTGTTTGTCGACTGGCTCCTGTTTCTCTCCGCGTTCTGTCTGTTTTTGCCGTATGCACGCGCGGCGCTGGAAAAAGAAACACTGCCGGATACGAAGCTCTTTTATAAAAAGCGCGTGGCCCGCATCGTGCCGAGCTACTTTGTGGCAGTGCTGCTGATCTTCTTTTGTGTTTCGGTTCCCTCCGGCGCGTATCGTTCCGTTTGGGAGGCGTTAAGCGATCTGCTACCGACGCTGACGTTTACGCAGACGCTGTTTCCGAATGTACTGATCGGCACCAAGATCAACGGCGTTCTCTGGACGGCCGCCATCGAGATGCAGCTTTATCTGTTTTTTCCGTTTCTTGCTAAGGCGTTTGCGAAAAAGCCTGTCTGGGTTTATCTTTGCATGCTGGCGCTCTCCGCGCTGTATTTGCGCGGATTTGCCATTCCAGACGCGGATAGCATTCGGCTGACGGTGAATCAACTGCCCGCGTTCTTCGGCGTGTTTGCCAACGGCATGGCGTTTTCGTTTCTGTTTGTGCTGGCGGGCAAGCACCTCAGGCGAAACCCGCAGCTTTCCGCGCTCGCGCTGGTCGGGTTGCTCGTGGGGTTTGTCTTACTCTATCGCATGATGAAAGCCGCGCCGGAGACCAACCCCGTGCAGCTTTGGCAAGCGGAGAACCGCTTCTTGCTCTCGCTTGTGTTTGCGCTGATTACAATATCCGTCGCGCTGACGTTTTCCGGCGTACGCTGGCTGTTTTCCAATCGGTTGATGCGCTTCCTTTCTCTGATTTCCTACAATGTCTATATTTGGCATCAATGGATCGCGGTCAAGCTCAAGGAATGGAGGATCCCGTTCTGGTCGGGAGAGCAACCGCCGAATATGACGGGGGATACGCGTTGGCAATGGACGTATACCGCGCTGATCCTGCTCGCAACGTTTGCGCTCGCCATCGCGAGCACGTATCTCATTGAGCATCCCGCCGCAAAACGGATTCTCGCGTGGAAATCGAAGGCAGCATCGCGTGAACCGCTGATCGCGTTGGAGATCCTTCCGGAGGAAGACGAGACAACGGACAGCGCAGAGACGCAAAAACAAGGAGAGTGAACATGGATCCAATCAAAACACCATATTCCAAGGATGGCTACATCGTCGACCAGGCGCGATTGACAACGATTCGTTATGGCGCGTTGACCAGCGATATCAACGGCTGCGGCTGGATTGCGGAATATAATTTTCTCAAGCGGATGGGACAAACCGTGAACGAACAGGCACTCGCGCAGGAGTTGATTCGCTTTACGCTTTTTCGCGGGTTGACGGGAACGGATCTGTTCCGCTTGCGCTATTATCTCAAGAAGCACGGCTATCGCATGCCGATTCGTTGCCGCCTGAATCAAAAAGCGCGCCTGCCCGAAGGGACAAGCGCGGGAATCATCTGGTATTGTCACGAGGACGGGTTTCATTTCGTGACGTTCTACGCGGACGCAACGATTCCACCGCAGGAGGACGGGGAAACGCGGTTTCGTTTTCTCAACGGCCTTGCTGGACATGAAAACCATCTGGATACCATGACAGGTTTTTTGAAGAAAAACAACGTGATTCCGTTTGCGTTGATCTTGGTTTGGCCGGGAAAAGAAGCGCGCGCATAAAAACAAACGACTATTCCGCTGTCAAAAAATCCAACAGCATGGGGTTCAGCAGGTCAAAATTACGCATCACAAAGTCATGACTGCCGCGCGGGAAAATCACCGTGAGGCAGTTTGTGTTTTGTTCGCCCAGCGCGCGGACGGACGCCTTCATCTCGTTCGTTTCGCCACGCGCGCACATCGCAAGCATGGGGATCTTCACGGCGGGATAGCGCGTCAACGCGCTCAAATGCACGCGCCTCTCGTAGAAGGCGAGATAGGTTTCCTGCGTGATACGCGGGCTGTAGGCAACGAGCTTTTCCGTCTGCTCCGGCGTGAAGCCCCAATACTGCGCCTGCATGCGCAAAAGCGACGCGCGCCGGATTGCGCCATAGGACATCCGCGCCAGATTGGCAAAGCGGCGCGCGCTTGCCTCCGTGGAGCAAACCCATGGGCTCAGGAATACGGCGCGCGAGAAGAGATGATCGTGCTCGCAAACAAGTTTGAGCGCGAGCTGGCCTCCGATGGAGTGCCCCATCAAGAGCACTTTGCCGACGTTTAGCGACGCAATCCAACCGGCAAGCGCATCACAGACCTGTTGCGGATCATACAATTCCGCGGCGGCTTCCCCCGCGCCGGGCAGATGCGGCGCCAGCACATGAAACCGCTGCGAGAGCATCTCGTATTGGTGCGCAAACGTATCCAACGCCGCCGCGCCATGCAGCAGGACGAGCGTGGGGTTTATTGTGTCGCCGTAGGCATCGAACATCATATTGTTTCTCCTCCGGTCATTTGAAAATCTGGCTCTCCGTCTACTGCTCTAGCACAACTATTGACGGCGAGCCGAAATTTTGCGCAAGAAAACCCGGGCAAACTACCCGGGCTTTTTCAAAGCAAATCGTCAGATCGTGATCTCGGTCGCGACGCGATACATATATTCGTCGAGGTCCTTTGTCATATTCAGCGCCTCGTCGATGGGCATGGTCGTGATCTGGCTGTTGCGATAGCAGACGATGAGATTGCTTCCGCCCGCGAGGATTTCCTCCACGGCGCGGTGTCCCATTCGCGTGGCCATCACGCGATCCCGCGCGGACGGGCTGCCGCCGCGCTGCACATGACCGATGATGGTCACGCGGGTATCGAGACCCAACTCATCCCGGCAGCGCTGGGCGATCTCGTTGGTGCTGTTTGTGCCTTCGGCAACGATGATCAGATGGTGATGCTTGCCGCGATACTGTCCTTCACGGATATGCTCCACGACGTCCCGCTCAAAATCAAACGCGCGCTCCGGCAGAATGATCGCCGTAGCGCCGACGGAGATGCCGACATAGACCGCGAGGTGCCCCGCGTTTCTGCCCATGATCTCCACAACGCTCGTGCGCTGGTGGCTCTGCATCGTATCCGAAAGTTTATCGATGGCGTCGATTGCGGTGTTTGCCGCGGTATCAAAGCCGATGGAATAGTGCGAACAGGCGATGTCGTTATCGATCGTGCCAGGAATCCCGATGGTATTGATGCCGTATTTGGCGAGCTCGCGCGCGCCGCGGAAGGTGCCGTCCCCGCCGATGGCGATCACGCCGTCGATTCCGAGATATTTACAGTTGTTCACCGCGCGCTGGACGCCTTCGTCCGTTCTAAATTCTTCGCTGCGGGCTGTGTAGAGAATCGTGCCGCCGCGCGAGGTGATGCCATTGACGGCGCGCGCGTCAAGCTCGACCACGTCCGAGTGGATCAGGCCGTTGTATCCGCGATGGATGCCGACGGGGATAACATCGTGCAGCACGCAGGTGCGTACCACGGCGCGAATGGCTGCGTTCATGCCCGGCGCATCTCCTCCGCTGGTTAAAACGCCGATTCTGCGAATCTTGTTCTCCATTTTATACGATCCTCTTTTCTAAATCAGATCCCGATACCGGGATTCCGTAATGATACGCATCCGGCGGCAGGTGATCTCCGCCCTTGGGGGAAAATAAAAAACTTCACCCCATTATTTCCTAACAGTATACTACGCAGGTTTAAAAATTACAATTTCATACTGAAAGCGGCTTGTCTTGTTTCAAAATGCAAGAAAAGATAAACAAAACTGCACAAATAATCAACAAATCGTTGAAAACAATTCAAAAATCGGCTCAAAATCGGGTGCGATCTGGAAAACCGACGCCGTAGTTGCAGGGGAAAACGGTTCTGATATGGAGTAAAAATGGCTATAAACGAGAACTTTACAGCCTTTCCTGCAAGATGCAGACGATGATGCAGGGAATTTCCTGCTTGATACGACGCAAATTGCATGCGAAACGCCCAAAACAATATATTTGCAAGAAATACTAGACAAGGCTTCATAATGGCGCTAAAATGATCTTGTAAATCCCCTCGATCCTTTCTATCACATTTCTTTTACAAATTGAAGGAGGCAAACACACATGGGAAAGTATGATATCCTCATCGACGAAATGGAAGCGAAACTGCGTCCGCCGACGATCGGTCTGAAGCCGTATGACGCGAAGGTCATTCCGCTGACCACCGGCGAAGACATGCTTGTTCGCACCGCGACGCGTGAAGAGACCGAGATGGTTCTCGAAGGCATCAAGGTTCTGCTCGACCACCAGAAAGATTTTTACGACATCGTTTCCGCGCGCATCGTTGCGGAGCTTTTGGGCATGCTGCGCTATCGCGTGCAGGATGAATACCTGCTCATCGGTGCAATTGACGGCGAGATCGCCGGCATCGTCAACGGCCGCATGGTCAACGAGAAAATCGGCATGAGCTATCACACCATGACGCTCAAACGCGGTGCTCGCGTCGGCGCGCAGCTCTTTGCCGCCAAGATGGAATATCACTTCGACGTCATGAACCAGGATGAAGTATGGATCGTCGCCGAAAGCCCCAACGGCTTTAAGCGCTGGATGATCGAATATGAACTCGAATCCCGCCCGCAGAGCCCGCATGAGCTCGGCGGCGTGCCGACCTTTGTTCTCACGCGTGCACTTTGGGAAAAACACAAGGCCAACAAGAACGTCGGCATTCGCCCCGCGTTTGAAGACGTTGTCGAGGCCAACAAAGTCGTACATATGCCCGCCAAGATCAGCGTCTGACGATCTGGCTGGCTCGCGCGTGGTGCGGATTCATGCACACGTGCGGCGCAAAGGAAGAAAGGAAGAAGGCAATGAGACAGGTAGGAATCGTTGGCGTCGGCCACACCAAGTTTGGAAAGACGAACGGCTCGTTTCTGGATATGCTCTGTGAAGCGGCGCTGCTCGCCATGGACGACGCGGGCGCAAAAACCGGCCGCAGGAATGTGATCGACCAGGTGTTCGTCGCCTCTATGGGCGCGGGCATGGTCAATCGCGTCTCAGGCGCTGCCAGCGCGGTGGTCGACACGCTGAACATACGCCCGGCGATGGCGGAAACCATCGAAAACGGGCCCGCTTCGGGCGCCTCCGCCGTGAAGCTCGGCGTGATGGCGATAGCCAGCGGCATGTGCGATTGCGTGCTGGTCATCGGCGGCGAAGCGATGCGCGAGGTCACCGGCTGGGAAGGAACCGACTTTGTCGCGACCATGCTGCACCCCACGGCGGAGTACAAATACGGACTCACGCTGCCGTCGTTTGCCGGTATGTTTACGCGGCTTTGCATGGATCGCTTCGGTGTGGAGAGCAAGGATCTTTCCATCGTCTCCGTGAAGAATCATGACAACGCCTGCCACAACCCCGTGGCGCATATTCAGCGTCCGGTCGTGCTGGAGCGCATCACAAACCCCGCTTACATCAACGCGACGAATCCCATCGTAGCGGATCCGCTGCGGCAGTTTGATATGTGCCCCGTTTCCGACGGCGCGGCAGCCGTCCTGCTGGTTGCCAAAGACAAGCAGGAAGCGCTGGGCTTTGCCAGTAAGCCGTTCGTCCGCGTGGCGGGCATCGCTTCCGCGACGGATACCCACGTGGTCGCAAACCGCGAAAACCCCAGCGATCTTTTGGCTGTGCGCCTGAGTGCGCAAAAGGCATACAAGATGGCTGGCATGGGGCCGGAAGACGTCGATGTAGCCGAGCTGCATGACGCATTCCAGATCCTGGAGATCGAGGAGAGCGAAGAAGTCGGTCTCTTCCCGCGCGGACAGGGTCACATCGCGGCGCGAAACGGAGACACGAAGGTTGGCGGCAAGATGCCGATCAATACATCCGGCGGCTTGAAAGCAAAAGGGCATCCGCTGGGAGCCACCGGCGTGTCCCAGATCATTGAACTCGTGCGCCAGCTGCGCGGCGAAGCCGAAGGCCGACAGGTCGAAGGCGCGAAAACCGGGCTCGCCGTCAATTTCGGCGGGTTTGGCAACAACGTCGTGGCGACGATTTTGACCACGAAGTAGGGGAGGGAAAGAAAAATGGAACAGATGTACGCCTATAAATGCACGAAATGCGGCAAGCTGCACCATCCCCGCTACGTCGTCTGCCAAAATCCGGACTGCGACGGGCGCGAATTTACCGAGGTCGAGCTCGGCGGCAAATGCAAACTCCTCACATGGACGCGGGTCTATAACCTGCCGGAAGGGTACATGCAACCATGGCTCCATTTCGGTGTGGTCGAGTTTGAAAACGGCGTCCGCGTGACGGGACAAATCGGATTTGACGACGGCATCGAAAGCGGCATGGAGCTGCTTGCCACCGTCGGCGTCGTGCGCACGCGCCGCATCCTTTATAAGGAAAGCATCGACTGCGAAGAATACGGCTTTGTGTTTGTAAGACCGTAATCACCATGCAAGCGACAGCCGTCTGCAAGCGATTACTGGATCTCTCGATGAGCCACCCGCGATCCGGCACGGTGCATTCCGTGTTTGAGCACGCGGTGAATCTGGAGTTTGGGTTTCGCGGGCTGATCGGGCTGATCGCGCAAGAAAAGGCCCTAACGCCATATGCTGTGTCCGTGCGGACGAACGCCCCGTTTTCTCAAACGGGTGTCCGCACGGATATGGCGGCGTATCTCGGCGAAGGGATGCTGACCATCCCCGACGCAAAGATCGAGATTGAGCTTGCAAGAGCCGCGCAAGTCGATCTTTGTGTAGACGCGATTGAGATTCGCCATCGTGAAGCGGCGCAAACACTGGAAGCGCTCATCACACAAGCGCTCAAGAGTGCGGATGCGGAAACGAGCCTTGCGCCTCTCGCCACGGGCGGCGCGGGAAACATCTATACGCGCTTTCTCGCGCCGAAGCTGGAACAGCTCCTCTATGCGGTTTCAATGGGTGCGGAGGAAGAAGCGGTTCTGGCCGCGGCGGGCTGCGCGGGCTGCGGGATGGGCTTGACCCCCTCCTCGGACGACCTGCTCAGCGGGTATTTTACGACACTTCATCTGCTCTTTCGCGCGGGTAACCGTCCGGAAGGGAAAGCATTCATTTCAAGGATGGCGCAGGCGGCGGCAGAGAAGACCAACCGCATCAGCGGAACATTCTTGCTGCACAGCGGCAGTGCGCTTGCCAACACCGCGATCTGCGATCTGGATCGGTCAATCTTTACGTTTATGGATCAGGCTGCGGCAAATCGTGCCATCGGGCGCGTGCTGGCCATCGGCTCCACTTCCGGCGCGGACATGCTCACGGGCATCTGGTTCGCGCTGCGGCATCACATCGGAGGGAACACACCATGATTCAATTGGAAGTTCGGAAAAACGCATACTACGACTCCGTCACCCTCATGCTGATCTCCAAGGAACTCAAAAAGCTGGAGGGTGTGACTGAGGCGCTTGTCGGTATGGGATCCGATCTCAACAAGGAGATCGCCCATAACATCAACGTCGCCACGCCGGAACTGGATACATCGGTTTCCGCGAACGACTTTTTTGTTGCGGTCGCTTGTGAGAGCGAGGCGGCGTTTGCGGCCGTTTTGGAAAAAACAGACGAACTGCTCAACAAAAAAGCGGAGAGCAAGGGCGCGGCATACACCCCGCCAACGCTGGACGGCGCGCTGAAGATCGATCCCGCGCTGAACATGGCGGTGATCTCTGTGCCCGGCAGGCATGCGGCGGACGTCGCGCAGAGTTGTCTTGATAACGGCATCAACGTCATGCTGTTTTCGGACAACGTGACAATAGAAGAGGAAAAAGCGCTCAAAACCTACGCCTATGAACACGAGCTGTTGATGATGGGGCCGGATTGCGGAACCGCGATCATCAACCACGTACCCCTCGCGTTTGCGAATGTGGTCAAGAGCGGAGATATCGGCATCGTCGCCGCGAGCGGCACCGGCACGCAGGAGGTTTCGAGCATCATCGACCAAATCGGCGGCGGTGTGAGTCAGGTGCTCGGCACCGGCGGACGGGACTTGAAAAAGGAGATCGGCGGGCTGATGATGAAGCTTGGTCTCGATGCGCTGAAAAACGACCCGAGGACGAAGGTCATCACGCTCATCAGCAAACCGCCCGCCAAAGAGATCGCAAGCGAGATGCTTGCGCGCGCGGCAAAGACGGGGAAACCCGTTGTCGTGTGCTTTATTGGCGGGGATCGTAAAGAGATCGAATCCCACGGACTCGTGGCGGCGGTCTCGCTCGAAGACGCGGCGCACAAGGCTGTGGCACTGAGCCGCGGCGAAACGCCGAAGGATTATGATGGTTTTGCAATGGGCGAAGCGAAAACCGAAGCGATGGCAAAAGAGATTGCAAGCAAGATGGCAAACGGCCAGCAGTACGTGCGCGGGTTCTATACCGGTGGCACCCTCTGCGACGAAGCCATGAAGCTCATGATTTCGGATCTTGGCCACATCTACAGCAACATCCCGCTCCAAGCGCAGGATGCGCTGGAGGATCCCAAAGGTGGAAAGAGCCGCGAACACACGTTCCTCGATTTCGGGGACGATGCATTCACAGTGGGGCGTCCGCATCCGATGATCGACCCCAGTCTGCGTGCCGAGCGCGTGGTGACCGACGGAAAGGATCCGGAATGCGCGGTGATCATGGCGGACTGCGTGATTGGCTTCGGTTCGCACCCGAACCCGGCGGAAGACCTCGCAAGCGCGATTCAAACGGCGAAAGCCGAAGCGGCACGCGCGGGAAGATACCTTTGCTGCGTTTGCGCGGTGTGCGGAACCGAGAGCGATCCGCAGAGCTTGAGTCGCACACAGCAACAGCTGGAGGACGCCGGTGCGGTCGTTCTGCCGAGCAACGCGCAGGCGACGCGCTTTGTCTCCCGTATCCTCGCGAACCTGCGTTAGGAGGAGTAACATGTCGAAACTGAACGAATTGTTTGAACAGAAGCTGCACGTCGTCAATTTTGGAATCGAGTCGTTTTATGACGATCTTGTAAGCCAGAAGGTCGACGCGGTGCATGTGGACTGGAAGCCCGTTGCGGGCGGGGATAAGGCGGCGGCTGCCAACTTGCGCAAGCTCAAGCAGCCGGATCTCGCGGCAAAGATCGACGCCGCGAACGAGGAAGCACTCACGCGCATCCTCGCTGCGCAGCCGACAATCGTGGGGCTTGGCATCGCGGGAGAAGTTATCCCCGGCATGACCAAGACGACGATCCTGCACGCTGGGCCGCCGGTCACGTGGGCACGCATGAGCGGCCCGCAGCGCGGCGCGGTCATGGGCGGGCTGATCTATGAAGGGCTCGCCAAGGATCCCGCCGAGGCGGAAGCGCTCGCCGCAAGCGGCAAGATCGCATTTGATCCCTGCCACATGCACGACGCGGTCGGCCCGATGGCGGGCGTTGTGACCGCGAGCATGCCGGTCTGGATCCTCGAAAACAAGACCTTTGGCAATCGTGCATATTGCACGATCAACGAAGGACTGGGCAAGGTGCTGCGTTTCGGCGCGTATGATAACGAAGTACTCACGCGGTTAAAATGGATGGAGCGCGAGCTGTATCCTGTGCTCAAGGACGCACTGGCAATCAAGGGCGAAATCGACGTCAAGGTGCTGGTGAGTAAGCTTTTGCAGATGGGCGACGAAGGCCACAACCGCAACGAGGCTGGCACCTCGCTGCTGCTGCGGGAGCTGGTGCCCGCAATCATGAACTGCGACCACCCGCTCGCGCAAAAGGTCGCGGCATTCAATTTTGTCAATGGCAACAACCACACGTTCCTCAACATCTCCATGCCCGCGATGAAGTGCACGCTTGATCCGATCTTCGATATTCCGTATTGCACCGTGATTGCGACCATGAGCCGCAACGGTACGGACTTCGGTATCCGCATCGGTGGCCTTGGCAAAGACCGCTGGTTTGCGGCCGAGGCGGAGATGGTCAAGGGGCTCTATTTCCCCGGCTACAGCGAGGAGGACGCCGCGCGCGATATGGGCGACAGCTGCATCACGGAGACGGCGGGCATCGGAGGATTCTGCATGGCGGCAGCGCCCGCTATCGTGCAGTTCGTCGGCGGTCAGGTCAGCGATTCGATCCACTACTCTACACGGATGTATGAGATCACCGTAGGCGAGGGAAGATCGTATAAGATTCCCGCGCTGGACTTCCGCGGCAGCCCGACGGGTATCGATCTACGAAAAGTGATCGAAACTGGCATCCGCCCTGTGATCAACACCGGCATCGCACACAAAAACCCCGGCGTTGGGCAGGTTGGCGCGGGCATCGTCTATCCGCCGGAGGATTGCTTCAAGCAAGCGCTGGCTGCCTGCGCGGGAGCTTGGGCATAAGTAATTTCAGAAACTCGCCCTCCCAAGGGCATACTATAACGACAACAAATTTTAGCTTAGGAGGCTGAACACATGAGCAAATGGTCTGACATCAAGATGTATGACCTCACGATTCCGATTGGCATCAACACGCCCGCCTGGCCGACGTATGAGCCGCTGACGATGAAATTCTTCAAGCGCCTCACGCCGAACGGCGCGAATGGTCAGCTGCTGACGCACAGCAACCACGTCGGAACCCACCTCGACGGTCCGCTGCACTTCGACACCGCGGGACGCGACATTGCGAGTCTGGAACTCACCCGCCTCTGCCGCCCCGGCGTCGTGGTCGATTTGAGCGATCAGGCGGAGGATTTCGGCATCTATACGCCGCAGGACATCGAGAAACGCGTCACCGTCAAGGAAGGCGACGTGCTGATCATCAACACCGGCTACCACATCTACGGCTGGGACAGTCCGAAAGCCGACGAGCGTCGCTATATGCTGCGCCATCCGGGCCCGTCGCTGGATTTCATCCAGTGGGTGCGGGATAAGAAGATCAGCTGGATCGGCGTGGACTGCGGCAGCGCGGATCACCCGATGAACACGAAGATCCGTGAATGGGAACCAATGGAAGCCAAGAAATGCGACGCGATCTTCCAAAGCAAGTATGGCAAGTCGCTCGACGAAGTCTATCCGTGGCCGGATCACTATCAGGCGATGCACATCGAGCTGTTCTGCCAGCCCTATGAAGCGATTCATGCGGAATGCCTTGGCGGCGAGATCGAAAAGCTCTCCAACAAGCGTTGCGTCATCGGCATTTTCCCGTGGAAGCTGAAGGACGGCGAAAGCTGCATCTCCCGCGTCGTTGCATTTGACGGCTTTGAGGGTGTATAATTTCGTATAATGATTGCGCGGCCGGAGCGGGTTTCCTCTCCGGCTGCGCTTGAATCTCGATGAATGTGAGGCGAATGCATGGAGAAGTATCTCGCAATGCTGGTCGTCGCCGCTGTAGCTGCGGCGTTCTATGGCGTATCTTTTCTGAAAAAGAAAAAGATGGAACCTGCCTGCGAACGGTTCGCGGAGTGCTATTGTGCGTTAGCCGATCGGCTCCTACAGGGGCACGGTACACAGACGAATCTGCTGACCGAAACGCTGGATGGCGGACTGCTCCGCATCCTGCCGCTTGAAGAGCAGCCGGAGGAGATCCGCGCGGCGATGCAGACGCCGGTTGATGACGCGGTGCTTGCAAGCGTTCGGGAACTCTATTTTCTACGGGATGATATCCAGGCACAAGCCAGTAACGGCAGTTTTTCCAAGGATAAATACAATGCGATCACCAATCAGGTGTTCGATTCGCTCAATGTCTATCTTGCGATCCTTCAAGATCCTACGCAGTTCTTCTCTAAAAAAGATCTGGAACAGTTCCACTATGTCCTGCAAAAACAAAAGCATATCCGCAACACGACTCTAACGGCGATCGTATCCGGTTCGTGCGCGGCGCGCATCGCGATTCAATAACACAGTGCATATTTTTCATCCATCTCAGGTAATCCAATCAAAAATGATTGTACGCCGTAAAAATTTACGGTAAGATAACCAGAAGCAAACGCGGAACTCGTTGTCAGACACCATGTTGAGCAACATCTGAGCCATTTTATGTTTGTTTACTGGTGATTTTACGTTAAATAATTGTTACAATGCAACATATCCCGGTAAATATGCGGTTTGAGCGATGTACGCGTAAAAAAATCTTGCTAAATCTTGTGATTTCGGCAAGAATGGTGATATCAAGTCGTTTCAGCCACGAAACCATCAAAGAGGTATACCGGAGAATTCACGTTTTCCAACCAAGGTTATCCAGAGCAAACGCTCTTGATAATAAAGAGAAATGGAGACCTAATCATTCCAAATAATTAGGAGGTAATTCAATGGAAAAGAAAGTCGAAGGCATTTACGATGGCTTTAAAGAGCTTGGCACGGGCAAAATGCTCGTTCTGGGCCTCCAGCACGTATTTGCAATGTTTGGAGCCACGGTTCTTGTTCCCTTGCTCACTGGTTTGTCTGTCTCTGTCACGCTTTTCTGCGCCGGTATCGCGACGGTCTGGTTCTTCATCATCACCAAGAGGAAGGTTCCGGTGTTCCTCGGCTCCTCGTTTGCGTTCCTTGTTGCATTCAGCAGCGTAGCGCCAATGCTGGGCGAAAAGGGCGAAATTGCGAATATGGAGATGCTGCCGTATGCAACGCTCGGCGTTGTGTTTGCCGGCTTAGGCTACGTCGTGCTCGCGATCCTCTTTGGCGTATTCGGACCGAAGAAGATCATGAAACTCTTCCCGCCGGTTGTTACGGGTCCGATTATCGTGCTCATCGGCTTGATTCTCGCTCCGGTTGGCATCATGTGGGCGAAAAACAACTGGATTCTTGCGATCATCGCTTTGGCCATCATTATCTGCGTCAATATGTACGGGAAAGGAATGCTGAAAATCATTCCGATCCTCTGCGGTATCTTTGGTGCTTATTTTGTTGGCGTTATCGTCAATCTTCTCTCGGGCAACGCCTTATTCGGGCTTCCGTGGGTTGATTTCTCAGCGTTTAAAGGCGTTTCTATTGTTAGCGTACCGCAATTTATGGATTATTCTCCCGCGCGGTTCCTGTTCGGTCTGCAGAAGTTTGATCCTGCCATCGGCTGGCCCGCCGTCGTTACATTCGTTGTGGTTGCGGTCGCTGCAATGGTTGAGCACATTGGCGACATCTGCGCCATCGGCGCGACCTGCGGCAAAAACTTCATCGCCGATCCGGGCCTGACCCGCACCCTCCTGGGCGACGGCATTGGAACCTCCATTGCCGGCATGCTGGGCGGCCCCGCGAACACGACATACTCCGAGAACACCGGCGTTGTCGCGCTCACGAGAGTCTATGACCCGAAGGTTATGTTCATTGCTGCTTGCTTTGCGATCATCTTCTCGTTTGTCAGCATCTTTGAAGCGTTTGTCAACACGATTCCGGCAGCCATCATCGGCGGTATCTCCATCGTGCTTTACGGCATGATCACCGCAACCGGTGTCCGCACGATCGTTGAAAACAAAGTCGACTTCAAGAACATGCGCAACGTTCTGGTCGCAGCACTCATTCTGGTAACCGGACTTGGCATTCAAACCAGTTCTGCGATGGGTTCCAACTCGGCAGAGCTCGTTTGGGGCACGGTCAAAATCGGCTCTCTGAGCTTCTCCGGTCTGGCAACCGCCGCTATCGTTGGTATTGTCGTCAATGCCATCCTGCCCGGCAAGGACTACGAGTTCGACGATCAGGTTTGATCGAAGCTCCTCCGATTCCACAAGCCAAAACTCCATTTCTCGTTTACGCGAGGACGGCGGATATCCGCCGTCCTCTTCGTTTGCCGCTTTCTTTTTTCTTGATTTCGCTTATGTTTCGCTTGTTTCTTGCGGCCCGGCTGCTTGTTCCGCACTGGTGAGAACGGGTACGCCATCACGCATAAATACGCCGTTAATATAGCGATCCCCGATGATAACCGGTCGATCAAACACGCAGACTGCGTTTAAAAACTCGCTGCTGTTTGCGCCGCAAAGCCAAATGATGTTGTAAACGACGCCATCTTCGTCTACGAGCGCATAATTCATCGGTGTTTCCATATTGCTACCTCCTTATCTTGCGTTGCGCATCACGATCATTCCCGATCCGCCCGGCGCGCCTCCATGTTGCTGCGCGCCGCCGCCGCCACCACCGCCGCCAAGGTTGTTGGTGCCTGCTGTCGGGCCGTATTGAGACGAGTTATATCCGCCGCCACCGCCGCCGCCTGCTCCTCCAGCTCCCGGAGAAGCATTGGTATATGCACCACCACCGCCTCCGCCCGAATACAGCGTAGCACCGGCATCTTCAAACTCTCTGGTCGTCGTGTGCTGACCGGCTCCGCCTGCAACCCCGCCAAAAGTTCCGCCGTCGTTACCATTTGAGCCTCCTGCACCTGCGGCACCCGCCAAATAGGTTGCAGCGCCGCCGCCGGAACCGCCGGAACCGCCGGGATGGCCTACGGAATAGCCTCCGGAGCCTGCATTTCCGCCGGAAGCGGAGTATCCAAACGCATTCGTAGAACCGCCGGAGCTGGCAGGCGATGCATTTGCGGTTCCCGCTACACCGCCCGCGCCAATCGCTATGGAATACGCTTGATTGGCACACAGTGTAATCGATTGAATGGTAGAGGCATAACCGCCGCCACCGCCGCCTCCCGCATAGTTGCCATACCCGTAACCGCCGCCACCACCGCCTCCGACGAGGAAGAGATCGATCCGAATGTTTTTTTTCGGTGTGAACGTTCCGCTGGTGAGAAACTTGATTCGATAGAATGATTTTCTGTTTACGGTACCCTCGTCAATCCACGTGTATGCTCCCGTATACGTGAAATCCGAAGATGTAAACAGGTTATCGCTTCCCATGACCATAAGAGATTTTCGAATCAAGCGCATACGAGCCACCAGGTGTTTGATCCAACTTTAACCACCGTCGCCGCTCCGCCGGCAACAGAAACCGAAGTCACACCGTTGTAAACCTGCCAGTTTGTTCCGCTTTCTTTTGTAAAAGACAATGCACCTGATCCCCAGCGGATGAAATTAAACGTTGTTCCGATCGGAAAGTCATAGGTTGCATCAGCCGGCATGGTAACAACGATTTCAGACGAACTGTTTGCAAGCAAGATTGCTTCGAGATCGCCCGCTGAAAGAGTGAAACTTGCGTGTTTTTCAATGAGCGGGGATCGGGCTTGGGATTGCGAAACAATGCCATTGCTTAAGCTCGCCGCGCCAATTGCGCCGGGCGTGATTGCGTCCTCACCTCCGGTTGCGTGCCGCGCGGCATGGGGAATTGGAGTCACGGGGTCGCTGCCGCCCTGCTGGTGCTGGGCGGCGTGGCTTGCGGGCGCCGCACCGACGTCTCCCGGGGTGGAGGGAAGCGTTGGCTTGTTGCGAATAAACGCGTCTTGCGTCGTGTCCGCCTCGTTCCAGTCCGCCTGCACGTTCATCTCTCCGATATCCGTGTTGATCCGTTCCGCGGCGGAGAGCGCGGTTGCTGCGGCTTCGTTTGCCACGCGCGCGGCTTCGATCAGCGGGGGATAGGCTGTGTTTGCGCGGATGATGTCGCCGCTGATGAGCGATTTTCGGCAGCGAAAGTCAAAGCGCGTGCTGGTGACGAGAATCTTGTTGCTTTCTCCGCTGTAGATCTGCACGTCCGCGCTGACGTTGCCCGCGCCGTATGCGGTTGGCAGCAGCGCGATATCAAACGTGCCGGTCTGTGCGGTCTTCTCGATGCCGCTGGTCTGGTCCTGCATCGCAAATCCGCTGCTGGACGCAAAGGCGACATGAATGTCGCAGCCGGAGAGATCCATCGCGTCTCCGTTGTTGAGAAGCGTCACGTGCAAAATGTTTCCTGTGTCGCCTTCTACCACCTCAAACGGGCGAAACGGCAATGTTCGCATCATGTCCAGCGTGATGAAGAAATCTTTGGTTTGCATGATTACCTCCTGTGAATCGATGTTTCGGGGTATCCATAGGTAGTATCACGCACAAAAGCAGCGAAAAATTATCGTAATTTGCAAAAGCGGAAATTATAATAACGTAAAAGACAAAAAACGAACGCCGTGCAGAAAACGGCGTTCGCATGGAAAGACTCCAAAGTCTTCGGGATTGTTAAGGGCCGCAGCCCTTAACCTGTTTTTTCCGGCTGTGTCGGTTGACCCGACGCAACGGATCGCCCGGAATGGGCGAATTCGCTGTGCGTTTTGCCGCCCGGGAGCTTGAAGGGCGAGAGGCAAAACGCGGTTGACTCGTCAAAAAATAAGTTTTTTGACGAAAAAAACGAACGCCGTGCAGAAAACGGCGTTCGCTTTGTCGTCGCATGGCGACGACGGAGTGAGGAAGACTAGGGTTTTTTCGCTGAATACGGGCGGAGCAGAGCCATCCGTATGCGAACGTTGTTAGGGAAAAACTGTATCTTAGAAATCAACCTCGGTGTCGTAATAGCAAGCCTTCAGCAGCTTTTCCATTACGGCCGGCGTGATCGCGCGCGGGTTGGACCCGGTGCAGGCGTCGCCAACGGCAAGCTCGGCAACTTTAGGCAGCTTTTCGAGGAATTCCTTCTCGTCGATGATGCCGCCTTCATAATCGCGGATGCAGTCGGGGATATCCAGCGCCTTGTTCATGGTGCGAATGTGCTTGACCAGCGCTTCCGCATTGGGCGCGAGGCCGAGATGCGCCGCGATTTCGCCGTAGCGCTTTGCTGCGGCGGGGTCTTTCGCGTTGTACTGAATCACCTTGGGCAGATACATCGCGTTTGCGCAACCGTGGACGATGTGCCCGCCGCTGTAAGCAGCACCGGTCTTGTGCGCCATCGAGTGGACGATGCCGAGCAGCGCGTTAGAGAACGCCATGCCTGCGAGGCACTGCGCGTTGTGCATGCTGGCGCGCGCTTCCATATCGCCATTGTAGGACGGGATCAGATATTCGCTGACCATCTTGATGGCGTGCAGCGCGAGCGGATCGGTATAGTCGCAGTGCAGCGTGGAGACATATGCTTCGATCGCGTGGGTCATCGCATCCATACCGGTGTGCGCTGTGAGTTTTTTCGGCATGGTCTCCGCGAGTTCGGGATCGACGATGGCGACGTCCGGCGTGATGTTGAAGTCCGCCAGCGGGTACTTGACGCCCTTATGATAGTCCGTGATGACGGAGAACGCGGTCACCTCGGTCGCCGTACCGGAGGTGGAGGGAATCGCGCAGAAATGTGCCTTGGTACGCAGCTTCGGGAAGTTAAACGGAATGCAGAGCGACTCAAACGTCACGTCGGGATATTCATAAAACGCCCACATGGCCTTCGCCGCGTCGATGGGTGAGCCGCCGCCGATGGAAACAATCCAGTCCGGCTGGAACTTGCGCATGGCTTCCGCGCCGCGCATGACGGTCTCGACGGAAGGATCCGGCTCGACGCCTTCAAAGAGCTGAACTTCCATGCCCGCTTCACGCAGGTAGGCTTCCACGCGATCGAGAAAACCAAAGCGCTTCATGGAGCCGCCGCCAACGACGACGATCGCCCGTTTACCGGTGAGAGTCTTGAGCGCTTCGAGCGCACCTTTTCCATGATAAAGATCACGGGGTAGAGTAAAACGTGACATATGCATTCTCCTTTATATCAGTAGTTGTATATCGGTATTTGTCAATCGATAATATAGCATCGAATAATAGAGATGTCAACCCCGTTTTGAAAATTCGCGCGAAAAATATTCTGTTTGTGTGATTAGCTTTTGAGAAGCAGAAGCGCTTGCTCATCCGCAAGATAAAACAAAAAAAGCACCCCGAAGGGTGCGGAAGAAACACGGGAATCAAAATCTTATTTTTTGGAGCCGAGACGCTCGGAGAGATGCTTGGAGAGCAGCGCAAGGGAAGCGGCCATGTTTTCGTTTTGCACGAGAATGCCTTCCGGCGTGTTCAGGTGCATCGGCGCAAAGTTCCAAATCGCGAGAACACCGCTTTCAACCAGCGCGTCGCAAACGCTCTGCGCCTGGGAAGCGGGCACGGTGATGATGCCGATGTGAATGTTCATATTGCGGCAAATGCTGGAAAGCTTGCTCATCGGCAGCACTTGCTTGCCGGAGATTTCGCCGCCGCTGAGGTTGGGGTCTACGTCAAACGCCGCGACGATGCTGAGGCCGTACGCCTCAAACCCGCGGTAGGATAGCAGCGCGCGGCCTAAGCTGCCCGCGCCGACGAGCACCGCGTCGTTGGAGTTATCGTACCCCAGTGTGCGCTCGATGGCGGCGATGAGCTCGTTGGTTTGAAAGCCGGTCTTCGGCTTGCCCGCGGTGTCGCTCACTGCGGCAAAATCTTTGCGCACCTGCACCTCGTTGAGGCCGAGCTGGGCCGCTACGGTTGGCGCGGAAATGATCTCGGCGCCGGTATCACGCGCGGCTCTGAGCGCTTGCAGATAATACGGCATGCGCTGAAGCGCCTGCTTGGAGATGGATACGGGGGTGTGTTTTTCCATGGCGAACCTCCGAAAAACGATATCGATATTATAATACTGCTATTGCGTGTCTGTCAATGGATCGATACGACATTGCTCATACATACAAGAAGATCTAACAATATACTTTCCTATTATCATATCACAAAACACTACCTTATGACCAGTGTGGTTTTTTTTGATGCGCGTTATATGAAAAACGCGCGGGCTAATCATACAGCGCAAAGCAGAGAGAAAAGCAACAAATTGAGAAATCCCCGCGGTTCGCGGGGATAGTAAGAACGAAAATCAGAAGTGCTTCAGCCGTGGTGTCTGGTTCCGGATGCCGCCTGCTGATGTGTGGAACGGTATTTTCTGGGACTCACGAGCAGCTCCTGCCGAAACACCTTGGCAAAATAACTCGGGCTGTTAAACCCGGTTGCAAAGCAGATATCCGAAATGCTCATATCCGAACCGGAGAGCATCCCAGCCGCCGCGCGTATGCGATACTGCAATAGGTAGTCGATCGGCGAGGAGTCCAGCACTTTGCGAAAGCACCGGTAACACTCGCTTTCGCTGATGGCGGAAGCCGCGGCAATCTGCGAAACGGTCAGCGGCTCCGCGTAGTGCTCGTGGATATAAGCCAGCATTTGCTTGATGCGCACGCCGTCCTTATTCTGTACCAGATCGGTGTCGCAAACGCGATCCTGCATGTTTTCCAGTATCGCGAGCAGCATCTGCATCAGCGCCACCTGCACGAGGATTTCATAGCCGTAGCGATCGCTGATAAACGCCTCAAACGCCTCAACAAAGCGCTGAATCGCCGTCTTTTGCCAGGGTACGTCGCTTTTTAGCAATACCTCCGTCAAGGTGGCGCAGCGGATCAGCGGGGCAATATAGCGCTGCTGAATGATGCTCTGCGGAAAGCTCGAAACCAACTCCGGCATAAAAAGCAAACTGTTGATCCGACAGGGCGTGTTCCGTTGCCCTCGTTTGAGCTTGTGCAGCACGTTGCTGTTGACAAAGAGCACGTCGCCCGCGTGCAGCAGGTATTCCGTTTCGCCACAGAGCACGAGCGTGTCGCCCTCGGCGGCGAGAATGACCTCCAGCTCCTCGTGCCAGTGCCAGGGGATGTTGCCGACGAGGTATTCGCCGGGGTCTTCGTCATAGCCCGCGCAGGGAAAAATCGGCGTACCGTGCTTGGTCAGCTCGTGTAAATCGGGCGCGACTGCGATATCGAGTAACTGAAGTGCTTTCATACGGTGACTCTCTTCTCAATTGATTCGGGTGTAAAAACTTTTCTTTTTGTTGCGTGGTTTTACAATGCAACTCGCTTGCTTGATAACGGAGAATTGTTTTATTAATCAGCTACATTATACGAATATAGAGCCGAAATAGCAAGAATAATAATAGTCGATTTTCGCATGTAAACATAAAAATACCGCCGGAGAACATCCGGCGGTATGGAACGCGAAGTTTATACCATGATCTCTTGCAACGGCTTGCTTTCCGGCACGGGATGCCCCGCGAGAAAACGCTCCGTCTGCTCGATCGAGCGGCCGATGTGCCGCCTGGGATCAAGCTCCTGCTGAATCTCTTCCAGATTGAGCGGAAACGCGGGGTCGCCGGCCAGCCGCTCGGCAAGGTCGTTGCCTTCGCCGCTGGAGAGTTTCTCCTTCGCCGCGAGGGAGTGCGTGCGGATGATTTCGTGCAGCGTCTGCCGGTCTCCGCCGCGCTTGACCGCCGCCATCAGCAGATTTTCCGTCGCGAGGAACGGCAACGCGTCGCCAAGAATCTTTGCGTTCGCCTTTTCGTGCACGATGATGCCGGAGCAGATGTTCGCCATGAGGCGAAGCACCGCGTCGGTCGCGAGAAACGCCTCCGGCAGCGAGAGCCTGCGGTTTGCGGAGTCGTCCAGCGTGCGCTCCAGCCACTGTGTGCTCGCGGTGAGCGGCGCGTTCAACGCGGTCGCCATCACGAAGCGGGAGAGCGAGCAGATGCGCTCACTGCGCATCGGGTTTTGCTTATACGCCATTGCGGAGGAGCCGATTTGTTTGCTTTCGAACGGTTCGGAGAGGATGCCGTCGTGCTGCAGCAGACGCATGTCGTCGCCAAACTTATACGCGCTCTGCGCGATCGAGGAGAGCACATTCAGCACTCTGCTGTCGAGCTTGCGCGGATAGGTCTGCCCGCTGACGTCATAGCAACGATCAAAGCCAAAGTCGGCGGCGATCTGCTCGTTTAGCGCGTCGATCTTCTTTGTGTCTCCGGCAAAGAGCGAGACAAAGCTCGCCTCCGTACCCGTAGCGCCGCGGCAGCCCAAAAAGCGGATCGCGGAAAGCGCATCTTCCAGCTCTTCTAAATCCAGCCAGAGGTCTTGCAGCCAGAGGCAAGCTCTGCGCCCGACGGTGCCAGGCTGCGCACTCTGAAAATGCGTATAACCCACGGTGGGGATCGCCTTGGTGCGCTCCGCAAAGTCGGAGAGCGGCTTGAGCACCGCATACATGCTGTTGCGGATGCTCTTGAGCGCATCCCGCAGAATGATCAAGTCCGCGTTGTCGGTCACATAACAGCTCGTCGCGCCCAGATGGATGATGCCCGCGGCCTTCGGGCAGACCAGCCCGTAGGCGTAGACATGCGCCATCACGTCGTGCCGCACCTCGGCCTCTCGTTTTGCCACCACATCATAGTCGATGTCGTCCGTGTGCGCCGCGAGTTCGTCCACCTGCTCTTGTGAAACGGGCAGACCCAGCGCGTGCTCCGCGCGGGCGAGGCTGACCCAGAGCTTTCGCCACGTGGAATAGCGCATATCCGGCGAGAAGAGCCGCTGCATCTCGCTGGAAGCATAGCGGCTGTTCAGCGGGGTTTCGTATTGATCCCGCATGCGCCTTACCTCCGGATGATTTCGTCGCGCGCGGCGCCGACGGAGATGTTCGAAATCCGGCAGCCGATGTTCTTTTCAATATAGAGGATGTAGTCTTGCGCGGCTTTGGGCAGCTCGTCAAACGTGCGGCATTTGGAAACGTCGCACTGCCAGCCGGGCATGTATTCGATCACGGGCTTTGCCGCGCCAATTGCGGCGGGGAAGGGGAAATCGTCCGTCTTCACGCCGTTTAGCTCATACTGCACGCAGATCGGAATCTGTTCCATATAGGAGAGAATGTCGATCTTGGTGAGCGCGACTTCGGTTGCGCCCTGCATGGCGACGCCGTAACGCGTTGCCACGATGTCCATCGGTCCAACGCGGCGGGGGCGACCCGTTGCCGCGCCGTATTCCGCGCCCGCTTCGCGCAGGCGGGATGCCTCTTCGCCAAACCATTCAGCCGTGAACGGGCCTTCGCCAACGCAGGTGGAGTAGGCTTTTACCACGCCGACCACGCTGTCGATCTTGGTGCCGGGCATGCCCGCGCCGATGGGCGCATAGGCAGCCAGCGGGGCGGAGCTGGAGGTATAGGGGAAGATACCAAAGTCGAGATCGCGCAAAACGCCAAGCTGCGCCTCAAAGAGGATGTTCTTCTTGCCGTCCACATTGCGAAGGTAAGCGCCCGTGTCGCAGATAAAGGGCTTGAGCTTCTCGCCGTAGGTCATCAGCCACTCCCAGATTTCGTCGAGGGTGTAGGTCTTACCGCCGTAGACGTTTTTCAGCGTAAGATTCTTCCATTCCAGAATGCCCTCAAGTCGTTTTTTGAGATACTCCGGATAAAACAGCTCGCCGAGCATGATGGTTTTCTTCATGTATTTATCGCCGTACACGGGCGCGATGCCGCGCTTGGTGGAGCCGTATTTCGCGTCCGCCAGCCGCGCCTCTTCCAGCGCGTCCTGATCGCGATGGTAGGGGAACACGATCGGCGCGCGGTCGCTGACCTTGAGGTTTTCCGGCGTGATGGAAATGCCCTTGCTGCGCAGCTCGTCCATCTCCTCGAGCAGTTTCTCCGGGTCGATGACCGCGCCGTTACCGAGCACGTTGACCACGCCTTTGCGGAAAATGCCGCTGGGCAGCAGGTGCAGCGCAAACTTGCCAAATTCGTTGACCACGGTGTGGCCCGCGTTGTTGCCGCCCTGATAGCGCACGACTACGTCGTAATCCGCCGCGATCAGGTCTACCATGCGGCCTTTTCCTTCGTCACCCCAGTTGATTCCTACGATTGCACAGTTCATTTCTACCGCTCCTTTCCAATTTGAAACCTGTATATCAGCAGTTCCGAGCGTATCGAAACCGTAATCAAACTACTTGCTACTTACGCGGGCGTAAAGGTCGTTTCCCAATAAATCAAACGTCACGACCACGGGAAAATCATGTACTTCCAGCCGGTAGACCGCCTCCGCGCCGAGATCGGCAAAATCGACGAGTTCGCAGGCGGTGATGCGAGTGGCGTAGAGCATGCCCGCGCCGCCGGTCGCCGCAAAATGCACCGCGCGGCCTTTCATCGCCGCGTTGACGGCGGCAGATCTCGCACCCTTGCCGATGAACTGCGCAATGCCGTAGTCGATCAGCGCGGGGGTATACGCGTCCATGCGTTTGCTGGTGGTGGGGCCGCACGGGCCGATGACTTCGCCGGGCGCCGCCGGGCAGGGCCCGCAATAGTAGATGCACGCGCCCTTCGGCACGGGCAGTGTTTCGCCCGCTTTCAGCATCCGGTCAAATCTTGCGTGCGCCGCGTCTCGCGCGGTATAGATCACACCGGATAAGTATACCACGTCGCCGGCGCGCAAAACGTTCAAATCGGTCGAGCAGAGCGGGGCTTGCATATGATATTCCATCGGCTCAAACCTCCTCGCTCGCGTGGCGGCAGGCGTGGCACTGGATATTGACCGCGACGGGAAGACCCGCAATATGCGTGTGTTCCGCGGCAGCGTGCACCGCAAGCGCGGTGGTCATGCCGCCAAGGCCCATAGGGCCGATGCCGCTTTCGTTGATTCGCTTGAGCGCCTCCCGCTCGATGGCGGCGAGGTCGTCCCGCACGGCGGGTTCGCCGAGAGGGCGCAGCAACTGACGCTTTGCTAAGAGCGCACAGGATTCCATCGTGCCGCCGATGCCGACGCCGACCACGACGGGCGGGCATGCGGAAGCGCCCGCATCCTTGACCGTGGTCAGAATGTGGGTGAGAATCCCTTCGATTCCTGCGGAAGGAGGCAACATGACAAGACGGCTCATGTTCTCGCTGCCGAATCCCTTCGGCGCGACGGTGAGCGTTACGCGATCTCCATCAACCAGGCGAATGTGCAGCACGGCGGGCGTGTTGTCCCCCGTGTTGATGCGCGTGATGGGATCGAGAACGGATTTGCGAAGATATCCTTCGGTATAAGCAAGACGCACGCCTTCGTTGACGGCGGCGGTGAGGTCTCCTTCAATATGCGCGTCCCGCCCGATATCGGCGAACACCACGGCCATGCCGGTGTCCTGACAGATAGGACGGTTCTTTTCCCGCGCGAGGTGCTGGTTTTCCAGCAATTGATCGAGTACGTTTTTTGCCGCGGAGCCTTGTTTTTCGCGCGATTGCGCGGCGGAGAGGGCGGAGGCTACATCCTGCGGAAGGTTGCAGCAGGCACGCAGGCAAAGTCTGCGTACGGGTTCGATGAGTTGTGCGGCCTGAACGAGACGCATGCTGCCGCGCCGCCTTTCCGTGTAGAAAATGTGGATACACCGAAAAACAAATTATCGCACAAATTGCGTGATCTGACAATATATTTTTCTGGAATATGTAAATAAATGCAGAAAATACGCATGATTATACATTGCGAAACGCGGGTTGATATTTGATTTATATGCGCGTCATCCACGCGTGCAAAATATGAATGTTCTATGAAGAAAATGCCCGTACGGGCGATTCTCAGCAGATTCTAATGTTGCGGTAACGATTCCTCCTCTTTTTTCCACAATTTGACACGTTTGCGTGCTTGCCAGTTCCGTAGAACTCTGTAAACTAAATGTATGCAGAATCAGACGAGTAAAACCCCGACTCAAAGCGCGGCGCTGGAGACCTCTTTTTCCGCATTGGGCACGGGCAACAACATTCAGGTGTTTCAATATGACGACCGGATTGCAGCGGGCGAGGCGCTGGGTCGCGCGCAGGAACGCGTGCTTGGGCTACATGATCGTCTCTCCGTCTTTCAACCGGAGAGCGAGCTGTCGCTGCTAAACGCATCCGCGGGTTGCGGGCCGGTGCCTGTCGGGGAGGATGCTTTTTACCTCCTTTCCGAAAGCAAGCGATATTCCGCGTTGAGCGGCGGCGCTTTTTCCATTACAACGCGCGTGCTCAGCGCGCTCTGGCGCATTCATGCGCGCTGCGGCACCGTTCCGGGCCGCGCGGAGGTGGAGCAGGCGCTCACGCTGGTCAGCGACGAGGATATTCTGCTGGACAAAGAGGCCAGAACCGCAGAGCTCGCGAGATTTGGCCAGAGCGTAGACCTCGGCAGCATCGCCAAAGGATACGCGGCGGACGAGGTGCGGCGTATTTTAGAGGAAGGCGGCGTGCGCGACGCGTTGATCAACCTCGGCGGAACGGTCGTTACCCTCGGAAGACAGCGCCGCGTCGGCATACAGCATCCCGACCGATTCACGGGCATCGCGATGGGGCGAATTGCGGTTACAAACGCCTGCGTGGTGACGAGCGGAGACTATGAGCGCTATTACGAGGTGGACGGCGTACGGTATCATCACATCGTCGATCCGCGAACGGGATATCCCGCGCGTTCCGGCCTTCGCAGCGTGACGCTGGTCGGCGACTCCGCGCTCATGCTGGACGCGCTTACTACGATTTTATTCGTACTGGGCGCAGAAGAAGGATTGCCGCTGGTTCGGCAATATCCAGTGGAGGCGGTGCTCGTTACGGATCAGTTGGACGTTTTCTGCACCGACGGCTTGCGGGAGAATTTCGAGTTGCTGTCCATAGAGTGACGGCATACACCGCCTAACCGACAAAACGAAACCAAGATAGAGAAGGAAGTATGAAAAAGAAACTTTTTAAAAAGATAACCGCGCTCACGTTGACGAGGCGCATCATACAAATCGCCGCGCTGATCCTCTTTCCCGGACTTTTTATTTCCACTTTTTCGGCGATCAAGGCGATCTATGTCTCCATCATCAACGGAACGTTCAGCACCGCCTCGCTTGCGGGGCAGATCATTCTCGCCGTTTCCATGCTGCTCATCACGGCGATCATGGGCCGGTTTTTCTGCGGGTTCTTGTGCGCATTCGGCTCGATGGGCGATTTTTTCTGGTATCTCGGCTCAAAGCTCAAGATTCAGCGCCCGAAGATCGGCTCGCGCGCGGATCGAATCCTCAAAAAGATCAAATACGTGCTGCTCGTCGGTATCGTGCTGCTGATCTGGACGCTTGGCGTTTCCATTCTCAATGGAACTGGCAACCCCTGGACGGTGTTTGGCATGCTGACCAAACTCAGCGGCTGGACGGACATGACGGTGCTCGTTTCGGTCGGTATGCTGCTGCTGTTGCTCACCGTCGTCGGCAGTCTCTATATCGAGCGGTTCTTCTGCCGCTACCTTTGCCCGCTTGGCGCAGTGTTTGCCATCGTTTCCAGGTTCCGGCTGTTTAAGATTCGAAAACCGCGCGAAAAATGCGGTCCCTGCCGCGCCTGTACCAAGCGCTGCTCGATGGGTATTTCGCTGTATCGCACCAATGTGGTGACCAGCGCGGAGTGCATCGACTGCATGAACTGCGTCGAGATCTGCCCGCGAGAAAACGTGTCTGCAAATCCCAAGCCGGCGTTCGCTGCGGCAATTGCGGTGGCTTCGCTCGCGGGCATGTATTATGCGGGCAATATCGCGGGAAGCATGGTCACAAACCAGCAGGTTGCGGCGCTTTCCGAGAGCGTAAGCACCACCCAGAGCGCGAACGCAGGCCCGTTTATCGACGGAACATACCAAGGCAGCGCATCGGGCTTTCACGGAGAAACGAGCGTTTCCGTCGCGGTGGAAAACGGCTATATCAACAAAATCAGCGTGCTTTCCACCGGCGATGATCCGGAATTTTTCAATCAGGCGAAGGCCTCGATCATTCCCGCCATCGTTCGCGCGCAGAGTGTTGGGGTGGATACGGTTTCCGGCGCGACATTCAGCAGCAACGGGCTCATCGGCGCGGTCAAGACGGCACTCTCCGGCGCGCTGAACGGGTCTAGCGATGTGTCAATCATTGAGACGGATCCTTCCTCGCAGACGCCCACACCGGTGCTCACGCCCTCGCCCAGCCCGGTTCCGACGCCGACGTCCAACCCGACCGCTACGCCGGGTAACGCGGGTCCGATCGCGCTTGCGGACGGCGTGTATACCGGCACGGGAGACGGATTCAGAGGGAAAACGAAAGTTGCGGTCACGGTTGCGGGCGGGCACATGACGGAGATCAAGATTCTCTCTTATCAGGACGACGAGAAGTATTTCTCCCACGCGAAGAAGACACTCATCCCGGCGGTCATCTCCGCGCAGAGCGTGGAGGTGGACACCGTTTCGGGCGCGACCTACAGCAGCATGGGTATTCTGGAGGCAATTCTCAACGCACTCGGCGAAAACTATCTGTCGGCCTCCGCTGCCGGCGCGTATGCGGACACGATGTCGAGCGCGACCAACGGCGGAAGTCTCGCGGGTGGATCAGGCAGCGGCGGAGCCGTTGATACGGTTTCGAGCGCGACGACAGGCAGCAATAGCAACCCTCCCGCGGGCAGCGGCGGCACGGTGGACACGGTGTCCAGCGCGACGACGGGGAGTACTTCAAATCCTCCCGCCGGCGGCGGAAGCAACCCTTCCAGTCAATACGAAGAAGAACACGAAGACGACGACGACTAAATTCAACACACGAGAATCCCCCGATCGCAGCGGTGCGACGGGGGATTTTTTTACACTGACAGCATCTCTACGTTGGGTAGGTTGTCGTTTGATTCGCGTGGTGGTATGCTCACCTAAGAAGAGAGGGAGTCACGATGAACAACTACGTAACCGGAAGCACAATCAAGCTTCTGCGCGAAAAGATAGGTTATACGCAAAAGCAGCTCGCGGAGCGGCTGATGGTCAGCGACAAGGCGGTCTCCAAGTGGGAATCCGGCAGGGGATTGCCGGACATCAGCCTGATCGAACCTCTGGCGAAGACGCTCGGCGTTTCGCTGGCGGAGCTGCTCTCCGGCGAGTGCGTGCAAAACACAAACCGCCACGGGAATATGTATAAAAGCAAGTTTTATGTCTGTCCCGTCTGCGGAAACGTGATCTTTTCCGCGGGGGAAGGCGCGTATAGTTGCTGCGGGGTGCAGCTGCCGCCGCTGGAGGCGGAGAAAGACGAGCAGGAACACGTAATCCTGACGGAACGAATTGAGGGCGATCTTTTCGTAACCATCCAGCACCCGATGGAGAAGACGCACTTCATCTCGTTCTTCGCGTTTGTAACAGCGGATCGGGTGCAGCTCGTCAAGCTCTATCCCGAACAGGATGCGGCGGCAAGGTTCCCCGTTCACGGCAGAGGATTGCTCTACGCCTACTGCAACCGGCACGGGTTGTTTCTTAAGAAAGTGTAAGGATGAATCAGATGAAGATACTTGTGATCAATGGTTCGCCCAAGGGTGAACAAAGCGTTACGATGAAAGTGACCCGCGCGTTTCTGGAAGGCATGGGGGAAACGTATGACTACATCGATACCATGCGTGTCAATGTGAAACCGTGCCTTGGGTGCTACGCCTGCTGGTTTCAAACGCCGGGCAAGTGCATTCAACAGGACGACATGGCGGACATTCTGGAAAAGCTGCTGGCAAGCGACCTCGTTATCTGGTCGACACCGCTGTATTGCTACAGCGTACCTTCCAACATGAAAGCGCTCTATGACCGATTGATCCCGCTGGGATCGCATACGCAGTCTGTAGACGAGGCGGGCGGTACCTATCATCCCGGCCGGCAGGAGATCACGACGAACATCATGCTGATCAGCGGGTGCGGGTTTCCCAACCGCGAAAACAATTATGAGGCGATGGACTTTCAATTCGATCGTATGTTCAGCAAGGCGTGTCCCAGAATTTACTGCCTGGAATCACCGCTGCTTAGCATCCCCGAGGCAAAACCCGTAGCGGACGTATATCTGGAGCATGCGCGTAAAGCGGGAGAGGAGTTCCGCGCAACGGGGCAAATCTCTAGCGAAACACAAGCGCTGCTGGATGCACCGATGATCCCGCCGGATGTGTACCGCGCGCGGATCAACGGCTGACGAGCGAACAGAAAAAACACGCGGACAAGATAGCCCGCGTGTTTTTGCGTTTAGTAAGCTTTTTAATGAAAGCTTCTTACTTTTTCGTGACCGCGTTGCGGATAGCGCCCGCGATCGCGAAGAGAAGGAAGAGCACGATGTTGACGCAGACGATGCTTGCGCCACTGGGCGCTTCGTAGACGTAGCTTATCACCATGCCGATGAGAAACCCGACGATCGCGACCGCAGCGGAGAGCAGCGTGACCGAAAGATAACGCTTGCCGACGCGCATCGAGGTCAGCACGGGGAAAATGATGAGGCTCGAAATCAAGAGCGCGCCCATCATGCGCATGCCGAGCACGACCGTGATCGAAGAGAGCGTTGCCAGCGCCGCGTTGTAAACCCGCGTGGGAATGCCCGTTGCGCGGGAAAAGGATTCGTCAAACGTCACCGCAAACAAGCGCGGATAAAACAGCACGAACAGCACGAGCACAAGCGCGCTCAACACGATGGAGAGCGTCGCATCCGCCTTGGAGAGGGAGAGAATGCTGCCGAACATATAGTTATACACGTCCGTATTCATACCGGTGGTCATGGAGACGACCATCACGCCGATGGCGAGCGCGCCCGCCGAGAGCATCGCGATTGCCGCATCGCCCTTGATGCGCGTGCTCTCGCTCATACGAAGCAGCAGAAACGACGCCGCGATGCAGACCGGAATCGCGAGGCTCAGCGGCGCGATATTTGCCACCGAGGCGATGGCGAGCGCGCCGAAACCCACGTGCGACAGTCCGTCGCCAATCATCGAAAAGCGCTTGAGCACGAGACTCACGCCCAATAGCGACGCGCAGAGCGAAACTAGAAGCCCTACCAGAATCGCGCGGACAAGGAACGGATAGGAGAGCATTTCGCGTATCACTTCGAACATTTGCTTTCGCCTCCTAAAAACCGTTTTCCGATATCGCTCTTGCGATACTCCGCCGAGGTGCCGAAAAAAAGCTGGTGGTTTTCTAGATGCAGTACGCGGCCCGCTTCGTGCGCCGCGGCGTGCGGATCATGGGATACCATGATGACGGTCACGCCGTGGTTTTTGTTGATCTCTTCGATCAGGCGATACATGTCCGCCGCCGCAACGGGGTCAAGGCTCGCGATGGGTTCGTCGAGAATGAGCAGCTTCTGCGTTGCGGCGAGCGCCCGAGCAAGCAGAGCGCGCTGCTGTTGTCCGCCGGAGAGCTCTCGAAACGCCGCGTTTTTGAGCGGCAGCATACCGACGCGCTCGATTTGTTCCAGCGCGTTTTTCGTTTGCGTGCGCGTGTAAAACGGACGAAACCCGAGGGAGTTGAGCGTGCCGGAGAGCACGACCTCTTGCACGCTCGCGGGAAAGTCGCGCTGGCTTTCCTTTTGCTGCGGCAGGTAGCCGATCTGGCGCGCGGTGAGCCCTTCGCCAAACGTAATCGTGCCGCTGTGCGGCGCTTTCAGCCCAAGCAGACCCTTGATGAGCGTGCTCTTGCCGGAGCCGTTTTCGCCGACGATGCAGAGATAATCGCAGTGCTCAACCGAAAAGTTGAGATCGCTGACCACCTCTTTACCGTCGTAGCGAAACGCGGCGTTTTGAACCTGAATCAATGACATTTGGCGATTTTGCCCCCAGTCTGCCGGATTATTGTTGTTTATGAGTCCCGTTTTGTTCTCGCGAAAGCTGTCGTTTAGTTGAGCGCGGCCTTCAGCGCGAGAACGTTGTTTTTCATCAACGATAGATAGGTGGCCCCACTTTCAAACTCCGCTTTGGTCACGTTGTGACAGGTGTGAAACAGCATCGGCGTTGCGCCTGTCGCTTCGGCGACGGTGTCCGCCATCTGCTGGTTGGACATCTCGATATAGAACACGACGGGGATGTTTTCGCTCTTTACGTGGTCGATCAGCGACGCGATGGTCGCGGCGGAAGCTTCGGTCTCGGCAGAGCAGCCGGGGAAGGCCGCGTAGTAGCTCAGCCCGAACTCTTCAACGAAGTAGCGCACGGGGAAGCGATCCGCAAAGACCACGGTCTTTCGTGCGGAAGCATCCACCACGTCCCGAAACGATTGGTCGAGCGCCTCAAGCTGCGCGACATACGCGTCCGAATTCGCCTGATAAGTCTTGGCGTTGGCGGGATCGATCGAAACGAGCTCCTCGGTCATGGCTTTGACGATGGCTATCGCGTTGACAGGCGCGGTCCAGACATGCTCGTCCCATTCCTTTGTTTCGCCTGCGGCCTCCGTGGCGGATTCCGGCTGCATGCCCGCGACAAGCTCCTCTTCATAGAGCGTGACATAGTCCATCATGCGAAAAGTGTTGACGCTTTTATCGAGGCCGGCAAGAACGCCGTTGACCCAGGTGTCGTTTTCACCGCCGACATAGAGAAACAGGTCTGCGTTCTGAATGCGAATGATGTCCTGACTCGTCGGGTCAAAAGAATGCACTTCTTCGCCAGGTTGCAGCAAGAGCGTAATATTCGCGTCCGTTCCCGCCGTGATCTGGCGGGCGAAATCGTAGGAAGGGAACACGGTGGAGACGATGGAGATGCCGCTCTTTGTCTCGGCGGCGTCCTTTGGCGCGCAAGCGGAGAGCGCGAATAAAGCGAGGATCAAAATCAGCGCAACGGCTGTGAATTTTCGTAATTTCATATAGGGTAAACCTCCAAATAGTCCGATGGTTGGTAAAACGGGAAACAGGGTTGCGCCCGCTCTCAATCGGACAGCTTCACCTTGAGGGTAACAGGGGAGGGCTTTTGCCGGTGCGTCTGCTCGAACGCGGCAATCTCCAAGACGACGACAAACAGCGCGATCGCCGTGAAAATCAGCTGCGGCAGCGCGGCGGCTTCCGTTCTCAGGTAGGCGACATCCAGCGCAACAGCCGCACAGATGACGCAGTCTTCGCCCGTGCAGTTGTGGTGTAACTCTACGAGCACAAACGCAACGCCGAGTAAGATCGAGAGTGCGAGTATGGCTCCTGCGATCAGCGCAAGCACACGGCGAATGCGACCGAGAAACGGTTTCTGACGCATGCTCACTTCTTTTGCCGCAGTTTGCAGTCCTTGCAGACGCCAAACAGCACAGTCTCTTTTTCGTCCAGCGAAAAATCGCTCCGGCTGAGCACCTCGCGCATGATCTGCTCGCTGATCGCGTGATCCATGTGGTAAAGGTAACCGCACTCGGTACATTTCAGATGCAGGTGCGCATCGCACGCATCGCAGGCGACGATCTGGTAGGCAAACGTGCGCCCGTTGCCGATGGCGAAGCGCTTGACGAGATCTTCCTGCACCAGCCGCGCAATCAGGCGGTAGATCGTGCTCTTGCCGGGCACTTCGCCCGCCGTGCATTCCGACAGCAGACCATCATACAGCTCCTCCACCGAAAACCCGCGGTCGGGGTGCGCGTTGAGATAGTCCAGCAGAATCCGCCGCTGTTTTGTTTCGTACTCCGCCAAAGTAGATTACCTCCTAGTAAAAAAAGCACTGCGTGTTGCGATGGTATGACGCTGTGCATCACATACGATTAATATGAGAATCGCTCTCATATTGTTGCACGCAAGCATGCGAAAGTCAAGCTTTAATTTGAGAATGACTCTCATGTTGAAAACGGCGATTGTTTTGTTGCGAGCAGAGCGAAACTGACCCGACAAGCTGCCGGAAAGCTGCAAAAAAACAGCCCGGAGTTTCTTCCGGACTGTTTGCTCGATTCGATCGATTTGCTCAGCGGAACTTGACCGCCGTTCCGTAGGCGATAACCTCCGCAGCCCCCGCCATGACGGCGCTGGAAGCGTAGCGAATATTGACGATCGCGTCGGCACCGAGCGCCTCCGCCTCGACGACCATACGTTTGGTTGCCAGCGCGCGCGCATCGTTCATCATTTCGTTATAGGCCGTCAGTTCGCCGCCGACCAGCGTCTTGAGCCCCTGTGTGATGTCTTTGCCGATGTTCTTCGTCTGGATGGTGCTGCCCTTGACGAGGCCGAGCATCTCCAGCTCTTTTCCGGTGATGTAATCAGTATTGACTAAGATCATCTTCTTCTCCGCTCCTTATTTCTTTGATTCGTTGGATAAGAACGTAGATGCTTGCGCCAAGCATCGCAAGCGGAATCAGCCCGACCAACACTTTGGCCCAAACGGGCATCGGCACAGACAGCAGCACAAGAAAATAGGTCAGCATGTATGCCGAAAGCAAAACCGTGATCACGATCGGGGCAATCATTTTTTTCTGATGCTGGTTCATCGACGGTGTCCTCATCTACTTTGTTTGAATTCTGCTAGAATCGCAAAAGTTTCCGCTTGTATAAAACAAGTCTATCAGAAAGTGAAAGAAGTGAAAAGATGAAAATGCCGTCATTCGGGCAATATTTCACATAAATCTACCGTGATCATCAACCAAAGCGGGAACCTGCGCGAAATTGTGCTTTTTACTCGACAGCGATGGGAATACTGATTAAAATAGAGGTATCAGAAAAATTTTCAAGATGCAATTCTATTCAAAACGAAATGATGACGAGTCAACAATCGAGTGAACCGGCGAAACGCGGGAGCGAACAATATCCGTTTTGCCGGATGGAGGGTTAGAGAATATGGACGAGCGAAGCGCGGCAAGCGGCGTGCTGGACGCGCTGTATGCGGAGCTGGCGAGAAGCACGGGGGTCACCATCAAGCAACTGCGCGCATGGACCGCCAGGACGAAGTTTGACGCGGACTATACCGCCATGCTCGGCAAGCGCGTTTCCTGCGCCGCGGTAGCCGCACTTTGCGAGCCGCTGATCAAGCGCGCGGGCGAACTGCCGGAGGAAGGGCTGCTGCCGCATGCTTACGAGGCGCTCTCCGCAGGACTCTATCCCTATTCCGGCGCGCCGCGCGCAGGCAAAGGACAAAAGATTGCGCTCAAGGTATATTTGGCCGTGCTTTCGCGTTTGATGGACGCGGAGCGCGAAAAAGCATACGATCCGCTGCTGGACTATGAGACTGTGCCGCCGGAGGAGCTGGAAGCGAGCCCGGTCAAGGCGCAATGCATGCTCTTTGCCGAGACGATGAGAAAGAGCTATTATCGGGAATTGCTGCGCATCGGCAAGGAGATTATGCCGTTTGATCCGGCGGGGCATACCTTCGGCGTTCGTCATGTCGCGGTTCACACCGCGCGGCAGGCAAAGCGCGCGGGCCTGCCCGTGGATGTGGCGCTCGTCGCCTGCACCGCGCTGAGCCACGATATCGGCAAATTTGGCTGTCGCGGCGAGGATATGCCGCGCATTCCGTATCTGCACTATTACTACACCTGGAAATGGCTGGAAGAGCGCAACATGCCGGATATCGCGCATATCGCGGCAAACCACTCCACCTGGGACTTGGAGTTTGAAAACCTGCCGATCGAGTCGCTGATTCTCATCTATGCGGACTTTCGTGTGCGCGCCGAGCGCGGAGCGGACGGGAAAGATATCACGATCATCAGTCCCTTGACGGAGTCGCGCGATCGCATCTTTGTCAAGCTCGCGGACATGACGCCGGAGAAGCGCCTGCGCTACGAGACGGTGTATAAAAAGCTGGATGACTTCGAGCGGTTTTTGATGAGCCACGGGGTCAACCCGAACCCGGTTGCGGACACGATGCTGCCCGCAGAACGAAAAGACGCGGCGCTGCTTTCGCAGGGCGCGGTCATCCGCGAACTATGCAACCACGCCTTTGACAACAACGTGCATCTGATGCACACGATTTCGGTTAGCGATTCGTTCGAGGCGCTGCTGGAGCAGGCGAGGGACGAGAAGAACCTCAACCGCATTCGCACCTATCTGCTGCTGTTTGAAGAATACAGCACCTATATGACGCGCACGCACAAGCTCCTGACGCTGCGCTTTCTCTATGAACTTTTGATGCATCACGACGGCGACGTGCGCCGCCACGCAGGGCGCATCATGGGCGCAATCCTCGCCAACTCCGGCCCGCGCTATCGAAAAGAGCTGCCGCGCGGGGCGGGTTCGCTCGCCATTGCGCCGGCGCTGCACGCGGTGTTGAGCGAGAGCATCGCGCTTTGGGACGATTACATCGAGCTTTGTCTGCACCCGGACTACAAGATTTCGCAAAAGCACGCAACGCGGATCAGCAACTCGCTCAAAACCATCGCGGGTAGCCTCTTTGCGCGCTGCATGCCGGAGGAGCGGCGCGGATATTGGGACAAGCTCTATCGCCGCGTCTTCTTCAGCGGCGGGGAGGATTTGCTCGCGCTGATGGACACGCTCGCGCATGTTCCGCACGAGGTGATGCAAAAGAGCGAAATCGAGCGCATGCTGCCGATTCTCTGCTCCGCTGCGGGTTCGTCCGAGGCACGGGTGCGTATCCGCGCCCTGCGCGCGCTCAGCGCGGTGACGAGCGGAGAGCCGAAGCTGCTGCTTCGCGTCTGCGAAAGCGTTTCGCTCCATCCGGAAGCGGAGTTGGCATCGGTCTGGTTGCTCAACCAGATGCGAAAGCGCGCGGAGTTGCCCCAGCTAGCGGAGCCCACGTTCCCGATCGGTGAAATTTACCTCAGCAATCTTAAAAGCAGCATCACATGGACGATGAAGCTCGTTCATATCGACCTGCTTTGCGAATATGCGCATCAAAACCCGCAGGAAGCGTTTCATATCGCGATGCATCTAAGTAACCTTCTCTCGGTCAGCGAGCATCTGCCCGTGCGGGAGCGGGCGGGCGAAGCGCTGGTGGAGATCGCAGGTGTGCTCTCCGTCGATCAAAGAAACGAGATCATGGTCGACCTGCTGCGCGAGCTGGAGACGGGGCAAAACGAAATCTCCGGCTATATTCCGCCGTATCTGGGTCGAATGATCTGCATCGTGCCGGATAAGGAGATGGACGAGGGAATCGACTATCTCGAAGGACTGCTCCGCGTCGCGAATACGCGCGCTGCGCGCGCCGCGCTTTCGACCCTATGCGCGGTTCTCTCCGGCTACGCAAGCGAAGACACCGCGCGTGCGAACGCGGTATACGAGCGGGTGTTCGGCCTGCTGCTCACTGGCATTGCGCACTTTGACGACAGCATTCGCCTCACCGCGCTGGAGGTCATCTGCCGGATGTATTTTGGCAACGACGCCTGCCCGCTGGAGACGCGGCGCGCCTGTTTGATTCGCTTCGGCAAAAAGCTTTTAACGCTGCTGGGCGAGCGGCGGGACGGCATGCTCGCGTTCTTCAACGAGGCGGCAATGCTCAACCATCTCTATCGCTTCATTACGCAGTGTGAAACCGCGGGCGGCTTTGCCTTTGAAGAACTCAAGCCGGTGGCGTTTTTCCCGGGCACGTTCGACCCGTTTTCGGCGGGGCACAAGCGCATTGTCGAGGAAATTCGCGCGCACGGGTTTGAGGTGTATCTCGCGGTGGATGAGTTCTCCTGGAGCAAACGGACGCTGGCAAAGCTGCTGCGCAGACAGATCGTCAGCATGTCCGCCGCCAACCTGCCGGACGTCTACGTCTTTCCGGACGACATTCCGGTCAACCTCGCCGTGCCGGAAGACCTCAAAAAGCTCAGCAACATCTTCAGCGACCGGGAGCTTTACCTCGTCGCGGGCAGCGACGTGATTCTTAACGCCAGCGCGTATCGCCAGAGCGGGCCGGGTACGGCGGCGACGTATCACCACATTCTCTTTACCCGCGTGGAAGCCGCGCACCCGACGGACAACCGCAGAGCGGAGGATATGCTGCGCGGGCGCGTGATCACGCTCTCGCTTCCCGCGTATTATGAGAGCGCGAGCTCGACCCAGATTCGCGAATACATCGACAAAGACATGGACATCGGCATGCTGGTCGACCCCGTGGTGCAGGATTTCATCTATGCGCGCGGGCTCTATCTGCGCATGCCGCAGTATAAACAGGAGATCAGCGCACTTGCGCAGCGCCGCTGCGAGGTGCGCGAAACGGGCGACGAATACGCGGCCTCCTACAGAAGCGCGGAGGGCGAGGTTCTCGCTCGCATCCGCAGCAGAAGCGTCAGCGTGACCGATCTATACGACGTGCTTGGCGAAATGCGCGGCTCCGTGGAGACGGTGCGCCGGTTGGCTTCCGGTCGCATCCTCTGGATTGAGGAGACGAGCGGTACGGGCGAGCCGCTGCGCGCGCTGCTTAGCGACCTGCTTGCGCGTTCGCTGATTCGAGAGCACACCTACGCGCTCTATCGCTGTGCGGATGAGAGCGAGCGAGAGGTAGCCAGCCAACTCGGCTTTCTGCCCGTCAAGGATCAGGAGTTGCTGCTGTATGCGGATATGCGCGCGCCGCTCGTGTTGCTGGAAGACACGCTGCAATGCATCAAGGAACCGTTTGCGTCGGACGAAGCGGTTCGTGCGGCGGTGGAGTCGACGCGGCCCGCGCTGCGGCGCTCCATCTGCGCCATGTTCCCCGGAACACTGCTGTTGTGCTTCGATATGGAAGCCATCAACGACGGGTTGATTGAAAAAGTGCGCGCGCTCAACGGCGTATCCAACGTGCCGCCGACGGAGAAGACGCTGGGCCGCGCGATGTGCGTGCCATATGGTAAGATACTCGCGGAGACCATCGTGCCCAACACGGTCACCAAGGCGCTGCACGCCGACAAGGTGTTTCACGCCAACGAGAGCGGTTTTGATATCGAAGAATCGCCGGGATATTCGCAGCTATCCAACCAGGTGAAGACCATCAAGTCCTTCCGCCGCCCGGTACTGCTGGTGGACGACCTGTTGCATAACGGCTATCGCTGGGAAAAGCTCGACCCGTTGTTTCGCGAGCAGGGGGTTGAGGTGGAGCGAATCCTCGTCGGCATTCTCTCCGGCAGGGGACTGGATTTGATGCGAGAGCAAAAGCGCAACGTAGACTGCGAATACTATATCCCGAATATGCTCTACTGGTTCACGGAGAGCCTGCTGTATCCGTTCATCGGCGGGGACAGCGTGGAGGGCGGTATTGTGGAGCGGGACTATGCACCGAGCATCAATCTCATTTTGCCATACCAGTATCCCAAATATCTGCATGGTGCGCCGCCGCCCGCGGTGCGGCAGTATTCACGTGTGGCGCTTGCCAACACGCTGACGATTCTGACCGTGTTGGAGGAGCGCTATCTCAAGCTCCAGGGAACGGGATTGACGCTTCGAAGGCTTGGCGAGGCGCTAGTGCGCCCGCTTTTGCCGGATAAAGGCGCGCATATGCAATATGATCTCAACGTGGTGGCTTCCGCGTATCTCAAGGACGATATCCGCCAGATGCGGCGCATTTCAAATGCGGAGGATGTGTGATATGGCGCAATATTATCGCTATGAAGATTTTTGCCTCTGTCCGCGCGGCGGAAAACTGCCACAAAAAGCGGTTTCGGTCGAAAAAGCGTTTGATCCGCTCGTGTTTCTCGTGGATCGCGACCCACTGAGAAATCGTGGTATGTTCGCGGTTCATTCGCTTGCGGAACTGGACGAGCCGGAGGGAACCGGCTTGCTGCTTCCGCCGAAGGAAGAAACACAAACGGACGAGCTGGAACACTGGGTGCGGGAGCACGGTGCAAGCGTGGTCAACACCGCGTTTTCGCGCTGGTTTGCCGTGCTGACCGCGTATTTTGCGCGTGCGAAAGAAGGCCTGCACGTCAATCTCGTGGGGTTGGGCAACGTCGGCGGCACGACCGCGCTGGGCCTCAAGCTGCTCGGGACCGATTTGAGCGTAATCGGCATTTACGATCGGGACGAGAACCAGTGCTTGCGCTATGAGACGGAGCTCAATCAGGTGCTGCCTGTGCGAGACGGCGAGCCGCTGCCGACCGTTCGCATCGTAAAAGAAGAAGATTTGTTTGACTGCGACGCGCTGCTCTTCACCGCGGCGCGCGCGGTGCCGGAAGTCGGCGCGGAAAAAGGTATGGACGTGCGCATGATGCAATATGAAGCCAATCGCGAGCTCTTACGCGCCTATGCAAAAAACGCGCGGGAGAGCGGATTTGTCGGCCTCTTTTGCCAAATCTCCGATCCGGTGGATCAACTCAGCCGCGCGGTGTTTTTGATGAGCAATCAAAACGAGCAGGGTGAATTTGACTGGGCCGGGCTCCTGCCGGAGCAGGTGCGCGGCTTCGGCCTTGGGGTCATGCACGCGCGGGCGGAGTACTACGCGCGAGGCGAGGGTGTTTCACTCGAATCGCTTCGCGTTTACGGTCCGCATGGAAACGGCCTTGTCATCGCAAACGCGCCAAACGAAAATTATGATGCCATGCTTTCCCGAACACTGACGCACAAAGCCGAAACGGCGAATTTGTTTGTGCGCTCGCTGGGGTATAAGCCGTATTTTGCGCCGGGGCTTTCATCGGCGGCGGTCTCCGTGCTCCGCGCGATGCGGGGTGAGTGGCACGACGCAGCGGTACCGCTGGGCGGGGTCTATTTCGGCTGCCGCGCCAAAAGAGGCGCGCACGGTCCGGAAATTCGCCGCGAAGGGCTGCACCCGGAGCTGACGGAACGAATCTCGGAAAGCTACCGGAAACTGGAGGAGTTTAACGAAAAATGGGCGGACTGATCGTTGTGCAAAACCGCGACAACGAGCGCCTGAGAGAGACGCTCGCCGTTGCGCTGGAAGGCGTGGAGCACGAGCGCGTGGACTGCTCTGCCGCTTTGCCGCGCCTTGCGGGAAATCGCGTGCTGTTTGCGCTGGCCATGAGCGATCACGGGCTGGATCTCGAGGTGATCTCGTTGATTGCGAGTTTGCGCCAAAACCCGGACGTGATGGAGGGCGCGACGGGCGCGATCATCATCGACGGCGCGGGCGAACTCTACACCAAGCAAACGGCGGATATGTTGGCCCTCGCGGCAAACCTTGCGGGCTGCCGCTTCCCCGGCAAGCCGCTGGTGGAGGCGACGGGTTCGCTCGACAACTGGAACATCCAGTCGCTCCGCCGCGGCGTTTCCCTCGCGCAGGCCTATCGGCAAGCCGCGCGGGAACTTGTGGTGCGGCTGATGGAGTTTTCCTGGCGGGCAAAAGAGCGCCCGAACGTACTGCTGTTGCACGCAAGCGACAGGACGACCTCCAACACCCTGCAGATCGGAACAAAAATCGTCGAGAGATTGCTGCCAACCTGCGATATACGCGAAATTTCGCTGCAAAACGGCGCAATCTTTGACTGCCGCGGGTGCTCCTACAAAACCTGCGCGCACTTTGCGCGGCAAAACAGCTGCTTTTACGGTGGAGTGATCACCAACGACGTGTATCCCGCGATCAACGAGTGCGACGCGCTGCTGCTGCTTTGCCCGAACTACAACGACAGCGTGAGCGCGAATATTCTCGCGTTCATCAACCGTCTCACGAGCATGCTGGTCTATAATTCGCTCTATGAAAAGCAGCTTTACGCGGTCATCGTCTCCGGCTACAGCGGCAGCGACATCATCGCCCAGCAGGTGCTCGGCGCGCTCTGCCTGAATAAGACGTTTGCGTTGCCGCCGCGCTTTTGCCTGATGCAGACCGCAAACAACCCCGGCGAAGCGATGCAGGCGGAGGGGATCATGGAACGCATAGACGATTTTGCTGCGCATATGCTGAAAAACTTGCGGAAAGATTCTTAACGATTTTACTCACCTGTAGAAACAAACGATCACGCAAAAAAGGAGCTGTCCCCAAATGGGCAGCTCCTTATATATGGAACGCTTGGGAGGCGCGGGCGAATAGTATTCGCCCACTAGGCTTCAATCAAATCGAAAAGCTGTTTGAGAAAGCAAGTATCTTTTCTAGGACAACCCCTTTATCGCGAAAATAAAACTATTCCCGATCGAACACTTCGTCGAGCGTCTTCTGCTCGTCTGGCAAATGCAGCGCGATGAGCTTGCCCGCAAGCAGCCGCGCGAAGCTCGCCGCGATTGCGGAGCCGACCACGAGATCGCTCACCTCGTTGCCGGTGTTGCTGCTTGCGTCATAGATCGGTTCGGCGCTCGCCTTCGCCTGCTGCACCACATAACGCGAAATCCGCTGATAGGATGCGATGAAGCGAACATATTCCTGATGAATCAATTCCTCGTCGTCCGGCGGAAGCATCTCGGACATCGCTGCCATGCTGACGGACTGCTTCAAGGTGCAGATCATGAGCAGAAGCGCGATATGCCGCCTGCCGTACTTTTTTCGCACGGGCGCGGGGATCAGCCGCTGCTTGACGTAATTATTCACCATAGAGGGCGTTAGGAGCTTCTCTTCTTCCGGATCGTACACAAAGAACCCCAAATATTGGTTGACGAGAGCGATGACTTGATCGAGATAGAAATCGATCTTCGGCAGCTCGTCCCATTCCGGCAGGCGGTAGGAATCCAGAAAGCGCTCCCAGCGATTCAGCTTTTCCGCGACCTGCTGCTTATCATATCCCATCTGCGGCGCTCCTTTTTTGTAGTTTACTTAGATTCGGTGGATCACATCATACACAAAGACTTTCAATATGTGCTCAATTCTCATAAAAAAACTGAAATCTAATGATCCATCGATTCTGTACGGAAGTCCTTTACATAATTAACAATATCAGTTAATATAGTATAACAAACTAGTAAACGAGGTGCAAGAAACAATGTCATTCGCACTATTTACCGACTCGACCGCGAACCTGACCGAGGCGGAATATACCAGTAAAAAGATTGAGGTTGTGTCGCTGACGCTTTCGCTCAACGAGGAAGAGATCGTCTGCTATCAGCCCGGCGTGGTGTTTGATAGCGAGGCGTTTTTCCGGCGCATGCGGGAAGAGAGCACGCTGGTGATGAAGACCTCCATGGTCAACACCGCCGCGTTTTTAAGCGCGTTTGAGCCAAGGTTACAGGCGGGAGAGGACGTGCTCTATCTCGGCATGGCAGGCGGAATCAGCGGAACCTGCGGCGCGGGCAAAATCGCAGCCGAGGTGTTACTGAAAAAATATCCCGAGCGTAAGGTGCTCGTGGTGGATACGCTTACGGCGGTCATCGGCGAGGGCATGATCCTGCGCGAAGTCACGAAGCTGCGCGAAGACGGCGCAGATGTGGAGCAGGCGGCCGCGCACGCGGAGCGCCGGAGCCACGAGGTTCACTCGTTCATCATGGTGGACGATCTAAACTTTCTCAAGCGCGGCGGGCGCATCTCCGGCAGCGCGGCGCTTGCGGGCAGCATCGTGCACCTCAAACCCATCTTAAAGGGCGATGAGGAAGGCAGACTCGTGCTGGATCTGAAGATTCTGGGCCGCAAGAAGGCGATCAAAGCCCTCTTGGAGCAGTTTGAGCGTCTTCATGTGTCCAGCGCGGAGAACCGCTTCGTCGGCATCACGCACACCGGCTGCGAGGACGAGGCGCATCTGCTCGCGGCGGACATCGTGGAGCGTTACCCGGACGTGGACGTCTCGGTCGACTATTTTGAGCCCTGTACGGCCTCGCATGTCGGCCCGGGCGCAATCGGGTTGTTCTTCTTTTAATCCTTGCAATTGGTCTTAACTTTTAAATCGAGGCTTGTTTTTTAGATTCTCGCAACCAGTCAGTCGTAACTTGCTTAAAAATCGACAAGACAACACATCGGCGGAGCGCTCTGGGATGGGGCTCCGCCGATGTTTTTTGCTATTCTTTTGTTATTCGTACAACCGTTGGTTTATCCGATGGCTTTTTCTTCTGTCTCGTTGTTTTTCGGATAAAGTCGCTGATAGAGCGCGTAGACGCGCGGGCGATTGTACCGCTGCGCAATGATGCAGGGGAGATTGACGACAAGCGCATAGAGCAGCATGATCCAAATCACCTGCGGCGGCGCAAAGAGGCCAAATACCCAGAAGGGAAGAATGCCCAGCCAGTGTACAAGCTCCCCGCGCGAGGTCTCAATGAGAAACCTATGCAGATTTTCTTTTGAATAATCGGTGAGGTTTCGCTTTTTGTAACTGCGCTTTTTCCAAACGCCGCCGCCATCCGGCAAAAGATGCTTCCAACGGCGAATTTGGAACACGCGCTCATAAAGCCGCCCGTTTTTTTCAAACCCGTGCACGCGCCAGAGAAACCGCGTTGGCTCGAAGAACCGATCGGGAATCTTTAAGCTTAGATATGCCAGCAGCAGCGGGACGATGCCCCAGATCGCGAAAATCAGCAGTATGGTGACCGGGGCGCTGAAAAAGAACACTTGCATACGTTATCGTTCGAGCTCGAGCGCTCGTCCTTTCCACTTCACTTTTCCGTGAAACAGGCGAATAAAAGACGAATTGAGAAACACGGCAAAGAACACAATCAGCGGCAAGGGATAGAGCACCACCGCGATTGGATGGAATTTGCCGATGCGCGCGCTGACAAGAAACAGAATGAAAACCCAAACAGCATAGAGCGCGGCGTAGAGCCAGACGAGCGGAGAGCCGCTTGAGAGCGTAACCGACAGGTTGAGCGCAACCGAGGTGATTGAGGCGATGAACAGCGCGACCAGTAAAAACAGCCACACGGGCGTTTTTGCGGCGCCGGTTGCGAGATTTTTCGAAAACCCCTGCCAAAGCGAACGAAGACCTGCGGGATACATGCGAAACGAAACGTCCGCATCGCCGACAAAGATACGAAACGGAATGCCCGCGCGGCGCAGTTGATCCGCCAACGCCATGTCCTCAACGACGGCGGATTTCACGCGCTCGTGTCCGCCGATTGCAAAGTAATCTGCCCGTGAGAGCGCGATGACAGGCCCGAATAGGCCGAGATCGACACGCCGGGGCAGCGCGGAACCGTTTGCGCCGATTTGCACCAGGTTAAAGATTAGCGCGCTTTGCTCGTACCAGCGCAGAGCCGTGTGATACGGCTGCACGGAGACAACGCCGTGTGCCGCGTGCGCCGCCGCGATGCGACCGAGTCCATCGGGAGAAAGGCGCACATCCGCGTCCAAAAACAACAGTGAATCGCCCGTTGCGGCGAGCACACCCTGCTGACAGGCCCAGCTTTTGCCACCCCAACCCTCGGGCTTTGTGTGAAGCGAGAGAACCTTTACGCCGTGCGCGCGCGCAACAGCCTCTGTGTCATCCTCGGAATCGTCGTTGACCACGATGATCTCGTGCGGGGTGAATTGTTGCGCCAGCAGGTCGCTTAACAACAGCGGCAGCGTCTGCTCTTCATTGCGCGCTGGGATAATGATCGAGAGCCGGAGCGGATTCGTCGCTTTTTTTCGCGGCAGAAGCGGAATCCGCCAAAAGAGCAGCGCGGATGCGCACAAGCCTAACAATATGACGATGAGATCGAACCAAAAACGAATCATGGCGTCTTACTTCGCTTTCGTAGTCGCTTTGCCGTCTGATCGGCGGCGAGTTTTCCGGTGATGATGGAAACGGGCAGTCCTGCGGGGCTAAACGTCCACATACCGCATTGCAGCACGTCCGGTATTCCCGTTTCAGTCGCTTTTGCAATACTGCCAAACTCGTGTACGGCAGGCATCGGGTGGTTGGTATGCGCCCAGCCGGTGATTGCGCCGTGCCGCGCGCCGGTTTCGCGCTCGATGGTCAGCGGCGTGGAGCAGAGCGCAAACTCCGTTTTTTCGCGAAGACCCGGCAATATACTCGCGTCCAGCACCCGCAAAATCGTCTCTTCCGCGAGCGACTTAAGCGCGGAATACGCGTGCGCCTCGTCAAACCGCTTGGTCAGGTCATAGTCAAACAGCGTGCTGACGATGAAGCCCGTTTTGCCCTGCGGCGCAAGGAAAGAATCGCGCAAAACAGGAACGGAGAGCTCAAACGTCGTCGTTTCCAGATAGGACACAACCCAGCGTTTCAGCGCGTCGATATCGTCATACGGAATGTCGCGCCAGTCCGGCAGGGATGATAACCCCGCCGTACTTGGCGTATAAAACGCATGCGGGCCGCAGGCGTTTTGTGCCTCCTGCGGCGGCAGATCCGCGCCGATGAACAGCGTGAGGATCGAATCGATGCCGTGGCTGCGCTCCGCGAGATCCTTTTTTGCGGCGACAGGCTTAGGCAAGTCTTCTCCAAGCGCGTGGTAAAGCGCCGTTTGGTCAGCAGCCCAAATCAACTGTCGGTAACATATCTCGCTGCCGTCCGCGAGGGTGGCGATGTGCTGACCGGCAGAAACGTACTTGACCTCGCTTTGAAGCCAAATCTCGCCACCGCGCGAGAGAAAATAGCCAGAAAGCAACGCGGGCAGAGCACCCGTTCCGCCAACAGGATAGCGATAGTCGAGATACAGCCCGAAATAGCTCAGCGCAAAAAACGTTGGCGTTTCCTGAAAGAAATGCTGGCAGATCATGTCGATGAGCGCTTCGTTCGCCGTGAATTTCTTGAGATACTCGACCACGGGCAGACTCAATCGGCTCGCTTTTTTAATGTTGACGGAGTATTTCATCAGCCATGGAAGCAGCGTCTTTGTCAGATACCGCGGGTCTTTCAGCTCGTTTTCCAAGAAGAGAGGGTTCTCAATGCCGTACAGCACGTCCATATACCGCATGACCTTGACGATTTCGGCGATGATCGCGTCGATCGCATCGCTCTCCTCCGGGAAAAACGAGCGAAACAGGTCGGCGTAAGGCGCGAGGCTTTCTTTGCCTTCGAGCCGGACACTGCGATCCGCAATCCCTACAGAAACGGGGTTTTTCACCAGATCGAGCGAAAGCCCCAGCGAGCGGAGCATTGGAGAAATCACGCCGGAGTCCTCCAGCGCGCGGATGCCCGCGTCAAACGTATAGCCGCGAGACGAAAAGCTGTTGACGAGCCCGCCCGTCATTTGCCCGCGCTCGCAAACCAGCGTTTGAAGCCCCGCTTTGGCGCAATAGGCCGCCGCGGTCAATCCGGCAATCCCGCCGCCAACGATGAGGACGTCATAATGTTTCTTGTGTTGAAGCATAAAACCTACCGAAATCGATTATTGTTTTGCTGCTTTCGCCTGTCTCACGAGGAGAAGGACGATCACCGCGGCAAACGCGGCAAGAGAAGCGATGAGCGTTGCAATGACCCCCGTGTATACACCCGCAAATCCGGTGGGAGAGAGGTGGTTGGACAGGATGTTGGCGTACGCCCAAACGAGCACGAGCAGATACGGAATATCGCGAAAACGCAGCGCGGTCGCGATTCCGATCGCGGCGCCGACGATAAGGACGAGTATCGTCCAGGTGGCTTCGCTTAATCCCAGCCCACTAAAGCCGGAACCCACAAACAGCGCCACGGCTCCCGCGATGGTCGCGATCGTGATCCAGCCAAAATAGACCGAAAACGGCAGGCGCACAAACCATTTTTCTTTCACGGAGAGCGGTTCCTGCGCGTGAATGATCAGGCGCATTTCGATCATCGAGATCAAAAACAGCGCCAGCAGGACAAAGCAGAGAACGAGCTGACCATAGTGCCATGCGATCACCCAGCTGAGGTTGAGCAGGCTCGATATGGTGAAAACGATTGCCGTACGGTTGAGTAGCGTCGCGTTCACCGCCTCGCCGCGGCGGCGAAACAGCCCGAAGACATAGAGCGTATAGGCGATGACGAGTATATAGATGATTCCCCAGATCGAGAACGCCAGCGGCGCCGGAACAAACAGGTTGGGGTAGCGATCCGAGACTTCCTTGGGGGTTACGCCATTGATCGGTAGGATCGAAGAGAGCGCGTTGACGGTGAGCATCGCCAGGAGCGCGAGCAGCATGACCCACTTGAGCCATTTAGAAACAGAACGCGATTCCATGTGAGTAGCCTCCTTTTTATTTTGTGTTTGATTGACGATTTAAAGTGTAAAGTAATAACAACCCAGCAGATAATCCTGACGGTATTTTTGACAGAGACGATAGAGCAGGTGCTTGACCTTCTCCAAAGATACGCTGCCCCGCAGATAGTCGTCCCGCAGCGTTTGATAGGTTCTCGTCTCGGCGGGTGTCGCCAGATCCGAGCAATATCCCCAAACGTGCTCCAGTGCGTTGACGGCGCGGCCCCGGTCTTCCGGCAGCGACAGCGCGCGCTCAATGGTTTGGTAAAACGCGACCGCGTGGTCGCCGCCTTTGTCTTTCAGCAGTGTGCGCAGCGCCTGATAGTCTGCCGGGGATCGCTCCAACACGCTATATTTATACCTGCCCCACTCGGTCTCCAGCAAATGCTGATTCGCGGGAGAAGTGCACAAGATGCACTTGATCGCGGAGCGGTTCTTATCCTTTACTTCTAACATCATATCCGGCAGCAGACCCGAAAGACTGTGATAATAGTCCAAAAACGCATCGATGGCGATGGTGTCCGTGTGCGCACCGCGCGTTTTTTGCGGGTGTTGCTGGGAATAGTGCGTCTTCTGCGCGCCGTCCTTTTCGCGCCAGGTTTCGCGGCAGAGGGCGACCCAGTATGCGTCGTCCTTCGCCTCGTTCGCGGGGTTGATCGCGTGATGCAGGTTGTCGTAGACCGCGGGAATGCCGAGGCGATTACATAGTTCCAGCACTTCGTCAATGCGGTAGATACTGCCGTCGTTTTCCAGAACCAGACGTTTTGTAATCGCATCATCCAGATTGCGAAACACATTTGTAAAGCGGGAGAGCGCGGCGGGCGTATCGTCGTATTTTCCGCCGACGTGGAGAACGATCTTGTGCGTGGCGTCGAGCTTTAGCGCGTCGAGCAGCCGCGCGTGGTAGCGCAAGTCCTCGATTGCGCGGCGCACAACGTCCAAATCCGGCGAATTGAGCACGGTGTATTGCCCCGGGTGCATGGAGACGCGCATGCCGCTCGAACGAATCTTTTGCGCGATGCGATCGATTTGTTCGGCGTGCATCTCATCCCAGGGCAAAGCGGAGGCCAAACTGGAACCGAACGGCACGAGATCGGAGCTGATGCGGTACATCGAGATGGCGTTTTGGCTGTTATAGTCGATCATGCGTTCCGTCGCGGCGAGGTTTTCGCGCGCAAGGGAAAGAAGCCGCTCGGGCGAAGCAAACTTGCGCGTGCAAGTTTTCATTTGCGCGCCTTCTACCGCAACGCTCAGACAGGCGTAACCGATTCGCATGAGAATTTGCTCCTTTCCCGTCGTTATTGTAACGATTACCGTTATCTTTATTATATAGATACTACAAACAACATGCAACAGTAATGCAATGTTGACTCTCGGGAGGTGTCTATTTTTTGAAGCATGTGTTACAATCTGGAAGAATCTTTTTCAGGAGGAAGAGCAGATATGCTTTTACAGGATAGCGAACTGACAGAAGAGAAGATCACATCGGAAGAGATCTTTCACGGAAAAGTCGTACATCTGTTTCGCGACACGGTGCGCTTGCCAAACGGGAAACCGGCGACGCGTGAGGTCTTGCGTCACCCGGGCGCTGCCGCCGTGGTTCCGGTTACCGAAGATGGAAACGTGATTCTGGTGCGCCAGTATCGCTATCCGTTTGCAACCGTGATGCTGGAGATTCCCGCGGGAAAGCTCGATCCCGGCGAAGACCCGCTGATCTGCGCGCGGCGGGAGTTGCAGGAAGAGACGGGGTACGCAGCGGAGGAGTTCGTCTCGCTCGGCGTGTTTTATCCCTCCGTCGCGATACTGGACGAGAAGATACATTTGTATCTCGCAAGAAAGATGACCTTTCGCGCCACGAATCCGGACGACGACGAGTTTTTAAACGTAGAGCAGCGTCCGCTGGAACAGTTTGTGGAAGAGATTTTGCGCGGAGACGTGCCGGACGGTAAAACGCAGACCGCAGTGTTAAAGGCCTGGCATATGGAACAAAAGAGAAAAAGCGGTCAAGCTTGCCTGAGCGAACAAAGACGATAAGTTGATAAAAACAAAGGAGTGCGATGGAACGCACTCCTTTTTGATTGGTTACTTTTCTCCGCTTTCTTCGGGGCGAATGACGCAATATTTTCCGTCATAAGTCTTTGTTTTCAAAACGCCTTTTTTGATCAGGATCAGCATCGCGATGCCGACCAGCACGAGCACCGCGGAGAGCACCTGCGACACGCGGATGTTGCCAAACAGATAGAGGCTATCCGTCCGCAAGCCCTCGATGACCGCGCGAATCGTTCCGTAGCCGATGAAGTACGTGGCGAGCAGTGTGCCGTCCTTGACGCCTTTTCGCGCGGTCAGCAGCGTTACGACAAGTAAGATGCTGTTGCAAAAGCTCTCGTAAAAGAACGTCGCCTGATGCCATTCCCCTAGGGACTGGATATAGACCGCGAGCGGGAAAAATTGCAACTGCGGATTGGTCACCAGCGCGCCGAACGCTTCTTGATTGATAAAGTTTCCCCAGCGGCCGATCGCCTGACCGAGAATCAAACTCGGAATCACGAGATCGAGGAGCTTGAGAAACGGAAACTTCGCCGCCCGGGAGAAGATAAACGCCGCGAGAAAACCGCCGATCACAGCGCCGTAGATGGCGAGGCCGCCTTCGTTGATCGCGATAATCTTTGCAGGATTCGCCGCGAAATACTCCCACTCGAACGCGACGTAATACGTTCTCGCTCCGATGACGGCGAGCGGAACCGCGAGCAGGATGAAGTCCAACAGCAGGTCGGAAGACCAGCCGCGTTTGCGCGCGCGCGCGTTGCCCAGCCAGATGCCAAGCAGCAGTCCGCTTGCGATAATGATGCCATACCAGGCGATATTAAGGCCTTGTATGCCGAACAGGTTGGCAATTGCGAGTCGATTCATGAATACTCCTTTTTTCCGGTGGCGGGTTCATCACAACAATGATACCAATATTGTATCAATATCGAATATGAACCGCAAGCAGTGGACGGTTGTGCCGCAAAGACTGGCAAACGATCCCGTGCCACCCGCAAAAAAGATTCGGGGTCTCATTCTACCAGCGTTTTCTCCAGCAGATCAAAGCGGGTAAGGCAGGAGACGTATTCCGCAACGCTGTAATAGTTGCTCAGGTCGTTTTCGTTCAGCCCGCGGTGCGCATACAGTTCGTCCCAGAGCAAACTGCTGCCCTCCACGAGAAAGTATCCGCTGACGAGGTCGATACCGACGATGATATCGCAGCCGGAGTAGACGGTGTCTTGCGTTGCATACAGAGCCGACGCGGCTTCGCTGCGCTTGATCTTACAGCAGACCGGATTGGGCGGGGTTCCCGCCGGTAACTCACGGTTGAAGCATTCGTTTTTCGTGATATTGTCGGAGATGATCTGTAAAAGCCGCGCATCCTCCATCGGAAGCACGTCATAATGCGCGCGTAGATAATCATAGAGTTGTGTCCCGCTGATGCGGTTTGGCTTTAGATGCGGGCCGTAGTCCGCGAATAATTTCTTCCAGTGCGCAATGTCCTCTGCGGTCGGCTGCTTTGTTTGCATAACCTTTTCTCCTTGTGCCTCACATACTGATACGCTATTCTAACGCAAAAGGAACGTTTGTGGAGCGTAATTTTTGAATGTTTACAAAAAGAATCGATTTTGAGGTGAGGCAAATGTGTAAAATCATGGCAAAACCGAAACATTCGACAAGAGTTTATTTTCTGTTTACGATTTCAGTATAAAATGCATTTATCTTTTGCATTCGTCTATTACCAGACGGATGTTGAGAAGTGTACTTTCGACAGGAACCCGCATCATAGCGGCAAAGCGAGAGAAGACCAAACTTGGAGGACGATAGATGACCCCATATGTTGTTTTTGAAAATGTAGGTAAGGTATACGATACCGAAGGCGTGAAGGTAAGCGCCCTGCACGACGTGAGCTTTGAAATTGGTCAAGGCGAAGTCTGTGTCATCGTCGGGCAATCCGGCGCGGGCAAAACCACGCTGCTCAATATCCTTGGCGGCATGGACACGCTCTCAGGCGGCAGCGTGTTTCTCGGCGGAGAAAAGATTTCCGCCTATAACCGCCGGCAGCTCACGCGCTATCGCAGGGAAGACGTCGGGTTTGTCTTTCAGTTTTACAACCTGATTCCGAATCTCACCGCGCTGGAAAACGTAGAGATGGCGACCGAGCTATCGAAGGCGCCGTTTTCGGCGGAGCAGGTGCTCAATGACGTTGGCTTAAGCGAGCGCATGCAGAATTTTCCCGCGCAGCTCTCCGGCGGCGAACAGCAGCGCGTCGCGATTGCGCGCGCGCTCGCGAAAAACCCGAAGCTGTTGCTTTGCGATGAGCCGACCGGCGCGCTGGACGACACGACGGGCAAACAGGTGCTCAAGATTTTACAGGATCTCAGCCGCGAAAAAGGCATGACGGTGGTCATCATCACCCACAACAGCGCGATTACCGAAATGGCGGATCGCGTGGTGAAGGTGAAGAGCGGAACCGTTACCTCCGTGCGCATCAACGAAAACGCGAAACCCATCGAGGAGATTGAATGGTGATGCGCGTCAAGAAAGCATGGAAAAAGAGTAAGAGACGCGAAGTAACCCATACGCTTGGGCGCTTTTTGGCGATTCTCGCAATCGTGGCGCTTGGTGTCGGTTTTTTCTCCGGATTAAAAGTAACTAAGAACGCTATGATCGACACGGCAGATCAATATCTGCGCGATTATGCCATGTTCGACGAAAAGATCATGACCACGCTTGGCGTGGACAAGGCGCAGGTGGCTTCCATCGCCGCGATGGACGGTGTAGAGTCGGCAGAAGGCGCGGTGAGCATGGACGTGCTTGCCACGCTGGAGAGCGGGGCTTCATATGTGCTCGCGGCGCACTCGATCACGAGCCAGGTGAATCTGCTTAAGCTCACCGCGGGCCGGATGCCGATTGCGGATAACGAGTGCCTCGGAGACGCGCGGATGCTCCCCGTCAGCGCCGTTGGAAGCAATCTCACGATCTCCGCCGAAAACGACAAGGACACGCTGGATGCGTTTGTGTACGATACCTACACTATCGTTGGCCTGACCGATTCGCCGACGTATCTGAACATGGAGCGCGGCACGACAAAGCTCGCCGGCGGCAAGATTACGGCGTATCTCTACCTGCCGGAAGGCGGACTCTCGACGGATTATTATACAGAGCTGTACGTCCGTCTCTCGAGTGCAACCGGGAAGATCTTCAGCGTTGCATACGACCACGCGGTTGCCCGGATGGAAGACCCGCTTACCAAGCGCATGAGGCAGCTTTCTACCGCGCGGTATCAGGACATCGTAACCAAGGCGACAAAAGAGATCGCCGACGCGGAGAAAAAATATCAGGACGGACTAGCGGAATACAACACGCAAAAGGCGGATGCGGAGCGGGAGCTCAATGACGCCGCGGCAAAGCTCGCGGATGCAAAGCAGCAGATTCAGGACGGCTGGACCGAGATCGACAAAAACGAAGATTCGTTAAACTTAGCGCAGCAACAGTATGTAAGCGGGCTTGCCGCATACAATCAGGGCGTGAGTGATTATGAGGCAGCGAAAACGGACGCGTTTGCCCAGCTGGACGCAAGCCAGCAAACGATTGATGGGCAGCGCGCGCAGCTCAACGCGGCGCTGGATGCGGCGACGCTCGCAGGCGACACGGACCAGATCGCCTATCTGCAAGGGCAGCTTTCGGCGCTCGACACCGCACAAGGTCAGCTGAACGCGCAGCGGCAGACGACGACGCTGCTGTTTGAAGGCACGCAAGCACAGCTGGACGCAAACAAGGCCCAGCTGGACGCGGCAAAACAGCAGATTGACGACGGAAGAGCCGCGCTTTCGCAGGGAAAGATCAAGCTCAACGAAGCGCAGGAGCAGTATAACGACGGCTATCAGGACTATCTGGATGGCAAAGCGGAGGCGGATCAAAAGCTCGCGGACGCGGCGCAGGAACTTGCCGACGCGAGAGTCAAGATCGACGACGCGCAGACGGAGCTTGACAAGCTCAAACCGCCGAGCGTATACGTGCTTAACCGCGAGACGAACGCGGGATACGTCAACTTCGAAAATGATTCCTCCATCGTCAACGGCATCTCGAAGGTGTTTCCGGTGTTCTTCTTCCTCGTTGCCGCGCTGGTGACGATGACGACCATGACGCGCATGGTGGAAGAGCAGCGCACCCAGATCGGCACCCTCAAGGCGCTGGGCTACGGCGGCGTAACCATCGCCTGGAAATACATCGCCTATGCGGGCAGCGCCGCGTTGCTGGGCAGTCTCATCGGCTTCTTCGGTGGCTGCTGGCTCTTCCCGTGGGTAATCTGGCAGGCATACGGCATGCTCTATGGCTTTGCGCCGATCATCTATACGCTGGACTGGTCGCTCTTCGCCGTGTCGCTCGCGGTGACGCTGCTTTGCTCCGCAGGGGTCACGCTACTAACCTGTCGCGCGGAACTGAGCCTGATGCCAGCGGAATTGATGCGCCCCAAAGCGCCCAAAGAAGGCAAGCGCGTGTTTTTAGAGCGGATCCCGTTTATCTGGAAACGCCTCGGATTCATGATCAAGATTTCGCTTCGCAACGTTTTTCGCTACACGAAACGCTTGATCATGATGGTGCTCGGCATCGGCGGGTGTACCGCGTTGCTGGTGACCGGGTTTGGCATACGGGATTCCATCGCCAACATCGCGCAGGATCAGTTTAACAACATCATGACATACGACTTTGCCATCGTGTTTGACGAGCCGAAGGATGCGGCGCAGCAGACGACGTTTATCAAGGACACGAGCGATATCCTGTCCTCCTGCGTGTTTGTCACGACGGACACTCTCTCCGCATACACAAAAGAGGGACTCAAGGACGTCAACGTAATCGCGACCGGAGACGAGAAGATATCTTCGTTGATCGACATGCACCAAAATGGCGTCAGCCTAAGCTATCCTGCGGACGGCAGCGTCGCCATCAGCGATAAACTTGCACGGATTGCCGGCGTATCCGTGGGCGACAGTATTCAGGTGCTGGTGGATGATGCGAACAAGGTGTCTCTGCCTGTCAGCGCGATCTTCGAAAACTACGTTTATCATTACATGATCATGACGCCGAATACGTATGAAACCACGTTTGGCAAGCCTTGCTCCTATGAGGCGGCGCTGGCGAACTCCGCGCTCGCGGATCAGCATGAGGTCTCCGCCAAACTGTTGGATGATTTCGGCGCGGCGAACGTCAGCGTGACGACGGATATTCAGGATCGCGTGAACAATATGATGAGCAGTCTCAACCTCGTGATCTTCGTGATCATCCTGTGCGCGGGGGCGCTTGCGTTTGTGGTGCTCTTTAACCTGAGCAACATCAACATCACCGAGCGCATCCGCGAGATCGCGACCATCAAGGTGCTCGGTTTCTACGCGCCGGAGGTGGGAGCATATGTCTTCCGCGAAAATCTGGTGCTGACGCTGCTGGGCGCGCTCGCGGGCATTCCGATGGGCATCTGGCTGCATAGCTTCGTAATGGGGCAGTTGAGCTTCGACATGGTGAGTTTCCACGTGGTGATCAAGCCACTGAGCTACCTGCTCTCGGTTGCGATGACGTTCTTCTTCGCCTTCGGGGTCGATCTGTTCATGCGACCGCGGTTATCGAAGATCAACATGGTCGAGTCGCTCAAAGCGATCGAGTAAACGAGTGAACTAGTAACGCAAAGAGCCGCGCATTGCGCGGCTCTTTGCGTTACATGAACGAATCAGTCCTGCATGCCTTTCCCGTCCAGGATGCGAGGTAGATACTTTTCGATGCGCGAAATGCGTGTTTTGGACTGCTTTGCGTCCGAAAAATAGAGCAGATATGCCCGCTGTCTGCCGGGGGTAAGCGAATAAAACGCCAGTTTGACCTGCGGCGAATCATCTAAAACCGTTTGGAATTCGTCCGGTATATCCGTCTGCATGGGTTGAAATTCAATCTCCAACCCCGCGTCCTCGTTTGCGATTGCCTCCGCAAGATAGGCGCGCAGCGTTTGCGTGAGCGCGCGCACTTCGTCCGCACGGGTGAATTTCACCATGCGCATCGACCGCGAATGTTCGCCAGGCGCGACCAATATCTTCGCTTCGTCCTTGAGCAACGCGCCTTTGTAAAACCCGATGGCTGAGGATTCCTTGAATTCAAATAACATTGCGACGATTTCGCCGTTGTGCGTATACGCCGGTTTGCCCCACTTGAAATCTTCCACCAGTCCGCTTAACAGCAGGAGCTCTCTTAGAAGCGCAAGCGGCTCCGCCCAACGCGAATTGGGTTGAAAAAAAGCCTCGATTTTGTTTTCTTTCTTTTGCGGTTCCATACGTTCCCTCCATACAATTGTCTCTGAAATCATGATACTGTTTATACAGGCAAAAGATTGTGACGAACGTACAAAAAAAGTCTGAATATTATGAAGTTAGTATGCTTTTTGTACAGGCAAAGGATTGTGACGAACGTACAAAAAAAAGCCCGAATATTCAGGCTTTTTCGGTAGATTAGCGCATTAAGTTTCGCTCGATCATCGTCATAAATTCCTTTAGGCGCGCCTCGTTGAGATTGTAGAGCAGTTTTACGCCCTGTTTTTCAATCGTAGCGAGTCCGACTCCGACCAACTCGCCCATGTGGTGCGATATCGTACCCGGAGACAGCTCCGTCAGCGTCGCGAGTTCCTGCCCGTAGAGTGGATGCTCCCGCAGGGCGACGAGAATTTGCAGTCGCTTCTTATCGTCCATTGCGTGCAACAGATTGGCGATGGACTCCAAATCGGTCTTGCCCGTTCGATCGCTTCTGGTAAATTCGTCTGCCATTACGCCATAGGTGATCACAGTGCGCTCTTCGGTGCCGAACTGCTCCGCGCAAATGATGTTGGAATGCACTGTGATCGTCGTAAAACTCATCACCATCGGGTACACATCCGCGCGCGGGCAATCGAGACGAATGCCTTCCTCGGCAAGCTGGTCGAAGAATGTGGCCTCGCTTGGCAGCGCGTTCCACTCATCCAGCGCTTTTTGCGCTAAGGGCAGCAGCAGATCCGCCTTTTCATGAATCAATGCTTCAGCCTGATCCAATAGGCGATTCATCCGCGCTTCGTAATCGTCAAAACGAATGATTGCGTCGGTAAACAATAGCTTGGCCGGATCGGAGATGGGCAGCCGTTGCGCGTAAGCGAGCAAATCGGCAACACCGACACGGTCAAACATCGGTTCGTCCGCTTCGTCCGACAAGAACAGCGCAATTCTAAGGTTCAGGTCGCTTACGCGCTCGTCGCCAAGATTGAACCGGAGTTGGCAAAGCAAATCGTAGAGATTGGCCTCCATTCCTTCCGGAATGCCAAAGAGGGCGAGCAACTCCTGCTCTTCGCAGACAAGGTTTGCCTTGACGAATTCATACGTTTGCAGTAAGCCGGAAAACTTGTCGCTCTCGAAGTTGTATTTTTTACAGTAATAATCAATCGAAACGCGCATATCGCCGGAGCGTTCGTTCTCTCCGCGGTAGGCGAGGCGGGAGAGTGCCGCCGCCGCTTCCAGCCGCTCGTTCAGCGGGAAAAATTGAAGGGATTCCATAACTTCAACCTGTCTTTCTTGTCCGACACGGTATTGAGCCGGAGGGACACGGTCGTGCTTGCGTAAAATGCGGCAATCAGCAATCGAGTTACAGTGCGTCGAGACTCTTGACGCGCACGAGCAGCAGATAGAGTCCGATGCTGAGTACGCCGGAGGCGAGGATGGCCACGGGCACCTCCAGCACCGCGGCGAGCGCGGAGCAGAGAAAACTTCCGATCGGGAGGGAACACACGAGAATCGCGGTGGAGATGCCGGAGAGCCGCGCCATAAAATCCGGCGGAACAAGGCGCAAAAACGCCGCGTTGTAGACCACGTTGATGATGCCGGACGAAAAGCCGAGCAGCACGGCTGAACCCAGAACAACCGCATATTGCAGCACGTGGGATTGCACATAGCCGCCCAGCGCAAACAGGCACAGCGCGAGGCTTGCGATCAATCCGCACGCGATCAACTGCGTTTTGCCGGAGATACGCGTGATCTTCGGCGCGATAAAAGACCCGAGCCCGAGAGAAAGCACGAGTACGATGTTGATGAGTGACAGCGTCTCCGCGCCGCCTTTGAGATAGTCCGCAATAAACGGCGCGGCGTAGACATTGAGCGGCACGAACATGAAGTTCATCATGGCGCCGATGAGCAGCAGAACGACGAGCACGCGCGAGGTATGGATGAGCGACAATCCTTCAAGAAAACTCTTTGCGGTCGACTTGAGGTTCGCCTTTTCTTCCGGCAGCGTCTCCTTGAGACGGATGAAGCCGATGATCAGCGCGGAGAGGAAAAACGTAGCCGCGTCGATCATCAACGCGCCTTCGCAGCCAAGCAGCGCTACTACGCCGCCCGCGAGCGCGAGGCCGATCAGTTCGGTGACCCTGCTTGCGGTCTGGTTGAGCGCGGAGCCAACCTTAAACAACTCCGGCTTGAGTAGCATGGGTACGATTGCGGAGCCGGCAGGGGAGCGAAACGCCTCCAGCGTAGAGATGAGAAGCATCATCGCGGTCAGAATCACGGGAGTCAGATGCCCCAGCACATACAGCGCCGCCGTTGCCGCAACGACGAGTCCGCGTCCGATGTCGAAGAGTATCATCACGCGCTTTTTGGAGAGATGCTCTACCAAAGCGCCCGTAAACGGCTGCAACAGGATGGTTGGCACATAGTTAAGGCCGAGGATGAGCGCCATCATCGACGCGCTGTGCGTAATTTGATACATCAGCCAGGCGATGGCGATGCCGTCGATGGAGTCCCCAAAGCGATTGATCACGTTTGCCGCAATCAACTTCAGGTATTCTTTTTGTGTTTTCAGCGGGCCATAGGTGGTTACTTCGCTTTCCATAAAACCAAACCTTTCATGAACATCAAACAAAGAATACCATAACTGTGATCGAAGTCAATAGAATTATTTGATAGTCATGATATATTAACACAACCATTCGTTGATAAGTGTAAAAAATGGCTCAACTATTTTGCGAGTCCACGCAAAAGTGCGCGTTCGTTAAAAATCGTTTACAAGTGCGTATCCGCGTGTTCACACTTGCTCTCTTGTGGCGGCGCAAAAGAGCCGATAGAATGAGATCACGATCTACATTTGCAATCATACTTCAAAAATCATATGGAGGCGCTTATGACAAACACGCCAACCCCGATTGATGGAACATTGCGCAAGTTTGCGCTCCGGATTCCGTCGGTCATTTCGCAGTGCAGCGGCATACCGATCTTTGGTAAACTTTATCGCTCCATCGTGTTTTCTACCGATCTCGCGATCATCCGAAATGTCAATGCGGACGCGATCATGGCGGTCTATCCGTTCACACCGCAGCCGGTGATCACGCAGGCGATCATCTCTGCTTCCGATATTCCCGTGTTCGCTGGCGTTGGCGGCGGGCTGACGCAGGGCAAGCGTGTGATCCACATGGCCTCGTATGCGGAGATGCAGGGTGCCATCGGCGTCGTCGTCAACGCGCCGACGAAGAACGACGTGATCAGCGAACTCGCGGAGACGATCGATATCCCCATCATTGTCACCATCGCGCGGGAGGACACGGATATCTCCGCGCGCGTCGCCGCGGGCATGCGCATTGCGAATGTTTCCGCTGCGGCCGAGACGGCAAGCGTTGTGCGAAAAATCCGCACATCGTTTCCGGACCTGCCGATCATCGCGACGGGCGGGCCGACGGAGCAGACCATTCTCGAGACGATTGAAGCCGGCGCAAACGCGATCACCTGGACCGCGCCTTCCAGCGGAGAGATCTTTAAGGGTATCATGGCGGCCTATCGCGCGGGCGAGGCGCACCCGTAAATACTTTAGAACGAAGCAGAACGTAAAAACTTACAAACACAAAAGCCTTCTATCGTTTTTACGCGACAGGAGGCTTTTGCGTTAGATGATCGTATCGAATGATGTTTTTCGTGTACAAAAACGCGGACGAATTACTTTGCGGGCGCTGCTTTCGCTTTTGACGGTTCCGCCGGCGGATACCGTTTGAGAAGCTCGTTGGTCATTGCATTAAATTTTCGCTGTGTTTCATAAGCGGCTTCTTCGTCCAGAAGTCCGTGCATGCTGGGCGTTTCGAAAAAGCGCTTGGGGAAGCGAACCGCTTCCTGATCAAAGCCCATCGCGCGCTTGACCCGAATCTTCGCCGCGTACGTTTCCTCTGCGACGCGCGTCAAATCCTCGTCGGTATACGAATATCCGAGCGATTGCAGCGCCATCAGGATCGTCTCGCGATCATATACCTTTCGCGCAAACAGGCACATGATGAGCGAATTGAGCATGCAGCGGTCGATCTCCTCCTGAAAGAGTTTTTTGGCGATCACGTCGATATCCACCGTTTTGAGTCCCTGATCGATCGAGTAGCCGCCGTTGCAGAGGTGCGAGTGCCGCGCGCCGACGGACATGCCGACGAGCGCGCCGTATCCGGTGTGATAGCCCGCCATCTCGTTGCCCGCAATCTGCATGGCGAAATCCGCGCCGCCGTATATGCTGGAAGCGTGGGCAACGCCCTTGCCGAGCGCCTCATAAAACTTGTTCTCGCCGCATGCGATCGAACGAAGCGCTTGGATATAACCGTCTTTGTCGCCAAACTTGAGCGGAACAAGCGTATCCTGCTCGGTGATGATGCCTTTTTGCAGCGCCTCGGTCGCCCAGCCCAGCGCAACGCCCGCGGACATTGCGTCTAGACCGAGCTCTTCTACAACGTCGATGAGCGCGAGGATTTCGTCGGTCGACTTGATGCCAAGAAAGCTGCCGAGCGCGAAGATGAGCTCGTAGTCGTAGCTGACGCTGATGGACTCGTATTCGTGCCCCTCTTTATCAAATTCGCGCCGGAATTGTCCGATATGGATGCAACCGACCGGGCAGCCTACACAGGCCGTTTTGCGAACCAGATTGTTTTCGGCAAACGCTTCGCCACTGATCTTGTCGCCGTGCTCAAACACCGCCTGCTTGAGATTCTTGGTCGGCAGTACACCGAGGGAATTGAGCGGCTCGATGTTGATAGACGTTCCCAAGTCGTGATACTTTTGCATCAGCTCGGTCTCCGTGCATTTCTTGTAGACGGCGCGATACGCGTTCCAGTAGGCGGGAAAGTCCTTGATCGCAATCGGCGTCGTGCCGAAGACCTGCATCGCCTTCAGGTTTTTGGCGCCCATCGAGGCGCCGAGGCCGAGACGGCCAAAGTGGCGGTAGGTATCCACGCAGACGCTGGCGTAGGTAACGCCGTTTTCGCCTGCGGGGCCGATGCGGATGATGCTGCGCTTGCCGGGACCGGGCTCCCGCTCGCGAATGACGCGGCCGATGACTGTGCTGGGCAGTCCCCAGAGCGCGCGGGCGTCGCGAAACGAGACGTTGTCCGAGCGGACGGAGATGTACATCGGTCGCTTGGCTTTGCCGGTGATAACGATTGCGTCGTATCCCGCCTGCATCATGGCAAACGCGAGCCGTCCGCCCGCGTAACTCTCGCCCAACTCGCCTGTGTGCGGCGAATAGAACACCGCGACCGTCTTGGTCATGACGGGGAAGACGGAGGTCAGCGCGCCAACGGCAAACACGATGGGTTGCGCGTCGTCCAGCGGCGGCAGCTCCGGATGAAAATTCTCCTCAAACAAACGAATCGCGATTCCTACGCCGCCGATAGAAGCGTTTAGATCGACACGTTTTTCGATCTTAAGTTTTTCACTGCTCAAGTCAACGAAAAGGATTTTTTTATCGTCACCTAACATACCGTTAAACCTCCTCCATCGTTAAGCATTGGTGCGGGCAAAACTGCGCGCAGATGCCGCAGTGCTTGCAGATGATGGGAATCTTCAGGTCTTCATCAAAGTTGACCGCGCCGACAATACAGGCGTCGATGCACTTGCGGCAGCCGATGCATTTTTCGGGCGAGAGGATCACGCCTCCGCCGGTACGTAGCCTGAGCGCGCCGGTCGGGCAGGCTTCTGCGCAGGCGCGTTCGTCCGTGCAGCCGAGGCAGACGATGCCGACGAAGCTGCTGGTCAGTCCTCCCGTGGTGCGGACGCGGATGGCGCTCTTAAACATACTGTGCTCTTTTTTGTTGACGGCGGCGCAGGTGAGCATGCAGGTGAAGCAACCGAGACACTTGTTCATGCCGTCCGCGCGCAATAATTTGGGCATATCAATCGTCCTCCGATCGTTATTCATTCTAAAGAATTACGCATGATGGTAGTACTGATGCGAAAATCATAAACATGGAATACGCGGTTTGTCAATAAAAACCGAACTCCATTTTATCACCGATACCAATATTGGGAAGGGGTTCTTTCAGCCGCCGATCATCTGACCGATGATGCTGATCTGCTGGCCTTCATGCAGCTGCTCGTCCGGGCGCAGCATATGCGCGTCGGAAGCAAACAGAACCTGTTCCGGCAATCCGGGCCAATCGGTTGCGGGGCAAAACACGCCAGCATGACCCGCGGACTCCACCGCGCCATATAGAAAGCCGACGGTTGCATTCTCCGGCACCGAGAAGGAGGAAAACTCTTTTTTGAGTTGATTGCCGATCGCTAAGAAGCGAATGAAAACTTGCATGTGTATCCTCACAATTCTTTCTGACGATGGGTGCTTGCTTTTGATATCTCTTATTCGCGTCTGAGAATATCAGCGTTTTTTACGACTCGATTCAGAATCTCTTCCGCCGCATTTTCGGCGGTTGTGTGGTCTGTATGAATGTGCAGTTCATGGGGAAATGCGTCAAACATGCCGTGTTTGCGTTTCAGCATGGCTTCCACCGGGGCAGGCAATTTTCCACCCATGCGCGCGGCAAAACGCTGCTGGATTGCGGAAAGTTCCGCCGTGATAAGCACGCGAAAACTGCCTGCTGGCAGTAAATCCAGCTGATCCGGTTCGGACGCGATATAGATGAGCGTTTGATCCGATACCAGATGCTGCGTTAAAAGCGCGACGAAAGCGTTCTTTGCGTCCGCTTCACTTTTCGCAAGACGCAGATAATCCTTGCCGGCCATGCATTTGGCGTCCAGGCGGGCGGCAAGTTCATTTGCGATCGAGGATTTTCCTGTGCAATTTTCTCCGAATAGACAGATAACCATAGTTGGTTTGATTCCTTCCTGATTGAAACTCAGATTTACTCCGCTGGCGAGTACGTCTCGCTGTAATCAAACACCTTCCGCAGGCCGTCGTTGCCGTCGTGACTGATACGGATGTTGTCGGTCAGCGTAAAGTGCATGCCGTCGCTGGTGGAAACATAGTAGTGTCCCCACTGGAATCCGGCGCGATAAAACGCAAGTTCGTAGAGAATGTAGTTGATCACGGTCTCGGGAACGGTTTGGTAGACCCAGAGCAGCGAGTCGCCGGAATAGGTGTAATCATAATACGAAACGCCGTTTTCGGTCTTGATGCCGTTGTAGGTGAGAAAATCCCGCACCTCGGTGTTGATGAGCGCGATGTTTTCTTTCAGGTTGTCGTTTGCGCCCATTCCGCCGTTGAGGTCGGTCGCCGTGCCGAACGCATGGTGGCTGATGTGCGTTTCGCTGGACGTAAAGCGCGAGCAGTAGGTACCGTTGTAGGTATCGATCAAGTCCCGCAGCAGCAGCACGCCGGAGTCCCCGTTGGTGCCGGAGACGCGAACATGCACGTTGTTGAGATAATACGACGCGGCTTGATAATACGGCAGAGCAAGTTTGTGAATGCGCCAGGGTTCACGCCCGGGCAGACAGTCAAACGAGATGATATAGGCGTCTTCCCAGTCCGGATCGGCGACGATATAACGCGCATCTACCCACTGATAGCGGTAGAGAAACGCCGATTTGTCCTTAAAAAAGTCGAGCGCGGTTTGATAGCTGTTGTTGGAGAAGTCCGATTTGGCGATCGTTTTCCAGTCGTTGGAGAGAATGTAGAACTTCGTCTCAAAGAGCTTCTCCGGCGTGGGCTGTCCCAGGCTGGTGGCGTAGAGTTTAAGCGTATGGATACCGACGCCCAGCGCGGAAAACTGCGTGAGGGAGTCGAGAGAGACGCCCTCCAGCGTCAGCGCGTCGTCCAGCGGATAAGAGTAGACCATGTTATCGGGATCAAACGAAACGCTCTGCACGTAGGGGTATCGCGCGTCTTCGCTATAGGTGCAGTTGATCTCCAGAGAGACGGAGGTCAGCGGATAGTTGGACTGCACGGTGCCGCGCAGCTTGTATCCGCGCCCGAATGCGAGGCGGCTGTCCTGCGCGGGCAGGGGATCATCCGCGCTTTCGTCAAACGTCAGGACGGAAGGAACGCGCGGGGTCGGGCTGGGAGAAGGCGTTACAGGTACGGTCGGCGCGGGCGTGACGGACGCGACGGTATCTTCGCTTTGCCCTTCGTGCAGCGCGCGCAGCGGCAGCATGACGAGTAAAAACAAGATGCAAGCGCCGATGACACATATGAGTGCGATGACCGCCGCGTTTCGCATCGCGTTGCTGCTTTTGTTGTTACTTTTGTTGCTGCTTTTGTTGCTATTTTTATGCCGTCCGGCTTGTTCCGTCATATGAAATCCTTTCACCTGATCTGTCTATTTTAACACATTTCGAGTAAGAAAGATTTTTCTCCTTGCGCATCGCGAAGGAAACGCCCTGTTTTTGACACCTTACATGCGAAGTGTTAAAATAAGTCGACATTCCAGATCAATTTTATACGAAACAGAGGGAAAAACATGTCCATTTTGCTGGCTGCGATTGTACCGCATCCGCCGATTATCCTGTCGCAAATCGGGCAGGGGCAGGAGCGGGAGATCCGCGCGACCACCGCGGCTTACCGCGAGATTGCGCGGCGCGTGCGTCAGCTTGCACCGGAAACGATCGTGATCGTTTCCTCGCACGCCACAAGTTATACGGACTATTTTCATATTTCGCCCGGCAAGAGAGCGCGCGGGGATATGAGGCGCTTTGGTGCGGAGCAGTTGCAGGTTAACGCGATCTATGATGAAGCGTTCGTGCTCGCGCTTGAGAAAAATGCAAAGCGGGCGGGGATTTCCGCCGGCACGAAAGGCGAGCGCGAGAAAACGCTCGATCACGGAACGATGATTCCGCTATCATTTTTAGCGGAGAGCGATCTGCCCTGCGAAATTGTGCGAATCGGGCTCTCCGGCCTGGATGCGGCGGAACATTACCGGCTTGGCAAGTGCATCAAAAAGACGGCGGAGGAACTCAACCGCGACACGATCGTAATCGCGAGCGGAGACCTTTCGCATAAACTGCTCGAAAGCGGGCCTTACGGGTTCCACCCGAGCGGGCCTGTGTTTGACCGGCTTGCGACGCAAGCGATGGCGGAAGGCGATTTTCTGAAGTTGATGACACTGGATCCCACGCTCAGCGAAGAAGCGGCGGAGTGCGGACTCGGTACCTTCTGGGTGCTCTGCGGTACGCTGGATCGCATGAACGTAACAAGCGAACTGTTAAGCTACGAAGGCCCGTTCGGCGTTGGCTACGCGGTAGCCGCGTTTACACCGGAAGAAGCAAACGAAAGCCGTGCGTTTGACGTGCTCTATCAGCGGGCGGAGCGCGAGCGCATGAGCGGGATTCGCGCGGGCGAGGACGATTATGTCCGCCTCGCGCGGCAAACCATCGAGGCGTTTGTTCGCACGGGGGAAACACCCGCCCCGCCGGAAGATTTACCGGAGGAGATGACAAGCACCCGCGCGGGCGTGTTTGTATCGCTTAAGATCGCGGGAAAACTCCGCGGCTGCATCGGAACCATCTCCGCCGTGACACAGAGCGTTGCGCAGGAGATTGTGAAAAATGCGATATCGGCCTGCAGCGAAGACCCGCGGTTTGATCCGGTTCGCGCGGAGGAGCTGGAGCGAATCAACTATAGCGTGGATGTATTGGGAAAGACGGAGAAAGTCGATTCCGCGGATCAACTGGATGTCAAGCGCTATGGCGTGATCGTGATCTCCGGCTACCGGAAAGGCTTGCTGCTGCCCAATTTGGAGGGCGTGGATACGGTAGAGGAACAGCTGAAGATTGCCAAAAGCAAGGCCGGGATTCCGGAATATGAGCGCTGCCGGATGGAGCGCTTTGAGGTGGTGCGTCATACGTGAAGGCTGTTTGCGGAATCTGCCCGCGCAGATGTGCGCTTGCGGAAGGACAGACGGGTTTCTGCCATGCACGGGTCAATCGCACGGGAAAGATCGTCTGCGAAAACTACGGCAGGGTGACGAGCCTTGCGCTCGATCCGATCGAGAAAAAGCCGCTTAGACGGTTTTATCCCGAATCGAACATCCTCTCCGTCGGCAGCTACGGCTGCAATATGGACTGCAACTACTGCCAAAACTGCGAGATTGCGCGTGCGGATCAGAACAACATCCGCTGGGAGCATATTTCGCCGGACTCGCTGATCACCCTCGCCGAAGCATATCGACCACAGGGCAACATCGGGCTGGCGTTTACCTACAACGAGCCGTTGATCGGCTACGAGTACGTGCTGGACTGCGCAAAGCTTGCAAAACCGCAGGGGCTAAGGATTGTCCTCGTTACAAACGGCATGATCTTGCCGGAGCCATGGGAAAAGCTGCTTCCGTTTGTGGACGCGGCAAACATCGACCTGAAAGCCTTTTCGCAGGAACAATATCGCGCGCTCGGTGGCGATTTTGAAGCGGTGAAGGCCGCGATCATTCAAGCGCACGGAAAGATTCACATGGAACTCACGACGCTGATCGTACCGGGATGGAACGATAGCGGGGCGGAGATGCGCGCGGAGTGCGAATGGATTGCATCCGTCTCGACCGCGATTCCCTTGCATCTTTCCAGGTTTTTTCCGAGACATCGCATGAAAAACGCATCTCCCACTCCGGTGGAGACGGTTTTGCGCATGGCGAAGATTGCGAAAGAATATTTAACGTATGTTTATACCGGAAATATCTAGCTGTGTTTTAAGAATATTTGACCTACATATATACCGGAAATAACCAGTTCAATTTTAGGAAGACAAAGGAGAAAAACAATATGATCAAGACAGCGGGAGAACAACAGGTTCGCATTCGCGAAAACGTGCGCGGCGGCGAAGGCGCGCTTGCATTTCACGATTTTCTGCTTGCGGACGAGTCCTACGGCACGGGCAAGCTCTTTTCCCGAACCGAGCTTCCGGCGGGCGCCTCGATTGGCGAGCACCGGCATGACGGCGAGTTTGAGGTCTACTATGTGCTTGCGGGAACGGTAGAGGTGTTGGATGGCAGAGTGTGGCAGACGATGCGCAGGGGAGATACGCATCTGTGCGCAAGCGGGGAAAGCCACGCGCTGAAAAACACCGGCACGGAGGAAGCGCAGATTCTTATGCTGATTTTGAACGATCAGAGCGGAAAATAATCCAAACAAACGCGTTTAACCGGATACGGTTGCGGTAAGCGATGCCGATTTTTACAAACTGCTCTCGTGGTTGCTGTTACATCAGCGCAATCAAGACCAAAATTTTTCGAGTGAAACCTGTGTTTCATCACATTTTGAAGTGATTACAATACAACATCACGGATACAGCGAAGCAATACGGGTATAATAGCCGCATAATTTGACAGTTTAGACCGGAAAGGGAACACGCTATGAATTACACCGATATCCTGCTTGACACCGTATTGGGTGGCGACACCGTCAGCGCGCTGAGCAAAAACAGCGGAGCAAAAAAGTCGCAGGTTGAGTCCGTCATCGGCGCGGCGCTGCCGCTGATGCTGGAAGGAATGCAGAAAAACGCCAACACGAAGAAGGGGGAACAGGCGCTGACGCAGGCGCTCTCCGACCACGCGGACAGCGATGCTTCGGACGTAAAGTCTTTCCTTTCCAATGTGGATTCCAAGGACAGCGCGAAGATTTTGCAGCACCTGTTTGGCGATGACACCAACAAAACGGTTTCGGCTCTTTCGAAGAAAGCAGGCTTGGAGAAAGGGCAGACCACGTCCATCCTGCTCCAACTCGCGCCGTTGCTGCTCTCCTTACTGGGTCAGCAAAATTCCAACAGCTCAGGCGGAATTGGTTCGATTCTCGGCTCGCTGCTCGGTTCCAACTCCAACTCCGGTACGGGCTCGCTGATCGGCAGCCTGCTCGGCAGCGGAACGAGCGACGCCGCGGGTTCGCTGCTGGGCAGCTTGCTCGGCGGTGGATCGGGCAACAGCTCCGGCTCCTCTCTTGGCGGCGCGTTGCTCGGCAGCCTGCTGGGCGGAAACGATAGTGACAACAGCTCTTCCGGCAGCAGCGGTAACGTGGTCGGCTCTCTGCTGGGTTCTCTGCTCTCCGATTCCGGCGACGATGACGACGACGATGGCGGCCTGCTTGGCAACCTGTTGGGCGGCGGTTCCGGCAACAGCAACTCCGGCTCGTCCCTCGGCGGGGAACTGCTCGGTTCGCTGCTCGGCGGCGGAAGCAACAGCAGCGCGTCCAGCATTGGCGGCTCGCTGCTGGGCAGCATCTTTGGCGACGATTCGCAAAAGAGCAAGAAGTCTTCTTCCGGCAGAAAGAGCAGTACATCTACGAAAAAGAGCTCATCGACAAAGAAGAGTACTTCGACAAAAAAGAGCCCCGCGAAAAAGACCACTACTAAGAAAACCCCAACGAAAAAGGGATAAACGGGATCAACAAAAGCGGCCGTCCGTGTGGATGGCCGCTTTTCTGCGTTGCTTTTGATTTAAAAATTTCTCGTTTCGCCTACAGTGCCAGACGCGCGCGAAGCTGCTTTTTCGCTTTTTCGTCGAGGATGCTTCCGCTGAGAATGGAGAAAAAGTACGCTTCCAGCGCCTCGGAGGGGGATAAGCTTCGCACCAGTATCAACGTTTCCAAAAAGTCGAGGAGAATCAGCTTTCGCATGGTTTCCTTGTAATCCAGCAAAGACACGCTTAAAATTGCGTTTCCGATCGGCTCCGCGTATTCCGGCTTTGCGCGCAACATCTCCGGCAGCGCCTGCGCGCACTGGCGCACGGTGATCGGTTTCGGGTCGTTGAGCAGCGCAAGATAATGCGGCAAAGTCTGTTTGAGCTTTCCCTGCGCGTCGTGTCTTGCGTTTGCGGAGAGTAGCATGGCACCGATGCTGCGCTGATAGGAGTTCTCATGGGTCAACTTCTCGTCCAGCGCATCCCAAAAGGGATACACGTCCGCGCAGATTACAGAGCGCTCCTTTAAAAGCAAAAACGCGGGATAGCGAATCTTGTCTTCCGCCGAAGCGAGCCGCTCGATGAGGGCAGGAATGTCCGATTGCTCCAGCGTAGCCGCATAAGTTGCGGCGGTTTCCGGCGTTACAAGCGATAAAACAGCAGAGTCGATCATAACGAATACCCCTTCTCAAACGAATATTGCATCGGTGTAAACCGGATTCCATCGCGAACCTGCTCATCGGACAGCGGCGAAAACCCAAGTCTGCGGTAGATTTCTACGGCGTAGGGCGAGGAGTTGACCGTCATTCGTCCTACAGAGCAAGCCGACTTAGCCGCCTCGAACAACGCGCGACCGACTCCCTGACCCTGATGCGCGGCGTCTACGAAGAAGAGCGCGATGTGGCTTCCGCCGCGCGTTGCCAGCACGCCGACCGGCGCGCCATTGTCCCAGGCACCGTAGAAACGGAGCGCGGCTAAGGCTTCGGCATCCTGCAAAAACGTGAGAAACGTTTTTATACCTTCCGTGGAATATTCCGGCGCTTCAAACGCCATAAACACGCGCTCGACCAGCGCAAGCGCCTGCGGTAAATCTGCCTGGACCAACGGGCGAACCTCAATTGATGTACGCTTTGTCATATGCTTGCCGTGAGCGCAATCATATCGCGCGTGAACGCTTCCGCCGCCGCGAGCAGTACATGGTTCAGCTCCTCCGGCTCGTCAAACGGGTACGGCTTGGGCAGATCGTAAGCGATGATCGCGTCCACACCCGGTTCCAGTACGCTGAGCGAATATTGTCCCAGCGGAACGCTACGTAGTGAAGCGGAAACGCGCTTTTGAATCTCACGGTTGCCCGCCGCGAGCCAAAGGGAAAAATCGCCCGTCGGGTGCAGAAACACAAGCGATATTTTGAGCCGCTTTTCCGCGAGCTCCGCCGGGGCAAACGCGACGAAGCTCATATCCATATATCCCTGATACAGCGCGCCGACCGCATCCGAAGCATGAGATTGCTTCCAACTCGTTTGAAACAAGCTGAGTGCGGAAAGAATGCCGCGGTAGGCACGCGGCAGGCGCGAGAGCGTAACCGCACGACAATATTCTTCGATACAACTGCTGAGTGATCCGGTTTCTTCGCTCATGTTTCGGCTCCGTTCTGCTGCATCGCCAGCTCGTTTAGTTTCATCATCGTGCTCCAGTTGCGAACGGTCATCTCCGGAAACAGTCGCTGCAAGCGGAGCGCCAGCTTTGAAGTGCGAATGCTTTGCCGAAGCAGTAAGTAGATGGTTCTGCAGGAGACGACGTATTGGTCGTTCTGCGCGGGCAGGTCCGCGAGTTTCTTCAGCGCGTCTTGTGCAGGAGGTTGTGGCAGAAGGCAAACGTAAAAGCTTTCGCCCTCCGTGTTCGCCTGCGCTGCTTCCTCCAACTCCTCTTTGGAAAACGGGCATTGCGCGATGATATCCGAGAACTCGGAACTATCGCGCAATACCGCGGTGGTGGTGATATGTGCGCCTTCTTTCAGCGCTCGCTCGATCGTTTCTTTCGCGTCCTGCTCCGGCAATGCGGAATCAAACAGCAGGTTTCCGCTTTGAATATAGGTTGAAACCCGCGCAAATCCCGCATTCTCCATCAATTGCTTGAGCGCGTCCATGCGAATGCGCCCGCTTGTGCCAACGTTGATGCCGCGCAACAGAGCGATGTATGCATGCGGCATGTTATGCTTCCTCCAAACTGTCCCGCAAGATTTTCGCGATGGTTTCCGAAAGCGCGATTGGATTTTCCAGCGCCATCGAGTGCCCCGCATCGGGAATGACCTCAACGCGAACGCCGTGTGCGCGCAGAGCCTCCGCATCCTCACTGGGCAGCGATCGTTCTCCGATGAGATACGACTTCGGTTTGTCCAAATCATACAGCTGTTGCCGCCAGGAGGGCGAGCCGCCGCGCATGGCGGAGCGGGAGATGCGCCATGCAGCCTCGGGCAGCCAGTGCGCAAGCGTTGCGCCCCAGAGCGGGTTTTTCCGCCGAGCGCGCGTAAGTAAATCTGAATAGCCGTGACTCAGAAACGCTTCGCTGCTCTGTGAGCCGATCTTTCTGCTGGTTGCACCGACGGGACTCGGATCGAGATTGCTCTCCGTCAAAATCAGGGAATGAAGCCGATCGCCAAGGAGATGCGAAAGGCTAATCGCCACCGCGCCGCCGAGGCTGTGGCCAAACAGCACAATATCGTGAAGGTCGAGCGCGCAGAGCATCTCGTTGAGATAAACCGCGTGTTCCTCAACGGTATAGCCAAAGTCAAGCGGGCGATCGCTGTATCCCGCGCCGAGCAGGTCGATGAGCAGCGCGCCGCGCGCACGTAGCGCGGGCTGAGCCATTACGGCAGGGTATTCAAACGAACTGGCGCAGCCCAGCCCGTGCAAAAACACGAGCTTTGGCTCCGCGCCTGGAAGCTCGTGATAACGAACGGCATAACCGCCATCTTTCAGCAAATACTGTTTCATTTCATGCACCCGATATCCGGTCGATTGCGTAACGTGCGGCTATTGCAATTCGCCCGTCAAAAGCGAGAAACTGACCAGATCGACTATGCCTTTTCCTCTGCAAAAACTGCCCTGGCGAATATACCCTTCGCGCACGAAACCGCACTTTTCCAGCACACGCATGGAGGCGGGGTTTTCCGGCATCACAAACGCTTGAATGCGGCGGATGCCGACCTCGTCAAACAGATAGGCGCAAAGCGCGCGCATCGCGCGGGCGGCATATCCTTTACCCCAGAATTGCTCGTCCAGCCGGTAACCTACGGTCACCATATTCACTTGGGGATCATAGTGAAACATCTCGGCAACGCCGATGAGCTGATCCGGCGATTCCGGCAGACAGATTCCTAAGAAAAGCTCTTTGCCTTTGCGAAAGTCGCGCTCAAAGTGATCGACCAGATGGCGCACCGTCTCGCGGGACTTCTTTGCATCACCGGGAATATAGCGAAACATGTTGGGGTTTTGATAGATTACACAGAGCGCGTCAAGATCCTGATCCGTGATCTTTCGCAGTAGGATGTCTCCCGTTTTGATTTCAGGAAAGCGGGAAAATGGATTCATGTTGCGTGATCCTCGCTTTGTAAAATGTGGAAACTTCCGGTCGAACCAGTGGAGCGCTGGTAGATTCGAATTGCGTTTCTCGTGCGCTTTGCTTCATAAAGCGCCTCGTCCGCCTGATTAAACAACCGCGTGACGCCGTCGGACTCCTGATATGCCGTTAAGCCGAAGCTCGCGGTGGGCTTGAGCGTGGATACGCCTTCAAATTCGACGCGGCGCAAACGCATCTGCGCGCGCTCACAGAGAAGCTTTGCCTCGTCTATAGTCGTGTTCCTCAAAATCAGGCAAAATTCGTCTCCGCCATATCGAAACACGGAGGATTCACCAAAGTAATCGCACAGCACGCAGACAAACTCGACCAGACACAGATCTCCGACCTGATGCCCGTATAGATCGTTGACCGACTTAAAGTGATCGATATCCGCAATGCAGAAAACCAGCGGCTCCTCGGGCTCATGCTGTTCGAGCCGGCGCATTTCATCGTGCAGCGCTTTTCGATTGTAAGCGCCCGTGAGCTCGTCGTAGAGCATGGATTCCCGCATCAGCTCGCGCTCTACCTCGCGCCGCAGACTGGCCTCGTTCTTGCGCCGTTCGTAATGAATCGTAACGCCGCAAACAATGCTGCATCCGATCAGAATCGCGAGAACGACGAGAAAATTGACGAGACGGTCCGCGTTATCAAACACGCTGATCTTGTCGTGATCCCAAAAGATAAACAATTCCGAAACCGTTATACTGATCAACGAAAGCAGGGAGGTTACCGCCGTCAGACGGTAGTCCGCATACGTCGTCGTGAGGAAGATGGCGACACCGTAGAGCGCATAGATGGGAATAAAAGCACAGTGCGCGGTGTAATAAATACAACAGATCAACACAAAGATCAGGGAGACCACATATTGCTTCATCTGTTGTGAAAAGCGTTTGGATTGCGAGGCGAAAAGAGATATCCCCAGAAAAAGAATCGACAGACCGCTTGGAGCAACAATAAACTTCAAGATATATCGCGGAATGGTGGTCGTGAGTATCTCCGAACCCGCAATATAGAAGGCAAGGATAATTTCAACGAGAAGTGCAATTGTAACCAAAAGCGCCGTAAGACGAAAGTGCAGACGCAGCCATTCGTCTAAAATGCGGTTCAAATCGTTTCGAATCGACTCTACTTGCAGCGTGTGTTGGGATGATTCTTCCATTTAGTCACGATACCTTTTCGTTTGTTATTGTGTGGTTGCGCGGATCAAGGCATTCTACACCGCAATCGACCCGTCATGATGCCGGGTAACGCCAGCTTTGCAGTTCGAGTATGTTTCCCTCGGGATCGGTGGCGTAGACGACCGTGATCGTGCGTCCGTCCGCATAACGGTTCTGTACCAGTTCGCCAATCTGCCCGCCTCCGCGCGCAAGAACTTCCTGCAACTTTGCCGCGACGTCGTCCACCGCAAATGCGAGATGGGTAAATCCGCTGGTGTTGACCGCGCCCGCCGTGTGCGAAAGCACCGTGTTGTACCCGAAGATTTCCAGCGTTGGCCCGCCTTCGTCATAACCCGGCAGGGCGAGGTGTTCGCCAAAGAGATGCGCGCCTTTGATGCCGGTGAGACGGTCGACCCAGTCGCCGGAGAGATCGCGCGTTTCGCCGATGCTGCGGCAATCAAACACATCCCGATAAAATGAGATGAGCTTTGATACGTCTTTTGCAATCAGGTTTGTATGGGAATAATGAATCATAAAATGTCCTTTGCGTTGAGATTCTATTCATACCTATAAAAGGTGAGATTCGAACCCTAATATTTATATATTATAACATCGAAACAATCAAAACACGATTCGGATTTTTATTGATGTGTTCATTTATGAGCGTTCGGTTTCTATTATATCTAAATTTCGTATATCAAGAGGATTTGCTTTACAGAAGGAACGTTAAGTGATACGATAACCGTGACCGAAATGGTCACGATGGAAACGCAAGGAGGAGTGAAATGGCAAACACGCCGGATCAGGATCGCAAAGCGCGCGTAATCTCCGCCGCGTGGGAGGTCTTTGCGCGATTTGGATATCAGAAAACATCCATACAGGATATCGCTACGATTGCGGGCGTCTCCAAGAGCGTTGTGTTCAAGTACTTTCAATCAAAGGAGAACCTCTATCGCTCGGTGTTTCGGCTGGCGTCGGATGCGATTGAAGAAGCGGACGCAAAGGCGGATGCGGACGAGACCGAGCCGAACGATGTTTTTATGGCTCTGCGCCGAAGAGTCGGCGCGCGCATGGAGCTATTTGCCCGCTCGCCATACGTCTATTCGTTTTCCTATGCCGCGGCATATGATAAAGACCCTCTCGCGCGGGAACTCGTGCAGGAAGAGCTTGCGCGGCGCGGGGCAACCAGCGCGGGTGCGGAACGATACATCGGCATTCGGCGCGATGTCTCCCCGCTGAAGGCGAAGCAGATGATCTTTTGGGTTTCGCAGGGGTTTTTGGATGAGCAGCTTTCCCGCGGGTTGGCGGAGCCGGATACGCTGAAAAAGGAGTATCTGGAATGGGTAGACACACTGGAACGTTTACTGAAAGCAAAAGGAGAGGATGAGAATGGCTGACAAGCAGCTCATCAATTTACAAGGCGGTATCGAGGGAACGCCGAATGTTCAAAAGCGGATGTTGCGCATCTGCGGCGGACCTGTCTGCGTGTATGAAGCGGGTGAGAATAACCGCCCGCCGATCGTACTGTTGCATGGAGCGATGTACGATGAGTCCCGGTTTATTTGGGATTCGCTCTTTCCTGTGCTCAGCGAGCGATATCACGTGTTTGCGCTGGACTGCCCGCGCCACGGCGGCTCCCGTCCCTGGGAAGGCGTGCTCGACGGCGCAAAACTGATGGAGATTCTATCGGAGACGTTTAAGGCGCTCGGGTTGGGTCGATTCAGTATTGTCGGTCTTTCGATGGGCGGCGGACTCGCGATCAATTACGCGTCGCTTCACCCGGGGCAGGTGGAAACGATGGTTCTGTTCGAACCCGGCGGCCTGGGAGAGCACGTCGATCTTCAGCTCTTCATCTGGCTCTATATTCATACACCGGGCATGTTACGTATGTTGAGCCGCCGATATGTGAAATGCACGGATGCCGAGATCGAAAAACTGCTGCTGACCATCTTCACAAAGGGAACGAGGCCAAGCGATCCCGCGCGACTGACGGCGATCCTGAAGGATGAGATTCGCGGAAAATTCGAGTCTGGCGAAAAGGATATGGACGATTGGCAAATCAGCGCAATCGCGCCCTTCCGACTGAAATGGAACCTGCTGGAACAAGTGCGAGCGATCTCCTGCCCAACGCTCTGGTTGCGCGGCGCGGAGAGCAAGCTGGTCAAGCAGAGCGAGATGGAGCGCGCGGTAACTTTGGCAAGGGAACAAGGCGCGCAAGCGGAGTTGAAAGTGATTGCCAATGCTGGGCATATTCTGCCGCTGGAGCAGCCGGAGCAAGCCAACGCCGCCGTGATGACCTATCTGGAACGAGTGCTTGGTTAAAAGAGATTGAACAAGCAAAAACAAAACGCCCCGAAGGCAAGTGCTTCGGAGCGTTTTTTATGCGTGCGTTTCTATTTTTGAGAAAATTTTGTGACCGGAAATCGGTAATAGCCGTTGGTGAAGGTGGAGACAAATCCGCAGGAGAGATAGAGGTGCAGTGCGGCAGCGTTTGCGCTGTTCACCTCGATGAGGATATTGGCTTTGTTTTGCGTCAGCATCTCTTTGAGCAGCAGCGCGATCATGCCGCGCCCGATGCCGCGGCCCTGCCAAGATGGATGCACCGCGAGCCCGAAAATCGTCGCAGAATCCTCCTCATAGCCGATCCCGCCGATTCCGATCGGCTCGCCAAGGAAGCGGGCGATGTATTGCGTGCGGTTTTCGGACTGCAGCGCCTGTTCTAGAAAACGCCTTGCCTGGGAAGCCGGTTCGTCAAAGCTTGCCGCGCTGATGCGCGCCATGTCGTCCAAGTCTGCTTCGGTAGCGGGGAACAGGGATAATCCTTCCGGCACCGGCAGATTGTCCGGGCAGGAGTCCGCGCCATACGAGAGCGCATACTCGGAATATTCCGGATGACCGCCGCCGAGCGCTGCAAGAGCTGAGACACCGTCTCGCGATTGCTTCTCGCAAATGAGCAGCAGGTCGGGGATTGCAAACGCGCTTGCCTGCTCCGCCGCGGCGGAAAGCAGCGCGCGAAACACCCCGCGTCTGCGAAAATCGGGATGCGTAAGGCTGACCAGCTCCGCTTCGTCACGCGTTGGAGCAAAGAGCGTCATCGCGCCAATGAGCAAATCGCCCTCGTAACAAACAAGCAGGGAAGCGATCTTGGGCGAAAAATTTAAGGACGGGTCAAGAAACAGCGATCCCTTCAGCAGGTCGTGCGCCTGGCAAACGCGCTCCAGCGCGCGCACCTGCTGTAAGATGGACAATTCCGGCTGTGAAAAGGCATCAATTCTCAAACGTGGATTTCCTCCAAACCAAGCAGGTTTTATGTTACAAAGCTTGTTTTTCTTGAGAGTATACCCCGCCGTGATAGCAAACGACGGACTTTGCACCGACTGCGCGGATTTTTTCCAGCGATTGTTGCGCGAGCGACAAATCTTCCGCATAGTCCGGGTTCGCGAGCATGAGAGCGCCGTTTTCCAGCACCGCCGCGTCGCCAGTGATCAATGTATCGATTGCGCGCGCATAGAGCGAGAGATGGCCAGGCGTATGCCCGGGCGTTGCGAGCACTTCGCATCCGCCGCACCAGGGTAACAGATCATCGCATTGTACGACAAGATCGACAACCGCAGGCTCAACACTGCATAGCAGGTCGATAAACGCTTGCCCAGCTGCGGCTTGTTCCGGCGGCAACGTCACCTGCAATTTGCGCGCTTGTGTGAGCCGGAGCGCGGGTTTCTTGCCGGAGATGTAGTCCGCCTCGGCTGCGCTCGCGACGATTTGAATGCGCGGGTTGCTTTTCTTCAGCGCGGCTAGTGTGCCGACGTGATCGTGGTCGTGGTGGGTAATGAACACATGCGTCAAGTCCGCGCTGGAGAACCCATGCGCGGCAAGCGCGGCTTCGAGAACGGGCAACAAGCCGACGTAGCCGCAATCGACCAGAACGAAATTCTGTTCGTCCTGCAGCAGCACGGGGTAGATCGCGCCGGATTCGTCCGTCCAAGAGGGGATGATGGGTAATACGATGAGTTGATGCATCGGGTGAATATCCTTCGCGTTTAGTTTGATTGTCTTGCGCGTTCGCGGGCGCTTGCAAACGCCGCGACGCTGAGTTCAACGTCCGTCTGCGTGGTGCGCCAGGAGCAGACGCTGACGCGGATAACCGGCTCGTTTTGCCAGACCGCGCCGCCGCACCAGCAAACACCACTTGCCTGAATTTCGGCGAGCGTAGCCCTGGTTTCCTCCGGCGTGTCGCAGGCGACGACCAACTGATTGAAGACCACGTCGTTGAAAACGCGGAACCCGCGCGAAAGAAGCAACTGCGAAAAATAGCGGGCGCGCGCGCAAAGCTGGGATACCAGCGCGTCTACGCCGCTGCGCCCGAGAGAGCGAAGCGCCGCCCAAAGCTCAATTCCTCTCGCGCGGCGGGACATCTCAGGCGTATAGAGCATGCCGTCCCGCTCTTCGCCGTATAGCAGATAGGACCCTGTCGCCTGCATGGTTTGCACCAGTGCATCGCGGCTGCGGCAAAATACGATTCCGTTGTCGTAAGGTGCATTGAGCGTTTTGTGCGCGTCGCACGACCAGGAATCTGCAAGCGACATGCCGTTTGTGAGTGGCTTTGTCTCCTGACATGCGGCGGCCCAGAGCCCGAATGCGCCGTCTACATGCACCCAAGCGCCGCATGCGCGCGCTCGCGCACAGAGCGGTTCAAAAGGATCAAACGCACCGCCGTTGACGTTGCCCGCCTGTAAAATCAGCAGGGTGTTACCATCCAAATCGGGCAAACGCGAGGGATCAATGCGTCCCTGTGCGTCGACCGGCGCAAGCACGACGTTTTCTTTTCCCATGCCGATGAGCGAGAGCGCTTTGATGACGGAGGAATGTGCCTGCTCGCCTAATATAACGCGAATCACGGGCGCGCCGTAGAGTCCGCGCGCGCGAACATCCCATCCTTGCCGCAGCAGCAGCGCATCGCGCGCGACCGCGAGCGCGCAGAGCGTCGCGGTGGAGGAGCCGCTGACAAATCCGGCGGCGGTTCCCTCCGGCAAGCCCAGCAGGTCGACGAGCCAGCGCTCGCAGACTTCTTCCAGCTTTGCCGCGAGCGGGGACATGACGGATAGCGCCGCGTTTTGATCCCAGGCGTCCGCCATCCAGCGCGCGGCGAGCGAAACGGGGAGAATGCCGCCGTTGACAAAGCCGAAATAACGCCCGCCGCCTTGCGCGGAGAGATTTGGTTGACCCGCGTTCTGCAAGAGCGCCAATGTCTCTTCCGGCGAATGCGGCCCATCCGGCACTGCTTCGTCAAACGCAGACAGCAAGAGCCGATTCTCTTTGGTAGGCACCGCGTCCATTTCACAAACGTGGTCAAAATAGTCAAACGCATATTTCTTCGCCTGCTCGAGCAAGTGTTTTTCTTCGAGATGGCGGTTCATCTCGCGCTGGAGGTCGGTCTCGTTTTGCATAGGTTCTCCTTAAAAATTCTGCGTGCCATCGTCAACCGGATTGAATTCGATGAATGGATACTTGCCGGTTTATTTTAACCAATTCTTGCGCGTTCCAGCGCGGCGATATCGAGCTTCTTCATGCTCAAGAAGGCTTGTGTGATTCTATAAGCTTCTTCCCCGGACGCGGAGGCGAGCAGCTCGCGCAAGCGCTCCGGAACAATTTGCCACGAAAGGCCGAATTTGTCCTTGAGCCAGCCGCACTGCTCCGCTTCCGGCACGGCGGAGAGCTTCTCCCAATAGTAGTCGATCTCGGCCTGATCGCGGCAGAGCACCGTGAACGAAAACGCCTCGCTAAACGTCTCGTCTCCGCCGAAACTGTGATCCATCGCTACAAACTGAAACCCTTGCAGCGTGATCTCCGCGTAGTTGGTCTTTGCGCGCGGGTCAACCGCCTCACCGGGTTGATAGTGATTGACATAACCCGGTGCGGCGTCGGGGAAGACGCTCTGATAAAAAGAGAGTGCTTCTTCCGCTTTGCCGCAAGCTTCGGCGGAAAAGAGCAGTACAGCGCGAATCTTTTGCGTGATTTCGTCGGTTTCAAAAAAGCATAGCTGCCAATCAAGGCCGTAGCGATCCTTCAGCCAGACATACCGCTTGCTAAAAGAATACGCGTCCAGCGGCATCAGGATGGTTGCGCCTTCGCCCAAACTCGCGTAAAGCGCGTCTACTTCCTCCACGCTGTGGCAGGTGACCATCAGCGAAATAGAGGAGTTCAGCTCAAAAATAGGGCCCGCGCTGATAGCGGAGAGCGAAACGCCATCCAGCGTGAATTCCACCGTATCCACGTCGCCGGACGGGGTGTCGTGCAGTTGAGAGACTTGGTCGATTGAGGCGTTTTGAAAGAGGGAGACATACCATTTTGCGGCCTCAACGGCCTGTGTGTCATACCAAAGGTGCGGAATGATGGTTTGCATGGTAATTTCCTCCTTTTCATTTTTTGTGACGATTTACAGTGGGCTGCCTTTCTTTTGCGCCGCGTTCATCAGCGCGCGTTCGCTTGCGATGTCGCTTTGATAGGGGTAGCGCTCCGCCATGCGATCAAACCGGGCTTGGAAGGCTGCCGCCGCCGCAGTGTCATGGTCGCGCAGGAGCGCAAGCGTAAATTGCGTGCGCAGCACGCCGGGGAAACGCTTCATCGACTTCATGAAGCGTAACTGCTGCTCGTCCAACAAGCGATTCGCCTCGTCTGGGTCGTCAAGCATTAACGCGCAATACGCCAGATCACAAACGAGCATGCTCCGGTGAATCCCCGCGATAGCGGCGCCGGAAGCAAGCAGTGCGCGGATGCTCTCTGCGGCTTGATCCGGCTTCGCTTCATCCAGCAACCGGTTGCAACGGTATACTTCGATGGTCGCGATCATGCTGTTGCCCGTGTCTGCGGAGGGCGGCGTGACAAACCACTCCTCAGGCAAATCTTTTAGGCGGAAACCTGCGGCAACCTGACTGTGGATCTGCATCATTTGGTAAAATCCCGCTACCGCCTGAGGATCTTTTCGCATGGAGCGAACGGTATACCCGTCGTTATCCACCATAGCCATATGCAGCGGAATCGCGTTCATGAGTCCAATGGCGAGTCCCACGATTACGATTGCGCCAAGTAAAACGGACGCCGGCGACCCGCTGTCAGTCAGAAAATACAGCGCCGCAAACAACGCACTGACGAGGAAATTCATCCAAACACCGCCGAGCATATAGCGCGCATATGGGAAACTTCCCTCGCGCCACTGCGGCGGAATCATCAGGCATTGCCCTCCTGTTCCGGCGAGGGAGAACCTTTTCAAGCGCAACTGCCTGCCTTCCCGAAACAGCATCAGCGAACCGACGCGAAAAGAGGAGAAGCGATACCCGCTTAACAGACCGAACACGAGGTGACCCGCTTCGTGCAAGATCAACTGCACATAAAATACAACGAAAAAGAGTAATCCCGTTACGACGAGTATCAGCGGATAGGGGACCTCCGGCAGTCGCTCGGTAAGAGTGTCAAGAGACCGTCCGATGAAGATGCCGCACGCCAGCCCGGCGAGCAGGAAGATAACGAAAGGGATGATTTTCAAAGTACTTGGTTTTGATTTGTTCGATGTTCGCATGTTTTTATAAATACTCCAATAAGATTGATTACGACTCCTGCGACAGCGAGAGTCGCAAGAAGACAGTCCCCGGGTAAGCGCCCTCGTAATATGCCTCCGTCGGTACAAAACCGAGGCTGTGGTAGAGTTCCTGCGCGCGGTGCATGCTGGCGAGCGTATCTAACACCAGCGCATCGCAGCCGATCTCCCGCGCGCTATCGATCACGCGCTCGACCAACAGGCGACCGATGCGCAGTCCGCGATAATCGTCCCTCACATAGAGGCGCTTCATCTCCGCGCAGGAGGCGCTGAGCCTGCGCATGGCGATGCATCCCGCGGGGACGCCATCTACCATCGCGAGATAGAGTCTGCCATCCGGCCTTGCGTATTTACCGGGCAAGCCGGAAAACTCCTCATCATAGTTTTGATAACCTAGATCGATGCCCAAAGACGCAGCATATTCGGGAAAAAGCGTCTTCACATCGTCGATTCGGGTTTCTCCATCTATAATTTCTAATGGCATAAAAAATACCTACCCGTTTATATCACTCAATAATCAGCCGTTTAATCGTTCGGAATACTACAAGTTGCTTTCTCGCAGATAAAACGCTTCCAGCTGCTTTGCGGTTTGGCGAATGTCAAATCTCGCGAGCAATGCTTCCGGCGCGGTTTCGTTTCGCGCTGCGGCGGCGAGCGTACGCGCCCAGATTTCCGGCGCGTTGTCGAGCGAAAGCTGCGTCACGGCGAACTCATTTAGCTCCCGTGTGACCTGATCCGATACCACGCAGGAAAGCCCGTTTGAAAGCGCTTCCACCATCACGACGGGCAAACCCTCATAAAAACTGGGCAGACAGAACACGTCCATCGCGGCGTAAAGCCGCTCTGCATCGCGACGCACGCCGAGAAAGCGAACGTTTCGCTCAATGCCCAGCGATGTTGCGAGCGCCTGCGTTTGCGCAAACAACTCGCCTTCGCCGGCTAAGATCAATAGAGCGTTTGGACGGATCGCAAGCAGCGATTGGAAGATTTTCAAGAGAAACGCGTGGTTTTTTTGAAACATGAACCGTCCGATATGGCCCACGACGAGGGTGTCGCTTTCCGCGCCGATCTCCGTGCGAACGGAAGCGCGCGCTTCCTGCGAAAAGCGAAACCGCGAAAGATCAATCGCGTTTGGCAGCACGCTTACGCGACCCGCGTCGACGAGGCGCGCGCCATACATCCAGCGTGCGGCGGTGTCGCCGCAGGCAAAGTAATGCGTTGCAAACAACTTTGCAAACGGGCGCAACAGGAGCTTTAGAAGGCTCTTGAGCCCTTCGCCGCGATGGGAGGTGCTGTGATTGTGACAGATGCGCACCGGCACGTGCGCAAGCCACGCCGCAAACAGCGGGAACACACTCATCGTGTTGATCTGCGCGTGTACGATCGTATATTTGTTTTCGCGAAGCAAGCGCTTGAGCGCGCGGATATACCGAATCGGGTGCGTATAAGAAGGAACGAGATAGCAGCGCCCGCCGAGCGACTCAATCTCCGCGCGCTGTGGAAAGGAGCTGGTCTCATCCACAAAAAAATCAAACTGTACGCGGTCATGGTCGATGGCGCGATCATAATTCATCACGATCGCTTCCACGCCGCCGTTTTCCATAATTCCCATGATTTGTGCGATGCGCACAGGGGATGAAATCATCTATGAACCTCTCAATCATCTATTCTGGATGAATGGCTGCCGCATACCGCTCGCATGAGGCGATCGCTGCCATTCTTCCAAAAGATTGCGGGCAGCTGCCGGAGTCTGAACGTTATTATGATCATCGTATCATCCAATCAATCATCCATACAAAAAACTACACCAAAAAGATACCATACCGGCGGTGAAAATACCATGCCGCATGGCAATCCAAATTTTGCTTTTTGGATTCAAATCGTTTATTCTGCGGTTTTTTCCAGATAGATAAACGTTAGTCCTTTTTTGATTTCCTTCTGCGCAAATCTGCGATAGCCCGCGCGCTCATAGAGACGCAGATTTTTCTCGCTCTTGCTGCTGGTAAAGAGCTCATAGCGGGCGGCGGGGCAGGCAAGCTCGACGGACTGCAACAACCGGGTTCCGATGCCGCGCCCCTGAAAAGAGGGCTCGACGATCAGTTTACCAATCTGCAGAGCAGATTCTTCCGCATGGGCGCGGACGGAGCCGATGATTGCGTCTCCTTCCACCGCCTTGAGGACGACGCCGCGAGCGAACTCCTCCTGCAAGGAAGCAAGCGTTTGGCAGAGCGGGGGAATCGAAAAATCCTGCAGCAACTCGGCCTCGCTTTGATACGCGCGGTACTGTAGCGCGAGAATGGCGGGCAGATCGTCATAAACAGCGGGTGTGATGGTCATCCTAAATCTCCTGAGCATGGTTTCATTCTGACGGAAGGGACATAAATCGCGCTATTCCCATTCCACACAACAGTTGCCAAGCTTGCTTTTGGCCTGATACATCGCTCTGTCGGCGCATTTCAGCATATCCTCCGCGGACGAAACGGTCTCGTTGTCGCAAACGCCGATGCTGAGCTTGAGCGGGATGTCGGCCGCGGATTCGTGCCGTATGACCTTCTTGCCGGCGGCGTCGAGAATCCGGCGGGCGATCTCTGCGGCTTCCTTTTTACCAACCCCGGGCAGCACAGCGGCAAACTCGTCGCCGCCGATACGGGCGATTGCGTCTTCGTGACGCAATACGTCCTTTAACACATCCGAAACCGCGCGCAGCACATGGTCGCCGTGATCGTGCCCGTAGGTATCGTTCACGAGCTTAAACTTATCCAAATCCATCATCAATACCGAAACGCGAGTGCCGCTTTTTAAAGATTGACGGAGGTTCTCAGCGAACATCTCTAAAAAGCTTTCGCGATTGAGTAGCCCCGTGAGGCTGTCTGTTGCCGCCTTTGCCATCAAGGCAATCTGCTGCATGCGTATTGCGGTAACATCCCGCATGATGCTCACCGAACCGATTGCGGCGCCTTTTTGGGATTGCAGCGGATAAACGCGTATATGGAGATAACAAACGTGAGCATTCTCAATTTGAAGCTCTGTCTCGCCATCCGCGCAAGCGCGGGTGAGCGTAACCCATGCGGGATATTGACAAAAGGCGGTTTCCATCGTTTCGCCGTTGAGCCTTTTTTTGATGCTGAAACATTCGTTCAGCATCTTTTCCGCCCAGGGGTTCATGTCCGTAATGGTGCCGGAGCTGTCCGTAACGACAATGCCCAGTTCGATTACGTCAAACACTTTATCTCTCGCGATGGGGGATACGCTGAAAAAGTCGTTTCGGTAGAGATTGTAAAACAGGATCAGGCTACCCGGTAAATACATGGTAACGATTGGCAGATTGACGCGGGTGCCTTCTAAAAACGCGGATTTGATAAATCCAAGCAAGAATACGAGCGCTGTTGCGATGAGCACCAGAATCACCTGACGCCGCATCCCTTTGGAAACCTGGCGGGAGAAGACGAATAAAATGATGAGAGATACGAAAACAAGCAGATAGTTATAGGAAACGAATAATACGCCGGTAATCGTTTGGTGAACGGACAGCGCTTTGCCAAACAGAGGGCTGTAGCTTACGGTGTATCCGGTTCGCATGATATGCGTCGAGGAATCCGTAAAAATCAGCAAAATTGCAATGATCGGTATGATCAACAGCAGCGGAAGGCGTTTTTTCAGTCCGTCAAAGCGCGCGTAGTCCACCGCGAAGTAAACGCAGGCGACAGGAAGAAGAAAAACGCCGATCTGTTCGATGTTTCGCCAGAGAAGCATTTCCGATTCCGTTGTAGAGAGCATCTCTAAAAGCGAACCGACCGACCAAATCGCGACGAGTATGATCTGCAAGAAAAACGCTTTTGAACCCGCTATCCTGATGTTTCGAATCGCATACAGCGCAACGGCAAACAGAAAAGTCAACGAACAACCAACGATGAAAATATAGCCAAGCTCCACGAACTGCCGTGCTCCTTTCGATTATGTACGCATCAATCAGCGGGCATATCGGATGGATTATTCTTATTAGGATCATAATACAATCATCCATATTGATCAACAATCAATTTGCATACAATATGTTGATTCCCAATCTAACAATTACCATTCATTGACCGCAAACAATACGGCAAGACGAATCTGCTTGAGCAATTCTTTCGACAAAGTCTCATATTCCTGATCCGATCCCTTTTCATGCGCACTATATGGCGGGGAGTCGTTCCAGGAACCCATTGCGCCAAATACATCCGCGTAGCTTGCCGCGAGAAAGAGCCGCTGATGATTGGCTGGAATCGCCGGAAGAGCCAGTTTTTGCTCCAGCGTGGAGAGGTCCGACTCTCCCGACAAGATGTCTGCCGCCTTTTGAAACAGGTTTGCGAAGTTGGGATAGCCAATCTCTTCCGCAAACGCTTTGATTTTGATCAATACGGAAAGAAAGTCGTCGGTAGGGTTTTGAAAGCGCGGCAGTGTATGCGGCGCATGTTGCCATTCGTGCTCCGTATAAAGAATGTCCCATGCTTTTTGAGAGGAATCAAACGACCAATGCGGCGCAAAGTAAGTAACGCGCTGATTTTTAAAACAGCAGACGAGTATGCTTTGCGTCGTATTCGAAAAGCCCAGAATACCGCGATCTTCAACCGCAAGAGGGACGAGGAGAATGACGCTCGCCAGGCCTTTGCGCCGGCAAACCTGGTACCACTCGTTGATCGCTACGGTCTTACCGGGTTTTTCACCAAACAAACCTTTTTCCGGCAGAAATTGGAACAAAATACTGCTTTCATACAAGCCTGGCGAAAAGGAAATCGCAGTGTTTGTTTGCAACGCGTTTTTTGCGGCGGCTGCGATCCGGCTGATTTGGTGCATTTCTCCGTTCAACGGTCGGTTTCTCCTTTGTTCGCGGCTTCTCTCAACTGCTCTCTGCGCTTTCTGTATTCCAGTATCGGCAAATCGCCCTGCATCAGATTTTCTTTCATCCGAAACTCGCTCTTTTTCGGCAACTGCGTGAGGACAACTCTTCGATCCTGATGAAAGATGATACGGTTTGAGACGTTGCTCAGCGCGCCGACCAGCTCTTTCAGCACGGGAACGCGCAGAAAACCCTGGTAAAATCGAAGATAGATAAGCGTGTTTTCTTCGTCAACAGGAGCAAATGCCGCAAAGATGCGCACCTTGTCGGAGATGATGTTTTGCCAGATATTCGGCATTTGAAACTGCAGATGAAATAGCTTTTCATAATCCGCAATCTCGCCCGGTTTTTCAGGTCGCTGGCCTTCGTCCTGCTCGTTTTTCACGTAAAACGTCATGCAGTTTTCGTTCCATTTGACGACAGGGCCGTTGACGAGCGTCTTGCTGCCGCGACCGATGGTGGTCTTGTGTACAAACGGAAGATGCACGACATCCAGCTGGTTCTCGATGGCGCGGGTGTAGTGTACGCCCCAGTTTTCGGAGAAGCCACCGTACGAGAACCCGTTTTTCAACTCCTCAAAAAAGGGAATCTCCGGCAAAGCCGCATCAAAGTCGCCATACCAAACCCAGATGAGGCCGTAGGCGTCCTTCGCCGGATAGGCGTGGACACGGTAGTTTTCGGCTACCTTTGCCGCTTTCCCGTTGGCGGGAATACGAACGACTTTTCCGCTGCCGTCGTATTGAAACCCGTGAAACGGGCACTCGACATGGTTTTCAACGAGCTTCCCCGCGCAAAGGGACGCGCCTCTGTGGCAGCATTTGTCATAGATGCAATATACTTCGCCCGATTCGTCACGCCAGAAAACAAGCTTTTCCGAAAAGCGGGTGACGCCGATGAGCTTGTTTTTCTTGACTTGATTGGATTCGAGCACCGCGTACCATTGGTTTGGGATCATATGCGCCTCCCGTTAAAACACTGGTTTGATCTTAATTAAAACGAATCTTCATATAAACATATTGTTTAATCATTGATTCAAAGGGGAAGCCTTGTGTTTGGCCTCGGTGCAATGGGGTGATCTTTCAGCAGTCTGGCGGGTAGACCCGTCGTTCACCTGGCGCGCGTCATTTGGTTTTTTCCGTTCCTTTTTGAGGAATAGAGCGCTTCGTCGACCGAACGAATCATTTCGTTGAATTCATCTGCCTCTTTGGGGGTGCGAATCCCATAACCGCCGCTAAAGGTAACACCCGCGCTGTAAACATCTTGCTGAAATTCCGGGGGATTGCAGCAAGATTCAACTTTTCTCAGGAGTGTTTCCACATCGGGATTTGAAATCGCAATGACAAATTCATCACCGCCATAACGATACACGTTTTCTGGCGGGAAAAACGCTTGCAGATGCGCCGCGAAGCGACGAAGCAAATTGTCCCCGCTGTCGTGCCCGTGCAAATCGTTCATCGCTTTAAAGTTGTCAATATCCACGATCATTAAGAATAGCGGTTTGCCGAAGAAGCCCGGGGCATCCAAAGTAAGGCTGTGTCGATTTTTTACGTTGGTCAACCCGTCGTAGAGCGACATTCGCTGTAGCTTTTGATTGAGTTTTTCAAATTCGACCCGCGTTGTGGCGTCGGATAATTTTGTGTGGAAGCGAATGATATTGATCAGCAACGCCATCATCAAAAATACGATATAGTTTGTTGGAAACGATCGATCCGCGCCGCAAACGAAAATTAAAACACCGTAGAATGCCGCAAACAGGATGGAGAAGAACGGAATGGAGACCATCGGCCGGATTAAAGCAAGCCCTGCGACGCAGACGACATTTGTTATGAACACGAAGATCTGGCTGCCTTGCAGATAGTCCGTAGCAGAAATAATCATACCCCAGATAATGGCGGCCGCGCAGTAAAACAAACCAACGGCCATCAGAAGCCTGTGATTCGTCACGCGGCGTAACATTCGCGTAAAAAGGAAGAAACACACAACGCTCAATAACAGATAACTGGCGTAACATGCGATGCGTAACCAATGCCATTTTGCAGTGGGATCCGCAAAAAGCCCGTAGACGACAAGCATGATCAACTCAAGAAAGACAACACTGAGTGACATTACACGGCAATAGCGAATGTTGTCGACGTCAATGATTTTTTGAATATCAGGATCCAAGTGTTGCGTAACGAAAAAAAACGGAAGACGTTCTCGAAAGGTTTTCAAATTCATAGCTTTGGAACCTAACAATCATCAAATTTTGCAATTTTTCAGCTCGGCTCTATCTTATCAGATCAGTCACAACTTGTAAAACACAGCGTTTGCAGACGAGCGTGATTTCCGTTTTCATTAAGCCGAACTTTCAGAATTATCGCGCAAAAAAGACCGGTATACTGCCACATATAAGCTGCAGCGGCAAACCGGTCAATTCTGTAATATTACAAAAGTCTTTTACTTTTAATTCACGGATGAAACCGAAAAAGCCCATAATCCCAGTGATGGCTTTCGTCTGTCGTACATGTTCAGCGTAAGGACCGTCAATTTCAATTTTCAGCAAGTGCGAATGCGATGTGTATTTTATCGAGAGCCTTTTTAACACCGGCTGGTACTATCGGAAGATCGGTTGATCGTACAATTGCCTTACTCCTCATCCTCTTTGTAGACAAGCGACCACTCTTTGCGGAGGCGATCCAACATGCGCGCGATCTTCAGCGTCTCATCCAGCGGCATTTCCGACGCTTCCTTGAGCCCGTTTAGGAAATGCTGCTGAACAGCTTTCGCCTCGTACTGAAAGCCGGAGGAGGGATACGGCTGGTCGAACACGTCGCGATTGGGCGAAATGCCGACGTCGGTATCGCCAAACGGCGCGAATTCCGCGTGATCCGGATGCCACCAGCCCTCGCGGAGCAGCACGGAACCCTTGGTTCCGCCGATGAAGACTTGGTTGTTCAGCTTGATTCCAATGCCGTCGGTCAATACCGCGATGCGACCATCCGCATATTCAAATGTAAACGTGTTGTATTCGTCAACGCCGTTTTCAATGTAGGCGGAGGTCGATATTTTAACGGGGTCGGAGCCGAACATCGCAAACGTCAGCGCGAGCGGATAGATACCGACGTCCAGCAGTGCGCCGCCCGCCATATCGTGGCGAAAACGCCACTGGCCTTTATTCGCGCTGCCGTCGTAGCCAAAGACCGCGTGGAGCACTTTCGGCCGACCGATGCGCTCCGTCTTGACCCACTCCAGCGCTTTTTGAAACGCGGGGAAGAAGCGCGTCCACATTCCTTCCAGAAGGAAAACGTTCTTTTCCCGCGCTTTGGCGATCATCTTCTCGGTCAGCGCCGCGTTCACGCCAAGCGGTTTTTCGCAGATCACGGCAAAGCCCGCTTCCAGAAACAGCATAACAAGATCATAATGCTGCGGGTGCGGTGTTCCGATATAGATGATATCCAGTTCATGGTCTTTCGCCATGTCTTTATAGCTGCCGTAGGACTTTGGAATCGCAAACTTTTGCGCAAAGGCTTTCGCGTTGTCGAGGCTGCGCGAAGCCACCGCGGCAATCTGCGCGTTCTCGACCAACTGTAACCCTTGCGCGAACTGGGTCGCGATGTTGCCGGTGCCTACGATTCCCCATTTGACCTGTTTCATGCTTGTGAGCCTCCTTATTTCGCTTTCTAGGATGGAAAGTCAACTCTGTTTCTGCCTTTGGATTTTGCATGATACAGGGCCTTGTCCGCCCTGCCCAGTATACTACTAAACGTGGAATCTCCCTCTTTCAAACTCGCACCGCCTATGCTAATCGTAAAGCGAACCTGCTCTCCTGTATCAGATTTAATCGTATCGGATAACTCTATGATTTCCCGCAACCGGTTTGCCAGTTTGGAAGCGCCATCCGAATTGGTTTCCGGCAGGACAACCACAAATTCCTCGCCGCCCAACCGTCCTACGATATCAAAACTTCGAAGATTTGTTACCATCGAGTGCGCCAGATGTTGAATCACTCTGTCGCCGGTCGGATGACCATAGGAATCATTCACCATCTTGAAATGGTCGATATCGATCATCAACACCGACACGTTGGATTTGTATCGCAAAGCTCTGATAAACTCATTCTCACCCAATAGCATAATCTGACGGCGATTGGCGATACCGGTCAGCGGATCGGTAACCGATAATCTTCGAAGTTCCTGCTCTTTCATGAGCACACTATGATGGCTGCGCAACATCATGTACGCGACAACCAACAAAGCGGCAAACCCCGCCGCGGTTTGCCATAAGCGTCTTTGCCATTCTCCCAAAGATTACTGTTTGTCAAACCCTATTACAATGTATAGGGGGATATTTTCAACTTTACTAACGCCATAGATCCGTTCGCGTCCGTCAATCGGAGATACAGCAGTAAAAGGCTGATTGACATCCTGAAGAGACACCTTGGATTGCCCGACCAGATAGTTCAGAGGGGCGCCGATCGCCTCCGGCTTGCGCGGATTGTGGGCCAGCAGAATCCCATGATCATCGAGCATGGTTATGGTGTCATACTGACCGATTTTATACGTCTGAATCCAATCTTGAGCGGTGCTTAGCATAATCGCTGCAAGCGCGCCTCCCTCAAACTCGCCTTTATCGGATAAAATCGGACGCGAAACCAGTATTGCGGGCTCTTTGTTTGCCGATTTTTTAGCGGGAACATACTCAACATATGTTTTTCTCTCCAAAACCTGCCCGGGTTGCGCATTCAATTTCGAATTGCTTTGTATACCGACGATATTCTCATCTGCTGCGGCGACAAAAATACATTTCTGATCAAGAAAACCGAGGCCGTAAACATTCGGCAACGTGTCCAGTTTTTCCCGCACCAATGCCGTAAGTTGCTTTTGACTTTCCTGATTTGTGCTGGCTAAGTTCAGCTCGTCACCGGGAACTTTGGTGATGATATCTCGCAATACATAGTCGGCTGCGGTAAGCGTGGTTAAAAAGCGTTGACTCATTAATTCACTGGTTTGAACCGCAAGATTTTCCCGGTCTTTTAAGATTTTGGCATAGCTTAATTGAAGATCATAAATGAACCAAATCCCTACCCCTGAAAAAGCAACGATCGCGATGCAACACATAACAATAAACGAATGAGGCGTTTTCAGTTTTCCGCTATCCGGTTGATTTTTCTCCCGGGCAACCACAGTGCGGCTGACATCAACCAAGTGCTTAATTCTTTTCGCACTCCACATAACGGTTTCCCTCCGACTAGTCTTCCGAATTGTAGAATTTAAAGACATGCAATCATTTCACGCTCAAACATTCACGTTAGGATACTACCTCAGCCCGTTGATAGAGTATGCTATCACAACCAGAATATATTTATTTGGTTTGATTTACAATTATTCTTATATATTTTTTTATATTTTGACGTTCAAATACACACAGCATCCCGCATAGTACGCTTGCGGAACCATGTCTGAAAGGCTGCACGAAACAACGCATACTTTTTGAAAAACGTTACAATGCAAAAAAGCGCAAACGAAACAGCAATTGACCTTGATGAGGCGAATTTATTACAGCGCGAGTTCTTTTTTTGAAACTAAACGGAGTCCCGGGAGTGAAGAGAGCGCGTTACTATCGATAGCAGGATAGACATATCACTTAATACTGCATTCCGCTAATACGCGCGCTCTATCTCAAGAATTGTTTCGTAAATCTTCCGGTTCACCGGCGCGTCGATTCCGTGTTTTTCCGCCAAAGCGATGACCGTGCCCGCAAACAACTCAACCTCGGACTTTCTATGCGCCAGACCGTCCTGCCGCATGGAGGGCATACCGGTGGGGCTGAGGGTATCGAGGAGTTGTAAGTATTCATCAAAATCCGCTTGCGTGATGGGAACATTCTCCTTTTGCGCAACCAGAATGACTTCCTGCATGGCGGCCTGCATAAAATCGCGCGCGCTTCCGGGCCGTTGCACCGTTTCGTAGGTGCCTTCGTAGATCATGACGGACTGATTCACGCCGACGTTGAGCATGAGTTTGCACCACATCCTGCGGAGGATGTCGTCTTCTACGGCGTAAGGCAAATCGATCCGGTCGAACAAATCCACCACGGCTTGCAAATTCTGTTTTTTCACTTCGTTTTCTTCGTGGATGCCAAGATAGATTTGCCCGAAGTGCGCATAGGTCACTTTATTGTTCTCTTTGATCGTATCCATGCCCTGAACGATGCAATGAAGAATCGGATCCGTTCCATACGCTTTTCCGATGATTTCCTCGCTTGTGATTCCGTTGAGCAGAGACAGGATGATCGTGTTTCGGGATACCTTGTTTCGAACCGTATGGATCGCGGTTTGTAAGCCGGTTGCCTTAACGGCGAAGATCAGCAGATCCGCGGGTCGTCCTGTTTCCGCTTCGTCCGCTATTGCAAAATCGCACGGGTGTCCGTTACAAAACATGCCTTCCTGTTGGAAACGATCGATTCTGGCCTTGTCGGCGACAAACTCGACGTGCTCTTTGCCGAGCTTTGCGGTAAAAAAGTCGCCATACATCACGCCAAGCGCACCCATTCCAACAATGGCGACGTTCTCAATTCTCATTCGTAAAAAATTCCTTTCGACTGGTGATCTTTATAAACATGAAGGCGATATCAATCGCACCGCACTATCAACACCACCGTCATCACCTGCCTTAAGGCAACAATACCGATTCCAGTCGTGTTAGGAAACACACAAAAACCTAGCGGGACAAGGGAACAGATATACCCTCAGCAACGAGTATGTCAACACCACAATGCAAACCGATTAAATAGTAATCCACATAAGCGGCCGAACACCGCCTGCACAATATCCATCGGCGACGTTGCCTATCTTTATATTATTGCCATGAATGCCAATATTACCATCAGGGAAAACGTATACCGCTTTCACGCTGAATCGACCAGGGGTGCGAATCCAATACCACCAGAAATTCTTTGCTTCATCGATTGCTATTCGATTGCTGTTGTTTTTGTCTTTCCGTTCATACCAATATCGTTGGCCTTTTCTCGGATTGTATAACAGCGCGCTACTGTCACCGAAGTATTTACATGCTAGTTCTTCCAGGCTGGGTATGAATATCTTGTCTTCAGTGTCGCGCCCGCCAACCGTACCAAACCAAGGGTTGTCGGGATTTTTATTCATCACTGGGATAATTCTTGCTTTCTCTTCATCCGAGAATCTGTTATAAAACTCAGTATTGAGATACTCGCGCAGCGAACAATCCGCCCAAGTAATCTCAACATAATCTTTATGATAAGAACGCTGTTCGATAATTTTATCAGTAATAATCAGTGCTCTGTCATGTTGTAATGCAAGCACACGCCAAGTGTATTCCCCGAATTGTATTTTATCATCAATATTCATAGTTACCCTGCGTTCATGATTCAAAATTTATATCTGCGCAAATCAAGTTTATCCCGATTTGTCACACGGATAAATATTCTATAGCTACACATTTGTTCGGGGCATGAAAACCACCGTCTCTACATCGTGCGAGAGAACAGCTTGAATGTCTGCTCGTCCACAGGCACAAATCAACTGCTTATAACGGCCGTGGGGAACATAACCACTATACATTCCGGTTACCGGGAATATATCGACCTACCTGCTAGTAACGGAAAATATGCCAACCTTATCGCACCATGACCAGTTGATAAGTTGAGTTGAAGTCCTTATCACCAATCAATCGTTTTTTTGTTTCATCAAATACTCTGTTGATTAACGATGGTGTTCTCTTTCAGATAAAAGTGTATTGCTATGCGGGTCTCCCACATCTTCATCCTTGATGACAGTGACTTCATCACTTGAAGAATATGGTAATAGTGCCTTTAATTCGGAAATCGAATTACATTCATTTTCATCAAAGTAATAGATAATATCAAAATACTTCCCTCCACGGGTCATATCTGCCGAAACTCCAATCTTATGGACCTGATTATCAACTCGAATGATCAACCTTGTGATAGGTGCATCAATACGAACTGATTCCTCCATAAGGTCGAATACATCCTGAAATTGACAAATTAGCTCTGTGTTCTTTTTCTTGAATAAATTATCCAAGAAGCCCATTCTAAACCAGCCTTTCCATTTTCCTGCAAATAGTATTTCTTGCATAACAATAGTTCTGTATTCTCCACCTATGCTCGCGTCATTGCCACCACAGTCTCCACATGGCACGTCTGCGGGAACATGTCCACGGGACGGACGGCGGAGAGGGTAAAGCCGTGCTGGGCTAGATACTTGCAGTCGCGCGCAAGCGTGGCGGGGTTGCAGGAGACGTAGACCACGCGGTTTGCCGTGCTCTTTGCGATGGCTTCCAGTGCGGCTTCTTCGCAACCTTTGCGCGGCGGATCGAGCACGATCGCGTCCACGTTTTCTTCTCGCGTAAGCAGGCGGGGGAGCACATCCTCTACGTTGCCGCAAATGAACTCAACATTCTTGACGCCGTTTGCCACGGCGTTTGCCTTTGCGTCCTCAATCGCGGGCGCAACCTGCTCGATGCCGACCACGCGCGCGCAATCTTCCGCGATAAAAAGCGAAATGGTACCGACGCCGCAGTACGCGTCCACGACGGTTTCGGTGGGTTTTGCCGCGAGAAATTCACGCGCGGTTTCATACAACGCCTGCGTTTGCACGCGATTGACCTGCAAAAACGATTGCGGGCTCACGGAGAAGCGCTTTTCGCCAATGGTCTCGGTCAGCACCGGTTTGCCCGCGAGCAGCGTGAAATTATCGCCGAAGACGACGTTGGTCTGCTTCGGGTTTTCGTTATGCCAAACGCTGTCGCAATCCTCAAGGAACGACAGCAGATCGTTCTTCTTTTTGAGCTGTCCCTTCGTAACAACCGTGACCATCAGCTCACCCTCAGCCGTCGTCCGCGCGACGACGTGCCGAAGCTGTCCTTCGCCCGTGGTCTCGTCGTAGACGGGAACGCCGCAGGCGTTTGCCCAGGCGGCAACTCTGCGAGCCGCATCCACAATCCGCTCGTCCTGAATCGGGCAATCGGAGAACGGCACAAGCCTGTGGCTGCGCTCCGCATAAAAACCGAACACGGCGCCGTTGCCGACTATGCCGAAGGGGAAACTGCCCTTATTGCGGTAGCGCGTCGGGTCTTCCATGCCGATAATCGGCTGCATGGGTACGTTTGAAAACCCGCCGAGGCGGGAGAGCGCGTCCTGCACCCACTGTTGCTTTTGCCGGAGCTGCGCGGGATAGCTCAGGTGCCAGAGTGTGCAGCCGCCGCACTGCGCAAAGACCGGGCAGGCGGGGGTTACGCGATCCGGCGAGGGCTTGAGAATCTCCATTGTTTTGGCGATGGCGAAGGTGGACTGCACCTTGATGACGTGCGCTTTGACTTCCTCACCCGCGAGCGCGCCGATGACGAACACGGCAAAGCCTTCCACTCGGGCAACACCCTGGCCTTCGTTGGTCAGAGATTCGATGGTGACGACGAGATCGTCGTTTTTCTCAACGGGAGGGCGTAGTTTTTGTGCCATAATATTGGATATCCTTTCGGCGCGGGTTACGCGCGGGAGAGTTTGTGTTTTGGAAAGCGTTATTTTACTTTGACGCAGTCTTTGCCGAAGCGATCCTCCGCCGCGGCAAGAAACGCATCCGTAATTGCGACATGATACTCCTTTGGCACGCCTTTGCCAAGTTTTTTCGCTGCGTCGTAGAGCACGACCGGCGTTTCGCCGGAATAGCGTTTCAAAAACGCGCAGGTGCGCTGCATGAGATCGTCGGGAAGAGATTCAAAGCGGATAAAGAGCGTGCGGTTCGCTTCGCCAAGGGGCTTGAGCTCGTCGATGAGCAGCGAATTGGTGCGATCCTCGCGAATATTAAGCTTTCCGCGCGCGAGCACCGGCGCGTCGTCCACAAAGAGAGAGCCCGCTTGTTGGAGCGTTCGCGGAAACAGCACCGCTTCCACGCTGCCTGTGATGCCTTCCAGCACCGCGTAACCCATGAGCCCGGTTCCCGCGCGCGTTGGCTTTTGCTTACACTGCGTCAAAAGTCCGCCGACGATAACCTGCTCTTCGTCCTTGACCCGGCCCGTGCCATCCGCTTCCGCGAGCTCGTCAATCGTATACTTGAGCTTCTTGAGCTGATCTTGATAGTTGTCCAGCGGGTGGCCGGAGAGGTAGAGGCCCGTCGATTCGCGCTCCTTGACCAATATGATCTGGTGCGAAAGTTCCGGTGCGTTGGGCAGCGGAATCTGCGCGCTTTGCAGCGTATCTCCGCCGTCCAGGTCAAAGAGCGACATCTGGCCCGACCCGCGCGCCTTTTTGAGCGCGGCGGAGGCATCCAGTGCGCGCTCGTATACCGCGAGGTATTGCGCGCGTCTGCCGCCCATGCTGTCGAAACAGCCCGCGCTGATCAGCGCCTCCAGCATGCGCTTGTTGAGGCCGTCCACACGGTCGCAAAAGTTGAAAAAATCGGTAAAGGTTCCGTTTTCCGTGCGCTCCTGCACCATCGCCTCCATGACCGCGCCGCCGACGTTTCGCACGGCGGCAAGGCCGAAGCGAATTGCGCCGTCTTCCGGCGCGAAACGCGCGCGGGAGAAGTTCACGTCAGGCGGAAGCACCTTGATTCCGTGGTTGCGGGCGCTGTAGACATAGCTCGCGACCGTGTCCACCGAGCCTAAAAAGCTGTTGATCAAGGCGGTTAGAAACTCGACCGGGTAGTGGTATTTCAGGTATGCGGTGCGGTATGCGAGTACCGCGTAGGCCGCCGCGTGGGATTTGTTGAACGCGTAGGAGGCGAAATCCATCATCTCGTCGAAGATTTGGTTCGCGACCGGTTCCGGCACGCCGTTTGCGACCGCGCCGACCACGCCATCCGTCCCGTGGATAAAGTATTCGCGCTCTTTCGCCATCACGTCGTGCTTTTTCTTGCTCATCGCTCTGCGCACAAGGTCGCTTCGCCCATAGGAATAACCTGCCAGCGCGCGCACGATCTCCATGACCTGCTCCTGATAGACCATGCAGCCGTAGGTGGTGCAGAGGATCGGCTCTAAGAGCGGATGCAGATATGCGACGCTGCCAGGGTTGTGTTTGCCCTTGACGTAGCGCGGAATCTGCTCCATCGGGCCCGGACGATAGAGGGAGATTCCGGCGATGAGATCCTCAAAGCAGTCCGGCTTGAGCTGCTGCAAGAACTGCCGCATGCCGCCGGATTCCAACTGGAACACCCCGTCGGTGTCGCCCGCCGCGATCATTTGATACACCTTTTCGTCCGTAAACGGCAGTCGGTTGAGATCCGGTACCGGCTTTCCGTCCTCCTCGATAAAGCCGAGCGTATCGCGAATCACCGTGAGCGTGCGAAGGCCGAGGAAGTCCATCTTGAGGAGTCCCAGCTCTTCCAGCGTGGTCATGGGGAACTGGGTGGTGACGACCGAATCGTTGACCTGCAGCGGAACCACGTCTGTAATCGGCACGCTGGAGATCACAACGCCCGCCGCATGGGTCGAGCTATGGCGCGGTAAGCCTTCGAGACGGAGCGAAAGATCGATGATCTTTTTCGTCGTCTCGTCGCTCTGATACTGCGCCTTGAGGTCGGGGGAGATGGTCAGCGCGCGCTCCAGCGTCATATTCAGCTCAAAGGGAACCATCTTGCTGAGCTTGTCCACGTCCGCATACGGCACGCGCAGCACACGGCCCACGTCGCGGATGACCGCGCGCGCCGCCATGGTGCCAAACGTGATGATCTGGCTGACGTGACCATCGCCATATTTCGCCGCGACGTAGTCGATGACCTCCTGCCGCCGCTCGTAGCAAAAGTCGATATCGAAGTCCGGCATGCTGATGCGCTCCGGATTAAGGAAACGCTCAAACAACAGATTGTATTTCAGCGGGTCAACGTCCGTAATGTCGAGGCAATACGCCGCGAGACTGCCCGCGCCGCTACCTCGACCCGGACCTACCATGATGCCGCGCATCTTTGCGTAATGGATGAAATCCCAAACGATGAGAAAGTAGTCCACAAACCCCATCTGCTCAATGACGCCGAGTTCGTATTGGAGCCGCTCGCGCGCTTCTGTATCCGCCTCCGGCAGCTTTTTTACCATGCCTTCATCGCAGAGTCTACGCAGATAGGTGACGTTGTCCAGCCCGTCGGGCGCGGTAAAGCCCGGCATGCGGCGGATGCCGAACTGGATTTCGAGATTGCATTTTGCGACCACTTCGGCGGTATTTTCAACTGCCTCCGCATCTTCCGGCAGCGCGCGCCGGATCTCTTCCTCGCTCTTGAGGTAAAACTGCTCTCCCTCCATGCGCATGCGATCCGGCTCGTCCACAAAGCGCTGGGTCTGGATGCAGAGGAGCACATCCTGCGCCTCCGCGTCGTCGGGGGAGACATAGTGTACGTCATTGGTGGCCACGCACTTCGCGCCGATCTCGGCTGCGATCTTTCGTAAGCCCGGCAACACCTGAATCTGCTCCGGGATGCCGTGGTTTTGCAGCTCGATATAGAAATCCTCGCCAAACATGCCCTGCAGGCGCTTGGCGTGATGGAGCGCGAGGTCATAATTATTCGCAAGCAGCGCCTGCGGAATGTCTCCCGCGAGACAGGCGGAGAGGCAAACAAGCCCTTCGCAGTGCTGCTCCAGCAGCTCATAGTCGATGCGCGGGCGGTAATAGAAGCCGTGCAGAAACGCCTCGCTGGAGAGAATCATGAGGTTTTTGTAGCCTGTTTCGTTTTTACAAAGCAGTATCAGGTGCGCGTATTCGCGATCCTGCGAGCCTTCGCGATCCCGCATGGAACGGGGGGCAACGTAGGTTTCCATGCCGATGACGGGCTTGATGTCCGCCTTTTTACAGGCGCGGTAAAAATCGATTACGCCGTACATCACGCCGTGGTCGGTGATGGCGAGCGCGGTCTGTCCCATCGACTTTGCGCGCGCGACCAGATCGGGAATGCGCGCGGCGCCGTCGAGCAGACTATATTGCGTATGAACATGCAGATGCGTGAAATTACCCATGACGGATCTCCTTTGCGATGCGAACCAGCCTGGTCAGACGGTGGTTCATGCCGCTTTTGCCGATTTCGGCGAGCTCGGCCAGCTCGGCAAGCGTCGCTTCCGGGTGGTTGAGCCGAAGCAGCGCCGCCTCATAAAGAGGCGCAGGCAGGCGGTTTAGCCCCATATACTCCTCGATGATCTCGATGGAACCAATCTGCTCGGTCGAGGCGAGCACCGTCTTTTCGATGTTTGCGGTTTCGCAGTTGGTGGTGCGGTTGACGTAGTTACGAAAATCCCGCTCGACGCGCGCGCTCTCAAACTTCAGCGCGGAACCGCTGGCGCCGATGAGCGCGAGAAACGCGGAGACATCGTCGCCCTTGAGATAGACGATCGGTTTTTCGCGTCGGAGCATGGTCTTCGCCTCCGGCCCGAAGGCGGAGAGCACGGAGATCAACTGCGCGGCGAACGCCTCTGAGCGAGCGACGATCTCCAAATGATAGCCGCGATACGGGTTTGTGCAGGAACCGCTGCCTAAAAAAGCGCCGCGCAGGAACGCACGCCGGCAATCGTCGTCTGAAAGCAATCGAACCGGCACCGTCTCTCCAATTGAGAACTCGCCGGATTCGTTGGTGAGAAGTCCGGTGTCGAGGAGCAGCTTTTCCGCGTCGTCGCCAACCAGAGTAATGAGCGTCAGCGGACGCCTGCGCTCCCGTTCGCTGAGTTCAATCGTTGGTTCCAGCGAATAGAGCGCGTCGGCAAGCGAGACGATGAGTTTGCCGACGGCGAGCGTTTCGGTTGTAAACGCCGCGCCGCGACCGCGACCGATCGTCAGCGCGCCGCAGGTATGCACAAGCCCCGCAAGCTGGGCAAGACGAACAGAATCCGACTTGAGCCGGATCTTGGCGAGGTCTTCTTTTGCGCTGCTGGAAAACGACATGGCTGCTCCGAATCTTTTTTAGTTTGTTTTACCGATCGCAATGCGATTCTGTTTCTTATTATAAACGATTTGCCGGGTTGCGTCAGTAAAAAACAGATTGACATTTTCGCTGAATCAAAAAAACGCCTTACGGCGTTAAGAGAACGATTCACAAAACATCAGCCATTTTCAAGCGTCAACCGTTTTCAAAGCGCTCGTGGATATCCGCGGCTTCCGTCGTCAAGTCCCTGTGATAGATGCGAACGTTCATGCCGCTGTCCACAAACCGCCGCGCCATCTCTTCCGCCGCGGCGACGGAGCGATGGCGACCGCCTGTGCAGCCGAAGCAAACGCGCAGGATGTGCTTATCCTGCTCTTCATAGAGCGGGATTAATTTCTTGAGCATCTCCTCCACACCGTCAAAAAACGGCTTCACGGAGGGTTGCGCCAACACGAACTGCTGCACCGGCGCATCAAGGCCGGAGAGCGCGCGCAGTTCTGGGATGTAGAATGGGTTGGTCATAAAGCGCATATCCAGCACGAAGTCCGCGTCTACGGGCACGCCGCGCTTATAGCCAAAGCTGCAAAACAGCAGCGTCATGCACTTGCACTCGTATTCGGGAAGCACCTTTTCGATCAATCCGGGGAAATCCTTCGGCTTGACGTCGCTCGTGTCGAGAATGTAGTTCGCGCGGTCTCGCAACGATTGCAAAAACACCCGCTCGCGCTTGACGCCCGTTGCGGCGTCTCCCGCCTCGCCCAGCGGATGGCGGCGGCGCACCTCGTTATAGCGCTGCATGAGCACATCGTCCCGCGTATCTAAAAACAGGATTTCGTATGGCGCGTCCAGCGCGTCAAACGCGGCTGTGATGGAGGCGGAGGAGCGCGAAAGAAGGCTCTCGCGGCTGTCGATGGTGACCGCGGCCTTTTGAATTGCGGGCGTGGCCTTGCTGCAGATATGGACGAATTCCTGCAGCATGGAGGAGGGAAGATTATCGACGCAAAAATAACCCTGCTCTTCCAAGCAACGAAGAGCAAGCGATTTTCCCGCGCCGGAGAGACCGGTTACGATTAATAAATACATTTGCGTTACCTTCACCCGTTCCATCGGGAACGGCAATTGCGTAGTCAAAATTTACAGCTCGCTGAGCAGCTTTACTTCGCGCTCCAGCTGAACACCTGTTTCGTCATACACGCGCTGCTGGATGATGGAGATGAGCTCCAGCACATCCCGCTCGCTTGCGTTTCCGTTGTTGACGATAAACCCCGCGTGCATGGGGCTGACCTGCGCGCCGCCGACGGAGAAGCCCTTTAGCCCCGCGCCTTCAATCAAAGCGCCTGCAAACCTGCCGTTCGGGCGCTTGAATACGCTGCCCGCGCTCGGAAGCGAAAGCGGCTGCTTTTCCTTGCGCTGGCGGGTGGTTTCAAGCATGCGCTCTTTGGCGCTGCCGTCGTCGGGAGCCAACTGAAACGTTGCGGAGAGGACGACGACCTCCGGCGCAGAATATTTGCTCGTGCGGTTGCCAAAGTCGGTTTTTTTTGTATCTACGTCCAGTACGCGCCCGTTTTTGAGGATGCGGACGCTCTTGATGAGGTGCCGAATCTCCGCACCGTAAGCACCCGCGTTCATCGCGACCGCTCCACCGACCGTGCCGGGGATGCCGCCGAGGGTTTCGAAGCCCATGAGGCGCATATTGACGCTTTCGCGCGCGAGGACGGAGAGCGCCGTGCCCGCGGTGCAGGTGACGGTGGTGTCCACAAACAGCGGCGTGGTCAGCGGCGTATCGATGCGGATGATTACGCCCGGATAGCCCGCGTCTGGAGCCAGCACATTGGTGCCGTTGCCGAGGATGCAATAAGGGGTAACGAACTGGCTGCAAGCCTGAATCGTTTTGCGGATGTCCTCTGCGTTGCGCGGGCGCATCACCATCGCTGCCGGGCCGCCGATGCGGAAGCTCGTCAGTGTGGAGAGCGGTACGTTGCATTTGACATCGAGTCCCTTGAGAGCAAGGAAGACGCGGCTGAGCGAATTTTCCATGCTGCTATCATAACAAACTGTTCACAATTAGACAACCGGAAATCGATTGTATTTTGCATAATTGGATGGTGAGTGCGAAAAATATAACCCCGCGCAAGCGTTTTTTCAACGGTTACAGCATAAATATGTAGGAAACATTTACAAGGGCTGTTAGGCTTCGTAGAATAAAGAAAAAGAAAAACTGACGAAAAGACAACGCTCTCCGTCAGATTTCATTTGTGGAATCGTTAAAGTTGTAACGCTATTTTGGCTCCAAATCGTAGATATCACCGCCATAATAGTCTTTGTAGATATCCAGCGATACGCCATTGATTCGGATTGTGCGATCATCTACCCAATGAAAATCTGCATCCTCGATATTATCCACGGCATAAACGGTTCGTTTGCCGATGATCCATGTGCCGCTTATTTGAGCAACAACAGTATATGGCGTAGTGGCTCCGCCGTCGGAAACAAATACGACGCAAACGTGCTTGCCATCCGGTGAGGTGCTCTCGCCGAGAGGCCGGTTCTCAAGCGGCGCTACATGATTGAAATACAGCATTAGCGTGATAAGACCAATGATAACCAGTAGGATTACGGAGGCTATCGCAATACCTAATATCTTTAGTGTTTTTCGCATGACTAACACTCCGAAACGAAAATTTGTTTGTATTATACTATAATGTTGACAATAAAGATAGATTTAACAGTAATGCAATAAGCTATAAAGGTAAAAAATACTTTGGGGGAAACGGTGTGCAAAGAGACAAACTCGCAAAGGTCATTTTACTGGCAATCTTTTTTCCGTTTGTTGTCTATGTATTCGGCAGCTGTGTTCTTGGCTATATTCCACCGACGGAACCATATAAGAAAACGCCGAAGCAATTTGAAGAGTTGTTCAATGAGAAGATGGCGCAATACGGAATGTCGATGGATCTTGATGGAGAAGGATCAGCGCGTGACAATTCGGGGAAAAGAATTGTTCCGATTGCTTGCGAAGACGGGAGCAAGATTTTGTGCAGCTATTCTCTCTACGGGCGCGGAAGTAACTCTCGGATTGTTTCTCTGAAATTTGAGCAGGAACTTTCCGGCAGGGAGAATGAAACTGTGTACTTAGAGCCGCTTCTTGCTTTTGTGATGGATGAATTTGCGCCTAAAATGACGCAAAACAAAGACGAGTCTTTTGAGCCAATCACAAGCGAAACATATAATGGCGCGCTGCAGGTTTGCCGGGAGTTCATTGAAGGCGACGAAACAGAACAATACATTTACATTTCTCCAGAAGACGATAATGCGTTTGCGGTGACTTTTGAAAGAGAAACTGACGAAAAGACAATGCTTTCCGTCAGATTTCACCTTTTTAATCCATATAGCAGCTAAATTTCTATGAAAGCGGCATACTTGTCCGCGTTGCTTTACTTTTACGACAGAAAATAAAGACGAAGCAATTGACGCGTATTCAGGTGTCAGCTACAACGAAGCAATTCAACTCTGTGATGATTTCGTCAATGGTACGGACGAAAGTGAAAAATTCTTTGTCTATCCAAGAGAAGGGTTTGGAACCGCGATTACACTTAAAAGAAAGGCTGATGAAAAGCCTAGCATTTCCATCAGCCTGGTATTGGCGGTAGGTTAATCAAGTAAAATTCATCCCACCAAATGATCTATTTATATTGTAAGATCACCCTTTTATATTCCCTTGCCAAGTCCTCCAACCGCATGCGCGCGTTTGCCGCGCTGGGCGAAGGCAGGATTTCGCAGGGGAGATTTGTTTGCGGAAAGACGAGGTGCGTATACAGCCGCGCGGAGGTAGCGCCCGTGCAAAGCACGCGCGATATCCGGCTGGACGCAATCAGCGCGGGAATTTCGTTTGGCACCGGGTTTTTGATGCTGGCGTCGCTGGCTCCCGTGATGTCGCAGGAATACAGCACGTCCCAAAGCGCGAGTCGGTGGCGCAAGATCAGCGCAATCTTTTCCTCGCGCGAGGCTGGCGCGGGCTCGTCCAGCGCGAGCGCGAGCGCGGGCCAGAAGCGGTTTTGCGGGTGCGCATAATAAAACGCCTGCTCGCGCGACTTCGGCGAGGGCATTGTACCGAGAATCAGCAGTTCGCTCTCTGGTGAAACGATCGGAGGAATGGTATGAATCACATGTTCCATAGCATACAGCGTATCGCATTCTTATCATTTTATCAACGCCGAACATCGGTTAACGCGCGCAAAACACAGCGGCGGTTGATATTAAACCTGTGTTCTGCTAATATGTGAACATGAGTAAATTGAAACGTTTTTTTGCTTACTATCGCCCGCACAAGGGGCTGCTCATACTGGATTTATCCTGCGCGGTGCTGGTTTCGGTCATCGACATCGCTTACCCGATGCTGACGCAGTACATTCTGCGTACGCTGCTGCCGCAAATGGCGATCGATCACGCGATGGTGCGCGTGTTTGTCGGCCTCATCGCCGCCGCGTTCTTTGCCTACATCATTCGCGCGCTGCTGCTCTTTATCATCAACTACTGGGGGCACGTGCTGGGCGTTCGCATGGAGGCGGATATCCGCAGGGATATATTTTCGCATATTCAGGAGCTCTCCTTCAGTTTTTACGACAAAGTCCGCACTGGCAAACTCATGTCCCGCATGACGACGGATTTGTTTGACATCACGGAGCTGGCGCATCACGGCCCGGAGGATGTATTGATCTCCGGCACGACGGTGATCGGTGCGTTTATCGTGATGATGTTTGTGGACTGGCGTCTTGCGCTGGCGCTTCTGTGCATCGTTCCGGTTGCGGCTTACTACATCGTGCGGCTGCGTGCTCAGATGCGAAACGCTTCACTGAAGGTGAAGGAGCGCGTTGCCGAGATCAACGCGGATATCGAGTCCTCCATCTCCGGCGCGCGCGTGGCAAAGGCGTTCACCAACGAGGAATATGAGCGGGAAAAGTTTGACCGCGGCAACGCGAAGTTTGTCCACGCGAAGGATGGATTCTATCGCTACATGGCGTTTTTCAACAGCGGGATGGAGTTTTTCATCGCTATGTTCAACCTCGTCGTGCTGGCGCTGGGCGGATACCTGATCTACAAGAGCAGCCTTGATCCGATTTTGCTTGTTACGTTTTCGCTCTACATCGCAGCGTTTATTCAGCCGCTGAAACGCCTCGCTTCCTTTACGGAGGTGTATATCCTTGGCATGGCGGGATTTTCGCGTTTTTGCGAAATTATGGAGATCGAGCCGGAGATCAAGGATCACCCGAACGCGAAGACGCTGAAAAACGTGCGCGGCGACATCTGCTTTGACGACGTAACCTTTGCTTATCAGAGCGGGAAGAGCGTGCTTTCGCATATCAACCTCGACATTCCCGCGGGCAAAACGCTCGCGCTGGTTGGCCCGAGTGGAGGCGGCAAGACGACGCTTTGCCACCTGATTCCGCGCTTTTACGAGCAGCGTAGCGGAAGCATTACGATCGACGGCATCGACACGCGGGACATCACGATGAAATCCCTTCGCCAGAATGTCGGCATCGTGCAGCAGGACGTGTTTCTCTTTGCCAGCAGCGTGATGGAAAACATCCGATACGGGCGCATCGACGCCACGGACGAGGAAGTGATTGCCGCGGCAAAGCGCGCGCATATCCACGATGAGATCTTGCAGTTTTCGGATGGATACGACACGCAGGTCGGCGAGCGGGGGATCATGCTCTCCGGCGGACAGAAGCAGCGCGTCTCCATCGCGAGACTGTTTCTCAAGAATCCACCCGTACTGATTCTGGACGAGGCGACCAGCGCGCTGGACACCGTCACGGAGCACGACATTCAGCATTCGTTTGAGGAGCTTTCGCGCGGGCGCACGACGCTGGTCATCGCGCACCGGCTCTCCACCGTGAAGCACGCGGACGAGATCGTCGTGCTGGACGAACACGGCATTCGCGAGCGGGGCACACACGAGGAATTGTTGCAGCTCAACGGGCTTTACGCGCAGCTCTATCAGGTGTCCATGATCGACTGAATCATATTCACAACGCCGGAGAGACTACGTTGTCCGGCATACAAGAGAGGGAATCACGAGTGAACAAACGCGCTCTTTCGATCCTACTGGTCATTCTCGCCGTCGTGGCGCTGATTTGGCTGACCAACGCGCTCGGCCCGCAATCCACAGAAACGCTCACGCAGGCACAGGCGCAGCAATCCGGCGGACTCGCTCTGCTGGATGGTAACGATTTGATTGCGACCGCAAAACCGACTGCCGAGCCAAGCGATACAGCAACATCGCAGCCGGAAGCAACGCCTGTCACGATTGACGAAGCGGGCGAATACACAAGCAAGGACGACGTGAGCCTGTATCTCTATACCTACGGGCATCTGCCGCAGAACTTTATCACCAAGAGCGACGCGCGTGCGCTGGGTTGGAGCGGCGGCGGACTGGACGACTATGCTTACGGCAAATGCATCGGCGGCGATCGATTTGGCAACAATGAAGGGCTTTTACCCGAGGCGAGCGGGCGGCAGTATTACGAGTGCGACGTCGACACGCTTCACAAGGACAGCCGCGGCGCAAAGCGAATCGTTTTCTCCAGCGATGGCCTGATTTACTACACGGAAGATCACTATGAATCCTTCGACTTGCTTTATGGCGAACCGTAAGGAAACGGCGGGTGAATGATGATGAAACACAAAATGCGCCTGGCGTTGAACGCAAGGCGGATGACCACTCGAGAACAAGCGCACGCGCACCTGAAAGCGCGCTTGCGGTTGCCGGACTGGTACGGCAATAACCTCGACGCGCTGAACGACTGCCTGGGCGAAATCGGCGAACCGACGCAGATCATCCTGCGCTTTGCGCCGCTGCTGGAGCAGAATTTAGGCGAATACGGCTTGAAGCTGATCCGCGTTCTGGAGAATGCTTCGACGGAGAACGAAAACATTCGCGTCGTGCTCCGCTCCGGGTTTTGATGAAAGAATCCGTTTACGGGTAAGACAAACGGTTTCATACGGATTATCCCCGGTTGGGGTGAGGCGGTGGAAGGAGAGATGCACTTGAGCATATTGCAGATGCTATTAGGTGGAGTCGATATCGCGCTGGGCGCGCTGTTGCTCCTCGGCCTGATCCTGCTTGCGCTGCTGCATGTTACCCGCGCGGTCGATAACCGCAGGGTGCAAAAGCTGCGCGAACAGCTGCTTTGCCTGATCTCTGGCGCCGCGGAAGCAAAGCGAATGAAAAACCACATCTATGAGATGGTGAATCCCGAAGGCAAGCTGGATCAGCTGGCAGATATTCGCGGGATTCGATCCGCGCGCGGACTCATCGTCATGGCGGAGACGGCGGGGGAACTCTCCGGAGCGTCATTCGACAAGCTACAGCAGGAAGCGGACAGCGAATGGTACGGCACATATCTTCGAAAATTGCTGGACGGGGTGGACGAGGAGGCGCGGTCTCTCGTGGTCAAGCTCGTCGGCGTGCTTCACCTCAAGCGCTACACACCGGATGTGGTGACGCAGATCTATTGCTGCCGCACGACAACGCAGATGCAGCATATCGGCATGCTGACGCTTTGCATGCTCGGCTCGGAGCGGGACATCATCGCGCTCTGCCGGGATCACACGATTGCGTCGCTGCTTTCGTTTCGAACACTGGAAGAGATCTTCTCGGTCTATACGGGAGACCTCAAGAAACTTTGCAGAAAGCTGATCACCTCGGCTTCCGATCCGTATATCCGGCGTACCTGCATTAAGACCATCGGCGAAAAGTGCTATGACGATTTGGGCGATCTTGTTTTGCCGCACCTGACGCAGGGGCACATCAATACGCGCATCGACTCCGCGCGCACGCTAGGACAAATTCGCTGCGAGGCGGCTTATCCGCAACTTCTTGCGAGCGCAACCGATCCGCGCTGGGAGATGCGCGCCGTCGTCGCAACCGCGCTCGGCACTTTTGGTGAGCGGGAAAACGAGGAGACGCTGATCAAGCTGCTCTGCGATCGCGAGTGGTGGGTTCGCTACCGCGCGGCGGAGTCTCTGGCAAAAGCGACCGATGCACACGCTTTGATGGCGCGCGTGGAGAAGACGGGGGACAAGTTCGCGCTCGAAATGATGCGCTTTGCGTTCGATCAAGCGGCTCTCTTGAAAGGGAAGGTGGTATAGATGCAACTCGATTTCATCTTGCAAAGCGTTCGTTTGGCACTGCCTTCCGTTTGTTATGGTTTTCTTGCGCTCGTGTTTCTGACCGGAGTTGTAAGATTGCTGCTCATCGCCCGTTCGACCGCAGTGCTCAAAAAGCAGGTTCGCTCCCTTCGTTCGGTAGACTACCGCAGATTTCAGGATTCCGAGCATATCATGCCGGTTTCGCTGATTCTGCCCGCGGCAGGCGAAACGGGGAGCTTACGTGAACAGGTGGAAAACCTGCTGTCGCTTGATTTCAAGCAATATGAGCTGATCGTTGTGGCGAACAGCGCGCATGCCGAGGCATGGGCGAGCCTGAACAACGCGTATCACTTGCTACCGTTTCGCCAGCCGTATAAAAAAACACTGAAATCGATCCGGATTGAGGCGATCTATCGCTCGGCGAAGGATGTTCGCCTTGTGGTGCTCGATAGCAGGGATGGAAGCGTTGCCGGTGCGCTCAACGCCGGAGTGAACCTTTCGTCCTACCCGATCATTGCGCCGGTTTATCCGGATTTGCGGCTCACAAAAGACGCGCTGCTCAAGACTGTCTACGCGTTCGTGAGCGATTCCGACTGTGTGTATATCGGTTCGTTTGCCCGCGTTGGGGAAGAGCCGGACAAAACGGAGCGCAAGAAGACCGCGCTTCTTACGGATGAGCAGTATTTAGAGCGCCTCAGTGCGCTTTATATCAATCGCGCGGGCTATATGGATTTGGGCGTCTATCTGCCGCTGAGCCGTACATTTGCCGCGTTTTTAAAAAGCGCGGTATTCGAGAACGGCGGGTTTTCGGAAGCGGCGAAGGCGGAGAGTGCGGATTTGCTCATGCGCATTCATAAAAAGATGCGGGGCGAAAAGCGCGGCTACAGCGCGCGTCTGCTGCCGGATGCGGTCTGCTATCAGCAACCGAAAAAACGCATGCGCGATGTGATCGCCTCCATCCAACAAGGTCAGAGGGAGATGCGCGACACCATCCGGCGAAACAGAGCGACCATGCGCGAGATTTCCGGCGCGGGCGATACGCAATTTGCGGAAAAAGCCTGGCCGTTTGTGGAGCTGCTCGGTATTATTACGGTGATTTGCGCTGGTCTGCTTGGCGCGGTGCCGCCGCTGTTTACCGTTCTCTATCTGCTGCTTGGCATCCTTTTTGGAGCGGTGCAGACCGTGCTTTCCGCGCTACTGGAAGAATATGCGTTTCAGCGGCAGACCGACACGGGACTCTTGCTGCGGCGCTATCTGCTGGCGATTGTCGATCAGATCGGTTTTCGCCTTTGCACGGCGCTCGCGAGAATATTTTCGTAATTCGTAAGGAGTTCTCCTTCGCCGGAGCACGTATCGTGTGCTTATCTAAGGAACGACAAAGCCGTCGGATTTTCTTCCCGGCGGCTTTTGTTTTGGTATAATCTTTGGGAAAAGAGGGAATTTGTAAAAGATTTTTTGAAAAATCTGATATTCCGATAAAAAAAGAGTTGAAGGTTATGGAAAGTTTGGACTATACTATATTTGGTGGCATATGGCAATGTTTTATCAGTATTGACCGATCGAAATCGACCGAATCTCAGTGAACAGCGACGATTTCGGATTCAAACACATTTCGCACTCCGAACATGCGGAACACCAAAGAATGCTACAGAACACGAGGAATGCGAAGATGATGTTGCGGTTGCAGAAGTATCTGGCCGAAGCCGGTATCGCCTCTCGCCGCGCGAGTGAAGAGCTCATTACGGCGGGGCGTGTGTCGGTAAACGGCGAAACGGCAACGCTCGGCATGAGCGTTGACCCGGATCAGGACACCGTGCTTTTCGACGGGAAGCCGATCAAACAGGAAGAGGAACTCATCACGCTGATGCTCTACAAACCCAAAGGCGTTGTGAGCACAAGTGACGATCCGCAGGGCAGAACAACGGTGCAGGAATACGTCAAAGACATTTCCGCACGTTTGTATAATGTAGGCCGGCTGGACATCAACTCCGAAGGACTGCTGCTGATGACCAACGACGGGGAGCTTGCCCATCGCATGACGCACCCGAAGTTTTCGGTGGAAAAGACGTATTATGCGATCTGCGACGGAAAGCTTCAGCCTTCCGAAATCGCCTCTCTCGTCAACGGCGTTACGCTGGATGACGGCATGACGGCGCCCGCGCGGGTGACACAAGTTCGCCCGACGAAGACGGGGGACACCTCGTTTCTCATCACGATTCACGAAGGCAAGAATCGCCAGATCCGGCGTATGCTGGAAGCGATTGGGCATAGAACACTGCGCCTCAAGAGAGAACGCTTCGGGCCGCTGAGTCTCGGCGAACTCAAACCCGGCGAGATTCGTCGCCTGACGCCGGACGAGATGCGATCCCTCAGGCATGCGCTCGGGTTGTGATCGCACAGCAAGATTACGTTAAGCCGATTCAGAATGTTTTTGCTGCACCGGCATCATCGACAGAAACACAAGCTGTTTAGTCGAACCAATATCACAAGGGACAGGATGAGGCTTAGGCCTCCCTTGATAATAGCAATACAGCGGAGGTACTTAGAATGAGCAACACGATATGGATCGTCCTCGGTGTGTTCGCGGGACTGATCGCCCTGATTATGATTCTCAAAGCAGTGCGCGCGCGGCAGGATCGCCTTTATGGTGAAGAAACAGCGTCGGCTGTGGTCGCATCACCCGCAAGCGCTATCGCAAACCGCGCGGAACTAGCCGCGGTGGTCGCCAGCTGCATCGCCGAAGTGATGGGCAAGGATGTTTCCGGCCTTCGCATCGTCTCGATCAAGCAGGTCGGCTAAGACTCAAACCATTTTTTGCCGGAACAATACATTTCACATATAGTAAATAATCGGAGGTAATTATGCGCAATTTTCTTGTTAATGTGAACGGAACGCAGTATGAAGTAGCCGTTGAAGAGATCGACGGAAAAGCAGCCCCGGCCGTGAAGCCGGCAGCCGCTCCCGCACCCGTAGCCGCACCCGCAGCCGCACCCGTTGCAGCACCTGCTGGCGCAGCCAAAGTCACCGCGCCGATGCCCGGAACCATTCTTGGCGTCAACGTGAAGGAAGGCGAAGCGGTCAAGGCCGGCCAGACGATCTTCGTGCTGGAAGCCATGAAGATGGAAAGCGACATCGTTGCTCCCGTTGCCGGAACCGTTCGCGGTGTCTCCGTGGCGAAGGGCGCATCCGTTTCCGCGGGCGATCTGCTCTGCTCGATTCAGTAAGCGAATTCTCCCGCATCGAATCGCTGGCTGAAACCGGCGTTTCATGCGCTCCCTTTTAGAACACCGTGGTGACGCGCGCGGGCCCATGAAGACCCGCTCTGCGCCGCACAAAGGAGAAAACCAAATGAGCAAATTATTGATTACCGATACGATCTTCCGCGATGCGCACCAGTCTCTGGCTGCAACGCGCATGCGCACCGAAGATATGCTTCCCGCCTGCGAGATCCTCGATTCCATCGGATACTGGTCGCTGGAAGTTTGGGGTGGCGCTACGTTTGACGCGTGCCTTCGCTTCCTCAACGAAGATCCCTGGCAGCGGTTGAGAACGCTTCGCAAAGCGCTGCCCAACACAAAGCTGCAAATGCTGTTCCGCGGACAGAACATCTTGGGGTACAAGCATTATGCCGACGACGTGGTGGAGCAGTTCTGCAAAGAGGCGATTGAAAACGGCATTGACGTCATTCGTATCTTCGATGCGTTGAACGATCCCCGCAACCTCGAGAGCGCGATCCGCTTCACCAAAAAGTACGGCGGAATCTGCGAGCCCGCGATCAGCTACACGGTATCCCCGGTTCATAACGAGGACTACTTTGTCAAGCTCGCCAAAGAACTCGTCCAGATGGGTGCGGACACGATCTGCATCAAGGACATGGCAAACCTTCTGCTGCCGTATGACGCGTATTCGCTCATTTCGCGCCTCAAGAAGGAGATCAGCGTCCCGATTCACCTGCATACGCACAACACGACCGGCACCGGCGACATGGTCTATCTCATGGCGGCGCAGGCTGGCGTAGACATCGTGGACACCGCATTGTCGCCCTTTGGCAACGGCACGGCACAGCCCGCGACCGAACCGCTGGTCGCTACCCTTAAGGGAACCGAACGCGACACCGGCCTCGATCTGATCAAGCTCTCCGAAGCTGCGAAGATCATGCGTCCCGTTGCGGATCGCATGATCAAAGACGGGACGATCTCTGTCAAGGCACTGGGTGTGGATACCAACACGCTGCTGTATCAGGTTCCGGGCGGCATGCTTTCTAACCTGATCTCCCAGCTCAAAGAAGCGGGCAAATCCGACAAATATTACGACGTACTCGAAGAAGTGCCGCGCGTACGCAAAGACTTCGGCTATCCGCCGCTGGTCACACCCACAAGCCAGATCGTCGGCACACAAGCCGTGATGAATATCATCTCCGGCGAACGCTACAAGGTCTTCACGAAGGAGTCTCGCGCACTGCTGCGCGGCGAATATGGCCAGCTGCCCGCTCCTGTCAACGAGGAAGTGCGTAAGATGGCCATTGGTGACGACGAAGTTATCACCTGCCGTCCTGCGGATCTGCTCAAGCCTGAGCTGGAATCCTATCGCGAAGAGATCAAGGATCACATCCGCCAGGATGAAGACGTACTCAGCTATGCACTCTTCCCGCAGGTTGCGCTTAAGTTCTTTGAAGCGCGCGAAGCCGCGGAGCGCAAAGCACAGGAACCGCAGCGGGACGATGGCGTCCGTACGCTGTATGTGGAGGACATTGGCGCATAACGTATGAGACATCTGCCGAACATTCTATCGGGAATACGGCTCATTCTCGTTGGCGTTTTTGTGATGCTCTTTCGGGCAGGCAGATATCTGCCTGCCCTGTGCATATTCGTGACTGCCTTCCTTACCGACGTGCTGGATGGCTACCTCGCACGCAAGCACGGCTGGGTTTCCAACATCGGGAAACTCCTCGATCCGCTCGCAGACAAACTCATGACGCTGGCGGCGCTTGTTTGCATCTACGTGGGCAAGCTCAAGCCAATCTATCTTGTTTTGTTTTTATTCATGGCGCTCAAAGAGCTGCTCATGGTAATCGGCGGCGTGTTTCTTGCCAAGCGTAAGGTCGTTGTTTTCGCGGCGTGGCCGGGCAAGATTGCCACGGGGTTTGTTCGCGGCGGGCGTGATGCTTTCGCTGCTTTCTTTCCTCTCCGTGCATGTCGAGCCCTATAATCTCTATGTGCTGGGGCATTGCGACGCTGACTTCCTATTACGCGCTGGCGTTTTATGCGGTCACGCAGCTGCCACGTGCATTTCAAAGAGAATCCGGCTTCCCAGGCAGACGAATAACGACGCAGCCGAGAATACGAGCGCGTATCCTACGTAACTTCTGGAAAACGCTTGCAAAAGGCAGAATATTACTGCTATAATGCTTTTGTTGGATGATTGAACTTTTAGCGGAGAGTGGGCAAAACCCACTCTTTCGTTTTGAAGGGTACTTTTTAATCTATTTAGCGAGAGAAAATCACCCGTTACGGTTTGTTGTTTGATAGAATTGGGTGCTTCTTTCAGCACCTGTAGCCGAAATACATCGATTTTTGCACAGGAAAAACACCTGTTGCACGGAAGCAAATCGAGTTGGCAGCGTATTTGGAGGAAGATATTTGAACACAGCACAAAAAGTGGAACAATTACTCAAGCAGCCCGTTGAGGCGCTTGGGTTTGAGTTATGCGACGTAGATTTCATCAAGGAATACGGCGATTGGGTACTCACGCTGTATATCGACAAAGAAGGCGGCGTGAATATTGACGACTGCGAGCGGGTCAGCCGCGCGGTCGATCCGCTGCTGGACGAAGCGGATCCGATCGAACAGGCGTATATGCTCTCCGTCTCTTCGCTGGGACTCGACCGTCCGCTGAAAAAAGACGCGGATTATACCCGCAACATTGGCAAACGCATCGAGATCAAGCTCTTTGCGCCGAAGAACGGGAAGAAAGAATTTGTGGGCGAGCTGGTCAGCTTTGACGAAATAAACGTAGTGGTTCGCCTCGAGGCCGGCGAGATGACGCTGGAGAGAAAGGCAATTGCGCTGGCGCGGCCGGAGATCGTTTTTTAGCAGCGTTAGCAACGCCGGACCGGAACCCGGCGATCATAGGAAATTGTAACGACAGGGATTATTTTTAAGGAGTAGATAGGATGAACACAGAGTTTGTCGAAGCATTGAATGCGCTGGAAAAGGAGCGCGGAATCAGCAAAGATGTTCTGATTCTCGCAATCGAAGCAGCTCTTACCTCGGCTTATAAGCGCAATTATGGCGCGACCGCAAATGTGCGCGCGCAGATCGATCCGCGCAGCGGCGAGTTTCGCATTTACGCCTCCAAAACGGTGGTGGAAGAGGTCGAAAACCCCATCAACGAGATTTCGCTGACGGATGCTAAGCGCGTCAACGTGCTCTATGAAGTGGGTGACGTGCTCGAAGAAGAGGTCAAGGCGAAGGAGTTTTCGCGCATTGCGGCGCAGACCGCCAAGCAGGTTGTCGTGCAGCGCATCCGCGAGGCGGAGCGCGGCGTGATCTACGAGGAATACGTCGAAAAAGAAAACGAAGTGCTTACCGCAATCGTGCAGCGCGTGGAGAAGGGCAACGTCTATGTCGAACTCGGCAAGACGGACGGCATCCTGACCCCGAACGAAATGATTCCCGGCGAAACCTACGAGAACAACGACCGCATCAAGGTCTATGTGCTCGAAGTGCGCAAGGACAGCAAAGGTCCCCAGGTGCTCGTCAGCCGTACGCATCCCGGCCTTGTCAAGCGTCTCTTTGAGCTGGAAGTGCCGGAGATTCAGACCGGAGTTGTGCAGATTAAATCCATCGCACGCGAAGCGGGATTCCGCACCAAGATCGCCATGCATTCTACCGATATGCAGGTGGACGCGGTCGGCGCCTGCGTAGGTCAGCGCGGTGCGCGTGTTGAGCGCATCGTCAACGAGCTGCACAACGAAAAGATCGACATTATCGAGTGGGATTCCGACTCGGCGGTCTATATCGCGAAAGCTCTCAGCCCCGCAAAGGTGCTGATGGTCTACATCAATGAAGAAGAGAAGGCCGCAAAGGTCATCGTGCCCGACAGCCAGCTTTCGCTTGCCATCGGCAAAGAAGGCCAGAACGCCCGCCTTGCCGCGAAGCTGACCGGCTGGAAGATCGATATCAAGAGCCAGTCTCAGGCGGAAGAGGCGATGGACGCCTTCTACCACGAGGACGAAACGGGAGAAAGCGAGGCGTAACGCTTGGCGAAGAAGATTCCCATGCGGATGTGCGTCTCCTGCCGGGAGATGCAGCCCAAGAAAGAGCTTGTTCGAGTCGTGCGAACGCCGGAAGGCGCGGTCGTATTGGACACGACGGGCCGCGCGAACGGGCGGGGTGCTTATCTTTGTAAGAAGAGCACATGCCTGGAAAAGGCAATCAAGTCCCGCGCGCTGGAACGCGCGCTGGAGACGAAGATTGAGCCGGAAACCTATGACACACTGCGCGCGCAGTTTGCACAATATCATGAACAGCAAGCTGAATAGCGCGATCGGGTTCGCGATGAAGGCGGGTCGCCTGAAGTCCGGCGATTATGTGACCGAAAAGTTGCTTCGCGCAAAGAACGCGAAGATTGCGCTGATCGACACGACCGCCTCGGACAACACGAAGGATAAATACCGCGATATTTGCGAATACAGCGGCATTGAACTGGTCGAGGTAGAAGAACTCGGCCGCTGGATCGGAAAGCCGGGGCGCATGGTTGCCGCGGTGACGGACGAGGCGTTTGCGCAGATGATACGGCGCGCGCTGGCGCAAACCGAACCAGAACCGAAAGACAAGTAAAAACGCATCCGCTGGATGCCTGAGAAAACACATCATATGACAAACATCCATCCGCCTTTGCAAAGCGGACGGCGAAAAACGCGGGGGTAACGACGTAAATGGCAAAAAACAATTTTCTCGAATCGGCAAACGGAATTCAGAAGACCACAAAAGAGCTTCTGGAGAGGCTGACGCTGACGCAGAGCTCCGTTGGAGAACTGCTTGTATCGGTGCGCCATTCTGAGAGCGACCTTCTTGAAAAGGAGGAGCAGCAGCGTAAAGCGCGCGAGGAGCGCGAGCGTATGGAGCGCCTGCGAGACTTGCTGGACTCCGATCAGGATCATGCCGCGCACGCCGGAGGAAGAGACGAAGACGAACTGCCGCAGCAGCCTTCCAAGGCTGAAACGCCGAAGAAGCAGGAGTCCGATGCGATAGCACCGGACACGATAAAGCACGTCTCCGAAACGAACGCGGCACAGGAAAGCGCGGCGCCAAAGCAGGATGCGACGCAAAACAGCGCGGAGAAGCCCGCCGCTGAAGCGATCGCCGCGGATCAGCGCGCACCGCAAAAAGCAGCAGAGGAGCAGCCTGCGAAACAGCCGGTTGCAGCCGAGCAGCCCAAAGCGCAGCCGGAGCAGCAGAGCGCTGCCGTCACGCCGGAAGCGCCGAAGAAACCGGCAAACAGCGGCTATGAAGCGCACGCCATCTCGCAGGACGACCGCCGCCGCCCGCAGCAGGGCGGAAATTATCCGCAGCAGGGCAACGGCTACCAGCCGCGTCCGCAGGGCGGAAACTATCCGCCGCGACAGGACGGCTATCAACCGCGTCCGCAACAGGGCGGTTACCAGCAGCAGGGCAACGGCTACCAGCCGCGTCCGCAGAGCGGTAACTATCCGCCGCGACAGGACGGTTATCAGCCGCGCCCGCAACAGGGTGGTTACCAGCAGCAGGGTAACGGCTATCAGCCGCGTCCGCAGGGTGGAAACTATCCGCCGCGACAGGACGGCTATCAGCCGCGCCCGCAACAGGGAGGCTACCAGC